>PJFC01000001.1 GCA_003574885.1 Geobacter sp.
CTGCGCGCTCACGGTCAGGGTGTTGCTCCCCTCCACGAGGGTTGCCTCATAACTCCAGCTGGTATCGGTTATGACCGCGCTCCCCGTTACGGTGCCGGTTGCACCGCTTTGAGTGACAACAACCGTCGCGCCTGCATCGACCGTACCGGTCAGGGTCAGGGAGGGGATACGTGTCAGTGTCGGCAGCCCGCTGTTGATGGTGAGCGACGGTGCGGGAATGGCATAGATGACGTTCACTGACTGGGTTGCAGTGTTCCCCGCCCCATCCGTTGCGGTGGCGGTAAGCACGTTATCACCGGGGACAAGACCGCTGATGCTGCACGTCCAGGTGGTCGCCGAAGTATAGACAACGTCGGAAGCAACTGCCGTTGTGCCGGTCGTTACAGCGACCGTGCTGCTGGCCTCGACAGAACCGCTGATCATTACGTCCGGTGTACTGACGTTGGCAGCTACCGGATCGATTGCCAGGGTCGGTGGGGCGGTTTTGGTCGGGCTCGTTCCGCCATCGATGCCGAACATGGTCAAATAACCATACCCGTTGGTGACGATAAGCCGCTTGTTGGTCTGGTCAAACGTTACGTCCCCCGGAACCATCAGCTGGCCGTTTGCGACGCCGTAACTGCCGATGAAAGCAAGCCAGGTTCCGGCCCCCGCGGGGTCGATGGCCTGGATCGTGCTCTGGTAGGTATCGACCACGTACATACGGCTCAGATTGCCCGCGGCGTCATACTCGAAGGTCACCCCCTGGGGTGAACTGAACTGAAGTGCGTTTGATCCGAACCTGCCAATGGTTTTGACATAGGAGTAAGTTGAAGCGTCAAAGAATTGTACCCGGCCATTAAGTGTATCGGTTACGGCAATCTGATTTGATTTTTTTTCATAGGCAATGCCACTCGGCAGGGAGAACTGCCCCGCGGCAGTCCCTGTGCTGCCAATGGTCTTGACGTATTGCCCGCTTCCCGTGAACACCTGGACGTTGTTGGCGAGACTGTCAACCACGTAGAGGTAGCCGTTTCCGTCGATGGCAATGCCGTTTGCCTTCTTGAACTGGCCAATACCCGAACCGAGTCTGCCCTGTTCTACGCCATTCTGGTCCAGGATCACCACATAGCTTCCCTGGCTTACCACAAGGCTCCCCTGGTCGTTCACTGCCACCCCGAGGGAAGGATACTGGGTCGGAATGGTCTTCATCAGCCGGCCATAGGTGTTGATCTTCGATACTCCGCCGGCACGGGGATCGGTGACGTAGTAATTACCCTGCTGGTCAAGAACGACCCTGATCGGCGATTTGACACTTTTCGTGACGGGAGGCAGGACGGTTACCACAGGCGCCGTGGCGGCAAAGGAAACATTTGTCAGCGATATAACCAAAACGGCCAAAGAAAAAACGATGATTTCAAATGCGGCGTGCAATCTGGTTAGCATGTAACTGCCTCCGGATACTAATAAAAACAACCTGTTAGCTAAATCCTGCTTTTCCCATGACGAAAAACACTGTTAAGCCATAGCACTAATGAGCAAGTACAATGCCAGAAATTAATTGCAGAGCAATAACATATGATTTTACGTACTCATTCGAAACATCTGGAGTGCGGATTAGCACTGATATTCCACTAGATAGATTACTGTCTATTAATGTTTTACAGCGGATACGGCGGAACACCTCCCTGATATCTCATGGCAATACTTAACACAATCTATGTGAACAATCATTGATTTCCAGTTGCCATATTAAGTTCTTGGGAGGGAGGTCTATGCAGGGGGGGGGAGACGGGTGGACATCAAAGCTGAGGATAGCACCGTCCCTCAGTTACGACAAAGGCTTCAGGAGGAACCACGCGAACTGGAGGTGCTGATTGCCAGCATTCTCACGAGAATGATTGGTACTGACGGAAAGTCAATGATGGGGCTGGGTTGCGAGATTATAAGCAAGGACGTGAGACACGACTATCCTTGGGAAGGTAACGTTCGGGAAGAGGAACAGGCTGTGCGACGGATTATCCTCACCCGTTACTACTTGGGGGGCAAGCGGGTTGCCGCGAGCAGGGTAAAGCCTTTGATGCTTTTCGAAATCATGGGGGTGCCGCATTCCGGTGGCGGCCTTCTATGGTCTTATCTCAACAACCGTGCCGTTTGGTGCCAGCTTGCCAATTTCCTCTATTTCTCCGTCGGTTACGGCAATACAACCTTTTGTCCAGTCGGCCTCTGTGTGAGAATCACCAACCCACGAGAAACCATTCTTGATGCCGTGGATCATGATGTCTCCACCCGGAGAAACGCCCAGTCCTTTTGCCCGCTTTTTGTCTCTCTCGTTCGGGTAGGAAACATGAAGGGACTGGTGATAACGGCTGTCCTTGTTTCTTGAATCGATGATGTAGGTCCCCTCAGGGGTTTTGTTATCACCCTGCCTTTCCTTTGGCCCAATCGGGTTTCCCCCCAAGGCTATCCTGTAGGTTTTGAGCACCTCACCCTTTGAGAACAACGTCAATCGGCGGGCCTGTTTTTCTATCAGAATCTTGTTCGCTGTTCCCTTCTGACTCACAAACAGTTTAACCTTCTCATTCTCTTTGTTCCTGACCTCTTGTTCCAGCGCTTCAATTTTTTTTTGCAGTGTAACAACTTCATTTCCCTTGCGTTCAAGGTCTTGATGGAGGGTCTCAATCTGTGTTTGCTGCGCAGCAATCGTCTTGTCCTTGATAGCGACATTATTGATGGTAAATATCATCATCTCACTGTCCTGCCGGTACCCACTCTCGGGATAACACTTTATCAGTTTCTGAAAACATCCCAGCGCTTTCTCATAATCTTTTTGTTCATTCTTCGGATACGCATAAATAATTCCCATCTCGAAGAGCACCCTGTCTCCCCTCTTGGGATATTTCATGACAATCTGCTCATATTTGTTCAGAGAGGCGCTGTAGCTTCCCTGATTGAATAAATCATTCGCTTCCTTGAAGGTTGACCTTGCCTGATTGCCTTCATTGAAGTGACTGCATCCGGATATGAGAATCGGTATCAGTATGATACAGACAAAGAAAGCACAAAAGCGCTCACCCATCCTGCTCTGTTTTTTTGCCATAGGTGACATACCATTAACCTAACAAATCATTTGTTTGAATGTCCTGAGAGGCCTGAAATGCTGGATAATGAAATGGCAGGGTTATTGAGACCCTGCCACTCCATTATTCTGGGCACCACAGGTAATGCTACAGCTCGTTTAAAGTTGAGCTACTTCCTCATCGATTTCTGGAATGCGGCGTCGGCTCTTTTCGCCTTTTCTTCTGCGATCTTTTCTCTTTCCGCAGCCGCCTTTTCAGCATTATCGGCGCGGGCTGTGGCATCATCTGCCTTTACCTTGGCTGCATCGGCGGCAGCCTTGGCTGCTTGCGCATCCTGCAATGCCTGCTCGGCTTTCGCGTTAATCAGATTTTGCTGCGCCTGCACTTTCTCCAGGTCACCGGAAGTAGCACAACCCGTCAACGCAGCACCAAGAACGAGCATCATTGAGATCACCAAAAGACGTGTCTTCATCTTAAATTCCTCCTTTTTGTTCAGTTGATTGTTGTGATTACCAAAAGACTTTGCTTCGACTCCAATCACCTCCTTTCAGTCTATATCTGCTTAACTGGTTCTATCACTATGCCGTCTATGTCCAAATCGATTTTCAAACGTTTGGCTGCTTCTTTGGCCGCACTGATACCATCGAAAGGTCCGGCGACAACACGGTAACCATTGTTCTTTGACAGCACCCTTGCCGGTATTGGCGGACCCTGGTGGTTGATAATGGCGGCAAGCCTCCGGGCATCGATCTCTTCACGCACATCCGCAGCCAGGACATACCATGCCTCCAGTTTCAGTTCCGGCAGAGCCGGTCTGCCGTACAACGTTTCCGGATGCTCAACTTTAATGGGTTTCACATCCTCGTTGTAACCTTGCCCCATCTCGAAGATGGGAACAGGGATCCCTCGGGCCTCGGCCTGTACCTCCTTGACTTTTTTCCAGTCAAGCGTGCGTGCCGACTGCTTTTCAATACTTCTCAATTTCGCATCTATCTTCTCCAGGTCGCCAGCGCCCGAGCCTTCAAAAGGGGTATGGGCTTCCAGGTAAAGCACACCATCCCGTTGGCCGATGAGATATGGCTGGTTAACTATGAGTACCGGTGTGTTGACCGGGGTGTCCTTGTAGAGCATCGAAATGTTTTCCGGATAGAGTCTCATGCAGCCATTGGTTGCTCTAAGACCGATGCTGGCCGGTTTATTGGTGCCATGGATCAAATAACCCGTTTTACTCAAATAGAGCGCATATTCTCCCAAGGGGTTCTCAGGTCCCGGCGGGACTTCTGCGGGCAGAATATCTCCTTTTTTCCGATGGTCCTCGGCAATTGAAGCAGGCACATGCCAGGTCGGTCGGGGTGCCTTGCGCGCCACACGCGTTTGCCCCATGGGGGTGGGCCGCTCTTCGGTTCCGACACCGACCGGGTAGGTCGAAACCACCAATGATGGACTATCCCCTTTGAATTGAAAGAGCCTCATGGTAGCCTGATTGATCACAATCCCTTTTCGGGGTGCGTCCGGCAGGATAAAACTCAGAGGCAACGTGATGCGTTCTCCTGCCTCGGGCACCCATACATCTACCCCTGGATTGGCGGCGCTGATCGCATTGACCCCCAGGCCGAAATGCCGCGCAATATCCGGCAGAGTATCACCCTCTTCAAGCTTGATGACTGCCAGTCGGCCAACGACGTCTTCTCCTCCTGCAACCGGGAAAGTGCTTCGTTTGATCTCGCTTTCAGGATGGCCTGGCTCCTGGAAATTTTTCATAACGGCACACCCATTGAGGGATGCGATGAACGTGCAAAGAGCTACAAAGCGAAGCCCATTGGTCAAGAGTGGCAGTTTTGCGATTCGGCACATGAGATAAATAAGGTACCTTTCTCGATGATGATTGATAAAAAAAAGCCGGGGCCGAAGATAAGGTGACATTTCGGCAACCCGGCTGTCTCAGTGAGACCCTGTAGGCTTTCCGCCCCACCCTCGCGGATGGTTGAGTAGTATCGTGTACACCAACTGTTTACATGCCGGTTTCCGTCATCGACGTGGACCGGCATACTACGGCGCGCTTGTAAGCGCACCCTCTCTCCGACGTAACCTCCGTTATTGTTTTGACAACAAAAAAGCCGGGACCGAATATCGCATGATATTTCGGCAACCCGGCTGTCTCAGTAAGACCCGTAGGCTTTCCGCCCCATTCTTGCGAATGGTTAAGTATTATCGTCTATCTACTCTTAAATAATTTTTATGCATTTTACATTTTCACGGGTGGTTGTCAACTTTTTTCTCATGTCAGATCGAGTATCTGGATGTTTAGGCCAGACAGGTGGAAGCTTATGACGACACCGGAGACCACAGATACAAGACAAGTTACGTCAAGAAGTGGATGGCTGATTGAGTTGTTACTTCACCTTGAACGTAGCAATCAGCGACGTAAGCCCTTCCGCTTGGAGAGATAAGTTCTGGGCGGCTCTGGAGAGCTGTTCCACTGAACTGAGGTTTTCGCTGGTCAGGTCGTTAATGTTCTCCATGGCAGTAATCACCATCTCTCCACCCTTCTTCTGTTCGGCGGTAGCATTTGCCACCGACTGAGTCATTGAGGTCATGCTGCTCACCGCCGTCACGATCTGACGGGCGGAGAGCGCCTGCTCCTTGGTCGCAATGCTCACCTGTGTGGTGACATGGTTCATATTCTCCACCGCCACCCGAATCTGTTTGCTCCCTTGTGCCTGCTCTCGGGCTGCTCCCGTCACTTCCTGGGTAACAGTATTCATCCGCTCCACCGCAACCCGGATCTGCTTCCCTCCCTGGGCCTGCTCGCGTGCTGCATTAGCCACCTGGGTCGTGAACAGGGTCATACGCTCCACCGACTTCAGGACCTGGCCGGAGGCGTTGGCCTGCTCACCCGTCATCAGAGATATATCGGACATGAGCGCGCTTGTCTGATCGATGCTCTTGACAATGTTCGCCAGTGCGTTTCCCGCCACGCCGGACAGCTCCATGGAGGAGCGTGCTTCCTGTGCCGCCAGCTCGCCGAACCTGACCGAGTTGCCCGTGTCGTGCTGCACTTCCTTTATGACCTGGCCGATCTCTTTGGTGGCACTGACGCTCCGTTCTGCCAGCTTGCGCACCTCTTCCGCAACCACAGCGAATCCACGTCCTGCATCTCCCGCCCGTGCCGCTTCGATGGCCGCGTTCAGGGCCAGGAGGTTTGTCTGGTCGGCAATCTCGTTGATTACTTTGACAATGCTCCCGATTTCTTCCGACCGTTTTCCCAGGTTGGCGATGGAGTCAGCCGTCTTCTCTATGACGTCCCCTACCCGCTTCATGGACTCCAGTGCCTGTTGCACCGCCTCTTGACCCGCAGCACCTTCCTTGGCTGCGGTCTTTGCAACATCATCTGCCGCTTTGACATTCTTGGCTGATTCCCGGATGGAGATGGCCAGCTGTTCTATAATGGCCGCCGTATCGGTGGCCACCTGCTGCAGTTCCTGGGTGTTCCCCGCCACCTGGTCGATTGAAACAGTCATCTGCTCGACAGTCGAGGATGTTTCGGAAACAGAAGACGCGAGATCATCTGCGTTCTGGGCCACCTTCTCAATGGAAACAGTCATCTGTTCAATACTTGCCGAGGTTTCCGATACGGAGGAGGCCATTACCTCGGCACCCTTCGCCACCTGTTCGCTTGATGCACCCAGTTCCTGGATGGAGGAAGAAACCTCATCCGCATTGCTGGCAAGGGAGTCGGCATTTTTTGCTACAATCTGGATGGAGGCAGCCATCTGCACCATGGTCGAGGAAGTCTCCTCGGAGGCAGATGCTTGACTGTGGGCTGCCCTCGTCAACTGTTCAGAGTTGGCCGAGATCTGACCCGCTGCCGCGGCAACCTGGACGGAAGTATCGCTGATGCTGCCGACCATCGCTTTGAGTCCCGTCACCATCTCGTTAAGGGCATTGGCCAGATCCCCCACTTCGTCCTTGGTTCGCACATCGAGTTGACCGGTCAGATCACCGCCGGCCACTGCCTGGGCAAAGGCAACCCCCTTGAGCATCGGATTAGCGATGCTGCGGGCGATGATTACCGCTATGCCGGCAATCAGCAGCATGGCAACTGAAATGAGTATCAGTACGATAGAGCGCAGGGCATAGACCGGATTGTACAGCTCCGCCTCCGGTATTGTGGATGCACAGCTCCATCCCAGCCCCTTGAAGTCACCGTACCCCTTCGACGGAGAATATGATACCAGCTTGGCAACTCCTTCGTAGGTATAATCCCCGATCCCTTCCTCCCCCTTGACCATCTTCCTGGCAATCTCGGAAAGCCGGGCATTGGAGTCCTTTGTCAGGTTCTCCTTAAGGATCTTCTCCTTTTTTGGATGGACGATGAATTCCCCTTCCTTGTTGATGAGGTAGGTATAGCCGGTACTCCCTACTTTACCTTCCTCAAGGGCCAGCTTTTCAAACTCATTCCAGGGGATACGGGAGCCAACCGCTCCGATCACCTTGCCGTTGTCGTCCTTGACCGGGGCGGAAAAGCCGATGGCAAGGTCGTTTATGCTTGCCGAAAAATAGACATCATGTACGTAAAGCTCCCCGGCCATGACATGTTTGAACCACTCCTTATCCGCCTGGTTCTTCTTGAAACCTGGATTTCTGAAAATGTTAATATCGTTTGCGCCGACGCAGTTGCCGGAAGTATCGAAGATGAGGATTTCCTTGTACAGTTCGTATTGTTTTACCAGACTCCCGAGCATCCTGGTCGACTGAGAGAATTCCCCCGTCTTGAAGCCGTCTCTGATGATATCTGATGCAGCCCACGCCTTGATGTCGTCATAGCGGTCACCGACAATTACATCCATTTTCCCCATCACGGTATGGGCGGTGTCGTTAAGCATGCTATTACCCAGTTCCTGCAGGCTTCCTTTCGCCTTTTGATAGGCAACCGTGGCGACAATGACAAGTGGCACTATCGAAATGACAAGAAAAAAAAGTAGCAGTTTTCCCTGAAGCCCTTTTAAAAAACTCCTCTGTTTCATATTTCATACTCCTTTTGTAGAGAGTGCATGAATCAGATGTTATCTGTGGGGCAACAACAGCGACTTACTTCTCCACAGCTCAGGTAAGTTTTTGTTTGACGGGAATGCCCCTCATGGCGACTTGCTTTAACAACAAGGGTATATCAATAGGCTTCTCGAAAAAGTAACATGCACCACATCGCGAAGCCTCTTCTCTAATTGCCGGAGTGCTAAAACCGGTCATGATCATCACATCAGTAGAACAATGCTCATCTATGTATCTCAGGAGCTCAAGCCCCTCACTGCCATTAACGCCAGATATTCTTATATCAGTCAGAACCAGGTCAAAATGGTTTGTTTCCAGAGCCTCTTTCGCCTGTTCGATCTCGCTGCAACAGATCACTTCAACCCCCTCTGTTCTGAGAAGATAGGAAAGACTCAGCAAAATGAAACATTCGTCATCTACAATCAGAATTTTTTTCAAAGTTCCCGCCGGCATTGATCATTTTTCCCCTTGAATGAGCATCTTGTTACCGGACTCAAGCAGGTTGCATACCAATAACAAGCAAAGTGTGCTGACTGATATTTGTCGTATTTTCGGTGAGATATGCAATTGTGATGAAATTTGTTCAGTGGAAGGAATGTATGATTTTAATACATTGGGAGAAGAACAGTCTTCAAATAGCCAACCCGGTTCCCGACTCGAAGACAAACATTGTGAATGGACTAAGGCATAACTCTCAACAGCCACAGGGATAAATGATGAAGTTAAAACTGAGGGGTAACTTTTAAGGGGAAGGATTCACTCAAGAAGAGCGGGATTTGTCCGATAATCGGACGTGTGCAGTTATAGGACAGCCTTCTTCATTTTTGCCAGTTTGAGATGGAGTGTTGAACGGCTTATGCCGAGGAGACTCGCGGTATTTGAATAGTGGTTGCCAGTGGCACGAAGAACATGCTCAATGTACTCTTCCTCGATTTTATGCAGTGGTTTTATTTGAGCACCAGCACTGCTCACCTGGTGGGGAAGTGGGGCCAGCCTCAACTCTGAGGGGATATGCTCAGGAAGAATTTCGTGACCTTCCGCAAGAATTATGGCCCGTTCAATAACATTTTTCAATTCTCTGACATTGCCTGGCCATTTATATCGGACAAGAAAATCCATTGCAGACGGTGAAATGCACATACCCCCTTTTCCCATATCTTCACCCAGCGTTTGGACAAAATGCTCTGCCAGCAGCAAGATGTCATTATCACGTTCCCGAAGGGGAGGAACAAAAATCGGCATGACATGTATCCGGTAGTAGAGGTCTTCTCGAAATGCCCCCTTATGCACCAGATTAGGGAGATCGCGGTTGGTCGCCCCGATAAACCGCGCATTAGTGGTGATGTCAGCAACACCACCGACTCTTCTGAATTTTCTCGTGTCGAGTACTTTAAGTAACTTTGCCTGTATCGAGAGAGGCATCTCGCCAATTTCATCAAAAAAAATCGTTCCATTGTGTGCAAGTTCAAAGAGTCCGACTTTCGTACTGGAGGCATCCGTAAAAGCACCCTTTTCATGACCAAACAATTCCGACTCGAGGAGGGCATCCGAAAGGCATGCACTGTTAATCTCAACAAGTGGTCCTTTCAGTTTACTACGACGGTGAATGGCTCGTGCTATCAGTTCCTTGCCGCTTCCCGACTCCCCAAGGATAAGCACAGGGGTGGAAAGATTCTCTGCCATTAACGCAATCAGCCTTTGTATGCGCAGCATTAGCGGAGAATAGCCGATAAGTTCGGCATGCTGAACGGACGTTGAGTACAATTGCCGATACTGCTCTGACTCCTTTTCTCTTCGAAGCTGATTCTCGATTCTTTCGAGGATCAGGGCTACCTGCTCAAGGTCAAAAGGCTTGGCAAGAAAGTTTTCCGCTCCGCACTTCATTGATCTGACCGCTTTTTCTATTTCGGCATAGGCGGTCATCATGATAACGCGAGCACCGATTTCCGGGACGACCAGATGGGGGAGAAGGAGTTCCCCATCGGAATCGGGAAGGTGCATATCGAGAAACACGATATCAGGGAGAAATTCCCTCGCAAGGGAGAGTCCTTCGGAAGATGTAGGGGCCTCCAGCAGTTCATAGCCGCGCTGGCTCAGGAAATAACCGAGGGAAAACCTGATCCCCGGCTCATCATCGATGATTAACGCTTTCATGCGACCGTCCCGCTCAGAGGAAGCGTCATGGTGAAGGTTGCCCCGCCTTCACTGTTGTTGCACGCGACCAGACTCCCCTTGTGCGCTTCAACAATGTTCCTGGATATGGCCAGCCCCATCCCCGTCCCATGCTTCTTAGTCGTATAAAATATTTCAAATATTTTTTCCAGTTGACCATGCGGAATGCCCTGGCCATTGTCAACGACTCTGAGTTTTGCCTCAGTGTTATCCGCTTCAAGAATGATAGTAATTTCCTCGCCATAACTTGAGGCATCTATTGCATTTTTCACAAGATTTATCGCTACCTGCTCCAGTTTCTCAGAATCTGCCATCAAGAAAAGTTCTTCAACAGCGTAAGATTTAAATATCCGCAGATTTTTCTCGGCCAGATAGGGTTCATTGATCTGAGTTGCCATATCGATAATGCTGCATAAATCAACTTTCTTCTTCTCAACCTGCAGTTCCCTGGTACAGTCCAGCAATTCTCCGACGAGATTGTTGAGCCGCTTCGATTCCGCCATATATGAATCCATCAGTTGACCATGTTGAGGCGAAAGCTTGAGTTCCAATCCAAGAATCTGGACGACTGAGGTCATGGCACACAGTGGATTGCGCATTTCGTGGGCAACCCTGGCAACGACTTCACCCATTGCTCAAAGACGCTCTTTCTGCCTCATCTCTTTCCTGATTTTCATGATTTCCGTGAGATCTTTAAAGTTTATGATATGTCCAACCGTCTTGTTTTCTGCTCCGGTCTGGTTGAAGAGGGAGAACCCGACCACGTATTCATTGGAACAAAAATGGGCCGTTATTTCGCCCGAACCAATTCCCGCTGCTAAATGTTCTTCAAATTCAGGGCAGAAATTTCTCAACGGGCTCCCTACGACCTGTGCAGCACTTTTGGCGCACAAACGAAGCGCATAGGGATTTGCCATCTTTATCCGCAGGTCATGATCAACGACAATGATGCCGCTGAACATATTGGTTATAACCGATTCGAGAAAGGTGTTCTTCTCCTCCAGTGTATTCATTACATTTCTTACTTTTTCATGTGCCTTGACGCGTTCGGTTACGTCCCGTATCACACTGACATGGCGCAAATAGCTTCCATCTTCGGCCATTATAGGAATGATTGAATGTTCCGAAGGAAACGTTGTCCCGTCCTTTCTTTTCAACGTAAAGGCTGCATCAAGACAACCATTTTCCCGGTAAGAGTTTAAAATCATTTCGCCGAACTTCTCATACATTCTCTCATTCAGATGCAGCATTTTGGTACTGGAACCAACCAGATCATCCCGTGTATAGTTGAATATTTTTTCAGCTGCAACATTGGCTTCAAGAATATTGCGGGTTTTGAAGTCAACAATAAGAATACCCTCATTCATGGCAGAAAATGCCGTTTGTAATAAAATAAAGGTATCTTTTACTGATTTTACAATCTCTTCTCTTTCTGCACTATACTTCCCCAGTGGACGGAGATAGAGCATATACAGAACAGGGAATAGTATGCACAGATGCAGAAAGAGTAAAATAGAAAATTCAGCGAAACGTGAGGGCATACTTGCAATTGTATGCACATAGATTATGGCAATGCTTTCCATCAGCAACATTGCTGCAATAAAAAGTAGAAGTGTCCACACGGGGTTTTTTACAAAGAAATTTGGCTGCAATTCCTCTTCAGAACCTGATTTACTATTCTCCACAATTGGACCTCAGGGATATTGGATACGTTAGATGTTATGCAGATCAATCATGTCCATATCGGCGTTGTATCTGGTTTTTGACGCATTTGTTGCGTTGGCGAGTCTGCCGACAATCTTCTGGATACGCTTCGTCCCTTCATAAATGCCCGTGATGTTTTCCGTTACCATTCCGGGGGCATTTTCAAGATTGGCTTGTAGAATATGGAGATAGGCAAGGACCGCCGTCAGCGGATTGTTAATCTCATGACTGACGGCAATCGCCATTTCCTTGAAGACCGTCAATCGTTCCAGTGCCAGCGACTGGAGTCTTGCCCTCCTCAATCCAATGTGTGCGTGGACTCTAGCCTGCAGTTCGGGGGGATAGAATGGTTTCACCACATAGTCATCTGCTCCGACATGGAAACCCTTGACCTTTTCATCAACAGAATCGTGTGAGGTGACAAAAATGATTGGGATATCTCTTGTTTCCTCTTCCTTCTTGAGAATTCTGCAGACCTCTAACCCATCAAGATCCGGCATATTGATATCAAGCAAAATCAGATCCGGTTTTATGTGCCGCGCAGCTTCAATGCCGGCCAGGCCGTCATCCTGGAAATTCAGGTCATAGGTGTCGTTAAAGATCTCGGCAAGCATTCCCTGAGCAATTTTGCTGTCGTCAACAATCAGTATCTTTTCCACGTTTCCTCCAGCCAACTGCATATTCCGGCCTCTGCCGATCGGCATTCCGGCATGATTGCGATCGGTATTTCGAAGTGTACCGACCGATTAATCGTGGTAGTTCCCTGTGCCCCAAACTGCCATCGTTCACCCCTCATGTTCTCAATGGAGGCGAGGAGTCCGAAAGTCGAAAGCATTACCAGGAAAAGCCTGACAGCGTTTCAGACTGGCTTGGCTTATGATTAATCATTTATATCAACTTGGGCAGTTTGCAACGAGTATTTTGAACTACTGTTTGACAAAAGATTATTACTCCGAATCGACCATTTCTGTCAACAAATTGTGATACTTTAAACACATATATTTCACATTGATATTTAAATATTTTTTATATATTACAAAAATCAAACATGATTATTTAGCAACTGGGGGCAACTATGGCGCTGCCATCAGCCATGGGGAGGGTGACGGTCGCTGTTGTCCCCCTGCCGGGACTTGAATCGTACTCAAGGACCCCCTTATGCTCCTTGAGGATGGAATCGGAGATGTACAGCCCCAGGCCTGTTCCCCCTTCGGCCTGTTTTGTCGTGAAAAAGGGGTCCTTCAGTCGCGCCATCACCGTTTTATCCATCCCCTTTCCTTCATCTTTTATCGTTATGATGATGGTACCCGCTTCATTATCGTGACTGGTCGAGACAGAGACTCCTGCCTCTTTGTCGGGAAGGGATTGCAGGGCGTTAACGACCAGATTGATGATGACCTGCTCGATCTGTTGAGCGTTACCCCGCGCCTTGGGGAGAGTTTCCTCCAGTTCCAGCTGAAAGTTATTGGTATGCATGTGGATATGATGCCAAAGAATTGTGGCGGCAGTCTGTATTAACCGGTTGACGTCGATTTCCCCCTGCAGTCCGCTCTTGTCTTTCCGTACGAAATCTCTCATGTTGTGAACGATGGAGGTGATCCGCCGGGACCCCTCTGCTATCCCGTTCAGGAGTCGGGGAGCGAATTCCCGCATCTTCGAAAACGGAATTCCCCGCAGAAGGAAATCACCCTGTTCCGCGCGAACTCGTTCCAAGAACGGTTCGGCGTCATGCCAGACGTCTGCCATCATTGCTGCGTTGACAGAGATGCAGTTGTTCGGATTGTTGATTTCGTGGGCAACGCTGGAGGCGAGCATACCTAGAGAAGTCATCTTGTTGGTGTGGATCAGTTTCGCGTGCGTATCCCTGACCTCTTCCTCCAGCCGCACCTTATCGGTGATATCCCTTATGGAACAATAAATGACATACTCCTCGCGAAGACGCAGGATCTTACAGCGGATGGATATAATGATCGGTGCACCGTCCCTCCGGGTGCCGTGGGCGCTGTCCAGCTGGAAAACCTCGGCGGGGTTGCTCCGGGGGATGGCAACGACCAGAGCGTCGAAATCCTCCTTGAAAATCAGCTGGTACGGTTTCAGCGCGAGCATCTCGGCTCGATCGTAGCCGAACAGCTCCAGTGCCGCCGGATTGGCGTCAATGAGGTCGAAGTCGTCCATTCGGACCAGGAGTATGGCATCGCCATTCTGAACGAAAATCTGGTGAAAGCGCTCTTCGCTCTCCCGAAGCGCCTCTTCGCCCCGGCTCCTTTCGATCACGATGCTGGCCAGGTGTGCGGCCCGCTCGAGCAGGTGCAGCTCGGCAGGATCAGGCTCGTGCGGTGCCGGGAAGTAAACGGCAATGGTTCCTATGCTGGCTCCCTTTGTCGACCGGATCGGCATGGACCAGGAGGCCCGCAGACCGTAGCTCAGGGGAAGTGTCCGACACTTCTCCCAGAGGGGATCGGTGGCGATGTCACCGGTGACGACCGGCCGGTTCGTAAACGCCGCCGTACCGCAAGAGCCAGCCGCCGGCCCGATCCGCGTTCCGTTGACAGATTTGGCATACTCCTCCGGCAGGCTGGGAGCGACCACATGCCGCAGACGCCTGCTGCTGGCATCCAGAAGCATCACGGAACAGAGAGCCCCCGGAGAATGGCTCTCGACATTCCGGCAGAGGAGTTCCAGCACGTCGGCAAGGGGGGCCTCCTGCACAATCATCTCCAGGGCCAATTTTTCCCCAGCGAGCAACTGCGCTGCCCTCTTCTGTTCGCTGACATCGAGGATCACTCCAACGAGCCCCTCGACCTGGCCATCCTCGTTGGCAAAGGTAGCCTTGTTGAAGGTGACCTCGTGCCGGTTGCCGTCGGCATAGACAACGGAGGCGTCGTATATCTGAACCCCCGGATTGCCGAAGAGATCCTCATCCATTTCCCTATAACGGTCGGCCAGTTCCGTGGGGGCCATATCGTAGACCGTCTTTCCTACTACCTCATCCCGCGCCAGCCCGATGTAGTTTTCAAAGGCAAGGTTACAGCCGGTGTAGCGGCCATCCCGGTCCTTGTAGAAGATAGGGCTCGGGATGGTGTCGATCAGGGTCTGCAGGAACGTCAGCTGAGACTGGAGGTTCGCCTCCATCTGCTTGTGCCCGGTGATATCTAGAAACGAGATGACACTCCTGTTGGTGCCGGGGATGAGGCTTACGTGGGCAAGAATGTTGTGGAGCGAGCCGTCCCGGCTTATGGTTTCGCATTCATACTTGTAGGGGGCAGATGCGGGGTCGATGCGGCGGTCTCGATGGTACCCGAGCATCCGCTCCCGGCTCTCAGGGGTCACGAATATCGTCCAGCTGAGCCGCCCCTCAATCTCCTCCCGACGGTAGCCTGAAAGTTTGGAGAACTCCTCGTTCACCAGCGACACCGTGGTATCTTCCTCGCTGACGAACATGGCAGTGCCGGTGGTGTTGAAGAGGGTCCGATACTGCTCCTCGGAAGTCCGGAGCGCCTCCTGTGCCATGGTCAGATCGGTGATGTCGTAGTGCTGGATAAAGTAACCGACCACAGTCCCCGTTTCTTCCACGTGGGGGATGTAGGCTGTCTGCAGCACCAGCTCGTCGCCGTCGCTGCGTGTCAGTGTATGGATGAAGACCACTTCATTACCCGCCAGGGCCCGTCGGATGTGCTCCTCCCGTGAGGCGAAAAATGCATCTCCCACCACTGCTCCCACTGGCCGACCGACCAGTGACTCACCGTCAGCGATTTCGAACAGCTTCTCGTAGCGCCTGTTGGCAAAGAGATAACACATCTGCGTATCGACGTAGGCAATGCCGACAGGAACCGAGTCCGTAATAAGTCTGATCCGTTTCGCAATCTCCCGTATTTGTGTATCAGCCCGGACCCGTTCACGGAGCAGTCCCCAGGCAAGCAAAACAAGGAGGACTTCCAGAACGGCCGTGCCGACAATGATCCTGGTTTTCAGGCGAGAGTACCCGGCAAGAAACTGGTCTTTCTTGATGCCGACGTAGAGAGCGCCAATGGTCTTGCCGTTTCCGTTACGAATCGGGTCATAGGCGGTGAAATAGGGAATACCGAAAATAGGCGCCTCGCCGCGGTACGAACGGTTTTCCCCGAAGATTGCATCGTAAGCGGGACCGGTGAGTCTGGTACCGACTGCCCGGCTGGCATCGCCCTTCAGGACGTTGGTTGCTATTCGCGTGTCACCCATGAAAATAGTCGCCGTGCCACCGAAGATGTCCCGGACCTTGTCGGGCAACTCGTGGTTCCCATTGATCAGATAGCCACCCGCCATCATCCTGCCGTCGACAACACGGACGTCGCCCCCCTTGTCCAGGAGGAGTTGCCAGAAGGTCCGGATGGCCCGCTCCTGCTCAACTGCCGCCCGTTGGAGCGCCTCGGCGCGTATCTGTGCCAGGAATATTAGGGTGCTGAAGAGAACGGCAAGTGTGATGATAATACTGCTGATGAAGAACAGATTGATTCTGATTTTCACGGGGATTCCTCCCTAATGGAGTATGTGCCATATCAGAAAAGGGAGAGGGGGATCATCATGGCGGCTGGGGTGCAACTTTAATGAGAATAATACAGGCTTTAACACACGGAAGAAAAGTGTTTTCTGCCGAATTAAGCGGGAATAATGATTTTGTCGGGGAAGCAGTTTCTCCGGTTTCGCTGCCGGGCTGCACCCCGGATTTCAACGGCAGACCTCCTTGAGTTTGGTCTTGTGTTGCGTGGGATATCTGGCTACAATCTCAGACAAGGAGCAGCAGAATGGGACCAGCACCCTCCGATTCACCCGCCGTGATCCTCGTGGATGACGAGCAGGACATACTCTTCAGCTACGAAGTGATGCTGAACGGCGCCGGGATCGTCAACGTCCTGACCTGTTCCGACAGCCGGGATCTTCTCCCCCTCCTTGCCGAACGGGAGACAGGAGTGGTGGTCCTGGACCTCCAGATGCCCTACCTTTCCGGAACGGAACTTCTCGGGGAGATTGCCGCCAACTATCCCCACGTGCCGGTGATTATCGTCACCGCCGCCAACCAGCTCGAAACCGCCGTGGCGTGCATGAAGGCAGGCGCCTTCGATTACCAGGTGAAGCCGGTGGAAATCAGCCGGCTGGTGGGAGGGGTAAGGAAGGCTCTGGAGATGAATGCCCTGCGGCGCGAGATCACCTCTCTCCGGGAATCCCTTCTTTCCGGACAGGTCCGCAACCGGCAGGCGTTTGCCGCCATCCTCACCCGCAGTCCCAAGATGCAGGCGGTATTCGGCTATCTCGAAGCAATAGCCGCCACGGACCAACCGGTCCTGATCACCGGGGAAACCGGTGTCGGTAAGGAACTTTTAGCCCGGGCCGTCCACACACTCAGCGGCGTTGCCGGCGACTTCGTGGCAGTCAATGCCGCCGGGCTTGACGACTTGATGTTTGCCGACACGCTCTTCGGCCACCGTAAAGGGGCCTTCACCGGAGCAGGTGAGCCCCGCGAAGGGATGATCGCCCGGGCTGCCGACGGCACCCTGTTTCTGGACGAGATCGGCGACATGAGCCCCGCTTCCCAGGTTAAACTGCTCCGTCTCCTCCAGGAGGGTGAGTATCATCCCCTCGGGGCTGATCGACCGGTTCCGAGCCGGGCTCGCGTCGTCGTTGCCACCAACCAGAACCTTGATCAGCTGATTGTCGAGGGGGCATTTCGCAAAGATCTCTATTACCGTCTCTGTGCCCATCAGGTAGAGATCCCACCGCTCAGGGAGCGACGGGAAGACATTCCTCTCCTGCTGGAGGCCTTCCTCAAGGAAGCCGCCCTGACCCTCCGGAAAGATAAGCCGGTCTACCGTCCCGAACTCCTTACCCACCTGTCCGTCTGCCACTTCCCCGGCAATGTTCGTGAACTGAGGGCCATGGTTTTTGACGCCGTGGCACGACATCGGGAGGGAAACCTGACACCGGCCGCGTTCTGCAAAAAACTCGGGACAAAGCAGCAGCCCCCTCCCCGCAACCCGACTCCGCCTGGAGCGCAAGATCGGGATTTTGCCGTAACCGGCCGGTTTCCGAAGATCAAGGAGATGGAGCAGTACCTCGTCGAAGAAGCTCTCCGGCTTGCAGACGGAAATCAAGGGGCTGCAGCAGCCCTCCTGGGGATGACTCGCCAGGCACTGAACAAGAGATTGTGCCGCATGTAACCGCCGGCTCACGTTTTATCTACAATTTCTTCCGTGCCCCCCTGTAAACAAACTGAAAGGAGTTCAAGCAACGCACCGCGCAGGGACAATCACAGAAACTGATTTTTCAGTACGTTTCCGGTGACCTCAGTTGCCAACCGGCACTATTACTCATTAATATAAATATCCCCATGAATACCCCACTCCGCACAAAGTGCGACATTTGTCGCACCCATCCTTTTTGTCGCAACCACATAATTAACTAATGTCATCCCGATGTTACCTTGGTTTACGTGGACCAGAGGTCCATAATGCGTCGCACTTTTGTCGCAACAATATTACCGACGCCATCACGTAACACTTCAACATTACAGTATTAGCGCTTCACTGTATCGCTGGCATACTATGTGCTCCATGACACATGGTCAGAAAAATCTCACAGCTATAAATAAATGGTCAGTTGCGGTTGCCTGGAGGTGAGAGATGGTAGTGCGTGATGCCGGCAGCGTCATGGTGGTCGATGACGATCCGTTGTTACTGGAGACGGCTTCATTGCTTCTCAGCAGTCACGGCTTTGCCGTTTTCTCGTATTTGGACGGTCGCAAGGCACTGGAGGCTTTCCGCAAAACACCGACCGACGTGGTGCTGACCGATGTGAACATGCCGATCGTCAATGGCTTCCGGCTTCTGGAAACAATCCGCACCTTCGATACGGAAACACCCGTAATACTCATAACCGGAAATGCTGAGTTCGACATAGCGGTACAAGCCATTAAGCTGCAGGCCTTTGAATTCATCGTCAAGCCGTTTTCAGGGCCGGGGCTGATCAGCGTCGTCGAACGGGGAATAAGCTGCAAGCGTCTCGTCCAAGGCAAGAACAAGGAACGGGACGAACTGAAAATGACGGTGGAGCATCGGACCGATGAATTGGCCAAGGCATTGCGAAGCCAGCAACGAATGAGCCGGGAAATTATCGAACGCCTGACTACGGCGGCCGAACTACGCGACGAGGATACCGGCCGCCACATCGGGCGAATCGGCAGCTATGCCGGTGTACTCGCACAGGCCATCGGGAAGTCCGACGATTTCGTCGATACCATCACCTGTGCCAGCGCCATGCATGACATCGGAAAGATCGGCATCCCCGACGCCATTCTGTTCAAGCCGGCGGGGCTCACCCCGGAGGAGTTTGAAGTCATCAAGAAGCATACCGTAATCGGCGGACATATCCTGCGAGGTGCATCCCATCCGCTTATGCAGATGGCGGCATCCATTGCCCTGACTCACCATGAACGCTGGGACGGCACCGGATACCCGAAAGGACTCTCCGGTGACCAGATCCCCCCTGAGGGGAGAATCGTAATCCTTGCGGACCAGTACGATGCACTGCGGAGCAAGCGGGTCTACAAGCCGGCTCTTGATCATGAAACTGCATGCCGCATCATTCTGGAAGGAGACAATCAGACCCGCCCTGAGCATTTCGACCCCGTAGTCATGCGTGCATTCCGGGTCACGACCGACAGGTTCGCGGAGATCTTCGAGACCAACTATGATGACACCTGCAACAACTGCCAGGGTATCAAGGGGCTTTACCTGCAATGAATCCCGACGCCACCTTCAGAAAGGCTGTTCCAGAGATTTCCCCCGGCAATTCCTGGAAGACGGGTTCCTTTAGCGACCCCCCCCAGAGGTTTTCTCCACCGACAGCCCAGTGGCACGCTTCGCTCGATCGGCTCATTGAAGAGCTGGAGCGACTGCCAGCCCTGACCGAGAGCCGATTCCTCAAGGTAGGAGCGAAACTCCAGTCCCTCTCTGCCTGTTTACGGGAGATCGAGGACAACGCCGCGACTGCCGGGAACATCATGTCGAGTGAAGAGACACGGGCCGCAATCCGGGAACTGGAGGAGACAGCCAGCCGGTTGGAACGCTTTTTCCTTGAGACCGACAGGACTTCTGCCCGGGCCTTCTCTTCACTCGGTGGCATCCTGGAAGAATTCGGTTCCATCCTCCGCCTGATGGAGAACTTCAAGGGGCATGTGAGCAACCTGCGCATGCTGAAGATGCTCACCAACCTCGAAAGTGCCCGCCATAGGGGAGGTGGGGCCGGATTCCGGAATGTGGCAACCGATATCGGCAACCTTGCCCAGAATGTGGATGGGAAATCAACTGCCATCATCTCCAGAATCAAATGCCTGCGCAGTGAAATGACAAAGGCCGTTGCCATGGTGGCGGGTCTGGACAGCAGCCAGAAACTCCTGGGACATAAGGTCCTTGGGACCATCCGGCAGAACATCGCCGTCCTGGCGGGAATGCATGAAAATTGCGCAGGAACGGCGCACGACATTTCACAACGATCCGCAGCAATTTTTCGTGATGTGGGCAATGTCGTGGTTTCTCTGCAATTCCAGGATATCACTCGGCAGCAGATGGAGCATGCCCGGGAAGCGCTTGTCGGAGTGCGGACACATCTCGCCAACGGGATGGAAAACGGCCCTGACGAAGCAATAACACGCAAGGTGGAGAAAACCTGCGCGTTGCAGTCGGCACAGCTTGCCCACAGCGCCGATGAGTTGCTGGTCGCAGTTACCCGTATCGAGACGAGCCTGCACGACATATCCCGACAGGCGGCCTCATCGGCCGCCACCGTCAAGGGTTTGTTCCTTCAAGCAGATGAGGTCGGACACGCTTCCCTTGACGACATAGCGAGCAGGCTGGCTTCGATCATGACCGCCTTTGAAGAGAATGTGGCAATAACCAGCAAACTTGCCGGTGTCATGTTGACGGTGACCGACGCCATGGCGGAAATCAGCGCGTTTGCTGAAGATATCGACTACCTTGGCTCCGAAATACGATTAATCGCCCTGAATGCAATCATCAAGGCCGCCCAGGCGGGAAAAAACGGGAGCGGGTTCAGTGTGATCGCTGAAACGGTCAAGCGTCAGTCGGAAGAAATTTGCGGCCAGACCGCAACTATCACGGACACCATCAACACCATCAGTCAGCACGTGGCTGACATGACCGCGGGAACGGCAGGAGACACGGGGAAGGCCGAAGCGGCCCAGTGCGGCGAGCATCTGACGGCGACGATTACCCGCCTCGGTGAGATCACCGATGCCCTCACTGACCTTCTCGCACGGACCGACCATGCGGCGGACTCCCTGACCGCAACCATCGACGAAGCGCTCGCCGCCCTGGACAACCGTGAAACAATGGCAACCCTCCGACGGGAGGTGATTTCCCGACTGGATCGTTTGGCGCTGAATGAACGGGCGGAGCGGCGTAGTCCTATCTCCCCGGGAACAGCCAGCAGCCTGGAAGATGCAACCCGGCGCTATACCATGGTGAGCGAACGGGAGGTCCACCTGTCATTTGAGGCTTCCCTGACCGGCAGAAGGGAAACGGAAGCCATGCGCGGGAACGGACTCACCGGCAGAGCGACGGCCGACCATTTCGAGAACAACGTGGAGTTTTTCTAAGCGGCAGGGAGCACTATATGCGGTTGACGGTAACAGATAAGGAAAGGCAGGACGGGTCTCTTGCTACAACTCTCGTCATTGAAGGACCGGTGACCATCCGGCAGGTGGACGAACTGAAGGTGGTGCTGGTTGCCACACTAACCGAAGCCGAATCGGTGCGGCTCGATCTGAGTGGTGTCACCGCCACGGATCCGGCATTTCTACAGCTACTTGTCTCTGCCCGCCTGACGGCGGCCAGATCGGGCCGTGAACTGACCGTCATGCCCACACCCTCGGAAGCATATGCCCAGGGAGTTGTGGCTGCGGGTTTCCATTCAGTCGGCGCCTGCCGGCAGGATGTCCAGGAAAAGGAGTGAACACGCTATGAGCAGGACTATTCTGGCAGTGGACGATTCGGCGAGTGTCCGCATGATGTTGTCTTTTACCCTGAAGGAGAGCGGCTACCGGGTCATCGAGGCCGCGGACGGCAGAGACGGCCTTGCCATGCTAAAGAACCAGGCAGTGGACATGGTCATAACCGATCTGAACATGCCGAACCTGGACGGTATCGGCCTGATCAGGGGAATCAGGGAAAATCCCACGACGCGTTTTACGCCGGTCATCATGCTGACGACCGAATCCCAGGATATCCGTAAGAACGATGCCAGGGCCGCAGGGGCTACCGGGTGGATCACCAAGCCGTTCGGTCCGGAACAGCTTCTTGCGGCAGTGCGCAAGGTGATCGGATGAACGACCATTACCGGCGGATATTTCGGGAAGAGGCGTCGGAACTGTTGATCGAACTTGAAACCGCCCTCCTCGACCTGGAACAGAGCCCCTCAGATATCGACCTGATCGGGCGGGTCTTCCGGGCACTCCACACCCTTAAAGGATCGAGTGCCATGTTCGGGTACGAAGAGGCCGCCGCCTTTACCCACGAGATCGAGACCGTCTTCGAGCTGTTCCGGGAGGGGGGGGGTGCCGTGGGGAAAGAACTGATCGGTCTCACCCTGCAAGCGCGCGACCTGATTATGGCGATGCTGACGGCCTCCGGGGAGAGCACTGGAGACTTGGCCGACCGCGCACGACAGATGGTGGCCTCGTTCCAGATGCAGGTACCGGTAGCAGCTACCGCGATGTCTTCAACGCCGACCGCTTCTCACCCGCTACCCGCTGCCGTACCGGCCGCCTTCCATATCCGTTACCAACCGGGGGAGGAAACCTTCCGGAGCGGAGTCAACCCGGTCACTCTGTTCAATGAGCTGCATCTCCTGGGGGAGTGCCGTGTGACCGTCATCACCGACGCCGTCCCCCCACTGGAAGAGCTCGATCCATCACGCTGCCATCTTGCCTGGGAGATTCACCTCGTAACGGACGCCGGGATCGACGCTATTCGCGACGTCTTCATCTTCGCCGGCGACGATGAACTGGAGATCACGCCGGTCGAGGCCACCGGAGAGGCAGCGAAAGAAAACGGGAACCGGCTCTCCGGAAATAGCCAGGAAGCTGCCGCCGACTCCGTCGTGGCGGAACCCGCCGGCATGGAGCCGGGGCGGGAAGCGATCTCCAGTATCCGGATCCCTGCGGAAAAGCTCGATACCCTCGTCAATCTGGTGGGAGAACTGGTTACCGTTCAAGCCCGTCTCAGCCAGACCGCCGCCGGCCGCGACGACGCGGAACTGGTGGCCCTGGCCGAAGAAGTCGAGCGACTGACCGGAGAATTGAGGGACAGCGCCCTGGGTATCAGGATGCTCCCGATCGGCAGCACCTTCAACCGCTTCAGGCGGCTGGTGCACGACCTGGCTACGGAGCTGGGGAAGGAAGTGGATATAACCTGCCACGGTGACGAAACCGAACTGGACAAGACGGTCATCGAGCTCCTGACCGATCCCCTGATCCACCTCATCCGCAACTGCATCGACCATGGCATCGAATCTCCGGAGGTGCGCGTGGCGGCGGGCAAGCCGCGGCAAGGGACCGTCCATCTTTCGGCGGTGCATTCCGGCGAGAGCGTTATCATCACCATTGCCGACGACGGGGCCGGCATCGACCGGCAGGCCGTGCACGAGCGCGGCCTGCAGAAAGGGCTGATTCCCCACGGTGTGGAGCTCCCCGACCGGGAGCTGCTCAACCTGATCTTTTCCCCCGGTTTTTCAACCTCACAGGAGATAACCAGCATTTCCGGGCGGGGCGTCGGCATGGATGTGGTAAAGCGGGGGGTTGATGCCTTGAGGGGAAACATCTCCGTTGCCAGCGAACAGGGGAAAGGAACAGCCGTTACGATACGGATGCCCCTGACCCTGGCAATCATCGAAAGCCTTCTGGTGCAAATCGGTACCGACTGCTACATGCTCCCCCTCTCACTGGTGGAGGAATGCCTGGAGCTGACCGGAAATGATGCAGCCCGGGCCAACGGCCGGCACCTGATCAACGTCCGCGGCCAGATCATCCCCTATATCCGCCTGCGGGACCGATTCGGAGTCTGCGGCGCCCCGCCGGCCATCGAACAGGTGGTCGTCACCGAACTGGACGGAAAACGGGTGGGGTTTGCGGTGGATCATGTAATCGGCGGTCACCAGACAGTCATCAAATCGCTCGGAAAGGTCTTCAGAAACGTGATCGGAGTGTCGGGAGCCACTATCCTGGGGGATGGGACAGTGGCGCTGATCCTGGATATCGCGGAGTTGGTGCAGGCAGAGGAACAGGCGGAATGGGCGGCCTGATACAAGCGTTATTGCCGGGGCGTGTGGCACGCACCCGGGTCAAGGGGGAACTAACCATGAGCAATGAAGCAGCAGCTGAAAACATTCAATACCTCACCTTTACCCTGTCGGAAGAGGTGTTCGCCATGGACATCGACAAGGTACGCGAGGTCCTGGATTTCACGGCCATTACCCGGGTTCCCGGGACGCCCGAGTTCATGCGGGGTGTGATCAACCTGCGCGGCAGCGTGGTGCCGGTGGTGGACATGCGCCAGAAGTTCGGCATGCAGGCCACCGAACAGGGGGTGAATACCTGCATCATCATCGTCGAGGTTACCGTGGACGGCGAGACAACCTTACTTGGCGCCATGGCAGATTCGGTGCGGGAGGTACTGGAGCTGGAACCAGGAAGTATCGAGCCGCCGCCGCGGATCGGCACCAGGCTCAACATCGAATTCATCCGCGGGATGGGGAAACGGGATGAGCAGATCATGATGATACTCGATATCGATAAGGTCTTTTCCTTCTCCGAACTGGCAGCGACACGGGGAATGGACGGGGAGCCCCGCATCGCAAGCAACGCCTGACGGACTTCGGAGTAACGAGGCAGGGCCCCGACCGACAATAACCCAATTGACAACCATAAAAGGAGACAAGGGAAGATGAAACTTAACAATATGAAAATAGGCATCCGCATGGGACTGGGTTTCGGCCTGCTGCTGCTGTTCCTGGCACTGATCACCATGATGTCCATCAACAGTCTGGGCAAGATGGACGACAACCTGGAGCGGATCGTCCAGGTGAGCTATAACAAGATCAAGCTCGCCAACGACGCCCAGAAGGGGATCAGCCAGGTAATAGATGGCGTGCAGATGCTGATGCTCAAGGATATGTCCGCGCGCCGCGAAGTCTACGCCGAAATCGAGAAGCAGCGGGGAGAGTACCGGGAGATCATGACAAAACTGGAGAAACAGGAGACCTCCGACAAGGGAAAAGAGTTGATGGCGGCGGTCAACACCAGTATAGCCAACGCCAAGCAGGCCAACATGAAGGTTGAGGAGCTTTCCCTGGCCGACAAGTCCGGCGAAGCGATTGCGAGCTACAACCGGGAGGCGGCCCCTCTGGACGACAAGATATTCCTCGCGTTCAAGGAGCTGGTGAAATACGAGGAGGATCAGATTATCGCCAGTTACACTGACGCCGGAAAGGTGTACCAGTCGACCCGGACCATGAACCTGGTGACCGCCTGCGCCGCCATGCTGGTCTGTATCCTGATCAGCTTTCTCATCACCCGGAGCGTGACCGGACCCCTGCGGGATGCGGTCCAGGTGGCCAATCGTCTTGCCGATGGAGATCTGACCGCCACCGTCACGCCAAACGGCAGGGATGAAGCCGCCTTGCTTCTGGCCGCAATGCAGAACATGGTGGCAAAGTTGCGGGAGATCGTCGGCGAAGTCAAAAGTGCTGCCGACAACGTTGCCGCCGGGAGCCAGCAGCTTTCCTCCAGCGCCGAGGAGATGTCCCAGGGCGCAAGTGAGCAGGCCGCCGCCGCCGAAGAAGCCTCCTCCTCCATGGAACAGATGACCTCTAACATCCGGCAGAATGCGGACAACGCCATGCAGACCGAGAAGATTGCCGTAAAATCAGCCGAATCTGCCCGCGACGGCGGCAAGGCGGTGATCGAAACCGTTGGTGCCATGAAGGAGATCGCCAACAAAATATCAATCATCGAGGAAATTGCCCGGCAGACGAACCTCCTGGCCTTGAACGCCGCCATCGAGGCGGCACGAGCCGGGGAACATGGCAAGGGATTCGCCGTAGTGGCAAGCGAAGTGCGCAAGCTTGCAGAACGCTCCCAGAAAGCAGCTGCGGAAATCAGTGAGCTATCGGCATCGAGCGTTTCGGTGGCGGAAACGGCCGGTGATCTCCTTGGCCGGATCGTGCCCGACATCCAGCGGACCGCCGAACTGGTCCAGGAAATCAACGCATCGAGCCGAGAACAGGATCTGGGCGCCGAGCAGATCAACAAGGCGATCCAGCAGCTCGACCAGGTTATCCAGCAGAACGCCTCCGCCTCCGAGGAGATGGCCTCAACCGCCGAAGAACTTTCTTCCCAGTCGGAACAACTGCAGAACACTATCGCCTTCTTCCGTGTTGACAACAGGGAGTCCTCCCGGGCTGCAACGCCCCGCACGGCACGTCCGGTCCATGTCGACCGGGACCGGCGCGCCGGAGCCGGACGGCTGCATCACTTGGCGCATGTCGGCAAGGCCAACGGCTATCACACCGCCAACGCCACCATGTCAACAGGACTCGAACTTGACATGGCCAGTGCCGGAGACAAGCTGGATGCATCGTTCGAAAAGTTCTGAACGGGAAAAGCAGATTCTCCATGGCCTCTTGCACCTGTGATGACCGGGAGTCGCTATGACAACTAACGCACTCAGATCGCCGGCCACTCCACGGCTCTCTTCCGGCGATTTTACCCGCCTGAGCCGCTTCATCTACGATGAGTGCGGCATCAGGATGCCACCGTCCAAGAAGACCATGCTGGAGGCACGCCTGAACAGACGGCTGCGGGAGCTCGGCATGAGGTCGTTTACCGACTACTGCACCCATCTCTTCGGCAACTCCGGGGTTGAGGAACGGGTCACGATGATCGACCTTGCCACCACCAACAAGACCGATTTCTTCCGTGAGGCCGATCATTTTTCCTATCTGACACAACAGGCGCTGCCGGAATGGCGGCAGCGCCGAGGCGGCGGTGGCAGCCGCCGCCTGATGGTGTGGAGCGCCGGATGCTCCACCGGTGAGGAGCCCTACACGCTGGCCATGGTGCTGCAGGAATTCGCTGCCGGCTGCGGCGATTTTGATTTCCGGATTCTGGCCACCGATATTTCCACTCAGGTCCTGGGAAAGGCACAACTGGCGGTCTACCACGAGGACCGGGTCGCTCCCGTGCCGCTCTACCTGAAGCGAAAGTATCTGCTGCGCAGCAAGGATCGTGAGAACGGACTGGTGAGGGTGGTTCCTGAGCTGCGCGCCAAGGTCTCCTTTCGCCGTCTCAACTTCATGGCCGGTGATTTCGGTCTGCGGGAAACGATGGATATCATTTTCTGCCGCAATGTGATCATCTACTTCGACCGGCCGACCCAGGAACGCTTGCTGAACCGGCTCTGCGCCCACCTGCACCCGGGCGGCCTGATTTTCATGGGACATTCGGAGACCCTGAGCGGGCTGGACGTTCCTCTGACCCAGGTGAGCCCTACCGTCTACCGAAAGGTTTCATGAACATTCAGCCCGCGTCACTTCCCCACTTTTTCCTCAAGCCGGGAGACATGGCTTTTGCCGAACAATCCTGCGTCATCTCAACCCTCCTCGGTTCATGCGTGGCCATCACCATGACCAGCCGTCGCCTCGGCATTGGTGCCATCTGCCATGCGCTCCTCCCTGCCTGCCAGGATAGGAATCGCTGCAACGGCTGCACGGAGCTGTTCCGCCACGTGGAGTGCTCTGTTCAGGGCATGATCGAGGCGTTCCTGGTCAGGGGGGTACCGTGTAGCGGCATCGAGGCCAAGTTGTTCGGCGGCGCCGACATGTTTCGCACGGACACTGCGAGGGATGGAGAATACTCCGTCGGGCGTCAGAATATCGACAAGGCCCGGAACACCCTGGCGGCAGAGGGAATCAGGCTGGTCGCCACCGATGTCGGGGGGACGCAGGGGAGAAAGATCATCTTCTATCCCCATACCGGCGAGGTCTTTCTCCGTCGACTGACCAGCATGGCACTCGCAGGAGGCATGTCGGCAGCGCGAAGGACGCGGGGACAGGTGTCATGAAGAAAATCAGGGTCCTGATCGTAGACGATTCAGCCGTGGTGCGCCAGGTACTGTCGGACATCATCTCCGCCGACCCGGAGTTGGAGGTGATCGGGACCGCCGCAGACCCCTACATCGCCGCCGAACGGATGAAAACAACCGTCCCCGACGTGATCACCATGGATGTGGAGATGCCCCGAATGGATGGCATCACCTTCCTGCAGCGGATCATGAGCCAGCACCCGATCCCGGTGGTAATCTGTTCAAGCCTGACCGAAAAAGGCTCGGAAACGGCCCTGAAGGCCCTGGAATACGGAGCTGTGGAGATTATCGAGAAACCGCGCCTCGGCACACGCCAGTTTCTTGAGGAATCGGCCTTACGGATCTGCGACGCCATCCGTGCGGCCAGCCGGGTTCGACCTCGCCGGATTGCCACCAGGAAACGGGAGATTGCGCCGAAGCTGACCGCAGATGCCGTTTTGACCCGGCCCACCTCGCTGGCGATGGTCAGGACGACGGAAAAGGTGGTCGTTGTAGGAACCTCCACCGGCGGAACCGAGGCATTACGCGTCCTTCTGGAGGCTCTCCCCGCCGACAGCCCCGGCATCGTCATCGTGCAGCACATGCCTGAGTATTTCACCGCCGCCTTTGCCGACCGTCTCGACGGGATTTGCCGGATTTCCGTCAAGGAAGCGCAGAACAACGACTCAGTGATCCCCGGCCGGGCGCTCATCGCGCCGGGGAACCGCCATATCCTGCTGAAGAGAAGCGGCGCCCGCTACTACGTGGAACTGAAGGACGGACCGCTCGTCTGTCGCCATCGGCCTTCCGTCGACGTTCTGTTTCGCTCAGCGGCACGATACGCAGGTGCAAATACGGTGGGTGTGATCATGACCGGCATGGGGGACGACGGCGCCCGGGGGATGCGGGAATTGAAGGAGGCCGGAGCAGTGACTATTGCCCAGGACGAGGCGACGTCGGTGGTTTTCGGAATGCCGAAGGAAGCCATTTCCCACGGGGGGGTGGATATGGTCCTCCCTCTGAACGGTATTGCCGCTGCAGTGTTAAAGAACTGCAGATGACTCTGATGTACCGGCAGTTACAAACCATATCCGCCAACAAACAAAGGCCACTTTTCGTTTGAAAAGTGGCCTTTGTTCACTATGGCTCCCCCTGGCGTACGAAATCAGGAACTTTTTCAGCGCTCCCCTTTCTTCCAAGTTGAAGTCCTTGTGCAATCAGATCTTGCAAATAACTCCCTCAGCAACAGGAGTGCGGGAAACGCGGCAATAAGGGAAAAAACAGAAGATTCGGCACCTCCCCACCGTTACCGTGAAAGGAAACGCCCATGGCGGCGATAACAGTTTTTACAGTTTTGCCGTCAGGGCGGGAACGAACTGGAGGACGTCGGCGACCACCAGGACATCAGCAACCTCGCCGATGGGGGCATCCTTGTCCTTGTTGATGGCAACGATGAAGTCCGATTTCTTCATCCCCGCCAGGTGCTGGATGGCGCCGCTCACCCCGCAGGCGATGTACAGTTTCGGACTCACGGTCTGGCCGGTGGTCCCCACCTGGTGACTGTGCTCTACCCACCCCGCATCCACCACCGGACGGCTCGCTCCCAGTTCCCCGCCGAGTGCCTTGGCCAGGGCGGCAATGACCTCTACGTTCTCTTTCTTCCCGATCCCCCGCCCGGCGGTGACGATCACCTCTGCCCGGGTCAGATCCACGTCTTTCGCCTCGGCTGGCTCGTAGCCGGCGAAGCTGACGTTGCTCGTTACCGTCGCGCTGATCTTCTCCACACTGGGGCTTCCTCCCAACGGGGTGACAGGAAAGGCTCCGGCCTGGATGGTGATGACCGCCCTCGCCGTGGACGGCTTGACGGTCCGCCGCATCTTGGCGTTGCAGCATCCCACTTCGAAACCACCGTCGGCCAGGCCGATGACTTCCGATACCTGGGCGACTTTCAGTTTTGCCGCTACCCGCGGCGCCAGGTCCCAGCCGTAGGATGAGTGCAGGAAGACGACGTAGTCGGGGTTTTCTTTCTGGATGGTGTCGAGAATCAGCTGCTTGTGCAGGTCGGGGTTGTACTCCCCGCAGCTTGCCACGTCAGCCAAATAGAGTTTGCCGTCAAAGGCCGGTAGCTGGCTCTCGCTCCCCACCACCAGCATAGTGGTCTCCGCTCCTAGTTGCCCCGCAAAACCGAACAATTCGTAGCTGCTGTCGAGAAGTTTCCCCTCGCGGTATTCGCCGATGAGTAGTGTTTTCATTGTCGTCTCCTATCTCAAGACCGTTGTCTTCTCTTTGAGTATCCCCATGAGCTGGTCCACCAGTGTCCCCATTTCCCCTTCCAGTACTATCCCCCCACCCTTCTTGGCGGGCGGATGGAAGCTTACGGTGGCGGCCAAAGCCTCTTCCTTGAGAAGTTCCGCCACGGCAATGGCCTGGATCTCTTTCTTCTTGGCCTTCATGATGTTGGGAAGCGTCGGGTACCGGGGGATGTTCAGGCCGAGCTGGCAGGTGACCAGGGCCGGGGTGGTCAGCTTGACGATCCCCTTGATCCCCCCTTCCAGTTCCCGCCGGGCGGTGACGGTCCCGTCGGCAAAGGCGAAGCCGACCAGGGTGGTGGCGCAGGCGTAGCCCAGATCTTCGGCGACGGTGACCCCTACCTGGGCCGAACCCCGGTCCTGGGACTGCATGCCGGTGAAGATGAAGTCGTAGCCCTGGTCCTTGGCATAGGCGGCGATGATACCGGCGATCTGCCAGGGGTCTTTGGTGGCGGCTGCGTCGTCCTGGACATGGACACCACGGTCGCACCCCATGGCCAGCGCTTTCTTGATCGCCTCCCCCACCCGGTCCGGGCCGATGGAAAGGACGGTCAACTCACACCCTTCTCCAAGTTGTTCACGCAGCTGCACAGCCTGCTCCACGGCGTATTCGTCGTATTCGTTCATCCGCCACGCCAGGTCGCTCTCGTCGTACCAGACCCCGCTCGCCGCCGGCTTGAACCGCGACTCCATGTCCGGGACCTGTTTGATGCAGACCAGTATCTTCATGATTACCTCCGATGTGCAGGGGCGTGGTTTCCCCGCCCTGGACGCGGTTACCGCGTCCCTACGATATAATAATCCGTTCGGCTATGATCTCAGCCAGGTCCCTGACCACGATCACCCCTTCGGCACCGCCGGTCTTGATCCCGTCCTCGAACATGGTAAGGCAGAAGGGACAGTTGCTGACCAGCAGCGGTGCCCCGGTCTCCTGGGCCATCTTGACCCTTTTCTCGCTGATCTTGGTGCCGAGCTTTTCCTCGGCGAGGATTCGGCCACCGCCGGCGCCGCAGCAGAAGCTGTCGAAGCCACTCTTCTCCATCTCCCGGATCTGACCACCGGCCTGCTTCAGGATACTCCGCGGCTGGTCGATGATGTCCATGTAACGACCCACATAGCAGGAATCATGGTAGGTGGCGACGAACGGCTCGGGGGTGAGCTTGAGGGCGCCCTTGTTCAGCAGGCCATGCAGGTAGGTACTGTAGTGCTCTACCGGCACCTCCAGCCCCAGGTCCTTGTAGTCACGGCTCAAGGTGTTGAAGCAGTGGGGGCAGGTGGTAACGATCTTCTTGACGCCGTGCCCCTTGATCAGTTCGATGTTCTCGGCGGCCGTCATCTGGTAGAGGTATTCGTTCCCCAGTTTCCGGGCCGGTTCGCCGCAGCACTTCTCTTCTTTCCCCAGGATGCCGACTTTTACCCCGGCGGCATGGCAGATACTGACGAAGCTTTTGGCAATCTCTCGGTTCCGTTTGTCAAACGATGCATAGCAACCGACGAAGTAGAGGATGTCCACCTCTTCGCCACTTTCCATGAGAGTTACGGGGAGATTCCCGGCCCACTCACCCCGGGAAGCAAAGGCGAGGCCAAAGGGGTTGCCGTTGACTTCGATGTTGGCTATGGCGGTCCGCACCTCGTCCCCTGGGAAAGCCCCTTCCATGAGGGTGAGGTTTCTGCGCATCTCAAGGATCTTGTTGACGTGCTCGTTGTTGGCCGGGCAGATATCCTGGCAGGCCCGGCAGGTGGTGCAGGACCAGAGAACATCCTGACTAACCGTGGTGCAGAGGTCGGCCCCCGGTTCGGTCTGGGCCACTTCGCCGATCTGCTGGATCAGTTTCATGGGGGAGAGCGGCTTGTCGGTGGTATAGGCTGGACAGCGATCCTGGCACCGTTTGCAGCTGGTGCAGGCGTCGGCATCGAAGATGTCTTTCCAGGTGAGGTCGGTGACTTTGGCCGCACCGAACTGCTCTATGCTCTCGTCTTCCATGTTGATGGTGCCGATGCTCCCCTTGGGCTCCAGGGGAGCGAAGAAGGCGTTCAGGCTGGTGGTGACGATATGGCGCAGTTTGCTGTAGGGAATGGCGCAGAAGAAGCCGAGCACCAGGGCGAAGTGGAGCCACCACAAAACCTTGTGGGTGGTCCGGATTGAGGGCTCGTCGAAGCTCGTAAAGAGGTGGGCCGCTACGTACCCGACCGGCGAGTAGATGGCCAGCCCCGGATTCTGGGTGAGCTCGGTGACCGCCATCCGGGCCCCCTCGATGAGGAAGCCGGTCAAAAGAATGGCGAACAGCAGCTGGTGGATGATGTAGTCATCCTGGACAATCTCCAGCCCCTCGGGCTTTTTGATGAAGCGGCGGACGAAGAGCCCCCCCAGCATCACCAGTGCCACAGACCCACCCAGGTCCAGCACCAGGGAAAAAGCCTTGTAGAATTCACCGGACAGCAGGTTGACGTGCAAAAACGGCGTGAATAAATCCGCCTGGAACATGATGATGATGGTACCGACGAACAGGGTGAGAAATCCCCAGAAAAAGAGGGAATGGAAAAGACCTCCCTCCGTCACCCGGCTTACCTTCACCTGCCCCAGAACTTCACCAACCATCCGCTTTACCCGCTCATCGTACCGGTCGAAGCGGTCCAGCGGCTTACCGAGATTATACAGAGGAAGCCGCTTCCAGAACCCCCACACCAGCATCCCCACCGCAAAAAGGCTCAGGACATACATGGGAAGCACTACCCCGTGCCCGATGTTCCAGTATATTTCACGCGTCGCTTCCATGATCAATCCTTCAGACTCCTTGCAAGCCTTTATCGAGTGAACTCCCACGGAATGTTCAGATTTTCGTCAGGCCAAGGCGCCAAGGAAGAACGCGGAGGGGTAGCAGCGCTACCCCGCACAGCGATCGACGAAGGTAATGCCGGCATGGCGGGAATATGGACATTCCTAAGCCAGCAGCATCTTGGAGATGACGACTCTCTGCACCTCATTGGTCCCTTCGTAGATCTCGGTGATCTTGGCATCCCGGTACATCCGCTCCACCTCGTAGTCACAGATGAAGCCGTATCCGCCATGGATCTGGATCGCCTGGTGCGTGACATATGTCGCAGCTTCGGAAGCAAGCATCTTGCACATGGCCGATTCCATGGTGTAGTTCTTCTTGGCTTCCTTCAGGCAGGCTGCCTTGTAAGTCATAAGCTTGCTCGTCTCGATCTTCGCCCACATGTCCGCCAGCTTGAACTGGATCGCCTGCAGGTCGCAGATCGGGGCGCCGAACTGCTTGCGCTCCTTGGAGTAGGCAAGTGCACGTTCGAAGGCCCCCTCGGCAATCCCCAACGCCTGGGAGGCGATGCCGATCCGGCCGCCGTTCAGGGTGTCCATGGCGATCTTGAACCCCTGCCCTTCCTGCCCCAGCAGGTTCCCAGCCGGGATTCGCACGTTGTCCAGGGCGAAGGCGGTGGTGTAGCTGCCGCGGATGCCGAGTTTCTTCTCGTTCTTGAGGATTTCGACACCGTGGGAGCGGAGGTCGATGATGAAGGCCGACACCCCCTTGTGCTTGAGGCTCTTGTCGGAGGTGGCGAAGAGGATTCCCGTCCCCCGGTAGCCGCCGTTGGTGATGAAGATCTTGGCACCGTTGACAACGAATTCGTCCCCCTCGCGCCGGTAGGTGGTGGAGATGGCACCGGCGTCGGAGCCGGCATCGGGCTCGGTAAGGAGGAAGCTGCCGATGATGTCGCCGCTGTTCAACGCAGGGAGCCATTTACTCTTCTGCTCTTCGGTGCCGAAGGTGTAAATGGGGCCGCAGGCGAGGGAGGTGTGCGCCGAGATGAGGACGCCGCTGGAACCGCACGCCTTGGAGACCTCCTCGACGACGATGGCGTAGGAAAGCATGTCCAAGCCGGCCCCACCGTACTCCTCGGGGAGGTAGCTCCCCAGGAATCCCATATCCCCCATCTTCCTGACGAGGGTGTCGGGAATCATGTGCTCCTCGTCGATCTGCATGGCGATCGGCTTGATCTCCTTGTTGACGAACTCCCGCACGCTGTCCTGCAAAACCTTATGGTCCTGGCTCAGTTCGAAATTCATGTATATGCCTCCGAAAGGTTTTGTTATTTCCCCGTGAACTCTGCCTTGCGCTTCTCGACGAACGCCCCCATCCCCTCTTTCTGGTCGTCGGTGGCAAACAGCACCCCGAAGAGCGACGCCTCATAGCGAAAACCGTCTTCCTTGGACATGTTCAGACCGTTGGCGATGGCATCCTTGGCGTAGGCGACACCGAGGGGACCGCCGCCGGCAATGGCGGCCGCCGTTTCTTTGGCCTTGCCCAGAAGCTCTTCCGGGGCAAAGACCTCATTGACGATTCCCCAGGCCAGGGCCTTGTCCGCCGAGATTATCCGGCCGGTGAAGATCAGCTCGTTGGCCTTGTTGGGGCCGATGAGCCGGGCCAGGTTCTGGGTGCCGCCGAAGCCGGGCATGATCCCCAGGGTCACCTCGGGAAAACCGACCTTGGCTTTTGCCGAGGCATAGATGAAATCGCACCCCAGGGCGAGCTCCAGGCCGCCACCCAGGGCAAAGCCGTTCACTGCAGCAATGACCGGTTTTTTCATCTTCTCCATGGCCATCATGACATGCTGCCCCTTGACGGCGAAGCGGTGTCCCTCGTAGGAGGACATGGCGGACATCTCCTTGATATCGGCCCCGGCGACGAAGGCTTTCTCCCCGGCGCCGGTGACGATCACCACCTTGACCGCCGAATCGTACTCCAGCTCGTAGAGCGCACACCCCAGCTCGGTAAGTACCTCACTGGTCAGGGAGTTCAACGCCTGAGGGCGGTTGACGGTGAGGGTGGCGACGTCGGCGGCAGTTTCGATGAGCAGGTTCTTGTAGTCCATGATTTTCTCCTGTAGGGGCGTGGCAACCACGCCCCTACGATGTCCATTTAATAGGTATAGAAACCCTGTCCCGACTTCTTCCCCAGATACCCCGCATTCACCATCTTCACCAGCAGCGGGCAGGGGCGATATTTTGGGTCCTTGAAGCCGTTGTAAAGCACATTGGCGATGGCGAGTACCGTATCGAGGCCGATGAAGTCCGCCAGGGTCAGCGGCCCCATCGGCTGGTTGGTGCCGAGCTTCATCCCCTTGTCGATGTCCTCCGCCGTGGCGATCCCTTCGTAGAGGGCAAAGACCGCCTCGTTGATCATGGGGATGAGGACCCGGTTGACGATGAAGCCGGGATAGTCCTGGGAGACCGCCATCTCCTTCTCCAGTCCGGCTACCAGCTCAGACGTGGTGCTGAAGGTTGCTTCGCTCGTGGCGTGGCCGCGGATCACCTCCACGAGCTTCATCAGCGGCACCGGATTCATGAAGTGCATGCCGATGACCTTGTCGGGCCGCCTGGTGACGGCGGCAATCTTGGTGATCGGAATGGAAGAGGTGTTGGATGCAAGAATGGCACTGGGCTGGACGATGTCGTCCAGCTTGCGGAAGATGTCCAGCTTGAGCGGCTCGTGCTCGGTGACCGCCTCCACGCAGAAATCACAGCCGGCCAGGCCGGTCATGTCCTCCGTGGTCATGATCCGCCCCACGGTCTCCCCCACCAGCGTTTCGGCAATGACCCCTTTCTTCGCCTGCCGCTCCAGGTTCTGGTGGATGGTGGCGATGGCTTTTTCAAGCTGGACTTCGGCGATATCGTAGAGAACAACCTGATACCCGAACTGGGCGAAGACATGGGCAATGCCGTTCCCCATCTGCCCTGCCCCGAGTACTCCGACTGTTTTGATCATATGTCCCCCGGATTATGAAGATCTTTCATAGGACTTATAGGACGCATAGGCCCCATGGGACTATATTAAACCCGCTCGAAGATGACCGCCACCGCTTCGCCGCCGCCGATACAGAGGGTCGCAAGCCCGTAGCGCTGCTGCCGTTTGTGCAGCTCACGAATGACGGTCGCCGCCAGCCGTCCGCCGCTGGCGCCGATGGGATGGCCGATGGCGCAGGCGCCACCGTTGACATTCACCTTGTCCAGCGGAAGGCCCAGCCCCTTGATGGCCAGGAGAGCCACCGAGGCAAAGGCTTCGTTGATCTCGAACAGATCGATGTCGGAAATCTTCAGCCCGGCCCGGGTGCAGACTTTCTGAATGGCGCCGATGGGGGCCTCGGGGAAGTTGTCGGGGTGGCGGCTCTCGGTCGCCATGGCCACGATGCGCGCCTTGGGAGCGAGGTTGTACTTCTTGAGTCCGGCGGCATCGGTCAGGAGGGCCAGAGCAGCGCCATCGTTGATGGAGGAGGCGTTACCGGCGGTGATGGTGCCGTCCTTCTTGAAGACCGCCTTCAGCTGCGGCAGCTTGGCCGGATCCCCCTTGAACGGCTCTTCGTCGGTGGCCAGGGTCTCGTCCCCCTTTTTCCCCTTCTTCACGACCGGCACGATCTCCTCGGCGAACACCCCGCCGCTTGCCGCCGCCTGGGCCAGCTGGTAGGAACGGATGGCGAATTCATCCTGTTCCTCTCTCGTCAGGCTGCCGCGCTCCGCGCTCGCCTCGCCGATATCCCCCATGTGCCGGCCAGAGTACGGATCCTGCAGGCCGTCGTAAACCATCAGGTCGACCAGTTCGCCATGCCCCATTCGGTAGCCGGCCCTGGCCTTTTTCAGGATATAGGGGGCAAGAGACATATTTTCCATGCCGCCGGCAATCACCACCTGGGACTCGCCAAGACGGATGCTGCCGGCACCGAGCATGATCGCCTTGAGTCCGCTGCCGCAGACCTTGTTGATGGTCAGGGCATGGGTCGTGTCGGGAATGCCGGCACCCCGCATGGCCTGCCGCGCGGGGGCCTGGCCGCAGCCTCCCGCCAGCACCTGGCCGACGATCACCTCGTCCACCTGGTCGGCAGCGAGTCCGGCCCGTGTCAACAGCCCGGTCATGACCGTCGCCGCCAGCTTCGGCGCCTCCACCTCCGCAAGCATACCACCGAAAGAGCCAAACGGGGTTCGTAACGCCTCCACTACAAAGACATCGCTCATCGTATTCCTCCCCGGGAAAATTTTGAACCAGTATAACAACAGTTTACGTACATGTCAACCAGATATAAAACATGTTTATACAATAGCACGTAAACGGCCTGTGGCGTATTGTTGATAATTACAAATTCTGTCAATACCAAGGGTGACCAAATGGTGCGGACTAGCTCTCGGATGCAAAGTCCCCGGGATAGGGGCCACCAGCGTGGGAAAGGTGAAACAAAGGTGCACGGGATGAACAGAGGGGAATGCATCATGCCGGGCTCTGATCGACTGAAAGGGTACGGGGCAGCATTGCTTTACAGGCTGACGATGTCGTCGGCCAGATCGGTCAACTTTACCCCGCCGCCGTCACTGACGACAAAGGTGTTTTCGATGCCGATCACCCCCTGGCCCGGAATGACGAACTTGGGCTCAATGGCGATGGTCTGGCCTGCCCGGAGCGGTGACTTGAATCCCTGGGCCAAGACCGGCAGCTCGTCCAGTTCGAGTCCTGTACCATGGCCGACGAATCGGGCGTTTTCTCCCGGTGCCCCCATGTAATACTGGGCAAGACCTGCCTCTTCGGCCATGGCGAGCGACGAGAGGAACAGTTCCTCGCAGACGACACCCGGCTTGAGGCGTTCAGCCACCTGTCGCTGGATTGCCAATGCTGTGGCAAAAGCATGCCGAAGTTCGGCAGACAGGGAGCCGATGACGAACATCCGGGTCATATCGACGATGTACCCATTGAAGACCCCGGTGTAGTCGATGAGGATCGGGGTGTTGGGCCTGATTTCGTCAATCGTGGCGCCATGGGGAGATGCATTGGAGAGTCCTCCGCCGGTGACGGCGCCGTCGAAGAACCCCGGCTGTCCGGCTGAAGAAGAGACGGCCAATCCCATGAACAGCTCCTGGTTGAAGGCCCGCATCCGCACATACCCTTCACTCCCCGCCTTTCGGAGACGACATTCAAACTCGGCGGCCAGGTCCAGTTCCCGCATGCCGGGCCGCAGGAATTCGGGTACCTGTTCGAAAATGCCGCAGAGCCGTCTGCCGCTGCGACGCATTTGCTCCAGTTCCCAGTCGGACTTGACCGAGCGGATGTCGCGGTTGATGCCGGAGATATCGACGAATTCCCGGCCGGGGAGCAGCTTGGTGTAGTAGTTGTATTGCTGGACCGGGATGATGTCAAAAGTCAGGCCGACCTTCCTGACCGCATCGCCGAACAGAGCCGGAAACTCCTTGCTGGAGGGAAACGACCGGGTATCCTCGATGAGGCTTTCCTTTACGGCACGGCTGTAGCTCTTGCGCACCAGGAGCAACGGATTGCCGTCGGCCGGAATCCAGAGGGTGGCGTTCTGGCGGGTGCCGCTGAAGTAGTAGATATCGATGGGATAGATGATCAGCGCCCCGTCGATACCCGTGGCACGCAGTCCCTGCTGGAGGCGGATGATCCTTTGTTCCGATTCCCATTTGGTCAGCATGGTGAACCTCTTTTCAATGATAATTTACGTCAGATAAAGGTGAGTATACCCTCTTTCCCCTCTCTTTACATGTTTCTCCGGTATTTTCCCCCCACCTCGTAGAGGGCATGACTGATCTGCCCCAGGGAGGCAATCCGTGCGGTTTCCATCAGCTCGGCAAATATATTGCCGCCACCCATGGCCACCTCCTGCAATCGCTTGAGGGCAGCCGGCGCCTTCTCCCTGTTCCGTTCCACGAACTCCTTGAGGTTTCCGATCTGCTGCTCTTTCTCCTCTTTGGTAGCCCGGGCCAGTTCCCCCGGTACCTGGTATCCCTCCTCACCGGCACGGGGATTGAGAAAGCAGTTGACGCCGATGATCGGGAGCTCGCCGTTGTGCTTCTTGTGCTCGTAGAGCATGGATTCGTCCTGAATCTTGCTCCGCTGGTACTGGGTCTCCATGGCGCCTAGGACGCCCCCTCGTTGGTCGATGCGCTCGAACTCGCATATCACCGCCTCCTCTACCAGGTCGGTCAGTTCCTCGATAATGAAGGAGCCCTGGAGTGGGTTCTCGTTCCTTGCCAGGCCGAATTCCCGGCTGATGATCATCTGGATCGCCATGGCCCGGCGCACCGACTCCTCCGAGGGAGTGGTGACCGCCTCGTCGTAGGCGTTGGTGTGGAGGGAGTTGCAGTTGTCATAGATGGCCATGAGGGCCTGAAGGGTGGTGCGGATGTCGTTGAAGTCCATCTCCTGTGCGTGCAGCGAGCGGCCACTGGTCTGGATGTGGTATTTCAGTTTCTGACTCCGGTCGTTGGCGCCGTATTTCTCCCGCATCACCACCGCCCAGATGCGCCGCGCCACCCGGCCGATCACCGTGTATTCCGGGTCCAGGCCGTTACTGAAGAAGTAGGAAAGGTTCGGGGCAAAGTCGTCGATATGCATGCCGCGGGAGAGATAGTACTCCACGTAAGTGAAACCGTTGGAAAGGGTGAAGGCGAGCTGGGATATGGGGTTGGCCCCTGCCTCGGCGATATGGTAGCCGCTGATGGAGACCGAGTAGTAGTTGCGCACCTTTTGCTCGATGAAGTACTGCTGGATATCCCCCATCATCCGCAGGGCGAACTCGGTGGAGAAGATGCAGGTGTTCTGCCCCTGGTCCTCCTTCAGAATGTCGGCCTGGACCGTCCCCCGAACGGTCTGCAGGGTAAAGCTCCTGATCTCCGCGTATTCGGCATCGCTGGGGGTGCGGCCGTTTTTCTCCCGGAACGCATCCACCTGCTGGTCGATGGCTGCATTGAAGAAGAAGGCGAGCATCATGGGGGCCGGGCCGTTGATGGTGATGGAGACGCTGGTATTGGGGGCGCAGAGGTCGAAGCCGGCGTAAAGCTTCTTCATGTCCTCCACCGTACAGATGGAAACCCCGCTCTCCCCCACCTTGCCGTAGATGTCGGGAGGGTAGTCCGGATCCTCGCCGTAGAGGGTTACACTGTCGAATGCGGTGGAAAGCCGCTTGGCATCGTCGTCCTTGCAGAGGTAATGGAAGCGGCGGTTGGTCCGCTCTGGTGATCCTTCCCCGGCAAACTGGCGTTTCGGATCCTCTTCGGCCCGCTTGAAGGGGAAGACCCCGGCGGTGTAGGGAAAGAGTCCCGGCGCGTTCTCCAGCATGGACCAGCGGACGATCTCTCCCCAGTCGGCGAAATCTGGGAGGCAGACCTTGGAAATGCGGGTGCCAGAGAGGGTCGTGGTGAAGAGGTCGCTCCGGATCTCCTTGTCTCGCACCTTGGTCACCAGTTGGTCCTGCCGGTAGGTTTCTTTCAGACAGGGCCAGTCGGCGAGGATTTTTTTCGGCTCTTCGTGTAGCTTCGACTCGTAGCCGGCAATCTGACGATCCAGTTCTTCAAGCGTAGTTGCCACCTCCAGGACCTCTCTGGCACCCTTGAGCTGGAAAAGGCGCCGCGCCACCCCCACCTGCTCCAGTACCCGCCTGCGATAGCCCCGCACCGCCTGGACGATCTCTCCCAGGTAATGGATCCGGTCCGGCGGAATGATGTACTGCTTGAGGCTCTCCTTTTCCGTGACGACCAACTGCGAGGCGAGCCCCAGCCCCAGCTTGGCGTTCAGTGTTTCGATGAGCGCCCGGTAGAGGACGTTCGTGCCCGGATCGTTGAACTGGGCGGCAATGGTGCCATAGACCGGCAACTCCTCGTCCGCCGTCTCGAACAGCTCCCGGTTGCGGCGGTACTGCTTGCGCACGTTGCGCAGGGCATCCTCGGCCCCCTTGCGCTCGAACTTGTTAAGGGCGATGAGATCGGCGAAATCGAGCATGTCGATCTTTTCCAGTTGGGTCGGTGCACCGAACTCGCAGGTCATGACATAGAGGGAGACGTCGGCGATATCCACCACCCGGGCATCCCCCTGGCCGATGCCTGAGGTCTCCACAATGACCAGATCGAAGCCTGCGGCCTTCACCACGTCAATGGCGTCGTGAATGGCGGCGGAGAGCTCGGAATGGGAATCCCGGGTGGCGAGCGAGCGCATGTATACCTTGCTGGTATTGATGGCATTCATCCGGATCCGGTCTCCCAGAAGCGCCCCACCGGTTCGCTGACGGCTCGGGTCCACCGCCAGGATAGCGACGCTCTTTTCGGGGAAATCCCTCAGGAAGCGACGCACCAACTCGTCGGTGAGAGAGCTCTTCCCTGCTCCGCCGGTACCGGTGATGCCGACCACGGGAACAGGGCGCCCCATGGCACGGATCTGTTCCCGTAGGGGACCATAGCCGCAGGAATGATCATGTACATCCTGCTCCGCCAGGGTTATGAGGGTGTTCACGACCAGGATATCCCGGTGTTGAAGCTTGTCGATCTCCTCGCCGACCATGCGCCGGGGAGCGAAATCGCACTCCTTGAGCATGTGGTTGATCATCCCCTGGAGCCCCATGCGTCTGCCATCCTCGGGGGAGAATATCTTGCTTATGCCATATGACTCCAACTCCCGGATTTCGTCCGGAATAATCACTCCGCCACCGCCGCCGAAGATCCGTACCTGCTCCGCTCCCCGCTCCCGTAGCTGGTCCTTGATGTACTTGAAGAACTCAAGGTGTCCCCCTTGGTAGCAGGAAACCGCGATCCCCTGGGCATCCTCCTGAATGGCGGCGGTGACGATCTCGTCCACGGAGCGATTGTGCCCCAGATGGATCACCTCGGCGCCCGAGGACTGCAGGATGCGACGGATAATATTGGTGGATGCATCGTGGCCGTCAAAGAGGCTCGTTGCGGTGACGAAACGGATCTTGTTAGTGGATTTGTAAACTTCAGGGGCTGCGGTATGCATGGGGGGCCTCCGATCAAATGGATTATCGTAGGGACGGGGTTCCCCCGCCAAAGGCGCGAAGCATCGCCCCTACTGCGTCTCTATTCCACCACGAACTCCCAGGCGCACCATAAGACGTCGGGATGGGCATCCGGCGGACAGGCAATGCAACGGGTCTGAATACGCGGATCGATCGTCCGGGCAAACTCGGCATATTCAACCTTACCCACCTCCTTGCAGGGGAAGTCAGGAAGCCCTTTTCTTCTGCGGGCCGACTGGACCCGGCAGTCGAGCATTCTGAATACGACCCGGTTGTCACTCTGCTCGATCATATCCTGCAGATTTAGCCGGGCATAGAGCCGGTGCTTCAGAGACTCCACCAGGGCTGGAATGCCGCCGCCCGTCTGCATACCGAGTCGTTCCATGATCCGTTTCGCCTCGATGACGGTGAAATGCCGCCACGCCTCGATGTCGGCAGCGATGGCCTCGTCGATGCCGTAACGCTTTTCCATCGCCTGAAACCAGAGACCATCGTGGGCCAGCCAGTTCTTGGCATCATCGACGATTATTGTGATCAACTCTTCCTTACTGAGCCCACTGAGAAGCGTGACACCCTCATCACCGTTCACGGTCGAAGCTACGGAACAACATTCCCGATCGATATCAGACATCATATCCCCCTTGTCATGAAGCAGTATTCCAAAACGGCGTCATCATTTGACTAGAATTTAGCCAGAAAACGATTTAAACATTAGACAAAATCAGTTAAACCAATCGCTGCCGGTCTGTGCCAAACGTCACCCGCCACAGGAGGCACAACCCCGGCAAATTATTGACAGGAATAATATCTCGATGTAACCAGAACCATATATCGCGTTTACGTGTATGTCAAGCAATAATAAAACATCTTTTTGAATATTTCAAGAGTCCTATCATAAAGAGCATAATAGCGTTGAATAAGGGTGCTCCCCACTTCGTTCAAACATGTTGACAGTGCGCTCTTCTTGTTTTAAGCTGTTAGAAATTTAACGTAAAGGTAAAGTAAATGATCAACGAGACGAGTAGCGAATCAATTACCCCGATCGGCGAGCTTGCCATATCACTCGGGCTGACTACCCGCACTCTGCGCTACTGGGAGGAGGTCGGCATCATCGAATCCGTGCAGCGGGCAGATGGCGCGACCAGAGGGTACACCCCGTATTTCGTGCGGCGGATAAGATTCATTATGAAACTGAAGGAACTGGGGCTTACCATAAAGGAGATGCAGGACCTCTATGTCGCCTACGGCGAGGCGAAACAGACCGAACGGATGATTCCGCGCCTGCTGGAGATCCTCGACGAGCATGTGAATACAATCGATGAGAGGATGGCCAGCATCGCTTCCCTGCGAAAGGATATCGTCGACTACCGGAAACGGATGGCGTTGAAATTTGAGGAAAGCGTAGCAACAAAAAGTGGCTGATATGACAATTCCACCATAGATCGGCACCAACCTGCCTCTAACACGAAAGGTCACTTTCAAACGAAAAGTGACCTTTTCTCATCGATACTCCCGTGCGTACGAAGGTGACGCGCTCTTTTCCTTCAGGCGATAGCCTACGCCACCACTTCGGCGATATCCTTTACCCTTACCCGCTCCGCCCCCTCATCCTTCAATCCGTCCTCCACCATCATGCAGTAGGGCAACTGACGCAGAGAGTGTCAGGTTGCAGTCACAAGGCCTCCCCTGATCCGGTCGAGATTTAATCTCGTTCCCGCCTGCTCTTCTCTCCACATTCTTCCAGCTCTGGCGCCACAACAGAAGCCGTTCTCCTTCACGCGCCCGAACTCAGCAGGTGCCGTGCCGGTAGCCGCGCGGATCACCTGTCGCGGGGCCACGGACGTGTCGTTGTGGCGACCGAGATAGCAAGCATCGTGGGAAATGATTTTCCTCAGCTCGGCCTTTTTCGTGAGCCGAAGTTTCGATAAGCCTGCTTCATTATTCTTCATTCTCCGTCAGCGGGTCCCTCAGTTCACCGGGGACGTTCACCTCGGGTGAGAGGATCAGTTGAGGGGGGGTCTCCTGTGCCCCAAGTATTCTCACCAACTGGTCCAACCCGTCATCAATATGGTGGAGTTTGTCCTCTGAAAGCGGCTCGAGCCCTTTCACCAGCAGTCCCTGGGCGACCTCTGGCGACTTGGCCACAAGATCTTGTCCCTGTGCTGTCAACTCGATTTCCACTACTCTGCGATCTCGCGTTGATCGTGTCCGCGATACCAATCCCCTCCCTTCGAGCCGGTCGAGAATTCCGACGACGGTTGCAGGATGAAGGTACATGCGACGGGCAAGCTCGGAAACATTGAGGGGGGCGGCTTCCGAAATCATCTTGATTGCCCAGAGTTGTGGTCCGGTCAGTCCTGTTTCGCGCTCCACCCTTTTGGACTGTTCATTGACCGCCTGGAACACGCGGCGCAGGTTGTCGATAATATCAGCCACCAACTTGGTTTTTTCTGCCATCTCAACCCCTTTCCTCACAGCATCATTGCCGCCATCTGCACCAACGGTACAGACCCACTTCTTGAAGGGCAGCACAGCTCCTGAACCTGTTTTAACCTTTAAATACCACGAATATTGTTTTCAACCTACCGGTTCCGAACAGTGAACGTCGGATGCCCCATTGTCAGGCATATGTCTGACTCCACAACTATAGTACGTCGTTTTTAACAATTTACCTTATTTTACTATGCAATATGACATGTTTTGGCAAGCATCTTTTTTCTTGCAATAGCAATAAAAAAACGTTATATTTTTGATAACATTTGAACACAAATTATTGGTTGCCTAACGACAGTTGGCAGGCTGCACCTGACAGGACACTGAGTAAAGCGAATGAACAGAAAGCTTTCACTTACAATCGTTTTTTCAGTATCCTTCTTTTTCATCTTCCTCGGGATGAGAAATCCCGGCCTGTACAACGGCCAGAGCCCTAAACAACGCCCCCGCGCTGTAGTAGAGAAGACCGTACAAGATTGCCAGGAAACTGTTAAGAATTTCAATGCAGTAGCCGATGTATGTCCACCTCTCCGTCTTCAAGAGCGCACCCGATCCCGGGTGTCTTTCGTTCGAGAATACAGCACGCCTGTTTCCGCTCCCCCCGTCCGTCCTGCCTCACGCGCGCCTCCGCTCATTCTCTCTGCATAATCCAGACAACTGCACCATTTACGAGCCTCTTTTGCAATAACGCCGTTTGACCGCTTTAATTTCTTGAGCGTGCCAACCAGTTCCAGTGCAACAGTATTCGCTGTTGCGTGTGTTCGGGCGCGGAGGGGGCGGTTGCCCACGACATCTGAATTGAGCGAGGTCACAATGAGCCAAGGTGAGAATTCAATTTACACGGTTCAGTCCGTCAACAAGGCGTTGGAGATTCTTGAGATCCTTGCTGAGGGAGCGCAGAATCTGAGTTTGCCGCTGCTTGCCGAAAGAGTCGGCCTCAGCAGAAACAAAACGTTTCGTCTCCTCTGCACCCTTTGCGAGAAGGGACTGGTGGAGCGTGACGCACTGACAGGCAGGTACCAACTGGGAATCTATTCGGTAGCGCTTGCCCAGAAATTTCTAAAAAACGCCAGCGTCGTTACCTATGCCCATCCAATCATGGAGGGCTTGGCCAAGAAACATGATGAGGCAGTTTACCTGACGGTCGCGGCTGGCGACGAGGTACTGTTTCTCGACATGGTCGACTGTGAACATCAGATCAAGGCCGCTCCCCTGCTTGGGAACAGGTTTCCTGTGTTCACGACGGCAGCGGGAAAAATGATCAAGGCTCTCGATTCGCGGGATTTGCTGGAAAAGATGTTCCGAAAACGGGGTAAGAAACCGGATATTTCGCACCTTGACAGGCTTGAGTCTGAATTGCAGGAGATTCGGACGAGAGGCGTCGCAGTCGATGTCGGTAGCCTCGGCGAGGACATCATCAGCGTCGCTGTTGCCGTACGGGACTACGCCGGCAAAGTTGTTGGCGCAATCACCATGCTCGGCCCGTCGGTCAGGATGCTTACCGACCGCCTCGAAAACGAAATCATTCCTTCCATGATTCTGGGGGCGGACATGCTTTCTGAAAAGTTCGGTTATACCCCCGCATAGCTGAAAATCAGATCACCAACATGAAAGGAGGCGAGATTGGTATCCGGCACCGGATACAAAAGGGTAGACAACAGGTTCATGCATTAAGGAGATGGGATAAAAAATGTACCAGGTCAGAGATTATTGAAGCCGATTCACGAAGTGATTTCTAAAACATTCCCAAAGGAGGAAGCTATGTCGGTAATAATCGCAAGCAAGATACAGAGCAATCCGAAATACCATGAACTGGTCAAACGACGCAACACGATTGGCTGGTCACTCTCGGCAGTTGTATGCGTGATGTATTTCGGTTTCACCCTGATGATTGCCTACACCCCAGACATTCTCACTGCTCCCATCGCTGCCGACAGTGTAATCCCGGTAGGCATGATTATGGGCTTCGGCATAATCGTGGCATCGTGCCTGCTGACGGGTGTGTATGTTTACATGGCAAACAAGACCTTCGATCCTATTATTGCAGATATCGTTCAGGAGGCATCTAAATGAGAATATTTAAAACGGTTTCCCGTACAGTACTTGGTCTTGCTGCGCTGTTCGCATCCAATCTCTCGTATGCTTTCGATGTCCCTGCGGCTGCGCCTGCAGCTGCAGTTCCGGCGGCAGCGCCGCCACTCAACTGGCATGCAATCATAATGTTTCTTATCTTTGTCTCGATTACCCTGGGAATTACCTATTGGGCTGCAACCCGGACCAAGACGGCGGCCGACTTCTATGCTGCCGGACGCGGCGTTACCGGTTTCCAGAACGGCATGGCCATCGCCGGCGACTACATGTCGGCCGCCTCATTCCTGGGAATTGCCGCCCTGGTATACTTCAACGGTTTCTATGGCCTGATCTTTTCGGTCGGCTGGCTCGTCGGCTGGCCGATTATCCTGTTTCTGGTCGCAGAACGGCTCCGCAACCTCGGCAAATACACCTACGCCGACGTGGTTTCATTCCGTCTCCAGCAGGGACCTATCCGCATCATGGCAGCCATAAGTTCGCTGATCGTCGTCATCTGGTATCTGATCGGCCAGGCGGTGGGCGCCGGCCAGTTGCTGCACACCCTTGTGCCACAAATGTCCTACAGGATGTCCATCGTAATCGTTGGCGTGTTGATCATCCTTTACGTTACCCTGGGTGGCATGAAGGCCACAACCTGGGTGCAGATCATCAAGGCAGGCCTGCTGTTGGGCGGTGCAACGTGTATGGCTTTTGGCGTTATGCTTCACGAGGGATTCAGCTTCGCAAAACTTTTCTCCGACGCCGTGGCACTTCATCCCAAAGGCATAAAAATCATGCAGTCAGTAGTCCCGATTGGCGCCAAGGCTAATCCTATAGAGTCAATCTCACTCGGGCTTACCCTCATGTTCGGTACTGCCGGACTGCCGCACATCCTGATGAGATTCTTCACCGTTACCGATTCCAAGGCTGCCCGCAAGTCGGTCTTGTACGGCACCTGCTTCATCGGCTATTTCTACATTCTGACCTTCATCATCGGTTTCGGCGCCATAATTCTCGTTGCCAACAATCCGGAGTATGTGGTCAATGTCACCAAGAATATCCTCGATCTCAAGGGTGGCGGCAGCATGCCGGCTATTTATCTGTCGCATGCAATCGGCGGTAACTTTTTCCTCGGTTTCATTGCCGCGGTTGCTTTTGCCACCATACTTGCCGTTGTGTCCGGTCTGACGCTGGCTGGTGCCTCGGCGCTGTCGCACGATATCTATGCCAGCGTAATCAAGAAAGGCAAAGCGGACGAGAAAAAGGAAGTGTGGGTGTCGAAGATGTGCGTTATCGGACTGGGTATCCTTGCCGTGCTCCTCGGCATTGCGTTCGAGAAACAGAATGTTGCCTATATTGTGGCGCTGACCTTCTCGATTGCTGCCTGCACAAACTTCCCGATAATGGTACTGTCCGTTTTCTGGAAAGGACTGACCACCCGCGGGGCGGTGCTTGGGGGCTATACCGGCATCTTTGGTTCTATCATACTGCTTATCATCGGACCGACGGTATGGACCAAGGTGCTTGGAAATGGTCCTGCCCTCTTCCCGTATGACTTCCCGACCTTTGTTGTCCTCCCTGTCGTGCTTATCGTAGCGTATGTTGCATCCATAACCGATGGCAGTGAGAGTGCAAAGAAAGAACGTGCTGCATTCGAGGCACAGATGATCCGTGCCGAAACCGGCCTGGGTGCCGAAGTGGCCGCTTCTCACTAAATCAGGAGTATTCTTCATTCAGAGTGGCTGCCGAAAATTCTCCGGCAGCCACTCGCTTTTGTGAAGGATAGACACTCCCGCCCCATCCTTATTCGATGATGCACTGAATTGTAACCACGTCAAATAATTGGCTTCGTTTATGCCGACCTTCGTAACTGTAAATACCGAACGCTACCCATGCAGTGGTTGCGGGGTTATGTTCTCTGCTCCCAGAATCCGCACCATCTGTCTCATCCCTTCAACGACATGCAGGAACTGTTCGTCTGACAACTCATTCAAACCTTTCAGAAGCATAACCTGAGCGACTTCAGGAGCTTTGGCAACCACAGCCACACCCATTTCGGTAAGCTTCAGATCAACTGCCCTGCGGTCTTCCCTGGATCGGGTGCGGGTTACCAGTCCTTTCCCTTCAAGCCGGTCGACAATACCCACGACAGTTGCCGGCCGCAGGTACATCTGGCGAGCCAGATCGGATATCCGCAGGGGAGCGTCATTAGCCAGCATCTTCAAGGCCCAGAGTTGAGGTCCTGTTAATCCGGTTGCTTGTTCGGCGGTTTTTGAATGTTCGTTTATTGCCTGGAATACCCGCCGTAAGTTGTCAATGACCTCCGAAATATCCTCTGGTTTTTTTATCATAACAGCTCCCGGAAATGACTTGACAAAATAGTTAGCACTGCCAATAATTAGCGTAGCCAACTATTCTAGTAAGCGCCCATCATTTCGTCAAGGATTGTTTGACTATGCAGAGAAAAGTCGTCGAACAGCTTACCCTCATCGCCAGTGTCGTCAAGTGGACCGCCTATGCCGCGATAGTCGGTGTGCTGGTCGGCTGCGGCACGACCATCTTCCTCACCACTCTCACCTGGACCTCCGGGCAGATCGGCCGCTTCCCCTGGTATTACTACTTCCTGCCGTTGACCCTCGTTGCCAGCAGTTTCCTGGTCGCCTGGCTGGCGCCCGAAGCGGCGGGACACGGCACCGAGAAGGTGATCGAGGCGGTACACGAGCGAATGGGGCGAATTCCGTTCAAGGTCGTACCGGTGAAACTGGTGGCCACGGTCATAACCCTGGCCGGCGGCGGTTCTGCAGGAAAAGAGGGGCCGTGTGCCCAGATTGGTGCCGGGCTCGCCTCCTCGTTTGCAAGCCTCTTGCGAGTTGAGGACGTGGATCGACGCAAGCTTGTCATCTGCGGCATCAGCGCCGGGTTTGCCACAGTGTTCGGCACTCCGATCGCCGGCGCCTTATTCGGAGTAGAGGTGCTGGTGCTGGGGCAGATGTTCTATGACGTGCTCTTCCCCTCGTTTGTCGCCGGTATTGTGGGCTACCACGTCGCCGTAAACCTTGGCGCCCAGTATGCGCACGTGCCGATCTGCGTGCCTCCTCAGGTAACCAGTTGGAGCATGGCGGAAATAATCCTGCTCGGGGTCTGGTGCGGGCTCATCGCCCTGTTCTTTATAGAGGCGATGAAGTTGAGCCACCGCTCGTTCGATCGGCTTTTCAAGAGCAGGCTTCTGAAAGCGCTGGCGGGTGGATGCCTGCTCGTGCTGATCGCGATGGTCGCCTCGCCGCGCTACCTCGGCCTCGGTCTCGACACCCTCGACGAGGGATGGCGGGGTAATCACCTGCCGGCAGCGGCCTTCTTCTGGAAGAGCATCGCGACCTCCATCACCCTCGGCTGCGGCGGGAGTGGAGGGGTGGTCACTCCGATCTTCTTCATCGGCACAGCGGCAGGGAATCTGTTTGCCAACCTCTTCAACCCCCAGTATATCGCCGCCTATTCGGCCATCGGCATGGTGGCACTTTTGGCAGGCGCCGCTAACACTCCCATTGCCGCTTCCGTCATGGCCATCGAGCTGTTCGGCCCGGCGCTCGCTCCTTATGCTGCGGTTGCCTGCATGGTCAGCTTTATTACCGTCGGCTACCGGAGCATTTACCCAAGCCAGCTGCTGGGAATCCAGAAGAGTGAATCGCTGCGCGTAGCGACCGGCGGGCCGATCGGGGAAATGGAGCAGGCCACGATCTCACCAAGGGGAAAGTCGCTGGTTGGCCTTATTGTCAAGCTTATGGACCGGTTCGAGAAGAAGAAAGGTGGGAGCGACAAGTAGTAGAAAACTTTCTGGTCACGCTATGAAGAAGTGCAAATTGCGGATGAGCTGGTCAATAGCTGTCAAAGACCCTGACAGCCCCTCCCGATACTGAGGTGCTTTATTGTCAGGGCTTCGACCACTTGTCATTAAGTCCCGCATTCAACTCCGCCGCCAAGGCTCAGGCGTTAGGGCTGCACGACATAAGCGAAAACAAGGCCAAGAGAATTTCAGCGATAATCAGAGAAGAACTCGAAAGAGGCCCCCATGGCGTCGGCGATCATCTCTTTGTCAATCACTCCCGTTACGTTGGCAACTGTCGCCGGCCCGACCTCGCGGACGACCAGGGCAACCGCAGCGTTTTCATTTTCCAGCCTGGCCAGAACGTCGGTTAAGGTTACATCATCACCGACGATGACGTAAACTGTGTTCACGGCTTCCCGCAACAGTCTAGTCCCCCCACTTTCCACCAGAGCGGCCAGCCCGCTATCCCGGGTAGTAACCCCCGCTATCGATGCTCCATCTTCCAGGATATACCACCGGCTAGTGCCGTGCCCATCGACACTGCTGGCAAATTCGGTAAGGGTAAGTGCTGCAGGCACGATGGCGAAATGCACTTCCATGATGTCCCGCGACCGCTTCAACCTGTGGACGTTCGAATGGAGGGCTCCCGGCAGGTAGTGGCCGCGTCGGGCAAGCTTCATGGTGTAGATGCTTTCCTTCGAGAGTAAGCTCCGCACCCCGTAACTGAGCGCCACCGTGATGGTCAACGGAATCACCACGCTGTAGTCGTAGGTCATCTCCATGATCATGATTATTGAGGCTATTGCCGCGCCGGTAGCCCCTCCGACAAGTCCTGCCATACCTGCCACCGCGAATGCGGGAGGGCTGATGTCGAGACCCGGGAAGAAGTTGTGGAGGACGTCGCCGTAAGCTGCTCCCAGGGTGGCACCCATGAAGAGCGCTGGCGAGAAAACCCCTCCCGACGCTCCCGAGCCGAGGGCAAGGGAAGTCGCCAGGAGCTTGAGGCAAAAGAGAAGAAGGAGAAACGGCACCTGTGCCAGGGTGCCGGTAAGTATCTCCTGAACAGTGGCGTAACCGACTCCTTCTATGTAGTAGTGTCCAGTGGTTATAAAGAGAAGGTACATTATAAGACCGGAGAGGAGCATGCCGAACATATGGCGGAAATAGGCGCCGCCCGGGATCCGTCGCTCGAAGAGGTCCTCGAAGCCGTAGATCGACCTGATGTAGGCAGCCGAGGCTACCCCCATAATAACGCCGAGTCCCACATACGACAGGAGCACGACCGGATCGGTGAGCTTAAAGAAAGGCTGCTCGAATGACGGAATGACGAAGGATGGATGGGCACCGAAAAAGATCCGACCGAGGTAGGTGGCCGTGGCTGTGGAGATTGCAACCGGCACGAGGGTCCTGACGCTCACCTCGTGAAGGAGGATCTCCACAGCGAAGAGCACACCCCCCAGCGGGGTATTGAAGGTCGCGGCGATTCCTCCGCCGGCACCAGCCGCAATGATGGTGATGCGCTGCCATGCCGGTAGCGCGAAAATGCGTGCGAGAGAGGAGCCAAGAGCTGCTCCGATCTGGATGATCGGTCCCTCGCGCCCGATGGAAGCGCCACTGCCAATCGAGAGGGCCGATGCGAAAGCCTTTATGATAACGACTACCGGCCGGATAAAACCTTTCTCGTAGTATATCCCGTGCATAACCTCCGGCACGCCGTGCCCCTTGGTTTCCGGAGCGAAGTTCTTGACGAGAAAGGTCACTCCTGCGGCACCCGCGACCGGCACAAGAATCACCAACGGTCCCCAGATACTCGGTGGGGTATGAACGTTTGCATCGTAGACGAAAGAAAGGCGGCCCAGGAACAGGATATTGTGGAAGAAGCCGATGAGGGCGCGGAAGAAAACCGCACCGAAGCTCGCGATGACACCGATAACGACAGACAGAAGAAACAGTCCGAACGCCCCGACCGGCTTCTCCACTTTTTTCCCGCTATTGTTCGTATATTCTGGTACCACGCAGAGGACATCCGATCTGTGGTGGTGTATGATTTATGGATAGAATACATCAAATGGCGTCTGTGACAATACAACGAAGATATCCCCGGAAGATTGACTGGCGATCCTGTTATGGAATCGCTCACCTCCTCTTCAAAGGGGGCATCTGAGGAGCCGCCGTATGCAAGAATGACAAATTTTCCTTTTCCACCCATGTTGCAGGTAAACTCTCGTATTGTCGTATTCGCTCAACCATTGTCCTGCTTCTGCAAACTTGCTGTTGCCAAAACCCCTTATATGTCAAGGCAAGCAAAACAACATCCTGCCAAGTTCAGACTTGGGGCAATGTTCAGGGGGGCGAGAGGAGTATCCAATGCCAAACTCTGCCGAAGAATTTGCCAAGCTGTCGATTGAGGCAGCACTTACGCAACTCCGGACAGACCGGGAAAAGGGACTTTCAGCGGCGGAGGCCGGCAGGCGGCTGGCGGAATATGGGGCCAACGAAATTCCCGCGCGTGAGGAACCGCTTTATCACCGTATCTTCAGGCGGTTCTGGGGACCCATCCCGGGGATGATCGAGGCCGCTGCGCTGCTGTCCGCCCTGGTGAAAAAGTGGGAAGACTTCACGATTATCTCGGTTCTCCTGGTTACCAACGTGTTCATAGACTTCTGGCAGGAGGCTAAGGCCCTTAATGCACTGAAAGTATTGAAAGAGAAGCTGGCAAAGCAGGCGCTGGTCCTTCGGGACGGCGTGTTTTCGCAGATTGATGCGCGGAACCTGGTGCCGGGAGATGTGGTCAGAGTCAAGATCGGCGACCTGGTACCGGCCGATCTCAAGCTGATCGACGGAGATTTCCTCCAGGCAGACCAGTCCGCCCTGACCGGGGAATCGCTCCCGGTTGCCAAGGGCGTGGGCGACATCGTCTACTCCAACTCCATCGTCAAGCAGGGGGAAATGCTTGGCGTCGTCACCAATACGGCCCTCGACACTTTCTTCGGCAAGACGGTGGCGTTGGTAGCCCGGGCCGAGCGTGAGGAAACGAGCCACTTCCAGAAGGCAGTGATCCACATCGGCAATTATCTCATCATGATCACCGTCTTCCTGGTGGCCGTGATCCTGATTACCGCCATGTTCCGTCACGAGAACATGCTGGAGATCCTCCGCTTTGCCCTGGTTCTGACGGTGGCTGCCATCCCGGTAGCCATGCCGGCCATCCTCTCCGTGACCATGGCGGTTGGAGCCATGACCCTGGCGAAGAAACAGGCGATCGTCAGACGCCTGGTAGCCATAGAGGAGCTGGCCGGTGTCGATGTCCTCTGCTCGGACAAGACCGGCACCCTCACCCAGAATCGTATGACGGTAGCCGATCCGGTCCCTGCCGCCGGTTATGTTGCCGCCGATTTGCTCGTTTGCGCAGCACTCGCTTCCCGCGAGGAAAACCACGACCCGATCGAAACTCCTCTCTTCGAGTCGCTCAAAACGAGCGGCGCCTACGGCTCCCTTGAGCGCTACCGGCAGCTCGCCTTCACCCCCTTTGACCCGGTGAGCAAGCGGACTGAGGCGGTGGTCACCGATGATGCGGGGCGCTTCGTCGTCACCAAGGGTGCACCCCAGGTTATCCTTGAGCTGTGTGGAGAAAAGCCCGAACACCAGGCAATGTCCCGGCAGGTTGAAGTCTTCGCCGAAAACGGCTACCGTGCCCTCGGGGTTGCCCGGAAGCGACCTGAGGATCGATTTTTCGACTTCGTAGGGCTGATCCCTCTCTTCGATCCTCCCCGTGAGGATTCCCGGAGCACCATTGAGGAGGCGATGCGCCTGGGTCTCGACGTCAAGATGGTCACCGGCGACAACATCGCCATAGCCCGGCATATTGCCGAAGTGCTGGGGATCGGCGACGACCTTTTAAACGCCCGGGAGTTAAGCGGGGCAAGCACCCGAGAGCTTGTGATCCTCGGAGAGGTTATCGCTGAAACGGTCTTCAGAAGGCTCTCACCGAGTATCAGCGATGAGGAGGCCCGGCACTTTGGCACGTCGGTGGTCAAATCGCTGGAGAAGGAATTTGAAAAACTCACCCTTCCGAAGGGTTATGTGCAGAGCCACGAATCGGAAATAATTGCCCTTATAGAGGAGGCCCACGGCTTCGCCCAGGTCTTTCCCGAGGACAAGTACCTCATAGTCGACAAGCTCCAGAAGGGGGAACATATCGTCGGCATGACTGGCGACGGGGTCAATGACGCGCCTGCTCTCAAAAAAGCGGACGCCGGGATTGCCGTCTCCGGAGCAACTGACGCCGCCCGGGCGGCGGCGGACCTCGTCCTTCTGGCGCCGGGGCTCTCGGTCATCATTGATGCCATCAAGGGCGCCCGGGTCACCTTCGAGCGGATGAAGAGCTACAGCATTTACCGGATCGCCGAGACCATCCGCGTGATCCTCTTCATGACCGCCTCCATCCTTATATTCAACTTCTATCCGGTGACCGCCATCATGATCATCATCCTGGCGTTTCTCAATGACATTCCGATTCTCGCCATCGCCTTCGACAACACCAAGGTGAACGAACAACCGATCCGTTGGAACATGAATGAAGTGCTGACCGTCGCTACGGTCCTCGGCGTCCTCGGAGTTATCTCCAGCTTTGGGATATTTTACATCGCCGAGGAGTATATGAAGCTTCCGCTCGCAGTCGTGCAAAGCTTTGTCTTTCTCAAGCTTGCCATCGCCGGCCATCTGACCATCTTTGTCACCCGCACGGAGCGACACTTCTGGCAGTCTCCACATCCCGCACCTCTGTTGTTTTGGGCAGCGTTAATGACCAAGTTCCTGGCCACTTTATTCGCGGTTTTCGGCTGGTTTATCGCCCCCATCGGGTGGGGATACGCACTGCTCGTCTGGTGCTATGCGCTCGCATGGTTCGTTATCAACGATTTCATAAAGATTTGGGTATATCAGTACCTGCGAAGAGAGGTAACAAATCTATGACAAAACACAACTCCGCGGGATACCTCAGATTCACACCGGAGAGGTCAGTACCTGTCATTTTGCAAAACTCAAAAGATTGTCACGTAACCTCTCCTCGTTTACTTATCGCACTAAAGGGATGGGAGAATGAAAACGCGACGATTACTGTATGGGGCAGTAGTTGTTCCGGCCATGGTTACGCTATTTGGTTGTTGTAGCTGGCCTGGTTGGTGGTGGGACAATGCTTTTTGTGGTGGCCATAATGACAACGGGCTTCACCGGGGAGAACGCCACTAGTTGAGGGTAACAGGACAGGAACCCTCTCTGAGAATAAAAGACCGACCTCCGAAAAGAGGCCGGCCATTCTGGATGTATGACTAAGATATATGAATTGTTATTTTATTTGTCCCCGGATCTCCCCATCAGGGTTGGCGTCAGTGTGAACATTGACATAGATATCACCCGATTTGATAAGCTGCACCAGATCATCGAGTGATTTCCCCATAAGGTCGCCCGACAAATCTTTAGCCGTAATGGTTCCCTCGGACAGTGCCCCGCTGAACTTACCTTCCTTCTTCGGCCCAGTGAAGAGATTTGCCAGCGGCGGGCCGCTCTTCCCCTTCATACCACGGTGGATGTGTGCAGCGTTGGCGTACTCGATATTTTTCACGTACAGTTTGTAACTCAGTTCCTTGCCATCGCTGCTTAGCTTGAACGTTACTTCCCCTCTGGCCTTTGTCTTGACACTCGGCACTTCGTCATTCCCCGTGAGTTTCGCATGGAAACTCTTTTCAGCGGCGAATCCGATCGAGGCTGATAAAATAGAGGCCAGAATAACGAACAACAACAGTTTCACCTTTCCCATGTGCATTCCTCCTTTTCCTGATTTTGGCTAGCTTGACCTAATAAAACAAAAGCACAAATCCTGACGAATGCAAGGCGCGAAGCCGAAATACACCCCACCGTCTGAACAAAGCGTTGGATCCCATGACCCAGATGAAAAGAAGGGAAGAGCATGTCAACCGCATAAATTATGGTGATGATGCTTTTAGTGACCAGGAACTATCATCTTGAGGAGTGAGATTCATTTGGGAAATCTCATGCAAGAATAAAACTGGCAGGTATACTTTTCCAGACGCGTGAAAGCTGTAATGTATACCTATATACATTACAGCTGCATTTTCTCATCAGAAGGAGGTATCTCATGGAAAACTTCCGTAACATTCTTGTAATCAGCAGGATGATCCCGTACAGCCGGGAAGCCATTAAGGTCGGCATCTCCCTCGCCCGCAGGTACGATGCAAAACTCCTGGTCCTGCATCTTGTCTCCAATCCTGTCGATATGATGGCGGTGAACGCACCAGGACTGTTTCCCGAGGAGCAATACAAGAATTACAAGAACAGTCAGCAGGAAGCGAAAGAGCAGTTGGATAAGGTAATCAAGCAAGAGACACAGGATGGGTTCCCCATTAAGGAACTGACCAGTGATCGTAATCCAGTAGAGGAAATTGTGAAACTTGTCAAAGAAGAGAAGATAGACCTGATTCTCATGAGCGCCCATAAGGAGGGACGCATTGAGCATGCACTCTTTGGCGGAGAGAACGATGCCATAATCCGCAAGATGCCCTGTTCGATCATGCTGGTGAAGAAATAATCCGGGCACCTGACTGACAGGCTGTTATTCGGAATGTCTGCCAGCGAGCCCTGGCTCTGCAATGAAGGAGAACCTCTGATGCGTGTCGGAATAGCTGCCGATCACGGTGGCTTTGCCATGAAAGAGCAGATGACGGCGGCACTCAAATCATTCGGCCATGAGGTGACCGATTTCGGCGCCATGCAACTGGATCCTGCCGATGACTATCCAGATTTCGTCATTCCCTTGGCAAAGGCCGTGGTCAAGGGAGAGGTGGAACGGGGTATCGCCTTTTGCAGCAGCGGTGTTGGAGCCTCAGTAGTCGCCAACAAAGTCAACGGAGTGCATGCCGCCCTGATTCATGACAATTTTTCCGCCCATCAGGGTGTGGAAGACGATGACATGAACATCATTTGCATGGGCAGCCTTGTGGTTGGTTATGCCCTGGCTTGGGAGCTGGTCCAAACATTTCTCACCGCCCGTTTCAGCGGTGCTGATCGTCATCATCGCCGTCTGGACAAGATTACTGCTCTGGAAAGGGAGATGCAAACATCAGGAAAGTAAACCGCTCCTGAGGCTTGAGGAGTATAGCCGCTCAAGTCTCAGGAATTATGTACGTGGTCAATATCCTGCGGACCGGAAAGACATGTAAATTCTCAGTCGTATATCGTAGTAGTCGGCAGAGGAAATTTGATGGATAACATTCTCTCGGCACGTGCCCTGATGGGCATTTCACTCGGTTTCCACATCATCTATGCTACCATCGGCATCGGACTGCCGCTCATGCTGATGATTGCCGAAGGGCTGTCGCTTCGCACCGGGGACGAGCTTTACCACCAGCTTGCCCGGCGCTGGATGCGTCCGGCTGGGGTACTGTTCGCCATCGGCGCGGTCTCCGGCACTGTCCTTTCGTTTGAACTGGGGCTCCTGTGGCCCCGCTTCATGGCATTCAGCGGTCCTCTCATCGGACTTCCCTTCTCAATGGAGGGGTTTGCTTTCTTTACTGAGGCGATCTTCCTCGCTCTCTACATCTACGGTGAACACCGGCTCTCCCGACGGATGCTTTTTTTGTGCACCATTCCCCTTGCCATTGCCGCCGCCGCCTCGGCTGTGCTTGTCATCAGCTCCAACGCCTGGATGAATACACCCACAGGCTTTCGTCTTGTAAACGGAGCCCTTGTCGACGTACACCCCTTTCGGGCTCTTGCCAACCCGGCATGGGCACATGAGGCAGTGCATGGTACCTTGGCGGCATACGCCGCCACCGGTTTTGCGATGGCCGGCGTTTACGCAGCAGCTCTGTTACGCGGACACTGCAGTGACTACAAAAAGCGCGCCCTGACGCTAGCCCTGGCTGTTGCCTCCATGTCCCTTCCGCTCATGCTGATCTCCGGAGACTGGGCAGCCATGACCGTCGCCGTTCAGCAAAAGCCCAAGCTGGCAGCGATGGAAGCCCTTTTCACCACGACTAGTGGCGCGCCGCTCATCATTGGTGGTTGGCCGGACCCCGCTTCTGGCAAGGTTCTGTATGGGATCAGAATCCCCAAACTCCTCAGTTTTCTTGCCTATCGCAATCCAGACGCCCTTGTCGAAGGACTCGATGCCTTTCCCCACGGCACCATCCCTGACCCACGACTTGTCCACCCCTTCTTTGACCTGATGGTGGCCTCTTTTTTCATCATGCTAGTGGCAGCTGTCTGGTTCTGGTGGCTGCGCTGGCGCCGGCGAGAAGTACCGCTCGACAAATGGCCGCTCCGTGCTCTCCTCTTTGCGTCACCGTTCGGGTTGATTGCCCTCGAAAGCGGCTGGCTCGTCACCGAATTCGGCCGCCAGCCCTGGATCGCTCATGGTCACATGCGCGTTGCGGAAGGAATGACGCAGCAAACCGGCATTGATCTCATACTCTTCACGTTTGTCTCCGTTTATCTGGCGCTGACAACCGTGCTGCTGAAACTGCTGCTGCAGCCGGCATCAATTGGAGATAGGGCCGAAACGATACAAGGGGACCGGCATGTGGACTCTTGAAAACCTGGCGGCCGGAGCCGTTTGCCTCGGGCTGGTCATGTATACGGTTTTCGGCGGGGCTGATTTCGGCGGCGGCATCTGGACCGCACTTGCCTCCGGCCCCCGGGCGCCGGAGGAGCGGGAGGGGCTTTTCAATGCCATCGGACCGGTCTGGGAGACGAATCACATCTGGCTTATCTTCGTGGTGGTAACCCTTTTCACCGCCTTTCCGAGGGGGTTTGCTGCCCTCTTTACCGCCCTGTTGGTCCCTCTGGTGATTGCCCTGATCGGCATCAACTTTCGCGGGGCAGCCTTCGCCTTTCGCCACTTCGGCAGACAGACGGGTAAGCACATACCCTTTATGGCGAGCATATTCGCTGTAGCGAGCATGCTGACTCCCTTCGCCCTCGGTATGGCGGTGACTGCAACCGCCACCGGGAAAATCGATTTTGTAAACGGTTGGGTACAGGCCGAGGCATGGTTCTGGATTGGTCCGTTCACACTTGTAGGGGGGCTGGTAGGACTGGCCATCTGCGCTTACCTGGCGCCGATCTATATGACGGTGCGTACCGAGGGGGAGTTGCAAAATGATTTCAGACGTCAGGGAATAATCGCCGGACTGGTGCTCGGCATCCTGACCACCGTGGAGATTCCCGTTGCCATGGTCGATGCTCCTCTCTTTGCCAGCCGTCTCCTTGCATCGAAGGGAGCTCCTTTTGTTGCAATGGCCGTGTTATCAGGTGCTACAGCCATGGTACTGCTCTGGAGATGCCGGTTTCTGTGGGCACAGATAGCAGCCGCAGCGACAGTCACCCTGACGATTACCGGCTTCGCGTCAGCCATGTACCCGGACCTCCTTATCGGTCAGCTTTCCCTGGCAGCAGCGGCGGCGCCTGCAGCAACGCTCAGCGCATTTTTCTCGGTACTGGTGATCGGCATTATCATTCTCGTGCCATCACTTCTGTTTCTCTACTGGACGTTTCGTGGTGAACCGAATCCTGAACTCCCCCGGTTATGGAGAGATTGAAGATGGCATCAGAGAAGATCTCGATGGCTTGGGAATATCCGTTAGAAAGAGAGGTGAAAACATCATGAAAAATAACCCGCTTTTGAAGCTTGAGAGTTTCGGCCAAAGCGACGTGAGAACGATGTTTTCCTCCTCCATAGAAAAGTGGCAATTGCCAGCGCCCGGGCAGCCTATCAGCTCTATAAAGAGATTCATGCAAGCGAGAGATTCCGCAAGCTTGCTGCCGGAGGTGCCCGGCCCCAGCGGGTCCTGTGGGCAAGCACCAGCACTAAAAACCCGGCTGAGAGCGACGTGAAATATGTGGAAGCACTGATCGGGCCGGAAACGATAAACACCATTCCCCTTGAAACCCTGAACGCCTACCGTGATCATGGCAACCCTGCTCTTCGCTTGGAAGATGATCGGGAAGGAACCGAACGGGTCTTGCAGCATCTGGCGGATACAGGCATCGATCTCGATACGGTTACCAACCAACTGGAGAACGAAGGGATAGAGAAGTTTGTCAAACCCTTTGACAAACTGATACAGGCCCTGGAGCGAAAGAAAAATGCAACTGCTGGCGCGACTAAACTGAAATGATGATGATATCAACACTTTTTCTCGATATTGGCGGTGTTCTTTTGACAAACGGTTGGGACCGCAAGGCCCGTCGCCTGGCAGGGGAGACGTTTTGCCTTGATTACGAAGAGATGGATGAGCGCCATCATCTGACCTTCGACACCTACGAAGTGGGCAAGCTTTCCCTGGACAAGTACCTGGACCGCATTGTGTTCTACGAGGAACGCCCCTTTACGCGAGATAGTTTTAGTTCGTTCATGTTTGCCCAATCGCGCGCTTTCCCGGAGATGATCGAACTGGTCTCCCATCTCAAAGCACGCCACAGCTTGAAGGTGGCGGCAGTAAGCAATGAGGGGCGCGAACTGAACGAGTATCGAATCGATACCTTCGGGCTCGGCAGTTTTATCGATTTTTTCATCTCCTCCAGCTTTGTCCACTACCGTAAGCCTGATGCGGATATGTACCGGATTGCCCTCGATATTGCCCAGGTGGTGCCGGAGCAGGTGCTATACATCGACGATCGGCCCATGTTTGTTGATGTGGCCAGGGATCTGGGAATTCAGGGTATTGTCCATACAACGTATGAGCAGACCCGAGATAAGCTGGCATCAGTCGGGCTCACGTAAAAAAATCAGGAGGTACCTGATGCAAATCGGCATGATCGGATTGGGGCGCATGGGAGCTGATATGGTGCGTCGCCTGCTGCTAAAAGGCCATGAATGCGTTGTATTTGATATGAAAACCGACGCCGTAGATGTCCTTGCACGCGAAGGGGCTCTGGGAACACGAACAGTTGAAGAATTTGTTTCCAGGCTCGTCAAGCCTCGCGTTGTCTGGTTGATGGTGCCGGCCGCTGTCACGGATGCGATGATTACTGCGCTCACGCCCCTTTTGGAGCCTGACGACATTGTTATTGATGGTGGCAACTCCTATTACCTGGATGATATCCGCCGCTCGGCCCAGCTTCAGACATTAAGTATCCGCTACCTCGACGTCGGGACCAGTGGTGGGGTCTGGGGAGCGGAGCGAGGCTACTGCCTTATGATCGGTGGAGAAATATCGGCCGTGAAGCACCTTGACCCGATTTTCGCCGCGCTGGCCCCCGGCATCGCTGCCGCCCCGCGCACAACGGGCAGGGAAAAGGACAGCGGCTCGGCCGAACAGGGCTATCTCCACTGCGGACCCAATGGCGCCGGACACTTCGTCAAAATGGTACACAACGGTATCGAATACGGGCTGATGGCAGCTTATGCGGAGGGGCTCAACATTCTCCACCATGCCAATGCCGGCAAGCAGGAGCGGGAAGTAGATGCCGAGACGACGCCGTTGCGTTATCCGGAGCATTATCAGTACGACTTCAATTTGTCTGATATCACGGAGGTCTGGCGACGCGGGAGCGTCATCGCTTCATGGCTGCTCGACCTTACGGTAAATGAGCTGCTGGCAAATCCCGACTTGGAGAATTTCAAAGGAAGAGTATCCGATTCGGGCGAAGGACGTTGGACTACCATTGCCGCCATTGAAGAGGGAGTTCCAGCCCACGTCCTCAGCGCGGCACTTTACGAACGGTTCAGTTCGCGAGGTGAGGCCGATTTTGCCGACCGGGTTCTGTCGGCAATGCGTTACGGGTTTGGCGGCCATCTTGAGAAGGCCGCTGGCGGAAAAGGGAAATAACACGGCGGGCTGTTCCAACGTAAAGCGTTCACATCACTTCGTCTGAAAGGCGCACTGCCATGAGCATTCAACAATCCAAACCGATTGTGATGATAATCTTCGGTGCTGGTGGAGACCTGACCTGGCGCAAACTGATTCCTGCACTCTACAACCTCTTTATCGACCACCATCTTCCCCATCAATTTGCCGTAATAGGGATCGACCAGAAGGACACTGCTGAAGAGAAGTTCCGCCAGCACCTGCGGGAAGGAGTCGATGAATTTTCCCGTCGGGGCAAGTCTGAAGAACAAGCCTGGCAGCAATTTGCATCATGTATTTCCCTTATCTGCGGGGACCTTATCGGCCAGGAAACCGGGGCCGAGCTCAAGCGGCGACTGGATGACCTGGACAGGGGGTGGCAAGCTGGCTCTGACCATATCTTCTATTTCGCCATTCCACCGACCATGGTAGGAGCAGTGGCCAGTCAACTGAAACAGCTTGAACTGTGCAAGGACTGTCAGCGGGACCGGCTGGTGGTGGAAAAGCCGTTCGGCCGTGATCTGCAGTCAGCCCGCGAACTGAACCAGCTCCTCACCGGCAAGTTCGACGAGTCCCAGATCTACCGTATCGATCATTATCTCGGCAAGGAAACGGTACAGAACATCCTCGCCTTCCGCTTTGCCAACGCCCTCTTCGAGCCGCTCTGGAACCGGCGCTATATAGATTATGTCCAGATCACCGTGGCTGAAACGGTAGGGGTTGGGCATCGCGGTGGCTATTATGACCATGCCGGGGCTCTGCGCGACATGGTGCAGAACCACCTCCTCCAGATCCTCTGCCTGATCGCCATGGAGCCGCCGGTCTCATTTGACGCCAACGAGGTCCGCAACAAGAAGGTTGACGTGCTGCGGGCTATCCGCCCCATCCTCCCGGAGAATGTTCACCACGTGGCAGTGCGCGGCCAGTACGGCTCCGGCTTGGTCGGCGGCAAGGAGATTTCTGCCTACCGCGACGAGCCTGATGTCGCTGTTGACTCCCCCATCGAAACATTTGCCGCGCTCAAGCTCGTCATTGACAACTGGCGCTGGGAGGGAGTGCCGTTTTACCTGCGCACGGGAAAGTGCCTGCAACACAAGGTCTCCGAGGTTGCGATCATTTTCCGTCCGGCTCCCCACCATCCATTTCCTTCCTCCGCAGTGGAAAACTGGCAGCCTAATCGCCTCGTGATCCGCATCCAGCCTGAGGAGGGTATCGTGTCCCGGATCCAGGCAAAGCAACCGGGGACGCAGATGCTGCTCGGGCCGGTGGATATGCAGTTCCTCTACCGGGAAGCTTTTAAAGCCTCAACCCCCGAGGCTTACGAGACACTTCTCCTCGACATAATGCGCGGCGATGCCACGTTGTTCATGCGCGCCGACCAGGTTGAAAGCGCCTGGTCCATCGTTACGCCGATCATTGAGGCGTGGGATGCGGTGCCCACGGCAGACTTCCCTAATTACCAGCCTGGAAGCTGGGGACCGGAGGCGGCCGACGTGCTGATTGCACGGGATGGCCATAGCTGGCTGCAACCCACTATCAAAAGGGATGAATTGGTGGTGGAAGTGCCATGATCAGGATTTGCCATGATCTGGAGGCTTTGAGTCTCGCTGCGGCCGAACTTTTTGCTGCTGAGGCATGCCAGGCAGTGCGGGTCCATGGCAGATTCACCGTCGCACTCTCCGGAGGAAGCACGCCGCGCCGTATGTATGAACTTCTGGCCCGAGAACCGTTCATTGAACAGGTTCCCTGGCAAAGCACGCATATTTTTTGGGGAGACGAACGTTGCGTTCCTGCAGACGATCCTCGCAACAATGCCCTGATGACACGCCAGACGCTTCTTGACCATGTTCCTGTACCTCCGGGACAGATCCATCCAATGGTCTGCAACAGCTCTCCCCTGGAAGCTGCAGTGGAGTACGAAGCGCTGCTGCGAAGTTTTTTCGCCGGCGGTCGTCCCCGATTCGATCTGGTCTTGCTGGGGCTTGGGGAGAACGGCCACACTGCATCTCTTTTTCCCGGCACGTCCGTTCTGGACGATCAGCAACACTGGGTTGGCGAAGTCTATGTGGTCGAAGAAGGGCTGCAGCGGCTTACCCTGACTGCTGCAGCCATCAATCAGGCGGCACTCATCGTTTTCCTGGTCTCGGGACATGGCAAGGCGCCAATTTTGCGGGAAGTACTGAAAGGGACCCAGGACCCACACAGCATTCCTGCCCGGATGGTCAAGCCGGTAGACGGCGGATTGCTGTGGATGGTGGACCGGCATGCCGCCTGTCTATTGCGACAACGAAAGGAGTGATACTTCATGAGTTCCACACTATTACCGCTCATGCAACTTCCTGCTTGGCAGGCACTGGAGTCTCACTACCAGAAAATCAAAAACATCCATCTGCGGCAGTTATTTGCCGATGACCCGCAGCGCGGCACACGTTTCATGGTCGAGGATGCCGGATTCTATTTCGACTACTCCAAAAACCGTATCACCGAGGAAACGATCAGGCTACTCCTGAATCTGGCAAACGAATCAGGTCTGCGCGACCGGATCGATGCCATGTTTCGTGGTGAAAAAATCAATTCAACAGAGAACCGTGCGGTGCTCCATGTGGCACTGCGCGCATCAAGAGACCAGTCGATTATTGTCGATGGGACAAATGTGGTGCCCCAGGTCCACGATGTGCTCGACAGAATGACAAAGTTCGCCGATTGTGTTCGCAGTGGCAAGTGGGTTGGACACACTGGTAAGCGCATCCGTAATGTCATAAATATCGGCATCGGCGGCTCAGACCTCGGCCCGGTTATGGCCTTCGAGGCGCTGCGCCACTACAGCCAACGAGACATGATCTTTCGTTTCGTCTCGAACGTGGATGGCACCGATTTTGCGGAAGCAATCCGTGATCTCGATGCTGAAGAGACGCTGTTCATCGTTTCCTCGAAAACCTTCACCACCCTGGAGACGATGACCAATGCCCGAACCGCCCGACAATGGACGTTGCAGTCTCTGGGCGAGGAGCAGGCTATCGCCCGCCATTTCGTCGCCGTCTCGACCAATGGCGAAGAGGTGGCGAAGTTCGGCATCAACACTGAGAACATGTTCGGCTTTTGGGACTGGGTTGGCGGGCGCTACTCGATGGATTCGGCTATCGGCCTATCGACCATGCTTGCCATAGGCCCCGAAAATTTTCGTTCCCTGCTGGCCGGATTCCGGGCAATGGACGAGCATTTCCGTACCGCACCGTTCGAAAGGAACCTGCCGGTACTTATGGGACTTCTTTCCGTCTGGTACGGCAATTTCTTTGGAGCGGAGACGGTGGCGGTACTCCCCTACGACCAGTATCTGAAACGTTTCCCTGCCTATCTCCAGCAACTGGCCATGGAAAGCAACGGCAAGCACGTCACGCTCGATGGCAAGCAGGTACCGTATCAAACAGGACCGATCTTCTGGGGCGAGCCGGGCACCAACGGCCAGCACTCCTTTTATCAGCTCATACATCAGGGGACCAGGCTCATTCCCTGCGATTTCATCGGCTTTTGCCAATCACTTAACCCCCTCGGTTCACATCATGACATATTGATGGCGAATCTGTTCGCTCAGACCGAAGCGCTCGCCTTCGGCAAGACAGTTGATGAGGTGAGGAGTGAGGGAACTCCCGATGTCCTGGTAGCGCATCGAGTTTTCGAGGGGAATCGGCCGACGAACACTATACTCGCCGAGCGACTGACGCCGGAGACGCTGGGCAAGCTGGTGGCACTCTATGAGCACAGCGTGTTTACCCAAGGTGCAATCTGGCAGATCGACTCCTTCGACCAGTGGGGTGTTGAGCTGGGCAAGGTGCTGGCGATGAAGATTCTATCTGAGGTGGAACTGGCTGAAGAACCTGAATTGCTGCATGATAACTCGACCAATGCGCTTATCCGGCGCTACAAGAGCGTTAAATTGCGCCACAATTGAAAAAATATTCCTCTGATACGCATAGATCCAATAGTGATGCATGTTATCGCAGCGGAACAAAAGAAGCTTTATTTTGATGAACCAACCAAACGGATAATTCCATGAACGTAAGTCCCTATGCCGGAAAACAGGCCGAAGCGTCAATGCTGGTAAACGTACCAAAACTTGTATCGGCCTACTACACGAAGGTGCCTGATCCTTCGGTCCCGGCTCAACGGGTGGCTTTTGGCACCTCGGGACATCGGGGGTCCGCATTTGATCTGGCATTCAATGAATGGCATATCCTCGCCATCAGTCAGGCCATTTGTTTGTACCGGAAACAGCGACGGATCGATGGTCCGCTGTATCTGGGCATGGATACCCATGCTCTCTCGGTGCCGGCGCTAACAAGCGCGCTTGAGGTGCTGGCGGCAAACGAGGTGGAAGTCATGGTAGCTCAAGGGGATGAATATACCCCGACACCTGCCGTTTCCCACGCGATACTCACCTACAACCGCGGACGCACAACCGGTCTCGCGGACGGTATCGTCATCACGCCGTCACACAACCCGCCCCATGACGGCGGCTTCAAATACAACCCACCGCACGGCGGACCGGCGGAATCGATCGTCACAGCATGGATCGAGGCGAAGGCCAACGAGTTCCTCGAAAACGGCCTTCTTGGTGTGAACAGGATTCCTGCCGAGAGAGCTCTTCGCGCCTCCACGACGCACCACCACGACTATCTGAACGCCTATGTTGCCGATCTTGCCAAAGTAATCGACATGGACGTCGTCCGGGACGCACAGATCAGGATGGGAGTCGACCCGCTGGGCGGTGCCGGGGTCCACTATTGGGGGCCGATTGCCGATCGTTATGGTTTGGACCTCACCGTCGTCAACGAGGCCATCGATCCGACCTTCCGTTTCATGATGGTCGATTGGGACGGACAGATCCGTATGGATCCTTCCTCAACCTATGCGATGCAGAGCTTAATCGGACTGAAGGATCGCTTCGAGATCGCCTTCGCCTGTGACACCGACCATGACCGGCATGGCATCGTCACCCGGAGCGCAGGACTGCTGCCCCCCAACCACTATCTTGCGGTCGCCGTATTCTACCTCTTGCAACACCGGCCGATGTGGCACAAGGAAGCGGCGATCGGTAAAACCGTGGTGAGCAGTAGGATGATCGATCTCGTCACAGCGAAGTCCAGTCGGAAGCTCTACGAGGTGCCGGTTGGCTTCAAGTGGTTCGTAGATGGTTTGCTCGACGGATCGCTTTGCTTCGGGGGCGAAGAGAGTGCAGGAGCCTCCTTTGCTCGTATGGATGGCAGTGTCTGGACGACGGACAAGGATGGAATTGTTCCGGCGTTGCTGGCGGCTGAAATCACAGCCCGGATGGACCGCGATCCCGGTGAAATCTACCGCGAACTCACGCACGAGTTCGGTGAGCCGGCCTATGACCGCGTTGAGGCACCAGCCACCCCGGAGCAAAAGGAACTGTTGGCGAAACTCTCTCCTCAACAGGTTAGGCTCACCGAGCTGGCGGACGAAAAAATCCTGACTGTCCTCACTCGCGCGCCGGGTAACGATGCCCCCATCGGCGGGTTGAAGGTGATAGCTGAAAGCGGATGGTTTGCGGCACGTCCGTCGGGGACAGAAAATATCTATAAAATTTATGGTGAGAGCTTCAGGGGAGATGATCATCTGCGCAGAATTTTAAAGGAAGCCCAGATGATCGTCGACGATGTTTTGGCAGAAGCTCCATAGCGGTCATGACATGCACGAAAAACTGACTTTGGAGAGGAAAAATGAGGAAACCAACGCGTGTCAGCCACCCAATATATAACATTCTACCCACGGAAATCGAGGGGTTCGATTCTCTGGCTGAGCTTGCCCTGGATATGCGTTCGTCGTGGAATCATGCCACCGACGAAGTGTGGAGAATCCTTGATCCCATACTTTGGGAACTCACGCAAAATCCCTGGGTGGTTCTGCAGACAGTCTCGCGTGATCAGATTGAGAGCGTGCTTGCTGACTCTGCTTTTCGTAAAACTGTTGATGACCTGTTGCAAGCCAGGCGACAAACGGCAGTGGCTCCGGCGTGGTTTCAACAGCATCACCCACAGTCTCCCTTGAACTGCATCGCTTATTTCAGCATGGAATTCATGTTGAGCGAAGCTCTGCCGATCTACTCCGGAGGACTTGGCAATGTGGCCGGAGATCAGCTTAAAGCGGCCAACGATCTGGGTGTGCCGGTCGTCGGTGTGGGACTGCTCTACCAGCAAGGCTATTTTCGGCAGGTGATCGACAAGGACGGAGCGCAGCAGGCCCTTTTCCCCTATAACGATCCCGGACAGTTGCCGATCACGCCTTTGCGCCGTGCTAACGGCGAGTGGTTGCGGCTGGAGATTGATTTACCCGGTTACTCGGTCTGGCTGCGCGCCTGGCAGGCCCAGATCGGCAGAGTGAAGCTCTACCTGCTGGACTCGAATGACGCAGCGAACTTCCCTGCTCATCGGGGGATTACCAGCGAGCTGTACGGCGGTGGTCCGGAACTGCGTCTCAAGCAGGAAATACTCCTCGGGATCGGTGGATGGCTACTGCTCAGCGCGCTGGGCATCAAGCCGGAAGTTTGTCACTTGAATGAAGGGCATGCGGCCTTAGCTGTGTTGGAACGAACCCGGAGTTTCATGGAAGAAACAGGGCAGCCCTTTGATGTTGCACTGGCCGTAACCCGGGCGGGGAATCTTTTCACTACCCACACGGCAGTTGCCGCCGGCTTTGACCGGTTTGCTCCTGCCCTTATTGAACAATACCTTGGTGGTTATGCCGAGCAGAAGCTCGATATATCACGCCAGGATTTGCTGGCTCTTGGCCGCCGGAACCCGACCGATGAGTCGGAAAGCTTCAACATGGCATATCTGGCCGTCCACGGGAGCAGGGCAGTTAACGGCGTGAGCCGCTTGCACGGGAAAGTCAGCAGGGAAATCTTTTTGCCACTCTTTCCGCGTTGGCCACAGGACGAAATCCCGGTTGAGCATGTGACCAACGGAGTCCACGTGCCGAGTTGGGACTCAGCGCCCTCCGATGACCTTTGGACAGAAGCCTGTGGGAAGCAGCGCTGGTTGGGATCAACGGAAACAATGGAGCATGATATTCGTTGTGTCTCTGACTCCAGGCTCTGGCAATTTCGCATAGCTGCCAGCAAGTCTCTTGTGGAATACGCCCGCGAAAGGGCGTCAAGGCAGCTAGCCTACTCTGGTGCGTCGCTCGACGAAGTGGACAGGGCAAAACACCTGTTTGATCCCAACGCTTTGACCCTGGGATTTGCACGTCGCTTCGCGACCTACAAGAGGCCAAACCTATTGCTGCATGATCCGGAGCGGCTGCTTCGTCTGTTAACCAATCCTGAGCATCCGGTGCAACTTCTCATTGCCGGCAAGGCTCATCCGGCAGATCAGGCAGGGCAGGCGCTGATTCAGGAATGGTCACGTTTCATTAACCTGCCAGAAGCCCGCCCTCACGTAATCTTCCTCAGCGATTACGACATGCTTTTGACCGAGCATCTGGTACAGGGAGTGGACGTCTGGATAAACACACCACGACGACCATGGGAGGCGTGTGGAACGAGCGGGATGAAAGTGCTCGTCAACGGCGGAATAAATCTATCTGAATTGGATGGCTGGTGGGCTGAGGCCTACACACCAGAGGTGGGGTGGGCATTGGGCGATGGCCTTGAGCATGGCGATGACCCTTCCTTGGACGCTATTGAAGCTGAGGAACTCTATACGCTTCTTGAGCATCAGGTGATCCCCGAGTTTTATTCCCGCGACAAGCAAGGCATTCCCACGGCCTGGGTGGCGCGGATGCGGGAAAGCATGGCAAAACTGACTCCGCAGTTCTCCGCCAACCGGACGGTGCGTGAGTATGTCGAGCGATATTATATGCCTGCTGCTGCAGCTTACCTAGAACGCGCCTCCGAGAAAGGAAAGGAGGGTGTGCAGATTGTAGAGTGGCAACATACCTTGCGCAACAAATGGGCAAACGTGCGATTTGGTAACGTTAAAGTAGAGACAAGCACTGAATGGCACCTCTTCGAAGCCCAGGTTTATCTCAATGGCATTGGTCCTGATGCAGTACATGTTGAGTTATTTGCGGATAAATCAGATGGGGGGAGTCCAGTCAGGATTGAGATGATATGCGACCAGCAGCTGGTGGGTGCGGATAATGGATATAGTTACAAAGGTCGGGTTCCGGCGACACGTCAGCCCGGCGATTTTACTGTACGTATAGTCCCTCACTTTACGGGGGTGGCGATTCCTCTCGAAGAGGGTCATATTTTGTGGCAGCGATAGGTAGTCAATGCTGGTTTCAGACTTATGCCGTAATAGATAAATGGAGTTTCCCCATACAGTTCGCAATAAACTGGATTTCTTGGCGTCTGCTAACAGCAAAAACCCCAGAATGTTATACATAGGTACCATGGGCATATTTGACATAACAACCATCCTGATGGTGCTGACGGCGGTATTCAGCTACATCAACTACCGGACCCTAAAACTGCCGACCACTATCGGCGTGATGGGGGTGTCCCTGCTGGTGTCACTCGGTATCGCCGGTATGGGGGCATTCGGCGTCGAGGCACCACGACACCACGCTGAACGTATCATCTCGAACATCGATTTCAATAAAACACTCTTGCACGGCATGCTCGCATTTCTGCTCTTTGCCGGTGCGTTGCAGATCAAATTCAGTGACCTGACCCGACAGAAATATGTCATCACCATGCTCTCCACGGTTGGAGTAATAGTCTCTACGTTCGTCGTAGGGGGGTTGACCTGGCTGATGCTCGGGAAACTCGGTATGCAGGTAAGCTTCATTCATTGCCTGCTTTTTGGGGCACTGATTTCTCCCACCGATCCGGTAGCGGTCATGGCAATCCTGAAAACATCCGGCATTGACAAAAGTCTGGAGACTCAAATCTCCGGCGAATCGCTATTTAACGACGGCATCGGCGTCGTGGTATTCATGATCATCATGGAGTTGGCCGCGGGTGGTGGTGATATTACGGCGGGGAAGATCATGCAGCTTTTCCTGCAAGAAGCGATCGGTGGTCTGGCTTTCGGTCTGGCCATCGGGGCATTTGCCTACCTGATGCTCAAACGGGTTGATGATTATCAGTTGGAGGTGATCATAACCTTGGCGTTGGTTATGGGTGGCTATTCCTTGGCGGACAGGTTGCACACTTCAGGACCGCTTGCCATGGTAGCGGCCGGCCTGCTAGTGGGCAATCACGGTCGAGCATTTGCTATGTCGGATAAGACCCGCGAACACCTGGACTCCTTTTGGGAACTGATTGACGAGATCCTGAACGCTGTCCTGTTCATGCTGATCGGGCTGGAGGTCCAGATAATGGATTTTTCCTGGCGCTATTTGACGGCAGGTATTGTAGCCATCGGCATTGCCCTTCTGGCACGCTGGGCAAGCGTGAGCATTGCCGTAAGCATCATGCGCCTATTCCGCAGTTTTAGCACCGGAGTTATCAGCATGCTGACTTGGGGGGGGCTTCGTGGCGGTATCTCAGTTGCACTGGCACTGTCGCTTCCACCGTGGCCGGGACGGAATGCAATTTTGGGTATAACCTACATCGTTGTGGTTTTTTCTATCCTTGTGCAGGGTCTTACCTTAGGGAAACTAGCGAAGCGGTATAATCCGAGAAGTAGTGATTATGACGCTGGTCTATAAAGGAGACGTGGGTGCTGAGCACTTACCTTAAGCTGCTTACCAATAACCTTGCGACATCGGTGGCAACTGCCGTTTCGCGCATCGACCATAATGCCGCGATTAAGGATTTAGGAGGCTACCATAGCCTTGGGAGGCTTTCGCTGGAAAAGAAACTGGGAGAACCGTTGAACCTGGAACTGGGGACAGAGCCATTCTTGCCCCCGGTTGTTTTCGGGAAAGACGGGGAGCCGGATGAAGCCAGCCGCACGGCACTTGCCAAACTCAAGCAGTTTGATGAAAATGGTCTTGAACCGCATATCGTTATTAGCGCACCGCGGTCGACACGGGGAAATGATTACCTTATGAGGCGTGATATCGCCAATCTCAAGTCATACCTGGTTAATGAATTGGGAATCCCGCCGGCTACCATCAATCGTGGTCCCAATAACGGGAGCTGCGTGTGCGGGTTGCATCGACCAAGGAGTCCAAAAGCGGTGTCAAACACTAAATTTCCACTTGCTGTCCTAGTTCGACCACCTGTTCCGCCGGGATATTAAAGAAGGCAGTCGAAGCAAGGGAATTGCGGGACATAAAGGCAAATAACATTTCCTGCCACTGCATCATTCCTGACCACCTCGATGTGGAGATTATGGTCTCCCGGGCAAGGTAGTAGGTGGTATGCTCCAAGTCCACCGGGAGCCCCAGCAACCCGCATTCCCGTAGTGCCACTGGAACATTGGGGCTCTGCATGAAACCGTAATGCAAAATCACCCTGGAGAATCCCTCAGGCATCATGGTAATAGTCACCCTGTCTGCCGCAGGCACCCTGGGGACCTCTTCCGTCAGCACGGTGAGAACGATTACTTGCTCATGGAGCACCTGATTATGGGCCAGGTGGTGATGGAGTATCGGAGGGGTGCCGGAAGGGCGTCCTGTCATAAAGACTGCTGTTCCAGGCACCCGATGCGGTGGTACCGCATTCAGCTCGTCAATGAAATCCTCCAGTTGTTCTCTTGCCCCATGCAGTCTTTTCCCCAGTAGCTCCCTTCCCTGCCGCCAGGTTGTCATGAGGGTAAATACGGCAACGCCAACGGCAAATGGAAACCAGCCTCCATGGGCGATCTTGAGAAGGTTTGCCCCGAAAAATGACAGATCAACGACAAGAAAGAGCCCGGCAAGAAAACCGGCTGCGATGGCGTGCCAGCGCCAGCGGTGCACCATGAGGAAAAAAGCGAGAATGGTCGTGATGACCATTGTGGTGGTTACGGCAACACCATAGGCCCCAGCGAGGTTTGCCGATGAGCCGAAGCCAAGAACAAGGACAACTGTGGTAAGCATCAGTCCCCAGTTTACGGCAGGCAGGTAGACCTGCCCGATCTCTTCGGAAGAGGTCTGGACAAGCCTGAAACGGGGGCTGTAACCGAGCAGCATCGCCTGCCGGGTGAGGGAAAATGCGCCGGAAATCACCGCCTGAGAGGCGATTACCGTGGCGAGGGTGGCAAGGATGACCAGCGGATATAGTGCCCAGCCCGGGGCAAGGTTGTAGAAAGGTTCGCTCGTCTCTACTGGGCGAATGAGGAGGAGGGCTCCCTGGCCGAAATAGTTGAGAATCAGTGAAGGAAGAACAAAAAAGAACCACGCCAACCGGATTGGGCGGGGACCGAAATGTCCCATGTCGGCATAGAGTGCCTCCCCGCCGGTGACAACGAGGAAAACCGACCCGAGAACAAGAAAGGCCAGCCAACCGTTCTCCCTGAAAAATAACGCGCCGTGGAGAGGATTCACCGCAGCGATGACCTCCGGCGCCCTCATGATGCCACTGATGCCAAGCAGAGCTATGGTTGAGAACCAGATCGTCATTACCGGACCGAATATCGCTCCAACTCCAGCAGTCCCGCGACTCTGAAACAGGAATATTCCGATAAGAATCAGGATGGTGGTCGGCAGAACAAAGGCTTCAAGAGCAGGTGCTGCAACCTTAAGGCCTTCTACGGCGCTTAAAACCGAAATCGCGGGAGTAATCACCCCATCGCCATAGAGGAGAGCCGCCCCGAACAGACCGAGAGGAAGGAGAAACCGGCGCTGAACGGGAGAAAGATGCTGTCGCGGGATGAGGAGGGCAAGCAGCGCCAGAATCCCTCCTTCGCCACGATTGTCCGCCCGCATTAAAAAGAGCAGGTATTTGACGGAGATTACAAGGGTGAGTGCCCAGAAAATGAGGGAGAGAATACCGAGAACGTTCGCTGGGGTCGCCGGCAGGGGATGGCTGCCGTGAAAGCACTCCCGTAAGGCATAAAGGGGGCTCGTTCCGATGTCGCCATAAACGACTCCGAGCGCCATCAGACTTACGGTGAGGATCGGGCGGCCCAGTTTTCCCTCTGCCGATCCGTTGCCAGTCGTTGATGCCTTGCTCCTGTCAGAATCGACTTTTTTCAGCATAACTGTCATGGCAACTCACCAGTAGGCATATTGCTTATAAGTCCTTACCTGTAACCGGGTAACGATAGTGAGAGCCCGGGTATCGGTGTTGCCACTGTTGAAAATGCCACCTGGATTGAAGAGCCCGGAGTATGCCGATGAATTGACTTGCAACCTCTCATCGATTGCAGCGTTGCTACCCGGAAATTTTCTGAAATACAATTATACAGAGGAACCAGGAAAAGACAAAAAAGTTGGGTTGTGATCTTGTTCCATGAAATAGGAGAGCTAAAGAAATTGGGTAGGATTATGTGGGATATTAGCGAGACATCGGAACATGGCGAAAAAACAAGCGAGAGAATACCTTCAAATATTCTGATACCCAATAACGTCTGATACTGAAAATTGTACACTCGAATTCGTTTGGTTCGGACGGCATTCTATCGACAGAATACCGAAAACCCTTTGATTTACTTGCAGTTACCAATCATGACTACCAACAAAAAAAGGTCACTTTTCAGACGAAAAGTGACCTTTGTACGATTTGGCTCCCCCTGGCGGACGAAATCAGGAACTTTTTCAGCGCTCCTTCTATTCCCAGGTTGAAGTCATTGTGCGATCAGATCGAGGGAAGAAACCTTTAACAACAGAAGTGCCAGAAACGCGGCAATAAGTGGGAAAATGGTACTGCTGCGGGATACATGAACTGCTAACGCCGACCCGCGAAGAGTCCCGCCACCACCCACCCCGCCCAATCGACGATGGCGCGGCGGTTCTGGTCCAGAGGGTGAGCCGGTTCAGGATAGATGCCGCCGGGGGGCAGGTCCTGGCAACCTTTCCCGACGTAGCGCGCGCAGATGTTACGGGCATCGGTAGCAACCTAAACAAGCTTTTGCTTGCGCCCGTCTCCTTATCCCACTCTCTGCCGGTGAATATATAGCTCTATTTCGGGCCAGAGTTCGGTCTTTTCTCAACTTCTCTTAGACGGGGCATTCGTTCAACATTAAGCGACCCAGAATACAGGCCCAGATGCCCGTGAGAATTCATATCAAAAACACCTTCTATCACAACATATTTTCCATTCATGCTTTCAAGACTCTTAACTTTAACCATAACCTTCTTAAGTTGTTCAGGGTCAGATGGTTTTGTTTCAGGGATTCCCAATTTTGGGTAGTTTACATCTACCCAGATTCCGTTCTTGGTAATATGCCTTTCTGCATCAGAGGCAGAAAGATATATAGCATCGCCTTCAAACTCCAAGGCCATGACTCCTGTAACTCGAACAAATTTGCCAGCAAAGCGTTCTGGTGTTGCAATCAGATTCACAATGGATGTGTCTTCTGCTCCATTGGTGGACTGTCCACTATTAACTTTACCGTCAGGTTTATTGCATGACGTAAGAAATAACAATAACACTGAGATAATAGTGAATAATAGACTTTTGTTGTTCATTTTTATAACCCCTCATATCTGAGAATGAATTAATTGTTTGGATAAAAAATGTATATGTTCCCTTCATAGCCAATATATCCCGTACTATGAGTATTGTTGCTTATATCCTGGTCGCTACCACTAGGTTTTGTTGGGTCTACTCTGACATAAAATGGAACTGGTAAATGAGTATGGTACCAGGCATCCGCAGCATTTGCAGGTTTATTATCAGGAAATGCAGGAATTTTACGAGGCTCGCCTTTTATCGGATAGTGATAGGTGTATTTGCAATCGTCAGTTTTAAGTATCCATCCTCCGTACTCGGAAAAATTTGCTTTACTCAGCGGCATTGCGAATTTCAGCGCATCAGTTACAGCAAGTTCAATAGTGTTGAATTTATCCCCTGGTTTCAACCCAGATGGGTCTCCATAGTTAATGGGATTTTGTCCGACATAACCATATAGATTTATGCCTCCATTGTGTCCAGCAGGGTCCTTGCTGATAAACCGTCCCTCCATCGGGTCATAGTATCTGGCCCGGTAATAGTAGAGCCCGGTCTCCTTATCCCACTCCCTGCCGGTATAAGCAAAGCTGTTGCGGAAGTCGGTCGATGCCGTCACATTGCCAAAGGAGCTGTACAAGTAGCTTTGCACTACGTTTGCGCTCTGGTCGCTGATGGCGGCGATGCTGCCCAATCCGTCGGCGTGGTAGTAATAATAGAGCCCGCTTCTCTCCAGGGCAAGCGGTTCGTCGATGTTGAGGCCGTGGGTGTAGAAGGTCTTGCTGGTGCCGCTGTCGTCGGTGAGCATTTCCATCGCAATGGCGTCGTTGTCGTACAGGTAGCTGTAAGTGCTGGTGGAGGTCCCGGCTGTTACCTTCTTCTCGATCCTTCGCCCCATCGGGTCGTATTTGAAGGTTAAGGTCTGCTGTGTGGCCGTGTTGTCCATCCTGACCAGGCGGTTCTCGTAGTCCCAGGTCAGTGTCCAGCTTTTGTTCGGATCGCTGGGGTTGACCCTGGCGGTCTGGTTGCCGTTGTTGTCGTAGCTGTATTGGTACTTGCTGTCCTGGGTTGTCTGGTTACCTGCATTGTAGAGGTAGCCGGTGTCGGTCGCAGCGGGGCCGGTAACCCGGTTGCCGACCGGGTCGTAGGTGAAGGCTTCGGTCGTGCTTGATGTTACCGTGATGAGGCGGTAGATCAGATCGTAGATGTAGTTCTCTGTTACGGTGCCGCTTTTGGCGGTACGGTTACCGACGTTGTCCAGGGTATAGCTGAAGCTCGCTATCGGCTGGCCGGTCCCTTGATGCACCAGGCTGGTGAGGCGGCCGGCTTCATCGTAGCCATAGGCTGCGGTTACCAGGTTCGGGTAGTTCAAGGAGGAGCGCCTGCCAGCAGCATCGTAGCCGAAGGTGAAGAGGCCGGCGGTGCTGGTGATGCTCTGGAGGCGGCCGGCCTTGTCGTAGCTGTAGCTGGTGATCCGTTGATCAGCCGTGTTGGCAAGGACGTTCATCTGGGTCCGGTTGCCGAGGGTATCGTACTGGTAGGTTATGGTGTAACCTCTGCTGTCGCTGACGCTGGTTATGCGGTTTGCGGCATCGTAGCCGTAGGTGTAGGTGATGTTGCCGTTGGCGGCACTCTGAATGCGGCCGGCGGGGTCGTAGGTGTAGGTGACGGTGGAGCCGTCGGGATAGGTGATGCCGGTGAGCCTTTTCAGGGAGTCGTGGATGTAGGCGAGGCTTGCGCCGTTGGCATCGGCCTTGGCGGCCAGGTTCCCGGCAGTATCATAGGCGTAGCTGGTCACTTTCTGCAGGGGGTCGCTTTCCTGGGTGAGACGGTTCATAAAGTCATACTGGAAGCTGGTGGTCTGCCCCTTGGCGTCGGTGAGGCCGATCAGGTTGTTCCCGCCACTGCCGCCGCAGGAGGGACAGCCGGTGCCGCTGCTGCCGCCGTAGGTGTAGGTGGTGATGTTGTCAAGGGCGTCTTTGACTGTGACTACCTGTCCCTGGTCGTTGTAGCTGTAGATGGTACTGTTGCCGTTGGCGTCGGTGACGGCACTGCGGTTGCCGTTGGCATCGTAGCTGTAGGTGGTGATATGGTTTAACGGGTCGGTGACTTTTACGAGGCGATTCATGGTGTCGTAGCTGTTGGTTGTGGTCTTGCCTGTTGCATCGGTTATGGTCAGCAGGTTGCCGTTAATGTCATAGGTGTAGCTGGTTTTGACGCCGGTTGGGTCGGTGACGGAGGCGAGGTTGTCGTTGGCGTCGTAGGTGTTGGTGGTGGTCTGGTTGTTGGCGTTGGTGATCGTGGCCAGGTTGCCGTTGGCGTCGTAGCCGTAGGTGGTCGTGCCCCCGGCCGGGTCGGTGGCGGTGACAAGGTTGCCGTTAGCGTCGTAACTGTTGCTGACGGTCCCCTGCGGGCCGGTCATGGTCAGGAGCTGGTTGGCGCTGTTGTAGGTGTAGCTGCTGGTCTGGTTGAGAGGATTGGCCATGGTGAGGATGTTGCCGGCAACGTCATAGGTGTAGGTGGTGATGCCGTTGGGCTCAGTCTGGGTGAGGATGTTCCCCTTGGCATCGTAGGTGTAGTCGATGGCATGGTCGAGAACCAGGTTCGGGGTGGCTACGGTGCCGGTGTTCTGCCACCACTCTTTCCGGGTGATCCAGGTCTGGCTGTTTCTGGTGTACTTTATCTGGTTCCCCTGTGTGTCGGTATCGCTTATGACCTGTCGCAAGCTGTCGAAGGCGACGGTGCGGGTGTCGGTGGTGAGGACATGGCCGCTTGCGTCCGTTACGGTGGTGGTGACGGTGGTCAGCTGGCCGGGGGTGGTGTAAGCTACAGCGATGGTGGTGTTGCCGTGCACCTGCTGGGTCACCCTCCCCACGCTGTCGTAGGTGTTGACGAAGGTGCCGTGCCCTTCATCGATGCTGGTCATGAGGTGCTTGTTGTTGGGGTCGCTGTAGCCGTAGGTGGCGGCAATGCCCGGGCCGGTTACCGAGGTGAGGTTGCCGATGGCGTCGTGGGTGAAGGTGATAGTCCTGCCCAGGCTGTCTGAGAGGGTGGCAAGCATGCCGCTCGTGGCATCGTAGCCGAAGGTGATCCATTTGCCGGTGGCTGTGCCGGCGGCGTTCATTTCGTCGATCCTGCTCAGGTGGTAGGCGTAGGCGACTACCGTCGGGTTGGTCTGGTCGACGTTCCAGGGAAGAAGACCGGTGATGGGAGATTTGCTGGCGGATTCGTAGGTGAAGACAAGGGAGGTCCCCTTCGGGTCGGTGATGCTCGCCAGCCGGCCCCTGGTATCGTAGTGTTCCCGCGTCCCGTCCAGCGCGGTGTAGGTATACGTTCCGTCGGTGTTGAGCGTCAGGGTGCCGGTATCGGTGAGCGGAGAGGTGAAGCCGCCGGCCGCGGCAGGGAATTTGCTCCTTCTGCCGGCGCTGGCACGGATGATAACGCTGCCGTCGGGGTAGGTGTAGAGCTGTTTGTCATACGTAAGCGCCCAGCCGTGACCCATGGGGCCGACAAAGCCGGATTTGCTGTTGTACTGGCGCGTGATGGCTATGGGAAATGTCTTGCCGAGGGTGAGGTCGGTTCGCCATATGGTCGACGCCCCGGAGGCGGAATTGAGCGGGTTGTCAGCGAAGCTGGCCCAGGCAGGGGCGTGGCCGAGCAGAAGGACGGCCAGTGTCAGGAGGATAGCCATGCAGTGTTTGATTGAGTTATAGCTCATTCTGCCCATGTGTTGCAGCCTCCACGGAGGTGTGTCGTCAAATATTTGTTACCGGCACTGAAGTTCTTCTCTATCTTTGTCATTTCAGCATCACCTGAGGCAGCATTGATCGGCGGGGGTGCCGCAGCAGGGGTCCGGGTCACCACAGCATTCGTCATCCGGGTTGATGCAGCATTTGTCGGTTGGGTCGAGGCAGTTACATTCAGATGGAATGGGAATAGTGGTATAAAGTGTGTGTGTGACATAGTGCGAACAATCTATGTCTTGTGGTACAACCACCGGTGTAAGGTCGCAGCTGCCAGAACCACCGCATGCTCCTTGCGTACACCTGAAATGCTTAGGGGGAAATGGAGCATAAGCCGTAGTTCCGTAATTCATTACAGTTGTCTCAAAATGTCCGTCACAGTACTCTGCTTTAATATTTTCTTTATAGTAGGTATCTGTATAGCTTTCGCTATACCAAGTATCAGGAATAAGAACACCATTCCAATAGCAGATAGTATTCTGATTACAACAGATTCTTGTTCCGCTTTGGGTGAAATCAATACTGCCTACTGAATATGTACGAGCCACAATGATCGTTGAACGATAATCGCAATCCCTCCAGATTGTTACTTCTGACTCTCCAATTTCAGGTGTGTATTTGCAATACTGACCTAGATTAGCATTTACATACAAATCTACCGTCTGCTGAACGCCCTGACAGGGAGTAATGGCATAGGAAGGCATGACAGAATTAAAAATTGTAAAAGTCGCCAAGACCAGAATAAATAAATTTATCTTGATTCCAGTTATCCTCATTCAATATCTCCCCGATTTTATATCAATAATATGGTTATAGTATTATTTCGATTCAAAGCTTTACCTTAAGGTTACCTTTTGTAATTGAGTAACTGCCGGTACCTGGATTGGTCGCCTGTATGCTGACAGCATAGTCCCCTTCTTCCGATACAGCAAAATTCTTCCCGAATGCATCATTCAGATCTGCAAGTGTCCATTCCATTTCATAATCGCCCGCCGCCTGAAGCAGATTATCTTGCAGAATTGCCGCCACACCACTTGGGGAGACAACCTTGATGGTTACATTGGACTGCCTGGAGACTGTGTATTTAATTCTGGTGAATTGCCCATATGACAATGAGATCTGGTAAGGGTCTGTTTTCAACATTGTCACCTTGGGCGTATCGCCGGTTGTGATCAGAAAGTTCTCCGGCAGAAGCGAAGCTATGGTACATGTTGCCAAGGCCCCCTTCGCCAGTACAGTCTGCGAAGGGTCCATACCAAACCAGTCGTAGGTACCGGTTGCAGCCAAAGTTGGTACTGCATCCATTACCTTATATCTCTGGGTTCCCCAGGAAATATTAATGTTTATCCGAGATGGCAGCGTCGGGACATAGGTAATAGTCATAGGTATGTTTTTTATGGGATTATATTCACTCTGCGTACAGGTGACGCTCCCGGAGCCAAGGGGCACAGGCGGGGTATAGCCGTCGGTTCTCGTCCCGTCGGATGCATTCAGGATATAGATGTATGCTTCGTCAGGGACAACCCTGCCGGACAAATCGGTGCCATTCCAGTTAAATGCATAATTACCGGCAGCCACACAGTTGACCGAGGTCTGATACACCGGCGTGCCATTGGCTCCCAGTTTTTCGGGAATAATGCTGAGGGTCACCGTGCCGGAGCGGTTGATAGTATAGGAGATGCTGATTGATTCCCCCGTACTGGTGTTCAAATTGTTCTTACTGACTGATATGGCGGAAAGGATGAGATTGTCCACAGTTAACTGAATGCTGGACACTGAGCTGTTTCCTGCCTTGTCAACGGCGCTCAGCCTGAGCTGGTAATCGCCATTCTGCCGTATGAGTACGTTCCTCAAGTCATTGGTGATCCAGACTGCCAGAGTACCTGAGGAGACTGGCGTGCTAGAAGAGGCCAGAAGAGTCCACGGACCTGCGCCGGTCGCCGGGCCATATTCCACCTTGTAGTTATCCAGGGTAGCATCCGTTGCTGTTCCGGTGATAGACACCGTGTTCAGTACCATTCCGCCTGCAGCAGGTGCGGTTATAGAAACACTGGGCAATGTGTTATCCACATTTATGGTGCCTGTTTTAGGAGGAGCTGGCAATAACGAAACGGGGTCCAGGGCGTTGACTGTATATGTGTAAGCCCCATCAGGTACGAGCGTCCCCGATGAGTCTATGCCGTTCCAAGTCTGACTGAACGTAGAACTTCCGCTTGCGGTAAAAGTCTTGACGATGGTACCGACTGAGTTACTTATAGTCACCGACCAATCCACAGGATAGCTAGCGGTCGCGCTGATTGTAGTTGCATCCTTGATGCCGTCCATATTAGGGGAGATATACGCCTCCGACGACGAGGCTGTTTGAATCCAGAGGAGCCGGATGCGGACTGCCTTTACCGTTGAATTTCCGGCATTGTCGGTAACGGTAAGCCTCAGGGTGTAGACTCCCCCACTGGCGTTAGTAAGGTCCCAGGCATAAAATAGAGCATTTTGCACTTGAGTAGTTGCGGTCTTAAGCTGCGTCCAGGAAGTAGGGTTATCCCCTGTCCCGTAGGCTAAGGTGTAATTTTTGAAATCAGCTGCATCGGAAGCAGTGCCGGTCACATTGACAACGGTTCCGCCGGAGAAGATCTGATCGTCAGTCGGTGCCTCAAGAATAGCTATGGGAACCTGACGCAAGACCGTTAAAGTCCCCTGGAGAGGCGAGGCTGTTTCCAATGTCGTGGGATTGACCGCCTCTATCTTGTAGGTATAACTCCCATCATCAACTTTTTCTGACTGGCTGTCTTCGCCGAACCATTTCTGGCTTATGGTAATACCGGTGCCGGTAAAGCTTCTGACCACGTTATTGCTGCTGTCGGTGATGGATATGGTCCAGTTGGCATTGGCGGATATGTTGGCGGTGAAGGAGAGGTAATCTCCGTCCGGGTTAAACGCTGTTGGCGTTACTTTAACGTTGCCGAAGAGTAGACTGCTTGTTGGAGACTGGCCGCTCCACGGGTTGAACAGCACTTTGTCGCTTACACTATTGCCGCTTCCGGACGGGTTAGTTGTTGCGTGGTACGGGCCTGAGGTTGCCCCCCACCAGTTATCTCGGGCATCAACATCTATCGATGTCGAGTTGTTCCAGACTCCGGCGGTGGTATTGCCATAGATCTGGGAATTGGCAACATACGGGTTGGAGTTAGTGGCGTAGATCCCCCATTTATTCCCGGTGATTACGCTGTTGCGCACTTGGGGAATCTGGGTGGCGCCGGACATATAGATGCCGCTCCCCGCACTGTTTCTGATGATCGAGTTACGGATGACTGGAGAGGAGGAAATGAGGAGTAGGTTTGCATCATTATACAACCCGCCTGCGCCTCCATATTCGACGACAATGTTGTTCAAGATGCTGGCGGTAGCAGCGCCACCGGAAAGGGTAACGCCCGACCAGTTTCCGGGGGCAGGTACTGCCTGACTGGAGGTGAAAGTTATGGGTGCAAGTCCGCCATCGGCAATAATTACTCCCTTGGAGGTTCCCGACCCAACCTGCAATGCGGCACCTGAATTAAACCGAACCACCACCCCAGGCTCTATGGTCAGGGTGGAGGCTGTAACGGTATCGTTGTATACACTGATGGTTCCCGAAACAACATAAGGGGCTGCCCACTTCTTCCAAAGTGCATTCTGCTTTACTAACTCGCCAACAACCTCGATCTTGCCGGCTGAGGTGAGCCCGCTGAAGTTGTTGTTTGACAAGAGCTGGTTGATCAAACCAGCCCCGGCATGGGGCGGCGAGTTGTCTCCGTTGGTGAAGGTGTTGCCGGTGATGGTTGGTGTGATGCCTGTGGAGCTTATGTAAAGACCATTTGAGATGGTGGAGTTGGTAACGGAGAGGGCAGAAGTTGTTGTGCTCAAGTTAAGGCCGTACTTTCCTGGACTGTTGGCGATGGAGACGCTGTAGTTACTGATTATTGGAGAACCGCTGCCATAAATGCCGTAGCCGGTGATACTGGAATTGGTGAGACTACCGCCGGTTATGATGGGAGATGAGAAGGAGAGGTAGATGCCGTAGCTGTCGTTATTGGTGATGGTAACGTTTTCCAGTACAGGATTGCTGTATGAGAAACTGAGATAGCCCGTCATGTCAGTCATGGTACAGTTTCTAAAAACAGGCGAAGCATTTAGCATGTAGATGCCGGCGGTATATTGAATGTCGGTGTTTTCAACTACTGATGTTTCATCCACAGTGCCATTATAATAATCAAGTCCTGACCATGTACCGGTTGTGCCACTTCGGGTCAGGACGATCCTTTCTGTTGCCGTCCCCTTGGCGATAAGTGCCCCCAGATTGCCATTAGAGTTTCCTATCACTAGGCTTCCTCCAAACTTAATCGTGGTTGCGGGTTCAATGGTCAGGGTAGCGGGGGAAATGGTATCCTTATAAATGCTAATATTTCCCGAAACCACATAAGGTGCTATCTGTTTCCGCCATAGGGTGTCCCTGTTTATCAACTCGCCTGCAACCTCAATCTTGCCTGCGGAGGAAAGGCCGGTGAGGGTGTTGTTGGCAATGAGCGGGGCGATGATGTTCGCTCCCGCGTGGAGTGGCGAGTTATCCAGGTTGGTGAAGGTGTTGCCGGCAATGGTCGGAATGATGCCAATGGTGGCGAGGTAAAGACCGTTGGCTATGGTGGAGTTGGTGACGGAGAGCGCCGAGGTTGTTGTGCTGAAATACAGGCCGTACTTGCCGGCACTGTTCACTACGGAGACGTTGTAGTTGGAGATTATCGGCGAGCCGCTGCCGTAAATGCCGTAGCCGGTGGCACTGGTATTGGTGAGGCTGCCACCGGTGATGGTCGGCGATGAGGCGGAGAGGTAAATGCCGTAGCTGCCGTTATTGCCGACGGTCACGGTGTCGATAGTCGGATTGGCGGAAGTGAGGTAAAGACCGTTGCCGGTCACGTTGGTGATAGTGGAGTTCCTGATTGTAGGGGAAGCAGAGGTGACCTTCACCCCGGTGCTGTACTGGATGTCGGTGTTCTCGATAACCGCCGTCCCGTCCACCGTACCGTCCTGAAAGTTGATGCCAGTCCACGTACCGCTTGCGGCGCTGCGGGTGAAGACAATTCTATCGGTTGTTGTGCCTTGGGCGATGAGGCTTCCCTGGCTGGTGCCATTGCCTACCTGAAGCCCGGCACCCGAGGCGAACTTAACTTCGGTTCCGGGGGCGATGGTCAGGGTGGAGGGTGTTGTCGTATTATAGACCGAGACGGTGCCCGAAACCACGACGTAGGGGGCAACCAGCTGATTCCACGTCGCGTTCTGGCTTACCTGCTCGCCGACTACCTCGACTCTGCCGGCGGAAGAAAAACCGGTGAGGGTGTTGTTGGCAATGAGCTGTGCGATGATGTTCGCTCCCGCGTGGAGGGGGGAGTTATCCAGGTTAGTGAAGGTGTTGCCGGTAATGGTCGGGATGATGCCGGTGGAGCCGAGGTAAAGGCCGTTTGAGATGGTGGAGTTGGTGACGGAGAGGGCCGAGGTTGTTGTGCTGAAATACAGGCCGTATTTGCCGGCACTATTCACGATGGAGACGTTGTAATTGGAGATAACCGGCGAGCCGCTGCCGTAAATGCCGGAGCCTGTTGTGCTGGTATTGCTGAGGCTGCCGCCAGTGATGGTCGGCGATGAGGCGGAGAGATAAATGCCGTAGCTGCCGTTATTGCCGACGGTAACGGTGTCGATAGTCGGATTGGCGGAAGTGAGGTACAGACCGTTGCCGGTCACGTTGGTGATAGTGGAGTTCCTGATTGTGGGGGAGGCAGAGGTGACCTTCACCCCGGTGCTGTACTGGATGTCGGCGTTCTCGATAACCGCCGTCCCGTCCACCGTGCCGTCCTGGAAGTTGATGCCAGTCCACGTTCCGCTTGCGGCGCTGCGGGTGAAGACGATTCTATCGGTCGTCGTGCCTTGGGCGATGAGGCTTCCCTGGCTGGTGCCACTGCCGATCTGAAGGCCGTTGTTCGAGGCGAAATTAACCACTACCCCAGGCTGTATGGTAAGGGTGACCGGAGTCGTGCTCGTGCCGTATACCTGCACAGTCGATGTGACATTATATGGGCTGCCAGCGAGTGTCCAGGTAGTGTCCGTGGAAATGACCCCTCCGACTGCGGTATCGGCCCGAGAAGGCATGACGTCTGAAAATACAATGAACAGGCAAAACAGAATACCCCAAAAATATTTTTTAAGCATCTCGCCCTCTCCTAATAATCCAATCTCTGATGTATATAATTCCCCCCAACTTGCTACGTTGAGAGGAAAATGATTGTCCAAGATACCCAGATGCTCGCGGCAGCGGGAGTCATTGATAAAACTAAAGCCCATTTCTGAATAATCAGAAATGGGCTACATTGCACCGTCAGCTTGCCTCCATGGCAAGAATAGAGACTGAAAAATCCACGCTCGCCTCCCCTCACAAAAAAATATCAATAAGTAATTAAATCACTCGATAGTATTTGCCAACCAAGCATTTGTCAATAGTAATTAACAACAACTCAATTAAAATTATCCAAGTTTCCTTTTTCTGATACCAACCTAATCTCTTCGTGATACAAACCACATGCAAGGCTTTTGGAGTAAGGCACCACATCTGACGACTAATCCGTGTTGAGCACGTTTCCCTTGATTTGCGTACTGCTGTGTTCTCTTTAAGCATTAGCCCACCACCTAACCCACCAAGCATCTATTGATGCCATCGCAGATCAGAGGCAAAGTATCGTAGGTCTGCTGGCTCTGGTCCAACTCGATCATGCCGCAAGGATCCTGTTCCTTCCACATTTTCTTTCTGCCACCTGTAGACATTATCAAGCAATAAGGTTCCGGAGCTAACCGCTCGTCACCATTTATCGCCGTTACCTGCACCATGAACTGCGAGTGATGGCTTGCATGGAAAAGCTGTCAGATTGTCGACACCGGGAGGAATCTCTATGAGTATGGCTTGAGAGAAATAGCAGCATTTAGCAAATGCCCTAACATACTGTTTTGACGTGTTTTTAGAGGACGTCAAAAAATATAGGGATTGTCAAAAAGTCGACAGGCAACCTCTTCTTGGCAAAATAAATACTCTAATAAATTAAGCATGTTACCTGACACGCAAATTTTTTCTCCTTTGGCACGACTCTGGTAATTACTGGATCCATCGAGCTTGAGCGCACCGGCGGCACGCGCTCACTCACACCACGAGGCGAGAGGAGATGTAGATGAAAAAAGGCTTTACCCACGAGGACAGCGGCAGTACTAATGTTGAGTGGTACACGCCACCGGCCGTTTTTACCGGGCTTGGCGAATTCGCCCTCGATCCCTGCCAGCCCCCGAACGGAATCGACTGGATACCGGCAAAGCGGTTTTACTCCGTTTTAGACGACGGGCTCAAACAGCCCTGGGAGGGGAGGGTTTGGCTGAATCCGCCCTATGGCAAGCACACGCACGCGTGGCTTGGGAAGATGCACAACCACCGGCAGGGGATTGCCCTGGTTTTCTCCCGAACGGACTGCGCCTGGTATCACGATTATGTCGCAGCTGCCGATGCGATCCTGTATTTGAGGGGTCGGGTAAAGTTTGTCGATGGTCGGGGGAAGTCGAAAGGGGGCGGGGCCGGGTGCGGATCGATACTGATCGCATGGGGTGCCGAGAATGTTGACGCATTGAAGCGAATTAGCGACCGTGGTCACCTCGTCATAAATAAGCGACTCTCGTGAATAGTCGCAAAACGGACGCGAAAACGTCCGTTTTTTGTTGACAGCAAACGTCGGTTAAATTCATGTGTTTTTGTTTACGCATAGTGTAAAAAATGATATAATTAAGTATCTTTTCACCTACAGAGTAACCTGAGGGTTAATAATGGCAGTTTACGGATACATTCGCGTGTCGACCAACCGGCAGGACGGCGACAACCAGAGATACTCGATCCTTGAGTTCGCCAATGGGAAAAAACTCGGGACCATCGACTTCGTTGATGAGGTTGTCTCCGGGACGGTGGGATGGCAGAAACGGCAACTGGCAGACCTCATGGACAGGCTAAAAAAGGGAGACACTCTGATTGTAGCTGAATTGTCCAGGCTGGGCCGCTCCATGCTGGAAATTATGGAACTGTTGTCAATCATGACAAAGAAAGGAGTGCGGATCCACGCTATCAAGGGCAACTATGAGCTGGGGGACAATATCCAGTCCAAGGTTCTGGCCTTTGCCTTTGCACTCGCTGCCGAGGTAGAAAGGGAGCTGATATCATCGCGGACCAAGGAAGCACTCAGCAGGCGGCGCGCCGAAGGCAAACCACTGGGTCGCCCAAAAGGCAGCACTGGCCGATCAAAATTGGATGGACGGGAGGAGCAGATACGGGAGCTATTGCGCCACCGGGTTGCAAAAGCGGCTATCGCACGGATACTCAATATTTCCAGGCCTGCGCTTCTTGACTTTATCAAGTCCCGCAGCTTGAATGTCTAACAAACTCCGTCAAAGAAGAGGAGGAGCTGGGTATGACAGACAACGCAAATGCGCGCTGGCGCTTGACGGAACTACCCGGCCGGACGCTTGTCCTGGTTAAAAATTTTGCTCATCACAATAAAGTCCGCCTCCCTTTTGTGGGGACGACAGTTGCTGTCGCTATCCGGGCAAACGGGATTGCGATCTACGCCATGCCAACCATTGACAAATTGCCGCCTGACAGCGAGAATCTGCTGCTGGTTATTCCCGCTGGAGCCATCACTATGGAGAATCTCGAAGACCTTTTCCCTGTCCAGGCCGCCGCCGAAATCTTTCTTTCCTACCGCTTGAATCGCAGACATCTACTGCAGCTGATTATTGGCAACGTCAGCACCGGCGACGACAGAGAGCCTGGCAACCACAAAAGAAAGGAGGTTTGACTACCAACCGGCAACCGGCTGCATTTCTCAAGGAGGGTCTATGGGCGGACCAGCCCAACAAAACGAAAAACTGCACCACTACCACCGGATGGCAACATGCGCGACCGAGTTTCTCGCCATAAGCCTACACTTCCTGTCCACTTTGCATATCAACATCACCCCTTTAGGCACGTCGTTGTTCGCAGCCTATTCGCTCGCAACGGCAACATATCTTCGTTTCAGCCTGGTTCAACTAAAAAAAGACAATTGACGATTGAGCATGGGCGCCGGCAACGGCTGCGCCCATGCATACTATCAATTCTTGCAACATCGCATGGAGGCAATATCTATGACATGGAGTGTCCCAACAGCAAAACACGATGCCCTCAGAGCACGTTATCACACCTGCACTTGTCCATCTGGCGCCGAAATCACATACAATTGGCGAGATATGAATGTGGTCGATGCTGATTTCGAGCAGGCCGCTGTCAGTTCGAGTGATCGTTACATCTGGTACACCATCCGCTGTTTTGATTGCGGTAATTATGTGTTGGACAACATGCCGTTTGGTATCCAAGAAACTGGCTATGCCTTGTTTTGTGAGGCGAAAGCTCTGGCAACTGAGTACGCCATTGATGTAAACGGGGCGCATCTTGATCCGGACTACGAATTGGCAATTCGCGTTGTTATCGCGGAGGCAGTCAGAGACATTTGGCACAGGTATTGTCAAGGCAATGAAACCAGCACCTGCTCTCACCTACTGATGCATCATGGAGAGTATAAATTGCTCTATGACTGCATCAGATGTGTGCTGACGGATTTCGCTCAACTGAAGCCCGTTAGCGTAAGTCCTGGTTCCGATTTATCCAGGGCCATCGATTGTATGGGGATTGCATGTCTGGAAAAACTGGCCGAAGAGATGATTTTTCGGTTTCGCACGGCCACTCCAAGGATACTCTATGGCAAGAACTATCATTACCTGCATCTGCCTCTTCACATGGCACAGCCGGCAACTCACTGCATTACCTATGCAGCCGGCAACGCGGACAAGATGGCGCATTACATGTTTGCTACATACGGAAAGACTGTAGCACGAGGGCTGAGCGAGGCTGACTACATCCGTAGTTTTGAGTCATCGCGCGAATCTATCGCTCCCTACTACAGGCTTCTTTTGGCAAATTTGACCCATTTCCACTGGCTCGCTTAATAGCCTCTGACACCTGATAAGCCGGCATGAAAGAAACGCCGCCAACCTGTAAAGATTTGCGGCGTTTCTTTTTGCCCTTACTTTTTCTTGCCTGCCGTTCGATTTCCTCTGTAAATGCAGCCACCGCTCACAAGAAAGGAACTTATTTATGGACGAATTCGTTGCTGAACCACCGAAAGGCATCCCAAAACCATTGCAGCGCAGGGTCATGATTGAGGGAGCCTATACCGAGGAACTGGCAAATGACACGAAAAAAATGGCGGAACATCTGAGGCTGCCGGTCAAGTTGCTCCGGCGCTGGCGGCGGCGGGAAGACTTTGGCGGGGTGACAGGGTGGCTGTCTCACCCCATTACGCGCGAGGAGTATCTGACACTGCTCATCATCGTCAATTTTGTCTGGGAACTCGATGAAACCTTGCGCATGCAGCTGTCCCGTAAGACAAGCGCTGCTCGCGAGCGGCTGGTAAACGAATGCGATATGACGTGGATAGAAAGGACCGTCTACCACGACGTTCTCCGGCACAAGCTACTGGGGGGCCGGAGACATATGAAATTCAGCATCTACCGGAAGGAGTTGGAAGCTCGTTACAAAAACGGTTACCAACAGCTCAACAGTAAAATCCTCATAGCCATGAAAAAGAAAGCTGGCAACCAGATCCAGAAAGCACGTGAAGATGGGGCGCTTGAGCTGCTCGCGAAGTCGGTCGATTTGGAAATGCGGGATGGCCAGTTTGTCAGGCCCCGTCCGGCAACACCTGTCCAGCCGCCGATAGTGCGTGGCGACCACAACGTACCGGAGGAAGTACTGCTCCGCGCCGAAATTGATACGGCAGTTAAGGAGGAAGCAGCCTCTACCTGCACTGCTCCTCCGGAGGAGTCGGAACCGGACGATGACTTGGCCGAGCAGATCCGGGAATGGGAATTCCTGGCTTTCTACTCGGATTTGATGCAGGTAAAGCGTGAAAGGGAAAAGAAGAAGAAAAAGAAAAAGGAGAAGGAGAAGGAGAAGGAGAAGGACGACCCTCCTCCCGCCACATAAATAACACAGTTATTTAAATAGTAGCAGATTAGGCAGATTGGGGCAGGAGGCATACCGACATCCAACGGTGTCGTCTCCTGCCCGCAATCTGTTTCTGTTGTGGAACTGTTGTCGGAAGAATAACGCGGCTGTCGAAAAATTGACAAACATGAGGGTCTGCGCTCAGGCATATCAATAATTGCAGACTGTTAGCATCCTGTTATGACCTGGCACGACTTTTGAGCTACCTCTCAGCAAATTCACTCTTGGGGAGGCAGAGATGATCTACCTGTCGAGAAATTGACAGACAGGAGGGCCCTTGGCTCGGGTCATATCAATAACTAACGGGGTTAGCTGCTTGTCATGGCTTGGCACAACCTTTGAGATACCTCCCTGCAAATAATCTCTCAGGGAGGCAACAATGATTTACAGGATTATGAGGCAGATGTTCTCCATCGACGCAAAGCGCGCCGGGCTCGAGGTCCTCGAGTTCTCCTCCAAATTCTGGCACATGATCGGCGTGTCGGTTTTGGGTGTGCTCGTCGCCAACGTCCACGATCTGGAAACCGGCATGGTCGTCAACATCATCAAGGAGGAAGCCGGCTTCTTTGTGCACGTTGCGCCGCTGGCGCTGCTGACGGCTGACGTGGAGCTGAACCAGGGTGCGCTGACCATGAACCAGCGGCTGTTCATCGAGGATGCTGAGAAAGCTGGGCTCACCATCGACTACGACTATAGCGGCAAATTCATGAACGGATACCGCTGCCCAGCGGTTTATGTCGACAGCTACCATCAGGTGGAAACCGATGCCTATGTCTGCATGGACAATTGGGGGAAACGCTTCGTGGTCTACGCGATGATTTAACGGGGAAAAATCAGAAAAGGGATAGGCCGTCGGAGAATCACGAAAAGGGGTTCACGACGGCTCTGTCCGAGGACCTGCTCGGAACGAGAGGAGAACCCTTCGCCACATAAATAACACAGTTATTTAAACGGTCGCAGTTTAGGCAGATTTGCCTGGTCGTGGTCAGGCCGCAAAGGGCCAATCGGCGAAGAGCGCTTCCGCCTGCTGGATGATGCGGCTGAGGAACGGCTCGAAGTCCTCCTGCCGTACCCCCCGCCGGCGCAGGACGCGCCGGACCGCCGCACGCACTGCCGCCTTGACGTCTTCACGATGGGGCTCGGTCCAGTCCACCTTCAGGTTCCCCTTGATGGTCTGCACCACATCGTGGATGAGGTTGCAGAGGAACTGCTGGTCGTAGATGCTTTCGCCACTCGCGGCCACGGCGTCATAGAAGGCGAGCTCGTCGTCGGTCATGCCGAGCTGTTCGGCCCGCTGCCGGTCAGCCTGCATCTGCTTACGGATCTCGACCATCTGCTGGATGACTGCCGCGGCCGTGACCAGCCGATTGTGGTATTTCTTGAGGGTCTCCTCCAGCATCTGCCGGAACGACTTGGCCTTGAGCGGGTTCTTCTTCAGGTAGGTGTGGATGGCGTCGTCCATCAGCCGCTCCAGGAGCTTGAGCCGCAGGTCCTCGTGCGACTTGTTCTTGAAGGTCTGCAGGAAATCGTCGTCGAGGATGGAGATGTCCGCCTGCTCAATGCCGGCCACCCGGAAGATGTCCACCACCCCCTCCGATTCCACGTTGTCGTCCACGAGGTCCCGCACCGCCCTGTCCAGCTCGTGGCCCTTCTTCTTGCCGCCGGGGCGCAGCTTGCGTAGTTGCTTCCGGACCCGCTGACAGAAGATCACCTCATCGGCAAATCCCCTGCAGTCGTCCAGATGTTTGACGAGCAGATATGCCGATGACAGGCGCAGTTCGGCCTGGAGGAACTGCTCGGTGCGCTCGTCGTCTTCGGTGAGGCCGCCATAGACCAGGGAGTAGAGGTCCTCCATCTCGATCTGTGTCATGCGCCGCCAGCCGCCGTAGTCCTGCTCTTCGGGGAGGAGCAACCGTATCTCCTCGAGGCAGGAGAGGAAGAGCGGCCGCGCCGACTCCTCGATACCGGGGGCGGGTTCGCCGCGGCCGCCTCCCTGGGTGTACTTGGCCGTTGCCTCCCGCAGCTCGTCGCCAACACCGATATAGTCGACGATCAGCCCGTGGGGTTTGTCGCGGAAGACCCGGTTTACGCGGGAAATGGCCTGGATCATGGTATGGCCCTGCATCGGCTTGTCGATGTAGAGGGTATGGAGACAGGGGATGTCAGTGCCGGTGAGCCACATGTCGCAGACGATGACGATCTTCAGCGGATCGTCCGGGGCAACCATTCGCTTCTTGATGATGTCCCGCTGCCCCTTGGTGGTGAGGTGGCCCGCCGCGTTCCATTCGGGGGGATCGTCCGACAGGTTGCCGGTCATGACCACCTTCACCTCAGGACAGCCCGGCAGTGCGGTCAGTTCGTCATAGAGCCTGACACAGTTCGCCCGGGTCATGCAGACCACCAACGCCTTGCCGTCCAGGGTAGTAGTCCGGTCAGTGAAATGAGTCAGCAGGTCCTCTGCCAGTTGCTCCACACGCTCCTTGGCGCCGGCCGCGGCCGCCAGGGCCGCCCAGCGGCTCTTGCGCCGCTCCAGCTCGGTGGTGTCGCCAGCCCCCTCGGCCAGTTCCTTGAGGGAGGCGTCAATGTCCGCCTGGGAGAGATGCAGCCGGACCTGGCGTGGGGCGTAATAGATGGGGACCGTGGCGCGGTCTTCCTGGGACTGGCGGATGTCGTAGATGTGGATGACGTCGCCGAACACCTCGACCGTGTCGGCGCCGCCAAAGCTGACCGGTGTGCCGGTGAAGCCGATGCGCCGGGCGTTGGGAAGCGCCTCGGCAAGATAGCGGGCATATCCTTCGGAAAAACCGTACTGGGAACGGTGGGCCTCGTCGGCGATAATGATGACATTGGAGCGTGGGGAGAGGACCGGGTGCTCCAACTCCCCGTTTTCTTTCTTCAGGCGGAACTTCTCGATGGTGGTGAAGATAACTTCGCCCCCTTCGGTCTGCAGGAGAGTGCGAAGGTCGTCCACGCTCTCAGCGTGCTGCACCTCGCCCACCAGCGACCGGGCCACCACGAACTGGTCGTGGAGTTGGTCGTCCAGGTCGGTCCGATCCACCTGGATGACGAAGGAGGGGTTCTCCAACTCCGGCGTGCGGCGGAGGATGCCGACCAGGAACGCCATGGAAAGGGACTTGCCCGAGCCGGTGGTATGCCAGATGACGCCGATCCGCTTGTCGGCGCCAGCTGTGACCGTTTCCACGGTCTTACGGGCCGCCAGCCTCACGGCGAAGAACTGGTGGTACTTGGCTCCCTTCTTCGTGATCTTGTCGTTCGCCACCTCGAAGAGGACGAAGTCCCGCAGGTACTGGAGGAGCCGCTCCTTGGGGAAGAGCCCCTCCACCAGGGCTTTCATGCTGCCGGTTGTGTTCGGCTCCACATCGAAGCCGTTGATGGATTTCCACGGCGCGAACCACTCCATGTCGGCGGTCCACATGCCATGGAGGGTGGTTCTGCCGTCGGAGATGACCGTAAAGGCGTTGTAGTCGAAGAGCTGGCTGATGTCGTGGACGTAGTGCTGGATCTGGTTGTGGGCATCGTCCACGGTCGGCTTGATGGCATAGGGGTTTTTCAGTTCGAAAACAACGAGGGGGAGGCCGTTGATGTAGATGATGATGTCGGGGCGGCGGTCGTTCTTGCCGTGGATGGGGAGCTGGTTGCAGACGTGGAAGTCGTTGGCGGTTGGGGTGTCCCACTGGATGGGGTGGATGTGCCGGTGCTCGACCCGGCCGTCGGGATGCTCCACCTTCAACTCGAAGCCCCGGGTCAGCAGCTGGTGAAAGGCCATGTTACGCCGGATGGTGTCCACGCCGTCGGGCCGGCTGATGCGGGCCACGGCCTCGTCCAGGGCCGCCGGCGGCAGATCGGAGTAGCGAGCGGCCAGGTTGGCCCGAAGCAGGTCCTTCATCACCACCTCGTCGTGCGGTCGTTCCAGCTCAAGGCCGAGCAGGTGCCCGTAGCCCTGCTGTTCCAGGCGCTCGATAGTGGTCAGCTCGAAGGTGGTTTCCGTGCCCCGGTGATTACTCATTTCTCGGCCAATCCTCCGGCACCAGCTTAAGGCCACCTCTCCATCGCTCGACAACAGCTGCTTGATACCAGTCCTTATCGAGATCCGCATGCTCAGTGACGATCACCTGCATCCCAGGCTCCACCTCGCTGACAGCACGTAGCACAAGGTTGAACATTCGCGATACGGCGAGCCGGTCATCTTCAGTAACGAGCGCCATTGAACCATCGATATCATTCTCGGGAGGGAAGTAGACCTGGGAAGGTTGGTCGAGAAAAAGGAATCTCGGTACCGGCCTGTTTTTCTGCACGAACCATTGGTGCAGAGCCAAGTGGGCTATCAGATGGTATCCAACCCAGTTTTCCCCGCTTCCCATTCTGGCCATTGGCACGGGTCCATCTTCGGTATCTGCAACTATCGTTAGCTTCTTGAAGTCGAGACGCAGTGGGAATTTCGAATGCTCGAGCTCTAGGAGTCGTGCCCATTCTGTCAACTTCTGCCCCAGAATTGAAACGATTGAATCAAGACGCTCTTGAGTCCGCTCATCGCTTAGATCGGTCTCAAGCGCAACTATCTGTGCGCGAAGACTTTCGGCCTTCGTTTCCAGGGCCGTTGTGTCGGGTAACTCTGGAAGGCTCTCAAGATAAAGGCTTATACGGCCAAGGATATGGGCACGCTTGGTTGCATCGTCCTGAACATTTGCCAAACTGTCACTCGCGGACCTAACTGCCTCCATCTCTAGGCGGTTCTTGGCGAGCCCGCGTTGAACTGTCTGGAGCTTTGCATCGAGGTCGGCGATTGCCTTCTCGACTCGAGGCTCTGCACGAGAGACGGAATCGAGCCGTGTCGATACCGCAGATAATGCCGCCTTGATAGCGCTTTGTGAAGGCGTTGATGCTCTGTCGGAAAGTTCGTGCGCACATAGAGGACATACTTCGGCCGCATCGGCCCCGGCAAAGATGCCAATAGTCGTGAGCCTGGCTTGCTGCTCCTTGGCTTCTTTGGAAAAGGCTCGCCCGTCCTGCTCAAAATCTCTCACCAGAGCAATCTCATCGCGAAAGCGCCGTTGCTCTTCGAGAAGCAGCCTGCGTTCACTCGAAAGTCGCTCGAACTCGGCATTGTCAGGGATGTCGGGGTTCTGGTCTGTTAATGGAGTCGAAGCCACATCTCTAAGTGCGCCGACAACACCTTCCCACGTTTCTGACGTCACTTTTGCCAGTCCTGCGTCGCGCGCTTGAGCCAATAACCCTGCACCCTTGCTGATGCCATCGCCACTCAGTGCTGCGAGTTCATTGAGGCGCCGGTCACAAAGACGAAGTTCATCTTTCAGACGCCGCAGTTCCTCGCGTTTTCGAACGTACTCATCATCTACGGCACCGAGAAAAAAAGGAAGTGTGTCCTTGATAGACTGGGCGACGAAGTTGTCCGCAGTCCCATGAAATAGTTGCTGCCGCCGGATGATTTCATCTTGTGGCTGAAAGCAAAAAGCAAGCGCATGGCGGATAGTTGCCGTTAAAGGAGAACGCGTTTGTCCGGCAGGCGGTTCGTGGATGTTATCCCGGATGCCAGTCCAGCCAGCGAGAAGGGCTCCTAGCCCCTTAGTGTTGGTGGTCTGTCTCACATCGGGCGCAAGGGGCACCTGGACTGAATCACCAACATCAACAAAGCACTCTTCGCTTGATGCTGCCCGTGGCCCCGGACAACGTCGCGCAACAAATGCTTGGCCATCGGCAAGTTGCAGGCGCAGGCCAAACCAGGCTACACAGCGTCTAATGGGGCCTTCCGGCACCCGGCATTCCCCGCTCCCAAAACAGTAGTCTACGATGTCGATAAGCGCTGACTTACCGGTTTTAGACGCTCCTGTAATGACATTGAATTTCCCTGGTTGCAACGTGAGCACACGATGCCGGCCATCATGGCTGTAAAGCACAATTTCAAGAATTTGCACACTCATGGCCGCACCCCCAGTAATGCCATAACAGTTCGGCAACTGCCTGTCTTGGCGAACCACCTCCCAACAAACTCAGCCCGCTTGGCACACGCCTTGACCTCGTCACTTGTATTTTTAAGGCCTGCGGCAACCTGCCGCTTCCAGTCCGGATTGGCTACCACCTCATGGCCAGTGACACGTATTAGTCCATGGATGCCGCCGAATACTATTGCTTCCTTGGTAAAGGGGACTATCACTTGAGCACGGTCCGCTATGCGTGCCCGAACCAATGGATGCTCATCGAGCCAAACGGCAAGCGACGTGGCGACTGTCTTCGGGAGCAACTCCCTTGTTTCACGATGCAGCACGATCGGCAGTACCAGAAAGGATGCGTCAAAGGGCAGGCCGCTCTCAGCCTCGGTCTGGTGACCGACCGCCGCATACCAAATAAGTACCGACGAAAAACTCGGCACGAGAAGCGCCCGCTCTTCAAAGGCACGTTCATTCCATGCGCTCATGCGACTGCCCCCTGCGCTTTCAGCAGAGCAGAAAGGCGCTCGCGGAACTCGGGATGCCATCCAACCACTAGCTTATCGGCCAGCATGTGCAACGACCCACGAGTAACGAACGGCTCAGTTACCCGCGGACGAATCTGGACCCTCGTGGGAGCGGCTTGCTCAGCCCACTCGAGCAGTTCACGGGCAAGTCGTTCTTTTGTCTCCTCTGTTGCAGCCTCGCCACACCTGTCCGTCATGGCTGCAAATGCGAGCTCCCACTCTTCGAGAAGCCTTCGCTCGTACTTTGTGAGCTCTCCCACGAGGAGTAGATCCTCGCGAATCCAACGGGAACGCTGAACGAACGCACGGTAATAATCGCGTACTGCCGCGAAAATACGTGTCTTTGCTGCCTTCGTCAGCTCAATTTGCCGAACAAAGGGAGAATCAGCGTGGGCAGCTTGATTCGCCTCGTCCAAGGTAAAATTAAGAAGATCATCATCGATGGGCAAAGACTCCTGCTTGAACTGCTCCCGGAGGTCAGACATTTGCGACTCGAGCTCGTCAGCGAGAATACGATCGCCTGATGTAGTCAACTGCTGCAACACTCTGCGAAACCACCAACCCTCAAGCCGCACAAGAAACGATTCCAGATGTTTTCGCTCGACGGCGGAGAACACCACGGTACGTAACTCCTGATCCAGGGCCGTTATGCTGGGTGACGAGTCGATAACAACGACATCATTAAGGATGCTTCGCAGTGTGGCAGCTTGTGTCTTCAGGAAAACGGCGTAAGCACTGGCATTCGTCTGATTGGTGGACGACTGGGCTGTCGCTTCGAGCGCCGCCAAAGCCACTTCCACATCACGACCTGCAGTTCGGAGGTAGGAAGCAGCCGACCCGCTGGGAGATTGTGCAGTGGTGAGTAGGTAGAGAGCTGTCCCGGCTACGATTTGGCCTGCATGATATGCCTCCAGCCAAATGCGGAGCGTTTTCCAGAGGTCAGGACTAGCGTCGGTTAGCATCGCCTCCCGTTGGCGGTGATGTTTCGTTTGCAGAAGTTCCTGTGGAGTGCCGCCCAAGGTTTCGAACGTGACATCATCAAGCGTTTCAACCGATACTAGGAAGTCGGCACCAGCTGGAAGTCGGCGCAGAGACAGAAGCAGAGCGATGCGCACTTGATACAAATACCCCGTGATGCTATCTGCCGCTGTGAATTGACTAGCGCCCGACGTCGTCATGGAACTGACTCCAGAAGCTTCTTAGCGCTTTTCACCCGTAGTTCACCGGAAAGAAGCTTGGTAAGCAGGGCATCGCGCAGGTTGGCAAGGGCCAACGCCTGTCGTTCGCTCTTAAGAAGTCTAGTGTAAATCGGCTGAATGATTTTGCCTGCAGCAACGAGTATTTCAACAGGCGGGAGAGCAACATCGGGCTGCGATAAATGCTCACGCTTGATGTGGCCCATTGTTGTTGCCTTGTCGGCAGCCACACCTTGAAAGAATGCCATAGCTTCCCTCAGGTGCTGGTGTACGAACCATAGAGGATATTCGTCGCATACCACCTTGAAGATGTGCTGGTTCACCAAAGCTTCGTCCCGATGCCACCGATAGACGTCGAGTGAACCAGACCATGAGAACAGCAAGTCACCAGGAAATGCTGTATTTTCCGGTCCTGACTCGATTTCGTTGTAGATGGTCGAACTCCCAGGCCCAGAGTTTAGTTCTGCTATCCTTATAACCATTCGACCTGAGCCTGTTGCATTCTTTGTGAAGTTTCTTCCGTTGACGTAGCGGGCGATATCAGCCGTGCTGCCCTTTCTCCACCCCGCCGGAACCGGCCCCATCTCGGTATCCTGGAAATGCTCCGGGAACAGGGCAGTTGTGGCATCGTCCATGCCAGCGGGCTTGCGGCCGTCGCGCTTGGCGCTGACCGGTTCGAAGTCCACAAACCACGCCCGGAAGATGGCCTGCGCCATTGCCTCCAGCGTGCGGTTCATTCGGCGGTTAAGCTCGACCTTGTCGTCCAGCACGCCGAGGATGCGGGCGATGGCGCGTTGTTCGTCAATGGGGGGAAGGGTAAAACGGAACGCCTCGATCCGGGTCGGCGCCGTGTGAACTATTTTCGTCCCCGATGAAGAGGCCACCAATTCCTGATTGAACTCTTTCCCGAGAAACACCCAGTAAAGGAAATCGTCACATACCAAGTCAGGTCGAGTCACCACCACTTTGCCCATTCGTTGGTTATGGAGATACTGTCGCCCATCGTCAGGCACGCGGCCGGGTATGCCAAGGATCTCTCCTCCCGGCGTCTGGCAAGTCATGACCAGCAATGTGTCGCCGGGCAACAACTTGTACTCCTTTGGATAATCGCCCTCATATCCTTTGAGTTGAGTGCTTTCGAACCGAAAACCACCAGAGTATTGGAAGTTGCCGATGCTTACCACTATCGGCAGGCCAGGACTCCACTCGCGAAAGCACTCACTCTTGAAGGGCCAGCCATGCTTTATCCGCATCACGTCGCCGAGGCGTATTTCCTGCCACTCAGTCATAGCTGCCCTTATTATTTCACGGCCTTAATGATTTCCGTCAGCAACGAGCGAAACTCCTTGGATTCTTTCGACTGCAACAGCACATCGACGAGCGTTGCAGGACTCTTTGCGTCGGGAATCCCGTGTGCTCCGTCGCCATGACCAAAAGACCTCTCACCAATGGTAATACGGAACTCTTCTCGCTTTTCCTTTGGCAAAGGTGCTATGAAAGGTCCGATTGCTTCCAACTCCAAGGCCAGCCGCCGGTTCTGTCTCTCGACCTTTTGGTACTTGTCTGCCTGGCTGGCGGCATAGGCTGCGAGAATGCCAAACGTCAAGGAAATGAACACTCTTCCTGCAAAGCTGCTCCATGAGAAGCCACCGCTGACAACAGGCAAAAATGCCACAATCGCGATCACTATCAAGCCTACCATTGCGGCGACAGTAACCCTTTGCCAAATCCTGACGGCACCTTTCGCCTCGTTCGCTGTGTTGAGATATCCTGATGTCACCCCAAGGTTGCCAATCACGCCAACGAGTTCTTCAATTTCTTTCTTCCGCTCGAGCATCTCTTCGCGGAGCTTCGTTGATTCATCAACGAATTGCTTCTTGAGGGTTTCTAGCTCGCTTTGATGAAGACGGGCAATGTCTTCTCGTTGCTTTGTGAAGTCGGTGTTTTGTGCCCCCAGCTTCTGAGTAAAATCGGTAAATAGAGTGCTGGAACGATCCTGTTGCTCTTTCTGAGCGGCAGCAAAATCGCGGGTTCGCGACTCTTGAGCCGTTGAGAATTGTGTCTGAAAATCTGAGCTAAGGGTTGAAAGTTTTGACTTTTCAGCTGTCATTCCCTCTGACAGCTCGTCGAGGCGCCTTGCTAAAGAAACAATATCAGTGGAGAGCTTCGACGCTCCGGCTGTAACCTCTGTTAGCGCTTTATCAAGACCACGCCGGTATGTTTCGGCGGCTTCTCTTGCGGCCAGGAAGTCCTCTGTGGTCAATGGGACGTTAAGCTGGGACAGGTAGGTAAGAGCCGAATCTGCCTGTGCGTTAGCATTTGTTATATGGCCAGCATTACCATTTGCGATGAAGTTTTGAACTTCTTGCAGCGCTGCTTGAAGGGCATTATTCAAGCTGTCGAGCGACCCTGTCTGGATAAGGAAAGGGTCAGCACCTGCAAGCCGTCGCCCGGTGAAAGCGAGAACTGACTTAAGCCGAGACAACGCTTCTGTCGACTGAGCGTCTACCCCTTCTCTCGCAAGCGCATTATCGATAGCAGGCCCGAGATTCTCCAGAATTTGCCATATTGGGTGGCCTTGAATCCGTTCAGTTATTTGAGCCATTTCTGCCTCCTCCCATCACACAGAACCGTTTGCAAGCTATTTCATCTGCTCCGGATACAGGTCTGGGAACAAGTATCCCGCCACAAAGGTCGGAAAGGCCAGTCTGACCGGCCCCTTCGGCATATCTGAAACCAGCAGCCCTTCATCCAGCAACTGCCCCAAAACCATTCGGCCGGTCCGTTCCGCCATGCCCGAAACCCGAATCATGTCCCCACGGGTCACCTCGCCCCGCAGCAAGGCCTCTTGCAGCATATAGGCCGCCTCCGGCTTGAGGGTCGGCTGATCCGGCTTCGGCGCTGGCGCGACTTTGGCCCCACGCAGTTGAACATACCCCCGTATCCGGTTGAGGAGGACATCCAGCCTCAGCAGACCGTTCATGTAGTCGATCTGGTCAAGACAGACCTCGAGGAAGAACCGGCAGAACTTCACCAGCCCCTCGTTGGAGAGGTCCCCCCGGCCGTCGAAATCGTTGCGCCGCGGTGCGTCGCCTTGCGTCAGGGCCACCATGTAGTCGTCGCGGCGTCGGGCCAGGCCACGGCTTACATTCCAGAGTCCGTACCCGAGGAGCGGCAATTTGCGGAAGCAGGCGTCTGTGTAGAGTCTCGTCACCCGGCCATTGCCGTCGAGGAAGGGGTGAATCCACATGAGGCGATGGTGGGAGGCGGCAGCGGCAATGATGGGCGTGACACCGTGGTGGTCGTCGCTCCGGTAGAACCCTGCAAAGCGCTCGAAAAAAGCCGGCAGCGCGTCGGCGAGCGGTCCGATGTGGCGGCCGACCTGAATCTCCCGCTGCCGTGGCTCCCCGCCGACCACTTCCAGCACCTCGCCGCTCTGCTCATCCTTCACCCGTCGCAGTTCGGGGGGAAGTTGGTCGTAGAAGGTCTTGTGCACCCAGCAGAGAAAGTCGGCGCCCGCCACGTTCAGGTCGGGTTCCCGCTGGAGACGCTCCTCGATCCGGCGCTGGCAGTCGATGTGGGCGAGGCTTTCCTGCTGCAGGTCGCGCTTTGCGGGGTCAGCGGCGTAGTCGTGGCGCATGGCCCGCTCGATGTCAACGGGGTTGGTGCTGTGTCCCTCAATGAGGTTCGAGTAGTAGCTGTTGATGAGCCGCAAGAGCTCGACGACAGGGCGCTGGCTTATGGGATGCAACTGGCCGCCGAGGGCTGCGGAGCGGCCGACGGTCTCCCGGGCCATGTCCTCAAGGCCGAAGTCTCCGGTGGGGAGCAGAGGCTCCATATGGGATATCTTATTGTACATATTGCCGATGTTAATGCATAATTAATGTGATGCATAACTCTTTATCACAAAAGACAATAACTGTCAAAATAATGTAACTTAACAGGCATAAATGCCGATTATCATGCCGATTGTTTTGCCGGCAATGTCCAGAGTCCAATTTCCTCCAGGTTCGCCCTGATCTCCTTGTCCAACCGCTCCGACTCGGTCATCTGTTCCGCCAGGTGGCCGACCAGCCGCGCCATCTTTTCATCGAACGCCTCGTCGTCCTCTTCCGCCTCTTCCGCCCCCACGTAGCGCCCCGGTGTCAGGGCATACTTATGCTCGCGCACTTCGTCCAGAGTTGCCACCCGGCAGAAGCCCGGTATTTCGGCTGGGATGACGGTGCGCCGGTACTCGCGATAGACGGCGGCGATCCGCTCCACTTCCTCGGCGGAGAGCTGCTTCTGCTTGCGGGAACCGGGGATGAGGGCGCCGAGCTTGCGAGCGTCGATGAAGAGGATTTCGCCGATGCGCTTGCGGAAGCCGCCGCCACCGTTTCGGCTTTTGGAGAGGAACCAGAGGGCGCAGGGGATCTGGGTATTGGCGAACAACTGGCCTGAGAGCTGGACGATGCAGTCGACGTAGTTTTGCTCCACCAAGGTCTTTCGCACCTCCAGCCGGGCAGTCTCGCTATTGGACAATTCGCCTGTGGCCATGACGAATCCGGCAGTGCCCCCGTCCTTTAGGTGGTAGAGGAAGTGCATGATCCACATGGTGTTGGCGTTGCGGGGTGACAAGGCCATTGGCAAACGTCTGCCAGCTTCATCCCGCATATCGGATATGCGGATTCTGGGGTCATCAACAGGAATGTTATGCGCACCCCATCCGTCATCCGACTTCGAGCCATCGTTGAAGGGAGGATTGGCAATGATGTAGTCGGCCTTGACGGTGGCGTGCTGGTCGTTGTTGTAGGAGCTGCCCAGCTTGATGTTGCCGTCGATGCCGTGGATGAAGAGGTTCATCCGGCAGAGCCGGTAGGTAAAGTCCTTTGCCTCCTGGCCCACGAAGGAGAGTTTTTGGCTGTGTCGGGTGAACAGGTCGGACTGGACAAACATTCCCCCCGAGCCGCTACAAGGGTCGAAGACAACACCTTCTTGGGGCTCCAGCATGGCAACAAGAGTCCGCACAATGCTGGACGGCGTGAAGTACTCGCCGCCCCGCTTCCCCTCGGAGGAGGCGAACTCGCCGATGAAGTACTCATAGACCCGGCCGATGAGGTCCTCCCCGCCGTGGTCCTGGCGGAAGATGTCCTTGGAGAAGAGATTGATGAGTCCGGTGACGTTCTCCCGCCCCAGGTTCGAGCCTGCGTAGATGCGGGGCAGGAGCCCACGCAGTTTGTCCGGGTAGGTCTTCTCCAGCAGTTCCAGGATGTTGTCGAGACGCACCTTGATGTCGTCGGCCTGGGCCTGTTTGCGGATATTGTCCCAGCGGGCCTCTTCCGGAACAATGAAGGCGCCGGCAGCGCGGTACTCGTCCGGGTCGTTGATGGCTTTATTATCGCCGTAATACTCACTCGCTGGTTCAGCCACCATGGTTTCCAACTCCGCCCGGCGTCGTTCATAGCGGAGTGACAAGAAGCGGAGGAAGATGATCGGCAGGACGTACCGTTTGTAATCAGCCGGCTCGATGGAGCCGCGCAGATTGACGGCCGCCTGCCAGAGTTCCTTGGTCAGATCCATGATGCCATTGCCATTGGCAGCAGTCTTTGTTTTCTTCGGTCCACGGGCCATTTATTTCCTCTTTCAGTGTAAACAGCTTGCAGGGCAACCGATTCCGGCGACCACTGCAACAAGACCCTCCTCTTTTACCAAAAAACCTTAGCCAATACTATAAAAACCCAAAAAATGGCCCGGTAAATCCCAAGACACAATTATTTCCTACTAAGAAATCCACCTTCCTGGCGGGGTAACAGATCTAACCCCCAAAAAAACGCCCCTGATTCATATCAACACCTTATGAGATAGTGTTAATGTCAACCATATTAATCCTCTAATAAAGCTTGCCGTACCAATAGGGAAAATCGGCGTAAATCGGGCTTGGAGGCTGGTCTGGCGGATTTGACTCAGAGCCAGGCGGTGTGCTCTAATCAAATAAAGCGAACAACGCCGGCGGAGGATTCGCGCACCGAAGCACGATCTACCGAAAGGACACCACCCGATGCTGGATCACCGACAGAGTCGAACCGACAACCAACATGCTGCGTGTTCAACTCCAGTGGCACACATGGCAGACCATGTCGAGCTTACACTCCTGGCTGACGACTACGAAGCGGAGCAGAACGTCGCCGGCCTTTTTCTGACTCTCAACGACTGGCTCAGCTCGTCCACGACCCACTGACTGAGGAACAGTACATGGCCCACCCGCGCGGGATACAACCGTTAACAGAAAAAGAGATTGCCAAGGGAGTAATACTGGTCATCATCTACATCCGCGTTTCGTCGAAGGAACAGGAACAGGGCTACTCCATAGACGCCCAACTGTCAGCCCTCCGCGACTATGCTGCCAGACATAACATGATCGTCGTGGAAACGATAATCGAAATCGCGTCCGCCCGCCGGCCTGGACGGGACAAATTCGACGATATGGTCGTTTTCTTTAAGCGGGAAAAGCGGAAGACTGGTAAGCGGTGTGAAACCATTCTGACCGAAAAGACCGACCGCTTGGTCCGAAACCATCAGGACAAGGAAGCCCTTCTCGACCTCGGGGTAACCATGCATATGGTAAAGGAGCGCCTCGTCGTTAGTAAGCATTCCCGATCAGACGTACTCTACATGTTCGATCAGCACGTTTCCAATGCCTCACGCTATAGCCGGAACCTCGGTGAAGAAACGGTCAAGGGGATGCTGCAGAAGGCGGAAGAAGGCATCTATCCGTCAAATGCGCCTTTCGGCTACCAGAACATCACAGAGGCCAGTGGGAGGAAAATCATAGCGCCCGATCCCATGTTCGCACCGATTGTCAAGGAGATGTTCATGGCGTACGCCACAGGCCGACACTCCCTGCAGTCGATTACCGATATGGCCAACAAACGTATGTCCTCACTTGGGGTGAACAGGCGACTCGTCAAGAGCACGGTGGGAGACATCCTCTCCAACACAATCTACTATGGTGAATTTGTCTGGAAGCGTCGTCTCTATAAGGGGATACATCAACCAATTATCGATAAAGAGCTGTTCGAGCAGGCACACGGTACAGTAACAACGATAAATGCTCACAAGCGGCAGCAGCAAAAACACAAGTGGCTCTTCCAGGGGCTGCTTAGTTGTGGTCATTGCGGTTGCGCCATGGTGGCTGAACTGAAAAAAGGGAAATACGTCTACTATCACTGCACGGGCAACAAAGTGAAAAACTGCCCGAATTTTACGAGGTACATTCGCCAGGAGAGGCTGGAGGAACAGTTTCTCGGTGCCGTCAAGAGGCTCCGTGTCCCTGAAGAATCACTGGGCAAGTTCGTCACCATTGTCCAGAACGCTCAGAACGACGACAGAGTCAAGCTGCAGAATACCACCATGCTGCTCAGCAATAAGATTGAGACTCTCAAGAGGCGCAGGCAAGAACTGTTAAACCGACTGCTTGACGGGAAGATCGACGAGGAACGTTACCAGGAAGTGGAGACCTGCATCATTCAGGAAAGGGAAGAGCTGGAACAGAAGCTCGAGACGCTGGTCCAACGGAACGGCACGTTTGTTGAAAATGCTGAACAGCTACAGCGGCTCGTGACAATAATGCCCGCTCTGTACGTTAATCAATCGGACACGGAGAAACGTCGGCTCCTTGCCTTCATGTTCTCCGAATGCAGATGGAGTGATGGCCAATTGTCGCCGTCTTACAGGCGCCCCTTCGACGCTCTGGTGACACCGAAAGCAGCCTGACGCCATGGCCGCCGTCACCACGAAATAAAAGACAGGGTAATGATAATGGTAACGGATAACGGAATAACGATACCAGTATCATTACCGATACCATGTGAAAGGAGATGATTATGCCGGAAGAAAAGCGATGCATTGGCAAGGAGGACATCTTTGCCGCAGCCGACAGGCTGGTGGAGGCGGGAGAAAAGCCATCGGTGACCAAGGTACGGATCTATCTGGGGCAGACGCTTGGGGTTAAAGGGTCACCCAACAAGGTTGCTGCTCTCCTGCGTGAGTGGAGGGCAGAGCGGGCCGCCCAGCAGCCGATCGAGCAGGCACCGCTTGGGCTGCTGCCCGAAGAAGCCGATCAGATCCTCAAAAAGGCTGCAAACGGTTTTAATAACATCCTTGGGGAGTTGAATGTCTCCTTCTGTCACACCATCGCAGAGATAAGGCACAAAGTGGCTCGCGATCACGCCGCTATTCTCGAGATCTCAATCGCGGCTGAACGGGAAAAAGCCGAAATGGCGGCCGATGGGGAAGCCGAAGCGCTCCAGGAGATTGAGCGCCTGGAGACGGAAATCGAGGAGAAAGCTGCGCGGATCAGCGGACTTGAAGCGGCTCTCACCACGATGAACATCGAACTTGCCGTCGCCAGGGCAACCTGCGACAGGCTGGCACGCGAGAACCGCGAGCAGTTCGACAAACTCCTCACGGCTATCAGCGAGAAGCCAGCGGCTCCGAAGCCGCGCAAAAAGGGCCAGCCCAGCTGCACGGTGTAGCAGCTCTCTAACCGGCAAATTTTGCCGAACTTAAACACAAGGGACAGGAGGATTCACAATGAAAATTTGTAACGCATGCGGCAAGCCGCGACAAGGTGGTATATGGATTGGCACAGCAATGCTCTGCTTCTGCTGCGCCGGGGACTACCTGCTGCGCGACGTGCCTGAGGACCTGATGGCCGCCACCAACCACAAGGCCCTAGATGAGGGGGTCTCAGCCCGGGAGCTGGTTCTCAAGGCTCTCCACACATATCTCGCCTAACCGCTTTGGCGTTACCACAAGGTGGCACTGAAGTGGCCCGATTCTGTCCCACCTCCTTTACAGGGGGCCCGTCTCACGACGCGGCCCCCTTGTTTTGTTGGGGGTAAAATCCTCAAATTCTGGTACCTCGCGTCTACTGAGGTATAATTGTGATCCCACATCAGGAGGGTGCACATGAAAAAGACGACAGAACTGTCGGAAATCAGCGGCAGGAAGGCGGTCCTCTACGCACGGGTATCGTCAAAAGAGCAGGAAAAAGAGGGATACTCCATACCCGCCCAGCAGAAGCTGATTCGCGAGTATGCTGCCCAGCAAGGTCTTTCGATCGTCCACGAATATGTTGATGTCGAGACGGCAAAACGGACGGGCCGGCCCGGTTTCGCTGAAATGGTTTCGTATTTCAAACAGGACAGTCAGAAAGCGTCATCGGCTGGGGAATGCAGGGTCCTGCTCGTCGAGAAGACCGACCGGTTGTACCGGAACCTCAAAGACTGGGTAGTCATCGACGATCTCGATATTGAGATCCATTTGGTAAAGGAAAATGTTATCCTCTCCGCAGACTCCCGTTCGTCAGAGAAGTTCATGCATGGCATCAAGGTTTTGATGGCCAAAAACTACATCGACAACCTCTCCGAGGAGACCTCAAAGGGGATGCTTGAGAAGGCGCAACAGGGCATCTGGCCGTCGTTTGCACCGTTCGGCTACCTCAACATCGCTACTCCCACCGGCCGGAGGATTATTGTCCCCCACCCTCACCATGGACCTCTGGTGAAACTTATTTTCGAATGGTACGCAACGGGCGACTACTCGATCCAGGACATCAACGAAAAGCTGAATAGCCAGCATGCTGTCGCCCTGGACGGTAAAAGACTGTCAAGAAGCACCATCCACAAGCTGCTATCCAACCCGATCTACAACGGAGAGTTCGTCTGGGACGGGGTAACCTACCAGGGGACCCATGAGCCGATTGTCGTCAGAGACTTGTTCGACGAGGTCCAGGAAGTGCTTGTCAATAACGGGCAGAACCGAAAAACGCAGCAGAAGCAGCACTTTCTCTTCCAGGGGCTCATCACGTGTGGGCACTGCGGTTGCGCCATGGTCGCAGAAATCAAGAAGGGAAAATATGTCTATTACCACTGCACCCAGAATAAGGGGAAATGCGGGAAGACTTACGTACGCGAGGAAGAGCTCGAGCGGCAGTTCCATGCGTCGCTACGGGCAATTCATCTGGACCTGGATTCGCGTGAGTGCCTGCTGGCAGCGCTCAGGGAAAGCCACGCAGACAAGATGCGGTACCACAACCAGATACTCGCATCGCTCCAGGACGAAATCAAGCGGTTACAGCACCGCCTCGACGCCATGTATATTGACCATCTCGACGGCAAGGTCGACCCGGTTTTCTATGAGAAAAAAAAGCGGGAATGGCGACGGGAACAGGATGCATTGCAACGCAAAATGACTCGACATCACAATGCCGACACCTCTTATATCGATGAAGGCGTCCGTTTACTAGAACTCACCCAAGATGCTGTAATCACTTACAAAAATCAAAACATGAACGAAAAGCGCTCGCTCCTGAAAATCGTGCACTCGAACTCGATTTGGAAAGACGGAACTCTGTCGACAGAATACCGAAAACCCTTTGATTTACTTGCAGTTACCAATCATGACTACCAACAAAAAAAGGTCACTTTTCAGACGAAAAGTGACCTTTGTACGATTTGGCTCCCCAGCGCGGACTCGAACCACGGACATGGTGATTAACAGTCACCCGCTCTACCGACTGAGCTACTGGGGAATAAAAGAAACGTTTATTTAACATGCATCACAATTTATGTCAAGACGAAAAATGCGCAAACGAAATCCGGCTACATTATGAAGTGCAAAGACCCTATTTTAGGCCAGGGATCGTTTCATTTCCGGCAATGCGCCGGGACGAAACGAGAGCACTCCAGGAATAGAGCGCCAACCCTCCCCAGATGCAGCTGAATGCGATGAGGTGGGTCGGCGTAAACTTCTCACCGAACGCCCAGACCGCCAGGATGAACTGGATGCTCGGCGTAATATACTGGAGAAACCCCATGGTGGCAAGGCGCAGGCGGCGGGCGGCGGCGGTGAACCAGAGGAGCGGCACCGCCGTCACAACCCCGGCCAGGGGAAGGATCAGATCGTCATGAAGGGAGCCGGCAAGAAAGGCCCCCTTCCCTGCCATTCCGAGCCAGCACAGGAAGGCAAGTGCCGCCGGTGCCGCCAGGAATGTCTCGATGGAAAGCCCCACGAGGGAGTCGACGACGGCGGTCTTGCGGAGCAGGCCGTAAAGTCCGAATGTTACTGCCAGGAGCAGGGCTATCCAGGGAATCTGCCCGACACGGAGCGACATGATCAGTACCCCTGAGGCCGCCAGCACCAGGCTCACCGTCTGCCAGCGACGGAGCCGTTCGCCGAGGAGGGCAAAACCGAGAAACACGTTCACGAGCGGATTCATGAAGTAGCCGAGGCTCGATTGCAGAACCTCACCTTTTTCAACGGCGAAAATAAAGATCAGCCAGTTTGCAGCGATAAGGAGCGTGGTCCCGCTCAGAGTCAGAATGGTCTTCGGCGTCCGGAAAGCGGCACCGATTTCCCGCCACCGCCGTGTCCCTGTCACGAGCAGGGCGAGAAACAGCATGGACCAGACGATCCGGTGGGAAACCACTTCCAGCGGCGGAACATGCTGGACCGCCTTGAAGTAGAGGGGGAAGAACCCCCAAACCAGGTAGGCGGCCAGGCCATACATCACCCCCTTGCGGGTGGCCGCGGCTTCGGTTGCGGTAGGAGACGGACCGTGGCTCACGCCACTCCCCCCACCGTGTCGGCTGGCGAAAACCCCCGCCTCATCGTGTTTTCCGTAACAACCCTCGGGTCCATGAAGTGGAGGAGGTAATCGGGGCCCCCTGCCTTGGTTCCCACACCCGACATGCGCGAGCCGCCGAAGGGCTGTCGTTCCACCAGGGCGCCGGTGATGTTCCGGTTGATATAAAGGTTTCCCACGCGGAATTCCCGGCGAGCCCTCTCCAGGTGCCCGGGGCTGCGGCTGAAGATGCCGCCGGTGAGGGCGAATCTGGTAGAATTGGCCCACTGGATCGCCTGATCGAAATCCTTCACCCGCATGACTGCCAGCACCGGACCGAAGATCTCCTCCTGTGCGATGCGGTGATCCGGCCTGATCCCGCCGATGATGGTCATGGGGACGTAGTACCCCTCCCCGGCCGGCACCTGGCTCTCATAGAGGAGGTGTCCCTCCTTCTTGCCGATCTCCGCATACTCCCGGATACTCTTCTGCGCCCTTTCGTCAGCCACGGCCCCCATGTAGAAAGCGGGGTCCTCCGCAGGGCCGATCCTGGTCGCTTCGGCCATGGAGACGAGCCGTGCAACGAACTTGTCGTAGACCCCATCGAGAACGATGACACGTGAGCATGCGGAGCACTTCTGCCCCTGAAATCCGAAGGCGGATCCGAGCACGTGCGGGACGGCTTCGTCCAGGTCCGCATCATCGTCGATGATAATGGCGTTCTTTCCTCCCATCTCGGCGATGACTTTCTTCACGTTGGCCTGCCCCGGATGAACCCTCGCCGCCCGCTCGATGATCCTTGTTCCCGTTTCCATGGAACCGGTGAAGGCAATGAGGCTTACATCAGGATGGTCGACCAGGTAGTCCCCCATGGTCGAACCGCGCCCCGGGATGTAGTTGAACACCCCTGCGGGGAGTCCTGCCTCCCGGAAGATCTCCACCAGATGCCAGCCAATGAGACAGGTGAGACCCGACGGCTTGAAGACCACGCAGTTACCGGTGACGATAGCGGCGGAGACCATACCTATGCTGATGGCAAGGGGGAAGTTCCAGGGAGCGATGACCGCGGCCACCCCCTTCGGCTCGTAGAAGTAGTGGTTCAGCTCGCCCGGTGCATGCCCGGCCCGCCGGGGTTCACCCAGACGGATCATTTCCCGGGCATAGTATTCCAGGAAGTCGATCGCCTCGGTCACATCGGCGTAGGCCTGATCCCACTGCTTGCCTATCTCCAGCACCTGCCAGGCGGAGAATTCGAAGATGCGCCGGCGGGCCGCCTGGGCCGCCTTGATGAGATATTCCGCCCTTGTCCGGGGGCCGGTATCACGCCAGGCAGGGAAGGCCGCTTTCGCTGCTGCCACGGCGTCTCCCACCTCCCTGGTACCCGCCTGGCATATCTGACCCAGGATTTCTGACGGGCGGTTAGGGTTGACCGTCGGGACAAAGTCGTCAGTCCATACTTCCCGACCGTTGATAAAGAGCGGATAGTTCTTTCCGAATTCTCTCCGCACTTGGGCTATCTGCTCCGGGAAAGCCTGCCGGTGATCTGCACGGGTAAAGTCCACCGCCGGCTCGTTACAAAAGCCTTTGAGATCGCCGGAATCAGTTCTTTCCTTTTCCGGCTCGTGCTGCAGGGCCGCCCGCTCCCGCGCGGCTACCATGTCCGGGTCCTCCAGGAGCTTCTCGACCCGGGCATCCCCGGCAAAGCTCTGGCGGAGAAACGATTCGTTGGAGGTGTTCTCCAGGAGCCTGCGCACCAGGTATCCCATCCCCGGCACCATGGGACCGTAGGGACAATAGAGGCGGATACGGCCGACGATCTTCAGTATCGCCTTCCTGACCGGTTCGGCCATGCCGTAGAGCATCTGGAACTCGTAACGTTCCTCGGGAACTCCCAGCTCCTTGGCCATCTCCATCACCGCAGACACCGTCCTGATGTTGTGGGACCCACAGGCAAAGTGACAGATCCCGTGGTTCTCCAGGATTTTTTGTGCCTGACGCTCGAAGGCAGCGTCGCTTTCCGCCTTGATGGTCCAGACAGGAATTGCCCAGTTGTTCTGCCTGGCCTTGACCACTTCGTAATCCCAGTAGGCACCCTTGACGAGACGGATCGAAATCTGCACGCCGTTTTCTCGCGTCCAGACGAGCAACTCCTCCAGATCTCTGTCCGTATCCCTTAGGTAAGCCTGGAGCGCGATCCCCAGATGGGGGAACTCCCTGTACTCCAGCTTCAGGCGACGGAACACCTCGAGGGTGATCTCCTTGTGCCGATAGGACTCCATGTCGATGCAGAGGAACCCGTTCAGCTCAACGACCTTCTCCATGATCCGCCGCATCCGATTCAGGATCGCCACAACCGACCCCTCGAAATCCTGGGGATTTGCCAGACAGTAGAGAGCTGTCGGCTTTACCGCCACGCTTACCTTGGGAGCATGCCCCCAGTCAAGGTTCGGGTCACCATTATTCCCCGGCAGTCCCGGCCACTCAGCCTGCTCCTTATTCAGTGCGTCGAGAAGCTCCAGATAGGTAGTCGTATACTCTTCAGCCTCTTTCTCCGAGAGTGTCGCCTCACCCAGCACGTCCATCACAGCGGCAAATCCTTCCTTCCTGAGATTCGCAAGGGTATTCACCGTTTCCTTCGTGGTCTCTCCCGCAATGAACTGCCGCGCCATCTCCGTTATCTTTGCGGTCAGCACCTTGTTGAGCACCTCTCCCCCGAGCGGGCCAAGCACCCCCGCCATTCTGGCACCGGCAGACATGACCGCAGGCATCTCCAGCTCATCGCCGAAATACTCGCGGATGTGCTCTGTCAGGAGTTTGCTGTCGGAAAGTGCCGGAAAGACATCTACGAACCGGAACAGCTGGGTCTTGAATTGTTCGTTCTGCATGCACCAGTTCAGCACCTTCCCCATCCAGGCTCCCTGATCGAAAAGTGAGGGCTTCTCGCCCGAAATCGCGGAGAACAGCTCCCTTCCACGTGCCACTACTCTGCTGTTCAGTTCCCGTTCCATGGAATGACTCCCGTCCGTATAATGGGCTCCCCCATTACGGCATTGGTTCTTTACCCTGCCATCACCTGGATAAAAGTGTACCAAGGTTTGGACAAATGTTTTGCTCGCTGGGCAGAATCGGGCATTCCCGGAAAGGATTGCAACTCTGCATGAACGCAAAAAAGCCCGTGACTATTCTCACGGGCTTTCAAATCAGGCGGCAAAACCGGCAGTGACCGCTATTTCCCTTTCTTGAGATCGACCAGAATCAGCTTGGCCACCGCCTTGAGGGTTTCGAAAACCCCTTCACCCGTGGAGGCACACGCCTCGAACTCGGGGACGTCGGTCGGGTTCAGCTCCCTGCGGAGTTCCTCAACCGATACGACGTTCGGCAGGTCACGCTTGTTGTACTGGACAACGTAGGGAATCTTGTCCAGATTGTACCCCTGCTCTTCCAGGTTGATACGCAGGTTCTCCAGCGACTCGATGTTTGCGTCCATCCGCTCTTCCTGGGAGTCGGCCACGAAGACGACACCATCAACCCCCTTGAGAATAAGCTTACGGGATGCATCGTAGAACACCTGCCCCGGCACGGTATAGAGGTGAAAGCGGGTCTTGAATCCCCTGATCTCCCCCAGTGCAAGCGGCAGGAAGTCGAAGAAAAGCGTTCTCTCCGTTTCCGTCGCCAGGCTTATCATCTTTCCCTTGGCATCGGGGGCGGTCTTCTGGTAGACGAATTGCAGGTTTGTGGTTTTGCCACACAGCCCCGGTCCGTAATAAACAATCTTGCAGTTTATTTCCCGGGAGGCGTAGTTGATAAAGGACATCTGCCGTTACCTCAAGTCTCAGCTGAAGAGATTGTCTATATCGTCATCGGTGATTTCAGCAAAGGGGAAATCGGTTTCACCGCTCTTTTCCTTCTCCTCGGCCTTCTCGAGAAGTCGGTTGAAGATGGTTGTCAATTCATCGGACGCCTTTTTCACCCGGAGCCGGACCAGTCCGAGGGACGAGCGATTGTCGAACAGCACCACAAGGATCACACGCCCACCGACGATGGATATGTGGAGGTTGTCCTTCTCTCCTTCATGAAAGAGGATGGAGAATTCTTTTTCGCCGATCAGCTTGGCCATGCCGCCGGTGGCGGCGATATTGCCGGCCGTCAGGGACGCCAGTGACGTGGTGTCGAACTGCTCTATGTCTCCAACGCCGGAGATCAGCTGACCGTTCTTGTCCACCAGAAAAATTACCTTGGAATTGGCTTCCCGCAGAAGTTTTTCAATGACGACATTTATCTGCTTGAATTCCTCATCATACATCACCATCTGAGGATTCGACATGGAGCACCCCTTGTGTGCGGTGAGTAAATTTACTGTCAGCGGTAAGATATAACAGAAAGAGTCTGCTCTTTCAAGGTTTTTTGACCTTTTACCCGCTCGCATGGAAAAGCCCCGGCAGTTTCCTGCCGGGGCTCTCGTACCTCACGGGAGAATTAATTACTTCTCGCCGCTCTCCTCGAAGTTCAGCGCCGCCAGCTTCTGGTAGTAGGCGAAATGTGCCTTGGCCCACTGGCCGGCCTTTCTCATCAGCTCATCGGCTTCCTTCGGATTGGCCTTCTTGAGCATGCGGTAGCGGTTTTCGTTATTGGTGTACTCTTCGAAGCTGATAGTTGCCGCCTTGCTGTCCAGCTGAAGAGGGTTCTTGTTCTCGGCCGCCAGGGCCGGATTGTAACGATACAACGGCCAATAGCCCGATTGTACGGCCTTTCTCTGAGCATCCACCCCTTCCGTCATGTTGATCCCGTGTGCGATGCAGTGGGCATAGGCAATGATCAGGGACGGACCGTTGTAAGCCTCGGCCTCCAACATGGCCTTGGCGCACTGGGCGGGATTGGAAAGGGAAACGGCAGCCACGTAGACCGTACCGTAGGACATGGCAATCATGCCCAGGTCCTTCTTGCTTACGGGCTTGCCACCGGCTGCAAAAAGTCCGACTGCGCCCATCGGTGTCGATTTGGATGCCTGACCACCGGTGTTGGAATAAACCTCGGTATCCAGTACGAACAGGTTGATGTTCTTGCCGCTCGCAATGACATGGTCCAGACCGCCGAACCCGATGTCGTAGGCCCAGCCATCACCACCGATACACCAGACCGATTTTTTGACCAGGTAATCGGCAATCGGCATAAGCTGTTTGGCTACCTTTTCCTTGCTTCCCTTCAGGGCCGCCTTCAGCTTTTCGACGCGGCCACGCTGGGCCTCGATGCCGGCCTGACCGGACTGATCGGCGGAAAGGATTTCCTTCGCAAGTTTGGCATTGGCAGCAAACGCCTTGCTATCGGCCAACTCGGCCAAATTTCCCCGAGCCGACTTGGTGAACTGGTCTACGGTCAGCCGCATGCCGTACCCGAACTCGGCGTTGTCCTCGAACAGGGAGTTGGACCAGGCCGGGCCACGGCCGTCGGCACGCTGTGCGTAGGGAGTGGTGGGGAGGTTGCCGCCGTAGATCGACGAGCAGCCGGTTGCGTTGGCAACAAGCATCCGATCGCCAAACAGCTGAGTTAACAGCTTCAGATACGGAGTTTCGCCACAGCCTGCACAGGCACCGGAGTATTCGAACAGCGGCCGTACCAGCTGGTTGCCGCGCAGCGCCTCCAGCTTGACCTGAGTGGCATCCACATCGGGCAGCGACAGGAAGAAGTCGTAGTTGTCGGCTTCCTGGGCACGCAGTGGCGGCTGGAAAGCCATATCCAGCGCCTTGTGGTTCGGATTCTGCTTGTCCTTGGCCGGGCAGTTGTGGGCGCAGGCGCCACAGCCGGTACAATCTTCCGGGGCCACCTGGACGGTCAGCTTCTTCCCCTTCATCTCGGGGATGTTGCAATCAATCGACTTGAAGGTCTTGGGGGCATCCTTCAGGAGCTTGGCGTCGTAGGCCTTCATGCGCACCGATGCGTGGGGGCAGACGAAGGAGCAGATGCCGCACTGGATGCAGAGCTTCTCGTCCCAGACCGGGATTTCAGTGGCGATATTACGCTTCTCGTACTGGGAAGTGGCCGTGGGGAATGTGCCATCGGCCGGCATTTTGGAGACCGGCAGATTGTCCCCCAGACCGGCCACGATGACACCGGTTACATCCTTGACGAACTTCGGTGCCTTGCTGGAGACGGCAGAGGCCATCTTCAGCTTGCTGGTGGCCTTGGCCGGCACCTTGACCTCGTAGAAGTTGTTCAACCCGGCTTCGACAGCCTTGTAGTTCATTTCCAGCACCTTCTCGCCAGCCTTGCCGTAGGACTTCTTGATGGCACCCTTGATGGAAGCCACGGCGTCCTTCAGTGGGATGATGTTGGAGATCTTGAAGAACGCTGTCTGCATGATCACGTTGATGCGGGGCCCGAGGCCAATCTCGTTCCCCAGCTTGACCCCGTCGATCACGTAGAATTTCATTTTCTTGTCGATTATCTGCTGCTGCACTTCCTTCGGCATGGTGTCCCAAACTTCCGTGGGTCCGAAAGGGGCGTTCAGCAGGAACGTAGCGCCAGGCTTGGCCTTGCTCAGCATGTCGTACTTCTCAAGGAATGAGAAGTTGTGGCAGGCCACGAAGTCGGCCTCCTGCACCAGGTACGGAGCACGGATGTATTTTTTGCCGAAACGGAGGTGGGAGGTGGTCATGGAACCGGCCTTCTTGGAATCGTACACAAAATAGGCCTGAGCGTTGTTGCTGGTCTCCTCACCGATGATTTTGATGGAGTTCTTGTTGGCACCGACGGTGCCGTCAGAACCAAGGCCGTAGAACATGGCCTGGAATGCACCTTCCATCGGGTTCTTGTAGGAGTAGTCCACCTTCAGGCTGCAACCGGTCACATCCTCCTCGATACCGACCACAAAATTCTTTTTGGGCTTGGCGCTCTTGAGGTTGTCCAGCACTGCCTTGGCCATGGCCGGATTGAACTCCTTGGAGCCGAGACCGTAGCGGCCGCCGACGATGACCGGATAGCCGTCCAGCTTGCACTTCCCGCTGGCCATACCTTCGCCGATCGCAGTACGTACGTCCAAATAGATGGGCTCTCCCAGGGAGCCCGGCTCCTTGGTCCGGTCAAGGACGGCAATCTTCTTGACCGTCTTGGGCAGCGCCTTGAGGAAGGCGTCCAGCGGGAAAGGACGATAGAGGCGGATCTTGACCACTCCGACCTTTTCACCCTTCTTGACCATATTATCGACCGTGTCCTGAACGACATCAGCGCCGGAACCCATCACCACCACCACGCGCTCGGCATCCTTGGCACCGACATAATCAACCAGTTTGTACTTACGGCCGGTCAGCTTGCCGAACTTGTCCATCTCTTCCTGGACGATCTTTTCGCAGATCGGGTAGTGAGCGTTGACGGTTTCGCGCCCCTGGAAATAGACGTCCGGGTTCTGGGCGGTACCGCGCATAAACGGGCGGTCGGGGTTCAGGCCACGCCCCTTGTGCTCGGCGATCAGTTTGTCATCGAGCATAGCACGCATATCGTCAAAGGAGAGCTCCTCTACCTTCTGAATCTCATGGGAAGTGCGAAAACCGTCAAAGTAGTGCAGGAACGGTATACGGCTGCGCAGGGTAGAGGACTGGGAAATCAGGGCAAAGTCCATAACCTCCTGCACGTTGTTGGAACAGAGGAAGGCCCAGCCGGTGGAGCGACAGGACATGACGTCGGAGTGGTCACCGAAGATGGACAACGCCTGGGCAGCAATAGCACGGGCCGAGACGTGAAAAACGGTGGAGGTCAGCTCACCGGCGATTTTGAACATGTTGGGGATCATCAGCAGGAGCCCCTGGCTGGCGGTGAAGGTAGTGGTCAGTGCGCCGGCCTGCAGGGCGCCGTGTACGGCACCGGAGGCGCCCCCTTCAGACTGCATCTCGACGACAGAGGGGACGTTACCCCAGATGTTCGTCTCGCCGACCGCGCTCTTGGCGTCTGAAATCTCCCCCATAACCGATGACGGCGTGATGGGATAGATGGCGATCACCTCATTGGTTGCATGGGCCACATGGGCTGCCGCAGTGTTGCCGTCAATGGTTACCATTTTGCGACTCATAAAAAACTCCTCCTTCTGATTTCTTGGATTATTCGAAACGCAATCCTATCTGCTTCGTCTATCTACCGGTCAATCAAATGTCAAAGCTCGGACCGCCCCTCCATGGCCCGCTGCACTGTTGCAAGATCCACATACTCAAGGTCGGAACCAAGGGGAATGCCATGGGCAAGACGGGTGATCCGTATTCCCGTGGGCTTGATGAGGTGGGTCAGATAGAGGGCTGTTGCCTCACCTTCAACGGTAAAATTAGTTGCCAGTACAACCTCTTTGCACTCACCCTTTTCCAGGCGCTCCATAAGTTCCCGGATTCTCAACTGGGCCGGCGTGACACCATTCAGCGGCGAGAGCGCCCCCTGAAGCACGTGATAGCGCCCCTTGAAGGAGTGACTCCGTTCGATCGCCAGCATATCCTGAGGTTCTTCCACAACACAGAGAAGCGAAACATCCCGGTTTCCCGTGCAAATTGCACAGGGGTCCGCCTCGGTAATACCGAAACAGGTGGAGCAGAAGCGAACCCTGCTTCCAACCTCCATAAGACTTTCCGCCAGAGCATGAACGTTTGCAGGGGATTTTAAAAGGTGCAGGGCGAGCCGTAACGCGGTTTTTTCCCCAACTCCCGGCAATTTCTTCAATTCACCAATCAACTTCGTCAGTGATGCAGAAAAATGTAGCATATTTTTCCTATAATATAAAACATTTTTTTATTATGCTTTAAATAAAAAAATTTATTATGCGTAAAAAATTCGCATAATAAATAGTAGTTTCAATGGGTTAAAGTCGGGCAGGCATTTCGCCCTGCCCGTTCTATTTCAGCGGTATCCCTTCCCCGTCGGGAGGAGAAAATAAACTGGTATTGCCGCGGTGATCGTCTTAAAACAACCCGGGGATGCTGAGTCCGCCCGTTATCTTTCCCATCTGCTCGGAAAGCTCGCCCTGCACTTTGGTCAGGGCCTCGTTAACCGCCGCAACGACGAGATCCTGAAGCATCTCGACATCTTCCGGATCAACCGCCTCTTTTTTTATCGTGAGAGAAAGCAGCTGGTTCTTTCCGTTGACCACTGCCGTCACCATGCCCCCCCCCACCGTAGCCTCGGCGGTTTTCTGGGCTGCATCTTCCTGCAATTTCGCCATCTTCTGCTGCATCATCTGGGCCTGCTTCATGATCTGCGCCAAACCTTTCGACATCCGGAACCTCCCTCAGACTTCATGTATTTTTTTTACTCACGCTTAACAAATTTTATATTACTAAAACATGGTTATACCTTTTCGGGTTCATCTCCTCCACGAACCGATTCGATCACACCGTCAAAAATTTCCAGCGCGGCCGCTACCACTGGATGACTTGCTGCCACTTCCCTCAACTCCACGTCGCGCGCGGACTGATCAAGACTTTTTTTTTCCAGGAGCGTGGGGGGAAGTCCCTCCGTATTCCCGCTCAAAGGCTTGAGCTGAAACACCGTGGCAACGTGAAAATATGCTTGGGCCAGACCGGACAGGTCAGTCATGACTTCAGTGTCTTTCAGCCTGTTATACTGGAACGAACCGGACTCGTACGCCAGTTCCACAAGCCGGGGAGAAACCTGCAGTGGTCTGCCATGCTCAAGCAGTGCTGCCAGCAGCGGCTTCTTCCCCCGTACGAACATGACAAACCCTTCCCAGTCCCCGCTTGTTTCAGTGACTTCGTTCAGGGAACCAGCGTTCATTTCAGCAGGTGCCTCCCGTGGAGTGTCACTCTCCGGCACTTTTCCGGCAGACGACGCTTTGGCGACGGGTGTCACTGCAGGACGGGGCTTTTCGACAGATGCCCCTTCCGGTCGGCGGCGGGGGGCCTCCCACACCGGTACGCCGGAAGCAACAACACCTCTCCCCGATTTCTCCAAAGACTGGAGACGGGCCAGAATCTCATCTACCGGGATGACCGGCACCAGGTTCGCCATTTTCAACAGCACCATTTCCAGAACCAGTCGGGGAAAACTGCTCTGGGCCATCTCGGTATCGGCCCGCAGCAGCAGGGTCAGGTGGCGCTGGAGGTCGTCCAGTGCGACGCCACCGGACAGCTCCTGCAATTCAGCAAGTTCGCCAGGGGAGAGCTCGGCCAGTTCGGCAGCATCACCGACTGCCTTGAGTATGACGAGGGTGCGGAACTGGTCTATCAGCTCCTGCCCAAAATGGCGCATGCTGTAACCGAAACCGTCTACCTGGCGCACAATGTCCAGAACACCCCTGCAATCCCTGGCAAAGATCGCCCGTGTCGCGTCCTGCAGCAGGCGGCGGTCAACGACACCGAGAAGGGCAACCACATCGTCGTCCTTTACCTGTTCCCCGCAGAATGCCAGCACCTGATCCAGGGTGGAAAGGGAATCCCGCATGCTGCCGTCCCCTTTGCGCGCGATCATTGCCAGCGCACCGTCGCTTATCCCGACCTGCTCCTGGTCGACGATGAAGCGGAGACGGTCGACGATCTTCGGCAGCGGTATCCGCTTGAAATCGAAACGCTGGCAGCGCGAGAGGATGGTGATGGGGAGTTTGTGGGGTTCGGTGGTGGCGAAGATGAACTTTACGTGGGGAGGAGGTTCTTCCAGTGTCTTCAGGAGAGCGTTGAAGGCACTGGTTGAAAGCATGTGCACTTCGTCAATGATGAATATCTTGTAGCGGCTCCGTGACGGGAGGTATTTGACATTCTCCCGCAGCTCACGGATGTCGTCCACGCTGGTGTTGGACGCCCCGTCGATCTCGAAGACATCCACCGACGTCCCCGCAGTAATCTCCGTACAGGTGGAGCAGCTGTTGCACGGCTCAGTAGAGGTCCCCTGTTCGCAATTGAGTGCCTTGGCCAGGATCCGGGCGGAGCTGGTTTTCCCTACCCCCCGTGCCCCGGTAAAGAGAAAGGCATGGGCTATACGGCCTGAATCAATGGCATTCTGAAGGGTCTGACTGACATGCTCCTGTCCGATCAAATCACGGAAAGTCTGGGGACGCCATTTTCTCGCTAACACAAGATATGACAAGGGATGATAACCTCATATGCAGTTTAAGGATTGTGGGAGGGGGGGTTGGTTTCGCGGGTTTGCGGGCAGAACTGATAGCTGGGCACCCCCGCGGCACACGGAGCCGGTTACTGCCGCTGCTTCCTTCCGGACCTGACGGGGTTCATAACCTTCCGTTGCGCGGGACCCAGCTATCAGCTCTATCCGCAATCTTTGCCGTCGGCGGGGCGCTGAAAAGCGGGCCAGTGGCAGTGCTGAAAAATTAATGGCGGAGAGAGAGGGATTCGAACCCTCGGTACGCTATTAACGTACACACGCTTTCCAGGCGTGCTCCTTCAACCTCTCGGACATCTCTCCGCGAAGGGGAACTATAGTATAAACGATGCTGGTTTGTAAAGGTTTTATGGCGGAGAGATAGGGATTCGAACCCTAGGTGGAGTCACCCCCACACCTGATTTCGAGTCAGGCGCCTTCGACCACTCGGCCATCTCTCCATTCAGTCTGCCGCAACTTTTTTATGGCGCTTCCGCTCGCGCAAGCCCGCAAAGAAGGAACTGATAGTTGCGGCGCACTCCGCACTCCGCACGCCGGCGGTCAGCATAACGCGATGATTGAGCCGGGGATCAGCGGAAAGATCATAGAGAGATCCCGCCGCACCCGCCTTCGGATCATGACAGCCGAAAACAACCCGCTCTATCCGAGCCAGGAGTATCCCCCCCATGCACATGACACAGGGTTCTACGGTCACGTAAAGGGTCGCGCCGGACAGCCGCCAGTTGCCAGATCTGCGGGCCGCCTGACGGATAGCGATAATTTCGGCATGGGCCGTGGGATCATGGCGGGCCTCGCGAAGATTGTAGCCCCGACCGATGACCTTATCGTCCCTTACCACCAGAGCGCCGATGGGGACCTCACCCAGGTCAGCGGCCTTGTTGGCCTCGCGGAGCGCGATCCCCATCCAGTACACATCGTCTTTCATCTGATTAAATGGCGCGCTTGGAGAGATTCGAACTCCCGACCTACGGATTCGTAGTCCGTTGCTCTATCCAGCTGAGCTACAAGCGCGTGCAATCCTAACTGGCAGGTACGAAATCGACCAGTGTAAAACCATACTTGGGGTGTTGAAACGCATGGGTCGTCGGATAAAGAGAGAACAACCATCCCTTGAAGACCTCTTTCCCGCCTTCCATGATCCGGACCTGGGCCGCAGGGTTTTTCGGTTCATTGGACTGGGATGTAAGGGTCGTACCCTCCATACTGAAGTGGGGAAGGAAATTCTCAACCCTGACGACGATGTTACTGCCGGGAAGGGGAAAATCAGCGCCCAGCGGCATGACATAGACCGTCTCTTTGTTGGCTGTCTTGTCGGTCACCGCGATCTTGACAGCCTTCCATTTCCCCTTGACCGTATCAGGTACAACGACTACTGATTCTTTGCGTTGGGTCTGTCCATGGGGCGAACCGACCCCCTCTGCCTTTTGTTCTTCCTTTTTGCTGCAACCGGCCGCCACAATCACCAGCAGGGCGAACAGCATGAATCTCAGCGTGTACTTCACCAGATCCTCCTTGGCAAACGGCAAGGCCGCAGAGCCTTAATAAATGGCGGAGAGAGAGGGATTCGAACCCTCGATACCGGTTTCCCAGTATACTCGCTTAGCAGGCGAGCGCCTTCGACCTACTCGGCCATCTCTCCAGGAATCTGTTCTGTTATAAATGGCGGAGGGAGTAGGATTCGAACCCACGGAACTTTCGTTCAACGGTTTTCAAGACCGCCGCCTTCAACCACTCGGCCATCCCTCCGGAATACTAGCTGATCCTCTCAACCCCGCCCATGTAGGGAAGCAGCGCCGAGGGAACGGTCACCGAGCCGTCCTCCTGCTGGTAGTTCTCCAGAATGGCCACGAGCGTCCGGCCAACGGCCAGGCCGGAACCATTCAGCGTATGAACGAATTCAGGTTTGGCCTTTTCGTCCTCGCGATACCTGATGCCTGCGCGCCGCGCCTGGAAATCACCGAAACTGCTGCAGGATGATATCTCCCGGTAGGTGTCCTGCCCGGGCAGCCAGACTTCGATATCGTAGGTCTTTGCCGCGGAAAAACCGATATCGCCCGTACAGAGCGCCATCACCCGGTAGGGAAGTTCCAGAAGCTGCAAAACCTTTTCCGCATCCGCCAGCAGTTTTTCCAATTCGACATCAGACGTATCCGGCCGGACGAATTTGACCAGTTCGACCTTGTTGAACTGGTGCTGACGAATGAGGCCACGGGTATCCTTACCGTAAGAGCCTGCCTCTTTTCTGAAACAGGGGGTATAGGCCGTGTAACACAAGGGAAGCTCAACCCCCCGGAGAATTTCACCCCGGTGGATATTGGTCACCGGCACCTCAGCCGTGGGGATAAGGAAATAATCCGGCTCATCCACGTGGAACAGGTCATCCTCGAACTTCGGCAACTGACCCGTAGCGGTCATGCTCTCCCTGTTTACCATAAAGGGAGGAAGCATTTCAACATAATTGTGCCTCTCCGTGTGGAGATCGAGCATGAAATTAATGAGCGCACGTTCCAGACGGGCACCCGCCCCCCGGGAAAGGGTAAAACGTGCGCCGGCAATCTTGGTGCCCCGTTCGAAATCGAGGATCCCCAGTGATTCTCCAAGCTCCCAGTGCGGCTTGGGAGTGAATGCGGGTTGGGGCGGGACCCCCCATTTCCGTACTTCCACGTTATCCGACTCGGAAGTACCCAGGGGAACGTCCGGATGGGGGATATTGGGGACCGTCAGCAGAATCTGCTGCAACTCCTCCTCTACTCCGCGCAGCTGGTCGTCCAGCCCCTTGATCTGCTGGGAAACCTCTCTCATTTCGGCAATACGGCCCTGGGCCTGGCTCTTGTCCTTTATCCGGCTTATCTCTTCAGATACCTTGTTGCGTAACGCCTTAAGGGTCTCGCTCTGCAGGAGCAGCTCACGGCGACGTTCATCCAGCTGCCGGAAACCGGAAAGGGAAACACCGGGGCCTCGGGTCGCAAGTCGCGCTTCGACCGATTCCAAATTGTCCCGAATGTATTTCACGTCCAGCATGGGGAAAGGCCTTTACTTTCTGATTAATAAAGCTATATTTTGTAGCATTTGCACGGCCGGCCGTCAACAATTTTATCCGGCCGCTCGATGGGACCCGCTTATGCTGCGTAAACTTGTGCTGTTGACCTGCCTCTGTCTCTGCACTCCGACCCACCCCGCCAGGGGAGGAGAGATCGTGATCAATGCCGTCGGCGATATCATGCTGGCTGGGAGCGGCACGCCTGTCTATTCCCGGCTCGGTTACGACTACCCCTTCGCCGCTACCCGCAAATACCTGCAAAGGGGGGACCTTGCCATCGGCAACCTGGAGTCTCCCATCACCAGCCGCGGCGATGAGTTCAGGGACAAACGGTTCCGCTTCCGGGCAGAACCGGCAGCCGCAGCAGCCCTCCGGGAGGCGGGATTCTCCGTGCTGACTCTGGCCAACAATCATGTGCTTGATTACGGCTCCGTCGGTCTCCAGGACACCGCTGACCTCCTGGACCGGTACGGCATCCTCCACTCCGGAGCAGGCAAAAATCTTGGGGAGGCCCGCCAGGCGGTCACCATCACCATCAAGGGGAAACGACTCGCCTTTCTTGCCTATTCCCTCACCTTCCCCGATAAATTCTACGCCTCGGACAGCACCCCCGGAACAGCACCGGGATATCCCTCATTCTTCGCAGACGACATTGCCAAAGCCCGACAGACAGCGGACTACGTCATTGTCTCCTTCCACTGGGGTACGGAGCGTGCGGAGCGTCCCCACTCCCGCCAGGTCGCTGCCGCCCATCAGGCCATCGACGCCGGCGCCGACGTAGTGCTCGGCCACCACCCCCACGTCCTCCAGGGAATCGAACGCTACAAGGGCGGTGTAATCCTGTACAGCCTTGGAAACTTCGCCTTCGGCAGCCTGAGCCCTTCGTCACGACAGAGCGTCATCGCCCGGATCACGCTGGGAGAGGGGGTGAGGGAAGTGGAATTCATTCCTCTCAACGTATTGAACCGAACGGTCCGCTTCCAGCCACGGGTCATGGAGGCCGGCAGAGGAGACGCGGTGATCGCCCACCTCAACCGCATTTCCGCTCACCTAGGGACAGCCATCGTCTCTGACGGCGGGCGTCATCTGCTTGACATGGGAAAGGACAACCAGCGGGTTGCCGCACGGTAAATGGAGGGAATGGCCATGCCACGACTGTTCGTCGCCATTGATCTGCCGGAAAAAATCAGGAGTGAGCTTGCAAACTTGCGGGAGGAGCTGCCGGGAGCACGGTGGGTTGCAGGGGACCAGCTGCACCTCACCCTCCGGTTCATCGGGGAAGTCGAGGCGCGACAGCAGGGAGACATTGACGAGGCATTGCGGCACGTCCATGACGAACCCTTCAGTCTGACTCTCCGCCAGGTGGGCCATTTCGGCAGACCGGGGCGGGTTCTCTGGGTCGGCATGGATCGCCCCCCCACACTCCTCGCCCTGCAGCAGAAGGTGGAAGCGGCCCTCGCCCTGACGGGAACACCGCCTGAAGAGCGCCCCTTTTCTCCCCACATCACCCTTGCACGCATAATTGGAACGCCGGCACACCTGCTTTCCAATTATGAAGAAAAGCACCGCGGCTTCGCCTCCACAACTTTTCCTGTCACGGAGTTCCACCTCTACTCCAGCACTCTCACCTCCACCGGGGCCATCCACCGGCGGGAAGGGAGCTATCAGTTGACCAGCTCCTGAATAAGCACGTAAGGGCTCACCACCAGCATCCGGAATCTTCGATCGGGGGCCGCATTCCATGCCTCCAGTTCGGCAACCGTAGGTTTCCACATTTCCCCGCCGGCAAGCCACCCCTGGATGACAGCCGCATCGTCCCCGGCCACCCGCTCCCCCACCTCTGCCAGGTCCAGCCGGCCCGCTACAACAATCAGACCACCCCGCTCGCCGTGGGGTCGCAGCCATCCCCACTCCGCCACATCCACCTGCAGGGCCAGTTCTTCACGGGTCACCCCCATCCACCTACTCCTTCCCGGTCAGCACCGGCTGTTTCAGCAGCCGCTTGTAGTAAAAATTCTGTCCGTAAAGCACCGCCACAGGATTATGCCCCGTCACCCGGTCCTTGCAGACGAGGGTAGTTACCGGCGCCTTTGAATGCTTGGCGAACAGCATGTCGTGGCCGACGCAGAGACCGACGATGATGTTCATATCCGTCCCGTGCCGGTTGCAGAGTTCGGCCTGGGCGATGGGATTGCAGGCAGGCTCGAATGTGCCTGGACGGACCTTGTCGACCTCCTCAAGCCCCAGTTCCAGCTTGTCAATACTCCCCGCTTTGCAGCAGACCGACAGCGGCTCAAGACCCTGGGCGCTGAGAATGGCGGTAAGCTTCTCGGTTTCATACAGAAGCCCGATGCAGGTGGCAATACCGATCCTTTTCCACCCCATCAGCTTTGCCAGGGCTATGGTATCCTCAACCCTCGTCCAGCGGGCATTGACCGCATCGCTTCCCGGAACCGGCTGATAGCAGAGCCCCTCCACTTTCGCCGCCACAAGGGCAAGGCGGGCATCCTCGCTGTCGCCTGTGTAACGGGCAAAGGAATCCCTGACCAGATCTTCACTGGTACTCGACGGGCAGTTCCCCGGCCGGGGAGGGGCGGTTGCAGGATCGCCGCTCCAACAGTTGGTGGTACCCTTCTTCTCCCAGACCGCGCTGCATGCTGCACAGCTGGGCAACTTCTTTTCGTCGCTCACAATAACCTCCCGGGGGGAGCCTGGAAAGGAGCCCCTGTATTTTCACGAATCAAAGCGTTATGGCGGTTACCCCGTGTCCCGAGGAAACAATCACGAGACCGGCGGGGTCGGGTAGTGACTCCCCAGGATCTCCAGGAACTGCATGACGAGCCGGTAGGTAATCCCCCAGAGTACCGGCTTGCCTGCCGTCGGGAGACGGATGGAGGGACGTTCGAAGGTGCCTCCACCGAAACGGACCGGCGCCATGATGTGGCGCGTCGGCGCCACAAGTTCGGCAAGCGGCACCCAGAAAGCATCCTGCACCTCGTCACTGAAGCTGAACGGGCCGATCAAGCCGGCCCCGTAAACGAAGCAGGAGACCCGCACCGGCATATGGGCGCCAACGACGTCAGAGAGGCGGCCGATATAGCAGGCCTGACCGAGGTCAAGGTCGAGCTCTTCGCGGGATTCGCGCTCCGCAGCCTCCCGGGGGCCATAGTCCCCCACCTCCACCTTCCCCCCGGGGAATCCGAGATCCCCCGACCAGGGATCGCCGGGCCGGGAGGCCCGTTCGATGAAGAGCACCTCCGGCCCGTCGTCACCTTCGCGGAGGACAAGGGCGACCGACGCATGATTCAGCCCTAGCGTGGCAGGGTGTTCGGGCATGTAGTCCGCCAGACGGCACGAGATGTCGGCAAGGGTCACCTGCGCCGGGAATGGGTTGACCGGTCGGCAGAATTCATGGTCGGATACGGGTCGATAATCGGGGTTTGGCATGGACTTCCTTCTATTCGAACTGGGACGTGAAATCCCTGACCATCCGGCGCAATTCGGATACTTCCAGGCGGAGTTCGGCAACTTCTTCTTCCACCTTGGCAATCCGGTCGTTCTCGGCCATCACCCGGAGACGGGCAGATTCGGGAGGCGGAGAAAAGTCTTCCACCGTCAACTCCGGCTCGCCGGCAAACAGGTGGGCGTAACGCGGCTCCTTCCGCCCCGGCTGGCGGGACAGTTTGTTCACGAGGGGGGGGGTACGCGCCGACAGTTCCTCAAGAGTCGTCTCGACGGCGGCCGGATCGGAAAAGTTGTGCATCCGCTCGGCCCGGGTGCGCAACTCTCCTATCGTCTGTGGTCCCCGCAGCAGAAGTTCGGCCAAGACCGCCAGTTCGGCAGGGGAAAGGCGCAGCTTCTCTACCAGGGCATGACGGTATTTAGGCACCCTTCCCCCCTCGGCCGACTGCAGCGCCATATGTTTGAAACGGAGGGAATCGAGGGCTCGCACCACGTCGGCCTCCTCCAGGGTGAGCACCGGGTCCCGGTTGGATTTCTGGTTGCAGGCATTGGTAAGGGCATTGAGGGAGAGGGGATAATACTCCGGCGTGGTCAACTCCTTCTCCATGAGGCAGCCAAGCACCCTTACCTCCACATCATTGAGTATCGCTTCCATACGGCATTCCTTTCCGGGCGATGTCTTAAGAGGGTCATTATATCAACTTTTGACCGGAGATGCATGGCTTTAATACGGGGTGATGACGGCAACCCTCAAAATAATGGCGCCCATTTTGCTTATCCAACAACACCCGACCACGACAGGAGAGAGCTGGATCGACCTGCGTCCGCGGAAAGCCACTGAACGGCACTCCCGGAAGGGTGTTTCTGCCGCTTGCAAGTTTCATCATTTTGCGGTTTAATGGTGCGGTTTGGCGGAGGGAACACCGACCGTTAACCCTGGACCGTGACCTGTTCTTCCCGGCAACATCCCGCCGGGGGATATTTTTTCCTGCCCTAGCTACCCAGAGAGGAGTCACCGATGTCTTTCACCGGAGACCTGGAACACCTGCCGATTGTCGACGTGATACAGTTGCTCCATGCGACGAGGAAATCCGGCGTGCTGAGCGTGAGGAGCCGCAAGGGTGAGAGCCAGCTGGTCTTCAAGGACGGCTATATCGTCAGCGCCAATCATCTCAACAGCAGCATCCGACTCGGCGAAATCCTCATCAGCCTCAATGTTATCACCCCCGAAAACCTCGAGCAGGCACTTCAGCAACAGCAGCAAGCAAGCGACGACCGCAGGCCCCTGATCGTCATGCTCCTGGAAATGGGGCTCGTCAAGGAGGAAGAGGCCTACAAAGGACTGGAACTCCTCATCGAACTGACCATCGTCGAGATGCTGACATGGAAGCGCGGCTCCTTCAGCCTGGATGTTAAGAACCCGGCGACCCCCGATGACTACCGGTACTATCCGGGAAAACTGGGCATGGAAGTCAACATCGATACACAGACCCTCCTGATGGACGCCCTCCGCATCTATGACGAGAAGTTGCGTGACGGCGAACTCACGGACGAGGCTCTCGACGACGATCTCCCCGCGTCTATGGACCTGTCCGGGGGTGGAGCTTCACTCCTTTCCGCCGACGACCTGGGGCTGGCCGATCTCGACAAGCTGGAACGGAGGATTCCTGCGGTCTTCGCAAGCCTGGATGACCGGACCTCCGCCAGGAGCGGCGAAGAGGAGATGCCGGCCGAAACCACCCCGGGCGTTACCCAGGTCGAAGGGGAGGAGCTCCTCGCTTTTCTGGAGAAGCCGGTGCGTTTCTGGGCAGAGTCAGCTCCCACGGGGGGGCCGGTTCCTTCCGTTATTCTCTTCACTCCCGACGAAATTCTTTCCTACTGCATAACGACGGTCTGCATACAGGAAGGGATTCATGTCTTCTCCAGTAGCGACGAGCAGGACCTGGAACACATCGCCGACCAGTTCCTGTCGAAGCAGAGGACCCCGCTCCTCGTGATTGACCGGCCGGGGAAACCGGACGGCCTGTCTGAGGAAAAGATCATCTCCCTCCGTCAACAGCTCCGAAAACAGTTTCCCGGCATCGCCATAATCCAGCTCGCGCCCCCCCTCGACTACCCCTTCACGATGCATGCCTACAAGGACGGCATCAGGGCGGTTATTCCCGCCCCTTCCCTGAAGGAACGGAGGAACTCCTTCGTCCCGGACATGAAGAGCTTCCTGGAAGCATTGCTGGAGTTTCTGTGCGGTTTTGTCCCTTCACCGGCCGACCATCTGGTCGGCAGACTCCGGACAAGCGTGTCGGCCCTGCGGGGGATGAAGGAGGCGCCGGACATCGCTTTCGCCCTCCTGCAATTCATCGCTGACTCCTTCGAGCGCTCCCTCACCCTGATAGTCCGTAAAGATGAGCTGATTGCAGAAAAATCCTTCGGGATCAAGGGGGAAAAGGAACGTGGTGCAGCGCCCCCTCTCGGCTTGCGCATACCCCTGGCCTCTCCTTCCCTGCTCCGGACCATCACCGAAGAGGGTTCCGTCTATTTCGGGGAGACCACCGACGCGATCATCAGGGAACAGCTTTTTCCGGCAATCGGCGCTCCGGTCCGTTCGACCGTACTCCTGCTCCCCCTGAGAAGCTTCGGCAAGACCATCGCCGTCGTCTACGGGGACTTTGGACGAAACGAGGTGCCGGATGTACCCGTCGACATGCTGGAAGTCCTGGCGAACTATGCAGGGCGCGCCCTGGAATACGCCGTGGCCCGGAAAAAGCGGGAAACCCCGGCCCCCTAGAGAAAGTGCAGACCGAATCACGAACATGCCATAGCGAGGAAATTTCATGGACCTGAAAAGATTGCAGCAGATACTGGAAATCGCCTTTGAGAAGAAGGTTTCGGACGTGCACTTCGAGGTGGACAATCCTCCTTTTTTCCGGGCTCGCGGCCAGCTGCTCCGTTCCAAGCTCCCGAAACTGACAGCTGAGGACACCGTTTTCATAGCCCAGACAATCATCGAGCACAACAACCGCAAGGTCCCTGCTGAAATCAAGGAGCTCGATTCATCCTACTCCCTTCCCAACGGGGGAAGATTCCGTGTCAGCATCTTTCGTCAGCGGGGGGATGTGGGAATCGTCATGCGGGTAATCCCCCCCCATGTCAGCACCTTCCAGGAGCTGAACCTTCCGCCGGTCCTGTCGGAAATCGCCAAGGCCCCCAACGGGCTCATCCTCGTCACCGGCCCCACCGGCAACGGCAAATCCACCACCCTTGCCGCCATGCTCCGCTACCTGAACGAGAACTTCAGCTTCAATATCATCACCATAGAGGACCCCATCGAGTTTCTCTTCACGTCGGACAAGAGCTGCATCATCCAGCGTGAAGTGGGAATCGACACCGAGAATTTCACCGCTGCCCTGCGGGCAGCCCTCCGCATGGACCCGGACGTCATCATGGTGGGTGAATTACGGGACCTTGAGACCATCGACTCATGCATCAAGGCGGCGGAGACCGGCCACCTGGTCTTCTCCACCCTCCACACCCAGAGCGCAGCCTCCACCATCAACCGGCTTCTCGGCAACTTCCCCCCCGACTCCCAGGAAGTCATCCGACAACGACTGGCGGATATCCTGGTCGCCACCGTCTCTCTGCGCCTCATAAAGGACAAGACGGGGGAGCTGATCGTCCCAGTGGTGGAGGTGATGCGTTCCACAACCACCATCCAGGCATGCATCCGGGAAGGGCGGCTCGACGAGCTGGACCGGCACATCGAAAACGGCCGGTCCCAGTACCAGATGCAGTCACTGGACCAGCACCTGGTCCAGCTCTGCCAGCAGAACATCATTACCTTCGAGCAGGCAAAACGGATCACCCGCTCCATGGACCTGGAACGAAAGCTCACCTTCGAGAACGAGTAATCGCAAACCCGACAGTTGTAGATAAAGCAACGGAAAAATGCAAAGGGGACGGAAGCTTTTCTAAAAAGCATCCCGTCCCCTTTTTTCCTGTCACTAAGTGGCTCTTCTACGGAGCGCTGACGATTCGTGCCGGTTCGAAACAGTTGCTGAACCGGGGCTCCGGTGACGAGCAGAGGGCTCCTTCGAGAGAGACCTTCTTCCCTTGGAAACTCTTTCGCAGCTCGTCAAGCAGGGGACCAAGGAGGAGGTAGTCCTTCCCTCTCACGCCATCGGCCGTCGTCAGGATCAACCGGGTGAACGGTTCGTTTCCCACCACCCGCACCGTACCGGTAAGGGTCGCAGCATCCGGTTTCCGCACCCCCATGGCACATCCCTGGGTGGTGAGCATCAGGAGAAGCATCCCGCTTAACGGGCCAAACAACAGTTTTCTCATTATCGGTTCCTCCCTAAAACTGAGGCCTGAGTCCCTGGGCACGCATCCCTTTCTCCCGACCCCTCATGCTCGGCCCGATGTCGATACGCTGGGGCTTGCCGCTTGCCGCCACCCTCGCCCGCACTTCCGGGCTGGTATTTGCCGCCTCCAGCACCTGTACCGGCGTCATATTGGCCCTCACCACCGTGTCGCCGGATGTTGTGGCCGTACCCGCCGGGTTCTGGAGGATCAGGTATCCTGTGGAGGTGTAATTGTAAGTGGTCCCCGATAGCATGTCGTAGGTCAAGACACTCCCCCCTCCATCGACAAAGGCCCCCTTCTCGGTAGCAGTAGCCGTCGGGGTCCAGGTAATGGACCCGGCCGGCGGACTGACCGGAGTGTAGCTGTAGAATCCGAGGCTCCACTGATCGAGGGGCTGGAGGGTAGTGACATTCTGCCGGGAAACGGGAAAGAGACCAGGAAGGGATATGGCCCCGGGCCAGGTATTGATCGAGACATAGGACCATTCGGGATGCCCTGCCGGAACCGGCACAGTAGTCCCATCCCCGTAATAGTTCGCCACGGCCCAGTCACGGAACGTGCCGGTGAAGTCCTTGGGATAGCCTGCCGTGGCCAGTGCATTATTGACCGAGGCGATGCCGACCAGGTTGTTCTGGAGCATCCGATGAAAGATGTCGTTTCCGACCCGGTCCTTGTAGTACTGTGCCCACATGTAGACCACGCCGTAATCCTCGAAGGAATCTTTCCAAACGGTCAGAGAATCGGAGGATGCGTGCTCGAAGGTATTCACCGCGTCGTAGTCTGCGCCATAACCACAGTAGGCGGGTGACACCATGCCCATCCCCTCATCCAGCCAGGTGTCATCGTGCAGGTTACGCAGATGGTCTTTTTGCTCCCAATGGATCATGTGCTGGAACTCATGGGCCAGGGTCCTGAAAAAATCGATGCTCGCCGGTGCGAACCAGGTTGCCACGGCCGGGTTGACATTCATGTAGAACATTTCTTTCTGGTTCGAATTGGCATGCTGGGCTGTTGAATATTCGTTGAGAGGGTCGAAGAAACCGGCGATATAGCTCGGGTTAGCCGGGTAATTGAAACCATCTTTTATACTGAGAAGAAGTATATATATTTTCGGATCGTTATCGATTCCCGGATTAGGCTCGCTGCCGAAAGCAGTGGTGACGTCCGGGTAGATGGTGGTGTCGAATTCATTCTGGATTTTATCGATATTGGCCGAGGAAACGGTCTGCCCCTGCTCCAGATAGATATAACAGTGGGCCCCTTCCGCCACCTTGTTTGCGGTAACCTGGTAGTATGAGGCGGTGCTGGTGGATAAATCCGCAGCCCAGAACTTGGCCTGCGCCGGAGCAGGCAGGACGGGAGGCGTACTACTACCGCCACCCCCACCACCCCCACCGCATCCCGCCAGAACCGCAATCCCCCACAGTATCACTATCAGTCGTTTCATCGTTCCCTCTTTTCCCACGCCATCTGTGAATGCAGAATTGTCTGACAAGTATATCAATCATTCTCCAAAAATGCAGCCGGTTTTCCCTTTCCGCCATCAACGGGGGAGAACGGGAGTTGGAGAAATTTTACTGGACTGCCGGCAGCATTTCCCCGTACTCTAGACGAGAGAAAGGCATTACAATTATTCAAGCATATCAGAGAAAGGTACCACATGGCACAGGCACAGAAGGGCGACAAGGTAAAAATCGATTACACCGGCACGCTGGAAGACGGGACCGTCTTCGATTCCACCCTTGAAGGAGACGAATGCGAGCACGATGAGTGCGACACCGACGAATGCGACGATGGAGACTGCGACTGCGGCTGCGAAAGCGGGCCGATGGAACTGACCATCGGCAGCGGTGAGTTTTTCCCCCAGATCGAGGAAGCACTGGTTGGAATGGCCCCCGGCGAAAAAAAATCGGTGACCATTGCAGCCGAGGACGCTTTCGGTGACTACGACGAAACCAAGGTCTTCACGGTACCGCGGAGCGATGTTCCGGCAGACCTCAAGCCGGAAATCGGCGACCAGCTTGTTCTTGCCAATGATGACGACGAAGAGATCGGCGTGACCGTAACCGGTATCACTGAGGACAGTATAACTTTCGACGCCAACCACCCCCTGGCGGGTGAAGACCTCACCTTCCAGCTGGAACTGATTGAAATCCTCTAGCCCCATGGGGAATGAAGCATCGTCACCCGCTGCCCCGGCTGCCACGAACGCACGACTCCCCTGGCAGCCGGGGCAGATCCCTCTCATGCTCGCCCCCATGCAGGGTCTCACCAACAGGGCCATGCGCGCCCTTTTCATCAACTGGGTGCGTCCCGACACGGTTTTCACCGAGTTCATGCGGGTCAATCCCGTGGCAGCCAGAAAGCGCCTCTCCGCGGGGGACTTGCAGGAAATTGCCCCGGACGAAGAGGGAATCCCCCTGGTCGTCCAGTTGATCGGCCACGGCAGGGAGGCCCTGGTGACCGCCGCCCAGGCTGCCCAGGCTGCCGGAGCCGTGCACCTGAACCTCAACCTGGGCTGTCCCTACGGGAGAATGACAACCGGCCTCACGGGGGGCGGGATGCTCCGCTGCCCCGAGATTCTGGCAGAGATCATCCCTGCCCTGCGTCATGCCGTTTCCGGCACGTTCTCCGTCAAGCTCCGCGCCGGCTACGACGACCACCACCAGGTTTTTTCCCTCCTCTCCCTTTTCGAGGCGGCCGGGGTGGATTTCCTCGTCCTCCACCCCCGGACGGTTGTCCAGGAATACGCAGGGTGGGCTGACCATGCCGTGACCGCCGACGTGGTACGGCAGACCCGCTTGCCGGTCATCGCCAACGGCGACATCCGGAGCGCCGCCGACGGCATGCGCGTGCTGCGGGAGACGGGTGCTGCCGGGTTGATGCTGGGTCGGGGCGCCATTGCCGACCCCCTTTTGTTCCAAAGGCTGAGAAATCAGACAACTGCTGCGCCGGACCGGCAAGAGCGGGCGGTGGCACTGCAGCGTTACCTGAGGGATCTGCTGGCCCGCTACCGGGAACTATTCTGTGGCGAGACCCAGGTTCTGAGCAAGGTCAAAGGAGTCCTTGCCACCATGGACGATCCCGCCTTCGTACAGGTGGTCAAACAGCTCAGAAAAGCCCGTACTGTCCAGGCCTTTACAGCCGTCCTCGACGACCTGGAGTAATCCTATGGAAAACCCGCCCCTCCCTGACCATCGGGAGTTCCTCCAACTGGCCCGACAGAGGATGCCCTTCGGGAAATACGAAGGCCGGCTCCTGATCGACCTCCCCGAGCCTTATGTGGTCTGGTTCGCCCGGCAGGGATTTCCCGAGGGGAAACTTGGCGACATGCTCCGGACGGTCTACGAGATCAAGGTCAACGGACTTGAGTACCTGTTCGAGCCTTTGCGTCATCTGCTCTGACAGTTGTTTCCGTATCTTTTTAGGGGTATGATTTAGCACGGCAGTCGGCCGGCGGGACGAAACTCCGGCGGCACGACAGAGAGAGGAACATCTATGGCTGAATTTCTCAAATATCTGGCGTTGTTGATGGCACTGGTGGTCTGTTACCAGTTCTACGCATTTGCTGTTTCCCGCATCGGCAAAGAAAAGCAGGAACACTGCCAGAAGCTGGGAATCGTGTTCATGTCGATCGGCATCGTCAGTCTCATATTCCGCACCGGCCCGGCAGTCATCGGCGGGTTGGTTCTTATCATGCTCGGATTCCGTCTGATCGCCCAGGGGCTCGACCGGATAAACAAGAAGACATTCATCGACCGGTACGACGAAGACCAATGAGCACAACCAGTCACCGGGTCACTGGCAGGCGTAAGAGCCACCTAGAGAGTTATCACGGAAGGTTACGGGGTGAGCGCCCCCAGAGGCTGGCGTAGACGGCAAGGTTGACGAGGAAGGCCACCAGGGCGAAGACCAGCTGCACATTGCGGGTGAGGCCAAGGGGATAGAGGAGCGGCTCCAGGTATCGCTCGATGAAAGTCCCGCCGTACCCCGCTTCTCCTCCCAGCCACCGAAACCTGTTTTCCAGGAAGGTGAGGGGACAGACCCATCCCCCCAGTTCGATCATGACTCCCCAGATGGCCGCAGGAAGGTGAACCCATGCGAGGCGCGGCCAGCGGAACACCGCAATTCCTCCCAACAGCACAAAGAGAACGAACAGGGCATGAATGAGAACCGTCGTGTCCGCAAGGACGAGATAGGCCATGATATTCCTTGTCATTAAACGGAAGAGGCGACCACTGGCCGCCTCTTACAACATTTTTCCTCACCGGACCGGATACCCGGCAGCCTTCCAGGCTTCAACACCCCCCAGCAGCGCCGAAACATTCCCGTATCCCTGCGCCTGGTACTCTTCCGCCCGACCGGCGGATGTGTGCTCAGTCGGTCAGGCGCAGTAGAAGATGATCTCCTGTCCCTTGTCCAGAGTGGGAAGACGCTCCTGGAACTGGCCGAGGGAAATCCCTCCTTCGAGCATCATCCTGCCACACAACTCCTCGCTTTCGTAAGCGCAGACGAAAAGCGCCGCGCCGGCCTCCACTTTCCGGCGGGCTTCCGCCGGGGCTGTCCGTGCAACTTCTCCCATTGTTGGCCTCCTTTCCCGTAATCAACACAGGTACAGTCTACCCCGGTTTCGGGTGAAGGCAACGGAGAAAGCAGGATTCCACCTGCTCTCCTATCTCTGGGTAAAGAGCAGCAGGGTCAACAGGAGAGGAAAGAGGTTGAGGGATGAAACGATGGCCGTTTCGGAACGGCTGAGAACGATTACACCGAGGGGGAGGCTAAGGGCCACGTACCATAAGGGGATGAAATGGCCGATGACGCCAAAGGCTGGCAGCAGCATCGCCCCAACCGCCAGGGCGGCCACCCAGAGCCGGCAGAGACCGTGGGGGTATGAATCGCTCCGGCGAAATTGGAGCAGGGGAATGCCGGCACGCCGGTAGTCGTCGGCATGACGCTGTTGGAGAAGCCAGAAATGGGGAATCTGCCAGAGGTAGAGGAGGCCGGCGAGAAGCACTATGGGATAATCGGCCGGCTCTCCGCCGGCGCTGCACCAGCCGATGACCGGCGGGATGGCTCCGCAGAGTGCACCGATCGCCAGGGCCATGGGGGTGCGTTTCTTGAGGGGGGTATAGACGCCGAGGTACCAGGCGAGAGCTGCCGCTCCCAGCAGCATTGGCAGCAGTTCTCCCTCCACGGCGAGAACAAGCAGACCGGCCACCAGACAGCCGCACCCAATGGCCGTCGCTATCAACGGCGTAATGCCACCGGCTGGCAGTGGGCGCAGACGGGTCCTCTCCATGAGCCGGTCGATATCGCGCTCCAGAACCTGGTTGAACACCGATCCCGCCGCCGCCAAGAGCGCCACACCGGTAAAGACCGCAACCAGCCGCACCGGATCGATCACCCCCGGAAAGAGGAGATACCCCCCCACCGCCGTTGCGCCGTTCAGGAGTGCAAGCCGCGGCCGGAACAGCCGGAAGATGGCCACCATCACCTGACCCCCTTGATGAATTCCACTATCTCCGTCACCTCGTCCTTGGTCAGACCAGGGATGGAGGGCATGATCGGCTGGTACCCTTTCACCACATCGGCGTTCGGATCGAGGATCGAGCGCCGCAGATACTCCTCGTCCACCGTTATGGTCCGCTCGGTACCCCCCGTCAAGACCACCACGCTCCGCCCGAAAATCCCCTTGAAGGTCGGCCCCACCTTCGGCGTCCCGTCGAGGGAATGACAGCCGAGGCAACCATGTTTTTCCAGAAGTGCCTTGCCGGAACCCTCTTCCTCTTTACCTTCCCCCTTCTCAAGCCATGCGGCAAAGTCGGCAGCGGGGACCGCCTCCACGGTCGTGATCATCGCTGAATGGCCCAAGCCACAGTAGACGGAGCAGAAGAGGTCGTAGGAGCCGGGCTTGCTTGCCACAAACCAGACAACGTTCTTCACCCCCGGGACCACATCGTGTTTAACCCGGAAGGCGGGGATATAGAAGCCATGCAGCACATCCTTGGAAACCAGGGTCACCACCACCGGCTTACCAACGGGAACATACAGTTTGGGGCTGGTCTTGCCGTTGGCGTAGGTGAAGCTCCATGACCACATGCGGGCCGTGGCTGTCACCGGCAGCGCATCCTTGGGCACGTTGCGCAGGGAAAGATAACCCGCCCAGCCGTAATAGAACATGGCCAGCACCAGGACAGAGGGGAGGACGGTCCAGACGATTTCGAGCCAGATATTGCCGGACGACTGGGACGTCGGCTCGGGTGCACGGGAGCGGCGGTAGCGGATGACAAACCCCACCGTCGTTGCCGTGATGCCGAGCAGCAGCACGAGGGACACCCCGAAGATGAACTTGAAGACCGGGTCGACCGCTTGGGTCGTAGTGATGAGCAATGGGTTCATGTTGCATTCCTACCGGTACAGCACGTCGAAAAACGTCAAGCCGATGAAGATGGCCAGTACGGAGAGAGCGAAGAACAGCAGCCAACGCAGGAGTCGCCCCTCGTACTTCATATGCATGAAAAAGGCAATCACCAGGCCTCCTTTAATGACAGCTATGGCAAGGGAGCCCCAGACATGACCTATCCCCACATTATGGCGGGCGACCCAGACGGTCAGGGCCGTCAAGGCCAGAAGTGCCAGCCAGATTGCCGTCAGTTTGCCATAACTGACGATATGTTGTTCGGAAGTCCCCGTCGTCATGACGTCTCCTACAGAATCAGGTAGTAGAGCGGGAAGATGAAAATCCAGATCAGGTCCACCAGATGCCAGTAAAGTGCCCCGTTCTCCAGCAGCACGTAGTCACCGGCATGGATGGTTCCCCGCTGGACCCGGACCGCAACAAAAGTCAGGAGAGTTGCGCCGATCAGCACATGCAGGCCATGGAGCCCGACGGTCAGGTAATAGAGGCTGTAGAAAACCGACTCTCCGGGCGGACCCGCCGTCAGCCGGGAAGAACCGGGATAGATGCCGTTGCCGATCTCGGCGCTCCACTCCAGATATTTGTTGAACAGAAATGTCGCCGCACAGAGGACCGTCCCGCCGAGCAGCAACAGGACCATGCGGCGCGCGCCCCTCTGGATAGCGGTCACCGCCATGGCCACCAGCAGACTGCTGGTAATGAGGATCACCGTGTTGAGCGTGCCGAAACCGAGGTGCATCTCCCGCCCTGCCGCGCCGAATTCCCGGGGATACCGTGCAAGGTAGGCGGCATAGAGAAGAAAGAGTCCACCAAAGAGGAGCAGCTCGGTGAAAAGAAAGAGCCACATGCCGAGCTTGGCGCCGGCATTGTCCTTGTGCAGTCCCCCGCTCACGTGATTCCCGCTTTCTTGAAATCATACGGTCCATGGGTCACGACCGGCTCTTCTTCGAAGTTCTCCGTAGGCGGAGGTGTCGGGATTGTCCATTCAAGGGTGGCGGCCCCCCAGGGATTCCTGTCGATCGGCTCCCCTTTGAAGAGGCCCCGGAACAGGTTCACCAGCATCAGTATCAGGCCGCTCACCAGAATCCAGCTGCCGATGGTGGAGACCAGGTTGAGGGGGGCGAACTCCGGGAGGTAGTCGTAGTAACGGCGGGGCATCCCCTTCATACCAAGCACCATCATGGTGAAGTAGGTGATGTTGAAGCCGACGAACATCAGCACCCAGGCGACGACGGCCGGCTTTTCGGCGTAGCGGCGGCCGTAGAACTTGGGAAGCCAGTAGTGCATGGCCCCGAAGAAGGCGAAGACGGCGCCGCCGAAGATGACATAGTGGAAGTGACCGACCACGAACTGCGTGTCATGGACATGGATGTCGGTGGCGGCCGCGCCGAGGATCAGGCCGGTCAGCCCGCCGATGGAGAAGAGGAGGATGAAAGCAAGGGCGAAGAGCATGGGGGCTTCCAGGGAAATCGACCCCCGGTAGAGGGTGGAGACCCAGTTGAAGACCTTGATGGCCGAAGGAATCGCTACCACGAAGGTGAGGAAGGAAAAAACCAGGATCGCGGTGTCGCTCATCCCGCTGGTGAACATGTGATGCCCCCAGACCAGGGAACCGGCGGCGGCGATGGCAATGCTGGAAAAGGCAATCATCTTGTAGCCGAAGATCGGTTTGCGGGCAAAGGCGGGAATGATCTCGGAAATCACCCCCATCCCCGGCAGGATCATGATGTAGACTGCCGGGTGGGAATAGATCCAGAACAGGTGCTGGTACATAAGCGGGTCGCCCCCCCGTGCCGGATCGAAGAGGCCGGTGCCGAGGAACCGTTCGGCAATGATCAGTGCCAGGGTGATGCCGAGGATCGGGGTCGCCAGGATCTGCACCCAGGCGGTGGCGTAGAGCGACCAGACAAAGAGCGGCAACTTCCCCCAGGTCATCCCTTCGGCCCGCAGGCGATGGATGGTGGTGACAAAGTTGAGACCGGTAATAATAGACGAGAAGCCGACGATGAAGACACCGAAAACCGCCAGGGAGACGTTGGTGCCGGTCCGCTCGCTGAAGGGAACATAAAAGGTCCAGCCGGTGTCGGGGGGACCGCCGCCGGTGAAGAGCGAGGTGATGATTACGGCGGCACCTGCCATGTAGAGCCACCAGGAGAAGAGGTTCAGGCGGGGGAAGGCCACATCCCGTGCACCGATCTGGATCGGCATGACCAGATTGCCGAAGGAACCTTGAAAGCCGGGGATGATGAAGAGAAAGACCATCAGCACCCCGTGGACGGTGAATACGGCGTTATACGTCTGGGGGCCCATGATGGTCCGCCCCGGCGCCATCAGTTCGATCCGGAGCAGAACCCCGAGCACAACGGCTATCAGGAAGAAGGTGAGCACCGAATAGAAGTAGAGCAGGCCGATCCGCTTGTGATCGGTGGAAAAAATCCAGGCGGTGATGCCGGTTTTGCCGGTATCGTTCCAGAAACCGCCATTACCGGGGGGATGCACTTTTTCAGCAGAATTCATCGTCACTCCGAACAAATAACTGAACCAACCCTTAATAGCACACGAAAAAACCGGATAACAACGGATAAAACATATCTGGTTTCGGACAAAAAAATTGATTGATCCGCCTTTTTCCGCCTTTTCAGATGTGATCCGTGTTCCATTCAGCTTATGTTTTTCGGCCCTTATGCCTGCGTCCGGTCAGGAGCAGAAAAGCGAGGAAGGCCGCCGCGCCTGTGATAACGACCGTGGCGCTCACCCGCAACAGGTTGAAGACGTAGGTCTTCTCCTTGGGATCAAAGGTGAAGCAGTACCCCACAACCTTGCGGATGGTCACTCCCACTTTCCCGTCCCGGGCCTCCAGCAGCGCCAGGGTCAGGTCCTTGGGGAGGAATGTCGTCCCATAGAGATAGCGAACGATTGTGCCATCCCGGGCAATAACGAAGCTCGCCACCGGGTGAATGAAATCCCGCTTCCCGCGCTGGAAATGGTAGCCGGCGGCATCGGTCAGCCTGCGGATGTTCCGGGCGTCACCGGTGAGAAAGCGCCAGCCGTCCTCCGGGAAAGGGGTATTCATCGAGGCAAGGTACATCCTCTTGTATTTTGATGCCAGCGCCGGGGTCTCAGTCTCGTCGAAGCTCAAGGAAATGACCCGGTACTCCGTGCCCGGTGTCCGTTTCACTCCCGGCAGGGCACTTGCCAGCCCACCTTGCAGGAAATTGCACTCATTGGTGCAGCTGTAGTAAACGGGGAGAATGATGGTCGGCACAGTCACCAGATCGCCGAGACGGACCGGTTTGCCGGATTCATCGCGGAAGGTAAGGTCAAGGGGGATCTTTTCTCCGAGCCGCTCGGTGAGGCCGGCCTTCGCCGCAGCATCCGAAGCCAGAACCGGCCCGCCATGGTCTTGCTCAGGGAATGGTCCTTCCGTATGAGCCACAGCGATGCCCGTCAATGGAACCCAGGCCATGAGCAGCGCCGCCAGGAAAAGCCGTGAACCGGTCCGTACTGTTTTGCGTAGTCGTCCCATGTACCCGTACCCCGTGATATCTCTATCATGTATACCACGCCCCCGGCGACACGCCATGGACAGTGATAAAAAAAAGGCGACCGTTGGCCGCCGGGAAGAGGGAGCGCGCTCCCTCGTCAGACCAGGTTGAAGTTGTTCTGGTAGGCTACCAGCGTGTTGATCATCAAGGCGGTGACCGTCATTCGACCCACCCCGCCGGGGACAGGCGTTATCCAGGAACATTTCGGTGCGACGTGCTCGAAATCCGCGTCACCAACGATCTTGCCATTCTCCAGCCGGTTGATCCCGACGTCGATGAGAACAACCCCCTCCTTCACCATATCTTCGGTAACGAACCCCGGAATACCGACCGCCACGATTACGATGTCGGCCCGGCGCGTTTCGTCCAGAAGCAGTTCCCGGGGGGTCTCGATATGTGACAGGGTGACCGTGGCATTGCCGATGTCGAAATCGTTGGAGAGCATGATGGATATCGGCTTGCCGACGATGTTTGACCGGCCGATGACGACGCAGTGCTTCCCGTGTACCGGTACCTGATAGAACTGCAGCAATTTGCAGATCCCGTAGGCGGTCGCCGGCCGGAACGCCTTCTGCCCCAGGGTCATCCGCCCGAAATTGGTCGGGTGGAAGCCGTCGATGTCCTTGTCGGGGGATATGGCGTTGATGATGTGCTGCTGGTTGATATGCTTGGGGAGCGGGAGCTGGACGATCACTCCGTCGGTGGTCTGATCGTTGTTGATCTCCTCGATCTTCGCCAGCAGTTCCGCCTCCCTGACCGTTTCCGGGAAACGGATCAAGTTGCTGTCGAACCCTGCCAGGGTGCTGGTGGTTATCTTCGACTTGACGTACGACTCGCTCGGCGCATGGGTGCCGACCAGGATAATGGTCATGTGCGGCTGTCGCAGGCCTGAATCCACATACCCGTCCACCTTCTTCGCTATCTCTGCGATGAGGCTCTCCGCGCATTTCTTTCCGTCCAGCAGCTTCATGGTATGTCGTCCTTTCTTCAAATGGGGAGAAGTGTTCCCTGGAGCGAATGTGCCCGAGAACCAGCCGCGCTAAAGAGCCATTCATCCCAAAACCGGTAATTGAACACGGAAAATGCTTTTTTCACTTTCTTTTCTACCATAAAACAAAGGGGGCCACAACCGCCCCCCTGTCGCCAGCCAGCAGTGGCATACAGGTGCAAATCCTCTTGAGTGTGATCAAGTACGGCATTTTGACCAGGGGCAAGAGGCAACCGGTGCAAACTTCTTCAGGAAACTTCCAGCGGTGGTTCGGCGAGGGCCGCCAGCTGTTCCCGCAGCTGAAGGATATGCTCACCCCAGTAGCGGACGGTGTTGAACCAGGGAAAGGTCCCGGGAAAGATCGGGTCCTCCCAGCGACTGGCGAGCCAGGCGGAGTAGTGGAGCATGCGCAGGGCACGCAGCGCTTCGATCAGCCCCAATTCGCGGGGATCGAAGTCGCTGAACTCCCGGTACCCTTCCAGCAGGGCATCCAGCTGGGCGGTCTGGCATTGCCGGTCACCGGAAAGCATCATCCAGAGATCCTGCACCGCCGGGGCCGTCCGGGCATCATCGAAATCGACGAAGTGGGGAACGCCGTCGCGCCAGAGGATGTTCCCCGCGTGGCAGTCGCCATGGGTCCTGATGCAGCGGACCTCTCCCCCATCCGAAAAGCGCTCCTCGATCCCCGCCAGGAGCTGGTCGGTCACTGCGGTGTAGCTGGCCCGGTACTCCGCCGGGATGAAGCGCTCGCCGATCAGGGCAACGCTGGCATGACCGAAGCTCTGGACATCAAGGGCCGGCCGGTGCCTGAAGCCATGGACCGCGCCGACGCAATGGATACGGCCGAGCATCCGGCCGAGGATCAACAGGTTATCCAGGTTGTCGAATTCGGGGGCGTGGCCACCCTGGCGGGGATAGAGGGCAAAACCGAATCCCCCGTAGTGGAAGAGGCTCTCCCCTGCCCCGTTTCGCCACGGGGCCACCACCGAAAGCTCCTGGTCGGCCAGCTCCCGGCAGAAGGTGTGCTCCTCCCGGATCTGAAGGTCGTTCCAGCGGCCGGGGCGGTAGAATTTGGCGATGAGCGGCTGCCCCTCCTCGATCCCCACCTGGTAGACGCGGTTCTCGTAGCTGTTCAGGGGGAGGGTGCGGCAGTCGCAGCGAAAACCCTGGCTCTCCACGGCGTCCATGATGAAATCGGGAGTGAGGGTCTGGAACGGGTGCGGGCTCTCGGGCATGGGTCACGGTTCCCTTACGAATGTATGATCGAACAGACTTCCCCACCATACCATCAATCGCCGCCGGAACCAAGGAGAAGGGTCGTTCGCGTTACGATCCGCCAAATCGCTCCAGAACTCCGCAGAACGCATCCTTGAGCGGAGTCCCGTCGATCTCCCCGATGGCATAGGATACGCGAATGATGGGTCGTGGAGCAGCCAGCAGCCGGTTCAGGTCGATGGGGGTGGCAGCGAGCACCAGATCGCACGGCACCGCCGCAATGGTGGCGGCCAGGTCCTCAACCTGGGCCGGGCTGTATCCCATGGCGGGGAGCACCGGCCCGATGTGGGGAAAGGCGGCATAGACCCCGACCAGCGACCCCCGGGCCCAAGGGCGGGGATCGACAGCCTCGGCGCCATACTGCCGGGCTGCGGCAAGGCCGGCCCCGGAAGGGAGGAAGCCATGGGTGACGGACGGGCCGTCCTCCACCACCAGGACCCGCTTCCCCCGGATTCTTTCTCCATCCGGCACGGTCACGAGCGACGCCGTCCGCACCACCATGGCCGCCGGATTCAACTTTTTTGCCGCGGCTTCCACCATCTCCGCGGCCGCCGGGCCGGCGGCATTCACCTTGTTGATTACCAGGAGCTGCGCCCGCCGCAGGTTGACCTCGCCGGGATACCAGGAGGTCTCGTGTCCCGGGCGGAGAGGGTCCGCCACCACGATCTCCAGGTCGGGGCGGAAAAAGGGGAGGTCGTTATTCCCCCCGTCCCAGATGATGATGCGCGCCTCGGCCTCGGCCCGCCGCAGGATCCGCCGGTAGTCCACCCCCGCATAGACGATGGCGCCATGCTCCAGAAGATGCTCGTACTCCTCCCGCTCCTCGATGGTACAGTGGAACCGGTCCAGGTCGGCAGGTTCCGCAAGACGCTCCACCGCCTGGGCAGCCAGGTCGCCGTAGGGCATGGGATGACGGACCACCACCGGCCGTATCCCCCGTTCCCGCAGGATATCACAGAAATAGCGGGCTACCTGGCTCTTGCCACAGCCGGTCCGGACGGCGCAGACCGACACCACCAGCCGGCGGCTCGCCAGCATGGTCGCGTCCGGGCCGATGAGGCGGAAATCGGCGCCGCAGGCGAGAACGAGGGACGCGGTGTGCATCAGCTGCTCGTGGGAGATGTCGCTGTAGGCAAAGACCACCTGCCGGACCCGGTGGCGGCTGATCAGGTCGGTAAGCCGCTCCTCGGCATAGATGGGAATCCCTTTGGGATAGAGTGGTCCCGCCAGGGTCGGAGGATAGCGCCGATCGCTGATGGAGGGGATCTGGGCCGCCGTGAACGCCACCACCTTGAACAACGGATTGTCCCGGAAACAGCAGTTGAAGTTGTGGAAGTCCCGTCCCGCCGCCCCCATGATGAGAACCCGCGTGGGGCGGCTCGCACTGCCTCTCGCCATGACCATCCTCCCCCCTCTCCTGACCAGCTTTACAGAACTCTCTACTTCTCCTTGCTCCCCGAACGTCAGGTGAATGGGAATCGGAGTGAACGAGGTCCCCATTCACCTGCCAACTGCTGGCTTAAGCGTACCACACATTGGCGACTGTCGCCGGTCCCGCTTGACAAATCTCCTTCCGGCGCTTTACTTGTCCCATCCCCCCGACACCCAGGAGGCCATCATGGCAGCCATTCCCCCCTATACCCCCCCCGGTTTCTCCCGCCCCGACCTGGCTGCTGCGCCGCCGGCCCGGACCGAACCCGCCCCGGCCGACGGCGTTCTTCCCGCCGGCTTCCACGCCACCAGCAACCACCCCGAATACGTCCACCGGGGGCATGGAGAGTGGCTGCTGGTCCGGGAGAGCCGGATGGACGCCGTTCTCATCCTGCGAGACGACATGCTTCAGGCAGTGGAGCCCCGCCACGTCAGGCAGGGGGATCCGGTCGTCATGGGACGGAGTGAGAACGGCGAAGAGGGAATCTATATCCATACCACCGGTTTCGATCCCGCCGGTCCGGCGGCGGAAGAGAAGTTCGCCTTCCGCGCCCGCGGCACCCGGGAAACCCCCTTCTCCCGCTCCTATGACGAACTGTACGACATCCTCCGCCATGACCGGGAGCACGGCTCCATCCTCTGGGTGCTCGGACCGGTCGTGGCATTCGACCGGGACAGCCGCGACGCCATGCAGTGGCTGATCGAGAATGGCTACTGCCACGCCCTGCTGGCGGGCAACGCCCTCGCTACCCACGATATGGAGGCTGCCCTCTTCCGCACCGGTCTCGGCCAGGACATCTACACCCAGACACTGGTTCCCGGAGGTCACTACAACCACCTGGACGCCATCAACGAGGTCCTCAGCCACGGCTCCCTGGCAAAGACCGTCGCCGACCTGGATATCCGGGACGGTATCATCCCCGCCTGCCTCCACCATTCGGTCCCTTTCGTCCTGACCGGTTCCATCCGGGACGACGGCCCCCTTCCCGAAGTCATCACCGACAGCTGCCAGGCCCAGGATGCCATGCGCCACCAGGCACGTCGCGCCACCACCGTCATCGCCGTTGCAACCCAGCTTCATGCCATCGCTACCGGCAACATGGTCCCCGACTACCAGGTCAAGGAGGGCGGCACTGTCCGGCCGGTATTCCTCTACATCGTCGACATGTCCGAGTTCATCGCCGACAAGCTGGCAAACCGCGGTTCAAGCCAGGCCCGGGCCATCCTGACCAACGCCCAGGATTTCGTGGTGAACCTCCGGCATGCCCTGGAAGGATCAATTTATGGCTAGAGGAGGGAATACAAGCTACGGGATTGATTGCCATCATTCCATCTGGCGGGTGGGAGAAATGGTGCGGGGCCGATCCTCATGTTTGCAGCGTATTAAGATTTCAGAACATGCCTAAAAGTTCTCCGAAGCTTTTTACTATCTGTCCGTGTCCTTCCTGCAGATACAATCCAAACTGGGCTATGAGCGAATAAGCGGCCGCGAACTGGGCAAGAGCGAACCCGGCGATAGTGAACTGGCTGATGCTCACCACTCCGATCCCGAACTGGGATATTGTAATGAACCCGAATGCGAATTGTCCTATGGCAATGATCCCTTTTGCAGGGACCGGTACACGGTTAGGGCGGTACTTGAACGAAATATGGATGAGCGGCAGGCCGAACATCGTGGCCGTTGATTTCCATTCGAATCCAAATCCGTCCCATTTGTCTTTTGCGGGATACGGTGCGCCGCAGTGGGGACAGGTGAAAGCCTGCTCCGATATTTCACGGTTGCATTCACGGCAGGGTTTCATGGCGACCTCCGATCAATCGAACGTTTTTACCGGCCATTCAAAGGGGAAACTTGTGTTTCTTGCAATAAGCCCGGATAACTACTTCGGCCTGATTAAGCCGGGAGAGTTTCATGTTCCGCGTCTTGATGGACATGACATCATCCAGCGGAATCACCTCCTGACGCAGTTCCCGGGCAACTATGCCGATGTTGCCAACGATGATTTTAAGATCAGCCGGGGTATATTTCTTTATCAACGGCGGAGTCACCATGAAATACCCGTCAGAAATATCCTGAGCAAATTTCTTTGGATTTCCAGCGATAGCCATGGTTCCTCCAGAAGCAGTAGTAGTTACTTATACCACGAGCAACACGTCGTTCAGGGAGGGCTGCTATTCTTCACGTAACGGCGTTCTCCCGAAACCGGGTCATAATGAACTTCCATGATTTGTCCGGTTTCGGGGTCCTCAAATTTTTCACCTGTCGGTTGCCACTGTCTGTCATGATCATGCTCGTTACGTCGGTAGCGCCAACGTTCAAACAGAACCGCAATTACCAGAATGCTTCCCCAGATCAGAAATGGCTGGTAGCTGCATTTATCTTGAATCAGAAATACAAGGCCAGTGACGGCGAGCGACAAGCCCAAAATGAGTAATCCAATTCGCAGCATAGAGTTAACTCTGCTTTTCTACTACTACTGCAGTTCCATAAGCTACTATTTCACTCATTGTCTGCCCAATTTCCGATGAATCAAACCGCATCATGACGATGGCGTTTGCATTCATCAGGGTGGCATTTCTCACCATGCGGTCAATGGCATGTCGTCGTGCTTCTTCCAGAAGCTGTGTGTATTCGGTTATTTCCCCGCCAAAAATAGAACGCAGCCCTGCTAAAATATTACCTGCCAATCCTCTGCTCCTAACGACAACACCAAACACCTGTCCTTTCACCTCAGTGACCCGATATCCGGTAACATTTTCCGTTGTGGTTATGATCATCCCATCCTCCTTTGCCGATCTGAATACACCTTAAAGTGTCAAGCTTCAACTCTTTCTGATTTCGAATTCATTTGGTTTCCATTTGTTTTGGCTAGGCGAGACTGACTATATCGACCGAGATCTCCACCGCGGGAATCGTTCCTCTGTTCTCAAGCCAGTGTATGGTGTTCCTATCCTCGGGCCAGCCCACTCCCGGCCCATAGTCCGTAGCGACTCCATTTCGATGGTCAGTGATCGTTCCTTGCAGTATGTAGACGGTGCCTGGTCTGTCATTATGGTCGTGAATCGGGCCGAAGACGCCTCCAGGTTCGATGGTGACCATGCGCATTCGAAGTTGGCGCCCTGCCATCCCCTCGATCTCGGGACCAAGGTCAACCGATGCAAGTAACTTCACCGTAACACCTTTCGTCTCAGGTGCCACCTGTTCTTTGCTCATCATGCGCTCCTCTCTGTACTTTCAAGGCCTGACGGGCATGGCTTTGACCCGTCAGTCTTTTCGGGCAGGTCGTAAATCTTGTTGGTACTTCGCATCTTTTCTAATTTTGAGATTTGGAGATGCGACCCCTTTAAGTTGCTTTATTCGGCTGGTTTGCGTGGAATGCCCGGCACGCCGAGCCAGCCGGTTCCCAGGACCATCAGGGAAGCCGTCGTCACCATCAGCCCGCCAAACGAGCCGCTGAACAGCGACACCAGCAGGGTTGAGAGGGGGAAGAACGCGATGTAGATAACCATCTCCCCCACCCCTATGGGCGTTTTCATCGTCTTCGCGTAAAACAGCAGGTAGTAGAGCGGCCCGCCGAACCAGATGCCAAGCAGCATGGCCATGGCGGCCGGCATGAGGAAGGGCTGGGACGAGCTTTTTTTCACGAAGAACCAGTAGGTGAAGCCGCAGACAAGGGGAATCAGGAGTACCTTGACGATGATCAAGACCGCGGTGGAGAACCCGGCCGCGAAACGGGTGATCAGCGCGTCAGCCCCCCAGAACACTAGCCCGCCGAGCAGGGGACATATGAGCCAGATGTGAGATTTCTTCACGGGCTTCCTATCACGGCGATAACCACTGACATTACAGACATTACAGGATGTAGTTTCCGGTTCGAAAACTGTCTCAAAGAGTCGCACCAAACAATGCTCCGACCCCGGCAGTCAGAGCCATAGCTAGTGCGCCCCAAAACGTCACGCGCGCGACGGATCTCCACACGGGTGAACCACCAGCGCGAGCCGCCAAGGCACCCAACAGCGCGAGAAAAAATAATGAACTGCCCGAAACCACCCAGACGAGCGCGGATAAAGGCACAAAGAGGACGAGCAGGAGTGGCAGGGCGGCACCGACCGTGAACGTGCCCGCCGAAGCGAATGCGGCCTGGACAGGCCGCGCGCTCAGTGTGTCGGAGATTCCCAGCTCGTCACGGGCATGCGCACCGAGTGCGTCTTTGGCCATCAATTGAGTGGCAACCTCGCTGGCAAGTTCGGGATCGAGTCCCCGCGCGACATAGATGGCGGCCAACTCGGCGTGTTCGTGTTCGCCGTCAGTGGCCAACTCCTCACGCTCCCGATGAAGATCGGCGCGTTCCGTATCGGATTGGGAACTGACTGAAACATACTCGCCTGCTGCCATCGACATCGCGCCCGCCACTAAACCGGCAATACCGGCAACGAGCACGCTGTTGCGGGTAGATTCGGCTGCGGCTACACCCACGATCAAACTGGCGGTGGAAACGATTCCATCGTTGGCGCCGAGAACAGCGGCACGGAGCCAGCCAACGCGGTGGGTGCGGTGTTGTTCAGCTTGTCCCATAATGAATTCCCTCACTCGCAAGAACGCCTAACGGTGTAGGAGTTGACTGGGCGGGTTTTCGGCCCGGTCCAACTTGCTAGTTGGGTGCACTTTTCAGATCTGCAATGAGCACTTCTGAGGGCACTCCAAACTGGATCACCACATTGCGATAATCTATTGACCAGTCAAGCTTACCAAACAAAGGGTTGAGCCGAATTGGTCGGCAGCCTCCTACTAAGTATCCATGTATGTGGAACAGTGTTGACCACATTGCACAAACGATCCTTGACACAAACGTCTCTCCATAGGTAAGGCTCACTAAACAGAACTTACCACCTGGTATGAGCACCCGATGTGCCTCGGAAATTGCCTGTTGAATGTCGCTCTCCGACAGGAGATCAAGAACGTATGTGCAGATGACACGGTCAACTGAATGATCATGTAACGGAAAACTCATCGATCCGTCAGATTGAACCACTTTTGCTCGCCCTGCGAACTCTGATATTCGTTGTTCCGCAATGTTTATCATGGACAAACTCAGGTCAATGCCAAGGTACGATGCGGACGGAGAAAGATGCTTTGTTAACAGGCGAGAGGCAAACCGTCCCGTACCACAGCCAAGCTCGAAAATATTTTCTGCTTGCCCGAAATCCGCATGAGCGATCAGGTCATCTAACGCCGCATCTTCATAAAATGACTGTGAATCCTGCATGTTACCAAAGCGGTCGTAAAAAGCCCGTACTTGAGATTTTGTTAAGATCATTTCTAGAAAACCTCAAGGGGTCAGACCTACACAATTGACAGATTTAAGCTTTCACCGAGTCCCTTAACCATTTCCCTAAGCTTTTTGTCCTTCTCAATCAACTGGCCAAACCGCTTGCTCGCCTGTGTTACCCCCGATTCCGAAAGCGAAAATTGTTCGCCTATCGCTTTCAGTTTTGCTCCGCTGTAACGATGGCACAAAAAGATGCCAACCTTGGCAGCCAGTCGGGTATCTGCTGGGAAAAACCTGTCGACGGCTTGCATGATCTTGTCCGGAGAGAGCTTGCAGGTGATCTCCCGTAGGGCTGGAAGGTCTCTGTCCGCTTTGATTCTGCCCAGATGACGGTCTTGTATTTCGCAGACAAATTCCGGACTACCCAGGATGGTGGAGGCGACCGTTTGCTGCAAGGGGTTCTTATATTCCGCTTTTATGAAGTCGTGCACGAATTGGCGGTACTTCTTCCGGGCAGTTACTTCTCTCTTGCCGAAGTAACCGAGAATAAAGTCGGTTCTCAACCATCCCGGAACTGAAGCATCCCCTGTGTAGCTGTGATAGCTCATCCAGGGGTAATCTTCAGGCTTTTCGGCGATCCCGGCCTTGACGGGGTTCAGGTGTATGTAACGCGAAAGCTCTGTTGCATAGGCATCTGCCTCCACGAGAATTGCCTTATAGCGCCCCTGTAGAAGATGCCCGGCCCGTTTGCGTTTGACGTTGTAGTAAGTCGTGTAAGAGCTGTTGATATGTTTCATTATCTGGGAAAGGTTGCCTTGCGGTGTTTCCAACATCAGGTGATAATGGTTGCTCATCAGGCAATACGCATGAATAACTGCGCCATATCGTTCCGTAGCAACTTCCAGGTAAAAGAGAAACTTTTCCCGTTCTCTTTTGCTCTTGAAGATATCCTTCTGCTCGTTACCCCTTGCAGTGACGTGATAAAATGCACCGGGGTATTCGATTCGCAGTGGGCGGGCCATTGCCTGCTCCTTCGATGCTACATTTGGTTCTAACAAATGGTACCGAAGTTGTAAGAGTTGTCAAATGTGTAGGTCTGACCCCTTAGGTTACTTAGGTTAGGTTGCGCTCTGTTCCTTATAGAGGTCCTTTTACAAGATCAAAAACGACATATCCACCTGCCTGTCCTTGCAGGAGGCCGCCTCCCTTCAGAATCACCTGGGTCTGCAGAAAATCTATACCATCACCTTCGACAGGAATTTCGGAGTCCAAAGAGAGCTTTCCTGGCTCCTTAACCAGTTTTTCTAACATCTCAGCTGTCTTTGTTAGATCGAAGACTACGGATGCTCCCAAAGACTGTAGCATTCTGAGAGCTTTAGCTGCTTCTGCCCCCCAATAATTGGCGGAGGAGTCCTGACCTAGTATATCGGCAGATTCGTAACGAAACGAGTTAACATAGTACTCGCAACCATCATTCAGGATCATTATTCGGTCCCCAGACAAAGTGACTACATCCTCAGTCGCTTCTGTCATTGATCGCAGGGCAAAGGAGTGTGATTTAATTTGGGAATTGTTTATGGGAAAAAGAGGCTCTGGTTCTCCCCGGACACATTCGGAATCGGGAACCAACTCAGACGACAAAGACTGAAGAGGATAAACCGCAATCAGGAGGCAGAGGATATAAGCAATGTGATTCGGTCTCAAGATTTACCTCTTTATTCGGCGAACGTCGTGGGGGCGCACCAGCGCGTCAGCGCCTGTGTGCCGCCTCCTGGTTATGTCTTATGTTGTCTCACTTGAGTATACTTTCACTGGCCGTTTTCGCTTTCTTTCTAGCACCAGGCAGGCTACCCTTTGATGCAATAATTGCAAATCCGATAAAAAGCACTGAGTAAATTAAGTTAAATGCAACTTCAAAGTGCTTAGGCATTTTTTCTGTATTTATAGTATAGCCAGGAACAAGTAACAAGGCAGAGCACTCGGCAACTATTGAAACAATAATCAACGCAATAACCGCCCAGATGCAAAAGAAAATAAACCTCCTAAGTACGGAAGGATAATTATAGGAAATATCTGCTTCAAAGTTTTGTTCTGTTTCACCGTTATTTGCAAATTCAGGATTTTGTTCAATTTTTTTCCGTGACAGCACCACTAAAGTCTTCGCAAGATGATCATGAATGGCTTGATGCTTTTTGCTGAACAGCATAAATACCATTGACAGACTGCCTAAAATTGTCTTCGAGAAGTACCGCAGAAAGGAGGCAGGAAGCCTACATTTCCCACCATCATGAACACTTATCACCTGAATCCCGAAAATGTACTGGCCCAGCGTGAACCCGAGGAATGAGATAAGAAAAGGCTCCAGCAAAACCGGAGGAATGTACATTAAAACGCCATTTGCGGCATCTCTTCCAACCAACATGCTAATGGATAAGGGAGAAAGAATCATCAAGGATAGTAGGACAACCCCGTCTATTATGGCGGCCTTAATTCGGCGTGGTAGGGTGGCATAAAGCACTTGGGTGGTATCCATCATGCTTTTAATCTCCTCTCTCTTGATTGACCGGTTAGGGGTATATAGGTAATCGGTTCCTAATATATGGAATATGGTCCCAATATGGGGAACCATGAAAGTTACTTATATTGGGAACTTTGATCCATTATCGTACTTATCCGGCATGTTCCTTATATGGTGAACTTGTTCCCTATATCAGCAATTTTCCAATTTCAATCCTTCACAATCCTTCCTTCCAGTTCGGCATCGCCCCGGATAGCCCCAAATAGCATCCGCCACAATTTTTTCTTCGGGTTCCGCGTGCCGTTTCCCGAGGGGCATGCAGTTGGGGCAATGCCGAGAATATACGCAAATGCTGAGAGCCTATAAATTAGAATCTTCATGTAAATTGACGGCGATTTTGACTTTAGAGCATGAGGGAAGGAGCACGCAGAGGAGCAGGGTTCGAGGCTTGCCGTTATCCCTGGCAGTTCCGGAGATCCCGGCACCGTTCAAGAGCACCTGCCATGCGGGCCAGGGCTTCAGTGAGGAGTGCCCGGGGGCAGCCGAAATTGAGCCGGACAAACCCCGGCAGGCCGAAGTAGGCCCCGTCGGAAAGCCCCACCCCCGCCTCCTCGAAAAAACGGACCGGCTGGGGGAAACCGGGCTGCCGGGCATCGATCCAGGCGAGGTAGGTCGCTTCGACGTGAGTCATGGCGAGTCCCGGCATCCTCCCGATCTCCGCCGCTACCAGGTCCCGGTTCCCCCGCAGGTAGGCGACAAGCTCCCGCCGCCACGCTTCCCCATGCCGGTAGGCCGCCTGGGCGGCGGTGTATCCGAGCAGGTTCACATGGGGGACGATCCCGGCCATGGTCCGCTTGAACAAGGCGCGCAGACCGTCATCGGCGATGACGGCGAAGGAACAGCCGAGACCAGGGATGTTGTAGGTCTTGCTCGGTGCGTGAAGGGTTATTGTCCGGCGGGCTACAGCCTGTGACAGGGCAGCCAGGGGAATGTGGTGCACCCCTTCGTCCAGAATGAGGCCGGCATGGATCTCGTCGGAGCAGATGATGAGATCGTGCCGCTCCGCAAACTCGGCAACCTTTTCCAGCTCCTCCCGGGTCCAGGCCCGGCCGACCGGGTTGTGGGGATTACAGAGGAGGAAAAGCCGGCTGCGGGGGGTGACCGCCCGCTCCAGTTCCTCCATATCCATCAGCCAGCGCCCGCCCGAGAGCCAGAGGGGAACCGTGACGGCGGTGCGCCCGGAGAGGCGGGGAGCCGACAGGAAGGGTGGGTAGACCGGGGTAAAGGTGAGCACCTCATCGTCATGGTAGCCAACGGAGCGGCAGGCAACATTCAGACCGGTCACCAGGCCAGGAAGCCAGACGATCCAGGCCGGATCCAGGTTCCACGAGTAGTCGCGAGCCAGGGAGGAGATGACCGTCTCAACCAGTTCCCGGGGCGGGGAGGTATAGCCGAAAACCCCGTGGTCGACCCGTGCGTGGAGTACGTCGATGACCGCGGGAGGGGAACGGAAATCCATGTCCGCGACCCAGAGGGGGATGACGTCCCGCCCTGCGTACCGGTCCCATTTCTCGCTGGCGGTGCCGGTCCGGTCCACGACGGTGTCGAAATCGTACCGTTTATCCCCCTTCACACCAGCTCCCATGCCGTCAGTTCGGCGATGGTGTGCTGGAATTTCCGCCGGGTCTCACGGATCGCGAAGGGGATGTCCCGCGGCGCCCCCAGCATCCGGAAGCGGGGTGCCAGAGCCTCCTTCAGCCCGTCCAGGGTCCAGACCGGCTCGCCTGCATCCCGGTACCCCCCCAGCCACTCCTCTTTTTTCGTGAACTCTTCCAGCCAAGTGTAGGGTGAGGTTATCACCAGCAGCCCGCCGGGATTCATCCGCTCGTGGATGGTAGAGAGAAAGAGGCGCGGCGCGTAGAGCCGGTCGATCAGGTTGGCGGCCAGCACCAGGTCATAGCCGGTAAACTTGTCCGGCAGGTTGCAGGCGTCCGCCTGGAAAAACGCCACCCGGTCCCGGACTTCCGCCAGCCCCAGTTCGGCCAGCCCGATTTCGTGGAAGGAGACGATCTCCCCCTCCTCGGGGAGGGCAAAACGGAGGTACCCCTCCTCCTGCATCCGGGCAGCAAGGCGGAAGAAGCGGGTGGAGAAGTCGAGCCCGGTGACCCGTTCGAAGCCCCCCTTCGCCAGCTCGAATGAGGCCCGCCCCACGGCGCATCCCAGGTCGAGAGCTGCGCCTTTCGTGCGCCCTTCCATAAGTTCCAGGCATATCCGGGCACAGGTAACCGTGAAATTGGCCACGTCGAAATGGGCCGGACCGTAGTGGGCATCGCAGTACTGGGCGGCCAGGGTGTCGGTCTCGTACTGGTCCTGGTGGATGACCACCGGTGCGGCGCTCTCCACGTAACGGAAACCGGCATGCTGGAAGAAATGGCGCCGGAAGGCATAGCGGGAGTCGCGGGTCGCCTCGTTGCCGGTGGATATCCAGGAGCCCCCCTTGATCAGGTTGTGGCGGGTGTCGAAGGTGGGGGTGGAGAAATCGTCATACCAGGGGTGGATCTTGAACCCGTGGAAAGGATAGATGGGGGTCTCGGTCCACTGCCAGACATTCCCGAGGACATCGTAGAATGGGCCGAAGGGGAAGCGGTCCACCGGGCAGGAGGAGCTCCAGAACTCCAGGTTGATGTTGCCGGGCGCCTTGTCCCAATACGGCTGGTCGGGGATGGCACAGACGTCCCGCAGCCGGTTCCACTCGTCCTCGGTGGGAAGGCGGACCGGCCGGCCGCTCAGTTCGGCTTTCCAGTTGCAGAAGGCCTTCGCCTCAAGATAGTTCACCTCCGCCGGCCAGTTCCAGGGAAGGGGAATGACCGAGGCCATGGTGCGCAGCTTCCAGCCGTCACCGTTCCCGATCCAGAAGAGCGGATGCTCTGCCTGTTTGAACTCCCGCCAGTTCCACCCCTCCTCAGTCCACCATCGCTGTTCGCGGTAGCCGCCAGCCTCGATGAACGCCAGGAACTCACGGTTGGATACCAGGTAGCGGGAAGCGGTGAAACCATCCACCTCCACCTCGTGCCGGCCATATTCGTTGTCCCAGCCGTAGAGTGGATGGTCCTCCGGTTTCCCCAGGACAACTTTCCCCCCTGCCACCGGCAGCAGTTCATTGGCCGGCGGATCACCCGATTCGCCGCAAATGTCCCAGAAGGGGAGCTGCACTACCTGATCGAGGGGAAGCTGGCGGATCAGCACCGATGAAGTCTCCAGGTGGATACGCTCGTGCTCGATCCCCATCATGATTCCCCAGAAGGGGTCCTCCCAGGTGATGGGAAGCGTGAGGGGAAGAGTACGGATCAGGCCGTCCACCAGCTCGCGGGCCTTGTCCCGGTACTCCTTCACCGCCTGGCGGGTCGGCCAGTCGTAGTGGGTGGCGTCCAGGTCATCCCAGGACATTTCGTCCACCCCCACGGCGAACATTGATTCGAAGCGGGGGTTGATCCGGGTGTCGATCACCCGGGCAATGGTCAGCTTGTTGATGAAGAAGGTTGCGGTGTGGCCGAAATAGAAGATGAGCGGATGCCGGAGCCGGTCGGCCCGCAGGTAGAAGGTGTCGTCATACTTCAGGGTTTCATAGAGCTTCTCGTCGATGTCGAAGGTGCGGTGGAAATACTCCAGTATCTCCATCCGCTTCAGTTCAGGGTCCCCTTCATTCAGGACGGTGGTACGGGTTTTCTTCAGGTCCATGGCTTCACTCTCCGTGTCATTGGCAATGCGGCGCATAGAAGTGCCTTCTGAAGTATACCACGGAGACCGGACTTCTTCCTCTATGGGAGCAAAGCCATATCTTTCAGGATATCCGTCAGTTTCTTCACGTCAGGAGCCCTCATCTGCAACCCTTCCGACGGCCATCCCCCCCTGTTTTTCCTTGCCTCACTTCCGGTTCCCCTATAGGATTGTCGACACCCTATCCAATAGTCCAAGGAAGCCCCGTCCATGTTCGAACCGCACCAGAAACCTATGTTCCGCTTCCTGGCCGTCCTCACCGCCGCCTCCATGGTCGGCCTGCAGGGATATTCCATCCTTATCAATAACTTCGCCGTGGAAATGGTACATCTGGAGGGGAAGCACATCGGCATCATCCAGTCGGTGCGGGAGATCCCGGGTTTTCTGGCCCTGACCGCCGTTTATGTGATGATGATGGTCCGCGAACACCGCCTGTCGGCCTTCTCCATCGTTCTGCTCGGCATTGGCGTCGGCATGACCGGCTTCTTTCCCTCCTTCTCCGGCATCGCACTCACCTGCCTCGTCATGAGCTTCGGTTTCCATTATTATGAAACCACCAACCAGTCCCTGACCCTCCAGTACTTCTCCACCCACCTCTCCCCCCTGGTGATGGGAAAGCTGCGGAGCCTAGCGGCCATCTCCAGCATCGTCGCGGCCGGCGCCATCTGGGTCATGGGGGGATTCCTGGACTACCGGGGGATGTTCCTGGCACTGGGAGGAGTGGTCTTTTGCCTGGGTATCTGGGCACTCTTCCAGGACCCGACCCACGAGAGCATCCCCCCCCAGCGGTTGAGGATGTTTCTGAAACGGCGCTACTGGCTCTACTACGCCCTCACCTTCATGTCAGGCGCCCGGCGCCAGATATTCATGGTCTTCTCCATATTCCTCCTGGTGAAACTCTTCCACTTCTCGGTGCGGGAGATGACCATCCTCTTCATCATCAACAACGCCGTCAACTGGTTCGTCAACCCCCTCATCGGCCGCGCCATTAACGCCTTCGGCGAACGGCTCCTCTGCTCCATCGAGTACATCGGCGTCGTGGCGATTTTTCTCACTTACGCCTATGCATCGTCCAAGGGAACAGTAGCCGCCATGTACATCATCGACTCCATCCTCTTCAACTTCGCCGTGGCCATCCGGACCTATTTCCAGAAGATTGCCGATCGCGAGGACATCGCCCCCACCTCGGCCGTCGGCTTCACCATCAACCACATCGCCGCCGTTTTCCTCCCTGCCCTGGGGGGGTACCTCTGGATGATCGACTACCGGATCCCCTTTATCAGCGGCGCAGCCCTGGGTGTGGTCTCCCTGGTCCTGGCCCAGTTCATCCGGCTCCCGGCCAGGACCGGGCAGGCCGCCGCTCACTGACCGGCTTCCCGTAGCAGTTTTTCACCGAACTGCTGGGGTATGGCGAGGTTTGTGGTATCTTTTACCTGGATGCCAACTCATCTTCTCAGGAGCCCCCCGTGTCATCGCTCCCCCATCATAACCACGCAGCCGGATCGTGCCGTGTTCGTCGCGGCATGAGGGCGCTTTTCCTTTTCCTGGCGCTCCTGCTCGTCCCCTTCCATGCCGGTTCCGTTGTCGCCGAGACGCTTTCGTCCCATCCGAACAATGTGATCGTCGTGGGGGGAGACCGGGATTACCCCCCCTACGAGTTCATCGACCGGGACGGCAATCCGTCCGGCTACAACGTGGAACTCACCAAGGCCATCGCCAACGTGATGGGGATGAAGGTCGAGTTCCGCCTCGGCGGCTGGTCGGAGATGCGCACCGCCCTGCAGAACGGCACGGTCGACGTGCTTCAGGGTATCTCCTATTCGGATGAGCGGGTGAACGAAGTCGACTTTTCCCTCCCCCATACCATCGTCAACCACGCGATCTTCGCCCGCCGTGATTCTCCCATGATCAACTCCCTCAAGGAAGTCGAGGGGAAGAGCGTGGCAGTCCATCGGGGGGGGATCATGCACGATCTCCTGGCCAGGAAGGGCTTTGCCGGGAAACTGGTCCTGACCGACACCCCCGCCGACGCCCTGCGCCTCCTTGCCGCGGGGAAATGCGACTACGCCATCGTGGCCATCGTCCCGGGGATGTATCTCATCCGTGAACTGAAGCTGACCAACCTGCTGCCGGTGGTGCGTAACGTGGCCACCTACCGTTACTGCTACGCGGTGAAGAAGGGGAACAAGGAGCTCCTCTCCCGCTTCGACGAGGGGCTGGCCATCCTCAAGCAGACCGGGCAGCACCAGGCGATCTACGAAAAGTGGCTGGGGGTGCTGGAACCGGAGCGGGTAGACTGGCGGACCATCGTCAAGTACGGGGCGGTGGTGGTGATTCCCCTGGTCCTGCTGCTCGGTGGTTTTGCCCTCTGGTCCCGGACCCTGCACCAGCAGGTGGCCCTGCGCACCGCCGACCTGACGCGGGAGATCTCCGAGCGCCGGCATGCCGAGGAGGAACTGCTCCTCAACCAGCAACAGCTGGTCCAGGCCGACAAGATGGCGGCCTTGGGGGTCCTGGTCTCCGGCGTGGCCCACGAGATCAACAACCCCACCGGTCTCATCCTGCTGGATATCCCGATCCTGAAGCGGGCCCACCGGGACACGGCCCCCATCCTGGAAGAACACTTCCGGGAACGGGGGGATTTCCCCATCGGCGGGGTCCCCTATACGGAGATGCGGGACGAGATTCCACGGATACATGACGAAATGCTGGAGGGAGCCCACCGGATCAAGCGTATCGTCAACGACCTGAAGGATTTTGCCCGGCGGGACGACACGGGGGACAAGGGGGCCATGGACTTCGCCGCCGTCGTGAAGACGGCGATACGCCTGGTCGATCCGACCATCCGCAAGGCGACGAACAGCTTCACCGCTGCCTGCGAGGAAGAACTTCCCCAGGTCTGGGGGAACGCCCAGCGGATCGAGCAGGTAGTAGTCAACCTGCTCCTCAATGCTTGCCAGGCCCTTCCCGACACGGCTCGGAAGATTGCACTCGACATTCGCCACGACCGGGAGCAGGGGCAGGTCGTCCTGCAAGTCCGTGATGAAGGGGTCGGCATCGATCCCGAGCACCTCTCCCGGCTGACCGACCCCTTTTTCACCACGAAAAGGGACAGCGGCGGAACCGGTCTCGGCCTGTCGGTTTCCGCCGGTATCGTCAAGGAGCATGGCGGAACCCTCACCTTCGAATCGGAAGTCGGCAAGGGGACTACCGTGACGCTGATGCTGCCCACGGCCGGGAATGATCAATCCGACACCTGACCACCCTCGGTACCAGAGAGGAATACTCCATGAGTGAATCGCCTTACCCCAGCTACAGGATTCTCCTCGTCGACGACGAGCCGGCATGGCTCAAGTCGCTTTCGCTCACCCTCAGGAGCTGCGCGGGTCTGACCAACATCGTCACCTGCCAGGAGAGCCGAGAGGTCATGAGCATCCTGGACCGGGGAGGAATCGGGCTGGTGCTCCTCGATCTCACCATGCCCCACCTGTCGGGAGAAGAGCTCCTCCGGCAGATCGGCGAGCGCCACCCCGAGATAACAACCATCGTGGTGAGCGGCCTCAATCAGCTGGAGACCGCTGTTCGCTGCATGCGGCTTGGCGCTTACGATTACTTCATCAAGACCGACGAGGAGGACCGGATTGTCGGAGGGGTGCTCAGGGCGGTGCGGATGGTGGAGATACAGCACGAGTTCCAGGAGATGTCCAGCCGGCTCGTCTCCGGTGAGCTCCGCCGCCCCGAGGCGTTTTCTGCCATCGTCACCGGGGACCGGGGAATGCTGGCCGTTTTCTCCTACATTGAAGCGGTGGCGACGAGCCCCCAACCGCTCCTCATCACCGGTGAGAGCGGCGTCGGCAAGGAGCTCATCGCCCATGCCGCCCATACCCTGAGCAGCTGCCGGGGCAAGCTGGTTGCGGTCAACGTGGCAGGGCTCGACGACACCATCTTTGCCGATACCCTCTTCGGCCACGTGCGGGGGGCCTACACGGGGGCGGAGACGGTCCGCCGCGGGATGGTGGAAGAGGCGGCCGACGGCACCCTGTTCCTCGACGAGATCGGCGACCTGAGCATCCCCTCCCAGGTGAAACTCCTCCGCCTGCTCCAGGAGGGAGAGTATTTCCCCCTCGGTACCGACCAGCCCAAACGAATCAAGGCGCGGGTCATCGTCGCCACCCACCGGAACCTGTCCGCCAAAGAGGCGGCGGGAGAGTTCCGCCGGGACCTCTACTACCGGCTCCGCACTCACAAGGTTCATGTTCCGCCGCTCCGGGAACGGAAGAGTGATATCCCGCTCCTCCTCAACCATTTCCTCGCCGAGGCGGCCCGCACCCTCGGGAAGAAAAAACCGAGCCCCCCCAAGGGGCTGGCCCAGTTCCTCGCAACCTACCGCTTTCCCGGCAACGTGCGCGAACTGAAGGCCATGGTCTACGACGCCGTCAGCGTCCATCGCGACGGGCTGCTCTCCATGGACTCCTTCGCCGCCGCCGTGGAGCAGGGACGGACGGAGGGGGGACCTGCCGCGGCTGCGCCCTCCCGGCAGAATCCCTTCGCCGGCTTTGCCGAACTTCCCACCTTCAGTGAAGCAGCAGGCTTCCTAGTGATGGAAGCCATGGAACGGGCTAGCGGAAACCAGACCCTGGCGGCGCGACTCCTCGGCATATCCCAGCCGGCACTCAACAAGCGGCTCAAGATGATGCGGGGTTGACCACGTATAACCCGAGGTTATACCCATAACCGTTTGTTATAAACTGGCTTAACAGTTTGACATCATTACGATTTAACACATCGCTCCCCCGCCGGTATAACCTGCGGTTATGCCGGTTTCCCCGCCACAAAACCTGCCCACGACCAAATAGCGCAGTACTTTCAGCATGTTGCAAATAAATTCCTTTCTGGCATTGTCCATGCTCTTACCTCTGCAGAAAGAGACGGGCGACCAACTGACCCGTCCAGCTCATGGTAAGAATGGAGGTTCGTCATGGCAATGTTCTGGATCCAATTTGTGCTCGTCCTCGGTGCCATCCTCATCGGTATCAGACGGGGCGGGGTGGCCCTCGGTCTCATCGGCGGGCTCGGTGTAGCGCTGCTCACGCTCGGGTTCCGCAGCTCTCCTGCCGAGCCGCCGATCAGCGTCATGCTCATCATCCTGGCGGTGGTTACCGCTGCGGCGACGCTACAGGTTGCCGGCGGCCTCGACTACCTGGTGCAGCTCACCGAAAAGCTGCTGCGCGCTCATCCCAAGTACGTGACCATCCTCGCCCCGCTCAGCACGTTTTTCCTGACAGTTTGCGTCGGTACCGGCCACGCGGTGTACGCGCTGCTGCCGGTCATTGCCGATGTCGCCATCAAGACCGGTACCCGGCCGGAACGGCCCATGGCGATCGCCAGCGTCGCCTCCCAGATGGGGATCACCGCCAGCCCGGTGGCCGCGGCTGTCACCTTCTTTCTCGGTTTTGCCGCCAAAACCGGTCATCCCGTCACCCTCATCGATATCATCTCCGTAACCATGCCGGCAGGGATTGTCGGTGTCGTGGCTGCCTCGGCCTGGAGCTTCAACCGAGGCAAGGATCTGGACAAGGACTTCGAGTACCAGGGACGTCTGCAGGACCCGGAGTTCCACAAATCGATCAACACCAACGTCACCACCCTCGACAAAAAAATCACCACCACAGCCAAGGTGTCGGTGGCACTTTTTTTCACCGGCGTGGCCACCATTATCCTCTTCGCCGTCTGGCCAAACCTGCTCCCCCTTGGCGCCGACAAGAAGCCGGTGCCGATGACCACGGTCGTCCAGTTCGTCATGCTCGCCTATGGCGCCTTCATCATGTTCGCCGGCAATGTCAAAGCTAAGGAGATCGCCAATTCGAGCGTCTTCATCGCCGGCATGACCGCCGTCGTCTCCATCTTCGGCATCGCCTGGATGAGCGACACCTTCATCACCGCCAACAAGAAGTTCCTGGTTGACAACATCGGGATCATGGTGAAGATGGCGCCCTGGACCTTTGCCATCGCCACCTTCTGCATCTCCGCCTTCGTCAAGAGCCAGGCCGCCACGCTGGCCATAACCCTGCCGCTCGGGCTGGCACTCGGGCTGCCGGTGACGCTCCTGCTCGGGCTCGTCCCCGCCAGCTACGCGTACTTCTTCTTCGCCTTCTATCCGAGCGACCTGGCGGCCATCAACTTCGACCGCACCGGCACCACCCGGATCGGCAAATACCTCCTCAACCACAGCTTCATGATCCCTGGCCTCATCGGCGTCGGCGTCTCCACCGTGGTGGCGTACTTCATCGCAAGCGCCATCCTGTAACGGCAAAGCGTCAGGCCGTCTGCACAAAAAAAAGCTGGGATGCCTCAAGGCACCCCAGCTTTTTTTACGTCTCTCCCCCAGCTTCTCCGGGTCACCGACCTTCCTGTTCCCTTATGCCAGGGTAAAGAAAAAGGTTGCACCCTCACCCGTTTTCCCTTCGGCCCAGATATCCCCCCCATGGCGCTGGATTATCCGCCGCACCGTAACGAGCCCGATGCCGGTCCCCTCGAAGTCCCTGGCACTGTCCAGGCGCTGGAACAGATTGAACAGCTTCCCCGCCTCGGCAGTGTCGAACCCGACACCGTTGTCCCGGACAAAATAAACCTTTTTCCCCTTCTCATTCAGGACACCGAACTCTACCATCGCATCAGCACGCCTTCCGGAATATTTCCAGGCGTTCCCGAGGAGATTTTCAAACACAACCCTCAGGAGTTTCCCGTCACCGTTGGCCACGATTCCGTCCGCAATGGTCGACGTCACCGTATGTCCGGGATGTCTCAGCCTGAGATCCAGGACGATAGAGCTGACCAGATGACTGAGGTCGACCGTTTCACGCTTCATCTCCTGGCGCGTCAGCCGGGAAAAATCAAGCAGCGTTGCAATCAGCTGCTCCATGCGCCTGGCAGCATCATGGATATGATCGATGAAACGCCTGCCCTGTTCGTCGAGTCTTTCACTCCATTGCTCGCGGAGAATCTCGCAGTAGCCGTTGATACAGGTCAGGGGGGATCGGAGATCGTGGGAAACAGTGTAATTGAACGCCTCCAGTTCCTGGTTGGCGGCTTCAAGTTCAAGGTTGGCCTTTTCCAGATCGAGGGCACGGGCAGCCAGGCTTGTATTGAGGACCTCGATCTTTTCTTCCGCCCGTTTTCGGTCGGTAACATCCATCATGACCGCAAGGGAACGGACGATCTCCCCCTGTTCATCCCTCTCGGCAGTAGCAGCGAGAAGGACGTCGCGCACATCCCCGTTTTTCCTTACCAGCTGGAGTGGGACATCTTTGATGTGGCCGGTCCGGAAATATTCGGGGATGGTGAACTCTTCGACGTAGCGTCGCGACTCTTCCGTAATGAAGTCGATCAGCCTGCGGCCGATTACCTCGCTCCGCTCGAACCCCAGATGTTCGAGCCAGTAGTTGCTGACGTTGACCAGCTTTCTCTCCCGGTCTATGGAATGGAGCATCACCGGCGTATCGGTATAGAGGTGGCGGTAGCGCTCCTCGCTCAGTTTCAGTTCCCGGAAAAGAAGGTCGTAGGGCCTTGTCAGGGCAGTCTCGATTATCGCCTTGTAAATGAGGTAGAATCCAACGAACTTGAGGAAATGTCCGACCAGGTTGCTGATGCCGTAAACATCGGCATAGAGGGTAAAGGCGAGTCCCGCGGCGATCAGTGTGCTGATGGCAATTGAAAGGAGGCGAACCACGTCCAGGTCAAACTCCTTCGCTTTTTCCCGCATGAAGAGAAGGGAGCCAAGGAGCACGAGGGAGGTCAGGTATTCGTTAATCCTCTTAAACGGCGTAAGCCCCTTCCCCTCGATGAAGCAGTCGGGGAAGATTCCCCCGAATACCGACCCCAGGAGAAGCACGGTAACGACAAGGTATGCCGCCAGCGCATAGCCGGACTTGAGCTGGCGACCGATGAAAAACGGTGCAGCGATGAGGGTGAAACCCTGCAGATAGCGGGATACGATCCAGAGCTGGGTCGGCAGATTGGCATCGTACCCGGGGAATACCCCCATCCCCTTGTAGGCAAGGGCATGGGTGAAGTCGACCGCACCGACAAAGAGAGAGCCGATGCCAACAAACAGGAAATAGTTGTTCACACCCATGCGGCGGGCGTTCCAGGCGATGATGAAAATTCCGCACGCCACGATGACGGAGAATATCTCCACCAGGGAGTGGAAGAGGAGATAGGAATAGAGACTGGCCAGATAGAGACCGGCCAGGACAGCGCCCCACATGAAAACTATCCGGCTGTTTCCGCGAAATTCCGCCATTCCTTCCTCCGAAACATCGTCTCTCGTCAGAATCCCCTGCCAGCCGCACTCTATCAGCATATTAACAGCAATTCAACAGCATTTGCAGCCCCCTTCACGACGAACCCATGGTTAAAGTCCCGCCAAAGCTCCGATGCCGGAATTTACCGGATTGCCTTTGCACGGACATCCGGGTACACTGCTGGCGGGAGGATGGAAACCGTGAATCTGCTCTACAGCCTCGACCTGCTCGGTACCGCTGCCTTTGCAGCGTCCGGCGCACTGGCCGGCATCCGCCGGGACATGGACCTGTTCGGCGTGCTGATGCTCGGCATGGTGACCGCAATCGGCGGCGGGACCGTGCGCGACCTGCTTCTGGGGGACACGCCCCCCTTCATCTTCAAGGACGAAACCTATTTCTACCTCTCGATTTTCGTCTCCCTGGCACTGTTTCTGTTCCACCACCGGCTGGGCATCCTGCAACTCCCCCTCCTCTATCTCGACGCACTGGGACTGGGAACCTTCGTGGTGATCGGCACCGGCAAGGCGCTCGACTTCCAGATGGGCTTCATCGGCTCGGTGATGATGGGGGTCATGACCGCCACCGCCGGGGGAATGATGCGCGACATCCTCTCCTCCCAAGTCCCGCTGGTTCTGCAAAAGGAGGTCTACGCCTCGGCCTGCCTGGCGGGGGGAACCCTCCTCTACCTGCTCCACCACACCCCCCTTCCGACCCCCTGGGCACTCATCATTTCTGCCCTGACAGTGATAGTGCTCCGCATCTGCGCCATCCACTTCAACTGGTCACTGCCGAAGGCCTCCCGGAATTTCGATCACTGACTGCGCCATTACTGCCGGGTGACCGCATCCCTGCATGCTCCGGTGATCATATCAGACGCTTCACTACGAAGACGGTTTAGCAATTGCTCCCCAGGGAGAAACATGCTATAACATACCGACACCTGAACCACAGGGACACTCCTGTGGTTTTTTTATTGGGCAGTGCAACAAAGGGAGAACATCATGAGAAGACCGCTATCGGCCGGAAGCATCATTGAAACAAGGTGCACCCGCTGCCGGGCACTGATGAATCATACGATCGTCGCCATGGTCGGGGAAAAGGTCGTGCGCGTCGAGTGCAATACCTGCCACAGCATGCACAACTACCACCCTGTCAAGACAGAAAAAGAGACTGTTACCACCAGGACCGCCCAGAAAAAAGCGGCCACACCCCGTACGCCGAAAGCCGATCCGGTTGCTGTCGCTGCTGCCGAGTGGGAGGCGCTGCAGCCGGGCTGGGATGCTGCGCAGGCGATACCATACGATATGGAACGGAAGTACCGCGTCAACAATCTGCTGCTGCACTCCCTGTTCGGGCTCGGCATTGTGCAGCTTGTCCTGCCGAACAAGATCGACGTGCTGTTCCATGAGGGAAAAAAACGACTCCGGTGCGGCTGAAAGGCGCGCATGCCGAAAAATTCCCGTCCCGGCCAGCTTCTTTCCCATGCTATAATAGGAACAGGAAGGAAGGGGGCGAAAGGTCATGACGAATGAACGGTGCGACATCAAGGTCTGGAGCGGAACCTGTGAGCACAGCTCCTACGAAAACATCGGGGATAAATACCTTTGTGATGTCTGTGGGACGCTCGGCAGCATCGACCATGAAGTAAGCCACGAAGGCTTCATTCATATCAGTGGCGACTACCACGCACTGAGTTAAGGGTGCCGATGGGGCAGATGCTGACACACAGGGAGACGAGAAGGGCGGCCGGTTGGTCGCCTTTCGATTTTCCGGGGGGATGAAACTTTGGAAAGGCATATCCTTTATCCGCTGCTTAGGGTATACTCAAGCATCGGCTTCCACAACCTCCTGCCGGTCCCTTCAATCCCCCCTCTCCTCACCTTCGGGGGCACTTCGCTCAAGTCTTCCGGGCCAGCCTTTCCCCAATCCGAATCGCAAAATGTGCGGAGATACCTGGAAACCTCTCTTGCTGCCAGAACAGGATATGACACTTTATGAAAATGCCGAAAAAATTCGAGATACTCGTCCATAACGGACTCGTCGACGAGGTCGTCTCACAGCTCATGAGCGGCAAGGAAGCCGAGGTCTACGTCGTCCGGTCAATGGGAGAACTCCGCTGCGCCAAGGTATACAAGGATGCCGACAACCGGAGCTTCAGCAGGCAGACCCAGTACCAGGAGGGACGCAAGTCCAAGAACAGCCGCCAGGCACGCGCAATGGTGAAGAACACGAAGTACGGGCGGAAAGAGCTGGAGGGCGCCTGGCAGAACGCCGAGGTGGATGCACTGCGCCGCCTTGCCGCCACCGGCGTGCGCGTACCGAAACTTTTCAGCTACGTCGGTGGAATACTGCTGATGGAGCTGGTGGTTGACGAAGACGGCAACCCGGCACCGAGACTCAACGATGTGAAGCTGTCCGGAATCCAGGCCCTCGAATACCACCGCACACTGATCGGGCAGATCGTTCTCATGCTTTGTGAAGGGCTCGTCCACGGCGACCTGTCCGAATACAACGTGCTCGTCGACAGCAACGGGCCGGTCATCATCGACCTGCCCCAGGCCATCGATGCCGCGGGGAACAACAACGCATCCGGCATGCTTTTGAGGGATGTCGCCAACATCACCGCCTACTTCGGCCGCTTCGCGCCGGAACTTCTGGCCACCGACTTCGGCCGGGAGATCTGGAAGCTTTACGCCACCGGCGAGCTCCGCCATGACACCGCACTGACCGGCCGCTTTGAGCAGAGCAGCAAACCGGCAGACGTACATGGCGTCATGCGGGATGTGGACACGATACGGCGCTGGCATGAGCGCAACAGTTGAAAACCGGCAGATAGTGCGGTGGCATCGGGAGCTGCCGTAGAAACAGCAAAGGCGGCCGATTGGCCGCCTTTTTGCGTGAAGAAATCTCTTCTCCGAGCATCCCCCGGGAGAGTCTCCCGCTATTTCTGGTTCGAAAATCCGAGACGTTCCAGATGATTGCAGATGAAGCTACCCCCCATGCGAAGGGAATACTCACAGAATTTGGGGTTGGGCCTTTTCACCTTGCACTCGAAAAAATCCTGGCTGATCATGCGGGTGCGACACCTTTTCTCGGAATTCCACGCGCTGAATATAGTCATAGTTCTACCTTCGTTTTTATCTTTTAGTGTTGAGTTTGTCAGACCTATTTCTTCTTTTCCGCTTTTTTGATCTTTTTTTCAGCTTTCTTTTCCTTCGGTGTCTTGACCGGTGCTTTTTTAACGGCTTTCTTGGTGTCCTCGCCTTTGCTCATGGCTACTACTCCTTATCACGTACGGTTATGGTGCGTACCAAACATCTCTCCACGGTCAGCGATAGTATACCACTCCTTGGAACCGGAGCGGCATAAATTCCCGAAATCACTTCCCGGGTCTGGCCGGACGTGACTCCAGCAGCGGCTTGAGAAACTTTTCAAAGGTTGCCAGTTGTTTGGAGGTCAGCAGATCGGTGTCCCCTTCGTTATCGAGCAGAAAGGTCCCGACGCCGATGACGGTTCTTGCCAGATAGCCGGTCCCGCTAATGCTCTTTTCAATCTCGCCGGTTCGTTTGCTCAAAAGGTTGCTCAGCAGGTTCAGGTCAACTTTCATTTTTATTCTCCCAAAGAGTTACTATGCGCTTCTCGCGCCGAAGGTATGTTCAGGTGGCCGATACCATCAAGTATGCACTATCATGCGCTGAACATCTACCGCCAATCAACCGGCAGATCATCGATTCGGCTCCCCGGAGTGGATCGGCAGGCTGCATCTCATAACGTTCAACCGGATCTCCGCACTCTGAAATAGCGCCCCTTGATCCTGTTTCGGCCCAGGCAGGCCAGTGCCTGTTCGACACTCTGCCGAGCGATCGCCACGTAGGCATGGGAATCGAAGATATCGATCCTGCCGACCTCGCTCCCTGCTATCCCCGCCTCGCCGGTAAGGGCACCCAGAATATCGCCGGGACGAAGCTTGTTCTTTCGGCCACCGTCGATGCAGAGCGTTACCATGGGAGGAGCCGGTGGCCGCACCGTTGCCGCCTGCAACGCTGCAAGGTCTCCGCGGGCGATACTGCTCCCCAGCGCATCTTCTATGGCAGTGATGAGCCGGGTTTCCCGGAGCGTCACCAGGCTTACGGCCAACCCCTGCTCCCCGGCACGACCGGTACGACCGATGCGGTGGGTATGTATCTCCGAGTTGCGGGACAGTTCGTAAATGATCACCGCCGGGAGTTCCTTTATGTCAAGCCCCCGGGCGGCAACATCGGTAGCCACCAGCACCGAAGCACTCCTGTTGGCAAAACGGACCAGCACCTGATCCCGCTCCCGCTGTTCCATATCGCCATGAATGGCCAACGCCGCAAAGCCCCGGCTGACCAGGGCATCGGCCACGTCCTGGCATTCCACCCTCGTGTTGCAGAAGATCAGGGTCGACTCCGGGCAATAATGACCAAGAATGCGTACTACCGCCTCAGTCCGCTGCTCTCTCTCCACCACGTAGAATACCTGCTCGATGGAACCTTCGTCATGGGTCTCGTCCACACTGACCTCGGCAGGCTCGTGCTGGATCGCCGCACTCATGGCGGCAATCGACTCCGGGTAGGTGGCGGAAAAGAGCAGGGTCTGCCTCATGGGCGGCAGTGCAGCGATCAGGGCGCTGATCTCCTCCTGGAAACCCATGTCGAGCATGCGGTCCGCCTCGTCCAGCACCAGGGTGCGCAGCGCGGACAGGTCGATACTTCCGCGGCGCAGATGATCGAGCAGTCGGCCGGGGGTGCCGACCACCACATGGGCGCCATGCTCCAGGGAACCCCTCTGGGGCCCGAAGGGAACACCGCCGCACACCGTCAGTATCTTGATGTTGTCGGTATAGCGGGCAAGGCGCCGCAACTCTCTTCCTACCTGATCGGCGAGTTCGCGGGTCGGGCAGAGCACCAGCGCCTGCACCCGCAAAGAGGAAGCCTCCAGATGCGTCAGCAGGCCGATACCAAAGGCCGCAGTCTTGCCGCTGCCGGTCTTTGCCTTGGCAATCACGTCTTTGCCGGCAAGGATGAGTGGCAGGCTGTGGGCCTGGACCGGCGTCATTTCCACATAGCCGAGGGAGGCCAGGTTCTTGAGCATGGGGGATTTCAACTGGAGCGATGAAAATGCTTTGGGGTTCACGGGGTGACTCTCATTCTGCGCCCATAAAAAAACCACAGGGGGCCCTGTGGTTCAGACGCTTGTCGAATATAGCATACTACGGCCTAGGGAACAATTCATTTGCCGCAAACGATTGCAGCGGCGCAATCATCCTTGGTCTGACGGGGCTCCAGGGATTTCTGAACCCTCAACAGACCTCGACAATGGTAAACGACGCAGCCGTGGCAGTGTCACCGGCCCGTACCTCGTCACCGGCATGAAGCCCCAGCAGGGAGCGCCCCAGGGGAGAGCCGGGGGTGATGACCACAATCTCCCCGTCACCGTCATCGATTTTCAGGCCTCCGGCCTGAGGGCCGAGAAAAAACCGTCGGCCGTTACCCTCCCCGTCTTCCAAGGTCACCAGTGCCGTCAGACGGATGGGAGTATCGTCGTCGAAGGCAGAGGGCACCAGGGTCCGGTAAGCCTCCAGCGAAGACCGGATCTCCTGTGCACGGTTGGCTTGCCCCTGGGCGATGTAGGAGGCCTCCAGCGCAGTAGTGTCGTACTTGTTGTCGGGAAGACATTCCTCGTGGGTGGCCGCCACGTGAGCCGCCCGGGCGGCGGCGGAGAGGACCGTCAGATCGGCGGTAAGGGTCGCGACAATCGCCTGAATCAGTTGTGCTTTGGTCATTTCAGTGGAAATCGCTTTCGCAGGGAGCGGAATCTATTCGGCATGGGACCGGAACGGACAGGCAATCTAGCAGAATCGGACCGGAAGGTCAATCGCGCGTAGGGGCGCTCCGACTGTTATCACCTTACGATCGGCACCTCTTCGACCCGCAACAAAAAAAGCCCCTGCATTTCTGCAGGGGCTTTACGGAATCGCCCGCCAATCAACTTGACGGGCTAAATACTGCAACCTTCCTTGCAACGGGATACCGGGCGAATACGAAATCTTTCAGTCCACATCGGCGTATCTCCTTTCAATCCTGGTTACTTTCAAGCATGTCTAACTATACCCGCAAAAGGTCTGCCCCGTCAACCACAATCAGACATAAGGGGTCTTTTTTATTTTTTGACCCACGAGCGCACGCCTCTTTCCCCCTGACGGTGTATAATAGATGCAGGATAGAGACTTTTACGGGAGGTGCACCATGAAATCATTCATGTCGAAATACAGTTCATACTGTTACGCCCTTATGCGGATTGTCGTCGGTTTTCTGTTTCTGTGGCACGGCGCACAGAAACTGTTCGGGTTCCCCAGCCCAATGCCACCGGGAGTACCTCTCTTCATTACCTATGTCGGCGGCTCCATCGAGCTGATTGGAGGCATCCTGGTGATGGTCGGCTTGTTCACCCCCTGGGCAGCCTTCATAACGAGCGGTGAGATGGCTGTTGCCTACTGGATGGCGCACGGGACAAAGGCGCTGTTGCCGATCCAGAACGGTGGCGAACTCGCCGTGGTCTACTGCTTTGTGTTCCTGTTCATTGCTGCACAGGGGAGTGGCATCTGGAGCGTCGATTCACTGATGGTTAGCAGCGGCAAATCTCCTGACCGATAGTTGGCGGACAGCCCTATCGTGGGGATTGGCGGAAGGCCTGCATGGTCTTCTGGAGACAGTCGGGAGCGGAATAGCGTTATGCTTTTGCGGCCCCGGCTTTATTGTGCCAGCAACCTCCTTCCATTGCTCGGCCTTCTCGCCTTGATTGCCGGTGCTATCCGGAACCGGTCCGGCTGCTCGGGAGGATGTGCGGCCAATTCAGCTTTTACTGTGGCTTGATCTGTGATAAGAAAAGATGTATGGATCGACTGGCCAGACATATACTCCTCCCCGCTGTTGCTCCGGCGGCGATTATCGGGCTCTACGTCACTCCCGTCGCACTGATCGGTTGCATGAACCGCGGTCTGCTCGCGCTGGGAATCGTGGTCGTTTCTCTCGTGGCAGGGATCGCCATGGGGGTCGTCGGCATAAAGACATGCCGACGAGATCCAGCGACACGGTGGTGGTGGATTGCGTCGATATTCATACTCGCTACGCCGGCGTTTCTGGTGCTTGGCCCGCTGGGCTGACCCCTGACAGGGTGATCGTCCGCAGAGCATTCGCTACGAAGTTTTCCTCCAGTACCCACGAAATTCCCTGCTGTCAACCTTTAATCTCTTGTGCTATGATTTCCACCCCGCACGGGAGACACTTACACAACAAAGGAGTACACAATGGCAAGAGCCACTGCCCGCCACATCCTGGTGAAAAGCGTGGAGGTCTGCGAAGACCTCAAGAAACAGATTGAAGCCGGTGCCGACTTTGCGACTGTTGCGCGGGAACATTCCCTCTGCCCTTCGGGCAAAAAGGGTGGAGATCTGGGTGCATTCGGCCCGGGCCAGATGGTCAAGGAATTCGATCAGGCCGTTTTCACCGGCGATGTGGGGAAGGTCCTCGGCCCGATCCAGACCCAGTTCGGCTACCACCTGCTTGAGGTCACCAGCCGTACCGAATAGGCAGCTGTAGTAGTGCAACCACTACAAAAAGGGGCCAGGCTGCCTGTTTTCAAAGCAGCCTGGCCCCTTTTCCCTGGGTATCAAGACAGGTTATGGCTTATTCGTTTCCCCGCATGCGATGCCTGAAAATGTAGGGTTCAGCTACGCAAGCAGCAGCGAAACGGCATGCAGCAGCAGTCCGATGATGCCACCCACCAGGGTGCCATTCATCCGGATAAACTGCAGGTCGGAACCGATGCCCAATTCGATCTCGGTGGCATAGTCATCGATGTCCCACTGTTGCACCGTGCCGGTAATATGCCCGGCAATGGCCGTTCGCAGCGTATCCCCGTAGTTCAGTATCAGCATTTCGAGGTGTTCGTTCAGGGACTCTTTCAACCCCCGGTTGTGCGACAGGGTCGTGCCAAGCCCTGCAACTGCTGCTGAAATTTTTTCCTGCACCTTTGACTCGGGCTGGTGCAGGTCGTCGCTCAGCCAGCTCTTGAGATCGTTGCCGATGTTCTGCGCATAATCGGCTATTGATTGGGTATGCACAACCTCGAGCTTGATCGCCTCAACCTTGGCGCGAAGCTCCGGGTCGGAGTTCAGCCTGGCAATGAAATTCGTCACGGCAGTGTCAAACTTGACCCTGACCTCATGGGCAGGATCGGCATTAACTTCCTGAATAAATGCGTTTACCCTGCTTGCGACCTTTTCACCCGCCCCCTGGGAAAACTGCTCCCGATTGGGAATAAAGACACTCAGGATGGGATATTCCTTCGTGCACATGTTGTCGATGGCGGTAGCCAGCCTGGCCTGCGCTTCCGGGGTTGCCAGCCACGCGGCGAAGCGGTTCAGCAGGTCATCGAGAACGATCTGGTGACGATTGTCTTTTCTGAGGGTATCGAGCATCGCCCCGGCGGACGAAGAGAGATCGAAGCTTTCAATCCGGTTGCTCAGGGCAGCCCTCAACAACTGCTGGACCCGCTCATCATCGATAAAATCCAGGGAGTCGGCAAGCAGACGGCTCATTCCCCCGGCCAGACCGGCGGCATTCTCCTTCGACATAAGGTAGGCGGCAAGATGCTCGGCCGGATTGTACTCTCTCATCCTGGCAATCAAGGTGTCACTGGCGAGAAATTTGTCACGGATAAATTCCGCCAGATTCCCGGCAATTACCTCCTTCTTGTTTCTAATGATGGCCGTATGGGGTATGGGCACCCCCAAGGGATGGCGGAACAGCGCCACGACCGCAAACCAGTCCGCCAGCGCGCCGACCATGGCCGCCTCGGCAAAAGCGGCAAGCCACTCCCAGGCGCCATGCCCCTTCTGGGAGCGGGCAACCACAAACAGTATGGCTGCACCTATCATCAATCCCGTGGCTATTGTCTTGTTTCTGATCAGCAGTCGTTTTCTGATGTCCACACGCTATCTCCGGATTCGATTTTGTGATGCTGCGCCTTGCTAAAAGCAAAAACCGCTTCATCAGGCAGAAGCGGTTTTCCCTTACGGTGTCTATTTATGGCATGCCTACGGTGTTTTTGTCAACGACCGGAGCGTAAAGGCAACCGGAATGGCCTTTTTGAAATGACTCAGCAGGGAACTCTAAGCCGTCAGCCCCTCGGCCAACGACTCAAGGTTTGTCACCGCCAGGTCAGCCAGCTCCGGCCAGCGGAAGGCGCCGCTACGATCCACATGGATGGTGGCGGTGCCGGCGGCGCGCCCCACCTGAAGATCGAACAGATAGTCCCCCACCATGACCGCCTCATCCGGTGCGCTCCCCCAGGCATCGAGCAGTTTTCCGATCCCCTCCGGGTGGGGTTTCGGCGCGGCCTCGTCCCGGCCGAGAACCTCATCCGGGCGAAAGTACTGCGTGAGGCCGATCATGCCCAAGGTATGGAGAGCAATCTCACGCGTGTTCCGGGTGAGGATGCCGACCTGGGCGCCGCGCCGATGCAGCCGGTCAAGCAGTCGTCCGGCGCCGGGTGCGGCGGCGGTCCTGGCGGCCAGCTCATACTCGATCTCGATCAGGCGGGCATGCTTTTCAGCTGCTTCGGCAGCCGGCAGGGAGTCAAGAAACCGGATAATGTCGGGATCGGATTCGGCCATGCCGAGTTCTGCGCGGATCGCGGCAAAATCGTGCACCGGCAGGGTCAACGTGCCGTCCAGGTCGAAGATCCAGCAGCGGCGGTCAAGTATGTGATGTTGATGGGCCATAACAGAAGGATAATCTTTTTTGTCCATTGGGGCAACCGGGATATGCTCCCTCAGCCATCCACGACCGTTGACGGCAACGGATTTTCAGGCTAGGATATCGGCCGTTGCATCCAAATTCCATCATAGTAAGGAGCAGAGATGAAGAGACTGATCATTGCAACCGTTGCTACTATTCTCGCAGTTCCGACGTTTGCTGCGGCTAACGACGCCATCAACAAGGCCGCCAAGGAAAAGGGCGCCGTGAAAACCCCGTCCGGACTGGTCTACCTCTCCATCAAGGATGGCAAGGGGAAATCACCGAAAGCAACCGACACCGTTGAAGTCAACTATCGCGGTACCCTGACGGACGGCAAGGAGTTCGACAGCTCCTACAAACGCAATCAATCCATCAGTTTCCCCCTCTCCAGGGTAATCCCCTGCTGGACCGAAGGAGTCCAGATGATGAAAGTCGGCGGCAAGGCCAAACTGGTCTGCCCGCCCGAACTTGCCTACGGTGCCCGGGGAGCAGGGAGTGCTGTCCCCCCCAATGCAACCCTCATTTTCGAAGTTGAACTGCTCAATATAAAATAGGCTCCGGGCAGCACTTCCGGAACCCCTGAAACAGCAAGCGCCGTGAAACCTATCAGACAAGGTTTCACGGCGTTTTTTCCACTGCAGCAGATCAATCCCCGCAGCGAACAGACAATTACTCTGTAACTCATATTTCTTCGCGGCTAATCCCTCTAAATCTCCCCTTATCTGAGGGGAAACTTCAAGGCTTCCCCCCCAGTGTAAGGGGGGATAGATTTAGATGATATGTGGCATTCCCCGGGGCCATTGATTCAACAGAGCAGCAGCTGACCGTCGGCATCGGCCTCGTATGCAGTCTCGTCAATGACCCGAACCGGAGCCGGCCCGGCAGGGGCTGCCGACTTCGGGATGATGCTCTTTTCCAGTTCCTGTACTTCGACTTGTTGTGCCGCTCGAACATTTTCCTCTTCCGCCCGTATCCCAGCCTCTGCCGCCCGCTTTGCCAGCCTGTCGCAGCGCTCGTTGAACGGATGCCCGTCATGGCCCCGCACCCATTCCCAGGCGACCTGATGGTGAGCGGAGAGGGCTGCCAGCTGCTGCCAGAGGTCCTGGTTCTTGAGGGCATCCGGCTCCTCCAGGCGACCGGTCCGCTTCCAGCCCGCCAGCCATTCGCCCATCCCCCGCACCAGGTACTGTGAATCGCTGAAGACGCGCACCCTTGTCCGTTTCTGCAACGCCTCCAGCCCCCTGATCGCCGCCGTCAGTTCCATCCGCTGCGAAGTGGCGGCCGGTTCAAACCCGCTCAACTCCTTCTCCGACTCCCCATAGCGCAGGATCACCCCATACCCTCCGGGACCGGCGTCCCTCCCCGACCCGTCGCAGTAGATCTCGACCACACCGGGGGGCGGCGGGGTGAAGGCGAGCTCCAGGGCCGCAAATTCAAGCTTCCGCAAAAGTGGCATCAGCTCCGGGAGGTTCGGCGTCCGGCGCTGCAGCGATGCCATGTCCAGATCCACGGGGACGTCATAGCGAACGGTGGCCAGGGTTTTCGAGAGCCGGGCCTGATCGGCATGGGCATGCAGATTTTCCCGGCGCTTCTTGCCATTCACCAGGTTTTTCCACTCAAGCACCCCTTCCAGGGAACCGAACCGCCGGACCAGTTCGGCAGCCGTCTTTTCGCCGATCCCGGGAACTCCCGGGATATTGTCCGAGACATCGCCGGCCAGCCCCAGCACATCAGGCACCAGCTCCGGCGGGACACCGAAGCGGTCCAGGACCTCTTGGGGGCCTGATCGCTGCTCCTTCATGGTGTCCAGCAGGCTGATCCCGTCACCGACGATCTGCAGCAGATCCTTGTCGCCGGTAACGACCGTGACCTCAATACCCTCTGCGGCAGAGCGGCGGGCCAGGGTGGCCAGGACATCGTCGGCCTCGAATCCGGGGACTTCCAGGGCCGGGATATTGAGGGCCTGCAGGACCTTCCTGATATACGGCAGCTGGGTGACGAGATCATCGGGCATGGCCTCCCGATGGGCCTTGTAGGCGGGATAGAGTTCCCGGCGAAAGGTCTCTTCACGGGGAGGGTCGAAGACGACGGCGAGGTAATCGGGGCGATTCTCCTGCAGGAGGGTGAGGAGCATCCGGGTGAACCCGAATACGGCATTGGTCGGCATGCCACCGGAGGTGGCAACGTCCCTCACGCCATAATAGGCGCGGTAGATATAACTGGAGCCATCCAGTACATAGAGTTTCGGCACTGCGTTCACATTCTCTCCCGATCCGGGTACTGGCCGGTGAATTTACTTTTCACCTGATTCTGGTGCTTATTTCAAACCAATAGCCAGCGATAAAGCGGCTCAACACTTATTTTGATCCCGTCCAGTTCAAATTCTTCCAAGCTGTCGAGGGTAATGATCAAACCTTTCTGCAATCCGAATTCTCTGCAGCACTCCATAAGACCTTTAATCTCACGCTTCCTGGTCTTTTCATCACTCAGCGTTACCGTAACCTGAATAGCTTCCGTCACGTCTGGCCCATGTTTTACGATGAAATCGCATTCGGATTTGTCCTTGAAAAAGCAGATATCTTTCTCACGGCGTTTCAGTTCCAGGTAAACTGTCTGCTCCAGAGACTTGCCGGTATCGTCGGAAAATTTGTAATCTATCGCATTCAACAGTCCGTTATCGATGGCATAGATCTTCTTCTCGCCCAACTCCCGGTCCACGAGCGAGTTCGTATGTTTCTTCAGTATCTGCGCCATATAGATGTTCACGCAGGCTTCCAGATTGTCGTACAGTTGGGTTTTCCCTATTTTGAACCCGGATGACTTTAATTCGTTATAGATATTATTGACCGAGACCTGCTTTGTCGCCGATGACATAATTCGTTTCAGGAAGAATTTCAGCGCCGGCAGATTCTTGATTTCATATCGTTCGAGCAAGTCACGATAGATCATGACATTGAAGTATTCCTGCAGCACCCGGTTGCGCAAAGCATCGTCATACCCGATAACCTCAGGGAAGCCGCCATGCTTCAGGTAGACTCCCAGCTGATGGTTGATCTGTGCAATAGACTTCGAACTGTTAACATCCGGCACAATGTCCTTAAAGGACAGATACTCGCTGAACGACAGAGGGAACACCTCATAGCTGATGGTTCTTCCTCGTAGACTTGTGGCAATCTCGCTGCTCAGAAAGCGCGCGTTTGACCCGGTAATGTAGATATTTTTCGTTCCCTTGTCGTACAGTCGCCGTACGAACTTGTCCCAACCGTTAATGTTCTGGATTTCATCAAAGAAAAAGTAACATCCCTCCACGTGCGCATCAGGATAAAGCTCCTGGTAAGCCTGCAGCAAGAGATCAAGCTCCTCTGCTTTCAGATCAAGCCGCTCATCCTCAAAGTTTATATACAGAATCCTGTCCATTGGAACGCCCTGTTTCAGGAGGTCCTCAATGAGATTGAACAGGGACGAAGTCTTGCCGCTTCGTCTCACACCCACGAGTGTAATAATTTTCCCTGTGGCAGTGGGTACCTGCAGTGTTCGACGTTTAAGCGCCGGCAGTGGTGAAACATGAAAATCTCTGATGATCTGTTTTAGCAATTCTTTCTTCATGGCAAGGAAATAATAACAGAAATTTTCCTCAGTTCAAGGAAAATATCCCAGCAAAAAAGTTCTCATTCCGGAGAGAATCGAAATACGGCGGTGAGAAAACAGCAAAGGCGGCCGATTGGCCGCCTCATGATGTACGCTGTAGCTTTGGGGTGCGTTACTTGCGGAACACGATCCGGGTTACGTCTCCCGCCGCTATGCGATAGGCCCCTGAACCCGTGTCGCCGTAAAAGATGGCGCTCTTGTTCACCTTCAGCTGGACGTGCTTCCCCGACATGAGGAGCAGATCGGCGGGTACGTCGCTGCCGCTCACCGCGCCGAAACTCACCTCCTTCAGGTCGCGAAAGAAGAGACTCATCGTCCCCTCTCCCCGGCGTCCTTCGAAAACGACGTTGCCGTCCATGGAGAACCGGCTGAGTTCGTTGGACACTCCCGCCCGGTCGACGAGCTGTGCCCGTATGTTTTCATCCGTCTTGGGGACTGTTCCCTCCGGGGTACCCCCGAGGTTTCCCATCCCCGTCAGCAGGGCGGCGGTCAGCAGGATAAGTGTCACTGTCAGCAGGTTGCGCATGTTTTCCCCCTTTCCATCGGCATGTGCCTAATAGCATAGCACCGGAAGGGATGATGTAAACCGGTGGCCGACGCAATTCACCGGTACGCGCCGTCATGACAGCGCTGCGCAGTGCTCTTCAACCTTCCGCAACAAAGCCTGAATCTCCGGCAGCTGCACTATCTCGCACTGTTCCGCCAGAACCGCCGCCAGAATCCCGTCGGTCGTCAGCGGGTTGGCCAGGACGACACGCAGGACGGTGAGTTCCTCACCATAGCTGGCAAAGCGCAGCCGGGTCCGGGAGACAAAGGTTTTCCCCGCTTCCCGCTGATGCTTCTGCAAAAGCATGCAGACCTGGTCGAGAAGATCATTGATGCAACGGCGCTGCTCTGGCGTCGCTGCGGCCAGGACCCGCTGCACGGCTCGTGGACAGTAGCGGTAGGTGAGGATATTCAGCTCCGGTTCGCTGGTCAGTTCGAAATCGGGATGCAGCCGGATCATGTCGGCAAAGGTGCGCGCCCGCTCGATCCCCATATCGATGAGCAGCTCGTACCCCTTGCGGCCTATGATGGAAAAGCCGGCATGCACCAGCATCGCCATCCCCGGCCGTGACCCTTCGAGGGTATGACTCCCCAGGTCCTTGGACCCATGGCGAAGGATGTAGTTGGCGTGATGTTCGATCGCCGTCAGGGCGGTCGGGTCCCTGAAGACGACCATCCCCGCCCCCATGGGGACATACAGTTGTTTGTGCGCATCGATAGTGACCGAATCAGCCCGTTCAATTCCGCTGAGCAGGGAGCGATACCGGTCGGAAAAAAGGGTCGGACCACCCCAGGCGGCGTCCACGTGGAAATGGCAGCCGAGCTCCAGGGCGAAATCGGCCAGCGCTTCCAGCGGGTCGACGTTGCCGGTTTCGGTGGTGCCGGCGATCCCCACCACCGCAAGGGGAAGGATGTTCCGATCCTGCAGGCGCCGGCACTCTTCACGCAGCAGCTTCACGTCGATGCGGTTATTGTCGTCGGTCTGCACCTTGATCAGGTTGTCCCGGCCTAAGCCCAGGAGGTCGGCGGCCTTGCCGAAAGAGTAGTGGCCCCGCTCGGAAACAAGGACCGCAACCCCGTCGCAGCCGCGATGCTGTAACGCCCGCCCGAGCCCTTCCTGTGCGATGCCACGAAACTCCCCGTCCGGAGCGAAGAGGCGGTTGCGCGCCACCCAGAGCGCCGTGGTGTTGGCGATGGTGCCGCCGGAGCAGAAGGCACCCAGGGCATACTGGCTGTTGTGGATCCAGGGGGGATAGAAGTCGTCATCACGGCGGTAGACCAGGTGATGGAGCATGGCGAGGACCTGTCGCTCCATGGGGGTGAAGGCCTTGGAGGTCTCCACCTTGACCAGGTTCTGGTTAAGGGCGGTCATGAGGCGCGCCAGGGGGAGCATGAAGTAGGGGAGCGCCGAGGTCATGTGACCGACAAAACCGGGGGCGGCGGTATGGACGGAATGTGCGACGAGGTGATCCTTGACGAATTCGGTATACTCGGAGACGTAGGTGGGTTCTTCCGGGATGGTGGCGGAGGCGAAATGGGTCTCGATCTCTTCCAGGTTCCGTTCGATGGCGACGATATGCGTCTGCAGGAAGCCGGCAACATCGTCGGCGATCGCCTGATCGATGGCGCCGAGGGTCGATTCGGGCGATTCCGGCACGGTGAAGATCCGGTACAGGTTTTCCAGGTTGGCGCGGGCTGCATCACGATTTTTCGGCATTACTGATCACCTTCGGGGAAAAGGGAATTCCCCCTCTTTCTTGACTATCGGCTCTCCCCGACGCTTCTTCCCCTGCGGGCTTGGCGGCGGGGCAGCAGGTTTGAACTCAGGTTCATACCCCACAACGAAGCTGGTGTCGACGGTATTTCGCATGCTCAGGAAGTGCGCATTGTTCTTATCGAACGGGCAGATGGGTGCACTGCAGGGCTCAAAGCCGAACCGCCCGTAATAGGCGGGTTCCCCCAGGACAAAGAGGGGCTGGCTTTTGATCGCCTCCTGCCGAAGGGCAAACCTGAGCAGTTCCGAGCCCACCCCCTGTCGCTGGAAGTCCGGTGCCACGGCCATGGGCGCCAGGTGCAACCCGCAGATGTCGTTGCCGTAATAGGCATTGGTAAAGGCGATGTAGGCAATGACCTTGTTGACATGAATGCAGACCCATTCGTGGATCGGCTTTCCGTTCTCGTGGAGCTTCTGCACCAGCCCGGCTTCGTAGTCACTCCCCGGAAAGGCGCGATTCAGGAGCGCGTAGACCTTGGGGCGGTTCTCTATGGTCAGTTTCTGTATCTTCATGGAGGCTCCAGGTCAGGTTTGGAGGTAGGGCGATCCCGCCATTTCCACCAGGGTCAGGAACAGCCGTGTGTCGAATTCCAGCTGGTGGTAGGCGGGTTCCATGTACGCGCAAAGCTGGTAGAAAGCCTTGTTATGCTCCTTTTCCTTCAAATGCGCAAGCTCGTGCACGACAATCATCTTCAGAAATTCCACGGGAGCGTCGCGGAAGACCGATGCGATGCGGATTTCGTTCTTTGCCTTCAGCTTCCCCCCCTGGACCCGTGAGACAAAAGTGTGGGTCCCGAGGGCGTTGTTGAGCACATGGATTTTCCCGTCGTAGACCACCCTGCTCAGCGGCTGGGCGGTGCGCAGGAACTCGTTCTTCATGTCGACGGTAAACTCGTAGAGCGCCCGGTCGGTTCTCACGTCGTGCGCCTTCGGATAGCGCTGCAAAAGGACGTTCCCCAGCCGGTTCTCCGCTATCAGCTGCGCCACCTGGCCGGTTATCCCGGGTGAGTAGCCTGCCAGATATTTCAATCGGTGCATCTGCGGTTTCTTCCCTTCTCTTCCGTTCCCGCATCATACCTGCTGTCGGCGTATGCAATCATGTCACAGAAACTTCCGAACGGGGGAGCCAAGCGGCTCCCCTTCGGTTATCAATAAATTTCCTTTATGAACTCGGCCAGTTCTTCACCCTCGTCCTGAGCCTGTACAATGAAGGCCTTGGTCATGTTGCTGCTTCCCAGGGTGTTCCCTTCTCCGCCGGAGCGGATATCCTTGATCTTCACCAGCACGGTGCCCGTTGCGGCGTCAACCAATTCGGCATCGATGGAAATGTTGGTCTTGGTGCTCTTGGGGGCCGCGAAGCCGAGGAACCATTTGGCCGCGCCAACCCCGCCGTTGAACTTGGTGATTTTTCCCTTCAGGATGACCGCTTTGGTCTTGGTTGAGCTGTTGGCTTCGACTTTCTTGAAGATCTTATGTTGTTTCAGGTTCTTCACCGTGCTGTCGGTAAGCGCCTTGACGATATCTTTTTTCGCGTCTTCCAGCATCTTCTTTTCTTCGTCGTCGATATTGGCAATTTCCGCGTCCTTGGTTGAGTAATCTTTGACGACGATCGTATCGTATTTTGTCCCGAGCCGCTCGCTCGTCAGAATCTCCTCTTCATCGAATTTATCGGGTTTGGGAAGGGTGTCCGCTGCCAGCAGACAGGTTGAGGATGTGGCTAGGGTAAGGACCAGAGCCAGCAGGATGAGCATTCGTTGCATGTGTACCTCCAATGGTAAGTTTAGGATTACTGTGTTCAGTGAAGTTCAAATTATCATGGGAACAGGTTTTGAAAAATCTTTTTTTTGCGTTATCCCCTTTTGACAGTCGCGCATGCCGGCACGGATACCATCGAAGATGGCCAAAACTTCACAGAGCTCAAAGCCGCTCAGCGTGTCAGCTCCCTTTATCCTGTTTTCTGCAACAAACTTCCAGAACGGTGTTGCACTGCGCCGGTCGAAAATGGTACATAAAAGGATGACCATCTTGACGTTGCCCTGAAAGTTGTCGGGGACGCGGTCTCAAATCACATTTTCTGAGGTTGAAAGCATGACAATGACACACTTCGGTCCGACCAGACTGGACGCAACGCTCATCCCGAAAATAGCCGGGCAGTGGGGAACACCGATCTATCTGCATGATCAGGAATACATAGAAAACAGCTGTGATCAGCTGCTGAACATGCCCAACGCTTACGGCCTGCATGTCCGCTACGCCATGAAGGCAAACTCGGACCGCACCGTCCTGCGGGTCGTCACCAACAAGGGACTGGACCTGGACTGCTCGTCGCTTGATGAAGCGGCCCGCGCCTTTGCCGCCGGTGTTTCGTACAGCAGGATGATGCTGACGACCCAGGAGGTCCCCTCCGGCGAGGAGCGCGCCGAACTGGAACAGATGATCAAGGCAGGCCTCAAGTACAACGTCTGCTCCACGACCCAGTTTCAGCTGATAGCCGACTTTGCCAAAGCCAACAAGATCGACCTCTCCATGAGGGTCCATCCGGGAGCCGCCGGCGGCGGTGAAAGCGCCACACGCGATACCGGCAGCGAATACTCCTGCTTCGGCGTCCACCTGAACGATGTCCCCACGGTCAAGGCCATGGCCGACAATCTTGGGCTTCATTTTACCCAGGTCCATGTCCATATCGGTTCGGGAGGCGACCCGGAAAAATGGCGCCAGAACATCGACCGTGAACTGGGCTTTGTAATGACCTATTTCCCCGATGCCACCACGGTAAGCTTCGGCGGCGGGCTCAAGGTCGCCCGGATGCCGGGGGAAAAACAGGCCGACATCGCCTCGCTGGGCGCCTATGCCAAACAACGGATCGAGGAATTCAAGGCGGCCACCGGCCGTGAGCTGCAGATGGAGATCGAACCGGGGACCTTTGTGGTCGCCAACTCGGGCCATATCATCACCCGGATTATCGACAAGAAGTTGACCAACGAGCTGAACTTCCTGATCGTCGACGGCGGCATGGAACTGCTGACGCGCCCGCTCTTGTACGGCTCCGAGCACCCCATCGCCATCGTGCGCCAGGACGGTACGCTCCTCTCCAGCGAGTATGACGGCAAGCCGACGGCCGGGCTGAAATCGTTCGGGATCGTGGGGCGCTGCTGCGAAAGCGGCGACTCGGTGCGTCTGGATAACGACGGCAACATCGTGCCGGTGCAGATTGCCGAACCGGAAATCGGTGACTATGTCGTCATCGGCGGTACCGGAGCCTATTCCGAGAGCATGTCGCCGGAAAACTACAACTCGCACCGCAAGCCGCCGGCCGTCATGAGGACACGCAGTGGCGAACTGGTTCTGATCAGGAAGAAGCAGGTTCTTGAGCAGATCTACCAGAACGAGCTGGATGTGAAACTGTAATCAGCAGGTTGTTGAAAAACCGTCAGATTGCCGTCGTCCTCAAAAGCCCCATTGTGCGGCGTAGCGCGGCTACGCCTCCGCAGGGGCTTTCTGCGGATACGACAATCTCACTATTTTTGAACAACCTGAGCGTTGCACGCTATTCAGAAGATAAATTACCGTAAACAAAGAGGCCAAGGGGTATGCGTCCCCTTGGCCTCTTTTTATGTGAGATATGATTGCTGTGTAATCTACCGGTAAACCTCGTCATGGCTGCCGATATCGAGTAATACGATTTCTTTTTCTGTCATCAGCAGGGTCAGAGTTATGCGGTAGGAATAGGTCAGCCTGACGGCATGGCATCCGGCAAGCTTGCCGGTGAGTTGATGTAGACCGAGGCCCGGCTGAAACGGGTCCTGTTGCAGAGCGCTGACGGTCGCGGCAAAGCGGGGCTTGAGCTCGGGGTGCTTCCTGAAGAACCTGCTTGCCTGCCGGAGAAACTTTTCCGAGGTGGTAACGCTGAACACGCTCACTCTCCGTCAGCGCCGAGTGCCTGCAACAGTTCATCGGCAGAGGCGAATCTTCGAACCCGGCCGGCCTTCACATCCTCCAGCGACGCCTTGACCCGGGCCACATACGCCTCCTCCGCCTCGGCCACCAGTTCCTGGTAGCGCGCCTCAGACAGCACTACATACTCGGGCCGGTTGTTGCGGATGACATGCACGTCACCCGTGGCGATCAGCTCGTCCACGGCGGCAATGCCGCGCCGTTTGATTTCCTGGGCAGGGATGGTGTTCATATCCAGCCTCCTCAAAGTACTTGATTCAGTACTAATATTGTGTCACAAGCAGTACACAAATTCAAACATATTTTCGCACGGAAACAGCCTAGGCGGCCGATTGGCCGCCTGCCTTGGAGGACGCCCCTTGGCCTCTTTGTATATGAGACCGGCTGATACAGCGCTTCGATAATCCGCTGAGTTGTGTGAACGAAAAGGGGGGGGTAAACTATGACAAGTCATATAACCCCCTGTTCGCTCTGCAAATGCAAACCTTAAGGGAAAGGAGAGCTGAGATGAATAAAGACAGCACGTGCCCGGTAACGGGCCAAAACGACAAACCCACGGCCAGTAGAGGCCCATCGATCCGGGACTGGTGGCCGAACCAGTTGAACCTGAAGATTCTTCATCAGAATTCCGACATGATCAACCCGATGGGCACGGGGTTCAACTACGCCGAGGAATTCAATAAACTCGACCTGGAGGCCCTGAAGAAGGACCTCCAGTCGCTGATGACCGACTCCCAGGAGTGGTGGCCGGCTGACTACGGTCACTACGGGGGGCTCTTCATCCGGATGGCGTGGCACAGCGCAGGCACCTACCGTACCGGCGACGGCCGCGGCGGTGCCTCCTCGGGTTCGCAGCGCTTCGCGCCGCTCAACAGCTGGCCGGACAACGTCAACCTCGACAAGGCGCGCCGTTTGCTCTGGCCGATCAAGCAGAAATACGGCAAGAAGATCTCATGGGCCGACCTGATGATCCTCGCCGGCAACTGTGCCCTGGAGTCAATGGGGTTCAAGACGTTTGGCTTCGGCGGCGGACGGGAAGACGTCTGGGAGCCCGAAGAAGACATTTACTGGGGGGCTGAAGACACATGGCTCGGTGACAAGCGCTACTCCGGTGACCGGAATCTGGAGAACCCTCTCGCCGCCGTGCAGATGGGGCTGATCTACGTGAACCCGGAAGGGCCGAACGGCGACCCGGATCCGGTCGCCTCGGGCCGTGACGTTCGCGAGACCTTCGCACGCATGGCCATGAACGACGAAGAGACCGTCGCGCTCGTCGCCGGCGGGCACACCTTTGGCAAATGCCACGGCGCCGGCCCTGCGTCCCATGTGGGGCCTGAGCCCGAAGCTGCCCCTATCGAGGAGCAGGGGCTGGGCTGGAAGAGCAGCTTCGGCAGCGGCAAAGGGGGCGATGCGATCGGCAGCGGCATCGAGGGCGCCTGGAAAGCGCACCCGACCAGATGGGACATGGGCTATCTGAACACGCTGTTCAAATACGAGTGGGAGCTGGTCAAGAGCCCGGCCGGCGCAAATCAGTGGCTGGCCAAGGACGTGGCCGACGAGGACATGGTTGTTGACGCCCATGACCCGTCGAAGATGCACCGACCGATGATGACCACGGCGGACCTCTCCCTTCGTTTCGATCCGATCTACGAGCCGATTGCGCGGCACTACCAGCAGAACCCCGAGAAATTCGCGGATGCCTTCGCCAGGGCGTGGTTCAAGCTGACCCACCGTGACATGGGCCCACGTTCGCGCTATCTCGGCCCGGAAGTGCCGGAGGAAGATCTCCTCTGGCAAGACCCGGTTCCCGCGGCCACCCATGCGTTGATTGACGGGCAGGACATTGCTGCCCTCAAGAGCATAATCCTCGCGTCGGGGCTGTCGGTCTCCCAGCTTGTCTCGACGGCCTGGGCGGCGGCGTCCACGTTCCGCGGCTCAGACAAGCGTGGCGGGGCGAACGGGGGACGCATCCGTCTCGCACCCCAGAAGGATTGGGAAGTCAACCAGCCAGCCCAACTGCAGTCTGTGCTGCAGGCCCTTGAGGGTATCGGGAAGGAATTCAACAGCGCGCAGTCGGGCGGGAAGATGGTTTCGCTCGCCGACCTGATTGTTCTGGGGGGATGCGCAGGTGTCGAGCAGGCGGCGCGAAATGCGGGCCACAATGTGACCGTTCCCTTCACGCCAGGACGCACGGATGCAACCCAGGAGCAAACCGACGTGGAGGCTTTCGCCGTGCTCGAGCCGGTTGCAGACGGGTTCCGTAACTACCTCAAAACCAGATACACCGTATCGGCCGAAGAACTGCTGATCGATCGGGCCCAACTGCTGACGCTGACCGCCCCAGAGATGACGGTGCTCATTGGCGGCATGCGCGTCCTGAATGCCAATTTCGGTCAGTCCCGGCACGGCGTCTTCACCAAACGGCCAGAGACGCTCACCAATGACTTCTTCGTGAACCTGCTCGACATGGGCACCACATGGAAGGCGGCCCCGGCAGACGACCTGTTCGAGGGACGTGATCGCAAGAGCGGTGAACTCACGTGGACCGGCACCCGTGTCGATCTGATCTTCGGTTCGAACTCCCAGCTCCGGGCTCTGGCGGAAGTATACGGATGCGAGGACTCCCGGGAGAAGTTCCTGCACGACTTTGTTGCGGCATGGAACAAGGTCATGAACCTTGACCGGTACGATCTTGCCTGATCGTCACATTAGTCTACTTTAGTTGAGACGACTGCGTAGTCGATACCGAAGGAAACATGTTTGGTCTGCATTCAGTGACATAACAACGGTAACCGCAGCGGTGAGAGGAGAGAGTCGCCACCATGATCCACCCGTCAACTACCATAAGCATGCAGATCGCGCGTGAGCCCGCAGCGGTTTACGCGTTCGTCTCTACACTTGAAAATTTTCCCCTGTGGGCAACGACATTCTGTAAGTCGATCAGGAAAGAGCAGGACAACTGGGTGATGGAGACGTCACTGGGACCGGTTTCGATCAGGCTTGCCCCGCAGAACAGTCTGGGTGTACTAGATCATTACGTAACACCTCCCTCCGGAGAGACGCTCTATGTGCCGCTGCGGGTGGTAGCAAACGGTTCGGGAAGCGAGGTGCTTTTTACCCTCTTCCGCCTCCCCGGGGTGAGCGACGAGGCCTATGCGGCCGATGCCGCCCTGGTCAGGCAGGATCTGAACAGCTTGAAGGAGCTGTTGGAGCGGTAGCCGGGTCAATTATCTCATGACAAAGGAGAACGTATGAACGTCGTAGCATTCAACGGCAGCCCCAACAAGGAGGGGAACACCTGGCATGCGCTGAAGATGGTGGCTGCGGAGCTGGAACAGGAGGGGATCGAGACCGAGATCATCCATGTGGGAAACAAGGCGGTCAGGGGGTGCATCGCCTGTTACCAGTGCGTCAAGAACAGGAACGAGCAGTGCGTGCTCCCCAACGACGAGGTCAACGCGTGGATCCAGAAGATGAAACGGGCGGACGGGATCATCCTCGGCTCCCCGGTGCACTATGCCTCCATCGGCGGGACCATGAAATCGTTCCTGGACCGTGCCTTCTTCGTCACCGGCGTCAATGACGGCATGCTCCGTCACAAGGTGGGTGCATCTGTGGTGGCGGTGCGGCGCTCCGGCGGCCTGCCGACCTTCGACCAGCTGAACAACTTCCTCAACTATGCCGAGATGCTGCTGCCGACCTCCAACTACTGGAACGTAATCCATGGCCGGACGCCCGGAGAAGTAGTCCAGGACCTGGAGGGGGTGCAGATCATGCGGGTGCTGGGGAAGAACATGGCCTGGCTACTGAAGCTGGTGGCGCATGGCAAGGGAACCATCACCCCGCCGGAACGGGAAGACAAAACCTTCTTCAGCTTCATTCACTGAGACCGGGAACGTTCGCAGAACAACAAAGGCGGCCGATTGGCCGCCTTTCCTCACTCGCTCATTTCAACGTCACCCACGGTTCCTGCTCCAGAAAACTCCCCTCGATGTTAGCCTCCATCTCCAGGAACCGCTGAAAGGGGATGGTGAAGCTCACCACGTCCTTCCCCACCTGGGCACGCAGGTACTGCCGCGCGGAGAGGTCCGTGAGCCCGACCACGCAACGGGGGTGCGCCGAGCGGGCCTCCCGGTAGGAGAAGACACCGATGACCTGGCATGCGGCCGCATAGGGGATGGCCACGTTCTCCAGGCCGGGGCGATCATAGTTGGCCAGTACCGTCAGGGCCGCCAACTGGTCGGGGGTGACAAGAAAGGTGACCGACTCCGGTTGCTTCGCGGCGGGGTCGATACTGCCGAGGGGAACAAAGGCGGCGTACTTCGTGGGGATATCGGTTATGGGCAGCGCATCGATATATGCCCGCACCAGTTCCGGGCTCTTCTTGTAACGTTCGCCGTGGAGAAAGTGGTGCACCAGCTCCGGCCGCGCACCGCCGGCCCGCATCCCTTCGCCGATCCTGCGCCCCTGTTCCGAATCCCCGTTTCCGATGGAGAGAAAGTTACAGAACCCCTCCTCCCCACCGGGGAACTTCTGGTAGGTGTTGCCGAACCCGAGCCCGAGGCCGCCGCCGAAGCAGCCGTAGGTCTCCCGGTCGAACACGGCGGTCCGCCCCTTGGTGGCGACGGCACCGAACATGCTCAGGACGCACCCCCACTTCCCGGGCTCGAACTGGACCGCTCCCTCAGGTCTTTCGTCGGTCAGAAGCAGAGCCACCGGCTCCGTCCCGAGGTTGATGGCATCTGCAATGGCGCTTTTCATGGTGTTTTCTCCTGTGGATCGTATTGTCGGGGGTACCGTCAGCCCTAACCTGCCAGAGCCGCCAGGATCTCGCCCAGATGATCGATGTGGAACTGGATATGGTACTCGCCCAGGCCATAGATCATTCCGTCCAGCGTCGGGTACTCGCCCAGGGGCGAATCCTTCAGTTCCGGGATATGGGCGGTGCGTGCCAGTTGCTCCCCGGTCAGCCCTGCCGCAAAGTCGGCTACCCGCCGGTAATTCAGCTCACACTCCGCCACCAGCTCACTGAAGCTCATGGCAGCACGCTGTTCGGTGTAAAACGGATTGCCGGCATCGAGAACCAGCTGCGGGACGTCGCTGTCGACAAAGGCCCTGAGGAGCGGCAGGTGACCGACCCCCTCGGGACCGCAGAGATGGGAAAGAATCTCCTTGGGTGACCACCGGCCCGCCGGCGCGCGCGAAGCCAGGTTCTCGTCCACCCCCTGGCATACCTGTTTCAGGGCGGCTACTTTCTGCCCGATTATATCAGCCAATTCCTTGCCACGTGAAGTTGCCATACTGACACCTCCTTATGCTGCTTTATCTCCTTTTCTTTCAGTTTACTGCAATCAGCCGATAAACGTTAGGCCCTTTTCGTTGTCCTGGAATTCCTCCACTATTCTGTCTATTTGCTAGACACATACACTCTCAGCAGCACAAGTTTCCGGCACTCTTTCGTCCCTCCACGCAGCGCCACTACAGCTAACTTCCCGCGATTACAGATAAAATATCCCCGGCACTCTTGGCACACGATATGAAAGTCCTGATCAGGATGTTCACTACAACTGGTAGGCAACGGCGCCTGCCTACGGAGGTAGGCCATGCAACAGATTGAAGCCGTTATCGATCAGTTCAAGCTGCAGGAGGTACGAAGCGCCCTCGAAGGTATGGGGATCGAAGACTTCACGGAGAGCACGATCAGGTGTCACCAGAAGGGACCGGTGATGATGTTTCGCGGTGCCGCCTTCAGGGCAAACATCGTCGAAAAGATCAAGGTCGAGATCATCGCGGCAGATGAATCGGTCACGGGGATTGTCGAGGCAATCGGCGCCATTGCCCGAACCAGGCACAAGGAAGATTGCCGTATTGCCATTCACCCCTACCGGGGAGTGAACTGATTCCCGATGACACAGGAAAGGCGGCCGATTGGCCGCCTTTCGAATTATATATGGTGTCCCTGGAATTCCAGCCGACGCCTGCTCAACATGCAACTGCGGCTGAGTAGCTGAAGCAGGTCCACGCAGGGGAATATGTAAGGGTACGGGCTACTTTTCATATTGCAGCCTGTACCCTTTTTGTTCTGCCGTGCCTTCACCCTATTGCATCGAATGCAGGCCGATCATATTGCCTTCCGTATCATAGACCAGGGCGATAAAGCCATACTGCCCGATGGGGAACTTTTCCCTGAACAGCTGGCCGCCGTTCGCTGCGGACTTGGCTGCCTCCACGCTGCAGTCGGCACAGCTGAAATAGATCAGGGTGCCGCACCCGCCCGAATCTTTCCCCTCCATCCTGACCAGGGCACCGGTGGCACCGAGCACATCCTGCTGCATCGGGAAGGACCAGATCTCCATACCGGGGATTGGGCTTTCCAGCTGGGTCAGGGTCAGACCGAACACTGCTTCGTAAAACCGCTTCGCCCGCGCCATATCCTGCACGTAGATCTCGAACCAGACTACCGGATTGATTGCCATGACGAATCACCTCCTCATTGCTGCCATTATACACCCTCTGCCAGTAGGATGCCCCTGTAAATCCTTCAGGCCGCGCGGCGCAGTTCCGCGGCTGTTTGACCGCAAACAGCCCACGGTTCAGGGCATCACTTATCTCGATGAACTGCCGGCTCACATCACGGCTCATGCCCATGTCGAGCAGCGCCTACTGCTTTACTGTACGCCTGTTATGGCAATCGGAATGCGGAAAGCTTTATATAAATATATGTCAAAGAGCAGTAGAATGAAGATGGCAGAGAAATCGTTATGGGCTAGTTACACTGACCGCTCATTACCGGCATTTTTTCGAGCGGCGCATCGCAAAGGAGAAGTGACATGGTAACGCCTGCAAAGAACACAGTTTGCCTCTGGTACGACCGCAACGCCGAGGACGCTGCAAGCTTTTACGCCAGAACCTTTCCTAATTCATCCGTTGGCGCAGTACTTCGCGCCCCGGGTGACTACCCGTCCGGCAAGAAGGGGGATGTGTTGACGGTCGAGTTTACCGTGATGGGAATTCCCTGCCTCGGGCTTAATGGTGGCCCCGAGGTCAAGCACAACTGGGCATTCTCGTTTCAGGTGGCAACCGTTGACCAGGCCGAAACGGATCGCTACTGGAATGCCATTGTCGGCAACGGCGGCATGGAGAATGAGTGCGGCTGGTGCCAGGACAAATGGGGCTTGTCGTGGCAGATTACACCGATCGCCCTGACCAGGGCCATAACCGATCCCGACCCCGCCGCTGCCAAGCGAGCGTTCGATGCGATGATGAAGATGAAAAAGATCGACATTGCGGCAATAGAGGCGGCGCGCCGTGGTTGAAGTTGCGGAAATGATCCATAAACAAAAGGCGGCTCCTTGGCCGCCTTTTGCATCAGGTAAACTATCCCCTTAATTTCTGCTACGCCGCGACGGTTTCTGCCCCGGCCAGCCGTCTCCCCAGGTCAAAGGCCCGCCGGCAATCCAGCGGCAGCGCCTCTGCCCGCCGCTTCGCCTTGTGGACCGGATCGAAGCTCTCGATCATTACTTTCCCATAGTCATCCACCTGGCAGGTGTCGAAAGCGCAGAGCGACTCGGCGGTGCCGAGCAGCATCTGGGCATAGCTTTCGTTGGCTTTGACGAAGTACTCATAGCCGAACTCCCTGCTCCGCTCTTCGGTGACGTTCATGGTGTAGATGAAGGCCATGGCCAGTTTCTTCGGAAAAAGGGTGCCATAGGGGACGGTGTAGGTCAGATAGGGGAACAGCAGCCGTTCCAGGAAACTGCGCGTCTCGCCGGTGACCGAGCCGAAATAGACCGGCGAGCCGATGACCAGGGCATCGGCCGCAGCGATCTTTGCCAGCACCGGCGTCAGACCATCCTTCATGGCGCAGCGGCCGTAGCTCTTTCCCCCCCTGGTCTTGCAGGCGAAGCAGCTCGTGCACCCCTTGAAGTCCAGGTCGTACAGGTGAACCAGTTCCGTCTCTGCCCCTTGCGCTGCGGCCCCCTCCAGGGCATTTGCCACCAGAGTTGCCGTGTTCCATTGTTTGCGGGGACTGCCGTTGATACCGATGACCTGCATCGTCTACCTCCTGTTAAGTGTTGCCGGATTTGAAGCTGCCGGACGAGTTGGCTGTCGTTATTCAGGTTACTGCTGCGCGGGGTAACATGGTGGGGTATGCCGGGTGCAACTATTCGGTTTTTCGTGGCATGGTGAAAAATTACTCCCGAAGGGATGTGTCGTCAAGCGGGAATAGGTATGGTGTCTGTATTTGCCCTAGTGTAGAACAACAAAGGCGGCCATTTGACCGCCTTTTAAATTAAGTATGCTGCCCCCCCAATTCCACGACGGCTGACCACTTGCGGATCAGCATCGCTTCATTTTCGGAGATGCCCAGCGACAGCAAAAAGGCGTGGTGGGCCTCCGGCTCCCGCCTTTCGAACTCCACATGGAGCTTTTTCATGGCGGCGTCATCCATGCCGGCAGCGCGCAGCATGGCGACGAACATCTCCTTGTTCACGGTGGCACCCGGGCCACCCTCACCCTGCACTTTCAACATGCCGGCCAGCAGACGCTGCTTGGTACGCAGGGCCTCGATCTCCGCGCTGATTTCGTCAAGACGCCGCCGTAACACGGTGGTCGTGTCATCACCGACAGTGGCGAGAATCGCCCTGATCCCGTCGATATCCATCCCGGCCCGTCGCAGGGAGCAGATCGACTCCAACCGCCCCCGATCGGCGGGAGAGTACTGGCGATAGCCGGCCTCGCTCCGCACCGATGGCGACAGCAGCCCGATCCGGTCGTAGTAGAGCAGCGTACTGCGGGACAGGCCGAACTGCCGGGCCAGCTCTGAAATGCGGTACATACAGACTCCAATAGTGCCCCCGGCGCACAGCCGGGGGCGAATAGATATCAGACAGATTTCGCCCTGATCGCGCTGATCCTGTCCGCCGGCAGCCCCAGCCACTCCAGAAAGCTCTGGTGTCCGGCAGGGTTTTCCTGTTCAAACAGACGGTGCCACTTCTCCATTGCCGCCTGATCCAGGCCGATGGCCTTGAAGCGGGCCACCCACTCCTCCACGGTTACATTTGCTCTCATTGCTGTTCTCCTTTTCATGTCGTTTGTAATTGTATCATGGCCATGACAAAGACAATGCTAAACTGTAAAGCGGTAGACGGGTCAAGAGGTATTTTCAGAATAGTGCTTAAATAATAAAGGCGACCGTTTGGCCGCCTTATGAAGTACATATGGTGTCCCCGGAATTATCCCGTCCCGGACCCTTTTTCTCTTCCCGGATGAGGTATAATGTACTCACCGGCAGGCACGAACCGGTGCCGCCGGGGACGCGAAACAACGTGGGGACGCCATGAACAGTAAACCCGTGGTAGAGGTCTTCTTCGATTACATCTGACCCTGGTGCTATCTCGGTACCGTGCGTACCGACCGCCTCCATCAGGAATACGGGGTCCAGCTGCGCTGGAGCGTCTTTCCGCTTCACCCCGACACCCCGCAGGAAGGAAGGGAGCTTTCCGAGCTCTTTGCCGGTCGGGAGGCGATGATCCGCGACATGCAGGCCCGACTGCTGCAGATAGCCGCACGCGAGGGACTCCCCCTTGCCGAACGGAGCCGCACCTACAACAGCCGGCTCGCCCAGGAGCTGGGGAAATGGGCGGAGGAGCAAAGTCGTGGAGATGAGTTCCGCCATGCCGTCTACCGGGCCTATTTCGTGGATGGGGTCAACATTGCCCAGGTAGAGGAGTTGGTGCGGATCGCCACCACGGTCGGGTTGCCGGCGGACGGTGCACGAACCGTGCTGACGGAGCGAAGTTTTGCCGCAGCGGTGGCTGCCGACTGGCAGCGGGCCATGGACCTTGGCATCACCGCCGTACCGACCCACCTCTGTGGAGGGAGGCGCCTGTCCGGTTTTGCGGCCTATGAAGATTTTGTGCGGCTGATTGGGGAGAGCCAGTAAGTTCCTCCGCAGAAATTCAAAAGGCGGCCAATCGGCCGCCTTGAATTAAGTATGGTGTCCCCGGAATTATCCAATGTAACAACATCCTGGCGTACGAAAGGAGACTCACATGATAGGGGCTTATCTGCAAATAACATTGAAAATAGCCAGTGCGAAGCGTCCGGCAGCGGCCAAAGTATATGCGGACTACCGGGAGCCGTTCCTGAAAACCATACCCGGAGCGCAATCGAAAGAACTTCTGCTTCGAGAGGAGGATGTCCAGGTATTGCACGGTTTTGATACGGTTGAGCATGCCGCCGCGTACCTGAAGAGCTCTCTGTTTCAGAACGACGTGGTCGCCGCCTTGGCGCCAAACCTGTCAGCTGATCCCGAAATCAGAATCTATTCCTGTAGCTGAAGGGGGATCGACGCCGACATTCTCCTTTACCCAAAAGATGGAACTCCATGGGGTCACTCCATGGGGTCAGGTCTTGAATTATCACTTTTTTGCGTTGATCACCTTGCTGACCGTGGTGTAGTGGATACCGAGAGTCCGGCTGATTTCCGTCAGTGTGTAGCCGTGCTGCCCATGGGCGATTTGGATCAGCCGGTTGCGTTCCCCCTTCGCGCGCTTTTCGCCAGACGGAAACAGGAGATCCAGTGCCGGGCGTCCCGCATGGCGCTGATGGCGCGGGATTTCATGGATCTCCTTCTTCCCGTCAAGGCGCTCCCGCACCTGCTCGACAAACAGCTCCGTTCCGAGGATGACCTGACCGCACAGCTTTTCCCATGGTGATTCCTGCTGTCCCATCCCCTCCTTGACAAACTGCCGGTAGCGACGCCGGGCCTCGGCCAGGGTGGCGGAGAAATTGGCAAGCAGCCACTCAGTGCAGAGAAACCCCGGCAAAGGGGCCCTGCCAAGGGTCGGCAGATAGCTGCCCCACCGGTACTGCTCCGGCCGCTCGACCATACCGGCCCGCACCGGGTTCAGCACCACATAGCGGCACAGCTCCAGCAGGTGGCTCTCCTTTTCCACCAGCACGGCCTTGAACCGCCCCTTGAAGAGATGACCATCCACCCGGTGGGTGCGATTGTATGCCTGGGTATAGACGCCGTTCAGATGGCGCATGCCGGCGGAAAGGTTTCCTTCCGGGGTTTCGATGAGGAGGTGGTAGTGGTTGCCCATGAGGCAGTAGGCGTGGCAGAGCCAGTTGAAGCGCTTGACGGTCTGGCCGAGGATGGCAAGGAAGGTCTGGCGGTCGTGGTCATCGGCGAAGATGTCCGCCCGGGCGTTGCCGCGGGAGGTGACGTGATTGACGACGCCGGGGAATTCTATGCGTAAGGGGCGAGCCATGGGGAAAAGGGTAACAGTAGAAACTTATAATTCAAGACCTGACCCCATAGATTTTCCGTAACTCACCGAAATGTCAATAAGTCAAGTCTGCCCCCAAGTGGTCCCGGCTTCTTTTATTGCTTACTATTGCTTTTCAACAATATCTGGTAAAATCGACATAGATGTTGACAGAAAAACATAGTTCTAATAAAATATGTGCCATGCAGTTACTGTATACAGTATACGAAAGTGTACCTCCACCAAGCCAAATAGTTCATCTATTTTAGGCTTCACCTAAGAAAGGAGGTAATATAATATGTTAGCTGCAAATTTGAAATCCCCCCTAGAAACCGGCCTCTTCACCCTAGCACTTAGCCTTTCCAGAAATAACGAGCAGAATGTCCCAGCAACCTTGATTGACTATTTTGATCAAATCCTAAATCAGGTTAGGGCTGTCTTGGCACGCCCAGGTGAGGTTGTTAAAGATATCGCCCCTGAAGCTCTTGACTTGGCTCTTGAAATTGAGTGCGATACATGCCTATACAAAGAGCTGCTTGAGTTGGAAAATTATCGTAGCCTGACACCTGAAAAAGCGGATCATCTCCTCCGTGATCTGGAGGCTCTGTCTGTTCGTTAAAAATAACCTCAGGTTGCTGCTTGAAGAGTTTGTAAAGCTCAATAAAACCCCCTATTTCAACCGAGAGATAAACGCCTACCTCCTTGAACTCATAGAGTTTACAGAAGAACTAATCGCAAATTACAATACTCTCCCTGCCGACGCTACTCGACTTATTTCCAAGATCCTTTGGAGTGCGGCGAAATATTTAAGCGGCACGTCCATACACAAGGTGCCGTATGAGATTGTGTATTGCCTTAAGTTGGCGCTTGATGATTGGAATTCTGACCCAAAGCTAATTACTACTGCGCTCACCGATGATCCGGATTTCCATTTTATGCATGTAAATCCGGGCGTTATAATTAATCTTATTTATCCTGGGAAAAATACAAACAAAGACATTATTCAGATTGCATTTCCGACGCTATACAGACATAGACCTCTTTATATTATCGCTCTTTATCATGAACTCGGACATTTCATAGACAAACAATTCAAAATAACCGATTGGTCTTTTAGAAGTGACCCTGTGCCAAAGGATCAACGGAAGAAAGAGGAGGCTCATAGATCTGAGTATTTTTCTGATCTGTTTGCTGCATCCTATGCCGGGAAAGCATATCTGCAATTTTTAAACAATTTTGCACCAGGTGATCCAACAACTGACTCACATCCTTCTACAGCCGATAGAATTGACAATTTAAATGCTTTTCTAGAATCAAGAAATAATACACAAATAGATAGGATTAATAATGTATTGCTCCAGCTTGGTAAGCCGCTACTTGCCTTGAAATACACTAAGCCAGCACTTACCGACTGCTTCGATAATTTGCGCCCTTACACATTCAAAAATACAAATGAACTGCATGGGATTTTTGAGGCGGGATTTGACTACTTACAAAGTGTCCAGTCAGCACCAAATCAATTGTGGAGCAAGTTTGACGAATTCAAAAGAGACAAGGTTGTGAACGATCTCGTAGAGAAAAGTATCAGAAATAAAATGATTACCGAAGAGTGGTCAAATGCAACTGCTTAATAAGAAAGACATAGAAGTGTCTTTAGCATCGTCACACCCAAACACGCTTTTTATCGATCCACTCCTAGATCAGGAGCAAATAGGTAATGTTACGGTTGACCTTCGTCTTGGGTATGATTTTTTTGTTTCAATTTTAACCAGAAAACCATTTATTGAGGTGTTGGCAACCGATCCAAAAAATAATCGCGGAATTGCTTCTTTTTTCCAGGAAACTCGCAGAGACATTAGTGATAGGTTTATTCTCTATCCAAATCAAGTAGTACTGACAACTACCTTAGAATATGTTTCGCTTCCTTCAAATGTCTATGCTGATGTTCTTACCAGAAGTAGCTATACCCGGCTCGGCATTCACTTAAACACGATGATTCAGCCTGGCTTTAGAGGGTGCGTACCTCTCGAGTTGGTTAACCATGGGAATAATGCAATTGAACTTGTTGTCGGTAGTAAAATTTGCCAGGTAAGGCTTTTTAAACTCGCTGAAGAATCTCCCTACCATGAGTCCTCAGATTCGAGAAAATATTTTGGAGATGTCCGGCCAGTGTTATCCAAGGCAGAGAGTGACAAGGATCTTGATATCCTGTCGAAAATTCAAACTGCAAAGCCGTAGATGTAGATTCATCCAATCACTATCAATATTCCTTCCCCAGCCTGCCTCAACAAATTTGACCCAACCCCAAAAAAACAATTCAATAAAATGTTGACAGCACATGTTAGCTTGTGTATGCTTACAGCATGAACACGCCGTTTGGGACAAAAATCCGCCAGTTGCGGGAAGCAAAAAACCTCTCTCTCCGGGATTTTGCAAAAAGACTGGGAGATATTTCTCCAGCGCATATTTCTGATATCGAACTCGGAAAGCGTTTTCCCTCTGAGCAACTGCTTGAAAAGATTGCCGTATTGCTCGACATCACGACAGAGGAACTTCAAGAATATGATTCACGACCTCCCATTGATGAAATTAGAAAGCTGGTACAAGCTGATTCAGCTTATGGCTTTGCGCTAAGAAAGCTTGTCAGTTCGCAAGTAACACCGGACGATATCCTTGAACTGCTTGAAAAAAAGCGAAGCGAGGATCAATGAATTCGACGAACTAAGAAGAGCATTTTTTTTGACCTGAGTGTTAGCAATGACAGCTTACGTAAGCTTATGGAAATATTGGTGCTTGAAGTAATTACAATATTTGCTACGTGAGCAAAATACAGTTGCAGAAAAGGAGGTGATGAAAATGGCAAAAAATCCACCAATTGGTGACAGGCACAGGATTGGCGCAGTTCGAGAACGGTCACAGACTTACAACCCACAGAACGACCGATGGGTAAAGCGCGACACAAACACGGGGCAGTTTATTGATCAGAAAGCAGATGGAAGCCCATTTAAGGGCGTCCGGCGAGAGAGTGGGAGGTAACACCACTACCAAGAAAAGGAGAAGTGCTATGGACAAGGACAAAGTAAAAGAAATCGTTTTTTTCATTGACAAAGAGCAATTCAAGTCAACAAAACAACACTTGTCAGTTAGGGAGATTCTTCAGGATTATGCGAAAGAAGATCCAAATGAAACAACACTCGTGTTGCGGAAGGGAAATGATCTTCATAAGTACACCAACCTTGATGAGGTCATCACTCTCGAAAATGGAATGAAATTTATCGCTTATCACAATGGCCCTACGCCAGTATCGTGAGGTGCATTATGTACGGTCCGGACAGACTAATTAAGGAACTTCTTGACCTTGGATATGAAGTAGAGAAAGTTGCCGTTGCTAATGACAAATTCTTCGGAGTAATCAAGCGTTATGAAGTCCCTGTCGGACGCTTCCAGGGGAAAACCATTGATCTTGGCATTCAGGCAACCATTGATTTCCCGAGAACTGTAGCTTCCGCTATTCATGTACTCGCTAGTCCTCAATTGTATGAAAAAACCGACTCTATACAGGGTGTACGGAATATCACTGACAGCGTCTTGGGGCCGGAATGGCGATACTGGAGTCGTAACTTCGGATGGCAAGGAGAGAAGTCAGCACGTAGGCTCATGAACCAAATAAAGGGGATATTCGCAAATGCTTAAACCCGAACTTTCAGTCGCGATGTCCGAGAGGCTGAATGCCAGCCTCTCGGAATTCTTAGTTCGCAAAGACCACCAAGAAGATTTGATTTTTACCCTTTGGAGTCCGTCACTTGGGGAGCATCGACTCACTGCACTCTTGCACACCATTGTCTATCCTGAGGACGGCGACAGGCAGGTTCATGGGAATGTCAGCTTCAACCCGACTTATTTCGAACGGGTATGCTCTTTGGCACTCCGAGAGAAGTGCGGGATAGCCTTTCTTCACAGTCATCCATTTCCAGGCTGGCAAGGAATGAGCGAAGATGACATCGTTGCTGAAAAAAAGATGGCTGGCGCGGTTGAGGCATTGACTGAGCTTCCTTTAACAGGCATCACAATTGGTTCAGATGGAACTTGGAGTGCTCGAATGTGGGATTCGGCCGGTGGCAGACAATATCATGGGCAATGGTGTAAATCGGTACGAATTGTTGGGTCAGCATTAAAAATTAATTTCGCCGAACACTTAGTGCCTAAACCAACTTATCGAGAACTTTTTAAAAGAACTGTTACCGTATGGGGCAAGGAAAATCACGCAACATTAGCACGGCTCAGAATTGGCATTGTCGGATTGGGAAGCGTAGGAAGTTTAGTAGCTGAAGCACTTGCACGGATGGGAATGGAGCACTTCACACTTATAGATTTTGACGAAGTCCAAGAACATAATCTAGATCGTCTACTCGGGGCAACCGAGGAAGACATCGGCGAGTTAAAGATTGAAGTGGCCGAGCGCCAAATCAGAAGATCGGCAACTTCAAGAAAAATTGAAATCAATTCCGTACCACACAGTCTGGCAGAGGAAGTTGGTTATCGTGCTGCACTAAATTGCGATGTCATTTTCAGTGGCGTAGATCGCCCGAGAGCACGACACATTTTGAACCATCTTGCTTATGGACATCTGATACCCGTGATTGATGGCGGTATTGTTGTACGGTTTAATAAATATGAGGAATTTACCGGAGTTGATTGGCAACTGCAGACCGTAGCGCCGGGGCGCCCCTGTCTCAGCTGTTTGGGCGCTTACAACCTTACAGACGTAAGTCTTGACGAAAATGGACAGCTTGACAACCCATCCTACTTAAAGGGCCTTCCGAAGAATCATCGGTTTAAAAATAACGAAAATGTTTTCCCTTTCAGTGCCAATTTGGCTTCTTTGGAAGTCCTACAATTAGTAGCTCTAGTGACGGGTGTCGGTGGCATTAACAATTTTGGCGTGCAACGTTATCGCTATGTGCCAGGCAACATGGAGTTTGATGTTGAAAGGAATTGTAATAAAGATTGCGACTGCGTAGAGTTGGAGGGAAGAGGAGACAGCCATTTTTCTCTTTACGGACAAGACGTTACAGCTGAAGCTGCTCGGAAGAGGCAATCTGAAAGGCGATAGATAAAAGAGAACCAGATATAACGAACCTAAAACCGAAAGGGCGCCGCAACGGGCGCCCTTTCTACCTACTTCAAATTTTTCTTTATCCTCTCCACCGCCTCAATAACGTTCTCGCGATGGCCAAACGCCGACAGCCGGAAGAACCCTTCGCCGCTGGGGCCGAAGCCGGAGCCGGGGGTGCCGACCACATTACACTCAGTCAGGAGCTTGTCGAAGAAGTCCCAGCTGCTCATGCCCCCCGGGGTCTTGAGCCAGATGTAGGGGGCATCCACGCCGCCGTAGCAGGTGACGCCGGCCTCTTTCAGCCCTTCACGGATGATGCGAGCGTTCTCCATGTAGTAATCGATGATCTCTTTCGTCTGCTTCCACCCCTCGTCGCTGTAGACCGCAGCGGCGGCACGCTGGACCGGGTAGGAGGCGCCGTTGAACTTGGTGGTGGTGCGGCGCAGCCAGAGCTTGTTGAAGCTGTAGCGCTCGCCCGTGCTGGTGGTTCCCATGACCTCTTCCGGCACGACCACCAAGCCGCAGCGCACACCCGTGAAGCCGGCGGTCTTGGAGAAGGAGCGGAACTCGATGGCGCACTTCTTCGCCCCTTCGATCTCGTAGATGGAGTGGGGGATCTCCGGGTTGGTGATGAACGCCTCGTAGGCGGCGTCGAAGAAGATGACGGCGTCATTGGCGTTGGCGTAGTCCACCCACTTCTTCAGCTCGGCCTTGCTGGCCACGGTGCCGGTCGGGTTGTTGGGGAAGCAGAGATAGATGATGTCCACCTTTTCGGTCGGCAGCGACGGGATGAAGCCGTTCGCCTCGTTGCACGGCATGTAGACGATCCCCTTGTAGTACCCCTTCTCGTCCGCTTCGCCAGTGCGGCCGATCATGACGTTGGTGTCGTTGTAGACCGGGTAGACCGGGTCGCCTATGGCGACAATGTTGTCCAGGGCGAAGATATCGAGAATGTTCGCGCAGTCGCACTTGGAGCCGTCGGAGATGAACATCTCCTCGGTCTTCAGCGACACCCCCAGCGGCTTGTAGGACTTCTCGATGATGGCGTTGATCAGCCAGTCGTATCCCTGCTCCGGGCCGTAGCCGGCGAAATGGTCAATGGTGCCGAGGTCGTCCACGGCGTCGTGGAACGCCTTGAGGATAGCCGGGGGGAGCGGACGGGTGACGTCGCCGATCCCCAGGCGGATCACCTTGGCGTCCGGGTTGGCGGCGGAAAATTCCCGCACGCGGCGGCCGATCTCGGGGAAGAGATAGCCGGCTTTGAGTTTCAGGTAGTTGTCGTTGATTTTTGCCATCTTGGGTGAACCCTCCACATTGTATTGATATTCTGAGAACAGAATCGTAAATCAAGGTCTATCTCACGCAACGACGCGACGACGCGACGATAATCTTAAACCTTTTTTTGGTTAAGGCTTTTAATCCGTTGCGTCGTCGCGTCGTCGCGTGAAACGGAGGTTTTCCGGTTTGCACGGTTTCGTTATTTCAGTCCCAACACGTCCTGCATGTCGTAGATGCCCGGTTTCTGCGAAACCACCCACTGGGCTGCCCGTACCGAGCCGCGGGAGAACATGTCGCGGGTCATGGCCCGGTGGCTGATCTCGATCCGCTCGCCTTGGCCTATGAAGTAGACCGTGTGCTCGCCGACGATGTCGCCGCCCCGCACGGTCTGCATGCCGATCTCTTCCTTGGTCCGCTCGCCGCAGATCCCCTCGCGGTGGTAGTTCGCCACCTTGTTGTAGTCGCGACCCAGCGCCTCGGCCACCACCTCACCCATGCGCACGGCGGTGCCGGAGGGGGCGTCTTTCTTCTTGTTGTGGTGCAGCTCCACGATCTCCACGTCGAAGTCGTCCCCCAGAGTCCTGGCCACGTCCTTCAAGACCTTGAAGCAGACGTTGACCCCGACGCTCATGTTGGGGGCGAGCACCGCCGGGATCTCTTTCGCCAGTTCGGCTGCCAGCGCACGTTCCTCGGGGGTGAAGCCGGTGGAACCGATGACGATCGCCTTCTTCTTCAGGGCGCACGCCTCCAGGTTCTTCAGCGACACCTTGGGGGTGGTGAAGTCGATGAGGACGTCGCACCCGGCCACCACGGCGTTCAGGTCGTCGGATATAGTAACACCCAGCACGCCGCAACCGGCGATGAGCCCGGCATCCTGCCCCACCATCTCGTGCCCCGGCCGCTCCAGCGCGCCGGAAACCGTGCATCCGGCCTCCTTGGCGGCAACGATAATCCTCTGGCCCATCCGACCCGCAGCACCACAGACAGCTATCTTAATCATAGGAAAACCTCGTCAGTCTGAAGACTGAAGGCTGAAGGCTGAAGGAAAGCCTCCAACCGTCAGCCTTTCGCCTTGGATTAGAATAGTACGTTACCGGCTGGCAGCCTCTCTTAACCTTCAGCCTTCAGCCTTTAACCTTCAGCCTCTACTAAATCAGCTTGTACTCTTTCATGATTGCCGCCAGTTTCTCCTTGTTCGCCGCACCCATCTCGCAGAGCGGCAGCCGTACCTCGTCGGAGCATTTCCCCATGAGCCCCAGGGCCGTCTTGACCGGGATCGGGTTGCTCTCGATGAACATGGCGTTGCCGATCTTGAGGGTCTCCAGGTGGAGCCTGCGGGCGGTTGCCATGTCACCGGCGTAGAAGGCGTCGGTCAGGTCCGCCACGGTCTTCGGCATGATGTTGGCCAACACCGAGATGACCCCCTTGGCGCCGCACGCCATCATCGGGAAGGTGATGAAGTCGTCGCCGCAGAGAACGTCGATCTTGTCGCCGCAGAGTGCGAGCACTTCGGAGGCCTGCTGGAGCGAGCCGGTCGCCTCCTTGATCGCTACCACGTTCTTGTGCACTGCAATCCTGGCCACGGTCTCGGGGAGCATGTTGACACCCGTGCGCCCCGGCACGTTGTAGAGGATCTGGGGGATGGCAACGGCATCGGCGATGGCGGTGTAGTGGCGCACCAGCCCTTCCTGGGTCGGCTTGTTGTAGTAAGGGGTGACGAGGAGCACGCCGTCGGCACCAACCTCTTTGGCCTTCTGGGACAGCTCGATCGCCTCGGCGGTGGAATTGGAGCCGGTGCCGGCGATGACCGGAACCCGCTTGTTCACCTGCTCGATGACGGCCTTAATCACGGCCATATGCTCGTCGTAGTCGAGCGTCGAGGCCTCGCCGGTGGTGCCGCACGGCACGATGGCGTCGGTTCCCCCTGCGATCTGGAACTCAACCAGTTCCCGCAGTTTTTCGTAATCCACCTGTCCGTTATTGAACGGTGTGACAATGGCGACAATGCTTCCCTTGAACATGATCTGCCTCCTCTATGAGAATTGACGGTTAGTGACGATTGTTATTTGGTCTGCTGCCAGACGATGACGCCCTTTTTGTTGAGGTCGCCGGTGATGCGGTGGCAATCAATCGATAAAAGTGGGTATTTGTACCATATGGAGCGGTAAAAGTCAAAATATTACGGCGTGGCAGGGGGTTACGGGGAGGTCATAGTTCATGGAACGGGAACGGGTGAAGAAAAAAGCGGTTATGTCTCTGCGGATAACAGCAGGATGAATCATAAACAGCATTTGAACCGCAAAGTCGCTAAGAACGCGAAGAAAACGTACAGGTAAATAAAAAAAACTTCTCACCCATAAGGTGATCTCAGGGATTCGATTAACTCTCTGATTTCTTTGCGAACATTGCGTCTTTGCGGTAATAATCCACTTTTTCTAGGATTATTCGGGCATGGCGAGGGAGCCCGTCACCTCGTTCGAGACGGCCCCTTCCACGAGCTGGCCGTCATTGACGGAGAGCACTTCCCGCACCACGTAGGTATACGTGACACCGAAATCGGCGTGGCGGTCCACGTAACGGTTCCCCTTCACCGGCGTAGCCGTGAGGAGAACGGAAGTGGTGCTGTCGCCTCCCCGCCGGCGATAGACATGAAAACCGGCGTGGTCCGCCACGACCCCGCTTGCCGGCTGCCACTCCAGATTTATGCTGTCGGGAGTGGAGGCCGCCGTAAGCCGGGGAGCGGCTGGGGCGATGACTTTCTTGCTGCGGACCCGGGAGGAATCGCTTTCCGCCCCATCCCGGTTGTAGGCAACCAGCTTGTACTGGTAGGTGGTACCATCCTTCAGGTCGGTATCGGTGTAGATATAGCGGTTGTTGTCGACCTGAACCCCCTTGGGGTACTCCAGGTCCACCTGCTGAAGGAGGTGGTAGGCGGTGGGGCAGCTCTCGCAATCTTCAGCGGGGGGGAGCACCTCGCGGCGGAACAGCCTGAACCCCGCCAGATCCTTGAGCGGCTTCCCTCCAGCTTCGCTGGCCGGTGCCGTCCAGGTGACGTAGAAGCGGTCTCCCTTCTGATCCGCCCGCAGGTCGGCAACGGCCGCCGGCACGGTGGACGAGGGGGGGACGAGGGCACCCTTGCGGCCGCAGCCGGCAAGGAGGGTTATCAGCACTATCATCACGAATAATCTGCCCATGGCGTTATCCCATTCAAACAAAAGTTATCTTCAGTCCGCGAGGGGTGGGCGCTCCGTGGAGCGAATGTGCCCGAGTGCCAGCCCGCTGTAGGAGAAATTGAGCTAAGCCAGCCGAACGGCCGGCGCGAAATGAGCCGTACAGCGGCGGCACGAGGAGACGCTGAGCAGAACGGAGCGCCCACCTCTCGCGAACATGCCGCCGGCTACCGCCCCGACTTTACCCGTTCGATCTCCGCCTTCACCCGCTCCAGGGCCGTCCCCCCCGTGGCGCGGCGCGCGTTGACGCTCGCCTCCAGGGTGATGGCGTCGTAGATGTCCTCGCCGATCATGGCGGAGAACCCCGTCCACTCATCCATGGTCAGCTCCGGCAGGTCCTTGCCGTGGGAGAGACAATAGGCCACCGATTTACCCACCACCTCGTGGGCATCCCGAAACGCCATCCCCTTCCGGACCAGGTAGTCGGCCACGTCAGTGGCGGTGGAAAATCCTTTGGCCGCCGCCTGGCGCATGGTGGCCGCGTTGACTTCCATCTCGCGGATCATATCTGCGAAGATCTTGAGTGATCCCTTCACCGTGTCGATGGTATCGAACAACGGCTCCTTGTCCTCCTGCATATCCTTGTTATAGGCGAGCGGCAGGGATTTCATCACGGTGAGAAGCGCCATCAGGTTGCCGTAGACGCGGCCGGTCTTCCCCCGGACCAGTTCGGGAACGTCCGGGTTCTTCTTCTGGGGCATGATGGAGGAACCGGTACAGAAGCCGTCGGAGAGGTCGATGAATTTGAACTCGCTGGTGGACCAGAGGATCAGCTCCTCGGAGAAGCGGGACAGGTGCATCATCACGATGGAAGCATCGGCCAGGAACTCCAGGGCAAAATCCCGGTCGGAGACGGAATCGAGAGAGTTGCGGGTCACCTGGGGGAAATCGAGCAGCTCGGCCACGTGCTCCCGGTCGATGGGGAACGTGGTCCCGGCAAGGGCACCGGCGCCGAGGGGAAGGACGTTCATCCGCCGGAGGCAGTCCTCCATCCGCCCCTTGTCCCGAGTGAACATCTCCACGTAGGCGAGCATGTGGTGGGCGAAGAGGATCGGCTGGGCGGTCTGGAGATGGGTGTACCCCGGCATGATGACGTCCAGGTTCTTCTCGGCCTGGAAGAGGAGCGAATCGATGAGGAGGTCCAGGTAGGCGGATATCTCCACCAGTTCGTCCCGGAGGTAGAGGCGGATGTCCAGGGCGACCTGGTCGTTGCGGGAGCGGCCGGTGTGGAGCCGTTTCCCCGCCTCGCCGATCTTTGCCGAGAGGCGCGCCTCGATGTTCATGTGGATGTCTTCCAGGGATATCGAAAAGTCGAACTTCCCCTCCTCGATCTGGCGGAGGATCTCCTGAAGGCCATGGACGATCTTTTCCACGTCGGCCAGGGGGATGATCCCCTCCTTGCCGAGCATCCGGGCATGGGCGATAGAGCCGCGGATATCCTGGTGGTAGAGGCGCTTGTCGAAGTCGATGGATGCGGTGAACTCCTCCACGAACTTGTCGGTAGGCTGGGAAAACCGCCCCCCCCAGAGCTTGTCGGTGCATTCCTTGGGCATGGTGTATCTCCTTCTATGAAAAACTGTATTATGTAAGTTGTTTGTGCCTGTTTTTACTAGAAACGAGCAAATTTTCGCAAGGTCAAGGCGGCCGAAGGATGACGCGGAGGCGTAGCAGCGCTACGCCGCACAAGGAATCCAGAAGGCCAACGCAGAGATTGCGGAAAAGGGCCGTTTCTATGCTTCCTGGCCGATTTCGAATCCCGCCACCATCTCTTCCCCACTCACCCTCACCCACTTCTCCTCCGTCGACCAGCGCATGATGGCATGGACCTTGAGGGGAACCCGGGTGGTACGGGGATCGAGTTCATGGTGCTGGGGTAGATTGAAGTAGTAAAGCCGGGTACCGGTGCCGAAGCGGAGCCGGCAGAGGGGCGCGCCGTCGAAATCGTCGGTGACGAACTCCGGCAGCTCGACCTTTGCCAGCTTGTGGTGGCGGTTGATGATTACCGCCGACCGGCCGAACTCGCCGGCAGCGGGAGCGTCTTCGATCCGGGTCTCGGCGGAGGTATTGCCGAAGACGGTCACCGTCTCCCGTACGCCGGGGGTGTCCTCCAGGTACTCGCCGTAGAACCCGGTCAGGACCTCCCAGTAGGCGCGGTGCTCCGGCTTGGGATTGCACTGGATGACGAACAGGGCATCGAGCCCCTGCCGGGTGGAAAAATAGAGCTGGTTGGCGTGGTCGATGATCTGCCGGATATTGGAGCTGTAGAGGTCGCGGTAGAGGTAGTCCAGGCAGATCAGCACCATGAAATTGAAACAGGCGGGCCGGCTCCTGAACAGGTAGAAATGGCGCCCCCGGTACAGGTCGTGGACCTTGTCGAGAAACTCCTCCCCGTGGAACGGGTGAGTCTTTGCCTCCAGGAAGACCCGCAGCTTTCCGTCCGCCTCCTTGATCGCCGTGCAGCACCAGTTGACCGGCATCTCCCGCACGTCGCCGGAGTCGATGTCCCGGTCCACCAGTTCGATAGCCTCGCCGTTGTCCTCCCGGAACCGCTCGAGTTGCTCCCGGTAGATCTTCAGGGTCACATGCTCCATCCCGAACATGGTGACCGTATTGGGACGGAAGCCGGTCCGGATCCTCTCCAGCAGGTCATCAAAGCGGGCGAACGGGATGGAGCTCTCGGGAAGCATGAGGAAGTGGAGCTTCTTCAGGTTGCTCTCCCCCGTCACCGCCAGGTCGAGAAGCGCCTCCACCTGTGCCCACTTCCGTACCGGCTCCGCCAGCGCGAACCCCGCCTCGGCCCGCCGCAGGTGGTTGGGTATCTGGGCGATGAGGCAGTGGAGATGGTGCCCCAGAGGGAACTCCAGGTTCACCTTTTTGTCGACGATCTGGACCATGAGAACCTTTTTTTACCATAGAGGAAACGGAGGAGGGGCCTGTCACAGGAGCCCGATTTTTTCGCAAGATCAAGGCTGTCGAGGGGTTGCGCGGAGGCGTAGCAGCGCTACGCCGCACAAGCGACCCCGAAGACTTACGCAGATATTGCGGAAAAGGCGCGCTCCATCACACCTCGCAGCTGCAGAGTTCCGGGAACACCTTTCCGAGTATGAACTTCGTCCCGTCCGGCATACTGTACTGCATAAGCTCGTCACGCGGTACCCAGCGGGCCTCGGCGACCTCACCGGGATTGTGGTTGATGGCGCAGGAGAGGGGACGGCAGAGGTAGAAGAGGATGATGAAGTGGTCGTTCTCGTCCCCCGGCGTCAGGTGTTCGAAGACGTCAATGAGGTCCTCCACCTCCACCGCCAGTCCGACCTCCTCCATCACTTCCCGGTGGAGCGCCTTCATGATCGGCTCCCCCAGGTCGATCTTGCCGCCGGGCATGACCCAGAGGTCCTTGAACGGCTTGATGCTCCGCTTGGTCAGGAGGACCCGCTCGTCCGTATCGACGATGACCGCAACCACCGACGTGACGATATGTTCTTTGCGATATTTGATCTTGGGCATATTAAACGGTTGTAGGGGCACGGCATGCCGTGCCCCTACGGTTCGCGATCCTGTAGGGGCGAATCATTCGCCCGACTCAGTGGGCAATCGGAAGGATCGCCCTAAGAATATCACTTCTTCTTGTTGGCCTGCATGAGCGTCCTGATCCTCAGCCGCAGGGAGTTGAGCTTGATGAACCCTTCGGCGTCCTTCTGGTTGAACACCTGGTCCTTCTCGAAGGTGGCGAAGTCGAGGTTGAAGAGGGAATCGGTCTCCGACTTGCGGCCGACGGTGCGGCAGTGCCCCTTGTAGAGCTTGACCCTGGCCACGCCGTTGACGCACTTCTGTGATTCGTCGATGAGGGTCTGGAGCATCTCCCGCTCCGGGGAGAACCAGTAGCCGGCATAGATCATCCGGGCGTACTCGGGGATGAGGCTGTCGCGGACCCGCATCACTTCACGGTCCATGGTGATCTGCTCCACAGCCATGTGGGCTTCGCGGAGGATGGTACCGCCCGGGGTCTCATAGACGCCCCGGGATTTCATCCCGACAGAGCGGTTCTCCAGCAGGTCGACCCGGCCGATGCCATGTTCGCCGCCGATGTAGTTCAGATGGGCCAGGAGCTGGGCAGGGGTCATCTTCTCGCCGTCCACCGCTACGGCGTTGCCGTTCCTGAACTCGATCTCGACATACTGGGGCTTGTTGGGAGCCTTTTCCGGCGGGCGGGTCAGCACGTACATGCTCTCGGGAGCTTCAGCCCAGGTGTCTTCCAGGATCGCCCCTTCGAAGGAGATGTGCAGCAGGTTCCGGTCGGAGGACCAGGGGCGTTTTTTCGTCACGGGAATGGGAATGCCGTTTTTCTTGGCGTAGGCGATCAGGGCCTGGCGGCTGTTCAGCTTCCAGTCCCTCCACGGGGCGATGACCGTGATGGCCGGATTGAAGTGGTAGTAGCCGAGCTCGAAGCGGACCTGGTCGTTCCCCTTGCCGGTGGCGCCGTGGGAGACGGCGTCCGCCCCCTCGATCTTCGCGATCTCCATCTGCCGTTTGGCGATGAGCGGGCGGGCGATGGAGGTTCCGAGGAGGTAGTGCCCCTCGTAGATGGCATTGGCGCGGAACATGGGGAAAACGAAGTCGCGGACGAACTCTTCCTTCAGGTCGTCGATGTAGACCTTGTCCGCGCCCGTGGCCAGGGCCTTGTCCCGGATCGGGGTCAGCTCGTCACCCTGCCCCAGGTCCGCGGAAAAAGTAACCACCTGGCAGCCGTACTCGTTCTTCAGCCACTTCAGGATGATGGAGGTATCCAGCCCGCCGGAATAGGCAAGGACAATTTTCTTCACTTCTTTCTTGGCCATGAACTCTCTCCTTTGTCTTGAATTCAGACTTAATATGTTTGCAATTGAAACGAGCAATTTTTCGCAAGGTCAAGGCGATCGAGGGACGACGCGGAGGCGTAGCAGCGCTACGCCGCACAAGGAGTCACGAAGATCAACGCAGAGATTGCGGAAAAGGGCCGTTTCCTAACCCATTAAAGTGGCCATGATGGCTTTTTGGATATGCAACCGATTCTCCGCCTCATCCCAGACCGCCGAGTGGGGCCCCTCGATGACGTCGTCGGAAATCTCCTCCCCCCGATGGGCGGGAAGGCAATGGAGCACCATGCAGTTATCCTTTGCCAGGTTGAGAAGGGCCTCGTCCAGCTGGTAGCCGGCAAACGCCTTCTCCCGCTCCTTCTGCTCCGCCTCCTGTCCCATGCTGGCCCAGACGTCCGTGTTGAGGACGTCGGCATCCTTCACCGCCTCCCGCGGGTCGCCGGTCAGGGTAATCCTGCCGGGAGCCTTGGCCTGCGCCCACGCCATCACCTGCGCGTCCGGCTCGTACCCCTTCGGGCAGGCGAGGGCCAGGTCGAAGCCGAAGATGGCGGCCGCCTCGATCCAGGTGTTGGCCATGTTGTTGCCGTCACCCACCCAGGCCACCTTGAGCCCTTCATAGCTTCCTCTCGCCTCGATGACCGTGAAGAGGTCCGCCATGATCTGGCAGGGGTGGAACAGGTCGGTGAGGCCGTTGATCACCGGCACGGAACTGTACCGGGCGAACTCGTCCACAATCTCCTGGCCGAAGGTCCGGATCATCACCCCGTCGCAGTAGCGGGCCATGACACGGGCCGTGTCCTTGATCGGCTCCCCCCGTCCCATCTGGGAAGTGCCGGAGGAGATGAAGAGGCCGTGTCCCCCCAGTTGGTAAATCCCTACCTCGAAGGAGATTCGGGTCCGGGTGGAGGACTTCTCGAAGATCATGGCGAGGGTCTTCCCCTTGAGGAGATGGTGCTCGATCCCCTTTTTCTGCTTGGCCTTGAGATCCCGGGTCAGGATGAACAGGTCATCCAGCTCCGTCTTGGAAAAATCGCTCAGTTTGAGGAAATGGTTCTGCATCGTCCGTCCTTGTCCCCTCTCAGGGGGTTATTTCCGCCAGGATGCCGTCCAGAATCACGATCATCCGGTCAATTTCCTGCTTGGTCACCACGAGGGGGGGAACGAAACGGAGCACCGTGTCATGAGTCACATTGAGAAGCACCCCCCGCGCCATCCCTTTTTTCACGATGTCGCCGGCAGGGAAGGAAAGCCCCATGCCGATCATGAGACCGATACCGCGCACCTCAGTGATGAAGGAGTATTTCCCCTTGAGCGTCTCCAACTCCCCGACGAGGTACTCGCCGATTTCCTCGGTCCGGTTGAGGATTCCCTCCTCCAGTATGGTCCGGACCGTCGCCAGTGCCGCCGCCGTTACCAGCGGATTGCCACCGAAGGTCGAGCCATGGGTGCCGGGGGTGAAGGCAGCGGCAACAGCGTCCGTTGCCAGCATGGCACCGATGGGCGCTCCACCGGCCAGCGCCTTGGCCAGGGTCATGATGTCGGGAGTGATGTCGAAATGCTCATAGGCGAAGAGCTTGCCGGTCCGCCCCATCCCCACCTGAACCTCGTCGAAGATGAGAAGCAGATTCTTTTCGTCGCAGAGCTGTCGCACCGCCCTGAAATATCCGGGTGACGGGACATTAACCCCCCCTTCACCCTGGATCGGCTCAAGCATCACCGCACATGTGTTGGGGGAAATGGCCTCCCTGAGGGCCTGCACATCGTCGAAGGGTACATACCGGAAGCCGTGGAGGAGCGGATCGAAGAATTTCTGCACCTTCTCCTGCCCGGTGGCGGAAACGGTCGCCATGGTCCGGCCGTGGAACGACTCGGCAGCGGTGATGATCTCGTAACGCTCGGGGCCGAAGGTGTCGCGGCTGTACTTGCGGGCCAGCTTGATGGCCGCCTCGTTGGCCTCGGCGCCGCTGTTGCAGAAGAAGGCCTTGTCGGCGAAGGAGTGGGTACAGAGCAGCTCCGCCAGCTCGATCTGCTGGGGAATGTTGTAGTAGTTGGAGCAGTGAATGAGCGTCGCCGCCTGCTGCTGCAGAGCTGCCACCACCCTGGGATGGCAGTGACCCAGGTTATTGACCGCTACCCCTCCCAGGAAATCAAGGTATTCCTTCCCGTCTGCATCCCAGAGCCGGCACCCCTCCCCCCGAACCGGCACAAGGGGGTAGCGACCGTAGGTCTTCATGACATACTTGTCAGCTTTGGCAATCCATTCAGCGGAATTCATCATCTTGATTGTCCTCTCACACGTCCCTTAAAACGTGATTTTTCCGCAAGGCCAAGGCGAACGAGGGATGACACGGAGGCGTACTAGAGGTACGCCGCACAATTTCGCTTGCAAAATTGGACCGCGAAGGCGCCCCGAAGGGGGCGGCCGCAGGCCGAGTCACAAGGAGTCCCGAAGTTCAACGCAGAGATTGCGGAAAAAGCACGTTTTATTTTTGTATCTCCGTACCGACGCCGACGTCGGTAAATATTTCCAGTAGTACGGCGTGAAGCAACCGTCCGTCAACGATATGGGCCTTTTTCACCCCTTCCCGGAGTGCATCTACGCAGCAGTTCACCTTGGGAATCATCCCGCCGGTTATGGTACCGTTATCGATGAGAGCCGGCACGTCATCCAGGGAGATGCTCGTCATAAGCTCTCCCGACAGGTTCTTCACCCCTGAGACGTCGGTAAGAAGGATCAGCTTTTCAGCCTTCAGGGCTCCGGCCACCTTCCCCGCTACCAGGTCGGCATTGATGTTGTAGCTTTCACCCTGCTCACCGACCCCTACCGGGGCGATGACCGGCAGGAACTTGCCATGCTCCAGGGTCTGGATCAGTTCCTGGTTCACCTTGATCACATCCCCGACGTAGCCGATATCGACCTGTTCCACACTCCCGTCGTCCCGCTTAACCTCCTGCAGGAGCTTTTTGCAGAGGAGCAGGCCGCCGTCCTTGCCCGACAGCCCCACCGCCCGGCCGCCATGCTGGTTGAGGTAGCCGACCACATCCTTGTTGACCTGGCCGGTCAGCACCATCTCAACAACGGCCATGGTTGCAGCGTCAGTAACACGCATCCCCATGACGAACTCGGAGACGATGCCGTAGCGCTTGAGGGTTTCGTTGATCTGCGGACCACCGCCATGGACGACAACCGGATTGATACCGAGGGACTTGAGGAGGACCACGTCAAGGGCGAATGACTCCTTGAGCGCCTCGTCAGCCATTGCATGACCGCCGTACTTGATGACGATGGTCTTGCCGGCAAAACGCCTGATGTAGGGAAGTGCCTCCATCAGGGTCGTGGCTTTTTCGATCAGCTTATGCATCAGGGCTCTCCGGCTGGGGAGTTACAGTCGGCGCAGGCGGTCGAACCACCGGCTGCCGCAACTGAAAGTTGTAACTATAGCAGAAAAGGCCAAATAATCAACAGCAAAGAGGGGTTAGCACTACACCTGCAGCCTTCGGGTCAAAGGAGTGGGACAGGAGGGGTTCGTATCAGGACTGCTCGGGAGGGTGGGCCGGAAGGACGATGGTAACCCGGGTGCCGCGCCCCGGTTCACTCTCGATGGTGATGGTGCCATCGTGGAGACGGACAAACTGCCGCGCATAGTAGAGGCCGAGACCAAACCCGCGAATCTGGCCGGTCTTGGCAATATCAACCTGGTAGAACTTTTCGAACAGTTTGGGGAGTTCCTCCCGGGCAATCCCTTCTCCCTCGTCCTCAACCGTGAACCGGCAGGTTTCTCCGTCCCTGGCAAGGGAGATGGTCACCTTACCGGTCTCCCGGGAGAACTTGTAGGCGTTGTCGATCACCTGTTTGACGGCAAAGGCAATCTTCTCCCGGTCAAAGAGGAGTTCGGGGAGCGGCTCAAGATTGAAACAGGTTTCCACTCCCGGTCTGCGGAACGCTTCACTCGATCCCTGGAGAGCCTCTGTGACCAGGTCACCGAGCAGGACCGGCTCAGGCCGGAGCCCCCCCGTATCCATAACATGGGTAAACGCAAGGAGGTCGGCCACCAGACGCTCCAGGTAGCAGGACTCTTCGTAGACCAAACTCAGGTTGAGGCGGCTTTCCGGATTGTCGGGATCATACACCCCGCTGGAGAGGTTCTGGAGAAAGAGGGAGATGGCCGTAATGGGGGTACGGAATTTATGGGAAATGAGAGAGAGAAAGTTGGACTTCAGACGGTCCAGGTTCTTCAGGTTGGCAACTTCTTCCTTGAGGGCCTTCTTGTCCAGCGCCTTGTCCACGGCAGTCTTGAGCTGGAGGAGGTTGAGCGGCTTGGAGATAAAATCGTCAGCATCCGCCTTGAGGGCGTTGAGAATGATTTCCTTCTCGGCAAAGCCGGTCATGACGATGACCACGAGGGTCGGATCCATTTCCTTGAGCCGTCTCAGAAGCTCAATGCCGGTCATTCCCGGCATCATCACGTCGGTCAGAACAACGTCGATTCCCCCCTTGGCGAAAATCTCCAGCGCATCCCCGCCATTTCCTGCCTGCAGCACCGCGTACCCCTTGAGTGCCTTGCTGCAGAGATCACGAATGATCGCCTCGTCATCCACAATCAGAATAGATCGGGATCCATGGTCTCCTGCTTGTAGTTTGTTCGTTTCAGGCATGGCTCACTCGGTTACAGACTCCACGTCAGGCGGAAGTTTAACTGATCAGATTATAGACCTCTTGCAGGGCTGCGGCAAGCTGATCGGGGCGATTGCCGCCGGCCTGGGCCAGCTCCGGTTTGCCGCCGCCGCTCCCGCCGATGAGGGGAGCAAGAGACTTGACCAGATCCCCTGCCTTGTACCGGTCCGTCAGGTCACGGGAAACGGCGACCAGGAGGTTGGCCTTGCCCTCACCGGCGCTCCCGAGCACGATGATCCCTGTTCCGAGCCGTTCCTTCAGGTTGTCGGACAGCTCCCGCAGCCCCTTCGGATCTGTTCCCTTGACGTCGGCGACAAGGACTTTAACCCCGCCGATCGCCCTGACACCGGCCAGGAGGTCGGTCGCCGCACCTGCATTCAGCCGTCCCTGGAGGGTTTCTATCTCCCGCTGAAGTTCCTTCTGCCGGGCGAGGAGGCGCTCCACCTTCTCGATGGGGCTCCCCCCTTCGGCCTTTACCAAGACCGCAACCCGCTGGAGATCGTCCTCAAGCCGCTGGACGTGCTGGATGGCCCCCGTACCGGTGAGGGCCTCGATCCTCCTGACCCCGGCGGCAATCCCGCTCTCGGAGAGGATCTTGAACAGGCCGATGTCACCGGCTGCGGTGACATGGGTGCCTCCGCAGAGTTCGGTGCTCACATCGCCCACCGCCACCACCCGGACCCGCTCCCCGTATTTCTCGCCGAAAAGGGCCGTCGCGCCGCTTGCCATAGCCTCGGTGGTAGTCATCTCCTGGGAGTCCACCAGGGCATTGGACATGATGTAACCGTTCACCAGTTCTTCCACCCGCCGCAATTCGTCGGGCGTCACGGCGGAGAAGTGGGTGAAGTCGAAGCGAAGCCGGTCGGGCTCAACGAGAGAGCCGGCCTGCTTCACGTGGTCTCCCAGAACCTGGCGCAGGGCCGACTGGAGGAGGTGGGTCGCCGTGTGGTTTCGGGCCGTTGCCAACCGGTTGGGAACCGTCACCCGCAGGTCGACCGCGTCGCCGACCCGTATGGTCCCGTCCTTCACCACGGTGCGGTGGACGATCAGGTCGGGGTAGGGACGCAGGGCCGTCGTCACCTCCAGATGGGCGCTGCCGGTGGAGATGGTGCCCGTATCACCCTCCTGCCCCCCCGAAGCACCGTAGAAGGGGGTCTTGTCAGTGACCACATCCACCACGTCTCCGCTACTTGCCTCCTTGACCACCTCGCCATTCCGGATAAGTGTGGAGACCACTCCGTAAGAAGTCTGCTCATCGTAGCCGGTGAAGAGGGAGCGAAGCCCCTGGCCATGGAGGGTCTTGTATACTTCTGCGATCCCCTCTTCCCCCGATCCCTTCCAGTTTTCCCGGGCCTGGTTCCGCTGGCGTTCCATGGCAAGGGCAAACCCGTCCTCATCCACGGTCATACCTTCGGCTGCAATGATGTCGGCCGTCAGATCGACCGGGAAACCGAAGGTGTCGTAGAGGCGGAATACCGCATCGCCGGAAAGAACGGCCTTCCCTGACTTCTTCAACCCCGCTACCTCATCGTTGAGGATGGCGAGTCCCCGGTCGAGGGTTTCGGCAAAGCGTTCCTCCTCCGCCAGAATCACCTTCTTGATGTACCCCTCCCGCTCCAATAGCTCCGGGAAAGCTTCGCCCAACAGGGCATTGACCGCATCAACCGTCCGGTAGAGGACCGGTTCGCCGAAACCGAGCATCTTGGCATGGCGGGCGGCACGGCGCATGATGCGGCGCAGCACGTACCCCCGCCCCTCATTGCTCGGAAGAGCCCCGTCGCAGATCAGGAAGGTGACTGCCCGTGCGTGGTCGGCTATGACCCGCATGGAGACGGAATCCCGCTCGTCCGCGCCGTACTGCTTGCCGGAAAGCCTGGCCACATACTGGATGATTCCCTGGAGGAGGTCGGTATCATAGTTGGAGGTAACCCCCTGCATGACGCCGCAGATCCGCTCCAGACCCATGCCGGTATCAACGGAGGGTTTGGGGAGGGGGGTCAGTACCCCGTCGGCGGAACGATTGAACTGCATGAAGACATTGTTCCATATCTCCATGTACCGGTCGCAATCACATCCCACCGCACAGGTAGGACTGCCGCAGCCGGTGCCGGGGCCGTTGTCCCAGAAAATCTCGGAGCAGGGGCCGCAGGGGCCCGTATCCCCCATGGACCAGAAGTTATCCTTCTCTCCGAAGCGATAAATACGTTCACGCGGCACCCCTTCCTGCAGATGCCAGATGTCGGCGGCTTCGTCGTCGTCCTGGTAGACAGTCACATAGAGGCGGTCCTTGTCCAGCCCGAGTTCCTTCGTCAGGAACTCCCAGGCGAAAGCGATGGCCTCTTTCTTGAAATAATCACCGAAGGAGAAGTTGCCGAGCATCTCGAAAAACGTATGGTGGCGAGCCGTTCGCCCGACATTTTCCAGGTCGTTGTGCTTGCCCCCTGCCCTGACGCATTTCTGGGAACTGCATGCCCTGATGTAGTCACGTTTTTCCAGCCCGAGAAAACAGTCCTTGAACTGGTTCATACCCGCATTGGTAAAGAGGAGGGTCGGGTCGTTGTGGGGAATCAGGCTGGAACTCGCCACCACCGCATGCCCGCGCTCCTGGAAGTATTGGAGAAAACGCGCTCTGATTTCTTTTCCTGTCATGTCCACCCCTGACAATCAAATAAAGTTAAAAAAAGGGCGCCGATCCAGCCACCCTTCATTCGTCATACCGCAGTATTCTGAACAGCAATCCGGCGGAAAATCCGCGCCGCTGCAGATACCCCATGACCCGGAGCCGCTCACGGTCCGACGACGTCAACGGATCGAAGGAAGGAAACTTCCTGGCCAGAATATCCCTGACCAGTTCCCGCTCATCGTTTCCCGCCGCAATTCCGGCCAGGACTTCCGCCACGATCTCGGAGGGAAAACCACGCCTCGTCAGCTCCATCCGCAGTTTCGGCCCGAACCCCCTGCCATTGCGCACGGCCGATTCTGCCCACAGCCGTGCTGATCGCCGGTCGTCCAGGTACCCCAGCCCCTTGAGCCGGATGACAACCCCGTCCTGAAGCTCACCGTGGTATTCCCGGTCCGCCAGCTTGCGGCGCAGCTCGGCTTCGCTGTGGTCACGCCGGGAAAGTATCCGCAGCGCGGCGGCAAAAGCCTGCTGCGCCCGGTCCATGTCAGTACTTGTCCACCTTGAGACCGTCCCCTTCGCCCCCCTCGCCCCCTTCTCCCTCTTCTCCGCCAAACTGGTCCCAGCTTGAATTGGAGGTGGAGGAGATGCCTGAGACCTTGAGGGCGAAGTCGTCGGGGTTGCTCGACTGGCGCAGCGCTTCTTCGTAGGTAATCAGCTTGTTCGAGTAGAGCTGCATGAGGGACTGGTCGAAGGTCTGCATCCCGTAGGAGACAAACCCCTGGGAGATCGCCTCAGGGATCTGCTTGGTCTTTTCCTTGTCATCGATACATTCGCGAATCCGGGCGGTGCCGATCATCACCTCGACCGCCGGCACCCTCCCCTTCCCGTCGGCACGGGGGACGAGGCGCTGGGAAACGACCCCCTTGATGACACCGGAGAGCTGCATCCGGATCTGCCGCTGCTGGAACGGGGGGAATACGGAAATGATCCGGTTGACGGTTTCGGCGGCATCCAGGGTATGGAGGGTGGACATGACAAGGTGCCCGGTTTCGGAAGCGGTCAGTGCCGTCTCGATAGTCTCCAGGTCGCGCATCTCTCCCACCAGGATGACGTCCGGATCCTGGCGCAGGGCGCTCCGGAGAGCATTGCCGAACGATGCGGTGTCGAAACCGACTTCCCGCTGGCTGACGATGCTCTTCTTGTCCTTGTGCAGGTATTCGACCGGGTCCTCGACGGTTATGACGTTGCAGGTCTTGTTGTCGTTGATGTAATCGACCATGGACGCCAGGGTGGTGGACTTGCCGCTCCCGGTGGTACCGGTGACCAGAATCAGGCCGCGTTCCTCCATGGCAAGCTTCTTGAGGGCCGGCGGCAGATTGAGGGAGTCGATGGAGGGAATGCCGAAGGGAATGGACCGGAACACCATGGCGACGCTGCCGCGCTGTGAATACACGCTGACCCGGAACCTCCCCAGCCCCGGGACACCGTATGCAAGGTCGGTCTCGTAGTTGTCCTCGAACTGCTTCCGCTGCTTCTCGTTCATGATGCCGTGGGCCATCTCGGCAACCATGTCGGGGGAGAGGCGGGGGGCGTTGGGAATGGGGCGCAACTTGCCGTCGATCCTGACGATGGGGGGAAGGCCGGATTTGATGTGCACATCGGAGCCGCGCGCCTTGACGGCAATGGTCAGTACCTCGTTAAGTTCCATGGTTTACACCTTTGCTTCGGCAGGCGTGGGACGATTAAGCCCCAGCTCGCTGAGCAGTCTAGTTTCGATCTCCGCAACCAGTTCCGGGTGCTCCTTGAGGAACAGGCGGGAGTTTTCACGCCCCTGGCCGATTCGTTCCTTGCCATAGGAAAACCAGGCGCCACTCTTCTCGATGATATTCTTTTCCACAGCCATATCGAGGATATCACCCTCGCGGGAGATCCCCTCGCCGTAGAGGATATCGAATTCCACTTCCCGGAAGGGTGGAGCCACCTTGTTCTTCACCACCTTGACCCTGGTCCTGGACCCGATGACGTCATTCCCCTGCTTGAGGCTGGCGATCTTCCTGATATCCATCCGCACCGATGCGTAGAACTTGAGGGCATTGCCGCCGGTTGTCGTTTCCGGGTTGCCGAACATCACCCCGATCTTCATCCGGATCTGATTGATGAAGATCACGCAGCAGTTGGACTTGGATATGATGGCGGTGAGTTTGCGCAAAGCCTGGGACATGAGGCGGGCCTGAAGACCCATGTGGGAATCCCCCATGTCTCCCTCGATCTCGGCCTTGGGAACCAGTGCCGCCACTGAATCTATGACAAGCACATCTATGGCACCGCTTCTGACAAGTGTTTCCGTGATTTCCAGGGCCTGCTCCCCCGTGTCAGGCTGTGACACGAGCAGATCGTCTGTCCGGACCCCGAGCTTGCGGGCATAGCCGATATCCAGGGCGTGTTCCGCATCCACGAAGGCGGCAATACCCCCCTGTTTCTGGGCTTCCGCCACGATATGGAGGGCCAGGGTTGTCTTGCCCGACGATTCGGGGCCGAAGACCTCGATGATCCTCCCGCGGGGGACCCCGCCGACACCAAGGGCCATGTCGAGGGATATGGCACCGGTGGATATGGCGGCGATGTCCGGTAACGGCTCTTCCTTGCCGAGCCGCATGATGGCGCCTTTGCCAAACTGCTTTTCGATCTGGCTCAACGCCAGGTCGATCGCCTTCTCTCTATCCTGCATATACTGGCCTCCTCGGTTTGAATAGATGTCAGCCAGACCATCCTGATCGGAAAACGAACCCACAGATAGTTTCCACAGCGAAAACCACGGAATTTCCAACCTGACGAGGAAATCGGATGGTTGCGTGGGGGCGTACACAGGTACGCTGCACCAGGCAATCATGAAGTCCGGCATCGCCAGGGCGAAAAAACCGTTTCCCGGTGAAAACTAGCATAGTTAGCAGTCGGTTTTCAACATTATCTTTGCCGGAAAGGGAGAACAGGTTATTCGGTGGGCGATTCCTCGGGTAGTCACAACTGCCGATTTAGGGCAAGGGATAACTCAAAGGCTTATTCGGCGCGCATGAACGGCAGCCCGGGCTGGCTGATCCCTTCCTCCATGGGGAGGAGGAAAATGAAGGCGCTTCCCAATTCCCCGCCGGCATCCGTGAAGGGGCTTTCCACCCAGACCATCCCTCCCTGGGCTTCCACCATCCCCTTGACGATGGCCAGGCCGAGGCCGGGCCCCTTCCCCTGGAATTTGTGCCGGCCGCTTGTATGGTGACGTATGTCGCCGATCCCGTAAAATTTCTCGAATATTGTCAGCTGTTCATCTTCGTCGATGCCGATCCCGCTGTCCTGCACCGCCACCTGCAGGTAGCAGGAGTGCCCCATCTGATCGAAGAACTGGGAGTTGAAGCGACAAAGAGTCTCTGCCTTACCGCTCAGCCCTGCCCGGTCGACCACCTGGGCAGCAATTACGACCCCTCCGCCATCGGGGGTAAATTTAATCGCATTTTCGAGCAGTTCAACGAAAATATCCGTCAGGAATTCCCGATCGCCGGAGAAATGGGGAAGGGACTCCATACCGCGAGTCTCTATGGACTGTCCTCTCTCCGCCAGGACCGGTTCGAACTGGGAGACCACGAGATCGAGGACCTCCTGCAGATGGAGGGTCGTCCTGGTCATGGCGGCGGCGTTGGATTCCAGTCGGGCAACCTTGAGAAGATTGGTGACGATCTCGTTGAGGCGCGTCCCCCCTTGGTGGATCATCTCCAGCAGCTGCCGGTCCTCACGGGTTCCGTCGCAATTCTCCAACAGGTATTCGGCACTGCCGAGTATTCCGGTCAGGGGGGTCCGGAACTCATGTGAGATCAAACCGAGGAAATGGGTTTTCATCCGGTCCAGTCGTTCCAGGTCCAGGTTTGCCTGTTCGATGAGGGCAAGATTCTGCTTGAGACGATGCTGGGAGTGGGCGAGCTGCCGACTGTTCTTTTCAAGCAGCCGGTGGGAGCGGAGCAGTTCGTCGGTCTTCAGGTTCAGTTCAGCGAACAGAATGGCGTGCTCGATGACGATGCCGATCTGGTTCCCGATGGTGGTGCCGAAGGTAAGTTCTTCCGGTGTATAGGTCCGCCGGGTATGGGACATGACGTGCATGATGCCAATGAGCCGGCTCTTGGCAAAGAGGGGAAGCCCGACCATGGCGCACCAGCCATCGGCAACGGCCAGTTGTCCCATTCTGCAGGGGATTTCGTGCAGGTCGGAGAGAGCATGACAGTTCTGGGTTGCCATGACCTGGCAGGGGCCGCCGCAGTGCAGATCGTCCCGTTCTGTCTGGGCGGCAAACTCATCCGACAGGTTATGCTTGACACCAAGCCGGAGGGATGTGCCGTCCTCTCCCAGAAGGTGGATTACCCCCGCATCGGCACCGAACACCTCCAGGTTTTCCGTGAGGGCCACCGTGAGAACCTTCGGAAGGTCGAGACTCTGGTTGGCCCGTGCCACGATGCTGTTGAGAAGGAAAAGCTGCCGATTCCGCTGCCGGATCTCACGCTCGGACCGGTATTTCTGGGTAACATCCCTGACGATGGCATGGACCACCTTTTCGTCGCCGAGATCAATGAGTCGGGCTTCTATTTCACCGAGAAACTGTTCGCCGTTTCTCCTTCGGAAGGTTATGCCGCCGGCCCGGACCCTCCCTCGCCGCCTGACCCGCAGGACCAGCGAGATGAATTTATCCTGCACATCCTCCGCCACCAGATCCATGCCGTGCAGGGATACCAGCTCCTCCGGGCCGTAGCCGAACATCTCCGTTCCCCGCCGGTTCACCTCCTCAAGAATGCCGCTTTCAGCGTTAAAGACGAAGATTGCATTGCCGGCCCCTTCCAGCAGGGACTTGTAGCGGAGGGCGGTCTTGTCCACTTCCCGCTGCATCTCCAGGAGTTCCAGGGAATGGGCGGATGCGGCAAGTTCCAGCTTTCTCCTTTCGGATACTACCAGCAGCACCACCGCCGTCACCAGGCCGAGGAGTGTAGCCAGCCCGAGCAGGCGTGCCACGACGGGAGATGGGAGGCGGGAAAGGGAGAAAAGCGTCTCCAGAGCGATGCTGATCAGGATCAGTCCGAGAAACCATTTGAAGATCTTCTGGGTTGTTTCGCTGGCAGGCGTCATGGCACCGCTCCCCACCGGGCAACCGGCGGGCTGAAATACTGACTTTGGTGTATTACGGGGACAACAACTGGCGCCGCAGCCAATCCATGGCCGTCAACGCGGTAATCGTTCTGATTTCTTCCCGGTCGCCGTAAAAAGCGTAGCGCTTGGCATGACAACCGGCCCGGTTCGCCAGGGCGATGTAGACCGTGCCAATCGGTTTTTCGGGGGTTCCGCCGTCCGGGCCGGCAATTCCCGTCACGGCAAGGGCTACGTCGCTGCCGCTCACCCGCCGCATTCCCTTCGCCATGGCCATGGCTACCTCGCCACTGACCGCACCCTTCTCCGCCAGGAGCTGGGGAGGTACTCCCAGGTACCTGGTCTTGGCTGCATTGGTGTAGGTTACCACCCCTTCCAGGAAATAGGCCGAACTCCCCGGCTGATCGGTAATCCGTTTGGCCACCAGTCCGCCGGTACAGGACTCGGCAAGGGACAGGGTGATCCCCTTCTCCCGGAACAGCCCGGCCACCACGCTATCCATGGTGGCTCCATCCTCGGCGAAGACCACGCCGTTGAGTTTCGCCCGGGCCTCTGCCATGGCCCGCTCCAGCAGATCGTCGACGGCCACCTCACTCTCCCCTTCAGCCCGGAGTTTGACGTGGATCTCGGGAAAGATGACGTTGAAGGCCACGGTTATCCCCACGTTAACCGCTGCCAGCTCCTTCAGGAGGAAATCGACCTCCGCTTCAGAGGGGCCGAATACCTTGAGGACCCGGGTCCGGACCACCTTCCGGTACCTGTTTCTCTCCAGCAGGAAGGGGACGACTGTCTCATCCAGCATCCGTACCATCTCTCCCGGCACCCCCGGCAGGAAGAACAGGTACCGCCCCTGATGGATGAGGTGAAAGCCGCAGGCGGTACCGACCGGGTTAGGGATCAGGGTCGATTTGGTCGGCATGAGTGCCTGTTTTTCGTTCAGGGGGTGGAGATTCCCCCCCAGCTTTTCGTTTACCCCTTTGAGGTGAGCCAGCGCCTCGTCGTTGAGCACCAGCCGCCGGCCGGTCGCCTTGGCGGCAGCGCGGGAGGTAATGTCATCAATGGTGGGTCCGAGCCCGCCGGTGACGATGACCGCATCGCTCTTATCGGACAGGAACTCAAGGGCCTCCACGATATCCGGTTCTCCGTCCCCCACGGTCAGGTGCCGCTGCACCGTCAGCCCCACACGGTAAAGTCGCTCGGCAATACAGGCCGTGTTGGTGTCCACGACCTCACCGTACATCAGCTCGTCGCCGATGGAAAGGGTGGCAATCTTCACAGGAACCTCAGCAGCAGATGGAGCGCCAGGCAGGCATACACTCCCGCCACCAGATCGTCCAGCACAACGCCGTAGCCATTTTTCAGATGGCGGTCAACGTAGCCGGCAGGGAACGGCTTGACGATATCGAACAGGCGAAACAGGAAAAAACCGGCCACTACCCCCTGCCAGCTGAACGGGACGGCGATCATGGTTACCAGGTAGCCGGCAACCTCGTCGATGACGATTTTCCCCGAATCCTTTTCGGCGAAAATCCGTTCCGCCTCTCCCGAAACCCAGCAGGCAAAGAGACTGAACAGCAGGGTAACCAGAACGTAGAGGGGGAGCTGCAGGCGGCCCAGCAGGAGATAGAACGGGATGGCCGCCAGAGTGCCGACTGTGCCGGATGCCACCGGACTGTAGCCGGTCCCCCCCCACGTGGCGAGCATGATGACAAAACGCCTCATGACGCGACCGTCTCCCGTTCGATGATGCGGTAAACCTCCAGGAGTGGAAGACCTTTAGCCATGGCGAGCCGTCGGCACTCCTCGTACTCGGGTGCCACCCGGAGCAGCCCTGAACCGTCCCGGAACACCTTGACCCGGACCAGTCCCAGGGAGGTCTCCCGCTCTTCGATGACCCGATCCAGTTTGAGACGACGGGCAGGATAATAGCGGATTCCGGCGGCAGTTGTTTCCGTCAGGACCATGCGGGCAAGTTCATCCAGGTGAGCAGGGGAAGAGATGATGGTCAGCCTGATGCCGGGGCGGTTTTTCTTCATCTGCAGGGGAGCAAAGGCGACATCGAGGGCTCCCGCTTCCAGTAGCCGCTCCATGAGAAATCCGAGGATTTCCGGGTTCATGTCGTCGATGTGGGTCTCTGCCACAACTACATCGTCATGGTGAAGCGTACCATCTTTTTCTCCCAGCACAAGACGAAGGATATTCGGCACGTCGTCGAAATCCCGGCTTCCGGCGCCGCATCCCACGCCGAGCACCCGCATGGCAGGCGAGGCCCCGAAACCCGTGGCAAGGGCGGCCAGAACCGCTGCGCCGGTCGGCGTTACGCGCTCTCCCGATCCGATCTCCCCATGAACCGGCATCCCCCTGAGGAGTTCGGCGGTTGCCGGCGCCGGTACCGGCAGCCGGCCGTGGGCAGTCTCCACCCAGCCACTTCCCAAGGGAAGGGGAGCGGCATGGAGCTCCGTCACCCCGAGGTAGTCGAGACAAATGGCCGTACCGACAATGTCCACAATGGAGTCCACTCCACCTACCTCGTGAAAATGGACATGGCCGATCTCCACACCGTGAACCTTTGCCTCAGCCTCGGCCAGCCGGTAAAACACCCGCTGGGCCCGCTCCTTGACCCCCGATGCCAGGGAACTCGCTTCGATCATCCCGGAAATGTCGGTATAGTGCCGGTGGGGCTGGTGTTCCTCCACCCGCACGTGAAAGCGGGTGGCCACGATTCCCTGCCGCTTGACCCGCTCTGTTTCCAGACTGTAGCCGGAACGAGGGAGGGAAAGCTTTGCAAGTTCCCCCCGGAGAACCTCCAGCGGCACCCCCAGTTCCAGCAGCGCGGCAACCGTCATGTCACCGGCAATCCCGGCACGGCAATCACAATAGAGAATCTTCATGCTAGTCCCGGTTCATGAGGCTGGCGGCACAGGCCGCCCCGAATCCGTTATCGATGTTCACCACCGTCACCCCGGCGGCACAGGAATTAAGCATGCCGAGAAGAGCGGCGATTCCCCCGAAGGAGGCGCCATACCCGATGGAGGTGGGGACGCCGATAACCGGCCGCCCCGCCATGCCGGCCACCACCGAGGGAAGCGCCCCCTCCATGCCGGCCACCACGATGATCACCGCCGCAGAGAAGAGGAGTTCCTTACGTGCCAACAGGCGGTGAATCCCGGCCACCCCCACGTCATAGAGCTGCTCCACCTCGTTTCCCAGCAGACGGGCGGTCACCACTGCCTCGGCGGCCACCGGGATGTCGGAGGTTCCCGCCGATACCACGAGAATCTTTCCCCGACCGGTCAGCTCCACCGGCTTCTGCTCCAGAGTCAGGCAACGGGCATCCTCATGGTACAAGAGAGGGGGGAAATGCTCCTTGAGCTGCAAGGCACGGGGTTCATCGACCCGCGTCACCAGCACGTTGCTCCCCTTGTCCAACAGCGCCGTAACGATCTGGGTAATCTGGCCGACGCTCTTCCCCTCGCCGAATATCACCTCGGGGAAACCGAGCCGGAGCTGCCGGTGATGGTCCACGTTGGTATGGCCCAGGTCCTCGAATGGCAAATGTTTGAGCCGCTGAATCGCATCGTTTACGTCAATGTCACCGTTTTTAAGGTTCTGCAGCAGTACCTGCAGTTCTTTGCTGTCCATTGCCACCCCTTGCTTTTTGTACCGATACAGTTTGGGAAGTATACCACGGAGTCGAGAAAAGGGGAATGCATCAATCCCCGGAATGGGCCGTGCAGTAAAAACGTCAGAGCCGGTCCAGGTAGCCGGTAACCTCGGCGGCCAGGGCGGGGGAATCGATGAGGAGGGAAAGTTCGTTGTTTCGTGCAAGGGCGCTCTGGGTAAGGTTATGACTGCCGATATAGACATGGCGGTTGTCTATCACCACTGCCTTGGCATGGGTGGTCACCCAGGGGGAATCGAATCTGACCGTGACTCCGCCCCGACGTAACAGAACAGCCGTATCGTGATTGGCCGCGTTGAGCTCGTCCGGATGCCGTCCCTCCTCTTCAAGGATTACGGTAACGGCAACACCCCGCTGCCGGGCACGGATCAGCTCGTCGGCAATCAGACGGGGCTGGTCCTCCCGGGAGGTACCGGTCTTGAACAGGTAACAGGAACAGACGACGCTTTGGCGGGCCGTCCTGATCCCCTGAACGAGTGCATCCAGGTAATCGCTGTTCCTGAGCAGGACAACGGAGGGGGACGATGGAGCAGCAGCAACAGAAATCGCCGGAGAGAGGGACAGGATTGCGAGAAGAAGAGTCGCCGCTAACCGGGATGTGCGCCCGGTTAGCGGCCGATGCGGAGAGAACGGGGTCAACTGATGATGTCCATGACCTTGTCGAAAAAGCCTTTCCGCAGGGGATGGACCTCTTCGCCGCTGATCCTGGCAAATTCATCGAGAAGCTCCCGTTGCCGCTTGTTCAGGTTGACGGGAGTTTCCACCCGGATGATGGCCAGCTGGTCCCCTCGGCCGTACCCCTGCAGCACCGGGATCCCCTTTGCCTTAAGCCGGAAAATCCGCCCTGATTGGGTCCCTTCGGGAATCTTCATTTTCACCGGCCCCTCCAGGGTCGGAATTTCTATCTCGCAGCCGAGGGCCGCCTGGGCAAAGCTGATGGGAACCTCGCAGATGACGTCATTTCCTTCCCGCGTGAAGAGGGAATGGGCACGCACCGTGAGCAGCACATAGAGGTCGCCGTTCCCTCCCCCCTTGGTTCCCTGCCCACCCTCGCCGGAAAGCTTCAACCGGTTGCCGGTTTCCACCCCTGGCGGGACCTTGACCGAGAGGGTCTTGGTGTCCCTGATACTGCCGGTGCCACGGCAGGTGGTGCAGGGGTTTTCCACGATGCGCCCCTCACCCTGGCACTGACCGCAGGTCTTACTGACGCTGAAAAAACCCTGCTGAAAGCGGACCTGCCCGGCCCCACGGCAGGTGGGACAGGTTTTCGGCTCGGTGCCGGGCTTGGCGCCGCTCCCGCCGCAGGTGTCGCACCGCTTGGCATAGGGGACGTCGATGGTGGTCTCCATCCCGAACGCTGCTTCTTCGAAGCTGATCTCCATGTTGTACTGGAGATCGTCGCCCCGTTTACCTCGCCCGCGCTGACGGGTACCGCCGAAGATATCGCCGAAGATGTCACCGAAGATGTCGCCGAAGGGAGAACCGCCGAAACCGCCGCTGGAAAAGCCGCCCGCACCCAGCCCGGCATGGCCGAACTGGTCGTACTGGGCACGTTTCTGGGGATCGTAAAGCACCTCGTAGGCCTCGGAAAGCTCCTTGAACTTGTCCTCGGAACTCTTGTCGCCGGGGTTCTTGTCGGGGTGGTACTGGATGGCCAGCTTGCGGTAGGCCTTCTTGATTTCCGTATCCGAGGCGTTGCGGTTGACGCCGAGCACCTCGTAATAATCGCGTTTGTCGCCGTTTGCCAAGATGTCGTTCCTTTTGTCCTTTCAAATACGTGTAGGGGCGCAGCATGCCGCGCCCCTACGATGTGCACCGGCGAACGATCTCCCGGTTATTTCTTGTCGTCCTTCACTTCCTCGAAGTCGGCATCCACGACCTTCTCACCCTTGGCACCCGCCTCGGCGGCAGGTTCTCCGGCTGCTTCGCCGGCGCCGGGCTGGGCCTTGGCGTAGACCGCCTCGGCAAGCTTGTGGGACGCCTGCATCAGCTCGTCGCTTGCCTTCTTGATGGCATCCGGGTCGTCCCCCTCCAGGGCCTTCTTCAGCGTAGCCAGACCCTCTTCGATCTTCTGCTTCTCGGCAGCATCGATCTTGTCGCCGAACTCCTTGAGGGACTTCTCGGTCTGGTAGGCAAGGGAATCAGCCTGGTTGCGGGCCTCGATAAGCTCCCGCTTCTTCTTGTCCTCGGAGGCATGGGCCTCCGCATCCTGCACCATCTTGTCGATCTCCTCCTTGGAAAGTCCGGAGGAGGCGGTAATCCGGATCGACTGCTCCTTGCCGGTCCCCAGGTCCTTTGCGGAGACATGGACGATGCCGTTGGCGTCGATGTCGAAGGTCACTTCGATCTGGGGAACGCCGCGGGGTGCTGCGGGAATGCCGGTCAGCTCGAAATTGCCGAGGGTCTTGTTGTCCCCCGCCATCTCCCGCTCACCCTGGAGTACGTGGATGGTAACGGCCGGCTGGTTGTCGGCGGCGGTGGAAAAGGTCTGGGACTTCCGGCAGGGGATGGTGGTGTTCTTCTCGATCAGCTTGGTCATGACGCTTCCCAGGGTCTCGATGCCAAGGGAAAGCGGAGTGACGTCGAGGAGCAGCACGTCTTTCACATCACCCCTGAGGACGCCACCCTGGATGGCGGCGCCGATGGCCACCACTTCGTCCGGGTTGACACCCCGGTTGGGGACCTTGCCAAATATGTCCTGCACCTTTTTCTGCACGATCGGCATGCGGGTCATGCCCCCCACCAGGATCACCTCGTCCACGTCACTGGCCGAAAGACCGGCATCCTTGAGGGCCGTCCGGCACGGACCTTCCAGATTGGCGATGAGGTCGGCACAGAGCGCCTCAAGCTTGGCCCGGGAGAGTTTCAGGGTCAGGTGCTTGGGACCGGTTGCGTCGGCGGTGATGAAGGGGAGGTTGATGTCGGTCTCCATGGAGGTGGAGAGCTCGCACTTGGCCTTCTCCGCGGCTTCTTTCAGGCGCTGCAGTGCCATCTTGTCGCCACGCAGGTCGATTCCCTGGTCTTTTTTGAACTCGTCGGCGATCCAGTCGATAACCTTCTGGTCGAAATCCTCACCACCGAGAAAGGTATCGCCGTTGGTGGACTTCACCTCGAACACCCCTTCCCCAAGTTCCAGGATGGAAATATCGAAGGTCCCCCCGCCAAGGTCGAAGACCGCAATCTTCTCGTCCTTCTTCTTGTCGAGGCCGTAAGCAAGCGCAGCCGCAGTCGGCTCGTTGATGATCCGCAGGACATTCAGGCCGGCGATCTTGCCGGCGTCCTTGGTGGCCTGGCGCTGGGAGTCGTCGAAGTAGGCCGGGACGGTGATGACCGCATCGGTCACCGTCTCACCCAGGTAGTCCTCGGCAGTCTTCTTCATCTTCTGCAGAACCATGGCAGAGATCTCGGGGGGGGAATATTTCTGCCCCCGGACTTCCACCCAGGCGTCGTCGTTATCCGCCTTCACAATCTTGAAGGGAGAGATGGCGATGTCCTTCTTAACCTGTTCCGTGTTGAACTTGCGGCCGATGAGCCGCTTGATGGCGAAGAGGGTATTCTCCGGGTTGGTGACCGCCTGGCGTTTGGCCTGCTGCCCAACCGGGCGCTCGCCGCTGTCGGTGAAGGCGACCATTGATGGAGTGGTTCTGCTCCCCTCCGCGTTGGCTATGACAACCGGTTCTCCCCCCTCCATAACTGCTACGCAGGAGTTGGTGGTTCCCAGGTCGATTCCGATAACTTTACTCATATGGGTGCTCCTCCTTGTGAAATATCTACGTTCAAGCTAGGCATTCCCCGCCGGAAAAACAAGGGGGAATGCAAAAAAAGTGGGGGAACTACCGGAAACGGAAATCGGTAAAGACTTTTACAAGGGGCTCGATTCACCGATCACCGGTCCCCGGTCCCTACCCCTTCGTTACCGACACCATGGCCGGCCTGAGAAGCCGCTCGTTGAGCAGGTACCCACGCTGGAGTTCCTCCACCACCACGTTGGCGGGGAGATCATCCGATTCGACCTGGCACATGGCTTGGTGGAAATCCGGATTAAAGACGGTACCGCGGCCGGTTTCGATGGGGGCAACACCGAACTTCTTCAGGGCACCCAGGAGCATGGCATGGGTCATCCGCACCCCCTCGATCACCGCGTTCTGGCTCTCCTCGTCGGAGTGGGCCAACGCCCGCTCCATGTTGTCGAGGACCGGCAGGATTTCGAGAAGGAGCGACTCGTTACCGTACTTGAGAAGCTCTTCCTTCTCCTTCTGCACCCGCCGGCGATAGTTCTCCAGATCGGCCCGTTCCCGGACGAACTTGTCCCAGTTTGCCGCCGCCTCGGCCTCCTTCGCCGCCAGGGCCGCTTCCAGCTCTTGCAGTCGCTCGCCGCCGGAAGCCGTCGCTTCCGAAGGCGGAACGGCAACCGGTTCGGTTTCCGGTCGGGTCGCGTCGACGGCCGGTGTGGCGTGGTGGTGTTCTGTTTCCGTATGTTTTTTCTTGTCCATCTCAGTATCTCCCGTGGATCACTTCAAGGCACGAAGTCAGGGGACGGCTACTCTATTTCCAGAAGCCGGCTTACCATCTTCGCCGTATAGTCGACAATCGGGATCACCTTGGCATATCCCATGCGTGTCGGACCGATAACGCCGAGCACCCCGAGGGTGTTGCGGCTGGTCATATAGGTCGAGGTAATGACGCTCAGTCCTGCCATCTGGCTCAGTCGGGACTCGGCGCCGATAAAAATATTGATCCCCTGTGCACCGAGGCACTGGTCGAGGAGTCCGACAAGCTGCCCTTTCTCCTCAAACGCACGGAATATCTCCTTCATCCTGCCGGCGTCGGCAAACTCGGGAAGATCCAGGATGTTGGACCGCCCCTCGATGAAAACCTCCGAATCCTTGTCCGGCAGGCTTTGCTGGGAGAGTTGGAGGGCCTTGGACAGAAGCGAATCGTACTTCGTCTTGGCGTTTTCCATCTCTTCAAGGAGGCGGTTGCGTACCTGGGCAATGGTCAATCCGGCAAGAAGCTCGTTCAGGTAGTTGGACATCCGGACCAGATCTTCGGTGGAGAAGTTATCGGTCGTTTCGATGATCTTGTTCTGCACGGAGCCACTCTGGGAAACCAGGATGACCAGAATCCGCTGCCCTCCGAGCTTGACGAACTCCAGATGCCGGAGCACATTGGCGGCAAAGCGCGGCGCAGCCACGATCCCCATGTAATGGGATACGGAGGAGAGCATCCGGCTCGTTTCCTTGAGCACCTCGCCGATATCTTTACCCGTCAGGCTGCAGTGTCTGCGGATCTCCTCCCGTTCCTCCCGGGCGACCCGCCGCACTCCGAGGAGAGAGTCGACATAGAGGCGGTAGGCCTTGTCGGTCGGAACCCGCCCCGCCGACGTGTGGGGGGAGGCGAGAAATCCCATCTCCTCCAAATCTGCCATGACATTGCGCACCGTCGCCGGCGACAGGTTGAGACCGTGCCTGCGGGTAACCATCCGGCTCCCTACCGGTTCTGCCGTAACGATATAATCCTCAATGATCGCCTCGAGGATCTGTTTGCTCCGCTCTGTCAGGTTGTCGTGCATGGTAACCCTCAAAAAAACATTAGCACTCATCATTTCCGAGTGCTAACACTGTCCCAATCTAATAACAAACTCCCGTTTTGTCAAGGGGATTTCCCCGGACAACAGCTCCGTCCGCCCCTTCCTGTCTAAATAGTGTCCATCCGGAAACATCGGATGTGACACTATCGGTTTCCAATTCGGAAACGAGGAGTTTTTCGTGCTGGCAAGGAAAACGAGGGGTTGCGCGGAGGCGTACGCCGGTACGCCGCACTAGCAAACCCGAAGATTGATGCCGCCAGGGCGAAAAAGAACCGTTTCCGGATGGAATCTAAATAAAGGCCTGAAACACCTGGTTGGCCAGACGCAGCCCGGTCCGGGTAAGCCGCAACCGGTCGCCGGCCAGTTCCAGCAGGCCGGACACCGTGAGGCTGGCCACTTCCGCCCCGTAGGCCTCATCCACCCTCACCCCGAACTCCTCCCGGAAACGGGACCGGTCAATACCTTCCAGAAGCCGCAGGCCAAGGAACATAAACTCCGCCATAGCGTCGTGACGGCCGAGAGTAGTCGGCTCCTCCTCAGGAGGAAGCCCCTCTGTCAGCGCCTGCAGATAGGCGGCAGGGTAATCCGGATTATGCCAGCGCCGCCCCCATCTCCCCTCCCGCAGGAAGGAGTGGGCCCCTGCACCGAAACCGAGATACTCCCCCCGGCGCCAGTAGACCTGGTTGTGGCGGGAGCGCAGACCGGGGCGGGCGAAGTTGGAGATCTCGTACTGCTCATAACCTGCTTCCCGGAGAAGGTCAGTCGTCAGCTCCAGCATCTCCACTGCTGCTTCCTCGTCCGGCAGGTCGAGTTGCCCGGCACTGGCCAGCGCGTGAAACGGCGTCCCCTCCTCCACGCTCAAACCGTAGGCGGAAATGTGCCCGGGAGAAAGGGCAACGACCCGTTCCAGGTCGTCCCGCCACATGACGACCGTCTGACCGGGAAGCCCGTGGATCAGGTCGATCCCGAGGTTGGCAAACCCGGCGTCTCTGGCGGCGACAACCGCCTCCACCGCCTGCCGAGCCGAATTGACACGGCCGAGACGCACCAGCATGGCATCGTCCAGCGACTGCACCCCGAGGGAGAGACGATTCACCCCCGCCGCCCGGTAACCGGCCAGCTTTTGCCGGTCTACGGTGCCGGGATTTGCCTCTATGGTTACTTCCGCATCCGACAAGAGCCCATACCATTTCCTGGCCCCGTCGATCACCCGTTTAACCAGCTCCGGAGGCATGAGCGAAGGGGTGCCACCCCCGAGGTAGAGAGTTGGAGCCGTTACCGGCGCCGTCAGGGTTGCCGCACGCAACTCCATCTCCCGCACCAGCGCCATAACGTATTCCTCAGGCGTGACTGGTGAGCCGGCCAGGGAGTTGAAGTCGCAGTAGAGGCATTTCCGGACGCAGAAGGGGAAATGGATATAGAGGGAACATTCCATGTTCAGGATAGTAGTACATCACCAGCGCCATGTCCAACAGGTAATATCTTGTTGTAATACAGGTCGCTTGCCGGTAAACTTGCGGCGTTCTTACGATAAATCCGGAAGGAGGTGCCGCCATGAACCGCGAGATCAAGGCCGCCGCCGTGCAGTTCAACATACAGCTGGGTGACATAGACGCCAACGTGGAGCATGTGCGGATGGCTCTGGCCCGTCTGGCCGGGGAGGGGTGCCATCTGGCGGTGCTGCCGGAGATGTGGAGCTGCGGCTTTGCCTACCGGGAGCTGAACGCCCTTGCCTCACGGACGCCTGAACTGGTGGAAGAGATGGGACGGCTTTCGGCGGAACATGGCATGGTACTGGTGGGGAGCCTGCCGGAGCCGGACGGCGACAAGGTCTGCAATACCGCCTATATACTCGACAAGGGAAAACTTGCAGGGAAATACCGCAAGATACACCTGTTTTCACTGATGAACGAGGACCGCTCGTTTACCGGCGGCGAATCCTGTCTGGTGGCGGACACCAGTGTGGGGAGGATCGGGGTATTCATCTGTTACGACCTCCGTTTCCCCGAACTGGCACGGCGCCTTGCTGTGGAGGGTGCGGAAATCCTGGTTGTCCCCGGCGAGTGGCCAAAGCCTCGGGAAGAGCACTGGCGGGCACTGCTCCGCGCCAGGGCCATTGAAAACCAGTTGTTCGTCGTTGCAGCAAACTGTTGCGGTGTAGTCGGCAAGCTGGATTTTTTCGGCATGAGCCTGATTATCGGTCCAAAGGGAGAGCTCCTGGCGGAAGGTGGATACGAAAGCTGTGAATTGGCAGCCACCCTCGACTTCAACGTCATGGAGAGCTGGCGCCAGCAGATACCCTGCTTCCAGGACCGGAAGCCGGAATGCTACTGACCGGCTTTTCGCGGGACGGTATCTTGTAGCCGCCCATCATCCGGGCAGGCACGAGCACCTGCCCCTGCAGCAATAAAAATCGTATTGACTTCCCCCCGGGTACGTAATATTTTCGGGGAGTTTACTCCTAACAAACAGCGGAGGTACATACCGTGGCTTTCTTTGCCGGGACCGGCCTGGTCGTTAAACTGGTACTGTTGATTCTTATCTACTTCTCCGTCGTCTCCTGGGCCATAATTTTCTACAAGCTGCTTCAGGTCCATCGCGCCAACAGCGAGTCGGAGAAGTTCCTGGAATTTTTCTGGAAAACCAAGCGGTTTGACGCCATCAACGCCCAGGTTGACCGGTTCACCAACTCTCCCCTCACGGTTCTCTTCAGCGAAGGGTACGGAGAGCTGAAAAAACTCATGGACAAGGGGGAGCATAAGGAGGAGCCGGACGTAATCAGCACCGACCTGGGGGGTATCGAAAATATCTCCCGCGCCCTGCGCCGCGCCACCACCTCGGAAATCACCCGCCTGGAGAAGTACACAACCTTCCTCGCCACCACCGGCGCAACCGCCCCCTTCATCGGACTGTTCGGAACGGTCTGGGGGATCATGACCGCCTTCAAGGGGATAGGTGAAACAGGTTCCGCCTCCCTGGCAGTCGTCGCCCCCGGTATCGCCGAAGCCCTCATCGCCACGGCCATCGGCCTGGTGGCCGCCATTCCGGCAGTCATGGGGTACAATCACTTCCAGCACAAGATCAGGGTGCTCATCGGGGAGATGGACAGCTTCTCCACCGAGTTCCTCAACATCGTGCAGCGCAGCTTCGCCAAGAAATAGGGGGGAAGCATGGGAATGGGAAGCCATAACAACAGCGACCGGGGGACCATGTCGCAGATCAACGTCACCCCCCTGGTAGACGTCATGCTCGTACTCCTTGTCATCTTCATGGTCACCGCCCCCATGATGCAACAGGGAGTCCAGGTAAACCTGCCGAAAGCGGACGCCAAGGCCCTGCCGGCCCAGGAGGAGACCGTGATCGTCTCCATCGATAAGGGGAACCGGCTGTTCATCAACAAGGAACCAGTCGCCGGAACCGAACTGCGCGGCCGTCTGACCTCCATGTTCGCCAACCGGACGAAGAAAGAGGTATTCCTCAAGGCTGACCAGGATGTCCCCTACGGGGACGTGGTCAAGACCATGGCTGAGATCAAGGGAGCCGGCATCGAGCGGCTCGGGATGGTAACGGAGCCGGCCGGGGGGAGATGAACCGCCGTCCTCTCATAAAGTCCAGAGGGTTTGGTGCGCCACTGACGATCTCGTTCGTGATGCATCTGGCCCTTTTTTTTATGTTCACCTATTCGGGGCTCATCCTGGCGCCACGTCTGCGGGAAGCGCCGGTCTACTATGTGGACATCGTGAACCTGCCGGTGGCCCATCCCCGGATGGGGAGTCCTACCGTCGCCGGCAGCCAGCCGGGTGCAGTACCCCAGCCTCCGGCCCCTCCCGAGGCCATGCGCCTGCCCGCAAAAACGGTTCCCAAAGCCGCCACGGGGGTTCCTGCTGCAAAGCCCCTCGCCAAGAGAGCCACGGAAGAGACGAGCCGGGAATTCGAGGATCGTCTCAAGCAGCTGGAGAGAACTTCCGAAGCACGGCACCAGGCGGCAGCTTTGGAAGCCTTGAGGAACAGGGCCGGTACCGGCAAAGGGGCGGCCGGCATGCCTACAGGGACAGGCAAAGAGGCGGGAAGCGACTACGCCAGCTACATCCACTCCCGGCTCCAGGATGCGTTCCGCACCACCATCGCCTATCAGAGCAAAAATCCGGTCGTGCTCGTGCAGCTGACCATTGCCCGCAACGGCCGGCTTCTTCGCTACCGGATCGAGCGGAGCTCCGGTGACAGAATTTTTGAAGCTTCCGTCGTAGCCACTATCACCAAGGCGGAAAAGACCTTTCCACCACCTCCGGGCGGCACGGAATTCGAACAGGACTTTCTGTTCAGACCCCAAGGGATCGGTAAACAGTGAAAAAAATCTTTCTGATACTCATGCTTCTTGCAATTATCCCTGTCCTACTCCCTGCAGGAGAGAGTTACCTCGAAGTAACCGCCCCCGGCAACCGGCAACTGCAACTGGCTGTTGCCCTCCCCGTCCCCCTGTCCGGCGGGACAAACACCGGCATAGCCAAGGACATCTCAGATATTTTCCGGTTCGACATGACCCTTGCCGGCCCCTTCACTGTCATGGCTACCACACCGACCGACCCGAAGAGCGGTATCCGGCCGGGTGATTTCAGTTTCGACTCCTGGAAGAGGGCAGGGGCCGACCTCCTCATAAAATCGGGATATACCCTTTCCGGTTCCACCCTTACCATCGAATGCAGGCTCTACGACGTCACCCGGGGGCAGGAACTGGCCGCAAAACGTTACAGTGGCAGTATCACCGACATGCGCCGTATAGCCCACACGTTTTCTGACGAGATCATGCAGGTGACAACCGGTGAACGCGGACCCTTCACCGGCAAAATCGCCTTCGTTTCCAAACGGACCGGCAACAAGGAAGTCTACCTTATGGACTATGACGGGTACAACGTGCAGCGACTCACCCGCAACGGTTCCATAAACCTCAACCCGGACTTTTCTCCCTCCGGAAAGGAACTCATCTATACCTCCTACAAAAAGAGGAACCCCGACCTCTATCGCCGCGATATATTCAGCGGCATCGAAGCGCGTATCTCGGCACACCGGGGAATTAATGTGACCGCTGCCTATGCTCCAGACGGCAATCGGATCGCCCTGGCCATGAGCAAGGACGGTAATTCCGAGATTTACATCATCAACAAGGACGGCAGACAGTTGGCACGACTCACCAATAACAGCGCCATCGACGTCTCCCCCGCCTGGTCCCCTGACGGCCGGCAGATCGCTTTTGTCTCCGACCGCCTCGGCAAGCCCCAGGTCTTTGTCATGAATGCCGATGGAAGCGGCGTGCGCCGCCTCACCACCAGCGGCGCCTATAACGTGAGCCCCCGCTGGTCTCCCAAGGGAGACCGGATTGTCTACTGCCGTCAGATGGGAGGGTTCCAGATATTCGCCATCAACCCGGACGGCAGCGGCGACACCCAGCTGACCAGCCAGGGGAGCAATGAGCACCCGCGATGGTCTCCCGACGGCCGCTACATTACCTTCAGCTCACAACGCAGCGGAAGGGAGGCTATTTATGTCATGCGCGCCGACGGCAGCGGACAGGTAATGGTATCCCGTGGCAAAGGGGCTGACAGCCATCCTGTCTGGTCGCCCCGCTGGTAGCCAGGGGCAGTTTTTAACTGTACGGTCACATACTTCATTGAAAACAGTTTTCGGTTATGTATAATTAGAGCTTCAGGCCTCGAGGCACTTCGTGACCAGGTCTTATTTAATGTCACTGATTGCGGATGGTAGTTTTTCGCATCGAAACAGGCAGTTTCTCTTCCGGTTTCTCCGGAAGGAAACACCATTAACGGCAAAAGGAGAGGAAAATGCGCAAGGGTATGTTGAGATGTGTCATGGTGTTATGCTGTGGGGTGATCTTTGCCAGTGGTTGTGCCAAGGAAGAGCTTGTAAAAAAAGAAGAACCGGTCGCGGCACCCGTTGCCCCCGCTCCCAAACCGGCCCAACCGGTTGCTCCCCGGGAAGAGGTGTTGCCCACCCAGACGGTGAAGGAAGCGCCAGTTCCCGTTAAAGAAGAGGCGGTGCAGGAGCCGGCACCGATTTCCGCACTGGAGAAAATCTACTTCGACTTCGACTCGTTTACCCTCAGCCAGGCATCACGGGACACTCTGGCGAAAGATGCGGAAATACTGCTGAAGAAGCTGTCGGGCAAAATCCAGATCGAAGGGCATTGCGACGAACGTGGCTCTGACGAATACAACCTGGCTCTTGGTGAAAAACGGGCTAAGTCGGCCATGAACTATCTGGTGACCCTTGGTGTCCCGGCAGAGCGTCTTTCCGTCATAAGCTACGGCAAGGAAAAACCTGCAGATCCGGGACATGACGAAGCCGCCTGGGCCAAGAACCGCCGGGACGAGTTCGTCATCGTAAAATAAGCCAGTTTCCCGTAATTGACACAAGGGGCGTAAGAACTACGCCCCTTTTTTCAACCTAAACAAGGAGGATGCCTGGCTATGAGGTTGAATCACGTAGGACTCTCCCTGATCATGCTGCTCGCTGTAGCGGGTTGCGCCAGCAGGGGAGAAATGGAAAGCCTTCAGCGCGATACGGACGAACTGAAGACCCGTGTCCTGCAAATGGACAAGGATCTTGGGGGTGTACGGACCGAAGCGCGGGATATTATAGAAAAGTCCCAGGGATACCAGAAGGATATGGAGGCCATGCGCCGGGGAGCGGCCGACCTTCAGGCGACCCTGGACAGCGCCCGGGTCGACATGCAGGTTCTAACCGGTAAGGTGGATGATGCAACCCTTCTGGCAAAAAAACCGGCCGATGATCTGGCGCTCATGCGCGAGGACATGGAGCGCCGCTTCACCTCAATCGAAGAGCGCCTGACCAAACTGGAAAAGGGGCTGTCTGATACCGTTGCCCGGGAGGAATCAACACCTGACGCCCTCTATCAAAAGGGGCTTTCCATTTACAAGGGTGGCGACCCGCAAAAAGCCCGGGAACTCTTCAACCAGTTCCTCCAGAAATTCCCCAAACATGACCTTGCCGCCAACGTTCACTACTGGCTGGGGGAAACCTACTACAGCGAGAAGAACTATGATCAGGCCATACTCGAGTTCCAGGAGGTAATCAAGAACTTTCCCGGAAAGGACAAAGTACCGGCTGCCATGCTGAAGCAGGCCATGGCCTTCAAAGAACTGGGGGACGTCAAGAGTGCCCGTTACGTGTACAAGAAAATTATTGACGATTTCCCCCTGGCAGATGAAGTAAAAACAGCCCGGGAAAAACTCAAGGAATTGAAATAAGAAAAGGCGGGGAAACCCCCGCCTCGCTTTTTTTATCTATTCAAACCGCCGGCCTCATACCTTGGTCGGCTCTTTTTTTTCATCTTCCACTGGATTCGTGGTCGCTGCTTCCCGGGCAGCAGCCTCCCGGGCTATCGTCTCCTTCTCGTCCTGACCCCGCGTTTCATCCTCCACACTCTGCTTGAAATCTTCGGTTGCCCGCTTGAACTCCGCCAACCCCTTGCCAAGCGAGCGAGCCAGGTCCGGGAGCTTCTGCGGCCCAATGACAATCAGCGCAATCACCAGAATTACAATCAGCTCAGGCATTCCTATGCCAAACATGATAAGCCCCTCATTAGCTGGCCGGAATCAGTCAGCCGTGCATTAATTCTTTGAATAATAGAGGGTTTGCCCAATACTGTCAAGAACGGTTGTCGACTCAACCGGCAAAGGGTTTGACATGGCCTTCGATATTGTCTACTATTCCCTTCACCCCCACCGACCGGGGAGCCATGCAACGAACCGCGAGGACCTGCCGATATGAGTGCAGAAACTGTCAAACGGGAGATCAGGAGCCTGCTCAAAGAGCGTAATGCCATCCTCCTGGCCCATAACTACATGCGCGACGAGGTGCAGGAGGTCGCCGACATCACCGGCGATTCGCTTGCCCTCTCCATAGAAGCTGCCCGGGCGACTGCCGACGTGATCGTCTTCTGCGGCGTCCATTTCATGGCCGAATCGGCCTCCATTCTTGCCCCTGACAAGACAGTCCTGCTTCCGCGACTTGACGCCGGCTGCCCCATGGCTGATATGGTGACGGTAGAAGAGTTGCGGAAACTGAAATCCCGGCACCCGGGAGTCCCGGTGGTCACCTACGTCAATTCCTCAGCTGCCGTCAAGGCGGAAAGCGACATCTGCTGCACCTCGGCCAACGCCCAGAAGGTAGTGAGCTCCCTTGCCGAGCCGGAGATCATCTTCGTTCCCGACCGTAACCTTGGGCGCTACGTGGCAAGATTCTCCACCAAGACCTTCCATTTCTGGGAAGGGTACTGTCCTACCCACGAGCGGCTCACAGCCGATACGGTCCGGCGGCTCAGGGGGGAGCACCCCGACGCACTTTTCATCTGCCATCCTGAATGCAATCCTGCCGTTGTGGATCTTGCGGACCATGTCTGCTCCACGAGCGGCATGTTCGACTATTGCCACCAAAGCCCGGGAAAGCGCTTCATCATCGGCACCGAGGCCGGCATCCTTTACCGGCTGCGGCAGGAGAACCCGGACAAGGAGTTCATCCTCGCCTCCCCAGCCCTCATCTGCCCCAACATGAAACTCACCTCCCTGGAGGATATCGCGGCGGCACTGACAACCATGGTCCCCGTGGTAAAGGTGCCGGAAGAGATTCGGGTAGCGGCGAAGAGGGCGCTGGACCGGATGCTGGCCATTCCACGGGACTAGTGAATGCGATTTTTTCGCAATATCTGCGTAAGTCTTCGCTTGTGTGGCGTAGCGATGTTTATGCCCGTCGGGGGTACTACGCCTCCGCGCTCACCCTCGACAGCCTTGATCTTGCGAAAAAATCGCATTCCCCAAAACGACTAAAAGGACAACACTTTCCATGATCAGGCCTTTTCAGGGGGTTCATCCCCAGATCGCCCCTTCCGCCTTCATCGCCGAGACAGCGGTTATCATCGGCGACGTGCAGATCGGCGAGCAGAGCAGCATCTGGTACAATGTGGTAGCCCGCGGCGACGTGAACTTCATACGGATCGGCGACCGGACCAACATCCAGGATCTGACCATGCTCCACGTCACCCACCGAAAACACGCCGATGACCCGGGGGCACCGCTGGTCATCGGCAATGACGTTACCGTCGGCCACAGCGTCACGCTCCACGGCTGCACCATCGAAAACGGCGCCTTCATCGGCATGCAGGCAATGGTCATGGACAAGGCAGTGGTTGGCGAAGGGGCGTTGGTCGGCGCCCGCGCCCTGGTTACCGAAGGAACGGTCATCCCCCCGCACACCCTCTGGGTCGGCTCTCCCGCCAAGTACAAACGTGACCTCTCCCCTGACGAAATCGCCTGGCTCCGCAAATCACCTCAAAACTACGTCAGGTACGCCCTCGAATACATAAACGACCGGCCATGAACGGCAGAACCCCGGCAGGGGTATCCCGCCGGGGTTCTGGTATAATGTGCCTTTGTGCCGTCGGGGAACTCGCCGGCCGCCGGTTGTCACTGGCACTGGCCGCTCTCATCGGTTCGAGAGAAGATGCCGCAGGTCACCAACGGCTTTCCGTTCTTGAAACTGCAGCTGATGTTTCCCCGGACCGGTAGAGTTGTGCCGTCACGTGTGATGAAGACGGCATCGATTACCCCTCCCTTTCCGGTGGCCATGAGGGTCTGGAAGAACCCCAGACAGTGTTCTTTGCAATCGGGGTGGATGATATCATGGATAGTCAGTCGGTCGATATCGCCCTCACCGTAACCGAGGGCCTGTCGCCAGGCGCGGTTAACGTAGAGGAACGTGCCGTCGGGGGTAACCCCCTGCACCATGTCCCGGGAGTTTTCCAGGAGTATGCGAAACATTTCCTCGCTCTCCTGAAGATTCTCCATCATCTGCTTGCGCTCTGTTACCTCGTTATACACCAGTACCACGTGAGTAACTTCGCCGAATCTGTTCTTGATGGGCGCGGCTGCAACATCGTAGTGGTGTCCTCGCAATGCCCACTCCTGCCGCTGTAATCCGATCTTGCACGCCATAATTTTGGCGAAGGTGCAGTCTTCAGGGGGGACGTCCTGACCACAGAGCACCTGATTGCACGTTGAACCGAGGACATCGGTCCCTGCAGCAAGAAACATCTCCCGCAGTTTCGGATTGAACGCCTGAATTTTCATTTCGGCATCGACCACCAGTATTCCCACGTTGGCAGCCGTCAGAATGGCCTGAATCTCGTCATTGGCAAGCTTCATTTTTTCGTTGATCGTATTGAGGTGATCGAGTACCTGGGCAAACGAATCAGCAACGATCCCGATCGGATCCAGTTCCCGCATTGCCTTGTCATCCAGCTCCTCGGCCCGAAGCGGCAACGTCCCCATCACCCGTAACAGCTGATTCACCTTGCTCCGCATGTATTCATGGAGTTGTCGCTCCCGTTCACGCAGGAGGTCATTCTCCGCAACCAGGCGCTGGGTCTCGCCACCCCCTGAAAGATTATCGACAACCCCCCGCAACCTCTCACCCAATTTCATGACTGATCATCCCCCTGACGTTAATGCCCCTGTTCGACCACAATAACATAGTAGTCATCGACCCGCTGCACATTGACAGCGTACCCCATGTTCTCGACCGCATCGGGAATGGTGATCGTTGCATCCCTGTTATCCGTTTTAATAACAAGTTGTACTTCTCCGTTGCGAAGTTGATCCTTGCAACTGTTCATTTCCTTAAGTGCTATGAGCAAAGATGCCGGGCAAATCTGACCCCTGATGTCGAATTCCAAGACCTGAGGCGTTTTCGGTTCACTATCCATAAGCTCCTCTTAACAGAATTGGTTGTTATATCTACTGACAGAAGCGATTTCCCAATATCAATCCCTGATGATCAGTCGTGTAAGGAGTTTCCCCCCCAGCCAGGCTCCCGGAAACAGTCCCAGGACAAACAGGAGACTCTGGCTGGCCAGTATGGGCAGACCGCCAAAGACGTGCCAGACGTTACACCCAGGTGTCATACGTGATGCCAGTCCCATTACCAGACCGCCGGCAAAGGCCGAACCGTACTGTCGCAACGGAACCCGGAAATAAAAGCGGAATTCCTTTGCCAGGATGGCCGACAACAATCCCCCCAGGACAAGCCCGAGCAGGAGAGGGTATTGCACGGCAGCTACGGCATCAAATGCAGGCCCAGGACCGCCGATAAGACGCTCCTGCGTCAAAGGATACAGATAATTGAGAGGCAACCCCTTGAAGAAGGCCAGACCGGCAAAATGGCCGGGTACGATGAACTGTTCGACGAAAGCTCCCAGCTTGGTATAGGCAGTCGTGATGCCAAGCGGCATGCCAACAAGCAGGTAGGAGAAAAGTCCTGTCAGGGCAAGGAGCACAGCAGCCAGCCAGGGCTGCACGTAGCCACTTACGGCAGAGCGGCGCTGCAGCTTGCCAGTGCGAATCCAGTAGCAAAGCGGAACGGCTGCAACGGCAACGGACAACGTTATCGGCAGGAGAGGATCGATTCCAAACTCCTCCGGCAGTGTCAGCCTCCCTTTACCCAGAATGGTAGCCCGTGCAAACGCTCCCCACCAGGGATGAATCTCCCCGTACAGTGTGCTGCCGGCAATGAGGCCGATGAGGGCCACCGCACTGAGCGCACTACCCGCGCCAGCCTTGTAGAGGGTTCCCACGACACATCCGCCCGCAAGGACCATCCCCACACCGAAAAGCGCCCCGCCCGCCAGACTGGCTAAAGTCGGGGGGCCAAGCAGGGGAAAGGGGTAAAGTGGCAAAAGCCCTACCAATCGGGCTGCTTCGAAGAGGATCATGGAAACAACAACAAGGAGCAGCAATTGACGCAGCATGAACGTCTGTCGAAAGAGGAAGAGATCACGGAACGCTCCTGCCATGCAAAAACCGGCACGATGCATGATGAAGCCGGCCGCCCCCCCCAGGATCAGGGATATCGGCATGATTACCCCGTATGCCGTCAAAGTCAACCCCACCCTCTTCCTGCGACTTGATCACGCCACCTTGAGTACCTGCACCAGTTCAGAGGGGAGTCGCTTGGCCTTCATGCCTGGTCCGACGCAAACCAGTGTCACTTGCCCCTCGACAAGAAGTTTATTATCAACATCCCTGAGGATACGCTGTCCCAAGGTGAAGGAGGTCTTACCAACCTCCAGGACCTCTGTCTCAACCCTCACCAGGTCGTCAAGGAGTGCCGGTGCTCGGAATTCAACCGTCAAGCGAACCACCGGGAAAATACTCCCTGCGTTATGTAACTCTCCGACCGATAATCCCTTTTCTCTCAGGAACTCGGTCCGGGCCCGCTCGAAAAAATGGATATACCGGGCATGGTAGACAACTCCCCCCGCATCCGTGTCCTCATAATAAATACGCACCTTCATTCCCGCAATGACCTTTCTGAACTTTGCTATCGCGAAGCAGCCACCAGGGCAAACGGCATCTCACCGTCTCGGCAACAAAAGGCAAAAAAGAATCTATAGGTCTTTCAGACTTTAATTTTTTCAGTATATCATCAAAGGAGGGCATTGGTTCAAATATTTAACGATTCCCTACTAGTTTTTGCGGGAATCTTTTACTTGCAGACCGCAGAGAACAGAGGCTTCCCTTGCTAACAGGCTATTTCAGAAACAAAAAAAACCCCGCTTCGGCGGGGTTTTTCATGGGACCATATGCAGTCGATCGAGTGCTGCAATCGGATCACAGGCAACAGTCTAAGCGATCGACCGGTAGGAATTACTTCTTCTTGGCAACGGCATCCTTGAGAGCCTTGCCCGGACGGAACTTGGGCACTTTAGCTGCGGCAATCTTGATTTCCTTGCCAGTCTGGGGATTTCTGCCGGTGCGGGCCTTGCGGCTGGCAACTTCGAAGCTACCGAAGCCAACCAGGGTTACCCGGTCACCCTTTTTCAGAGCGCCGCTAACCGTAGAGATGAACGCACCCACTGCCTTCTCCGCTGCAGCCTTGGTCAGACTGGCCGACTTCGCTACCGCTTCGACGAGTTCTGCTTTGGTCATAGTAAACCCTCCTTTTTGTAGTGATTCACGAATACTATATTCATAAATTTGGCGTTTGCAAGGGTTTATTTAAAAAAATTTGTTTTTTTTTACGACAGTCCCGGGTTTGCGCCAACTGCCTCCCGTATGCCGGGATAAACTCAAGGGTTGACAGAGTGCCGGAGTGCTACTTCCCTTCAGAGGCAAACATTAGTCAAAACAATTGGTTAAATCCTTACGGGGTAAGACATTCAGCATCTTGGAGCAGGGCAGACACGCCCTACTCATCGTCTCCGTCATAACTTGTCGGTTCGGTCCCCGTTATAAAACATTCCGAGACACTCCCTTCACTCCCCTGTCTGGCCAGTCGCCCGGTACGGGGATTAATGAGTGCAAAGGTGACATCGTCAGGGGGAGAAAAGCTCTGCGACGGAATGCCGGCCAGGCCACGCTGCATGAAATCCGTCCAGATAGGAGCCGCCGCCTGCCCACCGGACCCCCCCGACCCGAGGGATTTCTCCTGGTCGTAGCCGACCCAGACTCCGGCTACCAGTTGGGGAACGTACCCCACAAACCAGGCATCCTTCATGTCGTTGGTTGTTCCGGTCTTGCCCGCCACTGGCCGGCCGAGCGCCCTGGCACGCTGGCCGGTACCGCTCGCAACCACGCTCTCCATCAGGTTGGTCATGATGTAGGCTGTTTCCGGAGGTATAACAGGAACAGCTGTCATTTGGCTGGCCCCCTGAAGAGGCGGGGACGTTGCGGTACCATTCATGGTTAGCTTCCGGGCTGAAGTCGCGGCGGTAAAGACCGGCAACACCGGTGGAGACACTTCCTCCAGCACCTTCCCGTCACGGTCCGTAACCTTGGTGACGAAATAGGGGGTCGTCCGGTAGCCGCCTGAGGCGAACACCGCGTAAGCGCTCGTCAGTTCCATGGGGGTCACGCTTGAAGAACCGAGGGCCAGGGTGAGATTGTTATCGAGAGTCGATGTGATGCCAAGTTTTTTTGCAAATTCGATGGCGGTGGACACACCGATGGTTTCAAGGATTTTCACGCTCACCACGTTGATGGAATTGGTAAGCGCCTCCCGCATCGTAACCGGTCCCCGATAGATGTTATCGTAGTTCTTCGGCTTCCAGGCCTTATCCCCACCACTGTCGTACTCAACCTGCGAATCGTCGATAATGGAGGCAGCCGTCAATTTTTTGCTGTCAATGGCCGCACCGTAGATGATCGGCTTGAATGCGGAGCCGGGATTACGCTTGGCCTGCATGGCACGATTGAACTGGCTTTTTTTGAAGTCGTATCCCCCCACCATGGCCCGTACCCCACCGGTGCGCGGATCGATTGCGATCAACGCAGCCTGGGCCAACGGTTCCTGGTCAAGGGCAAAGACCGCCCCCCCTTTGTTCGCATCAGGCGTCAGCACCGACACTTCGATAACCGCACCAAGGGGGAGAGCTTTTCCCTTTACATCCGTCGGCTTGCCGTAACTGTTGACCAGAGTCACTTTGCCGGCCCACGCCATGTTCTTGCGGGTGAGAAGGCCGGTCCGGTCGCCGACGCGCACCGTCACATCCCCCTTGACGGGATTCACCGCCGTCACCACCCCCTGGTAGGTCACCCCCTGCTTGAGGGAGGCAGAGTCGATGCCATCCTCAACCTTTTTGCAGAAATCGTCCAGTTCCGTTTCGTTCAGGTATTTGAGAGGACCTCGGAAACCCTGGCGCTTGTCCACCGCCTTGAGGCCGTTCACCACCGCGTCATAGGCCGATTTCTGCATTTCGGCGTTCATGGTGGTATAAATCTTCAGCCCTTCCTTGTAGAGCCGGTCTTCGCCATATTTTTCCTCAAGCTGAATGCGCACCTGCTCCAGGAAATAGGCCGACTGGTCACTGTTGACCTTCTTCAGAGAACGGATGACGATCGGCATATTCTGGGCATGGACAGCCTCGGCCTCGGTGATGAACCCTTCCTTTACCATCCGGTCCAACACGTACTTCTGCCTCTCCCGCGCCTTATCCAGGTGCTTGATGGGGGAATAGGAATTAGGTGCCTTGGGAAGCCCTGCCAGCATAGCCATTTCCGCGAGGTTGAGCTGATCCACCTCTTTGCCGAAGTAGGTCTCCGCCGCCAGTTGCACGCCGTAGGCACCGGCCCCCATGTAGATCTGGTTCAGATAGATGTAGAGGATTTCGTCCTTCGAAAGTCTCTTTTCCATTCGTGTAGCAAGAATCGCTTCCTTGAGCTTGCGGGAGAATTTCTTCTCCGGCGTCAGAAGCATGGACTTTGCCACCTGCTGGGTGATGGTGGATGCCCCCTCCTTTTTCCGCAGGGAAATGAGATTCTTGAAGGCTGCCCTGGCGATCCCCAGATAATCGATCCCCTTGTGCGTATAAAAGTTGGCATCCTCCGCCGCAACGAACGCCTGGATAAGCTTCTTGGGAATTTTGTCCACCGGCACCACCGTTCGTCGCTCCAGGTAGAACTCGCCGACCAGATTGCCGTCCGCTCCGAACACCTGGGAGACGATTGGTGGCTTGTAGTCGGCCAGCCGGTCCACCTTGGGCAGTGTGGCCATGAGAAAGAGAAAATAGACGCCCAGGGCGACGAGGGCGATCACACCCATGACGACTACGGCAAGGAGGAGTTTTTTCCCCAGCCTTTTCTCTGGATTACGCGGTAGGCGACGTTTAACCTGCTGTTGTCCCTGGTAAAGCTGCATAGAGGCAAACTCCTCTGTAACGTCAGGATTGATGCCGGAAAACGGCTGTTCATTATCGCAGATTGACTGGCGAATTCAAGCAGATAATAGACACGCCTCCCATCGGGGAAAGGGGTTACTGCAACTTTCCGGCATCCTTTCCCTTGGCAACCTGCTTGATTTCAACTATTCTTGGGAAACGTGTCCTTCGACTCCATCAGTAGTCATATCGTGTACAGAGAAAGGGATAATGAACTGGAACGAATCGTATAAAGATCTTTACGGTCACACCAACAGGTCTGCGCATCAATCAGTACATCTCCTGGCAGTCATATTCTGTCTCTGCTGGCTGCTTTCGACCCCGGCCACTGCAAGGAGCGCGGAGATTACGCCCTTCCACACTTTCAACCAGAGCCCGCTGGTCCAGATATTCGGCCTGCCGGCAGCGGAGGATGCATTCCTGCAACCTGCCGATCGCACCTGGACTTTTCTTGGCACCGACATTGCCAACAACTTTGCAGGAAATACAGCCTCACACGAAGAGTTACTGATCGACGGTGAAAGTTACCGGATAACCATGGCGTTCCGCCATGGCATCTCGGACAATATTGAGGTAGGAATGGATATCCCGTTCGTTGGGCACGGAGCGGGGGTTTTTGACCATTTCATCGAAGAGTGGCACGATTTCTTCGGACTCCCCGAAGGAGGGCGGAAGGAAGCACCGACTAACCGCCTCCTGTATACCTACAGCCGGGACGGCCAGGAACGGCTTCGGCTTGACGATTCAAATTTCGGTCTCGGAGACATTCGCCTCATCGGCGGCCTGCAGCTGTACAAGGACCGTCAGACCTGCCAACGGGCCGTTGCCCTCCGTGCCAGCATAAAGCTCCCTACGGGAAGCATCTCAAAGCTCCATGGCAGCGGCAGTACCGATGTCGCTCTCTGGCTCGACGCCAGTGACGATTATCGGTTATCGGGACGCTGGGGACATATGACGCTGTTCGGCTCTGCGGGCGGAATGGCACTGACCAACGGTGATGTACTGTCGGACCAGCAACGCAACTTCGCCGGCTTCGGCTGCCTTGGTTTCGGCTGGTCGCCACTGGAGTGGCTGGCTTTCAAAAGCGAGATATCCGCCCATTCTCCCTTTTATCGCGGCAGCGACCTGCCGGAACTGACCGACCCCTCCTGCCTGCTCACCATCGGCGGCACCCTGGCATTTTCACCGGACACGGCACTGGACATCGGAGTGTCAGAAGACCTCGTCGTCTCCACCGCTCCCGACGTGGCTCTCCACCTGGGGCTAAGCCACCGGTTCTGACACGTGAACAACCGTCACTGAGAGAATTCCCTGGAGATAAACCTGTTATCTCCCGTTTCAAACCGCCCGACGGTAATCGATACCGATGCGCCACTCCCGGTACCGCCGGATGAGCATCGGTATGGCAACGGCACCGAAGATGAAGCCGCACCCCACCCATTCTTTCCCGTTCATCCGCTCCCCCAGTACTACCATTCCCCCCAGCATGCTCCAGACCGGATCGAGGGTATAGATCAGTCCCGCCTTGGTAGGAGTGGTGTAGCGCTGGTACTTATTCTGGAGGGTGAAACAGATTACCGTCGGAAAGATGGCGCAGTAGAGAAGGGAACCTGCTGATAGCAGCCCGATGTGAAACGGTCGCGCCGGAATGAAAAGGCAGAGAATTCCGCCGGCAACCGCCGCAACGGCAAACTGGACGAGGGAGACCAGATAGACATCATCGTTCCGCAGCACCTTGGAGACACCTATGATTTGAATGGCTATGAACAGTGCACAGACGGTAGAGAGAAGGTCGCCATGACTGAACCCCTCCGCTCCCCCCCGCGCCAACAGCCATAAGCCGGCAAGCGCCATGCTGATACCGAAAAAGCTCCAGATATCTATCCGTTCCCGCCAGACCAGATAGCAGAGAAGCGGAATCAGGAGAACGAACAGGTTGTTGAGAAAACCAGCCCGCGAGGCGGTCGTGCCGCTCAAGCCAAACACGAAAGAAATGTTGGCCGCAGCCAGAGCCAAACCAACGACTGTCCCCTTCCCCATGACGCTCCGGTCAATACGGCGGAGCCGGGGTAGGCAGACTATCGTCATGATGAGGGTCGCAAGGACGAAGCGGAGAAACATGAAGTTCACGGGGGGGATGTCCCGGAATCCGAGCTTGTTGAAGACGAAACTTCCGCCCCAGAGGAAGGTCGTAAGAACGAGCATGGAGGTCACTCTGGAGGAGGAAATCGTGGGATTATTTTTGTCGGACATTGCGCTATTCTGCACCCCTCAGAGTAGTTTGCGCAGGAACTGCCCCGTGTAGGAGCGGGTGACCCGGGCCACCTCTTCCGGCGTCCCCGTGGCAATCACCTCGCCACCCCGGTCCCCACCCTCCGGCCCCAGGTCGATGAGGTAGTCGGCGGTCTTGATGACGTCCAGGTTGTGCTCGATGATGACAATGGTGTTCCCCCCCTCCACCAGACGCTGCAGGACATCCAGGAGCTTCTGGATATCGGCGAAGTGGAGGCCGGTGGTCGGCTCATCCAGGATATAGATGGTCCGGCCGGTTGCCCGTTTGGCCAGCTCCTTGGCAAGCTTCACCCGCTGGGCCTCGCCGCCGGAAAGGGTGGTGGCAGATTGCCCCAGCTTGATGTAGCCGAGCCCCACCTCTTCCAGGGTCTTCAGCTTGGTCCTGATACGGGGGATGTGTTCCATGAACTGCACCGCCTGGGAGACGGTCATGTCCAGCACCTCGGCGATGGATTTCCCCTTGTAGCGCACCTCCAGGGTTTCCCGATTATAGCGGGCACCCTTGCAGACCTCACACTGGACGTAGACGTCGGGAAGGAAGTGCATCTCGATCTTGATGATCCCGTCCCCCGAGCACGCCTCGCACCTCCCTCCCTTGACGTTGAAGGAGTAACGCCCCGGCTTGTAGCCGCGCACCTTGGATTCGGGGAGCTGGGCGAACAGGTCGCGGACGTCGGTGAAGAGCCCGGTGTAGGTTGCGGGGTTGGAACGGGGTGTGCGTCCGATGGGTGACTGGTCGATATTGATCACCTTGTCCAGCGCCTCCAGCCCTTTGATGTCGCGTACCGCACCCGCTTTCTCCCGGCTCTTGTAAAGTCTCTGGCCAAGCACCTTGTAGAGGGTGTCGATCACCAGGGTCGATTTCCCCGACCCCGAGACTCCGGTGACACAGGTCATGACACCGAGGGGAATCTGCACATCCACTTGCTTCAGGTTGTTTTCCGTGGCACCGACGATCTTCAGGAACGTCCGGGGCGTGCGCCGTTTTTTCGGCACGGCGATGGAAAGCGCCCCCGACAGGTATTGGCCGGTAAGGGATGCGGGGTTCGCCATGATCTCCGCAGGCGTTCCCTGGGCCACCACTTCACCGCCATGGACCCCCGCCCCCGGCCCCATGTCGATGACATGGTCCGATTCCATGATTGTTTCCTCGTCGTGCTCCACCACGAGCACCGTATTACCGATATCGCGCAGGTGCTTGAGGGTCTGGAGGAGCCGGGCGTTGTCCCGCTGGTGGAGGCCGATGGAGGGTTCATCCAGGATGTAAAGGACTCCCACGAGGGAGGAGCCTATCTGGGTTGCAAGGCGGATCCGCTGCCCCTCCCCGCCGGAGAGGGTGCCGGATGAGCGGTCCAGTGAGAGGTAGTCGAGCCCCACGTTGACCAGGAAGTGGAGCCGCTCCCGGATTTCCTTCAGGACCCGGCGGGCGATCTCCGCTTCCTTCTCGGTCAGGGGAAGGTCGGCGAAGAACTCCAGGCACTCCTTGATGGAGAGGGCCGTGACCTCGCAGATGTTCCGCTCGTTGATCCTGACGTAGAGCGCCTCTTTCTTCAATCGCGCACCCTGGCAGGTGGGGCACGGCATGACGTTCATGTACTTCTCCAGCTCCTCCCGCACCTGCTCCGAGTCAGTCTCCCGGAACCGCCGCTCCAGGTTGTTCAGCACCCCCTCGAACTCCTTCTGGTAGGTATGGCGACGGCCACCGTCCTCCTCCCACCAGAACTCCACCTTCTCCCCTCCCGAGCCGTACAGGATAACCTGCTGGGCCTTTTTCGGGAGCTTGCTGAAGGGGGTGCGGATGTCGAAGTCGTAGGCCTTGGCCAGCGCCTCCAGGGTCAGGTGGTACCAGCCGGAGAGGCGCTTTTCCCACGGGGCGATGGCGCCGTCCCGGATGGAGAGGTCAGGGTTCGGGACCACCAACTCGGCGTCGAAGTACATTCGGGTGCCGAGCCCCGTGCAGTCGGGGCAGGCGCCATAGGGGTTGTTGAAGGAGAACATGCGTGGTGTCATTTCCGGGTAGGATATGCCGCAGTCGATGCAGGCGAGGCTTTCGGAGAAGAGCATGGTGCTTTCCGGCAGGGGACGGGTGCCCCTCCCCTTTTCGGGCGGCAAATCGCCCCCCTTGGCCTCCACGATGGACACCTTGGCGATCCCCTCCCCATGGTTGAGTGCCACCTCCAGGGAGTCGGCAAGCCGCCGCTCCAGCCCCTCCTTGACGATGAGCCGGTCCACCACGATGTCGATGTCGTGCTTCTTGTTCTTGTCGAGGGTGATCTCTTCCGTCAGTTCAAAAGGTTTCCCGTCGATAACGACCCGGGTGAAGCCGTCTTTCCTCAGCTGCTGAAGCTCCTTCCGGTACTCACCCTTGCGACCGCGCACCATGGGGGAGAGGAGGTTGAGCCTGGTCCCGGCGGGAAGGGCCATGATCTGGTCCACCATCTGGGATACGGTCTGGGAGGTGATCTCCTTGCCGCAATTGTAGCAATGGGGGCGGCCGACCCGGGCAAAGAGGAGCCGGAGGTAGTCGTAAATTTCGGTGACCGTGCCGACGGTAGAGCGGGGATTCTTGCTGGTCGTTTTCTGTTCGATGGAAATGGCGGGAGAAAGCCCCTCGATGGACTCCACATCGGGTTTCTCCATCTGCTCCAGGAACTGTCGGGCATAGGCGGAGAGGGACTCCACGTATCGCCGCTGCCCCTCGGCATAGATGGTATCGAAGGCAAGGGTAGACTTCCCCGACCCGGAGATGCCGGTGATGACTACCAGTTCGTCCCGGGGAATTTCCACGTCGATGCATTTCAGGTTGTGCTCGCAGGCCCCTTTGATGATGATCTTGTTGCTTGCCATGGCGCTCCAGCTTTCGTAATTAACATGGGAATGAATGCCCCTCTGGGGTGAATCAGTAAACTATAACACACTGCAAAGGGCTTTGGCAGTTCCTTCATTAAACTTTGAAGCAGTCAGCCACAGAGGACATAGCCCCCCGATGCCCCAGAATCAGCAAAAGCGCAGGGACGTTGCCGCCACCTGCGCTTCTTCATACGCTTATTCCTTGAGACTGCTAGTGTTTTTTGTGCTTCTTGCCATGCTTGCGGTGGCGGTCCCCATGTTCCCATCCCTCATGACGGCCCCGGTATTTTTTCCTGTAGACTCGTTCCTGCTGGCCACCATTGACGTTGATACTCACACCCGGAGGTGCCGGCAAGCCGCCGTTAATACGAACATTGGGACCCGGGGGTGCCGGCAGCCCGGGCGGCGGTGGGGGTAAGGGTAGTCCGGCCCGGACCTCCCCTGCAGCAGTGAAGGTGACAGCAACTGCCGTCAGTAGCATGGCAAACAGTACTCTTGTGCGCATACGTTTTTCCTTTCATGTCGTAATAATATCCATCGTCCCGTGGAGATGAGGAATTCAGATACCAGCGATCTCCCGCCCGGCCTGGAGCAATTCATCTACCAGGCTGGGCTCCCCCGCTTCGCTGTAAAGACGGAGCACCGGCTCGGTGCCGGAGGGACGGATCAGGAGCCAGGAGCCGTCGTCAAAGGTGAACTTGAAACCGTCTTTGAAATTCTCCTCCGCCACCGGCCGTCCGGCGATGGTCGCCAGACCTCCCGCCTGGAGCCGGGAGATGAGCGCTTCCTTGGCACTGTTGTCGATGGGGAGATCGAGGCGGCGGTAGTAAAAATGGCCGATTTCATCCATGGTCTCCATGAGAAGCTGGCGGAGCCCCTTGCCGGTCATGGCCATCGCTTCAAGGAGGAGGAGCCCCATGAGAATGCCGTCCCGCTCCGGGATGTGACCCTTGACACCGAGTCCTCCCGATTCTTCCCCCCCCATGAGGATGTCATGGTCGAGCATCAGTTCGCAGATATGCTTGAAGCCGATGGGGGTCTCGTAAAGGGGGAGGCCGAACTTGGCACACAGGAGGTCGATCATTCGGGTAGTGGAGACGGTCTTCACTACCCCCCCCGTGAGCCCCTTCCGTTCGTAGAGGTGGCGCAACAGCACGGTAAAGATGCGATGGGATGAAAAAAACTCTCCCGTTTCATCCACCGCACCGATCCGGTCCGCATCCCCGTCCAACGCAAGGCCGACCCGGTACTGGCCGCTCTTCACCAGAAGCGCTAGATCCGCCAGATGCTCTTCCGTCGGCTCGGGAGGCTGACCGCCAAAGCCGGGGTTTTCCAGGGCGTGGATTTCCGCCGTGCCGGGAAGAAGCTCGGGAATGAAGCCGGTTCCGGCACCGTACATTGGGTCCACCACCACCGGGATACTGGCACGACGGATCAGGTCAAGATCAACGTAGCGGGTCAGTTGCCCGAAATAGGCGGTTTTCGCGTCATAGACTTTCACCAGTCCCTTTGCCCGAGCCTCGGCAAGGGGAATGGACAGCACTTCCCGGCCACTCGCCTGAATGGCCGCAACCATCTCTTCCAGCTCTTTCGTCGTGGAGGGGCGGGCCGATCCGCCGTACTGTTCCTTGATTTTGAAGCCATTGTAAATGGGCGGGTTGTGGCTGGCGGTAATCATCACTCCGCCCCCCGCCTTCAGTTCGTGCACCCCCCAGGAGACCGCCGGGGTCGGTGCATAGCCGTCGGTAAGCCAGCACGCGATACCGTTGCCGGCAGCAACCTCCACCACCCGCTCGGCGAACTCCCGGGAAAGGAAGCGCCGGTCATAGCCGACCACCAGACCACGGGATGCGAGCCCTTCCCGCTGGAGATAATCCATGGTGGCCTGGGCCACGAGGGAAACATTGTCAAAGGTAAAATCGCGGGCAATCACTCCCCGCCAGCCATCGGTACCAAACTTGATCTGCAACGTAAAATCCTCCTCAACTACCTGTAATCTCGTGATTCGGGCGGTAATTTTCGCCTCATCATCGTCGGATGTCAACCATTAGTTTCCTTCCCTTTGCAGGGGAAATGGGGTAAGGTGCCCCAACCCACCCGCGCGGAGACACCCCATGACCGGACGCATCTTCACCCCTTTCGCCATAGACCCGTTCACCATCCTGCCGGAGGACTCTCCCCTTCCGGAACCGTGCGGCATCCCCATCGTTCTCGGCCGGAATGGAGCCTTCGGCTCGGGGGAGCACGAGACCACCGCCTCCTGTCTGGAGATACTTGCACGGCTTCCGGAAGTCCGGGGTGCCCGGGGGCTCGACCTGGGAAGCGGTACCGGCATCCTCGCCATTGCAGCCGTCCGGCTCGGGGCTGATGAGGTGGTCGCCGTTGACATCGAGTGGCCTGCCGCGGTTTCCTGCGCAGCCAACGCCCGCCTGAACGGGATGGAGGACCGGGTACTCAGCGTCTGCGGAGAGCTTGCCTCTCTTCGTGGAGGACAGTTCGACATTCTCCTCGCCAATATTTACGCCGATATCCACCTGGCGCTGGCCGACCAGATGGTCGACATGACCCGTCCCGGCGGACTGCTGCTCCTCTCCGGCATCCCCCTCCAGGACAAGTTCGATATCCAGAACCGCTTCGCCAGGCTCGGATGCACCCAGCTTGACATGCGCATCCTGGAGGATTACGTCACCCTTCTCGTGCGAAAAGATTGACCGGTTCCCTCCGTTTTTCTATACTGACACGGTATCAACACCCATTTGCAAGGAGGAATTCCAATGCTGAAGAAACTCATGCTCACCCTCGCCTTCACCCTGCTGCTGGGGGGGACCGCCCTGGCCGCCGGTTCGAAAAATCCGGTCGTGCTCATGGAGACCAGCCTCGGCAACGTGAAGATCGAACTGTTCCAGAAAGAGGCCCCCATATCGGTGAAGAACTTCCTTACCTACGTCAACAGCGGCTTCTACAATGGCACCATCTTTCACCGGGTGATTCCTAACTTCATGATCCAGGGGGGAGGATTCACTCCGGCTCTGACCATGAAGAAACCGAATGCCCCCATCAAGAACGAAGCGGATAACGGCTTGAAGAATGCCCGCGGAACCATCGCCATGGCCCGCACCGGAGATCCCAACAGTGCCTCCTCGCAGTTTTTCATCAACGTGGAGAACAACCTCAACCTGAACCGTCCTTCGCCTGACGGCTTCGGGTATGCGGTGTTCGGCAAGGTGATAGAGGGAATGGACGTGGTGGACAAGATCAAGGCGGTGCAGACCGGGGTGCAGAAGGGGTTTCAGGACGTGCCGAAAGTTCCGGTGGTGATAAAATCGGTAACAGTGGTGAAATGATGAACGAAGGGCGCCGGCAACGGCGCCCTTCGCTGTGTCGGAATACAACGTCAGATTTGAGATGATACCAAGGCGGCAAGGAGGAAGCGACGAGGCGTACGGGGAGTACGTCGAGGAAGCTGACGACGCGCCAACGCCGGTAGCGCTCAAATATGACGTTGTCTATCTACCCCGCCGGACCGCCAGCAGAGCCACATTCCCCACCGTAAACAGCAGTGCCCCGACCAGCGCCCATCCAGCCCCCGGTTCCCGGTGTATCTCCACCAGCGCTACCGGCGCCGGCATGAACCCCACTTCCTTCAGGTAGAGTCCGAATCCCCCGTAGAAGAAGGGGTGATTGGGGCTCATGGTCCCGGATACCGAACCTCCCGCGAGGGTACGGACCTGGGCGCTGAAGCCGGTCGGCATCCCCATGGGCCCCATGGCGGCGTGAAGCCTCTCCACAAGAACCACACCGCCGTCGGGGAAACCGATGGTGCTCCCCTCCCCCACCTCCATGACCTGCTTAAAACTCCCCCTGGCGCTGAGAAGGTGCGCGACCATAATCAGCAGAAACCCGAGATGCATGACCTGTGGGGCGATACGGACCAGGAAATTCCCCCGCTCCCATTTTTTGAGAAGGGACTCGATGCTGCAGAGAACCGTATTGAGGGCCAGCAGGGCCAGCAGCCCGATGGTCGCCCAGAGCCAGCACGAAGCGGTCAGCGGCGCCTCCCGCAACCAGAGGAAGAGCGGCAGGTCGTTAAGGGAACTACCCTCTTCCCCGCTACTGGCAAAAGAGCCAACCACCATGAACAGCAGTACGCCGGTCATGAGCCAGAGCCCCAGGTCAAGCGATACGAGGTAGCGGTAGACCTTGCCCGTCATGTCATTACATCTCCACCCGCGTCACGACACCTTGAAGTTTCGACGCCGGCAGCTTGCTGAACTGGACAAAATTGGGGGTGAGTTTTTTGATGGCTGAGAAGGCTCGCCAGATGGGGTTCATGGTGGAAATGTCCTCCACCCCGTAGAATATGACCTTCTCCTTGATGCCGTGCTGTTTCAGGAGCTCCTCAATGTCGATCATCTCCATGTAGCCGGCCCGGATCTCGAATGCATCGAGGCCGGAACCGAGACCGGTCGTCAACTGGGACTGTATATCAAACGGCTCATCGGTACGGATAATTGAGATAAAAACGTTCCGTTCGTAGATGATGTTACTCCGGATGATGCAGTGGACAACGTAGGGAGGGATGATATTCCATTCCCGGGTAAAGAAAAGGCCGGTCCCCGGAATGTTCTTCTCCTTGGCGTAGATCTGTTCGTACGAGAGGAGGAATGTTTCCATGTCGAGAGGCTTGAGCGCCCGGTAAAGAGCGCGCTGCCCCTTGGTCCAGATGAGAATGGTCAAAAACGGTATCGTCGCAAGAATGATTGACCAGTATCCGCCGTGGGGAAGCTTGTTAAGGTTCGCCACGAGGAACACCAGGTCCACCAGAGTGATAAGCGCAGCAACGGGAGCCTTCCATTTCTTGGTGGTCCGGGCAAAGATCATGGTCATCATGATCCCCGTGATGGTCATGGTCCCCGTAACCGCCAGGCCGTAGGCCGCCGCCAGGTTCTCCGACTTCCGGAACAGGAGCATGATGAAGATGACGAGCACCATGAGGAACCAGTTCACCGAGCCGATGTAAATCTGGGATTTCAGATGGCTGGAGGTGTAATCCACCTTCATGAGCGGCATGATCCGTGTGGTGATCCCCTGGTAAACGATGGAAAAGACCCCGCTGATGAGGGCCTGGGAGGCGATGACCGTGGCAATGATGGTAAGGATGAGGAACGGGATGTAGAGGAGTTGGGACTGGTCCTGCACCATGCCGAAGAGGAAGTTCTTTGCCTCGGGATGATGGAGGACAAAGGCCCCCTGCCCCAGGTAGTTGATGACCAGGGCACAGAAGACGAAGTACCACGCCCGGACGATCGGCCGCCGACCCAGGTGCCCCATGTCCGCATAGAGCGCCTCGCCGCCGGTGGCGCAGAGAATGACCTCTGAAAGGACGAAGAAACCGGAAAAGCCGTTTTCATGAAAAAATTTGACGGCATAGTAAGGGCTCACCGACTTGAGCACCTCGGGCATGGCAGCGATGGAGATGGCCCCGGAAACCGTTAAGGAAACGAACCAGAGTACCATGAGGGGACCGAATGCCTTTGCCACCTTATCGGTCCCCTTGAACTGAAAGACGAACAGTCCGATGGCGATCAGAGCCGCAATGAAAATAAGGGCTCCCTGACGGAGGTTTTCCAGTCCCGGGATAAGGACCATACCTTCCACGGCGGAGAGGATACTGATGGCCGGTGTGATGACACCGTCGCCTAGAAGGAGGGAAACGCCCAGGAAGGAGAGGAAACCGACGAACGCTATCCTCCTTCCGTCCTTCAGGAGCCGGACCAGAATCTCCTTGAGGACGATGGTCCCCCCCTCCCCCTTTCGCCCCAGGCTCATGGCAAGCCAGGCATACTCTGCAGTGACAAGAATGATGAGGGTCCAGACCACGAGGGAAAGGATGCCGAACACGTTGTCATGGGTCGGCTTGGTCAGGGCAAACAGGACCGTCAGGGTATAGATGGGGCTCGTGCCGATGTCGCCGAACACCAGCCCCATGGATTTGACGATGCCCCCCCAGAAGGAGTCGGTTGTGATGAGCTTGATATGTTGTGTCTCCCCATTCGCCATAGCCGGCATCATATACCATTTCCTCCTGGAATAAACAAGCAAAAACGGCCCTTTACCCTTGACTTTTCAATGAGTTCCTAGTAGCTTAAACCGCTTGACCCGTGAACTACCTCACCCAAAGCTGGAGGTCCTATGGACTACAAAGAGACGCTCAACCTGCCGGTCACCGATTTCCCCATGAAGGCCAATCTGGCTCAACGGGAACCGGAAATCCTGAAGAAATGGGACGAAACCGGACTCTACGGAAAGATCGAAGAGAAAGGGAAGGAGCGACCGCTCTATATCCTCCACGACGGCCCCCCCTACGCCAACGGCCACATCCACATAGGCCACGCCCTCAACAAGATCCTCAAGGATGTCATCCTGAAAAGCAAGCGGATGGAGGGGCTCAGCGCCCCCTACGTCCCGGGGTGGGACTGCCACGGCCTCCCCATCGAATTGCAGGTGGAGAAGAACCTGGGATCGAAGAAGCATGAGATGACCAAGCTGGCCATGCGCCGGGAGTGCCGCTCCTACGCCGAAAAGTTCATCGCCATCCAGCGGGATGAGTTCAAGCGGCTCGGCGTCCTGGGAGACTGGGAGAACCCTTATCTCACCATGAATTACGAGTACGAGGGACTGACCGCCGCCGAACTGGCCAAATTCGCCCATAACGGCGGTCTCTACCGCGGGAAGAAACCGGTCCATTGGTGTTCTTCATGCGTCACCGCCCTGGCCGAGGCCGAGGTGGAGTACGCCGACCACACCTCCCCCTCCATCTACGTCAAGTTTCGCCTGCAGGACAATATTTCTGCCGCAGTCCCGGCCATGGCAGGAAAGCAGGTGTATCTGGTCATCTGGACCACCACCCCCTGGACCATCCCCGCCAACCTGGCCATCGCCATCCATCCCGACTTCACCTACGCCGCCCTGGAAGTGAACGGGGAAGTGCTGATCGTGGCCGAAGGGCTGAAGGATGCCTTCCTGGCAGCCAACAAGCTGGAAGGGAAAGTGCTGGCCACCTTCGCCGCCCCGGTTCTGGAGCGTAAACGGTGCAAGCACCCCTTCTACGACCGGGACTCCATCGTGCTGCTCGGCGAGCATGTCACCCTTGAGGCGGGGACCGGCTGCGTCCATACCGCGCCCGGGCACGGTCAGGAAGACTACGAACTGGGGCTGAAAGAGGGTCTTGAGATCTACAACCCGGTGGACAACCACGGCAAGTACATCGGCAACCTTGAGTTCTTCGGCGGCCAGTCCGTCCTGGCCGCCAACCCGGCGGTCATCGAAAAACTGACCGAAGTGGGTGCTCTCGTGGGGCAGGCTAACATCACCCACTCCTATCCCCACTGCTGGCGTTGCAAGAAACCGATCATCTTCCGCGCCACCGAACAGTGGTTCATCTCCATGGAGGCGAACGACCTCAGAAAGAACGCCCTGGAGGCGGTCAACTCCGTTCAGTGGATCCCCCGGTGGGGAAAGGAGCGGATCTACGGCATGATCGAAAACCGCCCCGACTGGTGCATCTCCCGCCAGCGCTCCTGGGGAGTACCAATCACCGCCTTCTCCTGCACCGCCTGCGGGGAGTACCTGGCCGACGGGACCATCATGGATTTTGTTGCCGAGCAGTTCAAGGAGCACAGCGCCGACATCTGGTTCGACTGGGATGCCGCCCGCCTGATGCCGGCCGGGACGACATGCCCGAAGTGCGGCGCTACGGAGTTCCAGAAGGAAATGGACATCCTGGACGTCTGGTTCGACTCCGGGGTCTCTCATGCGGCAGTCCTGGAGCCGAACCCGAAGCTCTCTTCGCCCGCCGATCTGTATCTGGAGGGGAGCGACCAGCACCGCGGATGGTTCCACTCTTCCCTCCTTGAGAGCGTCGGGACCCGGGGCGTTGCCCCCTACCGGAACGTCCTGACCCACGGCTTCGTGGTGGACGGCTCCGGACGCAAGATGAGCAAGTCGGTCGGGAACGTGGTCGCCCCGGAAGAGGTCATCAAGAAATTTGGCGGCGAGATCCTTCGCCTCTGGGTTGCCGCCCAGGACTACCGGGACGACATCCGCATCTCCCAGGAAATCCTTACCCGCCTCTCCGAGGCGTACCGCCGCATCCGGAACACCTGCCGCTACATTCTCGGGAACATCCACGACTTCGACCCGGCGAAGGACGCCGTCGAGTACGGGAAGATGCCGGAGTTGGACCGCTGGGCCCTCCACCAGCTGGAGCTTCTCAAGGAGAAGGTTCTCACCTGCTATGGCGAGTACGAATTCCATGTCCTCTACCATGCCATGAACGGTTTCTGCACCGTTGAGATGAGCGCCTTCTATCTGGATATTCTCAAGGACCGGCTCTACACCAGCAAAAAGGATTCGGTGGAACGGCGTTCCGCCCAGACCGTCATGTACCGCATCCTCGATACCCTGGTGCGGCTCATGGCGCCGGTGCTTTCCTTCACGGCCGACGAGGTCTGGGGATACATGCCGGGCGGACGGGAGGAGAGCGTCCACCTGGCGGAGTTCCCGGCTCTCCAGCCGGAATGGAAGGACGAGCAGCTGGTCGAGCGGTGGGAGCGGATCATGAAGGTCCGTGCCGAGGTCTCCAAGGCACTGGAACAGGCTCGGGTAACCAAGACCATCGGGCACCCCCTGGATGCCGCCGTGACCATCGCCGCCGAGCCCGAACTGCTCGGCTTCCTGAAGGAGTATGCCCAGGAGTTGCCTGCGATTTTCATCGTCTCCAGCGTGAACCTGGCCGGATCACTCGATGGGGAATGCTACACTGCCGAAGGTGTTGCCGGCATGAAGGTGCGGGTCACCCCAGCTCCCGGCGAGAAATGCGAACGCTGCTGGTGTTACAGTGAAGAGTTGGGGACGGACAGCGAGCACGCGACCATCTGCCCCAAATGCCTGGCGGCGGTGAAATAGGAACGCCACTTTTCCGCAATCTCTGCATCAGACTTTGGAATTGCTTGTGCGACGTACCTTCCAGTACGCCTCCGCGCAATACCTCGTCTTCCTTGACCTTGCGAAAAATTGACGTTCCTGAGATTGTTACGGGAACCTTTATGAAACTGAAATACCTCATACTTGTCGTGGTCTCCACCCTGACCATCGGCATCGACCAGGCGACCAAGCTCTACATCGACCGGACCATGGATCTCCACACGTCCATTACTGTTGTGGAGAACTTCTTCAACATCACCTATATGCGCAACAAGGGTGCTGCTTTCAGCTTCCTGGCCAACTTCAGCTACCGCATCCCCTTCTTTATCCTCGTCTCGATCGTTGCAGTGGCAGTGATTGTCACTTTTTTCCGCAAGCTCCGACCCGACCAAAACTTCACCGCTTTCGCCCTCTCCCTCATCTTCGCCGGAGCGGTCGGCAACCTCATCGACCGGGTCCGGCTCGGCGAGGTGATTGATTTCCTCGACGCCCACTGGTACGGACACCATTGGCCGGCATTCAACGTGGCCGACTCGGCCATCTGCGTCGGGGTCTTTCTTCTCGCCGTCGACATGTTCATCGAAGAGCGCCGGCAGAAACACCTCGCCAGGTAAGCTTGCCCCCGTGGACCGACCATGACTGCCACCCCGCAGGATCACATCAAGCAGCTTGCCGCACCCCTTCGCGCCGAAGACTCTCTCGTAACCGTTGCCGGCCTGAAGGGTTCCGCCCCGGCCTATCTTCTGGCCAGACTGATCCCCGAACTTTCGTCACCGCTCCTGGTCGTCACACCCGACCCGGAATCCGCGGAGGAACTCTGGCGGGAACTCTGTTTCTACGACGGCAACACCGAGGGAATTCTCCATTTCCCGGCATGGGACACGACACCGTTCGAGTCCGCCGCACCCCATGCCGACATAACCGGCCAGCGCCTCAACGCCCTGTTCCGTCTCATGGACGGCCGGGCACGGGCCGTAGTAACCCCCATAGCCGCCCTGGCCCAACGCGTGCTGCCACGGCAGACTCTGGGTGAAGTCTCCCACTACCTGGTAGTAGGGGAAGAGGCGGAACGGGAAACCCTGCTGGGGAAACTGGTAAAGCTTGGCTATTCCCATGTACCCCTCGTGGAAGACCGGGGCACCTTTGCCAGCCGCGGCGGCATTCTCGACATCTTCCCTCCCGACCTGCCGGAACCTGTCCGCATCGAGTTCTTCGGCGACTTCGTCGATACCATCCGAACATTCGACCCTGTCTCCCAGCGCTCCCTTCGCCCCCTTTCCGAACTGGTCCTCCTCCCCTCCCGGGAGGTAATCCTGACTGACGAGGTCGTCAAGAGTTTCGCGACCCGGCTGAAAAAGCGATGCGAAGATCAGGACATCCCGACCATCCGTCGACGGGAACTGGCGGAGCAGGTACAGAACGCCATTTACCCGCCGGGGATCGAGTACCTGCAACCCCTCTTCCACCCGGGACTGGCAACCCTCCTCGATTACACCGGCCCCACGACGGTCCGGGTTCTGCTCGACCCGGAAGGGATCGACGCCGCCATTGCCCGCAATGATGACGAGCTGGCTTCCGCCGTCGAACGTGCCCAGGAAAATGACACCGTTACCTGCAACCCTCCCGACCTTTTCCTCGCACCGGACGAACTGGATACAATGCTGGCAAGCGGCCGTCGGCTGCTCTTCCCCTCCCTCCTGCTGGACGAGGAAAAAGGGGAAGGGACCATCCACCGTTTCACCGTGGCGGACAACGCCGACCTCAAGCTCGACATCACTCCCGACAGCGAAGGGGTCCTGAAACCGCTGGTCGCGCGTCTCCACGACTGGCTGGCCGAGCGGCAACGGGTCGTCATGGTCTGTCACCAGCGGGGTCAGGCCCAGAGGCTCTACGAACTCCTCGCACCCTATGGGCTCCCCCTCGACATATCGGAGCGCCCCTTCCACCGTGAGCTGCAGCACCGGGACGGTAAGGTGGCCATCCTCGTGGGAGATATTTCCCGCGGGTTCCGGTTCCGGGAGGACGGGGTTGCGGTCATCGCCGAGGAAGAGATATTCGGCCGGAGGGTCAAACGCCGTGGCCTTTCCGAGGCACGCAAGAAACAGCTCCTTACCTCCCTGGCCGAGCTCAAGCCGGGGGACCACATGGTCCACATCGACTTTGGCGTCGGTATGTACCGCGGCCTCCAGCACCTCACCCTGGGTGACGTGGAGGGGGATTTCCTGCTCCTGGAGTATGCAGGAAGCGACAAGCTCTACCTGCCGGTGGACCGGATCAACCTGGTACAGCGCTACGTCGGGGCTGAAGGTATCGAGCCCCACGTGGACAAGCTGGGGGGAACCGGGTGGGAAAAGACCAAGGCCAGGGCACGGGCCGCCATGCAGGAGATGGCGGAAGAGCTCCTGAAAATCTACGCCGCCCGGCAGCTCCAGGAAGGGCACGCCTTTGGCCCCCGGGACGAGCTCTACCGCGAGTTCGAGGCAGCCTTTGCCTTTGAGGAGACCCCCGACCAGCAGACCGCCATCGACGACGTGCTGGCGGACATGGAGAGCAAACGCCCCATGGACCGCCTGGTCTGCGGCGACGTGGGGTACGGCAAGACGGAGGTGGCCATGCGGGGCGCCTTCAAGGCGGTCATGGAGGGGAAGCAGGTGGCAATCCTGGTCCCGACCACCATTCTCGCCCAGCAGCACATGGAAACCTTTACCGCACGTTTCAAGTCCTATCCGGTGAAGATCGAGATGCTCTCCCGCTTCCGCTCCCCGAAGGAACAGAAGGATATCCTGACCGGGGTGAAGAAGGGAGATGTGGACATCATCATCGGCACCCACCGGCTCCTGCAGAAGGACGTGGAGTTCCGCGACCTGGGGCTGCTCATCGTCGACGAAGAACAGCGCTTCGGCGTCACTCACAAGGAGAGGCTCAAGAAGTACAGGGCGGTGGTGGATATCATGACCCTCACTGCCACACCCATTCCCCGCACCCTCTACATGTCGCTCATGGGGATTCGTGACCTCTCCATCATCGATACCCCACCGGTGGACCGGCTCGCCATCAAGACCTTCGTCGCGCGCTTCAACGACGAGGTGATCAGGGAGGCCGTGCTGCGTGAGCTGCGCCGGGGAGGACAGGTATTCTTCGTGCACAACAGAGTGCAGTCCATAGGGGCCATGGCGGAACATCTGCGCCGCATCGTACCGGAGGCACGCATTGCCGTGGGGCACGGCCAGATGGACGAAAAGGAACTGGAAAAGGTAATGCTCGGCTTCATGCACGGCGAGACAAACCTCCTCCTCTCCACGACCATCATCGAGTCTGGTCTCGACATCCCCACCGCCAACACCCTCATCGTCAACAGGGCTGACAGCTTCGGACTGGCCCAGCTGTACCAGCTGCGGGGCAGGGTCGGCCGCTCCCGGCAGCGGGCCTACGCCTACTTCCTCATACCCGGCGAAGGGGCCATTTCCAGCGACGCCCGGGAACGGCTCCGCATTCTCCAGGAACTGACCGAACTGGGCGCCGGCTTCCGCATCGCCACCCATGACCTGGAGCTGCGGGGAGCAGGGGACCTGCTGGGGGCCCGGCAGTCCGGAAACATCGCCGCGGTAGGGTTCGAGCTCTACACCGAGCTGATGGAAGAAACCATCCGCCAGCTCAAGGGGGAGGAGCTGGTGGAAAAGGTGGAGCCGGAACTCAAGCTCCGCATCCCTGCCTTCATCCCGGAAGATTACGTCCGCGACCCGAACCAGCGCCTGGTTATCTACAAGAAGCTCACCCAGGCAAGCAGCCGGGACGACATTGCCGAGATGAAAGGGGAACTGGACGACCGCTTCGGCAAGCTGCCGCTTGCAGCCGTATACCTGCTCGAGGTAATGGAACTCCGCCTCCAGCTCAAGGCGTTCCTGGTACGGGAAGTGGAATTCGATGGCAAAAGGCTGATTTTCGCTTTCCATCAGAAGACCCCGGTTTCCCCGGACACCATCATCGGCCTTATCCGCCGGCACCCGAAAACATACCAGTTCACCCCCGATTACCGCCTCATGGTCGAGCTTGCTGACACCTCGTTCGAAGGGGTTCTGGAGGCGGCCAGAAATCTCTTGAAAAGCCTTACCTGATGTGTTACGTTCCGCCTTTGGACAGCCGAAAATATCTTCTTTGAAGGAGTCTAACTGTGCAAAATCGTAATAGGATCAAGGCCGCTCTGCTTGTCCTCTGTATAGCCGTCGCCTGTGGTTGCAACGGCAAGACAGGTACCGGGGAAAGCAAGGGATCCTCCGGAGGGAAAACCCTGGCCGAAGTGAATGGTAACGTCATCACCACCGAAGATTTCAAGCGCGAGGTAGAGAACCTCCCCCCCTATCTGAAGCCGATGGCAGACACCGCCGAAGGGAAGAAGGAAATGCTGGATACCATGATCGTGCGCGATCTCATCCTTCAGCAGGCCCGGAAGGATGGCATCGACAAGAGCGCCGAGGTAACAGCAAAACTGGAAGACCTGAAGAAACGGGTGGTGGTGGAAGCATACCTGAAGAAGAAGGTTGAAGAGCAGGCAGGCCTCTCCGATGCCGACCTCCAGAAATTTTATGATGCGAACAAGGATAAGTTCAAGACCGGCGAGCAGATCAGGGCCAGTCACATCCTCGTGAAGAGTGAGAAAGAAGCCCAGGATATCCTTGCTCAACTGAAGAAGGGTGGCAACTTCGAGGAACTGGCGAAGAAATACTCCACCGACTCCGCTGGCGCCAAAGGGGGCGATCTCGGCTGGTTCGGCAAGGGGTCAATGATCCCGGCGTTCGAGAAAGTCGCCTTCGGCCTGAAGGAAGGAGAGCTTTCCGGCATCGTCACGACCCAGTTCGGCTATCACATCATCAAGCTGACCGGCAAACGGCCTGCAGGCATTCGCCCCTTTGCAGAGGTGAAGGACCAGATCAAGGCCGGACTTCTGCCTGAAAAACAGCAGGAGGTCTTCAAGAAGCTGAAAGAAGACCTGAAAAAGAACGCCAAGATATCCGTGAAGGAAGATGTTCTGAACGAACTCGGCGGGAAGAAATCCCCGGAAACCGCCGCTCCTCCAACTGAAACCAAACCCAAGTAGCGCCCCTGGCAACCAGTCGCGGGCCGGGCATTGCCCGGCCCTTTTTTAATTTATGCCGAGATACGCTCAAATTGACGTCTGAAACCCCCTCGTTTGACCGCGTGCCGGCACTACAGAAAACACCGTGGTAACCTATCGATATGAATACCTTTATAAAAATCATTCTTCTGACTGCCCTTACCATCCTGCCGGCCCTGTCCGCAGCCGAAATGGTCAGCAGCATTGCAGCCATCGTCAACGACGAGATCATAACCTCCTACGACGTGGACAAGGAAACCGCAAACCTTGTCAAGGAGGCTGAGAAAAAGGGACCGATATCCGCCGCCGCTCACGCCGAGCTGCGCACTTCCGCCCTCAACCGTCTGATTGATCTGAAGCTCACTGAGCAGAAGGTAAAGGAACTTGATATAAAGGTAACTGAAGAAGAGGTACGTCAGTCTATAGAGGATGTGAAGAAACAGAACAATCTTTCCCAGGAGGCGCTGGTTGCCGCTTTGGCAGGTCAAGGGCTCTCCTTCGACCAGTACAAGGCGCAACTGAAAAGCCAGCTTGAACGGCTCCGCCTCATGAGCCAGGAGGTCCGCGCCAAGATCCAGGTGGGAGAAAAGGAGATGCGGGAATACTACGCAGCCAACCCCGCCAAGTTCGGAGCTGAAGAACAGTTCCGCGCCCGCCACATCTTCTTCCGCCTCGCAGCTGATGCGCCTACAGAGGATATAAAGAAGGTCATGATGACCGCCTCGAACGTGCTGTTCGAAGCACGGAGTGGCAAAGACTTTGCCGAGCTCGCCCGAAAGTACTCGGACGACCCGGGTGCAAAGACAGACGGCGGCGATCTCGGGACGTTCAAGAAGGGGGAGATGCTTCCCGAAATCGAAGCCACCGTAACGAAGATGAAACCGGGTGAGATCAGCGACCTGGTGGTAACCAAGGCAGGAATCCACATCATAAAGCTTGAAGAGAGCTCCGTCGGAAAACCGAAGCCGTTCGAAGAGGTACAGAAGGAGATCGAGGATGCCCTGTATCGCAAGAAATCGGAAGAACGCTTCAACCAGTGGCTGGCCGACCTCCGCAAGGGTGCTTCAATTGAAATAAAATAAAACGTGAGGTGAGACGGCCTCTCCCGTAACGGATCACAGTCCTTTTCCCGCCAACTGTTCCAGCAGCTCCCGCTGGGTTCCGGTCAGCTGTTCCGGCACCTGGACGTTGATCCGCACGAACAGATCCCCTCGCACATCCGTTCCCATCCGAGGGAAACCCTGCCCCTTCAGGCGAATCTTGGTCCCCGGCTGAATCCCCGCCGGCACCTTTATCCGCTTGGTCCCTTCAAGGGTAGGAACCTCCATCGATGTCCCAAGTGCCGCTTCCGAAAAGCGGAGAAGCCGCTCCACCACGATATCATCCCCCTCCCGGTGGAACTGGGGATCGCTGGCAACCTTTATATCGAGATAGAGGTCCCCTGCCTGCCCACCGCCGCGCCCCGGCCCGCCTTTCCCCTGGACACGCAGCCGCGCCCCCGTGTCGACCCCGGCTGGAATCTTTACCGACAGCTCTTCGCGCTCCCCGCCCCGTGCAAAAGCAACCCTTTTCTCGCAGCCGCTGAAGGCTTCCCGGAAAGAGACCGTCAGCTCCATGCTGAGGTCCTCACCTTTGCTCCGGCGGCCCCCGCCATAACCGAAACCTCCCCGCTGCTGAAAACCGCCGCCGAAGATGCGGGAGAAGATGTCATCACTCCCCAGCCCCGCATCCTTGAAGATGTCCCCCACGTCGAAACCCCGGAAAATGTCCTCCTGGGAAAACCGTTGGTGAAAGCCGGCGGAACCGAACTGGTCGAACTGTTCCTTCTTCTTGGGATCTGACAGGACCGCGTACGCTTCGTTTATCTCCTTGAAACGATCCTCGGCCTCTTTGTTGCCGGGATTCTTGTCCGGGTGATATTTTACCGCCAGCTTCCGGTAGGCCTTCTTTATCTCCGCCGGGGTCGCACCCTTCTTCAGTCCGAGGACCTCGTAGTAGTCACGTGCTGCCATGGTTAGCGTCCTTTCGTTATGCACACGTCTTGAATGTAATCGCTGTTCCCCACCTTGTCAACCATTGCACAATCGGCCATCGTACGACTTGACAAGCAATCTCTACCCGCCTACTATGCAGCTACCGGCCCGCTACATCGACCCATCATCCCGGCAGCGTCCCGGCAGACGGCCCTCCACAACGGACCGGACTCGACACAGACAGAAGGAGGAACACCATGGAGAGGTACGATCTCATTGTCATCGGTGCAGGAATCAGCGGCCTCAGCCTCGCCCATTACTGCCAACGTGCCGGTCTCAAGACCCTGGTCATCGAACGGAGCGAACGGATCGGCGGCTGTTTCAACTCCCATTCCTTCTCCGGCGATGCCGCCGGTTTCTGGCTCGAGCTGGGAGCTCATACCTGCTATAACTCCTACGGCAACCTGATCGGCATCATGGAGCAGTGCGCCCTCCTCGACCGGATCCTGGCACGGGAAAAGGTTTCCTTCCGCATGCTGGTCGATTCCGGGATCAAGTCGATCCCCTCCCAGCTCAGCTTCCTTGAGCTCTTCGCTTCGGTCTGGCACATATTCACCCAGGAGAAGAAGGGAGCAAGCGTTGCCTCCTATTATGCCACCATTGTCGGGAAGAAGAACTTCGACCGGGTATTTGCCCCTGCTTTCAATGCCGTCGTCTCCCAGCGTGCCAACGATGTCCCTGCCGATATGCTCTTCAAAAAGCGTCCCCGGCGCAAGGATATCCTGAAGAGCTACACCCTGGTGGGGGGGCTCCAGACAATTACCGACACGATAGCCCGTAACCCGGGCATCACGACCATGACCGGTACGGATGTGACCGGCATCACCTTTGACGGTTCATCGTACCGGCTAACCACGGCTGACGGCACAACCTTCGAGGCGACCACACTAGCCCTTGCCACCCCACCCCCTGAGGCATCACGCCTGCTCCAGGGGGTCGCGCCCGAACTCTCACCGTTCCTCGCCCGGATTCCGTGCGAAACCATCGAAACAGTGGGAGTGGCTGTGCAGAAGGACGCGCTCCGGATCGCTCCCCTCGCCGGGATCATCGCGGTCAACGACATCTTCTACTCTGCCGTCTCCCGCGACACGGTCCCCCATGAAAGTCAGCGGGGGTTCAGCTTCCATTTCAAGGCAGGAACGGCAGATCAGGAGGGGAAACTCCGCAGGATCAGTGAAGTGCTGGGGGTGAAGAGGGAAACGCTGCGCCATGTGGCGACCCAGGAAAACCGTCTTCCCTCTCCCGTTGTGGGTCACGGGGAGATTACCGACGGCATCGACCGGCTCATTGCCGGCAGGCGCCTCCTGGTGACCGGCAACTACTTCGCGGGGATGGCGATAGAGGATTGCGTCAGCCGTTCCCGCAGTGAGTTCGAGCGGCTGACGGCGATGGGTTACCGGTAGTTCTTTCTCCGGAAGAGTCCCGTCTTGAGTGACACGATCCGGTCGAGGAACAGAACCCCGTCCAGGTGGTCCATTTCGTGCTGAATCGCCACCGCCTCGAAGCCGCTCGCCTCGATCTCACGGGACTGGCCTCCTCCATCGAGAAATCTGACCGTTATCCCGGTGGCCCGCTCAACCTCCCCCGTGTAGTCGGGGATACTCATGCACCCTTCCCGCATCACCGCAGCCCCTTCCCGGGCGATGATCTCCGGGTTTACCATGACCAGCTGGCCGTGATTGTTATCTTTCCCCAGGCGGCTGGCGGAGACGTCCACCACACAGACTCGAAGCGAGACACCGATCTGGGGAGCGGCGACCCCCACCGAGCCGGGTCCTTCCCGCATGGTATCCAGCAAATCCTCAACGAGGGTGCCTATTTCGGCGTCGATGGCCAGCACCGGCCGGCACATTTTCTTCAGCACGGGATGCGGGTAGATGAGAATTCTTTGGGCAGGCATCGTATCAGAAGGAAACAGGGGTAATGGTGCGAACCCCTATCTCCACGTTCAACTCCTTTTTCAGATTGTCCAGAAGATGCCCGGCGTCATCCACGGTCATCCCTGCCGGCAGGATCGCCTCCAGCATCAGGACGTAGACCGGTTCTTCAACCGTGCCGATCAGGCGTGTGTTCAGGTCGGTGATGTTTACCCGACGGTCCGCCAGTGCCCGGGTTACCCGGTAGACGATCCCCGGCTGGTCCGAGCCGTAGACCGAGATGAGGCAAAGCTCCCCCTCTTCCTTCACCGGGCAGATCTCATCCTCCTGGAGTGTGCGGACGTGGATTTTCAGGCCGGTGCGCTCCTGGAGCAGCCTGAACTCGTCGACCAGGCCAGCCTTGGCAAACGGCTTCTCGTGGGAGACGATGAGGATCATGGCAAAGTCCCCCCCCAGCATGGTACAGCTGGAGTCCTCGATGTTGCAGCCGAGACGGAACAGAGCTTCGGTGGTATCTGCCACGATACCGGGGCGGTCCTTGCTGATGATGGTAACGGCAAAGTGGGCCAGATTGTCCTTGCGGCACTCGCTCATGGGGCCTCCCGTTGATGAACAGGCTAACAGCGGATTCAACGCTGAAAGACGCAGATTCTATGGATGTACGCTGATAAAATCCTATTGCCTGAGCCTTCTTACAAAAGCCCTGCTCTGTTACGTGTTCTGCGTTAATCCGCATCTGTTCTGCGTCCCTCTGCGTTGACTCAGTACAGGCCTACAACTTGTTGATGAACACTTCCCTCGGCTTGCTCGTCCCGTCGCTGGGAGCGACAATACCTTCCTGCTCCATTTTTTCGATGATGCGGGCCGCCCGGTTGTACCCGATCCTGAGCCGCCGCTGAATCATGGAGATGGATGCCTGGCGGGTCTCGGCAACCAGCGCCACCGCATCATCGTAACGTTCGTCAAGCTCCTCTTCGGCAGCTCCTCCACTCTCGGCCCCAGCTTTCATCTCCAGGATCGACTTGTCGTAGACCGGTTTCCCCTGCTTTTTCAGGAACTCCACCACCCGCTGCACCTCGGCATCGGAAACGAAGGCGCCATGGGAGCGCATCAGTTTGGCTGTGCCGGGGGGAAGGAAGAGCATGTCGCCGGCCCCGAGGAGAGCTTCCGCGCCGTTGCAGTCGAGGATGGTGCGAGAATCGGTCTTGCTGGAAACCTGGAAGGAGATACGGGCCGGGAAGTTCGCCTTGATGAGGCCGGTAATGACATCCACCGATGGCCGCTGGGTGGCCAGGATCAGGTGAATGCCGGCAGCCCGGGCCATCTGGGCCAGCCGGGCAATGGACTCCTCCAGTTCCCGTCCCGCCACCATCATCAGGTCGGCCAGTTCGTCCACGATCACCACAATGTACGGAAGGTGGCCGTGTTCCAGTTCTTCGTCCCTGTCGAGAAAAGCCTGGATAGCCGCCTCATCGCTGTCAGCGCTCTCCTCAACCTCGTCAACCACCACAGTTTCCCGCGCCCGGTTGTCAGCCTGCTCCTTCTCCTCACGCTCCAGCGCCTTGTTGTAGGAGTCGATGTTGCGCACACTCTTGTCGGCCATGAGCCGGTAGCGGCGCCCCATCTCCTCCACCGCCCATCGCAGGGCCAGAGCGGCCTTCTTCGGGTTGGTGACCACGGGGAGGAGCAGATGGGGTATCCCCTCGTAGATGGAGAGTTCCAGCATCTTGGGATCGACCATGATGATCCGCACGTCGCGGGGGGTGGCGGTATAGAGGAGGGAGAGGATCATGGTATTGATGGATACCGACTTGCCGGAACCGGTGGCACCGGCCACCAGCAGGTGGGGCATGCGGGCCAGGTCGGTCACCAGCGGTATGCCGGCTACGTCCTTGCCAAGTGCCATGGGGAGTTTGAGCTTGCCACGATGAAACTCCTCGCTGGAAAATATCTCCTTCAGGAATACTATCTCCCGGTCCCGGTTGGGAAGCTCGATCCCCACCACTCCCTTGCCGGGTATGGGTGCGATGATCCGGATGGAAAGTGCCTGCAGGGCCATAGAAAGGTCGTCGGCAAGGCCGGCGATACGGCTCACCTTGACCCCCGGGCCGGGGGCGAATTCGTACATGGTGACGACCGGACCGGGGCAGATCTCCACCACTTCCCCGTCCACACCGAAGTCCTTGAGCTTCTTCTCCAGAAGCCGGGCGTTCATGGTCAGGGCTTCCTTGTCGACCCGCTTTTCCGTCGTCGGCGGCGTATCGAGAAGGGACAGGGGAGGAGTCTGATAGGCCCCGTCGCTCTTTATGAACTCGAACGCTTCCTGGACCGGCTTTGACTTCTCTTCTTCCTTCTTCTTCTCCCTTTTAAGAAGCGGCGGCGGAGTGGGGACATGTACCGGCAGCGGCTTTATCACCGGCGAGCCAGCTTCGGCCGGTTTAGGCTCCTTTTGCATCAACTCGCGGTTGAGCGCCCGCCGTTCCCGGAAGCGAGCCCACCTGGCCCCCAGCGCCCCGAACCACCAGTCGGCAAACAGGACGAAGGAGAAGCGGGAAAGAATCATGATCGACGCAGCCAGCATGGGAAGCAGCAGCAGCAGCGCTCCCGGCATGCCAAGAAAACTCTTGAGAACCGACGCAGTTTGGTATCCCACGGCTCCACCCGTCGGTACCCGCTCGCCGAAGAGGGACGTGAATTCCAGGTTGAACGCGAAGATGGACGAGAGAGAGACGAGGAGCCCCGCGTAGGCGAACCATTTATAGGCACGCCACTTCACCTCCTTGAAGCGGAGGAAGAGGTAGGCAAGGAAGAGGAGAGCTCCGGGGACAAGGTAGCCGGCCAAGCCCGTGGTCTGAAGGAGCAGATCGGACACCTCCGCCCCGAGCCGCCCGCCGAAATTGCGGACGCGGGCTTCGGAGGAGAAACTGTTGAACGAAAGGTCGTCGGTCCGGTAGGAAATGAGCGCGATCAGCACGAACAGCCCCGCCGCACCCAGCGCCATCCCCTGGATCTCTTTCTTCAGCTTTTCCTTTTTGTCAACTTTATCGTCCATGGATTATCTGTTCCTTCGACGGCTTCGACTGAGACGCATTTGTTGCAGTCACAGAAACGTGGATTTTTCGCAAGGTCAAGGCGATCGAGGGATGACGCGGAGGCGTAGTACCCAAACGACGGGCATAAACATCGCTACGCCGCACAATTTCACTTGTGAAATTGGACCGCGAAGGCGCCCTGAAAGGGGCGGCCGCAGGCCGAGTCACAAGGAATCCCGAAGATCAACGCAGAGATTGCGGAAAAGCCGCGTTTCCGGGCGAAGCCGTCTTACATCTCCAGAATTAAGGGCAATATCACCGGCCGTCGCTCGATGGTCTTGTTGAAGAAGCGCCGGAGTACCCGCCGCACCTCCTGCCGCACCTCGCCCCAGTCGGCCATGACCGTTACATTGGTGAGGGCAAGGGTGTCTTCCACCACCTTCCGCGCCTCGTCCAGGTACTCCTGGCTCTCGTCCTCGAACACGAAGCCGCGGGAGACGATGTCAGGACCATAGATGATCTCGCCGCTGGTCTGGTTGATCCCGATAATGACCACCACCATGCCGTCCTGTGAGAGGTGCTTGCGGTCCTTGAGCACCACCTCCCCCACATCGCCGATCCCCTTCCCGTCCACGAAGACCCGGCCTGTCTCCACCTTGCCGGTAATGACCCCGCTGCCGTCGGAAAAGGTGATGACATCGCCGTTCACCGCGAGGAGGCAGCGCTCCCGGGGGACCCCCACCTTCTGGGCAAGCTGGGCGTGCTTCACCAGGTGGCGATACTCGCCGTGCACCGGGATGAAGTAGCGGGGGCGGACGATGTTCTGCATCAGCTTCAGCTCTTCCTGGCTGGCGTGACCGGAGACATGGACTTCCGAGACCTTCTCGTGGTAAACCTCGGCACCCCGCCGGTAGAGATGGTTGACCAGGTCGGAGATGGTCTTTTCATTCCCCGGTATGAAGCGGGAAGAGAGGATCACCGTGTCACCCTCCTCCAGCTTGATCTGCTTGTGGTCGTCCATGGCAATCCGGGTGAGGGCGCTCATAGGCTCCCCCTGGGAGCCGGTGGTGATCATGCAGACCTGCTCCTTGGGGAGGCGGGGAAGCTCTTTCAGGTCAATGAGAAGGTTATCGGGAACCGACAGGTACCCCAGTTCCCGGGCGATCTGGACATTGGCTATCATGGAGCGGCCGTTCAGGAGCACCTTCCGCCCCGATCGCGCGGCCGAGGTCATAACCTGCCTGACCCGGTGGATATTGCTGGAAAAAGCCGCCACGATAATCCGTCCTGAACATTTGGGGAAAATATCGTCAAACGCCTCGCCAACCAAAGCTTCCGACAGAGTGTACCCTTCCCGTTCCACGTTAGTAGAGTCGGCCATGAGCGCCAGCACACCCTCCTCACCATAGCGGGCCAGGGTCGCCAGGTCGGTCAGCTCCCCGTCAACCGGAGTCTGGTCGAGCTTGAAATCACCGGTATGGATCACCACCCCCTCGGGAGTACGGATAGCCAGGGCACAGCCATCCACGATGGAGTGGGCAACCCGGATAAATTCGATGTCGAAGAGCCCGACGTCGACCCTTTGTCGGGGCTTCACCACCCGCAGGTCAACTTTTTCGTCGAGATCGAACTCCTTGAGCTTTTCCTTGACGAAGCCGAGAGTGAGGGCGGTGCCGTAGATAGGGGGATTCAGCTCCTGAAGGATGTAGGGGAGTGCACCGATATGGTCCTCGTGGCCATGGGTAAGGAAAATCCCCCGCACATGGTCGGCCCGCTCCCGGAGATACGTGATGTCGGGAATGACCAGGTCGATGCCGAGCATGTTGGGCTCGGGGAACATGAGTCCGCAGTCGACCACGATGATGTCATCACCGTACTCAAAGACCGCCATATTGAGCCCGATCTCCCCCAACCCGCCGAGGGGGATGATACGCAGTCCAGGATTGTCGTTGTGGGTCATTTCCATAAGTGCCTTGAGCAAAATTTATCTGCATTCGCGGATGGTGTATTCCCCGTAGATCGAATGTGTCCGAGTTCCAGCCGCTGGAGGCTAAATCGAGCAGAGACGGCCGATCGCCCCGGAATCAGCGCTTCTGTACCCCCGCCTCTCCTTGCAGTTTCACCAGACGGGCGATCTTTTCGTCGCACCGGGCAATCCATCCTTTCCCCGGCGAGGTGAGCCCCCATGTGGCATAAAATGAGCTGCGCAGGGCACGGTACGCCACCAGGGCGAGCTCCCGGTCGCCCCTCTGTTCCTGCAGCTCGCCGATTTCCCACAGTTTCCCGGCAGAGCGCTCCACCATGGAGCTGCCGGGGGTATACATGTGGATAGCAGCTTCGTACCCGGCGATGGCGGCGACGTAATCACCCCGGGAGAGAGCAGCCTCCCCCTGGTTAAACTGGCTCCACTGCCGGTACCAGGTATTCCCCCAGATGAGGATTATGGCTATAAGGGCCGTAACAGCAATGTTCACGGCAATTGTTTTGGCCTTTTCCATACGATTCCTAGCCCCGGAAGAACCCGGGGACCGTCACGAGCAGAGCGCCGAGCAGTGCACAGCAAAGCCCTGCCAGCACCACAAGTGCAGCAACGATATCCAGAGGGCGCCGGAGCCGGTGGGCAGCGGGGAAACCCCATCCCATGGCAACCAGCCCCACGACAATCAGTGCATAATACAGCATCGGCATATCAACGCTCCAGCCCGGCGGCAATGGCCGTCCGGACCCGTTCCAGCAGCTCTTCACGCCCCCGGCTGCTCCCGTCCACCACCGTTATGGGTGCGCCGAAGCGAACGTTAATGGTGCCGGGGAAAAGCTCAATCCGCCTGGAAGGATTAACCTCCCGGCTGCCGCTGATAGAAACCGGCACAACGGGAACCCCCGCCTTTACAGCCAGGAGAAAGCCCCCCTTCTTGAAGGGGAGAAGGTTGCCGTCCGGTGTCCGCGTTCCCTCGGGAAAGATCACCACACTTCTCCCCTCCCGGATCAGGGTTGCTGCCCGCTCCATGCTTTTCAGGGCCTGGCGGCCGTCGCTCCGGTCGAGGGGAACGTAGCCCGCCCGCCTCATGGAGTGACCGAAGACCGGAATGGCGAACAGCTCTTCCTTGGCTATCCAGGAAAATCGGTAGGGGATGGCCCTGAACAGGGCATGAATATCGAAATTCCCTTGGTGGTTGCTCATGTAAACGACCGGCTGACCGACCGGGACTCTTTCCTGGCCGGCAACCACAAGCCGAACACCCGCCATCCAGAGGCTGATGCGGCTCCAGAGCCGGGCATGGCCGTGGTACAACCGTCCGCTGGGATCGAAAAGAGTGGCGATGATCGCGCTGAACGCAAAGAGAAAGGTCAGCGGCACAAAGATCAGCAAAAAGAGATATGCTCTCAACATAGGGGCTACTCCGGCGTTTAACCTGTTAAACTTACTTTTTTTTACCGCCGGAGTCAAACAAATATGCACCAGATGCGGCCCCGCACACATCTCCCCCCCCGCAACTAGCCGATTTGCCGTGGTCAGGCCGGGGTCTCAAAAGTGGCGGAACCTTTTCGCTGCAACCGGTACCAGACTTTGCTCCCTATTTTCGGTTGCTTGACCTAAGTCAAAGTCAATTTTCGGATGGATGTTATGTTGAAATTACTGGCGACTCACAGATCCAGCAATTGGTTATAATCCGGAGAAAGGATTCGTTATGCACTTCGTCACCCGCTATGTCTTCCAGCTCAGTCTCATCATTCTTCTCATGCTCCCCATGCCTGCACTTGCCATACCTGCCATCACCTGCCACTGTTTCACCGACCGCTCCTATGATCCGGCGCACCCCACGGTGGCTGATCCCTATTTCCTGGCCACGACCCAGAATTCCTTTGTTGCCGCAGTTTTTGGTGTCGACAAAAAATCGATCGTGATCAAGAAGCAGAAAGGGGCCTCGGCAGATGACCTGTGGACAGCCTATTGGCTGGCGGCCAAGTCCGGGGCCGATCCGGAATTTCTGTTGCAGGAGCACAAAGCCAAGGGATCCTGGCGACAGGTGGCGGCCCCGCTGACTATTTATGCCAAGGCCGGGGGAGGGAGGGGTGCTGAGGCACTGAAGGCCGGTGCTGCTGACGAACGCCTTGCCAACGCCGTGGTCGATGAGCTGCTGCTGCGCTTCTGCTTTCACGGCGCATCGGAATTGGCAGCACTGCGCAAGGCCGGAGCGGGGAACCAGGAACTGATCCTGGCTGGTCTGATTGCAGCAAAAACCCGTCAACCGGCTTTCCAGCTCTATCGTGACGTAAAGGGGGGACGTACGAGTTGGGGTGCGCTGCTGCAGCAAGCCAAGGTAGATCCGGCGGACATTCAGACTGAGATTGCCACACTGGTAAAGAAATCGCGTGATCCGAGAAATGGCAGATAGAAGGACTTCACCAATTGTTTATTCCTCTCTTCATGCCCCGCCCGGTTTCACGGCAGGTTTGGGAAACAACAGGTCAATGACGGTTATAACCACCCCGGCGAAGAAACAGACCCCCAGGACCAGCGTCACGGCCATCCAGAGATGCATATAGGACTGGGCAGTCATGTACCCCATGCCGAGCACCCGCTCCAGATAGCTCTGCAGTACCCCTGCAATGCCGAAGGTAATCCCCATCAACATCATGGCGCTCGACATGGTCCAGAAACCGATCTTGCCAAGGGTAGGCTTGTACACCTCGATTCCTTTCAGCCGTGGCATCGCAAAGTAGAATACGGTGATGTTGAGGAGGGCATAGGCGCCGAAAAAGGCCATGTGGCCGTGGGAGACGGTGACCTGGGAGCCATGGGTGTAATAGTTGATCTGCGGCAGAGTGTGCGCAAACCCCCAAACGCCGGCACCGATCAGGTGGAATACGGCGCACCCCACCGCCAGGGTCCAGGTATGGGGATTGGCAATCTGTACCTTGCGGTGCCTCACGTACGTCATGGTATCGATAACCATGAGAAGGATGGGAAGCGGCTCCAGAGCCGAAAAGATGCCACCCACCCAGAGCCAGTACGTCGGGGCGCCAATCCAGTAGTAATGGTGCCCGGTCCCGGCAATACCGGTAAACATGAACAGACCAATCTCCACGTACAGCCATTTCTCCACGACCTGCCGGTCCACCCCGGTAAGCCGCATCAGGATGAACGCCATGATCGCGCCGGTCACCAGCTCCCACGCCCCCTCCACCCAGAGGTGTATCACCCACCACCAGTAGTACCAATCGATCACTTCATTCCGGTAGAAAGGAATGCCGGCAAGGTAGAGAAGAGCCAGGAAGACCAGCCCCCCCAGCAGGACCCCCTGGATGACGGTCCAGCGCCTGGCCTTGAACATGGTCATTCCCACATTGAAGAGGAAAATGAGGGCGCCTGCGACGACCAGATAGTTGAGGGGGGGCGGAATCTCCAGGAGGGGGCGCCCCTTGGTCCAACCTGCTGCAAACCCGGCGAGGGCAATCACCCCGGTGGCAACCAGGACGATGAGTTGCAGCCAGGCAAGTCGTGGCGACCAGATGTCGCACCCGGTCTCCTCGGGCACGATGTAATAGGTTCCCCCCATGAAACCGAGGAGCATCCAGAGGACGAGGAGGTTGGTGTGCATTGCCCGCGCCGTGGCGAACGGGAATACGTTGACAATCTCCTGCGGTATGGTGAAGACGTAGTTGGATATCAGCCAGAGCCCCATCATGACCTGGAGGACAAAGAGCAGCAGGGCGATGGTGAAGTACCAGCTGGCAATTTTCTGTGAACGGTATTCCATTGCTCCCTCCTATTTCAACTTGGCCAGGAACTTGGCCACCTCTTCCAGTTCACGGTCGGAAAGCTCTTTCTGGGGCGGCATCATGGCTTTCGGGTTCACGCTTTTGGGGTCTCTCACGTAGTGCTCTATCTGCTCCATCGTCAGTTGCCTGCCGATGGTATCCAGGGCCGGGCCGAACGTTCCACCCGTACCGTGAAGCGAATGACAGTTCATGCATCCCTTTGTCTGAAAGACTGCCGCGCCGGGAGAGACTGTCGCTCCTGCAACCAGCCGCTGTTCGCCACGGGTCAGACGATTCTTGCTGTCCTGCGGAGGCCAGTCTCCGTTTTCAATCCCCCCGACCCAGGTAAAAAAAGTGACCAGGTTGTCAATTTCACCTTCAGGGATGTGCTGTTGCGGCATCTTTCGCGGCGAACTGGCAAACGCCAACTCCGGGTGCCTCAACCGATAGCGGATACCATCCTCACCTATCCGTTGCTCCACCCTGGTGAGATCGGGCGCATAGTAACCGCCGAAACCAAGGATCGTATGACAGTCATTGCAGTTATAATGCTCGAAGGTCCGTTTTCCCGCGACGACCTTGTCGGACAATTTATCGGCATGAGACAGGGCTGCCACCTGGCGGTGCATGTCCCAGGTAAGTCCCAGGAAGATCACCGCGGAGGAAACAGTGCCGATCAAAAATAACCAGAAGGCACTCTTTTTGGACATAGCATAACCTCCGTTTCAGCCGCTATTCCTGTACTGTTTGCAGTATCACTTCCGGGCTAAGGGTCTTTTACATGTTTGTTGGGGTTTTTTCGAAATTCTGGGCCCATGTGAATAGCTGACTACAGCTATGGATACAATAAGCTTACAATTCTTCCCGGGAAATACAAATCCACCGGCGGGTGCTCATTGGGGTTATGCCACAACCCGCGCAAGATCGGATATAAGGTCATCCGGGTCCTCCAGCCCTATGGAGAGACGTACCAGTGTATCGCTGATCCCGCGTTCGGCACGGTCGGCAGGGGACATTGCCGCATGGGACATCCTGGCCGGATAGGAAAGTATGCTCTCAACGCCCCCAAGGCTGACGGCGAATGCAGCCAGCTCGACCCCCTCCAGCAACCGCCTGGTCAGCTCGAAGCTTTCCAGCTCGAAGGAGAGGACCGCCCCCGGCCCGTCGGCTTGGCCGCTGTGGACAGCATTGCCCGGATGTGTCGACAGTCCCGGATAATATACCCGTTTAACCTGTGGGCACCCGTCAAGGAAGGCCGCAACTTTCAGCGCGCTGCTCTGGCTCTCTTCCATCCGCACCTTGAGAGTCTTCAGTCCCCGCAGGGTCAGCCAGCAGTCCTGGGGGCCGAGTATTGCGCCGAAGGCGTTCTGGATGAAACCGATACGATGGGCCAGATCTTCGTCCTTCACCACGGCAAAACCGCAGACCACGTCGCTGTGACCGTTCAGGAACTTGGTGCCGCTGTGCATGACGATATCGCAGCCAAGCTCCAGGGGGCGCTGCAGGTACGGGGTCATGAAGGTATTGTCTACCAGGGCCAGCAGCCCACGGGAGCGGGCGATCGCTGCAGCACCCCGGATATCCGTGATTTTCAGAAGGGGATTGGAAGGAGTCTCCAGATAGATCGCCTTTGTCTCCGGCCGGATGGCAGCCTCTATGGCTTCGAGACGGGTGGCGTCCACAAAGGTGACGCTGAGCCCCCACTGACCGAAAAGTTTGGTCAACACCCGGAATGCCCCGCCGTAGACGTCCTCGCAGACTACCAGGTGGTCACCGGGTGCAAAGAGCATCAGGGTCGAGGAGATGGCCGCCATGCCGGAGCCGAAGGCAAACGCATGGGTACCCCCTTCGAGATCGGCAAGTGCCTCCTCCAGCGCCTCCCTGGTGGGATTGCCGGAGCGTGCGTAGTCGTATTTCCCGAACTGGTCCACCGACTTCTGGGCAAAGGTGGATGTCTGATAGACCGGAATGGAGAGTGCTCCGGTTGCGGGATCGACGGCATGGCTGCCGTGAATGAGTCTCGTTGCGAATTTCATGTTATGCCTCCGTGGTAAATGCCGATTCCAGATCGGCAATCAGATCGTTCACATCCTCAATTCCTACCGACAGTCGAAGCAACCGGTCGTTAATGCCAAGGGCGGCCCGTTTTGCCGGCTCGATATCGGCATGAGTCTGTACGGCAGGAAAGGTGATCAGGGTTTCCACGCCTCCCAGACTTTCGGCAAAGGATATCACGTTGGTGCGCAGGAGCAAACGCTCCACCAGTTCCGGTCTGGTCACTTCGAAAGCGATCATCGCACCGAAGCCTTTCCCGTGCGTTTTCAGGAGCTCATGTCCCGGATGGTCGGGCAGGCCCGGGTAATAGACCTTCGTTACCAGCTCATTGGCCAGCAGCCAGCGGGCAATGGCCAGGGCGTTCTCCTGTTGGCGGTCCATGCGGACCGAAAGGGTTTTCATGCCGCGAATGGTAAGCCAGGAATCCTGGGGGCCGAGGACAGCGCCGGCGGCGTTCTGATGGAAATAGACCCGTTCCGCCAGTGCAGGATCCTTCACCGTCACGAGGCCACACACCGTGTCGTTGTGCCCTGCCAGGTACTTGGTCCCGCTGTAGACGGCGATATCCGCACCCAGATCGAGCGGGCGGAGCAGATAGGGGGTGAGGAAGGTATTGTCCACGATACAGAGGATATCCTGTTGCCGGCAGAGCTTGGCCAGTGCGGCAACGTCGGCCACCTTGAGGAGCGGGTTTGTCAGGGACTCCACAAAGAGGCCCTTAGTCTCGGGGCGGATGGCTGACGTGACCTGCACGATGTCACTTGTGTCCACATAGGTGAATTCCAGGCCGTACCGCTGGAAGATCTGCTCGAAGAGGCGATAGGTGCCGCCATACAGGTCCTCGGTGACAATGAGATGATCCCCCTGTTTAAAGAGGAGGAGCAGGCTTGCGATGGCCGCCATTCCGGAAGAATAGGCAAAGCCCCGGGATGCGCCATCAAGGCGTGCTATCCCCTCTTCCAGTGCCTGGCGGGTGGGGTTACCCGATCGGCTGTAGTCGTAGCCGGTGCTCTGTCCCAGGCCGGGATGCCGGAAGGTCGCTGTCTGATAGATCGGGACGGTCACCGCTCCGGTGCGTGTGTCCCATTCGAGTCCGATCTGTGCCGCTGCAGTTGCAATGTTCATCGTTCGCTCCTTAACGAAAAAGTCCCCTTCCGGGGTGCGGAAGGGGACTCTCTATCGTGGCGAAGGTTGTCCGCGCTCCCTTATCTTCCGAAACCGTGCGGCTTCGCAGGAATTGGCACCTTCCCTTGCGGGAGGTTGCCGCGACGTCGTAGGGCCTGTCCCTCGGTCGCTCTTGATAAGAAATCGTGCAGCTATTCAGTTGTCACTGTTCTTTGCCCAAGGCTACAGAATCAGTATTTAATTCTTTACCTTATTGATCGACATTTGTCAAAGCATTTTCCCCACTAAATAATTCTTGACAAAAGCAGTAATTTATTATACCTATAGATTTAATAGATATGATAACAAAGAAAACGAAATACGCCTTTAAAGCGCTGATTCACCTTGCCGGAACGCCCAGTGGTCACCCCGTCCTGATTGCCGATCTGGCCGAGAGTGAAAATATTCCCAAAAAGTTCCTTGAATTTATTCTCTTATCTTTGCGCAAAGGTGGATTGCTCAACAGCAGGGTTGGAAAGGGGGGCGGCTATTCTCTGGCCCTCCCGGCAGATAAAATTTCGGTTGGCTCGATAATCAGAATCCTTGAGGGAGACTTTGCCCCGGTACAGTGCCTCAGCACGACAAACCGTACCCGGTGTGAAGAGTGCAAGGACGAGGAGACCTGCGGTATCAGGTTGACTATGGCAGATGTACATGCAGTTCTGACCACCACACTTGGCAATCTCACCCTGGCGGACATGATCGAGCGTAGTGAGCAGGCACGGAAAAAATTAAGAAATGTAGTAGACTACTGTATATAATTTTTTTGTCGTTAACGTCTATAAAGTCTATAGACTAACCCACGACAACACGAGGAGTTTAAAGATGAGCAAAATCTACGCCGACAATTCCCAGTCCATCGGCAATACCCCCCTGATTAAACTCAACCACATCGGTGACGGCACCAAGGCGACAGTCCTCGCCAAGATAGAGGCAAGAAACCCGGCCTATTCGGTAAAGTGCCGCATCGGCGCCAACATGATCTGGGACGCCGAAAAACGCGGTCTGCTCAAGCCGGGGGTTGAGATCATCGAGCCGACCAGCGGCAATACCGGCATCGCCCTGGCCTACGTGGCTGCGGCACGCGGCTACAAGCTGACCCTGACCATGCCGGAAACCATGAGCATCGAGCGGAGACGGATATTGGCCGCTTTGGGCGCTAATCTGATCCTGACTCCTGGCGCCGAGGGGATGAAGGGGGCCATCAACCGGGCCGAGGAGATGGCCGCCTCCGATCCGGCGAAGTACTTCATACCCCAGCAGTTCAAGAACCCGGCCAATCCCGAGATCCACGAGAAGACCACGGGACCCGAGATCTGGAACGACACCGACGGCGCCATCGACGTGATCGTGGCCGGGGTAGGAACGGGGGGCACCATCACCGGCATCTCCCGCTACATCAAGAAGACCAGGGGGAAGCAGATCATCTCCGTCGCCGTGGAACCCAAGGAGAGCCCTGTCATCACCCAGAAGCTGGCGGGTCAGGAACTGAAACCGGGCCCCCACAAGATCCAGGGAATCGGCGCCGGCTTCATTCCCGACACCCTCGATCTCTCCATCATCGACCGGGTCGAACAGGTCTCCGGTGATGATGCAATCGAGTTCGCAAAGCGCCTGGCCCGGGAGGAAGGACTCCTGGTCGGGATATCCAGCGGAGCCGCTGCTGCGGCTGCGGTCAGGCTTGCCAGCCTTGACGAATTCGCGGGGAAAACCATCGTCGTGATTCTGCCGGACGGGGCCGAACGCTATCTCTCCACGCCTTTGTTTGAAGGTGTATGATGGTTACCCCGTCACAACACACAGCCAAAAACCCGTGGAATCGGGAGTTGGAACTGGTGGTGCGCGAGGCATTGGAATCGATCCGTTTTGGAACTGTCACCCTTGTGGTGCAGGACGGGCGAGTGGTCCAGGTCGAAAAGAATGAAAAGATCCGTCTGAATCGCCCGGTCAACATGGATGGCGCCGGGATCTGACATAACCTGAAGTTCTACAAAATCAACTTGTGCTGACCGGAAACACCGGAGGCCGAGGAAGACTGTCCCCACGTACGGGACGTCCCTCGGCCTTTTTTTTGTATTCACTGTCGGACCTGCAACCAAATGAGGATTGGAGAAAAACATGACGAGCAAGATCATTGATTACCGATTGGACGGCATTTACCGGCAGCGTCAGGAGGGCTTCTTCATGCAGCGGGTCAAGCTGCCGGCCGGAGTGATTTCTTCCGTACAGGCCCGTGGGGTTGCGAGAATAGCTGAGACCTTTGGCCACGGGATCATCCATCTGACCACGCGCGGCAGCATGGAGATCCACTGGTTGCGCGAGGAGAATCTTCCTCCCGTAAAACGGGAACTGGGGAAAGCAGGCCTCACATCACGTGGAGCCTGCGGCGGAGCGGTACGGGGGATTGTCTGCGGCGCCCATGGATCAGATAAATTTCCGGCCATCGAGACAATGGCGCGCCGCCTCCAGCGGCACTTTACCGGGAACCCCCGATTCGAGCGACTGCCAAAGAAGTTCAAGATCGGCTTAGAGGCCGATGTGTCGGGAGGGAGGCATCTTATCCAGGATGCGGGGCTGGTGCTGGCCAGGTCCGAAGAAGGCCGCTGCTGGTACGACGTGTGGGTGGCCGGTGGGCTGGGACGGGAGCCCCAGGCGGGTTTTCTCCTGGAAAGAGAGGTTGACGAGCGCCGCATCATCCCTCTTCTGGAGGCAATCGTGAGGGTCTATGCCTCCCATACGCCGGCGGGCAAACGGCTGAAGTGTCTGGTACGTGAAATCGGCGAGGATGAACTCAGGAGCAGGATCAGCGCCGAGCCGGGCGCCAGGGAAGAGTTGCCGGAGGTTGTCGCATTGCCGGAACACCTGCTCCCCTCGCCGGGCCATCGCCAGCGGTTCGAGGTTCAGGTGTTTGCAGGATTGCTGCCGAGCGACAAACTGAGGCTGCTGGCAGATTTCGCCGACGCCAGGGCCGACGGTTCCCTGATCGTGACCGTCGACCAGAACCTGGCCTGCGTGTTGGCAGAGGGTGTCGATGAAGCCGCTGCGCTCAGGGAACTGGAAGAGGCAGGGTTCAATCAAGGGCTTCGGCCAGAACAGACCGTATTCCGCGTTTGCCCCGGTGCTCACGAGTGCCTGGCCGGCCTTGCACCGACCCGTGATATCGCCCAGGCCGTACTGGATGCGCTCGGCACAGAGGGGACAAAACTTGCGTGGGCCATTTCGGGCTGCCCCAATTCCTGCACCCAGCCTCAGCTTGCCGATGTCGGCATCGTGATCTCGCGGCTGGTTGTCGACAAAGACGGAAATAAAGCGCCGGGGTTTGACCTGTATCGCCGCAACAACGGAGGCCTGGGGGAGAAGGTCGGTGAACTGCTGACACTTGACGACCTGCTGGAAGGCGTTCGCCGGATCGGGTGAGCAGAGGGAGCCCCCGTTTCTGCACAGAAGGAGCACATCATCATGGCCATGATTGTCGACGAACAAAAACTGCATACCATCATCGCACGACCGGAACCACTGCCGGAGCCGGGCACACTGAGTCGTGCCGGCAAGGTTTTCTTCGTCGGGGGAAACCTCCCTGTCCATGAGACCCTCGAAACCATGTTCGAGAGCTTCAGCATGGAATCGACCGACCTGTTCCACCTCTCATTCGGGACACATGATGACTTTTTTCGTGGTGAGGAAATGGCTCGACAGATCAAGAAAAATTTCAATGTCAGGTTGATGGGGAAGATCCCCTATCCTGCTCCGGCGCACACCATTGAGCGGGCCTATGCCGCCGGGGTGGATATGCTCGACATCTCAGCTGCGGATATGGATTCGGCGTCACCAGACGAACGGCGCAGCGTGCGACAGGATTTTCGTGACTCACTGGCCGCGGCTGTGCGGCTGTTGCCCCGCTGGTCGACAGCTTCGACGCTGGTACTCGGAGCGGAGCCTCCGGCTACGGTCATGAACGACATCGACATCCTGCTGAATGCAGGTGTCGTGCCGCTGGTGACACTGACCACAAGTGCCTCCCCTTACCGTTCAGGGGACGTTGCCGCTGTCTTCGCGCATCTCGGCTCAGGATGGGAACGGCATCACGCAACCATGAAACCGTTTCTTCCCCTGATATCCCTGACAACACCGCTTGTGTTGGCAGAAAAGGCGGGGCGGCTGCAAAGTGTCATCAACAGGATTCACGACCGGCATTTACTGGCGACATCCGATCTGCGGCGGCATCTGCGGGTTGTGCCGGCCAAAGATTCCCTCGATTCGGCAGGGCTGTGATGGAGCAGATTACGATCGACAAACCGCTCAAAATCGACCGGCGCCCTATCTGGCAAATCCTGGTTGACCGCACGCTCCGCTACCAGATCCTGGCCGGGCTGATTCTGATCAGCGTTGTGCTGTTCAACCTCGATCCGCCCCGGGGGCTTTCGACGCAGGGGTACCGTGCCCTGGTCCTCTTTTGCGCCACCGTTTTCCTCTGGGTGTCCGGACTCCTTCCCCTGGCTGCCACGGCGTTGCTCTCCATGGTAATGCTCCCTTTGCTGGGGATCATGAATGCCCGGGAAACCTATGCACATTTCGGCAACGAGGCGGTTTTTTTCATCCTGGGAGCCTTCATCCTGGCGTCCGCAATGACCGGCAGCGGCCTATCGGCGCGACTGGCGCGGGCCATGCTTGCCCGATTCGGCCGAACCCCCACCCGTCTTGCCCTGACCGTCTTCCTGCTCTGCACCGCACTTTCCTACTGCATGAGCGAGCACGCAGTGGCGGCCATGATGTTCCCGGTGGTGTCGAAAATTGCTGCCAGCCTCGGCCTGGAGCGGGGGAAAAGCCGCTATGCCGGACTGCTCTTCATGTCCATCGCCTGGGGTTGCATCATCGGCGGCATCGCAACCTTCCTTGGCGGTGCGCGGGCGCCACTGGCGGCCAGCATACTCAGGGAAACCACCGGCCTCAGTTTCTCCTTCCACCAATGGATGATCGCGGCAAGCACGATCGTCCTGCCGCTGATAGTGATCGGCTTCCTGCTCCTGCTGCGGTTCTTTCCCGTAGATCTGGAGAGTGTCGAAGGTGGATTGCGCCACCTAAACCGCAAACGGCTCGAGGGGGGGAAAATGGGCTTCAACGAGTTCACGGTTGCACTGGTAATGATTGCCACCATCCTCGCCTGGATAACCCTGGGGGAACGGGTCGGACTGGCTGCCATAGCGATTCTTGCCGCCGTGCTCCTGTTCACCTTCCGGGTAATTACCTGGAAATCAATCGAGGAGGATGTGAACTGGGGCATCATCCTGATGTATGGCGGCTCGATCGCCCTGGCAGGCGCTATGGAAAAAAGCGGGGCTGCCTCGTGGATAGTCGACAGAGGGCTGGAATCCTTCGCTCCGTCCCCCTTCGTGGTAGTGGCGGTTATCTCGTTTGTCGCCATCATCATGACCGAGTGCATCAGCCATGCGGCTGTGGTGGCCATCTTCATGCCGATTGGTCTGACCCTGTCAAAGAGCATGGGGATCGATCCAAAAGTCATGACGCTGGCGATCGCACTCCCCGCTGGTCTGGCCTACTGCCTTCCCATGGGCACTCCAGCCACGGCCATCGCCTACGGGTCAGGTTTTCTCAGAAGCCGCGACATCATGCTCCCCGGAGCCTTGATCATGCTGATCTCGTGGGTGCTGTTCCTGCTATCGGCCCGCTATATCTGGCCCCTTATCGGGCTGGCAATCTGAACGTACGAATTCTGAATTTGAAAGGGACTCGACCATGAACAAGTCACTACCAGACTTAGCAGTCGACGCAACCCCCGCCGACATCCTTCGCGCCGGCATCGAAGCAGCCGCTGGGCCGGTATCACTGGCCTGCTCCTTCTCCCTTGAGGACGTTGCCATCATCCAGATCGCCCATGAGGCCGGCCTGGAACTGAGGGTGTTCGCCATCAACACCGGGCGGCTGAACGAGGAGACCTATGAGGTGGCCGACGCGCTGACAGAGCGCTACCGCCTGAAAATCGACTGGGTTTTACCGCGTCACGGGGATGTGGAGGCGCTGGAGCGGGCGGAAGGTCTTTTCTCGTTCCGAGAATCCCTGGACAAACGCCACGAGTGCTGCCACATCCGGAAGGTGGAACCGCTCTCCCGGGCGCTCAAGGGGCTGGCGGGCTGGGTCACCGGCATGCGGCGCGAACAGAGCGTCACCCGCGGCGAACTGGCCCCCATCGAACGTGACGAGCTGAATGGCAGCATCCTCAAGATAAACCCGCTCATAAACTGGAGCGAAGAAGAACTGATCGCCTACACCGATCAGCACCGCCTCCCCAAAAACCGGCTCTACAGCCAGGGGTACCGCTCCATCGGCTGCGCCCCCTGCACCCGGGCGGTGAAACCGGAGGAGGACGTCCGCGCCGGAAGATGGTGGTGGGAGAATCCGGAGAACAGGGAATGCGGGCTGCACAGAAGATAAACAACATTAAAGGCATTACTCACGCAACGACGCGACGACGCAACGAAAAGCTAAACAAATATTTTTCTTGGTTTTACGTCGCGTCGTTGCGTGAAACAGAAAGTCTTTCCGACTTAGGTTTATACTCCTTGTAATAGCTGCATCCGCGTTCTATTTCATTTAAAAAAAGCATCATGAGGTAACAATATGAGCTTAAATCTGACCCATTTACAGCAACTGGAAGCCGAAAGCATCCACATTCTCCGCGAAGTGGTGGCCGAATTCGGCAATCCGGTGATGCTCTATTCCATCGGCAAGGATTCGGCGGTCATGCTGCACCTGGCCCGCAAGGCCTTTTATCCGGCACCCCCCCCTTTCCCCCTACTGCACGTGGACACCACCTGGAAGTTTCGCGAGATGATCCAATTCCGGGACCGTATGGCCAGCGAATGCGGAATGGAACTGATCGTCCACGTCAACGAGGAGGGGGTCCGTCAGGGGATCTCCCCCTTCACCCACGGCTCTGCCCTCTATACCGACATCATGAAGACCGAAGGGCTGAAGCAGGCGCTGGACAAGTACAAGTTCGATGCCGCCTTCGGCGGTGCCCGCCGGGACGAGGAAAAATCACGGGCCAAGGAGCGGATATTCTCCTTTCGCAGTGCCAACCACCGCTGGGACCCGAAGAATCAGCGTCCAGAGCTCTGGAACCTGTACAACACCCGTGTCAAGCCGGGGGAAAGCATCCGTGTCTTCCCCCTCTCCAACTGGACCGAGCTGGACGTCTGGCAGTACATCCACCTGGAAAATATCCCCATCGTGCCGCTCTACTATGCAGCGGTAAGGCCGGTAATAGAGCGGGATGGCATGCTGATCATGGTTGATGACGACCGCCTGGAGTTGAAACCGTGCGAGAAGATTCAGTACAAATCGGTCCGTTTCCGCACCCTGGGGTGCTATCCCCTGACCGGCGCCGTCGAATCGACTGCGGACACCCTCCCCGAGATCATCCAGGAAATGCTGCTGACCCGCACCTCGGAGCGCCAGGGACGGTTGATCGATCATGATCAGGCGGGATCTATGGAAAAGAAGAAACAGGAAGGGTATTTCTAAAGAAACGTCACTTTTCCGCCCTGGCGGCGTAAGTCTTCGTGATGACTTGTGCGGCGTAGCGCTGCTACGCCTCCGCGACATCACTCGACAGCCTTGCCAGAACGAAAAATTGACGTTTCTGAATCGGAGTTATTTATGGCACATAAATCTGAATTAATAGAAAAAGATATCCTCGCCTATCTCAAGAGCCAGGAAGAAAAATCGCTGCTCCGCTTCATCACCTGCGGCAGCGTCGATGACGGCAAGAGCACCCTGATCGGACGTCTTTTGTGGGATTCCAAGATGGTCTTCGAGGATCAACTGGCGGCACTGGAGGCGGACAGCAAGAAGGTCGGCACCCAGGGTGGCGCCATCGACTATGCCCTGCTGATGGACGGCCTGCAGGCGGAACGGGAACAGGGGATCACCATCGACGTGGCCTACCGCTTTTTCTCCACCGACAAGCGCAAGTTCATCGTTGCCGACACCCCCGGTCACGAGCAGTATACCCGCAACATGGTCACCGGCGCCTCCACCGCCCAGGTGGCGGTTATTTTGGTGGATGCCCGCAAGGGGCTGCTGACCCAGACCAGACGCCACAGTTTTCTTGTCTCGCTGGTCGGTATCCGGAATGTGGTGCTGGCGATCAACAAGATGGATCTGATTGATTTCGACCAACAGCGTTTCGAGTCTATTCTGCGTGATTACGAGCAGTTCGCCGCTCCGCTCGGCTTTGCCTCGATTACCGCCATTCCCCTCTCGGCCCTCAATGGCGATAACATGATCGAGGCAAGCGCCAACACGCCCTGGTATACCGGGCCAACCCTGATGAACTATCTGGAAACCGTCCAGCTTGCAGGTGACAACAGGGATCAACCGTTCCGGATGCCGGTACAGTGGGTGAACCGCCCCCATCTGAATTTCCGTGGCTTCTGCGGCACGATTGCAGCGGGAACCATCCGTCCGGGGGATGAATTGCGGGTCGCCGCGTCCGGACGCACCAGCCGGGTCACGCGCATTGTCACCATGGATGGCGACCTGCCGGAGGCCACCGCCGGCCAGGCGGTGACCCTGACGTTGGAGGATGAGATCGATATCAGCCGGGGGGAAATGCTGACTGCACCTGATGCTCCACCGATTCACGCCCGGCACCCTGAGGCACACCTGGTCTGGATGCACGACGAGCCGTTGCAGCCGGGACAGATCTACCTGGTCAAAACAGCAACTGGCGTCACCCCCGGCCGGGTCACCACCGTGCAGTATGCGGTGGATGTCAATACCCTGGAGCATAAGCAGGTGCCGACGCTGGGGCTGAATGAAATCGGCGTTGCCCGTCTGGAACTCGACCGCCCGATCTCATTCGACCCCTACCGGCAGAATCGGGACACCGGCAGCTTCATCCTGATCGACCGCATCACCAACGCCACCGTGGCCGCGGGGATGGTGATCGCAGCAGCGCCTCTGGAGCCGAAGATGGCACACGTTGCGGATCTGACAGGCACGAGTAGAGGCCACTCACGGCGTATCAGCCTGAGTGAAGCCTCCACCAACGGCATCGGGGTGAGCGTAGTCGATCTGACGGAAGAATGGGGGCCGGTCGAGTTCGATGTCGCAAACAGTTTCCTCGACTACCTTGGAAAGGGGAACAGGATTCTTTTCCGCCTGAGGGATGTTGGCCAGCTGGAGGCGGTGGCGCTGCTGGCTTATGAACACACATTGTCATTTGAATTCGATCGCACGGCGAAAGGGGTCAGCATCTTGATCTTCAAACGGGAGACCCGGTCAGTGAGCAGATTGTTTGATGACGCTAGAACGGGGATATGACGAACAAGGCTCATACTGTGATGGTTAAATCCAAGATAAGTCGCCAAATCCGCCCAAACCATGCGGTATGTAAAATTGCAGAATCGCTGTTTCCTGCCTGTACAAACATAAGCTTTACAACCAGGCATAATCTGGTTTAGTATCGGGAACCAAAGTCGTACAGACATAAATTATTACTCATCAAGAGGGCAAGGGGCAACATATGGCAAGCCTTAACAAGGTAATGCTGATCGGCAATCTGGGAAAGGACCCGGAGGTCCGCTACACGGCATCCGGCACCGCGGTGGCAAGCTTCTCCGTGGCGACCAGCGAGAAGTTCAAGAGCAAGTCCGGTGAGTGGGAAGAAAAGACCGAATGGCACAATGTTACCCTTTGGGCGCGACTGGCGGAGATCGCCGGCGAATACCTCTCCAAGGGGAAGACTGTCTACATCGAGGGTCGCCTCCAGACCAGGAAATGGCAGGACCGTGACGGCAAGGACCGCTACACCACCGAAATCGTCGGAGAAAAGATGCAGATGCTCTCCGGCAAGGGTGAAGGCGGCGGCAGGCAGGGTGGCGGTGGCGGCCGCCCCGACTCCCAGGAACACAACAGCGCCCCGAGCTATGACGAGCCGGCGTTCAACCCGGACGACGATATTCCGTTTTAATTAATACCATCCCCCCATGACACACAAAAAAGGCAACCGACACCGGTTGCCTTTTTGCTTCATATAACCCACCCACATTCTACTGAGCCAGTTCCACCCGGTTCTTCCCGCCGTTCTTTGCGCGATAGAGGGCATCGTCCGCAGCCTTCACCAACGCGTCCGGAGTGGTCCCGTGCTGGGGGAAGGTCGCCACGCCGATACTGACTGTGGCCTTGCGGCCGTCGATGTCCAACAGCTCCACGTCCTTCCTGATCCGTTCCGCAAAACCGAGGGCATCGATGCTTAAGGAGCTATCACCGTCCAATCCCGACTCAAGCGGTGTCTCCGGCAGAATGATGGCAAACTCCTCGCCGCCGTACCGGCAAGGTACATCCACATCGTAGGGTGGTTCGGTCTCGCTCCGTCGAATGTTGTCCCGGAACACCTGCGCCACCCCTTTCAGGAGCCGGTCTCCTTCCAGGTGTCCGTAGGTGTCGTTGAACTTCTTGAAATTGTCCAGGTCGAGGAAGATGACGGAAAATACGTGGTTGTAGCGGAGCGAACGCTGGATCTCGCTGTTAAGAGTTTTGAAGAAATATCCCCGGTTGTAGAGCTTGGTCATCTGGTCCTTTATCACCATCAGCTTCAGGTCATTCTCACGTTTCCGGATGATCGCCATGAGATAGGCCGAGATGATCGCCATGGTTCCGTTCATAAGGGATACCCAGAACCAGCGGAGCATCACGTAGACAAAATTGTGCTGGAGTGATGGATCGATGAGCGGCATGCAGATCGGAGGGATGATGCTGTAGAACTCCGCCGTCAGCACTGCACCGTAGATAAGTCCGCCCACGGCGCCGATAAACCAGACATCGCCACGCCGCTCCAGGAGAAACGACGCCTCCAGGGTAATGACTAGGTAGACAGCCCAGAACCAGCTGAGCGCACCGCCGCTGTAGTGGATCAGAATGGTGACGAACAGGATGTCCAGGAGTATCTGGAGGTGGTTAATAAGGACGAAATGGCTCAACTCCTGGACATAGCGGTGATAGAAGAGATTGTACGCCACAACCGCCACCATGGCCCCCCCCAGCGCCAGCATCTGGGAAAGTTGCAGGTCGGCGGCATTGCCGCTGAAATACATGAACCCGCCGGCGTACATGCCATACAATGTCAGCAAGGTGAGAAGCATCCACCGCGTTTTCACCACCAGCTGCATTCGTATCTGGCTCTCCCCCAGCATCTCCAGTTCGTGACTGGTCGGATCTCCCCGGTAGACGCCAAAGCGCTTGATCAGGGACTTGAACCATACCATCATTTCGATTCGTTCTGCTGGCATGACGCTCTCCACGTTGCGATACTGATACCATAATGTACATTAAATTTATTAATTATGCAATAAATATGCTAGGTTAGGTAACTCTGTGAAATATCCGCCAGGCCTGTCCCCTTTACCGACCGGCCCGCCGCATCTCCACCCGTTCACACAGGGGTTGACAACGGTGCTGATTGGTGACATAGCACTAGTACTATCATGTAAGGAGGTTGACTATGCGAATCCGGAAAAAAATCCTTGATTTCGAGTACGAGGAAGTGCTCGATGCCAGGACCCGCGAGCTGATTCGGGTCGGCTGTGCCGTCGCCGTCGGTTGCCCCACCTGACTGAAAAAACACTTCGCGGGCGCGAAGGAAGCGGGAGCAACGGAAGCAGAACTGAAAGAAGCCTTGGCTTACGGAATGATCGCCCCCTCGGGCCGAGCGAAGAATTTCGTGATGAGCCTCTCGGACGATCTCGACCTGTAGTCCTCCATTAAAAGGGGCACGGCGTGACGTGCCCCTCTCCGATACCTTTAGAAAACAACATGTCCCTACGCAGCATCATTTCAAACTTGGCCGGCGACAACTCCGGGAGAAGGATTTCTATCCGGCGGAGGGTTTTCAACCTTTCCCTGCCGGTCCTTCTGTCATCCCTCTTCCAGCGGCTTGTCTCCATCGTCGACATCTTTCTGGTCGGTGGACTCGGGGCGTCAGCCATTGCCGCCGCCGGTCTCGGCCAGCTTCTCGTCTTCGTGGTCATGACCGTTTTCTGGGGGCTGGCGACCGGTGCTACCGTGGTGATCGCCCATCTCTGGGGGGGAGGTCAGCATCCGGAAGCCCGCCGAGCTGCATTTTCCGCCTGCCTCGTCTGCCTCGTCATGACCGTCGTCGCGTCGCTCCTTGGCTATCTGCTGGGGGACGATCTGGCGCACTTTCTTGGTGCCCGGGATGACGTTCTCCGTCTCGCCACGGGGTACATCCGGCTGGTCTTTCTCTATCTCGTCTTCACCACCGGCCTCAACATCCTGTCTGCCATCATGCAGGGCATCGGCAACACCCGCACCCCGATGGAAGGGGTGATTCTGGTCAACATCCTCCACGTGGTACTCGCCTACCCCCTCATCTATGGCAAGTTCGGCCTCCCGGCATTTGGTGTAACCGGCGCAGCTTACGCCATCAATGCCTCGGAGTTCTTTGGCTGCCTCTACCTGCTGGTGCAGGCACTTCGCAAGGGATACATCACGATCGGCCCCCTTGACCGTGAGCAGTTCCGCCGCATCTGGCAGGTCGGCTATCCGGTCGCTCTTGAACGGGTGGCCCAGCAGTCAGGACAGCTCTTCTACTCCAAGTTTATCATAGGCTACGGAACGGCCGCCTATGCCGCCCATCAGATCGGCCTCTCCATCGAATCCCTGTCCTTCATGCCGGGGGCGGGAATGGGTATCGCCGCCTCCACCCTCATGGGGCAGGCCCTCGGCGCCCGCAAGATCAAGCGCGCTCGACTGAGCCACCAGGAAGCCCTTCGCCTGGCCGTGCTCGTCATGACTGCGATGGCGCTGATTTTCCTCTTTTTCCCCAGCCAGCTCATCGGCTTTTTCACCCACGATCCGGAAGTCATCGACAAGGGGTGCATCTTCCTCCGGCTGGTCGCCTTCGCCCAGATCCCCCTCGCCCTCTCTTTCGTCTATGCCGGCAGCCTGCGGGGGACCGGAGATACCCACTACGTCTTTCTCGTCACCCTAGTAGCCATGTGGGGGATCCGCGTGTTCCTCTCCTACGTCGCCGCCGAACTCCTCCATCTTTCCCTCGCCTTCGTCTGGGGGGTATTCCTCCTGGACTGGTTCTTCCGCGCCGGCGCTTTCGCCTGGCGGTATCATAGGCGGGATCTGCACCAGATCGTATTCTGAGCCGCATCAAAAAAAGGGCTCTCCTCTCAGGAGCGCCCCTTTTTTAATTCCCGGCGGTTGCTGCTATTCAACGCCGAATTTCTTCCCACTGTTTCACCGAAAGCGCAGTATCCCTTCTACTGCGGCGGCCGGTTGGGCAGATACTGCTCGAACTGCTTCTTGTCCGACGCGCAGCGGTAGGCCTCTTCCGCCCCGATCTTCCGCATTTTGAGGAGGTCAAGGAGATGCTGGTCCATGAGCTGCATCCCCTCCTTCTTGGCCGTCTGGATGATGGACGGGATCTGGAAGGTCTTTCCTTCCCGGATAAGGTTGCCGATGGCCGGCGTTCCGACCATGATCTCCAGCGCCGGCACCCGCCCCTTGCCGTCGGCGGTGCGGAGCAGCTGCTGGCAGATCACCCCCCTGAGCGATTCGGACAGCATGGTACGGACCTGCTCCTGGGCATCCCGCGGGAAAGCGTCGATGATCCGGTCGATAGTCTTGGCGGCCGAGTTGGTGTGAAGGGTGCCGAACACCAGGTGGCCGGTTTCGGCGGCCGTCATGGCAAGGCTGATTGTTTCCAGGTCGCGCATCTCCCCGACCAGGATGACGTCCGGGTCCTCTCGGAGAGCTGCGCGCAGGGCCGCGGTAAAGCTGTCCGAATGTTCGCCGATCTGGCGCTGGTTCAGGAGCGACAGTTTATTGCTATGAATGAACTCAAGCGGGTCCTCAAGGGTCAGGATATGCTCCCGCCGCGTGCTGTTGATGAGATCGATCATCGCGGCAAGTGTCGTGGACTTGCCGGAGCCGGTCGGTCCGGTGACCAGGACCATCCCCTTCTTAAGGTTGGTCATTTTCCGGACCCCTTCGGGGAGCCCAAGGTCGTCAGCAGAGAGGATCTTGCTCGGAATTATCCGGAAGACTGCCGCGATTCCCTTGTGCTGCATGAACATATTGCCGCGGAACCTGGCCAGGCCGGGTATCTCGTAGGCAAAATCCAGGTCGTGCTTCTCCTCGAAATCCCGCTTCTGCCTCTCAGTCAGGATCTCGTACAGGATCGACTTGGCCTCTTCATGTGAGATGGATTTGAAGTTCGACTTCTCCATCTCCCCGTGGAGACGGAAGATGGGGGGCGACCCCGTTGACAGGTGGAGGTCCGACGCCCCCTGATCCTTGAGCATTTTGAACAATCCATCGATTCTTGCCATTTTCTGTACTCTCCGTAAAACGTTTATACAGCAGAGCCCTTAGACTCCGCAGATACTTAAGGGTGGCCGTTCGAAGATGCCACCTGCTCTCTTTCTTTAGAGAAGGAGCGAGGCAACATACTCCACCGGGGATATCTCGCCGGCCCTAAGCAGCCCCTCCCCCTCCGCCCTGATGCCGCGATACCCCGCACCGTGCAGGTACCGCTCAATATCCTTGCTGTCGCCGGCCGACTCGAAGGCAGCCAGAAGTTCTCCGTCGAAAGCGATCAGGTCGAGCAGATAGCGCCGTCCCTTCACTCCGGTCTCGTCGCAGTCAGGGCATCCGGTAGCCCGGAAATAGCTCCCGGCCGGCGTCGCCAGACGCAGGGCGGCAATCTCCTCCCTGCCCGGCTTGTATTCCCCGCGACAGCGGGGGCACAGGGTCGCCACCCCCTTGCAGGAGATGATCCCCTTGAGACACGTGGGGACAAAGTAATGCCGGTGCCAGAGATGGAGGAGATGCCTGAACGCCGCATCCACATCGGGTAAAGCAATGCCCGCAACCACCAGCTTCCCCCGCATGGCGGCCTTGGTTGCCGCACTGAAGGAGAGGGAGTCGGTGACGTCCTCAACGACGATGATGTCCGGATCATGGTCGAGAGCGGCGAGGAGCAGGTCGTGGCTCTCACCCCCCACCCCGTTCGGCAGGGGAATCCGCGGGAAGTGCTTGCTCCCCTTCCCAAGGCCGTTGCCGAGGAGAAGGACGCTTTTGCCTGCCGTGGAGCACTGTTCCAGAAAGAGGTCCATGAGACTGCAGCGGTCTTCGTTGTCCCGGTGAACGACAAGTACCAGCCCCGACGTCGAGGCCGACAGGTCGCGGAACCGGGCGAGCTGCTCGACCGATCCCCCGAGATCCTCAAGCCGGGAGGGGAACGGTGCGGCCGCCTGTGGTTTCAGCGTCACGCAATCACCGGCGGCTCCCCGCAACAACAGGACCTGAAAGGAGAGCTGAGCTCCCTTGTAGCGAAACCCCAGCGTTCCGCCCGCCATGCTTTCTGCGGAACCGTCGATCGAGGCAAGCTTCCGTATCCGCAGCACCAGATCGGGATAGTAGGTGCCGCAAAGGGTCCCTACCGGCCGGGTTTTACCGGCCCTTTTCGCGACAATGCCGACACTGTCACCCACTGGTTGCAGGGAGAGCCCCGTCGCCCTGTTCTGGATGATGAAGACGAGAAGGTAATCGAGGAGCCGCGCCCCGGTAAGATCGGCGTTGATTTCGGCAAGCACACGTTCGGGAAAACAGTCCGTCTCGAGTCCGAGGGATGTGGCGCTCTCCGCCGGGCCATAGAAGATATCCTGCATCTCCCGTATTTCCCGGATGAGGGCGACGGAGACCGTGACCTGACAGCCGGTCAGTTCCTCTACGGCCCCTATGGCCTCCTTGTTGAGGGGATCGGCCAGGGCAAGGGAAAGGTCGTCCCCCATCCGGAGCAGGGGGATCAGGTTGTACTTGCGTGCCGTCGTGGCCGGGATGAGGTCGGCTGCCTCCTTGTCGATCATTTCCCGCTTAAGCCGCACGTAGGGAATGTTCAGCTGGTTGGAGAGTGCCCAGTCGATATCCTCCTGGGTGACGATCCCCAGCTTGACCAGCGCCTCCCCGAAACGGCAGCCGGAAGCCTGCTGCTCGTCCAGCGCCGCCTTGATGTCATGTTCCATTATAATCTGTGAATTGAAGAGGATCGCACCCAGCGAACCTTCCTTGACGAGCTCGTTCATTGCCCCTCCGACGAAAACGTTGCCCCTGCGGCTGAGAACCGGCATTCCGGACAAGCATCTCAACCATGCAATCTCTTTACCATACTGTCAGAAATTCGGCTGCCGGGGAAAGTTCTCCCTAACCACCGGTTTTTATGACCTTTACATTTCACGACCGACTGTGCTAGCCTTGCGCAAATTCATTCAGGTCCCGTACCGCGGCGCTATTTGACTGCCTGCCCCGGCATGGCACCACAGGAGACACCATGCAGCGTAAAGCCCTCGCCCTTCTCTCCGGAGGACTCGACTCCACCCTTGCCGTCAAGGTCATGCTTGAACAGGGCATTGCCGTCGAAGCCCTCAACTTCACCTCCCCCTTCTGCACCTGCACCGGCAAGAACGCCGGCTGCAAATCCGAAGCCGTCCGGGTAGCCGAAGAATTCGGCATCCCCATCAAGGTCCTCCACAAGGGGGCCGAGTACCTGGAGATCATCCGCAATCCCCGCCACGGCTACGGCAAGGGGATGAACCCCTGCATCGACTGCCGTATCTACCTGCTCAGGAAGGCCAGGGAATACATGGCAACCTGCGGCGCCGATTTTGTCATCACCGGCGAGGTCCTGGGTCAGCGCCCCATGAGCCAGCGCCGCGACACCCTGCGAGTCATTGAGCGGGAAAGCGGCCTGGAGGGCCTGCTTCTGCGCCCTCTCTCCGCCAAACATTTTTCACCGACCATACCGGAGCAGGAGGGATGGGTGGACCGGGAAAAGCTCCTCGCCATCCAGGGACGCTCCCGCAAGGAACAGATGCAGCTGGCCGACGACCTTGACGTGAAGAATTACCCTTGCCCGGCCGGGGGCTGCCTTCTGACCGAGGTCTCCTTCGTTTCAAAGGTGAGGGACGTTTTCGACCACTCAGACCAGGTCAACCTTCGCGACTGCAGGCTTCTCAAGATCGGACGTCATTTCCGCATAGGACCGCTGACCAAGGTGCTGATCGGCCGCAACGAGGCTGATAACCAGCTGCTTGAAGGGGCTCTGCAGGAGGGAGAGGTGGCGCTCCGCTGGAACGAGGGGGGAAGTCCCCTCGGCGTCGTGACGGGAGTGGTGGAAGAGGACCTGGTCCAGACCGCCGCCAGGATACTCCTCCGGTACACAAAGGCGGAACCGTCACGTGACTGCATGATAAAACTGCTGCGCAACGGTGGAGAAGAGCTGTTGCAGATATCTAATGACTTCTCCGAGGCCGAGATAGAAGGGTTCCGCATCTGAAAACATGCGTAGAGGCTTTGCATGCAAGGCCTCTACGCATTTCAGGGTTGTTTCGTCTCACCATCTGCCGGCGCCTGGCCATTGCTGCCGGGAGCAGCATTCTTGCCTTCCGTACCGCCGGCCGGCACCTGTTCCGCCGGGTGCTCAGCCTCCGGAACCTGCATCGATCCATCCGGCGGTGCTACAGCCGCCCCTTCCTCTTTTACGCTACTGCTCAGGTTTGTAAAGACCGGTTCCTGTTCGATGGCTTTATCCACCTTCTGCTGCATCCTTCCCACATTGGGGATTTCCGCCAGAGCCGTACTGTACTCATTCTCCGTCAGCACACCTTTGCTGCGCAGTAGCCGCAGAATCATGTTCGAACGCTTCAGGACCTTGCCCAGGTTTTTGTACGGGTTATAGGCTATGCGCGGTCCGGGAAGCATGGCGGCAAGAAACGCGCACTCACGCGGAGTAAGCTCTGCCGCCGGTTTTCCGAAGTAGTAGCGGGCACCATGCCCAATCCCGTATACCATCGGCCCCAGTTCGACCACGTTGAGATAGAGTTCGATGATGCGCCCCTTGGTCAGCTCTTGCTCCATCCGCTTGGCAAGGACGATCTCCTTTACCTTGCGGCTGATGGTCTTCTCCCGGGAGAGGAAGAGGTTCTTGGCAACCTGCTGGGTAATGGTGGATGCGCCGCGGGCAAAACTCTTTTTTTCCAGGTCATACTTGATGGCATTCTTGATTGCCTTGACGTCAATCCCCTCGTGCTTGTAAAAGTTCGAGTCCTCCGCCAGGATCACTGCCCACTTCATTTCTGACGGAATGCTCCCCGACGGGACCCAGTAGCGATTCTTCGGCCCGACGATGAAAGAATGGTAGTGCCCCTGCCAGTCCTTCACCTGGATGGTCATGGATGTGCGCCGGTTCTTCACCTCCTCGACAGACGGCAGGAACAACAGGGATATGCAGATGTAGACGGCATAGAGCAGAACTATGCCGCAGAGGGCGACAACTGTATTCTTTACGGATATGTCGGGTAGTTTCACGTCTCTTCCGCCCCCCTCTGATCCCGCACGGATGCCATCCGTGCAGCCAGAAGAATGGCGGCAACCATGCTCCTGTGGTTGGCCTTTCCCGTACCTGCCAGGTCATATGCCGTCCCATGGTCAACGGAGGTGCGAATAATGGGGAGCCCCAGGGTGACGTTGACTCCATCATCGAAGTGGAGGAGCTTCAGGGGGATGAGTCCCTGATCGTGGTACATGCAGACCACGGCATCATACATCCCCTCGGCCGCAAAATGAAAAAGTGTGTCGGCAGACAACGGACCAACCGCATCGATCCCCTCGGCACGGGCGACAGCAATGGCCGGAGAAATAACCCGTGCCTCCTCGTCGCCGAACAGCCCACCCTCGCCGCAGTGGGGGTTAAGGGAAAGCACAGCCAGCCGCGGATTTGTACGGAAATAGCGGCTCACATCCCGGTGAGTTGTCCTGATGGTGGAAAGCACCTTGTCGAAAGTAACCAGCCGGGGAACATGGGCCAGCGCCTCGTGGATCGTGACAAGGGCAACACGTAACCGGTCGCCAGCAAGCATCATGACGAACTGATCCGTCCCCGTCAGCTCAGCCAGAAGCTCGGTATGCCCCGGATAATGGTAGCCGGCCCGGTTGAGCGCCTCCTTGTTGATAGGCGCGGTAGCCATCCCCGCAACATCGCCGGAAAGGCAGAGTTGTGCCGCGGTCGTTATGTAATCATACATCGCCACGCCACTTGCACGGCTCGGCGCACCGAACACCATGTCGGCAGCAGTGAGCCGCGACAGCGGACGGACATAGATACGGTCGTTAACGTCATCGACCGGCGGCATGCCGTCATCGAGAACTTCAATAGACAGCCTCTCGCCGGTAATGGCAAGCGCCCTCTCCATGGCAAGCTGGTCACCGATCACCAGATGCCGGCACGTGCGCCGCACCTCAGGGTCACAGAGTGTCCTGGCGATTATTTCAGGACCTACTCCGGTCGGGTCTCCCATGGTTACGGCGATAATCGGTCGTTTCATCGTTGCCTCGTTGCATTTTTCAGGAGTCATGGCCTGTGATTATATAGCATCTCCCAGAGTGCCGACAAAAAAAAAGAGTGGCGTATCGCCACTCTTCTTGTCTCTGCGAAACCGCAGATTATCTGTTACCGGCCTTGTCGGCGACATGAATTCTGATAATGGCGCGTTCAAGTGCGGCTTCATAGACACGGAACTGCTTGTCTTCGGGATGCAGGCGTTTCAGGGCTTCCTCTGCGCGGCCAAGGGCAGCCTTCGCACGCTCAAGGTCAATTTCGTCGGCCCGCTCGGCAGTTTGCACCAGGACCGTCACCTTGTCGTCTTCAACCTCGAAGTATCCCCAGTTAACGGCCAGATGGCTGACAGCACCATCTTTTTTATAGGTTAATTCGCCGATCTTGAGGGAGGAGAGAAACGGGGCATGTCCCGGCAGAACGCCGAATTCGCCAATGGCTCCTGAAGCGGTAATCTCGTCAACCTCTTCGGAAAGGACCTTCTTATAGGGTGTTACCAGTTCAAGTTTCAGTTTTTCAGCCATATATCAAACCCTTTGGGCGTTGGGCATTGGACGCAGGGAGTTAAGCCTGAGCCCGATGCCAGCGGCCTGACTAATTTATACTGCCAGTTTCTTGGCTTTTTCCAGGGCTTCTTCGATCGTACCGACCATGTAGAACGCCTGCTCGGGGATGTCGTCGTGCTTCCCGGCGACAATCTCCTGGAAACCCTTGATGGTGTCCTTAAGCTCGACGTATTTGCCGGGGGAACCGGTGAAGGCTTCCGCAACGTGGAACGGCTGGGAGAGAAAACGCTGGATCTTACGAGCACGGGCAACCACCAGCTTGTCCTCTTCGGAGAGCTCGTCCATACCGAGAATGGCGATGATATCCTGGAGATCCTTGTACTTCTGCAGGACGTACTGGACCTGGCGGGCAATGGCGTAGTGCTCTTCGCCGATGACCTGGGGATCGAGGATCCTGGAGGTCGAGTCGAGGGGGTCAACGGCCGGGTAGATCCCGAGCTCGGCGATCTGCCGGGAGAGAACCGTCGTGGCATCCAGGTGGGCGAACGCGGTGGCAGGAGCCGGGTCGGTCAAGTCGTCAGCAGGTACGTAAATAGCCTGAACCGAGGTAATGGAACCTTTGGTGGTCGAGGTGATCCGCTCCTGCAGCTCGCCCATCTCGGTGGCCAGAGTCGGCTGGTAACCGACGGCGGAAGGGATACGGCCGAGGAGCGCGGAAACCTCGGAGCCTGCCTGGGTGAAACGGAATATGTTGTCGATGAAGAGAAGAACGTTCTGCCCTTCTTCGTCACGGAAGTACTCCGCGATGGAAAGAGCGGACAGGGCGACGCGGGCACGTGCTCCCGGCGGCTCGTTCATCTGGCCATACACCAGAGCGGCCTTGTCGAGAACCCCCGACTCCTTCATCTCCATCCAGAGGTCGTTCCCTTCACGGGTACGCTCACCGACACCGGCAAAGACGGAGAAGCCGCCGTGCTGCTTGGCGATGTTGTTGATAAGTTCCATGATGAGAACGGTCTTGCCGACGCCGGCACCACCGAACAGACCGATTTTGCCGCCGCGGGCGTAGGGAGCGAGGAGGTCAACGACCTTGATCCCCGTGGTAAACGCTTCTACCTTGGTGGACTGGTCCACGAAAGCAGGCGCCTCGCGGTGGATGCCGTACTCCTTCTCTGCGTTGACCGGACCCATTTCGTCGACCGGGTCGCCGATGACGTTGAGAATCCGGCCGAGGGTCTTGCGACCAACCGGCACGGAAATCTGCTTGCCGGTATCGAGGACGTCCTGACCACGAACAAGACCGTCGGTGGAGTCCATGGCGATGGTCCGGACCGCGTTCTCGCCCAGGTGCTGCGCAACTTCCAGCACCAGGTTGTTTTCTTTGTCGTCAATCGCAGGGTTGGTCACCCGGAGTGCATTGTAGATAGGGGGCAGCTTGCCCGGCTCAAACTCAACGTCGATAACCGCGCCGATGACCTGCGTAATTTTACCGATGTTCTGACTCATGTACCCTTTTCCTCCTGCGGCCCCCTGTGGCGGCCTCTATTGTGTAAAATCCTAAATTAGCCCTTGATTGATTCGGCGCCGGAGATGATTTCCATCAGCTCCGTGGTGATGGCCGCCTGGCGCGCCCTGTTGTACTGCAGGGTCAACTTGCCGATCATCTCCGTAGCGTTCTTCGAGGCACTGTCCATGGCGGTCATGCGGGCGCCGTGCTCGGAAGCAACGGACTCCAGCAGCGCCTTGAAGATCTGCACCTCTATATGCTTGGGAAGCAGTTCTGCCAGGAGCTCCCCCTTGGAAGGCTCATAGATGTACTCAGGCACATATTCCTCTTCCCCGGATTCGGCGGGAGTGATGGGGAGGAGCTGCTCAAGGGTAATGTCCTGGGACATCACGCTCCGGAACGAGTTGTACAGGATGAAGACCTCGTCGTACTCCTCGTTCAGAAAACCTTCGATCATTTCCTGGCCCAACAGGGAGGCCGTCTGGTAGCTCAGGCTGGAGAAGATGTTGCTGTAGTTCTTGTAGATCGTGCGGCGATGTTTCAGGAACTCGTAACCCTTCCTTCCCACCGTCATGATGCTGATCTCCGAGAACTCGGCACTCCGCTCTCTGACGAAACGCTCTGCCGCCTTGCAGATATTGGCATTGAAGCCGCCACACAGACCGCGGTCGGAGGTAACCACGATGAGAAGGGCCTTTTCGGCCGTCCGTTTCTGCAAAAGCGGACTGCAGTGGCTGTCCTGACTTTGGGCCAGCCGCTCCAGGACTTCGCCGAGCTTCTTGGCGTAGGGACGTGCAGCAACCACGTTTTCCTGGGCGCGGCGCAGCTTCGCCGCCGAGACCATTTTCATGGCCTTGGTGATCTGCCGGGTATTCTTAACCGACACTATGCGTTTTTTAATACTTTTAAGGCTTGCCATGCGTAGACACCGTCCTTAATTACGCGGTAAATTCTTTTTTGAACTCTTCCATAGCGGCAACAATCCTGGCCTTCAGATCGTCGTCGATGGCCTTCTTATCGCGCAATTCTGCCAGTGTATCACTCTTTCTGGCATCAAAGAACGTGTAGAGTTCAGCCTCATAACGCCGCAGGGATGCAACCGGGTAGTCATCCAGGAAGCCATTATTGGCGGCAAAGATGATGAGGACCTGCTTCTCGTTAGGAATAGGCCGGTACTGGGGCTGTTTGAGAATTTCAACCAAACGCTCGCCACGGGCAAGCTGCATCTGGGTCGCCTTGTCAAGATCGGAACCGAACTGGGCGAAAGCTGCCATTTCCCGGTACTGTGCCAGACTGAGACGCAGGGTGCCGGCAACCTGTTTCATGGCCTTGACCTGGGCGGAACCACCGACGCGTGAGACGGAGAGGCCGACGTTGATGGCCGGACGGACGCCGGAGTAGAACAGGTCGGACTCCAGATAAATCTGGCCGTCGGTAATGGAAATGACGTTGGTCGGAATGTAGGCGGAAACGTCACCGGCCTGGGTTTCAATGATGGGGAGCGCCGTCATGGACCCGGCACCGCAGTCGTCGGACAGCTTGGCGGCACGTTCGAGAAGGCGGCTGTGAAGATAGAAGACGTCACCCGGATAAGCCTCGCGCCCGGGAGGGCGACGGAGGAGCAGGGAAAGCTGCCGGTAGGCAACAGCCTGCTTGGAAAGGTCATCGTAAATGATAAGGGCATGTTTGCCATTGTCACGGAAGTACTCGCCCATCGTCACACCGGTATAGGGGGCGATGAACTGGAGAGGTGCGGGTTCGGAAGCGGTTGCCGCAACGACTATGGTGTAATCCATCGCGCCATGTTCCTGCAGCTTGCTCACGACTTGGGCGACGGTCGAACGCTTCTGACCGATAGCGACGTAGATACAGACAACGTCTCCGCCCTTCTGGTTGATGATCGTATCAAGAGCGACAGCGGTCTTGCCGGTCTGGCGGTCGCCGATGATCAGCTCGCGCTGGCCGCGGCCGACCGGGACCATGGAGTCGATCGCCTTGAGGCCGGTCTGCATCGGCTGATGTACCGATTTGCGCTTGACGATACCGGGGGCCTTAACCTCGACCTTGCCGAACTTGTCGGTATTGATCGGACCCTTGCCGTCGATCGGGTTGCCAATGGCGTCAACAACGCGGCCAATAAGGGCCTCGCCAACGGGAACCTCGGTGATCCTGCCGGTGCGTTTGACCGTGGCCCCTTCCTTGATGGTCTCGTTGTTCTCGCCGAGAATGGCGGCACCAACGTTGTCTTCTTCCAGGTTGAGAACCATCCCGGAAATCCCGCCGGGGAACTCCAGCAACTCGCCGGCCATCGCCTTGTCGAGACCATGGATACGTGCAATACCGTCACCGACGGAGATGATGGTGCCGGTCTCGGCGACCGCCACTTCCTTGCCGTACTCCTTGATCTGCTTCCTGATAATCTCGCTGATTTCTTCCGCTCTGATTTCCATAGAACGATCTCACCCCTTCTGTAATATATCTTCGATTCTGTTTAACTGGGTCCGTACACTGCCGTCATACACCTTGTCGCCAATCTTGGTCACCACGCCACCGATGAGGGTCGGGTCAACCTCAACCTGCAACACAACCTGCTTCCCCGTGGAACGGGCAAGGGCCGTCTTTATCTCTTCCACCTGCGCCGCCTCCAGCTGCATACCGGAGGTAAGCACCGGGCGGATGATGCCGGAAAGCTCGTCGGAAAGGACGCTGTAGCTGGCCGCTATCTGCGGGAGAAAGGCAAGTCGGCTCCGGTCGAGAAGGAGCTGCAGAAAGTTCCCCACCATGGTGGAGAGCCCTGCCTTGCCAATGACATCCTTGAGTATCTCTTTTTTCGCCTCTACGCCGTAGGCCGGGTTGCTGAAAATGGCCGAAAGCTCGGGACTGGCTTCCAGCAGAGTGGCAATCAGAGAGAGCTCGCCGTTGAACTTCTCGACCGCCCCCTCGTCAGCAGCCAACTGCACCAGTGCCTTGGCATACCTTCGTGCAATAGCATTCGTGATCAATGTAACTCCACCACCTTGGTAAGATATTCGCCAACCAGGCGATCCTGGTCGTCTTTCTTGATCTTCTCTCTGAGCGTCTGCTCAGCAAGCTGAACAGCAAGCCGTGCGGCCTCACCCCTGAGTTCAGACTGGGCCCGCGCCACTTCCTGATTGGCGGACATCCTGGCCTGCTCTTTGATCCGCTCCGCGGTCAGCCTGGCTTCGGCGACAATGCGTTCTTTTTCCAGCTCACCCTCTTTTTTGATGGCGGCGCAGATATCATCCACCTCGGCATTAGCCTTGGCAAGCCGGTCGCTGTACTCGGCATATTTCCGTTCCGCTTCGGCACGGGCCTCGACAGCTTCCGCAAGTGCCTTCTGGATAGACGCCTGACGTGCTGCAAGAGAACCTTTGACGTCAGCCTTCTTCACTCCCCAGGCAATCAGGACGAACAGGGCGGCAAAATCGATGACCCTCCACATGAAGTCCTTCATCTGGGCAGCGGCATGGCCTCCCTGGTGGGCACCTTCTCCCCCTTCGGAGGCAAAACCGGCCGCAGCCAGACCAACCAGCAGCAGGCAGACTCCCGCCGCCATGACCCACGATTTCCAGCCGGTATTCCGCTCACGGCATATCATCTTACAGACTCCTTCCAAGGACTTTCTCGCAAATTTCGAGGGAGAGCCCACGGGCCTGCTCACGCAAAAGCTCCTTGGCATCGGCGGCCTCCTTGGCCACCTTCTCCTTTATGGTCGCCAGGGTATCAGCGGCTTCCTTCCGGGCCTTCTCCAGAACAGCCGACTCCTCAGCCTGGGCAGCCTTTTTCAGGACATCACGCTCCCCGTTCGCCGCGGTCTTGCCTTCACGAAGGCGTGCTTCGTAAAGGGCCACCTTCTCCTGCACGTCCCTGTCAACTTCTGCGGCCCGCTCACGGGCACCGTTGAGTTCCGTTGCCCGCTCGGCCAGCACCCTGCGGATCGGCTTGTACAGGAATACGTTCAGAATCAGTACCAGCACCAGGAAGTTGACCAGCTGGATAATGAAGGTCAAATCTAGATTGATCACCCTGCCACCTCATGTCGTTCTTTTGTATACAGTATACAATCCGAGTGTCCCAAAGGGAACTCCCGGACTAAAAGCTTAGGATAGCTATCACACGATTTATACTATGTCAAGTTTTTTATACAGGTTAGTCGGTCCGTACAGCATGTCATTGCAGAGAAAACTGTTATTTGTTCAGGATATCGAGGAGACGGTCAAGTTCGACCGGAGAGGTGTAGAATATCTCGATCTTCCCCTTCTTGCCGCTCTGGCGGATGGCGACCTTCGCCTTGAAGTGCCGCTTCAACTGCTCCTCCAGATCGGTGACGTGGGGATCGGGTTTCTGCGGCACCTTGACCGGCCGGTTGGCCTTCAACCGCTTAACCAGGTTTTCCGTCTCCCGGACTGTCAGCTCTCTCTTGAGAACCTCCTCCCGGGCCTGCTTCATCTGCTCCGGTGAATCAAGCGCCAGAAGCGCGCGGGCATGCCCCATGGCAAGGCGCTCTTCAACAATGTCCCGCTTGAGTTCGGTCGGCAGCTTCAGAAGCCGCAGGGAGTTGGTCACGGTAGAGCGTTCCTTGCCAACCCTCTTGGCCAGCTCCTCCTGTGAGAGCTCGAACTTCTCCAGCAAGGCATGATAGGCTTCGGCCTCTTCTACCGCATTCAGGTCCTCACGCTGGATATTCTCGATGAGGGCCATCTCCAGCGCGGTATCGTCCGACACGTCCTGGATGACCACCGGCACGTCCCGCAGGCCTGCCTTCTGGGCAGCGCGCCAGCGCCGCTCACCTGCAATAAGCTCGTAATGGTCGGCCTTCTTGCGCACAACCAGCGGCTGAATAATTCCCTTTTCGCGAATGGACGCCGCCAGCTCTTCCAGCTTCTCCGGCACGAAGGTCTTGCGCGGCTGGCCTTTGTTCGGACGGATTTCTTCGATGGGGCAGGAGAAATAACTCTTGTTGTCCTCCGCCACTACCGGCAGCAGGGCAGCCATTCCCTTTCCCAGACCTGTCTTCTTAACCATTGCTTTCCTCTTTCTTGAGGATTTCCTTGGCCAGCTCCAGATAACTGGCGGCTCCCCGGGACGTGATATCATAGAGGATGATCGGCTTGCCGTGGCTGGGCGCCTCGGACAGCCTCACATTGCGCGGGATGACGGTGGCAAAGATTTCCCGGGGGAAATGGGTTTTGATCTCCTCGCTGACCTGACGGGACAGATTATTCCGGGCATCGTACATGGTGAGGAGTATTCCTTCTATTTTGAGGGCTGAATTCAGCCCCTTCTGAACAAGACGAATGGTGTTGAGTATCTGGGACAGCCCCTCCATGGCGTAGAATTCGCATTGCAGGGGGATCAGAACCGAATCGGCAGCCGTCAGGGAATTGATGGTCAGGAGGTTGAGTGAGGGGGGGCAGTCAATGATGATGTAGTCGTACCTGTCGCGGAACGCTTCCAGTGCGTGCTTGAGCTTGAGCTCCCGCGCCATCGCCGCCACCAGCTCCAGTTCCGCCCCCGCCAGGTCGGCGGTAGCAGGCAGAAGATCGAGACCGGCAAATCCGGTCGGAATGATGACACTAGACGGATCGGTTTCATTGATAAGAACATCGTAGACCGTTTCCGCCAGCCCCTCTTTGTCCACACCGACACCACTGCTGGCGTTCCCCTGTGGGTCCATGTCGATGAGGAGGGTCTTCCTTTCCGCAGCAGCAAGTGAAGCGGAAAGATTGACAGAGGTGGTTGTCTTCCCCACCCCTCCCTTCTGATTGGCGATACAAATCACTTTTGCCATAATTTACGCTTTTATTTCCGGTAAGTTACGCAGCAGACGCGGCAGGAGATGACATGCGGATTCGAGAGCACCGCACGGTACCATAAAATTTCCCTCAAGAAAAGTAATTTTCTCCTTCCCCGGCATCACCTTCCCTGGCAGATATAGGTAAACCACCTCATTTCATGGAACATTCCACGATGATAACACTGCAAACCACCCAGCTTACATGCCGGCTGCTTCATGGTTCCGGCTTTGCCAGGAAGGTAATAGAACCTGAGTCCGTACCTCCACCTTTTTGCTTGCGGTCGCCACCGCACCGGCTATACTTGCTGGGAAATCGCCCCCTTGGAGGCCAGGCATGCCCAGGTTCCGCGACCTGCATATAAGCACAAAATTCAACTTGATCATGTCCGTGTTCCTCATCGTGCTTCTTCTCGCCACCGCATTCATGACGTACCACCGGCAGCAGACACTGATCCTCAGGGTGGCAGTGGATGACGCTCGCAGCTTCGCCCGCCAGATCATCGAAACCAGAGATTACATGTCCAGCGTCGTGCGGGGGGAACCCGAGAAGAACTACTCTCTCGTCCCCCAGGTGGTGGCGACCCAGGTGGCGAAACGGATTACCAGCGGCAGCAAGTACTACGTCCGCCAGGTGTCACTGCGCTACCGCAACCCCGAGAACCGCCCGGACGACTACGAAACATCTCAGCTGCAGATCTTTGCCAGCAAGGATGGTGGAGAAACCTATCGGGTCATTAAGGTACGCGGCCAGGAAGCATTTCGTTACATGCTCCCCATGGTGGCGGAAAAGTCCTGTCTCGAATGCCACGGCGACTACGACAGCGCTCCTTCTTTCGTCAAAGAGCGCTTTCCCCGCGGGCACTATTCTTACGGGTATAAAGTCGGCGAAGTAATAGGAGCGGTTTCGGTAACTATCCCGATGGCCGATCTTTATCGGCAAATAGGCATCAACGTGGCTCTTGAGCTTCTGTATCGCGCCGTCATCTTCATTATTATTATCCTGGTCCTGGGGGCGCTCATCCGTCGCACCGTCATCAACCCGGTAGCGCTCGTATCCGCTACCCTCAGCCGGGTCACGCGGACCGGCAGGTTCGACGAGCGTATCCCCCAGAAATCCAATGACGAGCTGGGGCAGCTGGTCGGCGCCTTCAACGCCATGATGGAAGAGCTGGAGCATAAAAGTCTCCAGCAGCAGGAATCGGAGGAGCGCTACCGGGGGATGATCGAGATGGCCCACTCCGCTATCGTCACCTTCATGGAGGACGGCAAGATCATCATTGCAAATCAGGAGGCGGAACGGTTATTCGGACTCAGCAGGCAGGAACTGCTCGGGGAAAGAATGTACGGATTCCTGGAGGATGGAACCGAAATGGAGAAAGGGGTACAGAAATTCCTTCGTGAGGGGCACGGCGGCGGCGTGGGAAAAACGACATTCCACCGTTTCCGGAACCGGAGAGGAAACTCGACCTCCGTTGAAATCGCACTCTCAGTATCCCGGGCCGCCAACAAAACCTTGTTCACCGCAATCCTGCGCGAGGTATCCCGGGCGTAACCGTGGAGGATTCAAGGCCGGGCGCAGGCACATTCTAGATGCCGCAGCGGGAGGTGCCCCGCTTTTCCAGATACCGCTGGTGGTATTCCTCCGCCCGGAAAAACTTCACCATCGGAACGATCTCCGTCACGATGGTCCGCCGGTGGCGCCCCTGTTCACGGTCCCGGGAGAGCCGGGCCGCAGTCGCCTGATCCGGGGAGTGGTAGAAGATGGCCGAACGGTACTGGGATCCCACGTCGGGCCCCTGGCGATTGAGGGTCGTCGGGTCATGCATTCCCCAGAACACCTCCAGCAGCGCCTCGTAGGAGATTTCCGCCGGATCGTACTCAAGCTGCACCGCCTCAGCATGGCCCGTCATCCCGGTACAGACATCTTCGTAGGTCGGGTTAGCCTGGCTCCCGCCGGTATAGCCGACCATGACGTCGGTCACACCCGGAACCTTGCGGAACGCGGCTTCCACCCCCCAAAAACAGCCGGCCGCGAATGTTGCAGTTGCCATCGTCACCGCTCCTTTCCCGGGACAGCACCTCCATGACCGCGCAGCACCTCCAGAAACGCCCCGCCGTATCGGCCAAGTTTGTGGTTCCCTACGCCGTTGATCCTGAGCAGGGCCTCCGGGTCAGTCGGCCGGAAGGCCGCCATCTCTATCAGCGTGGCATCACCGAAGATCACGAAGGGGGGAACCCCGGCCGCGTCCGCAAGCTCCTTGCGAAGGGAGCGGAGAGACTGGAACAGCCCATCATCGTAAGCGATGTTGCCAGCCGCACGTCGGGGGGGCTTGACGGGTGCGACTGGCTTTTCACGGGGACGCGCAAGGTCCAGCCGCTCTTCTCCCCGCAGGAGGGGCCGGGCCGTCGCCGTCAGCTTCAGTACTCCGTAGCTGGCAAGGTCCTGTTCCAGATAGCCCAGGTGAACCAACTGGCGAAGCACTCCCCCCCAGACCTCGGACGAAAGCTCTCTGCCGATGCCGTAGGTGGAAAGCCGGTCGTGCCCCAGTTGAAGCAGTCGCTGGCTGCGGGAACCGCGCAGTACATCGATCACATGCCCCATGCCGAAGCGCTGGCCGACCCTATAGACACAGGAAAGGGCCTTTTGCGCCTCTTCCGTGGCATCGAAGCGCTCAGGCGGGTCGAGGCAGACGTCGCAGTTCCCGCAATCCTCCCCCAGCGACTCGCTAAAATAGCCGAGGAGAACCCGACGCCGGCAGGTCACCGCCTCGGCGAAGCCGACCATGGCATTGAGCTTCTGGAGTTCGATCCGGTTCTGTTCCGGATTTCCGCCGTTTTCGATGAGGCCGCGGGCCACGGCGATATCCCCGTAGCCGAACAGGAGGAGAGCCTCGGCGGGAAGGCCGTCCCGACCTGCCCTGCCGGTTTCCTGGTAATAGCTTTCTATGTTCTTGGGGAGGTCGTAGTGGACCACAAATCTGACATTGGGCTTGTCGATCCCCATTCCGAAGGCGACCGTGGCCACCACCACCCGCAACTCGTCCCGTTGGAAGGCCTCCTGGACCCTGCTTCGCTCCCCGTCCCCCAGGCCTGCGTGGTAGGGAGCGGCGGCGATCCCGGCCGCGGCCAGGCGCCCAGCAACCTCCTCAACCCGCTTGCGGGAAAGGGCATAGACGATCCCCGCGTCTTCGGGAGGACGGCCTGCCAGAAATGTCTGGAGCTGGTTGAACGGCTTCTGTTTGTCCACGACGGTATAACGGATGTTGGGGCGGTCGAAACCGGTGACGTGACAGGTGGCCCGGGTCAACCCAAGGCGGCGGATGATATCGGTGCGGGTCTGGGAGTCGGCGGTGGCGGTGAGGGCGAGGAGAGGCACCCGCGGAAAGAGCTCCCGCAGGCGGCCGAGCTGGACGTAGTCGGGACGGAAATCGTGCCCCCACTGGGAGACACAATGGGCCTCGTCGATGGCGAAGAGAGAGATGGGGATATCCTTGAGCCGTTCCAGAAAGGACTCCCCCATGAGCCGTTCCGGTGCGACGTAGAGGAGGTCGAGGCCACCCTGGTGCAGCCTGGCCAATACCCGTTGCGCCTCACGCTCCGCGAGGGAGGAGTTGTAAAACTCCGCCCGGACGCCGTTGGCTTGCAGGGCATCCACCTGGTCCTTCATGAGGGAGATGAGGGGTGAAACCACCAGTGCTACCCCCGGGCGGTGCAGGGCGGGAATCTGGTAACAGAGGGATTTGCCGCCGCCGGTCGGCATCAGGACAAAGCTGTCCTCCCCCCGGATCACTCCTGCGATGATCTCCTCCTGATGGGGACGGAAGGCATGGTAGCCAAAGACGGTGCGGAGAGTTTCAAGGGGTGTTCCCGGCATGATGCAGTTTCCTTCTCGTGGTTGAAAGTCTTGCGGAGCGGCATCAGACCTCATAGCTTCAGGCTATAATTCCCGCAGCACCCGCAGGCCGAGATAGACGTAACGGCCGTCGGGGTTCCCCCGGCCGCGGGCGGAAGAGCGGATATAGCGCGGTTTGCTCCCGAAGGATCCCCCCCGCTGCACGCGCCGCTTGTCCTCTCCTCCCTCCCAGGCTTTTCCGTCGGAGGGAGCACTTTCGTAGCTCTCGTGCCAGGTATCCTGGCACCACTCCCACACGTTTCCTGCGGTATCGTACAGGCCAAAGGGGTTGGCGCCGAAGGAGCCGACCGGTGCGGTCTTCTTGTTGTCCCATGTGCTGCCACATCCCTTGCAGTTGGCGCGGTTCTCCCCTACGCTGAACCCCCACCAGTTGGGTTCCTCTATGCCGCCCCGCGCCGCATATTCCCATTCCGACTCGCTGGGGAGGCGATAGCGCTGCCCGGTCTGCTCGGAAAGCCACCGGGTATAGGCCACCGCATCATTCCAGGTGACGTTCATCACCGGGCGGCGATCCCGCCCCCAGTTGGAAAAGGGGAACCAGCGCCGGCCATCCTTCGGTTTTTCCCGGCCGGTTGCCTGGCAAAAGCGGTCGTATTCTGCAAAGGTGATCTCGTAACGCCCCATGGCAAAAGGGCGGGGGATGGTTACCTTATGCACCGGCTTTTCGTCCGGATCTCCACCACCGTGGATGGCCCCCATCCTGAAGCTGCCAGCGGGGATTACCACCAGTTCGGGGCCAGGCGTGCCGTCCCGGAGCCGGTCGCGTACCACCGTCCCCGCCGCCGGTTGCCCCTTCACCCCCCCGGCCGCTACTGCAACACCAGCCAGCCCTAGCAGCACGATTATCCCAATGAGTACCCTTCCCATCCTCTCCCCCTGAAACACATTGAACTGGCAACGTCAGATTTGAGCTGACCACAAGGCAACAATGAGGAGGCCCCGGAAGCGTACAGACTGTACGTCGAGGAGGCCGAAGGCACGTACCGTGATGGGCGCTCAAATAGGGCATTGCATATACAAAAGAGGGCTGGAAATCCAGCCCTCTTTGTCTACTCTCTCCACCATGCCGTTAGCTTAAGGGCCTCCGAGCGAGTTCCCTAACACGTGGGCGTCTCTGTATCGCTTCAGGCAAATCCCGCAGAGGGGCAGCACACCACGATCGATCAAGACCCCCGAACAAATGAGTATTCCGCCTGGGCATTGCAGCCTCACGCACATGGCAGAGAGAAACCGGTTATGTGGGATCATTGTAGCGCCGACCCACCTTTAATGCAAGGGGCTAATTACTCTCCACCCTCCCTTCTCCAAAGGCTTCCGTGAGGGGGCGGGGGGCTCTCGTGGAGCAAAGAGTCCCGCAGAAAAACACCCAACAAGGTACGAAGGGAAAGCGCAGGGAACAGCACTTGAGCAGACGTGAAAGCCAGACGGTGGCGCTTGACTCTTTGCGGAGGGAGAGCCCCCGCCCCCTCATACACGAGTCAGGACTACTTGAATCCCAGAAAGGCGTTCAGCCTGGTCACCTCTTCCATAAGCCGGTCGAAGCCGGCAAAGGTGAGGGACTGGGGTCCGTCGGAGAGCGCTTTTTCCGGTTCCGGGTGCACCTCCACGAGGACACCGTGGGCGCCGGCCACCAGAGCCGCCTTGGACATGGGAGCGACAAGGCTCCGTTTGCCGGTGGCATGGGACGGGTCCACCATTATCGGCAGGTGGGACAATTCCTTCACCAGCGGCACCACCGCCAGGTCAAGGGTATTGCGGGTGGCGGTCTCGAAGGTGCGGATACCCCGTTCACAGAGGATCACCTGATGGTTCCCTTCCGCAAGCACGTACTCAGCCGCCGCCAGAAACTCCTCGATGGTGGCGCTCATCCCCCGTTTCAGCAGCACCGGCTTGCGGATTTTCCCCAGTTCCCGCAGCAGGTCGAAATTTTGCATGTTCCGCGCACCGACCTGGAGCAGGTCGGCGTATTCCGCCACCAGCCCCACGTTGTCCGGGCTCATCACTTCGGTGACGATGGGGAGCCCTGTCGCCTCCCTGGCCTTGGCCAGGAGCTTCAGCCCCTCTTCCCGCAGTCCCTGGAAAGTATGGGGTCCGGTGCGCGGCTTGAATGCGCCTCCCCGCAGGAGGTCCGCCCCCGCCTTTTTAACGGCCCGGGCGGTCTTCAGAATCTGCTCCTCGCTCTCCACCGCACAGGGGCCCGCCACTACCACCGGCCGCTTCCCTTCACCGATTTCCACTCCCCCCACTTTCACGATGGTAGGACGGGGATGGAAATCACGGGAAACCAGCTTGTACGGTTTGGAAACGTGAATCACCTCCTGGACACCAGGCAGGTCCCGTATATTGGTGTCGTCCACGTACCCCTTGTTACCCAGAACCCCGATTGCGGTCCGCTCGCTCCCCGGAATGGGTGCCGCCGTGAGCCCCATGGCCTCCACCGCCATGGTCACCGCTTCGATCTGTTTCGGCCCCGCCTTGTGGTTCATAACGATGAGCACATTCACCTCCGCACAGCAACAGTTGTTAATGCCAGCCTGCCGCAAAGATAGCAAGGCACGGCCGCCAGGTCAACAGTATTGAGCCTCCCTTCACCGTCGACTGGAATTGGTTGCTTTTTTACGGGAATTCAGTAATATACACCTACTTTTCTAGTACTCGGGGGAACTGTGCGCCTCAAAGATGAGCAGATTGCCAAACTGGCGGACAAAATTCTCGCTGATCTCACCACCGCCGACCTCATTCGCCTCAAGCAAGAACGGGGTGCGGTCCTGGCTGGAATCAAGGGTGCGATCAGCGCCGACCTCTCTCAGGAAGCGACCCTGGAAAAGGATGCCGAGAACCTTCTGGAACAGACACTCCGTTCCATGGGGAGCGCCGCCGGCGACATTGACCGGCACAAGATGCTCAGGATGATCAAGGAAAAGCTCGCCAAGGAACGTAAAATAGTCATCTGACAAACTTTTCACTTTTGACCTTTCACTTTCCACCAGAGGCCACCATGCACGTAAGCGAAGACCGCATTTCCCACCTGGCCCACCGGGTCGCTGAAAAGATCTGGCAGGACGACCTGGCCGATTTCCCCGACGAAGCCCGGGCGTTGCAATCGGTCAAGGATACCATCGCCACCTTTTTCCACCTGACTGAGGAGGTGGATGAGGCCGTGCGGAAAAAGCTTGCCTCCTACAGCCAGGCCAAAGTGCCGGGAAGCAGGGATTGGGAAATCCTGTACCAGAAATTCTACCAGGAAGAGATGGCCAAGAGAAAATGGTAGGGTCACGCTTTGTTAAATCCGTCTGCTCCTCACTTCTCGCCCTGTACGTAGTGCTGCTCCTGGCCGGCTGCGGTGCCGCCACGAAGGTCTCAGTCGCCCCTGATTTCAAACCGGGACCGGAACAGGAAGCGGTCTACATCTTTCCCTTCACCACCACCCTGGTGCCGGAGAATTTCAGCGAATCCGTCTTCAACGCTTATGTGGACGACCTGAACGACAACCATGCCAAGACCAATGCCACCTGGTTTGCTATCATCAAGGAAGACATGAAGAACGTCGACCAGCAGTGGCTTGCCCGGCAGTTCTACATAACCGGCGAAATCTGGAGCTACATAGAGAACTCCGGCTGCTGTTCCACCGAACTGCGCACAAAGGCCCGCCTCCAGTTTTACGAAGTAGGGAAGAAGGAGCCGTCGATGGAGGTCTACATCCCCCTTGAAAGCTTCTTCGAACACGACCGCTCTACACTTGCCGTGGAACGGGACCGCCTGGCAAAGCGCCTGGCCGACGAAATGACTGTGCAGACTCTCAAGGCGCTCCGGAAACAGTAGCCCGTCCCACAACATGCGGCCGGCGTATCACCACGGCCCCCCGCTCGTCCCCCTCCCGCCCCGGTCCCGGGAATTTTTTTCGATTAATGACTTGATTTTTACCGACACCCTGTTTATATTTACCCAGCGATTAGCACTCAGCGGTTTCGAGTGCTAATATTTTTTCACCAACTCACCATTACAAAACCAACGCAGAAAGGAGATGCAACTGATGAATCTGAGACCATTGCAGGACCGTATTATCGTGAAGAGGCTGGAAGAGGAGACGAAAACCGCCGGCGGCATACTCATTCCCGACACCGCCAAAGAAAAACCCCAGCAGGGGGAAGTGGTTGCGGTTGGGAAAGGGAAGCTCACCGAGGACGGCAAGACCATCCCCATGGACGTAAAAGTCGGTGACAAGGTTCTGTTCGGCAAGTACTCCGGCACCGAGATCAAACTCAATGGCCAGGACTACCTGATCATGCGGGAAGACGACATCCTCGGCGTCCTGGAGAAGTAGGGGCGAAATCCTGTATTCGTCTTTACTGGTAAGCGATCTCAAGGATCGCCCCTACCTGAAACATACACACTATATATATGGAGGATAGTACAACATGGCTAAGATCATCAAATTCGACCAGGACGGCAGAAACGCCATCCTGAAAGGTGTCAATACCCTGGCCGACGCCGTCAAGGTAACCCTCGGCCCCAAAGGGCGCAACGTGGTCATCGATAAGTCCTTCGGCGCCCCCCTCATCACCAAGGACGGCGTGACCGTCGCCAAGGAAATCGAACTGGAAGACAAGTTCGAGAACATGGGGGCCCAGCTGGTTAAGGAAGTCGCTTCCAAGACCTCCGACATTGCCGGTGACGGCACCACCACTGCCACCGTGCTCGCCCAGGCCATCTACCGCCAGGGTGCCAAGCTGGTTGCAGCCGGCCACAACCCCATGGAAATCAAACGCGGCCTTGACCAGGCGGTGGAAACACTCGTGGCTGAGCTCAAAACCCTCTCCAAGCCGATCAAAGATCAGAAGGAAATCGCCCAGGTAGGGACCATTTCCGCCAACAACGACAAGACCATCGGCGACATCATCGCCCAGGCCATGGAGAAGGTCGGCAAGGAAGGGGTCATCACCGTTGAGGAAGCCAAGGCAATGGAAACCAGCCTTGAGACCGTGGAAGGGATGCAGTTCGACCGCGGCTACCTCTCCCCCTACTTCGTTACCGACCCGGAGCGGATGGAAGCGAAGCTGGACAACGCCCTCATCCTCATTCACGACAAGAAGATCTCCAACATGAAGGACCTCCTGCCGGTTCTGGAGCAGACTGCCAAGTCCGGCCGCCCGCTCCTCATCATTGCAGAAGATATCGAAGGCGAAGCGCTGGCCACCTTGGTGGTCAACAAGCTGCGCGGCGTGCTCAACATCTGCGCCGTGAAGGCCCCCGGCTTCGGCGACCGCCGCAAAGCCATGCTGGAAGACATCGCCGTTCTCACCGGCGGCAAGGTGATCTCCGAAGAGATTGGCTTCAAACTTGAGAACACCACCATGGACATGCTCGGCAACGCCAAGAAGCTGACCATCGACAAGGACAACACCACCATCATCGATGGTGCCGGTTCGGAAGCCGACATCCAGGGTCGTGTCAAACAGATCCGTGCCCAGATCGAAGAAACCACCAGCGACTATGACCGTGAGAAGCTCCAGGAGCGCCTGGCTAAACTTGTCGGTGGCGTTGCCGTCATCAAGGTCGGCGCCGCAACCGAAGTCGAGATGAAAGAGAAGAAAGCCCGCGTGGAAGACGCCCTGCACGCTACCCGGGCTGCCGTCGAAGAAGGGATCGTCCCCGGTGGCGGGGTTGCCTACCTCCGTGCCATGTCTTCACTCGACAAACTCTCCCTCCCGACCGAGCAGCAGTTCGGCGTCACCGTCATCAAGCGCGCCCTGGAAGAGCCGATCCGCCAGATCGCCCAGAACGCCGGTGTCGATGGCTCCATCGTGGTTGACAAGGTGAAGAACGGCAAGGACGCCTACGGCTACGACGCTGCAAACGACGAGTATGTTGATATGATCAAGGCCGGCATCATCGACCCGACCAAGGTTTCCCGCAGCGCCCTGCAGAACGCCTCTTCCATCGCCGGTCTGATGCTGACCACCGAGGCGATGATAGCCGAAAAACCCAAGGACGAAGGCGCCATGCCGGCAATGCCGGGCGGCATGGGTGGTATGGGCGGAATGGGTGGCATGGGCGGCATGATGTAATTTGGGACGACGCTTTTTCGCCCTGCGTTCGTCAGTCATCGAGATGGGTTGTGCGGCGTACTTCCAGTACGCCTCCGCCCCACCTCTCGACTTCCTGCCCAGGACAAAAAATCCTCATCCCTCACACACAAAAAGGGAGCGACCAAACGGTCGCTCCCTTTTTTTTATTTCTTCGGTCGGTCTCTGTAAACCAACCGCTTCACCGGTCTTCAAAAACTATGGGAACTCTTCATCAGCATGCTGACGCCGAGATAGGTGAAGAGGGTCACCCCGAAGCCCACGATTCCTCCCCAGGCCACGGCACGCTCCCAATGGGGACCCTTGAGCCGGATATGGAGATAGAACGCGTAAAAGAGCCAGAGGATGGAGGTCCAGAACTCCTTGGGAGTCCAGAGCCAATAGGTTCCCCAGGCGTAGTACCCCCAGATTCCCCCCGACACCATGGAGGCGGAGAAAAACGTGTACCCGACCAGGGCCGCCCGGTACTGAAGATCAAGGAGCGGTCGCTCGTGCCGCACGAGGAACACTGCACCGAGCAGGGCTCCGATGGCGAACAGGGCGTAGGCAAAAAAGGCGAGGGCCACGTGGAGCTCGAACCAGTATATATCAAGGATCGGCGGCAGCGGCATGTTGATGCTCCTGAACGGAAGAGCCATAAGGGCGAAGAGCGCCGCAGTAAAGCCAACCAGCCAGGCAAACAGATCTGATTGCCGCAGGGGAGCGGCGAAGAGGAAGGGGAGGGCCATGAGAGCGATGGATGTGGAGAAAAAGACCAAGGTGTCATGGGGGCCGACCAGCGGCAGCCGCCCCAGGTCATGGCCACGCAGTGCCAGGTAGGTGAGTTCGGTCAGCAGCCCGGCAACCAGGAGCAGCCGCCGGAGGCCGCACAACAGGTAGAGCACACAGGAGGAGAGGAGAAGCCATATCATTCGTTATTCACCAGCCGCGTCAGGGATAGTAAAGCCTGTTCCACTATACCCGGCGGACTTGGACGGTCAAGAAAAAAAGGGCCCGGCACACCTGCCGGACCCTCCATCTTCACTCCCCTCGCTGGAACCTCAGAACTCCTGGGGCATCGCCTTCACCTGCTTCGCCGTGAATACCGGCCCGTCCTTGCAGACGTAGACGTTTCCAACGTTGCAGCGGCCGCACTTCCCCAGTCCGCACTTCATCCGGTTCTCCAGGGTGGTGTAGATCGCCTCGTCGGTAAAGCCGAGTTTCTCCAGCACAGGAAGGGTGAACTTGATCATGATGGGAGGACCACAGACCAGGGCGATGGTGTTCGCAGCAGCAGGGGCCGCCTCTTCCAGGATGGTCGGGACAAAGCCGACCCTGCCATCCCAAGTGGGACCGTTGCCGCCGGGATCCACGGTCTTGACCAGGTTCACGTCGCTCCGCTCTTCCCACTCCTTCAGTTCGTGCTTGTAGACCAGGTCCGCCTCCGAACGAGCGCCATAGACGATGGTGATGTCGCCGAACTTGTCCCTCAGGTCCAGACAGTTCCAGATCACCGTCCTGAGAGGCGGCAGGGCGATCCCCCCGGCTACGAAGACCAGGTTCTTGCCGTAGAACTCTTCGATGGGGAAGGAGTTGCCGTAGGGGCCGCGGACGCCGACGGTGTCCCCCACCTCCAGGGAGCGGAGGGCATCGGTCACCCGACCCACGGAGCGGAAGCAGCATTCGATGTACCCCTTCCTCGTGGGAGAGGAGGCGATGCAAAAGGTGGACTCGCCGGCCCCAAAAGCGGAGTACTCGGCAAACTGGCCGGCCCGGAAGGTGAAGCTGTCCCGCACCTGCTCGTCCTGGAATACCAGCCGGAAGCTCCGGGTATCCAAGGTCTCGTCGCGCATCTCCTCGATGGTGGCAAGATGGGGCATGTAGATGTTTTTACCGTGATCGCACATGTGAATTCAGGGGCTAGTGGCCGGGGACTAGGGGCTAAAGAAGCCGTTACTAGTCCCTAATCCCTAGTCCCCAGTCCCTTTCTGGTGTATTTCTTCGATGACCGCGTAGATGTCGATCCCGACCGGGCAGTTACGGATGCAGCGTCCGCAGCCGGTGCAGAGGGTCTGGCCGAACTTGTCGTCGTAGTACGTGAACTTGTGCATGATCCTGTTGCGGTAGCGCTTGTTCTGGATGTCCCGCGGGTTGTGGCCGGAGGCGTGGTTGGTGAACTTGCCGAAGCCGCAGGCGTCCCAGTGCTTGCGGCGCTCTCCCTTGTCGGCGGTCCCTTCGTCGTTGATGTCGAAGCAGTGGCAGACCGGGCAGAGGAAGGCGCAGGCGCCGCAGCCGGCGCAGCGGTCGGCGATGCCGTTCCAGAGGGGGCTTTCGAAGTTGCCGTCGAGCCACGCCTTGATCTTCTTCAGGTCGAGCTTCTCCACCACCGGTTCAGCCAGGGGGAGGGGTTTCGCGTTACTGGCATCACCGAAGAGCTGGGAGTGGCAGGCCATGAGGCGCTCTCCCTTCTCCGTCGGCGCCTCGCAGGCATATCCCCCTCCTTCCAGTGGCGTCAGGAAGAGGTCGGACCCCTTCATCTCGGCAGGGGAGAGCCCCACCGCCGTGCAGAAGCAGGCGTCGTCTGCCTTCGTGCAGGCAAGGCCGATGATGGTGGTCTTGCGCCGACGCTCCAGGAAGAATTCGTCCTTATAGTCCCAGGAAAAGACCGCATCCAGAATTCCCGGAGCCGCCGCATCGCAGGGACGGGCACCGATAAGCACCGTCTCCGGAATGGCGCAGACATCCACATCCTGCACCGTCGTCTTCCCCTCCTTTTTTTCGAAGGAGAGGATGGTCTCGCAGACCGGGAAGAACGTCTCCTTGACAGAACGGCGCGGCAGCTGATCCAGGACCAGATCATCCCCCGTCGTCAGCGGTTCGTAGAGAGTCATGGCTCCGGCCTGTTTGGGGCCCACCACCCGTGCACCCTCTTTGACGAGGGTGTCGATGAGGATGCGGAGGTTCTGTTCGGTTATCATTTTCGGCATAGAGTTTCTCGATGTCTTTTTGAAGCGAGCAATTTTTCGCTCAATCAAGGCTGTCGAGGGATGGCGCGAAGGCGTAGCAGCGCTACGCCGCACAAGCTATCCCGAAGACTTACGCAGAGTGAGCGGAAAAGGGCCGCTTCCCTATTTTATGAAGCTCTGGTCGTCGTTGTCCTTATACTCCGTCAGCGGCCCTTTTTCCTGGGGGGCCAGTCCCGCTTCGAAGGCGTACAGTTCCTTCATCTCCATTGCCATCTTCCGGTTGAGGAGGTTCAAGGGGATGTCCATGGGACAGACCCGCTCGCACTCGGCACAGCCGGCGCAGCGCCCCGCCAGGTGCATGGCGCGGACGATGTGCCAGGCCATGTTCCCCGCCGGCCGGGGAGTGCTCTCCACCGCCTGGGGGCGGTTCTTGTCGCAGAGGCACTGCTCGCAATAGCAGAAGGGGCACACCTGGCGGCAGGCCATGCAGCGGACGCAGCGTGAAAAATGCTCCTTCCAGAATGCCCAGCGCTCGGCCGGGGTCATGGCCCCCAGCCGGGCCATCTCCTCGGCCTCCACCGGCGTCAGCTGAGGCGGAGAGGGAAGGGTTCCGGCGATCAGGCCGGCCCCCTCCGGCGTATGGACGGTACACTCCCGGCATTTGCGGGCGATGTTCCCGGTGGTAAGCGGCTCGCCGTTACCGGCCCCGCTCCCCTTCACCCCGGCGCAGACCACGCCGATGATGAAGACATCCTCCCGTTTGATCTGGGATTCCCCCATGAGGCCGGCCAGTGCGCGCATGTCGCACCCCTTGGCGACGATGGCGACCCGCCCCTTTTTGACCACGTCCTTCTTCGCCTTGGTGAGGTAGAGGGCGAGGTTGTTGACGCAGGCAGGGGAGAAGATCAGCTCAGTAGCCTTGGCCGGGTCGGTGACGATGGCCGGCATGGCGGTGCCGGCACGACGACCGGCCTTGTACCCCACCACCGCAGTTACCGTCCCGTCGGAGAGAATCCTGACCGCTTCCTTCCCGATAGCCTCGGTGACGTCGGCATAGCAGGAGGTGTCGATGGGGGTGGCTGTTTCTAATTTTTGTGCCGTACTGTTCATGGGAACCAAAACCTTTTAATGGGACGCGGAAAAAGCGAAAAAATCGGATAACTGCGGATCGAACCATTCTTTCGTTTTAAAATCCGCCTTTTTCGCCTCAATCCGCGTCCTATTCTAGATGTTGTTGTATGCCTCTTGCAGTTCCGGGGTAGCCAGCACACCCGACCAGCACTCCTCCGTCTCCAGCGCCTTGAACTCATCCATCGGCCCCATGACGCGGATCCGTTCTGTCAACTCTGTCACCACCTCCACCCACTTCCCCCCCTCGGCGGCCGAGACCCAGGAAAACTGGAGGCGGGCGAGATCCACTCCGACGAAGTCCAGGAGCCCCCGAAATGCGGCAAATCGGCGCCGGGCATGGAGATTCCCCGCCATGTAGTGACAGTCACCGGGATGGCAGCCGGAGACCAGCACCCCGTCGGCGCCGCGCTGGAAGGCGCGGAGGATGAAGACCGGGTCGATCCGCCCGGTGCAGGGGAACTTGAGAACCCGGACGTTGGCAGGATACTGCATCCGGCTCGTCCCGGCCAGGTCCGCCCCTGCATAGGTGCACCAGGTGCAGACGAAGGCAACTATCTTCGGTTCGAAGTCATGTTTTTCTTTGGTTTCGTGCATCATTTCCTCACATCATTCAGAACGAGCAAGTTTTCGTCAGATCAAGGAAGGCAAGATCCGACGCGGAGACGTAGCAACGCTACGTCGCACAAGAAGGAGCGAAGCCTGACGCCGAGCTGGCGGGAAATCGCTCGTTCATAACGCTTCGATCATTGCCATGACCTGCTCGTCCGTATACCCGTCGAGCTCGACGCTCTTGGAGGGGCAGGTGGCCTGGCAGGTACCACAGCCACCGCAGACGCCGGGGTTGACGTAGGCCACCACCCGGATCAGGTTCCCCTGCCGGTCGCGGATCTCTTTCTCCTCCACTGCGCCGTAGGGGCAGACCTTCTTGCAGGAGAAGCAGGCGACGCAGTTCCTCTCGTTGACCCGTGCCACAATCGGCTCCCGCTCCAGCTGGTCCCGGGAGAAAAGGGTCATCACCTTGGCCGCGGCGGCAGAGGCTTGGGAGACGGTGTCAGGGATATCCTTCGGCCCCTGGCAGGTGCCTGCCAGATAGATCCCGGCAGTGGCGCACTCCACGGGTTTCAGTTTGGCATGGGCCTCGGAATAGAAATTGTACGTATCGTAGGAAATACCGAGCTTCTGGGCCAGGGAATCGGCTCCCTGCCGGGGCTGAACCGCCGTGGCGAGGACCACCAGGTCCGCCTCGATCTCCACCTGGACGCCGACCAGCACATCGCTCCCCATGACCACGATCTTGTCCCCCTTCTGGTAGAGGCGGGAGACCATGCCGCGGATGTAGACCGCTTCCTCTTCCTCAACCGCCCGGCGCCAGAACTCATCGTAGCTCTTCCCCGGCGTACGGGCGTCCATGAAGAAGACGTAGGCCTGTCCGTCGTGGACCTTGTGCTTGTAGAGCATGGTGTGCTTGGCGGTGTACATGCAGCAGACCTTGGAGCAGTAGGATATCCCCTTCTCCCTTGCCCGGGAGCCGACACACTGGACGAAGACCACCTGCTTCGGCTCTTTGCCGTCGGAAGGACGGAGAATCTTGCCGCCAGTGGGGCCGCTGGCCGAGGCGAGCCGCTCGAAGGTCATCCCGTCGATGACATCGGGGATGGTGCCGTGGCCGAATTCCCCATACCCCTTGATGGAAGAACCCTTCGGTTTTTCGTTAATGGTATAGAGCTCAAACCCGGTGGCGACAACGATGGCCCCCACCGGTTCGGTGATCAGCTCGTCCTGCTGGTCGTAGTCAATGGCGCCGGGACCGCAGACCTTGGCGCAGACCCCGCACTTGCCGGACTTGAAGTACGTGCAGTTCTCCCGGTCGATAACCGGGGTGTTGGGGACCGCCTGGGGAAACGGGACGTAGATGGCCGGCCGGGTGCCGAGGCCGCAGTCGAATTTGCTCCTGATTTTCTTCTGGGGGCACTTGGCCATACAGACGCCGCAGCCGGTGCACTTGTCCATATCGACGGAGCGGGCCTTCCTGCGGATGGTGACCTGGAAGTTGCCGATATAGCCGTCGACGTTCTCTATTTCCGCGTAGGTGTGGAGCTTGATGTTGGGGTGGTTGGCCACGTCCACCATTTTGGGGGTCATGATGCACTGGGAGCAGTCCAGGGTGGGAAAGGTCTCGGAAAGCTGGGCCATGTGGCCGCCGATGGAGGGCTCCCGCTCAACCAGGAGCACCTGGTGGCCGCAGTCGGCAATGTCGAGGGCTGCCTGGATGCCGGCGATGCCGCCACCGATGACGAGCGCCCGCTTGGTGATGGGAACGGTAATCGGCTGGAGCGCCTTGTCCTTCTTCACCCGTTCCACCATGAGTCGTACGATGTCGATCGCCTTGGTGGTCGCTTCCTCCCGGTCCTCGTGGACCCAGGAGCAGTGCTCCCGGATGTTGGCCATCTCGCAGAGAAACGGATTCAGGCCGGCGGCACGGGCGGCGTTCCGGAACGTCTTCTCATGCATGCGGGGGGAGCAGGCGGCGACGACGATCCCGTCGAGCCGGTGCTCGGCAATAGCCTTCTTCAGAAGCCCCTGGCCCGGGTCGGAGCACATGTACTTGTAGTCGGTGGCCAGCGCCACCCCGGGGAGCTTTCCTATCTCCGCCGCAACCCGCTCCACATCCACGGTACGGGAAATGTTTTCACCACAATGACAGACAAATACGCCGATTCTTGACATGAACTCCCTCGAAAAATCCACCACAGAGACACAGAGAAAAAATCCTTTAGACTCTTTAAACCGCGAAGGCGCGAAGATTGCGAAAAAAACAAAGAAGGACGTCCGGTTTGGTTATTGCCACAAAATAAGATTGTGGGTTGTCTCTTGTCTTTCCTGGTGTCCTTTGCGACTTTACGGTTCAAAGTTTTATACTCTTGCCGTTCTCAGTGCCTCCGTGTCTCTGTGGTGGGTTCTAACAGTTGGGTTACAAAAGGTTCTTTTCTTTCAGCAAAGGCAGCGGGTTGACGATCATGCTTTCGAGCCCCAGTTTCGTCGCCGGCACCCCTACCGCCAGACCGAGGAGCTGGGTCATGTAGAACACCGGCATCCCGTAGCGGGTGCCGTTGGCCTCTTCGATCTCCTTCTGGCGGATGTCCAGGTTGCCGTGGCAGAGGGGGCAGGCGACCATGATGCAGTCGGCGCCGGCTCTCTTGGCCGAGGCGAGGATCGCGTTGGAGAGATTGAGAACCACCCCGGGACGCGACAGGGTGAAGTTGGCCCCGCAGCACTCCAGCCGGTGGCTCCAGGCAACCGGCTCCGCGCCGGTTGCGGCAATGACGTTCTCCATGATGGTCGGTGCCTCGCAGCAGTCCAGTTCCGGCACATCGGGCGGACGGGTGAGGAGGCAGCCGTAGTAGGTGGCGACCTTCAGGCCGTTCAGGGGCTTTTTGACCGCGTCGGCGAGACGGTCCAGGCCGTAGTCCTTTGCCAGGATCTCCAGCAGATGCTTGACTGGCTTTTCCAGGGGGACGGCGCCGTCAATGGCAACCTCCACCTGTTTCCGCTTGACGTCGTTATCCGCCAACCGGTGCTGGGCAGTCTTGAGACGGGAGAAACATGCAGCACAGGCAACGGCCAGGTCCCCCTCTTCATTGTCGGCCAGGGAGAGATTTTTGGCACAGAGGGAGAGGGACAACAGCTCGTCCACGTTGTGGGCCGGGGTGGCACCGCAGCAAAACCAGTTGGGCACCTCTTTCAAGCCAATCCGCAGGGTCTTGAACAACCCTTTCGTGGACTCGTCATACTCCTTGGCCGAGGCGTGGAGGGAGCAGCCGGGGTAGTAGGAGTAGTTGAGGATATTTTTTGTCGGCACTATGGTTCTCCGTGGTTTTTAAAATTATGAAGGATGGATTATGAATTATGAAACTTCTGGTTTTGTGTTTTCTTCGTAATTCATATTTCATAATTTATACTTGCTGTTACGGTGCTTCACCTTTTTTTCGCATCTCCTCGATGCGGGAGAATATCTGCTCGATCTCACCGATGTTCCGGTTCTTCTGGTGGAACACCTTCAACTTCCCCTTGGTAAGGAGTTTGGGACCAAGGAGGAAATCCTTCATGAACTGGCCGCTCTTTATGTTGAAGACAGCGGCAAGCCGCATCTCGTACTGGCGGCCGTAGGTCTTGATGTTCTCGATGAACAGGCGATTGGCAAGCTGAACATAGCTCTCCTTGGAGGGGCCGTTGGCGTCCCAGGAAAGTTTGCGCAACGCATCCATGATGGCAGCCAGATCGACCTTGTTGGGGCAGCGGGAGGAACAGGTCTCGCAGGAGGCGCAGTACCAGATGGAGCGACCGGCAAGCACCCGTTCCCACTGGCCGAGCTGGAGCAGACGAACGATCCGGTTGGGGGGGTGCTCCATGAAGGTGCGCATGGGGCAGCCGGCTGAGCATTTGCCACACTGGAAACAGCGGCGCACCGAGCTGCCGGAAAGGGCCTCCACCTTCCGCACGAACCCAAGGTTCATGGTTTCGGTGGAAAGATACATTTTAGAATTCTTCACTGAATCTCCTTTCCTGCCCTTCTGCAGGGTGGAGCCGTGGATGATGCGGCGACAGACGGCAATGAACGGGGGAGCGTGGCGCAAGGTCGGATGTGGGTGGAAGGCGCCTGGGGCGGAAAGATGACGCACTCGGCCCCGGACAGCTCTTTTAGTTTTACTAAAATTTAAAAAATAATAACCTGGTTATTTTATTGTGGATTGCAACTGCATATTTAATTATAGTAAAATTCAATAGCATACCTGAAAATCATTTGTCAACACCTATTTAGGAGGTCGGCGGTCCCGGTAAAACAGTGGATACAACAAAGAGAAGGTCTGAACCGAGCCCTCCATTCTAATGAGTAAGTATATCCCCACTGGTAACAAAATGGCAACAGAAGAATGAGGTGCCGGGCAAAGGCTTTGACAGGGTAGGTGAAATGGATTAAAACTGAGCCTGCCAACGTGAAATCCTGCGGATGCCTCCAGTCACCACCGATATCCCCTGGCATCAACGGAGCCGACCATCAGCGAACTTGCCAGACTCTACCACCATATGCGGTCACGACGGGGGACCTACCTCCTGGGAGGTCTCTGCCTCCTCGGCACAAACAGTTGCGCCCTCTTCATCCCCTGGCTCATGAAACTGGCGGTGGAGGGACTGCAGTTTCCCCATAAGGCACAGCACCAACCCTCCCACTACGCACTCCTCATAATTGCCGCAGCCCTCCTCCAGGGGATTATCCGCATCTTCTCCCGCACAACCCTGCTCCATGCCGCCCGCCGTATCGAATTCCAACTCCGGGAGGAGCTCTACGCTAAGCTTCTTGACCTCGACCTCCCCTTTTTCAGCCGGGAGCGTACCGGCGACATTCTCTCCCGATTTTCAAACGACCTGACAAACGTGCGGATGCTCATGGGGTTCGGGGTTCTTAACGTCATCAACACGGCGATCATCTACCTGGCCGCCATTTTCCTCATGGTACGCATCAGTCCGAGCCTGACCGCCTGCGCCATCATCCCCTTCCCCCTCATGATCCTGGGAGTGAAACGCCTCAGTGCCTCCATGTTCCGCCGTTCCAAAAGGGCACAGGAAGAACTGGCGCGGCTTTCCAGCCACGTGGAGGAAAACGTCTCCGCCGCCGCGGTGGTCCGTGCCTACTGCCGGGAGACAGCCCAGATCGAAGCATTCCGCGAGTTCAACAGCCGCTACCTGGAGAGCAATATGGGGATGGCGCGGCTTCGGGGATGGATGATCCCGGTCATAGCCGCCACCGGGGCGATCGGCACGCTCATCGTGCTCATTCTCGGCGGAAGCAGAGTCATCGCCGGCTCCCTCACCCTGGGCGATTTCGTCGCCTTCAACGGCTATCTCGCCATGCTCATCTGGCCGACCGTCGTTCTGGGATGGATACTCAACCTCATGCAGCGCGGTGCCGCCTCCATGTCCCGGTTGAACCACGTTTTGGAAGCCGTCGCGACGGTCACGGAGCCGGCCGAACCGGCATCGGTGGACCGGCTGCAAGGAGAGATCGAATTCCGGAACCTGACCTTCTCCTATGACCAGCAGACCACTCCACTTCTTACTGACATCTCCCTCACCATCAAACCGGGGAAGAAGGTCGGCATCGCAGGGCCGGTGGGAAGCGGCAAGTCCTCCCTCGTCAGGCTCATTCCCCGTCTCTACCCGGTAGCCGACGGCCAGATCTTCATCGACGGCATAGATGTCAACCGTATCCCACTTGCCCGACTGCGAGGCGCCATCGGCTTCGTTCCCCAGGAGAGCTTCCTTTTCTCCCGCAGCATTGGCGACAACATAGGGTATGGCAAGGAGGAGGCCGATCCCGGAGAGATCGCAGCGGCGGCCCGTCTCGCGAGTTTTGAAGAAGATGTGCTCCGCTTCCCCGACGGCTACGGCACCCTGGTGGGGGAACGGGGGGTGACCCTCTCCGGCGGACAGAAGCAGCGTGCCGCCATCGCCCGTGCGCTCCTGAAAAATCCGTCCATCCTCATCCTGGACGACCCGCTCTCCGCCGTCGATGCCCGTACCGAGGAGGAAATCCTGGAGAGCATGTCCGGCTACTACGGCGACCGGACCGTCCTCATCGTCTCCCATCGTCTCTCCGCCCTGCGGGAGTGTGACCTGATCCTGGTACTGGAAGAGGGGAGGGTGGTTGAGCAGGGGGACCATGAGGGCCTGCTGGCCATGGGCGGTCGTTACGCGGCCACCTGGCATGAACAGCAGCTGCGGGCGGAGATCGAAAGGCTGTAAAAGTAAGCAACGGTGAAAGGGTTTTCATGCACTACGGCGGCATCTACGAAGATGAAATAGTCGGCAAGGCTTACGACCGGCGCCTCATGGGGAGGTTCCTCGGCTACCTGCGCCCTTACCGGCTGCTGGTGGTCGTGACACTGCTCCTGCTCCCCCCCATGGCAGCGGCGCGGCTTGCCCAGCCCTACCTCCTTAAACTCGCCATCGACAACCACATCGTGAAAGCCCAGATGGAAGGGCTGCCGCTCCTGGCCGGCTGGTTCCTCCTCCTCATCCTCGCCGAATCCATCTTCACCTACGCCGAGGTCTGGCTCCTCCAGTACGTGGGGCAAAAGGTGATGTTCGACCTGCGCCTGGCGCTCTTTAGCCACGTCCAACGGATGCCGGCAGCCTTTTTCGACCGGACCCCCACCGGCAGCCTGGTCACCCGGCTTACCAGCGACGTGGAGGTACTCGGGGAGATGTTCGCCGCCGGCATCATCACCATCGTCGGCGATATCATGGTGCTGGTCGGGATCATCGGCATCATGCTCTGGATGAACCTGAAACTCTCCCTGGTCACGTTCTCCGTGCTCCCGCTCCTCGTCTGGGTCGCCTTCACCTTCCGCCGCCGGATGCGCGAGGCATTCCGCCAGGTACGGGCGCGGCTTGCCAACCTTAACGCCTTCCTGGCCGAAAGCATCGGCGGAATGGCAGTAGTACAGCTCTTCAATCGTCAGGCCAGGGAGCAGGAAGAGTTCACCAGGCTGAATGCCTCCTACAGGGACGCCAATCTGCCGGTCATCAGCTGGGATGCCGCTCTCTACGCCCTTGTGGAAACACTCTCTTCCGTGGCGGTCGGAATCATCGTCTGGTACGGCGGAGGGGAAATTCTCCAGGGTGCCCTTACCTTCGGTGCCCTGGTCGCCTTCATCCAGTACATCGAGAAGTTCTTCTCCCCCATCCGTGACCTGTCGGCCAAGTACTCGATCATGCAGGGTGCGATGGCGGCCCTGGAGAGGATATTCAATCTGCTGGACCGGGAACACGGGGAATCCCTCGGGTCCACGAGGGGAGAAGGAGCATCTCTTCTTCCCCCTCCCTTGATGGGAGGGGGGGAGGGTGGCCGACCGGTGGAACGTATCGAATTTCGCGACGTCTGGTTCGCCTACAGCGGCGACGACTACGTACTGAAGGGGTTCGACCTGACCATCCGTCGGGGAGAGACGGTGGCACTCGTGGGTGAGACAGGCGGGGGAAAGACCACCGTCACACGACTTCTGTCCCGCCTCTACGAGGTGGAACGGGGAAGCATCGCCTTTGACGGAACCGATATCCGGGAACTCCCCCTGACGGCACTGCGCAGCCGGATCGGCGTGGTCCTCCAGGACCCCTATCTCTTCACCGGAAGCATCGAATTCAACATCTCCCTGGGGGACGATCAGGCCCGCAGCCGGGCGGAGGAAGCTGCCCACATCGTCGGAGCCGACCGGTTCATCCGTCACCTTCCCAATGGCTACGGGGAAGAGGTGCGGGAGCGGGGGGTTAACCTCTCCGCAGGAGAACGTCAGCTCATCTCCTTCGCCCGGGCGGTCGCCTTCGACCCGGAGATTCTCGTCCTTGACGAGGCGACCGCCAGCGTTGACACGGCAAGCGAACGGCTTATCCAGGAGGGGCTCAGGGGGCTCATGGAGGGACGCACCTCCCTCGTCGTCGCCCACCGCCTCTCCACCATCCAGGATGCCGACCGCATCGTGGTCATCCATAGGGGAGAAAAGATGGAGGAGGGGACCCACCAGGAACTGCTGGCCAAACGGGGGCTCTATTACCGGCTGTACCAGCTGCAGTTTAAAGACTGAAACGGAATTCAACGCGGAAGGACTCCAATTTCGGCCCCAAAATTGACATCCGTCGCAGAGTATGCTCTAACCAGAAATAAAAACACTCTCCGCATTTTTCAGCGTCCTTCTGCGTTGAATGCTTTATGAGGTCTGGCATGAAACATTTGATCCTCGGTACCGCCGGTCACATCGACCACGGCAAGACCTCGCTGGTAAAGGCCCTGACCGGTACCGACACCGATCGTCTCCCCGAAGAGAAGGCCCGTGGCATCACCATCGAGCTCGGCTTCGCCCAGCTTGAGCTGCCGGGTGGCATCCACTTTGGCATCGTCGACGTACCAGGGCACGAGCGGTTTGTCCGGACCATGGTGGCAGGGGTAGGGGGGATGGACCTGGTGATGCTCGTTATCGCCGCCGACGAGGGGATCATGCCCCAGACCCGGGAGCATCTCGATATCTGCCATCTGCTCGGCGTGAAGAAGGGGGTCGTGGCCCTTACCAAGAGCGACCTGGTGGACCCGGAATGGCTCGGGCTGGTTGTTGAGGAGGTACGGGAGTACCTGGCAGGAAGCTTCCTTGAGGAAGCGACCATCGTGCCGGTATCGTCCCGCACCGGGGCCGGTCTTACCGAACTGAAAACGGAGCTTGCCCGGCTGGCCACAGACGCCGAGGAAAAGAAAAGCGCCGGGCCGTTCAGGCTCCCCGTGGACCGGGTCTTTACGGTCACCGGCTTCGGCACCGTTGTGACCGGAACCCTGCTGACGGGGTCAATTGCGGTGGGGAACGACGTGGAAATCCTCCCCTCTGGCCTTCAAGGGAGGGTCCGGGGGGTGCAGAGCCATGGAAGCAAAGGAGACAAGGGGAGTGCCGGCCAGCGGGTAGCGGTAAATTTACAGGGGGTGGAACATACAGAGGTCCGGCGGGGTGACGTGATCGTCCCACCAGGAGTATTCCGCACCACCCGCACGATGGACGCCATTATTGATCACCTCCCCTCGGCCCCCCGCGACCTGAAGCACCGGGCCACTCTGAGGCTTCATTCCGCCACCTACGAAGTTCCGGCACAGGTGATCCTCCTGGACAGGAACACGCTCAAACCGGGAGAATCGGCCTTCGCCCAGCTTCGCCTGGAGCATCCCGTCCTGCTCCTCCCCGGCGATCCGTTCGTCCTTCGTTCCTTTTCGCCCCCGGCGACCATCGGTGGCGGGCGGGTACTCGATCCGGCACCGATGCGCCGCCGGCGCCGTTCGACAGAGGCGCTGCACCTTCTCAAGGCGCTTTCCGGAGACAATGACCGGCTCAAGGTTGCCCTGCTGGTGGACCAAAGCCTCTACTCCGGGATATCCATCCAGGAGATCGTCATCCGGAGCGGACTCCCTCTCAAACGGGCGGAGGCTGCACTGACACCGCTCCTGTCCGACGGCTCCCTGCTCCAGGTGGTGAGAGAGCCGCGCATCTTCCTCGGCAAGAACGCCTTTGCCGACCTGCAGCGCCTCCTGCTTGGCGAGGTTACGCGTTTTCTGCAGGAAAATCCGCTACGGGAAGGGATCGGCAAGGAGGAGTTGAAGGGACAACTGCCGAAACGGAGCGATTCCCGTTTTTTCGGTCCGCTCTTGGCAATGCTTGAAAAGAATGGTAAGGTAGTGACTGTTCGCGACCTGGTAAAGCTGCCCGGCCGCACGGGTGCTCCAACGATCGCCCAGACAGGGGTCCAGGAGCGGATCGCCACCTTTCTCCAGAGGGGGGGGATGGAGCCGCCGACCATAAAGGAACTGGGGGATGCAACCGGTTGCGGTGAGAAGGAGCTTCTCGGCCATCTCAACTTCCTGGTCCGTGAGGGTCGCGCCGTCAAGGTAAAGAGCGATGTGTTTTACGCCCCGGACCCCCTCGGCGCCATCAGGGAAAAACTTGTTTCGTACCTGAAGGATCATAAGGAGATCACCCCCACCGACTTCCGTGAACTGACCGGCCTCTCCCGCAAGTTCATGATTCCCCTGCTGGAATATTTCGATGGAGAAAAGCTGACCATACGGGTTGGCGACAAGCGGATATTGCGGAAAGGGTAGGGGTACAGCAGCACTGCGACATCATTACGCGCCCGTAGCTCAGCTGGATAGAGCACCAGGCTTCGAACCTGGGTGTCGGGAGTTCGAATCTCTCCGGGCGCGCCAATTATTAACAGCAGGCCATAGAGTTTTCTGTGACCTGCTGTCTTGTTTTAAAGCAATGAAGTGACTTCAAAAGTGACTTAATTTTTTTGAACCAATTGCCGGGTCTGAGACCACTCAGGAGGTAATTCGTTGGCAAACTGGTATTCGCATCGATCCCCGGTGGCTTACTCCCACCGGGGATTTTTCCATCGATTGCAGGTTTGTCGTCCGGTGATTGCAGATCGTTACAGCTATTGTGCATACGAGAACTCAGATCATCGCGGCGGCAATGGATCAGATTTCAACGGGGCACATGCACCCCGTACGTATTCGTAGCCAGGCATGGGAAACGGGTATGTGTTGTTTTCAAAATCCCATGCTGATACCGGCATGCTTGACATTATCCCGCCATTGTAGCCGGTGCAGCTTCCCTTCATTCCCACAAACGCTTCATCCTTCACCACCTGGCACCGACAGATCAAGGGCCTGTCCGGATCGGATGGATTCTGGTTTTCCGTGCAGGGAGCGCCGTCGCAGACAGCCCACTCTCTATCCCCGGTGTAGCCTGATGCATCGGGATAACAAGCTATGAGATCCCACTGCAGAAGAGCGCACCAGCCGCGATAGGAATAGGTCGACACCCAGTCATACTTTACATTGTCCACCTCATACTGGCCAGACCTGATGGCCTCGCAGACAGGAGCTTTATCTACATCGCAAGGATGAGCATCGGTGCATTTGACCTGCGTCATCCGTTTGACCGCACTGTCCTTGATTTCAGATGTTACCATGATATGTGCTTCATTAACCCTCATACAGTCACAGTCTCCATTCCTTCTGCAATCGGGGGATGAAGTACACAGTGCGTGCCATCCAGTGCACACGACAGATTCCTGAGGTGCATTAGGAAAGTTATGGGTGCTCTTCTCTGCTTTTTTGCCGATGTCTGCCCCACATATCGGCGCATAACTCAATGCTATCCAGGTCATGCTGGTGATCGTCAATATCGGTAATCTCATCTGCTTTCCCCCTGTTCTCTCCCCGAGAGGATTGATCTGACTCTCATCGATTTCAATGACGTTGTTTCTCTATACATGCTTGCCAACCGCCGTGGATGAAGGTCGACTTATCGCACCAGACGGCGTCCGGGTAATAATCTCCCATCAATTCCTTGGCGCATGGCCCCTTCGCGTCCAGATCCTCTCGTTTTGGAAGGTTCGGGAACGATAAGTTGAACGTGCAGTAATGGTCGGGGGGGGCAGCCCAGACATTTTGAATAGCATAGGGAAAATCTGGCGCGGGCAGCATGTTGCGGATAACCACGAACTTGGGATACTGCTCATCCCCATAGGGCAGCCAGTTGACATTGGGCCTCAACCAGTCCGGGCGCTGCCGATCGTCCGATATGACGATCGTGTAATAGCCCCCTTCAAGACGGGTTGTCAGATCGGTTGCGCAGGCGACCAGCGAAAGCGGCGGCACAAAGTCCTGTTCGCACATGGCCCAATACCGCATGTCGACGCTCCGGAAGCCCCGCGACGGCGACCAGACCGGCGAACCCTCGAATGTGCCGGGAAAACCCGGAGCTTTGCCATGTATGACCATGATCCGCCCGGGTTGGTATTCGTCCCCCGGCCACATCATCAGATATTTACCATCCGGATTGGGCCATAGAATCGACGGCGGGTTTTTCGGTGACGCAAACCAGAGCCGATCGGTGGACGGCGTCCCTTCATCGATGCTGAGATCGACCACCGGTGGAAAGAGGAGTTGGGCAAGCTTATTTATATCCGACCATTTGTTGATCGGCGAGCAGGCCTCCAACTGCTTGCCGGCGCCGGTTTTCTCCGTCACTGTTATGGCGGGGAGCGGTACCCCCCCCATCAGACTTTTGCCGCTCAGGGAGGGATCGTCGTTCGCTACGTACATCCGCATGACTACCCAGACAAGGCGGTCTTTGGAAACCTCGATCGTATTCCCCGAACTCGGGCCGCTGCGCGAGACTGCGACAGTGTAGGTACCGCTGCGGCTGCCCGGTGGGACGAACGGGTTGCTGCTCCCCGGATCAGGGGCGATCTGGGCATCGTAAAGATGATCCTCTGCGAGGTTGAAACCGTTCTGACACATCGAGCCAGGAGGGTTGCACGCTATGGTCTCGTAAGCGGTGAAAGAAAAAAACCGGATATTGGGATAGGTTCCCTTGATGGTCATTGTGTCGTACTGCGTATCAAAGGGCATGATCCAATACCGGGCAGCACCGTCAGGGCCCTGCACGTTACCGGATCCTTCGGGCGAGAATTCGAGCGGCCACGCACAGCCGCGAGAATTAAAATCCTGGGCGCGAACGATACCAGGACTGATCAGGAGCGCGAGAGCCGTCAGAACGATGAGAATGCCGATCCGGGCGATTACGGGTTGCGCGATTGTTGCTTTCATGGCGGGTTCTCCTTTCCTCGCTTGTTTCCGTTAAAGTCCCATTTTCTGCCGCCGCTCTTGGGATCATAGGCAATTCCGTGATCTTTCAGGCCTCTTGCCCACGAACTCTACGACGGCGTCTATCTCTGGACGCTCAAGGCTGCGGCGGCCGCGGCGAAAACTTGAGGACGCGGTCATAGAGCATCTCCGGCATAGCCGGACCGATCTTTGTCGCGGGCTCAAGGTAGATGCGGGTGAAGACGCCCAGGAGAGTGCTGGAGTCGAGGCTCAGGCGCTGGCAGTCTATGGGCGGAGACAGTTTCAGACAGTTGGGTTCGTGGGTCCCACACTCCCGCGAAACCTTATACGCGTACATCAGATCCGCATCAGAATCACCCAGAAGAAACGGCGTGGCCGTGCCCTTGCCGGTAAAGTCGCGGTCATCGATGGCACCAAGTGACAGCTTGGCCGTCTCGCTGGCATAGATATTGGTGTTCATATAGGTCGCCTTGCCGGTGGCAACATGGTTGACGCCGTAAATCATGAGAAACTCGCCATCAGCCAGCCTGATCTGGTTGACAAAATCGTACTCGGGCAGACCCGCGCCGACGTAAAACGCATCCCGGCTGTCTCCGCACCACACGAGACCCCGCTGGATCAAGTCATAACCTTCGTAACACATCGGCATAGTCTGGATATCGGCAGCTTCCATCCCGGTATTGGCTTCGATGATGTTCTTCCGGAGTTGATCCATCTTGTTCATCAGGTCCATCTCGGTCTTTCCCGTTCCGCGGACGCGCAGAGGCGGCGCGAGGAACGGAATCTTAGTTGGCAAGGTGCGCGGCGTCACGCGGAAAACCCTGAACGGAGGATTATTGACGTAGTCGCTGCCGGCGGCCGGAACCTCCCAGATCGCATTGCGCATTGCGATCATAAGCAGATCAGCGTTTTCGCCGTAGCCGAGGTTCAACATCTTTGCGGGGAAGACGACCGTGCTGATGATATCTGCAGGGTAGCCGGCACGGCGCAGCGCCGCACGAACGAGGGCATCCGTTGTCTGGTCGGGGGTGAAGATCAACGCAACGGGGGCATTGAAAGGCGTTGGGCCGATGGTTTTGACCGTAGCGACATTCACAGAGTCTCCCAGGGTGGCAGGAACCGGCTTTCTGCCCCCGTCGGGATACACCCTTGACCAGAGATAGGGAGTAATGCTGAAGTATTTTGCGGGCGGCGGCGTCAGCCCGATCAAAACGACGGCTTCTTGTGGATCCAGATGGAACTGCCCGCTCAGTTGATCCGGCACCTGGGCCGACGCGGGGACCTTCACCTGAATATACGTTTCAATGTTGAAATAGAGTGCGCTATCGACGCCCGGGGTGTTGGCGCACCACTCTGCCGCCGGATTCCAGGGGACAACAGCGCCCTCCGTGACGTCCAATCCCTCCTGTTCAAGCGCATTTCGAAATTTCCCGACTTGTGTGTCAGGAGCCTGCCCCGCCCGAGCGAACGCGCACGGCGCGATCAGTAAGACAACAGTTATGACTACGGAAAGTAGTAATTTTGCCTTCATACCGTTTCTCCTTTGCGTTTATTGTGCATACGCGAATTGATTTCATAGCTCGTCAGAGACTCGTTTCTTATTTGCCGTGATATTCATAGATAATCTCATGTTCCAGGCGCTCGCCCACGAACTCGACGGCAGCATCTATCTCTTCCTTGTAATCGTCGCAGATGCCAATGGCGCTGAACAGGGCCGCTTTTAAGATCTCGACGGGAACAGATAATTCCAGCTCGAAGAGCACCCCTGCCAGCTGATCGGCGAGCATCTGCACGGCAACCGGTTCGGGCTGGGAAATGGCCTGTCCCAGAAAAATCATGTCCTTCCGGTGCCCCTTCTCGACAGCAGTCAATACGTTGGCTGCGGCCTGGTCGTCGTCGTCAAAGCCAGAGCAGTTGGCCGCGTAATCCGCTGCATAGGCCTTCACGAGCAGGGGCTGAAACCTTTTCGTCTCATTTCGGGCCGCCGTGGCCAGCCGCCGTCCGAGCAGAGGAGCCACTTCGTTCCCGAGCCTGATGTCTACCGCCTCTTCCGTGATCAGATGGGCGACCAGGAGCGCCATGTCCGGGTCCATGCGGAGATCGGCGAAAGCAGCGCCGAACGTCCGCTCAGGGTTGGCAGGGTCTACCGGAGTAGTCAGCAGTTGCCTGGCCTTGATGATGATGTAACCGTCGTTTTCGTATCCGGGCCTCAGACCGAAGTGATGCGCGACGGAATCGGCCCCCCAGGTATCGTTGTGGCTGACGAAGCCATACGCGAGGGCTTTTTCTGAGTTTGTCTCCGCGGCATTCCAGACCTTCAGGGAAGTCTCGGCATACGTTCCCTGGAGCTGATCCCCTATCCAGCCGGGACAAAGGGCTTCGTCGAAGACGAAGTTGTACATGTCCGGCGCGGTGCTCCCCCACATTTCGCTCAAGTTGTCGATGCCCACAGACGCACCCAGCCGGTCGGCAATGTAGGCATGGGTGGCCTGGTTCCATGAAAATGCCGCTGCAGGCATCATGACGAACAAGAAGCAAATCAACCCCAGTGTCATACGGACTTTTCTTCCCATCTCAGTCCTCCTCTGTTACCTGCCCCGTTCACAGCGGATCAGGGCCGCGGCGAAAACTTGATGACGCGGTCGTAGAGAATCTCTTGCATGGCGGCTCCGACCTTGGTCGCAGGCTCGAGATACATGCGGAAAAATAAACCCAAGACAGTGCTGGAATCGAGTATCACTCGCTTGCAGGGGGCAGACAATGGCAGACAGTTGGGTTCGTCCTTCCCACAGTTCCGCGACACCTTGTATGCGTACATCAGATTCGCATCAAGATCCCCAGGGAGATAGCCCGTTGCCGTGCCAGGAAAAAGGTCATCGGAGACCCCGCCAACGAATGCATCCCATTTCGGAACGGGGGGTCCGCCATCTTCTTTCCTCCCGGTGGCGTAGAAATTGATGTTCATGTACGTTGTTTTGCGGGTAGCGACGTGATTGACGCCGTAAACCATGAGAAACTCATCATCGCCCAGCGTGATAATGTCATTCAAATAAGGTTGGGGCATCTGCCATCCGGCGGATAAGTTAAATGCATCCCTGGTGCCTCCATCTGCCCATATTTCGCGTTGCAGGTTGTCATAGTCCTCATAGTTGGCTATGGCCGAGCGAAAATCCGTTGCATGGTAGTTCCCCGCATTGGCTGCGATGATGGCCGCGCGCAGTTCTCCCAGCTTGTTCATCAGGCGCATTTCGCTCTCTCCCGTTCCACGGACGCGCAGAGGGGGCATGAGAAAGGGATTGGGGATTGCCGGAGTGCGTGGCGTCACCCGGAAGATATGGAGCGTTTGCGGTGCACCCTGTATGTAACGTTGGCCGGCGATCGGATCTTCAAACAGCGCAGTGCGCAAACTGATCTGAAAATCGTCAGCTGTCTCCTCATCCCCAAGTTTCAGCATCGATGCGGGGAGTACATTGGTATTGATGATCGCCTCCGGGTAACCGGCGCGCCGCAGCGCCGCGCGGATGCCGGCGTCCGTACCCTGGTCCGGGGTATAAATCAGCGCAAAGGGGGTGTTAAACGGCGCAGAGCCAGTGGTTTTGATAGTGGCGTTATTGACAGCATCTCCCACGGTACCGAAAATCTCTGTTCGTCCCTTATCGGGGTAAAACCGGGTGCCGATCCAGGCGTAGAAGCCGAAGTATTTTGCGGGTGGAGGCGTCTGTCCGATCAGTACGACGGCTTCGTCATGCCGAATTTTGAACCTCGTTGTCAGATCTGGGATCTCTCCCTGTTTCGGGACCTTTTTCGGGACGTTGAGGATGAGATAGAGACCTGAGTTGGCCAACCGGGCGGACGGGATTGTGCCGGCGCATAAATCCCCCAGCGGGTCCCAAACCATCGCAGCGCCGGGTGTCACGTCAAATCCGTCTTCATTGAGTGCACTTTGGAACCTGGCCAGGGCGCGAGGGTCCTGCCCCGCTTGTTGAGCGAACACACACGGAGCCAGCAGCAACACGATAGACATGATTACAGAGAGCAGTATTTTTGCGTTCATACCCCTTACTCCTCCTTTGGTTCACCGGTTGTGAATTTTCCCCTTCCCTTTCTTCACAGCTCAATGCCGCGGCGAAAACTTGATCATCCGGTGATACACGACTTCAGTAAATGCCGGACCAACGCTCGTTGCCGGCTCGAGATAGGAGCGCGTTGCGAAGGCCAACTTCGTATTTGCCCGAATGGCCGCGTGCACGTCATCGTCACCGTCGAGCTGCAATTCGGCGCAATCCCCGCTTGACATTTTCAAACAGAAAGGCTCGCCACCGCACTGCCACGAAATCTTGTACACAAACATCTGAGAAGCTTTGGGATCGCCGCTGGGAAGATAGAAATCAGCGCTGTTCACAAAATCGGTATCGAAGACACTCCCTATGGCCAACTGTGACTGCTTGGCATAGGCATTCAGGTTCATATATGCGGCTTTCCCCGTGGCGGTGTGGTTAACGCCATACATGACCAGGAATTCGTTGTCGGCCAAGGTGATATCGTAATTTACGTTGTTGGGAAAAGCGTCAGCGCCGGCACCGACATAGATCGTGTCGCGGCAATCGAGATACGCCCGCTTCATCTGCTGCATGAAATCGTAACCGTCGTAACTCCCCGGCGCCGACGTATATTCGCCGGCCACGACGTACCCCCTTTCGGCATACTTGCTGATGACGCGGTCGCGGATCTCGTCAAGTTTCCCCATGAGGCCCATCTCGGTCTTTCCGGTTCCGCGGACGCGCAACTCCGGAGCCGGGAAGGGTTTCAGATTTGCCGCAGAGAATACCTTCGGCGTCACCCGGAAAACCGATACCGGCGACGGTACCGACGAGTCGGGAGTGTTGTCCAAGCTGTTCATGTAGGCCAGACCCGCGGCTTCGCCTGCCGCGCCGTTGAGCCACTTCGCATTTCGTCCGAGGATCATGAATATGTCGTAGCCTTGGCCGATACCCAGGTTGAGCAGCGAGGCGGGGAAGACGATTGTATTGACAATTGACGGGGGATAGCCGGCCTTCTGCAGGGCGGAGCGAACGCTCGCATCGGTGCCCTGATCGGGGGTAAAAATCAGCACCATCGGGGCGCTGTACGGATCGGGGCCGATGGTCTTGATGGTCGCAACGTTCACCGTATCCCCCAGGGTGGTACCCACGTCCAGACAATGCGGGTCTCCATCGCATCCTTGAATGGGCGGAGTAAGCAGACCTGCGGGAACGGGCTGCGCGTAATGTTTATTGAGCAGGAAGGGCTGGTAGGAGAAATAGGTCACGGGCGGCGGTGTCACGCCAATAAACACGATGGCCTCATCGGCACGGAGTTGAAAAGTATACGGTATCTGTGTGGGATCGCCTTCTAGATGCGGAACCACGGCGGTCAAATACGGAGCGCCCTTGTTGTTGTATTTGGCACTGAAAACCTTTCCGCTACAGTACTGTTGCCACATGTCAAGCGACTTGCTTTGGCCTGGTTGGACGATGAATCCATCTTGCTCGAGCGCATTTTTAAACCTGTCCAGGGCGCGAGGGTCCTGTCCCGCTTGTTGAGCGAACGCGCACGGTACCAGCGACAACAGAGCAGCCATGATTACGGACAGCAGTATTTTTGCCTTCATACCGTTTCCTCCTTCCTTGGTTTTTTGGCTCGCATGCCCTACCTCACTCGTTGCCGCGATGGCAACTCTAATGTCCTTAAAAGAGCCTACTGCGGCGTGAACGTGAGTATCCTCGGGGTTAGCAGTTTGGTCGTGTCTGGCCCGCGTGCGCTACCCGGGGCGGTGTAGTCGCGAATCCCGGGCCAGAACATACCGAACAGGGCTGGATCTCCTGGCGCATCAGTGTCACCCTTCTTCGGCACCATATCCTCGCCGATCTCGGTGCAGTCCTGGCGGAACCTGGCGGGCGGCAGCAGGTCCGTGAGCTGGTCGCAACTGCGGGTGAAGAAGTGCACGAAGAACTTGTCGGTATTGTTCACGGAGTCAGCGTAGCCGTCCGCGGAGCCCTTGAGGAAGGTGTCCACAGTGCCCGTAGGTGCGAGATATGTCGAGGCATCGTTGACGGACAGGCCGACGTAGGTCGCGTTACCGGTCTCGGTGGCCAGGGTGCTCACCACCGCGTAGACCTGCCTGGAATCGAGCGGGAGGGGTCCAGTGAAGAAGAGGCCAGCGTCCGTCTGGTCGCCACACCACATGTTGACCTTGCGGCAGTACGGCCCGGCCACCCCGAAGTCCCGCAGCGGTTCCGCCATAAAGGATGAGGCAGGCGGCGGCTGCGTGCAATCGACACTGTGAAGGCCCGCGATACTGCTGACACGGTCGCACACCGCATTGACAAGGTCCTGCATACCGTTTCCTCCTTTTGCGGTTATTTAGCTTCGTACACTTACTCAAGCTCACCTTAAATGCAGAGGAAACAGTGTGAAAACACCGTCCAGCCTGACGGGCACGTCACGCAGGGGCTGCCAGTTCCACAACGATTCACTCAAGAGGGCAACGGCGGCGAAAACTCAGAGGGAAGAGCGGCTCATCGGCTCTCCCCTCCGGATCAGGCGCCTAGCGGCGGACGAGCGTCAGGTTCGCGGAATAGTCCAAGACTGCATCTTCCGATTTGACCCAGGATGCACCCCCCACCGATATGTTCGCGCGAAACTTACCCATTTGCGGCACGACCAGCTCCTGGAATGCTTCACCGTTGAAGGTCGCAGACCACGTCTTCTTGCCGAAGTCCACGGCCACTAGGACTCCCTTCTTTGCGTACTTGATGGTGCCACCATTCTCGAACGCCTCCTGGAAGCCATCGATGTTGATTAGTCGCGCAAGGTACGGATGCCCGTTAATATTCACGCTAAGGTCGCCGAAAGCGGGCAGGATTGTCGGCAGCGTGCCCGCGATGGTCACCTTGCCCGATTTCTTAGCCGTGTCGTAGCGGCCCTGGAACGACGTTAGATGGGCCTTGTCAACGCCCGGGGCTGGCTGGTTCCAACGCCAGGCGATATCAACGTCGTGATTTAGATGAGTAAAGAACGCATACTGCTGGTTGATGGTTAGGATGAGGTTGACAATTCTCGATCCGGCTGGCACGCGTCCGTTGAGATCTACTTTCTGGATGTGAAGGTCATAGGTCGCTGCGTCGAAGTCGAGTTTCAGCGTCACGCGGTTTTCCTGGACGTTCCCATTTGGTTGGTAGTGCCAGATGTTCCCGCTGCGGCTCCAGGCGCCGTTCCCGCTGGAGGAGGACCACGAAAAATTATGAATCTCGAGCAAGACCCCTTTCGAGGGATCGAAGTTGTCTGCCGTCATCGGGATCCGTTCCTCCGTTCCCGTCTCCACCCAGGTCAAGCGGCCACCCTCGATGATGTAGTGGCTGTACTGGTCGCCCGGCTCACCTCCGCCGGTTCCGCTGACGATCCGCCCGAACGCATTTGCAGGAGGAGGAGCCGTTCCGGCGCGACTGTCGTCAGCCGAGCTGGCGCCCACAAGGCCACTGCCGGCAAGCATGCTGCTGACAAGGGTGCTGCTTGTGCTAGTGCCGCAAATGAAAGGACTAGTTGGCAGCGGGGTTGCGCCGGAGGCTTTCCAGACGATGGCCCATGGCCTGTCGTTCTGATATGCAGTGGGGATCCAGGGTGCGCCGGCACCGGCATCTCCAGCTTTCGGCATAAGCCAATAGGGTTGAACGCTTAGGGAGCCCACGCAACCGGCTCCAGGGACATTGCATGACTTCATATCGAGGGCGAAAGAGAGTTGGGTTCCAAAGCCGGTCGTGGTCTTGGTGGACCAGCCAAAGCTTCCCGCATATCCGGCTTTCAAATAGGCTGACATCCCGTTGACCGCAGTGCCTAAACTCATGCTGGCTCCGACGGTAACATTGACGTCGTTAGTCTGTCCCTCAGTGTCGTAATGCTGGGTTGTCTGCGCAAAAGAGGGCTCCGAACCGGAACCAGGCACAAACTGTAAAGGTTGAAGCTTTAGCTCCAAATACTGTCCTTTTGTGGACCACGACTCCTCGTTAGGGTTCACGACATTTTTTTCGCCAAGCCTGGCATCCCACCGCGAGTCTGTCTCCCAGGAGACAATCCCCTGAGGGAACCTGTACCAGTCATACAGGCTGCGAGAGCAGCCAAAAGGGGCTATCCCTTTCAGGAGTCCCGGGTAAAGGTCGTTGGGTCCGCCTGGATCCTCAAGTTCAAAATTGGCCTTTTGAAAGGTTGCACCGTCTTGCTGGAATGTTGTGAGGGTCTGATCCAGGTCGTGCCCCACCCCGGTTGAAGGGTCGTAGTCATAGGCGTAAGCTTGCCAGTTTTGCAGGACCAGCGTCGGGGCGTTGAATATGGCCCAACCCCACTTCCCGAGCTCACTGTAGGACGAGCGACTCGTCCCAAAGCTGTCATTTTTTTTCACCGTCTGAGTGGAAGTGTCCCCGAAGTTGTGCGTCCACGTGTGTTTGTAGCCCCAGTCGATGCTGGCCGACAACTTGAACACACCTTTTATGCCGCCGTGTATCTCGCCGCCGCCGCTGGCCAGGACTGAATTACTCATTGTCGTTCCCGACTCTACCTGGTGGGTCTCGTCCGTCCCGTAGTTGACGTTGGAAAAGGGACCAAAGTCGGAGTAAGCTGTATACCCATTCACCGAAAACGGCGGCGTCCCCAGGATCACCCCAACCAGCGTCCAGTAATGCTGCCTGGTTTTGAGCACATCTGCATTACTTGGATCTTCGGCTGCCGTGTCAGTAGCCGTCCCTCCATATTCACCGCACTTGGTCATGGGTATGTCCTTGTTCTTGGGAACCAGGGCATCGGACTTGAAACTTATTTGTTTCGGAACTCCCAGATCTTGCCAGGTGACCTGTATCCACTGACGAAGGTCCTGGTAAGGAGCTTTTGAGTCGTCAATACATTCCGCGAGATATTGGGGAAAGACAAACAGATGGTCCGTTGTCGATCCGTAAGCAGGGTACGCAAGGGTGTCGGCGTGCCAACTTGGCCCCGTGGCCAGTGTTCCCCAGAAGTAGTAGTAGAAGTTCTCCCAGTGCTTAATCGTCCCCGCGGCGTGGAGGGGGTATATTGGCTTGGCGTTCGCAAAGAGCTGCACCACCGGTACCTTCTGACCCCAGCCATTTAGATCGGGTGTGTCCACAGTACCCGATGTGAGGGACGCGCGCCCATAGCTTGGCACGTCGGAGATGCTCTGGACAAGAGAGAGACCGCTTCCGGCATTTCCATCCCAGAGTCCGCTCAGGAGTTGGCTATAGGTATTACCCGCGGCTGTCTGCCGCCCGTAAACGATCAGGACTTTTGGATCGCCTTCACCAGGGGTTCCGGCTTCTCCCCATATTGGTGGGTAGATGGTGATAGCGTCCAATGGCTCGTAGCTGATGTCGTTGTAAACCGGAGGGTCGGTGGCATTCCAGCCATAACCGTCGGTACTTGTATAGGTCTGCTTGTCGGTAAAGACATACAGTTCGGAGTTGAACACGACGATGGCCGCGCCGGCGCCCGTGCCACGACCAGGGTTGTCGGTGTGAACCGGGCCGAGGTGCCGGTTATACAGCCACTTTTTATCTTTCTCGTGAAAAACCGCGACCCAGGCGGACAGCCCCGGGTTGGAACCGTGTGTGCAGGAATCGGCATAATTCCCCTGGGCATCTTGGAGCGGGGTATCGGCGACGTAAACGTAGTAGATTTTGGCATCGAACTCGGCCAGCCCCTCACCCGGACCCGGCACCTGAATGGCTTCGCGGCACATCCGATAGGGGCTGGAATACGTCTTAAAGGAGCTCGGGGTCCCTGAGTTGGGGAAGAACCCGTCCACTGGTTGTCCGACGTCAATGCTAATGTAGCCGCTGCTGTTGATCGAAACCCGATGCGTGTTTCCGTCATCACCTGAAAGGCCGCGCCCCGGATCCCCCCAGGCCGGCACGACCGCCAGCAGGAGGAGGAAATTCCAGCAGATCAGGATGCAGCCGAGAGTTAGAAACGACTGGCGGATATCCATCCGTCTCAACAGAAGAATTCGGAATAGTTTTCGCGTCATGAGAATTTCCTCCATTCGACCTATGCCATGTGAGTGAACTCCTGAAGTCCTGTCTTTGGTTTTGATTTGTTAATTTCCTCCCGTTCGATACGGTAGTTTCATATTATCCTCCTTTCGTGCTACTCCTCCCTCGTTCTCTCTCCCCATCACCAGAGGTCAAGGCGACGGCGGCGAAAACTTGATTACGCGGTCATAAAGCTTTTGCATAGAACTGAGTTGCATACACCATCTCTCCTGCTACTGCTGGATCTGGACCGGTGGCGGCACCCACTTTTCCTGCAGGGCGGTCTTGGTCCGGCAAGTACATGCGCAGCATCAGGCTGAAATTGGCTTCCTCCGGGTGTTGCAGGTCCAGCGCCGGGCTCGGGATGGTGAGCCAGTATCCTGCCGTGCTCGTATTCCTCGGCACAAAAAAAGGCCGGGCTACCTGGAAATAATCCGTGGTAGCTCGGCCATCTTCGAACGGAAGACCCGCCGCTTTCCGCCCCCTTCTCGCGGAGGGGTTGGCTTTGTCACGCAGTATATTATCTTATTTTAATCCTATATTATTTTACAGAGCCCTCTCCACATGTCAAGGTTCCTGCAAGACTTGCCCTTCTGCCCTTTCGGGGGATAATCGGGTCAGGCTTTGCATCTGGTGATTTTAGCTACCAGCTCGTCCTTTCCTTGAAGAAGATCCAGCTCACAAGCGGCTCGTGCATGCAGGCACGCTGCCATTGCGCGCCCTAACGGCAGGTGCATGCAGGTTTGCGTGCCATTGATGCCTCTCCACGCGGATTTTCAGAGATGGTGGTGGAACAGTAACCTTTGCTGCACCCCCATGCCAATGCCCAGATCTGTCATCATCGGAGGCCAAAAGATAGTTCCGCTATCCCATCAGGAATGTACGGATCGCGGAGGAGAGGCCATCGCTTTCTGACAGGCTGGCCAATCTCTGCTATACTTGGTCGCAATCCATTATGCGGAACAGAACTGAGGACACCATGAACCGATTCAGAGGAATGATCCGTCGTATCTCGACAGGGATAGTTGTTGTCTCTCTCTTGCTTTCTGGTTGCGGCTCGAATTCCGGCACATCATCGAACCAGCAGGGTTCCGTGGTGAACCTGGACCCTGTTGCATTGCTCGCCAGCATCAACAGCAGCCTGCTGAATCCCCTTCCGCGATCCATTGGCGGATGGGAATGGCAGCGTTTCGCTACCGCTTTCGGGACGATCCTGACCACCAGTACCTACAGCATTTCCCTGCAAAAGGTCAGCTACCAGTCCACCGGGGCCGACGGTACACCCCGCACCCTGAGCGGGCTGCTGATTCTTCCCCGGTCAGGGAGTACCAGGCCTGCCGTGCCCATCCTGATGTTCCAGCATGGTACCGAACCCTATAGGCAGTTTTCACCCTCCCGCTATCTTGAGAACCAGCTGCGGCCGACCGATTACCCCGAGGTCATGGTAGCGGCTGCCATTGCCTCGACGGGGTATGCGGTTGCCCTGACCGACTACGAAGGGCTCGGCGACAGCACCGGCCCCCAGCCTTACGTTCATGGGGCATCGCTTGCCCGCCAGGTCGTGGACATGCTCCGGGCAAGCCGATCGATCATCGCCGGCAGCACCTCACCCTGTACCTGGAACAACCAGCTCTTCCTGATGGGATACTCCGAAGGAGGCTATGTGACCATGGCAGCAACACGTGAGCTTCAGCTCAACCACGCCGCCGAGTTCACCGTGACCGCCTCGGCACCTCTCTCCGGCCCTCATGACCTGTCGGGCGTGATGCGCGGGGTGATGCTGGCAGACACGACTTCCAAGGCACCCTACTTTCTCCCCTTCGTGCTCAACTCCTACAATTACGTTTACAGTGGCCAAACGACCCTCTTCGCTCCTCCCTCAACCATGCTGCCGGCATTTGCCAGCACCGTCCCCCCGTTGTTCGACGGAAATTCCCCCTCGGACAAAATCAGCGAGGCAATGGGGATGTCCTTCAGTCCGACGGTGTTGATCGTGCCCAAAAGCACACTGACCAGCCAGTTTCTGGGACAGCTCGCCGACGGCACAAGCCAGGCTGTCACCTTTCTGCGGGAGAACGATTCCTATCGTGGCTGGACCCCGTCAGTGCCGATACGCATGGTGCATCACGTCAATGATGAGCTTGTCCCCTTTGCCAATTCCCAGGTCGCATTCGACAGTTTCAGCACTGCCGGCGCCAAGAGGTATGTCTCACTGGTACGGGAGACTATCACCATCCCCGTCTCAACCGATCCGGTCATGACTACCCATCTATCCGCAGCCTTTCCGATTCTCTTCAACGGTTGGCAGTGGCTGGAGACGTTCAGGAAGTAGTGCAGATGGTGAATTATGGTACGTGGATTTGGAACCGACGGTGACCAGTGTAACAAAAAGGCCGGGCTTTTGTGAGCCCGGCCTTTTCACAGCCTTTACCAGACATAATCTCTTGCAATCCCCCGCTTGTCGTGGCCGGCCAGCACATGGAACACCCGCAGATGTTTGAGCCTCACCGGCGATAGCGACCCCAGAGGAATGTAGACGATCTTCCTGCCGAACCGGGACGCCAGCTGCTTGAAATAGCTCCGTGGGGGCCGGGCGGCCACGTAGACCACATGCTTTTCCAGAGAGTAGTCCAGGGCCGCCAGAAGCATCACCTCGGACTTGCTCCGGGCGAAGGAGTAGTCGCCCGTATGCCAGACATCGAGCATCCTGCGCGGCGGGTAGGCGAGGACAAAGCCGCCGTACTCGCAGCGGGAGATGCCGGGGCCGACGATGTTGTCCTCGGGGGGGGTGGCGTAAAAAGCCATGTCCGACTCCTGGGCATGCTCCCCCAGCCAGGTCATCAGGTAGGGATACCGTTCGCCGCCCCGGTCCTCGTCGAAGATAACCACCACACTCCCCACCCCCCCCTTCACCCGTTCCTGCTGCCGCACGTAGATGCGCCCCTCGTGGATGTTGCGCAGGGTTTCCCGCATGTCGATACCGTCAAGCATGGAGACGGTAAACGGCTCCACCCGGCACTGCTCTTCCGAAAGCTGCTTCGCACCCTTCTTCTTCAGGAACCGCCCGTAATCTTCGATAATCAGGTCCTCGGGAGGATAGGAACAGATGGAGGGATCGTCGAACCCCTCCAGCCATTCGCCGGGACGCTTCTCCCGTTTCCGGTTGAGGAAGGCGAGGGGAGAAAGCCCCCTGCCGTGTCGCCGCTCCTTCGGCCGGAAACGGATACGACGGCTCTGCCGCCAGAGGTCGGCAAGGTCCAGACTGATAGTAGGAAGATCGCTCGTCACCTTCTGCCAGGGGTAGAACGTGGCGAGACGGCAGAAGGCATGGGCGAAGTTGTCGTCCACGCAGCCGCGTGCCGCGGAGAGAAGGTGGAAGAGGTCGGGGAGAAGCAGGCCGTCGAGGAGGGCGCAATTGCGGGCAAATCGGAAAAAAGCGCGCTTCTGCCAGACATGCACCGGCTCGCCGGTCTCCTGCCGGTAGTGGCGTGCCGCCTCCAGGAAGAGGCGGAGGATGATCCGCTGCCGGTCGGGCATTTCCCCCTGACACCCCACCAGCCTGACGCTCCGGGCGATGGAGAGGGTGAGCGCTTCCGCCTCGGGAATATCCAGCTTCCCCCCCGCGATCAGCTCCAGGGCGTGGAAACGCTTGCGCAGGGAAGGGCCGTCACCTGGCTGCTCGGGAGGAAACACTCCCCGGCGCTGCTCATACACCGCATTGACAAAGGGGAATTCACCGAGAATCTCCCGGCAGGAATCGGGGTGGAGATTGAACAGGCGGACGTTGTCCCGCTTCACTCTCGCCAGTGGCTCACCCTGGGGGTCCGGGAAGAACTCCCTGATGCGGGCAAGGTGGTACATGCCGCAGACCAGCAGCACCCGCTGGTACTTGGCGGAAAGCTGCTGCAGCCTGAAGGTCATCCCCCTTTCCCGCCGCAGGTCCTCACTTTCAGGAGGCACAGCGGCAAAAGCGGCGGCGAATTCCCGGTAGTAGGAAGCCAAGCCGATCCGCTGCACGGCATAGGAATCGGGAACCGGCTCTTCGTGGAGGGGGTAGTCGTCCAGGTCGATGTCGATGAGATGGAGGGGGATAATACGTTCGAGCGCCTGCCGCGCAGCCTCCACCATTGGGTCGGCCGGCTCGATGAGGAGGTAGACGCTCTGTGAGCCCCCTTCGGTCACCTTTCCCTTGAGGACGCTAGAGGTGTTCACATCGTAGGTAAGGACCGAGATTTCCGGCAGACGCCGGACACCCCGCAGGAAGGGGGCTTCCAGGGTGGGGGGCAACTCGATGGCGATGCAGTCCGGCTGCACCAGCTCCACCGCCTGCCGCACCAAGTGGGCGAACTCCATCCTGTAATGGAGGACGGGGAGGGCATGGACATTGCCGAATTGTTCAAGATAGAGCCGATGGGGCATGGTTGATCATTCGCCTGTAGGGGGAGACCCTGCAGCCGCCCAATTGAGAAAACGGTTGCCTTTTTTCGGAAATGTCGATTTTTCGTCAGATCAAGGCTGTCGAGGGATGACGCGGAGGCGTAGTACCCACACATCGGGCATAAACAGCGCTACGCCGCACAATTTCGCTTGTTAAATTGGACCGCGAAGGCGTCCCGAAGGGAGCGGCCGCAGGCCGAGTCACAAGGAATGCCGAAGACTTACGCAGAGCTGGCGAAAAAGCGGCATTTCATTTCAGGTACCGCAGCGCCTCTTCGCCCAAAATCCTCTCCACCGCCAGCGGCAGGAGTTCCTCGGGCACCTGCCCCACCCCCTCCATCATCTTGAGGGCGTAACGGGCGATGTTGATCCCGTCCCGCACCGAATAGAGCTCGTCGGCAGCATGGGCCCGCTGGAGGAAATCCACCACGTACCGGAGCACCCGGTTTCCGGCAAAGGGGAGGTTCTCCTTGAGAATCTGCAGCTCCTCGTCCGCCTCGGGGAAGTCGATATAGATCTGGGGCTGGAGACGGGAGTGGATGTATTCCGGTACCTCGAAGGTTGAGGAGTCCTCGTTCATGGTGACCACGATGCGGAAATCTGCATTGGCCTGCACCCTCAGGCCAGTGATGATCGACTCCACGTAGCGACGGTCGTCGAGAAGCGGCGCCAGGGACGCCCACGCCTTCTCACTCATCCGGTTCCCCTCGTCGAGAATCAGTACCCCTCCCTTGAGCATGGCGGAGACGAGGGACGAGGCGGCATACTGAATCTTGCCATCCGGCCCGATGACCGGCGTGATGATGAGGTCCTCCGGGCGGGTATCCATGGTAGCCTGGAAGAGGTAGACCGGCCGCCCCAACCGCTTGGCCGCGGCATAGGCGAGGGTGGTTTTCCCCACTCCCGGCTTGCCGATGAGGCGGGGGTTGAAGGGGATATCCCGCTCGTCGATAATCATCCAGGCAGCAAGCAGCTGCTTCAGCAGCTCCTCCTGCCCCACCCACCTGAGCGGCAACTCCACCGGCCGCGCCAGGGAAAGGGCAATACCGTCTATAACCGTCGTTTCCATGTTATCTCCGACATGATGTGGTTCCTGGTTTTGGACGACAACCACCTTTTCGTTCACGCTCAAAAATGCCCAGATGCAAGGCGCGCGAGGCCGAGGAGTGAGGCGTACACCGGTACGCCGCAGCGACGCAGGCCGAAGCGGAACGCTGCAGATGGGCGTTTTTCAGCGTGAACTTCTTAAGTATTGTGTTCGTGTAAGTACATCATGGCCAGCCGTGCCCTGTTCTCCAGACATTGGGGACAGAGCTGCCCGGCATCCTTCCAGACCTCCTCCGCCAGCCATTCACCCGCCTCCAGAAAAACCGAGTTCTGCTGCTGCGGCTGGAACTCCTTGCGGCAGATCACGCAGACGTTCTTCACCTCTCCCTTCACGGCTCCCCCTTCGCGGCCTCTTTTCGCACCAAGTCCGCAAGGCAGTCGATGAATGCCGGCGAGGTATTGAGGGAGGGGCTGCGCCAGAACTTGGCGTAGCCGAGCTTGAACGCCTCCATGGCATACTGGATATCTATCTCGTAGAGCGTCTCGATGTGGTCCGAAACGAAGGAGAGAGGGACGACCAGCAGGTTTTTGCTGCCATGGGCAGCCAGATGCTCCAGCATCGCCTCGGTGGAGGGCTCCAGCCACTTGACCGGCCCTGCCCGGGACTGGAAGGCCAGGTGATGGGCGACGTTCTCAAACCGTTCCATGACGAGCCGGACTGTTTCCTCGATATGGGCAAGGTAGGGGTCACCATCGTCGATAAAAGACTGGGGAAGCGAATGGGCGGAAAACAGGATCTCCACGTCGGCAAGGGGATGGAACTGGTCGATCCCCTCCCGTATCTTTTCCTCCAGGGCATCGATGTAGCGGGGATGGTCGTAGAACCGGTCGATGGTGGAAACCTGGAACTGTACCCCAGCTTCACCCAGCACGCGCTTCAGCTCATTGAAACTCGAACCGGTAGTGGCCCGGGAGTAGTGTGGGTAGAGGGAGAGGGCGATGATCCGGCCGATCCCCTCTTTTTTGATGGCTGCAAGCGCCTCGATGGTGGAGGGGCGCCAATAACGCATGGCCACGAAACAGCGGTACTCCTCTCCCAGCTGCTCTTCCAGCGCCCGCGCCTGGGCCTCGGTAAGCTCCCGGATGGGAGATTTGCCGCCGATCTGCTCGTAGTAACCTTCTACTTTCGGGGCGCGCCGCCGGGCGATGATCCGGGCGATGAGCGGCTGGAGAAAAGCCGGGCCAATCTTTATGATGTCCCGGTCGCAGAAGAGATTGGTGAGGAACGGCTTAACGGCATCGAGGGAATCGGGTCCCCCCATCTGGAGGAGAAGAACTGCGGTTTTCGCGGACATGGACACCTCGTCTGACATCTATGCTGAATCTGGATTTCGAACTTATTTCACCGGGAACCTTTTCTTTGCTTTTACCTGCACAGCATACGGAAAGCCCGTAACAGCTTTACTATGCCCTCACTTCACGTCCCGCGCAACCGGAATTTTATGTCTGTCGAGCGATGTAAAAAGTAAAGGCAGGGTTTCCCCTGCCATTCCCGGTTATAAATCAGGTAAAAAAAAGCCGCGAGCAGATCGCAGCTTTTTGCTAAACGTTGTAATTATACCATGATAAAAAATTTTATACAGTACTGGTAATACCTATTCTCGTTGTTATAGTTTAGTCAGGTAGCTACCTGTAACAGACCGTCAAAAAAAGGAGGGCGATGCAAATCGAAGATACTCCACCGGGCTGTGACAAGAAAATAAGAGAAGCATCGATCCGGCAGTAACTGAATGCCGGTAATGACCCTGAAAAAAGGGAAGCGAAGAAGTAAAAATAAGGCCCGCCGAAAATTGGCGGGCCTTTTCTTTGTGCAAGCAACAGAATGGGAGATTAGCCCCTCTCGTTATAAGCTATTTCTGCGACAACCGGTGCACACAATCGACCATGAACTTCGCATTCTCCGGCGGGACGGTGGGAAGGATGCCGTGACCCAGATTGAAGATGTGACCGGGTCGGCCGGCGTTCTCGTCCAGGACCCGCTTCACCTCCCGTTCGATGACATCATTCGGCGCATAGAGGACGGTCGGATCCAGGTTCCCCTGCACCCCAATCTTCGGCCCGAGGATATCGCGAGCCTTCCCAAGGTCGACGTGCCAGTCGAGCCCCATGACGTCGCCGCCCGCCTTCTGCACGGTGTCCAGCATGGTGGCTGCTCCCTTGACAAAGTGGATGACCGGTACATGAGTACGGTTCAGGCCGTTGATCAGCTTGGTGGTATAGGGGAGGACGTAGCGCTCGTAGTCGGCGGGGGAGAGGACCCCTCCCCAGGTATCGAAAATCTGGATCGCCTGTGCTCCCGCCTTGATCTGTGCGTTCAGGTATTCCATGTCCATCATGGTCACTTTCTCCATGAGGGCGGCATAGACATCGGGTGCAGCGTACATCATCCGCTTCATGGTCGCCCAGTCTTTGGAGCCCTTCCCCTCCACCATGTAGCAGGCAAGGGTAAAGGGGGCGCCGCCGAAGCCTATGAGGGGCACCTTGGTGGCAAGTTCGCGACGGAGGATCTTGATGGTGTCCAGGACATAGGGAACATCCTGCTCCATCTGGGGAATACGGAGCGCCTCCACGTCAGCCATGGTCCGGATCGGATGCTCGAAAACCGGCCCGGGGACGAAATCAAGCTTCATCCCCATCGGCTCCACCGGGGTAAGAATGTCGGAAAAGAGGATGGCTGCATCCACACCCAGGATGTCCACCGGCTGGATGCTCACCTCGGCGGCCAGTTCAGGGGTCTTGCAAAGCTCCAGAAAGGTGCACTTGGAGCGGACCCGCATGTAGTCAGGGAGATATCGCCCCGCCTGGCGCATGAGCCAGACCGGAGTCCGGTCAACCGGCTTCCCCCAGCAGGCATCGAGAAAACGTGTATTCATATAAAATCCTCCTCAGGAAATATTGTTGTTATTTTGATCTGAACCGGGAACGCGAGATTTTGCCCAGATTGTCGCACCCGCAGGAGCGACCGCGGAGGCGTGGTACCCAAACAGCGGGCATAAACAGCGCCACGTCGCACGAGGAAGCGACGAGGACGGCGGCAAGATGGGCGGAAGATCGCGTTCCTTACTCCTTCTTCTGAAGGCGTATGGGAACGTAATTGCAGAAAGGTTCTTCTTCCATATAGTCCCCCGTCACCGCATCAGCCCTCGCCCGGCAGCCGCCGCAGACGTTCAGGTATTCGCACTGGCCGCACTTCCCCTTGTACGATTTGAAATCCCGCAGGTCCCGGAATATCTCCGAGTTCTCCCAGATCTCCCGGAAGGGGGTCTGCTTCACGTTCCCTGCAGTGCGGTGGAAGTAAGAGCAGGGCTTGACGTTGCCGAAGCAGTCGATGAGGCAGATGGTTTGGGCGGCGATGCACCCCTTGCCCCCGCCGGTAGAGAAGGTGAGGGAGCGGCGCTCAAATTTCGTCCCTTCGGCCTTGGCCTTCTGGGGAACGATCCGATAGTAGTGGGGGGCACAGGTGGGGCGCATGAGGATATCGTCCTCCAGCTTCTCCTGCTCGTAGTGCCAGTCCAGTATCTCCTCGTAGTCCTCCTTGGAGATGAGCTCGTTCATGATCTCCTCGCCACGGCCGGTGGGGACGATCATGAACATGTACCAGGCAGTGGCCCCCAGGGACTTGGCCACTTTGAAGGTATTGGCGATGTCGTGCTGGTTCCTTTTGGTAAAGGAGGAGTTTATGAGGAACTTCTGGCCATGCTTGCGGAACAGTTCGGCGGCCCGGACAACCCCGTCGAAGGAGCCGGGGCACTGGCGGAAGTTGTCGTGTACCTCGGCGGTAGAGCCGTCCAGGGAGAGGGAGACCATCTTGATATCCGCCTTCTTCATCTGTTCGCAGATCTCATCGGTAACCAGCGCCCCGTTGGTGGCCATGCACATGCGCAGCCCCAGGGAGGTGCCGTAGCCTGCCAGTTCGAAGATATCCTTGCGCATGAGCGGTTCGCCGCCGGAGAGGACCACCACCGGCTTGGAAAAATCGGCGATCTCCTTCAGGAGCTTCTTCCCCTCGTCGGTGGTGAAATCCCCCTCGGAGGAGGTCAACTCCGACGAGCAGCGGCAGTGGACACACTTCAGGTTGCATTTCTGGGTGGTTTCCCAGGCGATCCATTTGGGTATGAATTCTTCAGCCATCATTTTCTCCAGAACTCTTAGCGGCCCGGATGATTTTTCACCGGCGGTATTCTCACATTAACCTTTTAATCGTACTATGAACGGGGCGAAAAACTCAAGAAGATTCGCCCCCGGCAAGGTGAACGACTGAAACAGGAGAAGGAAGGGATTCCGGTTACTCTGACATCTTCCGGTTGAAGGTGAGTGCCGAGGCGGCAAAAGCGATGACCGCCGTCGCCAGCAGAATGCCGACGGACAGTTGTGCAACCCTGCCGTTAAGCAATGCCTGGCGTGCCCCCTCGAAGATGGCAGTGGTTGGAAACAGGCTGATGACGGCAAAGGCCTCCTTCGGATAGGAGGAGAGGGGGAAAAAGATGCCGGACATGAAGATGAGCGGGACAATGACCACCGCCTCCACACGGCCGATGTTCTCCGGCTTGTCGATCATGGTGCCGCAGATGGTACCGACACAGGAAAAGATCATGGAGCCGAGGAAAATGAAGGGAAGATAGGCAAGGAGGTGAGCAGGGGGGAAGCGAAAGGGGGTGAGAATAAAAATCACGAGCGCCACCGCGAACCCCTTGATGGTCCCCTGGGCAAAGCCGGAGAAGATCTTGCCGATGACGATATCGTAGACCGTGATGGGGGTGACCCGGTACTCCTCGATGGTCCGCTGCACCCGGCGATGAAACCAGACGCTCCAGGCGCTGTCGTTGAACGCCGCCGAGACGGCGGTCATGGAAATGAGCCCCGGTGCGATGAAGAGGGCGTAGGGGACCCCATCCACGTCGGCAATGTACCCCCTGAGGCCGATGCCGAAGGCGAGATACAGGGTAAGGGGGTAGGCGATCACCGCCAGCAGCTCGGATAAAAGGCTGCGGCGGAGTACCAGCAGGTCCCGCCAGAATATGGCTATAGCGCCTCTAAACATGGTTTGCCCTCGTACGATTCGAAACGACCCGTTCTATGTTTGCAGGGACGTGGATTTTCCCCAAGGTCAAGGCGTGTCCCTCTCTCATTCCCGCACTTCTTTCCCCGTCAGCTCGATAAACACATCCTCCAGGGACGGCTCCTTCAGGCAGATTTTCCGGATGTCGTCACCTCCGATCCGGTCCATGAGCGGCTTCAGGAATTCCTCACCCGTCAGGGCGAGACGGAAGCTGTTTCCCGTCCGCTGAAGGTTCCTAACGAAAGGGAGTTCCCGAAGAAGCTTCTCGTACCGCTCCCCGTCACTGCTAAACTCCAGCTCGTACATGTGGGCATGAGCGAGACGCTCCTTCAACTCTGCGGCGGTGCCGTCCACCAGCGCCCGGCCGTGGTCCATTATCACGATCCGGTCACAGAGGGTGTCCGCCTCGTCCATGTAATGGGTTGTGAGAAATATGGTCATCTGGGGAGTGAGGGACTGGACGTAGTTCCAGACCGCCCGTCGCGACTGGGGGTCGAGGCCGGTGGTCGGCTCATCGAGGAACAGAATCCGCGGTTGGTGGACCAGTGCCCGGGCTACGACGAGACGGCGCTGCATGCCACCGGAAAAGGTATCGGGAAAATCGTGCTGGCGGTTGGTCAGGCCGATCAGCTCCAGCAGTTCGTCGATGCGCCGGTTGTACTCCGCCGAGGCCATGGCGTACATGCGAGCGTGAAGGACAAGGTTCTCCCGGCAGGTAAGGTAGCGGTCCAGGTTATTGTCCTGGGGAACTACCCCTATCATGCTCCGGACGGTCCGGGCTGAAGAAAGGATGTCGTGCCCCTCGATGCGGGCGCTCCCCGCCGACGGGCGGAGCAGGGTAGTGAGCATCCGGATGAGGGTGGTCTTGCCGGCGCCGTTGGGACCCAGGAGGCCGAAGATAGTCCCCCGCTGCACGCGCAGGGAGAATGTGTCCACCGCCCGCATGGTGCCGTATACCTTGGAAAGGCCGTCTATTTCGAGTGCATAAGTCATATCAACCTAACTCCGTGGTCGGAGAGTGCCCCGTGGAGCGAATGTGCCCGAGTGCCAGCCGGTGTGCGCGAAATGAGCCTTACAGCGGCGGCACGAGGGAACTCTGAGCAGAATGGGGCGCTTCACGATTTCACGTTTGCGAGTATCAGGCATCTTCAAGTGGAAAGAGAAGGAAAAAGGTGCTCCCTTCCCCTTCCCGGCTCTCCGCCCAGATGAAACCGCCGTGGGCATCCATCACCTTGCGGCAAAAGGCAAGCCCCAGACCCGTACCCCGTGTCTTGCCAAGGCGACGGTTTTTTGCCTGGACAAACCGGTCGAAGATGGTGCCGAGGGCCTCCGCCGGCATCCCTTCACCGGTATCCCTCACCGTCACCTGGAGGAAACGGCCGCTGGCGGGGATGGCTGTCGGCGGATAGGTCTGGGGGGGGATGCGGTCACGGCAGACGGCGATGTCCGTCATCTCTTCCATTCCTACCTCGATCTCACCCCCGTCGGGGGTGAACTTGAAGGCATTGGAAAGCAGGTTGTTGATCAGACGGGAAAACTTGTGCCTGTCCACCCGGAAACCGGGGACCGGCCCGTTGCAGGTGGTATGGAGGTTGATCCGGGTACGATGGGCCAGCGACCGGAACCTGGCAAGGATCTTCTGTATAAGCAGCGGAGGGTCCTCCTCCCGGAAGACCAGCACCATTTTGCCCGCCTCGAACTTGTGTACATCCAGAAGCGTGTCAATCATATCCGTCATCTCGCTACAGCTCTCCACCGCCGACTCCAGGTATTCCCGCTGCTCCTCGTTGACCGGTCCGAGCCGCGCTTCCCGCACAAGATCGAGGGAGCCGAGTATTGCCGTGATGGGGGTCTTCAGGTCGTGGGAAAGCATGCTGACGAAATCCTCCCGCTCCTGTTCCAGGGCCTTCAGGGTGGATATGTCGCGCAGAATCTCAACGCTACCCACCAGCTCGCCGGCGCCGTTGACAAGGGGGGTGGCGCTGGAGAGGACGGGAATACGCGTCGTGCCGATTACGAGCTGGTAGGTGATATCGAGGCACGGCTCATGACTGGCAAGAACCACTCTGCATGGGAGAAGATCGGCGCCGATGTCCGCCAGGATAACTTCTTCAACCGGCCGCCCCATAACTTCCTCCTGGCTTTTTCCCAGGATATCCTCCGCCCTGCGGTTGACCGTCATGATCCGCCCCTCGGTGTCGATTGCCACGAGGAGGTCCGCCATTCCCTGGAGCACGACCTCCATCTTCTGCCGCTCCACATCCAGCTGCTTCTGGAGACGGAGATTCTCCAGGCGGGTCCGGTTGAACTGGATGGACCGCTCAACCCTTTTCAACATGTCATCAGTGGAAAAGGGCTTGGCGATATAGTCGGTGGCCCCCTGCTGCAGGGCCTGCACGACAATATCCTCACTGCCATGGGCAGTCATCATCACCACCGCCAGGTCAGGATACTCCCGGGTTACTTTCGTCAGCACCGCCATGCCGTCCATTCGCGGCATCTTGATATCGAGAAGCATCAGGGTATATTCCCCCCTCGACAGCTGATCCAGGGCATCCAGGCCATCCCTGGCCCGTTCCGTCCGGTAGCCGGCATCCTCAAGCTGCAGTTTCAGGATAAGGGCGATATCGGCCTCGTCATCGACAATGAGTATCCTGTCACCTTTCATTCAGCGTCTCCTCGTACACCGGAATCGTAAAGGTAAATACGTTTCCTCCCGCTGCGCCGCTCTCATAAAAAATCCTGCCGTGGTGCTGTTCGACAATTTCCTTGCATATGGCGAGGCCGAGACCGGTCCCGCTCCGCTCCCGTGGATCGGAACTCCCCAGCTGCTGGAATTTTTTGAACAGCTTCTCCCGGTCCGACCACTGGATTGCCTTACCCATATCAGCAACGGAAACGGTCACGTAATTCCCCGTCCTGATGGCCGATACGAGTACCGTCTTCCCCGATGGCGAAAACTTCACCGCATTGGACAGGAGATTGGTAAAAACCTGTATGAGCCGGTCATGGTCAGCGCAAACCGGCGGCAGGTCAGTCGCCACGTCGCTGACGATGGAGATGTTGCGCCCCTGGGCAAACCCCTTGATCTCCTCGCAGGCATAGACCACCAGTTCGCCGATGGATACCTGGCCGAAGGCGAACTGCATCCTACCCGATTCGATGGTAGATATGTCAAGAATATCGTTGATGAGCCTGATGAGCCGGTCCGTATTACGCTGGCAGACGGAAAGAAGCTCCCGTTCCGTCTGCGTGAGCCACTTCCCCTTGGCGAGGATGAACTGCAACGACCCCTTCATGGAGGTGAGAGGAGTCTTCAACTCGTGGGAGACCGTGGAAATGAATTCGGTCTTCATCCGGTCCACCTCTTCCTCGACCGTCACATCCCGTATGGACATCACCACCCCGGCAAAGCCGCCCGCCTCGTCCATGAGAGGGGAGAGGCTCACCTTGATCTTCCGCCCCGCTACCCTCAGCACCTCTTCCCGTGGGGTCGGTCCTTCCCCGGCACGAACGGCATCAATGTGCTCGAGGAGCATGCAGAAGCCGCCCATGTCGCAGGCCTGCTCGATCGGCTGGTGCATGACCCGGTTCGGCGTGAGGCCGAAGATCTTCTGGGCTGAGGGATTGAAGAGGGTAACCCTGTTCTCCCGGTCCGTAACCACGATCCCCTCCGCCATGCTGGTAAGGATCGCCTCCAGCATCCCCATCTCGATCCGGAGAGCCATCGTCCGCTCCCCGACCCGCTGCTCCAGGTCCTCGTTGAGACGCTGCAGATCACGGGTCTTTCCGGTGATAGTCCGTTCCCGTTCGTAAAGGGTGCTGGCCATCCGGTTGAAGGAGTCGGCGAGCATGCCGAATTCGTCCCTCGATGTCACGACGACCCGTTGGCCAAGCTCTCCCGCTTCAATCTGCTCAACACCCCGGGTAAGGTCAGTGAGCGGTTTGCTCACCCGTCGCGCCAGCAGGTAGGCAAGACCGAAGGAGAGCAGCACACCGATGGCCCCGGACGCCATGATGTTGCGCATGTTGTCCCGCTTGATCCGGGTGAAATAGTCGCTGGAAAGGGCCACGGAGAGGGAACCGATCACCTCTCCCCCCTGGTTGGCAATGGGAGCGATGACTGTCTCGTAGTATTTGTTCCCGATCTTCGCTTCCCCCCGGTAGGTGAGGCGCCGCTCCAGGCGTTTCATGATCTCCGTATCGATGGAAACGGGAGAGGCGATCTCTTCCGCAATGCTGCTGGCAATGCGGTGCCCACGCTGGGTTATGGTGACCTCAACCTCTTTGCCGAAAACCTCCTGTACCTGGAACGGCAGGTTGGGGTCGTTGTTGATGATGTCGCCGGCAAGAACTCCGCCGATCAGGGTGCCATCAGCTGCGAAGACCGGCATGGCAACCACCATGACCATCGCTTCGTTCTCCATGAGCATGTTCGGGGTAATGGCGATTCCCCCTTCCTGCTCCAGGAACTCGCGGGAGACCAGCTCCGTGCTGACCACCGTTTTCCGGGTCCGGAATGCCTGCTCCATCATATACCCAAGCCCCGCAAGCCGGTCTGATTTCCCCGACCCGACCCTGGCCAGCACCCGTTTCTGCGGGTCAACGAGGGTAAGGACTTCCACAAAGGGAATAACCTTACGCCAGCGCTGAAGGGCACCTGCGAGCCACGGGAGGTTATGCATTCGGATGTTTTCAAGCACAGGCGGGGCTGAGGTCGGCTGGGACAGGGAGTAGGTAATCAGGTCTGCCCGGGCAAACAGCTGGCTTTGGGCATAGTGGAGGTTTTCCTCGAGATTCCGGGATACCTGTGCTTCCAGGGCGTAATTAACACTTTTGAACGTGGTTATGGCGAGAATGGCGTACGAGACGAGGAGGACGAGCAGGATGGAGAAGAGCAGTTTGTTGCGTATGTTCAGGCGTAACCGCATGATCTGCCCCTTGCAGCGGATTGATGCATAACCCGGTGAGCGGTATGACACAAAGGTTCCCGCAGGTCAGGAACTCTCGGACTTCAGATCCCTGCTCATGAGCTCTATCACCGCGGAACGGGCCGGCTTGTCGTCATGGAGGACTTCATACACCTTCCCGGTGATCGGCATGTCGATTCCAAGCCGGCGGGAGAGGGCATATGCCGATTCGGTGGTCTTCACCCCTTCGGCGACCATCCTCATCTCCCCGAGAATTTCCGCCAGACGCCTTCCCTTGCCGAGCTGTATGCCTACCGTCCGGTTGCGGGACAGGTCACCGGTGCAGGTGAGCACCAGGTCCCCCATGCCGGCCAGGCCGGCAAAGGTTGCGGTCTCGGCTCCCATGGCCCGTCCCAGCCGGCTCATCTCCGCCAGGCCTCGGGTGATGAGGGCTGCCCGGGTGTTGCATCCGAAGCCGAGTCCGTCGGAAATGCCGGCGGCAATGGCAATAACGTTCTTGATCGCCCCCCCCAACTCGACCCCGACCACGTCCTGATTCGTATAGAGCCGGAAATAGGGGGTGCTGAACGCCTGTTGTACCCGTCGGGCCACCTGTTCGTCGGCAGCGGCAGCTACAACAGCTGTGGGCATCTCCATGGCCACCTCCCGGGCAAAGCTCGGCCCCGAGATGACGGCAAAATTCCGGTAGAGTGCGGGTGGGAGGAGCTCTTCGTATATCTGGGAGACGGTCATGAGGGTATCAAGCTCGATCCCCTTTGAGGCACTGACAATGACGGCATCCGCTGCCAGGGAAGGGAGAAGCTGGGCGATCACCTTGCGCACCACCTGGGAAGGGGCCACACAGAGTACCATACCCTTGTCTCTGACCGCATCCCCCAGGTCGTTGGTGTAATGAAGACCCGGATCGAGGGTAATGCCGGAGAGGAAAAGAGAGTTGACCCCTGTGCGTCCCATCTCCTCCACCAGTTCCGCTTCATAGGCCCAGAGGGTGACGTCGTGACCCTTCTTCGCCAACAGGTTCGCCAGTGTCGTACCCCAGCTCCCCGCCCCGATTACCCCGATCTTTTCCCGCATGGTCACCCCCGCAGCGCCTCGTGAACTCTTCACTCCGGCTGTCAACTCAAAACCCTCAATCCAGAATTTCCGTCTACAACTCCCCATCATCGGGGAACTGGCGCAGATCGTACCCTTCTCCCAGCGACTCGCGGGCCGCCTGAATGCTTTCCAGCGCCAGGCGCCGGAGAAACGGGTTGCAGTGGCAGGGGAAGCCGCTCTCTGCCAGCGTTGCGGAGACGGCTATCACCCGCTCCAGAAGGGCGCTGTCTCCGCCGCTTTCCCTGATGAGGTCTGCCGACAGGAGAAGAAGTCGCCTGATCTGTCCGAGCTGGGAGGGGAAGACCTCTTTGCAGCACCGCTCCAGAAGGTTATCCTGTGCCCGTCCCTTGAGCTTTCCTTCCGCCCCCCCTTCCAGCAGGTCCCACTCTTCGGCAAAGTCGTACATCTGGTGGCTGGCAATGAACCATCCGGCAAATAAATCCTCATCGAAAAGAGAGGCGCTGTCACGCAGGCTGGCGGAGGAGAGAGCCGGCCTCCGCAGGTCGATATCCCCGAAGTCCGGTTCGTAGGGTGCCGGCACGATCCCCCTTGGCCCGAACATCCCCTGCCGGAGGTAGAAGTCCACCGGCAGGAATATGCCGATCTCCCTGCTTCGGTAGACGGCATCCCCCAGGAGCCTCAGCAGGTAAGCGGGCGAAACCGCCGTCACACCTTCATCATACTCAAGATCGGCCAGGACGCGACTCACCTCATCGGTATCCATGCCGCTTTCGCCGCTGGCACTCAGCATCCCCTTGTCGATGTGGGTCTGCATATAGAGGAGGGTAGATCGCCCGTTTTCCTCTCTCCCAACCACACAGAGGGTCCGGTTGCCGTTTCCGTCCAGAGGGCCGGCATAGGCGGCATGGATCGGAAGGGTGGGGGAAGGTGAGGCGGTTTCGTCCGGCACGATACGGAGAAAAGCCAGCCGGCGCAGATTTCGTTCCGCCAGGTCGGCCAGGGACGGATCCTCATGCCGGCAGAGCCTTCGCAGCAGGGCAGCCGCCCCACCGCTACGGATTCTGCCGAGAGCAGCGACGGCTCCCCGGATTATCTCATCGTCGTCAATGCCGACCAGCACTTCCAGCACAGTGAGTACCCGCGGATCGGGAACGGATGCAAGCTCGCCGATGACCGCCAGCCGCCCTTCGGGGGAATAGCAGAGAAGGTTGTCGATAAAAGCCGCCAGCCCCTCTTCACCCCGGTCGAGTAGACAGGGGAGAGACACCTGAAGAGGCCTGCCGACCTCCGTCAGAAGGCGATTGAAAGGGGGAGCGGCCACATCGATGCCGTACCCTTCCAGAGCGGCAAGGAGCGCCGCCTTTCCCTCGTCCTCCAGGTCCTTTCTCCTGAGGACCATCTGGATGAGCTGCTCCAGCCAGGTCCCGTCCTCGAAAAAGTCAAGAAGGTAGGCATACTTGGAGATTAGTTCTCCGTTCTGTTCGCGCCAGAGACGTCTCACGAGCGGCGACAGGGCACGCCGGCCCTCCTTACGCAGGGTCGTCCCTATCTCCTCCAGCTCCTCGACGGTGATATTCTTCTGCTCCAGCCGTGCCAGAAGGTGGATGATCCCCCGGCGGTCGGCCAGGCTCTTGTCTATTTTCCGGCAATGTTCCATAGAATTGGGGATTGGTTACCGGGGACCGTGGACTGGTAAAATGCGTAACCCAGTCGCTGATCACCCGTCACTGATCTTACTCCTCTACAATCTCCGCATCGACGACATCATCGCCAGCGTCGGCGGAATCGTCGCTCTCTTCCTTCTCCGCCAGGCGGGCAACCGCCACGATCCGCTCGTCCGCCTCGGTCACCATGAGCCGCACCCCCTGGGTGTTGCGGCCGATCACCGAGAAGCCAGCCACCGGCATCCGGAGGATCTTTCCCTGGTCGGTGATGAGCATCAGGTCATTTTCATCGGTAACCTGCTTGATGTCGACCACGCAGCCGTTCCGCTCGGTGGTCTTGATGGTGATGACCCCCTTGCCGCCACGGGACTGGAGCCGGTATTCGGAAAGCTCAGTCCGCTTGCCGAAGCCGTTTTCCGTGACCGTGAAGAGGGTGGAGCCGGTCATGTCGTTGATGATCTCCATGCCGATCACCACGTCGTCTCCTTCAAGGGACATCCCCCGCACACCACGGGTGACACGCCCCATGGGACGGGCATCCTCCTCCCGGAAGCGGATCGACTTGCCGTTCCGGGAGGCAAGCAATGCGTCCTGCTTGCCGTCGGTCAGTGCCACGCTGATCAGCTTGTCCCCCTCGTCCAGGTTGACGGCAATGATCCCGCCGACACGGATGTTGGAGTATTCGATGAGCGGGGTTTTCTTCACCACGCCATGCCGGGTCGCCATCATGATGAACCGGTCCTCGGCAAACTCCTTCACCGGCAGGATGGCGGTAATCTTTTCGTTGGCAGCAAGGTTGAGAAGGTTGACGATCGCCTTGCCCCGCGCGGTGCGTCCCGCCTCGGGAATTTCGTAGACCTTGAGCCAGTAAACCCGGCCGGTATCCGTGAAGAACATCAGGTAGTCTTTGGTGGAGGCAATGAAGAGCTGTTCCACGAAATCCTCTTCCTTGGTCTTCATCCCGGTCTTACCCTTGCCGCCACGGCGCTGGGCACGGTAGAGGGTGGCGGCGTTCCGCTTGATATAGCCGGTGTGGGATATGGTGACCACCATGTCTTCCTCGACAATGGTATCCTCCAGAGATATCTCGGCGCTCCGGTCGACGATCTCCGTACGGCGCTCGTCGCCGAACCTATCCCTCAGTTCCGTCAGTTCGCCGACGATGATCTTGAGGATCTCCGTCTCGGAGGCCAGGATATCCTTAAGCCGCTGGATGTACGCGAGGATATCGGTGTACTCCTGAACGATCTTTTCCCGCTCCAGGCCGGTGAGGCGCTGCAGCCGCATCTCCAGGATCGCCTGGGCCTGCTTTTCCGACAGATGAACGCTCGGCACAAAGACGGCGTCGGCAATCCCCAGTTTGTTCAGGAAGTCAACGTCGGAGAAATTGCCCGCCATCAGTCCTGCCTTGGCCTCTTCCGGATTCTTCGAGGCACGGATCAGCTCGATCACCGCATCGAGCCAGTCGAGGGCGATCTTGAGACCTTCCAGGATATGGGCCCGGGCCTCCGCCTTCTTCAGATCGAAGATGGTGCGCCGGGTGACAATCTCCCGCCGGTGGTCGACAAAGTGGACGATGGCGTCCCTCAGGGTCAACAGCTTCGGCCGGCCGTTGACGATGGCCAGCATGTTGATGCCGAAGGAACACTGCATCTGGGTCTGCTTGTAGAGGTGATTGAGAATGATCTGGGGCTCTTCGTCCCGCTTCAGCTCGATGACGATCCGCATGCCGTCGCGGTCCGACTCGTCCCGGATGTCGCTGATTCCCTCCAGCTTCTTCTCCCGCACCAGTTCAGCGATCTTGATAATCAGGTTTGCCTTGTTCACCTGGTAGGGAATTTCGGTGATGATGATCGACTGACGCTCGGACTTCTTCTGGGTCTCGATGAAGGCCCGGGCCCGCATCTGGACGATGCCGCGGCCGGTCCGGTACCCCTGGATGATCCCTTCGCGGCCGTAGATGAACCCGCCGGTCGGAAAGTCGGGGCCGGGGATGTAGGCCATGAGGTCATCCACCGTCATGCCGGGATCGCTGATGTAGGCAATGATGCCGTTGATCACCTCGGTCAGGTTGTGGGGCGGGATGTTGGTCGCCATGCCGACAGCAATGCCGGAGGAGCCGTTGACTAGGAGGTTGGGAAACTTGGCGGGGAGCACCAGCGGTTCTTCAAGTGAACCGTCGTAGTTCGGCCCCATCTCCACCGTTTCTTTTTCAAGGTCGTTCAGCAGTTCATGGGTCAGCTGCTCCATGCGGATTTCGGTATAGCGCATGGCCGCCGGCGAGTCGCCGTCCACCGAGCCGAAGTTGCCTTGGCCGTCCACCAGCGGATACCGGAGGGAGAAGTCCTGGGCCATGCGGACAATGGTGTCGTAAGCCGCCGTATCGCCATGGGGGTGGTACTTACCGATCACGTCACCGACCACGCGGGCCGATTTCTTGTACGGCTTGTTGTAGTCATTTCCCATCTCGTGCATGGCGAACAGGCAGCGCCGGTGGACCGGCTTGAGGCCATCGCGGACATCGGGGAGTGCCCGCCCGATGATGACGCTCATGGCATAGTCCATGTAGGACCGCTTCATCTCGTCTTCGATGTTGACCGAAGTTTTGTTTATGGTTGTTTCGAGCATGAAAACCTCAGTTAAAAGTTAAAAGTAAAATGTAAAAAAGCCTTTCCCTTTTCACTTTTTACTTTATTCATATTGGATTTAGATATCCAGATTGGACACATTCAGCGCATTGTTCTCGATGAATTCCCGGCGCGGTTCAACCTGGTCCCCCATGAGCACGGTGAAGACGTTGTCTGCCTCGACGGCGTCCTCGATCTTGACCTGCAGCAGAGTCCGGTTGGTGGGCTCCATGGTGGTCTCCCAGAGCTGTTCCGGGTTCATCTCTCCCAGCCCTTTGTAACGCTGTATCGACAGCCCTTTCTTGGCAGTGGCCATGAAAAAGGCGAGCAGATCGAGCCCTACGGTGGTGTCAAATACTTCCTTCCCCTCGCTGGAAACCACGGCCCGACCGTCACCGAAGATTTCGCGCACCCTGCGGTGGCTCTCCCGCAGCAGACCGTATTCATAAGAGGTGAGGATGTCCAGGGTATGCTGGTCAAGGGCGTAGCGCAGGTTGCCGAGTCGGAGGATCACCCGGCCGTCATCCAGTATGCTCGATTCGCCGCCTGGGTAGGCGTCGGGAAGCTTTGACAGGTGAGGATGGAGCCCCTCCAGATCCTCCACAGTGGAAGGGATGCCGAGCCGCAGACAGAGTCGAACGATCTCTTCGTTGATCCCCTTGTGGACCACCTTGTCCAGGAGGGTGCGGAACTCTACCAGCTGCTTGAGGATCGGGATGATCTGTTTGCCCGTATAGCTCTTTTCCCCGTTCTCCAGGAACAGGGTCGCATCCTCGGTCCCCTCTTCCAGCAGGTAGTTCTGCATGGCCGCCTCATTCCTCAGGTAGAGCTCCTTACGGCCACGCTTGACCTTGTAGAGCGGGGGCTGGGCGATGTAGAGGTGGCCGCGCTCGACGATCTGCGGCATCTGGCGGAAAAAGAAGGTGAGGAGCAGGGTAAGGATGTGGGAACCGTCCACGTCGGCATCGGTCATGACGATGATGCGGTGGTAGCGGAGCTTGGCAATATCGAAGTCATCCTTGCCGATGCTGGTGCCGAGTGCCGTAATGAGGGTGCCGATCTCCTGGGAGGAGAGCATTTTGTCGAAGCGGGCCTTTTCCACGTTGAGTATCTTCCCCTTGAGGGGGAGGATGGCCTGGAATTTCCGGTCTCGTCCCTGCTTGGCCGAGCCGCCGGCAGAATCACCCTCGACCAGATAGATCTCGCACAGGGCCGGGTCCCGCTCCTGACAGTCGGCCAGTTTTCCGGGAAGATTCGAGACATCCAGCGCCCCCTTGCGGCGGGTGAGCTCACGGGCCTTGCGGGCCGCTTCACGGGCCCGGGCCGCCTCGATGGACTTGCCGATGATATCCCTGGCGACCTTCGGGTTCTCTTCCAGAAAGACCGCCAGCTTTTCGTTCATCAGGGATTCCACGTACCCCTTGATTTCCGAGTTGCCGAGCTTGGTCTTGGTCTGCCCCTCGAACTGGGGCTGGGGCACCTTTACGGAGATGACTGCCGTGAGCCCTTCCCGCAGGTCCTCGCCCGAAATGGCAACCTTTTCCTTTTTCAGCAGTTCATTGGCAGAAGCATAGGTGTTCATGGTACGGGTTAGGGCCGCCCGGAAGCCGACCAAGTGGGTTCCACCTTCGTGGGTGTTGATGTTGTTGGCGAAGCTGAAGACCTTCTCGTCGTAAGAATCGTTGTACTGGAGCGCAACCTCGATATCGACGCCGTTTCTCTCTCCCCTGAAGTAGATCGGTTTGGGGTGCAGGCCGTTCTTATTCCGGTTGAGGTACTCGACGAAAGAGATGATCCCCCCTTCGTAATGGAAGTCGTGGTGCTTGTTCTCCTCCCGCTCGTCGGTGATGGTTATCCGCACCCCGGCGTTGAGGAACGATAGTTCCCGCAGCCGCTGGGACAGAACATCGAAGGAAAAGTCGGTAGTTTCGAAGATGGTGTCGTCGGGGAGAAAGGTAACTTTGGTCCCCCGCTTTTTGGTTTCCCCCGCAACTTCGAGCGGCTTGAGCGGATTGCCGAAGGCGTAGGACTGGCACCAGAGCTTGCCGTCGCGGCGGATTTCCAGATCTAGTTTTTTGGACAGGGCGTTGACTACCGAAACACCGACGCCATGAAGGCCACCTGACACCTTGTAGGAGTCGTTGTCAAACTTGCCCCCCGCATGGAGGACGGTGAGGACGACTTCCGCAGCAGATTTACCCTCCGTCGGGTGCATATCCGTCGGTATACCACGACCGTTATCCACAACCGTCACCGACCCGTCAAGGTTGATCGTTACATTAACCTCGTTACAGTAGCCGGCAAGAGCTTCGTCAATGGAATTGTCCACAACCTCGTAAACCAGGTGGTGCAGGCCCTGGACCGACGTTGACCCTATGTACATTGAAGGACGCTTGCGTACGGCCTCCAGCCCCTCCAGTACCTTGATCTGTTCGGCACCGTACGTGCCCTTCTGTTCTTCAGCCATAATTACCTCTTACGTAATGACCTTTCCCTGTTCCACGCGAAAGGTCGTGTGATGATCCATGCCGTCGAACATGATGTTCGACAGGCTCGTGGTCGTGATGAAAACCTGCATCTCTTTCTGCTGCAAAAACCCGAGCAGGTTTCGGTTCCGTTCCCCATCAAGTTCCGACGACATATCATCGAGAAGCAGGATGGGGGGAGCGCCGAAAGTCCGCTGCAGGTAGTCTATTTCTGCCATCTTGAGGGCCAGGATGAAGCTGCGCTGCTGTCCCTGGGAGGCATGGAGCTTCAGGAGCCGGCCATCGAGGATAAAGTCCAGGTCGTCCCGGTGGGGTCCGACCGCGGTTGTCCCGTGGCGCCGCTCTTCATGGGCAAACCGTTCCAGGGCGGCCAGGATGGCGTTTCTGCCATCGGTTATCAACACCTCACGTTCAACTCCGTGGGGATGGTAACCGATGCCGACCGTTTCCCCTTTTCCGGCAATGGTCCGGTAGTAATTTTGCAGAAGCGGTTCTATTGCCGCCAGGTAGGCAATCCGTTCACTGACGAGCCGTGCTCCCGCATCCGCCAGTTGCTCGCTCCATACGTCGAGTCCGGCCGTATCCCCCGTTTTCAGGAGGGCATTCCGGTTCTTAAGTAGCCGGTAATAGGTATGGTAGAGCAGGATATAGGTCGGACTCCCGCTGAAGACGGCCCGATCCAAGTACCGCCGCCGCCCTTCCGGCGAACCCTTTACCATTTCAAGCTCTTCCGGCGCAAACACCACGACGTTGAGACTTCCGAAGAAGTCCGTCAAGCGAGTAACCAGCTTCTGGTCTATGCGCGCTTTCTTCCCGTCCCGTTCCAGCAGAAGGGCTATTTCCCGCGTTACCCCATCCCGCTCCACCCACCCCCTTATAATGCCGTGAGGGGCCTGCCAGGCTATCAGGTCCCGGTTCCGGGTATGGCGGAATGACTTCATGGTACCGAGCAGATAGATCGATTCAAGCAGATTGGTTTTTCCCTGGGCGTTATTGCCATGGATAATATTGAATCGCGTTCCGGGGTTGAACTCCACCTGCTGCAGATTGCGGAAAGCGCTGATGGACAGTCTGTTGAGCTTCATCGCGCTCCATCATCCGTGAAAAAGGCCGCTCCCGTCAAGAGTGGCCTTTGTTGTGCCTGCCGCCAGGCAGCGGCAAACCGGCCGATCAGAGGCGCATCGGCATGATCACCGCCAGGAACCCTTCCGTTGCACCCGGCCGGACGATGGCCGGTGACATCTCATCCCTCAGGAGCAGCTCTACCTGGGAGGTGGTCAGAACGGTCAGAACATCGATCAGGTAGCGGGCGTTAAAGCGGATGGTGAGCTCGACGCCGCTGTAGAGTGCTTCCAGTTCTTCGTTTGCATCGCCAAGTTCGGGATTGCTGGAGGAAATTTCCACTTTTCCCTCTTTGACATCGAACTTTATTCCTTTGAACTTCTCGCTGGAGAGGATGGCCATGCGCCGCAGTGAGTGGAGCAGATCCTCCCGGTTGAGGGTAACGAGCCTGTCGTTGCTGACCGGGATGACTTTGGTGTAGTCGGGAAATTCACCGTCCACAAGGCGCATCACAACGACCGTATTCCCTTTTTTGCAGACCGCGCTGTTGTCCATGAAACCGAGGAGTACCTGGTCCCCTTCCTCTTCGGCCATTCGTTTCAGTTCGTATATTCCCTTTTTGGGGAATATCACGCCGCTCCCCAGTTCGCTCGATGAGGTCCCGCTCAGGTCCCTTTCGCTTACCGACAGGCGATGACCGTCGGTGGCCACCATCCGGAGAATCGTGCGTTCTCCCTCTGTGGCAGTGCGAACAAGAATGCCGTTGAGGTTGTATTTGGTCTCGTCATGGCAGATGGCGTAGGAGGTCTGTTCGATCATCTCCCTGAGCATGGTGGTGCTTACGGTAATAAAGCTATCGTCGCTGATTTTGGGAAAATAGGGGAATTCCTCTGGTGAAAGCCCAACGATGTTGAACCGTGCCTTGCCGCTCCGAATCTCGACCCAGTCGTTCTCTTTGGTGGAAAAGGTTATTTCCTGGTCTGAAAGTTCCTTGATGATTTCGTAGATTTTCTTTGCAGAGACGGTGATCTTTCCGTCTTTGATGACCGTTGTCGGGTAGGAGCTTCTCATCCCGACTTCCAGATCGGTGGCTGTCACCTGGATCCGATCTTCGCTTGCCTCGATGAGCACGTTGGAAAGAATCGGCATGGTGTTTCTTTTTTCGACAATCCCTTGGACTTTTTGCAGGGCCTTAAGGAAGGTGTCTTTGTCGATTTTAAATTCCATGTTTCCTCCATGAACAGTGACTTGTATCTAATATAAAGAAGTTCTTTTTAGTAGTATTAAGTAGTGCCTGTTGATTTGTTGATAAGCGGCTCGAATCCCCGGTTTATCGGACCGCAGTGGTGTTGGTAACTTTACGAATGACCGGTCACGTTTCGGTGGTTATACACAGGCCGCTTTTTTCTCCACAGGAGAAGGGGAGAATTACACAGGGTATACGCCCTTAGCTTAACAGCCCCCTTCTCAGGTTTTCAATGGTGGTTTTCAGTTCCAGGTCCTGGGTCAGTTGCCGTTCGACCTTCTTCATGGAATATATAATAGTCGAATGGTCCTTGCCGCCGAATTTTTCGCCGATTTCCGGGTATGATGCCTTGGTGAGCTCCCGGCAGAGGTATATGGCTATCTGGCGCGGAACCACCAGTGTCTTGAGTCGCTTGTCCGATTTCATATCGGTGAGCTTGATTCTGAACTGGTCGGCCACGTATTTCTGGATAATCTCTACGGTAACGTCCCGTGATTTATCGACGATGATATCTTTCAGGACCTCACGTGCCATGGCGAGGTTAACCTCGTTGCCGGTCAGACTGGCGAAGGCTCCGAGGCGGATCAGCATCCCCTCCAGTTCACGAACGTTGCTCGTGGAGCTGGTACCGAGGAACATGGCCACGTCGTCGGGGAGAAGGATGGCATTGATTTCAGCCTTCTTCTTCAGGATTGCAACCTTTGTTTCTATATCAGGCGGTTGTATGTCGGCTATGAGTCCCCATTCAAACCGGGATCGGAGCCGTTCTTCCAGCTGGGGTATGTCTTTGGGAAACTTGTCCGAGGTGACTACGATCTGCTTGTGAGACTCGTAGAGGGAGTTGAAGGTGTGGAAAAATTCCTCCTGGGTTGCCTCTTTACCCGCCATGAACTGGATGTCGTCGATGAGGAGAACGTCCATTTTCCGGAACTTGTTCCGGAACTCGTCCATCTTCTTGTATCTGATGCAGTTGATCATTTCGTTCATGAATTTTTCGGATGTGTAGTAACAGACCCGTGCCTTGTTGTTCCTGGCGTGAATATGGTTGCCTATGGCACAGAGGAGATGGGTTTTTCCGAGTCCGACTCCGCCGTAGATGAAGAGCGGATTATAGTTGCTGGCCGGTTTGTTGGCGACGGCCTGGGAAGCGGCATGGGCAAACTGGTTGCTGCTTCCGCAGACGAAGGTTTCGAAGGTATATTTGGGGTTGAGGTTTGATAGCTGTTCTCCCGGCCGGCCTTTTTCACGTCCGGTCGAATTGCCGGTTTTCTCAGCCGGTTTTGCCGGGTCAGGGGATACATCCCCCTCTATTTTCTTCTCGAGTCGTAACTCTATCTGGAAGGGATTTTCGGCGAGGGCGGAGACCGCCTCCTGGATCATGGTGAGGTATTTTTCCGTCACCCATTCTTTGATGAATTTGTTCGGCACTTCGAGGATGAGGGAAGAGGATGTGGCGCTGCTGAACCTGATGGGGCGTATCCAGGTATTGTATGTCTGGGGTGTAAGCACCTTTTCTATATTTCCCTGGGCTTCAAGCCAGACCTTTTCCATACAGCTGCCTTTTTGATTGAAATAACGTAGGTTTTACACAGGGATATCAACAGGTGTTGATAAAATTACTCGTGTAAAATTGGATACTTAGGTGGTTAATTGAGGTCAATTGATGGTTATTCACAATAGCGTCATGAAGACTACCAGAGGAACCTGCAATTTGCAAGGTTAAATATTCCGGCCGCAGATGAATTTGTCCTTGACATTTTTCCGCAGGTGTGGTTAATAATTCAGTTCCCTATCAGTATAAGCAAGGAGTATTTCGACCATGAAAAGAACATTCCAGCCGAGCAACACATCGCGTAAAAGAACTCACGGGTTCCTCGTGCGCATGTCAACTAAAAACGGGCGTCTTGTTATCAAGCGCCGTCGTGCCAGGGGCAGAAAACGGCTCGCCGTCTCCATCGCTGCCAAGTAACCCGCACCAGGTGATCGGGTTTCCCAAAACCGAGCGTCTCAGAAAGCGACCCGATTTCCTGGCGGTTTCCCATCAGGGGCACAAGTACCACAGTGTTAATTTTATAATTCTCGTCCTTCCTTCCGACAGGCCCGTAACCCGGATCGGCATAACGGCGAGCCGGAAGGTCGGCAACGCGGTTGTGCGAAACCGCATCAGGCGGTTAGTGAGAGAATTTTATCGTCAGCACAAAGGGTTGTTCCACCAGGCGGATTATTCGATCATTGCCAAAAAAGGGGCCGAGCGGCTTGATTACCAGGGGGTCTGTCACGACCTGACCCCGGTACTCCGTCGCTCACTCGGCAAAACATGTTGAAATCATTCATCGTCCGCAGTATATCTGTCTATCAGCGTTTTGTCTCTCCTTTACTGGGGAGTACCTGCCGTTTTTACCCTTCCTGTTCCCATTACTCAATTCAAGCACTGGAGCGTTACGGCGTGGTCAAGGGGCTGTTGCTGACCCTGATACGTCTGCTGAAATGCCAGCCGTTTCATCCGGGCGGGTACGATCCCGTAAAGTAGTCATTTAGGAGATACCATGGAAAAGCGTGCCCTCATTGCCGTCGTGTTGTCCATTGCCGTATTGTACGGATACTCCCTCATATTCCCGGCACCGAAACCGTCCGTGCCGGTCAAGGCTGTACAGAAGCAGGTTTCCACCATGACGATTGCTCCCGTTGCTGTGCCCTCCGTCAAGGCTCCGGAGATCCCTTCTCCTGTTACCAATCTCGCAGCCAAAGATGTTACGGTTGATACCGATACCTACACGGCTGTCTTCTCCACCGCTGGCGGCGCACTGAAGAGAATCGTCCTGAAACAGTACAAAGAGTCGGCTGTTGCCGGCTCGAAACAGGAAACGCTGCTGACCGAGAACAACCCGGCTTATTATAACTTCGCGACTGTTGCTCCTGCGATCGGGCTTCCCGCCGCGGCTGTCTTCACGGTCGACGTTGATAACCTGAAGGTTGCGAAGGGGGAGCGAAAGGCACTTTCGTTCGTCTGGGTCTCTCCCCAGGGGAATCAGCTACGTAAGGTTTTTACTTTTGATGGTGACGGGTATGCCATCGATCTGGATCAGCAGTTGACGAGCCGGAGCGGTCTCTCCAATGCAGTCGTCCAGCTGCAATTGCAAAACAGGGCTGATACTACGGCAGGTGATAACCGTTTTGAGGTCCATGGCCCGGTGACCTTTACGGACAATGCCGTTGATGCTCCGAAGGTCAAAGACCTTCTCAAGGGTGCGAAGCAGTATTCCAAGAACATTCTATGGACCGGTTTTGGGGATAAATATTTCTTAAGTGGTGTGATTGCTAAAGAGGGGAGCATTGCGGCCGTAACCATAACCAACGCCAACGGCTACGTGGAGACCACCATTGCTTCTCCGCCTCTCAATGTGCCGTCAGGCGGGACCGCAACGATTAGCGACAAGATCTTTATTGGTCCCAAGGCTCTCGATGTTCTTAAGGCTCAGGGGAGCAGTCTTGAAGCTGCTATTGACCTCGGCTGGTTTTCCATGCTCGCCAAACCCCTTCTACATTCACTCAAGTTCTTCTATGGGTACACGCACAATTACGGTGTGGCGATCATTATTATCACCGTCATTCTTAAACTTCTCTTCTTCCCCCTTACCCACAAGAGCTACAAGTCTATGAAGGAGATGCAGAAGCTTCAGCCGAAGATGACTGAACTGCGGGAAAAGTTCAAGAACGACCGGGACGCGATGAACAAGGCGATCATGGAGCTGTACCAGACCCATAAGGTTAATCCCATGGGTGGCTGTCTTCCCATGATAGTTCAGATTCCCGTCTTCTTTGCCCTCTATAAGGCGCTCATGTTCTCTGTCGAGCTCCGTCATGCCCCGTTCATGCTCTGGATAACCGACCTTTCCGGCAAGGATCCCTATTATGTCACTCCTATCATAATGGGCGCATCCATGTTCATCCAGCAGAAGATGACCCCTTCCAATATGGATCCGATGCAGGCAAAGATGATGCTTGCACTTCCCATTGTCTTTACCTTTATGTTTCTCAATTTCCCCTCCGGCCTGGTTCTTTACTGGCTGGTCAACAACATCCTGACCATCGCCCAGCAGGTTTACATCAACAAGTCGCTGCATGAGGCCGAGGCTAAATAGGGAAAGATATGTACGTCAAGGATACCATTGCGGCCATCAGCACCCCCGTTGGTGAGGGGGGCATCGGCATCATCAGGGTGAGCGGCGATGCAGCTCCGCAGGTAGCGACACAACTCTTCCGTGGTACGACAGACGGTGGCCTGCAAAGCCACCGTTTTTATTATGGCACTCTGGTTGCGCCTGATACGGATAATGTCGTCGACGAGGTGATGCTTGTTCTCATGCGGGCACCCCGTTCCTATACCCGCGAAGACGTACTGGAAATCCACTGCCACGGTGGCTCGCTCGTGGTGCAGAAGATTCTCGAACTGGTGCTCGGACAGGGGACGCGGTTGGCAGAGCCGGGTGAATTCACCCGCCGTGCTTTCCTCAACGGCCGTATCGACCTTGTCCAGGCTGAAGCGGTCATCGAAGTGATCCGGAGCAAGACCGAAGCGGCTCTTTCTCTCGCGCAGCACCAGCGGGCCGGGCTTCTGTCCGGTAGGCTTCATCTCCTCAAGGAGCAGATCGTTCACGCTCTGGCGCTCCTCGAGGCCTACATCGACTTTCCCGAAGAGGATATCCCGCCTGAAGATTATGCCGAAATCGCCCGGCGTGTCGATACCGCTGCTGCCGGCATCGGAGAGCTCCTTGCCGGTTACCGGGAGGGGAGGGTCCTGAGGGAAGGTGTGGCAGTCCTTCTTGCGGGGAAGCCGAATGTCGGCAAGTCGAGCCTCCTTAACACCCTCCTTCGTGAAAAACGCGCCATCGTGACCGCCATTCCCGGCACTACCCGGGACATCATCGAGGAGATCATCAATATCCGCGGACTTCCTGTCCGCCTGCTTGATACGGCGGGCGTACGGGAGTCGGTCGATCTGGTAGAGCAGGAAGGCGTACGTCTAACCCTTGAGAAGATACCGCAGGCAGATCTGGTTCTCTTTATGGTAGATGTCTCCCGCCCGTTCGATAGCGAGGACCAGCTTCTTCTGGACAATCTCGCCGGCTCCCGCTTTATACTCGTGAAGAGCAAGAGTGACCTGTCTGCCGTCATGGAACTCCCCTCCTCCCTTCAGGACTCTCCGTCGGTTGCCATTTCCACTCTGACCGGTGATGGGATAGAACAACTGCGCCAGGTCGTTCACGATACGTTCCTTCGGGATGGTGCGGTCGACAGCAGGGAGTATGTCGCCATCTCCCACGCTCGTCAACGGGACGCCCTTGTAAAGGGTCGTGATGCGCTCGACTGTTTCAGTCGGAATCTAGTCCTTGCCGTTACTGCTGAGATTCTCGCAATTGATTTGCGGGATGCCCTGCGTGCCGTTGGCGAGGTTACCGGCGAGACGACCTCCGATGATATCCTTGACCTCATCTTCCAGAGGTTCTGCATCGGGAAATAGTAAATGTTCCACGTGGAACGTTTAGCCTGATCCCTTGCAGGGTGTGGTTTTGTGGCTGGGATACAGTGTCCCGTGAGGGGGTTTGTGGAACGTGGTTGGCGAAGCTTTGTTTGCGGCCCAGTGTGGGAACCAAAAAGGCAATGGAACACGGAAAAAGCGGTAATCACGGATAGGATCGGATAAACCCTGTACTTCAGGTTTCACTCGAAATATTTTTTGCTGTTGTGTTTTTGATCCGCAGTTATCCAGTTTTTTCTGATTTTTCCGCGTCTAAACGCTTTTCAGGTTGAATGATTGTGTGAGGTTCGCAGGTGATAGTTAACGACAAAAAATATGAAGTGATAGTGGTCGGAGCCGGTCATGCCGGATGCGAGGCGGCCCTTGCCGCAGCCAGAATGGGGTGCAGCACCCTGCTCCTGACCATCAATCTCGATGCCATTGCGCTCATGTCCTGCAACCCTGCCATCGGGGGACTTGCCAAGGGGCACCTGGTGAAGGAGATCGATGCCCTGGGCGGGGAGATGGCGAAAAACATCGACGCCACCGGCATCCAGTTCCGCATACTCAATACCCGTAAGGGGCCGGCTGTTCGTGCCTCCCGTGCCCAGGCGGATAAACAGCTCTACCGACTCAGGATGAAGCATGTGCTGGAGTCGGAGCCGAACCTGGACCTGAAACAGGGGGAAGTAACCGGGGTGCGTGTGGAGGAGGGGCGGGTCACCGGAGTGGATACCAAGGCCGGGGTCAGCTTCGTCGGTACAACTGTAGTACTTACCACCGGCACGTTCATGCGGGGACTCATTCATATCGGGCTCACCCATTATCCCGGCGGCAGGGCAGGAGACCTTCCGTCCATCGGGCTTTCCGACCAGTTGCGAGAACTGGGGTTCAACGTGGGGCGGCTCAAGACCGGCACACCGGCACGGCTCGACGGCCGGACCATTGACTTCAGCCGCCTGGAGCCCCAGTATGGCGACGACCCGCCGGTCCCCTTTTCATTTTCCACCGAGCGGATCGACCAGCCCCAGGTTCCCTGTCACATCGCCTACACCAATGAGCGCTCTCACGAGATCATCCGCGGCGGACTCGACCGTTCCCCCCTCTATGCGGGTATCATCGAGGGGATCGGCCCCCGCTACTGCCCCTCGATCGAGGACAAGGTGGTCCGCTTCCCGGACAAGAACCGGCATCAGACCTTCATCGAGCCGGAAGGGCGGGAGACGGTGGAGGTCTATCCCTCCGGTCTCTCAACCTCCCTCCCCATCGATGTCCAGTTTGCCTTCTACCGGAGTATCGAAGGTCTTGAGCGGGTGGAGATCATGCGACCCGCCTATGCCATTGAGTATGACTACGTGGATCCGATTCAGCTCCATGCATCCCTGGAAACCAAGCTCCTCGGGAACCTTTATCACGCGGGCCAGATCAATGGCACTTCCGGGTACGAGGAAGCGGCAGCCCAGGGGTTGATGGCAGGGATAAACGCGGCCCTTCGGGTGAAGGGGAGGGAGCCGTTACTGCTCGACCGGAGTGATGCCTATATCGGTGTCATGATCGACGACCTGGTCACCCTCGGTACCCGTGAGCCTTACCGGATGTTCACCTCCCGGGCCGAATACCGACTGCTCCTCCGGGAGGACAATGCCGATCTCCGGCTGCGGGAAAAGGGGCACGAGATCGGACTGGTGCGTGAGGAGGAGTACGGGAGATTTCTTCAGAAGCGTGAGCTGATCGGGGTTGAACTTGCACGGGTGCGGGAGGTACGGCTGGTCCGCTCCGAAATGGACGAGGCGCTCAAGGCAGAGTTTGGTCTCAGCGACCTTCAGAATGCGGTCACTCTGGAGCAGCTCCTGCGCCGTCCCGACATCACCTACGGAGAGCTTGGTCGCTTCGATGCAGCATCGGTCGATGTGCCGGTGCAGGTCCGGGAGCAGGTGGAGATTCAGGTGAAGTACCAGGGGTACATCGACCGCCAGCTGGAACAGGTGGAGCGGAGCCGGAAGATGGAGACTACCCGTATTCCCGCCGATTTCGATTACGCTGCGATCTCGGGCATCACCGCCGAGGTGCGGGAAAAGCTCCAGAAATTCCGCCCGGATACCCTGGGTCAGGCCTCCCGGATCTCCGGCGTCACTCCGGCCGCCGTCGGCATCGTCGCCATTGCCCTCAAGGTCCGGAGCGCCAGGTGAACGAGCGGGCGAAAGAGTCGTTCGGCCGTGGTCTGGCGGAGCTGGGGGTGACCCTCACCAGTGCCGAGCTGGGGAAGTTCTACCAGCTGGCTGCCGAGCTTGGTAAATGGAGCCGCAAGATAAATCTTACTGCCATCCGGGGCGAAGAGGATATCGTCGTCAAGCATTTCCTCGATTCCCTCACCCTCCTCAGGGCTATCAGTGCCAGGGGTTCTCTCCTGGATATCGGCTCGGGGGGCGGCTTCCCCGCGCTTCCCGTCAAGATTGCCCGTCACGACCTGCAGGTCGTCTCCGTCGATGCGGTGGAGAAGAAGATTATCTTCCAGCGCCACGCCGCCCGGCTCCTCGGCCTCCATCACTTTGACGCGCTCCACGTTCGGGGGGAGGAGCTGGCGGGGAAGTACGCCGGGCATTTCGACTGGGTCGTCTCCCGCGCGTTTTCCGATATCCCAACCTTTGTTAGGATGGCGCTCCCCCTGCTTAAAGAGTCGGGGAAGATTGTCGCCATGAAGGGGAAGGGTGGGAGGGACGAAGCCCATGCCGCCGAACACCCCCTCGCCGATATGGGGGCCCGGGTGACCGAAGTGATGGAATTCCCCCTCCCGGTCAGCGGCGATGCCAGGTCACTGGTCGTCATCGAGCGGATGTAAAATTCCGGATATTTCAAAATTCGCACCACCCTCATTTTCCGGAAAGGGTGTAATTTGCCACCCATCCCTTGCCGAGACCACTTTCCGATTGCCCCGAAAAGCGCCAAAAACTCGAAATTCTAATTTTCCCGCCAAATCTCCGCCTCAAGCCATCGTGCCCCTCTATTAAGCCCAACCCCAGGCTTGATACGAAAAAAGCCGTCAAAATGGAAATTTGGAAGCCAGTATTTGCCTTATTATTGTGCAGAATTCGACTTTCTCACCGTCATGACTCTCGGATCGATTTTCACAAAAACATTCAGGAAACTATATTCCTTGCACACAAATTGTTTTCGTACTATGTAAGAAGTAACTAATTGTTGGAACATAGTATAAACGCTCGATGAAAGCAGTGCGGGATCGGCTCAGAGATGTTAGTGCGAAGTGGGACCCGGTTCAAAAGCTCAGGTGTGTACAGTGGGGGTTGATACGAGGGGACAGGAAGTTAATGGAACGGGTTGTGAGGGAATGAAGAAGTTTTGATAAATTCCCGGTATAGGGAACATTCCCGCTTCCCTATATTGGACATAATTTCCTTATATAGGTAATAAATGGCTCATATAGGGAAACCTACTAATAACTAGTTGTCCCAATAGGAGAAATAATGAGAAATACAATCTGCCTTCTCCTGGTCTTAGCTGCAACGTCAGGGCCTGGGTGGTGCGCTGGAAGCGAAAGTTGCCGCTCGTTTTCCTTGCGTCTCGCTACAGATGCCACAACACCGACATCATCTTCACCGACAGAGAAACTTAAACTGCATCCTCTTTCACCCGAGCAGGAGCAGATATGGACTCAGAAAGCCTCTGTGATTGACGCAAAGTCGATTGAAAAAGCATATATCACCCCATCAAAACCACTATTCTCGCGCTGGCAAATCCTCCTCAATAAATTGAATCCGTGGTCGAAGCCGATTCCACCCGATCTCGAAAAGCAATTCAGAAAGAGCGGAGAACCGATAATAAATTTGAAAATCAAGCCGGATGGCGTAGCAAGACTCGCTGCAGCGACTAAAAATCATATCGGCAAAAAGATGGCCATTGTCATTGACGAGCAACTATTACTGGCAGCAGTAGTCGTTGAGCCGCTAAACGATTCAGAATTCCAATTGACAAGCACTTGGAGTCAGAAGGAAGCCAGTGCCATTGTTGATCGTATAAATTCTCTGAAAGGATGCCGGTGAAGGGCCAACCATCGGCGGCAGACGGTCGTCGCGACTAAAGCCGCGCCGCCGCTGCGCCTCACCACCGTTATACGAATGAATCTAGAGGCATGAAAATGACGATTGATTCTAAAATTGATGCCTTTGTAAGCAAGGTGAATTCCTCCTCACGTGAGCCCCTGCCCCCTGAAGAAGTGCCAGAATTCCTTAGAATTGGAAGTCCCGACAATTACGGACAGTTCATGTGGAGCATAAAAAGATCGGATTGTGAATGGATGCAAGGCTGGTTTGAAGCTTTTGAACGGGAAATGCATTTGAAATTTCCGCCATCTTTCGAATCTCTTTATTCCCGATATGCATTTCCAGCTTTCCAATGCGGCCCTGTCTTCTTGCATGCAAACACAGGGTATGATTTGGAGTCGGAAATAAGTATTAATTGGGAATTTAAAGAGAGAATTTTCAAGGATAAAGGCTTGGTTGAAGCTTTGCTCCCAGCAGGATACCTACAATTCGGAAACCCACACGAAACCGATTACGATCCCATTTGCTTCGATACCAAGAACCGTAGAGATGATGGTGAGTGCCCGATTGTTGGAATCGACCACGAAGAGATACTTTGCTGGTCAAAAATTAGAGTCGCGAAGGTAATAGCTTCTTCATTTCTGGAGCTAATCGAAAACTACAAAGGCAGCGTATAACCAGCGGCAACAGCGGTCTCCGCAAACGCTCCGCCGCTGGTGCCTTAAGACGTTGAGCAAATAAAACTTGAAATAGGCGATCTAGGAGAGTTCGTAAGCTTAGGTTGCACCGTATCCTAAACCATTCCCACGGGAGGGGACATATGAAAGCGATACGACTGAAAGGCGCCGGAGGGCTTGAGCGACTGACACTGGTCGAGATGGACGACCCCGGTACACCGCAGGCGGGTGAAATTCTGGTGCGGCTGCACGCCAGCTCGCTGAACTATCATGATTATCTGGTCGCGCTTGGGAAGATTCCGACCGCAGACGGACTCATCCCGCAGACCGATGGCGCGGGAATCGTCGAAATGGTCGGGGAAGGCGTCAGCGAGTTTGCCGTAGGCGATCACGTCGTATCCTGCTTTTTCCCTGAGTGGCAAGACGGTGAAGCCGCATCCCACAAACTCGCCAAGGTCCCCGGCGACAGTCTGGATGGGTATGCACGGGAGAGGGTGGTGCGGCCGGCGCATTGGTTCACTCACTCGCCTAAGAATTACAGCCATATCGAAGCGGCGACGTTGACCACCGCCGGTCTTACGGCGTGGCGTGCCCTAGTCAGCGATGGTCCTTTGAAGGCTGGCGAGACGGTATTGACGTTAGGCACGGGCGGTGTGTCAATGTTCTCCTTGCAGCTTGCAAAAATGATGGGCGCATCGACGATCGTCACCTCGTCATCGGACGAAAAACTGGCTCGCGCACGTGCTCTGGGCGCCGACAATACGATCAACTACAAGCAGTATCCAAACTGGGCGGATCAGGTTTTAGAGCTGACCGACGGACGTGGCGTTGATCATGTCATCGAAGTTGGCGGTCCGGATACTTTGCCGCAGTCGATCAATGCGTGCCGCATCGGAGGGCATATCGCGTTCATTGGCGTTTTGACTGGCTTCTCCGGCCCGATTCCGACCGTGTCGCTGCTGACTCGCCAAGCGAGGCTTCAGGGGCTGCAAGTCGGAAACCGCCATCAGCAGATCGAGATGATCCGTGCTCTGGATGCCAATGACATGAAGCCGGTCATCAACAAGACCTTTCCTCTCCAAAATTTGACCGAGGCGTTTCGTTACGAGGCAAGCGGTGCGCATTTCGGCAAAATCTGCATCGAAATATGAATCGATACGAAGGCGAACATATAATGAGAACATACGGCAAGGCGCAGGGGGTTGCCCTTGAAAGTGGAAAAATAGAAATAGGTGCCCAACGAGACCAGTGGACCCGGTCGCGATAAATCTGCGCCGGTTCACCGGCCGAGCCGTTGACGAGAAAAGAATATAAGAAACCATGTCTGGTCTGCTTCAACGAGACCTCCTGCCTTGTTCACCTGAAGCCGATTCTTTAATAATACCCTTGCTTATTAAAGGAAAACAGGAGCATCGCAAAGGGGTCACCCTTGAAAAATGAAATAGATAACGTGGTCTGTCTATCCTGAACCGCAACCACTGTCTCTTGACTAACCCTCTTTTCGCAGTATAAGAATGTACAAATCGCAGATCATGAGGAGGAGAAAATGAAAAGAATAGTTGTTTCACTGTTTCTGACAGTCGTTTTTGCCGTTCCCGCATTCTCTCAGATGAATATGCCCATGAATGGCAACGGGATGGGGAATGGGATGATGATGGGGGGGATGGACCGGATGGGGACGATGATGGGGATGTGTCTCCAGAATGCAGACAAGATTGGGCTGAGTGATGAGCAGGTCGCGAAGATGAGGCCGATCCATCGGGAAATGGAGAAAAAACAGGCGCAGTTCAAGGCCGATCTTAAGGTTGCAGAGATTGACCTGGCAGAGATCATGGATGTAAAGGATTTCGACCTGGAGAAGGCAAACGCTGCGGTCAAAAAGATTTCGGATATCAGAACAGCCCATCATCTGGAGATGCTGAAATCGATGAAAGAAGTACGCCAAATTCTGACAAATGAGCAGTATCTGAAGATGAGGAAGCTTATGCCGATGAAGGCGCAGGCTAAAAAGCCGATGAGGAAAATGAGGAGGCAGTGAAGGATGCAGTCCAGCAAGGTTCCTGGCCTCTGACGTAACTATGAATCCCTGCCCTCACGTTGAGCCGCGGGGATTTTTTATCGGCGATTTGTCAGTCATCAGCCAGGGTAAAATAAAACGTGGCACCCTTATCTACTTCTCCCTCGGCCCATATTTCACCGCCGTGGCGATGAATGATCCTCTGGGCGGTGGCGAGCCCGATGCCTGTTCCCTGGAAATCTTCGGCCTTGTGGAGCCGATGAAACGGCGTGAAAATCTTGTCGGCGAGTTTCTTGTCGAAGCCGACTCCGTTGTCCCTCACGTAGTAGACCTTCCGGCCGTCGAGCTCGGTGATGCCGAAACGAATGACGGTCGATTCCCGCTTGGCAGTGTATTTCCAGGCATTCCCGAGCAGGTTGGCCATGACGATCCGTAGCAGGGTAGGGTCTCCCTGAGCTTGAATTCGATCAGGGGCGATGAACTGCACACGCCGTTGGGGAGCTGTCAGCTGCAATTCGGTTATGACATTGGCAGCGATGGCATTGAGATCGACCCGTACCTTCTGCAGAGGCTGACGGGAGAGGGCGGAGAATTTGAGGAGGGATTCGATCATGGTTTCCATCCGCTCGGTGGCGCCGGCTATCTCCCTGAGGAAATCAATTGCCTGATCGTCGAGACGGTCGCCATACATCTCCTGCATGAGCTGGGCGTAGCCGCTGATATTGGTCAGGGGGGTACGCAGGTCGTGGGAAATCGTATGGCTGAAGGAATCCAGCTCCCGGTTCGAGCTTTCCAGCTCGGCAGCCCTGGCGGCAAGGGCGGTGTTTAGATATTCGATCTGTTGCAGGGCCATTTTCCGTTCGGTGACGTCATTCATGATCACCAGGTTCTTACCGTCTATTATCGAAGTAATGAATTCGGTGATACATTCCCTGCCATCCTTGCAGATTACCCGGTATTCGTCATGGCCGACAGGCTTCTCTTCCTGACGAGGACGCTGTACCGTGGTCTCCCAGGTATCCATCACCACTTTGCGGTACGATGGGTCGGGATAGGCGCGCAGGAACCAGGTTGCCAGGTCCGGTATGTCGGCGCGGGTATAGCCGAAAACCTCGATGAACCGGTTGTTCAGCAGTTCTATGTCGCCATTGGTGTTGCTGATGCAAATTGCTACGGGGGAGTGTTCAAGGAGCTGACGGAACTTTTCCTCGCTCTGCCGGAGCGCCTCCTCATGCTGTTTGCTATGGGTTATGTCGATGAAGATGGTTGCAAATTGACCGTGGTTGGGGGAAAAGACTGAAATACGGAAGTGCTTGTCCATGGGAGGGAAGTAGGTCTCAAACTCGTAGTGGCCTCCAGCTTGGGCAATGGGGGCAAAGATATCGAGATAGGGCGCTTTTGCCGTGCCGTAAAGGTCGGTTGCCAGTTTCCCCTGCGACTGATCTTTCGTAAGTCCGGTGTACTTCTCGTATGCCGGGTTTGTGTCAAGTATCCGGTAGTCCACAGCGTTGCCTGTTTCATCAAACACGAGTTCGTGTATGGCCACCCCCTCAAACATGGCGTCGACCAGAGAGCGGTATTGGCGTTCCCTGTAGGCAAGAGCCGCCTCGGCTTCACGGCGTTCGGTGACCTCGACGAACGACGCCATCAAGCAGAGGGGGGTGCCGTCGTCGTCGGCGATGACGGCTGCCGACAGTACCACGTTGAACAGCGTACCATCGCTGCGAACGGCGACCAGTTCCCCATTCCAGCAGCCATCGTAACGAAGGGCGTCCCTGACCTGCCGGATATTCTCGGTCGTATGCCAGAACGAGGCGGCGGAGCGGCCAAGAACTTCGTTGTCGTCCCTGTAACCCCACATTTTGAGGAACGAAGGGTTCACGTAGGTGAGCAAGCCGTTTGGGTCGGAAAAGGCGACTGCATTGATGGCTGCTGCGATTGCGGCATCCCGGATGCGAAGAGCGACCTCAGTCTTCTCCCGGCCGGTTTGGGCAGTCACTTTCAGCTTTGAGTGTTTTTCCCGGTTATTCTGTCCCATGTGTTCATATCCCGGTCAGCAGCCTGCCATCCTTCTGTAAAGAACACGAAAGAAATAATAGTATAGCCAAAATAAGGGGAAAAGCGACTTTTATTGAGGAGATATTCACGGTTATGCAGGACAAATCTGTTGCTGCCCCGGTTTCATGTGGGGTCAGCGCGCTTCCCCTTGCCGGCACCGCCATTGGTATGGTAGTCTTCAAATATAACATTAGAAATACAGGGGGTAGCCCATGAAACGTCTCGTATCCATGATGCTCTGTCTGACGCTGTTTTCCGGCTGTGCCACCTACAAGACCCAGTACGTCTCGTTCAAGCCGCCCGAAGCCTATCCCAACTTTAAGGTGGTCGCGGGGGCTCCCATGGCTGCGGAAGCCTACGCAGACCAGTCAGTGGCTGCAGAAGCCTTCGGTTTCGACATCCGGGGGGCGGGACTTCTTCCTGTCCAGCTGGTGATCGACAACAAGAGCGGTCAGACCATGGAGATCGTTTCAGGTCAGACATTCCTCGTGGATGACAGCAACCGCTACTGGAATGTGATGGAAAACCGGGCCGCCGTCGAGCGCGTGGAACAGTACACCGCTTCGGGGGCCGTGGCGGCAGGTGCCGGTAAAAGCGCGATGTTCGGGGCGGTTGCCGGTACCATTCTGGGTGCGGCCATCGGCATCGTGTCCGGCCGGAACGTGGGAGAGGCAATCGGAAAGGGTGCGGTCATCGGTGCTGCGGGTGGTGCGGTCATCGGCGGAGTCCAGGGTAGCGCAGACCGGGGACAGGATTACCGCATAGCCGATGATATCCGGGAAAAGGGGCTTGAGGGGAAGGTCATTCCCAATGCCTACCTGGCTAACGGGTTCATCTTCTTCCCCGGCGAGGCCCAGTCCGCCAAGGAACTGCGGATGCAGGTGCGGGAAAAGGAGAGTGGCGATACCTACACGGTCGTTCTGAAGCTTAAATAGCGGCCATCCTGAAACTATTCAGAATTCACTACTCCCCATAAACAAAGAAAAGAGGCGCCATCTTCGGCGCCTCTTTTCTTTTTAACAACCACAACCATGGTACTCCAGCACAATTACGGCTATTCCGGCACAGTCTCCAGCTCAGGCTCAACAAGCGACAAGGCTGCTTCGCTGAGGGCGGACGGCTCGCCGTTTCCATTCAGCACCCTCTTCATCCGTTCGACATCAAGTTCGTTCTCCCACTTGGATACAACCACCGTTGCCACGCCGTTGCCGATCAGGTTGGTAATGGCCCGGGCTTCGGACATGAAGCGGTCGATGCCGAGGATCAGCGCCAGGCCGGCCACCGGGATGGTAGGGATAGCGGCGAAGGTAGCGGCAAGAGTGACGAACCCGCTCCCCGTGACGCCGGCAGCTCCCTTGGAGGTGAGGAGGAGGACTCCGAGAATGGTGAGGGTCTGGGTCATGGTCAGGGGGGTGTTGGTTGCCTGGGCGACGAAGACGGCTGCCATGGTAAGATAGATGGAGGTGCCGTCCAGGTTGAAAGAGTAGCCGGTGGGGATAACCAGGCCTACCACCGATTTCGTGCAGCCGAGATTTTCCAGCTTGGTCATCATCCGCGGCAGGGCCGACTCGGAGGAAGAGGTGCCGAGGACGATGAGGAGTTCATCGCTGATGTAGCGGAGAAACTTGAAGATGCTGAAACCGCAGAGACGGGCGATGGTGCCGAGGACCACGAAAACGAAGAGGATGCAGGTGAGGTAGAAGCTTCCCATGAGCATCCCCAGCTTTGAGAGGGAGCCGACGCCGAACTTGCCGATGGTAAAGGCCATGGCGCCGAACGCTCCGATGGGGGCCAGCTTCATGATGATATTGACGATACCGAAAAAGACATGGGAAACGTTTTCGATCAGCCTGTGCACCGGTTTCCCTTTTTCTTTCAGAGCGGAGAGGGCGAAACCGAAGAGGAGCGCGAAAAGGAGCACCTGGAGAATATCTCCCTTGGCAAAGGCGTCAACCACCGAAGACGGGATGATACTCATGAGGAAATCCGACATCGTGTGCGCCTTGGCCTGGGTGGTGTAGGCGGTAAGCGCCTTGGTGTCCAGTTTGGTCACGTCGGCATTGAAGCCTGCACCGGGCTGGATCACGGTGATGATAAAAAGGCCGATGGCAAGGGCGATAGAGGTGATAACTTCAAAGTAGAGGAGCGCTTTTCCCCCCACCCTGCCGACCTTCTTCATGTCCTCCATGCCGGCGATGCCGGTGACAACGGTACAGAAGATGACCGGGGTGATGATCATCTTGATAAGCTTGATAAAACCGTCACCCAGCGGCTTCATGGCAACACCTGTATCCGGGTAGTAGTACCCGAGGAGGATACCGCAGGCGATAGCAGTCAGCACCTGGGCATACAGATGCTGGTAGAAACGTTTCTTTTGCATGAAACTTTCCTTTCCTAAGTGAAATAATGCAACCTGCGCCTCTTGCAGATGTCAATGTGTAAAGCTATATCAGCAAGAGGGATACCAAACCGTATACGGCTGATAACTATGCATATCAATTGAAATAACTCTGTTTTATTGGTGTCCGGAGGAGGGGAAAGGGTATAACCTTTGTCATGGGGGGTGGTCCGTCGCGGAGATAGAATGAGGCTGTTGCTGGAGTGATAAGGGGTATAACAAAGGTTATGGAATATAACCAAGGTTATCCCCCTTGGGTCATGGAATGGAATTTCAGGTTTCCCTGCGGGAAAGCCTTTTGCTCAGGGCTGGCTGGGAGATACCGAGCAGCCGGGCAGCGATGGTCTGGTTGCCGTCGGCTCGATCCATCGCCTCGGCAATCAGCTGCTCCACCGTGTCGGTGATGGTTGGCAGCTTCTCCATCCCCCGGAAGATATTTTCCCCCGGCAGCCGCTGTGTTCCTTCGCCGCTTGTGGCGGCCGAACCGATGGCAGCGATGAAGCTCTCCAGAGAGAGGACCCGGTCACGGTGGACGCTTACCGCGTCGTAAATCATGGACCTGAGTTCGCGTATGTTGCCGGGGAAGCTGTAGCTGGCCAGGAGCTGGAACAGCTCCCGGGGCGGGGTCGGTTTCTTTTTCCCCAACTCCTGAGCGGCTTTCTGGAGGAAATGATCCACCAGGAGAGGGATGTCGCCGAGCCGCTCCCTGAGCGGCGGAATTTTGATGCGATGGGTGCGGAGACGGTAGTAGAGGTCGCGGCGAAACTGACCGGCGGCCCCCTTGGCGGAGAGGTTCTGGTGGGTTGCGACAATGATTCGGGCGGAGAGTCGCTTGGGTCGGTCGCTCCCGAGGGGGAAGTACTCCCCCTCCTGCAGCAGGCGGAGCAGCTTCATCTGGGAGGCAATGGAGAGGTCCCCGATCTCGTCGAGGAAAAGGGTCCCCCCGGCCGCTTCCTCCACCATCCCCCGCCGGGCCTGGTCGGCGCCGGTGAAGGAGCCGCGCAGATGGCCGAAAAGGGTGTCTGCAAAGACATTGTCGTCCAGGCCGGCCACGTTGACGGAAACCAACGGCCCTCCCTTTCCGCTCAGCCGGTGAACCGCCCGGGCAACCAGTTCCTTCCCCACGCCGCTGTCGCCGGTGATGAGGAGCGGCTGGGGGCTCTGGGCCACCGCTTCAATATAGGCGAATATGGCGTGCATGGCCGGATCGGCGGTGACAATATCGCTGAACGCGGTCGGGTGGCGCAGCTCGCGGGAGAGGAGCCTGTCGGACATGACCCGGTTCTCCCGCTCCAGCTGGTGCATCCGGATGGCGCGCACAATCCCCTGCACCAGCCGGTCTTCTTCCACCGTCTTGACAAAATAATCGAAGGCCCCCAGCTTCATGCAGCGGACCGCCGTCTCCAACTGGTTCATGCCGCTGACGACGATGGTGGTCACCTCCGGGTGCCGCTCGGCAATGGTGGCCAGGAGTTCTTCGCCGGCAAGGTGGGGCATGGTCAGGTCGAGGAGCACCAGCCCCACCTCTCCGTCCGCCAGGATATCCATGACGCCGCGGCTGTCGGTACAGGTGGCGATGTTGGTAATCCCCGCCCTGGCCAGGATGAGACTGACCGAGCGGAGCCAGGCCTGCTCGTCATCCACCAGTAGAATCTTGAAATCCGGGGAGGGGGAATGGGTCATGGCGGAATAACCTCCTTCATGGCGGGGAGAACCAGCTTGACCGTGGTTCCACCTTCCGGCGGCGAACTGAAGATGATCTCGCCGCCATGTTCCTGGGCGATGCCGGCGGAGATGGAGAGCCCCAGGCCGGTACCGCCGCTTTCCCTCTTGGTGGTGAAGAACGGGTCGGTCAGATGGGAGAAATGCTCCGGCGGTATGCCGATTCCCTCGTCCCTGACTGTAAGGGTAACGTTGCCGCCGGCTTGCTCGTAGGCGGTTGACAGGGTGATGGCCCGGTCGTTTGCCGGCAGTGACTGGCAGGCATTGATAAGCAGATTGATGACCACCTGCTCGATCCGCTGGGAATTGCCGCAGACGCGGGGAAGCCGCTCGCCGTACGTCGCGGCGAACCGGGTAGTGGCCTTGCGCAGGGACGGTTCCACCAGCCGCACTGCCGCCTGTACCACCTGGTTGACGTCGAACGGCTCCATGGCTGCCACCGTATCGGGGCGGGCAAAATCCTTCAGGTCTTCCACGATACGTTTGATACGCTGGGCGGCGTGAACCATCTCCTCCAGCATCTGTGGTATCTCGTCACGCATCCTGGCATAGCTGACCCCGCCGAGGAGGAAATCTCCCTCCCGCTGGTAGAGCTCTTCCAGTTCCTGCAGGGCGTCGGCGTACACATCCCGCAATATGGGCAGATTGAGCAGCAGCAGGCCGTTAGGATTGTTTATCTCGTGGGCCACTCCTGAGACAAGGATGCCGAGGGAAGCCATCTTGTCCGCCTGTACCAGTCTGTCCTGGTGGCGGCGCAACTCCTCCAGGGCAAGCTTGCGTTCTGCAACCTCCCGGGCCAGCTCGTCGGTACGGAGGGCAACCCGTCGCTGCAGGGTGCGCGACCAGACCATGCTGGCTGTGAGCCCCAGGATCAGCGGGAGCAGCACCATGGCGCCATACTTCAGTATCCGTTCCCGGGGAAAGGTGGGGGGCTCATTCACCCCGAGCCACTTGTCGTAAATGGCCTGGTACTGGCCGGACTGCTTGACGATGGCCAGCCCCTCGCTGAAGCGAGCCAGGAGCTCGGCGTCCCCCTTGTTCACCGCGTAACAGTACTTTTGGGCGGAAACGCTCCTGGCCACCTGCACCACGTTGGTCAGGTGCAGTTCGCGTATCAGGTACATGCCGGGGAGGCTGGCGACCACGCAGTAGTCGTACTTGCCCGAGGCGAGCAGCCGGAGAGCGTCGGCCGGTGTGCCGGTAAGAATCAGATCCTTGCCGAAACCGAGGCTCATCAGCATGTCGTACATGATGCCGTCGCGGAAAACGATGACTTTCTTCCCCCGCAGTTCCTCCAGAGAGGAGATGGCCGGGGTTCCCTTCCGGGCGAAGACCGCGTGATGAACGATGGTGTGGGGGGGGCTGAAGTCGAGTTTTTTTGCCCGCTCCTCCGACCAGGATATCCCCTGGAGGATGTTGATGCTGCCGTCATTCAAACCCTGACGCATCTCCGACCAGCTGCCGAAGCGGAAAGTTACCCTCATCCCCATCACATCGGCAATGGCTCGCGTGAGGTCGACATTGTAGCCGGCGGGACGGCCATCCATGTCGATGAATTCGTACGGAGGATAATCCCGGTCGCCGCCGACCACTATGGTGGTGTGCGAATCGATGCCGGGCTCGTCCGCGCCCTCGGCATGCAGCCGCGTGGTGGGCAGGCAGAGGGCCAGGAAGAGCAGCGGGAAAATCAGCAAAGGTTTTACGCGCAGCAATAAACCCATGATACCAGTTGTAATACACTTTGCCGGGTAAATGCAACATCGGCTATGCGGGGCTGTGCAATGAACGACTGGTGACAGTCCTGATTTTAAAAGGAGGTGTGTGCTGAAATGGAAAAGATGATGAGATTCGAGGGGTTACGGAGTATGCGGTATGGAGGAAAAGACATGGGAAAGAAAGAGGGTCACAGCTGTTAAGCCGTAACCCCTTGAAAATTATGGTCGGGATGACTGGATTTGAACCAGCGGCCCCCTGCTCCCGAAGCAGGTGCGCTACCAGGCTGCGCTACATCCCGACGAGGGCATATATATACCTTGATGGTCGTTGTTTGTCAACAGGTTAACTGGCACTTTTGCCAAAAAACCGTTGTCAGATTCCCCCCGAAGTGCTACAAAATTAGATTCAGTAAAACGTCACGGCATTTCATGGTGAGGGTGAATGACTTACCGCAACCATGCACGAATACCATAAAAAGCGGGAGAGGTGGCGTACTCCGGCGAAAGCTGGTCAAGGCCGATACGCTGCCGGAGATTGCTGACGTCACCGTTGACAGGTGAACAGATGCCCTTGAAGTGGGAGGAATACAGTTTGTGTCGGTGTGGCGAGGGGTTCTGACCGGGGTGCTGCTGATAGCCCTGCTCGGTGCCGGCGGTTGCTATCATATGAGATTGATGCCAGTTCCCCTTGAAGGGGAGGGGTTTGAGACCGGGCAACCGGCGGGACGGGCTGTTGCCGAGATTGAAAAACGTCTGCTGCAGGACGGATTTCTTCTGGAGAGCGTTGATGCAAAGAGTGGCGTGATCCTCACGGGATACCGGTTCTTTTACAACGACACCAGCCCCGGGCAGCCTGCCGGGGGACGGGACTATCACTACCGGCTGGAAGTCAGGGTTACCGCCAAAAGGAAGGGCGCTGCGGTACGGCTGACTCCCCTTGATCTGGAGCTCAGGACGTTCTACGTTTACGATCACGAAGGGAAACTCGACACGCTGAAGAAGCGGTACCCCTACGAGGAGTACCCCGGCATGTTCGAACTCGAGTATCTGAAGAAGGAGTTGCAGCGGGTGAAGGAACTGCTCGTTGCGGAGAAATGGCAGGGTTAGCATGCAGGCGGAAAGTGCAATGAAAGTAGCGTGGCTGGAAAAGCTCCGGGTATTCCTGGAGATGATCAAGTTTTCCCATACCGTATTCGCCCTCCCCTTTGCCTTCACCGGTGCGTTGCTGGCGAAAGGGGGGCTTCCCTCCGGAGAGCAGGCGTTCTGGATTCTCATGGCCATGGTGGGGGCGCGTACCGCCGCCATGGGGTTGAACCGGCTCATCGACGCGGAGATCGACGCCGCCAATCCCCGTACCAGCAGCCGGGCCATCCCCGCCGGCCTCCTTGGCAAGGGGACGGTCTTCGTCTACGTGCTGCTCGCCTCACTTCTCATGTTCTTCGCTGCAGCCCGGCTTAACACTCTCTGTCTCTACCTCTCGCCGGTGGCACTCGCGTTCCTTGTGCTCTATTCCTACTGCAAGCGGTTTACTCCCCTGGCGCACCTGGTGCTGGGGCTCTGTCTCGGCGCCGCTCCTGTCGGGGCGTGGATCGCCATCCGGGGAACCGTGGATCTGCCGGTGGTGCTTCTGGGACTGGCAGTGCTCTTCTGGGTGGCCGGTTTCGATATCCTCTATGCCTTGCAGGACCTGGAGTTCGACCGGCAGCGGGGTCTCCATTCCATCCCGGTACGGATAGGAGTCACCGGTTCCCTCTGGACAGCCCGCCTTTTTTCCCTCATCATGCTCGTACTGCTGGCCGGGGTCTACCTGACCATGCATCTCGGGGTGTGGTTCCTTGCCGGCCTGGTGCTTACGGCTCTCCTGCTCGGCTACGAGCACTGGCTGTTGCGGAGAGGGGACCTGGCACGGCTGGACCTGGCGTTCTTCACCATGAACGGATATGTCAGCGTCATTATCTTCGTAGCCACCCTGATAGATGTCCTGACCAGGAAGGTCGGGGCATGAGGGTGCGACAGGTCGTTCTCGCCATTACCGGCGCCTCCGGTGCGGTCTACGGCCTCAGGCTCGCCGAAGAGCTGCTGCGCGCATCGGTGCGGTTGACGCTCCTCATCAGCAGTCCCGGCTTTGCCGTTCTCAAGGAAGAGTGCGGGCTGGAGTGGGAAGGGGAGGCAGCGGCGGTCCGGGAGAACCTTTGCCGTCACTTCGGGGTGGATGCCGCTCAGCTTGCCTATTATGCGGAGGATGATTTTTTCGCCCCCATTGCCAGCGGTTCCGCCGCGCCTGATGCGCTCGTCATCTGCCCCTGCTCCATGGGGACCCTGGCCCGCGTAGCGACGGGGGTTTCGGGGAATCTGCTGGAGCGTTGCGCCGACGTCATGCTCAAGGAACATCGCCGGCTGGTGATGGTTCCACGGGAGACGCCGCTGAGCGAGATCCACCTGGAGAACATGCTGAAACTGGCCCGCATGGGGGTACGGATGATACCGGCCATGCCCGCCTTCTATCACCACCCCCGCTCCCTCGACGATGTGGTGGATTTTGTGGTCGGTCGGGTGCTGGATGGTGTCGGGATAGAACACCGGCTGGTACGCAGCTGGGGGGAAGAATCGGGGACCGGGGACTAGGGATCGGTCGGGAACGCTGTCGATCCCTGCTGGCGGTTCAGGAGAACGAGAGACGGGATGATTACATTTGCTTCCATAGCCGGTAAGGTCCGGAGCGGTCAGCGGTTGAACGACGACGACGCCCTCTTCCTGTTCGAGTCGCCGGACCTTTTGGCGGTTGGCGAACTGGCGGCCTTTGCCAATGAGCGGCGCAACGGCCGTAAGGTTTTTTTCAACGTCAACCGGCATATCAACCACACCAATATCTGTGTGAACCGGTGCCAGTTCTGCGCTTTCTCCCGTACTGCCGACCAGCCGGGGGCCTACACCTACAATCTTGACGAAATCCGGAATCGCACCACGCAGGCCCTTGCCCAGGGGGCGACGGAGATCCACATAGTCGGCGGCCTGCACCCCGACCTTCCTTTCGACTTCTACCTGGATATGCTCCGGACGGTGCGGGAAACGGCCCCCGCCCTCCACATAAAGGCCTTCACCGCCGTGGAGATCGACTATCTCGCCAGGTTTGCCGGTCTTTCCCTGGAGAGGACCATTGAGGTCTTGAAGGAGGCCGGTCTCGGATCACTGCCGGGTGGAGGAGCTGAGATTCTCCGCCAGGAGGTGCGCGACCGTCTCTGCCCGGAAAAGATCAGCGGCGCCCGGTGGTTGGAGGTGATGCGGGCGGTCCACGGTGCCGGGCTCAAGTCAAACACGACCATGCTCTACGGCCATGTGGAGACCTATGCGGACCGGGTCGATCATATGCGGCAGCTGCGGGAGCTGCAGGATGAGACCGGCGGTTTCCAGGTATTCATCCCCCTTGCCTTCCAGACAGAGAACAACCCCCTCGGCCACCTGAAGAACCCACTGAGCGGCGGGGTGGACGATCTCAAGACCCTTGCCGTTGCCCGGCTCTACCTGGACAATTTTGCCAACATCAAGGCGTACTGGGTGATGCTCGGGGAAAAGATAGCCCAGACCGCCCTCTGCTTCGGGGTAAACGACCTGGACGGGACGGTGGTGGAGGAGAAGATCGGCCACGATGCCGGCGCCTCTTCCCCCCAGACCATGGGGCGCGACGACATCGTTTCCCTCATCAGGATGGCGGGGCGGGTGCCGGTCGAGCGGGATACCCTCTACAACGAGCTGCGGACGTACTGACATGCTGACGACGATTACCTCCAAAATTGAAAACAACGAACCGATCAACCGGCAGGAGGCGCTCTGGCTTCTCGTCGACGCCGACCTGCTGGCAGTGGGGAAGCTGGCGGACGGCATCCGGAAGAAGCGGCATCCGGACAACCGGGTCACCTTCGTCGTTGACCGCAATGTCAACTATACCAACGTCTGCGAATCCAAGTGCAAGTTCTGCGCATTCTACCGGGATGCCGGTTCCGGCGAGGCCTACGTCCTTGCCGAGGCGGAGATATTCGCCAAGATCGCCGAGCTGGTGGACCAAGGTGGGGCCCAGCTTCTCATGCAGGGTGGGCTTCATCCCGACCTGAAAATCGAGTTCTTTGAAAGCCTGTTCCGGGAGATCAAGCGTCGCTTTCCGTCGGTGCAGAACCATTCCCTGTCGCCGGCGGAGATCACCCATATTGCCGGGCTGTCGGACCTCACGGTTCCCGAAACACTTCGGCGCCTTCAGGGATCCGGTCTGGACTCGGTTCCCGGCGGGGGAGCGGAAATTCTGGTGGACAGCGTCCGGCAGAGCATCTCTCCCAACAAGATAGGGTGGGAAGGGTGGGCGCTGGTGATGGGGGAGGCGGCCAGGCTCGGCATGCCGACCACCGCCACCATGATGTTCGGTAGCCGGGAAAGCCGGGAAGATATCGTCGAGCATCTGTTCCGGGTCCGTACTCTGCAGGCGGAGGGGGGAAGCTTCACCGCCTTCATTCCCTGGACCTACCAGCCGGGAAACACCGAGTTGGGGGGGAAGACCGCCACAGGCGTGGAATACCTGAAGGTGCTGGCCCTCTCCCGCATCGTTCTCGACAACATTCCCAACATCCAGGCGAGCTGGGTCACCCAGGGGGCCAGAATGGCCCAGGTGGCGCTTTTCTTCGGGGCCAACGACCTGGGGGGAACCATGCTGGAAGAAAACGTGGTGGCGGCGGCCGGCTGTTCCTTCCGGATGAGCCGTGAGGAGATGATCCAGCTGATTCGCGGTGCCGGCTTTACCCCTGCGCGCCGCACCACCACCTATGCCATTCTCGAAGAGTACAACCAGTTGACGGAGGTACCATGATCCCCCTGCGCAGGAATATCAAGGAGATGGCCGGATATGTGCCGGGCTACCAGCCGGCCGATGCGGCGGCCTATATCAAGCTGAACACCAATGAAAATCCCTACTCCCCTTCACCCCGGGTGCTGGAGGCGATTATGGCCGAGGCGGGTGAGGGGCTGCGACGCTACCCCGACGCAGCCAGCCGTGTGCCGCTGGAGGAGGCGGCCCGGCTCTACGATTTCCCCGCCGACTGGATCGTCATGGCCAATGGCTCCGACGAGCTGCTCAACAATCTGATCCGTGCCTTTGCCGCCGAAGGGGAGGAGATCGCCTATGTGCACCCTTCCTACTCCTACTATGCCACCTTGGCGGAAATCCAGGGCGCGCGGGTACGGACCTTCGGTCTGACGGAGCAGCTGGAACTGGCCGATTTCCCGGCACGCTATGGGGGGAAGCTCCTCTTCCTCACCAACCCCAATGCGCCCCTCGGATTCTGCTTCCCCCGGGAGTTCATCGAGGAACTGGCCGGACGGGTGGCGGGAATGCTGGTGATCGACGAGGCCTACGTGGATTTTGCGGAGGAACACTCGCTCGACCTGGTGCGGCGCTTTGAAAATGTGGTGGTGACCCGGACCTTTTCCAAGAGCTATTCTCTGGCGGGCATGCGGCTCGGGCTTGCCATCGCACGTCCCGAGGTGATAGCTGCCCTCAACAAGATCCGGGACCATTACAACCTGGACCGGCTGGCCCAGACCGCAGCCGCTGCCGCCCTACGAGATCAGGAGTATTTCCGTGGCTGTGTGGAGAAAATCAGGGCAACCCGCGAATGGTTCACCAATGAGCTTCGGGAGCTCGGCTATACGGTAATTCCCTCCCGGGCGAATTTCGTCTTTGCATCACCGCCGGACCGGAACGGTGAGAGGATCTATCAGGGGCTCTTTGATAGGAAAATTCTGGTCCGCTACTTCACTGATCCGCTCCTTTCCCACGGGATGCGGATCACCATAGGTACCCGCGAGGAGATGGAGAAGACAGTGGAGGCACTTCGTGACATTTGCTGAATCCGCCGGAGCCGAAGCCGGCTTGCGGCACGAAACTGCCGACTTCATCGGCATTATTTCCACACGGGAGGCGCTCCTCGGCCTGGCGGGAAGGCTCGAACGGGAACCGGTGCTTGCCTTCGACCTGGAAGCCGACTCGCTCCACCACTACACCGAAAAAGTCTGCCTGATCCAGGTTGCAACTCCGACGGAAAGCGCCCTTATCGACCCCCTTGCCTTGCCTGATCTGACGCCGCTTGCGCCGGTGCTTGCCAATCCCGCCATCCGCAAGGTGTTCCACGGCGCCGACTACGACATACGCTCCCTGCACCGCGACTTCGGCCTGGAGGTCAACAACCTGTTTGACACCATGATCGCCTGTCAACTTCTGGGCGAGGCGGAAGTCGGGCTCGCAGCGGTACTGAAACGGCGGTTCGGTGTGGAACTGGATAAGAAATTTCAGAAGGCTGACTGGAGCAGAAGGCCGCTGAGCAGCGAGATGATTGCCTATGCGGTGCAGGATACGACGCTGCTGATCCGCCTCAACCGGCAATTGGAGCAGGAGCTCCGCCTAAGGGGTCGGCTTGGATGGGTGGAGGAGGAGTGCCGGCTGCTCTCCCGTGTCAGGGTCGTTTCCCGTGACCAGGAGCCCCTTTGCCTGCGCTTCAAGGGGGCTGCGCGCATGGAGCCGAGAGCCCTGGCCGTGCTTGAGGAATTGCTCATCTTTCGGGACCAGCAGGCCCGGAGGCAGGATGTACCCCCTTTCAAGGTGCTGGGTACCGATGTGATCAGAGCCTTGGCTGAAGGGCGTCCGCGGACCATGGAAGAGCTCGCGGCGATTCCCGGTTTCCCTGCAAAGCTTCAGCAACGGTTTGGCTCCGGAATTACGCAGGCGGTTGCACGGGGGATGGCACTGCCTCCCGACAAATTCCCGCGTTTCCCACGACAGCAACGGCAGGTGCTCGACAAAGGGCAGCAGGCGGTACTGCAGCGGCTGAAACAGGTACGGGAGTCGAAAGCGCGGGAGATGGGGATAGATGCGGGGCTGCTGATCAACAACAGCCTGTTGGAGTCTCTTGCCGTTGCGGACAAAAGCCTTGAGGCGCGACAGACGGCCCTGGCCGCCCTGAAAGGGTGGCAGCGGGAGGTTCTGGCCGCCGACCTGACAGCTCTTATGGAAATGGAGTCGTAGATACGTGAGAGCTGAGCGCCCCGTTCAGCTCAGAGTTCTCTCGCTTTACGAGGCACCCGCCTCACACGTATTCAGGTAAATCCTAACGTTCCAGTTTGTCCCCGTCGTCGGAGGGGTCGCCGAACAGGAAGTCGAGATTATCCGCAGCAAGCCCGGGATCTTCGACCGGCAGCTTTTTGGGCTCGTCCTTTTCCGCGGGCTCATCTTCCTGAAAGAAAAAGTCCATCTCGATCCCTCCCCCTGCTGCCGGAGGTGCGGTAACAGGTTCTTCTCCCCCCCCATTACCGAAATCCATAAATCCATCCGCCGCCGGTTCTGCCACAGGCGTGGCCGAATCCCCATCAGCGGAGCTTTCCAAAAGGTCTGCAAAGCTGTCGTCAATGAATCCCTGCGCGGGAGCGGCCGATTGCTCCGGGGCAGAAACGGGCTCATCAAAGGAAAAATCTCCGAAAGCCGGCTCTTCAACCTGGGGTGTCGCTGCCGGTTCTGCCACGGGGGCGAAGCTGAAGTCCGTTGTATCAGACTCTTGGCTGTTGCCGAAGTCCATGTTGAAATCACTTCCGGATGGTGCAGTATTCTCTGCCGGGGCAAAATTCCCGAACAATCCCTCGTCCGCTGCTGTTGCCGTTGCCGATGGAGCCAGGATGAAGTCATCCGCCGCTTCTTTCGCAGGATTGGCTGTCGTTTCTGAAGGTACTTGCAGAAACACGGGGCGGATGCCCTGTGTTTCCTTGAACGATGTCAGATCATGGTTGCATTTCTTGCAGCTGTCGTGGAATTCAAAGCTGTTGTAACCGCACTTGGGACATTTCATTGTATCTACTCCTTGTATTTATCGAGTTATCCATGGATACGATGCAAGCGACATCTCTGCACAGTCCAGATATCGTGACATTGTGAACGGAATTATCCAATGTCCCCCCAGTGGAACTGCAAGATAGACAGAATGGCGAGGCCGGCGGTTTCCGTTCGGAGGATGCGCGACCCCAGCGAGACCGGTACGAAGCCGGTTTCACGTGCCTGGCTGGCTTCCTTCTCTGTTAGGCCACCCTCGGGACCGACGATGACGGCAATGCTTTCCGGAGGAGGCTGCCCCGCTAAAACCGTTCTGAGGCGGGTCTCCCTCTCTTCTTCCCAGAGAAGCAGCTTGAGGGACTGGTTTGCCGACTTTAAAACCTCGTTTAGGCTCCCGGCAAAAGAAATTCGAGGCAGGGAGATGCGCTGTGACTGGCGAGCCGCCTCGTCAGCTATCCGTTGCCAGCGTTCGAGCTTGCTGGAACGCTGTTCCTGGCCGATCCTTGAGACGGACCTGTCTGCCTGAAACGGGACGATTGCGGCTGCCCCGAGCTCGGTCCCTTTCTGGAGGATTAGCTCCAGTTTGTCCCCCTTCGGCACTCCCTGGTAGAGGGTTATAGCCGGCCCGCTGTCGGCGGATTCAGCCAAGACTTCCCCGTCCCTCGCGATGGTAATACTTTCCTTCCCAACCTGGACGATGGTGCCAGGTGCCTCGTGCCCCTCGCCGTCCGCCAGGAGCACGGGGGCGCCGGCCTTCAGGCGGAGCACCCTGGTCATGTGGTGGTGGAGTTCTCCGCCGATGATGATAATTTCCCGTTCCAGGCTCCCCGGAGGAACGAAGAATCGCCGCACTTCAGCTGTCCCGCCGGTAACAGAGGCAGCTCCACTCGTCGTGGCGGGTGGCCGCGAGCAAGGATACGCCGTGGCCGGCAAAACCGGACAGAACAAATTCCTCCCGTTCCGTCAATATACCCGACAGCACCAGTGTCCCTCCCGGCTCGAGGCGGTTGATCAGGGGGATCGCGAGACGCACCAGCTCTTCGGCCAGGATGTTGGCAAGTACAACATCAAATGTGCCTTTTACCTCCGCGAGGGGGGTTGTGCCGAGTTCCACCATAGTGTCCACTCCGTTCAGGAGCAGGTTTTCATGCGCCACTTCCAACGCCCGGGGGTCGATGTCCAGTCCGACTATCCGGCGTCCCCCGAGTTTTGCAGCGGCGATGGCAAGGATGCCGGAACCGGTCCCTACGTCGAGTACTGTGGACGGTGTCGGCCCCTGATCCTGCGCCCACGGACCTTCACCGGAAAACAGCTGTTCAAGAGCCTCAAGGCAGAGCCGGGTAGTGGCGTGAGTGCCGGTGCCGAAGGCCATGCCTGGGTCCAGTTCGATGATAAGATCGCCGGGCTCGGGGGAGAATGTCTCCCAGGTAGGTTTTATAACCAGCCTTTTGCCGATGCGGGCCGGTTTGAAGTACTGTTTCCAGTTGTTTGCCCAATCTTCTTCCCGGAGCAGGGAAATTGTCGGTTGCAGGAAGGTGAACCCGTCGAATGCCGGGCCGCGTCTGGCCAGGAACGAGGTAATGGCGTCGACAGCAGTGGACAGGGCGTCGTCCGCAGGGAGGTACGCCTTGACCGTTTTCATGTCCGTCTCCTCGACGGTATCGAGGGAGAAAGTGTCGAGAAAGAGGTTGTCTATACTGACGCCGCTGCCGGAGAGCTCAATGAGGAATTCCGCCACCTCATCCACCATGGCGGCGGGAACGATGCAGGAAATCTCGGCCCATTCCATGTTTTCCATCAATAGGTCACTCCGGTGTGTAGACTTTGCGGCACAATGCCTCGTAACGTAGCAAAACAATGGGCGCCTGACAACAAAAAACCTTGACAAATCGCTGCTTTTCATGTGTAATTCTCATTAAAATTGTTGTGGGGATGGCATGGAATCAACGACAATGAAGCAGGCCATAGTGGAGTTGGTGGAAGGGCGCAGAGATGAACTGGCCGGCATTGCCGAGCAATTGTTCCGGTTTCCTGAAACCGGTCTGCAGGAACATCGGAGCGCAGCCCTGCTTGCAGATGCTCTGGAGCGGGAAGGCTTTCGCCTGGAACGGGGATTGGCGGGGATGGATACTGCCTTTCGTGCCGAGTACGGTTCTGGTGGTCCGGCTATCGCCATACTTGCGGAGATGGATGCGTTGCCCGGTCTGGGACACGCCTGTGGCCACAATATAATAGCTGCGGCAGCTGTCGGTGCAGCAATCGCCCTGCGACAGGCCGTCCCTGCCGGGGAGGCCAGGATCATCGTTCTTGGTACGCCCGCCGAAGAACTGGGAATCGGCAAGGTGGAACTGGTCAAGGCGGGCGTTTTCCAGGGGGTGGATGCGGCTATGATGGTCCATCCATCATCCAGGCGCGTGGTTATCAAGCACTATCTGGGGCTTGCCCGGATCCGTTTCACCTTTGCCGGGCGTCCGTCACACGCCGCAGCCTACCCCGAAGAGGGGATCAACGCCCTAGACGGGGTAATCCAGACATTTAACGGCATCAATGCGCTCCGCCAGCAACTGCGCCAGGATGTACGCGTCCACGGGATCATCACCGACGGCGGGGTTGCGCCCAATATCATCCCCGCTACTGCCGGCTGCTACTTTTACGTCCGGGCATCGGATCTCGACGAGGTCGGCCGGGTCAGGGACCGGGTTGTCGCATGTGCCGAAGGAGCAGCCCTGGCAACCGGCTGCCGGTTGGAGGTCGCCGCCGACGAGCGGGTGCTGGCCCCCTTGAAGATCAACCATACCTTGTCGGCCCTCTATTCCGAGCAGCTTGCCTGGCTCGGCCTGGCAGAGGCGAATGCTCCCGCCGACAAAAACCTCGGTTCGTCCGATATCGGCAACGTGTCGCAGGTGGTGCCGACCATCCATCCCCATGTTCCCATCGGAGCAGGGGTCCACATACATACGGACGCCTTTGCCCGGGCAACTGTCTCGGATCAGGGGAAGCAGGCGGTGGTCGAGGGGGCAACGGTTATGGCGTTGACGGCGGCGGAATTCTTCGCCCGTTCCGATCTGCGAAAAAAAATTCGGGATGAATTCACTAATTCATGAAATTGTTTGCACATTAGAGATATCGTGGTATAAGTTAATGAAAATTGCGGCGTGAACGTAGCCGAGAGGCCCATGGAACAGCAAGTATATCTTCTCTCCGATGCGACGGGAGAAACGGTTGAGCGGGTGGTACGGGCAGCCCTGTCCCAGTTCAAGGACGTGGAGATAAACCTGCACCGGCTGAGCGGCCTGAGGAGCCATGAGGATATCCTGACTGCAGTGGCCCAGGTGACGGTCCATCCGGGGCTCATCATCTATACTCTGGTCGATCCGGAACTTGCCCAACTCCTCCGGAACGAAGTAGAGGCCCACGGTTTCGATGCCGTGGATCTCATAAGTCCGCTGTTGTACAAACTGTCGGATATTTTCAAGATGCCTCCCCAGAAGGTGCCGGGGCTCCTCTACCAGATCAACTCCGAATACCACAAACGGGTGGAGGCGGTGGATTATACGGTCAAGCAGGATGATGGCCAGGAGCTGCGCAGCCTTCACAAGGCGGACGTTGTCCTTATTGGCGTCTCCAGGACGTCAAAGACTCCCCTGTCCATGTACCTGGCCCACCGGGGATACAAGGTGGCCAATGTCCCGCTGGTAAAGGGGATTGATCTCCCTTCAGAGCTGTTCGAGGTTCACCAGCACAGGGTAGTGGGACTGACCATCGATCCTAAGCGGTTGGTGGAACTTCGTACTGCGAGGCTGCGCAATCTCCACCAGAGCCCGCGCGGCAGCTATGCGGATTACGAGCATGTGGAAGAAGAGCTTAACTGGTGCATGCGGTTATACCGGCAGCATCCCGAATGGCTGGTCATTGACGTAACGAACAAGTCGGTGGAGGAATCGGCAGCGGAAATACTGAAGCGGATCAGTACCTATTTCAGCTATTGAACTATCCGTAGTTGGGCGTGTAAATAAACAATCAGTCAGAGAGGTGTGAGTCATGAAAATTCTTGTGGTTGAAGATGAGAAGAAGGTATCCAGTTTCATCAAGCGGGGCCTCGAGGAAGAAAAATATGACGTGGATATTGCCAATGATGGGGAAGAGGGGCTCCGCATGGCCCTTGACAAGGCATATGACCTGATCGTCCTCGACTGGATGCTTCCCAAGCGTGACGGTTTAAGCGTGGTAAGGGAAATGCGCGGGAGAAGCACCATGACGCCGGTGCTCATGCTCACGGCCAAGGATTCCGTTGAGGATATAGTGGCCGGTCTCGATTCCGGTTCTGACGATTATCTCACCAAGCCGTTTGCCTTTGCCGAACTGCTTGCCCGCGTGAGGGCACTGCTCCGCCGCAGTGAAATGGACCGCGGCGCGGAACTCCGCTTTGCCGACCTGCGCATCGACCCGGTAACGCACAAGGTCTGGCGCAGCGAGAAGGAGATCGACCTCACCGCCAAGGAATATGCCCTGCTCGAATATTTCATGCGCAATCCGAACCAGGTGCTGACCCGCACCATGATTGCCGATCACGTTTGGGACTACACCTTTGACAGCTTCACCAATATTATTGATGTGTACGTCAATTACCTGCGGAAAAAAATCGACCGTGACGCGGACAAGAAACTTATCCATACGGTGCGAGGGGTTGGCTACATTCTCAAAGAGGAGGATTGATTAGTTGTTCTTCAAATCAATCCGCTTCACGCTTACCCTCTGGTATTCGGTAACGCTTGCCGTAATCCTGATACTGTTCAGCTCGTTCTTCTACGTGTCCCTTCGGAACCAGCTGTATCAGGAGGCTGACCGGGATCTGCTTGCTATTGCGGAAGCAATAGCAAGCCCCACCTTCGAACCGTTTTACCGCGGCGTACATTCTGAAATGGATCAGCTCCTGGAGGATTTCATAGGAGACCGGATTGCCGGAAAGTACGTCCGGATTCTGGACCGGAGGGGAAACCTCCGTGCCTCCACCAGCAATCTTGACGAGATCCGTCTGCCGACGAACAAGCGGTCCCTTGCTGCAGCCGCTGCCAGCAGGATCGTCTACGAAACCCACCGCGACAGTGATCGCTATCCCGTCCGGATTATCACCTTTCCGGTCCTTGTCCGGGGTCAACTGGATACCATCATACAGGTAGGTTCATCCTTGGTGGGGCCGACGGAAATCCTCAACAAGATTCTCCTCATCTTTACCATTTCCATCCCTCTTTCACTGCTTCTGCTGGTGTACGGCGGCTGGTTTCTTGCCGGCAGGGCGCTCAAGCCTGTCGAGCTGATAACCAGGAGCGCCAGGAGGATCTCTGCGGAAAACCTGAGTCACCGGCTGGATGTGGTAAATCCCCGGGATGAAATAGGACGGCTGGCGGAAACATTCAATGCGACACTGGCGAGACTGGAGAATTCATTCAACCGGACCCGCCGTTTTTCCGCAGATGTCTCGCACGAGCTGCGTACCCCCCTTACCATCCTGCGCGGTGAGATCGAAGTCGGGCTTAAGTGGGCAAAAGAGCCTGACGAGTTCCGCGAGCTTATGAAAAGCAACATGGAAGAAGTCAACCGCATGTCGCGCATCGTTGAATCGCTCCTCGAGCTGTCCCGGGCTGAGGAGAACGGTTTGTCGCTCAATTTGCAGGAAGTGGAACTTCGTGAATTACTACAGGAGCTTATCCATCAATTCAGCACTCTGGCAGCTGAAAAAGGGGTACTGCTTGAATTTGTCGTTGACCGGCCGGCCCGTATCCGGGGGGACCGGACGCGTCTGCAGCAAGTATTCCTGAACCTTTTAGACAATGCCCTGAAGTACACGGAGAGCGGCAACACTGTGCGGCTTTCCCTTGAGAACGACGAAGCGTATGCAAAGGTATCGGTCTCCGACAGAGGACAAGGCATTCCGACTGCTGACCTCCCGTATATCTTTGATCGCTTTTACCGGGTCGACGAGGCCCGGAATCGCGCCGACGGCGGCAGCGGGCTCGGCCTTTCGCTGGTAAAATCATATACCGAAGCACACGGAGGACGGATAGATGTCGTCAGCGAAGTAGGGAAGGGAAGCACGTTCACGGTCTTTCTCCCGCTTATTGACAGCTCCGCTGCGGGAATTTCAGCCGAGGTTGACAATCAATAACGACGGCATTAAATTATGGGGGATATCTGAAAAGAGGAGGCCCCATGAAAAACGTACTCGTGAATTGTGGAAAGCTGTTTCTTCCGGTCTTTTTCATTGCGATGCTGATGAACGGAACTGCATTCGCCAAAGCGGTAGTGCCCGACTTTGTCGAACTGGCCGGGAAGCTGAAACCGACGGTGGTCAATATAAGCACCGCCAAGGTCATTACGCCCCAGAAACGCCTTAAGCGTCCCTCCCCCACTCCTTACGGAACCGATCCCTTCGAGGATTTCTTTGAACGATTTTTCGAGGAGATGCCCCAGCGCCCCCACAAAGAGCGCAGTCTTGGGTCAGGGTTCATCATCAGTGAAGATGGCTATATTCTCACCAATAATCACGTTGTTGCAGGAGCAAACGAGATCAAGGTAAAACTTGCCGACGGCAAGGAATACATGGGTGAGATCAAGGGGGCGGACGAAAAGCTGGACCTTGCACTTATCAAGATCACTGCCAAGGAAAAACTGCCTGCAGCTTCTCTGGGGGACAGCGATGCCATACGGGTTGGCGAGTGGGCGATGGCGATCGGCAATCCCTTCGGACTTGCCGAGACCGTTACGGCGGGCATCATCAGCGCCAAGGGGCGGGTCATAGGGAGCGGTCCTTACGACGACTTCATTCAGACCGATGCATCCATTAATCCCGGAAATTCTGGCGGTCCCCTCTTTAATGCCCGGGGCGAGGTCATCGGGATCAACACCGCCATCGTTGCTGGGGGGCAGGGGATTGGTTTTGCCATCCCCGTCAATATGGCCAAGAGTATTATCCCCCAGTTACGGGATACCGGGCGGGTTACCCGCGGGTGGCTCGGAGTTTCTATCCAGCCCATAACTCCAGAACTGGCCCAGTCCTTTGGACTGCCTGATGCGGAGAGTGGAGCACTTGTCGCTGACGTAGTAAAGGAAAGCCCTGCTGCCAAAGCTGGAGTAAAGACGGGTGACATCATCCTCGAGTTTAACGGTAAACAGGTCCATGAAACGAATGAACTTCCACGGCTTGTAGCCGTGACGCCAGCGGGGAAAAAGGTCCCTCTCAAGGTGTTGCGCGACGGGAAGCAGCTGGAGCTTAACGCCGTCATAGAACAACTCAAGGATGGTGCTTCTGCTGAAAGTCAGCCTCATGGAGCTGACGTTCTTGGTATAACGGTTCGGGATCTCACGAAAGAATTTGCCACACAGTTTGGCTTGCCGGATGTCAAAGGGGTCGTCGTAACGGATGTCAAAGCGGGAAGCGTGGCGGAAGAAGCGGGAATCGTAAAGGGTGACATCGTCCGGGAAGTTGACGGGATAAAGGTTTCGACAGTGGCGGATTTCGAGAAGGCCGTGGCTGCTCACAAGAAAGGAGCACTCATGCGCCTGCTCCTGCGCCGCGGAGATATGTCGCTGTTCGTCGCGATGAAAGTCGGGTGATCCTTAGGTAGTGAATGGTGCATCGAGGTCGTCAGATATGACGGCCTCTTTTTTTACCGTTCAAAAGGTGAGATCGAGAAAAGCTAAGAGGCGCTCAAGAGAGGAATTGACAACCTGCTCCTCCCGGACACCCGCACATTCAAGCACCTCAATTGCCGCCGAGAACTCCCCCACACCCTGTGCGATGTGTGCGTCGCTGCCGACAATCACCGGTGCGCCTGTACGTGCAATGAGCTCAGCAAGGGATTCGCAGTTGGGTCGGCTCCCCTTGCGGCTGATGACAAACGAGGAATTGTTGATTTCCAGGGCTGTGCCTGTCTGGCGGGCGGCCTCGACGACCATTTCGTAATTGAGGGGGAAGATGGGGTTGCCGGGGTGAGAGATGGCCTTTACCCGGGGATTGGCCATTGCCTTGATAACGGCGGACGTGTTACCGTCGGATCCCAATCCGTCCATGCCGCATCCCTCGTGGAGGCCCGCCATAACGAAATCGAGCCTCTGGAGGTACTCTTCAGGAAGGTCGAGGGTGCCGTCGGGGTCGATTATGTTGGCTTCCACACCGGTCAGAATGCGTACTCCCCCGATGGTTTGGGGAAAGAAGCGCATGGCGCCGAAATGGTAGAGATGGGGTCCTCCTGGAATGGCCGGTCCATGGTCGGTTACTGCCAGAGCCAGGAGTCCCTTGCGGGCCGCCTCCTGGGCCAGCTCGTTGACCGTGGAATAGGCGTGCCCTGATGCTATGGTGTGGGTGTGCATGTCGGCGACAATCTGCATGAATTTCTAACCTTTTATTGTGTTTATTGGCTACTGTAGCACAACCTGTATCCGGAGGTCCAGTAATGCACATTTCGTTGGAGGTGGGAGATTATCTGAAACACTCCTGTCCAGTTCTGGCGGTGGGATGTTTTGAGGAAGATGGGGATCTGGAATGGATTACCAGGCTGGACCGAGCAATGGAGGGGAGACTCCTTCCTCTCTGCCGGCAGGAGGATTTTGCCGGCAAGCTCGACAAGACCAAGATGGTGCATAGCCTGGGCCGACTGCCGGCCGAACGAATCCTCCTGATCGGTCTGGGGAAACGGAAGGATTTTACCGTAGAGCGCTTGCGGCGAGCCTCAGGAACAATGGTGCAGGTGTTGAAGAAGGCCAGACTTGAGCGCGGGAGCAGTCTGCTTCACAGTGCTGCCGGCGACGACACGGATAAGATCCGGGCGGTTGCGGAAGGAGCGTTGCTCGGCAGTTATGAGTTCTCTCAGTACAAAACTGCCTCAGGTGAGGAGAGTGCTGTCGCCGAACTGACCTTCCTCTGTCATGACAAAAACGTAAGGACGAAGGTTGAGTCGTTTGTCGCTGAAGCCATCTGCGTCTGCGAGGCGACCTTCTTTGCGAGGGACCTGGTTTCCCAGCCGGGTAACGTCGCAACCCCTGCCTACCTTGCGGATAAGGGACTGGAGATGGCAGCCGGGTATGGTATCGCGTGCCGGGCCCTGGAGCGGGATGAGCTGGAACGTCTTGGCATGGGAGCGATGCTGGCAGTAAGTCGCGGGTCCCATGAACCACCCCGGTTCATAACCCTCGAATACCGGAGTGGGAAGGTGAAGAGTCGTCCCATCGTTCTGGTGGGGAAGGGGGTCACCTTTGATTCAGGGGGGATATCACTCAAGCCTAGGGCTGGAATGGAGCGGATGAAAGACGACATGGCTGGTGCCGCCGCCGTGCTCGGTACGCTCAAGGCCGCTGCCGCGCTGCGCCTCCCCCTGCACCTTGTGGGGCTGGTGCCTGCTGCCGAAAATCTTCCGGGTGGTTCGGCGTACAAGCCTGGTGACGTGGTGACAGCCATGTCGGGCAAGACCATCGAAATTGTCAATACCGATGCAGAAGGACGGCTGCTCCTCTGTGATGCCCTTTACTATGCACAGCGTTATCACCCCGCCGCGATCATCGACGTGGCAACCCTGACCGGGGCCTGTGTCGTCGCACTTGGCAATGTCGCTACCGGCCTGATGGGGAACAACAGCGGCCTGAAGCGGGCTTTGACGAGGGCCGGCGAGGCGAGCGGCGAGCGGCTATGGGAACTCCCTCTCTGGGAAGAGTATGGCGAGCTGATGAAGAGCGATATCGCTGACCTGAAAAACGCAGGCGGTCCAACGGCCGGCACCATCTCCGCTGGCTGGTTCCTGCAGCAGTTTGTGGGGAGATCGCACTGGGCGCATCTGGACATTGCGGGCACCGCCTGGGAGGAGAAGGGGCAACCCCACATACCTAAGGGCGCGACGGGTGTCGGGGTGAGATTGCTGATCGAATACCTTCGTTCTATCTGTTAATGCCAGGGAAGAATTGCAGATAAAAAAAGGTGTGTCTTGCGACACACCTTTTTTTATGGTGACTGGTAAAGCGGATTACTTGGCGACGGTTTCTGCCAGCTTGAGGGCGATGTCTTTGTAGGGGTTGGCGAACAGGATGATGAGACATACGACCAAAGCATAGATGGCGAGAGACTCGATCATGGCGAGACCGATCATCATGGTGGTGAGGATCTTGCCGGAAGCGCCCGGGTTACGGGAAACGCCTTCTACCGCGCTCTTGACGGCAAGCCCCTGACCGATACCGGTTCCGAGGGTGCCCAGTGCCATGCCGATACCGGCGGCGAGTACGCACATAGTGAAAAAACTCATTGTTGATTCCTCCTTTCGTGAAATATCTCCTAAATAGTATAGGAAGTCGAATTCTTAATGGGCTTCCTCAAGGGAGCCCTGGATGTAGATCATGGCCAGGAGCATGAAGACGAAGGCCTGGATGAAGGAAACAAGCACCCCCATGACCATCATGGGGAGGGGCACCAGGAACGGAACGAGCCCGAAGAAGATCATGAGTACAAGCTCGTGGCCGTTCATATTGCCGAAGAGCCGAAGGGAAAGGGATATGGGGCGGCTGAGATGGCCGATGACCTCGATGAAGAACATGATCGGCGCCAGCCACCAGATCGGCCCCATGAAATGCTTGAGATAGTGGAAGCCGTGCTCTTTCACCCCGACAATGTGCGTGGAGAGGAAGACGATAATAGCGCAGGCGGCAGTGGTGTTCAGGTTGGCGGTCGGCGGATAGAAGCCGGGGACCAGACCGATCAGGTTTGAGACGAGGACGAAGATGGCGATGGTCGCGATGAGCGGAAAGTAGGGGCGCCCATGTTCTCCCATGGTCTCCACTACCATGTTCTCGATGCCGCTGACGATGACTTCCATGAAGTTCTGAAGCTTGCCGGGAACGGTTTTCAGCCCCTTGGTGGCGAGCAGGGAAACAATCAGCAGGAGGGCCATGACCAGCCAGGTATAGGCGATGGCATCGGCGCCGGCCTCGGAAATGTGGAGCGACTCCACAAGGAGTTCTCTGAGGAACTGCAAAAACAGTAACGGATGAACCATGGACTACTCTCCTTTTGTGTTCAGCGTATAGAGCGCAAGTGCGGTTATGGTCATGACCAGGATCGACAGTCCGAGGAGAAGGCCACGTATGTCAACGCCGATTTTTACAATGAGCAGGTATATCAGGGAACCGATCACCGTGAGCCGAAGCAGGTACCGCAGGATGGCGAAGCGTTCGGGGCTCTCTTGCTGGCGGTAGAGCACACGCTGCATGATGCTCAGTAACCAGTAGTAGTTGCCGATTGCGATCAAGCCACCCGCCAACACACCTCCGGCGAACCTGAGTGAGCCGATGCAGGCACCGCCAACGGTCAGTGCGGCAAGCAGACACCAACTGCCGGTGGCAATGACGGTGCAGTGGTCAAGCTCCTTTATCGTCACTACGGTCATTTCTGTGAATTTCTTTGCCTGCGATGATGTATATGTTCCTGAAGCCCGCAGCTATGCCGATAAAAAGAAAAATAAAGAAAAACCATGGGTTGGTTCCGAGCCATTTGTCCAGCTGCAGTCCGACGAAAACTCCGATGGCAATGGCCAGCGCCACGGAGATTCCCATGCTCGACACCATTCCCATCGTCTTTATCAGGCTCTTAGTATCTTTCTCCATGTTAGGAACCTGACATTGAAGGTACGGTGAAAAACCCAAGCTTAATAGCACATCGACAGAGTTGTGTCAATCTTCTATTTGCTGAAGTTGGGCTACAGAGCCTTGAATGCCTTGCGGGCCGCCGCAATAGTCCTGTCCAGATCGGAATCGGTGTGGGCTGCGGAAACAAAAGCGGTTTCAAACTGGGAGGGAGCCAGGTAAATCCCCTCTTCCAGCATAGCGCGGAAATAGGTTGCAAAGGCCTTCGTGTCACATTGGGCGGCAGTCGTCCAGTCGTGGACCTCACCCCGCGTGAAAAAGGCACAGAACATGCTCCCGACGCGGGTTGAGTAAATCGGGTAGCCGGCGTCTTTGGCTGCCTGAGCGATGCCGGCCGAGAGGCAGGCGCTCTTTTCCTCCAGCTTCCGGTAGAAGCCATCCTCCTGGAGCAATCGCAGGGTGGTAATGCCGGCGGTCATGGCGAGGGGATTACCGGAGAGAGTTCCAGCCTGATAAACGCCGCCGGATGGGGAGAGGAGTTGCATGATATCCGACCGGCCGCCAAAGGCGCCGACGGGAAGTCCTCCGCCGATTATCTTCCCCAGGGTTGTCATGTCGGGGGTAACGCCATAGAGTGCCTGTGCGCCGCCATAGGCAACCCGGAAACCGGACATGACCTCGTCGAAGATGAGAACGATTCCCTCGTTGGTGCAGATGTCCCGCAGTCCTTCCAGGAAGCCTTCCCGAGGTGGGACGGTTCCCATGTTGCCGGCGACCGGTTCTACAATGATACAGGCAACCTCACCGCTGTTTTCGGCGACGAGGGTACGCACTGATTCCAGATCGTTGTAAGTTGCAGTCAGTGTAAGCTTGGCGAAGTCCTTCGGTACGCCGGGGGAGTCAGGAACGCCAAAAGTGGCGGCGCCTGACCCTGCCTTGACCAGCAGGGCATCGGCGTGACCGTGGTAGCAACCGGAGAATTTCAGTATCTTGTCGCGGCCAGTATACCCACGGGCAAGACGGATCGCACTCATGGTTGCCTCGGTGCCAGAACTTACCATACGCACCATGTCAATGGATGGTACGGCCTTGATGACCATTTCAGCCAGGGTGATCTCAAGCTCTGTCGGCGCCCCGAAGCTGCTGCCGTTCTCGACGGCGGACCTCACGGCGGTGACAACATCGGGATGGCAATGCCCCAGGATCATTGGACCCCAGGAGCCGACATAATCTATATATTCGTTGTCGTCCTCGTCATAAATCCTGGGCCCGTTGGCTTTTTTTATGAAAAGGGGGTCGATGCCGACGGACTTAAAGGCGCGTACCGGGCTGTTGACACCTCCGGGAATAAATTTCAGGGCCTGTTCAAACAACTGAAGCGAACGTCCGTTTTTCATCGTGGGGCACCTCACTCTTTTCAATTTACAACGTGGGCGTGTTACCATACAAATCCGCATAATGTCAAGGGTTAATAGCGACGGGAAGAGCTTGTGGGCAACCCGACTGAACCGGTAAATAACGCGACCAGAGGCTAAAAATTAGAACTTTTTTTTCTTGACAATGATTCTGAAATGAAATAAGTTCCGACCAACGGAGATTGTATACAGTATACGCTTCAATGATAAAAGGCGAATACGTTCGGATGGTTGGTGGCAAGGCAGAAGCGTAAAAAACGACAGAGAACTCATTCCAAACTAGAAATAAAACAGACCAACGTTCTACAGAAATTGGAGGAAAAAGATGCTTGGTGCTTATCTGCCCATAATAGTTCTGCTAACGATCGCAATTCTGTTCGGTCTTGGCTCGCTTATTTTTTCGTCCCTTATCGGACCGAAAAAGCCTTCAGAGATAAAGATGGCTCCCTATGAGTGCGGATGTGAGCCAGTCGGTAGTGCACGGGAGCGATTCTCGATCAAGTTCTACCTTATCGCGATGCTCTTCATCCTGTTCGACATCGAGGCAGTGTTCCTTTATCCGTGGGCGGTGGTCTTCAAAAAGTTCATTGCAGCCGGCCTCGGTCCCTTTATTCTTGCTGAGATGGGGGTCTTCATCGTCATTCTCTTCGTCGGTTACATATACGTCTGGAAAAAAGGAGCATTGGAATGGGAGTAGATCAGCAGCCATTGGGTGATAACATCATTACCACGTCGCTGGACGGCCTTGTCAACTGGGCGCGTAAATCGTCGATCTGGCCAATGACCTTCGGTCTGGCTTGCTGCGCCATTGAGATGATGGCCACCGGGGCGTCCCATCATGACCTGGACCGTTTCGGTATCATCTTCCGCGCGTCACCCCGTCAGTCAGACTGCATTATAATAGCCGGTACGGTTACCAAGAAGATGCTCCCCGTTATCAAGACGGTCTATGAGCAGATGCCGGAACCGAAATGGGTCGTAGCCATGGGAGCCTGTGCCTGCTCTGGCGGGATTTTCGATACCTACAGTGTTGTGCAGGGGATCGACGAGGCTCTTCCTGTTGACGTCTATATCCCCGGCTGCCCGCCGCGTCCCGAGGCGCTTCTGTTCGGCCTTATGAAACTTCAGGACAAGATCATGAAGGAGAGGAACAGTTTCGGCTCGTCAATCGGCCTTGGTGAGAGGTTGGAGCCAGCGGCGTAAGGGATCAATACCAAAGGAAAAGGTATGACTAATATGGCTGAGAACAATCGTGCAGTGATAGGTTTGAAGGGGAAGTTCGCTTCTTCTCTCCTGGAGATCAAGGAATTCCGCGGCGAAGTGACGGTGACGGTCAAGAAAGAGGATATCATCGCCATCTGCAAATACCTGAAGGAAGAACTTGGGTATAACATGCTGACCGACGTGACTGCGGTTGACTATTACGGGAAAGCTCCCCGTTTCATGCTGGTCTACAATCTATACTCTATCCCCGCCAAAGACCGTATCAGGATAAAGGCACCGGTGGATGAGTCGGACACGTCGATCGCAAGTGCCACCTGTCTTTGGAATTCCGCCAACTTTCTGGAACGTGAAGTGTTTGACCTGTTCGGTATCAATTTTACCGGCCACCCGGACCAGCGCAGGATTCTCATGGCGGACGACTGGGTCGGACATCCTCTCCGGAAGGACTACCCCCTCCAGGGCCCGGATCGCGAACCTTACAAGGGCCGGCTGTCCTGATTTAACCATATATCAATACCAATCTATCCAACATATAGAGGCGACGAATGGCTAGCACAGAGATCATGACAGTAAACATGGGCCCGCAACACCCCAGTACTCACGGGGTTCTGCGGCTGGTTGTCGAACTGGACGGTGAAGTGATCCAGAAGATCACGCCGCACATTGGGTATCTGCACCGTGGCGTTGAGAAGCTGTCGGAGCACAGGACCTATCACCAGGTGCTCCCCCTGACTGACCGGCTCGACTACCTTGCTCCCATGAGCAATAACCTCGGTTACGTGCTGGCGGTGGAAAAACTGCTCGGGATCGAGATTCCTGAGAGGGCACAGACGGTTCGCGTTATTCTGACCGAATTGACCCGTCTCAAATCCCACCTTGTCTGGATTGCCTGCCATGCCCTTGATATTGGCGCCATGACGGTCTTCATCTATGCCTTCCGTGAACGCGAAAAGGTTATGCAGCTTTACGAAAAGATTTCCGGCGCAAGGATGACGAGCAGCTATTTCCGTGTCGGGGGCCTTTCCGCGGATGTCTACGACGGCTTTGAGAAGGATGTGCAGGAAATCATAGATACCTTTCCGGGCCATTTTGATACCTACGAAGGGCTTCTGACCAAAAACACCATCTGGATGCAGCGGACTATCGGCAACGGTGTGATCTCTGCCGAAGATGCCATAAATTATGGTATCACCGGTCCTGCTCTGCGCGGTTCAGGTGTTGACTGGGATCTGCGGAGAGACAATCCCTACAGCGGCTATGAGAAGTACAACTTCCAGGTGCCGGTCGGTAAGAACTGTGACACCTATGATCGGTACAAGGTCCGTCTCGTCGAGATGCGCGAAGCCGTAAAGATCATCAAGCAGGCATTGGACTCCCTCAAGCCGGGGCCGGTTCTTGCCGATGCTCCACAGGTCTGCTACCCGCCGAAGGAAGAAGTCTACAACACCATTGAAGGATTGATCCACCACTTCAAGATTGCGAGTGAAGGGTTCCCTGTCCCGGAAGGGGAGGTGTACCAATCGGTGGAAAATCCCAAGGGTGAGCTTGGATACTACATTGTTAGTGATGGTGGAACCAAGCCCTACCGGATGCGGATTCGTCCACCCTCATTTGTCAACCTCGGAGCGATTGAAAAAATGGCAAAGGGCGCCATGATTGCCGACCTGGTTGCGGTCATAGGGACTCTTGACATCGTCCTCGGGGAAATTGACAGGTAACTCATTTATCAAAGGAGATGGAGTACATGAGTAACGCTCCAGCCGAAGAAATACCGACTGCAGATATTGACCTGGAAGCTGCAAACCATGTCATCGACAAGTATCTGACTCTGCCGGGAAACCTGATGCCGGTCCTTCAGGGAATCCAGGATGAGTACGGATACGTACCCAAGCCGACCATTGATCTTGTCGCGGAGCGACTGAACGTTTATCCGAGCCAGATCTACGGTGTTCTCACATTCTATGCACAGTTTCACCTCAAGCCGCGGGGCAGATTCATTATCCGGGTCTGCGTCGGCACCGCCTGCCATGTGCAAGGAGCTCCTCGCATCGTTGAGACTTTCTTTGACAAGCTTGGGATCGGTCATGCCGAGACCACTCCCGACCTGCGCTTCACCTTTGAAAAGGTCGCCTGTCTCGGTGCCTGTGGTATGGCGCCGTTAGCTATGGTGAATGATTCAACCTACGGTTCAATGACGGTGCAGAAGGTCGGAGATATCATTGCCGATTACAGCCAGAGGCCGATGAAGAAGTAGCTCGATACTTATCCAGTAGGGGACTATTCGTCATGAGCGAAAACGCAGCGATAAAAATTCTGATCTGCCAGGGAACTGGCGGCGTTTCCATGGGTGCCAAGGAAGTTGAGGCGGCATTCATCAAGCAAATCGCGGAAAAAGGTGTTGATGCCGTCGTCGGGAAGCGCTGCGATGTCATCAAGACCGGTTGCCGTGGTCTCTGTGCCAACGATGTTCTCGTCGATATCATCACCCCTGAGCAGGGACGAGTCACCTATGACTTTGTCAAACCTGAAGAGGTTGAACAGATCGTCGAAGAGCACATTATCAACAAGACTGTCATGGAGAAACGCAAGGCAAAGCCCTACTACAACACATTCGTTGATCAGCAGATGCGCATAGTCATGACCGGATGTGGTCAGATAGACCCCGACAGTCTGGACGCCTATCTTGAAGAAGATGGCTTTAAGGCAATTGAAAAATGTATCAAGACAATGAAGCCTGCCGAGGTTATCGACGAAGTTAAAAAGTCCGGGCTGCGTGGTCGTGGGGGCGGTGGATTTCCGACCGGCATGAAATGGTCTTTCTGTGCCGCATCCCCAGGTGATAAAAAGTACCTGATCTGCAATGCTGACGAAGGTGACCCCGGCGCCTTCATGGACCGCTCAGTTCTCGAAGGCGACCCCTTCTGCATCATCGAGGGGATGATGATCGCCGCCTACGCCATCGGCTGCTACTACGGGTATGTTTATGTCCGGGCCGAGTATCCTTTGGCTATCGAACGTCTGCAGCGTGCCATCGATACTTGCTACGAAAAAGGCTGGCTTGGCAAGAACATTATGGGATGGGGCTTCGACTTCGACATGCGGATAAAAATGGGAGCCGGCGCATTCGTATGCGGTGAAGAAACGGCTCTCATGGCTTCCATAGAGGGTGAGCGTGGTATGCCGCGGCCGCGGCCGCCGTTTCCGGCAGTCAAAGGCCTTTGGGGCAAGCCGACTAACATCAACAACGTGGAAACTTTTGCGAACGTCCGCCACATAATCAACAAAGGAGCTGACTGGTATGCCTCCCTCGGTACGGAGACGACCAAGGGGACCAAGATCTTTGCCGTTACCGGAAAGGTCAAGCATACTGGACTCGTCGAGGTCCCGGCCGGGATGTCGGTTCGTCAGGTCATCTATGATGTTTGCGGCGGAATCGCAAATAACCGCAAATTCAAAGCAGTCCAGGCTGGCGGCCCGTCAGGTGGCTGTATCCCGGCGGAAGTGCTTGATACACCGGTTGACTACGACTCTCTCATAAAGGCTGGTGCCATGATGGGGTCCGGCGGTCTGGTCGTCATGGACGAGACTACCTGCATGGTGGACGTGGCCAAGTTCTTCCTTGCCTTTACCAGGATGGAGTCCTGCGGAAAGTGTGTTCCCTGCCGGATCGGACTGAAGGCAATGCTCGACATACTTCAGCGGATCACTGAAGGAAGGGGCGAACCCCAGGACATCGAAACCCTGTTGGAAATGGGGACCACCATCAAAAAAGCATCACTTTGTGGACTTGGTCAGACGGCTCCTAACCCGATTCTTTCGACGGTTAAATATTTCCGCCACGAATACGAAGCACATATAAACGACAAGCGCTGTCCCTCAAACTGCTGCAAAGAACTGCTCCTGTGGCAGGTAGTGGAAGATAAGTGTGTCAAGTGCGGCGCTTGCTTCAAAGCCTGTCCTGTGGACGCCATTGTCTGGGAGAAGGGGCAGGTGGCTTTCCTTGACAAGGAAAAGTGTACCAAGTGCAAGTCCTGTTACGACGCCTGCCGTTTCATGGCCATTGAGTAGCTGATCACCAAGTAAACATCCGAGGGAGAACAGAGGGCGAGATGGTAAATCTTACAATCGACGATAAACAGGTAACGGTACCGAAAGACGCTACCATATTTGATGCGGCCAAGGCAGCCGGCATAAGAATACCGATCCTCTGTCACGATAAGAAGCTCCACCCGTTCGGCGGATGTCGAATGTGTCTTGTGGAGGTTGAGCAGATGAAGGGGCGGCAGATTCCCGCCTGTACCACACCGGTGACTGAGGGGATGATTGTCCGGACTACGACTGACGAGATCATCAAGGCCCGCAAAATGGTGTTGGAACTCCTGCTTCTCAAGCACCCGATTGACTGCCCGGTTTGCGATGCGGCAGGTGACTGTGACCTTCAGAACCTGACCTATGAGTACAAGGTTAATGCCAATCGCTTTCAGGACGAAAAATTCCAACACAAGATCGATTACGAAAACCCGCTCATAGAGCGTGATATGAACCGCTGTATTCATTGCGGCAAGTGCGCGCGGATCTGTGACGAGATCGTTTCCTTCGGTGCCTATACATTCATGAACCGCGGTATCGAGGCGAAGATAGGTACTGAATTCGATGGCCCCCTTAACTGTGAGTTCTGCGGCTCCTGCGTCTCTGTCTGCCCCGTAGGTGCGCTCGTTTCGCGCCCCTTCAAGTTCAAGGCACGTTGGTGGTCTCTCAACAAAGTTAAATCTGTCTGCTCATACTGTGGTACCGGTTGTCAGCTGACCCTTGGAGTCAAGGACAACAAGGTCCTGACCACGATTTACGATGAAAACCAGGGATTCCATAACGGGCAGCTCTGTACCCGGGGTCGCTTCGGTTATCAGTTCGTCAATAGTGACAAGCGGTTGTCAACACCCCTCATTCGTAAAAACGGCACTCTGCAGCCGGCGAGCTGGGACGAGGCGCTGACCCTTGTTTCTGCTAAGCTCGTTGAGGCGAAGAATGCCGGCGGCAAATCTGTTGCAGGCCTTGTAACTCCGCGGCTCACCAATGAGGAGCTGTTCCTCATCAAGAAGCTCTTCAAGGACGGTCTGGGCTCTGACAGTATCGATCACTCAGCCGGCTATGCCCATGCGGCACTCACCGCGGGTGCGGCTGAGAGCTTTGGCTCCGCCGCTTCTCCGTCAGTTATCTCGGATATTCAGAACGCTGACCTCCTGCTTGTGGTTAAAACAGACGCCTATGAAACCCACCCGGTCGTTGGCTTCGAGATCAACTTGGGGGTCAAGCGCAAGGAGATCGACCTTAGGATCATATCCGACAAACGTGGAAAGCTGTCGAAGCTCCCCAAGGCAGTTACCTACGTTCACAAACCGGGACAGGAAGTTGCCCTCGTTAATGCCCTCGCCCAGGTGCTGCTGGCAGATAATCTTCAGGATTCGACGGCGACCGGTGTTGAAGGATTTGAGGGGCTTAAGCAGCAGCTTGAGGCCTTTGCACCCGAAAAAATTGCCGCTGCCTGCGGGCTGGATGCCGATACGATAAAGACCCTTGCCAGAGACTACGCAAAGGCTGCAAAAGCGCTCATTATCCTTCCACTTGGTCTTGGCTATCCAGGCCACGGTAAGGCGCTGGCACAGGCCCTTGCAAACCTGGCGCTTTTGTCAGGCAAGGTCGGCAAAGAAGGTTGCGGGGTTCTCTTCCTTGGCGAGAAGAACAACAGCCAGGGAGCAGCAGACCTCGGCATCTATCCGACTGCCGGTGGTGCAGATGCGGATGCCATCCTGGCTGGTTGTCAGAGCGGTTCCATCAAGACACTTATTGTTGCCGGAGAAAATCCTGTTGTCTCCTACCCCGATCGGAAAAGGGTCGAAGCAGCGCTCGACAAAGTAGAATTCCTTGTGGTCCAGGACCTGTTCCTGACGGAAACTGCTGCGAAGGCCCATGTCGTGTTGCCGGCTTGTTCCTTTGCTGAGAAGAGCGGAACCTTCACCAGTGTTGGACGCGCTGTGCAGCAGGTTAATCAGGCCATTAAGCCTGTTGGCGAAGCACGGAGCGATTTTGCCATACTCAATGGTCTCCTTGCCGGCTTAACCGGTAATGCTCCCTATGCCGATGCTGCTGCAGTATTTGCCGAGATTGCAGCAACAGTTCCTGCCTATGCCGGACTTACCATTGCTGGATTAGGTGATACAGGGGCTATTCTTCCAGTCACCGTCAAACCTCGATTCGTGGCGGCAGAGACTGCTGCAGTCACTGCGGAGAGTGGCAAGTTCGCCCTCGTAACCGGCAGTGCACTCTACCACTGTGGGACCATGTCCCGATTCGGTGAAGGCCCCATGCATGTCTGCCCGGAAGGATATGTGGAGCTGGGCCGTGACGATGCTCAGGCGCTTAATGTCAAAGATGGTGACACGGTCGCGGTAAAATCCGCCTCCGGCGAACTCAGATTGAAGGCCAAGGTCGGAACACGTATGCCTCAGGGGGTTGTTTTTGCCCCTTACCATTTTGACGAAGCTTCCGTCAACAGCATTGCTGTCGGTGCGCCGGTGACCTGGGTCAGCATCAGCAAGTAGCAACTACTCCTATACCAATTATTTTCGAAGGGAAGAGGAACACATGGACGCTCTATTAGCACTGCCACCGATGTACTATGTCGCCATGGTCGCCAAGGTTCTCATAGCCTTTGTATTCGTGCTGTTGACGGTGGCTTATGCAACCTACGCAGAACGGAAAGTCATCGGTTTCATGCAGGTGCGGCTCGGACCGATGCGGACCGGCTGGTACGGTTTGCTTCAGCCGATTGCTGACGGACTGAAACTCTTTTTCAAGGAAGAGGTTGTTCCTAAACAGGCAAGTACTTTTGCCTTTCTGATTGCGCCGCTGATCGCCCTGGTGCCTGCTTTCATATCTTTTGCCGTCATACCCTTCGGCGGCAACGTCGAGGTATTCGGCTACACGATCCCCCTGCAGATCGCATCGGTGTATGACCCCACGGTTGGGAGGGTGCTTGACCTTAATGTCGGCGTTCTCTATATCCTCGGTATGGCTTCTCTCGGTGTATATGGTATCGTTCTTGCCGGTTGGTCCTCCAACAGCAAGTATTCTCTTCTTGGCGGCCTCCGCGCTTCAGCGCAGATGATCTCCTACGAACTGGCAGCAGGACTGGCGATTGTTTCCATCTTCCTCATGTCCGGGTCTCTTTCCCTCAACCAGATCGTAGCTGACCAGGCAGGAGCTTTCGGCGTGGCTGGCTGGTATCTGTTCCGCAACCCTTTCACGTTCCTTGCGGGCATCATTTTCTTCATATGTTCCATAGCTGAGATCAACCGTACCCCGTTCGATCTTCCCGAAGCTGAGACAGAGCTGGTGTCCGGATTCTGTACCGAATATTCCAGTATGAAATACGCCATGTTCTTCATGGCTGAGTATGCCAACATGGTAACGGTCTGCGCAGTCACCACAACTCTTTTCCTCGGTGGGTGGCATGGGCCGGCGTTCCTGCCTGGATGGATGTGGTTCATTGCCAAAGTCTACTTCCTGATCTTTTGCTGCATGTGGATCCGGGCCACCTATCCGCGCTACCGTTATGACCAGCTCATGCGGCTGGGATGGAAGGTATTCCTGCCGATTACACTGGTCAATGTCGTTGCCACCGCTCTTTGGATCATGGTGGTAGGATAAAAAACGAAAAGAGGTAAATTCGCATGATAATGCCATTGCTGCAAGGTCTGAAGATAACGTTCCTCCACATGTTCAAGAAGCCGGTTACGCTCCAGTACCCGGACGAACGCCCCAATGTTGTACCTAATTTTCGTGGGCTCCATGGCCTTAAGGTTTCCCATGAGCGGGCTAAGTGCGTTGCCTGTTATCTCTGCCCGACGGTCTGCCCTGCCAAATGTATTACTGTTGAGGCCGGAGAGGACGCAAACCATGACAAGTTCGCGGCACGCTATGAAATCGACATGCTCCGCTGCATATTCTGCGGGTACTGTGTCGAAGCGTGCCCCGTCGATGCATTGAAGATGACACAGGAGTTTGAACTCGCCAGCTACAAGCGGGAAGACTTTGTATTCGTTAAAGAAAGACTCTTAGAAAAGAAATAAAGGAGCAGCAATGGAAACCCTCTTCTTTACCATTGTGGCAGCAGTGGCTGTCCTTTCCAGCATTCTGGTGATCACCTGCAAGAATCCGATTAACAGCGCGCTGTCGCTGGTAATGACATTCTTCTGCCTGGCTACCTTCTATGTCATGCTGGATGCCCCGTTCATGGCAGCTATTCAGGTCATTGTCTATGCGGGTGCGATCATGGTCCTCATCGTCTTCGTCATCATGCTCCTTAACATAAGGAGTGAAACGGGGAAACGCTCCAACCATGCCGTTGCCATCAGCAGCATTGTCGCCTTCTTTGTACTCTTTGAGACATGTTACTTCCTGTTCAGGAGTACGGCAGCCAAGGAGGGGATGGGGCCGCTTACCAGCAGCGTGGTCGAAAGTGTCGGACATACCGAATTGATAGGTAAGGCGATGTACAGTCAGTTCCTCCTTCCCTTCGAGATAACGTCGCTGCTTCTCCTGGTCGCCATTATCGGTGCCGTAGTCCTGTCGAAAAAGAAAATCTAACCAGTCAGGGGTGATGAAATGTTAGAGAAGTACCTCATTCTGAGCGCAATACTTTTTTCCATCGGTACCCTTGGTGTGCTGATCAGGCGGAATGCCATCGTCATGTTCATGTGTATCGAACTGATGCTCAATGCAGTCAATCTGACCTTTATCGCTCTTTCAAAGCATCTGGGCAATATTGATGGTCAGGTATTCGTCTTCTTCGTTATGACGGTTGCAGCGGCCGAGGCGGCAGTGGGTCTGGCGCTGATGATCGCCTTCTTCAAGAATCGTGAGTCGATTGACGTTGAAGACATCAACATGATGAAGTGGTAATCGCATTCAAGTTTCAGGAACTATACGGACAAGGAGTCTGGAATGTTTGATAATGTATGGCTTATACCCCTCTTTCCACTGATCGGTTTTTTGATTAACGGATTATTTGGAAAGACCATCAAGGAAGAAAAGGTAATCGGCGGGATTGGCGCATTCGCCGTGCTCTGCTCCTTCGCGGTGGCGTGCATGACGCTCTTCAACATCATATCCCTCCCGGTCCATGAGCGGGTACACAACGTACCTATCTTCACCTGGATCAAGTCAGGAACATTCCAGGCTGACATTGCATTTCTTATAGATCCTCTCTCCTGCATCATGCTCATGGTGGTTACCGGAGTCGGATTCTTGATCCATGTTTACTCCATTGGATACATGCATGGTGAGGAGGGCTTCTACAGATTCTTTGCCTACCTTAACCTGTTCATGTTCTCCATGCTTCTGTTGGTAATGGGTAACAACCTGCTTCTCATGTTCGTCGGCTGGGAGGGTGTCGGCCTCTGCTCCTATCTGCTCATCGGCTATTATTTCCATAAAAAGTCTGCAGGCGACGCTGGGAAGAAGGCGTTCGTCATGAACCGGGTCGGAGACTTCGGGTTCCTCCTCGGCATATTCAGCCTCTACTGGTGGCTCGGTCAGAATCATGGCATCTGGACCATCCAGTTCACGGAGCTTGCCAAGCATGCCGAGCTGTTTCAAGGGTGCACAATGCTGACAGCCATAACGCTCGTCTTCTTTGTTGGTGCAACCGGCAAATCAGCACAGCTCCCGCTCTACACCTGGTTGCCTGACGCCATGGAAGGTCCGACTCCCGTTTCTGCACTCATTCATGCTGCCACCATGGTTACCGCCGGTGTCTACATGATCGCCCGTATGAACTTCCTCTATATTCAGGCACCAACAACGCTTATGGTAGTAGCTCTCGTCGGAGGTGCAACGGCGCTGTTTGCCGCAACCATCGGTACGGCCCAAAACGATATCAAGCGTGTTCTCGCTTACTCTACCGTTTCCCAACTCGGTTACATGTTCCTGGCCATGGGGGTCGGCGCTTTCGCAGCCGGTATCTTCCATCTCATGACCCATGCCTTCTTCAAGGCCTGTCTGTTCCTCGGGTCGGGTGCCGTCATTCACTCGATGCATGGAGCCCTGCACCATGCACATTCTCATGATGACGCCCAGGACATGAGAAACATGGGTGGCCTGAAGTCAAAAATGCCCCTTACTTACGGGACATTCCTCATAGCTACTATCGCTATTGCAGGTATCCCCGGTTTCGCTGGCTTCTTCTCCAAGGATGAGATCCTTTGGCAGGCATTTTCTAATCCCTACCATGGCAGCCTGAATTTTCTTCTCTGGGGCTTCGGTGCGTGTGCTGCTCTGCTCACCGCCTTCTATATGTTCCGTCTGGTCTTCATGACTTTCCACGGCGAGTGCCGCATCACTCCTGCAGCAAAGGACCACCTCCATGAGTCGCCCATGGTCATAGTGTTTCCCCTCATCGTCCTTGCATTTTTATCTCTGGTTGGTGGTTATATCGGCATGCCGAAGATCCTGGGCGATGTGCTCGGCGGAATCCCAAACTACTTTGAGCATTTCCTGGCACCCGTTTTCGAGTTCTCGGAAGAGTTTGCGAAGGCGAATGCCCATGGGGGTGCGCACCTCAGTCATGCTGTCGAATGGGGCCTTATGGGACTGTCGGTGCTGATTGCTTTCGTCGGTATCGGAATCGCCTACGTCCTCTATGTAAAGGACACCTCCATACCGGGCAAGTTCACCGCTGCCTTCCCTGCTCTGCACCGGGCAGTGTTCAATAAATGGTACGTCGATGAACTGTACGATTTCCTCTTCGTCAATCCCTGCAAGTCCTTGGGGAACTTCCTCTGGAAAGGGTTCGACGTGGTGGTTGTTGACGGCATCGTCAATGGTGTTGGCAGCATCTTCATGGGGTTCAGTGGTGTCCTGCGCCACATTCAGTCGGGCTATGTGTTCAACTATGCATTCAGCATGACCCTCGGCGTCGTAGTTATTGTAGCCTTCTACATCTTCCGGTAGTACCCAGACAATTTTTAACAGGAGCAAAAGGAGCAGAGTAAATGAACCAGATGCCCGCGTTACTGAGCATAATTACATTCACACCGCTGATCGGGGTAATTCTTCTCCTCTTCATGAACAAGAATAACCACTCCGTCCTTCGCGGCCTTGCGATGGTAGTGACCCTGATTACCTTTCTGGCATCCTTGCCACTGGTTACCGGGTTCCAGTCCAACGCAGAGTTTCAGTTCGTGGAGATGGTTCCCTGGATCGCCGCAGGCCCCTTCCAGATGAACTATCATGTCGGCATCGACGGTATCAGCCTCTGGCTCGTGATCCTCACAACCTTTATCATGCCGATTGCGGTACTTTCAACCTGGACTGCCGTTGAGGAGAAGGTCAAGGAGTACATGATCTGTCTGCTGCTCCTTGAAGTCGGTATGCTCGGCGCGTTCATCTCCATCGACCTGTTCCTCTTCTACATATTCTGGGAGGTCATGCTTATCCCGATGTACTTCATAATCGGGATCTGGGGTGGGAAACGCAAGGTTTACGCAGCCGTCAAGTTCTTCATCTACACCATGGTCGGCTCTCTTCTCATGCTGGTGGCGCTTATCTACCTTTATTTCAAGGCAGGCGGCGGCGATTTCAATCTGTTGAACTTCTATCAGCTCGCCCTTGATCCCGCGACACAGACGTGGTTGTTCCTGGCCTTCGCACTCGCATTTGCCATCAAGGTTCCGATGTTCCCTCTTCATACCTGGTTGCCTGATGCACATACCGAAGCGCCGACAGCAGGTTCCGTCATACTTGCCGCCATCCTCCTGAAGATGGGGACCTACGGTTTTGTCCGCTTCGCCATGCCGCTGTTCCCTGATGCAACTGAAAAATTCACACCGCTAATAGCCACGCTTGCAGTGATTGGAATAATCTACGCCGCGCTGGTTGCGATGGTGCAGGAGGACGTCAAGAAACTGGTTGCTTACTCGTCTGTTGCCCACCTCGGTTTCGTTATGCTTGGGGTGTTTGCCCTGAATCAGCAAGGTGTTGCAGGCGGCATGCTGCAGATGCTTAACCATGGTGTTTCCACTGGCGCGCTGTTCCTTATCGTCGGCTTCATATATGAACGCCGACATACACGGCTCATTACGGATTTCGGCGGTCTCTCCAAGCAGATGCCGGTTTTTGCTACTATTTTCATGATAGTAACTCTGTCCTCAATCGGCCTTCCCGGGACCAACGGTTTCATAGGTGAGTTCCTCGTTCTGCTCGGTGCCTTCGAGAGCAATCTGCGCTGGTACGCTGTCATCGCGACGAGTGGTGTTATCCTTTCAGCCGTGTATATGCTCTGGATGTTCCAGCGGGTCATGTTTGGCGAACTGAACAACCCTAAGAACCAGACCTTGAAAGACCTTAACGCTCGCGAGATTGCCATAATGGCTCCCCTCCTTGTGCTTATCTTCTTCATGGGTGTATACCCCACGCCGTTCCTTGACAAGATGAGTCCTGCCATCGACAGGATGATCAAGCTCTCCACAACAAAACACGCAGCACGCCTTCAGCAGCAGGTACCTGCAGGTCTTCAGCAGATGGCCCCAATGGTTACGCCGCCTGCGATGGAGATGAAGTAACACGTTAACGGTTTCAGAATAGTCACCGGAGGAAATATTTGATGGAAACACTCGTTATGCCAGCCATAAACTTCGCCGCAATCATGCCGGAGACAATCCTGTCGATTGTTGCCATGGTGCTGCTGCTCCTCAATGTCTTTGTTCCCGGCGAGCAAAAGGCGTATTTGGGGTACCTGAGCCTCGTCGGAATTGTCCTCGCGTTTTTCAGCGTAGTCAGCGGCTGGAACGCTCCGCTATCGCTTCAGGAGGGATTCAACGGCTCCGTCCTGCAGGACAACTTCTCGCTCTTCTTCAAGGCAATATTTCTGATATCTTCCGGACTTGCGGTCCTGATATCGGATCACTATATGGTCAAGGAAGAGTGCAACCATGGCGAACTCTATCCACTCATCCTCTTCGCCACGTCCGGCATGATGCTCATGTCATCCGGTACCGACATGATGACCATCTTCCTCGGCCTGGAAGTTCTGTCAGTCTCTCTTTACGTGTTGGCTGGATTCAAACGTGCTGATACAAAGTCAAATGAGGCAGGCCTCAAATATTTCCTCCTTGGCGCGTTTTCAACAGGGTTCCTCCTTTATGGTATGGCTCTTACCTACGGTGCGACCGGTACCACCAAAATTGCAGGGATCGCGGCGGCAGCCGCCCAGGATAGTACCCTTGCAGGCAACCCGATGTTCGTTGTCGGAATGCTGCTTATGGCGACGGGATTCTCCTTCAAGGTAGCCGCTGCTCCGTTCCATATGTGGACTCCTGATGTCTACGAGGGAGCACCTACCCCCATGACAGCGTTCATGTCTGCAGGCCCGAAGGCAGCAGGCTTTGCCGCCTTCATCCGGGTGCTCATGGTTGCTATGCCGGTACTTGCCGTAGATTGGCATAATCTGCTCTGGGTACTGGCGGTACTGACCATGACCGTCGGTAACATAATCGCCCTGACTCAGAACAATATCAAACGGATGCTTGCCTACTCCTCAATTGCCCATGCCGGCTATTGCCTGGTCGGCTTTGCCGCAGGAAATGGCGAGGGAACTGCCGGTATCCTCTTCTATATGCTCTCCTATGCGTTCATGAATATCGGTGCATTCGCCATCATAATTCTGGTTGGCAAGAAGGGTGAACCGAACAATAACGTTGAAGATTATGCCGGTTTCGGAGTAAAGCACCCGGTTCTCGCTATGATCATGGCTCTCTTCCTCTTCTCACTGGCAGGTATACCGCCTACGGCCGGCTTCATCGGGAAATTCTATCTCTTTTCCAGTGCCCTCAAGGCAGGGTATGTCTGGCTTGTTGTCATCGGTGTCCTTAACAGCGCCGCATCATGCTATTATTACCTCCGAGTCATGGTTTTCATGTACATGAAGGACCCTGTCGAGGAATTCGACTGGATGAAGCTCAGTCCTCCCGTACTCCTTTGCATCGCTATTTCGGTGGTTGGTGTGGTCGTGCCGGGGGTTGTTCCGAGTATTATTCTTCAGCTTGCACAGAAGGCGATACTTCTCTAGTCCGGTTCATTGTGTGAAAGCAAGCCCCTCTGCCAACGGTAGAGGGGCTTTTTTGTGCTTCCACACAATACAATTCCGTTTATTATGGCAAGCTAAGTTGCTTAATGCTGTTCTCAGATTTGCGGGGCTATAATTCTTTACATTCATACTAGGAATTTTGTATGGAAATGTCACAACTGGAACGTTTGATTGACCGCTTTGCAAGATCAGCCAGGAGTCATGATCATGCGATGGAGACCCTTGACGAAAAGAAGGCAAATCGACAGGCAGCTATTCTTGCCCGGCTTGCAGCAAGCATACTTGCTGAAGGTGAAGAAGGAGAATTGAGTCTTGAGGCTCTCTCACTCAGTTCCGAGTCGGTGGTGGCAGGGATGGCCGCTGTCTACTTACTCCAATGCAATCCTGAACATGCCTTGTCTGTGCTGCGCAGGGTTGCACGAGAACCGACTCTTATTGGATTTCGAGCTGGTTGCGCAATTGAGCGCTGGGAAAAGGGGGAGTGGGGGTAAGCTTCTGAAGCCGCGCGGCAGTCAGATCCTTATGGCGGGTGTTGCGAAAAGTTGATATACTCGCAGGCACAGGTATGAGGTGAGGCAAATGGTCGACGGAAAAGATCGTGAACTGCTCGGTGAGATCCCAAGCCCCGGTAGGGCCGACAGTATCAATGAGCGAATCGAACGGCTACGGAGAGAAATTGTGAAGGGTGAGTCGGTCTATACTCCTGTCGAGCTCAGTACTCTCGAAAGGCAACTGGAAGAGTATGAGCATCTGCAGGATATGCTCCAGTATCGCTGAAAGAGGAGGGGCAGTACGTAATGAAGAAAATAATCATAGCGCTTCTTCTCCTCTTTTTAAGTGGAGTATTCAGCAATCAATCCGCAAAAGCTGGGGACGACGGCCCGGGTATATCCGGTGCCCGTGAGTTCAAGGAAATTGTCGTTATGTGGCGTATTTGGAAAAACGGCGACCAGCTGTCTGTCACCGGAGGTATTCGAGCGGTAGGCCCTCAGCCGCTCCGGAATCTGGAGTTGCGTACGCGTCATATGTCCTCGACGGGAGAGGAACTCGGCCGTGCGATTTTTGCTTTTTCTCCCAGCACGATTGAGCCCGGCACTCTTCTCCATCAAGGGGTCTCCTTGCCGATCCCTCAGGGTAAGAGACCAGCCAGCATCGAATTGGTCTACGCATACTACCACGAAGGTGACGAGGAAGAGGTGCTCCCCACATTCGAGGGTTTTAAGATTGACCTGTCGGATATGAAGTAACGTGTAGAGCCATCATTAATTCAACTCTTCCCTTCAACTTTCCCGATCTCCCAATTATCTCGATAACAGGCACAAGCTTCAAAACATAATCTGAAGCGTGATTCCAGGGAAACAGGTTCTTCCGGCTATGCCACTGCCATGGAGACCTATAAGGACGAGCCTCTATGTTTCAAGCCTGTCCCCCTGCAGCGAACCCCGCTTTTCCATTTCACTGTCTATAGCGTTCAGCACCTCGAACTTTGCCAATGACCATTGAGGAGCGACCAGCTGGTCTCGGCCACCGTCTCCGGTAAGTCGGTGGATGAATATCAGCGGATCCAGCCGCTCAAGGAAGTCGCAAACAAGCCCCACGTACTCGTCTCGATCAAGCAGCCTGACCTCTCCCCTCCCGTACTGATTCGCAAGCTCCGTTTCTGACATAACGTGGAGGAGATGGAGTTTTATCCCGTTCACACCCAAATCGTTCAATATCCTGGCCGTTGCCAGCATATCATCGCGACTCTCGCCCGGCAAACCGAGAATTACGTGGGCGCAGACACGCAAGCCGAGTGATCTCGCGGACTGGATGGCCGCTATCGACGTTGCGGCGTCGTGGCCGCGCCTGATGAGCCTAAGGGACCTGTCGTGGAACGATTGAATTCCCAGTTCAAGCCAGAAATATGTACGCCTGTGGTAGGCTGCAAGAAGGTCAAGGACCTCGGGTGGAAGGCAGTCGGGGCGAGTCCCCACGATGAGGCCGACCACGTCCGGGACAGCCAGCGCCTCGTCGTAAAGGGTACGAAGCGTCTCAACGGGGGCGTAGGTATTGGAGTAAGGCTGGAAGTAGGCCATGAAACGAGCCGCCTTGTACTTTCGAGCCATAACTTCCTTGCCATCTTCCAATTGTCCCGTAACTGAGAGGCCACGTGCAATGCCAAACGATCCGGACCCGTCACCGCCGCAGAAGATGCACCCACCCGAACCTCGTGCGCCATCACGGTTCGGGCAGGTAAACCCGGCATCCACCGATATCCGGTGCACGCGGCAGCCGAAGACTCGTTTCAGCTCCTCGGAGAATGGGTTGTAGCGCTTGTCAGTCATGTATAAGTCCAAGTATCAGCCCAAAGAGCACGGTATACCCGTTTCATCGACCCAGGAGCCTCATGTACTCCTGGACCGTAACTGACGTATGCCAGTGACCGGTCAATCGTCCCGCCATGGTCCCCCCCCAGAAGAGAACCACAACCAGCAGTGCGAACAGCAGGCCGGGAACGATGATCTTCCCGCCGGTCAGTTTCATATCCAGGGCCCCTTCGGCGCGGCAGTAGCTGATACAGCGCCAGCAACCGATGCATTCAGGTGTATGGACCCGCCGCTTTGCCATGACAGGGATGTAAGAGGGGCAAACCTGGGTGCAGACCCCGCAGGAGACGCAGAGTTCTCCATTACGGCCCACCTTGGCGGGAGAAAGCATGGAGATGAGCCCGACGAGGGCTCCGTAAGGGCAGAGAAAGCGGCAGAAGGGATTACGGACCGGCAGGGAGAGGAGCATGAGGAAAAAGACCACTCCGAGAGAAAAAGGAAAGGGATGGAGAAAAAAGTCGAGCATCCGCACGTCAGCGGTCTTATTGTAGTCGGAATAGATGAAGGCGGTCACCTGGTCCGGTCCCATGACCACGAGGATGGAGTAGAGAAAGAAAGCGAGCAGCAGGTACTTGACGCTGCGCAGTGCCATGTCGAGCCAGCGGGGAGGGGGGTAGTTGCGGTGAAACAGGCTGAATCCCCGCTTCCAGAGGAATTCCGACAACGTTCCGACCGGACAGATCCAGGAACAGAAGGAGCGCTTGAGAAGGAGGGAGATTGCGATGATGGTGACGAAAATGACGAGGCCGGCCGGATGAACCGGATTGATCTCTCCCGTCGTCAGCCAATCCTTGAGGCTCACCAGAGCAGAGATGGGGAGGAAACCCTCTACTCCATCCGGCCGGGCAACAAAGGTGGTACTGCCGCCGCTGCGGCAGTAGCGGACGAAACGGAAAAATTCCACGCCGAGATAGACCATGAAGAGGAGATATCCCCACTGCACGGCTATCCTGAGTGGTTGCATGAAACGTTTACCCATGGTGGCTCCCGGTTGCTGACGGTACTGAATAATTACTACTTCCTTTGAGGAAAGAATAAAGAAAGAAACCGATCCTGCCTGGACATCTATTGCGACGTATTGTGTCGCGGTATCCTGCTATCCTTACACCATAGAACAAGAAGGAGGTGACGTCATGGAGCCGATCGTGGTGTTCGGAGCAGGACTGGTGCTGTACTGTGGATATCTGGCAGCTGTGGATACCTGGCGCGATAGGCGGCGGAGCCGGGTGAAAGTCCGGGCCGCGGTCAAGGAAGCCGTCAAGGTGACGAGCCATCGGCGCCGCTCTCTTTGCGCAGCAGCGGGTCGAGCAGGTGCCGTGGCTGCACGTTGGCAAGTGCCCGCAAAAGGCTCCGTTTGACGTGAGGGATATCCTGCTCCAGGTGGTGCAGCAGTTCCTTCATCCTCTTGCGCTGCTGGTCGGCAACGCCGCAAACCGGGCAGCAGCAGCAGACCACCGGGAAGCGGTTTTGGCGGGAGAAGGTGACGATATCCTTCTCCTCAACGTAGACCAGGGGGCGGATAACGGTAGTTTGGCCGTTGTCGGCCAACATTCGCGGTGCCATCGCCTTGAGCGAGCCGACAAAAAACTGGTTCAGGAGCAGGGTTTCCACGAAGTCGTCCAGGTGGTGACCCAAGGCCAGCTTGTTGCAGTTGAAACGCTGGGCGAGGCCGTAGAGAACCCCCCGTTTGAGCCGGGCGCAGATGGAACAGTAGGAAGAACCGGGACGCCGTTTCTCCTGGATGATACCATAGTGCTCGGTCGCCTCCATGTGATGGGTGAAGCCATGATCCCGCAGGTGCTCGGCGATGATGTCGGCCCGGAAGCCAGGATAGCCGGAGTCGATATTGATTGCCATGATGTCGTATTTTACGGGGGCCCGCCGTTGCAGTTCAGCCAGGATGTGGAGCAGCGTATAGGAGTCCTTCCCCCCCGAGACCGCGACCGCTATCCGGTCACCATCCTCGATCAGGCCGAAATCGGCTATCGCCCTCCCCACGCCATTCTTGATCCTCTTATACAGCTTGTCCTCGGTCAGTGCCACGCAAACTCCCCGTCGTTCAGTTAAATCAAGAGTACCGGAAAGCCATTAATCAAGTCAAGGAGAGGATTTCCCGACTGCGATTCACGAGCCGCCATGCCGAGTGTTTTTTAGGCAATTGCGCACCATCCCCCTTGTCGAAACAGGACTAGTTTGGTATTATTTGAGGCGCAGCAGATTTGACGCACCAAACGACAAACAAGGAGACTATCAATATGAACGACGTGATCGAGATAAAACCGGGGCTCTACTGGATAGGGGTCGAGGACCCCGGCCTGCGCACCTTCGACGACCTCTTTCCGACGGAGCAGGGAACCACCTACAACTCCTACCTCATCAAGGGGAAAGCGAAGATCGCCATCGTCGATACGGTGAAGGAAGAGCGGGCCGAGGAGTTTCTTGCCAAGGTGAAAAAGCTCGTCGACCCGGCAGACGTGGATTACTTCATCATCAACCATACCGAGCCGGACCATTCCGGGTCGCTTGCCTTCATGCTCAGGCACTGCCCGAAGGCGACCGTGGTCTCCACCCAGGCGGCCAATACCTTCCTCAAGAACCTGATCCACAGCGAGTTCCCCGCCCACGTCGTCAAGGACGGGGAGGTGATCGACCTGGGGGGAAGGCATGTCCGCTTCATCGTCGCCCCGTTCCTCCACTGGCCCGACACCATGTTTACCCTCCTGGAGGAGGATGGTGCCCTCTTCACCTGCGATGCTTTCGGTGCCCATTACTGTGGCCCGTCCATCTTCAATGACGAATTGCCCGAATACCTCAAGGACATGCAGTTTTACTTCGACTGCATCATGCGCCCCTTCAAGGACCGGGCGCTGGCGGCCATTGCCAAGATCAAGGGTGAGCGGATAGAGGTTGTCTGCCCCTCCCACGGCCCCGTGCTTCGCTCCGACCCCTGGAAATACATCGGCTACTACGAGACCTGGTGCCAGCCGGTTACCGAAGGGAAAAGGGTGGTGATCTTCTATCTTTCCCCCCACGGCAACACGGAAAAGATGGCGGCGGCCGTCGCCAAGGGGGCGGCTCTGCCGGGGGTGGACGTGCTCAACTACCACATCAACCATCTCACCGCCGACGAAATCCGTGACCACATGGAGGAGGCGGACGCCCTGATCTTCGGTATTCCTACCATCAACCGGGACATCCCCAAGCCGATGTGGGACGTGCTCGCCTATCTCTCGTCGGTCAGGCTGAAAACCTCACTTGCCGCCGTCTTCGGCAGCTATGGTTGGAGCGGCGAGGCGTGCAAAATGGCCGAGGAGCGCCTCAAGGGACTCAATTTCAAGCTGCCGGTTCCTTTCGTCCGGACACCCTTCACCCCCCGTCCGGAGGTATTGGAGCAGTGCGAGCTCCTGGGACGGACCATCGCCGAAGAAGTGTTGAAGAAGTAGCGGACATAACCGGTTCAACGAAGGAATTCGAGGGGGATAGACAGCCATGACTCCAGACAATCCAACAGTGAAGCCTGACGAAACCCTGACGCCGCACGATACCCGGTATCTGCTCGTCCTCCCCTTTTCCACAGACCCTGTACTGGCACGGCGCTTTCTCGCCACCGACCGGGATATTGTCGGCAACATCCGCTTCGGCAAGCTGCTCGAAACCCTTGACAAAGTGGCCGAGAACACGGCCCTGGCGTACGTCAACAGGTTCCATCCCGAAGCAAGGGTTGTCACCGCTGCCATCAACAGCGTGGTAGTGCGGCACCCGGCCGATACGAATCACGACCTGGTCTTTTCGGCCCAGGTCAACCACGTAGGGAAATCGTCCCTCGAGGTCGGCATACGAATCGAACACCTGGGACCGGGGTCCGGGCATGTGGCAACAGCCTACTTCACCATGGTGGCCCGTTCCACCGATGAAGGGCAGGCTCGGAGTCTCTCCCTGCCGCCGCTCAACTACGTCCTCGACATCGAGAAGCGCAGGTACGAAAAGGCCAACCAGCGGCGGCAGGCGTATCAGGAGAGCCTGGCCAAGGCCGAAGAGATGCCGTCTCTCGACGAATACCTGCTCCTCAAGAAGCTGCACAAGCAGCAGGAGGAGGAAGGATTCTGCGGCATCCGTGCCAGCGCCCTCGTGCTCCAGTCCATCCAGCGGGCCTATCCGGAACAGGAAAACGTTCCGAAAACCATTTTCGGCGGGTATCTCATCCGGAGGGCCTACGAACTGGCCGCCTTGGCTGCTGAGATGGTGGCCCCGGACCGGGTGGTGCCGTGCCAGGTGAACCGGATCAACTTCAACCAGCCGGTGCTCCTCGGCGACCAGCTGAAGTTCTCCGCACGGGTGGTCTACACCGGCAGGACGACCATTACTGTCCAGTCCGATATCGAGCGGTTTGCCCGGGGTGTCGGCGACAAGGCGCTCTCCAATTCCTGCCTCTTCACCTTCAGGAACGTCGATACCACAATGCAGCCGCAGCCGGTGCCGTTCATCTATCCGGTCACCTACGACGAGGACGCCCGATTCCTCAACGCCTATCGTCAGCGGGTCGACTGAACCCGGCAGGCGTTCTCAGGTAAAGATTGACTTCCGGGGGAAAGCCATATATTGTTTCCGCTATATATCAGCACGTTATAGTCGATATTACAGAACCATCTACTCTACGAGAATCGATCCACGTTCGGATCACACCCAGCAGGAAGGAGAAATTTGAAATGAAGAAGGTACTAGCCAGCATTGCAGGTGTCCTTGCCACTGCCAGTTTCGCCATGGCCGGCGTCGGTGTTGACGTCGCTACCCCCAACGTGAGGGTGCAGGTCGGCACTCCCCAGCCCCCTCCCGTGACTGTCGTGCATCACGATACGGTCATTGTCAAGGAGAAGGGTGACAACGGCAGGCACAAGGGGCATTACAAGGAGAAGAAACACAAGAAACACAAGAAGCATGACGATTGATCCGGCCCCGCCGGTTCATCGCTGACATGGAACGCAAAAAGCCCGCTCGTGCGGGCTTTTTGTTGTGTGGCCTGAGGGTTTCCCTTCAACGGCAGACGACGATGTTCCCTGTTTCCGAACGGAAGTCGAACACCACCTTCACCTTCCTCTCCCGCAACTGTCGCATGACCTGTCCCACCTTGTCGTCGAGCGTATGGCCCGAATCGCTCAGATCCGCCCACTCCCGCGTCACGAACTCCTCGATCATGTTCCGCAAAGTTTCCGGGGCTATCCGGTCGTAGGGGACCTCTATCCCTTCTTCCTCAAGGTCAGGCCGTTTTTCCCCTGTCATCTTCCCCTCGTTGCAATCCATCCAAAACTCCGGGCGGCAGTTAGCGCCGGTTCCCTCCCAGCCTCAGCAGCATGAGAAACAGATTGATGAAGTCCAGGTAAAGAGTGAGGGCTCCCATGATGGCCGGTTTCCGTCCGCCCCCCTGAGCCGCCATCGCCTTGATCTTCCAGGTGTCGTAGGCGGTCAGTCCGGTGAAGACGATCACCCCGACGGCGGAAATGATCCAGGAGACTCTGCTGCTCCCGACGAAGATGTTGACGATGGAAGCTATCACCACGCCGATCAGCCCCATGAAGAGGAAGCTTCCCCATGAGGTGAGGTCACGCCTGGTGATGTAACCGTAGCCGCTCATGGCGCCAAACATCCCGGCGGTGACGAGAAAGGTGGAAGCTATGGAATCTGCGGTGTAGACGAGGAAAATGATGGAGAAGGTAATGCCGTTCAGGGCCGAATAGGCGAGGAACAGCATGGTCGCCGTGGCGGCGCTCAGCCGGTTGATGGCGCCGGAAAGGGCGAACACCAGGCCGAGCTCGCCGAGCATCAGGCCGTAGAAGAGGAGCCGGTTGCCGGTGATGGCCTGCAGGAGAGTCGGGGACGAGAGGGTGACCACCGCCATCAGGGCGGTGAGGAAGAGTCCTGCGCCCATCCAGGCGTAGACCTGGCGGATCAGGGTGTTCTGGGCGGCAACCAGCTGGTCGCTCGTCTGGGGATAACTTATGTCGAACTGGTTCATCGTCTGCTCCTTTTTATCAGGGTAATAACCGGTTCATGGTGGCGGGATTATGCCGGTTTGTCAAGAGAATGCCATGGTATCCGGTTTGCCTTCAGCTCTTCCAGCGGATAAAACGTGCCGCGCCAGTAGATACCTCCCTGCCAGAGGTTCAGCACCATGGTGCGGAGCAGGATGAAGACGAACAGGGCTGACGTCAGGGGGTAACCGACGGCATGCCACGGCCGGGCGCGGTGGAAGCGGGCACTGTCGGCGACCACCAGCACGATCAGGGCCGTTGTGGCCAGGTATATCCCCTGCACCGTACCATGGGTGAGGAAGACGGCCGCAAAAGGCCAGATGCTGCAGAGCGTAAGGAGCAGCGCCCCAGACAGCACCAGCGATATGCTGTAGTCTGCCCCGGAGAAGGCGTTCTTCTCAAGCCCCGCGATCACCTCGCGCAGCGACGCATACCACTCCACCGCCATGAACTCGGGTGCATAGACCACGTCCTGGCGAAAGCCCGCCCGCTTGATGATCTTCCCCAGCTTGATGTCATCGTCCGGCCGGAGACGTATGGTCTCGTGCCCTCCCACCTGCCGGTAGACCGGGGTCCTGATCAGGTTGAAGGCGCCGATGCCGATATGATAGCGGCTTCTGGGGTCTCTGGCCTTCCAGGGGCGCGAGAAGAGCGAAAAGAAGACGATGAAGGCCGTTCCGAACATTCCCAGCAAGGTGGTCGGCATGCGGATGGAAGGGGTCGCTGCCAGATGGTCGAGCCGGTTCTCTTCCAGAAAAGCCACGGCGCGGGCGACAACCGTCGGCTCCATGACGATATCGGCGTCGGTGAACAGCAAAAGCTCCCCGGTGGCCTGCTGGCTGCCGATCCAGAGCGCGTGGTTCTTTCCCAGCCACCCCGGCGGCAGCAGCTCCACATGGATCACCTTCAACCGGCGGTCCGTACCTGCCATCCCGTCCAGCAGGAGGCCGGTATTGTCCTCAGAGCGGTCATCCACCACGATCAGTTCGTAGTCGGGATAGGCGAGGTTCAGCAGCGACTGCAGCGCTTCGCGGATGTTGCGCTGTTCGTTGCGGGCGGCCACGATGACGGAAACGCGGGGGGGACGAGGGGCGAGATTGGGCGGCACATTGCGCAGGGTGGCCACAGAACGATTGCCGACAATCAGGTCGAGGGCGGCCAGCATGGTGAGGACGAATGTCCCGACGGCGATCCAGAAGAGGATGGTCATGGGAGTCATACTACATTACATCAGCTGCCAGCTCAAGATGTACCTTGCGTCCGACACGGGCTTCCAGGGGAATGAGCATTTCAAGAAATTGATAAAGTATCAAGAACCTTAGATAATTTGGGGAAGGTAAGTTACACGGGGATCAGTACGGCCGCAGTTGAGAGCCCGCTCCGATGTGCCAGTGGAGATGTTTGGAGGACTGGTAATCACCCAGGTTGGTGTAGACCCGGGCTCCCCCGTAACGGGCCATGAAGTCGGCGGCGATCATCTTCGCCGTCCCCATCAGCTCCAGCAGCAGGTCGTTGTCCGCCTCTTCCAGGGTGATCAGTGAATCGATGTGCTTTCTGGGGAGGAGGACGACATGGGCCTCCCAGATGGGATTGGTGTGGTTGAAAGCGAAGACCCGGTCGTTCTGGAAATAGACCGGAACCTCCTGAAGGCCGGCCAGAATCTTGCCGCAGTAAAAATCACAGGTGGTATCGGTCATCGGTCGCTCCGGCAGAGTTGATCTGTATCGTGTGTCAGGGGTCAAAACGGGACAGGCTGCGTTTTCTGCAAAGAACGCAGCCTGTCTCACGCGTGCTGCTTATTGGTTGTAGTTACCAGTCTTCCCCTTCATCTCCCGCCATTCTGTCCAGATGGGAATGGGTCGTCATGTGCATATCTTCGCCCGACCGCAACCAGGTGTACACGAAGAGGATGGCCGATACCAGCGCGATGATGAGCAGGCTCATGCCCGTTCCGAACATTTCCCAGCCGATGCCTGTCATGGTGGCAACCTCCTTTCCTTTCCGGGTTCGTTCGCTGTTGGCAGCGTCGAACCGTTGCTTCTACCTGGCTTCATTGTAGCACATCCGGGGCTGGACGGCCCCCGGAATTTCCTGCATTCACTTCCTCCTTGGGCCGGTGGCCGGCCGCTGACGTTTACCCTCGAGCAGGTGCGTGCATACCACCTCCAGCCCCTTGTCCTTGTAGGAAATCCACCAGTCGGCACTCGTCTGCAGGTTCACCAGGGGTTCGATGGCCTTGAAGATCTCGGGAGAGGTCTCCTGCCAGACCTTCAGCCGGTCCTGCCGGATCTTTTCCGCCCAGACCACCAGCTTGGGTGCTCCCGTCAGTTTCATGAACGCTCCTTTCCCTCTGTCCGCACCGATTTGACAAGCCGCAGGTACAATCGTTCGACCTTGGCCCTCGCCCAGGGGGTCCTTCGCAGGAATTGCAGGCTGGACGAGATGCTGGGGGAATTGTGGAAACACCGGATATCGATCCGCCGTCCCATGGCTTCCCAGCCGTAATGTTCCACCAGCCAGGCAAGCATGGCTTCCAGGGTGATGCCGTGCAGGGGGTCTTTCGGTTTATGGTCGGTCATTGTGCGCTCTCTTGGGGGAAAACTATAGTATCCATAATCAGTCCCAGCGCAACTGCTGGGTGGCGAAGTCGATGTGGAAGCGGTGGTCGCGGAGAAAGTTCATGCCGAGGAGCCCGTCGTTTTCCCCCTTTTCCCCCTGAAACGGCATAATGCTGACTTCAATGGGAGAACTGGCCCTTGCTCCGACAGTAATCGAGTCAATCACGGTTGACCTGGTGGCGACCCGACTTCCGTCCGCAATCCGCGCCGACCTTCCGCGAGTAGCGTTCCAGTCGATACCGAGCCGGGCGGCAACATCTTCATGGATCGTGGTCACCGTAGCCCCGGTATCAAGGACGAGCCACACCGGTACGGCAACACTGCCGTTGCGCAGGGTTACCGGCACGAGCACCTGGTTGCCGACAATTTTCACGTCGGTCGTCGATCCCTGCTCGCTGTTTTTGTACTTCGTAACCTGGTCGCGATAGGCAGGGGGGATGCTGTCTTCATTGTCGACGATGTGGATTACACCATTGGTGTCCGTGTACTTGTAGAAGTTGGCTCCTTCCGACGGGGCTGCTACCCCCTCCTGGACCTGCGGCTCATTCCGGGCTGACGGAGGCTGTTGCAGCTCTGTTCCGGTCGCAGTAGCGGCCGGTGCCGGTGGTTGCGCGGGTTGCCCGGTATCATTACTCACCAACAGCGTCCCGAAGTGGCCGGGAGCCAGCATGAAAACGGCAGCCACCCCGACTGCCAGCAGAACCAGCAAGGTGATGAGCATGGAATGGCTCTGCCCTTCGCTGCCACGCCGAAGTCTGCGCGCACGGGGATTATGGATCAGCCCTGCCGGCTCTTCCTTGAGCCACCTTTCCCTGAGCTGGTTCGTGTAGCTTACGAGCTTCTTGCGCACCTGCGGGTCGGCACACTTTCCTGTCACGTCATCGAACACCGTGATGGCACTTCGGTAACTCGTGCTGGAACGAACCAGAGGGATCGCCAGCCAGCTCAAGAGATCGAGGGCAGCCGTCTGAGCTTTGGCATAGTCGTGTGATGCTTCGCCGCCTGCCTCTGCGGCCTTCCGGAGTGCGTCCAGAATGGTATCGGCAAACTCGTAGAGCGCGGAAACGAGGGTAGAGTTCTGCTCGTCGCCGCTACCGGCCCGTTTCAATTCAAGGGCAACCCGCTCCTGAAATTCCCGGCACGAGGCGATAATTCTTGTCATTGGTAAGTCCGTTGTGAAATCCTCGGTTGAATCATGTAGAGAGTTGAGGCACGACCCCTTCTTATACTACTTTAAAAATCTAATGGTACGCAGAAAAACCGGAAACTGAGGATACAAGCCGATTATGGTCAATATGTTTCGTGTTGATTCCAATCTGCCGTTTCGGCCTTGATCTGCGGCTAAAAAAGGTTGTGACGAAACTGATTTAAACAACAAATCTAACGGTACGCAGAAAAAACGGAAACTGTGGATAAATGCCGATTCTGATCAATAAACGTGTTCCGTATTGATTCTGATCCGCCTTTTCGGCCTTGATCTGCGGCTAAAAAAGATTGTGGCGAAACTGTCTTAAACAATAAATCAAATGGTACGCAGAAAAACCGGAAACTGTGGATAAATGCCGATTATGATTGATAAACGTTTTCCGTGTTGATTCCAATCCGCCGTTTCGGCCTTGATCTGCAGCAAAATACAACCACGCATAGTGTGAAGAATAACCGGAATTTACCGATACCCTGGCTAAACCGATGGCCGATAAGCCTTCCGGCTATTTTCAAAACACCGCCGCTTTACCTGGGGTTGTGGCCCGAAGTTGAGCAACAGCCCCACCTCGATCTCTGTTCCCTTAAGATAATTGAGCAACTGCGCTTCATGTTCCGAGACAAGAGTTTTCACCGCCTTGACTTCGATAATAACCGCTTGTTCTACGAGAACATCTGCGAAGAACTCACCGACCTGTCTGCTACCATAGAATACAGAAATTGGACTTTGCGCCGTCGCGGCAATGCCTCTATTCTGAAGCTCGGCCAGCAAGGCATTTTCATATACCTTTTCAAGGAAACCGAAGCCCAGAGTATTATAAACCGTATAGAAGCAGCAGATAATTGCATCCGTAAGCTCTCGGTGCTTATACTCATCTTGCATGGTTATGGCTTCCTCCTCACCGGAATGGTCAAAACAGTTTTGATCCGCCTCTTCCGCCTTGTTCTGTTTAAACAACAAATCAAATGGGTAAGCAGAAAAACCGGAAACTGTGGATAAATTCCGATTATGATCGATAAACGTGTTCCGGGTTGATTCTGATCTGCCGTTTCGGCCTTGATCTGCGGCTAAAAAAGATTGTGACGAAACTGATTTAAACAACAAATCAAATGGTACGCAGAAAAACTGGAAACTATGGATAAATGCCGATTCTGATCAATAAACGTGTTCCGGGTTGATTCTGATCCGCCTTTTTGGCCTTGATCTGCGGCAAAAAAGATTGTGACGAAACTGACTTAAACAACAAATCAAATGGTACGCAGAAAAACTGGAAACTATGGATAAATGCCGATTATGATCAATAAACGTGTTCCGGGTTGATTCTGATCTGCCATTTCGGCCTTGATCTGCGGATAAAAAAGGTTGTGACGAAACTGTCTTAAACAATAAATCAAATGGTACGCAGAAAAACCGGAAACTGTGGATAAATTCCGATTCTGATCAATAAACGTGTTCCGGGTTGATTCTGATCCGCCTATTCGGCCTTGATCTGCGGCAAAAAAGATTGTGACGGAACTGATTTAAACAATAAATCAAATGGTACGCAGAAAAACCGGAAACTGGGGATAAATGCCGATTATGATCAATAAACGTGTTTCGGATTGATTTTTATCTGCCTTTTCGGCCTTGATCTGTGGCTAAAAAGGTCCCCGCCGGTGGCCGACCTTGACCACCCAGACGGTGAGCCGGGCATCCTGGAGGGAGTGGACGATGCGGTAGTTTCCTTGGCGCAAGCGATATTTTTCCTGCCCGGAAAGTTTCTCGCACCCCATGGGGCGGGGATTTTCTGCAAGAGTTCCGATCCGCTCCATGATCCGTTGCAGGTCGCCTTTGGGAATGGCATCCAGGTCCTTCCGGACCGAGTCCTTGAAGAAAATGCTATATGCGGCCATTGGCCTTGAGCTCTTTCAATACCGCTTCGTAGGAAACCAGCGGCTCGTTGACTCGCTCTTCGAAGGCTGCCAGGTCCTCGGCGTCCTCGGCCAGCGCCTGCTGCATCGCGTCGTTGACGATATCGGAAAGGGATCGTGAGGTCGCCAGCGCCTTGTGTTGCAGCGCCCGGTGAATGGCAGGATCAAAGTAGACGGTAGCCCGTTTGGTAAGCGCGCTCATGGTTCTTTCCTCCTGGGCATACGGTAGCATTACAACGTCATGACGTCAAGACGTTGTATGAGCGGTACGCTTGGAGGCAATTGGTCAGGGGTTAGCGTGGTGTTCGTGGGCGATGAAGTAGGGTATTTATTAGCCGAGAAATTTGTGGAAAATTCTTATCATCGGTAAGTTTGTTGTGAAGTCTTCGTTCGAATCTTGTATAGAATGTGAGACACGGCCCAGTTTTCTTCACATTGATAGGTAGTTACAATCGTGACAATACATTCTTGATGATTCTAACAGCACTATCGACGTCATCCACAGTTGTGAATCTACCGAGACTAAATCTGATTGATGAAGCTGCATCTTCCAAAGTTAATCCAATAGCTCTCAAAACGTAAGAGGGCTCCGTAATACCTGACGAACAGGCTGAGCCGGACGATGCGGCAACAAATGGTTGTAATGCCTGCAGAATATCTTGGGCAGAATACCCGTTAAAGCATATGTTTGCATTTCCTGAGTGTCGAGTTTGTAAAGATGGCCCATTAAGTGAAATATCTCTACCTAGCGCAATAATGTCAGATACAAACTTATCACGTAGTTGAGCTAATCTAGTTCTTTCAGTGTATTTCATGGGTTGGTTCAAAATACTGCACGCCGTACCTAAACCTACGCATAGTGGCACTGGAACAGTTCCGGACCTTAGATTGTTCTGTTGCCCACCACCATAAATTATCGGCTCAATCTCTCGTTGAATTTCCCTTTTTACATATAAAGAGCCAATTCCCTTCGGTCCGTAAATTTTATGCCCTGACAGACTTAGCAAATCGATATTCATGGCAATTACATCAATATCGACAGCACAAGGCGCTTGTGCTGCGTCACAATGAAAATACGCACCGTATTTTTTTGCTAACACACCGATTTCATTAAGTGGTTGAATTGTGCCAATTTCATTATTCACTGCCATAATCGAAATTAGCAATACATTTTCGTCCAACAACGCCTCTAATTGATCTAATTGAACAACTCCACCTTTATCAACTGGCACAAATTCTACTTCGTAATGATAATAACTACTTAATATTCTGCCTAACTCTATAAGGCATTTATGCTCAATGCCGCCTACAATTAATCTGTTTCGGTAAAGTTTTTGTGAGTTTCTAGCTAAACCAAGTAAAGCAAGGTTGTTAGATTCGGTGGCACCGGACGTAAATATAATTTCATCGGGTTCAGCACAGATAAGGGTAGCGACTTCAATCTGAGCGTTTTCGACTGCTTGAGAGGCAGTCCACCCTAACGCGTGCTCACTTGAATGCGGGTTTCCGAAAGTCTCTGTGAAATACGGTAACATCGTTTTCATTACGTTGGGATCGACAGGAGTGGTTGCTTGATGGTCTAAGTAAATAGTATTACCTATTCGCATAACTGCGACATATTTTGTCGCGCTCCTTTGCTACTATTTTTGTGAACCTGGAACTTCACTCCAGAACGGATTGACATTACCACAGTTATCCGATAATGTCGACCTGGATGAATCATCCAGGCGAGGGATTATGACACGCGGCCCATTATTTACAGACATCTATAAACCCCAATTTTCAGGGCATGAAACGTTTCCGATGCGTCACGGATGGCTCAAAAAGGCGTATGATGCGGTTTATACTTTCGACAAGTCACCTGACAAACGGGCTGTTTTTACAGAAGATGAGGCCATTTCGCGCTTTGGAGTCGGGAAGAACATGGTTGCTGCAATTCGACATTGGGCCACTACTGTCGGCATCATTTCTGATTACTCACAAGAGCAAGGAATTAACATTACCCCTTTGGGGCGACTTCTCCTTTCAAATGTAGGCCTTGATCCATACCTTGAGCATCCTGCTAGCCTTTGGTTAATCCATTGGCAACTTGCTGGAAGGCCAGATAAAACTACCTGGTATTGGACATTTAACCATTATTCAAGCGACACTTTTGACAGAGATCAATTAGTAAAGGGTTTAGAACGGCTAGCAAAAGAGCGAGGTTGGTTACGAGTTGCCTCTGCAACAATAAAGAGAGATGTCGAATGTTTTGTCCGCACGTACGCAGCGAAGTTCTCAACTGATCATAGTGGATATGAAGACACTCTAGAATCACCTCTGGTTGAACTCGGATTAATTAAACCAATTGGTAAACGAGATGGCTTCCGCCTTGTTCGAGGCCCGAAGGCTTCTCTGGGAGCCGGTGTTTTCCTCTACGCACTTATAGATTTCTGGAACTCATACACATCGACAAGCACCCTTTCATTCGAAGCCATTGCCCACGAACCTGGATCACTCGGCAAAGTATTTCTCCTTGAAGAGAATGATCTCGTTAATAGGCTTCAAGAACTGGAAGACTCGTCTCATGGTGCATATCGATGGTCAGAAACGGCAGGACTTAAACAAGTTATTCGCAAGCAAGATCTTGATCTTGAGGCACGCTACAAAATATTTGCTCAAGATTACGTCTTGAAGGATTAAAAGGGATCTTATGGCTCTCTCAGATATTGTAAATGTTGCTCAACGATTCCAAAGATCTATCCGAATTGACTCTGATCTTGGCAGCCAATCAGCACTTGATGGATTTATTTGCCCGCGATCTTCAACCGACGTACTACTGCAACTTGCCAACCACGTTTCAAGTACTGGGCAAGGTGCTTTTACTTGGACAGGACCATATGGAAGCGGCAAATCAAGTCTTGTCATTGCTCTCTCTGCCCTGTTAAATGGAGATCCTAACTTAAGAAATATTGCTAGAAAAAGCATCGGTAACGATGATGCGGATATAATTTCAGACAGCCTTCCGCTACAAAAAAAAGGATGGAAAATAGTACCGATCGTTGGCCGTAGAAGCGATCCAAAGTTAGCTATTATAGAGGCTCTAGAAGAGAAGAAACTGGCTAATTTTGACAAGAAAAAGCAGATTACTGATGAATATGTTGTTAACAAACTTCTTGATATAGCCAACGAACAGCTCACAACTTATGGTGGATTGATACTATTCATAGATGAAATGGGAAAATTCCTAGAGTCTGCCGCCCGTGATGAATCAGATATCTATATTTTTCAACAATTAGCTGAAGCGGCATCACGAAGTAATCGGAGGCTCATTGTTATAGGCATACTTCATCAATCCTTTCACGAATATGCCTCACGACTTTCGCGTGAACTTCGCGATGAATGGTCGAAAATTCAAGGCCGATACATTGATTTGGCTATTAACACTGCCGGTGAAGAGCAGATTGAACTACTAACAAGGGCTATTGAATCACGTCGGACTCCAAAAAAACCAACAAAAACACCTGTCGCCATTGCCAATCAAATAGCAGTCAACCGTAAAGGCAGTTCTCTACATTTAGCGCAGATGCTGGAAGAAACCTGGCCATTGCATCCGGTTGTTTCTTGCTTATTAGGACCAATCTCCCGACGAAGATTTGGCCAAAATCAGCGAAGTATTTTTGGTTTTTTAAACTCGGCTGAACCTCATGGCTTTCAAGATTTCATAAGAAATGCTGATGACGATCAAATTTACCTGCCAGTGTACTTGTGGGACTATCTGCGGATAAATTTAGAACCTTCTATACTCGCATCTCCAGATGGTCATAAGTGGTCACTTGCGGTTGAAGCAGTCGAACGGTGTGATTCCCTCGGTGGGACGGAACTTGAGCTGTCCTTGCTTAAACTAATTGCACTTGTTGATCTTTTCAAAGAGCGCTCTGGACTAGTTCCGTGTTTTGAACTCCTAGAGCAGTGCTGCCCTCAGTTTACTGCAAACAATATAAACATCGCCCTTGAACGCTTGCAGAAGACGTCTTTTATTATATATCGAAAATTCAACAACTCATTTTCTATCTATGCAGGCAGTGATTTTGACATCGAGCAAGCAGTTGAAGCAGCCCTACAAGAAATTAAATCTATCGACTTTGGCACACTAAGGTCATTGGCAGGACTTCAGCCAATTTTGGCTAAACGTTTTTATTACGAAACAGGAGCATTGTGGTGGTTCGACGTTGAAATCGTACCTCTGTCTGGTCTTCTCGAATATGCGCAACAATTCACTGCAACACAGGGCACTATAGGTGCTTTCTTGCTTGCGATACCAACTGACGGAGAGGCTGAGGAACAAGCAGATAAACTATGCCAAGATGCTTTGGATTGCAAAGCTGATGGCGAACTCGTTGTAGGTGTTTCACAACGTGCATGGGTGATTATTGATCTAGCTCGTGAATTACTTGCATTGCAAAAAGTGCTCAATGAACGATCCGAGTTGTCAGGTGATGCAGTCGCACGTAGGGAGGTAATTGCCCGCCGCATGCAACTCCAAGGGCTCCTCGAAGCAGAACTAAGTCATGCATTTGATAAGGCCGAGTGGTATTCAACGGTTCGCGTTCCCCAAACACTTCATCTTGCTGAATTAAACTCCCTCGCATCTGAACTAGCAAAAAAACGCTTCCCCAAATCACCACGCCTACACAATGAACTACTCAATAGAGTTAAGCCATCTAGCAGTGCCATTGCCGCGCAAAATGTACTTCTTAAAAGAATGGTAATGAACGAAAACGATTCGCGTCTTGGAATTGATGGTTTCCCTGCAGAAGGTGGTTTATACAATTCTCTTCTTCTCACAGCAGGTATTCACCAGAAGACTCCTGAAGGATGGAGATTCATTGCACCTGAAGATGCTTCAAGTGATCCTTATAATCTAAGGCATTTATGGAAGAAAACGACTCAGTATCTACAAAAAAATATGAATCGATCAGTGCCAGTTGCAGAACTTTATTCGCTCTGGCGTAAACCGCCATTTGGTGTCAAAGATGGTTTGATGTCGGTAATCGCCGTAGCCTACATTCAATCTCTCCGGAGTAACTTCGCCTTTTATCGACAAGGAGCTTTTCAGGCACGGTTTAGAGACCTAGACGTCGAATGTTTAGCTAAAGATCCATCTTCTATTCAACTGCGGTGGATGGATCTTACTGAAGTATCGAAAAACCTTCTTTCAGGACTTGCAGAAGTTGTAAGAGAATTTGACAGCCAAAATGAGCTAAATGATTTACAGCCTATTGATGTCGCAAGAGGATTGATAGCGATCTTTGACCACCTTCAACCGTGGACCAAGCGAACAATGAATTTATCAGGTAACGCTAAACGCGTGCGAGATCTATTCAAACAGGCAAAAGATCCAAATAAATTCCTTTTTGATGATATCCCTTCAATTTTTGGCGAGGTAACTCCCTCGAATGCAGATGAAAGTCTAAATACGATCATTACCCAGATTCACCAAGGATTAGATGAACTGTGCCAGGCATACCCAATAATGCTTAAGAAGCTACTTGATATAATAATTAATGAGCTTCAAGTACCGAACGCATCTCCACAAGCTTTAGCAGAATTACGTGAGCGGGCGGAAAACATAAAGCAAGTTGGTGGAGACTTCCGGCTCGATGCATTTATCGGCAGGCTAGCGCAGTTTAATGGTGGTGATGAAGAGATAGAAGGGCTTGCAAGTCTTGCGGCAAATAAACCGCCACGAGACTGGATTGACCTTGACCTTGATCGAGCTGCTGTTGAGCTGACTGATCTGTCCCAGAAATTTATCCGTCTTGAATCGTTTGCCCGCGTAAAAGGCCGTGCAAACAAAAGACACGCCATGGCCGTAGTAGTAGGTATAGATGGACAACCTACGCCTTTTCTTCGGGAATTTGACATTGAGGAGAAGGATAAAGCTTCAATCTCAGGAGTTGTAACTACTGTAGAAAAAGCCCTGTTAAAAAGTGACAACAAGCAGCGCAATATTATCCTGGCAGCGTTAGCGGAACTTAGCGCTAAATATATGAGGCTTACCGATTCAGTTGATGATGAATTCCCAAGAACAACTAAAATTGGATAATGGTATGGGAAACAAAGTAAAACATGTACTCGGTTTATCCGGTGGGCGCGACAGTGCAGCACTTGCGGTATACATGCGCCAAAATCATCCGGAACTCGATATTGACTACTTCTTTACAGATACCGGAAAAGAACTTCCAGAGGTCTATGAATTCCTCATACGACTAGAGGGCTTTCTTGGCAAATCAATCCTGAGGTTGAATCCAGATCGTGACTTTGATTACTGGCTCAAACAATTTAATAACTTCTTGCCATCACCTCAAACACGCTGGTGTACAAGGCAACTAAAGCTCAGACCATTTGAAAGCTGGGTCAAGGAATTTCTTGTAAAAGGCTATACAGTCTACAGCTATGTCGCCATTAGGGCTGATGAGGAGTATCGCGAAGGATACAATTCAAAGAATCAAAGCCTGAAGATACTCCTTCCCTTTAAAGAAGCTGGATTAGATAAGGCTGCAGTAATTGAACTTCTTGATAATGCTGGAGTAGGTTTACCAAAATACTATGAATGGCGCTCTCGCAGCGGTTGCACATTTTGTTTTTTCCAACAGAAAATTGAATGGGTTCGTCTCATGGAACGGCATCCTGATGCGTTTGAAGATGCCAAATGTTACGAAAAAACAGCCGTGGAAAGTGGTTCACCGTTCACCTGGTCACAGGGAGAATCCCTTGATAATCTTGTTAAACCTGAACGTGTATTTCAGATAAAGCAGGATTATGAAAAAAGGCTCGCACGAGCTAAAGGGGCTAAAACAATTAATCCCTTAAGACCTGAGTGCGAGCCTATTGATATTGATGATTTATTTGGACAAGCTAAGGTATGCTTAGCGTGTCATAAATAATCAGAAGTCTCCCAGCCAAGGAATTATACGGTCCCAAGCAAGTTCTAATAGCCGCTTGCTACGCTGCATAACAAAGTCTTTATTCCAGTTATCGTTAAGTTTAGAAATAGCCTTGACATGGGCCAAATATTTAGACCCTTTAAGCTTTTCTATGGTGGCTTGTGGCAGTTCTATTCCCATAGTTCTTGCCTCTAATAAGTATCTATCAAAGTCATCCTGTGTGTCGGCAGAGCATATTTCGTACATCAATTTCTTATCTGCCCAGTTTCTATTCCCAACTATTGAATTCTCAGATCTAGGAAGTAACGTCAAGTTCCCTATCATATCAACTGTTTCTTTTTCTTCATAAAGAGCTCGGTCCCAATCACTATTTGCTAAAGGTGTTTGAGGCGCGATATGTTCGACTGTGTAGTCCTCTTTCTTCAGTTTTTCCCATTCAGAATAATTTAAGGTAGGCAAAATTCCTTCACGGCCTTGTTTCAAAAGGCCCAAATTATCAGCATCTAAACATGAATCATGGGAAGCCGCCAACAGTATAAATCTCGTAATTGGTTTATTGATATCGTATAGAGGAATTGCTTTTGACCTCGTCACCCATTCAGTTTTATCTTCTATATTCCCGCAATTTAGACCACGTTTTTTCAGATGATGCTTAAAGGCTGTCCTCAGTTGTTCAGCAGTTGGCAAATCATTATAAGTAATGCCTGTGTTTTTTGTTGTTGTTCTAGAAAATGGCCCTATCCCTATTTCTGTCACTCCGTCTTTCATAAGCTCTCTATAAATGCTATCAATTCCTTCAGTTCCCTTTCTTGAGGCTCTCCATAAGACGGAGAATGCGGCTATAGACTTTATTACACATTCAAGATCCGCTATAGCTCTATTTCTGTCTTCACCAGACAATAATCTAGTTAAAGAGAAATACCTGATGATCAAGGCTAAAGTTATATTGTGCTTTGAAGATCTAAGTAAATCCAAGCATAGTATTGCCTCATCAGAAATATCATCTAACTGATAAAACTTTGGTCTTATTGCTAAATCAGCAGGCCAAGAATAATTGATTACAAGAGATGAATGCCCAAAATGCTTAACAAATCCACGTTTATCATCAATAATGGTGTTCGCATCATAACGATCTTTCAGATAGCGCCTTTGGTCACTTAGTCGCTTTGACAACTTAAAGCCACTCTCTGCGAGTGCAAATGGTATTACTAATTCGCTAGTAGCATCATGCTTGTCTTGTGCTTTTTTAAAAGCATTTAGATAATCCTCAATGTGGCTCATATGTAGCCGCGACTCTGAATGCTCATATTGGGCAAGTCCTTCAGAGTCTATAACTCTTGGCTTGAATGTCTCATAAGCAGTTAAAGGTTCCCCTGTAGTATTCAATGACTCAAACATATCGAATGCATATGATTCATTTTTGGCACCTACTATTGTAACTGCAATTCTTTCTAGCAAATATCTAGCAAATAATATCAGCCTGAATAATGATCGGTATTCAATGAAATATCTATCAGTTGAGGGGTCATCTAACGAGGCTTTAACATAATCCGGGATTTCTGGCCCTATCAAAACTTCTTTGAAGTGTGGTTGGGATAAATAAATTTCTGTAAGTTTCGGAAAATCAAAATCTGACCCATTATCTTTGTATATTTCTCTCAGATACTTAACGATATGTTTTATATTGTCTTTTATCACTTCATGCTTTTTTAATGATTCAGAAGGTATGTCTCCTAATTCATACTTGAATGCTTTTGAACTATTTTCGATATCTCTAGTGTGCTTCCCATATTTATGTAGATAAGTTGCTATAGGTGATGAGTACTTAGCAGTCGATGAACTTCTTGACCAAGAATCATCATAAGCTCTTATCATACGTGGATACCATTGACTATCGCCATAGTCCATATCGAATTCATAAGTTTTAGCAAGCTGACTCATTGTGGATAATGCTTTTTGGTATAGCCATACGTCCTGAGGCTCAGTTGAAGTCTTTAATCTCTTACTAAAAACAACTATATCGTTATGTATAATCGAATTAAGTAAAAGTAGTGTAGTTAATCTCTGCTGCCCGTCTATAACAACACATACCTTCCCAGGAACTTCTGTTCTAACAATTGGATTAACAGTTTGATATCTAATATCATGTATGTAAATGATAGTACCAATAAATGTTATTGCATCCTCATTATCTAGCAATAACCTAATTCCGTGACAGGTATCGTCGAACAATCTAATGATATTGTCTTTATTCCACGAATATTCTCTTTGATATGCTGGAACATAAAATCCAGTATTAGATTCACACAAAATATGCCAAGTACTTTTAGGTTCCGCTGAGAAAACTTCTCTTACTTCCATTTTAGCTCCATTTCTTTATAAGTTATTATCAACCCGGATTGAGTATATAGTGGTGCAATGAATAACCCCGCCGCAAACAGCGGGGTATCTGTAACCTTAGTTGGTGTTTGAATCGCCCCAAGGGGCGAGGAATTTCACCCTGAGAGATTAAATGTTTGCCACATTACCCCAGCGATACCAGTTCTGTCAACATGTCGCCATTTACCCCACTCACCCCGACCCCCGCAACAACTATCGGCATCTCGAACATAAAACCCAGAAACGGCAACTCCCGCGCAGCCTTCTCGTAACTCATCATCCCCGAATAGACCGGCAAACATTTGCTAACCGAGTTCTCCCGCGCCCGCTTCTGCCCCAGTTCGCACAGCAGCGCCGCAAAAACCGCCGTTGGGCAAAGGAGTAGACCAAGTTGTGCATCACGGTACTTCCTGACCAGCATGAACTTCACGTAATCCTGATAGTAGGAGTGGGCATTGCCGAACTCCACCTCCACCCAGATGCCGTTCTTCTCGAAGTCGCACTTTAGTTAATTCTCTGCTATCGCTATAACTTGACGGCACTTAGGATACGTCGAGCACGCCCAAAAAAAATTGCCCGCGTGGGGACCATTCTTCGCCTGTCGCTTCACCATGCTTGCCGCACATTTCGGACAAGTAGGAACAATTTCTTCAGGTTGTGTCAGATTCTGATCTGCCACTGTCAGAGGGGGTGGCTGCGTAGAAGGATGATCTTTCTTTACAGGGATTTGCTCAGAGAATTCATCTGCAAGCTTGAATGCCTCTACAAGCTTTGTCCTGACCTCCTGGAGACTATATCCTCTCTTTGCAGAAAAGCGGGCAACCGGGATCTTCGCACTTGCCAATGACTGGTCCACGAAATCGTCCCGTGTGGCACGATCTTCGCGCCCATGGGTCTGATCATCAAGCTCCACGATGCCGACCACTGTCAACTCAGCAGCCGAGCAGACTACATAGTCCAAATGCTTTTGGTTGATCTTGTTCTGTGCGGTAGTCCGCTTACTGCTCGATAGCCCCTTTGCCGGCTTTACAATATCGCCGAGGCGAACTTTGCCGAATACCCGGTAGCGCTTGTCGAGAGATTGTTCCAATACCCCAAGAAACGATCGTTCAGCAGGGGAGAACAAAGGTTCCCTTCTCTCAAAAGTAAGGCCATTATCTATCGAAGGCTGTTTTGTTTTCAAAACTGCAAGAACAACAATGATAATGCCGATAAGGATAACAATAATCAAAAGGTTCACTTTATAACTCCCAATGGTTCAAGCATTTCAATAACAAAAAAGCCGCTCCATCAGTCTCACACTGACAAAGCGGCTCTATGCACCTGCATTCCCGCGTCCCATAAGCCCCTCCCGGGCACTGCTTAAATTCATGTATTCTCATACACCCGTGGAGACTGGAGTGTCAAGGTTTAAAGGCGGGGATTAGGGGCTAGGGACTGGGGGCTGGGGAATCTTAGAGGCCGGGACCAGGGACCGGTGATCCAGATCTTTGAAGGCGGGCAATGACGTGTTAACACCAAAACCGATTGTTCACGCGACGACGCAGCGACGCGACGAAAACCTCAAATCATCAATTAAGGTGTAGATGCTGCTGCCTTGTTTTTGGGGTTTCAGTTGTTCGTTGCGACGTCGCGGCGTTGCGTGAGGCTGGTTTTCCCGTCCCGAAGCGTACTCATTGTTCCGCTCCTTGAGTCGCAACTCCTGGGGCAGCCGTGTTTTTTTGTTGTGTGTCGACGAGCCGCAGCTGACGGTCATGCAGCGGCGCAAGCACCAACTGTGCCGCCAACGCCCCCAGAAGCGCAGTGAACATGTCCCACTGAGTATCCCATGGATCGCCCTGCGTTCCCAGGAAGGCATCGGCGCCTTGTCCGAGGGCCACTGCCGACCACCATTCGATGAACTCGTAACATGCGCTGATGGCGAGGCAAATGGAAGCAACGATAAAGAACAACCATCTTCCGCGAACGAGGGGCGTTCGCCGCAGAAGAATTTCCCGGGCTGCGATTGCCGGCACGAAGCCCTGGGCAAAATGGCCGATCCGGTCATAGGGGTTCCGGGTGAGCCCGAACAGATCCTGCAGCGTGAAGCCGAACGGGACCTCGGCGTAGGTGTAATGCCCGCCGATGAAGAGGATGATGGCGTGGACGACGATCAACCGGTAGAGCAGCGGCGTGAGGGGGAATGTGCGGTAGGTTGCGGCAAGAAGCGGCACGGCTAGCAGAAAGGGGAAAATTTCCAGTATCCACGTCAGGCGGTCATGGGGATTGAGGCCCGAAACGGCGAGGGCAAGGAAGGCGCCACCCAGAAGGAGCAATGGCTCAACAGGAATTTTGGCGTGATCGTCGACAGTCATCGGCCCCTCCCGGGTACTGCATAGCAAATTCCTCGTCTACATACACACGTGGAGGCGGGAGTGTCAAGGGGTAAAGGCGGGGATTAGGGACGAGGGACTCGGAAAATCCTTGAAGGCCGGCAATGCTGATTCTACACCAAAACCGATTGTTTCACGCGACGACGCAACGACGCGACGAGAACCTCAATAATTCAAATCATCAATTAAGTGTGCATCCTACTACCTTGTTTTTGGTGTTTCAGACTTTCGTTGCGACGTCGCGGCGTTGCGTGAGGCTGGTTCTGTAATGCTGTGACTCGGGATTCGTGATCCGGTAAATCTTGAAGGCCGGCAATGCTGATTCTACACCAAGACCGATTGTTTCACGCGACGACGCAGCGACGCGACGAGAACCTCAATAATTCAAATCATCAATCAAGGGGTGCACCCTACTACCTTGTTTTGGTGTTTCAGCCTTTCGTTGCGACGTCGCGGCGTTGCGTGAGGCTGGTTCTGTAATGCTGTGACTCGGGATTCGTGATCCGGGCAAACTTGAAAGTGGTGCCAGGAAAAATCACGGGACGGTAAAACCAGGGAACGGTGATGTGGTATAGTTACAGGAAACTCGGGAGAAAAGGGGGAGCGCCATGTCATTGACCAAAACGTGGTACACAGTCGAGCAGGCAGCCGCAAAGTACGGTATAACGGCCGCCCGGATAAACGAATGGGTGGAGAGCGGCCTGGTCCGTACCGAGAAGGGTGATGGGGCGATGCTGGTCAACGGCAATGACATAGAACAGGAACTGGATCTGGTGCCGTCCGTGTAGGCTTGTAGGGGAGATCAACTCAATTGATCACGCGACGACGCGACGAGAACCTGAACAAAATCAGACCCGTGAACTATTGATGTAAATCCCATAAGACGTATTTTGGGTTTTCAGTTTCCGTCGCGTTGCCGTGGCTTTTCGTGAGGCTGATACTCGTGACCCGTGATTCGGTAGATTTTTGAAGGGGGGCAATGTATGTGTCAGCGCCAAAACCGTTTTTCACGCGACGACGCGACGACGCGACGAGAACCTAGGCAAATCAAACCCATGAATCAATAGATGTAAATCCCTCAGCCGTGTTTCCATGATTCAGCTTTTCGTCGCGTCGTCGCGGCGTTGCGTGAGACCGGTTGTAAGGTTACCCCTGCGAAACATCAACAAACGTCCAATCCGTTGGCTACCCGTTTAAAGCCATCTTTCAACAGGTTTTCGCCAAAATTTATCAACAAGCCGAGACGGCATCCCGTCAGACGAAGGTAGGTAAGTACCTGCTTAGAATGGACCGGTTGCAGACGCTCAACGGATTTTAGTTCAATAATGACCTTCCGTTCCACAAAGAGATCGGCACGGAAACCTTCATCAAAAACAATTTCCTGAAATCGGATGGGTACCGGCACCTGGCGTTCGACAGCCAAACCCTTGTCAATCAATTGCCGAGCCAGAACAATCTCATAGACGCTTTCCCATAATCCCGGACCAAGTTCCCGATGTATCAGGAACGCTGCATCCATGACCCTGTCAGCTATATCATTTTCAGTCATCCTGGAGACTCCTTGCACTCACGCGACGACGCAACGACGCGACGAGAATCTAAACAAAATCATGATCTTGAATTTATTGATGTAAATCCCAGAAGACGTATTTTGGGGTTTCAGTTCTGCATGCGTCACTGCGGCGTTGCGTGAGACCGGTTTTGCATGAAAATTTTCTCACATGCATACACCCGCAGAAACGGTAGTGTCAAGGGTGAAAGGCACTTTCCCCATCTCCCCCTTGTCTATTTTTCCCGTCCGCGGTAGACTCCGCCATTATGTCGAAATCACCCCTCACCATCATCGAGGTCGCCATCCCGGTGCGGATCGACCAGACCTTTTCCTACCGGGTTCCGGAGCGGCTCGTCGGGGAAGTGGCGGTCGGGAAGCGGGTGCTGGTCCCCTTTGGCCGGCGCAAGGTGACCGGGTATGTCCTCGGGCCGGGGGACGCCACGACGGCGGAGCTGAAGGAGATCATCGAGGTCCTGGACGCGGAACCGCTCGTCACCCCGGCGGAGCTGGCTTTTCTCCGCTGGGTCGCGGGATACTACCTCTTTCCCCTTGGCGAGGTGCTGAAGACTGCGCTGCCGGCCGGAATCAACCTCACCAGCCGGCAGCGGCAGGTGGAGGGCCCGGACGGGACCAGTGCCACTGAAGAGGTGCTGGCGGGGGGGCGACAGGTAAAGACGGAGCTGTTCTACCGTTCCCTTCCGGCCCCGGCAGAAGTCACACAACCACGGGGGAGGGGAGGGGAGATTCTGGCGTTCCTGGCGGGGATGGAGGAGGCACCGGCCCAACTCATCCGCCAGCGGTTTGGCCCCTGTGCCCCTCAGCTCAAACGGCTCCGGGAGCTGGGGCTCGTGACGGCGACTGCGCGGGAGGTCTATCGCGATCCCTTCCGGGAAGAGGTGTTCGAGCACGACACCCCCCTCGTCCTGAACGACGACCAGGCAGCAGCCCTTGCCCGCCTGACGGAAGCCTGCACCACGGCCGCCTTTGCCCCCTTTCTCCTCTACGGGGTGACGGGGAGCGGCAAGACGGAGGTCTACCTCCAGACCATCGCCCACGTTCTCTCCCGGGGAAAGACGGCGCTCGTCCTGGTGCCGGAGATCGCCCTCACCCCCCAGCTGGTCCGCCGCTTCAAGCGCCGCTTCCGCTGCGGCATCGCAGTTCTCCACAGCGGCCTCTCGGACGGGGAGCGCTACGACGAATGGCGCCGGATCCGGCGGGGAGAGGCGGAGATCGTCATCGGTGCCCGTTCCGCCATCTTCGCTCCCCTGGAGCGGATCGGCATCATCGTGGTGGACGAGGAGCACGAGGGGTCCTACAAGCAGTCGGAAGGGGTGCGCTACCACGCCCGGGACCTGGCCCTGGTCCGGGGGAAGATGGAGAAGGCTGTGGTCCTTCTCGGTTCCGCCACGCCACTGGTCACGAGCTTCCACGCCGCCCGGGAAGGGCGGCTCGGCTACCTGGAGCTCCCCCGGCGGGTGCGCGACCTCCCCATGCCGACGGTAGAGCTGGTGGATGCCCGGAAGAAGAAGGGTGAGACCTTCCTTCCTGCCCTCGCCGCCGCCCTGGCGGAGAACCTGGCGGCAGGGGGACAGTCGCTCCTCTTCCTCAACCGGCGCGGGTTCGCCACCTACCTGGTCTGCCAGGAGTGCGGCTTCGTCCTCTGCTGTCCCAACTGCGCCGTGACCCTCACCTATCACCGGCGCCGGGAGCGCCACTTCTGTCACTACTGCGATTACTCCATCCCGGCACCATCCATCTGCCCCGGCTGCAACAGCCCGTCCATCGGTCTTCTGGGGCGGGGGACGGAGCGGGTGGAGGAGGAGGTGCAGGAGCTTCTCCCCGAGGCCCGGGTGAGCAGGATGGACCGGGACACCACGACCGGCCGGGGAGGGCATGCCCGGATCCTGCGGGGGCTAGAGGAGGGGCGGATCGACATCCTGATCGGCACCCAGATGATCGCCAAGGGGCACGACTTCCCCGGCGTCACCCTGGTGGGGGTGGTCTCCGCCGACGCGACCCTCAATATCCCCGATTTCCGCAGTGCCGAGCGGACCTTCCAGCTCATCACCCAGGTGCTCGGTCGGGCCGGCCGGGGGGACGCGCCGGGGCGGGTCATCGTCCAGAGCCTGGCACCGGACCACTACGCCATCCGCCGGGCAGTCAGCCATGACATGGCAGGGTTCTACGAGGAGGAGCTGGCCTTCCGCCGGGAAACCGGCTACCCCCCCTTCGCCTTCCTGGCTGCCCTCCACCTCTCCGGGACCAACGGGTCCGTCGTGGAGCAGGGTGCTGAGCAGGCCGCCCGCCTCCTGCAGCAGCTCAAGGGGCGCTTCCGGAGCAGGGTTGAGATCCTCGGTCCGGTCACCTCCCCCCTCGGCAAGCTGCGCGGCCGCTTCCGCTGGCAGATCCTCCTCAAGGCCCCCACCCGCAGCGACCTGCACCGGCTGGTGAATGGATTCCGCGGCGCCATCGACCTGCCGGCCCAGGTACGGCTGGTGATAGACATCGACCCGATCGAGATGATGTAGTTTCCGCCCGGAAAGGGTCCTTTTTCGCCCTGGCGGTGTCAATCTGCGGCCTTGCGTGTGCGGCGTACCGGTGTACGCCTCCGTGCAATCCCTTGATTTCCTTGCCAAGACAAAAAATCCCTCCTTTCCGGGTCGGAAACGGGTTCGTGTAAGCGTTCGTGTAAGCCTTTACCGCTCCCCAGTCCCCGATCCTGGTCCTTCCCCTCAAATATCCCTTGCCTGCAGCCCTTCTATCCGTTATTTTAAGGGCACTTAACCTGCAAACCGATAGTGTCTCATCCGGAGTTTCCAGATGGACACTAACCTGTTTATCGAGAGGAGGCCTTCATGGGTCACGTCCGGACCATCGGCTTTTCCATCCTGTTATGCCTGTTCACCCTTGCCGCTGCCCAGGCGGCGCCCGCCGTCGGAACCCTGAAAGAGATCAAGACCGGCGGCGGTGCCGCCCCCCGCGTTGAATTTATCGCCGACCGGCAGCCGGGGGAGGTCTCCTGCTATACCATGCCCCAGCTCCTGCGGGCTACGGTGGACATTTACGGCATAGAGCCGGGGCATGTGGCGCCGGTGGTACCGGCGGACACGAGCTTCATCAAGCGGGTCACCGTGGAGCGGAAGGTGATCAACGAGCGGGTCCTGACCCGCGCCACCATCGACCTCGCCCGGGACGCGGAGATCAGCATCGTCCCCCATCCTGTGGATAAGTCCAGAGTGTTCGCCATTTTCAAACCTCTGCATGCAACCTCCGCAGCAACCGCGCCGGTAAAGAAGGAGAGCAGGAAAGCCGTGGCTTCTCCTTCCGGGGCGTCAGGAAAAGGCACAGTGGCCAAAGTCCCGGCGGGCAAGACACAGGAAAAATCCCCCGCTAAAACGACCCTGCAGCCGGTGGTGCCGTCCTTCGGCCCCCCGCCTGTGGTAAGTGACATACGGGTCGGCAAGGAGAGCGTCGAGATTGTCGCCCAGACCGCAATCGAGCGCTTCACCACCTTCACCATGACCAATCCGGGTCGGCTGGTGATCGACATCGCTCCCGGGGGGAATTCCCTGTCGGCCAGGGAAGTGGCGATCAACCGCTTCGGCGTGGGCAAGCTCCGCATCGGCACCTATCCGGACAAGGTACGGGTGGTGCTGGACGCCGACAAGGCGACCTTTCCGGTCCACGCCCTCCAGAGAGTCGGGTCGGGGCTGAAGATCGTTTTCGGCCCCTTCGCGCTGGGTGGTCGCAAGTGAATTACCTTGCCTCACTCCTGTGATTCCGGTATGTTGGGCTGGTGCCGGGACTGCCCCCATCACATTTCAGGAGAATCTGTAACCATGCGTATCATCTTTACATTCACCATCCTTCTCTGCCTGTCGGCTGGGGGAGGAATCGCCGTTGCCGCCGATGCACCGGTGGTGGTGGCTCCTGTCGCCGGGAAGGCTGAGACGTCATCCCCCACCGGCGTCACGGAGCCGGCTCCCCCTGTTGACCAGAAGGATGCCGCCATTGCCACCCTGCAGCAGGAGAACGCCCGTCTGCTGCAGCAACTCAAGACCCTTGAAGGGACACCGGCCCTGACTTCCGAAGCCCTGGCGAAAAAGAACCTCCAGAGGCTGCAGGAGATAGCCCGGGACACCAGGACCCAGCGCCAGTCCATGACCGACTTCGAAAGCTACGTGAAATGGATGTCAGGCAGCCTCTCCGGCTACGCCAAATACATCGAGGCGGGGTCCATCGCGGCCGGTTTCGCCCGGGTGCTCCCGATCCCCTACGCCGGCCAGGCATCGATCCTTACCAAGTTCGTCTCCCAGGGGATACTCTCCCTCAATGCCACGTCGGTTGCGATCAATCGCTATATGGGGAGTTCCCAGCAGTTCGTCAGCCGGGTCGAGGCCCTCGACCCGGTCCGCACCAATCCGCAGGAAGTCGCTGCATTGAATCGCTTTGCCGACGAGCAGCTTGGACGGGATATGCAGGATGTGCATCAGAAGCTTGCCGGCACCGCCGACCTGTCCGCCTCTTCCCTCTCTTTCCTGGAGAGCGTCAACCACTACGTGGGAAGCACCGACGAATACTGGAACAAGACCAAGGCGTTCATCTCCAGGGGGGATGCGGCCAAGAAAGACAAGAGCTTTCTCAGCGAAAGCATTGCCGGCCTGAAGAACCGGACCGGCGCTTTCAATGCCAGACTGCACCAGTTCAGCGACAGCAGCCGGAAGGCCGCTCCCCTGATCAAGTCCCTTGGCACTTACGAAGAGCTGACCCGCGAGCTGTCGGGGAGTGTTACCACTGCCAAACGCTGAAAGGGAACGGGGACGTCCGTCACGGCCTCATCCGCTGCGGACCCTGACCGAAGGTAGTCTTAAGAGCTGCAGTCTCTCACCCGGCATTCCCTGCAATGGAGAACTTCGGCGGGTGTCCGCTTGCCGCTCGGGCTTTCCCTCCACTCCCGAGACCATGACGGACGGACACCCCCGAAGTGCAGCGTAAATCTGAGAATTGGAGGAGACGCTATGAACGTGCGTGAACGGATCGGTAAATTCCTTGAAGCGGAGGCCTTCGGTGTGGCCGGGGCGTCCACCAACCGGGAGAAGTTCGGCAACAAGGTGCTCCGCTGTTACCTTGAGAACGGGAAAAGGGTCATCGGTATCAATCCCCGGGCGACTGAGATCGAGGGTGCCCCCTGCGTGGCGTCCGTGGCCGATCTCCCCCCCGAGGTGAAGAGCCTTTCCGTCATCACCCCGCCGACCATTACCGAGCAGGTGGTGGCGGAGGCGATCGCCCGTGGGATCGAGAACATCTGGATGCAGCCCGGCGCCCAGAGCCCCAGGGCCATCGCCGCCTGCGAGGAGCACGGCATCAACGTCATTGCCGACGGGAGCTGCATCCTGGTGGAGCTCGGCTACCACGACCACTAGCATCGCACTCGTCTTCACGCCATCTTTGGCCGGCCTTCAATCGCTCAATCCTCGACGTAGCCCTGCTACGCCTGCGGTTTTGCTCGCTCAGCCCGGCCAAATCCGGCATAAATCAGGGCGCGACCTCTCATAATGTTATTGAGAAGCAAGTTCCCCGGCTGCTGAAAAGCTGTTGAAAGACATACAGGAGGGTAGACACGATGGACCAGGAACTGCGCGACCAGCTCAAGAGGGTGCTGACCTCGGTGGAAATGCTTCTCCCCCGGCCGGTGCCGGCAATCGACTGGAGCGTATGCCATGCCGCCAACTGGCGTCGCCACTCTTTCAGCGGTTGCCTGGAGCCGGTGCCGGAAATCGAGAGCATCCATATGGACGACCTGCTCGGCATCGACAAGCAGAAAGGGGCCGTGGAGGAGAACACCCGCCAGTTCCTGGCCGGCCTTCCCGCCAACAACGTCCTCCTCTGGGGGACCCGGGGGACCGGCAAGTCGTCTCTGGTAAGGGCGCTGCTCCACCGGTATGCCCCCGACGGGTTGCGGGTCATCCAGGTGGACAAGGACGACCTGATCCATCTCCCCGACATCGTGGATGCCATCAAGACCGAATCGTACAACTACATCATCTTTTCCGACGATGCCTCCTTCGAGGTTGGCGATTCAAGCTACAAGATGCTGAAGAGCGCCCTCGACGGGTCGGTCTACGCGCCCCCCGACAATGTCCTCATCTACGTCACTTCCAACCGCCGCCACCTTCTTCCCGAGTACGAAACCGACAACCGGGGGGCAATGCTCGTCAACAACGAGATCCATCACGGCGAGGCGGTTGAGGAAAAGATCTCCCTTTCCGGCCGGTTCGGCCTCTGGGTCGGCTTCCACCCCTTTACCCAGGAGCAGTACCTGGAGGTGGTCGCCCAGTGGATCGACCGGCTCTGTACGAAGAACGGTACCACGCTCCCCTGGGACAAGGCTGTCCGGGACGAAGCGATTCTCTGGTCCCAGAAGAAGGGTGACCAGAGCGGCCGTATCGCCTATCAGTTCGCCAGCCACTGGGTGGGAAGGAAGCTTCTTGAACAAAGGGGATAAGGTGGTAACGTATCAAGGCAAAGGTGTCCATGCTTGCGGTTCCCCCGGCCACCGGCACGACATAAAATAATGCAGGGGCGGTTTCGCCCAGATCCACCAGCCATTTCAAAGATCAAAATATGAGAGGAGGGACGGTATGAAAGCGGTATTACTGGAAGGATTCGGCGGTCTTGAGGTTATGAAAATCGGTGAGGTGGCCATTCCCCAGCCGGGGGAAGGGCAGGTGCTCGTCAAGGTGATGGCAACCTCCATCAACCGGCCGGACCTGGTGCAGCGGGAGGGGAAATATCCGCCGCCGCCGGGTGACTCGGAAATCCTCGGGCTCGAGGTCGCCGGGGTGATCGAAGAGCTCGGGCCGGGGGTTACGGGGTGGCAGAAGGGGGAGCGGGTCATGTCCCTGGTGGGGGGAGGGGCCTACGCTGAGTACGCGGTTGCCTACGCCAGCCACCTGATGAGCATTCCCGACTCCATGAGTTTCGAGGAGGCGGCCTGCGTCTGCGAGTCCTCCATAACTGCGTTCTCGAACATCTTCATGATCGGCGGGCTGAAGGACAACAATACCGTCATTATCCACGGTGGCGGCGGGGGGGTCAACACTGCCGGTGTCCAGCTCTGCAAGGCGCTGGTCCCCGCCACGAAGATCATCGTCACCGCCGCTCCGGAGAAGATCGACCGGGTCAAGCAGCTGGGTGCCGACCTGGTCATCAACTTCCGGGAGACTCCCGACTTTTCCGAGATCGTCAAGGAGTTCACCAACAAGAAGGGGGTGGATGTGATTCTCGACCATGTGGGGGCCAAGTATCTGGCACCGAACATGAACTCCCTCGGCTACGCCGGCCGTCTCGTCATCATCGGCATCATTTCGGGCATCAAGGCGGAACTCAACCTCGCCCTCATGATGGTGAAGCGCCAGCAGATCATCGGTTCCGTACTCCGCTCCCGCCCCGTGAAGGACAAGGGGGAGATCGTCGCCGAGTTCACGAAGACCGCCCTTCCCAAGTTCGCCGACCGGACCATCGTCCCGATCATCGAGAAAGTCTTCCCCCTCGACCAGGTTGTGGAAGCCCACCGGATGATGGAAGAGGACCGGCACTTCGGCAAGATCGTGCTGAAGATCGGCGCCTGAGAGGATATCGGCCGTAACGATAAAGGGGAGACCGGCTTGGAAGCCGATCTCCCCTTTTGTAATTAGAGTTGCGCTGCCGGTCAGAGGTCGGGCAGTTCCCGCAGCAGGGGGGGGAGCATATCACCTGCCATGAGCCTGAGCTGGGAGATGAAGCCGGAGGGGAGGGGGGCGTGGAGCGTCAACCTGGTTCCGGTGGATGGATGGATGAAGGTGGTGCGGAAGGAATGGAGAAGGTGGCCGGGATAGTCCGGCAAAGTCCCGCCGCCGTACCGCTTGTCCCCCCGGATGGGATGGCCGATGATCTTGAAATGCTGGCGGATCTGGTGCATCCGGCCGGTGACCGGCCAGACCGCTACGAAGGCGAACCCTTTTCCCTGGAACAGGACGCGGAACCGTGTTTCCGCCTCCTTCCCCTCCAATGCAGCCGAAATACTCCCCGTCGGCACCGGTTTTCCTGCCACCACCGCCAGGTATAGCTTGTCAAGCCCCTCTTCCTGCAGCATCTGGCCGAACATGGCCGCAGACGCCGAGCTCTTCGCCAGCATCACGACGCCGGAGGTTCCCCGGTCGAGCCGGTTGATCGGCCGCAGCTTCCCTTCTCCCCCCCGTTCCGCCACGAGTTTCATCCCGAGGTCAACCAGGTTCTGTTCATCGACTTCCGCGGCCCGATGCATGGGAAGGCCGGGCTCCTTGTTGATTATCATGAGCCACTGGTCTTCGTAGATTATGTCGAGCCCGGGTCTGGCCCCGGTCAGGAACTGGCGGGTCCGGCTGCTTTCCTTGAGGGTTACCGTGTCATCCAGGCGCAGGAGGAGATCGAGCGTGGGAGGTGTGCCGTTGACCTGCAGGCTGCCCGTTTTCGCCAGCTGTTTAAGGTAGCCGTGGGGGGCGGCCGGGAGAAGGTTGTAGAGCAGGTTCTCAACCCGGCGGCAATGATCGTTTTCTGTAATCCGGTAGGTAAACATGGGGGGAGTATAGCCCGGGGCGCGGGAAGGCGCAAGCCGATTCGTCCCTGCGGGCGTAAGGGTGCGGTCCCTGCCACTCAACAAAAAAGGCCTGCAAAAATGCAGGCCTTCTTCCCGGCCTCGTGACGTTATTCACGCACGTAGATATCCATGTCCGAATCGTGGACCATTCCCATGACCCGGGCGTACTCCGCTTCGATGACCTCGAAGTGGTTGTGGGTCTCCCGGGCGTTGAGCTCGAAAACCGCCCGTACATCGGGGTTTTCGATTCTGGCCGCGGTTTGCCGCAGGGTTTCTTCCAGCTTCCGCTCGTTCTCCAGGGCAAGTTCCATTGCTTTCTGCTCGTTGAATCCTTCATTGATGGTCTTGGCCATGGCCGCCAGCCAGGCGGACTCTTCCTCAGGAGGGGCGTTCATGAAGTCATCGAACGATGCAATATCGCTTCCGTCGTACGCCTTGAAAAAATGGCCGGCATGGACACGCTCTTCCTGGGCAAGAAGATCGAAGACGCGCCTGGCGTCCTTGTCCTGCATCAGCCGGGCGCCGAGCTCGTAAAAATTCATGGCGTTTTTTTCCGTCTGTAGCGCCTTTCTGATAGCCTCCTGCACACCGATGTTGTCGAACATAATCGCCTCCAAATAGTAGTAGCGCGCTTCGAAGAGTTTCCGAAGGTCACAGCAGCTCCTTCACTGCGTTAAGAACTGCCGCGTAATCCGGTTCCGTAGTGACTTCCGGCACGTGCTGGATGTAGCGGATGGTATCCTGTGCATCCACCACGAAGATGGAGCGGGCGAGGAGTTTCAGCTCCTTGATGAGCACGCCGTAGGAGAGGCCGAAGGAGCGGTCCTGGTAGTCGGAGAGGGTGCGGACCCGGTCGATTCCCGCCGCACCACACCAGCGCTTCTGGGCAAAGGGGAGATCGAGGCTCACCGTGAGCACTACAACCGACTCGGGGAGTGCGGCCGCTTCCTGATTGAATCGGCGCGTTTCCGTGTCGCAGACCGGCGTGTCAAGGGAAGGGACGGTACTGAATATTTTGATCTTGCCGGAAAAGTCCGCAAGCACGAGCGGGGCAAGACCGGTATCGACTACCCGGAAATCGGGCGCCCGCTCGCCGACCTTGAGCGCCGGCCCGAGAAGTGTTATGGGGTTGCCTTTGAAGGTAACGCTACCCGTTCTCTCCTCCATTATGTGTCTCCTTTGTCTGTCAGATGGTTGCATTGCTACGAGCGACTAGCCGGGGATTTCCCTCTCCAGGTGGGCCAGTTGCTCCTGGGTTTCGTTGAACACGACGCCCAGGTAATAGGACCCGTTCCCGTAGGATTCCTCATGGACAACCCGCCCCTGCAGGGAGAGAATGCTTTCCTCCAGGTCGAGTTCCATCTCCATGGAGGAGCCGACGGCGACCTGCTGAAACACTTCAATGCCGACCCCGTTTTTGCTGATATTCAGAGTTCGCCCGAGGGAAACGGGGGTTTTCTGTTCCTCCCCTTCCCGATTGACATAGGCAATGAAGAAAAGTCTGTTGACGCGCGGACATTCCCGGTGTTTACCCGATAGTGCGTTCGTATCCATGGACGGCTTCCTTTAAATGAGATGTAGTGTCAAGCCAAGTCTAAGTATACCATAACGATTGCATCCGCAAACCATGTGGAGGAACTCCGAGGCTCCCACGACAAAAACAGGCCTGCGACGCAGACCTGTTTTTGTTCTTGAGAAATTGCCGGGAATCGGCAATGCCCTGTTGTCAGCTCCGGACCGACCACTGGCCGTGTAGATTGCAGTACTCACGGACCACCACGTGATTGGCGCTGATGGGGAACGTTGCCTGTGGGGCATCTCCCGGCTTGAGCCCCTGACGGTACACCTTACCGTCGGCGATGACTTCGATCCATTCGATGTAATGCTTTTCTTCCATGGGATGGGGAACACTGCCAACGGTTACCGTGAGGGTGCCGTTCCCCTTTTCCACCACCGGAACATGCTTTTCCTTCGCCGCGTCCACCGTATTTTCGGCCTGCAACGTCATAGGTTCACCGCAACAGACCAGTTCGCCCCCTCCGGCGTGGAATACCTCGACGATGTTGCCACAGATTGCACACTTGTAGACTTCCAGATTGTTTGCCATGAATATGCTCCTCCTTGTTATGTATGGCTCATTCGCCGCAGTTGATCAACTCTTTCGTGGACATCCCAACCGGTTACCGGTTATCTGAGCCACTGAACAAGGTTATCCGCAAGATGACGATTGTCAACATCGAGATACCGGTTCTGAAAAATGGCATCATCACCGAATACCACGTACCGTCCCTGCCCCAGGTTCCCCGCGACGGCTACGCCGAAGGATTGAACCGCCCGTGCCGGCTTTCCGTCAGCCCCTTTACCCAGATCGACGAAAGCTTTATCTCCGGTTGAAGCGATGATGGCCGCGCGGGAATCAATGTTGGTCAGCGCCCAGCAGCCATAGACGCTGAAACCGCTGAGGCCGGCCATGGGGGAGTCTCCGGCCAGCCTGGTGATCCGGAAATTGAGCGGCTCATTTCCGATGACAGACTCCTGTTCCCGGATGACGCCGTTGCTGAAATCAACGCCGATCCGGTGCAGAAGATTCGCCAGGGGAGGGGCGACGTGAATCATTGCGGCCAGGCGTCCGCCACGTTGAAGAAACCGGCCGATGGCGGTCACCTCGTCGGCGGTATAGGGGGTAAACGGTCCGGAAAGTACCAGAACATCGGCTGTTTCCAGCATCCCGTCGGCGAGTGGGCCGTCACACTTCTGTACTTCGAATCCGGCTGTGCGAAACCGTTCGGCAAGACCGGCCAGGTGGAGCGGTCCGTTTTCACCGATCACGAACCGCTGGCCATGCCCCTCATCGAACAGCACGACCGGCTTTTCGCCGGCCAGACAGACAGCGGCACTCAACAGCATGAAAAGCGCCACGATCATTCCAACAGCTAACCTGCATCGGTTCATCAGTTTCTCCTTTCCGACAGGTTAATGCCGGCGGCAATAAAAGACATAAAAGGTCTTGTTTGGTGTATATCACCATGTCGAAGCAGATGCAACTGTTTTTTTGCGGATTTATTGCGTCAGGTTCCGGCAGGGTGCCCGTCGCAATACTCCCATCTGGGAAAAGCAGCCTGTCGATGACCCAACGGTGGTTTACTGTTGACAGAACGGGCTGTAACAATGTAATAGAAGGGAACTTGCGGGGGCTGATGCGATTCTGTCGCCCGGCAGCCCGGACGGGAAGGAAATTGTCATATGAGAGAGCTGCTGGGAGCCATTGTCATTCTGCTGGCTGTTGCCTTTGGGGCTGAAGCCATAAATCTCAAGGCATACAACGGCAACGTGGATTTCGATCACATGGGGCACCGGAAGAAATTCGGCTGTTCCGACTGCCATGAAGGTCCCCCCCGTTATATTGAGAGGACCAAGGATTCCGCCCATAAGCTTTGCCTTGGCTGCCATAAAAAAATGGGAGCCGGGCCGGTAGTTCACTGCAGCGACTGTCACAAGCCAGCCTGAAACAAGACCGAATTAACCTCTAACCTGTCGTTTTCCCGCGGTATGTTCCTGACGATGCGGCTGCCGGCAGCCGGTTGGTGTTAGCCGGGAACATACCCCCCCGGCTCCTAACCGACCCTTACCCATTTGCTTGCATCCCGGTATTTTAGTATCCGGCCCGCTGCTATCATCTCACGTAGTAACTGTTCCTTTACTACGTCGTATATCCTGTCCTGTTTCTGCACCAGTATTCCCATTATCTTTCCCCTTCCACTGCACATTTTTCCGTTGCGTCACGGTTAATTCAAATTAATGCAGCGACTGTGCCAGTATTATAAAATTCTTATACATGTTTTGTAACCCACTAGGATGATTTCCAAAAAGAGGATCGACATCGATGGGGGGGAGACGTTCGCACTCTTCATCTGTATGGAAAAAATATGCAGATAGGGAGACGCAGGGTATAGGGGTACGCAACGCCGTCAGGATAACTGTCCTGTAATTCCAGCAGGTTAGCGATGCGCAAAGGAAAAGAGGGGAGACCGGCGCGCTCCACATTTTGTATGAGATATTTATACAGTGAATAATTATGTTGTCCGGCATTGGGGTGACGGAAAGAACTCCGGAGGAGACGGTTGACAAGGAGGCGCTCCAGCTTGTATGCTCACGTAATGTCTGAACAAATTTTACCCGATGAACGAGGTTTTCTGCCATGACCGACAACGACAAGCCAGTGAACGAAGAAAGCGGCGACGAAGAGAGTTTCGCCGACCTGCTCGCCAGTAGTTTCGCCGCAACTCCCCGCCTGGCGCCGGGAGATAAGGTGGAAGCGAAAATCCTCAAGATTTCCGGAGAGTGGATATTCCTTGATACCGGCCGCAAGGGGGAAGGGGTTATCGAGCGGAAGGAGTTTCTTGATGGAGAGGGGAACCTGACCGTCCGGGAAGGAGAGATGGTCACCGCCTGGTTCCTCTCCTCCCACCATAATGAAATGCGGTTCACCACCAAGGTTGGCGGAGGGGCGGCCGGCAATGCCCAGCTGGAGGATGCATGGCGCAGCGGCATCCCCGTGGAAGGGCGGGTGGAAAAGGAGATCAAGGGTGGCTTCGAGGTGAAGGTCGGTGGTTCGGTCCGCGCCTTTTGCCCCTATTCACAGATGGGGTTGAAGCGGATTGCCGATCCGGCCGCATACGTGGGGCAGCAACTCTCATTCAGAATCACCGAATATGGGGAAAAGGGGCGCAATATCGTTCTTTCCCACCGGGCCGTACTTGAAGAGCAGCAGCAGCAGGAAAAGGAGAAGCTCAAAGATACGCTTCAGCCAGGCCAGCTCGTCACCGGTACCGTAACCTCCCTGCGGGACTTCGGCGCCTTCGTCGACATCGGCGGTGTGGAGGGGCTCATCCCCATGGCCGAGGTCGGGTGGGGACGGGTGACCGATATCCGGGACGCCCTCAGCGAGGGGCAGCAGGTGCAAGTGGTCATCAAGCAGCTCGACTGGGATAACAACCGCATTTCCCTGAGCCTGCGGGAGACCCTGGCCGACCCGTGGGAAAAAGCGGTGATGACCTATCCTGAAGGCTCCTTCCATACCGGCCGGGTGGCACGCCTGGCCCAGTTCGGCGCCTTCGTCACCCTCGGCGAAGGAATCGACGGCCTCATTCACATCTCCCGTCTCGGTTCGGGAAAACGGATCAATCATCCGCGGGAGGTGCTCAAGGAGGGTGAGGAGGTAGAGGTCAAGGTAGAGAGTGTGGATCGGGACAACCGCCGCATCTCCCTCGCCCTGGCCGGAGTGGCCCGGGCCGCCGACGAGGAGGAGGCAAGCCTCGCCTCGTTCAGGAAAAGCGCCGTGGAGAGCTCGGCCCAGTCCCTTGGCTCGTTGGGTGAGCTCCTGAAGGCCAGGCTGGAAAAGGGAAAGAAATAACAGATGGAGAAGGAACCGGCATCAAAGGCGTCCCGGGCTGATTATATCACCCCCGACGGGGCGAAGCGCCTGCGGGAAGAGCTGGACTGGCTCTGGAAAGTGGAGCGCCCCAAGGTGACCCAGGGGGTGTCCGATGCTGCCGCCGAGGGTGACCGCTCGGAGAATGCCGAATACATCTATGGCAAGAAGCGCCTTCGGGAGATCGACCGCCGCATCCGCTTCCTTACCGGCCGGCTCGACCTCCTGACCGTGGTCACGTCACCTCCCACAAGCACCGACCGGGTTTATTTCGGCGCCTGGGTGCGACTGGAGGACGAGGCGGGGGAGGAGCGGGTCTACCGCATTGTCGGCCCGGACGAGTCGGACGCCGCCCAGGGGTGGATAAGTCTCGATGCCCCCATGGGGAGGGCGCTGCTGGGTAAACGGGAGGGGGACGAGGTGACGGTCCGTCGTCCAGCAGGGGATGCCACCTTTACCATCCTGGAGGTCGGCTACCAGCCGCTTTCCAGCGATCAATAACTAAACCCCGAAACAGCAATTGCACGCGGAAATAGCGGATAACATGATAAAGGCGGATAAACCCAGAGTTTAGATTTAACTCGAAAGGTTGGCCGAAGTTTTAGCCTGAATCTGCTGGTATCCTTCGATAAGAACAAAAAAAGCCGCTGGCGACAGCGGCTTTTTCTTATGGTGAGTGATGGAACGGCAAACCGTTACTTCATCTCTTTGATATCCTTGAGGTCCTGTTTCCCCTGCTCCTTAACCCCTTTCACTGCCTTGGTCGTATCTTCTTTCTTTTTCTTCAGGCCAGCCTTTTTTTCGTCCATTTTCTTTTTCCGTGCGGCGGCTTTTTCGTCCGACTTTTTCTTCTTCTCCTGCAGTTCAGCCTCTTTTTTCTTGGCCTTTTCGGTCACTGCAGATTCCTTGCTGGCGGCCTTTCCCTTGAGCTCTCCCTCTTTACTCACCGCCTTTTCCTTCATCTCGTCATGCTTTTTCATGAGGTCGGTGGTGGGTGCATACACCTTTGCTGGCTCGGTGGCGAAGGCAAGGCCGGCAAAAGCGGTCGCAGTAAGGGTTGTGGCAAGAACGGTCAACAGTTTTTTCATGTAATACCTCCAATGGAATGAGTTTGAGAGAGTCTAGCACGGAATTTGGCAGGTCGCAACACGGTCCATCCGGACGGGTTGCCGGACGCCGTCACTGCTTGCCTGTTGTTCCGCCCTCTGTTATACCTGTATCTGGACATGACAGTGGACGCAGACCGGGCGGTTTTGCTCCGGCACGACCGATGTTGAGTCTGACCTTGCACATACACCTTACCAGGAGTCGCTATGATTACCCCTTATTTCGATCCGTCAGGGCAGTTTCCCGTCGAACGGGACGCCTGCGCCATTATCTGTTACGTCAACAAGGAGGTCCGGCCGACCCACGGCAACGTGCAACGGACCATCGAGGCCCTCATCAAGATGGGGCACCGGGCGGGCGAAATCAACGGCGAGGGTGACGGCTGCGGCATCCTTACGGACATTCCGCGCCTCATCTGGCGAGAGATTCTTGCCGAGAACGGCATCGCCCCGGAACTGGCAGAGAGTCCGGGCTTTGCTGTAGGGCATCTTCTCATTCCCCGCGAGGAGCTTGCTGCGATACCTGACTTGCACGTCGAGATTCGTGGATGCTGCCGAGCGGCCGGCGTTGAACTGCTTGTGGAGCGTGACGGCCTGGTGCGAAATGAGGTCCTTTCTGTCAGGGCAAAGGCCGGTGAGCCGCTCTTCCGGCAGATCGCGCTTCTCTGCCCGGACTCAGCCACGGCGCCGCGACTGCTGTATGACCTCCAGGTCGAACTGGAAGGGCGGTTTCCGGTTCACGTGGCATCGCTCTCCACCTCAGTCGCCGCCTACAAGGTCCATGGTGCACCGGAGATCCTCTCCCGCTACTATCCGGAACTGAAACGGCGGGATTTTCTTTCCGCTGCTACCATCGGCCACAGCCGCTACTCGACCAATACCCTTCCTACCGTCCTCCGTGCCCAGCCCTTTTCGCTGCTCGGCCATAACGGCGAAATCAATACCATTGCCCGGCTGCGGGAAGAGGCCCGGATGATGGGGATCGATCTCACCAGCGACGGCAGCGACTCCCAGGACCTGAACCGGACCCTGGAAGGACTCATGTTTGGCTCTGGTCTTACTCTGTTCGAGGCGATGGAGATGGTTTTCCCTCCCATCTTCAGCCAGATGGAGCAACTCCCTCCCGATCTCAAGTCCATGTACGGCTGGATGCGCCGGTATCTCAAGGCCTCCGCCCAGGGGCCGGCCGCCATCATCGCCCGCCACCGCGACCTCTGCGTCTTCAGTGTCGATGCCATGGGGCTCAGGCCCCTCTGGTTCGGGGAGACCGAAAAGGAGTTGTTCGCCTCCTCCGAGCTGGGGGTGGTCCCTCACGAAGAGATCAACTCCGATCCGAAGCCCCTGGCACCGGGAGAGAAGATCGGCCTCAGGCTTGCCTCCGGCAAACGGGTCCAGGTACTGGAGCATCAGGAGCTCCGAAGCGAGGTCTACCAGCAGTTCCGCCGTCGAACCAACCTGAACGCACACGCTGCTGCTGTCGTCAGCGGTGCTGAATTATCCTCTCTTCCCCGCGAAGGGAAAGGGTACAGCACCGCCCGCTTCCTCCGCGACAATTTTCTCTCTGCTCTGGCCTGGAAAAGTACCGATCTGCAGAACCTGCGGGACATGGCTCGCACCGGCCAGGACCCCATCGCGTCCCTTGGGTATGATGGTCCGCTGGCCGCCCTCTCCAACATGCGTCAGAACCTCTCCGACTACTTCAAGGAGCAGGTGGCGGTGGTTACCAATCCGGCCATCGACAGGGAGCGGGAGGCCGAACACTTTTCCACCAGGGTTTACCTTGGACCACGTCCCAACCTGCGAGGGAAAGCGGAGCGGGGTCTCTCCCTCGAGGTGCCGCTCCTTACCGGTGGCCGATCGGGAGAAGAACTTCCGGTTGATCGGGATGCGGCCCGAGAATTCGGGACCTGCACGCTGGAGGCGATTGCCGGTTATTTCGGACCCCGTGGCAGCCGAACGCTCCCCTGTATGCTGAAACGGGGCGAGACCATCGGCCAGGCCGCTGACCGGCTTGCCGAAGAGGCGATTGCGGCTGCCAAAAGGGGAGTTCGCCTGCTCGTGCTGGACGATACGGCTATCTTCACGCCTGGTCGCGATTTCCTCGATCCCTACCTGGCGGTAGCGGCTCTCCACAAGAGGCTGAAGGAAGAGATCCTCCCCGACGGCAGCAGCCTGCGGCGAAAGGTTTCACTGGTGGTTCGTTCCGGAGCGCTCCGCAACCTCCACGATCTCATTTTTGCCCTTGGTATGGGCGCCGATGCACTCTGTCCCTATCTCATGTGGGAGCTGGCTGCAGAAGTGGAGAGCGGGATCCATAACCTGCTCTCTGTCCTTGCCAAGGGGCTGGAAAAGGTGATCTCTACCATGGGGACCCACGAGATCGGCGGCTATGGAAAGTACTTTGCCTCCATCGGCCTCTGCCGGCACCTGGCGGAAATATTCGAGACCCCGAATTTCTGTGGTTCGGGGGAGGGGGGGCTTACCCTGGCCCGGCTGGAACAGGAGAGCCGGAGCCGCACGGCGGTGGCCAGGAGTCGGGAGAAGCAGCCGGCTCAGGTACAGTTCCGTCTCTATCCCCGGATCTGGAAGATGGTGGGTGCCGTGGCCAAGATGGATGAGAGCTATGCCGAACTCTCCCGGCTCATCCAGCAGCTTGAGGCGGAGAACCCCCTGGCGGTCCGTCACCTCATCGACCTCTGCTACCCTGAAGAGCTCTCTGTCGATCCGGAGGAGGTGGATACGGGAATCGGCAGCCACAGCCTCCCTATCCTCTTCTCAGCCATGAGCTTCGGCTCCCAGGGCGAGACGCCGTTCCGTATCTACGCCGAGGCGGCGCGCCGCCTGAACATCATCTGCATGAACGGCGAAGGGGGCGAGATTGCCGACATGCTCGGCGCCTACCGGCACAACCGTGGCCAGCAGATCGCTTCCGGACGCTTCGGCGTCTCCATGGAGTTCCTCAATTCGGTGGATTTCCTGGAAATCAAGGTGGGGCAGGGGGCCAAACCGGGTGAGGGGGGACATCTCCCCGGTTTCAAGGTGACCGAGAAAATTGCCGCCGCCCGCCACGCTACACCGGGAGTTGCCCTCATCTCACCTTCCAACAACCATGATATCTATTCCATCGAGGACCTGGCCCAGATCATTGAAGAACTCCGCACCGCCAATCCCAAGGCCCGCATCTCGGTGAAAGTGCCGTCAGTTGCGGGGATCGGCACTATCGCCCTCGGCATCGCCAAAGCGGGGGCGGACATTATCACGATCAGCGGTTATGACGGGGGGACCGGTGCGGCGCGCAAGCACGCCATCAAATTCGTCGGCTTCCCTGCTGAAATTGGGGTGCGTGAGGCCCACCGAGCCCTTACCGAGGCGGGGATGCGCCACAAGGTGGAAATATGGGCCGACGGCGGCGCCCGTACCGGCCGCGACGTGCTCAAGCTGATGCTCCTGGGGGCCAACCGGGTCGGCTTCGGCACCATGGCCATGATCATCATCGGCTGCACCGCCTGCCGCGGTTGTCACCTCGGGACCTGCCACGTGGGGATCGCCACCCAGATCGAGACAGTGGATGAAGCGGAAAAACGGGGTTTGAAACGGTTCGTGCCGCGGGTGCTGGAAAACGGGGTCATCTATGAAACCACATTCTTCCGGGGAATGGCGCGGGAAATCCGCATCCTCACCGCCAGGCTTGGCTTCAAACGGACCCAGGACCTGGTGGGACGTGCCGATCTACTGGTCCAGACACGGGGACTCGATCGCATCGACCTGGCTGAACTCCTTGCCCCTGTTACGGCAGGAACCTCCAGCCCAGTGGAAGCCAAGGTGCGGATCATCCGGAAGCCCCTCAACTACCTCACCTCTCTCGTTTCCAATCTGGTGACCGACGCCTTTGATGCCGGCGAAGAGCGGGTCCGTTACGAGGACAACAACGCCACCAGTTCCGATCGCGCCATCGGCACCCATCTTGCCGGTGCCCTGGTCCGTGGCCTGGAAGAGGGGCGCTTCGGCAGCAGCAACAGCGCTCTTCTTCACTTCAATCGCGACGCCATCCCCGGGAATGGCCTGGCGGCCTTCAACATTCCCCGCATCAACATTCGTGTCGAGGGGGGAGCCCAGGACGGGGTCGGTAAATCTGCCCGGGGTGGCAAAATCGTCATTCTCAAAGGGGAGAACCGCAACGGCCAGCGGGTGGGTGGCTCGGTGGGTAAAGGGCTCGCCTACGGCGCCCAGGGGGGGACCTTCATTATCCAAGGGGACGCCGACAGCAGGGCCGGTATCCGCCTCTCCGGAGCGGACGTGGTGATTGGCGGACGGCTCAGGGGGCCGCGCAACGACGTTGCCGGCAATCTTGCCGGACAGGCTAACATCAAGGGGTTCGCCTTCGAATACATGACCGCCGGCCGTGCGGTGGTGCTGGGAGACCCGGGGCCATGGCTCTGTTCCGGCATGACCGGCGGCACTGTATACTGTCACCTGGACGAAGAGTTGGGAATGACCCGCGACGCGATCCGGCGCCGGCTTGCCCGGGGGGCATCGGTGGAGATCCGCGATCTTGAGGAAGGTGATATCGCCCAGATCGAGGAATTGCTTCTAGTCTACCACCGGGAACTCATTCACGCTCACCAGGAGGATGAGGCTGACTGGGTGGAGAGCGCCATCGCCCGGTGTCGAAGCCGCTTCGTGAAGATCGTGCCGGTAGCCGGCGATGTACCTCCCCGGCTGATAACTGAGTAATCTGTGGTACACTTGTCAGGCTGACGTCCACCACATTGAAGAGGGAGGAAGCATGTCACTGGAAGGTAAGCAGGCACCGGCCTTCGAGCTTGCCGGGAGCGACGGCAGGACACATTCATTGAAGGAATATGCCGGGAAGACCGTCATCATCTATTTCTATCCGCGGGATAATACCCCCGGTTGCACCAAGGAGGCATGCGGCTTCCGTGACCACCATCAGACCTTGGGAGCTCTAAATGCAGTGGTGCTCGGCGTGAGCAAAGACAGCCTCAAGTCCCACGACAAGTTCATCGCCGATTTCAAGCTCCCCTTTACCCTCCTCTCCGACCCGGAGGCAAAGATGATGGCCGCCTACGGGGCCTTCGGCGAAAAGGTGATGTACGGCAAGAAAACCACCGGCACCATCCGCTCTACGGTCATCGTCGGCCCGGACGGAAAGGTCGTCAGGCACTGGACGAAGGTGGCAAAGGCGGAGAGCCACCCGGCTGACGTCCTGGCCTTTTTGCAGCAGAGACAGGCCGCCTGAGAAGGGGGGCCATGATGGCCGACGACACCGTTTTTATCGTGCCCTGCTTGCGGTGCGGCACCGCCAATCGGGTTCCGGCAAGCCGTGAAGGTGAGGCGGGGAGGTGCGGCAACTGCCATGCCGACCTTCCTCCTCTCCATACGATGCCGATCACTCTTGACAGCAGCAGTTTCGATTCGTTTGTGAACGCATCCCCCGTACCGGTAATGGCCGAATTCTGGGCTCCCTGGTGACCCCACTGCCGCGACCTCGCACCGGTGGTGCGGGAAGTAGCCAGGGGGCTGGCTGGCCGGGCCGCCGTGGTTCAGGTCAATACGGATGATAATCCCCGGCTTTCCCAACGGTTCGGCATCCGGGGAATACCGGCCGTTTTAATCATCCGGCAGGGGCAGGTGCTCGATTCCATCAGCGGCTCCCGTGACAGGAACTCCCTCATCGACTGGTTCAACAGGGTGGTCGGGCAGAAGGGGCAGTAAGCAGCGGGTTCAAACCAACATTGCAGGTACTGATGCCACGCCAGCTGGATATGCGCTAAGGATTCAAATGCCGAGACTTATAGCCGGTAACCAATCTCTTCAGGTCTCCCCACTCCAGGGGGAGCTGGTGCCGCTCATCGCCTACACGGCCGTCGCGGTGCTTCTCATCGGAGTGCTCCTCCTGGCTGCCTGGTGGCTCGGCGCCCGACGGACCAGCGACGTCAAGGGGGAAGCGTACGAATCGGGCGTCATCCCCACCGGCACCGCCCGACTCGCTTACCCGGTCCCCTTCTACCTGGTCGCCATCTTCTTCATTGTCTTCGACGTCGAGGCGGTCTTCATCTTCGCCTGGGCCGTGGTCTGGGACGATCTGGGGCTTCCCGGCCTCATTCACATCACCTTCTTTATCGTGGTGCTTCTCCTGGGCCTCGTCTGGCTTTTGCTGAAGGGAGGCCTCGACTGGGGACCGTCACAAACTGTTCAACGTTCAACAAATCCCGAACCTTGATCTGACCTATGAGCGAAAACGACACCATTATACAGGACAATATCCTTCTCACCCGCCTGGACGACCTCATCAACTGGGGGCGGGCCAATTCCCTCTGGCCGATGTTCTTCGGTCTCTCCTGCTGTTTTGTCGAGATGATGACCTCCTTCACCTCCCGCTATGACATTGCCCGTTTCGGCGCCGAGGTGCTGCGCGGTACCCCCCGGGAGGCGGACCTGATGGTGATCGCCGGTACGGTCTTCAAGAAGATGGCCCCTTCCGTACTTCGCCTCTACGAGCAGATGGCCGAGCCCCGCTGGGTCATCTCCATGGGAAGCTGCGCCAATTCCGGCGGCATGTACGACGTCTACAGCGTGGTCCAGGGGGTGAACCAGATCCTTCCCGTGGATGTGTATGTCCCCGGTTGTCCCCCCCGTCCCGAGGCGTTCCTCCAGGGGCTCATGCTGCTGCAGGAGAAGATCAAACGGGATGAGCGGCCCTCCCGGCCGGTACTCCACCTTCAGGGCGGCACCCAGGGGACCACGGCACCGGTCCTGGTGGACGGGGTAAGCAAGTCACGGGATACCCGCGGTCCCGGCATGGAGAGGATTGCCATCCGCGGCACCTCGGTGCAGCACCCCCGGTTCTGGATGCCCCGCTCCGACGAGATGTGGCGCCCCCCCGCACCGAAACAGACCTATCCTGATTTTGGACTTGCCGGCGAACTGGAGGCAGCCTTCGAACAGCGGGTCAAGCTCGACACGGCCGCCACCGACATGCTCACCTACCGGGCTCCGGCAGAGCTGGTGCCGGAGGTGCTGAAGTTTTTGAAAAACCTCGGCACCAACCCGTTCCGCCGCCTGGAGGACGTGGCGGCCGTGGATGAGTCGTGCCGCCGGGAGCGTGACAGCTTTCCCGACTTCACCCTCAACTACCACCTCCTCTGCTTCGACACCCCCGGCCATATCCGGATCAAGACGGACCTGAAGGGTGATTCTCCCGAGCCGCCGAGCGTAACACCTGTCTTCCCCGCCGCCAACTGGTACGAGCGGGAGGTTTTCGACATGTTCGGCATCCGGTTTGCCGGCCATCCCGGCCTGCGCCGTATCCTCATGCCCCCCGACTGGGAGGGGTACCCCCTCAGGAAAGAGCACCCGTTCCGGGCGACGGAGATGGCCCCCTACACCACGGAGGACGCACGCCGTCATCAGCCGCTCCCCGCGAGCGATTTCTTCGACCGGGTGGACGACGAGACCCTCATTCTCAATCTCGGCCCCCAGCATCCCGGCACCCATGGCATCATCCGCTTCATCCTGAAGCTGAACGGGGAAGAGATCGTTGACATGGACTCGGACATCGGTTTCCACCACCGGGGGGCGGAGAAGATCGGCGAACGCCAGCACTGGAACCAGTTCATCCCCTATACCGACCGGATCGACTACCTGGCGGGGGTGCAGAACAACCTGGCCTATGTGACGAGCGTGGAGAAGCTCTGCGGCATCACCGTTCCCGATCGGGCCATCACCATCCGGGTCATGCTGGCGGAACTGTTCCGGATCGCCAGCCACCTGGTCTGGCTCGGTACCTATGCCTCTGATGTGGGGGCCATGACACCGGTCTTTTACACCTTTACCGACCGTGAGAAAATCTTCGACATCGTCGAACAGATCACCGGCGGCCGGATGCACCCGGCCTGGTTCCGGATAGGCGGCGTGGCTGAAGACCTTCCCGACGGCTGGGAAGGGCCGGTGCGTGATTTCCTCGCCTGGATGCCCCAGCGGCTCAAAGAGTACGAGGATCTGCTGAACGGCAATCCGATCTTCACCGCCCGGCTCAAGGGGATAGGGGTTGTAACCGCTACGGAGGCTATGGAGTGGGGACTTTCCGGCCCCAACCTGCGAGCCTGCGGTGTGGAGTGGGACCTGCGTAAAAAGATCCCCTACGCCGGCTACGATCGGTTCCAGTTTGACATGGTGACGGCTGAAGGAGGAGACTGCTGGGCCCGTTACCGGGTCCGGATGGGGGAAATACACCAGTCCCTCAGTATCGTCCGGCAGTGCCTCAACGACATGCCTGACGGCCGCTGGATTACGGACGATTACCGCTTCGTCCTGCCCCAGAAACGGGATACCCTCAACGACATCGAGTCCCTCATCCACCATTTCGTTAACGCGACGCGGGGAATGGCGCCGCCGGTCGGGGAGTGCTACCATGCCATCGAGGCCCCCAAGGGGGAAAACGGCTACTTCGTCGTTTCCGATGGTCTCAACGTCCCGTACCGGCTCAGGATCAAGACCCCCAGTTTCCCCCACATCCAGGCCCTCCCCCTCATGAGCAAGGGGTGGCTCGTGGCGGATTTCCTGGCGATTATCGGGTCCATAGATTTCGTCCTGGCAGATTTGGACAGGTGATGGAAACGCACACTTTTCCGCAATATCTACGTAAGTCTTCGGGACCACTTGTGCGGCGTAGCGCTGCTACGCCTCCGCGCAATCCCTCGACAGCCTTGGTCTTGCGAAAAATTGAGCGTTTCAGCGTGGCGGATAATCATGATACCTGAAACCCTGAAATATGAACTCCAGGCCCGCATCGTCGCGGCCATCAACCCTCGCGAGGCGGCAGTGGACGTGATGAAGGAGTTGCAGCGGCACTACGGCTGGCTGACCGACGAGGCGGTGGGGGAGGCGGCGGAGCTTCTGGGGCTTACACCGCTTCAGGTGGAGGAGTTGGCCACCTTCTACGAGATGATCTATCGCCGGCCGGTGGGAAAGCGGGTGATCCACGTCTGCGACTCCATCTCCTGCTGGGCGGTAGGGGGGGAGACCATGCTGTCCCATCTCGCCCTGCGTCTCGGGGTGGGACCGGGGGAAACCACCAGTGACGGCATCTTTACCCTCCTTCCCTGCTGCTGCCTCGGCAACTGCGGGGAAGGGCCGACCATGATGATCGGCGATACTTTGTATGGCAGGCTGACGGTGGAAAGCATAGATGAAATTCTTGCGCGGGAGCGCGCGGTCACCAGTTGACCAAAACCATAAGAGAGGAGAAAGACATGAAAAAACGGCTACTGGCGGTTGCCTGCATGCTTGCCGTGGCGGCTTTCGCCACCGGCAGCTTCGCGGACACGAAAAAGGGGCAGAAAATCGACGGCAAGAGGGAGTTCGAAGAACATTGCACTGTGTGCCACAAGGACGGGGGTAATATCGTCAATCCGGCCAAGACACTCAGTAAAAAGGATCGGGAGGCCAACGGCGTGAAGAACGCCAAGGCCATTATGGCTACCATGCGCAAACCCGGCCCGGGGATGACTGCCTTCGACAAGAAGACCGTCTCGGACAGGGAAGCAAGGGCGATTGCCGACTATATTCTCAAGACATTCAAGTAAGAAGTATCCGCCGCGTCTGCGCCGGCGACTAACCCGGGGAGGTATGAAATGAAACGTTTTACGGTTGCAGCAGTGGCCCTGACATCAACAGCTCTGTTTGTCGCAACGGCATGTGCGTCCGGTGAAGAGATCTTCAATGCAAAATGCATGGCCTGCCATCCGAATGGGGGGAACATCATCAATAAGTCGAAGACCCTGAGCAAGAAGGACCGGGAGGCCAACAAACTGAAGACCACCAAGGAACTGGTCAAATATATGCGCAATCCCGGCCCAGGCATGACAAAGTTCGACGTTAAGGCACTTCCGGACAAGGACGCCAAGGCAGTGGCGGAATACATCATCAAGACCTTCAAGTAGAATGGCGGCACTGCGGGGACACTCCTGGGGTGTCCTCAACAGTGACTTCGTGAGACATGAGCGGATTTATCGCTGAATCGGGGGGTTCCATTACCATGGTCAAGCTCAAACGAATCTATGATGCACCGGCGCCGGACGACGGAAGACGGGTGCTGGTAGACCGTCTCTGGCCCCGCGGAATTGCGAAGGACGAGGCGCGACTCGACGACTGGCTGAAGGAGATTGCCCCGAGCGACGAGCTGCGGAAATGGTTCGGTCACGATCCGACGAAGTGGGAGGAGTTTCGGGAACGGTACCGTGCGGAACTTGATTCCCATGGGGACCTGCTGGCGGGACTTCGCGACGTGGCGAAGAAGGGAACCGTCACCCTCCTCTATGCGGCAAAGGATGAAGAGCACAACAACGCGGTGGTGCTTGACGAATTGCTAAATCCGCCACAGAGGCACGGAGTAAAAGAATGAAAGCTGATCCCTTTGAACCAGTTTGGGACCGAATACAACAGCATGTTGGTCACGAATGTAAAACTAAGACAGGACTGTTGTTTACTTACAAAATTGAAAAGGACAACCTGATACCATCGAGAGCCAGATGGAATATCCCCAAGAAGGATTTCAGGAAAGCTTACGATTATGGTCCAATTTCTTCACCCGGGAAAATCCGAAATGAAGTAAATGGCCCATCGTATGTCTGGGCGATACTCCATGATGTATGGATAGCCTCTGTGGCAGATTAATAAACTATGGAACAGCTCCTCTTCCGCCATAACCGCCCCGGCCGGGTGGTCACCTTTGCCGAATACAGCGGCGAAGGGGGATTCGACGCTCTCAGGACAGCGCTCCGTGAACTTTCTCCTGCCGACGTGCAGCAGCTGGTGATCGATGCCAACCTGCGCGGCCGTGGCGGCGCAGGTTTCCCGACGGGGAAGAAATGGTCCTTTGTCCCCCGCGATCTCCCCGGTCCCCGCTGGCTCATCTGCAACTGCGACGAGATGGAGCCGGGGACCTACAAGGACCGGGTGCTGCTGGAGGCGAATCCCTACTCGCTGGTGGAGGGGATGGTGCTGGCCGCCTATGCCATCGGTGTCCGCCACGCCTTCGTCTTCATCCGGCGCGGCTACGAGACGGCTGCGGCCAATTTCCGGCAGGCTATCGCCGAGGCTAGGGAAGCGGGGTTGCTGGGGGAGAATATCCTTGGCAGCGGCTTTTCCTGCGATATCGACGTGCACGTCTCCGCCGGCCGCTACATCTGCGGTGAAGAGACCGCCCTCATGAACGCCCTGGAGGGGCGGCGGGCCAATCCCCGTGCCAAACCACCCTTCCCGGCGGTGAAGGGGCTCTGGGGTGGGCCGACGGTGGTGAACAACGTGGAGACGCTGGCCAACATTCCTGCCATAGTCGCCCGCGGACCGGCCTGGTTCAAGGGACTGGCGCGCATCCCCGAGGCGGCCGGCACCAAGCTCTTCTGCATCAGCGGCCATGTCCGGAACACCTCCTGCTTCGAGCTTCCCCTCGGGATATCCCTGGGGGAGATCATCGACGGACCCTGCGGCGGAATGCTTCCGGGGCGGACCTTCAAGGCGTGTATCCCCGGCGGTGCCTCCACGCCGTTTTTCACGAAGGAGCACTGGGGGGTACCCATGGACTTTGACGCGGTGGCCAAGGCCGGCTCGCGGCTCGGTACCGGTGGAATCGTGGTCTTCGACACGGATACCTGCATGGTGGCGGCGACCCTGAACCTAATCTCCTTCTATGCCCGGGAGTCGTGCGGCTGGTGCACCCCCTGCCGGGAAGGGCTTCCCTACGTGCGCTGGATACTCGAAGAGATCGAGGCAGGGCGGGGAACCGAGGAACATATCGCCATGCTCCGGGAGCACGTCAGACTCCTCAATTACGCCTTCTGCCCCCTCGCCCCCGGCGCCATGGGGCCGGTGGAGGGGTTGTTGCGGCTGTTCGAGGATGAAATCCGGGAGCATATCTTACGGGGAGGGTGTCCGTTCAAGAGGTAACACCTGCCACAGAGACACAGAGGCGAGGAGGAAAGTCATTACTGCTATCACTGAAAACATTATCGGATGTGCTATCGAGGTTCATCCGAATCTGGGACCCGGGCTTCTCGAATCGATATATGAAAAAGCCCTGTGCCGTGAACTAACAGCGCGCAGTATTCACCACGAAGCCCAGGTTTCCATTCCGATCGTTTACAAAGGGGATAAGCTTGGTGAGCACAGACTTGACTTGCTGGTTGAAAATCAGGTTGTCGAGCGGCTCGAACCGGTTTTCAAAGCACAACTGCTGAGTTATCTGAAGCTTACCGAAAAAAGAGTTGGCCTTCTGATCAATTTCAATGTTCCGGTGTTAAAGGATGGGGTAACTCGTGTTGTTCTCTGAGTCTCTGTGTCTCTGTGGCGGATTTTAAATATGCCGAAACTGACCATCGACAACATGGAAGTGGAGGTCCCTGTCGGGACCACCGTACTGGAGGCCGCGAAGCGAGTGGGGATATGGATCCCCCATTTCTGCTACCATCCTGCCCTGGGGAGTGTGGGAGCGTGCCGGGTCTGCGCGGTGAAGTGTCTCGACGGTCCGGTGAAGGGAATTCAGATGTCGTGCATGCTCCCGGCCCAGGAGGGGATGGTGGTTTCCACCACCGACGCCGAGGCCCAGGAGATGCGCAGTCACGTCATCGAGTGGCTCATGCTCAACCATCCCCACGACTGCCCGGTCTGTGACGAGGGGGGGGAGTGTCTGCTCCAGGACTACACAATTGCGGGAGGGCACGGCATCCGCCGCTACGGGGGAAAGAAGCGAACCCATGTCAACCAGTACCTCGGACCCCACATCGAGCACGAGATGAACCGCTGCATTCAGTGTTACCGCTGTGTCCGCTTCTACCAGGAGTATGCTGGCGGTCGGGACTTCGGGGTCATGGGGAGTGCCCGGCGGGTCTACTTCGGCCGGTTCACGGAAGGCGATCTGGAATCCCCCTTCGCCGGCAACCTGGTGGATGTCTGCCCCACGGGGGTATTCACCGACAAGACTGCCCGCTTCCGGGCCCGCTACTGGGACTACGACATGGCCCCGTCGGTCTGCCCCCACTGTTCTCTGGGATGTGCCATTACACCTGTCGCCCGCTACCGGGAACTGCTCAAGACCATGGGGCGGAGGAATGACGCGGTGAACAGCTGGTTCATCTGCGACCGGGCACGGTTCACCAATGCGCGGGTGAACGATCCGGAGCGGCCGCGGGTGCCGCTGGTGGACGGTCAGGAAACCGGTTGGGATGAGGCGCTGGATGCCCTGGTTCTTCGTCTCGGAGAACTGCTCGACCTCTATGGGGAGGGGAGCGTGGCGGTGGTCGGCTCGCCCCGGTTGGCTCTGGAGGGAAGCGTGCTCCTGCCGATCCTTGCGGCATGTGCCGATGCCGGGTTTCTTTCCTACTTTGCCGATGAAGGCGCGGGGGACCGGACGGTAGCGGCGGTCAATCTGCTGACAAAGGAGAACGCCGCCTCCCAGCCCGATGTGCGGGGTGCTGATGCCGTAGTGATCACGGCGTGCGATCTCCTGACGGAAGGCCCCATGCTGGCGCTGGCTGTGCGCCAGGCGTGGCGGAAGGGGGCACGGCTCTTCTTGGTGGGGGGTGACGGGGGAGAAGCGCTGGCGAAAACGGTCGGCGTGGAGATCAGCACATTGGATACCCTTGCCGCCGCGCCACTCGACCAGTTCAAGCAACCGGTGATCATCTGCGGGACAGCCACAGCGGAGATTGCAACCATCGAAGCCGTAGCTGCGACAGGAACAAAGATCGTCTACACTCTCTCCGGCCCCAACGCTTTTGCCGCGGCGCTTCTCTCCCGGGACCACGGCGTCGATTCTCTCGAAGAAGGGATTGCAACGGGCAGGGTGAAGGGGATCATCGCTTTTGAGGCCGATATACCGGCGGAACTCCTGGAGGGTGTTCCCTTCGTGGTTGCCGCGGACTGGCTCCCCACCACCGCAGTCCGGCAGGCCCAGATCGTTCTTCCCACCACATCATGGGTGGAGATGGACGGTACCTTTGTCAACAACGAGGGAAGGGCCCAGCGGTTCAGGCGGGTGATGCAGCCGGGGCTCCCCATCAAGGGGCTGGACCCGGCCGGCCATCCCTCCCGGGTCCATCGTGTCATGCCGCCGGGGGGTGACGTCCTTCCGTCCAGGCAGGTAATCGCCGCACTCATCGAGCGGCTTGGCGGAGAGAAAATCGAAGAACCGTTATGCGGCCGATGGGAGAAGCTGCGCGACCTCGATCCGGAAGGGGAGGGGGTGCTCATCCATGACTGACGGCACACTCGACCTGCTGTTACTGGCCGCCAAACTCGGCCTGGTCTTCTTCGTTATCCTGACCCTGGCTGCTTACCTGGTCTTTGCCGAACGGCGCATCCTTGGCTGGATCCAGGACCGGAAGGGGCCGAACCGGGTCGGGCCGATGGGGCTTCTCCAGCCGCTTGCCGATCTGATAAAGATGCTGACCAAAGAGGATGTCCGGCCGGCCGGTGCCGACAAGTGGCTCTTCTATCTGGCCCCCGCCATGGCCGCCATCCCGGCCATCCTCATCTTCGCCGTCATCCCCTTCGGCGCGCCCCTTGAACTCCTGGGACGGAAGCTACCGATGGTGGTGAGCGACCTGAATGTGGGACTTCTCTTCTTCATGGCCCTCTCATCCATCGCGGTTTACGGCGTTGCCATCGGCGGCTGGGCCTCCAACTCCAAGTATGCCCTCCTCGGTTCCATCCGCGGCCTGGCGCAGCTCATCTCCTATGAGCTCTCCATGGGACTCTCCCTTGTCCCGGTGGTAATGCTCGCCCGTTCCTTCCGTCTCACCGACATCGTCAACGCCCAGGCCGGTGGCTGGTTCATCATCTACCAGCCCGTCGCCTTCGTCATTTTTCTCGTCAGCATCGCCGCCGAGTGCAAGCGGATACCCTTCGACCTCCCCGAGGCGGAAGGGGAACTGGTGGCCGGCTTCCATGCCGAGTACTCGGGAATGCGCTTCGGCCTCTTCTTCGTCGGCGAGTACATCAACATCATCGTCCTCGGGGGACTGGCGGCGACCCTCTTCCTCGGCGGCTGGCACGGCCCCTTTCTTCCCCCCGTCGTCTGGTTTTTCCTGAAGGTCATCGCCTTCGCTTTTTTCTTTATCTGGATGCGCGGCACCCTGCCGCGTCTGAGATATGATCAATTAATGCATTTTGGTTGGAAAGTGTTGACGCCCCTTGCATTGCTCAATATACTTGTTACCGGCTGGTGGCTGATGCTCCGTTGAAATGTTTCTACCCATCTCGTGTTGAAGATGTCACCATAAGGAGGACGGGATTATGACAGAGATCGCAACGGGTAGCATGAACAGAAAGGGGGACATTGCTATGCAGAACGTCAATGTGGTCAACAAGGACGGGCACACAGCTCTGATGGACGCGGCAAAGGAAGGAGACGTTGAAGCAGTCAAGGACCTGCTCCACCGCGGAGCCGAGGTGGATGCGAAGAGTTCCAAAGGTAAAACGGCCCTCCACTATGCTGCAGCCAACGGCAAGCTCGATGTTGTCAATCTCCTGATAGCCAGCGGTGCCGATCTGAATGCCCGTGACCGGGACTGGCATACTCCCCTGATGCTTGCCGCGATTTATGGATGCAACCACACTGTCCAGTCCCTCCTGAACAACGGGGCCGACGCCAATGCCAAGACCCTTGCCGGCACAACCGCCATGGCTTATGCCGAAAACAACGATCACCCCCTTGCCCATGCCCTCTTGAAAAAAGCCCAACGGGCGAAAGAAACAACCGCATAGAAGAGTTCCGGAAAGGGGCGGGCGATTCCCGCCCCTTATTGCGTCAAGCTCGGAGCATTTCCCATGTCCCTCTTCACCGACATCAAGGCGCTGGGCGCCGGTTTCTGGACCACCTGGAAACACATGTTCCGCAGACCGGTGACGGTCCAGTACCCGGAAGAAAAACGCGTTCCCTTCCCCCGTTATCGTGCCCGCATCGTGCTTACCCGCGATCCCGACGGGGGTGAGCGCTGCGTCGCCTGCTACCTCTGCTCCGCCGCCTGTCCCGTTGACTGCATCTCCATGCAGGCTGCGGAGCGCGACGACGGCCGCCGTTATGCGGCCTGGTTTCGGATCAATTTCTCCCGCTGCATCTTCTGCGGCCTCTGCGCCGAAGCCTGTCCCACCATGGCGATCCAGATGACTCCTGACTACGAGATCTGCGAACGGGACATCATGGAGCTGGTCTACGAGAAGGAGGATCTCCTTATCGATGGCTGCGGCAAGGATTCCGAGTATAATTTCTACAGGCATGCCGGCATCGGCGTGGTAACCCCGCGGGGAGGGAATCCGGACGAGGAGATGCCGGTGGATGCGCGGGGATTGATGCCTTGAAAATCAGTGAATAGCGAAAGAGGAAATGAACATACGGTTCTTTTTACCTTTTACCTTTCACCAGTTACAGACTATGGAACAGTTTCTCTTCTACATACTGGCCGCCGTCGCGGTCATCGCCACCATCTTCGCCATCACGGAGAAGCATGCGGTGCATGCCATCGTCTACCTGGTCACCTCTTTCTTTGCCCTGGCGGTGGTCTTCTATCTCCTCGGCGCGCCGCTGGTGGCGGTGTTCGAGGTGATAATCTATGCCGGCGCAATCATGGTGCTGTTCCTCTTCGTCATCATGATGCTCGACCTGGGGCATCCGGATAAGGCTGCCCGCCCTGGAGCGCGCGACTGGTGGCCGGCGCTCGTCCTGGGAATGATCATTGCCGGTGCGGTCATCGCTCTGGCTGCGAACCGCCCGGCGGCTGTGACGGGGGGCGTTCCCGTCATCGGCGTGCGGGAGTTCGGCAGGACCCTGTTCCGGAAATACGGCATCGCCGTGGAGATCATTTCCATGCAACTGCTGTTCGCGTTAGTCGGAGCATTATACCTTGGAAGGCGGAGAGCCCTACCCCCATCCCCAGCCTCTCTCCCCGAGGGAGAGGGTTGCCGGAGGCCGAGTGAGGGAAGTCCTGGATGCCGGGAGGAGTCGGGATGATCGTCCCCTTGGCCCACGTGCTCATACTCGCCGCTATCCTCTTCGCCCTGGGGCTCTTGTGCGTCATGGTCTGGCAGTCGAACGTCATCATGCTCCTCATCGGCATCGAGATCATGCTCAATGCCGCCATGCTCGCCTTCGTGGGGGGGGCAGCGCGGTGGGGAATGGCCGACGGCCAGGTGTTTGCCCTGATGATCATGGCCATGACCTCCGCCGAGGTCTCCCTTGCCCTGGCCCTCGTGGTCTACCTGCACCGGCGGAAGAAGACGGTGAACGCCGACGAGTTCAGCGATCTCAAAGGATAAACCTGCCACAGAGCCTCAGAGACACAAAGGAAAAGCGAAAGGCAATGTGACACGGATCACATCTGAAAAGGCGGATCAAACAATAACCATATGATTTTGATTGTGTTTGATCCGATTTTTCCGCCTGTACCGTGTCCCATTCAAGGTTTTACGGTTCTGAATGAAACTCTACCTCGCCCTCATACTCATTCTCCCCCTTCTGGGGGGTGTGGTGAACGCGGTCTTTGGCCGAAAACTGCCGCGCCGGCTGGTGGAAGCCCTCGCCTGCGGCGTGGTGTGGGGCGCGCTCGGCTGCACGCTCCTGGCATTTGCCGCTTACCGGGGGCCGATGAAGGTAGAGCTTGCCTCCTGGCTGTCGGCATTTGATTTCCAGGCGCCGATCACTCTCTACCTGGATCCCCTGTCGCTGGTGATGGTCCTGATGATCACCTTCGTATGCGGCCTGATCCACGTCTACGCCATAGGCTACATGGCCGGCGACCCCGGCTACGCCCGCTTCTTCGCCCTCCTCAACCTGTTCGTCTTCGCCATGCTCGTGCTGGTCCTGGCAGAAAACCTGCCGCTCCTCTATCTGGGATGGGAGGGGGTAGGCTTCTGCTCCTACGCCCTCATCGGCTTCTGGTACCGGGAGGAGAAGAACGCCACCGCCGGCCGCAAGGCGTTCATCGTGACGCGGATCGGCGACACCGCCTTCGGCATCGCCATCGTCTGGATGTTCCAGCTCTTCCACACGGTCTCCATCACTGAGCTGAACGGCATGGGGTTCCTCATGCCGGTCGGGGTGATCACCGGCCTCGGCCTGCTCCTCCTGATCGGCGCCATGGGAAAATCGGCCCAACTTCCCCTCACCGTCTGGCTTCCCGACGCCATGGCCGGTCCCACGCCGGTCTCGGCCCAGATCCACGCCGCCACCATGGTCACCGCCGGGGTCTATCTCCTCGCCCGGATGTTCCCCCTCATCGGGGCATCGGCCACGGTCCAGGGGGCCATTGCCCTGACGGGCGGTCTCACTGCCTTCTATGCCGCCACCTGTGCCCTTGCCCAGCGGGACCTGAAACGGGTGCTTGCCTATTCCACCATCAGCCAGATCGGCTACATGATGCTCGGGGTAGGCTGCGGCGCCATTACCGCCGCCACCTTCCACCTGTTGGTCCACGCCTTCTTCAAGGCGCTCCTCTTCCTCGGTGCCGGCTGTGTGATTACCGCCCTCCACCACGAACAAGATATCTTCCGGATGGGTGGGTTGCGCACGAGCCTGCCGCGCACCTACTGGCCGTTCCTGGCCGGCGCCCTCTGTCTTGCCGGCATCCCCCTCACCGGCGGATTCTTCAGCAAGGACGCCATCCTCCTGGCAGCATGGGAGAGAGGTGGCGGTTTCTACGGCGGACTCTATCTCGTGGGGCTCATCACCGCACTCCTCACCTCCATCTACACCTTCCGGATGGTCTACCTGGTCTTCGGGGGAGAAGGGGCAAAGCCACATCGTCTGCCAGCAGTCATGGAGCTGACCCTCATCCCTCTCTCTCTACTCGGGCTGTTCGGCGGTTTCATCAATCTGCCGGAGTATCTGGCGAAGGGATGGCTCGGGGAGTTCCTGATGGCGGCCGGAGCAAAGGTTTCCCACGGTGAGGAAATGGTTTTCCAGGGAATAGCGGCACTCGTTGCGCTGGCGGGCCTCGCCGTGGCCTATTACCGGTACAGCGTCCACCGTGCCGAACGGCTGACGGCGGCCGAGGTTGAGCCGGAGGGAGTTACGGCATTCCTCCTCAATGGCTGGTATCTGGATGCCCTCTACCGAATCCTCTTCATCCGTCCCTACGAGGCGCTTTCCCGCTTCCTCTGGATGCGGATCGACGAGGGGGTCATCGACGATTCTCTCGACCGGCTGGCCGATGGCCTCGGTTGGACTGGCCAGGGGCTCGGCAGCTGGACCACCGGCAGGGTGTCGCTCTACATCACGAGCTTCGCCGCCGGGCTGGCGCTGATCCTGGGGTGGCTGGCATGGGGAGTGTGGTGATGGCCTCGTACGCCCTCCTCACTATACTCATCTTTCTTCCCCTGGCCGGTGCTCTGGCCCTGATGGCATTCTGGCGTCGTGACCGGTGGGCGAAGGGGATCGCCGTCGGGTTCGCCGGCGTGGAACTGGTGCTGGCGGCGTGGCTCCTCGTGTCGTCGCCGACGGGGACGACCCGGCTCCCCGGCTTTTTCCTGCTGGAGGACTTTCCCTGGATCGAACGGTTCGGCATCCGCTACACCCTGGGGATGGACGGGATCAGCCTGCTTCTGGTCGTACTCACCGCCTTCATCACACTCCTGGCCATGCTCGTTTCCTGGCGGGGGATAAGGGAGCGGGTGCCGCTCCACTACCTCATGCTCCTCGTCATGGAGAGCGGGATCATGGGGGTCTTCCTGTCGCTGGACCTGTTTCTCTTCTACCTCTTCTGGGAAGTGATGCTGATCCCCATGTTCTTCCTCATCGGCATCTGGGGGCACGGCCGGCGCATCTACTCGGCGGTCAAGTTCTTCATCTACACCATGGCCGGCTCACTTCTCATGCTCCTGGCCATTATCGGCATCTACCTCATCCACGGAGCCCAGCGGGGTAATTACACCTTTGCCCTCCATGAGCTGATCGGCACCACCCTGGATCCCGGCACCGCCCTCTGGCTCTTTACCGCCTTTCTCCTTGCCTTTGCCATCAAGGTGCCGGTCTTCCCGCTCCACACCTGGCTTCCCGATGCCCATACCGACGCCCCCACTGCCGGCAGCGTGATCCTGGCGGGGCTGCTCCTGAAGACCGGCGCTTACGGTCTGATCCGCTTCGGCTACCCCCTGTTCCCCACGGCGGCGGCGACGGTAACCCCGCTCCTTATTACGCTGGCTGTCGGCGGCATCGTCTACGGTTCCTGGGTCGCCTACGCCCAGGAGGACATGAAGCGGCTTGTCGCCTACTCCAGCGTCGGCCACATGGGATTCGTAGCCCTTGGCATTGCCGTCTGGTCCCCCGTGGCGCTTTCCGGCGCCGTGCTCCAGATGGTGAACCACGGCATAACCACCGGCGCCCTCTTCGCCTTGGTGGGGATGCTGGACGAGCGGACCGACACGCGGGAGATTGCTGCCTACGGCGGGGTGTGGGGGAAGGCACCGATGCTTGCCTTCTTCTTTCTCCTCTTCTCCATGGCGTCGGCGGGACTGCCAGGGCTCAACAACTTCGTGGGGGAATTCCTCATCCTGGCCGGCGCCTTCCGTGTCACCCCGCTGGCCGTGGTGATCGCCTTCGTGGGCATCGTCCTGCCCCTCATCTACACAGTTCGTCTGGTGCAGCAGGTGCTGTTCGTTGAAGAGCGCCGCCCCTTGATACTCCCCGATCTCTCGCTTCGGGAAGGGATGGTCTTGTCGGTACTGGCGTTGACAGCCATCTGCCTGGGTGTCCACCCGGCGCCGCTGCTCGACCTGCTCAAGGTGCCGGTAGCGCTGCTGACGGGGGGGATGCCATGACGGTTACCGACCTCTGGACCGTGATGCCGATTCTCATCATCGCCTGCGGCAGCTTGCTGGTGCTCCTGCTGGGGGCAATAGCCCCGGGGCGCTATCTGACCATGGTGGGGGTGACGACCTGTGTCGGAGCTGCGCTCTGGACATTTCAGTTTCCCCCCGTTCCGGCCGCTCCCCAGCTGGGGGTTGCGCTGACACCGCTGGCACGAATCTTCACGGTGCTCTTCGCCCTTGCCGGGTCGGCCACGCTCCTCCTTTCCCACGACTTCAATGAACGGCGCGGCATCCGGGGAGAGGAATACCCGGCCACCATCCTCTTTGCCATCTTCGGCATGACGGTGCTCAGTGCCGCCACTGCGCTCCTTACCCTCTTCCTTGGCCTGGAGGCGCTCACCTTCGCCTTCTATATCCTGGTCGCCATGGATACCGCCAGCAACAGGGGCGCCGAGGCAGGGCTCAAGTACCTGCTTCTCGGCGCCATCTCCGCCGCCTGTATCGCCTTCGGCATCGCCCTCGTCTACGCCGCCACCGGTACGCTGGAGATCGGGCCGGCCATGGAGGGAGCGGCACGGAGCGTTGGCAGCCGCCCGCTGGCGTTTGCCGGGTGGGCGCTCATTCTGGTGGGGGCTGCCTTCAAGGTATCCCTGGTGCCGGCCCACCTCTGGACCCCCGACGTCTACCAGGGGGGACCCCCGCCGGTGGTCGCCTTCCTCTCCACCGGTTCCAAGGGGGCAGCTATCCTCTTTCTCATTGACCTTCTCCGACCGGCCGGCCTCATTCCGGCGCTACATACCCCCCTTTGGGGGCTTGCTCTCCTCTCAATGGTGGTGGGTAACCTTGCGGCACTACGCCAGCAGAGTCTCAAGCGTCTCCTGGCCTACTCCTCCATCGCCCAGATGGGGTACGTTGCCCTTGCGCTCCTTACCGGCAGCCGGGAGGGGTACGTGGCGGCGGCTTTCTACGTGATGCTCTACACCGCCATGAATCTGGCTGCATTCGGTGCCATTGCCTCACTGAGCAGCAAGGACGACCTGGAAAGCATCGAAGAATACCGCGGTCTCGGCTACGCACGACCCTTTACCGCCGGCGTCCTGGCCCTCGCCCTCTTCGCCCTGGCGGGAATCCCCCCCACCGCCGGCTTCATGGGGAAATTCTTCATCTTTGCTGCGGCCATCCGAGGGGGGGAACCGCTCCTGGCCCTTCTCGGCATCATAACTGCTGCCGTGTCGGTCTATTTCTACCTGCGGGTGGTGGTCAACCTCTACCTCCGTCCCGCCACGGCAGAGATCACGGCCAACCGGCCGACCCCGGCAGAGATAGTTCCCCTTGCTGCTGCCTCCCTTGTCATCCTCGTACTTGGCATCTATCCTGCTCCGCTCTTGGCGCTCATCGAAGCGGCCCTTTCTTGATCAGGCAAAAACCCATTTCAAAAGGAGGGAGGAGTCTCGGGAGTGAAGGGAAAAGACCGAGCGGCAGCGGACACTCACCGGAAGTATTTTATCAGCTTGTGAGCTGAAGGCGGCGCCACAGCCTATTAGAAAAGAACCGATTCAGGTCCGCAGCGGAGGGATTGACCGAATGGACGAGGCTCCTCCCTCCTTGCCGGCGGGAACATTTCCCGATATTCCAAAAGAAAAGGCGGGGATTGCTCCCCGCCTCGATATGTCTCTCATGTAGCGTCATTATTCACCTGGTTATCACGAAGTCACGCCGCGTCTTGTCCCACGTATACCCTTTGCCGCTCCAGATAGCCTCGATGGTCTGCCAGTCGAGGCCGAGCCCTTTCATTTCCTCCGTCAGGTAATAGGCGGGCATGATCTCATTGTCATCGATTTTGCCGTCCCCGTTGGTGTCCGCCCAGTGCCGGCCGTTGATTGTCACCTTGTTCGGCCCACCGATGGCCTCCGTGCGCGTCGAGTCGCCACTCTGCAATACCACTTTGCCGGTAAATGATGCCGTCGAATCAAGGGGAGCGTCGTGGGGAATGCGGACCGTGAAGGAGATGGTGGCGGCGGTGCTACCGCCGGGTAGAAGCCATTTCAGCTCACCGCTCGATAGTTGGCCCGTCGATGGGCGTGGAACGGAGTTCACCAGTTGCCAACCGGTGGGAAGCCCGGATCTGACGATAATTCCGCCTGCATCCGTCTCCCGGCGCTGCACCTTGATCTGAATCGGTATGATCTCTCCCGGTGCCCCGAAATGGGGAAGCCATCTGACTGCAACCGGGGGGGCGGCTTTAGGGTATATCAGCAGGAAGATTGCTGCCAGGATCACAATGACCAGCGTCAGTAGCATCGGCCAGCGACGCCGGTGGGGTGTCGGGGATTGGGGTTCTTCTTCCGGGGAAGGCGGCTCTTCATCGCGGCGCAGAATCTCGTTGAGGGGAACCTCAAGGGCAGCGGCCAGTTTTTCCGCGTTGTCCCGTTTAATGGTTGGATATCGGTTGTTTTCCCAACGTGAAATGGTATCGGTGGTCACGCCGACCACGTTTGCTACGTAGAGCTGGGTGAGTTTTTTTGTTTCCCTGATATTTCTGACGCTGCTGCCGTTTACTGCAACCACAGGAGATGTGCTCTTTTCAGGTTTGCCGGTGATTTCATTCATGCTTCCCATTTTAGCAGAAATATTGCGGATTCCTCCTTTTTTTTCATGGAAGCATCTCCGGCCGGAACCCGACATCGGGTCGCAAATAACCCGATGTCGATGGCCGAAACGGAAAATGCGTGGTATGTTTTATCCCAATGGATGCCCAATCCAACTCTTTTAACGGAAAGGAAACAAATCATGAAAAGAATTATCGCAGCAGCAGCACTCACCCTGTTCACGGCTGGACTGGCCCTTGCCGCCGACACCATTACCCTGCCGGCCAAGAACGGAAACATTACCTTCAACCACAAGCAGCACCAGGAAACCCTCAAGGACTGCAAGATATGCCACGAGAAGGGGCCGGGAAAGATCGAGGGTTTCGGTAAGGACTTCGCCCACAAGACCTGCAAGGGGTGCCATGAGACGAAAAAGCAGGGGCCGACCAAATGCGGAGAATGCCACAAAAAATAGGTACGGCTTCGTCAAAAGTCCATCTGCGGCGTTGCCCGCACCCTTCTTCACTGCGGCGTACCTAGTGTACGCCTCATTCCTCAGGGTACAAGCGCCTTGCAGCTGAAGCTTTTTACTGTGCCGTATCGTGCCTTCGGCACGAAGAATAGTCGGGAAAGGGGTGGTCGAAAGACCGCCCCTTTTCTGTTGCGACGGGGGGGCAAAGATAGTATCTTCATGGCCTCATGAAGCGCTATTTTTCTGAAAATGCCATTCTCCAGCTGCGGGAATCGATCGACGATGCCGATGGTAACGAGGTCTTCTTCCTTGGACGGACTGATGAGGCCCGGCTGGTGGTCGAGGTGGAGCCTCTCGCCCGGGGGAACCGGGATGCCGTGGCCGCCATTATGATCGCCACCTCTTTTGGCGACGTAGTTATCCACAACCACCCTACCGGTCGACTCACTCCTTCCCAAGCCGATCTGGAGATCGCCTCCATACTAGGGAATCAGGGTGTCGGGTTCTACATCATCGACAACCGGGCCGAACGCTGCTACCAGGCGGTGGCCCCCTTTGCCCGCAAGGCGGTGGAGCATCTTGCGTTCCCTGAGGTGGAGCGGTTTTATGCCCCTGACGGCCCCCTTGCCGGTCTCGCCGGTTATGAATTCCGGGAGGAACAGACCCGCATGGCTTTTGCCGTTGCCGAAGCCTTCAACGGGGATAGGGTGGCGGTCATCGAGGCGGGGACCGGCACCGGCAAATCTCTCGCCTACCTTCTCCCCGCCGCCCTCTGGGCAACCCGCAACAAGGAGAGGGTGGTCATCTCCACCAACACCATCAATCTCCAGGAACAGCTCACCCGGAAAGACATTCCCTTCCTGCAGAGCCACGGCGGCCTGGAGTTCAAAGCCGTCCTTGTCAAGGGACGGAGCAACTACCTCTGTCTTCGAAAACTTGCGACGATCAAGAGCGAGCCGGCCCTCTTCAAGGATGAGGCGGCGGAAGAGCTGGATGCACTCCTGGCCTGGAGCGAAATAACCCGGGACGGTTGCCGGAGCGACCTTAACTTCATTCCCCGGGACGAAACCTGGGAGGAACTCTGCTGCGAAGCGGACCAGTGCGGAAGGGTCAAGTGCCCCAATTACACCCGCTGCTTTTTCTACACCGCCCGCCGTGCTGCCGCCAGCGCCGATCTTCTTGTGGTCAACCATTCTCTCCTCATGGCCGACGTGGCGGTCCGCCAGGAGACCGGTTATGCCTCTACTGCCATCCTCCCCCCGTTCGAACGGCTCATCGTCGACGAGGGACATCACCTGGAGGATGTGGCAACAAGTTATCTCTCGAACCAGGTGACCCGTCAGGGGCTCGTGAAGCTGTTCGGCAAACTTCAGCACCCACGCAAGCCCCAGCGCGGGCTCCTTTCCCAGCTTTCCCTGCAACTCTCCCGGGAAGTACCGGAGGCGCTTGACGATCTCTACATGGAGATCGCCGCTATCCTGGAAAGTCGCCTCATCCCCCACCGTGCCACCCTGGTGGAGCGGGCGTCCGGAACCCTTGACGCCATAGGGCTTGCTCTCCTCTCGCACCTGAAACGGACCGGCGACAAGGTTGGAGAGCAAAAACTCCGCGTTACCCCCGCACTCTACGCCACCCCCTACTGGCAGGAGACGGAAGACCGGGTCCGGGAACTGGCCCGGGAGCTTGCCGATTATACGGCGGCTCTGCGCGGATTCCTCAAGGCATGCGGGAAGCTCCCGGACAAGGCGGCGGAAAAGCTTGCGGGGAGCCTGATCGATCTGAAGGGAGTCACAGGGCGGCTGGAAGGGGTGGTGGAGCAGCTTCTCTTCTTCGCGGGGCGTGAGGAGGGTTTCTGTCGATGGTTCGAGGTGAGCCGGGGACAGCGGGGGATGATGGTGCGGCTCTGCTCGTCACCCCTGGAGGTTGCCGAATCACTCAAGAAGGTAGTACTCGACAAGTTCCGGACAGTGGTCGTTACCTCCGCCACCCTGGCGGTTGGGGAAAAGTTTGACTATCTGGAGCGGCGCACCGGTATCAATCTCCTCCCTCGGGAGCGGGTCACGGAGTTGCTTCTCGCCTCTCCCTTTGATTACGGACACCAGGCTTTCGTCGGCATCCCCGCGGATCTGCCGGAGCCGACCTCTCCCGCCTTCGAAGCGGCATTGGGAGAAGTTTTGCTGGAAGGGTTGACCATCTCTCAGGGGCGTGCTTTCGTTCTCTTCACCTCCTACGACCTTCTGAGCCGGATCCATGGGCGGCTGTCCAAGCCTCTTGCGGCCCGGGGGCTGACGCCGCTCCGTCAGGGAGAGCTCAACCGGCACCTTCTTCTTTCCCGATTCAAAAAGGAGCAGAATGCCGTGCTGTTCGGTACCGATTCCTTCTGGGAGGGGGTTGACGTGCAGGGGAGGGCGCTGGAGATGGTGGTGATTACCCGTCTCCCTTTCCGCGTCCCGACCGAACCGATCCTTGAGGCGCGGGCCGAGCACATCACCCGGACGGGGGGGGACCCGTTCATCGAGTACACGGTCCCCCAGGCGGTGATCAAGTTCAAACAGGGGTTCGGGCGGCTCATCCGGAGCCGGGAAGATCGGGGGGCGGTGCTGATCCTGGACAGCCGCGTGTTGTCCAAGAATTACGGGCGCTACTTTCTTCAGGCTCTCGCCGGGGTGGAGCCGGTCAGGGAAAAACGGGAGGAGGTGCTGGCCAGGATGGCCCGGTTCTTCACCCCTTCTCCCGCATCAGGCGCTTAGCGGTGAAGTTGTAGCACTGGACATAGGAAAGGATCGTCAGGATAAACGAGAAGAAGATGACGCTCAGCACGAAACTGTCCTGGGGCGCCTTGAAAGTGAAGGTGATGAAAAAGATGAAGATGGCGGTCTTGATGCTGTCGCCGATAATCCGTTTGCTCCGGAGCTTTTTCTGTTCCTCCACGGAAAGCTCGCTGGCGCAGGAGTCCACTTCCCGCTCCGCCTCCCGTCCGGCAAACTTGTTGAGAGGGTAGAACAGGGCAAGCTGGATCACCAGTGTCACGACCACACTGTGGAGGAAACGCTGGGGACGCCCTTCTGCCTGCAGGGCCGCCTGGAAGTATATTGCCATGTAGACGAGGAGAATGATAAGGAACACCTGCACAACCAGGTAAATAATGGTCAGCCGCCGCAACCGTTTAAAATCAAAGCTTTTTGTCATGGTTTCTCCAGGATTAACAGGATGTTATTCAACTGAATGCAGGATTTACCATAACAAATCAAATAGCGTTTTACAAGTAAAGAATGCAGCTTCCCGCCGACCTCTCAAAAGGGAGGCGAAACTTCGTTGGGTGCCGGGTGAGCCTGTGACACCCTTTCCCGGTATACATTTCATTTCATGCACAAAAAAAGGGGCAGTCTTTCGACCACCCCTTATCAGGCTTTCAATCACGCAGATCTTATTTCTTGTGGCATTCCCCGCACTTTGTCGGTCCCTGCTTCTTTACCTCATGGCATCCCTTGCAGAGCTTGTGCGCTGCATCTTTGCCGAGGGTAAGTTTGCCGGGAGCCGCCTCGCCGTGACATACTTTGCACTCGTTTGCCGCGCTGTGTGCCTTGTGGTTGAAGGTGACATTGCCGTTCTTCGCAGTCATAGTCACCGAATCGGCAGCCGCCGCCGTAGTTGCGGCAAAAGCGACCATCAGTACTCCAGCAAGAATTCTTTTCATAAGCCTGCCTCCTGAACGAAATAGTGTTAAAACCTGTTTAATATAAGCGCATAATTAAAACATGTCAAGTTCCGTCGGTTTGGCAGGTCTACTTCTTATGACAATCTAAGCACTTAGTCGGTCCGTGCTTCGTCTCGTGGCATCCCTTGCAGAGCCTGTGGGCCGTGGCCTTGTTGATGTCGATCTTGCCGGGCCTTCCTCCGCCGTGGCAGACTTTGCATTCGAGGCGGGCATTGTGTGCAGCATGATTGAAAGTGACGTTTCCGTTTTTTGCCGGCATGACTACGGTATCGGCAGCCATTGCCATTGTTGCGACACATGCGACCATTACCGCACCAGTAAGGATTCTCTTCATGTATCTGCCTCCGTGCGAGGATTGTTAAAACTGGCTTAATGTATTCCCGTAACAAAAACTTGTCAAGGGTTTACCCATCGCTCATGCCACAGCCCGAGCCACCGTAACCACCCTGACCTCCGCTGCGCCCGCCCCTTTGAGAGTCCGTGCACATTCTGCAACCGTGCTTCCCGTGGTAAAGACGTCATCAACGAGAAGAACCCGTCGCCCCTCCACCCGGGATGGGGCACTTACGGCGAACGCCCCCCGCACGTTGACCGCGCGTTCAGTAGCTGCGAGATTTACCTGGGGCTCGGTCCAGCGGATGCGGCGCAGGCAGGTCCGGTCCAAAGGCAGCTGCCATTGACGCGCCAGTACCTGACCGATCAGTATCGCCTGGTTGAAGCCACGTTGACGCAGGCGCCTGACATGGAGCGGCACCGGGACTACCAGGTCGGCTGAAGTCAGGGCGATCCAGGGTGCGAGCGTTTCGGAGGTAATCAGACCGAGCGGGCGTGCAAGCTGGACCCGCCGGTCATACTTGAAGCGATGGATCATCTCCCGTATCGGACCGTCGAATCGGGTTGCGGCCCGGGCGGAATCGAAGCGGGGGGGAGAAAGGGAGCAGGCGCCGCAACGGTGGTCGGAGCCGCCAATGGTGACAAACGGCATTCCGCAGAGGTCGCAGAGAGGTGATGAGATGGGGGTAATGGCCTCCCGGCAGCCGGCGCAGATGTGAAGCGGGCCGGCCCCCGGGATAAAGGTACGACAAATGTGGCAGAGAGGGGGGAAGAGTATGTCGAGAAAAGCGCGAAGCACGCTGTACCTCAGAGCCCCAGCTCTTCGTTCACCACCAGTACCCGCATGTCAGTCAGACGCGGTTTCCGGTCAATGATGGTGGTGACGCGGCAGATTCGGTCGGGCGAATTGCAGTCGGAGCAGAAACCGGTCTTGGCGCAGGGGGTGTTGTAGTTGAGCCGCTTTGCGTTGGGTGGGGAAGCCCAGTTTTTCACCCGTTTGATGGCGTCATTAATGTCACCGTCCACCAGCTTGTTCCGGCCGACAACCACGATCACCTGTCGGGGGCCGAAGAACATGGAGGCGGCCCGATTCCCGACACCATCAATGTTGACAAGAGATCCGGAAAGGGTCACCGCGTTGCTGCCGGTGAGGAACAGGTCGCAGGTCAACTGGCGGCGCAAGATGGCGAGCCTTTCTTCCGAGGAGAGTCCCGGCACGTTATGGATGAGAAGCTCCTTTCCCTGTGAGCGAAGCGCTTCGATAACCTGTAGATCGACTACCGACAGGGAACCGCCAAAACCGATGGCTTGTGCGGAAGCCGCTTCCTTGAGTATGTACTCCCGTGCCGAATCGGCAGTGGGACAGTAAAGGGCGGTAAAGCCGTTCTTGCCGAGTGATTCCACCGCCTTTTCGCACTTCTGCTGGTGGGTCCATGCCACCAGTTCCTGGGTCTGTGTCATGATGTTCCTCCGTTTGAAATAGTTGCCGGCCAAGCCGCAGGGTCCTGACGGTAATAACGGCTCAGCTCCTCGTAAAGAGCAAGATAGTGCTCTTTAAGCTCTCCAGGGTTTTCGAAGAAAGCTTCCGTCGCCACGGCGAAGAACTCTGCCGGGCTCTCGGCGCCGTAGGGGTCGAGCACCGGGATTTTCCCCTGAGCGACCTCCTCCTTGAACCGTTCGTATTCGACTTCCAGCGTCCGCTGCCAGTGTTTCCGTGCGGCGCGTCGTGGGAAGAATGGTGTCCCGTCCGTAATGCCATCCTCGGCGTCCAGCTGGTGGGCGAACTCATGGAGCACGACGTTGTATGCACCCTCTCCGTCTACCCCCGCCATCTGCATATCCGCCCATGAAAGCACCAGGGTCCCCTGTTCCCAGGATTCGCCGCTGCGCCGGTCGGTTCCCGATGTTACAACCCCCGCCTCGTCCAGTTCCTCGAAGGGTGCCAGGTATTCATCCGGGTAGACGACAATGGATGACAGACCGGGATAATAATCGGTTTCCCGGTGGAGCAGGAGCAGGCAGGCCTGGGCAGCGATCTTGACCCGGATGCCGTCGGTGATCACAATTCCACCCGCGCCTTCGAACTGCTTCTCCGCCAGGAAAACCTGGATATGCGCCTTGAGCTCCTCTCTGTCGGTTATTGACAGGGAGTCGTAGAGGGGGACTTCCTGCTCAAGTATCCGTTCCCATGAGGGCGGGAACGGTTGGTTGCGGAGGCGTCTGCGCCGCGAAGCGGTGATGAAGAGCACGGTTACTCTCCCTGGTCAGGCGCAGGATGCCAGCGACTCACAAGCCGGGTCACCTCCCGGCCGTCCATCTCGCTCACCAGTTGGTGGACAAAGCAGGGTGAGGGCTCGTCACCCTCTTTTGAGCAGCGTGCCACGACCTGGTCACCGTAGAGGGCTTCAGCCCGGAAGGCGATCTCCAGCTCAGCCAGCCGGAATCCGTCGGTTACTTCGGGGGGAATCGTCTCCAGCGCCCACTCGACATAGACGACGTTATTAACGTGGCGGTTCAGGTCGAGATCGGAGCGGCGCACCCGGAACGGCATCTCGCTTACCCCCTCACCCAGCGGGGGAAGGGGGGAGAAGTCATCGTCAATTACCCGACGAGAGAGGAGTGGGTATTCGGGAAGATGGTTGGCGAGACGAACCGGCCGTCGAGTCGCCAGGTCAACCACCGCCCAGGAACTGGTGGCGAGCGCCAGGGTCGTGCCGTCGTCGGCCAGCACTTCGAACTCGCGGCAGGAGAAGAGCCCTTCCCGGCTTGAGGGCCAAGTCCGGATACGGACCACTGAACCTGTCCCTGAGTCCGCCAAGAACCGCAGATGATAGCGGGAGATGACCCAGGTAAGGTTGTGCTTCATGAGATCGCCGACAGATACGCCTAGTTGACGGGCATGATCTTCCGCCGCGTCCTGCAGGTAGTTGAGAAGCGCCGTAGGGCGTAGTTTTCTCGCCAGGTCCACTTCGTAGGTCCGGACACGAAACTGTTTCTCGTAGATGAGGTCGGTCATTGCCGATTCGTCCATCAGAAGGCGCCACTCTTGTGGAGCAGGCGCGTAAGCGCCATGGCAAGCTGCCGGTAACCGGCGGCATTGGGATGGATGTAGTCGGATTTCAGGGAACGGTTTCCGATGATGCGGGGAAGGGATTTCCCGTCGTAGGGGACTCCAAACTCCTGTGCTATTTCACCATAGTAGGGGGGTGGGTCCATGGTGAGATTGAAAGAGGGCACCCCGACCAGGACCACGGAAATACCCCTCTCCCGTGCAATCCGGACCATGGCGCGGAGATTGTCGGCCGTCTGCCGGCTGTCAAGGTGGCGGATAATGTCGTTCCCGCCAAGGCAGAGAATCATGAGAGCCGGCCGCTCCTGGTCAAGCTGCGCAGGAAGTCGTGCCAGCCCCTCAGAGGTTACCTCCCCCGGTACGCCGGCGTTCACCACCCGGAAACCGATCTCCCGGGCCAGGATTGTCGGGTAGCTCTCATTCCTGCCGGCACCGGTGCCGTAGGTGATACTGTCACCGAAAGCAAGCACCGTTCCGCCCGGTGGAATGGGTGGCACCTTGGGGCGGGAAGGGCAGCCGACAAGGAGCAGCAGAACAGTCATGGTGGCAAGAAGCCGCATCGCTTTCACTATGATCGAACCGTTCCGGCAATAATGCCGGCCCCGTTGGGAAGCTCCAGGGGAATGCGCCGCACATCGATGAGCCCCGCGGCAGCCAGCATTTCTTTAAGTTCTCCTTCGGCATACGCCTGCCCATGGGGTGTTCCCAGAAGCATGTTGAGGGAGAAGAGCGCGGGAAAGGGGGGGCCGTCCTTGGTGTCATCCAGAATGAACTCCTGTACCAGGAGAAGTCCCCCCGGTCCCAGGGCTGCCACCCCCCTTTTGAGGGTCACGGCACACCCCTCCGGCCCCTCGCCATGGAGGATGTGGGAGAGCCAGGCAACATCGTAGCGTCCCTCGATCTCCCGGGCGATGAAGTCACCATCTGCGAAGGCGATCCTTTCGGAAAGGCCGAAGCGGGCGATGGTCTTTTCCGCAAAAGGGCGGGTAGTGGGGAGGTCGACAACGACTGCCGTGAGTTCCGGATTGTGGAGGCAGAAATGGATGGCATAGGTGCCGGGGCCACCCCCAAGGTCGAGAAGCCGTCGGCGACCGGAGAGATCTATATGAGGAACAATGCGGGGGGCCACCTGCATGGCCAGGTTGAACATTCCCATCTCGAAGCTCTCCCTCGCCTCCGCATCCGAGGCATGGGAATCCCGTCTCCGGATCGGTTTACCGCTGAGCACCGCCTCGTCGAGATGGCCCCAGCTTTCCATCAGGTGATGATGGTGCATGATGATGTGTCCAAGGTAGTCAGGGGAGGACTTGGAGAGATGTTTCGCGGCAAAGGGTGTTGATGAGTAGATGTTGCCCCTTTTCTCGGTCAGCCCCATGGCAGTGAGGGCGTTCAGGAGCATGGCAAGCCCGCGGGGGTCGAGATGCAGGCAGGCTGCCAGCTCAGGAGCAGTTGTCTCAACCTCCGCCAGGTGGGTGAAGACATCCAGCTTCACCCCGGCGTGAAGGGTGCAGATGCTCCAGTACCCCCCGGAGAACTGTAACAGGTCAGGAACGGTCCAGGTCTTGTTTTCCATGGCATTCTCCTTGTCTCGTCTGCTCCGAAGAGGTTATTCCACGTGGGGTTTGACGGTCTGATCAGAACGGATAGCCGAGCCCGACGAACACCGCCGGCCCGTCGTTCCCCCAACCGATATCCACCCTGCCGATGAGGTTGGGGCGGACCACTGCCCGGACACCGAGACCGGGATTGAACTCGAAACTGCTGGATTTGAATTCAGCGAGGGACTTCATGACCGACCCGAGGTCGACGAACGGGGCCACTTCCCAGTCGGCGGTGACACCGAAGACCTCCCACCGGAATAGGCGTATCCTCTCCTCCAGGTTGAGGAGGAGATAACTGTTATCGATGAAGCGGTTGCGGCCGTATCCCCGCAGGGTGGTCTCTCCCCCCAGGATGCTGCGCTCCAGGAAGGGGACGCTTGCTCCCAGGGTCTGGTTGTATATGAGACGGAAAGCGCTAACGTAGCGTGCATCGTCCACGGGGATGAACCCCTTGGCTTCCACCTCATAGTGGCGATAGTCTGCGGTGCTGCCGAGGATTTTCGAGCTGTTTTCCACCGATACCTTTGCATAACCGCCGAAGGTTGGCATGATGGGGGAGTTGAGGGTGCTGTAGACCAAGGCAAGCTTCTGGGCATGGGCAGTGAAGCCGTCGATGCCGGGAACGTCCTGTGTCGCGTAGCGGTCGCGGATGAAGGGGATAGAGGAGAAGGCCCCCCGCATGATGTTGACCCCTTTGAGGCGTTCGCCGAAAACCAGTTGGTAGTATTTGCCGATCTTGTAGCCGGCGCTCACGTTGAAGCCAAACTCCTGGTCGGCGTAATTGGTTTCGCCCAGTTTGGTGCTGTTGGACTGGAAGCCGAAAAAGCGGGCTGAGCCGTCGGTCGAGTAGAAGACGAAGCTGTTCAGTTCCAGTTCGTGGCTGAAAAAGGTGGTATCGCGGAACCGCACTTCCACATCGTCATTGATCTTGGACGATTTGGCGAGGTTGAACTCCCAGAAAAGATCCGCAGTGGGATAGAAGGCCCCGTAAAGGGTGGCGGTGGTGCCGAAGTTGGGATTGTAGTTTACCTGGGGGGCCAGGAGGGTATTGATTTCGTCATGTTTGTCGTGAATGAGGAAGGCGGTCAGCGCGCCGGAGGTGACCCCCTCGTTGGGGCTCGAAGCGATGACCGGGAGAGGAATGCTGACGACCTTTACCGGATCGCTCGATTCCTGGTTTGTCAGGGGGTAGGGGAGGTCCTTGCGGGGGACCATGCTGGTGCAGGCCGAAAGTCCCGCAAACAAAACAAAAAGGAATATACGTAGTGTGACATTACTGCACATTGGGCCATCTCTCGGATATCACAGGGTAAAAAAGATGAAATAATACCCCTTTTCCCCATTCAGTTCAACCAAAACCTGCTATATCCCTGAAACCGTGAGGGACGTGGCCGGATTTTGTAAACTGGTTATCCCCAGACAAGAAGCCCCGGTTCGTATGTTGCTCCGAGTACGGGGTGTTTCGGCATGACCCGGACCAGGAAGCCGTGGCGGCCGCAGAACCGGCATTCCATCTTGCCGCTCAACCGATAGATACCGTCCCCCAGGGAGGTTGCCGTTTCCAGCGAAATCAATTCTCCCCCGACGATGGCGCCCCGGGAATCGAGGACACCGAAGTAGGCATCGACAGACACCTCTTCGATGGGAATTTCGCCGCAGCAGATGGTTGCACTGACATTGATCCGGTCGCCGACGGACACTTCCCGTTCCCCGTCCGCTTCAACCCCGTCAATCCTGACTTGATGCCAGCTGCGATGAATCTTTTCCTTCCAGGCCGCAAGGTTGATGGAGAGCTCAAATCCGTTGTTTCCAAGGAGTTGCGACTGTTTTCTGGCGGCGAGGTAAAAGCGGTCAGTATATTCGCATACCATGCGGTCGGTGGAAAAGACCGGGCAGAGTGTTTGGAGGGATGCCTTCATGCAGGCGGTCCATCCACGGGGTATGCCGTCGGCTCCCCGGTCGTAGAAAAGCGGCACGACCTCTTTTTCAAGGAGGTCGTACATGGCACGGCTTTCCACTTCATTCTGGTACTCGATGTCGTCGTAGACCTCGCCACTGCCGATGGCCCACCCGTTGTTACCTTTGTAACCTTCACACCACCAGCCGTCGAGGATGCTCATGTTGAGCCCGCCGTTGAAAGCGACTTTCATGCCGCTCGTGCCGCTGGCTTCCATGGGACGACGCGGGGTATTGAGCCAGACATCCACCCCCTGCACCATGTGACGGGCCACGGCCATGTCATAGTCCTCAATGAAGACGATACGGTGACGGAACCGCTCCTGGTGGGAGAGTTGGACGATTTCCCTGATCAGTTCCTTTCCCTGGTGATCCGCAGGGTGGGCCTTGCCGGCAAAGATGATCTGTACCGGTCGGGCCGGGTCGTTGAGCAGCCGCTCCAGCCGGTCCAGGTCGCGCAGCAGAAGGGTGCCCCGCTTGTAGGTGGCGAAGCGGCGGGCAAAGCCGATGGTAAGGATGCCGGGGTCGAAGACTTCGTCGGCCACGACGATCTCTTTGGCTGTCGCGCCCACCTTGGTGAGCTGTTCCTTGAGCCGGCGACGGGCGAAATCAACAAGCTTTTCGCGACAGCGGCTGTGGGTCCGCCACAGCTCGGAATCGGGGATGCGGTTAACCTTGCGCCACAGGTTGTGGTCGGTGGAGTCTTCCAGCCAGCGGGTTCCCAGGTAGCGGATGAGGAGGCCTGCCTTTTCCGTTGCGATCCATGTCTTCATATGGACGCCGTTGGTGACGGAGGAGAGGGGAAGCTGCTCTTCCGGGAGTTCGGGCCAGACGTTCTTCCACATCTTGCGGGAGACCTCGCCGTGGAGTTCGCTCACGCCGTTGCTAAAGTCGGCCAGTTTGAGGGCCAGCACGGCCATGCAAAAGTTCTCGCCGGGATTCCTGGGGTTCTGTCGGCCGAGGCCGAGAAATTCCTCGCGGGAGAGTCCCATGCTCCGGTAATAGCGTCCCAGGTATTTTTCCAGCAGGTCTGCCGGGAAATGATCGATGCCTGCTTCCACCGGCGTATGGGTGGTGAAGATGTTACCCGATTTGACCGCTTCCCGCGCTTCGCTGAATCTGAGTTTTTTTTCTTCCATGATGAGCCGGATCCGCTCCAGAGCGAGGAAGGCGGCATGTCCCTCATTCATGTGGCATACCTGGGGATCGATACCGATGGCACGCAGTGCCCGTATCCCGCCGATACCGAGGAGAATTTCCTGGCGAATGCGCATGTCCTGGTCGCCGCCGTAGAGTCGGGTAGTGATTTCCCTGTCTTCCGGGGAGTTATCGTCCAGGTTGGTATCCAGGAGGTAGAGGGGAACCCGTCCGACCTGGACCCGCCAGATGTGAACCCGTACCCGCCGCCCCGCCAGATCCAGGTCGAAACTGACGGGATTCCCCTCCTTGTCCCGTTCCTGGTGGAGGGGGAGATTGTAGAAGTCGTTTTCCGGGTAGTACTCCTGCTGCCACCCCTCGATGTTAAGGTACTGGCGGAAATAACCCTGCCGGTACAGGAGGCCGACGCCGCAGAGGGGTATTCCCAGGTCGCTGGCCGATTTCAGATGGTCGCCTGCCAGGATGCCGAGTCCACCGGAGTAGATGGGGAGTGATTCGTGGATGCCGAATTCCATGGAGAAATAGGCAAACTGCACCCCTTTTTCCCCCTTGTACAACCTGTCGAACCAGCTCCTGGCGGAGAGGTAGTCGTTTATTTTTTCCTCGACCCGTGCCAGGTGGGACATGAACCCGTCGTCATGCTTGAGATTTTCCAGGGTGGCCTGCTGAAGGATGCCGAGCATCTCCACCGGGTTGTGGCGGGTCTCTTTCCAGAGCTCCTGGTCGAGGCGTTTGAAGAGTTCGATCGCTTCAGGCTCCCAGGTCCAACAGATGTTGTAGGCGATCCGATGCAGCGCAGCCAGTTCCTCCGGCAGGGAGGGGACCACCGTGAAGCGGTGAAGCATTTTGTTGAAATCCATGGGACTACTCCTTCGTCGAGCGAAAGTCGAAATGAACAGGGTTTGTGCAACGCAACATCTGGAGACGCAACATGCTGCGTCCCCGGGTAAAGATGCCGGTGAACCGCTTATCCATGATATCAGATGGAGTACTGTTCACAAGTACGGGAAAACTATGGTTTTTCGATGCCGAATTTTTCCAGGCGGTACTGGAGGGTTTTGTAGCTCATGCCAAGGAGAGGGGCTGCCTTGCTGATGACCCATCCGGCCCGGTCCATCGCCTTGACGATGAGCTCCCTTTCCAGGCTCTCAATGGATATTCCTTCGACGGGGAATTCAAAGGGGAGGCGGGCTGCTGTCGTCCCTTCCTCGTGGATCTCGGCAGGGAGGTCTTCCGGTTCGATGTAGTCACTTTCTGCCATCAACACCCCTCGCTCGATGACCGATTCCAACTGGCGGACGTTGCCGGGCCAGCCGTAGTTGAGCAGGAGTTTAAGCGCCGGTCTGGCAATCCCTTTGAGCGGAATTCCCGCAGCGGAACTGTACTTGCGGACGAAGAAGTCGGCCAGGGCAGCTATATCGCTCCCCCGCTCCCGGAGCGGGGGGAGGCTGATGCGGATGACGTTGAGGCGGTAAAAGAGGTCTTCCCGGAACTGGCCTCGCCGGATTTCCCGCTCCAGATCCTTGTTGGTGGCGGAAATTATCCTTACATCCACCGGGACGTTGATATTTCCGCCCACACGGCGAATCTCCTTCTCCTGGATGGTGCGGAGCAGCTTGGCCTGCATTCCCACATTCATCTCGCCGATCTCGTCGAGAAAGACGGTCCCGCCGTCGGCTGCCTCGAAAATACCGATTTCCCGGCTGCCGGCCCCGGTGAAAGAGCCCTTTTCATGGCCGAACAGCTCAGATTCGATGAGGGTGTCGGGAATGGCGGCGCAGTTGATGGCGAAGAACGGTTTATCCTTGCGGAGGCTGTTGTCGTGGATGGCGCGGGCCACCAGTTCCTTGCCGGTCCCCGATTCGCCATAGACGAGTACCGTGGAACCGGTGGGGGCGATCTTGTTGATGACGCGAAACACTTCTTTGATTTTCGGATGTTCGCCGATAATAGTGGGGACCGTCATGGTCTCTGCCAGCTTCCGGTGGAGCGACAGGTTTTCCCGGATAAGTCCGATATGCTCGAATGCCCGTTTCAGTGTAAGGAGGAGGTCCTCCCGTTCGATCGGTTTCTCCAGGTAGTCGAAGGCCCCCTTCTTCATTGCTTCAACGGCGGAGTCGATCGTGCCGTGGGCTGTCATGATCACAACGCACTGCCGTGGGTTGGCAGCCAGCGCCTGCTCCATGAGCTCCATGCCGGACATCCCCTGCATCTTCAAATCGGTCAGCAGGAGGTCGAATTCCTCTTCCTCAAGCCGGGCCAAGGCCTCCTTTCCACCAGGAACGGCCGTGATCCGGTACCCTTCCCGACTGAGGATCGTCTGGAGGATCTCCCGCTGTCCCTTTTCATCGTCCACTACCAGTATGCTGCCCGTCATAGTGTCTCCTTTGGAGACAGGTAAAGGTAGAGGTGAAGGTAAATAAAAAACGGAAGATTCATGTTTTCTCCCTGCACCTGTTACCACGCCTGTTTTCTGTTGACTCTCGAGGATGAGAGATAGCCTTTTCTCTACCTCTACCTCTACCTCTACCTGGTTTTCTGCGGCAGGATCATAGTGAAGGTGGTCCCTTTTCCCAAGCTGCTTGTAAGTGTGATTTCACCGCCATGCTCTTTAATGATCCGCTCTGTTATGGCAAGTCCCAGGCCGATCCCCGCTTCTTTCGTGGTAAAGTAAGGTTGAAATATCTTGTCCAGTTCATCCGCGTCGATTCCCTTTCCCTGATCGGTACAGGTGAGGCGAAAACAATTGCCTTCACCGTCATAGCTTGCCCCCAGGGTTATTTCCCCTCCGTCGGGCATGGCTTGGCCCGCATTGGTGATGAAATTGAACAGGCAGTTACGCAGCAATTCCTGGTCTGCCTGAATGGGGGGGAGATCGTCGGGCATATCCGTGACGATCCTGATTCTCTGTTCGTCGAGTTTGTCCTTCAGAATCGGCAGTACCTTGGCTACCAGTTCCGGATAGGCGAAGCTGGTGAGTCGGAGTTTGAGCGGGCGGCCGTAATTCATGAAGTTGAGCACCATATAGTTTGCCCGGCGCACCTCTTCCTTGATCTTGTCGGTCAGGTCTTCCAACTCTGCCCGGTGCTGCTCCGTGCACTCGGGGAGGATCTCGCTCTTCAGGTGGTCGATGGCGAGACTGATGTAGTTGAGGGGGTTGCGTATTTCGTGGGCGATGCCGGAGGCCAGCTGCCCGACCTTGGAGAGATGCTCTGCCTCGTAGAGCCGCTTTTCCAGGGCTTCCTTCTCGCGAAGTTTTGTCACCATCTCGTTGAAGCTTTCTGCCAGGTCACCGATTTCGTCGCCGGTCTCCACCGGGAAGGTGACCGACAGATCTCCGGCGGAAACCCGTTTGACGTTCTCCGCCAGGCGATGGATTGGCCGTGTGTAGCGGCGGGCCAGATAAAAGGTGAGAAAGATGCCGAGCATGAATACCAGTGATGTCGCCAGCAGACGACGGAGGAAGTTGGCATGCTGGATATTGCTGATGTTGTCGAGGAGGAGATTGATCTGAACGTAGCCGAGCTGCTCGTCGCCGACGATGACCGGCACTACCAGGTCGTAGGGGCGTGTGGAGGCGGAGCCGGTAACGCCCCGAAGGGAGGAAGCCCGGAGGCCTTTTCCCAGTTTTCGTATTTCCCGTTTCTTGCCGACCTTTGCCGGGTCGGAAGAGTTAATGATCTCCCCTTCGTTGTCGATGATGTTGATCTCGTTGATACCTTTGTCCCGTGCTCCCTTCAGGTATTCCGTCAGGCGCGCGGACTGGTCTTCCGACTCGGATGTCAGGTCTTCGACAGAGAGCTGGATTGCCTTGGAGACCTCAGTAGAGCTTTCCTGGATCTCGTGAACCAGGTCGTTCTGGCTATACTGGTTCATCATGAAGAGGGTCAGGATGGCGATGACCAGGAGCGACATCATGATGATCACCAGTTTGGTATTGAGCTTCATAGCGTCCTTTTTTCGTGCCGGTGCGGGGTGACGGCACGGCAGTTGGCGGGTGATTCGAGCAATGCACCAGCGATGACAATTTACGGATTATACACCAGCGGTGCGGGCGAAAACAAGGAGTTACTCCTCGCAGTAATTCGCTTGACCCGGGCCTCAAGTGTATACAACTTTTCTTCTTGGAAGGGATTTGCTAGTATGAACGGTAAAATAAAGAACTGACGACTTTTCCGCCCACAAGGAGGCCTGTTGCACGAACTTTCCCTGACCCAGAGCATCATTGATATCTGTCTCCACCATGGGGAGGGGAAGCGGATTACCGTCGTGGTCCTGGAGATCGGCGAACTCTCCGGCGTTGTCCCCGATGCCGTTGAGTTCTGCTTCGATGCCTGCAGTCGGGGAACCTTGCTGGAAGGGGCGCGTCTCGTCATTGAGCGGATCCCGGCCCGTGGAGAGTGTCACGACTGCGGGGCTGAGTTTCATCTCGATACCTATTTCGATCCTTGTCCCTCCTGCGGTGGTTTCAGTCATGCCGCTATCTCCGGCGAGGAACTACGGGTCAAAGAACTGGAGGTAGAGTAACGTATGTGTACTACGTGTGGATGTGACACCGACGAACATCATGACCACGACCATGGGGATGGCCACCATCATCACCATCACGAGGGTGAGCCGCGGCCCGGCACCGGCACCCGCATCGCGGTGGAGACCGATCTGCTGGCCAAGAACCATCGCTTTGCCGAGGGGAACCGGCAGCTCTTTGCGGCAGGGGAGGTGTTCGTGCTGAACCTGGTCAGCTCCCCTGGTTCCGGCAAGACCACGATCCTGGAGCGGACCCTGCGGGACCTCAAGGGTGACCTCCGCAGCGCCGTGATCGAGGGGGACCAGCAGACTGATAACGATGCTCAACGGATTGCGGCGGCCGGTGTCCCGGTGCAACAGATCAATACCGGCGCTGGTTGCCACCTGGACGCCCACATGGTCGGTCATGCTGCCGAACATTTTGACCTGGCCAGCCTGGACATCCTCTTCATCGAGAACGTGGGGAACCTGGTCTGCCCCGCCTCTTTCGACCTGGGTGAGCACCACAAGGTGGTGGTCCTCTCCGTGACCGAGGGGGAGGACAAGCCGCTCAAGTATCCACAAATGTTCCATGCCGCCGATATCATGCTTCTCAACAAAATTGACCTCCTCCCCCACGTGGATTTCGATGTGGCGAGATGCCGGGAGATGGCCCGCCGGGTCAATCCCCACATAACCATCTTCGAGCTCTCCAGTCGGAGCGGGGAGGGGATGGCTGACTGGTATGGCTGGCTGCGGGAGCGGGCGGGGAGTAGAAGTAAAGCGTGAGGGGTGAGCGCCCCTCACGGATAAGGCGTACACAATTAAACGGATACGATTGGAAATAGAAGGAATCGTCCAGGGGGTTGGGTTTCGTCCCTTTATCTACCGGCTTGCCGACAAACATCGCCTGCGGGGATGGGTGCGCAATACCGGCCGCGGCGTTCAGATCGAAGCGGAAGGGGAGCCGGAGGATCTGGCGTCTTTTCGCAAGGCGATCTCTTCCGAAGCACCGCCTTTGGCGGTGATAACCGAACTCCGTTGCTCGGAGCAGGTTCCGGCGGGGGAGACCGGGTTCGCCATTCTTGCCAGCGGAGGTGGCGAAAGCCGGGCCATGATATCTCCCGACTGCGATGTTTGCCCTGACTGTCTCGCTGAGCTGTTTGACTCTACAGACCGGCGCTACCGCTACCCCTTCATCAACTGCACCAACTGCGGCCCTCGCTACTCCATCATCACCGGCATCCCCTACGACCGACCGCTCACCACCATGGCACCTTTTGCCATGTGCCCCGCCTGCCGGGCCGAGTACGACGATCCCGCCAGCCGCCGGTTCCATGCCCAGCCCAACGCCTGCCCGGTCTGCGGGCCACGCCTTCGGCTCTCCGCGGCGGTAGAAACCGATGTTGCCGGCGATCCCCTCGACGGAACGGTTCGCCTGCTCCGGGAGGGGCGCATTGTTGCGGTCAAGGGGGTGGGAGGCTATCACCTGGCGGTGGATGCCGGCAACGAAGAGGCGGTCCGGGAGCTGCGTCGTCGCAAACAGCGGGACGAGAAGCCATTTGCCCTCATGGCATCTGATCTGGAGGAGATTACCGGTTTTGCCCTGCTGGACGAAACCGAGGCACGCCTCTTGAGCGGCACCGAGCGTCCCATCGCGCTTCTCCGGAAAAAGGAAGGGAACACTATTGCTACCTCGGTGGCGCCGGCTAACGGCTATTTCGGGGTGATGCTCCCTGCAACCCCCCTCCATCACCTTCTCCTGCAGGGGAATTTTTCCGCACTGGTCATGACGAGCGGCAATGTCACCGACGAGCCGATCGCCTTCAGGGATGACGAGGCGCGGTCGCGGCTCGCCGGCATCGCCGATGCCTTCCTGATCCATGACCGGGAGATCTATGCCCGGCTTGATGATTCCGTTGTGCGGGTATTCCAGGGGAATCCCCTCTTCCTGCGCCGTTCACGGGGATACGTGCCGCGTGGGGTCCTCCTTCCCGCTCCCCAGAGGAGTGTCCTGGCGGTGGGGGGGGAACTGAAGGCCGCCGTCTGCCTGACGCGCGGCGACCAGGGGTTTCTCAGCCAACACATCGGCGACCTGAAGAATGCCGCGAACCTTGCCTCCCTGGAGGAGACCGTCGTCCACATGCAGAGGCTCCTGGACGTCAAGCCGGAGGTGGTAGCCCACGATCTCCATCCCGACTACCTTTCCACTGCCTACGCCACCCGCATCCCCGGTATTTCCACCCTGGCTGTGCAGCACCACCATGCCCATCTCGCCTCTTGCATGGCGGAAAACGGTCTGGATGGCGAGACCCTCGGGGTTATCTTTGACGGCACCGGCTATGGTCTGGACGGTGCCATCTGGGGTGGTGAGTTCCTTCTCGGCGACTACCGCGGATTCCGGCGCGTCGGGCAGTTCAGCTATGTTTCCCTTCCGGGTGGTGACGCTGCGGTCCGGGAGCCTTTCCGGATGGCCATCTCCTGGCTTCACCGGACATACGGCGCGAAGCTCTTTGACCTCTCCCTTCCCTGTCTGGCGGAAGTGGGGGAGACGGAGCGCGGCATCCTGCTCCGTATGCTGGAACGGGGGCTCAATTCACCCCCAACCTCAAGCTGCGGTCGTCTCTTCGATGCCGCTGCCGCCATTCTCGGGGTCCGCTCCCGGATCAGCTATGAGGGTCAGGCAGCAATCGAGCTGGAGGCTTTGGCGGAACGAGGGATGCCGGGGGCGCCGCTCCCCTTTGCCCTCTCCGCAGAGGATGACCGCCTGGTGGTTGACTTTGCCCCTCTCTTCCGGACGATGACGGAAGAGCTGCTTGCCGGTGTGCCGGCTGCCAACCTGGCGCGCCGGTTCCACGCCACGGTCGCCCTGGCGGCGGCAACAGTTTGCGATGAGGTACGGAAGAACTCCGGTGTCAACCGCGTCGCCCTCTCTGGCGGGGTGTTCCAGAACCGGCTTCTGAGCGAAGAGATGGTGACGCTGCTCCGCGCGCGGGGATTCGACGTTTGCACCCACCGCCTCGTTCCCCCCAATGATGGAGGGCTGGCCCTCGGCCAGGCGGTGATCGCCGGGTGGAGCAACGCGCCTTTTCCGCAATCTCTGCGTTGATCTTCGGGATACGTCTCCGCGTCATCCCTTGATCGCCTTGACCTTGCAAAAAAAATCGCGTTGCTGCAACATTGGCAATAATTTCAATACAGGATTAAACCACCAAACTTCTAAACGGACAATTTTTCGTCCTGGCACGGCTGTCGAGGGAGTGTGCGGAGGCGTAGCAGCGCTACGCCTCCGCACAAACAGTCCCGAAGACTTACGCAGCCGGGGCGGAAAAGCGCCCATTTCCCGGAGGCGATATGTGTGTAGGCGTACCGATGCGTATCATCAGCATCGATGGCACCGATGCGGTGGCCGAGATTGACGGGGTGAAGCGGGAAGCGAGCCTCATGCTCATGGCGGATGAGCTGCGGGTGGGGGATTTCGTCATCGTCCATGCCGGATTTGCCATCTCCAAACTGGATGAAGACGAGGCCAGGGAGACGCTGGAGATGATGCGGGAAGTGTTCAGACCTGAGGACCTGGCATGAACTATCTGGACGAATTCCGCGACCGCCAGGTGGTGCTCGGTTTTGCGGAGCGGATCAGAGGCCTGGTCGCCGGGCGGACCACCCCCATGACCTTCATGGAGATCTGCGGCACCCATACCATGGCCATTTATCAGTACGGCATCCGCTCGCTCCTGCCGGCAGAGGTGCGGCTCATCTCCGGCCCCGGCTGCCCGGTCTGCGTCACCCCCAACGGCTATGTGGACCGAGCCATCGCCCTGGCCCGACTTCCCGGTACGGTCATCGCCACCTTCGGAGACATGGTGCGGGTCCCCGGCTCCAGTACCTCCCTCATGGAGGAGCGGGCACGGGGTGCGGATATACGGATCGTCTATTCCCCCCTTGATGCCGTTGCCCTGGCGGCCAGAAATCCGCAGCTCCGGGTGGTCTTTCTCGGGGTCGGCTTCGAGACCACGGCGCCGGCCATAGCGGGGAGCATCCTGGCGGCTGAGCAACAGGGGCTTGCCAACTATTTTGTCCTGACGGCCCACAAGACCATCCCGGTGCCGATGCAGATCCTGGCCGCCGATCCCGAGCTCTCCATCGACGGCTATCTTTGTCCTGCCCACGTGAGTGCCATTATTGGCGCCAATGCCTACCGTAACCTGGCCGAAGGACAGGGGGTCCCCTGTGTGGTCACCGGCTTTGAGCCGACCGATGTGATGCAGGGTGTGGAAATGCTGGTCCGGCAAGTGCTGGCTGGAGAGAGCCGGGTCGAGAACCAGTACCGGCGGGTGGTAACTGCGGAGGGAAATGTTCGAGCCCAGGCGGTGCTGGCCCAGGTCTTCACCACCTGCGACGTTGAATGGCGCGGTATCGGGGTGATCCCCGGCAGCGGTCTCAAGATCGCCGAGACGTATGCCCGCTACGATGCTGAACGGGCCATTCCCGTGGCGGTAGAAGAGTTGCGGGAACACCGGGGGTGCCTCTGTGGCGAGATACTCAAGGGGAAGGTGAGCCCCTTCGATTGCCCGCTCTTCGCCACTACCTGCACGCCCGAGGCGCCGGTGGGGGCATGTATGGTGTCGAGTGAGGGGACGTGCGCGGCGGCGTATAAATACGGTCGTTAGGGGAATGCCGCTTTCCGCCCTAGTCGCGTAAGTCTTCAGGATCTCTTGTGCGGCGTACTTCCAGTACGCCTCCGCGTGTTCCCTCGACAGCCTTGCCAGGACGAAAAATCGACATTCCTGTTATTCTTTAATGTTTGTTGTTTATAAACTTTCAGGAGTCAAAATGGATAAAGACCTCATATTGTTAGGCCACGGCAGCGGCGGGAAGCTTTCTCACGCGCTTCTTGACGACCTGATCATCCCGACCCTCTCGGGGATTCCGGTGGCGGGGCAGAACGATGCGGCGGTGGTGGAAGTTGGCGGCCAGCGGCTTGCCTTTACCACCGACTCCTACGTGGTGGACCCGATCTTTTTCCCCGGGGGAAACATCGGCACCCTGGCGGTGAACGGGACGGTGAACGACCTGGCCATGATGGGGGCGCGGTCGCTCTTCATGAGCGTCGGGCTGATCCTGGAGGAGGGGATGAGCCGCCGGGAACTGGCCACGATCCTTGCATCCATGCGGGAGGCTGCCGACCTGGCGGGAATCGCCATCGTCACCGGAGATACCAAGGTGGTTCCCCGAGGGAAAGCGGACCGGCTCTTCATCAATACCTCCGGGGTCGGCGCGGTGGAAAACGGGGTGGAGATCAACGGCTGCAATGCCCGGGTCGGGGACAAAATCATCATCAACGGAACCATCGGCGACCACGGCATTGCGGTGTTGGCAGCCCGGGAGGGGTTGGAACTGGGTACTGATATCGAAAGCGACTGCGCTGCCCTGAACGGACTGGTGGCTGAGCTGCTCCATGAAGGGGAATACCTTCACGTGCTGCGGGATCCGACCCGCGGTGGCGTAGCGACTACCCTCAAGGAGATTGCCATTCAATCCAGGGTGACCGTCACCCTCAGGGAGGAGTCGTTACCGCTCAAGAAAGGCGTCAAGGGGGTCTGTTCCATTCTCGGCCTCGATCCGCTCTATGTGGCGAACGAAGGGAAACTCCTGGCGATCGTTTCGCCGGAGCGGGCCGATGCGGCGCTGGAGAGGATGCGTTCGCACCCCCTCGGCCGTGATGCGGCCATAATCGGCGAGGTGACTGCCGTTTCCGATGGCCGGGTACAACTGGAGACCTCTGTGGGTGGCATGCGGGGGGTAGAGATGCTGGCGGGGGAGCAACTGCCGCGGATCTGCTGAATTGCAATTCAATTAACAGGGATGAAGAGGCTATACAGGATAAGAACCTGACGTCCGTACTTTTTTCGCAACGCTACGATTTACGTTTCCTTGTGATGTAGTTTCAACGAGGTTCTGCATGGGACTGAACATTCTGATGGCCGCCTCCGAGGCGGTGCCCTTTGCCAAGGAGGGAGGGCTGGCCGATGTGGTCGGTGCGCTTCCCCGGGCGCTGGCTGCGCGCGGCCATGACGTGCGGGTGGTGATGCCCCGCTACTTGAAGGTTGATCGGGAGCGATACGGACTGAAACTTCTCCCTGGCGTGCTCGTGGTCCCCATGGGAATTATCGGTACGATGTACTGCGGTGTCTACGAGGGGCGGCTTCCCGGCAGCGGCGTTTCCGTCTATTTCCTGGAGCATGAGCAGTTTTATGGTCGTGGCGGAGGGCTCTACGAGGTTGACAACGTGGGGTACCTGGACAACGATAACCGCTTCATCTTTCTCTCCAAGGCTGCCCTGGAGCTTTGCAAAATGCTCGACTTCCGGCCCGACGTGGTCCATGCACACGACTGGCACACGGCAGCCATCCCGGTTCTTCTCAATACCCTCTACCGCGGCGATCCCCACGTGGGGAATGCGGCGTCACTGCTTACCATTCATAACATGCAGCACCAGGGAACGTTCTACGAAGGTGCGATGGAGGTTCTTGGCGTCGGCTGGGAGCACTTCACCTTCCTCGGACTGGAAAAAGACAACCAGGTGAACCTGCTCAAGGGGGGGCTCTACCATGCCACCCTGATCAATACCGTCAGCGAGGGGTATGCCCGGGAGATCCAGACCCCGGAGTACGGCTGGGGGTTGGAGGGGGTGGTACGGGAACGGAGAGCCGACCTTTCCGGTATCCTCAACGGGGTGGACTACGGGGAATGGAGCCCGGAGAGCGACCCCTTCATTCCGGCTAGCTACACGTCCGAAAATCTGGACGGTAAGAAAATCTGCAAGCGGGAGTTGCAGCAGGCCATGGGGCTGCCCGAGCGGGATGACGTCCCCCTCATCGGCATGGTGTCGAGGCTCGTGAAGCAGAAAGGGATCGATGTACTGGCCGAGGCGATCCCCCGTATACTGGAACTCGATGCCCAGTTCGTCATGCTCGGCGCTGGCGAACCGTGGGCCCACTTTTACTTCGGCGACATCCAGGCGGCTTTTCCTGATCGGTTCCGTTGCGTCATCGGTTACGACAATCCCCTTGCCCACCGGATCGAGGCGGGAGCAGATTTTTTCCTCATGCCTTCCGCTTTTGAGCCGTGCGGCCTGAATCAGATGTACTCTCTCCGCTATGGCACCCTTCCCATCGTCCGGGCTACCGGTGGCCTCGATGACAGCGTGGAGAATTTTGACGAACGTTCCCTCTCCGGCACCGGTTTCAAGTTCCGGGACCTCAATGCCGGAGCGCTGTTCGATACCGTCGGCTGGGCTGTCCACACCTGGTACCATCGAAGGGATGCCGTGGAGGCACTCATCCGGAATGCCATGGGCCGGCGTTTCACCTGGGATGAATCGGCGCGCGGATATGAAGGGCTCTATGCAAAGGCGGTAGTCAGGCGGGGGAGAAATGCGGGTAGGTAAACGGTTGCGGTGCGTCGCTGGGGAGCAATTTTCTGTGAGATTAAGCTTCTGAATCTGTAGGGGCGCTTGCTCCGCCCGATGTGAGTTGCCCGTTTTTCAGTTTTCCATAAGCTCAATTTCCACATAGTCGGCCAAAGTCGGGTCCCCTCCCTGCTTCAGGGTCACTTCCGTATAGTACATGCTCCGGTCGCGGTAGGTGTAGCCTCCCACCGTAGTCTGCCGGGCTAGAGTCCTGATGCCAAAAAGGTCGTTCGAGGTTGGATGGTCTGCCGGGTTGCCGGTGGTTGTGACGATGGGGTGAATCTCTTTGAGTTTCTTCACATAGTAGTCGTGAACGTCGGCAAGAGGTGCCCGGGCTGCGTAAACCAGCCGCTTCCGGTTCCCCTGCCCCTCCGCGGGAATTTCCGCCTCTCGCAGTCTGGCCCCGGGGAAGCGTCCGGCCTTCGGCTCTACGGCAACGGGTTCTCTGTTAGGCATGATGGTGAGTCGCTGCCACTTTCGACCGAAATCCCCGTCTACGGCGATGTTCATCTCTTTTCCGTTGACGAAAAGGGGCGGGATCGGCCCGTTATTCGCGATGTTCGTCACTACGCTGGTGGACACATCCACAGCGTCATTGTTGTCAGCGACTTTTCTGGTCATAGTGATGGCTGCAGCCACCGTGGACCGGTTGCCATCGAAGGGGCCGTAAAAGGTGGCACCGTAAGTGCTGATTCCCCGGGAAAGGAGGGTGTCGGAATAATCATCGAGCATCCCCCCCTTGATGGGTTGCTGCGCGATGATCCTGACCAGACAGTCATTCTGCTTGAAAGCTTCGACGGCTAGGCTCTTGACGGGAAATGGGGGTGTGAAGGCGCTGACGAGGAATTGGTTGCCCTGTGCCCGTGCCGTTGGTGACAATGGACCGGAAAGGCATATAAGAATGGCGAGCAGGGCGATGGATGTTCGAAGGATCTTGTCAGGAAAACCAGTCACATGTACCTCCGGGGAAAATGACGAGAGATTGAGTGCCCCAATCTGTTGGGAATGCTGTTAGCAGCTGCTAATTCTTAGCAGGTTTTTGAGATGATTGCCACTGATTTCATGATGTGCATGCTGAAAATGATAAATTTTGGATCAAAAAAAGAGTGACGGCCTCCAGACCGCCACTCTTTTTTTTAATAATGGTTGTACCGTTGCTGCTATCCCATCCGGGCGAGCAGCGGGACGATGAGAAGTGAAACGATGTTGATGATCTTGATCATCGGGTTGACGGCCGGGCCTGCAGTGTCCTTGTAGGGGTCGCCGACGGTGTCGCCGGTAACGGCGGCTTTGTGGGCATCGCCACCTTTGCCGCCGTGATGACCGTCTTCGATATATTTCTTGGCGTTATCCCACGCGCCGCCCCCCGTGGTCATGGAAATAGCGACGAAGATGCCGGTAACTATGGTGCCGACGATAACGCCGCCCAAAGCTTTCGGGCCGAGGGTAAAACCGACGACAATCGGCGCCAGAATCGGAATCAGTCCGGGGATGACCATCTCTTTCAGAGCCGTCTTGGTAACGATGTCAACGCAGGAGGCATAGTCAGGCTTACCGGTCCCTTCCATAATTCCTTTGATCTCCCGGAACTGGCGACGGACTTCGACGACGACTGCACCGCCGGCTGTGCCAACGGCTTCCATGCACATGGCCGCAAAATAGTAGGGGAGCATGCCGCCGATGAACAGGCCGACGATGATGTACGGATCGGAGAGGTCGAAGGTGAGTGGCTGACCGGCCGGCATCAGTGCTTTGAGTTCATCCACATAGGAGGTGAAAAGGATGACCGCAGCCAGACCGGCGGAGCCGATGGCGTACCCTTTGGTGACTGCCTTGGTGGTATTTCCGACTGCATCGAGCGGATCAGTAACGGCGCGGACAGCGTCGTCCAGTTCGGCCATTTCGGCGATACCGCCGGCATTGTCGGTGATCGGGCCGTAGGCGTCCATGGCCACGACGATGCCGGTCAGGGAGAGCATGGAGACGGCGGCAATGGCGATGCCGTAGACACCGGCACACTGGAAGGCGATGATGATGCCGGCGGCGATTACGACGACCGGTGCGGCAGTCGCTTTCATTGAAATACCGAGTCCCGCAATGACGTTGGTGCCGTGACCGGTGGTGGAAGCCTGGGCAATATGCTGGACAGGTCCGTATTCAGTAGAGGTGTAGTACTCGGTGATCCAGAAGATGGCGCCGGTAACCACCAGACCGACAATGGCCGAAATGAAGATGTTCATGGCGCTGAAAGTAACACCGGCGGCATTGGTCAGGCCCTGGGGAAACATCTGCACGGTAACGAAGTAGAAGGCGATGCAGGCCAGAACACCGGAGACGATCAGCCCTTTGTACAATGCCGGCATAATCTTCTGGCTGGCGCCGAGTTTGACAAAAAAGGTACCGATGATGGAGGTGACGATGGAGATGCCTCCCAGGATCAGCGGGTAGTTCACAGCCGAGGTGTTGCCGACAAAGGCGATGGCGCCGAGCAGCATGGCGGCGATCAGGGTAACGGCGTAGGTTTCGAACAGGTCGGCTGCCATGCCGGCGCAGTCGCCGACGTTGTCACCGACGTTGTCGGCGATGACGGCGGGGTTGCGGGGGTCGTCTTCGGGTATGCCTGCTTCGACCTTACCTACCAGATCGGCGCCGACGTCGGCCCCCTTGGTGAAGATACCGCCGCCCAGACGTGCAAATATGGAGATCAGGGAGCCGCCGAAACCGAGGCCGACCAGCTGGCTGACCACTTCCTTAACCGGTGCGCCTGGCATGAGCTTCTGCAGAACCATATAGTATCCGGCGACACCCAGAAGACCGAGGCCGACTACCAGCATGCCGGTGATGGCGCCGCCTTTGAAGGCGACATTGAGGGCCTTGGTAATGCCGGATTTGGCAGCCTCGGTGGTGCGGACGTTGGCGCGGACCGAAACGAACATGCCGATGAAACCGGTCAGTCCGGAGAAGATTGCGCCGATGGCGAAGCCGATGGCGGTTTTAACTCCCAGGGTGGCGAAAAGGGCGATGAACATAACCACGCCGACTACGGCTATGATGGTATACTGGCGCTTCATGTAGGCGCCGGCACCTTCCTGGATGGCGGCGGCAATCTGCTTCATCCGCTCGTTACCCTGGGGAAGCCCAAGAATCCACTGGGCCGAGACAAGCCCGTATACAACCGCAGCTGCGGCGCAGATCAGGGCAAAAATTACTGCATACTGTTCCATTGAAAACATCCTCCTTGTAGAGTTGTGCCTCTGAAAGGCGTGGGTTCGGGAAGGGAAAACGCAGAATCATACGAGGAAAAGCAGTGTCTTGTCAATACTAAAAGTAGTGTTCCTGCCGGAGAAACGTCCCTCGGGAAACAACGCCACGTGCGGACGTGGATGACGTCTTACATCTTGCGCTCTTGTCACCCAAAGGGTATTATGGGACATCATGTTATTGAAATATGGTGATACGGCCTTTGACTGCGGGATAGGCGAAGGCCGGCTGGCAGGTGTCATACGTGCTGTGGTGCCGGAGCCTGTCGCAGGCGCCGGGCAGCTGGTGAATGATGCTCTTGACCGGTGTGAAGAGTATCTGGCACTGTTCCAGCGGGGCGAGCGGGTGATTATCGTCACGTCGGACATTACCCGCCATACGGGGAGCGAGGTATATCTGCCGCTCCTCGTTGAACGTCTGATCCGGGTAGGCATCAAGGAGAGCGACATCGAGATTGTCGTCGCCCTCGGTATCCACCGGAAGCAGACTGAAGCCGAGCATAAAAAGATAGTAGGCGCGCTTTACGGCCGGATCCGTGTCACGGACCACGACTGCGATGATCCGGGGAAACTGGTCTATCTGGGGAAGACCGGCAACGGGGTCGGCGTCGAGATAAACCGGCGCGTTGCCGAGGCGGACCGGGTGATCCTCACCGGCACAATCGGGTTTCATTATTTTGCCGGTTTCGGTGGCGGCCGGAAGGCCATCCTGCCGGGCGTCGCGAGCAGACAGGCGTGCATGGCCAGCCACTTCGCCGTACTAAATCCAGGGGAGGGGAGCGGCAGGAATCCCCGGGCGACCACCGGCAACTTGGAGGGGAATCCGGTCCATCAGGCCATGGAGGAGGCGTGCGCCATGGTGCAGCCGGCCTTCATCCTCAATACGGTCCTTTCTCCCGACAAGCGTATCGTTGCCGTCTTTGCCGGAGACTGGCGGGAAGCTTTCACGGCAGGCTGCCGTTACTATGCAGAACATTTCACCTGCCGTCTCGCCGCCCCGGCCGACCTGGTGGTGGTATCCTGCGGCGGGTTTCCCAAGGACATCAACTTCATCCAGGCCCACAAGTCCATGGAGTACGGGAGCCAGGCATTGCGGGAGGGGGGCGTTCTCGTCCTTCTGGCCGAGTGCCGGGACGGGTACGGCAACGGCACCTTTTTCGACTGGTTCCGTCACAAGGAACTGCCGGAGTTCGAGGCGGCGCTCCGGCGCAATTACGAGATCAACGGCCAGACCGCCTATTCAACCCTTTACAAGGCCCGGCGCTACCGGGTCATTCTCGTTTCCAGCCTTCCCCCCGAAGAGGTGCTGACCATGGGTATGACCCCTGCGGCGTCGCTGGATGAAGCGCTTGCCAGGGCGGAAGCGATGCTGCCGAAGGACTGTACGGCGTATGTCATTCCGGAAGGCGGAACGGTGCTGCCGGTGATTTCGTAGGTGCGCGGTTCCCGCCCCCTGGGTAGGAGAACCCTGCCCCTATATTTTTGATCAGAAAGAGACGCTATGCTTGATGAACGTATCATCCAGAGTTTGAAAGACATCGTCGGGACGGAGAATGTGGCCACCGAAGCCCAGGACCTTCTCTGCTACTCCTACGATGCCACCCAGATGGAGTTTCTTCCCGATGTGGTGGTCTATCCGGGGAGCGCAGAGGAAATCTCACGGATGCTCAGACTTGCCAACAGCGAACATATCCCGGTCTTCCCCCGGGGAGCGGGAAGCGGGTTCTCCGGCGGCAGCCTGGCCAAGGGGGGAGGGATAGCCCTCGTTACCACCCGCCTCAACCGCATCCTTCGCATCGATCAGGAAAATCTTCTCGCCGAAGTGGAACCGGGTGTGGTGACGGAACATTTTCAGCAGGAAGTGGAGAAGCTTGGCCTCTTCTATCCTCCCGATCCCGCATCCCTCAAGTTTTCCACCCTGGGGGGGAACGTCTCCGAAAACGCCGGCGGCCCCCGGGCCGTCAAGTACGGCGTTACCCGCGACTTCGTCATGGGGCTGGAGGTGGTCCTCCCTGCGGGGGACATCATCCGGACCGGTGGCGAAACCTACAAGGGCGTCGTGGGATATGACCTCACCCGTCTCATCGTCGGTTCCGAGGGGACTCTTGGGGTGGTCACCAAGATCATCTTCAAGCTCCTCCCCTATCCGGAAGCGAAGAAGACCATGCTTACCACCTTCGATTCCATCGACGGCGCGGCGCGGGCGGTTTCCACCATCATCAAAAACAAGATCATTCCTACGACACTGGAATTCATGGATTACGCCACACTCCAGTGCGTCGACCGGCGGTTCAGCCTGGGTTTGCCGGCTGAGGCCCGGGCGGTGCTCCTCATCGAGGTGGACGGCGACCGGGATCTGATCGAAAAACAGGCGGCAAAAATCCACGAGGTGATCAAGCCCCTGGGGCTCGTGGAATTCAAGGTGGCAAAGGACGCCGCCGAGTCCGAGGCTCTCTGGAAGGTGCGGCGGCTTGTTTCTCCGTCCCTGCGCGACGTTAACCCGGACAAGTACAATGAAGACATCGTCGTCCCCCGGAGCAAAGTCCCCGACGTCATCCGGCGCATCGAACAGATCCAGAAGAAGTACGACATCCCCATCGTCAATTTCGGCCACGCGGGGGACGGCAACATCCATGTCAACATCATGATCGACAAGGCGGTGCCGGGGATGGAGGAGAAGGCCCACGAGGCTATCGCCGAGGTCTTCAAGGCTGCCCTCGACCTGGGGGGTACCATGTCGGGGGAGCACGGCGTCGGGCTTTCCAAGCAGCCGTTCATCCCGCTGGAGCTGTCGCCGACCCAGATAGCTACCATGCAGGCGATCAAGAAGGCCCTGGATCCGAACAACATACTGAATCCCGGCAAAATGTTCCCCGCAGGATAAGACACGCTTTTGGCGCCATAAAGCGGGTTTGCGTTCGGTCTTTCCTTGTGCGGCGTAGCGCTGCTACGCCTCCGCGGATGCCCTCCGCAACCCCCACTCTGGCATTCAAAATCGTGCCTTAACTGGGTTGAATCGCAACGCATCATGAATGAAAAAAGGCTTGATTGTGGACCCTTTGAAACGAGTAGAACAAGAACTGAAGAAGTGTGTCAAGTGCGGGGCCTGTAGGGCGCATTGTCCGGCGTTTGCCGCCTGGCAGCGGGAGCCGGCGGCGGCCCGTGGTAAAGTGGCACTGGCGCAGCACCTGATGAAACAGGACATCGAACTGGATGACCAGACGTATCTGGCCATGTCCAAGTGCCTACTCTGCGGCAGCTGCGTGGAGAAGTGTCCCAACGAGGTGCCGACCGACGAGATCGTTATCGCGGCCCGGGAGGCGCTGGCCGAGCGACGAGGCTTGACTACCTTCCACCAGGCAGTGGGGCGGGTCATCCGGAACCGCAAGCTGATGAACTTCGGGGCTCTGGCGGCCGCCATCCTGGGGCCCCTTTTCTTTCGCAAGGTCCCAGCCACGTCGGGGCTGCGGCTCCGCTTTCCCCTTCCCTTCGTGGGGGGTAAGCGCCATATTCCCCAGCTGGCGAAGAAGCCGTTCCTTAACCGTCATCCCGAGGTGATCCAGGGGGAGCCGGGAAAGCCGCGCATCGTCTTTTTCGTCGGCTGCATGACCAACTTTGTCTACACTGAAGTGGGGGAGGCTGCTCTGGCTCTCTTCCGGCACCTGGGGTGCACGGTCATCATTCCGAAGGATCAGCAGTGCTGCGGCCTGCCCGGAATGTCCGGCGGCGATCTGGCGACGGTACGGGAACTGGCGGTGAAGAACCTTGCTGCCCTCGAGAAATACGAGGCCGACTACATCATGACCGCCTGCGCCACCTGTGGCGGGGCGCTCCACAAATTCTACCCGCTTGTGGTGGGGAAAAGAAATCCCGACCTCCTGGCACGGCTCAAGGCCATTGCCGGGAAGACCGTCGATGCCGCCCAGCTTCTGCAGCAGCTCGGCCTGAATCCGGCGGAGACCGGTGCCGGGGAAGCGGTTACCATCACCTACCACGACCCATGCCACCTTCGTACGCGCGGAATCACGCGACAGCCGCGGGAGTTGCTCCAAGGTACGCCAGGGGTTGAACTGACCGAGATGGAGGGGGCCGACAAGTGCTGCGGTCTGGGGGGAACCTTCAACGTCTACCACTACGACATGTCCCTCAAAATCAATGCCGGCAAGAGTGAAGCCATTCAGAATACGGGTGCCGAGGTGGTGGTGACCGGCTGTCCCGGCTGCATGATGCAGTTGTCCGACGGCCTCAAGCAGGTAGGGGCACGGACCAGGGTTATGCATACCCTTGAAATCCTGGCCCGCAAACTTCGCTAGCTCAACCGGTTTAACTCTTAATTGTGACAAGCTGTTTTGTTTTTCGCTTAACCCTCGGCTCGCATGACCGTGAACAGAGCAAAACAGAGATAAAATACCTCGTCAAAACAGGCTGTTTCACTCTGCGAAATTTATGTTTGATAAAAATTTTTTATTGACATTAGAAGTTGAAATAGTTTATCTATTACCGGGTAAAATAGAAACTAGTTTTATTTTATCGTTTATAGGTGGAGATTAAATGACCGATTACAACATCGGCGCCAAAATAAAAAAACTCCGGCTTGCAAAGAAAATGACCCTCCAGGCGGTTGCCAGGGAGACCGGTTTTTCGCCTGCCCTGATCTCGCAGATCGAAAACAATAACGTCTCTCCTCCCATAGCCACTCTGTCAAAAATCGCCAAGTTTTTTGACGTCAAGATCGGACTCTTCTTCAACGAGGACGAGGAAGAGTGTCGCTACGAAGTGGTGCGCAAGGGTGAGCGCAAGGTCATCCCCCGAGTGATCTCCCGGGCCGGCACCAGCCAGGGCTACTCTTACGAATCCCTGTCGTTCCGCAAGCAGAACAAAAAAATGGAGCCCTTTTTCCTGACCGTGACGGAAAGGACCGCCGAAGAGAACACCTACAGCCATGATGGCGAGGAGTTCCTCTTTATCATGAAGGGTGTAGCGGAAATGCTGCTGGATGATGAGCGTGTCACACTGCAGGAAGGGGATTGTGTCTACTTTGATTCGTCTATGAAGCACCGCCTTCTGTCAAAGGATGGCTCAGAGGTGCAGGTGCTGGCGGTCGTTACGCGATAGCAGAAAACTCGAAGTTCACTCATTCAACGTTCCCGCGTTGAGCGCCCCATGCCACTCCTCTGGTTTCTTCCCTTCGAGAAGATGCGGATTGTCGGCAACCTGTAGAAAACAGACCTTTTAACCGATTCCCTTTGCAGTTATTATCCCATGTACCGGAAGGATGGCTGAGATGTCTAAAAAAGCGATACAACCATCATTGAAGAACCCCTTTTCGCCTGAAAAAGTTGTAGATTTCACCATACCGGGAGAAATACCCGGAAAAAAGGGTGGCTATGAGGAGGCGATGAAGGAGGGGCATGACCTGATCGAGCGTCCGATCAAGTCTGTCAGTATTGCCCAGATCGAGAAGCAGCACTTCAAGAAGAGGATGACCGTCTGGGAGCGGATCCGTGTGCTCAGCGAAAAAGAGCCCAACATCCTCTTCCAGAACTGGGGCAAGAATCTGGACGGTGCCTCGCTGGTGACCGGCATACTCAATATCAACGGACGTGACGTGGCTCTTTACGGCCACGACTTTACGGTACGGGCCGGCTCCATTGATGCCACCAACGGCCGCAAACTCGCACTTCTCTTCCAGATGGCAGGGGAAAAAGGGATCCCGGTCATCGGGATGAACGATTCGGCTGGTGCCTTTGTGCCGGCCGGGGTGGGCGGCCTGGACGGTTATGCCGAGGCGTTTACGGCGCTGCGCAAGATCAGTGGCGTAGTCCCCTCCATCATGTGCATGTTCGGCTTCAATGCCGGCGGTGGCTCCTACCTCCCCCGTCAGGGGAGCTTTGTCATTCAGCCGAACGATACGTTCTTTGGCCTGACCGGACCCGGCGTCGTCAAGTCGGTCCTGGGCGAGGACGTTACCCCCGAAGACCTGGGTGGCCCCAAGGTGCATGGTGCCTCCGGGGTTGCGGATCTGACGGTGGAAGATGAAGTGGGTGCCCTGCGGGCGGCGATCCAGCTTCTGAACTACATTCCCGACAACAACAGCGTCATGGCTCCCTTCCAGAAGACCAGCGATCCCCTTGATCGCAAGACCTGGGAGATCAATACCCTGCTGAAGAAATCCTTCAACTCGCCTACCGGTTTCAATACCCCCTTCGATGTCTCGATCATGATCCAGCAGATATGTGACCATGGCGATTACTTCGAGATCCAACCCGACCGGGCCCGCGAGGCGGTGACCGCCTTCGGTCGTCTCGGGGGAAACGTGGTCGGTTTTGTTGCCAATAACAGCGCAGTCTCTTCAGGCCAGATCTCCGTGGATTCCGCCTACAAGATCGCTCGCTTCAACCGCTTCTGCAATATCTACAACATACCGATCATCTTCATGGAAGACACTACCGGCTTCCTGCCGGGGCGCGAACAGGAGACCCGCGGCATCGTCCAGGCCGGCCGGGCCATGCTTGATTCCATCGTCGATATCCGCACCCCGCGTATTCTGCTGATTATCCGGAACGCCTACGGCGGTGCCTACGCATCCTACAATAACTATCCTACCGGTGCTGATCTGGTTCTGGCCCTTCCAACCACGCGTCTTGCTGTTATGGGACCGGCAGGGAAGGAGTTCGTTTACAAGGATGAGCTGCGCAAGATTCGTGGTGCCGCCACCGAGAGGATCAAGCTGGGAGTTCAGGAGCGGGTTAATGCAGGGATGGATGCCGGTGAGGCCCGGAAGGACGCGGAGAAAGACGTTGCGGAATGGCTGAAGATCGAGGAAGCGGCACTGAATATGCGCTATGAAAAAGAGCTTATGAATCCGAAGGAAGGTCTGGCATTGGGCTCCATTTCGTCGCTTGTCATGCCCACCGACCTGCGCAAGGTCCTGGGAGAAAACATGAACTTCCTGCTCAGACACTACAAACCGGGGCCGATGCAGGCAATCCAGCGCGAGTTTCACTAAGTATAGAACTATATACCTAATTCGACGAATTGGAGATATCTACCCATGCCACAAGCAGCCGATTATTACATGCACAACCCGCTGATCCACCGAGAGCGCCGTCTGGGCAAATCCACCTCAGAATGGGTGCGCTCTTTCTCCTGTGAAGACCTGAAGCCGCTGATCGTCTGCCGGGGCCCGATCCGCAAAGAAGCGATGGATGTTTACCAGGAAATGGGGATTACCCACTTCGGAATCCTCCTTTCTGAGAAGGATTCCATAGTCTACCCCAATGCCCTTGCTCCTGAACTGCGCCAGCTGACCGACTCCCGTCGTGTCCACCGGGTGCCCGACTATACCGGTGCCAGCAAGGAAGAGCGGGTAGAGCGGATCAACCAGATCATCCAGATCGCCAAGGATAACGGTTACGACTCGATCTTCGCCGGCTACGGTTTCATGGCCGAAGATGAAGAGTTCGTGGCGGCCATTGAAGCGGCCGGACTCAACTTTATCGGCCCCTGTGCCGCTACCCAGGCCCGCGCCGGTAAGAAGGACGAGGCCAAGCGTACGGCACTGTCGGTGAATGTCAGTGTTACTCCCGGCGTGGACAACGTTACTGCCAGGACCCTCCTGAAAAAGCACCCGACCCGGGAGCAACTGCTGGCACTGGTCAAGGCCGAAGAACTGTCCTGCGACACTAAGCTGCTGAAGGATACCAAGCTTCCCCTCGAGACCCTGGCCGATCATATCCTGATGACCTCCTACGCCAAAGGGATCGACCTGTACTCCATAGAAGAGTTGTGTGCCCAGGTCGAGACAGAGGTTGCCGAACTGTTCCGCAAGCATCCCAAAAGTCGTTTCCGGCTGAAGGCTATCGGCGGTGGCGGCGGCAAGGGGCAGCGAATTCTGGGTGCGTCGCTCCTTGCGGCGAAGAATGCTGACGAGAAAATGATCGCGAAGGCGGCCGCAGAAGCCCCGACCCTTGTGCGTGAAGTCCTTAATGAGGTCAAGGCCAATGGGGTGGGCGACAACAAGAACGTCCTGATCGAGCTGAATATCGAACAGACCCGCCACAACGAGATCCAGCTCCTGGGGAACGGTGAGTGGTGCGTCTCCCTAGGAGGGCGTGATTGCTCCCTGCAGATGCACGAGCAGAAGCTGCTTGAGGTTTCCGTTACCCAGGAAGGACTGCTGGCAGCCATCGAAAAGGCCAGGTCTGCCGGCAGGAAAGAAGAGGTCAAGGCTCTCGAGAGCGACCTGAAGGTCCTCAAGCGGATGGAAGAAGAGTCGGCCCGCTTCGGTGAGGCGGTTGGGCTGGACTCCGCCTCCACCTTCGAGTGCATCGTGGACCGTGACCGCCACTACTTTATGGAGGTCAACACCAGGATCCAGGTGGAGCACCGGGTGACCGAACTCTGTTACTCCCTCAAGTTCACCAACCCCAAGGATAAGAACGATTTCTTCATCGTTGAGTCCCTAGTTGAGGCCATGGCCCTCCTGGCCCGCCACAAACAGCGTCTGCCCAAGCCGGAGAGGGTTGTCCGTTTCAACGCCTCGGTCGAGGCCCGACTGAACGCAACCGACCATTCTCTTTCTCCCCATGCCGGTGGCATGGTCCGTTACTGGTCCAAGCCGATCAAGGGGGAGGTGCGTGATGACCAGGGGATCAGCATGGTTAATCCCGACACCGGCCTGTTCGTGAAGTACAAAGTGGCCGGTGCCTATGACTCCAATATCGCCCTGCTGCTCACCAAGGGGGAGGACCGCCTGCGCAGTTACGAGCGCCTTTCCGAAGTGCTGCGCAGCACCACCCTTCGGGGGAGTTCCCTGGCCACCAACCTTGAGTTCCACTATGGCCTGGTTAACTGGTTCCTGGGGCGTAACGTCAATGCCAAGCCCACCACCCGCTTCGTCGTTCCTTACCTGACCCTGGTGGGTACCCTCAAGGAAGAGGCAAACAAGCTGGATGTGGTCTATGCCTTCATACAGATGAAAAAACACTACGCCAAAATGGTTACTGAGCAGTATGCCGGCCAACCGGACATGTGCGCCCGCGAACTGAAAAACATCGCGGCCATCCTGGATCGCAAAGGAACCCTGCTTACCCGTCCCATGGCGCGCCTACTGGATGATCCCCATCTGCTTTCCGGCTGGCTTTCCATGAACACCAAGAATTTTCGCATCGACAAGGGAAAGGTGATCTGGCTGCGTAACCCGCTCGGCGTGCTGAACGAGACCTACGAATACCTGCACATGAGCTATCGTCCCCACAAGCCGGCAGCAGAGATCATCTGGGATCACGACAATGAACTGCTCCAGCAGTCGCTGCATTTCTACCGTACCCTGCGGGAGAAATTCGGTTTTGAGCGGGATGAGTATTTCAAGCTCAATGAAGTTTTGAATAAGGAGAAGCCGCAGGGGGGGTTTGATGTCGAGATGTGGGACCGGATTCGCTCGGCTCATTATGGTTACGAATGTGGACTGGAACTGCTTGGTATGCTGTTTCTGATCGGTGGAAACACCAACTTCTGGGATATGTGCGTACAGGATGACCTGGAAGTGGTGATCCCCGATTATCTCACCGACCTCGATCTCCAGGCCCGGATGAAAAAGATCCTGGTGCCGCCACCGGCCACCAAGGCCGACGAAATCGTTGCGGTCTGCGGCGGGATGTACTACGCCCAGGAGGCACCGGGGCTCCCCGCCTTTATCAGCGAAGGAATGCACTTCGAGAAGGATCAGCCCCTGTATATCATCGAAGTCATGAAGATGTTCAACACCATCAGGGCTCCCTTTTCCGGCACTATCGACAAGATACTGATTGAAGGCGGAGACGGGACCATCGTGCAAAAAGGTCAGCCGCTCTTCAAGATCACTCCGGATGAGAAATTCGTCGAAGTCGATCCCAAGCTGATTGAAAAGGCAAAGCGTGAGCGGACCCTTGATTACCTTAAGGCGGTACTCTAGCCACCTGCGCTGAAATGAAGCGATAACCCCGTAGGGGCGACTGGAAAGTCGCCCCTACATCTGCATATGGAGAGTGAACTTATGAGCATCCAGGAGAGCAAAAAAAAGTGGCAGGAACGGGCAGAAAAGGGACTGGCCAAATCCCCGGAACGGAAGAAGGAGTTCAGCACGACATCCAACATAGAGGTGGAGCGCTGCTTCGCCCCCGGATTCGACTACCCCGGCTATGAAGAACAGCTCGGTTTCCCGGGCGACTACCCGTTCACCCGCGGGGTTCAGCCGACCATGTACCGCGGACGCTTCTGGACCATGCGCCAGTATGCGGGATTCGGTACGGCAAAGGAGTCAAACGAACGGTACAAATATCTTCTGTCCGCAGGCCAGACCGGCCTGTCAGTAGCGTTCGACCTTCCCACCCAGATGGGGTACGATTCCGATGCCTCCATGAGCCTGGGGGAAGTCGGGAAGGTCGGGGTCGCCATCGACTCCCTTGCGGACATGGAAATCCTTTTTGACGGCATTCCTCTCGACAAGGTCTCCACCTCCATGACCATCAATTCTACGGCGGCCATCCTGCTCGCCATGTACATTGCGGTGGCGGAGAAGCAGGGGGTATCGGCGGACAAGATTTCCGGTACCATCCAGAACGACATTCTCAAGGAGTACATGGCCCGGGGCACCTATATCTATCCACCCAAAGAGTCGATGCGGATCATTACCGACATCTTTGCCTACTGCAAGGATCATGTGCCCAAATGGAACACCATCTCCATCTCCGGTTACCACATCCGCGAGGCTGGTTCCAGCGCGGTGCAGGAGGTGGCGTTTACCCTTGCGGACGGCATCGCATACGTGGACGCTGCGATCAAGGCCGGTCTGGATGTGGACGAGTTTGCCCCCCGCCTGGCATTCTTCTTCAACGCCCACAACAACCTGCTGGAGGAGGTGGCCAAGTTCCGCGCCGCCCGTCGCATGTGGGCCCGCATCATGAAGGAGCGATTCAATGCCAAGTCTCCCAAGTCTCAGATGCTCCGCTTCCATACCCAGACTGCTGGCTGCACCCTCACCGCCCAGCAACCGGACAACAACATCATGCGGGTTACCATCCAGGCACTTGCGGCAGTTCTCGGCGGCACCCAGTCACTCCATACCAACTCCCGCGACGAGGCCCTGGCTCTCCCCACCGAGGATTCGGTCCGGATCGCCCTCCGCACCCAGCAGGTCATTGCCTGTGAATCGGGTGTGGCCGATTCCATCGACCCCCTGGCGGGATCCTTCCTCGTTGAATCCCTGACCGATCAGATTGAGAAGGCCGCCATGGAGTACATCGAGAAAATCGACAAGCTTGGCGGGGCCGTGGAGGCCATTTCACGGGGCTTCCAGCAAAAGGAGATCCAGGACTCGGCCTATGCCTACCAGCGGGGGATCGAGACCGACGACCTGATCATCGTCGGTGTCAACAAGTTCACGGTCGCCGAACCACCCCCTACCGGACTGCTGAAAGTGAAGGAGGAAGTGGAAATATCACAGAAAAAATCCCTTGCCGGCATGAAGGCGCAGCGGGACCAGGCAAAGGTGCAGGATGCATTGAAAGATCTCGAAACAGCCGCCAAAGGGAGCGCCAATCTGATGCCGCACATCCTTACCGCAGTCAAGGCCTATGCAACACTGGGGGAGATTGCCAACGTCTTCCGTGACGTCTTCGGTACCCACAAGGAAACGGTGGTGCTCTAACTTGATTGTTGCGGAAAATTAGACGAGTTGTAACATCGTTGACGCACTATCCATCTATAGTGGCGGAGTTAATAATGCTTGAAAAAATAAATCATATCGGCATTGCGGTCCGATCTCTCGATGAGGCGATCCCTTTTTACCGGGACAGCCTTGGCATGAGCCTCGAAGGGATCGAAGTGGTGGCCGAGCAGAAGGTGCGGGTTGCTTTTTTCCAGATAGGGGAATCGAAGATTGAACTCCTGGAGCCGACGGGGGACGACAGTCCTATTGCCGGGTTTCTGGCTAGGAGCGGTCCGGGAATCCACCATGTCGCCTACGAAGTTGAGGACATTGAGGCCTCCATCGGAAAGATCATGCAGGATGGTGCCCGCATGATCGATGCCGTCCCCCGTAATGGTGCCCACGGCACTCGGATTGCCTTCATTCATCCCAAGAGCAGTAACGGTGTTCTTACCGAACTCTGTCAGAATGTCCACTGATACGTCCCGTTCTGAGGAGCTTTCAGCGGGGTAACTACCCGTCTGATCGTGAATATTTTTGCGTTGCCGGATCAATGTCAAAGATTTTTCCTTGACTTTGGTTCGAGATAATTATAGTGTTTCATAAATTTTAAAACATTGTTTGCGTGATTATGTTATATGTAGCAAACAGTTGGGCAAAGATCTGCTGGTTTGGCTTTTTCACTGATAGCCGAGGGAGTCTGGCCAGGCTCAGGCTCCGCTGGTCGCTTCCAACTGTTGACATCCGGCAGTCAATGGGTTATGTTAACCCAGCTTCATCGGGCAAGGATAATAATGAACCTTACACGCATGAACACAAGCCAACAGAAGTGCAACGGGAAGACCAATGTCTTGCGTCCTGCAGGACGACATTGTTCAGAGCCCTGTTTCGTCTACCCGTGATGTCGGGGAGCGGAGCGGGGCTTTTCTTTTGGAGGGGGATTTTAACGTACCCGAGTATTTCGGCACTCTCTTGTGAAAGGTGGTGATACCCCTAAGGATTTAAGCAGTAGGCTGCAGAATGTGATTGATTTTATTTTGATTCCTAATCAACAACGAAGGAGGTAACAGATGAGCATGAAAAAGAGACTTTTGGCTGTCGCCGCAGTATCGGCCCTGACTGTCGCAACGGCGGTGCCTGCGCTGGCGCTGGATAACGAGTTCCACGGCCTGTTCCGGGTGCGGGGGATCATCGACAATTTCAACGATGGCGCCGGCGGCCCAGTTGGGCTGAAAAACAATCCCGGGACCAGAAGTTACATCGAGCAGCGGGCCCGCCTCATGTACATCGCCAAGGCAAACGATGACCTGAAGCTGGTGACCCACTTCGAATTCGACTCCCGCTGGGGCGACAACTCCTACGGTTCCAACGGTAGCACAAGAAACAACGGCGGCGGCATTGGCGCTGACCAGACCAACCTGGAAACCAAGAACATCTACCTGGACTTCAACATCCCCTCAACACCGGTGAATGTTAAACTCGGTATCCAGGGGTTCGACGACGGCTACAAAGGGATCATATCCAGCACCGACGCCGCCGGCCTGGTAGCCAAAGCCAAGATGAGCTTCGGCTCCCTCGGCGGGGCCTATTTCCGGTTTGATGACGCTGTCACTGGCACTGGTGCAGCTGCTACTGCAACGGCACCTGCTAGCTATACCAACAGTTACGTTGGTGTGCCGGCATCTTCTACCACCGCAGGCAGCGTGATCCAGAATTCAACCCCCGGTTACCTGACCCGCGATCTGGTAAACCTGAATGCCAAGGTCAATGTTACCAAAGACGTGAAGGTGGGCGTTGACTATTACCTCCTCTACAGCGACGTGCTGCGCCAGACACAGAACCGCGCTAACATCCACATGGCAGGTATCAACGCCGAGGCCAAAGTCGGTCCGGCAACCGTCGACGGCTTCGTCCTCTATCAGACCGGTAGACTCGGGTCAGCCATTGGAACTGATTCACAGAAGGTCAGCGCCTTTGCAGCCAATGTGGGTGCCAAAGTGAAGGCCGGTCCCGGGACCCTGCGCGCCAATGCCCTCTATATCTCCGGCAACAGGGATAATGGGACGAGCACCCGTAACGACTTTCAGACGATCTTGGAGCGGGGTGCTACCACCCCCGGCCATGCCTTCTATGCAAGCGAGATGCAGATCATGCTCCGCAACAAGTACAACATGAGCTCCGACCGGGCGGTCGTGTTCGACCTGAATAACGGTAGCCAGGGCCTCCTTGGTGGTTTCGTCGGCTATGACCTGGCCATCGACAAGTTCTTCATGAACAGCAATCTTGGTGCGGCAGCCGTTGCCAGGAGCGCAAGGGCAGGAAGCGACTACCTCGGTACCGAGCTTAACACCGAGATCGGCTACAAGATGTACGACAACCTGACCACGTCCGTGCAGGCCGGTTACATGCTGCTGGGCCAATACTACAAGCCTGCCAATGGCTCCTGGGCGGAGAACCCCTACACCGCCAAGCTGCAGGTTAACTACACCTTCTAAATGACGGTAGTAGTGCGCCGGAGGGAACTCCGGCGCACTCTTCTTCCGATTGACAAGGTGTGAAAAGCTGCTCTAATTATCTTCAGAGTATCAATTCTGTGAACGGAGGTTACGCCATGAAGAAAGTTGCGGTTATGGTAATGGCAGCATTCATGATGTCGGCGGCGATGCCGGCTTTTGCCCAGATGACAAAGGAAGAGAAGGACCAGTGCCTGCTCGCTTCCAAGAGTTGCATGGGTGAAGTAAGCAGTATCCAGCAGAAAATGAAGAAACTGAACGCTGAGATCAAAAAAGGTAAGAAAGTTTACTCTGCCGAAGAGCTGAAGAAGCTCCAGGACAAGCTGAAAGAAGCGGAAGATATCCTTGACAAGTTGAACACCAACAACTGATTTCTGCCGATTCGGTATAGAAGGGGGGAGAGGAAACTCTCCCCCCTTTTTTTACTTGCGACGCTCATCCTTCGAATTAAACTCAGCTCCATCGTAAATGTTTTGACTTGCAGACCCCCCTTTGCCATAATCACCACGCTTGAAACCACCCGTAAGGAGTTGCCATGAAAAAGTTTGCAGTTTGCCTTACCCTGCTTCTGTTATTTATCTATGTGCCTGCTGGTGGCGCGGCCCCCATAAAGGCTTATGTCAGCGAATTCTCCGTTACGGGTGGGCAGAACAAGGATGAGCTGAAAGGGGTCCTCCAGACTCTCCTTACAACGCGGATTACCAGCGATGCCGTCACTACCCTCGACAATAAAACCGGGGCCGAAGTTATTGTCAGTGGAAGTTATCTGCAGATTGGCAAGGTGTTCAGCATCGATGCCGTTGCCAGGGATGTCAGAGGGAATGTGGTGACCCGCTCTTTTGTCCAGGGTGAAAGTCAGGACGAGCTGATCGCAGCTGTCGGTAAACTGGCGCAGGTGCTGGCCGGCGGGATCGCAAAGAATTACGTGCCGACAGTGTCTTCACAACCGGTCGCGCCGGTGGCAGGGGCCGTAACGGTGCCGGTTGTGGCGCCACCGACTGATATTGTCAGACCCGTGGATATCATAAAACCGTCAACCGCTGAAAAAGCAGTTGATGCTGCCACCCAGCCGGACATAATACGGGCGGCTCCGGTTGCGAAATCTGTGGGTGGCGGATGGGTGAGCCAGCGTCTGACCGGTGTCATGAGCGGTATCGCTCTGGGAAGAACTCTGGAAAATGGCGAGCGGGAGGTCTTTGTCGCGGGGAACCGGACCTTGAAATACTACCAGATGGGTGAAGGGCTGAAGCTTGTCGCCGAAGTCTCGACCAGCGGCGAAGAGAAGATCCTCGGCGTGGACACGGCTGACCTTGATGGTGATGGCGTACAAGAAGTCTATCTGACGGTGCTGAGTGGCGAGTCCCTGGTTTCGCGGGTCTATCTGGCGGATGGCGCTACCCTGAAAAAGATCGCCGACAATCTTCCGTACTTCATGCGAGGGATGGCGCTGGCGGGTGGAAAGAAGAAGATTTACGTACAGCAGATGTCGTCCGATACGGATTTTTACGGAGACGTCTATGAACTTGTCAAAAGCGGCGACCGCTATGAGATGAAGAATCCCCTCAAGCTCCCCCGGTTTGCCTTTCTCTACAACTTCAACCAGTTCAAGGACCGGGAGGGGAAGACCAATTTTGTGGTCATCCATCCCGATGGCTACCTGATGGTCTACTCAGCTTCACGGGATGAATTGTGGCGGAGCAGCGACAAGTACGGGGGGTCAGAAGTCTATTTCCAACGTCCCGACCTGAGCAATTTCAGGACGACCGGTGATCCCATGCGCTGGATATTCCTCCAGCAGCGTATCACGGTTACCGGGAGCGGCGAAATAGTCGTGCCGCAGAACGGCGGATTCTGGGTTGTGGGGAATAGCCGATCCTACGGAAAGAGTGCGGTAGTTGCATTTGCATGGGATGGTTCGTCGCTTGAAGAGAGATGGAGAACCCGGCAGAGTCAGAACTATCTGGCGGACTACGCTTTCGATGAGACGCGCAAAGAGCTTGTCCTGCTTGAAGCCGTGAAGAAAGAGGGGCTTCTGGACAAGGGGGCCAGCGCGCTCTACATCAAGAAAGTAGAGTAAGAAGTACCAACCGTTCCGAACGGTTCAGCGGGGATGCCCTGAAGGGTATCCCCGCTTTCATTGGGGGATTTAATCGTTGACTTTCCACCGGTATATTGCTAGCATTTCAAGCGTTTTGCTGCAATCCGGAAGCATCCTGACCACGTTCTGTGCATAACATACCCAGTCTGAAAGATACGCCGAAGTGACCAATCCCATCGCCATAGAAGCCCCAATCCCCAAGGGGGTGACCGATTTCCTGCCCGAGAAGGCTGGTAAGATCGGTTATATCGAAGCAAAGATCCGCCGGGTATTCGAACTGTGGGGGTTCCGGCGAATCATACCACCCCTCCTCGAATTCCAGGATGTCATGGCCCTTGGTCTGGGAGAGGAGCTGAAGGAAAAGACCTTCCGCTTTGACGACCGGCACACCGGTCGCCTCCTTGCCATCCCGCCGGACATAACACCCCAGGTTGCCCGGATGGTCGCAACGCGCATGCAGGGGTATCCCCTTCCCCATCGCCTTTGCTATAACGGTCGGGTGCTGCGCCATGCGGAACTCCAGTCTGGCCGGAGCCGTGAGATTTTCCAGGCAGGCGTCGAACTGATCGGCCTTGATTCCCCCGAGGCAGATGCCGAAATGATCGCCATGGCGGTCGAGGTGCTGCAGGGGCTTGGATTCTCCGATTTCAAGATCGATATCGGGCAGCTGGAATTTTTTCGCGGGATCATGGCGGCTGCAGGGTTGTCGGCTTCTGCCGGACGTGGCTTGCAGCAGGCGATCAGCAAGAAGGATGCTTCAGCTGTTCGCGAGCTGCTCGATGCCGAACCCCTCGATGACCGGAACAAGGAAGCACTGGCGGCGCTGCCACGACTTTTTGGCGGCCGGGAAGTGCTCGATGAGGCCGCCAGGGTTGCGACCAATGATCGTTCCCTGCGGGCTCTTGACAATATCTCCCAGGTGCTTGATATTCTTGCCATCCACGGTGTGACTGAATATCTCACCATTGATTTAGGGGAGATTCGCGGACTCGATTACCATACCGGCCTGACCTTCGAAGGTTTCGTGGCCGGTCTGGGAGAGGCCGTCTGTGGTGGCGGCCGCTATGACACCCTGACGGCAAACTACGGCATGTCCGCCCCGGCCACCGGCTTTGCGTTCAACATCCTGTCTCTTCTCAATGCGCTGGAGAGACAGCCGGATGTTCAGGCGAGCACGAACCGTGATTTCCTGCTTTTCAATCTGAAGGAAGATCGCCGCGAGGCACTGGAGATTGCGCAGGCGTTACGGAGCAAGGGGTTTTCCACGGCCAGGGACATCATCCGGCGTGGTTTCGAGGATTCTCTGGCCTATGCCCGGCGGATGAACATTCTCCGTGTGCTTGTGCTGGGGGGAGATTGTTGTGCCGATGACGAGGTCTTTATCATGCGGGTAGCGGATGGCAAAGGGCTCAAGTTAAAGAAGTCAGACCTGTTCCACGCGGAACTGGTCATGGATTTTGATCGAGAATCTGAGTAAGTCCTGACAAGGAGACGGCTATGGCGAATGTCGTGGTGGTAGGAGCCCAATGGGGCGATGAAGGAAAAGGGAAGGTCGTTGACATATATACTGAATTTGCCGACGACGTGGTGCGGTATCAAGGGGGGAACAACGCCGGGCATACCCTCGTGGTCGGAGAAGAAAAAGTGGTGCTCCATCTCATCCCCTCGGGAGTACTTCATGAGGGCAAGAGGTGCATCATCGGCAACGGTGTGGTTCTCGATCCGGAAGTTTTCATACGGGAGATTACCAACCTCAAGGCCGCCGGTCGTCTTCAGGATGACAGCTGTCTCCTTCTCAGCGAATCGCTCCATGTCATCATGCCCTACCACAAGCGGATCGATATCGCCCGGGAGGCTCAGAGCGGTGACAAAAAGATAGGCACCACCGGCCGCGGTATTGGACCGACCTACGAGGACAAGATCGGTCGTCGCGGCATCCGGCTTATGGATCTTCTCAATAAAGACCAATTTGCCCGCAAGCTGAAGGAGCAACTGCCCGAGAAGAATTTCATTCTTGAAAAACTGCTGGGTGAGGCACCCCTGGTCTTTGAGGAAATTTTCGAAGAGTACTGCGGGTATGCGGAAATTCTCCGCCGCTATGTTGCCGACACCACCCTGGTTCTCCACCAGGATGTGCGTGCAGGCAAAAAGGTTTTGTTCGAGGGAGCTCAGGGGACCATGCTTGACGTCGACCATGGAACCTACCCTTTCGTTACCTCGTCATCCACGTGTGCCGGCGGAGCCTGCACCGGTACAGGGGTGAGTCCGAGGGATATTCATGAAATCATCGGCATTTCCAAGGCGTATATCACGAGGGTTGGCAGTGGACCGTTCCCGACCGAACTCCTGGATGCCACCGGTGAACAGCTCCGGACAACCGGTCACGAGTTCGGCGCAACTACCGGTCGACCCCGTCGCTGCGGCTGGTTTGACGCGCTGGTTGCAAAATATTCGGTTCGGGTAAACGGCCTGACAGGCATTGCCCTGACCAAGCTCGATGTGCTCGACCATTTTGCCACGATCAAGGTCTGTACGGCATACTCCTGTAACGGAGAAGTGCTCGACGAGCTGCCGGCCGATCTTGATTTGTTTGAAAAGTGCAGACCGGTATACGAGGAGTTGCCGGGATGGGATACGGATATCAGCAAGATAAGGAATTTTGCAGATCTGCCCGAGAATGCCCGGAATTATGTGAAGCGGCTTGAACAGCTGGCCGGTTGTCCCATTGTGATGGTTTCGGTCGGACCCCGGCGGGATGAAACCATTCTGCTGCGAAATCCGTTTGCCTGAAATATAGGTAAAAAAATTCTTGACCGGCTGGACGGAATGTAGTATAAAGTTTTTCTTGTCGCAACGAGCCGCTAGCTCAGTTGGTAGAGCACCTGACTTTTAATCAGGTGGTCGTTGGTTCGATCCCAACGCGGCTCACCATGTCCCCTTCGTCTAGCCCGGCCCAGGACACCGCCCTTTCACGGCGGCGACACCGGTTCAAATCCGGTAGGGGACGCCACAAATCAGAAGGCCCCGGAGTTCATCTCCGGGGCCTTTTTTTATTTATCGCCATGTACTTGCTTGTCTTTCGTGAATGTTCCCTGATCACATTGCGCCGAGATTATTCCACCATTCATTCACTCAGCGCGAACGCCGCTTGCTGTGACATGATGGCATGGACCGCCCGGGTTGGGGGGATGCTGGTTGAGGCAATCTGCTTGTACATTTTTAGAAAAAAAGGTAGTCTCACAGTCTCAGACCAACATAGTCGACATACATCACTTTATAGGAGTCTTGCCATGAAACAACTTGTGAAATCTCTATCCTTTGCCTGGTTACTGGTGCTTCCTTCCCTCGGAGTGGCGGCCGGCCCGACTGCTTCCCACCCTGCTCTTGCACCCGCGACTCTTCCGGCCGCGACTCCTCCGGCTAAGGAAGACAAGGGAGACGGCGCCATCACGGGGAAAATCGTTGAAACCATGAACAGCGGTGGATACACCTATGTCAACCTGGAGAAGAACGGCAAAAAGACGTGGGTGGCTGCAGCCGAGAGCCGCGTGAAAGTAGGGCAGGAGGCGAGTTGTCCGTCCGGCATGAAAATGGACAATTTTACCAGCAAGACTCTTAAGCGCACCTTTGAGAGCATAGTCTTTTGCAATAGCCCGTTGGAAACGGTGGGAGGCAAAATGGATGCCGCACAGAAGTCTCCCGGCAGCAAAGGGGCGAAAGTCGCTTCCGCCGAGGCGATCAAGGTCGAGAAGGCAAATGGTGCCAATGCTTATACCGTTGGCGATATCTACAAGAACAAGTCCAGGCTGGACAAGAAGACGATCGTGGTGCGTGGGAAGGTGGTAAAGGTGTCGAGCGGCATCATGAACAAGAATTGGATACACCTGCAGGATGGTACCGGCAGCCAGAAAAAAGGGACCCACAACCTCGTGGTCACTTCCCAGGACCTGCCTTCCGTGGGGGATGTGGTGACTATGCAAGGTACCCTCTATAAGGACAAGGACTTTGGCAGTGGTTACAAGTATGATGTAATCGTGGAAAAGGCAACGATTCAGAAATAGTCACAGTTTTTCTCCCAAGGTACTTTAGCTCTGTTTCGAGGATGTCAGCCCTAACGACTTCCGTCACCGAACTCATTGTTACTGGGTGTACAGGAAATGCAGATGCACAACACTGCTGACGAAACGGCTGCAATTGAAGTTGCCCCGCTGCGGAGGGCTTCCCGGGAGGATGTGCGGCGTGCCCGGTCCCGGATACTCATGGAAGAGACCATTTCTCTTCTGATGGAAACGATGCCTGCTTATGGGCTCATTCTCAACGAGGAGCGTCAGGTGCTGGCGGTCAATGACCGACTGCTGACCGCTTTCGGCATACATGACGCGACCGCCCTGGTAGGCAAGCGGCCGGGCGAGGCGATCAACTGCATTCATGCCGATGAAGGCGTCGGAGGATGCGGAACGGGGAAACATTGTGCGGGTTGCGGCGCGGTAATGGCCATCCTGCAAAGTCAGCAGCAGGGGCATTCAGCGACCCGGGAGTTCCGGATTACCATGGATGTCGACAGGTCCGCCAGTCTTGACCTGGAGGTAACGGCAACACCGATGCATGTCGGAGGCATGAAGCTGACGGTGTTTTCCATGCGGGACATCAGTGCCGAAAAGCGGCGCGATGTGCTGGAGCGGGTCTTTTTTCACGATATCATCAATACTGCCGGCGGTATTCACGGCCTTGCCGAAGTTCTCGCCCGGGGGGACTTGCTTACACCTGAGCAGGATAGGGAGTATCGTCTCTGGATGGTGAATCTTGCCCAACAGCTGGTGGAGGAGGTCACCTACCAGCAGGAACTGGTTTCGGCGGAAAAGGGGGATTTTCGCCCGACACTCAGTGCTCTGTCGGTGCCGGAACTATTGAGAGAGACGCAGGCTCTCTATGCCAACCATGACATTGCATCGGGAAGGAGTCTGGTGCTCGGGGCAGTGCCGGAATGCCACATCGTCAGTGACCGGGCTATCCTGCGCCGGATTCTTGGTAATATGGTGAAGAATGCACTCGAGGCGGCCAAGGCGGGAGAGGTGGTAACGATTTCCGCGGAGACGGGATCCGACACCATTACACTGTGTGTTCATAACCCCGGAGTCATCCCTCTTGACACGCAGTTGCAGATATTCCAGCGTTCCTTCAGCACAAAGGCCGATGCCGGGCGAGGGATCGGTACTTACAGTATCAAGTTGTTCGGAGAGCGCTACCTGGGGGGAAAGGTCGGTTTTTGCAGCAGGGAGCCCGACGGCACCATCTTCAGTATCTCTCTTCCTCGCGAACTGCCCTCCCGTTCATAAGCCGTCTGAGACTGAATTTACACCTGCTGCTAATTAAAATGTAAAAAACACTTGCCATCTAACACAATTGCCTCTATACTTCAAAAGTTGTACACTTCCAGCCCGGCGGCTTGCAGTCACCATGCCGCCCCCAGCTGCATCGCTCACTAACCCCCTCTCTGTTTTGGCATTTCTTTCCTGAAACAGCGTTCAATACACGGTTGGCGACGATGAATTAAAGTCGGTCGTCCCTGTGTTGTCGCCGTTCCTCAGTGGCCCATCCGTTTGGTCCCGCGGCCCACGCATGTCCCCGCAAACCTACGAAAAGGATATCCATGTCGTTTGCAGATCTGCAGCTTTCTTCTTCCATTCTCAAGGCCATCACCGCGTGTGGCTACACCGAACCTACACCGATCCAGGAACAGGCCATCCCCCAGGCTCTTGCCGGCCATGATCTCATGGCTACCGCCCAGACGGGAACTGGCAAAACGGCAGCTTTTGTTCTCCCTGCCCTCAACCGCCTGTCTGAACCGTCGTTGGAGAAGGGTCGTGGCCCCAGGATCCTGGTGCTGACGCCAACCCGTGAGTTGGCCAACCAGGTCACCGATGCGGTCCGCACCTACGGCAAGTTCATGCGCGTCAGGAGCGCCGCAATTCTCGGCGGGATGCCTTATCGTGAACAACTGCGCCTCCTTTCTCAGCCCCTCGACATCGTGGTGGCCACTCCCGGAAGGCTTATCGACCACCTGGAGAGGGGCCGAATCTCCCTGAACAGGCTGGAGGTTCTGATTCTCGATGAGGCCGACCGGATGCTCGACATGGGATTCAGCGAAGATGTCGACCGCATTGCGGCAGCAGCACCGGCCAGCCGGCAGACCCTTCTGTTTACGGCGACGATGGATAAAACCATGGCCGGTCTCGCACAGCGCCTTTTACGGGAGCCGGTGCGCATCGAGATTGCTCCTAAACAGGTTACCCTCGATACCATCGAGCAACGTCTCCATGTGGCGGATAACCTGCAGCACAAGAACCGCCTTCTTCAACACCTCATCTCCGACACAGAGCTGACCCGGGCGATCATCTTCTCTGCCACAAAAGTCGCAGCCGACCAGTTGGCTAGTGAACTCAGCTCCCAGGGGCATTCTGCCGCCGCCCTTCATGGCGACATGACCCAGGGTGCGCGCAATCGGACCATCATGAACATGAAGCGGGGCAAGATCCGCCTGCTGGTCGCCACCGACGTGGCAGCGCGAGGACTGGATGTTACGGGTGTCAGCCATGTAATCAACTTCGATCTGCCGAAGTTCGCCGAAGATTATGTCCACCGTATCGGCCGTACCGGCCGGGCCGGCGCCAGCGGCATTGCCATCTCCTTTGCCTCTTTCAACGAGATCAACTACCTGGAAAAGATCGAGCGGTTCATTGGTAAATCTCTGCCGCAGCTCGTCATACCCGGGCTTGAGCCGACACGGCCGTTTCGCGCCCGTACCGGTGGTGGCCCACGCAACGATTCCCGTGGAACTGGCCGCAAACCTGCCAAGTTCTCGGCAGGGGGACAGCGTAACGAGCAGAGCAGGGGTGAGGCTGCAGGCAAGTCCCGTATAAAAAAATGGGGTGCCCCGCGCCGTGAACAGGCACCGGTCGTGGTGGAGCATCGCGGCAGCGCCGCCAGCCGCTCTGGACGGCGAGTCATTTAGTATCACCTACAATTGACGTGACAAAAAAGCGCCCCCTCTGTTCAGGAGGGGGCGCTTTTTGTTGCTGTCACACCAAAATCTTTTCCATCTGTGTTGAAACCCTGAATACTCATCCTGGCTTCTGGTTTTTTAGCGCATCGCATAATCCCGTAGTGCTCCGTTATTTCCCATGTGTGTTGTAACATGCTGTTATTGCAGGGGCCAGTCAAAGATCGGTCTCTTGCCTGTAATTTGTAAGCCGCCATATAACGAGATTAAGCCGTGCGGAAAAAATGCAAAATACATCGTCTTAAGCATATATTAATATGAAAGGGATTTAACGCTGCAACATACCGTAATTGCATAAGATTAAGCTTTAAGGGATTATAATTTTAATGAAAGGGTCAGTCTGGCTTTTCTTATGCAATTTAACGGGCAATACAACGATGTGCAAGATTATGGAGGACGCAATGGATTTTTTGTCCACAATGATGCTGGTACTAATAGCTCTTCTGATCTCTTTGTCGCTCCCGAGGATCTATGCAGACTGGTTGTCGCTCCAGAACCACTTCGTCGAGGGTGAGGTTGAGCAGCTCCGGGCCTTGCTGTCTTTAAAGAAACTGGGAATGCAGCGGCATTTTGGCTTGGCCGTACTTGCCATAGTCATGGCAAAAGTCATCGAGGGAAGCTCTCTTGCCGAAGGAGCGCCGCAACTGTCACAAATTACGGCAGTCTACGCTTGTATTTCACTGATGCTGGCCTCTGTTGAGTCTCTGTTTGCCCAGAAAATAACCGCTCAGCTCTCCACTGTTCAGGAGACGGAGGATCGGTACTAGCTTCCCGCAAAATTTAACGCCTTGCGTCATCAGGTTATATTCGCATAAACACGCCGTGCACTGTCTTGCACCTATTCTCCGGTCGACCCCGCCGCGCTTATATTCACCTTCTGATGTTGCCAGTCTAAACCCGCGATCATACTTTGCGTAGCATCCCGTTTCGTGTATGATGCCTTCATGACACTCTTCGTCCTCGGCATCTGGCTTATCATCACCGCTTGTGGCTACCTTCTTCGTGCGCTCAACCTTCGGCACCTGCGAGCCCATGGCAACGAGCTTCCCCCGGAATTTAACGGAATCATCGATAGTGAGACCCTGCGCCGCACCGTAGCCTACACCCTGGACCAGAGTCGGGTCGGTCTGATGGAATCGCTTTACGACAATCTCCTCCTTCTCCTCTTCCTGTTCGGCGGGGTTCTCCCCCTCTATGACCGCTGGGTGGCATCACTTACTCCTTCGTTCATCGTCGGCGGGGTCCTTTTCTTTCTTCTCATTACTTTAGCCCAGACCCTGCTTGACACCCCCTTCGATCTCTACCGGACCTTCCGGCTAGAAGCCCGCTACGGTTTCAACACCACGACCGGCCGTCTCTGGCTTGCCGACCTCTTCAAAGGAATTGCCATCACCTTGATTCTTCTTGGCTCCCTGACTTCAGGAGCTCTGGCCATTATTCGATGGAGTCCCGGGTGGTGGTGGCTCTGGGTGTGGGTTTTTTTTGCCGTCGTTTCCCTCGTCCTTATGTACATAGGGCCCTACGCCATCGAACCGCTCTTTAATAAATTCGAACCGGTGAAAGAAGAGGGGCTTGAGGATGAAATCAGACTCATGGCCGAACGGGCGGGACTGACGGTGAGCCGGGTCATGCAGATTGATGCATCGAAGAGAAGCTGGCATTCCAATGCCTACTTCACCGGCATCGGTAGGGTGAAGCGGATTGTCCTCTACGATACCCTCATCCGGCAGATGACCCACCAGGAAATTCTGGCGGTGCTTGCCCACGAGATCGGTCATTGGAAGAAGGGGCACATCTGGAAACAACTTGTGATGACGGAGGTGGGGGCTCTCCTGGCCAGTTACGCAGCGTGGTGGCTGCTGGGGTGGGGCGGTCTGCCTGGCCTCATCGGCCTTTCAGGGAGCTCCTTCGCTGCCCGGTTGACGATCCTCGCGTTTCTGGGGTCGATGCTTGCATTTCCCTTCACTCCCTTCTCCAGTTGGCTGTCCCGCCGCCACGAATGGGAGGCTGACCGGTTTGCCACGGAACTCTCCGGCCATCCAGGGGCGCTCGCCACCGCCCTCGTCAAGCTGTCCGCGGAAAACCTCGCTAATCTCCATCCCCATCCTTTCTACGCCTGGTTCTACTATTCTCACCCCCCCGTGGTTGAGCGGGTGCAACGGTTACAGGCGTCTGCTGATTAGCAACGTCAATCTGCATAACCTGCAAACGGGGGACATGCTGAAAATATTCTGGCTGTAAGGCGACGCAAAAAGTGCAGGGACATGCCCAGGCATCTTTTCTTGGCGTCTTTTTGTCTTTGCGTCGATTGATGCGAGTCAGTGGGGGTCAGATGGCCTTGCGCCAGGCGAGCCGCCGTTCCAGCCAGCGGGAAAGGCTGGTGAAGGCATAGCAGAGGAAGAAGTAGAGCACTGCAATGAAGATGAATATCTCGGTCGGGTAGGCCATGGTCCGGTTGTTGATCTGGGTGGCGACGTGGGTCAGTTCGGAAACACCGACGATGAAGGCGAGGGATGTATCCTTGATAAGGGAGACGAATTGGTTGACGAAGGAGGGGATCATGTTGCGCAGACCCTGGGGAAGCACGATGTAGAGCATTACCTGCCAGTGCTTGAGGCCGGTGGAAATGGCCGCCTCGGTCTGCCCTGCGGGGATACCTTCGATGCCGGCGCGGACAATCTGGGACATGTAGGCGGAGGTGAAGAGGGTAAGTCCCATGATGACGGTCTGACTTTCCGGAACGGTGCGTCCCATGAGGGCCGGGAGGAGGAAATACATCCAGAATATCACCATGAGGAGCGGCAGGCCGCGAACTGCATTTATGAACAGGTTGACGGGGTAGCTGATGAACGGATTGCGAACGAGGCTCAAAAGCCCCAGTACGAGCCCGCCGAAGAAGGAAAGGATGCAGGATGCAACCGCAAGGTAGATGGTAAGCCCAAGGCCGCCAAGGGGGCCGTGGGGGTAACGGCCAATCATGAAGTAGGTGAAGTTGTCCGTGATGACGTTAAAGTTGAACAGTTCGCCCATGTCAAACCGCCCTGTTCGGGTTGAGCACCCGTTTGTCGTAGAGATGAACCAGCGCGGTAATGCTTGAGGAGAGTACCAGGTAGACAACGGTTGCCGCGGTGAACGCCTCGAACCCCTTGAAGGTGTAGCTCTCTACCTGGCGCGCCTGGTAGGTGAGTTCCATGACGCCGATGGTCATGGCCAGAGACGAGTTCTTGGCCAGGTTGAGGAACTGGTTGACCAGGGGGGGGACGGTGATCCGGACCGCCTGGGGGAGAATGATGTACTGCATGGAGCGAAGAAACGAGAATCCGGCACTGCGGGCTGCCTCCATCTGTTCCTTGGGGATGGAGAGGACGCCGGAGCGGATGTCTTCGGCTATAAATGCCGAGGTATAGATGGTCAGCGCGATAACCGCAGCGGCAAACTCGAAGTTCGTGCTGTTGAGCCAGTCATTGACCGCCGTGGGAAGGATTTTGTAAGAACCGAAGTACCAGAAAAATATCTGCACGAGGAGCGGTGTGTTCCGGAAAAACTCCAGGTATGCCAGGGCAAACCAGCGTGCCGGCCGGAAATTGCTCATTCGCATGACTGCGATGAGAAGTCCGACGATGAACGCCAGAACGATTCCGACAACGGAGATCTGGAGGGTGACCTTGCAACCGGACACCAGCCACTCGAAATATTTGCCGGACGTGACGACCGACCAGTCGAACTGATACGTGAGCATGTGAACTTTTCCGTGAGGAGTGAGGCGTAAGGAATGTATCCCTACGCCTCACTGGTTACCTTATTTGTCTGCTGTAATCTTGAAATTCCGCTTCAAGTGGAACTGGGTATTCGGGCCGAACCATTTTTCGAAGATCTTCTTCGCTTCGCCGCTTTTCTCCATTTGCAGGATGGTCTTGTTCACGAAGTCGACGAAGTTCTTGTCCCCTTTGCGCATTCCGAGGCCATAGGGTTCATCGGAAATCTGCAGGTTCGGGATCTCGAACTGGGCCTTGTTGGGGGCCTTGGCGAGAATACCGGCCAGGATCGCCTCGTCAGTAGTGACGGCAGCGACCTTCCCCTGTTGCAGTGCCAAGAAGGCCTGGGGGTAGTCGTCGAAGGAGAGGACGGTAGCCGTCGGGATGGATTTCTTCACATTTTGCTCCGAAGTAGAGCCCTTAGCGGTGCCGATCTTCTTTCCTGCCAGGTCTTTCAGTGTACGGACAGTTCCTTTTTTGGTGATAAACTTCTGGCCGGTAAAGAAGTAAGTATGGCTGAAATCGACCTGCTTGGCCCGCTCAGGGTTTTTGGTCATGGTGGCGGCGATGATGTCGATGTTCCCCTCCTGGAGCTGGGGCATCCTGCTGGCAGAGGTCACCGGCTTGAGTTCGACCTTGACGCCGAGTTTCTTGGCGATGGCATTGATGAAGTCAATGTCGTAGCCGACGATGGAGCGGGTCTTCTCGTCGATGTAGCCGAAGGGGGGAAGGGAATCCTTGACACCCGCCACGAGGACACCTTTCTTCTTGACCTCCGCCAGGGTGTCGGCGGGGGGAGCCGCAAGTGCTGCCGTACCAAGAACGCCAACCAGTACCAGAGCCAGTGCAACGGTTATCAGTTTCCTCATGCCATGTTCCTCCTTAAAAAAATGGTGATTGCAGATTAACACTGAAGGGGGTTTTCCGTTTAGTGCATGGGGGAGAGAAGTTGTTTTAAAAACTGTTGTGCCCGTTCATGCTGTGGATTGCGGAAAAACTCCTCAGGTTTTGCCTCTTCCAGCACAACTCCGTGGTCCATAAAGGCGACCCGGTGGGCGACCTCCCGGGCAAAGCCCATCTCGTGGGTTACCACCACCATGGTGATCCCGGTCCCCGCCAGGTCCTGCATGACCGCCAGCACCTCGCCGATCATCTCCGGATCAAGTGCCGAGGTCGGCTCGTCGAACAGCATGATCTTCGGCTTCATGGCCAGGGCGCGGGCGATGGCGACCCGCTGTTGCTGCCCGCCGGAGAGCTGGGAGGGATAGGCGTCCCGCTTTTCGGCCAGTCCGACCCGTGCCAGCAGAGTCATTGCCTGCTCCTCCGCCTCCTTCTTCGATGTCTTGCGTATCTTGAGGGGGGCCAGGGTAATGTTGCTGAGAACGGACAGGTGGGGGTAGAGGTTGAACTGCTGGAAAACAAAGCCGATCTCAGCCCGAAGTTTGTTGATGTCGGTTCTTTTGTCCAGGAGGTCCATCCCGTCAACGACAAGTTTCCCTTCATTGATGGGCTCCAGCTGGTTGATGGTGCGGATGAGGGTGGACTTGCCGGAGCCGGATGGTCCGCAGACGACCAGTACCTCTCCCGGCGTGATCCGGAGGTTGATATCGTTTAAAACGTGGAGTTGTTTGAACCACTTATGGACACCGGTAAACTGGATCATTGCCTGGCTCCTGGCAGATTTGTGATTGAAGGGATGCTCGCCCGGATACTGGCGTAAAATCTCCACAATTGTAGCTACATCGGCAAAAAAATCAATCTACAAACTGCTGTTCTGTAATTAAAATGGTTTATTAGGCGTGCCTCAGGGGAGGGCCGGCCGGGAGAGAATCCCTCTGATCGGAATCTCATAATGACCTGGAGACGTCAGGTGCTTTGTCAGGAGGAGAAAGACGAATTTCTGCTGCTCGAGAAACTCGGGTTTTGGCATCAATTCAAGGGTGAGATTGAGGGGTGCGTTGGCGAGGGGGGCGGTTATGGGGAGATCCCCCTTGAGCCGCACATAAAGTCCATCCCCCTCAAGGGAGAAACTTTCAAGGGTTGCTTTGCCGCCGGTAATTTTCAACATTCCCTGTATCTGCCGGTAGTTTGCGTCCGGCAACGGAGTCCCGCCAATCTTGATGCCGGCCAGTTCCGCCCCTTTGACGTCAAGCTTTACCTCGCCGCGGGCAGTCTTCTGGCGGCCGCGCAGACGCGCGTCGATCTGCAGAATTCCCTTGGCGGAAGCGCCAGTGACGGTGGGGAAGAACGGAATATCCTCCAAACGGATCCCGCTGGCATGCAGTTCGCCTCCCTGGCGGTGGGACCATATGCCTTCGAGTTTGCCGCTGCCGACCCTTGCCTGGGCGGTAACCTTTACGTCTCCAAGAAAGAGCGGCAGGATTTGCAGTCGGACCGTTGCCGTGTCGGCTCGAAAAAGAGGTCCGCGATCATCGCCGATCTCCACTGCTTTGGCGGTGAGGCCGAAGGGGAATGCCTTCCCAAAGTTTGAAGCGTGAAAAATGTACCCTTCGTTGGCAAGTCCGCGGACAATAACGCCTTGCAGTGCCCTCGAAGGGATGAAAAACAGGGTAAGGAACAGGAAAATAACAAGAGCCGAAGGGATCCCAACGGTCAGGTAGAGCCAACGACGCGGTTTCATCGCTGCCCTGTCGGCGCTGCCTTGAGGAGGGCAATGGTGAGGGTCAGATCGAGGCGGGACGGGTCATCGAAGCGGGTCTTGAGAAACGCCTTTTTGATGACGACGGGCTTGCTCCCCTTTTCCAGCCGGTGGAGGAGGTTGACCGTTTCGTTAGGGGTGAGCCCGTCCATTTTCACTTCAGCGGCGTCTTCGACATAACCTGGCTGTTCCTCTCCCTTTACTGGCTTGATCTGGCTGTTCTTTCCCTTGATTCCTATCTCGTCGATGAGCTTGGCCGGAGAGTCGTCGGGACGGGTAGCGGCGAGGCGGTTCGCCAGTTTTTGGGCACCGGCGTTAGCAACCTGGTAACGCTGGCTGAGGACGAGCATTTCGGCCACATCCCCTTCCCTTGCGGTGCGGAGTTTAGCAAGATGGGCGATCCTGGTATTTGCGGCGGAGAAAAGCACGGCCAGGGCGAGGACGACGGCGATGCCGATTCCCCAGCGGAGACGGGTGGTGCTGTCGAGATTACGGTACTGTTCGGCCAGGAGGCGCAGATAGGTCATTTCTTCTCCTCCTTGTATGTGCCGCGGAACTGGAAACTGACTGTTCCATCAGGTTTTGATTTTATCTCGCTTACTTCACCATCGCTGAACGCGGCAGCTGCCCGTGTCTTGAAATCATTAACTCCCTGGATGGAACGGGCATCCCCCTTGAGCCGGAGCTGCCCGTGGTCGAATTCCGCCTCGTAGATGCCGGTGATGTCGTCACCCTTGAGCTCCGCCGCTTTGGTCAGCGCTGCCAGAACGCTACCGGTCGCCGTGCTGCCGGAGAGGCGCCGTATTTCACCCTTCAGTTCTCCGACGGCATCCACTGGCTTCTTCCGGTTCGGGAACACCTGCCGGTAGACGGTGAGAATCGAGGTGTCAAGGGAGTTCAGGTCCCGTCGCACCAGGTAGTAGCGGACAGATGTCTCGGCGATGAGTGCGACGATAAGGATTGCCGCAAGGACCAGGGTCATTCTTAACTTGCGGCGTGCCGACGCGTCGCCGGCGGTGTACGCCAGGTTGCCGCTCCTGAAGTTGACGGCTGCTCCGGAGACGCAGGCTGCTGCAACGGCATAGGTGGAGGCAAGGTCCCGTGCAGTCTCTGCATCGCCTGCAAATGCACGGGCTGCAGAGCCGGTCAGTGGAAGCTGCCTGAACGTCAGGCCAGCAGCGGTTTCGGTGGCAGGTGCATGTGCCAGGACGCCGTGGAGGAACACCTCACGGACCGCTATCTCTTTGCCGAGTTCCAGGGCAGCCAGGGTTCGCGCTACTTCTGCGACAGGATCGACATCTGCAAGGGGGCGGCAGAACAGGAGCCGACCGTTCTGGGTTACGGCCAGTGCCTCGCCGTCGGTAATGGCAACCGGCTCTGTCGTGTCGGACGGCGAAAGGAGTTCGGCCCAGTGAAGGGGAGCGACGCTTACCGTTTCCGGTTCGAGGCCGGCCTCGGTCATGGTTCGTATCAGATCGGACACCCCGCTACGCCTGGTCCATACCGCCAGGGACTTGCCGTCGGCCAGGGGGATTGCGTCGAATACCAGTTCGTCGGTGTCGATGGCCGTTTCCCCTTTGAGCTCCAGAGGGAGTACCTGGCGCGCCTTGCGTCGGTCGGCGAGAGGAAGGTCAATCTCCCGCAGAAAGAGGCTGGAGGGGGGAAGGGACAGCACAACTTTTTCTTCGTGCTGGCGTTTGCCGGCCAGTTCCTTCAGCAGGCCGGCAAAGTCAGGCTCGCCGGTGAGAGGATTGCGGCCACCTTCCAGGAATGCAAGCTCACTGCGTCGGCGCTGAAAACGCCCCCAGAGCACCTCGCTATTCGTCAATTGTACGATAAGGTACGTCATCAGTATTCTCTCCAGTAGAGCATTGTTGCCTGGTTGCCGCTGACTCTTACCACGGTTTCTATTATTCTCGCCGTTTCATGTACCTGGCCGCGGGAGATCAGGCGGTACACGGTGCTTTTGGTCTGGATCCTGGTTTGCAGGGCGATACCGATCTGGTCCAGACCGGCAACCTTGAGAATGTCCGCCGGTGATTTGAACGGCGTGGTTTTCCGGTAGTCCATGATTCGCGCCACCAGGTCGTCGGTCATCCCTTCGTCAAGGGCGGCCAGCAGCTGGGGGGGTGCGGTATTGATGTTGATCAGTGCCGGCGAGCCCGGGGGAGAGTCTGCAAAGACGGTGAGCAAGGGGCGCAGCTGCTTCATTGTCTTTGCATCGAACCCTTTGACGAGCCGCAATTCGTCGACGGTATCGAGCCAACCGTTCTTTGCCGTATAAGGTGGTTGCAACGAACGATAGTACGTCGTTTCTCCCCCCGCAGGCTTTGGTTCATCGTTGGTATCTACCCAGTCGGCAATGCCGTCGCACAGGTCCGGGGAGAGGCCGGCTTTCTTAAGGAAACGGGTGGCTATGGGGTAGTAGGCGTCGATGAAATTCCCGTTGGATCCGGCTATTGAGTTGAGGTTGATCTTGGCAGCCTCATCTTCGATGGTCACCTCCACAGAGCCCTGCTCGGTGTCAAGCTTCAGGGGGTTGGCCCACGGGTCGAGGAGTGACGTGAACCCCTGGGTCGCCATGGTGAACTGGAGCAGCTTGATCCCTCCCGCCACGCCGGACTCGGCAAGAAGGCTCGCCTGCTGGCCATCGACGAAATTCTGGCGGGAGCTGGTATCCACATAGACTTCGTTCACGAACTCGACGACCAGTGCCACCAGCAGGGCGCTCACCACGAGGGTTATGACCAGGGCGAACCCCTTTTCGTTTCTCAACTGCCGGTCACTCGCGGAGTGGCGATGGTGGAGAACTCGGTGGTGTCATCCCCTTCCTTGAGCCTTATGGTAACCCGAACAGCCTTAGGCACCCCTACGTTGAGGCCGGGAGCGGTATCCCAGCTCCTGACCCATTTGCTGCCGTCATAGCATTCCACCAGAAAACCTTCCACATTCTCCATCTGCGGGTAGGGGAGGGGTGTCCCTGGCAGATAACGGTCCTGGGCCTCCCGGGTCAGTTCCAGGTGCTTTTCCTTCTCCTCCGCCCGGTAGCGCACCATTACCTGATCAGAGGTGGGAGCGCTGTCGCTGCGGGGCGGGACGAAGGTGGCGAAAGTCAGTGTGGAGGCTGGCCTGCCGAAGGAATCGCGGTCTTCCACCACGAACGTGACAAGCGGTTTCCCTCCCAGAGGCGAGGGGCCGCGAATGAACGCTCCCGACAACTCCCGTCGAATCTGATCCAGCGTGGTACGTAGCTCGCGACGGGTTTCCATCCCGGCTGCTGCTATGTCCCGGCCGCGGGTGAGGGAAAAGAAGGTGCCGTAGAGGGCGGCGAACAGTATCGTAAGAAGTGCCAGGGCTACGAGCAGTTCCAACAGGGTGAACCCGCCGTTCTCTTCCGGTTGTTGCGTGAGGCAGACTGTTCCGGTTATCGAATTTTTCATGGCTCCGGACTCCTCACGGTCAGGGTCAGTTCCTGGTATTTCGCTAGGGTCAGCGTGTGCCGATCCCCGTCCCAGGCGACCGTGAAGGTCAGCCTTTCAACCCCCGGTATCTCGGCGGGTTTCTTCTCCATCTTCCAGGTTATGTCGGGGTGCCGTGGGGCGAAGTTGCCCGAGGCCTGTTTCTCTCGCAGGAAGTTGGGGTCGTCCAGTTTGGCCCGGGCCAGCAGCATGGCTTCGGTTTCCTCCTTGTCACGGGTGACGATTCCCAGGTGATAGTTGTAGGAGGTGATGACCGTCAGTATCACACCGGCAAGGATGGCCAGGGCAACCATAATCTCCAGCAGGGTGAATCCCTTCATTGCCCCACCTCCTGGTATCCTTCCTCGACCTTGACCTTGCCGTTCTGGGGGTAGGCGGTCACCGTGAAATGGCTGTCGCGGCTCCCCTTCAGGTGGATTACCGTAAAGTCCTCCAGACCTCCCGGGCCGAAGTTGACGGACACCTCGCCTGAAGCGACCTTTCCGAGCCGGGGGATGGTCACATCCTCGACATTGATTCCGTCGGACAGTATCTGCCGACTGAAAAACGGGTCGGAGTCGGTGCCCTCTTCGCCATCCACTATTTTTACCACCGTGAGCCTGGTGTCGGACAGGTTGACCCTGAGCCGGTAGGCGCTTTTTGTGGTGACAGCCTTGTCTTCCACATACCGGATCGTTGCCGCCAAGGTACGGGCCGAGCCGCGCAGTCTGGCGGCATCGGTGGACGGAAGTCGGGGAAAGACCAAGAGCGCCACCATCGCAAGAATGGCCAGCACCACCACCAGTTCGATGAGGGTAAAACCGCCGGGAAGGCAGTTTTGAGTTTTGACCCAAACTACGGGCCTGAAGAGTTTTGAATTTTGAGTTATTGTCACAGCAACTCGAAAAATATGTCGAAGCCCATAAAACTAATCCGACAGGGACGCGATTTTTGTGCGAGATCAAGGCTGACGTAGCACCCTGACATCGGGCATAAACAGTGCTACGCCGCACAATTTCACTTGTGAAATTGGACCGCGAAGGCGCCCCGAAGGGGGCGGCCGACAGGACGAGTCTCAAGGAATTCCGAAGGCCAACGCCGAGATTGCGGAAAAGGCGTGTTCGCTACTTCATGTCATAGTTGCATATGTCCGCATCCTTCCCTTCTCCCCCCTTGACGCTGTCGGCGCCGAGGGAACAGAGGTCGTAGTCACTGTGCTCTCCGGGGGAGAGGTAGACGTAGTCGGTCTTCCACGGGTCCTGGGGGACCTGCTTACTCTCCAGGTATCCCTCGGCCTTGTAGTTCTTAGGTATAACCCCCACGGTCGGCTTGGTAATGAGGGCCGCCAGGCCCTGCTCGGTGGACGGATAGACGCCGTTGTCCAGCTTGTAGAGCTTGAGTGCGCTTTCGATATCCCTGATCTGGTTCTTGGCTACCGTTATCTTGGCCTCGTCGCTCCGCCCCATGATCTTGGGAGCAACCAGGGCTGCCAGCAGGGCGAGAATGACGATCACCACCATGATCTCGATGAGGGTGAAGCCGCGGTTGTCGCGTAAGGTGTTGTGCATGGGTAAATTCTCCTCTTGTGGGTTCAACGTTCGAGGTTGTGTTAACGTTGAACCTTATTTGACCAATTCATTCAACTGGAAGATGGGGAGCAGGACGGCAATGACCACGAAACCGACACATACCCCCATCCCCAAAACCAAAAGCGGTTCCAGAAGAGCCATGGAACGGGTAACTGCGGTGTCGAATTCCTTCTGGAAGGCTGACCCGGCTTTGGCGAGCATTTGTTCCAATTCTCCCCCCTTTTCCCCCACTGCCACCATGTGGACAAGGAGGGGGGGAAAGAGCGGACTCTTGCCGAGGCCGGCCGCCAGGGTTCCCCCCTGGATCAGCTCTTCCCGCACCTGGGCCAGGCAGTTCCGGTATTCACGGTTAACCACGACCTCGCCGGTTATCTCCATGGAGCGGGTGACCGGCACACCGCTGGCGAGAAGAAGCCCGAGGACCTTGGCAAAGCGGGAGAGAATCAGCTGCCTGGTGAGACCTCCGACGATGGGGAGGCGAACCATCCAGTGGTCCTGCCATTGTCGGACGCTTTCCTTACGTCTCAGTCGGTCATAACCGAGGAGTGCCCCGCAGCCGAGCAGCACCACGAGCCACCACCACTTTTGGAGGACCGAGCTCACCTTGATGAGTATGATGGTGATGAACGGCAGGGTTGCCTTGCTATCCTGGAAGACGGTGATAATCTTCGGTACCACGAAGGAGAGCAGGAACAGCATCACCCCGCTTCCGACAATGAGCATCAGGACCGGGTAGGCAAGGGAGGTGACCACCTTGCTCCGGACAGCTTCCTGGTCTTCCAGAAAGTCCGCGAGTTTTTCCAGGACGGTTTCCAGCGCCCCGCTCGCCTCGCCTGCCGCCACCATGCTGATGTAGCTTTCGCTGAAGACATGGGGTTCGCTGGCAAAGGCCTTTGCCAGGGGGGCACCCTCCGCCAGCCGGTCCCTGATCCGGTTGAGGATATTTTTGAGCTCTCCCGGACGTTCCTGCTCGTAGAGGGTAGTAACCGACTCGTACACCGGCACCGACGAGCCGAGGAGGGTAGCAAGCCGGCGTGTCATCAGGGCGAGTTCGGAAAGACTCACCCGGTGTTTCAGGCTCCACCGTGCCTTTCCCCCGGTTTGTTCCGAATCGGGGACGAGTTCTTTCGGGTAGAGCCCCTTGTTTTTCAGCCGCAATTGGGCATCGTGGAGGTTGTCAGCGTCGATGGTGCCGGTTGCGACCGAGCCGGAGGCCTTGAATGCACTATAGCGGAAGGTCGGCATAGTCCTCCTGGGTTACCCGCAGGACCTCCTCGATGGTGGTGATACCGGCGGCAGCTTTCGCCAAGCCGTCGTCCCTTAGTGTCCGCATGCCTTTGCTCAAGGCGTACTCCTTGATGACGCCGGCCGGTGTGCGGCGAATAATCATGGAACAGAGCTCCGCGTCGACCAGGAGGAGCTCGTAAATACCGACCCGGCCGATAGTGCCGAGGTTGAAGCACCGGTCGCACCCTCGGCCCCGGTAGAGCAGGGGCGGCAGGGATATCCCGGCATATTCGCGGTCAGGCTGGTACGATTCCTTGCAGTGGGGGCAGATGACCCGCACCAGTCGCTGAGCCAGGACCGCCGACAGGGTGGAAGCGACCATGAACGGTTCGATTCCCATGTCGATGAGGCGGGTCACCGCAGTGGCTGCGTCGTTCGTATGAAGGGTGGAGAGGACCAGGTGGCCGGTGAGAGATGCCTGCATGGCAATCTCTGCCGTTTCCGCGTCCCGGATCTCGCCGACCATGATGATGTCAGGGTCCTGGCGCAGGATGGAGCGGAGGCCGTTTGCAAAGGTGAGGTCAATCTTCGGGTTGACCTGAATCTGGCCGATCCCCTTCAGCTGGTATTCGATCGGGTCTTCGATGGTGATGATGTTCTTTTCCGGCGAGTTGAGCCAGGAAAGGGAGGCGTAGATGGTGGTCGACTTGCCGCTGCCGGTCGGTCCGGTCACCAGGACGATTCCGTTGGAACGAGACAGGAGCCGTTCCATGGTCTTCACGTCACCGGGGGCAAAACCGATGTCTGCCAGTGATAGCACCCCTTTCTTCTTGTCGAGCAGTCGGAGCACCACCCGTTCGCCGAAGAAGGTGGGGATTATGGAGACGCGGATGTCCACGTCCCGGCCGGCAACGATGACCCGTATCCGACCGTCCTGGGGAAGGCGCTTTTCGGCGATGTTGAGGGAGGCCATGATCTTGACCCGGGAGATGAGTGCCTCCTGGACCACCTTGGGAGGAGCGAGCATCTTGTAGAGGATGCCGTCGATCCGGAAACGGACCTCAAGTTCGCGCTCGTACGGCTCGATATGGATATCGCTGGCCCGCTCTTTTACCGCCTGGAAGAGGATGGAGTTGAGAAGCCGGATGACCGGCGCCTCGTCGGCGAGATCGAGAAGGTCCTTCGGCACGGCGAGTTCGGTGGCAATGGTGGAGAGATCCTCACCCTGCAACTCTTCCACGACATCCTGGGCTGATCCTGAGAGCCGGGAGTAGAGGCGGTTTATGGAGTCCAGAAGCACCTGCTGTGGCACCAGCACGGCGGCCGGCTGCATGGCGAAAAGGCCTCGCAGTTCGTCCAGGGGAAGGAGGTTGGCGGGGTCGCCGATGGCTACCAGGAGCCGCCCTTCCTCCTCGCGCAAGGGAAGGAGAAGGTTGGTGCGGGCGAAAGCAAGGGGCAGTTTCTCCAGAAGTGACGTATCCACCTGGCTGTCGTCGATCTCTGTCTGACAGGGGAGGTCGAACCGGCCGGCAAGTTTTTCAAGTTCCGCGGTCGTTGTCATTGCTTCGGTTGTGTCTCCTCGGCCTTCTTGCCGAATTGTTGCAGCTGTCCGTTGATATTGAGTTCGCTGTCGCCGGTGCTGGCATCATTGAACTGTTGTTTCTGCTGGGTCATGACCTCGGCCATTTCCTCTGCGCCCCTGACAATGCGGGGGGTGAGGACGATCATCAGGTTGGTCTTTTTCCGTTCCTTCCCCTTGGTCTTGAAGAGCCAGCCGAGGAGCGGGATGTCCCCCAGGATAGGTATCTTGTTGACAGTCTCCGTTTCCTGGTCCTGGATCAGGCCGCCGATGACCACGGTATCCTTGTCTTTGACGACAACTGAGGTCTTGGCCGAACGTTTTGTGGTGGTAATGTCGGCGGCGGCACCCTTGTTGAGAGCGTCCTTCACCGCGGATATCTCCTGGTAGATGTCGAGCTTGACGTACTCCCCTTCGCTGATCTGTGGGGTGATCTTGAGGGTGATGCCGGTGTCCTTTCGTTCCACGTTGGACGTCTGCGCCACGCCGGTATTGTATGAAGTGCTTGAGGTGAGGAACGGCACGTTTTCGCCGACGAAGATCTCTGCCTCCTTGTTGTCGGAGGTCAGAATATTGGGGGTGGAAAGCACATTCACGGTGCCGTCCGAAAAGAGTGCCTTGATATTGCCGGCGAGCTGGAGGTTGGTGGTGCCGGCAACCCCCTTCAGAAAAGCGGTGATGAGCGCCTGGGCCGGGTCCGTGGCGCCGACGAAGTTGAACGGGTCAAAAGCGCCGGCCGCGGCCGTGCTGCCGGTGACACCGCCTCCCGTTACCCCCAGCTGCGTTCCGAACTCCTTCAGCTTGTCCAGGGACACCTCAGCGATAAGAGCCTGAACAAAGACCTGCCGCCGGCGGCGATCGAGCTTCTGTATTACCTGGAGGAGGTTCTGATAGTCGTTGGGTGAGGCCATTATGATGAGGGAGTTGGTTGCCTTGTCAGGAGTAACGGTTATCTTTCCCCCCTCGAAGGGTGACTGTTGCGGTGCAGCAGCAGCCGCGCCCGGTGCTGTGACGGCAGCGGCGGTAACTCCCTTTACTACCCCGTCGAGCACCTTGGCCACCTCGGTGGCGTCGGCATTTTCAAGGGAGTAGACGTTGACCTTGCTGCTGGAGGTTGGGGGGACCACGTCGATCATGGCGACGAGTTTCTTGATGTCCTCCTTGTCCTTGTCACTGCCGAAAACGATGAGTGCGTTCAGGCGGGTGTCGGCGACCACGATGTTTGCTGTGGCGGTACCTTGCCCAGCGGTCTTCCCGCCCTTGTCCTTACTCTTCAGCCACTCCTGGACCACCTTGGCCACACTGTCGGCAGCGGCGTTCTTCAGGAAGACCAGTTCCGCCTTGTCGCGCAGCTGGCCGGAGTCGATCAGCTTCAGGATGCCGAGGATCTTCTCGATGTTGAGGGAGGAATCCACCACCAGTAGCATGTTGGACGGCCCGAAGGCGGAGATGTACCCGTCCTTGGAAACCACCGGCTGGAGAAAAGTGACCGCTTCCTGGCTGGAGATGTTTTCAAGGGAAATTACCCGGGCGACGTATGCCTCATTCACCGCCCCTCGCTCCTTGTCGCTTAATATCTTCATTCCTGACTGTTTGGCAGCGGAGATGGGGATGATCTTGTAGACCCTGCCGGCCTGGACGATGGTAAATCCCTTCAGCTCCAGTACCGACGTGAAGACATTGAACGCCTCGTCGGTAGAAAGCTTTGCGGGGGAGAATACCGATATCTTCCCCTTGACCCGGTCGTCCATGACGAAATTTTTCCCCGTCAGGTCGCTGATGAACTTGGCCATGGTGGAGATGTCCACCTCGTTGAAGTTCAGCACGACACCCTTGGCGTGGGCAGCTGCCGGTAGCGTCAGAAGGAACAGAAGGAGAGCTGTGGTGATGATGCGTGAAATATGCCTGATCAAGGGAAGCCTCCACAAGAGGTACAGGGAAAAGGGTGGGGATGGTTTCTGAACCGTAATCGCCACTGTTACCTGCCTCATCGTATGTCGTACGTGAACGTTGCCGGTTGGCCGTCCCGGACAAGGTCGAGCTTGATGCGGCTCTGCCCCTTAAGGGATGCCAGCGACTGGATAGCTTTTTCCGGGGAATCGATGGGGAAATCGTTTATCCGAAGGAGTACGTCGCTGTTTTTCATGCCGATGGTGCTGAAAATCCCCCCAGGACGGACCTCCGAGACTCTGAATCCTTCTACCTTGCCGTCCTTCATGCTCGGAAGGAGGCGTGCATCGGTCATGGCCTGGCCGATATTGTCCAGCGCCGCGTTGAGGGCGCGTTGGTCGATGACGTAGCTTCCCGCTCCAACTTGCGTGGCAAGACCGCTTCTTGCCGGAACCGGTTGCTGACCGCCGTCAGATCCGGCTTCGGTGGCCACTGCCGTCGGGGTGAGTATATTCACCTTTTGGCCGCCGGCCAGGATTTCGGCGCTTTCCTTCTGGACAGACACCAGCGGTCCCATGCCGTACACCTGGTCGCCGAGCCGGAAAACCCGTTCTTCCTTGGTGGAAATCTTCTGGATCAGGGCGAATGTTTCACGAAACGAGCCGCGAGCGGTGCCGAGGAGGAGCAGGTCGCTCTGGGAGGTCCCACTCCCCTGTTTTGCAGAGGAAGCTGCGGTGATGGGGGTCAGCTGTCCCTGGGTCGCCCTGCCGAACAACCCCTTGGTGAGGATCGGCGCGAAGGACATGAGATCGTCGGCGGCAGGGGGGGGAGTGGTGATGGCCTGATTTTTTGTTCCGCTGGGGAATAGTTTGCCAAGGCGGAACGAGACAAGATCAGAGGCGATCATGGCAATGACCGAGAGGATGAGGAGCGTGAGTGCGATGTTAAGGGGCAAGACCCATTTCTGCATGCTGGCTACCCTTTGCCGAGGTTATTGAAACCAGGAAAATATAGTAGATGTACCCGTTATATGCAAGGGGAAAGAGGGTGTATTGGTCGTCTGCGATGTATCAACTGTGGTGGTTCCGGTTCAAGAAACGGTCGGTTTTAGAAGTTTCCCGCAAAGTATGCTTCATCCCGGCGACAGATGCAAGTTTCCCGTGCCGTGAAAGGGGTAGAAACAAAGAGTGAAGTTGAATTCACCGCTTCTCTTGTGCTACCATCGTGCAATCATGGATACATTCACACCGAACAACGGTGCACCGGTGCTTGTAACCGCTGCCACCCCTCAGGAACTCGATTATCTGGTACGTGCCGTCGGCCCGGGAAGGGCGGATACCCTCCTGCCCCACGAGGTGCATTCGGGGGTGATTGACGGTGTGTCAGTGTTATTGGCGTTGACCGGCATCGGAAAGGTCAACGCCGCCTCGACCCTGACCCTGCTCGTGGACCGTTACCGGCCACGGCTTGTCATCAATACCGGCTGTGCCGGAGCCTATGGTGGCAGCGGCCTCAGGGTAGGCGACCTGGCGGTGGCCAGCGTCGAAGTTTACGGTGATGACGGCGTTCTCACCCCTGCCGGCTGGGAGCCTCTGGATTTCATCGGCATCCCGTTGCTGGAACGGAAGGGGCGGCACTATTTCAATGAGTTCCCCCTCTCGTTCTCCGCAAGCGAAAAGGCCATGCAACTGGCGGCGGCCCTCGGTATCCCCCTCAAACGGGGGCGCTTCGTCACCGTCTCAACCAGCAGCGGCACCTTGTCCCGCGGCATGGAGCTGGCGGGCCGGTTCGATGCCCTCTGTGAAAATATGGAAGGTGCGGCGGCGGCCCATGTATCGCTCATGTATGGCATTGACTGTCTGGAGTTGCGCGGCATCAGCAATCTGGTGGAAGACCGCGATCTTTCCCGCTGGGACATTCTCCGGGCAGTTGAGAACGTCCAGCGCTTCGTGGTGAAATACATTCAGAGTCTCGCCTTCAAGGAGTTCGGATCCCGTGAGTGAGCTTTACGCCCCCCATATTCCTGCCGCTGTTCGTGGCGCGGAGGGCGACAGAGAACTGTCGTTGGGTTTCTCCCCCTGTCCCAACGACACCTTTATCTTCAATGCCCTTGTCCACGGACTGGTGGGGTGTGACGGTTATCGCTTCCGGGAGCGACTGGAGGACGTGGAAACTCTCAACCGTCTCGTTCTGGCCGGAGCCTTTGACGTAAGCAAAATATCCTATCATCTGCTCGGTTTTGTCAGGGATGACTACGTCCTGCTCCGCTCCGGCGGCGCGCTTGGGAGGGGATGTGGTCCCCTGCTGGTTGCCCGGCAGCCGGTTCCCCTCGAATCACTGCGTGGAGCGCCGATCGCCGTTCCCGGCCGGTACACCACTGCCTGTCTGCTGCTCCGCCTGTTCGATCCGGCCCTCGACAACCTGGTCTTCATGCCGTTTCATGAGATAATGGGGGCCGTTGAGCGGGGTGAGGTGGCGGCGGGGGTCATCATCCACGAATCACGCTTTACCTTTGCCAGCTACGGTCTGACCCGGCTTCTGGACCTGGGTGAGTGGTGGGAACGGGATTCGGGTTGCCCCATCCCCTTGGGGGGGATCGTCATGCGGCGCGAACTCGGCAATGATGTGGCCGCTATCGTCGAACGGGCGCTCCGGGCAAGCGTCGAATATGCCTTCGCCCATCCTGATTCCGCCAGCGGCTACGTACATGCCCATTCCCAGGAATTGAGCGATGAGGTGTGCGCGGCCCACATCAACCTCTACGTCAATCCTTTCTCCCTTGCCCTCGGACCAGAGGGCGAATCTGCTGTTGCCACCCTCATGGGGCGTGCCGAAAAAGTGGGACTCATACCCGCCTCAACCCACAGCCTCTTCCTCCCCTGACGTTTCCCCGAATGCCTTCTTTGACTCGTTGTAACTACTTGAAAATTAAAACAAATGTCACGTTTTTTCCCGCTTTTTCTTGACTTGGGAAACATGTCTGTGCTATAAAGCCACCTCGCCCAAGAAGGAGGTGCGCATGGCAACACCGAACCCGAGGGGCAGGTTGGCGCTGATTTTATTCCTCTGCCAGCTGGTCCTCCTGGTCCACACACTTCCCCTGCAGGCTGACGAAACGAAGACCGACAGCAACCAGGCAGAGTTCGTCACTCCGGTTAAAGCGGTAGACGACGGGATGGTAGGGGTCGCTTCCTACTACGCCAGACGTTACAACGGCAGAAGAACCAATTCGGGGGCACGTTATAATCCTGAAAAGCTGACAGCGGCTCATCAGGATCTCCCCCACGGTACCAGGGTGAAGGTGATAAACCTCGCCAATGACAAAGAGGTAGTGGTTACGGTAAATGACCGCTGCCGCAAACGGAGCAAGCCGTTCATCGACTTGTCCCGTGCTGCGGCCAGGGAGCTCGGATTCCTCGGCAAGGGGACTGCCCGGGTCAGGATAATCGTCCTGGCAGACGGGGAAGAGGAATCGAGCTGACACAATTCAATGTTTGGGCGAAACGGAAGAGGCCGGGTGGAAATCCCCGGCCTCTTCGCATTTTACGAATAAAAAAAGGCCGGGAGTGAGCCCGGCCTTTAGATAGATATCTGGCTAAGCGGTGGCTACTTCCCCGCCTTCTTGCCTGTCTTCTTGGAACTGGCCTTGCCGCCGCTCTTCTTCTTGCTCTTTTTTGTAGCTTTTCTGTGTTTGGCTTTCTTCCCTTTTTTTCTTATGTTAACTTTTTTCCCTTTATGCCGGGGTTCCGGCGAAAGTTCATCCCGGATATTGTTGAGCAGGACGGAGGTCTCCTCCAGAGCAGGGTCGGCCTTTTTAGCTGCTTCAAGTGCTTCCTTGGCTTCCTGGATGTGACCGGTCTTCATGTAGACACGGCCGAGGGCATTAAGGGCCTTGGCGTGGTCGGCCTTCAGGTCGACTGCTGCCTTGTAGGCAGAGATGGCGTTTTCGTAGTCCTTCTTGAATTCGTAGATGATTCCCAGCTTGTAATGGGTGTTGGGATCCTTGGGGGCCAGTTCCACGTTTTCCTTGAGGAGTTTGGTCAGTTCGTCGTAGTTCTTCTCCTTGACATAGATTGCGGTGAGGGCGGTCCGTGCGTCGGCATCGTCCTTTTTCAGGCGGAGTACTTCTTGGTACTGCTTTTCCGCATCTTTGAGCTGGTTTTTCCATTTGTAGAGGGCCGCAAGTTCGCGGTGAGCTTCAAGATTGTCCGCGTCCAACCGGACTGCCTCCGTGTAAGCTGCAACCGCGTTCTTGTAATCTTTCGTTTTCACATAGACCCGTGCCAGTTTGAAATAGATGAGTGGGTTGTCTTTTCTACTCTTGAGGAGTTCCTTATACTGCTCTATCGCCTGGGGGAAACTCCCTCTTAGTGAATAGATGTCCGCCAGGCGCCTTCGGGCATCGCCAAAGTCGTTGTCGTATTTTATTGCCTGCCGGTACTCCACGACCGCTTCGTCCAGGAGCCCCTTCTTTTCGAAGATAGTACCAAGGCTGTAATGGATTGCGGCGGTTCCCCCCTTGAGACGCACCGCTTCACGGTAGGCGGAGGCTGCGTCGTCGTCCCGGTTGGCAGCCAGGTAGGCGTCACCCAGTTTCTGGAAGACGGCCGGTCGTTCCGGCTTTTCCTTTATGGCAGCCAGATATTCCTTGGCGGCCTTGTCGTAGTCCTTTGCACTGAAATACTCATCTCCTTTGACGATGAGTTCGTCGAACCTGCCGGTGACACTTACCCCTCCCAGTACTGATTCGTACTCGGCGCCTTTCGGGTCCCCCATTCTTGTGTAGGCATCGGCCATGAGCCGATGGATTGCCTTGTCCTGAGGATTAGCCATTGCCGCTTTTTTCAATATTTCCAAAGCGCGGTCGGGCTGTTTGTTTTCGATGAGGAGTCTGGAAAGCCCAATCTGGGCCGGCGTGTACTCCCGATCAAGGTCAAGAGCCTTCGAATACGTATCCTGCGCCTTATCTGTTTGGCCCATACTGGCGTAGACATCGGCGAGTCCGGAATAGAGAGAAGGGGAGGAGGGGGATACCTTGAGAGCTTCGTTGTAATGGTGGGCGGCGAGTGTGTACAGTTTGCGTTCGCTGAAAACCTTGGCCAGACCTTGCTGGTAGCGGGGGTCTTGAGAACCTTCTATTGCTTTGGTCAGCTCGATTGCCGCTTCGTCCAGCATCCCTTTCTGAAGGTAGACAAGACCCAGGTTGCCACTTGCCTGATGAAAGGCCGGATCATCCTTGAGGGCCTCCTGATACTCGCTGATGGCCCGGTCGGTGTTTCCCCCCGATTCCTGCTGGAGACCCTGGACGAAGTGGCCGGCTGCACCGTCTGGGCAGAGATCAATAATTCTCGTTACCAGTGTCAACCGTCCCGCACTGTCCTTGGTTTCCGCAAGTTTCGGCAGCATTTCCCGTGCCTGGCGACACTTGTCCGCCGATCCGAAACTCCAGTCAAATCCCCAGGTAAGCTGGGGGATTATAAGTATGGTAATCAGCAGCAGATAGGTTCTCATCTGTTCCTCATAGGGTCGAAGGGATTTAAAGAATGGCAGATTATACACAGCAGGGGTCAAAAGTTCAATTCATAACAGTGTAAATCGGCTATTGACAGGCATTCGGACAGGTAGAAGCAACTGCGGCCCTTGCGCGAGGTATTTCTCCGCGCCACAAGGCCAGATTACCTTGACTTTCGGCCCAAAGATGGTTAAATCATGTAAATTCGAACCGCTCTGAAAGCGGCTTGGACGCGAATTCGAACTCATTGCATGTCCGGAGTATCCCGGAAGAAGAAGGAGTTGCAGATGGAAGTCAAACCGGACAACGAGGAATTAAAGATACCGGATGTCCTGCCCCTGTTGCCGGTCCGGGACGTGGTGGTCTACCCCTATATGATACTTCCGCTCTTCGTCGGGAGGGAACTCTCCATAGCTGCGGTTGATCATGCCCTTTCTCAGGACCGCCTGATCTTTCTGGCTACCCAGCGGGAGGTCGGGGAGGAAGAGCCGACGCCGGATACGATTTACAGCGTCGGGACCGTAGCCATGATCATGAGGATGCTGAAGCTTCCCGACGGTCGGGTCAAGATCCTGGTGCAGGGGCTCTCCAAGGGGCGGATAACCGAATACGTAGCGGACAAGCCGTTTTATTCGGTACGGATCGAACGGGTTACCGATCCCCTGATCGCGGAGAATTCCCTTGAAACGGAAGCGCTCATGCGGACGGTCAAGGAGCAGCTCGGCAAGGTCATTTCCCTCGGCAAGGTCATTTCTCCCGAAGTGATGGTAATCGTCGAAAACATGCAGGATCCGGGGAGCCTTGCCGATCTTGTTGCCAGCAATATCGGCCTCAAGGTAGAGGATGCCCAGCGTCTGCTGGAAATCGCCGACCCGCTTGAAAGGCTGGGGCGTGTCAATGAACTCCTGAATAAAGAGCACGAACTCCTCAACATGCAGGCGCGTATCCAGTCCGCTGCCAAGGAGGAGATGGGGAAGAGCCAACGGGAATACTTCCTGCGTGAGCAACTGCGGGCAATCCAGCAGGAGTTAGGGGAAACCGATGCCCGTGCTGAGGAGATCGCCGAACTGCGCAAGGCGATCGAGCAGGCCAAGATGCCGTCGACGGTGGAGAAGGAGGCCCTCAAGCAGCTGGGACGCCTGGAGCAGATGCATCCGGATGCTGCCGAATCGGGGATGCTCCGGACCTATCTGGACTGGATGGTGGAACTCCCCTGGAGCAAGTCGACCAAGGATGCCCTGGACATCAAGCGGGCACGGGAGATCCTCGACGAGGACCACTTCTATCTGGAAAAGGTCAAGGAACGGATTCTCGAGTTCCTCGCGGTGCGGAAGCTGAAGAAGAAGATGAAAGGTCCGATCCTCTGCTTCGTCGGACCTCCTGGTGTGGGAAAGACCTCCCTCGGAAAGTCCATTGCCCGTGCCATGGGGCGTAAATTCGTGCGCATCTCCCTTGGAGGTGTCCGGGACGAGGCGGAAATCCGGGGGCATCGCCGCACCTATGTTGGTGCACTACCGGGGCGGATACTCCAGGGGCTCAAGCAGGCCGGCGCCAACAACCCGGTCTTCATGCTCGACGAACTGGACAAAATCGGCGCCGATTTCCGTGGTGACCCCTCGTCGGCGCTTCTGGAGGTGCTCGACCCGGAGCAGAACCATGCGTTTTCCGACCACTACATAAATATTCCCTACAACCTCTCCAATGTCATGTTCATCGCGACGGCCAACCAGATTGATCCGGTCCCCGGGCCTCTGCAGGACCGAATGGAAGTGATCAACCTGGCCGGATACACCGAGGAGGAGAAGCTGCAGATTGCCAAGCGCTATCTGGTACCGAGGCAGATCGTCGATAACGGCATCACGGAGCAGACCCTTACTGTTTCCGACGAGGCGATCAAGACAATAATCGCCAAGTATACCCGGGAAGCCGGGCTGAGGAATCTGGAGCGGGAAATCGGTTCCATCTGCCGCAAGGTGGCCCGCAAGGTGGCAGAGGGTGAGAAGCGTCATTTCATGGTCAACGCGTCGGCAGTGGCCAGATATCTTGGACCCCCCAAGTTCCTCCGTGAAGAGGAAATGGAGCACAACGAGGTGGGTGTGGTGACGGGACTGGCCTGGACCCCTGTCGGCGGAGAAGTGCTCTTTGTCGAGGCGACCATCATGCAGGGTAAGGGGGGCCTCACTCTGACGGGACAACTGGGTGACGTCATGAAGGAGTCGGTGCAGGCTGCCCTATCCTACATCCGTTCCAAAGAGACGGAACTCAACCTCCCCACCGATTTCTTCCATGACATGGAGATCCATGTCCACGTGCCTGCCGGCGCCATACCCAAGGACGGTCCGTCGGCGGGTGTTACCATGGCCACGGCCCTTGTCTCGGCGCTGACGAAAATTCCCGTCCGGAAAGACGTTGCCATGACCGGCGAGATTACCCTGCGGGGAAAGGTCCTCCCTATCGGGGGGCTGAAAGAGAAGATGCTGGCCGCCATCCGTGCGGGGGTAAAGACCGTTATCATCCCGGAACAGAACAAGAAGGACCTGGAAGAGGTACCCCGCCATATTCTGAAGAAGGTCAAGGTCGTCCCAGTCAGGACTATCGACGATGTTCTCAAGGTGGCGCTGGAAACATTTCCCCCGCCACCGGCCCGCCACGGAAAAGCCCCGGCTGTCAAGGGTAAAATCCCTCCGACGCGGGTACTTGTGAAGCCACGCAAGGGAGTGGTTGCGTGAAGCTTGAGGAGCTGGGCGAATTCGGTTTTATCGACCGGCTCTCCGGACGGGTCAGGAAAGGGCCCGGCGTGGTGCTCGGCATCGGTGACGACGCCGCCATACTGGCCCCGGCTGTGGAGCAGGTAACCCTTGCCACAGCGGACATGCTTGTTGAGGGGGTCCATTTCGATCTTGCTCTTTCCGACCCCCATACCCTGGGACGCAAGTCCCTGGCGGTGAACCTCTCCGATCTTGCCGCCATGGGGGCGCACCCGCGACACGCACTGCTTTCTCTGGCTATCCCGCCAACCCTCCCGGTCGAGTTCCTTGATGATTTCACCCGGGGGTTCCTCTCCCTGGCCGGTGAGTTCAATGTGACGCTGGTGGGGGGGGATACCTGTGCATCCAAGGGGGGGCTGGTCATATCAGTTACCGCCCTGGGGGAGCAGCATCCCGACATGGTAGTCCGCAGATCAACGGCCTGCTCCGGAGACTTGGTGCTGGTCACGGGGAGCTTGGGGGACTCGTCCCTCGGGTTGGAACTCCTCATGCAAGGGTTTCGATCGGGGAGAGCGGTAGAACGCCATCTTGACCCTCTTCCCCGGGTGGAGGCCGGCATCCGGCTTGCCGAAGCAGGCCTGGCAACCTCCATGATCGATGTGAGCGACGGTCTGCTGGCCGATCTCACCCATATTCTCGACCTGTCCGGCGTTGGCGCCCGGCTCGACTTGGCCCGGCTGCCCTTCTCGGAGGAGTGCCGGCACCATGCTTCTGCCGCCGGAAGAGATCCCTTTGCTCTTCCCCTTGCCGGTGGCGAGGATTATGAACTCCTCTTCACCGCTTTGCCGGAACGGGAGGCGGAGGTCCGTTCGGCCCTTGCCGCGTGCGGCGTTCCGGTGACCGTCATCGGTGAGATCACTGCCGTGGGAGGGTTATCCTTGACTGATCCCGGCGGCAAGCCTTACCATCCGGAACGACTTGGGTACAACCATTTCGGGGCCATACGGGACGCTTGACGTCAACCCGCTTCCTGAAGCGGTGTAACACGAACTGTGCATCTCGTTAAGGATGGTCACTCCCCCACATGACCCCGGTTTCCCACCAGACATACCTTGAGTACAAAGACTTCACCGCTATTTCGCCCGAAGTGTTCTCTTGTATCGCCCGGATAATGAAAAATGCCCGCGGGTTCGATCTGGATGGTTACAAGGACCAATGCATCAAACGCAGGATTGCAATCCGGCTGCGGGCGACCAATTGCTCGAGCGGGGAGGAATACTGCGAGCTCCTGCGTCGGGACGATGATGAAGTGGACCGTCTCCAGAAGGTGCTGACCATCCACGTCAGCCAGTTTTTTCGCGATCCCCCCATGTTCGATAAGCTGTGCAGGGAAATATTTCCCCTCCTTTTTGCGCTTACCGGGATGAATAGGTCCGGAAGGCCGGGCATCTGGAGCGTCGGTTGTGCAAGTGGCGAGGAGCCCTATACGGTGGCGCTGCTCCTGAAGCATTTTTTCCCGGACGAACTGGGGCGGGTCGGGGCGACCATACTTGCCACCGATGTGGATGAGGCCATCCTGAAGGTAGCGCGGGAGGGAATATACGGCGAAGAGCGGTTGCGGGAAGTACCCGACGAGTTTCGACGGGAGTATTTCCTGGAGAGGGATGGCAGGTACCAGCTGGTGTATGAAATCAGGTCGCTCGTCGAGTTCCTGCAGGCGGACCTCACCCAGACGGGAGCGTTTCCTGAAAGCGATCTGATCCTCTGTCGCAATGTTCTCATGTATTTCGAGCGTTCACAGCAAGAGGTCATTCTTCACGGGTTTGCCGATGTGCTGCGTCCGGGAGGGGTGCTCATTCTCGGCAAATCGGAGACAGTGGTGGGGTCTGCGCTGGAACGATTTGAACCCATCTGTACGGTTGAACGGATCTACCGGCGAGCATGACGACAAGGATCCATGCCTGAAAAGGAGAGGATTTACCATGTATGTTCCCATAGGATACAAGTTCATCATGGGATTTGTGATGGTGGTCGGTGCGGTGGCCTTTGCCCCCGACCTGGTGCGTCATCTCGGCTATGCCCCGGAGATTACCAACGTTCTCTCCTACGTGGTAGCCCTTACCATCGGACTTGTGCTCGGCTGGATATTTTCCCGAGGCTTCACCCGCAACATTTCCCGTCTTACCCAGTCGGCCGAGGCAATCAGCCGGGGTGACCTCACTCGTGATGTTGTCTTGAAAGATTCCCGTTTCCCCGATGAGACCCATGACCTGGGGGGCTCGATCAACTGTATGGTGGAAAGTCTGCGGGATCTGGTCCGGCATATCACCGAGACCTCGGAGCGGGTTTCCTTCTCGGCCCGCACGCTTTTCTCGTCGGCCCTTGAGATCAACGCCTCCACCGACGAGGTTGCCCGGGCCATGGGTCAGATTTCCCGCGGGGCAGGGAGTCAGGCGGAGATGGTCGCCAAGACCTGTGCCCTTATTCATGAAACGGCAATTTCCGGTGAACTGGTTGCCAAACGCGCCAAAGAGACCGCCCAGGCAGCCCGGGATACCAGTATTACCGCCCAGCGTGGAGGGGAACTGGCAACCGATTCACTCGCAACCATGAAGGAGTTCTTTGATAATGCGGAAACCACGGGGCGGCGTTTCATGGCGTTCAACGCAAAGCTCCAGCAGGTTGGGAAAATTGCCGATTTTATCGGTGATATCGCCCGACAGACGAACATGCTTGCCCTGAATGCTTCCATAGAGGCTGCCCGCGCCGGGGAATACGGCAAGGGATTCGCGGTGGTTGCGGAGGAGGTGCGCAAGCTTTCCGACGGTACCAGCAAGTATGCCGGTGATATCGTAGAACTTATTGCCATGCTCAAGGAAGAGAGTGGCAAGGTCCAAGAGACGATTGTTGAAGGTTCGAGGCTTATCGTTGACGGGAAAAAGAATATCGATACTACTGCCGCTTCCTTCAGAGAAATACTCGATACAGTCATCGGAACGGAGAGTAAGGCGAACAGCATCGCCGACCTGTCCCAGATGCAGACAGACGGTGCAGAGAAAATGGTCAGGGCGGTGGATGAGATCGCCAGGGTTGCCGAGGATAATGCCGCTTCGACCCAGCAAGTGTCCGCGGCATCAGAAGAGCAGTCGACGGCCATGCAGGAGATGGCCCATGCTGCCCAGGAGATGGCCCAAATGGCCGATGAACTTCTTGCGGTCGTGCAACGGTTCAAGGTGAATCCGGACGAAGCTCCATTACAATGAGAGTCACGTCCCGTGGATTTATCGTCTTTGCCGTCAAGGGTGAGCGATACGGTCTTCCCCTCCAGGTTGTGGCGGAGGTTAGAGAGCCGTCCCGGCCGGTACCGGTTCCCCGCGCTCCCGAATTCCTCTGTGGTGCCATGAACTCCCATGGCAGGCTGGTTGCCATCCTTGACCTGGCCAGCCTGCTCGGCTGCCGCAAGACGACGCCCCCTGGCACGTTCCTCGTCCTCGATCACAGTACTGCCAATCTTGCCCTGTGGGTGGATGGCGTGGAGGGGTTTGCTACAGAAGAAGGGGAGGGGGGTGCCGATCCCCCTGACAATGATTTCATCACCAGGGTAGTGCAGAGCGACAGGGGAGCCTTTAAAATGCTGGCGCTCGACAATGTGTTGAAAAAAATGGAAGAGGTTTTCAAACAATAGTTCGGGTAGGTTGGTGCCGGCATGTTTTTTCCTGCCGCCACTGCCCCGATTAATTCCGGAGGAAACATGGGGCATAAGGTTCTGCTGGTTGACGATTCGCTTTTCATGCGCAATATGCTGCGCGGCATCTTCGAAGGTGAGGGGTACGAGATCGTTGCCGAAGCGGCGGACGGCGTGGAAGCGGTGCGTAAGTACCGGGATTTTCGCCCTGACATTACCACGATGGATATTGTCATGCCGGCCAAAAACGGTATTGAGGCACTTCGCGAGATCAGGGCAATCGACGGCAACGCCCGGGTCATCATGTGCAGTGCGGTCGGCCAGGAATCGCTCATAACTGCTGCCCAGCAAGCAGGGGCATGTGACTTCATCCTCAAGCCGTTCAACACTGAGCGGGTCAGGGAGGTCATCAGGCGGGTGGCGGGAGACTGACCCATGGATATGTCCCCGTACCGGAACCTGTTTTTCTCCGAGTCCCGGGAGCATCTCCGTGCGTTCAGCGAGCTCATCGTCAAGATGGAACAGGGGGTTGGCAGCCGGGAGGATCTGTATGCCCTGTTCAGGTCTGCCCACTCACTCAAGGGAATGGCTGCTTCAATGGGGTACGGCGGCATTGCAGAATTGTCTCATTCGCTTGAAGACCTTCTGGACAGGGTTCGGAAGGAAGAGCTGATCTTTGATACGGGAATTGCCGATCTCCTTCTGGAGGGGACGGATCTTCTGGAGGCTATGATTGCCGATGTGTCGGCAGAGCTTCAGACGGCCCGTAATATTGATGACTTGGTGCAGCGGCTCGCGACATACCAGTCTGTGCCGTCCGGACCGGGGGTGAAATCGCCTGCATCGTATTCCCAATCTCCTGCCATCGAAGAGCGGGAGAGCCATGACGATGCTCCGCAGACAGTCCGGGTCCGGACCGAGGTGCTGGATAACCTCATAAATATCACCGGGGAGCTGATTACCAACAAGCACCGGCTCTTGACCGTTGGGAAGGAGCTTGAATCTACCTCTCTTGATGAAGCGACAGTTGAGCTCTCCCGATTGCTGCGCGACCTGCATTCAGAAATAGTGCTGGTGCGGCTCATTCCGTTTGCGGCGGTTGCCGACAGATTTCCCCGTGTGGTGCGGGACCTGGCAAAGAAAATCGGTAAAGAGGTCGTTTTTGAGATGGAGGGGGCGGAGATCGAACTCGACCGGGGGATTCTGGAGGGACTCGTCGACCCTATCGTCCACATTCTGCGTAATGCCGTTGATCATGCTCTGGAGGTTCCTGCCGACCGCAATGCATGCGGGAAGCCTTCACAGGGGAGGATCAAGCTCGTTGTCAGTAGGGAAAAAGATCAGGTGGTGGTTGCCGTAGTGGATGACGGCCGTGGGATGGACCCTGAACGGCTGGTTTCCCATGCTGTTGAAAATGGATTTATCGGGCCGGAAGCCGGCCGGCTCATGACGCCGGGGGAAGCCTTTATGCTCATCTGCCTTCCCGGCTTTTCCACCGCCCGGGAAGTGGGTGCGGTTTCGGGCCGTGGCGTGGGGATGGATGCGGTTCGTTCCACAATCCAGACCCTTGGCGGGAATATGACCATCGAGTCGGAACCGGGGAAGGGGAGTCGCTTCATTCTGCGTCTTCCCCTGACCATTGCCATCATAAATGTTCTGCTGGTGAGACTTTCCCTGATTGCGGTGGCGATTCCGGTTACCAATGTCCAGCGGACGCTGGAACTCAAGCGAAGCCTCATTTACATGCGGGGTAAGCAGGCGTTGTTCGATCTGGAGGGGGAGCAGCTACCGCTCCTGAGCCTGAACCGGATTCTCGGCTTCCCGCACGGTGGTGCCGGTGAACTTCTTCCCCTGTTTGTGTGCGAACTTAAGGGGCGGCGCGTGGGGCTTGTGGTGGACAGTTTTATCGGCCAGCAGGAGATTTTTGTCAAGCCGCTGGGTCGCCCCCTGGCGAGTATGAAGGGATTGGGGGGGGGGGCAGTGCTCGGGAATGGTGAGGTCGTTTTTATCCTCGATGTTGCCAACCTTCTGTAACCATTTTTCTTGACGGGTGTTTTGGAAAGGATGCGTATGCGTATTGCCGATCTGAATGAAACAGAGTTGGATGCATTGCGGGAGGTAAGCAATATCGGCATGGGGCATGCTGCCACGGCGCTCTCCCAAATGCTCGGGAAAACCGTTAACCTTCGGGTGCCCCAGGTATTGGTCACCGATATCTCTAAAGTCCCCGAGTTGCTTGGCGGTGCGGAAAAGATGGTGGTCGGCATCTACCTGCAGATTCTCGGCAGTGCCCGTGGCAATATCCTCATGATTTTCCCTCGGGAGAATGCCGTCCGCATACTGGAAAAGCTCCTCAGCAGGGAAAATTCACGGGGGGGGCTGTTGAGTGAACTGGAGGTTTCCGCGCTCAAGGAGGTGGGGAACATTCTTGCCTCGGCCTACTTGAATGCACTGGGAACCATGCTCAAGATGACCCTTATTCCCTCTGTGCCGGTACTCTCCTTCGATATGGCGGGTGCGGTGGTCGACTATGTACTCGTCGATCTTGCCGAGGTCGGCGATCAGTCGCTCATGGTGGAAACCGAATTTTTTGAAGATGATGAGCAGGTGAAGGGGCACTTTTTTCTTCTTCCCGATACTCCTTCACTTCAGATCATACTCGAAGCAATCGGCGTCCTGCATGGGTGAGCTGACCATTATTGGTCTGTCGGAATATGGTCTTGTCGCTGGTCCGAACGTACTCCTGACATACGGGCTTGGTTCCTGTATCGGTATTGCTCTCTACGATCCGGAACTCCGCATGGGATCGCTTGCCCATACCCTGCTTCCAACCGCTCACGATGTTGCCGCGATAACCGTAAAAACGGCCAAATTCACCGATCTTGCCATCGATATCATGGTCGATGAGCTGGTGAAAAGTGGTTGCGCCAAAGAACGACTTGTGGCAAAATTAGCCGGCGGCGCCAGCATGTTTGACACCGAGTACCGCTCATTCCGGGGTGCTATTGGACAGCGCAACGTCGATTCTGCCAGAAAATCCCTGGCAGGGCATGGCATACCGCTTCTGGCAGAGGACACGGGGGGAGACTACGGCCGAACGGTCGAGTTTCACGCCAGCAGCGGACTGATGATCATAAAGTCCATACAGAAACCGGGCAAGACTATCTAGTTTCCATCCGGAAACGGTTCTTTTCCGCCCTGACGTCGTTCACAGCGGTCTTGTCGGCCGCCCCTGCGGGGTCGCCTTCATGCAATTCCCCGAATTCCTGACAGGACCGGATTCTCCCCGAGGAGGTATACATGAAAAGGTTCTGCGCGGTTGCGGCTGTTATGTTGCTTGTGCTGGTTACCGGTTCCGTCGAGGCACAAGCCATCCAACCGGTCAATGTGGGGCTCAACGATGTCATTGCCACCATGGAGAAGTCGTACAGCTCCCTGACCGACGTGACCGCCGATTTCTTCCAGCGGTCCACCCTGGCTGCTTCACGGCGGGAGATGCGCGCTGACGGGCAGATGTTTCTCAAGCCGCCTACCTCCTCCACCCCTCTCATGTTCCGTTTCGACTACTTCCGCCCCCTTACCCAGGAAATCGTCTGCAACGGCAGGACCATGTGGATGTATATGCCGGAGAACCGGCAGGTGATCCAGAGTGACGTCAGCTTTTTCTTCAACCCCTTCGGCGCAGGTCAGTACGGCAACCAGCCGGTGAATTTCCTCCAGGGTCTGGGGCGGTTTTCAAAGGATTTCCTGACGGCTTTTTCGTCACCGATGCAGGATGTGGCGGGCAACTATGTCCTTGAGCTCACGCCACGCCGGTCTTCCGTAATTATCAGGAAGATGTATCTGGTAATCAATCGCGACGCGGTGCTTGCGTACGTGACGAATAACCGGGATATCTCCAGGATAATCAATGACCCGCGCGTGCCGGAGTTTGCCTTCCCCCTCCTCTCTTCAACAGTCATCGATCCCCAAGGGAATACGACCATCATGGAGTTCAGCAATGTCAGGGCAAATGTGCGCCTGATGGATAGCATGTTCAACTTTGATGTCCCTGCCGGTGTCAATGTAGTGCGCCCGCCAACCGGTCGCTAAGACCGGTGGGGGAAGACCGCCCGTTGCAGCGGTCCAGCAAAGGCGACATGTTTCATGTCGCCTTTGAACATTCAGCCGGTCGGTTCCGGCACAGGACAGAGGTTATGCTGAAATTTATATCGAGATTGCTTGTTTCGCTGATGCTGGTTGCGGTCATGATTCAAGGGGCTGCCGCAGCCGAACTGAAGGATGTGATCGACACCCTTGAGCAGGGATACCGGGTACTGACCGATCTGCAGACCGACTTCACCCAGCGCACCACCATCGCCGCGATGAAGCGGGAGGAGAGGGGCGGCGGTGAACTGCTCATGAAGAAACCGGCCGGTGCCAATGCCATGTTTCGCTTCGATTATACGAAGCCGAAGCAGCAGATCATATCCAATGGCAAGACGGTCTGGTACTACCTCCCCGATAACAAGCAGGTCATGGTGATGGATATGGCGGCCATGTTCCAGGGAGGGAACGGAGTGGCGCTCAACTATCTGGCGGGGATGGGGAGCGTTTCCCGCGATTTCACCATCAGCTTTGCCGGCGATGGTCGGGACAAGAAGGGGAACTATCTCCTCAACCTCGTGCCGAAGAAGCCGACCCAGGCCCTTGCCCGACTTCAGCTGACCATAGCTTCCCGGGCAGTGGAACGCTTTCTGGTGGAAAGGAAGCCGGTGGAGCCGTTTCCCATCCTCTCGTCGGTGGTGTACGACCAGTTGGGGAACAGGACCGCCATGGATTACAGCCGCGTGAAGGTGAATCGTGGCATAGGGAACAGTCGCTTCACCTTCAAGGTCCCCGCCGGGGTGGAAGTCATTAAGAACAGGTAGAGGTAAAGGTAGAGAGTTGATTCTTGATACTGTACCTTTACCTGTGAGCGATAGCGAACGAATACCTTTATCTGATTTAATAAGGAGGTTGCGGGATGCCGTCATTTGACATCGTTTCCAAGGTAGATATGCAGGAGGTGGACAACGCGGTCAACCAGACCGTCAAGGAGATAGCCCAGCGCTACGACTTCAAGGGGAGCAAGTGCGAGGTGACCCTGGAGAAGGAGAGCCTCAAAGTGCTGGCGGATGACGACTTCCGGCTGAAGTCGATCATCGACATCCTCCAGTCCAAGTTCATCAAACGGGGAATATCCGTAAAGGCCCTGCAGTACGGAAAGGCCGAGTCCGCTTCCAGCGGCATGGTGAGGCAGGTTATCACCATCCAGCAGGGGATATCCAAGGAGAAGGGGAAGGAAATCAACGCCGTCATCAAGGAGACCAAGCTCAAGGTACAGAGCCAGATTCAGGACGACCAGGTGCGGGTTACCGGCAAGAACATCGACGATCTGCAGGAGGTCATCCGGATCCTGAAGGGGAAGGATCTGGATATCGAGATGCAATTCATAAATTTCAGGTCGTAATTTTTGGTATCCTTCGAGGTGCCCCTACAAAACGTTTTCACGAGGTTATATTGAGCACAACTAAAGAAAAAGTCAGTCTGGTCAGCCTCGGCTGCCCGAAAAACCTGGTGGATGCCGAGGTAATGCTCGGCTACCTGGCCAAAGAGAAGTATGAGATTACGACTGACGAACGGGATGCGGATATCATCATCGTTAATACCTGTTCGTTCATCAAGGAGGCGAAGCAGGAGAGCATCGACACCATTCTCGATCTTGCCGACCGGAAGCATGATGCCCGTTGCCGGCTCCTCATCGTCACCGGTTGTCTCCCCCAGCGCTACCAGGAAGAACTTGGGCAGGAACTCCCCGAAGTGGACATCTTTGTCGGTACCGGCGACTACCCGCGCATCGCCGAGATCATAGCGGAAAAGGAGGGGACCGATGAGCAGCTTCGCTATGTGGGCGATCCCAACCTCTTTTACGACGAGAATCTCCCCCGTCTCAAGTCGTCCCCTGCTTACACCGCCTACCTGAAGATCGCCGAGGGGTGCTCCAACTGCTGCTCCTACTGCGTCATCCCGTCCCTGCGCGGTTCATTCCGCTCCCGCCCATTGGCCCGGCTTCTTGAGGAGGCGCGCACCCTGGTAGATGGAGGTGTGAGGGAGATCAACCTGATCGCCCAGGACATCACCGGCTATGGCCAGGACCTGCCGGAGCGGCCGACCCTGGAGGAACTCATCGGGGAGCTGGTCAAAATCGAGGGGCTTTCCTGGATCAGGCTGCTCTACGCCTATCCCGATGGGATACGGGAGAGCCTCGTCGAGGTCATGAGGTCGGAGCCCAAGGTCTGCAAGTACCTGGATATTCCCCTCCAGCACATCAGTGACCCCATTTTGCAGAAGATGAACCGCCGCAGTTCGGAGGCGGAGATCCGGGCGCTCATCACCCGGTTGCGCGAAGAGATCCCCGGGGTTGCCCTGCGTACTTCCCTCATCGTCGGTTTTCCCGGCGAGACCGATGACGATTTCAAAAAGCTCCTCCGCTTTGTGGAAGAGAGCCAGTTCGACCGGCTCGGGGTATTCTGCTATTCACGTGAAGAGGGGACACCGGCTGCGGAGATGCCGGATCAGGTTTCGGAGCGGGTGAAGCGGGAGCGCTATAAGAAACTCATGCGGGCCCAGGCACGACTCTCCTTCCGCCGCAACCGCCGGCTGATCGATACCGTGGAACAGGTTATCGTCGAGGGGTACAGCGAGGAGACCGAACTGCTCCTCAGGGGGCGCTCGTCCCGCCAGGCACCTGACATCGACGGCCAGGTCTATATCACCGCCGGCAATGCCAACATCGGGGATATTGTCAACCTGCGGATTACTGATTCCTCAGACTACGACCTGATCGGGGAAATCGTTGACTGACGCCCCGGTACGGGGTTTTCGTCTCCCGGCTTTTCCCTTGACAAAAGGGTAAATTACTGTATTATTGCGACGCCTCGAAGGGGGATATTTCACATTGGAGAGTGTACGTAATGGTTGAAAAGATGGACGAGATGAAGGCGATCCTCCTGAAGATGAAAGAGGATACGCTCATGGAGATAAACAAGGCGGTCAAAACGGGATCCAGTATCACCAGCGGGGAACCGAGCGGCGACATTTACGACCAGGCCTCGTCGGAACGGGACCGGGAGCTGGGCCTTCTTCTGGGAGACCGGGAGCGGGAGAAACTCCATACGATCGACGAAGCCCTCCTCAAGATCGAGGAAGGTGAGTACGGCATCTGCGAGGAGTGTGAAGAGGAGATACCCATCGGCCGGCTCAAGGTCGTTCCCTTTGCCCGGTACTGTGTGAAGTGCAAGGCCGACATCGAGAAACAGCAGGCTCAGACCAAGCGTTTCGAAGAAGAGCGTGCCTACCGCGAGATTGCCCTGGGAGAAGAGGAAGAGGGCTAATGCTGCCCATGGGGGTGCCGCTGGCGACCTCTCACATTTGAACGAACAAAAGGCGGTCCGCATGCAGCGGGCCGCCTTTTGTTATGGAGCTTTTCCAACTGCGCGGTCTCAGGGAATCCACGTCTATTACAGGCTGAATTACTCCACTATCAGGCTTTTGCCGGTCATTTCCTTCGGCTGGGGAATCCGGAGAAGATGCAGCATGGTCGGTGCAATGTCGGCCAGTATTCCCGGCAGGAGTGTTTTTCCCTTGCAGCGGTCGTCTACCAGGATGAGCGGCACCCGGTCGGTGGTGTGGGCGGTGTGGGGGCCGCCGGTTTCGTCCACCATGACCTCTGCATTGCCGTGGTCCGCGGTTATGATGGCAGTTCCCCCCATCTCGCGGACCTTTTCCACCAGCCGGCCTACGCACTCATCTACCGCTTCGATGGCCCGTATGGCAGCCGGCATGATGCCGGTGTGTCCCACCATGTCTGCATTGGCGAAGTTGAGGACGATGACGTCGTATTTCCCCGTGGAGAGGCGATTCAATAGTTCGTCGGTCACCAGGTAGGCACTCATCTCCGGTTTTTGGTCATAGGTGGCGACCTCCTTCGGCGAGGGGATAAGACAGCGCTCCTCGCCGGGAAACGGTTCCTCAACTCCCCCGTTGAAAAAGAACGTGACGTGGGCGTATTTTTCGGTTTCCGCGATTCGGAGCTGGGTCAGTCCCGCCCTTCCCAGTACTTCCCCGAGAATGTTGGTGAGTGTCTCGGGACCAAAGGCGATGGGGAGGCCGAATGTGGCGTCGTATTCCGTCATGCAGACATAAGCGGAAAGATGGGGGGGATTCTGGCGGTCGAATCCGGGGCAATCACTCAGGGCTAGAGCCCGGGTGATTTCCCTGGCCCGGTCGGAGCGGAAGTTGAAGTAGATGAGACCGTCGCCATCCCGAAGGGTCCCGACCGGCTTACCATCTGCTGTGATTACTGAAGGGACCACAAACTCGTCGGTCACGCCGGCGGCATAGCTCGCCTCGATGGCTTCCGCGGCGCTTGCCCGCTGTTCTCCCCTGCCGCGGACAATGGCGTTGTAGGCCTGCTCAACCCGATCCCACCGGTTATCCCGGTCCATGGCGTAATAACGGCCGGTAACCGTGGCGATCTTCCCTGCACCGATTCTCCTGATCTCAGCTTCCAACTGGGCGAGGTAGTCGGCTCCGCTCTTGGGGGGAGTGTCACGGCCGTCAAGGAAGCAATGGACAAACGTCTCGACTCCCTCCCTGCTGGCCAGTTCCAGGAGTCCGTAGAGGTGGGTGTTGTGGGAATGGACCCCGCCGTCGGAAAGAAGTCCTGCAAGATGGAGCCGGCCTCCGGCTGCCTTGGTCTTGCGGATGCAGTCGAGGAGCACACGGTTTTCAAAGAAATCTCCGTCGGCGATTGACTTGGAAATGCGGGTCAGGTCCTGGTAAACTATGCGGCCGGAGCCGATGTTCAGGTGTCCTACCTCTGAATTCCCCATCTGGCCTTCAGGGAGCCCGACCGACATGCCGGAAGTGCCGATATCGGTGCAGGGGTACTCCCGGTAGAGGCTGGTCATGTTCGGGGTGCGGGCCAGGGCGATGGCATTGTGTTCGGAGTGTGGGTTCAGTCCCCATCCATCGAGGATCATCAGCAGCAGTGGTTGTTTCGGCATTCGTTTCTCCTCACGATCAACATCTCACCAGATCAATGGTGGTACGGTTCATTGTTCAGAATGGTAAAGCCACGGTAAATCTGCTCCAGCAGGAAGATCCTCACCATCTGGTGGGTGAAGGTAAGACGTGACAGGGAAATGGTCCGTTGTGCCTGGCGGCGAAATTCGTCGCTGAAACCGTAGGCTCCACCGATGGCGAAAACCAGTTCGGGAATGGCGCTGTCCCGCTGCTTCTCGATGAAGGTGGCCATCTGGCGGGAGTCGAGCTCATCTCCTCGCTCGTCGAGAAGGACCAGACAGGCGTTTTTCGGCAGAAGCTTTCCAAGGCGCACGCATTCCGCAACACGCCCCGCGTCATGCTGTGCCCCCTTCTCTTCCCGTGCCTCAGAAATTTCGAGGGGGGTATAGCGCCGTATGCGGCCGGCGTACTCGTCGATGCCCGCCTTTACCCATGCCTCCTGGGTCTTGCCGACCCAGATGACCCTGATTTTCACGGCTCCCGGTCTTCCCAGCGGTATTCGGCGGGGATTTCAACTTCCGGAGCAGCGCTCCAGAGACCGTCAAGGTCATAGCGTCGACGAACCTCTTCCTGGAAGACATGCACAATCACGTCGCCGTAATCGATAACGATCCAGTTTCCTTCCTTTTCACCCTCGATGTCCAGTGCCTTGCTGGAACTCTTCAGCCCCTGCCGGACCGATTCGGCGATTGCCTGGGCCTGCTTGTCCGACCGGCCGGTTGCCAGTACCAGGTAGTCGGCGATGGAGGAAAGATCGCCTATCTCCAGGATCCGGACGTCGAGGGCTTTCTTGTCGAGTGCCAGGGCGGCGGATTTAACGGCCCGTTCCCGGGACTCCAGAATCTGTTTAGTGTTCATCTGCATACAACCCTTGTTCCTTTATGTAATGCTCGACCGCTGGCGGCACGAGGTATCTGAGTGAGCGCCCCTGCCGGGCAAGTTCCCGGATGGCGCTGGAGGAGATATCGAAGGGTATCCCTCTCAGGTAGTAAACCGAATAGCCTGAACGGTGACCGAGGCGGTGCTCGGCAGGGTAGTGCGCGAACTCGCCGGCAACAGAAACAGGGAGAACCGACATCAAATCGGTAATTGCCGCGCCCGGGCGTTCCACCGCCACAAGGTTGCAGCAGGCGAATATGGCGGCGAATTCATGCCAGCTGCCGATTTCCTGAAAAGAATCACTACCTATGATGAAGAAGAATTCGTCATCTGGATGATCGGCCCGCAGTGCCCGCAGGGTGTCGATGGAATAGGACATTCCTTCCCGCTGACCCTCGATCTCCGAAACGCTGAAGGCGGGATTACCCTGAATCGCAAGCCGCACCATGGCGAGGCGCTGCGCAAAGGGGGTCTCTCCTGCCAACGGCTTGTGGGGAGGCGTTGCAGCGGGGATGAACATCACCCTGTCCAGGCCGAAGCTGTCCCGTACCCCTTCTGCGATGCGCAGGTGGGCCAGGTGGATCGGGTTGAAGGTGCCGCCGATGATGCCAACTTTCACAAAGACCCCGGAATCATTATTAACAGCACAGGAATCAGGATGAAGCAATTTGTCATCAATCACTGCTCAGGAACGTGATATTTCGCAAGGTCAAGGCGATTAAGGGGTGACGCGGATGCGTAGTACCCAAATACCGGGCATGAACAGCGCTACGCCGCACAAGGAGTCCCCGAAGATCAACGCAGAGAATGCGTAAAAGGCGCGTTCCCTATTGCCGTATTTGGCCGTCGCCGTAGACGATGAACTTCTGTGTCGTCAGGTCCTCCAACCCCATGGGGCCGAAGGAGTGGAGCTTGGTCGTGGAGATGCCGATCTCCGCGCCAAGGCCGAGCTGGTTCCCGTCGGCGAAGCGGGTTGAGGCGTTGACCAGGACACAACTGGAGTTTACCTCCCGGATAAAGCGCTGGGAGTTGGCGTAATCCCGGGTGATGATCGCTTCGGTATGGAGCGAGCCGTATGTGTTGATGTGATCGATCGCATCGTCCAGGTCATCCACCACGTGGGCGGCGAGGATCAGATCCAGGTACTCGGCATGCCAGTCCTCTTCCGTAGCCGGTTTGGCCTGCGGGGCGAACTGACGGAAGCATTCGTCACCGCGCAGTTCGACTTTGAGGTCGGTAAGGGTCGCGGCGATTCGGGGGACAAAGGTCTCTGCCACATCCTTATGGATGAGGATTGTCTCCAGAGCGTTGCAGACGCCGGGTCGCTGGGTCTTGGCGTTGACGATGATCCGTTCCGCCATGTCAAAATCGGCCGTAGCGTCGACGAAAACGTGGCATACCCCCTTGTAGTGCTTGATGACCGGAATCTTCGAGTGCTCCACGACAAACCTTATCAGGCTTTCCCCGCCGCGGGGGATGATGAGATCGATGAACTCTTCCTGCTTGAGCAGTTCCAGCACCCCCTCCCGTTCCGCAAAGGGGATGACGGCGAGGGCTTCTGCCGGAATGCCCGCCTTCACCATCTCCGCCTGGAGGATGCAGGCAATGGCCAGGTTGGAGTGGATAGCCTCGGAGCCGCCGCGCAGTATCACGGCGTTCCCCGCCTTGAGGCAGAGGCTCGCAGCATCGGCCGTGACGTTGGGTCGCGACTCGTAGATGATGCCGATGACCCCGAGCGGGATGCGCATCTTGCCGACCTGCAAGTCGTTGGGGCGCTTCCACATCCTGGTAACTTCGCCGACTGGATCGGGGAGGGCGGCCACTTCCCGCAGACCGTCAGCCATAGATTTGATGCGCGACTCGTCCAGCATGAGTCGGTCAAGCATGGCGCTTGAGAGTCCCTTCTGTTCACCTGCCGACAGGTCTTTCCCGTTTTCCTTCACGAGTACGGCAGAATTGGCGATGAGGGCATCGGCCATGGCGAGGAGCAGCCCGTTTTTCGCCCCGGAGGAGAGCCGGGCCATAACATGGGAGGCCTGGCGGGCGTCGCTGGCTATTTTTCTGATCTGTTCGGCAATGGTCATGGGACACCTCTTCGACAATGTGAAGCACTAAGGATGGATGGAGTAATAACCTGAAACTGAATGGAACACGGAAACGGCGGAGGGGAGGTTCCACTGGTTTTGCCAAATCAGCATTTATCCGCAGTTTTCGCCTTTTCCGTGTGCTATTTGCTTTTGTTTTGCGCAGTTACAGTACAACCAGATTATCACGATGAATGATCTCGTCCCCATAGCGGTAACCAAGAATCTGTTCGATCTCGCCACTCCTGTGGCCAAGGATCTTGGTCAGTTCCTGGCTTGAATAATCTGCGATGCCCCGGGCGAACTCGGTACCGTCCGGTCCGCATACCCGTATGCAGGAGCCCCGTTCGAATTCACCTTCAATCCTGACGATGCCGGAGGGAAGGAGGCTTCTGCCGTGCTGGGAGAGGACCTTATGCGCACCTTCGTCGACGATGACTCTCCCCCGTGGCCTGAGGGTATAGGCTATCCAGTGCTTGCGCCGGTTCAGCACCGTTCGCGCCGGCAGGAACAGGGTTCCCACCTCTTCTCCTGCCATGACACGAGTGAGATTGCCGGGAGTCATGCCGTTGATCATGATTGTCGCGACTCCGAACTGGCCCGCCTTTTTGGCTGCCGCCAGCTTGGTGGCCATGCCGCCGGTGCCGACTGCGGAGCCTGATCCCCCGCCTGCCTTTTCCACCTCTTTGGTGATGGTACGCACCAGGGGTACCAGCCGGGCATCGGGGTGCTCCCGGGGGTCGGCATCATAGAAGCCGTCGATGTCGGTCAGTATCACCAGGAGCTGGGCTTCGGTCAGGTTGGTTACCAGGGCCGACAGGTTGTCGTTGTCGCCGAACTTGATTTCATCCACGACCACGGTGTCGTTCTCATTGATGATCGGGATGACGCCGAAGTGCAGAAGGGTGTCGAGGGTTGAGCGGGCGTTAAGGAAGCGCTGCCTGTCCATCAGGTCATGCCGGGTGAGAAGAAGCTGTGCCACCTTGTGCCCATGGGCGTCGAACGCCTCTTCGTAGGCGCGCATGAGCCGTGGCTGGCCGATGGCCGCCGCCGCCTGTTTCTGGGGGATGGTCCGGGGGCGGTCGTCAAGTCCCAGCTCCCTGCGTCCGGCTGCGCCGGCTCCCGAGGAGACCATGATGACGTCGAATCCCCGTCTGCGCAGTTCGTCGACCTCGGCGGCAAGTCGGTGGATGGTCGCCAGATCGAGACCGTTGTCCTTGCAGGTGAGGACCCGGCTGCCTATCTTTATGACGAGCCGCTTGACCTTGTGGAGTATTTCTTCGCGCATGGTGTGCCTGTTTCCGCTGGTGGTACAATGCCCGTAGAGAGCTCTCCGCGGGGGATTCCGGAAAACTACGTCGTCATTACATAGCATGTTTGCCCGGACATGGCAAACGTTACCACTCTTCTGTTGCCGGTTCTCCCCAAAGGTTACGGGCTACCTCGTCCAGCAGTTCCTGGATCCCCTCACCGGTGACGGTTGAGATGGGGAAGACCTTGAGCTTTCGCTCGGTGAACCAGGTAAGGATCTGGGGGAGGTTTTCCCTCACCTGGGGAAGATCGATCTTGTTGATGACGATGATCTGCGTCTTCTCAGCCAGTTCCGGGTTGAAGAGGTACAGCTCCTGATTGAGCAGTTCGTACTCACGGATCGGGTCACGCTCCGGCATCCAGGCAAGGTCCAGAATATGGAGCAGCAGACCGGTCCGCTCCAGGTGCTTGAGAAAACGGTGACCAAGTCCTGCCCCTTCGTTGGCTCCCTCGATGAGACCGGGAATGTCGGCGATGACGAAGGAGCGGTAATTCTTGTATGCCACTACTCCCAGGTTGGGAACAAGGGTGGTAAAAGGGTAGTCGGCAATTTTTGGCCGGGCGGCGGAGACTTTCGAGATGAAGGAGGACTTCCCCACGCTCGGGAAACCGAGGAGACCCACGTCGGCCATGAGTTTCAGCTCAAGCCGGACCCAGCGTTCCTCTCCCGGTTCACCGGGTTGGGCGAATTTGGGAGCCTTGTTGGTGGCGGTGGCGAAGCGTGCGTTCCCCTGGCCGCCACGCCCTCCCTTCAGGAGGACGACGGTTTGTTCCGGCTCGGTCAGGTCGGCCAGTACTTCGTCGGTCTCCGCATCCTTGATGACGGTGCCGACGGGGACCAGGATCGTCAGGCTCTCTCCGTACGCTCCGTGACGATCCTTCCCCATGCCGTTCCCACCTCGTTCTGCCTTCTGGTGGGGTCGTTGGCGCAGATCGAGGAGAGTGGAAAGCCCGGAAGAGGCCTGGATGATGATATCCCCCCCCTTGCCGCCGTCGCCGCCGTTCGGCCCACCGAAGGGGATGAATTTTTCGCGCCGGAACGAGACGCAGCCGGAACCGCCGTCGCCGGACTTCAGGTGTATCTTGACTTCGTCGATGAAGCTCATGCAATTCCTTGTTGCCTTATGGAGGCGTCACGGAAACATTAAGAACTTATTCGCACATAAACTAAGTTCCAAGTCCCGCCGGTTCAAACAACAAAAGCCCGGAACTCTGCAGTCCCAGGCTTTTGCGTTGTTTGTGGTTGGCTCCCTAGTTTGCGGGGTAGACGGAAACCTTTTTCCGGTCCCTGCCGAGTCGCTCGAACCTGACAACGCCGTCGATCAGGGCGTAAAGGGTGTAATCCTTGCCGCAGCCGACGTTGGTGCCCGGGTGAATCTGGGTACCGCGTTGACGATAAATGATATTACCTGCAATTACAGCTTCGCCGCCGAACTTCTTGCAGCCGAGGCGTTTGCTTTCCGAGTCGCGGCCGTTACGCGAACTTCCGCCGGCTTTCTTGTGTGCCATGGTGCTATCTCCTTGATCAGGTAAAACTCTTTAGGCGTTAATCTTTTCAATCTTCAGAATAGTTCTCAGTTGACGGTGCCCGTTAAGTTTCCTGGAGCCTTTCCTCCGTTTCGACTTGAAGACAAGGATTTTCTTGTCTTTCCCCTGCTCGACAATTTTGCCGACCACAGAGGCGCTGGGCACTAACGGTGTTCCGATTTTAACCGTATCGCCGCCAACCATCAGGACTTCGCTGAATTCGACGGTGTCACCTACGACTCCTTCGAGCTTCTCGACCTTTAAGAGGTCGCCCTCGGAAACTTTGTATTGCTTCCCTCCGGTTTTGACTACTGCGTACATTGAGCTTCACCACCTTTACCGATTTTTAGCATGAGCGCTAAAAAATAACGAAAATATAGCGACATGTCAAGGTAAATATTTTTGGAGGGTTTCAGATTCCCACGTGTATTTCATCCCCCACAACCTGGACGGGATAGGTTTTCAGGACATACTCCGGGAACTCATTGCATTCGCCGGTCTGCAGGTTGTAGCGGTACCCGTGGCGCTGGCAGGTGATAATGCCGGGGTCTTTGAGAAGTGCCCCGGAAAGTGGAGCCCCCTGGTGGGGACATTCGGTTTCGCAGGCGTAGATGGTCCCCTTGCTGTTTACCAGCAGGATTTCCTGGCCGTTCACGGTAACAACTTTTTTCCCCCAGAGGGGAACCTCCGAAACTTTGGCGGCAAATACCATCTGTTCCTCCTTGCGAGGTTCGCTCAACTAAACTGGTTGCAGCTTATTAAGCCAGTGGGGTGGTGGAGGCTGTCGTCTCAGACGGGAACCACATGGACGGCGTGGGCAGCCGTTTCGGCTTTCCGTCGCGCATCGTCCGTATCCCGGCCGAGAGTGAGTACCACCCCCATGCGCCTGCCGGCGCGGGAGTCCGGCTTGCCAAAGAGGCGAACTTTGGTATCGGGAACGGACATGGCGTCTTCGATTCCAGCAAATGATACCTCTGTGGCTGCTGTCTCGGCCAGAATGACATGGGAAGCGGCTGGAGCAAGGTTGGTCACTTCCGGCACCGGCAGGCCGAGAATCGCCCGAACATGGAGTTCGAATTCGGACATATTCTGGGATATCATGGTTACCATGCCGGTATCGTGGGGGCGGGGAGAAACCTCGCTGAACCATACCCTGTCACCCTTGATGAACAGCTCCACGCCAAAGATGCCCCGGCCGCCGAGGGCATCGGTTACCGCTTTCGCCTGGCGGCGAGACTCGTCAAGCGCTGCGGTAGTCATGGCCATCGGTTGCCACGATTCGTGATAGTCCCCCTTGATCTGGACGTGGCCTATAGGTGGGCAGAAGCGGGTTCCGTCCTTGTGCCGTACGGTCAGGAGGGTGATTTCGTAATCGAAGTCGATGAACTCTTCAATGATCACCCGGTCCGAAGCTCCCCGTCCCCCTTCCATGGCATAGGTCCAGGCGGCCGCTATGTCTGCTTCGGACCTGACCACGCTCTGTCCCTTCCCCGATGAACTCATGATCGGTTTGACCACGCAGGGGAGACCTATTTCCAGAATGCCGGCACGGAATTCATCGATGGTGGAGGCGAAACGGTAGGAAGCGGTGGGAAGCACCAGCTCTTCGGCTGCCAGTCGCCGGATTCCTTCCCTGTTCATGGTCAGGTTGGCTGCTCGCGCGGTGGGGATGACCGTAAATCCTTCCCGCTCCAGTTCCAGCAGGTAGGAGGTGTTGATTGCCTCGATCTCGGGAACGATGAAGTCGGGGTGTTCAAGGCGTATAATCCGCTCAAGTTCTCCCTTGTCGAGCATGTTTACGACATGGCTCCGGTGCGCAACCTGCATGGCCGGAGCGTCGGGATAGCGATCAACTGCGATCACCTCCACTCCAAGTCTCTGGGCCTCGATGGCCACTTCCTTCCCCAGTTCGCCGGAACCGAGAAGAAGTATTCTGGTAGCGCTCTTTTTAAGCGGTGTGCCGAACATAAAAACCTCTTGTCAGCTTATGGTGATTTCGAACTGCTCCTGATGGAATCCCGGTTTTGCCCTCACCGTGATCCGTTTCTTGAACTTCTTCTCCAGTTCCTCCAGGCCACGACGTTCCTCGTCGTAGAGGAGATCTGCCACCTGGGGGTGAACGGTGAGCATCACCTTGGTGCCGCGGATATCGAGCATCTCCCGGCGCAGTTCCCGGAATAGCTCATGGCAGACGGTGGTCTTGGACTTCACGTAACCGCGACCCTCGCAGTAGGGGCAGGGCTCGCAGAGCATCCGGCCGATGCTCTCGCGCACCCGCTTGCGGGTCATCTCAACCAGCCCCAGTTCGGATATCTTGAGGATGTTGGTCTTGGACTTGTCGCTTTTCAGCGCCTCATCCAGGGCGTTGAATACCTTGTCCCGGTTGACTTCCTTTTCCATGTCGATGAAGTCGATGATGATGATCCCGCCGATGTTCCGGAGCCGGAGCTGGTAGGCAATCTCCTTGACCGCTTCCAGGTTGGTCTTGAGAATGGTGTCTTCCAGGTTGTGCTTCCCCACGAAACGGCCGGTGTTGACGTCGATTGCGGTGAGCGCCTCGGTCTGCTCGATGATGATGTAGCCGCCGGATTTCAGCCAGACCTTGCGTCCCAGTGCCCGGCTTATCTCAACCTCAAGGCCGAAATGGTCGAAGATCGGCTCTTCCTCGTCGTAGAGTTCGATGGAGTACTTCATCTTCGGCATGAAGGTGGTGATGAACTGGACGATCCGGTCATGCTCCGGCTTGGAATCGACCACGATCCGGTCCACCGCTTCGGTGAGAATGTCCCGCACCACCTTCTGGGTCACATCCAGGTCGGAATGGATGAGGCTCGGGGCGTGGGCCTTCTCGTTCTTCTTGACCACCTCCTCCCAGAGCTTGGTCAGATAGGTCAGGCCGGAAGCCAGGTCCTCTTCGCTTTTCCCTTCCGAAACGGTACGGACGATGAAGCCGCCGCTTGCAGGCTTGATCTTCTCCACGATCTCCTTGAGCCTCTCCCGCTCAGCCTCGTCCTCGATACGGCGGGAGACCCCCACATGGTCGACGGTCGGCATGTAGACCAGGTGCCGGCCGGGAAGGGATATGTGGGCGGTGATTCGTGCCCCCTTGGTGCCGATCGGCTCCTTGGAAACCTGTACCAGCAGTTCCTGCCCCTCCTGGAGGAGTTCCTCGATGGGATGGAGCGGGTGGAGCACAGGTTCTTCCCCTTCGGGCTGCTCCTCTTTCTTGCCGTTGCCATCCATGAACGACTCATACTCATCCATGGCGTCGAAGACGTCGGCGACGTAGAGAAAGGCGGCCTTTTCCAGGCCGATGTCCACGAAGGCTGCCTGCATGCCGGGAAGGACCCGGATGACCCGCCCCTTGTAAATGTTGCCGACGATTCCCTTGACCCGGCTTCGCTCGATATAGAGCTCGGCGATGGTGCCGTTCTCGATAAGGGCGATGCGGGTTTCGTGGGAAGCGGTGTTGATGACCAGTTCGTTACCCATCTGTTCCTCCGGAAACGCGGCTTTTTCACCCTGGCTGCGTAAGTCTTCGGGGTCGCTTGTGCGGCGTAGGGGTGTTTATGCCCGATGTTCGGGTGCTACGCCTCCACGCTTTCCCTCGACAGCCTTGCCAGGGCAAAAAATCCACGTTTCTCATAGTTGATTCAAGAAGATAAATCTTTGAAAATGACATCGAGTTTTTCTATGTGCGCCCCCGCTAGCTCTTCCGGGGAGAGTCCGGTGATGGCGGCGGCGAATTCAAGGGGTTTGCCGCGGCCGGTAACCATCTCCAGCGTGCCGTCGACAGCTTTAATGTCCTGCAGTTCCCGGCGCAGGTCGAAGTCCTGGCTTTTCCCCTTTTTCTCCCGATGGCAGGGTGAGCTCTCAAGGGCGAGGAAAGAGGCCACCCGGGCCGGCAGGTCGAGGTCGAGTCCGGGAGGAAGGGTGACGCGGTAACGCACCCCTTCCATGATAACCGACAGGGAGGGACTGTTCAACGGGATTTCTGTACTTTCGAGGATTTCAACTCCCGCCGGCAGAACCCGGTTGAGGGCATCCTTTACCTCTTCGGCGCTCCAGGGTCCGGCCATCTCCATGTCCAGGTATTCCGCCCACGATTCCACCCCGACCGAAAGTGCGGTGGCGAAAGAGAATTTGGGGTGGGGGTGAAAGCCCTGGGAGTAGCGGATCGGCACTCTGCCACGCCCCACGGCGCGGGTGAAAAGCGTGATCATTTCCAGATGGCTCAGAAAGCGCATGGGACCGGTTTTGCTGAAGCGGATCCGGATGCGGGCCGGGGGGGCTTCAGTTGGGACTTGGGTCTCCCTAGTTTCATCGGTATCCAATCCCGTCGCCTCGGAAGGAATGAGGCGCATTTTTACCTGGTCGAAGTCACATACCCCGCAACCGGTACAGGCACCGGTACGGCAGTCGGGGGTGTAGACGGCATTGTCGGCGTCGGAACTGGCGTACTCGCGGAGGAGGAACTCTTTCGACACGCCGCATTCCAGATGGTCCCAGGGGAGGATTTCCGTAGTATCCCTGCGGCGCAGGTAGAAACGGGGATCGATCCCGCAGCTTCTGAAAGCCGACTGCCAGCGGGAGAAACTGAAATGCTCTCCCCAGCCGTCGAAGCGGCAGCCGAGGCGGTGCGCTTCGAGCAGTACCCTGCCGAGTCGGCGGTCACCGCGGGCGAAGACACCCTCCATGACCGACTGCGGTGCATCCTGCCATTTGAAGTTGAGCTTGCGTTTTTTCAGTTCCGTTCGAAGGAATTCCTGCTTGGTGAGGATCTCCTCGTAGCTGATCTGGGGTTCCCACTGGAAGGGGGTGTGGGGCTTGGGTACGAAGCTGGAGACTGCCACATTCACTTCGCCACCGTGGCCTGACAGTTTTCCCTGCTGCTTGACCTTTCTGGCAAGGTCGGCGATGCCGAGAACATCATCCATGGTCTCGGTCGGAAGGCCTATCATGAAGTAGAGCTTGATAAGTCGCCAGCCGGCCCGATAGATCTCGGCCGCACTCTGCAGCAGTGCCTCCTCTGTTATCCCCTTGTTGATCACCAGTCGGAGCCGCTCGCTTCCCGCCTCGGGTGCGAGGGTGAAACCGGTCTTGCGCACTTTCTTTATTTCATCCACCAGTTCCTGGGTGAGTGAACCGACCCGGAGCGAGGGGAGAGAGACAGCGATCCTTTGCTCGGCATATCTCACCATGAGCTCTTTCAGGAGCGGCGCTATGCAGCTGTAGTCTCCTGTGGAGAGGGAGAGGAGCGATATCTCGTCGTAACCGGTTTTGCGCAGGGTCGCTTCGACGAGTTCCAGTATCCGGCGGGGTGAACGTTCCCGCACAGGACGGTAAATGTAACCCGCCTGGCAAAAACGGCAGCCACGGGTGCAGCCACGGGCGATCTCAAGGCTTACCCGGTCGTGGACGGTTTTCAGGAAGGGGATGACCGGCGTGGTGGGGTAGGGAGCGTCGTCGAGGCTGGCGAGAATCCGCCGCTTGATTCGCTCATAACCGGGCTTGAGGGGAGCAATTGCCGCGACCTGTCCATTCTCTTCGTGACTGACGTCAAAAAAGGAGGGAACATACATCCCGTCGATTTCCGACAGTTCCGCCAGCAGCTCCGCCTTGTCGCCGCTCCCCGACCGTTTCCAGCGGCGGACGGTTTCCGCGATCTCCAGGGAGGCCTCCTCCCCGTCCCCCAGCAGGAAGGCGTCGAAAAAGTCAGCAAGGGGTTCCGGGTTACCGGCACAGGGGCCGCCGGCGATGACGAGTGGCCAGGATGCATCGCGTTCGGACGCCAAAAGAGGTATACCTGCCAGCTCCAGCATGTTGAGGATATTAGTGTAGGAGAGCTCGTACTGGAGAGTAAAACCGACTATATCGGCCTGTCCCAAGGGGGTGCCGCTTTCCAGGGTGGTGAGGAGGGCCTTTTCGCTGCGAAGCTGCTCCTCCCTGTCGGGCCAGGGTGCGTATGTCCGTTCCGCCGAAAGCCACGGAACATCGTTGAGTATCCCGTAGAGGATCTGAAGCCCCAGGTGGCTCATCCCGACTTCATATACATCGGGAAATGCGAGGGCAAAACGGATCTCCGGCCGCTCCTTGTAGACCCCTCCCATTTCGCCCCCCATGTAACGGGCCGGCTTTTCAATTTTCAGCAAGTCGTCATTCAGCACGATTGGTACTCCGGAACTGCTAATGTTAATTTGAATGCATTGGGCTATGCTGAGCCGGGTAGTGCTGCGCCAACAAAAAAAGGTCCCGGCGGGGGCTGCCGCCACGACCTATCTGTGCGCCAATATAGTGCAATTTGACAATTTTAGCAAGAGTGATGCCGAGCTGACCCTGATGCTTCATATGCCGCAAATGAGGTATTGTCTGGACGATTTCGGGTTACGGTGCCTGGTTGCGGTAACGGAAATAAGGGGGCCAGAAGGGCAACTAGCTGCAATTGCGTGTATTTGTAAGTTGGCATGGGTAGTGCACCTAGAAAAGCACAAACCATCTTTAGGAGGAAGTACAAATGAAAAAAGTTCTGTCCACCGTCGTTGCCGCTCTTGTTGCCGTTTCTTTCGCTGGTATCGTCTGCGCCGCTGAGCCCGTAAAGCCTGCTGCTCCGGCTGCTGCAGCTGCTCCGGCTGCTGAAGTGAAAAAAGAAGTGAAGAAACCGGCTAAAAAAGCCAAAAAAGCCAAAAAAGCCGTAAAGAAAGCCGTGAAGAAAGAAGAAGCAGCAGTTCCTGCTGCTCCTGCCGCGAAGTAATTCGGGGTTTACAGCACACGAAAAAAGCCGCATCTTCGGATGCGGCTTTTTTTTGTCTCCAGTGCTGGCAGAAAACAGCAGTTCGTCGTTTACAGAGAAACCCCTACTCCTCTTCCCAGGCAAACTCCGGTTCGAAATAGGGGTCGTAAAAGCCGGGGTAGGCGAGGAAGAACGTCGTTGTCTCCGCTGCACCTGTTACCGTCCTGATCAAGGTCATGCCGACCCCTTTCAATGGGCCGAGCGTCAGACCCTTCGCAACCCCATCATTCTTGAAGGTCAGGTAAATCTGCATGGGGAATTCAAGCCAACCGGTCGCAACATTGGCGACCCCCCGGACCATCTTGCCCGACATTCCCTCCACCACCTGCTGGGGGGAAGAACTTTCCAGGGTTTGAAAGTCGTCGGCAAACGCTGGCAACACTCCACCGCCGAGGAGTCCTGCGCACAGCAGTGCAATCCCTGCCTTTTTCAGTGCGTAGCTGTCCATATCAATTTGCCGGCGCCGGCTGTTCGGCCTCGTTTTCAGTTATGGGCTCGTTCCGTTTCACATCCCACCCCTGCCAGACAAATTCGGGATCTATCATGGGGTCATAGTAGCCCGGTTGGGGGACCATGCAGAATACGGCCTCGGCAGCGCCGATTACCACCCTGTAGAAGGTCATGCCGACACCCGCAAGGGGACCCACAACGTATCCGACCGGCCCGCGATCACGAGCATTGATGATAGTCTGCTTGGGGAGTTCAACCACAGAAGTTGCCACATTGGTCACGCCGCGAACGAATTTGAAGGCCATCTTGCCGACAATTGTTTCCGGTTTCGGGGAGTCCTGGGCAAAGGCCGGACTGGCAAAGCAGAGGAGCATCAGGAGGGGGAGAACTCTGGTACGTATCCGCATACAATCTCCTTTCAGACGCACAACTTAATGGAATGTAATTCCTTTTAACACAATTAGTGAGGCGTGGCAAGCTTGTGTCAGTGTCGATGCATCATTCTCCCTGTTTCGTGCCGGCTCTACCATATTTTACCTTCAGGGGTGTTCCATTTCCGTGCGGCCGTCGCCTGGAGTCTCCTTATGCTCGAGGCCCTGTTTCAGCTGTTTCATAGATCGTCAGCTGCATCCGGCCGAATCCATTCCTCTTTGTGCCGCAAAGAAATTACCGAATCCACTCCCTATCCAGAAAATACCGGTTCTCAGGATTATTCGAAGAGCGATTTTTCTGCCGGGATGAAGGGGATGAATTTCCGATGGAGAAGACGGAGTTTCTCCTTGTAGTATTCCACGTTCTCGTCGGGGTTGGCGGAATCGTAGCTGGCGATGGGGCGACAATTTTCGTAGGCGGTCACACCCTTTGCGTGTCCGGTGACATAGTAGCTGAGCTGATCGCCTGCCTGATAGGCACGGTCAGAACGAAGTGCCAATTCGAAGGCTGCAGCGGGAAGTCGTTTCCCCTGGCGAACCTTCTGTCGGTAGCCGGCGGGAGACTCGCTGAGTGTTTCGGTTTTTGCCAACAGGTCGATGGAGATCTGGTGATCACGCAATTTCTGCAGGTATTCCCGGTATGTTCCGTCGATGCGCTCCCCTTCACCCTGCAGGAGAAGCCGGATCGCCTCGGCAGTGAAATCCCGCAGGTACTTCTCAATCCCCCGCGATTTCAGACTGCTCCCTTTTATGGTGATCCGACCGGCGTCATCAAGCAGGGCATAGTTTTTCATCTTGTAGGAAAACATGGCACGGTACCAGCCATCCTGCTCCACATCAATGCCGGCGGGAAGGGAGGCTGAAAGCTCCCCGATCAGCCGGGTCGCCTGTTCCTCGGTATTCAGCCCGGTAGGGGGGATGAAGTAGATGCCGTCAGTGTCAACTTCGATTGGCTTGGCGCCCTGCGCTGTCAGCCAGTCGAGCATCTGCATAATGATCTCCCGGCCGCGACGGGTCACCTCGGCTGCCAGAGCCATGTCGGCAAAGTTGTGGATCGTGGTGCCGAGGTAGCCGTAAAAGGAGTTGATGAGGATCTTGAAGGCCTGCTGGAGTGCCTGGTAGTAGTCCCGAAGGCGAGGATCAACGGTTTCCCGTGCTATTTTTTTTGCCTGGAGCCGGAAGGTCCGCAACTCATCAAGAAGGGGGAGGAACAGGCCGAGGTCGTCACTGGCAGGTTGCAGGCGGTAGGCAAGGAGAATGGAGGGATAGAGGGATGCCACGTCGCAGTGGGCAACAGGTCCCACGACCCCCGTGACGAACAGATGGTTGTATCCACCTTCCAGCTCTCCATAGGTCGAGGGGCGGGGAATGGCGGTTTCCCGGTGCAGGTATTCCCGCAGGAAGAGCGCGTTGATTTTGGTGGCGTTGCCGCGGATCAGGCAGTTCTGGTACGAGTAGGGGAACATGCGGGTCTGCAGGAAGTAGGGGTAAGCCAGGAGCCGGGAAAGGGCCAGGGTCTCGCGGACATCGTCCAGGTTGTATTCTGCCAGGGCACGAGGGTCTTCGAGAAAGGCATGGCCAAGTTCCGAGCCTTCCAGGTAGACCCGGTCGGGGCGGGCCAGGCCGAAGTGGCGTGCGGCCGCCTTGAGTCCGTAGCTCTCAAGTTCTCTGCTTCCCACGTCGTAGACAAGAAGGAGGAAGTAGGTGTCGATGATGTGCCGGCCGTAGACGTTCCAACGGGGATAATCGACGATCCGTTCCGCGACGGTGAAGCGGGAGGGGTGGACCCGTGGTTCGCTACCGTCTCTTCCCCACCGGAGTCTGATGCCGTGGCGGGCGGCACGGACTCGAAGGTATTCCAGATCGAAGCGGAACAGGTTGTGCCCTTCGATGACATCCGGATCCCGTTCCCGGATGATCAGTGAGAGCCGCTCCAGCATGGCTGGTTCGTCGAGATCGTGACCGGACAGCACCTCTTCATATCCGTCGCTGCAGAGTATCGCGATGGAGATGATCCGGTCCTCTTCCCGCTGGGGGTTGGAGAACTCGAATCCCGGCGCGCACCAGGTCTCGATGTCGAGAGCAAGCCGTCTGAGATCCTGAAATTCGAGCTCCTTGAAAAGGGTCTTGCCGGTCAGGAGCAGGTGCTGGTGGATCGGGTCCGAAAAAAAAAGGTAGGGTGCATCAGCAGCCGAAGGAGTCTTGCCGGTGGTCCGGGTCAAGTAGTCGCGGGCATTGAGGCAGCTTTGCCAGTCCTTGAAGAGTGCCAGGTGACCGAATTCACCGTTGCCGGCCAGCTCCTTTATGGCAGTCATGCCGGTAAATCCGGACAGAAGTGCCGCATCAGTCAGGAGAATGAAGGGGTGGAAAGGGTCGTCGTGGAAAAAGACGCCGTCAGGAGTCCGGTAGAAAAGGCGTATGAAGCGACCGGCCAGTTCAGCCGCCACGACCCGCTCCGAACGATCCCTGCCGAACAGAAGGGTGCTTTCATCGAATCGGGGTACATCCATGGAGCCCCCATTCTTCCCGTGAAAAAAGACGGCGCGGTAGAAAAACCGCGCCGTCTTGTATATTGCCTGAATTTACTTCTTTGCGTGCTTGGACAGGTAGCTCGCCACCCCATCCTTTGTCGCTTCCATCGGCTCGTCACCTTCCTGCCAGTTGGCGGGACAGACTTGGTCGCCGTGGGTCTCCACGAACTGAAGGGCGTCGACCATGCGCAGGGCCTCGTTGACGCTCCTCCCCAGCGGCAGGTCGTTGATGACGGCGTGCCTGACGATCCCCTTGGTGTCGATGAGGAACAGGCCCCGAAGAGCGACCGCATCGCCGAAAAGGATGCCGTACTCCCTGGCAATCTCCTTCTTGATGTCCGACACCAGCGGATACTGGATGTTGCCGATGCCACCGTCCTCCACGGGCGTGTTCTTCCAGGCCAGGTGGGTGAACTTGGAATCGACGGAAATGCCGATAACCTCGCAGTTCTTTGCCTTGAAGTCGGCCAGCCGCTGGTTGAAGGCGAGTATCTCCGACGGGCAGACGAAGGTAAAGTCTAGGGGGTAGAAGAAGATGACCGTGTACTTGCCGCGAAAGTTGGAGAGCTTGATCTGGCCGAAGGTGTTATCGGGCATCACCGCGTCGGCGGTAAAATCGGGGGCTTCCTGGGTTACGAGTGTACAGACGCTCATGGGGGTGAATCTCCTTTCACAGGGGCATTAATGTGTTGTGGAAAAACCATAACAGCCCCGCGAAAGGTTGTCAATTTAAAAAAGACAAAAACAATCTTATTTATCTTCTGATGTAGATTTCCCGCGCAGATTTTCTCCCGGCGGAGGTCATAAAGATCTTTACGATCATCGCTTCAGTTCTTGACGTGTCACTGGTATCGCATTCGTCTCCAAGGTTGACAAGCCAGTCGGCATCCCAGATGATCCGAAAGTTGTCGGTCTCCACTTCGCCGGGGGAATGGTGTGCGGCGATGATCTCACATGCTTCGGCAATGAAACGTTCCTCGTAACCGAGCCGGCTCAGGATTGCCCGGGCTACCGGTGGCCCCTCAGCTTCCTGCAAATTGCCGGCCGATGATCCGTACTTCCGCTCCGCTTCGGGAATCCCGATATCGTGCAGCAATGCGGTGGCCAGCACAAGCTCCCGATCGCCCGGTTCGTCCGCCAGCAACCGGTTGGCAAAGGCGGTGACACGCAATGCATGGTCAATCCTCCTCCCGTCGGTACCGAAGTATTCTTCCATGGCGGCTCGAACCCGGCGTATCCGCTCTTCCATGTTATGTCCTCCCCAAGTGGAACTCTATCGTTTGACTTCACCGCTGATACCGATAGTTACCTCGTTAAACGGGATATCTTTGCCGCTCGCAGCAAGTGCCCGCCGTGCCGCCATGACTATGCCTCCGCAACAGGGAACTTCCATCCGGAGGACGGTGATGCTCTTGATAGTAGAGACACGGAACAGTTCGGTAAGTTTCTCCTCATAGAAGTTGTTGTCGTCCAGCTTTGGGCAGCCGATCACCAGTGCCTTGCCCGCCAGGAAATCCCGATGGAAACCGGCGTAAGCGAAGGGGACGCAGTCTGCGGCAATGAGGAGGTCGGCGTTCTGGAAATAGGGGGCGGAGGTCGGTACCAGGTGGAGCTGGACCGGCCACTGACCGAGCTGGCTCGGCTGGCTTGCCGTCTCATCAGGTGCTGAGACCGGCGGGGTTGGCGCCAGGGTCATGGTCCGGGAACCGGGGCAGCCGCCGTGGGACGCGTGCGGTTGTGCAGTGGCAGTCTTGTCGGCAAGCTTGCCGGCAACGGGAAAGGGTTCATCAAGATGACGGGCAACCGCCTCTTCGTTGAACTCGTCGGCTTCCCGCTCGATGATATGGATTGCGTCCTGGGGGCACTCTCCCAGGCAGGCGCCGAGCCCGTCGCAGAGGTTGTCGGCGGAGAGAACCGCCTTGCCGTTAACGATCCTGATGGCCCCCTCGGCGCAGGCAGGCACACACTCCCCGCAGCCGTTACATTTCTCTGCATCGATCTGTACGATTTTTCTGATCATATCGGTAACTCCTTTACGGGTGTTTTGAACAGGTAACAGTGAGAAACGGGAAAGGGTGCGTTCCCCTTCAAGAGAAGAAATGCCAGAGGTAATCAATCCTTCCCCTCATGATCATCCGCCGGCCGGAAAAAGCCATGATTTCCCGGATTCGTGACCGGTACTCCGTACTGTAACAGTGGATATGGCAGTGCTTGCAGGACGGCTTCGGATCGAGGGGGCAGTTGCGGCGTCGGAGAAGGGAATAGTCGAGAAGTGCCGCGCAGTCGGGGCAGAGTCCGACTCCCACAGGAAATATACCCGAAAGGTCGGCCGGAGTTCGGTATTCCGTCTGTCCTTCATGCTTTGCCCTGCAATAAATCCGCACAAAGTCGACGAGCACCTTCAGGTCTTTTTTCTGTTTGGGGGTGAATGGTTCCATGTTCGTGAGCATAGACGAATCTGGGGGGAATCCCCATGACGCAGGTCAAAAAACCGACGTTTGTCGCAAGGGGAAATATTGCCGGCCGGTCACAGGTGGATTTCCTGCTTGATATTCGCCGGCGTGAGGTTCCGGGCGATGCGCCACCCCTTCTCCTTCACCAGTACCGGCGCAAATTGGCAGGCGATGTAGCCGACGAGGTTCATATCATCGGGAAGGTCGGAGGCGAACGTGACGATGCGGAAGCCGACAAGGTCCCCGATATTCGGGAAATCGGTTGCCTCCTTGAGGGTGCAACCCCAGAGTGTCCGGTCTCCTCCCCTGGTCGCCAGGCGGAGCAGGTAATAGCGCTCACCTTCAGCGCCCGTTCTCCCTTCTTCCTCCACAAGGGCGGGGATGATCGCACCGAGCAGGAGCGGGTAATCCATGTGGACGCAAGCGTAGTCAAAGGCCGCCCGGTTGTCCGGAAAGACCAGCGGGGGTTCGTTATCTTTTTTAAACCAGCCGAACATCCGCACCTCGTCAAGAGTAATTACCCCAAAGTATAGCAGGAATGGACGCCATAGCCTACGGTTCTTTGCATTTCTTTGCCGTCTGTGGTAGTAATGGAGCTTCCATGGAAACAGTAAAACCCACAATCATCCCCCGTGCCGCCCACCCTATTTCCCGCAGTATGGTGAGCCCCAATGCCCTGCGGGTCCTCTACAAACTACGGGACCAGGGATTCATCGCCTACCTGGTGGGGGGGTGCGTGCGAGACCTCCTCCTGGGGCGGGAACCGAAGGATTTCGACGTGGTTACCGATGCAACGCCGGGGCAGCTCAAGCGGCTGTTCCGCAACTGCCGTCTCGTCGGCCGTCGCTTCCGGCTTGCCCACATTCATTTTCAGGACGAGCTGATCGAGGTCGCCACCTTCCGTGCCCTGGAGGCAGACTATGGCGCGGAAGAGACGGTCGGGGGAGGAGAGACACTACCTCCTTCTCCGGATGCAGGTGCCCCGTCCCGGTCGCCACGCCATCTCAAGAGCGACGAGGGGATGGTGCTGCGGGACAACGTCTTCGGCAACCCCCGGGAAGATGCCATGCGCCGGGATTTCACGGTGAATGCCCTTTTCTACAACATTGCCGATTTTTCCCTCATCGATTATGCCGGCGGGATGGCCGACCTGCAGGCCGGCGTGATCCGCACCATCGGCGACCCCCTGGTACGCTTTACCGAGGACCCGGTGAGGATGCTGCGTGCGGTCCGCTTTGCCGCCATGCTCGGCCTGGATGTGGAACCGGAGACCTGGCAGGCGATCCTGGAGCTGGCGCCGACCATCAGCCGTGCCACCCCGCCCCGCCTGTTTGACGAGATGCTCAAGCTGCTTCTGCTCGGGGAAGGGGAGAAGAGTTACCAGTTGCTGCGCAAGACCGGTCTGTTCGCCCCCCTGTTCCCCCGCTTCAATGAATGGCTCGACACGGAGACGGATGGATTTCCCCATACTCGGGTGAGCCATGCTCTTGACCGGATCGACCTCCTCGTTCAGCAGGGAGAGTCGGTTGCCCCCCCCCTCTTCCTGGCACTTGTGTTCGGCGAGTATCTGGAAGAATCGGCGACGGCATTCCGGCAGGGGGGTGCTCCTCCCCAGGAGGCACTGAACCAGGCGGTTGCCGGGTGGCTCGGTGAACTGGCACCGACGGTTCTCGTCCCGAACCGGATCGGTATGCAGGTCCGCGACATACTCGCCAGCCAGCAGCGCTTTCTCAAGATGCCGGGGAAACGTCCCCAGTCGTTTCTCGGCCGTCCCGGTTTTCCCATCGCGCTTGCGTACCTGCGCCTGCGGGCGGAGATGGGCGAGGGAGGAAGTGAGGTCTGGAGCTGGTGGGACCGCTATAGCCGGGAGAATGCCATCGACCTTCCCTCTGCCGGTGCCGTCGGCAAAGAAAGTGCGCCATCTACCGGTAAACGCCGCCGGCGAAGGCGGCGCAAGCCGCGCACCGGTGCGGCGGCACCACAGTAATCTTATTATGCACGGGAGTCTGCCATGAACCATAAGCCGTTCAGCATTGCCGCAGCTATCGGCAATACACCGCTCATAGAACTTACCTCTTTTTCTCCCAACCCGCGGGTACGAATTCTTGCCAAGCTGGAGGGGAACAATCCTGGTGGGTCCATCAAGGACCGGCCTGCCCTTTACATGCTTGCCAAGGCCGAGGAGAGCGGTGCGCTTACCCATGGCAAGATAATACTGGAGCCGACATCCGGCAATACGGGGATCGCTCTGGCAATGCTTGGTACCTCTAGGGGGTACCGGGTCAAGCTCGTGATGCCCGGCTGTGTGAGTCAGGAGCGGCGCAGCGTCCTTGAGGCCTACGGCGCCGAAGTTGTGCTTTCTCCTCCCGGTGAGGCGACGGACGGGGCGATCAGAATGGCGCACCGCATTCTCGACGACGAGCCGGACCGCTACTACATGCCCAACCAGTATGCCAATCCCTGGAACGTCCTGGCCCATGTGGAGACAACCGGTCCCGAGATCCAGCGCCAGACCGGCGGGGAGATCGACATGTTCGTGGCGGGGATGGGGACCACCGGCACTCTCATGGGGATGGCGGAGTACTTCCGTCAGCACAACCCGCGGGTCAGGGTGATAGGGGTGGAGCCTCCCTTGGGGCACGCGATCCAGGGGCTGAAAAACATGGAGGAGGCCATTGTTCCGGAGATCTATAATCCGTCGGCCCTTCATGGAAAATGCACCGTCGTTGACGAGGAGGCTTTTGCCATGGCCAGGGAACTGGCCCGGCGGGAGGGACTGTTCGTCGGCATGTCCAGCGGCGCCGCCGTGGCCGGAGCCATCGAGGCGGCCAGAAATCTCGACAGCGGCACCATCGTCACCATCCTTCCCGATCGGGGCGACCGCTACCTCAGCACCACCCTGTTCCGTTCGGTCTGCGGCTGCTGCCCTCCGTAGTCTGCCCTGCTGACTGAATTTTAACGGTGCCAAAACTTGTCAACTCCTGCAGAGTATACTAGACTGTAACCATTACCGGACTGGGGCTGGACCGGTAAGGTCCTTGCCGGGATCACCCTCCCTCTGCCCTTTGTATTTAGCCCTCCCGCTGTTGTCACTGACCCTTTTGAACCGCTGGAAGCGTGAGGATGGCACATGCAGAAAACCTTCAATTTCCATCTCTGGCCCAAGCCCTTCAAATATTTCGAATATGCCAAACTGTTCGTCATCACCCTCTGTGCGATCGTCGCCTTTATTGTCGCCGGCATCTTTGCGGTGCTCTATACTCGGACATCCAACCTCATGTATGAGCGGGTGCGGGAGCAGGCCGCAACCTATGCCGATCTGATCATGCACACCAAGATGTGGAACTACGACTACGGCGGCGTTTACGTGGAAAAGCGGCGCGGGGTTGCTTCCAATGCCTATCTCCGGCAACTCGGCGTGAATCCCGATGTGAAGGTGGAGGGGGGACGGACGTTCACCATCCGCAACCATGCCATCATGATAGAGGAGATATCCCAACGCAGCGTAGAGAAGGACGGGGTGAGGTTTCACATTGTCAGTCTCAAGCCCATCGACCCGGGCAATGCGCCGGACCAGCTGGAAAGAACGGCGCTTAGCCAGTTTGCCCAGGGGGAGAGTGAGTGGCATAGTCTGGGAAAAGGGGACAACCCCGTATTCCGCTACCTGAAGCCGCTCTTTGTCGAGCCGAGCTGTCTTGAATGCCACGCCACCAAGGGATACAAGGTCGGTGACGTTATTGGCGCGATCAGCATCACCCTCCCCCTGTCCACCTATATCCGGGAAACCCGCACGAACAAAATCCTGATTATTGCCGCCGCAGCACTGACTATCTGTCTCCTGGTGACGCTCATCTATGTCCTTACCTGGCGCCTTGTCATCAAGCTCGATGAGGTGCAGAAGCGCCTCAAGAAGCTCGCCTCCACTGATGAACTGACCGGCCTCAGGAACCGGCGACACATCATGAAACGGCTCGAAGAGGAATTTGAGAGGGCCGGGCGCCTGAACGAGCCCCTTTGTCTTATAATGCTCGATATCGACCATTTTAAGCGGATCAACGACACCTATGGCCACCCCTTCGGTGATCTTGTCCTCAAACGAGTGGCCAGGCGTCTGCAGGAGGCCACGCGCAGCTACGATATTACCGGGCGGATTGGCGGTGAGGAATTTCTCGTCATCTCTCCCGGTACGACTGCCGAAGAGGCTCTGCATCTTGCGGAGCGGTTGCGGACCGTGGTCAGCCAGGAACCGATGGGGGACGGAGGGAAAGAGGTCACCATCACCATCAGTGCCGGTTTTGCCCTCTCCAGCCCTGCTGACAGCGGGAGCGAAACCCTTCTGAAAAGGGCGGATGTGGCGCTCTACCGGGCCAAGCAGGGGGGGCGGAACAGGGTGGAAGCGGGGTAAGGTATCGGCATGTGCAGCATCGACCGGTCCGGCGCAATCACGAAATTGGTTTGAATGTTTTAATCACGGTGATATACTCCTGACTGCCTACGTGTCGCAATGGTACGACACGGCTAGTTACCGATGCGGGGGAAGACCATGAAAATGGACGACATCAAGGAAGTTGCCCGAAAACAGGGGGTAAAGGCAGGGAAAATGAAAAAGGCCGATCTGATCAGGGCGATTCAGGCTGCGGAAGGGAACCCTGCCTGTTTCGAGAGCGGAACGGCGGACCAGTGTGGCCAGGATGCATGCCTCTGGCGGGAGGACTGCCGTTAAGCAGGACCTCACGCGGAGAAACTGGTTGCCAAGCCTGACCAGTGTGGTAAAGTCATGCGAAACTTTCCCGCGAGGTAAGACTGCATGGCTACCGTCACTATTACCTGTTCCCACTGCGGCTTTTCAAAAGAGATGCCAGCAGGGGCCGTCCCGGAAGGAGCGGTCCGGGTAACCTGTCCCCAATGCAAGGAATCATTCCTTCTCGAACCTCAAGCGCCGGTTGCAGCCGTGACCGAGCCTTCCCCTTTGCACACACCTTCGCCAGAAGATCCGTATGCGCCTTCGGGATTCGGCACTCCCCCTCCGCCACCCGTTCCCCCTCCGCCCTTCACCGATACCGACCGTGGGATTCCGGGAGGAAACGGCAAAAAATCCCCTCCCCGTCGGGAACTCTCGGGCCTTGGTGACCTTTTCAGCTCGTCGTGGGAGGTTTTCAAAAACCGGATCGGTATACTTCTCGTCCTTTACCTCATTATCATCGCTTGCGTGCTCGTACCGGTGGGTCTGTTCCTGGGGGCCGGCTTTCTGATCTCCCTGGTCATGCCGGAGGGGCGAATTCCCCTCTTGGTCGGCGGAGGCTTTACCGGCGGTATCATCGGCCTTTGTGTCGCTTACTGGGGGGGGGCGGCACTGGTCTTTGCCGTGGCTGACGAGACCCTTGGGGTGCGTGATTCCCTGGTGAAAGGGTGGGAACGGCTCGGTTCCTTTGTCTGGGTCTATTCCCTCGCAGGATTCATCATCGGCGGCGGCTTTTTCCTCTGTGTCGTTCCGGGAGTGATCTTCTATGTCTGGTTCTTTTTCTGCCAGTTCGTGCTGGCCGCCGAAGGGGACCGGGGGATGGCTGCGCTCCTCAAGAGCAAGGAGTACGTCAGGGGGCGCTGGCTCGACGTGTTTTTCCGGGTATTCGTGCTCTGGATCATTTCGGTTGTGGCGGGTATGATACCCTTTGCGGGGTCGTTCCTGTCGCTTGTGTTCATACCGTTCAGCATGATCTATCACTACCGCATCTACGCCGAACTCCGGGAGATCAGGGGAGAGGTGGAGGTGCCGACAACGGGGAACGACAAAAATATCTGGCTGGGGGTGGGGTTGCTCGGCCATCTGGTGTTTTTCGGGCTGATCGGAATGGCTTTCTTGGGGCATTTTTTAGGGAATTGAAAGCTTCAACTGAAAAGTAAGGGACAAAAAAAGCCGCATCCGAAGGGATGCGGCTTTTTTGCTGGGGGAATCTGGATTAATTCGCGGCCGGAGCAACCGGAGCTTCGGCGGGCTTCTTGACAGCTTTCTTCGCTGCCTTCTTGACTTTTTTTGCTTTCTTAACGGTTTTCTTCGTTTCCTTCTTGATCGGCGGGTGGCCGGCGGGAAGGGCAGGCTGGGCAGCCGGAGCAACCGGAGCGGGTTCGGCGGCGCAGACCAGGCCAGCGAAGGAAACTGCTACGAGGGCGGTGACGATGGCGGACAGAATTTTTTTCATGGTGGACCTCTCTTTGTTGGTTAATTGTGTTGCTGATTTGTAATTAGCAGGGAGCGTGCCAGTTTACTGTGGTTGTGTAATAGGCCGTAAATAGGCTGTTTGTGCGATTCGTGACATTTGGGGCGTTAAATTGTTGCCTCAAATTATCTGCTCTTTACCCCATTTCCGGCAGGTTGTCTGCCGGCTAGTCCCTGCAGCCGGTCCATGTGGTGAATCAGTACCCTGCTCCCGTCAACGTCGAGTATCCCCTCTTCCTTAAGTTTCCTGAAGGTGCGGGAGAGGGTTTCGCTGACCGTGCCGAGCCGGGATGCCAGTTCCCCCTTTTTCATGTCCAGGTCGAGATAGGTTTTTCCCTGGAATGTGGTCGATTTCCGTTCGGCCAGTTCGATCAGGTAGGTGGCCAGGCGGGACGGAACCTCGGCAAAGGAGAGCTCCTCGATCTGGCGGGCGAAGCGGCGAAGGAGGAGCGACAGGGAAACGATCAGGTTGAGGGAGAAGCGGGGATTGCGCTCCAGGAGTCCCATGAACGCATCCCTGGGGAAGAAGATCGCTTCTCCCTTTTCCAGTGCACGGGCCTCGGCGGGATAGCGTCCATCGCCAAAGAAAGCGGCCTCGGCAAAGGTTTCGCCGGGATGGACAAAGTGGAGGACTTTTTCCTTCCCATCGGGTGAAACCTTGCAAAGTTTCATGCTGCCGGAGGCGAGGAGATAGAAGCCGTTGGCCGTATCCCCTTCCGCAAAGAGTGTTTCCCCCTTCGCAAAGCTCCGGCGGGAGACGATTGCGGCCACTTCTTCCAGGTTCCCGTCGTCCAGGCCGGAGAAGAGAAGGGATTTTTTAAGGCTTTCCTTGTTGTCCATGGGGATGACTCTCCTTCGTGAAATATCATGTAACAATGCACTGCTGACACCGGAACTCCATGGCGCAAGCATAACCTTAACCAGCGGTGTCATGCAACGACCTTCTGCGCATTTTCAGGAATTGAAAAGTCCGGAACGCACAAAAGCCCGGACTCCAAGGCGAGTTATGTGCTGCAGTGGTTTCCTTTCATGGTGCGAAGAGAGTCCGGTTACGGTACACTGAATACAGGAGACAGACCAATGGCTGAAGAACACGATCTGATAATCCTCGGTTCCGGGTCCACCGCGTTTGCCGCGGCGCTCCGGGCCACGTCCCATGGCGCCCGGGTGCTCATGATCGAAAAGAGCGCGCTGGGGGGGACATGCGTCAACTGGGGATGCATACCGAGCAAGACTCTCATTCATGCGGCACAAATCTACCAGGATGCCCGCCTCGGAACAAGAATCGGGGTCGGGCTGCGGGACGAAGGGGTGGACTTTGCCGCCCTTTCGGACAACAAGGAGCGGGTAGTCGGCCATCTCCGCCAGACACGCTACATGGACATACTCCACAACGTGCCGGGGTTGACCCTTGTCAGGGGAACCGGCCGTTTCCTCGACTCCCGGACAATTGAGGTGGAGGACCAGCAGTTTCGGGGGGAGAAATTCCTGATAGCCACCGGGGGGTACCCTCGCATTCCAGTCATTCCTGGCCTCACGGGGAGCGATTTTCTTACCAGCCGGTCAGCTCTTCTCCTGAGGGAACTTCCCCGGTCGCTGGTCATCATTGGCGGCGGGGTGATCGCCTTGGAACTTGGACAGATGTACCGGCGTCTTGGAGCGAGCGTGACGGTGCTGGAGCACGGTCCGCGGGTGTTGCCGCCGGTAGATGCCGAGGTGGCCCTGGCAGTGCAGGAGTCGTTACGCAGTGAGGGGATTGATATTGTCCTGGATGTGAAGGTCTGCGGGGTGACCCGCAATAATGGCATGACACTCGTGCAGTGCGCGCAGGGTGGCGTAACGGTTAAGTTTAGCGCCGAACGGCTCCTTGTCGCGGTCGGGACCGCTCCGGCAACAGCCGGTATCGGCCTTGACAAGGCTGGAGTGAAGCTTGACGGTAAGGGATTTGTTAGGGTAGATGATATGATGCGTACGTCAGTACCAGGTATCTGGGCTGCCGGCGATGTGGTCGGCGGCATGATGATTGCGACGGCGGGGGCGCGGGAGGGAGTTGTGGCGGTTGACGACATGTTCAATCCGGGGTGCGGCTGCACCATCGATCATCTCTCGATACCCATGGCAATCTTCACCGATCCGGAGGTGGGGCTGGTCGGCCATACGGAGGTCTCGGCGCGGGAGGCAGGCTACGAGGTGGTGAGCAATACTCTGCCGATCTCCGCCATTCCCAAGGCACATGTGACCGGGCAGACGGCCGGTGTCATCAAGCTGGTGGCCGATGTCGCCACCGGACGTATCCTTGGCGTCCATCTGGCATGCCATCGCGGGGCGGATATTGTCAACGAGGCAGCCCTAGCGGTGCGGTTCCGGTTGACCGTTGCCGATCTGGCAAACAGCTTGCATGTGTATCCCTCAATGGGGGAAGGACTGCGACTCTGCGCCCAGGGGTTTGATCGAGACGTGAGCAAACTTTCCTGCTGCGCCGAATGAAAACCCCCCGTAAAACCTTGATATTGAAGGTTTGCCGGGGTTGCCAGCCCGGGAGATCGTAATCCGTCCGGTGAGATAACAGTTGAGGGTTTGTCATGGAAGGACCCGCAAAATTTGCACCCCTGGACCCAGATTTGTCACGCCGGCTCCACCGGGCACTGACTGCCGGCAAGGAAGAGCTGTATGATGTGCTCACCGATCCTTCCATGGATGTGCTCCAGGCGGCCGTCAAAAACCCCTGTCTTCATGACAATCACTTGCTGGCGCTTCTGAAACGGCGGGATCTTTCGGAAGACCTGCTCAAAATAATCTACAAGAACCGCCTCGTTGCTGAAAGCCATGATTTGAAGGTAGCCATGGTGCACAATCCCGGCACACCGGGACAGATCACCCTTACGCTCCTGCCCCATCTCCATCTGTTCGAACTGGTTGCCATCTGCTTTCTTGCCGGCGGGACCCCCGACCAGAAGCTGGCCGCCGAACGGGCCATCATCCAGCGACTCCCCACCATTCCCCTTGGCAATAAGCTGACCCTGGCCCGCCGCGGGACATCGACCTTGGTAGAGGCCCTGCTCCGTGAGGGGGATTCCCGGCTCGTTGAACCCTGTCTGGAAAACCCCCGACTCAACGAATCCTCGGTATTCCAGTTTCTCAACAGCTCGAAGTCAACGGAGGAGACCATCTCCATGGTGGCCCGTCATCCACGCTTCAAGGGACGCCCCAATCTCCAGCTCGCCATCCTCAAGAACCCCCGCACCCCCGCGGTATGGTTCACCCTCTTCCTCCCCCGTTTCAGTGTCAACGGCCTCCAGGGGATCATCGCCTCCCGCCGCCTCACGCCGGCCCAGAAAAAACTGGTTATGGATGAGTTGAAACGGCGCGGCAAAGTGTAGGTCCTACTTCTCCGCCGGATACCAGCGGCGAAGAACGAACCCCTTTCCCTTGTCCGTGCCGTAATCGTCGAGCGGCCTCCGGTGCCGTACGAGCTCTGTCAGCGACTCCCGAAGCGGCCTTACAATAACCCCTCCGCTACCGTCGCATTTCAGGCGGCTTTCGATGAGCCGTTCCTTGTCCAGCACGATCTGCACGTGCCCTTTCCAGACGATTAGGTCGAGGGGTTCCGCCTTCTGTGCGATCTCGCTGGCGGTGAGACCGGCAATGGGAATCCCCTTGCCATATCTGATCAGGGCGCTGGTGTTGCGGGGGGTGAAGCCGTCGGTCGCCTCGTAGAGGAGGCCGGAGCAGTCCAGCCCGGCGAGTTGCCATTTCCGTCCCTCGGGTGAGGAGCGGGGGATGTCTTTCGTTGGCGGATAAAGTTCCTTCAACTCCGGAACCCCTTCACGGATGTTTCCCCCCCAGACATACCTTTCCCCCCGTGCACTCAGCAGTCGATCTATTACGGTCTCCCGACCAGGCAACAGCCGCATCCGTTCTGGCGGCTGTTGCTGGCTGACAGAAACAAAGCGGCTGTCGATATAATAACCGGATGTGGATGGATAGGGGTAATCGCTGCTCGTTACCCGGTAAATGGTGGCTGTCCCTTGGGGCAGAATCGCTTCGATCCGGAAAGGGGTGCCGGGAAGGGCGATGAACTCCATCTCCCTGATCTGCCCGCACCGGTCCAGCTTCAGGGTGGTGCCGTCCTTCCCGCCGAAGACGGAGGCGAATGCCGGGGTGTTGAGGACCGGCGTCGGTTGCCGGGAGAGGGCGTAGCGCGGCGCAGATTCTCCTGCGAGAAGGGGAAGGGGGAGAGAGAGAAGAATGGTGACGAGGAGCTTGAGGAGAAAGGGCATGGCGGACCTTCGGCCGTTCGTGGTAGTGGTGTTTCGCGGGAGCAACTATAGCAGAATAGGGTCGGGAAAGGAAGGCATGGCAGGGTAGGTGCGGTATACTGATAGCCATGGAACAGAGATTTTTCGCCGATACGATGCTCGGGAAGCTGGCCCGGTGGCTCAGGGTCGTCGGCTGTGACGTCGCCTATGTCCCGGCGCTGGACGATGCCGAACTGGTGGCGCGGGCGCGGGAAGAGGGACGGCTGATCCTGACCCGGGATACGCTGCTGATCCGCCGCCGCTGGGCACGGGAGCACCACTTCTTTATCGTGGGGGATCACTGGCGCGACCAACTGCGCCAGGTTGTCACGGCATTTGGCATCGACCCGTTCCGACATATCCTTACCCGTTGCCTGGAGTGCAACGAGCCGTTGCGGGATGTGGTGATGACGGCGGTGGCGGATCGGGTGCCCCCCTATGTCCATGAAACCCAGGAACTGTTCCGGGAATGCCCGGCCTGCGGCCGGATTTACTGGGGAGGCACCCACCGGGAGCGGATGGTGGCGGAGCTGGAAAAACTGCTGGGTGAGTAACGGGATAGCCGGTTCAGGGGGAGGCAGGGGCGGTAAAAGCCCGGTCAAGCGGGAGAAGGTGGAGTTGGCCCGACGTGAAGAGCGTCAGGGCTTTTTTTATTCCCGGCGGCTCGTTGCCATTGCCGTGGACGAGGATGAAGCTTCCTTTCCCCGGTGTTTCTCCTTTGGCGAGCCAGGCATCCGCACCGATCGGGATGAGGCCGAGTTCCCGCACCCTGCGAATGAGCCTGCCGTCGGCGACCAGGCCGGGGAACCGGAAGTACGGGCCGGGAAGCAGGTCGTTTTCCAGGAGGAGCACCTCGGTTGCAAGCAGTTCCCGCTCACTGTCAGTCCCTGGCTTGAGGAGAAAGTTATGCTCCAGGGGGGCCTTGGGATCGAAGGGGTGGGTGAGGGAATGGTTGACCCAGGTGATGGCGAGCCTGCCGGTCACGGTCAGTTCCTTGATCCATGCCAGCTCCTTCGGGTGCTGCTGGAGCCAGCGTCCGGTCATGGCTACAGCCACCGGCACCGGCCCCCGCTCACCCTGGGGGAGCCGGGCGACAGTGGCAAAGAACTCCCGTTCGAAGGGGCGGCTCGACGGACACATGTCAATCGTCAGAAAGACGCCGTTAACCGGCTGGTCGGCATGACGGGCTCCGTGGTTTTGAAGAAGGTACGGGGGGGCAGTGTGGCGGTCGAGAGTTCGGAGGTAGGGGGTTGCCTGGAGGGTCGCAGAAGCGACCTGTCTGCTGAAGTCCAGTTCGGATTCCTTTACCGTGGCGGTGGCGAAGGTCGCCGGGTTGACGATAAGGAATCGGGGAAGGCCATTCTGCTTGAACTGGCGGATGGCTACCTGGAGGGTGCCTGAGGTGTCGTGGCCGGCACGAAAAATGGGGGTATAGCCGGTTATGGTGTCAGCGGCTGCCCATGGAGCATGAATGAGAAGAAAGGCCGCTGCGAAGAGAAGGGAGAGAAAAGCCAGTCCGTGCTTGACGGGGCGTTCCTCTTTCGGGGACTTTTCCGGTTTTCCCTGCGTTCCTCCGGGGTAAAGCCTGTCAGTCATAGGTCAGGACCGACGCGATGGCGGCGTCGATTTTTTCCGTGTCCACCCTGGTGTTGAAGCAGGGGCCGAAGGGGCGGTCGTTGAGGACTCCGATTACCGGCAGGGGGTAGCAGTCCTTGATCCCGGAGGTGAGGTCCCGCTCGCAGGCTACCGCTACCACGAGTTTCGGGCGCGTCTCGATGATCACCTTGCGGGCCAGGGTGCCGCCGGTAGCGACGGAGATGTTAACCTGGTATTTCCTGGCCAGTTCCGCCAGTCCCATGATGTCGCAGCGGCCGCAACGGACGCACTTGTTGATGTCGCCGGTCACCTTGATCTCGCAGTCGAACAGCTGGAGGCAGTGGGGGAGCAGGACCAATATCCGGTCGGCCGGTACCAGCAGTCGCTGGGACTGGACCAGGCTGTTGTTCATGGCGATGAATGACTGGCGGATGGTATCCTTGGGGATGCCGAGGAGTTTACCCATAGCTTCGATCATCGGCAGGAGGAACTTTATCACCACCAGGCGCATGAAGCGGGTGAAGAGGATATCCTTCCCCAATGCGGTCGTGAGGACCAGCAGGGCGGTGCCGCAGAGGGCGAGGGCGGAGAGGGTGAGGGTGATGATGCCGACGATGTGGGGGAGGTTGGGGTTGATGTTGGCTAGACCCTTGGTCGGAATCCACCACATAAGGTAAATGATCCCCACGATGAGGATGCAGGTCACCCCCATGAGAGCGACAAAGAGCCGTTTGCGGGGCGGAGCCGGCGTGTTGCTGGTATCAACCACGAGGTGTTTCCTTGGATTCCAGGACGGTGCCCGGGGCGATTTTGACGCCGGTCAGGAATTCCTGGACCGGGAGGCGTTTGCGACCTTCCAGCTGCAGTTCTTCTATGAACAAGCTGCCGCTGCCGCAGGCGACTTCCAGTCCGTTTTTGTCTGCCCTCAGCACAGTTCCCGGCTCGCCGTGTCCCTCTCCTTCTCTGACCCGGCAAATCTTGAGAACCTTGTCGTCCAGAGTCGTGAAAGCGCCAGGCCAGGGGGTAAACCCCCGCACAAGGTTCTTGACGACCCGGGGCTCCTTTGTCCAGTCGATGAGGCCGTCTTCCTTCTTCATCATCGGTGCGTAGTTGGTGAGGCTGTCATCCTGCTTTTCAGGCACGAGACGACCCTCGGCCAGGAGGTCGAGTGTCTCCGCCATGGCCGCAGCGCCGAGCAGGGCAAGCCTGTCGTGGAGCGACTGGGCGTCCTCATCCGGATTGATGGGGATGGCCTTTTTCACCAGCATATCTCCCGTGTCGAGTCCCACGTCCATGAGCATGGTGGTGACTCCCGTTTCGGTCTCGCCGTTGACGATGCACCAGTTGAGGGGGGCGGCGCCGCGGTAACGGGGGAGGAGCGAGGCATGAACGTTGATGCACCCTTTGGGGGGGATATCGAGAAGCGCTTTGGGGAGGATCTGCCCAAAGGCGATCACCACGATGAGGTCGGGGCGGAGTTCCTGGAGCGTTGTGATGACTTCCGGGGCGCGCACCTTCACCGGTTGCAATACCGGCACGCCGTGTTGTTCTGCAAGGACCTTTACCGGCGGCGGAGTCAGCTTCTGGCCGCGTCCCTTGGGCCGGTCGGGCTGGGTGACCACGGCGATGACATCCTCGCCCCGGTCGAACAGCATCTGCAGCGTGGGACAGGCGAACTCCGGCGTTCCCATGAATACGATACGGAGGGGCATGGTCACTCTTCCTGGCCTTCTTCCCGTGAGCGACGGTAGCGCTTGCGGAATATCTCCCGTTTGAGGGGGGAGAGGTGGTCCACGAACAGAATACCGTCCAGATGGTCTATTTCGTGCTGGAAGGCGATGGCCAGCAGGTCGTCAGCCTTGTAGGTGAGTTCGTTGCCGTCCAGATCGAGGGCCTTTACCACTACCCGTGCATGGCGGCGGACGTTTGCCGAGTATTTGGGGACGGAGAGGCACCCCTCTTCCTCGTAGGATTCCCCGTCGGCATGGATGATGACCGGATTGATGGCGACGATGAGATCGGGTTGCTCGTCCTTGGGAGAGACGTCGATCACGATGACCCGCTGATGGACTCCGATCTGGGGGGCGGCCAGACCGACGCCAGGAGCGGCGTACATGGTTTCCGCCATGTCCTGGACCAGGGCGCGGGTTGCGTCGTTTACGACTGTTACCGGAGCGGATTTCCTCTTCAGTTCCGGGTCGGGAAAGTGAAGTATAGTTCGTATCATAGCCTGCCTTTTCGGGTTAATGCATCCCATTAATATATAAACTTGCCGAGAAAAAAGCAAATCATTCCTCGTTGCTGTTTCAGTTCCCTCTACCGGTTTCCATCCGTTCCGGCAGACACATTCACCCTTGACATTTTCATTTCATGGATGTACCTACCGTTAGGTAAATTGTGGTTGACGCGTATGCGGAGGGAACATGGGACTACATATCGAAGGGGAGCGGGTCGACGCAGCGGTGCGACAGCGGCTTTTGGCGGTGGCGCTGGACAGTTTCACCCGCAAGGGGTACACCGCTACGTCGGTTCGGGAGATAGTGGCCGCAGCCGGCGTTACCAAGCCGGTCCTCTACTATTATTTCGGAAGCAAAGAGGGTATCTATCTCGAACTGATGAACGGCACCTATGCCCAGTTCGCGGAACGCCTCAATCTCCTTGCCGCATGCCAGGGATCGGTTCGGGAGCGTTTGATTGCCTTCTGCACCGGTTGCTTCGACGGGTTTGTAGAGCATGTCCAGGTGGTGCGGCTCATCTATTCCATCTATTTCGGCCCATCCCAGGGGGCACCTCCCTTCCCCTACGAGGAGCCGTTTGACCGGATGCTGGAGATCCTGGCCAGCTTCGTGCGGGACGGGATTGCCGCAGGGGAACTGGTAAAGGTGGACGAAAAGGATGCAACCTGGGCCATTATCTCCTGTCTCAATACCGTCATGCAGGAGCAGTTGTGCCATACCCCTCCCCGCATCGACCGGCAGGGGTTGGTTCGGTTACTCGATCTGATCCTCAACGGATTTTCCCAAGGAGTGAACCCATGAAAAAAACAAGAGTGTTGCTCTTCATCGCGACAGCCTTGGTCTTCTCGTCTATCACCGGCGGCTGCTCGAAGAAAAGCGGTGAAAAGGGTGAGGCAGGGACGGCGGCCAGGCAGCCGGTTGCCGTGGAAGTTGCCGTGGCCGGGGCAACCAATCTGTCCGTGGGGATGGAGGTGACGGGGAGCTTGGAGCCGAAGTTCTCGGCCGACGTGAAGACTCAGATTCCTGGCCTCGTGAAGCAGGTTTACGTGACGGAATGGGTGCGGGTGAGAAAGGGGCAGCCCCTCGCCAGTATCGACGTGGGAGAAACGGAAGCACAGGTCAAACGCACGGAAGCGGGGGTAGAATCGGCAAAAGCGGGTTTGGCTCAGGCACAGGTACAATTGACCCGCTCCGAGCGGGAATTGGCACGGATGCTCAAGCTGAAGGAGTCAGGTCTTGCCACTCAGCAGGCAGTGGACGATGCCCGGACCGAGGTCGCCGCTGCCACGGCCAGAATGGCGGCCGCCCGGGCCCAGATCCGGGCTGCCGAAGAGGAAGTACATCAGGCCCGGGTACGGCTTCGTAAGGGGCTCGTCACCTCTCCCATGGATGGAGTGGTCGCCCTGCGGGATGTGAACGTGGGGGATCTGGCGGGGGACGCCGCCGCGGTCAAGCCGGTGTTTCGTATCGTGGATAACCGTATTCTCAACCTGACGGTCACCGTCTCTTCCGCCGACTCGGCGCGGGTGAAGGTCGGCCAGCCACTTGAATTCACGGTTGACGCCATTCCGGGAAGGACCTTTACCGGCCGGGTGATGTTCGTCAATCCCGAACTGTCCGCAACGGACCGTTCCCTCAAGGTCATCGCCGAGGTAAAGAACGATGGTGAACTGCTCAAGGGGGGACTGTTCGTCAAGGGGAGAATCATTATCGGCACGCGCTCGGGAGTCATCCAGGTTCCCCGGAGCGCATTGGCAGCGTGGGACACGACGGCCAGAAAGGCCAGTGTGTTCGTTGTGGAGAACGACACTGCCCTGCTCCGTGACGTCGTCACGGGAGCGGTGAACGGCGAGCAGGTGGAGGTGTCTTCCGGGCTCAAGGTCGGGGAGCGTTACGTGACGCGGGGCGGCTTTACCCTTAAGGGTGGAGACCGGGTGACGATGGCCGTTGGGCCTGACAACGGAGGAGACGTACGATGAATCAGATGCTGCTGCTTTTTCTCATGTTCTGCGGAGGGGCTGCCGTTGCCTTTCAGCCGTCAATCAACGGCCGTCTGGCCCAGAAGACCGGAGTCCTGGAGAGTTCATGCATCTCCTTTTCGGTAGGGGCCGTGGTCTTGCTGATAGTGGTCCTCCTCTTCGGTAAGGGTGATCTGAGGGGGATTGGCAGTGCCACATGGTGGGAACTGAGCGGTGGTCTGCTCGGTGCCTTCTTCGTCACCATGACGATTGTCGCTGTCCCGCGCATCGGCACGACGGCCGCCATGGCGTCGGTCATAGCGGCCCAGCTGGCGACCGGCGTCATGCTCGACCACTTCGGGATGTTCGGTTTCCGGGAAATTCCCCTTGACGGCAAGCGGGCTTTCGGCATAGCGCTGCTGATTGCGGGAACGGCGCTGGTCGTCAGAAGGTAGTCTTCCGTGAGGACATGCGCTGTGACCGGCGGGTCGCACGGACCCGTATGACACCCTATTTTTCGGAGTTTACATGATACTTTCCGACCTCTCCATAAAACGCCCCATCTTCGCCGCGGTGATGATCCTTGCGCTTGTCACCCTCGGGCTCTTCTCCTACAAGCGTCTTGCCGTCGAGATGTTTCCCAACGTGGAATTTCCGCTGGTTTCGGTGGTTACCACCTTTCCCGGCGCTTCGCCGGAGACGGTGGAGCGGGAGATATCCAAACGGATCGAGGAATCGGTGAACCAGATTGCCGGGGTGAAGCATGTATTCTCCACTTCCCGTGAAGGGGTTTCCACGGTAACCATCCAGTTCCAGTTGGAGCAGAAGGTGAACGACTGTGCCCAGGAGGTTCGGGCCAAGATCGGTTCCATCCGTGGCATTCTTCCCCAGGGGATCGAGGAGCCGATCATCCAGAAGCTCGACTTCAACGCCGCGCCGGTGGCGTCCCTGGCGGTGCAGTCCAACACCCTCTCACCCCGCGAACTGACGACCCTGGTGGAGAAGCGGATCAAGAAACGGTTCGAGAGTGTGGCAGGGGTAGGCAAGGTGGAGATGGTCGGCGGCCAGAAGCGCGAGATCAACGTGCAGATCGATCCGGTGCGGCTCGATAGCCTGGGGCTCGGCGTCAACGATGTGGTTGACGGTATCCGCTCCGAGAACACCAACACCCCCCTGGGGCGGCTGACCAGGGGGACCTCCGAATACCCGATGCGTATCGAAGGGAAGCCGGACCGGGCCGAGGAGTACCGCCGCATGGCCATTGCCCAGAAGGGGGGGCGTCCCATCCCCCTGGGGGAAGTTGCCGTTGTTGCCGACGGCACTGAGGAGCGGCGTAAGCTGGCGCTGGTCAATGGCCAGCCGGCCATCGGTCTCGACATCTACAAGCAGTCGGGGGGTAACGAGGTAGAGCTGGTGGACACGGTCAAGAAGAACATGGCCAGGGTCCAGAAGGAGCTGCCGCCGGGGGTGACTCTGACCATGGTGCGCGACGGCACCATCATGACCCGCGAGTCCCTGGCCGACGTGAAGGAGACCCTGATCATCGGCGGCATCCTGACGGTGCTCATCGTCTTCTGCTTCATCAACTCCTGGCGTTCCACGGTCATCACCGGCGTGACCCTTCCCATTTCCGTCATGTCGTCCTTCATCATCATGAACGCCATGGGGATGACCCTCAATGTCATGACCCTCATGGCGCTGTCACTGGCCATCGGGCTCCTGATCGACGACGCCATCGTGGTGAGGGAGAATATCGTCCGCCACCTGGAGATGGGGAAGGACCACATGGAAGCGTCCCGCTTCGGCACCAGCGAGATCGGCCTGGCGGTCTTCGCCACCTCCATGTCCATCGTTGCCGTCTTCATCCCGGTTGCCTATATGCGGGGCATCGTGGGGCGCTTCTTCTTCCAGTTCGGCATCAGCGTCGCCTTTGCCGTGCTGGTGTCGCTGTTCGTCTCCTTTACCCTGGACCCGATGCTGTCGTCCCGCTGGCACGATCCGTCCATCAACCTGCAGGGGAAGCGGATGGGGCTTGCTCGCTGGCTGGAGCGCTTCAACGACTGGTTCGACCTGACGGCGGACAAGTACCGCCGCGCCATCGGCTGGGCCCTTGACCATCGCAAAACGGTTATGCTCTCGGCCGCTGCTGCATTCATCGGCGGGATCGTCATCTTCGGCACCCTGGAATCTTCCTTCATGTCCAAGGAGGACAAGGGAGAGTTCCAGATATCCTTCAAAACCTCTCCCGACGCGGCACTTGCCGAGACCGAGGATCGACTGAACGCCGTGCTCGCTACCGTCAGGGAGATTCCGGAGATCGACCACACCTATGCCACCATCGGTGCCGGCGACAGCGGTACCGTCCGGGACGGCCTGCTCTATGTCAAGCTGAAGGAGCGCCAGGAACGAAAACGGAACCAGTTCGAACTGCAACGCGATGTCCGTCGGCGACTCCAGAAAATTGCCGGCATCACCTTCTCCATCGAAGAGGTGGGGCAGATGGGGGGCGCCCGGAAACCGCTCAATGTGGACTTGAAGGGGGACGACCTGGCGACCCTGAAGCAGCTGGGACAGCGTCTCAAGGAAGAGCTGTACAGGGTGCCGGGGATCGAGGACCTTTCCGTCACCCTGGAGCACGACATCCCCGAGTACCGGATGAAGGTGGATCGGGAAAAGGCATTTTCCGCAGGTGTCACCACCAATGACGTGGTGGCCGCGCTCTCCCGCCTGGTGGGGGGAGAGGCAATCTCGACCTACGAAGACGAGGATGGGGATGCGGTCGACGTGCGGGTGCGGCTGCCCGAGTCCCTGCGTCGCAATCCGGGGCAGGTCGCCGATCTGAAGATTTCGATGCCGGCCGCCTCCGGCGGAAGCAAGCTGGTGCCGCTGGCAAGCCTTGTCAGTACCCGCGTTGCCACCAGCCCGACCGAGATCAACCGCCGCGACCTGGCCCGTCAGGTGACGGTCTCCGCCAACCTTGACAACCTCCCCATCGGCACGGCGGTCAAGCATGTCGAGGCGGCGGCCAAACGGATCAACATGCCGCCGGGATACAGCATCAGCATGTCGGGCGAGGCTGAAGACATGGCCGAGTCTTTCGGCTACATGGCCGAGTCGCTGCTGCTGGCGGTCATATTCGTCTATCTGATCCTGGCGGCCCAGTTCGAGTCGTTCTTCGAGCCTCTGGCGATCATGCTGTCGCTCCCCCTCTCCATCGTCGGGATGGCGGGGATGCTCAAACTGACCGGCGACACGGTGAACATCATGGCGCTGATCGGCCTGATCATGCTGATGGGGCTGGTGACCAAGAACGCCATCCTGCTGGTGGACTACACCAAAGTACTCAGGCGACGGGACGGCATTCCACGGCGCGAGGCGATCATCCAGGCGGGGCGGACCCGGCTGCGGCCGATCATCATGACCTCCCTGGCCATGATCTTCGGCATGCTGCCGCTCTTTCTCGGGATCGGCGCCGGCGGCGAAGGGCGCGCCCCCATGGCCCGGGCGGTGGTGGGGGGGCTTCTGACCTCGACGCTTTTGACCCTGCTGGTGGTGCCGGTCATGTACACCTACATGGACGACCTGGGGGGGTGGGTGAAGCGGAAGTTCGGGAAGGTGAAGGAGGTCCCCCATGCGTAACAGGACAACCTGCCACAGAGGCACAGAGGGACAGAGGGAAAAATATGCCGGGATGTCCCTGCTTGGCTGCATTGCGAAGGGGAATCACATTCCTTTATCCCTGCCGCTACTCTCTTTCTGCATCTCTGTATCTCTGTGTCTCTGTGGCGGATTTTTTTCAACGGTAAAGGCGGCCGAGGTCCGCACTCTCACCCTGGATCAGGCACTGGAGATTGCCGCCGCACGCAACCGGGACATCCTCAAGGCGCGGGAGTTCTACAAACAGGTGCAGGGTAAATACATGGAGGAACGGTCCGCTGCCCTTCCCCAGATAACTCTTACCGGCCAGCTTTCCCGGCAGCAGAATGACAGCCAGAAGATCCTGACGGGAGGTTTCATTCCCACCCGTCAGGACACAGGAGGGGCGGAACTGGGCATTTCCCAGGTGGTCTACTCCTGGGGGAAGGTGGGGGCTGCCATCCGCGCCGCCGACATCGGCTTCCGCACTGCTGACGAGCGTCTGCGCATGGCCCGGCAGGGGACGTACCGGGACGTATCCACCGCTTTCTATGACATACTGCTGGCCAGGGAACTGCACGCCATTTCCCGGCAGAACCTGGAACAGAAGAGCCGTCATCTGGACGAGGCCCAGCGCAAGTACACGGCCGGCGTTGCCACCGACTATGACATCCTGGCTGCGGAGGTTTCGGTACAGAACGCCCGTCCCGACCTGATCCGGACCGGAAACCAGCTCCGCTCCACCAAGGACCGGCTCCGTTTCATTCTTGCCCTGGAGGAAGATGTAGACGTGGTCGGGGCGCTGGAACTGACGCCGGCCGGTCTCCCCTCCTATGAAGAATCCCTGGCGATAGCCCGCAAGCACCGGCCGGAGCTGGAGGAGCTGAGACGCCGGAAAGAGATCGCCGGCGAGCTCGTGACCATTGCCAATGCCGACGACAAGCCCCGCCTCGACATCAAGGGAGGATACGGCTGGCGACGACTGGCGGCGGGAGATGCCCGGGGTGACGGCCAGGACTGGAACGTCGGGCTCTATCTTTCGTTCCCCTTTTTTGACGGTCTGAAGACGCGCGGCAAGGTGGCCCAGGCCGAAAGCGAGCTGCACGCCCTGGAGATCGACGAGGCGAAGCAGGCAGACGCAATCTCCCTGGAGATCCGGGATGCACTCAACCACGTCCGGGAAGCGCAGGAGATCGTCACCGCCCTTACCGGGACGGTGGAACAGGCGGAGCGTCTTCTCATCATGGCGGAAAAGGGGTATGAGCTGGGGGTGAAGATCCGGCTTGAGGTGGACGATGCGGAACTGAATCTTAATCAGGCGAAGGGAAATCTGGCCCTCGCCCGGCGGGATTACCTGGCGGCACTCGTCAACCTGAACTGGACGACGGGGGTCCTTGGCGAAGGGAATGTACCCGCTTCCTCCCCCTGATTTTTCCGTTCCGTCGAACCGCTGTTGCAAAATGCTGCCGGTTCTCTATACTGGGGCGGCGGCAGGATGTTCCCTGCACAGGAGAATGGTTTCATGCTCAAACGGATAAACATGCTCAGGGAGTTCTCCTTCCCCCTCATCGCCGGGGTGGTGATGGCTCTCTACTGGGCGAACCACGACCCGTCCGGATACCATCACTTCATCCATGGGCCGCTGGTCGGCACTTTAAGCTTTCACTTTCTCTCCAACGATCTGTTCATGGTCTTCTTCTTCGGGATCGCGGCGGTGGAGATTACCCAGAGCTGTCTGCCGGGAGGGGATCTGAACCCGCCACGCAAGGCGGTTAACCCTCTCCTGGCGACATTGGGAGGGGTGCTGGGTCCGGTAGTGGTCTATCTGATCCTGAACGGTGTCATCGGTTCGCCGGAGCTCGCCAATGGCTGGGGGATTCCTACTGCCACGGACATCGCCCTGGCCTGGCTGGTGGCGCGACTGGTGTTCGGTGCCAACCACCCGGTCATTTCCTTCCTCCTTCTCCTGGCCATTGCCGACGATGCCGTCGGTCTTGCCATCATTGCCATCTTCTATCCCGACCCCGCTTTCCCTGTGGCGCCAGCCTGGCTTGGAGTGACGGTGGGGGGAATGGTCGTTGCCTGGCTCATGCGTCGCCGCAGGGTTGGCAGCTACTGGCCTTACCTCATAGCCGGGGGAGTGCCGAGCTGGATCGGCCTCCATAAAGCCCACCTCCATCCTGCCCTGGCCCTTGTCTTCATCGTTCCGTTTCTTCCCCATGCAGCCCGGGAGAAGAAACACCTGTTTGAAGAAGACGCCCGGGATACCTCCCCCCTGGCGAGCTTCGAGCACGAGTGGAAGGTGATTGTCGATTTCGGCCTCTTCACCTTTGGTCTGGCAAACGGCGGGGTGGAGTTCTCCTCAGTCGGGCAGGTTACCTGGCTGGTCCTTGCAGCACTTCTGGCGGGGAAAACTTTGGGCATCTTCAGCTGCGGCATGCTGGCACGTGCGCTCGGTTTTCCTCTCCCCTCGAGGATGGGAGCGCGTCACCTTCTGGTGGCGGGCATGGTTGCCGGTATAGGCTTTACTGTCGCATTGTTCGTGGCGGGGGAGGCATTCACCGACCCGGTGCAGGGTGCTGCCAAGATGGGGGCGATGCTGAGCATTGTCGCCGCGGTTCTGGCCTTGCTTATGGCGAAGCTATTGGGCATCAGGAAGGTTCGGTAGCCCCACCCATGTCAGGCTGCACGAAAAAAGGCTTCACGGATCAGTGAAGCCTCTTCCCAAAACAACAGCAGTTTCTGGTCAGCTTGACAGGGGCTGTCCTCCCGGTTTCTTCCCGTCACCCGGGAGAGAGCTCTCTCCCGGAAGCTTGATGACGAACTCAGCCCCGTCCGAGCCGTTTCGTACCGTTATGCTCCCACCCATGTTTTTTTCGATGATCATCTTCGCCATGTAAAGACCGATGCCGGTTCCGTGCCCCTTTGCCTTGGTGGTGAAATAGAGTTCGAATACCTTGTCTGCATCAGCAGTACTGATTCCCCCTCCGTTATCATGTACCGTTATGACTGCGTTTCCCCCCTCCTGCCGGCAGCAGATCTCCACGAAGGGCTTCACCGTGCCGCGATCCAGGAAAACGTCCTTGGCATTGTAGAGGATGTTCAGGAGCGCATGGGAAAACTCGTTGGGATAGCCGTTAACCAGGATGTCGGGTGCATGGCCCACGAAGCGCAGGTCGATGCCATTCTGGACAAAGTAGGACTGGACGAAGAACATGCTCTTCTCGATTGCCCTTTCAAGATTGAAGGGGTGGGGTGCTTTCTCCGGACGGAAAAAGTTCCGAAAGTCGGTAATGGTGTCCGCAAGGTAGTCGAGTTTGTCCAGGCAGGCTGCCACTTCCCGGTCAAATATCTCGGGAGTAAGCTCTTTGTCGTGGTACGCCTGCTGCAGGTACTGAAACCGGAGCCCGATAGTGGTCAGGGGCTGGCTCCACTGGTGGCCGATGAAGTTGATCATCTCTCCCATGGAGGCCTGGCGGGACTGCTGGAACATAATCCGTTCCTTGCGATTGTTTTTCTCCACCTCTTCGGCAACCCGCTGCTCCAGAGTCGCGTTCAACCCCTCCAACTGCAGTTGCTTTACCACCAGTGCATCCTGGGCCACTTGCCGTTCCTGCTCCCGGTCCGCCAGTTTTCTGGCCATGGTGTCGAACGCCTGTCCCAGTTCGCCCAGTTCGCCCCCTGTCACATGATCGGCAACCCTGACATCGAGATTCCCTTGGGCCATGGTGTCAACGGTTTTTTTCAGGGTAGTGACCCGGTCGACGATGGAGCGTCGGCCAAGGTAGAGGACAACAATGAACGATACGACCAGGAAGGGGGCCAGAAGGAGAATGTTGCGGACAAGAGCGCGATTTGCCTCAGCCACTGCATCATCATAGGGAATCCCCGTGCGGATGTACATGTAAGGGGTCTCTTCGTGCTCCAGGCGCTGCTTTCTGAAGATGATGAGCCGTTCAAGGCCGTCGTGGGCCATTCCCCTGAACGAGCCGACACCCTCGATTCCCTGCATCTCCGCAAAATATTCCTTCTTGTCGGTCTTTCCCACCAGTTTGGGTTCACGGCCGCTGTAGAGAATGGTCCCCTTGTGGTCCAGAATAATGTATGACGTCGCAGAGGGAAGTCCTGTGTTGAGGAGTATCTTTTTGAAACTAGCCAGATTGACGGCAAAATTGAACACCCACGTGATGGTGCCGCTCTGGTCCTTGATAGGGAGTGCGAAGTCGAGGGTGAAATCCTGACCCTCCGCCGATGGCCGGTATTCGCCTGATGAGAGGCGGCCGGTTGCCCGGGCATTCACGAACTGACGCTGGTCGGCGATGGACTCATTTTCTTTCAGAGGGGGTGCTGCTGCCCATATTTTCCCATTGATATCTGCAAGCGCCAGGTGGCTGATTTGTGGATTGCGCTGGCTGATTTCGTTTAAGAGTTGACTGACCTTCGCCCTGTCCCTGCCTTTGACACGGTCGAGGCGTGCCACGGTCTCAAGGAGCTGCTGGCTGCTGCTCAGGAACTGGTCTTGAGCGAGGCCGATATTGTTGGCCAACTCCCGGATGTTCTTCGTCGCGACATCCAAGGCTTCCTGGCGTTGATTCAGCCCCGAATAGACAATGATGCCGGTGGTCGGGAGTGCCAGGAGCAGGGCGAGGGTTGCCAGCTGCATGTTGATTGGCAATGAGAAAAAACGGTTCATCTGCAAAACTCAATAGCCATTTCAGTTCTCGTGTCGACCCTGTTGCGGGAATTGGCGAAGGAGGGGTGTCAGTGGGATCATGGCTGCCGATTGATGGCGTGCCTCAAGACGGTGCTCGGTTTGAACGTCAGGACCCTGCGGGCGGAGATTCTGATTGTTTCGCCCGTGTGCGGGTTTCTTCCCCGGCGGTCTTTTTTCTCTTTTATCTCGAAATTGCCGAAACCGGTAATTTTGAGGTTTTCTCCGGCTTCCAGGGTGCTTTTTATGATGCTGAAAGCAGTTTCCAGCATGTCTGCGGACTCTTTAAGGGGAAAACCGGTGTTGAGGTGGATTTTTTCGGCGATGCAGGCTTTTGTCATAGGGTACCTCGTTGGGTCGTAGTCACGGCAATGATATTGCTCGTAGCATAAATACGGTTAAAATCCAAGAGTTTATTGGGGTGTTAATTGTTTTTTCCCCGGTGACTCGTCATGGAATATCAATCGCTCAGATCGATCTTATCGCGATGGCCCAGGCCGACCGAATTATCGATGAAATAGAGATTACGGGGGACAATGCTGTACCAGCGGACCTTGGTCAGGGCCATGACGATGGCTGCGGGGGCCTGCGCCAGCATGCCGACCACGGGGAACTTCTCCCCGTAGAGCCTCCGGGCTTTTTCCTCCTCCTCCCCGGAAATTTCGCTGACCGTGCCTTCCATCTGTACTCCCTTGATGTCCGTCCAGTCGGAGTAATCCTCCTGGATAGTCAGGGCGACATACGGGTTCTGCGCCAGGTTCAGGCAATGCCGGCTTTCGGGTGATGACAGGAAATACAGGGTATAGCCATCGTTGACATAGAACACCGCAGAGGCCCAGATATCGTTGCCGCTGCCCGTGGCCAACGTTGCGACATTGTGATTCCGGAGGTAGCGTTGAACTTGTGTGCTCGGTCTGTTTTTCATAGGATGGGCCAATCGACGCATAGGGGCACCTGAACGTGACGTCGGTCTGTACTGTTGAGTAGCTGCTGAAAGCTGAATGGGGGGAGCAGGTCCCGCGGGAGAGATCAGGCAGGGTTATACTACCATTCGATGCGGCAAGGCTGCAAGCAGGAAACTGGTCATTTCCCTACGCAAAAAGGGCTTCACGGGACAGCCGTGAAGCCCTTTGTCTCAACTCACCATCTGGGCAATGAGAGAGAAAAGTTTCAAGATCGACGCAATGACACGCGCAATCGGTTGCTACATGACACCGGCCACCTCTGCCGAAACGTGCGACGCATATTTTTTGAAGTTTTCCTTGAACATGCCTACCAGTTTGGTTGCGGTCGCATCGTAGCCGGTTTTGTCTGCCCAGGTATTGCGGGGATTGAGGACTTCCTTCGGCACTCCGGCACAGGCGGTCGGGATATCGAGACCGAAGAAGGGGTCCTTTTCGAAGGAGCCGGCGTTCAGGGACCCGTCCAGGGCGGCATTGACCAGGGCACGGGAGTACGCAATCTTCATGCGGGAACCTACGCCGTAGGCACCACCGCTCCAACCGGTATTCACCAGCCAGCAGGTCACGTTATGCTGGGCAATCTTGTTGCGCAAAAGCTCTCCGTACACGGTCGGGTTGAGGGCCATGAACGGGCCGCCAAAACAGGTGGAGAAGGTAGCCGACGGCTCGGTGATCCCAGCCTCCGTGCCGGCCACCTTGGCGGTATAGCCGGAGAGGAAGTGATACATGGCCTGCTCCGGTGTCAGGCGGGCAATCGGCGGCAGTACGCCGAAGGCATCGCAGGTGAGCATGATGATGTTGGAGGGGTGGCCGCCGCAGCCGCTTTTCACGATATTGGGGATGTGGGTCAGCGGATAGGAGGCACGGGTATTTTCGGTAAACGAGTCGTCATCCAGGTCAACCCGGCGGGTATGGGTATCGATAGCCACATTTTCCAGGATGGTGCCGAAGCGGCGGGTTGTCTCATAAATCTCCGGTTCCGCTTCCTTGGAAAGGTTGATGATCTTGGCGTAGCAACCGCCTTCGAAGTTGAAGACCCCCTTGTCGTCCCAGCCATGCTCATCATCCCCGATCAGGGAGCGGTTAGGGTCAGCGGAGAGGGTTGTCTTCCCCGTGCCTGACAGGCCGAAGAACACGGCGGAATCACCATTCGGTCCCACGTTTGCGGAGCAGTGCATGGACAGGATGTTTTTCTCTACCGGCAGGAGGTAGTTGAGAATCGTGAAGATCGCCTTCTTGATCTCACCGGCGTAACTGGTGCCGCCAATGATGATCATCTTGCGGGCGAAGTTGATGATGATGAAGGTCTCGGAATTGGTGCCGTCCATGGAGGGGAGGGCGTGAAAGTGTGGCATATTGACGACGGTGAATTGGGGGGAGTGGTTAACCAGTTCCTCCGGCGTTGCCGAGACGAACATGTTGCGGGCAAACAATGAATGCCATGCATTCTCCGTAATGACGCGGATCGGCAGACGGTGATCCTTGTCGGCGCCGGCAAAGCAGTCCTGCACAAACAGGTCGCGACCATGCATATAGGCGCACATGCGATTATAGAGCGCATCGAACTTTGCCGGTTCAAAGGGGCGATTGACCTTGCCCCAGGCGACATGATCGTGGCAGCCCGGCTCGTCGACGATGAATTTCTCGTTAGCCGCGCGCCCCGTATAATGTCCTGTCTTGACCGCTACCGCTCCCAGGTGTGAAAGCAGCCCTTCCCCCCGTTTCACAATCAGTTCGTAGAGCACCGCCGTCGGCGGAGTCCAGTAAATAAGATTGGCATTGGTGATGCCATGTGCTTCAAGCCCCGTCCCTCGGGTGATATCGTTAAATGTCACAGCCTGCCTCCCTGGTGGTTGCATCCTGTCCGCTGGACAGCAATGCATCGCATTTGATCTGCCTGTTCAACAAACGGTCGGTTGTGCTTTTCATTCTACCATATTCAGCTGGGTATGGCGGGAAGTTCCACCCCGGCCATTTTTTGTACCATGCGCACGACCTGGCAGCTGTAACCGAATTCATTGTCATACCAGACATAGAGAACGCAACGGTTACCCTCGGCGATCGTGGCCAGGGAATCGACTATCCCGGCGTGCCGCGAACCGACGAAGTCGCTGGACACTACCTCGGGCGAATTCGTGTAATCTATCTGGTTCTGGAGGGGAGAATCGAGAGAGATGTCACGCAGATAGGCATTTATCGTCTCGACAGATACCGGTTGCGCCAGCTCCAGATTGAGGATTGCGAGAGAGACATTGGGGGTCGGCACCCTGATGGCGTTGCCGGTCAATTTACCGCTCAGCCCGGGAATGACCTTGGCGACAGCCTTGGCAGCGCCGGTCTCGGTGATGACCATGTTCAACGGGGCGCTGCGTCCGCGCCGGGATGCCTTGTGGTAGTTGTCGATCAGATTCTGGTCGTTGGTGTAGGAGTGGCAGGTTTCCATGTGGCCATGCACGATGCCGAAGCGATCGTTGATAGCCTGCATGACCGGGACAATGGCGTTGGTCGTGCAACTGGCGGCGGAGAAGATCTGTTCTGCCGGAGTGATCAGCTCGTTGTTGACCCCGGCGACCACATTGGGGATATCTCCCTTGCCAGGGGCGGTAAGGATCACTTTGGATATCCCCGGTGCCTTTAGGTGCCGGCCGAGCCCGTCCCGGTCGCGCCACTTGCCGGTATTGTCGATGAGGATTGCATTCTGGATGCCGTAGGCGGTGTAATCAACCTGCTCCGGCGCATCGGAATATATGATGCGGATCATATTGCCGTTGGCGATAATGGCATTTTCTTCTTCGTCAATGGTAATGATGCCGTCGAAATGACCGTGTATGGAGTCGCGGCGCAACAGGCTGGCCCTCTTGACAAGGTCATCCCCCGCCCCCTTGCGGACAACTGCGGCGCGTAACCTGAGTTTCTCGCCGCTTCCGGCCTTTTCTATCAGGATGCGGGCAAGGAGCCTGCCGATGCGGCCGAAACCATAGAGAACGATGTCCTGTGGCTCGGAAAGCACGGGACCTCGTCCGGTAAGGACCGTCGTCAGCTCCTTGCGGACAAATTCCTCGACGGGGCAATCTCCTCCCCGGGAGAGAAACCGTGTGGTCAATTTGCCAAGGTCAATTCGAGCGGGGGCAAGATTACCAAGCCCGCTGATCGCTTCAAGCAACGGAAACGTTTCCTTGACGGTCAGGTCGGCGTCGAGCACAAGGCGGGCGAAGCGGTGCGCCTTCAGGATGTCGTTGACCGTGTTGTGTGTCAAAGATCGGCCATAGACGGTGGTGACTATGTTGTTGTCCCGGTACAGATGGCCGATCATGGGGAGCATGCGCTCGGCCAGTTCCTCCTGCAGCTGCCATTCTTTGAGGTGCGTCACCTGCTTTTTCAGATTCATTCAATACGTCCTTTCCCTGTGATTATGATGATTTTTGCGGTCATTTGAGCTTGTCGAGTATGCGTAGCAGCCCGTCAAGGATGGTTGCCGGGTTGGGCGGGCAGCCCGGGATGTAGAGATCGACCGGGATGAGGCTGTCTACGCCGTTCAGAACCCGGGGCGAATCAAGGTACGGTCCGCCGTTGATGGCACAGGCACCACAGGCGACGACGATCTTGGGGGCGGGAATCGCCTCGTAGGTGGTGAGCAGTGCCTGGTGCATGTTTTCGGTCACCGGCCCGGTCACCCAAAGGCCGTCCGCATGTCGTGGCGAGGCCACGAACTGGATGCCGAAGCGCCCCAGATCCCACCCGATGGTGGAGAGGACATTGGTGTCGGCTTCGCAGGCGTTGCACCCTCCCGCACTGACCTCCCGGAATTTGAGCGACCGGCCGAACATCCGCAGCAGATCGGGAGGGAGTGGGCTTGCATGGCGCCGGTCTGCTCCCGGGCCAACCATGAGATGGTCCCGCCGGGTAACGGCGAGCTGATAGTCGGTGGTAAATTCAACAGTTCCGGCGGAGCATTCGGCACAGAACAGGCATTTCCCCATGTCCAAACACCCCCCCCCTTCAGCGGTATAGGCGCCGTAGGGGCACGGGGATGCCTCATCTTTTTCCTCTGCGGCTCGTTCCAGGGATGAGACAACAGGGTAACCACGAAAGCGTTCCGGCATCTGAAGCGGCGCAGCGGGATAGGGCATGGTGCGATGACCCTGCCTGATGCGGGCAATAAGTGCTCTGATCATGGGGATTATCCTCTCTCCGGGTGAGCCGGGGTATATCCGAGACGGGTTGATATGCGGGCCGCCGCATCACGGATCAGGGGGATGAGCATGTCCCGCTGCTGGTCCGGCGAAATCCTTATTGCCGGGGCGGAAATGACGACCGCGGCGATAATCTGGCCGGCATGGTTGCGGATTGGCGCGGCCAGCCCGGATACCCCGGATTCAAGTTCTTCGTTGTTGACGGCAAACCCTTGTGTCGCCACCTGCCGCAGGTGGCGCTCCAGAGCGGGACGGTCGGTGATTGTTGCAGCCGTGTACGCGACGAACTCCGTGCTCTCCAGGTAGGCGGCCAATGCCTCGGGGGGCAGACCTGCAAGCATGACCTTGCCTCCGGCCGAGCTGTAGGCCGGGAGTTGCGATCCGAACCGCGATACCACCCGGACCGGATGCCGGCTTTCGACATGCTCCAGGTAGACCGACTGGCCATCCTTGAGAACGGCGATGTAGACGGTTTCGCCGCATTGCCGGCTCAGTTCTTCGATGATCGGACGGGAATGATGGAACAGAGCGGCCTGTCGGATGAAGGTCTGGCTCAGTTCAAGTGTTTTAAGCGAGAGCTGGTAGTGGTCGGTCAGGCGGTCCAGCTCCAGGTAGCCCCGTCGCTCCAGGGTTGTTGCCAGTTTGAAGGCAGTGTCTGCAGAAAAGCCAAGATGTTTCCGCAGCCCTTCGAGATTCATGCCGTTAGCAGATGTGGCGACAAGTTCCAGGATATCAATGGCATTTGACACCGACTGGATCTGGTAACAGGACTTGTCATCATGGCGTGACCACGGTTTGACTGCAGAGTCCGCCGTATTATTGCTGTCCGGATTGTATGTCATGGTTGTCCCGTATCTCCTACAGATCGAATCCGCAATAGGAGAGGTTGAAGCTCTTGTTGCAGAGCGGGAAGTCGGAAATCTGCTGCCCCCTGAGTGCCATGGCGAGGCCGGGCCAGTTATGAAACGAGGGGTCAACGACCTTGTAACGGGCAAATCGTCCCAGGTCATCGGTGATGGCCACATGGCATATTTCGCCACGCCATCCTTCGGTCATGGCTACGACAAGCTGCCCGGCCGCAAGCGGTGATGTCGTTACCCGGTGGTCGCCGGACGGCAGCTGGCGCAGCTGTTCATCGATAAAGTCCATCGACTTCTGCGCTTCCTGCCAGCGAATCATGGTTCGTGCGCAGACATCACCGTGGAACGCCGTGGCAACCGGCAGATGGGTCATGCGGAAGATGCCGAAGGGATAGCCATGACGTACGTCGCGCTTGATGCCGCTGGCACGTGCGGCCGGGCCTACCATGCCGAGCTCCAGTGCCATTTCCAGTGAAACGGTGCCGGTTCCTTCCAGACGTCCCATGACCGAAGGTGTGTTCCAGAGCAGATCTATGGCGCCGGTCAGATCGCGTCGTGCCTCTGCCAGACGCCTGAGCAGATCGTCTCGCTGCCCCTGCGTCAGGTCGAAGACCGTGCCGCCCGGGGTGAGGAGCCCCCGCCCAAAACGGCTGCCGCAGAGAACCGCCGTCATGTTGAGAAAATCACCCCTGATACGACCGCAGAAGGAGGAGGTGGGGAGATAGCCCACGTCTCCGGCAATTGCTCCCAGGTCGCCGGTGTGGTTTGCCAGGCGCTCCAGTTCGAGTGCGATGCCGCGCAGCACCTCGCCGCGGGGCGTAACCTTGAGGCCGGCCAAGGCTTCCACAGCCATGCAGTAAGCCTGTCCGTGGCCAATGGTCGTGTCGCCGGCCAGCGTCTCCATGTGATGGAGGGTCCGCGGGTGCGGCCCACCGAAGAGGTCCGCCTCGATACCCCGGTGCTGATAGCCGTGGGAGATTTCCAGGTGAAAGACCTCCTCACCGTGGCACTGGAAACGGAAATGTCCCGGCTCGATGATTCCGGCATGGACCGGCCCGACCGCAACCTCATGCACTTCCGGGCCTTCTACCTGGAAATAGTCCATGACCCCGACGGGGATGGGTTCGCCTGCCGGGCGGTTCCAGGCGTCGCGACCGGGGGTGAACGGACGATGAAACCGTACCGGTTTGAACCAGGGGTGATCGTCGAAGATCAAGCCGCACTGTTCCGCAATCTCACGTTCAAAAAGCTGTGCCTGTGGACAGAGATTGGCCAGGGAGGGGAAGTGGCCGCCACCTGCTGCCGTGCGGGTCACTCCGAGACGCCCTTCGCTCTTGTCGGCCAGCACGCAGACGAGGGTAACGGCATCCTGACCGGGGATCCCGAAGTAGGAGACGATCCGCCGCCCCCGGTCAATGGCATCCAGGATGGTCTGGAGGAATTGACCGGCGTCGGCCTGGGGAATGCCGGCAAACGGGATCGCCAATCCGTTATACAGCGGGTGCAGGGAGTTGTTCATGGCTGTACCCCCAGCATGGAGGCGCCGTCCCGTAACAGTGTGACCAGAAACGCCGGTGGCCAGATGCCGAGCATCAGGATGACTGTCATCATCAGTAACGGCGGGCCGACCGTCAGCAGCCGGTCCCGGTAATCGGTCGGTTCAATGTCGGACGGCGGGGCGCCCATGACCATCGGCAGCACGGTCAGCGCCATGCCGATGAAGACGATGACGAGAAAGAGCAGAAACAGCCCCCCCACCAGATGGTGCCCTTCGATAAAGGCGCTGCTGACGATGGTGTATTCGCTGATGAACGGCGAGAAGGGGGGTGAGCCGGTGATGGCGATGAACCCGGCCAGGAAGAGCCCCCCCGACCACGGGAGCCTGGTCAGCGCTCCCTTGACGACGTCGGTAGTCTTGTTGCTGTACGAACGGTGGATGTTGCCTGAGGAAAGGAACAACACCCCTTTGGTCAATCCGTTGTTGAGCAGATGAAAGAGCGCGCCGTAGATCGCACCCCCGCCGAGACCGAGTCCGATGGCAAGAATTCCCACATGCTCGATGCTCGAATAGGCCAGCATTCTCTTGAAGTCGGCCTGACGGGCCATGAAAACGGCAGCAAAGGCCATGGAGATCAGTCCCATGCCGAGCAGGGACTTCTGAAAGAACTGAATCTCGATCCCCGAGGCAAGGCAGATCTGGTAAACCCGCAGGATGGAGAGGAATGCACAGTTGACCAGCCCGCCGGCAAGCAGTGCGCCCACCAGGCCCGGCGCCTCGCCGTAGGCATCGGGCTTCCACGTATGCAACGGGGCCAGCCCCATCTTGGAACCATAACCGACCAGAAGGAAAATGGCGGCTGCGTGCAGCCAGCCCGGATTCAATCCCCGCGCCGAAGCCATGAGCGGACCGAGCAGAAGGGTTGCATCGTGCTGTGCCACATAGGTGGAGTAGGCCAGGAAGAGAAGTCCCAGCAGCGCCAGGCCGATCCCCACGGAACAGATCAGGAGATACTTCCAGGTTGCTTCGATGGAACGGGCGTTGCGGTTGAAATAAATGAGCGGAGCCATGGAGACGGTGGTTGTTTCCAGTGCCACCCAGAGCAGTCCCAGGTGCTGGCTCACGGTTACCAGCCCCATGGCGGCAAGGCAGACCAGAAGCCCCATGCAGAGGATCCTGTTGGAGCGTTCCTGGCGATAGGAGAGGTACCCGACCGCATAAAAAGCGCAGACGGCGAAGAGCAGACTGATGCAGAGGAGCACCACCTTCCCCAGCGGGTCGAGCCATATCCAGCCACCGGCGGAGGGAGCCGGGGTATTCCCCAGGAGAAGCGCCGTCAGCACGAGATGAATGCTTCCCATAACCGGCAGGATGAGGGGGCGCAACCGGTTGTCCGGCACGATCCAGGCGACCAGCGCCCCGACCAGGGGGAGCAGAATAAGAGCAAAAATCATCCGCTACTCCTCCTTAAGGGTCCGCAACCGGGAGGTGTCGAGGGATGAAAACTCCCGGCTGATATGATTGATGACAATTCCCATGACAAATATCCCCACCAGTAGATCGAGAAGTGCGCCTGCCTCCACCATGACCGGCATGGCTTCGGTCAGCAACATGCCGAATATGAAGATGCCGTTCTCCATGACCAGGTAGCCGATAACCTGGGAGATGGCCTTGCGGCGGGTGGTCAGGAGCAGAAAGCCGGTCAGCAGTGTGGCAATGGCCGCCGGGACAAACAGCAGATCCTTGTGTTCCGGCGCAAGGGGCAGTTTTTCGGCAAAGGCGAAGGAGAGGGCGGTGAAAACGGCGCCGAGCAGCAGGGTCGGCACGTACCCGAGAAACGGTTCAAACTCGCGCCTGATCTGGGCTTTTCGAACGGCGTCGCTGATCAGGTACGGGATGAGAATCCCTTTGGCCAGGATTATTCCGGCGGTGATGGCGGCCAGGTGACCGGAAAATGGGTGGATCAGACCCGGCAGGATGCCGAGGATGACCCCCTGGGCGGCCACGGCACGGATGGAAAAGATCAGCCGGCTCGACCCGAGCATCACCAGGTTGATCAGCATTACCAGAACCAGCAATTGATCGGCAAAAGCACTCATAAGATTACCTCAAAACCAGCAGCATGGCGAATGCCGACAGAATGGTTGCTCCCACCAGAAGTTGCGGAATACGCACCATGCGCAGCCTTGCCATTACCGACTCGACAACCCCGATGGTTACCGCCAGCCCAAGCATGGCGGCAATAAAGATTCCCCAGTCCGCCAGCGGGTTGCCTGTGGTAAGGGGAAGGGCGACATTGACGAAAACCGCGCCAAGGACAAACAGTTTCAGGGCAGCCCCGTAGAGAATGATACCAAAAGCGGGACCGCTGTGATCCAGAACCATAACCTCATGGATCATGGTCAGCTCCAGGTGGGTATTGGGATCATCGAAGGGGATGCGGCTGTTCTCTGCCAACAGGGTGATAAAGAGGGCTCCCACCAGGAGGAGCATGCTGGCGCCGGCGGCGAGCCAGTTGGCGGGGGTCGGATAGGTGAGAATGGTGGACAGGCTGAGGGACTTGCTCATCCTCGCCAGGGTTATCAGGGTAATAAAGAGCGTCGGCTCGGCAAGGCAGGAGAAGGTCACCTCCCGGGCCGCGCCCATTCCCTCGAAGCTGGAACCGGTATCAAGGGCCGCGATGGTGGTGAAGAACCGTGACAGACCGAACAGATAGGCAAACAGGATCATATCTCCGCTGAAGGAGAGCGGTGCGGCATGGCGACCCAGCGGTACCAGCAGGGCCGCTATGAGCGTGGCGGCCAGCGTGATTACAGGACCGGCACGGAACACCCAGGTGGTGGTCTCACTGAAGACCGTACCTTTCCGGAACAGTTTGAACAGATCGTAATAGGGCTGAAAATACGGAGCCCCGACCCGGCCGGCGAAAGCCGCCTTGGTCTTGTTGATGACCCCGAGCAGAAGAGGGGGCATGAGAAGTGCCACGCTGCAGTGAATTATGATGTCGGTCATGGGTGTCATCCTCGTCGTACCAGAAGCGTCGGCAGGAACTCAGCCTAATGCGTCCATATCATCAGGACGAACAGCGTTACAAAGATGTAGAGCATATATACATGGATCTGGCCATGCTGCAATCTCCTGACATAGGAGAATGCCAGTCCTGTCCAGTGGAAGACCGGTGTCAGTACCTGATTCAGGACCGTTTCCGTGACCTCGTAGTGGAATTGTGCCGGGCGGGGGAGAACGACGCAATCCAGTCCGGGCCTCTGGCGACGGGGGGCAACCAGGGTTCCGAGCAGATTGACGACCAATTCGCTGAACGAAGTGCCCGTGTACTGTATCCTGGGTGTTGGTGCCAGATAGCCGCAGCCCCATGTTGAACCGTAGAGTGCGGGTTGCCGGTGAAGCCGCCGCAGGTATACGGCTCCAATTGCCAGGCCCAGTGCTATCAGCATGCAGTTGGCGATAGTGAGCGGCACGAGCGGCACCTGTCCGGTTACCTGCACCATGACGTCTCCTGCCACGTTCCCGTAATATTCGACTACGGGAGCCACCAGTCGCATCAGCAGCACGGGTGCCATGCCGGCAATCAAACAGCCCGCTGCCAGCAGGACCATCGGGCCGGTCATCATTGCAGTGGCTTCATGCCCGTGGGCAGCCGCTGCCGAACGGGGAGAGCCGAGAAAAACAATTCCGTATAGTTTCACGAAGGTGATGACCGCCAGCCCCCCGACCAATGCCAGTACCGGTGCCACCAGGGCTGCCAGCGGCAACGGGGCAGTGACGCCGTCCGTAATGGCACCGACATAGAGAAACAGTTCGCCGACAAAACCGTTCAGCGGCGGCAGGCCGCAGATGGCGAGCGAGCCTATGAGAAAGAGCGGTGACGTTACGGGCATGCGCCGGGCAAGCCCACCCATCAGATCGATCTCGCGGGTGCCGGTGCCATGGATCAGCACCCCGCTTCCGAGGAAGAGGAGTGATTTGAACAGGCTGTGATTGATAATATGGATAAAGGCGCCGAAGAAACCGCATACCACCAGATAGGGCGATTGGGTCTGCATGCCGACCAGGGCCAGTCCGATCCCGATGAAGATGATGCCGATGTTTTCGATGCTGCTGCAGGCCAGCAAGCGTTTCAGATCGCGCTGGCCGGTTGCCAGGGCAATGCCGTTCAGTGCCGACCACGCGCCAAGCAGAAGAATCAGCCAGCCAAGCCAGACGGGGAGAGCGTCGAAGAACGACAGCGTGCGGAGGATGCCGTAGACTCCCATCTTCAGCATGAGGCCGGACATCATGGCCGAGACGTGGCTGGGAGCATTCGCATGGGCGCCGGGGAGCCAGAAGTGCAAGGGCATGAGGCCTGCCTTGCCGCCGAAACCTATCAGGGCCGTTACGATGATTGCCGTTGCATACGGCACACCTTGGGAAAGGGTGTGGGGCAGGGGGAACGCGAACGTTCCGGTCGTTCCGCGCAGGAGCGAAAACAGGGCAAACAGCGCCATGGTGCCGGTATGGGTGGCGAGGAGGTAGACGGTTCCGACGCGCTGTACATCCGAATCCTGCTGATCGGTTGTCAGGAGGAAATAGGCGGACAGCGCCATGCCTTCCCACGCCATCAGGAACAACACGCCGTTACGGGCCATGACTACAATCACCATGGCTGCGGCAAAGAGACCGAGGAATAGCGTCAGTTTCCCCGCGCTGCTTTTCTCCCTGGCCGGCCAGTACGCGAGCGAGTAAAGGGAGGCGCAACCGGTTACCAGGAAGAGGGGGAGCAGGAAGATCGTGGAAAGAAGATCAGCGGAAAACAGGGCGGGGCCGAATGGTAACGGCCAGTCGATCTGCCAGGTGGCACCGGGGGTGCCGCCGAGCAGGGCAATGACGGCGCATTCCCCCAGAATCGAGGCGCCGACAGCGCAGAGAGCGGCACTGCGCTGTCCGAACAGGGGGCGATTGAGAAGGAGTCCCGGTACTCCGGAAAGAGCCAGGAGAGCCGCTGCTATGAGAAGGTATGCCGTTGGATCAAGGGAGATGGTCACACATGCCTCACGACCACCCGCTGGTACGTGCTAAAAGTGAACGTGGAGTTGGGGGGCGGCATTAAAACTGTATGCGTCGTAAAAAAATATAACACCTGATAAAAATATATGGTATAAATACGCATACGTCAATTAAAATGTGAGACATGAACATTACGTATGACCAGTAACCAAAGGAGTGACGTCATGCCGAGCACGCGACTGAACATCACGTTACCGACCCCGATCGTGGACGACATCAAGGCCCTGTACGGTCAGCGCGGGTTGAGCCAGTTCCTGGAAGAAGCTGCCAGGGAAAAGCTTGCGGAAGTAAAGAAGAAGGCTTACAAGGGCGTGATAGAAGGGTATCAATCCACCGCCGAAGAGACCAAAGAGGTGCTCAAGAAATTCGAAGCGGCGGTCACGGAGAAACGGGATGTTTAAGCGTGGCGGGATATATGCGGTAAATCTGCCCCATGTCGGTGTGCAGGAACCGGAAGTCTGCCCCTGTCTGGTAGTGAGCAACAATATCAGCAACGAATACTCTCCGGTCGTAACCATCATCCCTCTGAGTTTTACCCGGCTTGAGAAGATCTACGATTTTGAGACATTCCTGCCGGCTGCAGGAAGCGGTCTGAAGCGGGATGCAAAAATCAGTTCCCATATCCTGATTACTATCGATAAGGCCAATGTGGTAGGGGACCGTCTCGGCTTCCTGACCAAAATGCTGATGAGCCAGGTTGACAAGGCGCTCTGTTTTCAGCTCGGCATTGAAGAAACACCCGGTATCGCAAAAGGACAATAACGATTATGCTGCTTGAACCGATCGAGGCTGCCCAGGCCCTGAATGTCGATGAAAAAACCGTTATCCGCTGGATCAGGAAAGACAAGCTCCCTGCCGAGTCGCTCAATGGGGATTACCGGATCAACCCGGTTGACCTCCTTGAATGGGCAACAGAACGTGGCATCAAGGTAAGTCCTGCTCTGTACAAGATGCATGATGCCGATAACCGTCCGCTGCCGACCCTGGCCCAGGCGCTGGAGTCGGGTGGCATCCATTGCTCTGTCGCCGGATCCGACAAGGAAACGGTCCTCCGTACGGTTGTGGACCAGTTGGACCTGCCGCCGGAACTTGACCCCGATTTCATCCTGCAGGTGCTCCTGGCGCGTGAGGCCATGGGTACGACGGCAGTTGGTGACGGCATAGCCATTCCCCATGTCCGCAATCCCATCCTGCTGCAACTGCCCGTTCCGAAAGTGTCACTGAGCTATCTCGCGGAGCCGGTCGACTTCGGCGCCCTCGACGGCAAGCCGGTACAGATCCTCTTTACCCTTATTACTCCTACCATCAGGATGCACTTGCATCTCCTCTCGAACCTGGCATACTGCCTGCGTGATCCCCGTCTGCGCCGGATTCTGGGGCAGGAATGCAACCCTGACGCAATAATCTCGGCCATTCGGGAAATTGAAAGGGATATCGGGAAAGGTTCCTCATGACTGATGAACTAACGGCTACACTCCCGGCGGTACTGCTCATCGGCGCAGCACTGCTGGCAGCACTCTCCGGGATGCCGATGATCGTGCGGGGCGTCAACTCGCGCTTCGGCCAGCGCTTCGCGACGCTGACAATGGTCCTTGCCGCACTGGCAGGGGTTGGCGGCGCATTCATCTCTCTCCTGAATCGCAGTCGCATCCTGTTCCAACTGGCCTGGCCGTTTCCCTTCGGTCCCGCAGAAATCGGCATCGACCCCCTCACCGCGTTCTTTTCCCTTCCCATTCTCATAGTCGCACTCTGCTGCAGTCTCTATGCACTCGATTACTGGCCGGCCCGGGATAACCCCCGCACCGTCCGGAAGCTGACACTCTTTTTCGGTCTCCTCGTTTCATCCATGCTTTTTGTCCTGATGGCGCGCTCTGCCGGCCTGTTTCTGCTGGCCTGGGAAATCATGGCCCTTGCCTCCTATTTTGTCCTCACCACCGACGACCATACAGCTGAAGTGCGTGATGCCGGCTCCCTCTACCTGATCTGCACCCACACGGGCACCCTGGCCCTGTTTGCTGCCTTTGCCCTGCTCAAGAGCATTTCCGGGGGATACACCTTCCCCGGGGCCGGTTCCCTGTCCGCCGTCGCGCCACTGGCCACCGCTTTCTATCTGCTGGTCTTGGTCGGATTCGGCTTCAAAGCTGGAATCATGCCGCTGCATGTCTGGCTCCCTTCGGCCCATGCCAACGCACCCAGCCACGTATCCGCCATCATGTCCGGCGTTATCCTCAAGGTCGGCATCTACGGCATCGTGCGCACCCTGTCGTTTTTTACCGATCTGCCGCTCTGGTGGGGAATGGTGCTCCTGGTGCTCGGCATGGTGTCCGGGATCGCCGGGGTCCTCTACGCCCTGGGACAGCATGATCTCAAACGGCTGCTCGCCTATCACAGCATCGAAAACATCGGCATCATAACCATGGGCATCGGTATGGCGCTGATCGGAGCATCCCTCGGGTCACCGGTCCTGGTCCTTCTCGGGATGGCCGGTGCTCTTCTGCACGTGCTGAATCATGCCACGTTCAAGGCGCTCCTCTTCCTCGGCGCCGGATCGGTCATTCACGCCGTCGGCACACGCGAAATCGATCGCATGGGGGGACTTCTGCGTCGCATCCCGTGGACTGCCGCGGCCTTCCTGGTCGGTGCCGCTGCCATCTGCGGCCTGCCGCCGCTCAACGGTTTCGTCAGCGAACTGCTTATCTATCTGGGATTTTTCAATGGGGTGATCGGTCATTCCGGAGCCGCGGTCATCGGGCTTTCCCTGGCCGCCCCGGCGCTGGCCCTGATAGGCGGCCTGGCGGTTGCCTGTTTCGTGAAGGTCTTCGGCGTGGTTTTCCTCGGAGTTCCCCGGGTGCCGTCCGCCACGGTCCCCCATGAGGCCGGGGGGTGGATGCGGCTCCCCATGATGATTCTGGCAGGCGTCTGCCTCGTGATCGGCGTGGCGCCCGTGGCGACTGTTCCTCTGCTGGATGCCGCAGTTGCAACCTGGTACCAGGGGTCGGGGGAGTACCTGAGCCTGACGGCTATTACTCCTCTCTCGTGGATTACCTATCTTGCCGTCGGCCTGCTTGCGACAGCCCTGATGACGATGCTCCTCTACCGTCGGCAGCTGGGGAAATCAACCGTTACCACCTCGGCTACCTGGGGGTGCGGCTATCTCGCTCCTGACGGTAGAATGCAGTACACCGCGTCGTCCTTTGCCGGGTCACTCGTCGATCTGTTCTCAGGTATTCTGTGTCCCGACCGGCATGCACCGGCCATTAAAAGCATATTCCCCACACGGGCTCGCTTTGAAAGCCATGTGCCGGAAACCGTACTCGAACGGGTCTATCTGCCAATCCTTGCCTATGTCTATGAAAAGTTTGTCCCCCTGCGGCGACTTCAGAACGGGCAGATCCATCTCTACATCCTGTACACCTTTATAACCCTGGTCGTCCTGTTGACGATCACTTAGGCGTGAGGTCATGGCATAGCTTGCCACTTCGCAGTTTTAAAATAGTACTGTGTCGGTAATGCGCCTGTAGCCTGCTGGACCGCAAGCGGTTTGTCCCGACGACTTGTTTCCGTTCATGACTCATATGCGGAGGCCCTTGTGATGTCCCCTCTCGATATTGCCGGTTTTTCGGTCCTGCTCCTGCTTGGCGGAGCTCTCTGCGCCATGCTTCTCTCGCGCTTTGAGCGACTGCTCATCCCTGCCGCCTTCTCCCTGGCAACCCTCACTTCACTTGCTACCGCAGTTGCCGGCTTTCTGGCGGTTCTGCAGGGCACGAACAACGCGGCAACCGTAGCAATGGGACTTCCCGGCCTTCCCTTCAACCTTCGCCTCGATCCCCTGGCCGGATTCTTTCTCGTGGTCATCGGCCTCCTGTCAACCTTTGTCTCCCTCTATTCCATCGGCTATTTGCGAGCCTACCGGGGCAAGCGCCCAATCACCCGCCTGGTGGTCTGTTATCTGCTTTTTCTGGCAGGCATGTCCCTGGTGGTTCTGGCGGACGACGCCTATTTTTTCCTCCTGGCTTGGGAGCTGATGGCCGCTTCTTCGTACTTCCTGGTCATGTATGAGGACGAACAGGCCGCAAACCGGCGCGCGGCTTTCCTCTACCTGCTGGTAGCCCATGTGGGGGCCATCGCCATCCTGCTTGCCTTCGGCATCATGGCCGGCCTGACGACCGGCGTCGCAAGTTTTTCGAACTACACCTTCGACGCCATGAGAGCGGGGCAGCTGTCACCAGCCTGGGCCGGCGGCGCATTCTTCCTGGCTTTTTTCGGGTTCGCCGCCAAGGCAGGGGTGATTCCGCTCCATGTCTGGCTGCCTGAGGCCCATCCCGTCGCCCCGTCCAACGTGTCGGCTCTCATGAGCGGTATCATGCTCAAAACCTCTATCTACGGCATGATGCGGGTCGCCTTCGACCTGATCCACGGCTTTCCCTGGTGGTGGGGAGGGATCGTGCTCTGCTTCGGCCTGGTTTCGTCGGTCCTTGGTGTCCTCTACGCACTCATGCAGCACGACCTGAAACGCCTGCTGGCCTACCATTCGGTGGAAAACATCGGGATCATCCTCATCGGGCTGGGGCTCTCCATGATCTTTACCTCATTCGACTTTCAATCCCTCGCGGCTCTGGCGCTGGTGGCGTCCCTGTACCACACCCTGAACCACGCCCTCTTCAAAGGGCTGCTCTTCATGGGTGCGGGTGCCGTCATTCACGCCACCCACGAGAAGAACATGGAGGAGATGGGGGGACTGATCCATCTGCTCCCCTGGACATCGGCGCTGTTCCTGGTGGGATGCATCTCCATCGCCGCCCTTCCCCCCTTCAACGGTTTCGTCTCGGAATGGCTCACGTTCCAGGCGTTACTCCTCTCACCGGCTCTCCCCCATCCCCTTCTGAAATTGCTGGTTCCCCTGGCCGCGTCACTGCTGGCCCTGACCGGGGCGCTGGCCGCCGCCTGTTTCGTAAAGGCGTTCGGAGTCACGTTCCTGGGGTCCTGGCGCGGTCACCGAAAAAAGGAGCAGATCGGTGAAGTCGCCTTCTCCATGCGGCTGGGGATGCTCCTGGCTGCGCTCTCCTGCCTGGCACTGGGAGTGCTGCCGACCCTGGTTATGGGGTGGATGGATACCGTCCCCCTCAAGCTCTGCGGCGCACGGATCGCCACGTCGGCCGGAAGATTTGGCTGGCTCTGGCTTACACCTTCTTCCCAGGAACGGGCATCCTATTCGGGCCCGGTGGTCTTTTTCGGCCTTATTGCCGTAGTGGCGGCCACCTATCTCCTGCTCCATGTCCGCCGCACCGCAATTCGCCGTGCCCCCCTGTGGGACTGCGGTTTTGAGCGGATCACTCCCCGCATGCAGTACACCGCTACCTCCTTCGCCATGCCGATCAGGAGGGTCTTCGGATTTTTCTTCAGCATCCGCGAACAGGTAGAGGTGACTTCCCCCCCGAATCACCCGGTGATGGCCGACTCCTTGCACTACCGTCTCAGGGTCAGGGACCGTTTCTGGAACTGGTTCTACGAACCCCTTTCCGACATCGCCTTCTGGATTGCCCGCCGGGTCGGGCGCCTTCAGCAGGGGCGGATCCAGATATATCTGCTCTATTCCTTCGTCACTCTCATAGTTCTCCTGGCGTTCCTGGGATGACGCTCCATCCCATGGGCATAGAGCTTCTCCAGCTCATTCTGCTTCCGTTGCTCGCCCCCGCCTTCGCCGGTTGGGTCAAGATCGTCAAGTGCCGCATGCAGGGGCGAACGGCTCCCGGCATCCTCCAGCCCTATCGCGATATCAGGCGCCTGTTCAACAAGGACGTGGTGCTGGCGGATAACGCATCCTGGATCTTCCGCGTCACCCCCTACCTCGCCTTCGGCGTCACCCTGATGACGGCGGGGATCATCCCGCTGATTTCCGTCGATCTCCCCCTGGCGGCCACCGCCGACATCATCGCCCTGGTCATGCTCTTTGCCATCGTCCGGTTCTTCACCGCCCTGGCCGGCATGGACATCGGCACCGCCTTCGGCGGCATGGGCTCCAGCCGTGAAATGATGATCTCCTCCTTGGCCGAACCGGCCATGCTGATGGCGATATTTACCGTCTCTCTGGCAAGCAGCTCGACATCCCTTCCCCAGATGGTCAGCGTCATGGCAAACGGCCATTTCATGATCCGTCCTTCCCTGGCCTTTTCCCTGATCGCCTTTATCCTCATCGCCCTGGCGGAGACGGGGCGCATCCCGGTGGACAATCCCGCCACCCACCTGGAACTGACCATGATCCACGAAGCCATGATCCTGGAATATTCCGGACGCTACCTGGCGCTGATCGAGTGGGCCGGCATGATGAAGCTGATGGTGTTTTTCTCCCTCGGGATCGCCGCCTTCCTCCCCTGGGGGATTGCGGGGAGTGGCGAACCGCTGTCGCTCCTCCTGCGGGGACTTTACTTCGTGGCAAAACTGGCGGTTGGCGGAGTCGTCATGGTGCTGATCGAAACGGGCCTCGCCAAAATGCGCATCTTCCGGCTCCCCGAATACCTGGGGAGCGCCTTCCTGCTGGCGACCCTGGGGATGATCGCCTTTTTCATCCTGGAGTGACATATGTCCACTGAACTGGTTATTCAACTCAACACCCTGCTGGCCGCCATGATTCTGCTCACCTCGTTTGCCCTGCTGGTGCAGCGGCGCATGTTCGCCATCCTCCATATCTTTGCCTGGCAGGGGTTCTTCCTGGGGCTGAGCACTGCAGTCATCGGCTTTGCCACCGGCGAGCATCACCTGTACATCTCGTCGCTGCTTACCCTGGTCATGAAGGTGATACTGCTCCCCTACATCCTTTACACCCTGATCCACAAGCTGAAGATTCACCGCGAAATAGAGTCGGTCATGAATACCCCGGCAACCATGCTGGCGGGAATCGGTCTGGTGATCTTCTCCTACCATCTGACCGCGCCGGTCCGCCAGCTCTCTACCCTCATGACTCGCTCTACCCTGGCGGTGGCTCTGGCAACGGTTATGCTGGGGCTCCTGATGATGGTTACCCGGCGCCACGCCGTCAGCCAGATCATTGGCTTCCTGGCCATGGAAAACGGCCTGTTCTTCGCCGCCACCAGCGCCACCTACGGCATGCCGATGGTGGTGGAACTGGGGGTGGCGCTGGACCTGCTCATCGCGGCCTTTATCTTCGGCATTTTCTTTTTTCACATCAACACCACCTTTGACAGCCTGGACGTGGATCAGATGGCCAAGCTCAAGGAAACGGACTAGGAACCTCATGGCACTGGTGACGCTGCTCTGGATATCGGTTTTGGTCGCCCTGGTTCTGGCCTTCGTGGGTGACTGGCGTTTTGCGCCCGAAATCAATATTGCCGGATCCGCTCTCACCTTTGTCGCATCCCTGGTTCTTGCCCTGGAGGTCTACCAGCGGGGCGCCTTCACCGCCGGCGGCAATTTCTTCTTCGTTGACGCCTTCAACGTCTATCTGGTGGTGCTGACCACCTTCGTTTCCACCACCACGGCGGTCTTCAGCCGCCGCTACATGCGGGTGGAGAGGGATCACGGCAAAGTCGGGCACTGGCGGATGCGCTTTTATCATGCCATGTTCCAGCTCTTCATCTTTGCCATGCTGATTGCGCTCCTGACCAACAATTTCGGCGTTCTCTGGATCTCCATGGAGCTGGCAACTCTCGCCACGGTGCTTCTGGTCTCCCTCTACCGCACCCCGACCGCCATCGAGGCGGCCTGGAAATACTTCATCCTCTGCGGAGTCGGGATCGCCCAGGCACTGTTCGGGACCGTTCTCCTCTACTTCGCGGCCGAACGGGTGCTGGGGGTGGGGGGCAACGCCCTGCTCTGGACAAACCTGAGCCAGGTAAGCTCCCAGCTGGAGCCGACGGTGCTCCGGCTGGCCTTTGTCTTTCTCATGGTCGGTTACGGAACCAAGGCGGGTCTGGTGCCGGTACACAACTGGCTGCCCGATGCCCACAGTGAAGGGCCGACGCCGATCTCTGCCGTCCTTTCCGGTCTTCTGCTCAATGTCGCGCTCTATGCCCTGGTGCGCTGCAAGTCGCTGGTGGACATCTCCACCGGGACACGCTTTGCCGGCAACATGATGATCGGTTTCGGCCTCCTCTCCCTGCTGGTCGCCGCCTTTTCCCTTCTGCGTCAGAAGGATATAAAACGGCTCTTCGCCTATTCATCCATCGAACATATGGGCATTGCCACCTTTGCATTCGGCCTGGGCGGCTCGATTGCCACTTTCGGCGGGATGCTCCACATGCTGGTGCACAGCCTGACCAAATCCTCCGTTTTCTTCAGCGTCGGTCACGCTTCCCAGATGCATGGCACCCAGGAGATGGCCCGCATCCGGGGGCTTCTGCGGGGCAATCCTTCAGTCGGCTGGGGGCTGATGCTGGGGGTCATGTCACTGTCGGGGATGCCTCCCTTCGGCCTCTTTGCAAGCGAGTTTCTGATCCTCACCGCCACCATCAATCAGATGCCGCTCATGGCTATCCCCCTGCTGATCGGCCTTGCCGTTGCCTTTGCCGCGCTGTTCCGCCGGGTGCAGCCCATGGTGGCCGGTGCCACCCCCCCCTGGCAGACGCCGCTCAAGGCAGCCAACATCCCGGTTTTTCTCCACCTGGCTCTGGCGGTACTGTTCGGCCTCTACCTTCCCCCCTTTCTGTCCCGCTGGTTCGAGATGGCGGTGGAGTTGTTGCGATGAACAACCTGAGTGAGCAGATAGCAGCACGTTTTGGTGCGGATGCCATTCGCGGGACCGGCCATTTCCCCGCTACCGTTCCGCTGCTTTCCATCCCCCGTGACGGTTTCGAGGATGCCGCCATTCTTATGAAGAAGGTCGGCGCACGGCTTGCGGCGCAGTGGGCGGTTGATGAAACAACCATGGGGCGGGCTTTTGCCGTCATTGCCTGCTACGCACTGGAGAGCGACTACCTCCTGGTGCGCTGCGAGATACCCCGTGACGATCCCACCTTTCCCAGCCTGACGAAGAAGTACATCCCCGCCTTCCGTTTCGAGCGACAGATTGAAAGCCTGATGGGGCTGGTTCCCGTCGGCCATGTCCATTCCGACCACCGTCCCTGGATCAAGTTTGAGGATTGGCCTGCCGATGCCTGGCCCTTGCGGAAATCATTCGATCCCGCCCAAAAGATGCCGCGCGTGCCGGGTGAATACCGCTGGGCCAGGGCGCGGGGCGAGGGGGTCTATGAGATCCCGGTGGGGCCGGTGCATGCCGGGATCATCGAGCCGGGACATTTCCGCTTTCAGGCCATGGGAGAGGATATCCTCAACCTCGAAGAGCGGCTCGGCTACACCCATAAAGGGATTGAGAAGCGGTTCGAGGCCCTTTCCTGGAAGGATGGGGTGCGCCTGGCCGGCCGGGTGTCCGGTGACTCGACCGTTGCCCATGCACTCTGTTACTGCCGCTCGCTGGAGGCCCTTTGCGGGATCGAACCGCCCCCCCGGGCACTCTGGCTGCGCGCCATTCTGCTGGAGCGGGAGCGGATCGCCAACCATCTCGGGGATATAGGCGCCGTTGCCAATGATGCGGCTTTTGCGTTTCTCCTCTACCAGTTCAGCCGCCTGAAAGAGACGCTTCTGCGGCTCAACCGCCGTCTCTTCGGTCACCGCTATCTGATGGACCGGGTTGTGCCGGGGGGAGTGGCGGTTGACCTGACGCCGGAAGGGACGGAGGCGATCCTCGCCGAGCTTGACTGGCTGACCGATGAGTTCGAGCGGCTCATCACCATCTACGATCTGAATCCTTCCCTGGAGGACCGGGTGCGTACCACCGGCATTCTCTCTGCCGATCTGGCAAGAGATCTGGGAACGGTCGGTTTTGTGGCGCGGGCAAGCGGCCAGCCCCTTGACTGCCGGGTGCAGACGCCGTTTCCCCCCTACGACCGGTTTCCTCCATCCATGACGGTCCTCAACTCGTGCGACGTTCATGCCCGCGTCTGGGTGCGGGTGTGCGAGGTACGGGACTCCGTCCGGCTGATCCGCGAGTTTCTGGCGACCCTTCCCCATGGGGAGATTTTGGCGAAGTCCATTCCGCCGACCCCCCATGCAAGCGGTTTTGCCGTGGTGGAGGGATGGCGTGGCGAGATTGTCTACTGGCTGCAGGCAGGGGGAGAGGGGGTAATAAACCGCTGCATGATCCGTGATCCCTCCAGCGTCAACTGGCTGGGGCTCGAACAGGCGGTACTGGGGAACATCGTCCCCGATTTCCCTCTCTGTAACAAGAGCTTCAACCAGTCCTATTCGGGACATGACCTGTAGCAGGTTGTTGAAAAGCAGCCATCTCGCTGCTGTCCTCGAAAGCCTCCTTGTGCGGCGTAGCGCGGCTAAGCCTCCGCGGGACTCTCTGTGGGTGCAACGATCTGACTGTTTTTGAACAACCTGAGTTTTTCAACAACCTGTCAGGGGGCAAGGAAGAACAATGCTGAGAATACTGCACCAGATATTCAGGACCGGCGTGGTCACGGAGCCCCTCCCTGCCGAGGTTGAGGCCGAGGTGGTCATGGTGGGGAAGAGGCTGGAGGAGGCGGTCCGGGAGCGTTTCAGCCGGAGTCTTGTCATCCGCGAGGTGGATGCGGGTTCCTGCAACGGCTGCGAGCTGGAGATCATTGCCATGAACAACCCGATCTACAACTGCGAGCGCTTCGGCATCAGCTTTACCGCCTCCCCCCGCTTCGCCGACATGCTGCTGGTCACCGGGCCGGTCTCCCACAACATGGAGATCGCTCTCAAACGGACCTATGACGCCACCCCCGATCCCAAACTGGTGGTGGCGGTGGGTGATTGCGGCATAAACGGGGGGATTTTCGGCGAAAGCTACGCTTCGCTGGGGGGGGTGGAGTCGGTTATCCCGGTCGATGCCGTTATCCCCGGCTGTCCGCCGACCCCAACGGATCTGCTCGCCGGAATCCTGGCGGTAATCACAGCCGGGAAGGAGCAGGACTTTGTTTAACACGTCCGTTTAACCGTGAAACTCACGAAACAACCAAAGGAGGATAGTGCCATGGGTTGTAAAGCGACATGCAATTGTGAAGAGAAACATCAGGGACATCTCTGCGTACTCCGCAGCAAGGAGCTCACTGACGAGATAGCGCAACTGACGGATAATCCGAAAGTCGCCTGTTTCACCTGTGGAGCGGAGGCCAATTCACCTGATAACGTGTGCGCTCCCGTCACCATTAATTGACCCTGAAACCGGTATAACCGCAAATGAGGCATCCAATGGACCTTTTCGGGTAGCATTGTTTCGCGTCATCTTTGCGATATTGTATAATATCTAGCAATTACAGCAGGATATGGTTTTGAAATATATTGGCATCATCCATGCTGTAACTATAAACAAACCAACCCCTTTAGGAGGAAGTAAAAATGAAAAAAGTTCTGTCCACCATCGTTGCTGCTCTTGTTGCTGTTTCTTTCGCTGGCATTGTGTGCGCTGCTGAGCCGGCTGCTCCTGCTGCTGCCCCGGCTGTAGAAAAAGCTGCTCCTGCCGAAAAAGCACCTGTGAAAAAAGCAAAGAAAAAAGCCAAAAAAGCAAAGAAAGCCAAAAAAGCCGTGAAAAAAGAAGAAGCACCTGCTGCAGCTCCGGAAGCTCCGGCTGCCAAGTAATTCTTTGCCACAGGCAACAAAAAAAGCCATCCGGAAACGGGTGGCTTTTTTTGTATGTTAACTGATGGACATCGGCAACGTTCTCATATTCTCTTTTTCGCGCACATCATTTCTTCCCATCCAGGATGCTGTCATCCTCGAACATTCCGCTCCCCGTGATATTCTCAGCGACCATCCTGAAGTGAAATCCGTAAACCGCATAGGTTATGGCCAGGGGGAAAAGCCGTGGCCGCCTCGCGAGAGACCAGAAGAAAAGCTTCCAGAAGTACAGCCTCTCCCGTCCGAGCACCCCCAAAAACAGGATAGATTTGCAGAGGGCGCCGATGTACCCCGGCTGCAGGTGAAACTTCTTCAGATGCAGTGGCCGGTACTCCCTGAGGAGTCTGATCACACGCTGGTAGTAGTTCCTGGGCGAGTAGATGGTATCGAGTATCTTTCGATAACCGCCGATGAGTGCCCCGGTGTCCATCCGGGGGATGAAGTTGAGGGCGATGTCCGTATTGTTGCCGGAGGCGTCTCCCAACAAACGATCCTCCCGATCCAGGCGCTGGTAAAGCCTGGTGCCCCGCAGTGCGGTCAGCATCCCGACCATGGCGGTGACGATGCCGCTCTCCTGAATAAAGCGGATCTGCCGGTCAAAGATCGAGGGAGGGTCGGTGTCGAAACCGACAATAAAACCGCCGTGGACCTGCAGTCCTGCCTGCTGGATATGCTTTACCGACGCGAGCAGATCGCGGTTCCTGTTCTGCCGCTTGCCGATCTCGGCAAGGCCTTCATCGTTGGGTGTCTCGATGCCGATGAAAACTTCCTCGAACCCGGCTCTGACCATCAGTGACATGAGCGGGTCGTCGTCGGCCAGGTCTATGGATGCCTCGGTGTAAAAGTAGAATGGATACCCGTTGTTCTCCATCCAGCCAATCAGGGCGGGGAGGACATCCTGTGTCAGCTTTCTCCGATCGCCGATGAAGTTGTCATCGACGAAGAAAATCGCCCCGCGCCAACCCCGGGCATGGAGACTGTCCAGCTCGGCGATGAGCTGCGCAAGCCCCTTGGTACGTGGTTTATGCCCCAATAGGGCAGTGATGTCGCAGAACTCGCAGTCGAAGGGACATCCCCGCGAGTACTGGATGTTCATGGCTGCATAGTTCCCCACGTCTATCAGGTCCCAGAGCGGCATGGGCGTAGTCCTCAGGTCCGCCCGCTCCTCGTCGGCGTAGAGATGCCGTGGCTCGTCCCTCTGCAGGTCCGCCAGGAACGGGGGGAGCGTGAGCTCCGCCTCGCCCAGCACCAGGTGGTCAACTGCGGGGAAATCCTCATGACAGGTGGTGAAAAGGGGCCCGCCTGCGACGGTTTTCACCCCCAGTCGCCGACAGCGGGCGATCACCTCCTGTGCCGATTCCCGCTGGACGGTCATGGCGCTGATGAAAACGTAATCCGCCCATTCAATCTCTTTGTCGGACAGAGGGCGGACATTCATGTCGACAAGCTTTTTGTCCCATGCGGCCGGGAGCATGGCTGCCACGGTAAGAAGCCCCAATGGGGGAAAGCTTGCCTTCCTGCCGATGAATTTCATGGCGTGCCGAAAGCTCCAGAAGGTGTTCGGATAGTGGGGATATACAAGAAGAATTTTCATAAGGTGTTCCTCCATTGGCATTTGTGCGGAAAAATGCCGAATTCAAGTGTATACTTATTCTTTGCAGATATGTCTCAAACAGTGTAAAAATTACGTAAAAGGTGAACGTCCTGGGCGTGGATCGGTAGTGACGCCTTGCAACACATGCTCTGACGAATCATCTGTCTAACGAAAGGGAGGTAACTATGCGGAAACTACGCTATGGACTCATTGTGATGGGGATGGTGTTATGTCTGGCGACTTCTGCCACAGCCGACGTGAGCATCGGGATCGGGTTGCCCAACGTGAGCATCGGGATCAACCTGCCGTTGTTCCCGGACCTCGTCCGGGTGCCGGGCTATCCGGTCTACTACGCTCCGCGGGTGGATGCCAACTACTTCTTCTACGATGGGATGTACTGGGTTTTCATGGACGATTACTGGTACGCGAGTAACTGGTACAACGGTCCCTGGTCGCGGGTGGATCCTTATTATGTGCCGGCGTACATCCTGCGTATCCCTGTGCGCTACTACCGGCAGCCTCCTGTGTACTTCAGGGGATGGCGGGCTAATGCGCCTCCCCGTTGGGGGCAGCACTGGGGTCGTGAATGGGAGCAGCGTCGGGGCGGATGGGACAAGTGGAGACGCGGCTCTGCTCCGGCTCCGGCTCCGCTGCCTGTCTACCAGCGGCAATACACGGGTGACCGCTATCCCCGCCAGGTAGAGCAGCAGCAGAGACTCCGCAGCGAGCATTACCGTTATCAGCCGCGTGATAGGGCAGTCCGCCAGCACTTTCAGCAGCAGAAAGAGCAAAGAGCGACTACGCCTGCTCAACGGGGGAGGCAGGAAGAGCCCCGGATGAGAAGCCAAGGGCCGCAGGGTTACCAACGTCCGGAACCGGTTCAGCAGGGCGCTCCGGGCGGGCAGCGGATGCAGGCTCCGCGCCAGGGTGGCGAGCAGATGCAGAGGCCCCCTCAAGGCCGGCCTCAGCCGCAGCAGCGAGGTCCGGCAATCAATGAGCAGCGGGGTCCGGGAAATCAGCCGCAGCGGCAGCAGCCGGGAGCTGGACAGCGCGAACAGATTGCCCCAAGGCAGCAAGGCCCTGAACGGGGAATGCAGGAGAGAGGTCCCTCACAGGAACCGAGGCAGGGACGGGGGGAAGACCGCGGGCGGTAGCGCAATAACCGACCCGCCTGTACGGGTTGATCAAGGGCTGAAGATCCTTTTACCCGGAAGTTGAGCACAATACAAAGGGGCGTACCGAGGTGCGCCCCTTTTCCCGTATCTGCTTGAAAAAACCGCACCTGTCAGCTGCGGGTGGCGATCCAGATTGTGTGACGATTCCCCCCGGCGGTGCCTCGCGCCCGCACAGCGACCTCTTCCACGTTAAAACCAACCCTGCACAAACGTTTGGTGAAGGCCATGTCAGGACCTGCCGACCATACGGCCAACACGCCTGAGGGGTGCAATGCCGCAAAGGCTGCCTTGACCCCGCCTTCGGTGTAGAGCCAGTCGTTGCCTTTTCGGGTTAAACCTTCAGGTCCGTTATCCACATCGAGCAGAATGGCGTCGTAGGCCTGACGTTCTGTTCGCAGGATGAGGGCGACGTCGGTCTCCCGGACGGTGACGCGGGAATCCCGAAGAGGATGGCCGGTCAGTTCCCCGAGGAATTTTCGGTTCCAATCCACTACCGCCGGCACCAGTTCGGCGACGACCACCCTGCTTTGGGTGTCGAGCCGTGCCAGAGCTGCTGCGGTGGTAAACCCCATGCCCAATCCTCCGATCAGAATGCAGGGCGATGGCCTGTTAACGATGCGTGCACATGCGTACTCGGCCAAAGCATCTTCCGAGCCATGAACGCGACTGTTCATGAGTTCAGAGCCGTTTACCCGGATCGAAAACTCGCCGCCCCGGGCATAGAGGCTGAGTTCGGCGCTGCTGCCGGGTACCCTGGTGCTGTCCAGGAACTTCCAAGGAATCATGACTGTCTCCCGTGAGGGCTCAAAGAATTGTCTGCCGGTACGTCCTGGGCGGAGAATTGCCCGTTCCATGATGCGCTTTACCTTGAATTTTGAGCATCGTAGCCATGACACAGCCATTTGTCAAAGTCATTTGTCAGGTCGGCACCGAAGTTCAGTGGCTGATTACAAATTGCAAATACGTGCTTTGTTGAGTAATGTATGGTGCGGGGGTGTTGGTGCCCAGGCAGCGATGCTCAGTTGCGTAACCGTTAAGAATCTAAAATCAAAACCAGCCACAGAGGTCAAAGAGAGAGGCAACATACCGCGAACCGTCGGGTTGCCAGCGATTTTCTCGTGGTCTCTCCGTTCTTGTGACAAAAGGAGCTTTTCAGAACCGGGCAGGGGCCGGTGACGTCAGGTGCGACGGGAGCGACCATACCGGGCGTATGGACTAACATGGCCTTGCGTTCCATTCCATGGCTCATCGCGGTAGCGAGGTAACCCATGATCATCTCTGCCAGCAGACGCACCGACATCCCGGCATTCTACAGCGAATGGTTCATGGGGCGCATCCGCGCAGGGTTTTTCCACCGGGTAAACCCCTTCAACAGCAAACAGGTCTCCGGCTTCAGCCTGAAACCTGAAGATGTGGATGCCATCTGCTTCTGGACCAAGAATCCGCGCCCCCTGATGGAGCACCTGGACGAGCTCGACAGGCGGGGACTCGACTACTACTTCCAGTTTACCCTCAACCCCTACGGTTTGGTATTCGAGCCGAAGGTTCCCCCTCTCGATGAGCGCATCGCCACCTTTCGGGAGCTGGCGGGCCGCATCGGCCCGGATCGGGTGATCTGGCGCTACGACCCGGTCATCCTGACCAGCGTCACTCCCGTTTCCTGGCATCTGGAACAGGTCGAGCGTATGGCCGGGAAGCTCAAGAAGGCAACCCGCCGCCTGCTCTTCAGCTTCTGCGATTTCTACGGAAAGGGGCAGGGCCGGCTGCACGCCGCGCTCAAAGGGACCGGTATCGCCCTGGAGGAGATCACCGCCCCGGAGAACCTTGGGGAACTTCTGAAACTGGTCCGCGGCTTCAAGGAAGTGGCCGACCTCAACGGCCTGCGCATCCTTTCCTGCTGCGAAGCAATCGATCTGTCGGACGACGGTATCGGCCATGGCGCCTGCATTGACGGCACTCTGGTACGGGAGCTGTTCGGCAGGAGCGCCTCGGAACGGAAGGACAAAAACCAGCGCGCCGCCTGCGGCTGCGTGGAATCGGTGGATATGGGGATGTACAACACCTGCCGTTTCCGGTGCAGCTACTGCTATGCCAACTTCAACGAGGGGATGATCGAGGGGAACTGCCGGAAGCATCACCGGGACAGCCCGTCTCTCCTGGGTCGCTTCGATGGGAACAGAGAGATTCAAAGGTCGCTGGAAAGAGAGAGGAAATGCACCAACCGTCAGCAGTCGTTATTCGATGCGGAGGTTTGAGCTGTAAGGCGTTCCCTGTGTACCACGTTTGACTGCATTTTTTAGATGAATCGCCAAGGGACATAAAGGACGTATATTCTGGTCAGGCACGTGCAAGATTTCTTGCAGGTGCCTTTCTCGTTTTGCCGTCAATGGTTTTAAAAATACGGCGTTGACATTTTATACCCTGTGGGGGTATGTTGAATGCTAGGATATACCCATAGGGGGTATTGAAGTGATTCGGGAGGAGAGCTATGAATGGGTCATCTCAGAAAAAACTGACGACACGGGTCAAGCGTATTGCCGGACAGGTGGCGGGGATAGAGCGGATGCTCGGCGACAGGCGGTATTGCGTGGATATCCTGAACCAGATAGCAGCGGTACGTTCGGCCCTGGATGCCCTGGGGGTCGAATTGCTCACGAGGCACCTGGAGACCTGTGTGCTGGGGCATGGGAGTGATTCATCCCATGAAAATGCCCGGCCGATGAGCCAGGAACAGCTTCTGGCAGAAGTCAAGATGGCTCTGTCGAGGTTTTTGAAGTGAGGGGGGAGGAGAATGCCATGTCAGCTGCAACAATGACGAAGGACCCGGTATGCGGTATGGACGTGACCCAGTCAACCGCAGCTGCAACGAGCAGATATGGCGGGAATGCCTATTATTTCTGTTCCATCGGCTGCAAGCAGAAGTTCGCTGTCGATCCTGGCCGTTACCTGCATGGGGAGTCACCAGCTGCGCCATCGGCTGCGGCCTCACAATCTGCAGAGCGCTGCGAGCTACCGCTCGTGGGAATGCATTGCGCTTCGTGTGCCGGCCGCATCGAGAAGGCGCTCGGGAGCGCCCCGGGGGTCGTCACAGCCAACGTCAATTTCGCCACGTCACGCGCCACCGTCAGCTTTGATCCGGAGGCGACGGATGTGGGGGCACTCAGTCAGGTGGTGCGTGATCTGGGGTATGACGTGATCGAGCCTTCATCGGTGCCGGGGGAGGCGGGTGACGAAGGTATACATGCTGCCGAGGAGCAGCTCCGCGAAGACGAGTACCGGCATCAGAAAGTGCGGTTCGTCGTGGCTCTGGTCCTGACGGTGCCGGTTGCCCTGCTCGCCATGGCGGGCCACCTGGTGCCTGCCCTTGATCCTATTCTGAATTTCCCCGGCCGTCCGTGGCTGGAACTGGCTCTGACGACACCCGTACTGTTCTGGTCGGGGCGCGGGTTTTTCACCGGGGCATGGGCCGCAGCCCGGCACCGCGTGGCGGACATGAACACCCTTGTCTCCCTGGGGACTCTGTCTGCCTACCTGTACAGCGTCGTTGCCACGGTTGCGCCGTGGCTGCTTGCTGGAAAAAACGGCATACACCAGGAGCACGGCATGGCATCGCCGGTGGGGGTCTATTACGAGGTGGCGGCGATCATCGTCACGCTGATCCTGATGGGGCGGCTCCTGGAAGCACGTGCCCGCAGCAAGACCAGCGGTGCCATCCGTGCCCTCATCGGCCTGCAGCCGAAAACGGCCCGTGTGGAGCGCGACGGCAGGGAACAGGATATTCCCGTGGCCGAGGTGCAGGTGGGAGATCTGATCCTGGTGCGCCCCGGTGAAAAGGTTCCGGTGGATGGCGAAGTCGTCGAAGGCGGATCGTCGGTGGATGAAAGCATGCTGACCGGCGAGCCGATGCCGGTGCAGAAAAAGGGAGGGGATACCGTCATCGGTGCCACCCTCAACAGGACCGGCTCCTTCCGCATGCGCGCAACCAGGATCGGCAAGGACACGGTACTGCAGCAGATCGTGCGGATGGTGCAGGAGGCCCAGGGGAGCAAGGCCCCCATCCAGAAACTGGCGGACATCATTGCAGGCTACTTCGTGCCGATCGTCATCTGTATCGCGATCGCGACCTTTGTGCTCTGGTTCGACCTGGCACCACCTGAAACACGGCTTACCATGGCCCTCCTCACCTTCGTCTCGGTGCTGATCATCGCCTGCCCATGCGCCCTGGGGCTTGCGACGCCGACAGCCATCATGGTCGGCACCGGCCGCGGCGCCCAGAGCGGCATCCTCATCAAGGGGGGGGAGGCGTTGGAAACCGCCCACAAGGTGACTACCATTGTCCTCGACAAGACCGGCACCATCACCCGCGGCGTGCCGACGGTTACGGATATTGTGGCCCCTGGCGTGGACGAAACCACCCTGCTCCGGCTGGCGGCATCGGCGGAATCGGGAAGCGAGCATCCCCTTGGCGAGGCGATCGTCCGCTCGGCTGACGAGAGGGGATTGTCCCGCTCTCCGGCTCGCGAATTTGATGCGATCCCCGGCTACGGTATCGAAGCGGAGGTGGAGGAACGGAAGGTACTTATCGGCACTTCCCTGCTGTTGCGCAATCGAGGCATCGATCCGGATGAGGCGGCGGCCCATCTGTTGGCCGACGAAGGGAAAACGCCGATCTTCGTCGCACTGGATGGCGTCTTTGCCGGCATCATCGCCATTGCCGACCCGGTCAAGGAGGGGTCGTCAAGCGCCATTCAGCGGTTCCATGCCCTGGGGCTGGAGGTGATCATGCTCACCGGCGACAACAGCCGCACGGCCGGTGCAATTGCCCGTCAGGTCGGAGTCGATAAGGTCCTGGCAGAAGTGCTGCCCCACGGAAAGAGTGAAGAGATAAAGAAACTCCAGTCCCAGGGGAAGGTGGTGGCCATGGTCGGCGACGGTATCAACGATGCTCCTGCCCTGGCCCAGGCCGATGTGGGGATTGCCATGGGAAGCGGCACCGACGTGGCCATGGAGACCGCCGACATTACGCTGGTACGTGGCGATCTGAACGGGGTTGTTTCAAGCATTGCCCTCTCCCGGGCAACCATCGCCAACATCAAACAGAACCTGTTCTTTGCCTTCATCTACAATATCCTCGGGATTCCTCTGGCGGCGGGGGTGCTCTACCCTCTCACCGGCTGGTTGCTCAGTCCCATCATCGCATCCCTTGCCATGGCGCTCTCCTCGGTCAGCGTCGTAACTAACGCCCTGCGGCTCCGCGGTTTCCGCGTAGAGAGGAGTTGAGTAGATGGATATCACGGCATTAGGCGTAACTGTCGGCGGTGTGGTGTTGATGGGGCTGACACTCTGGTTTTTCTTCGGAAAACAGGGCGGAAGCCGACCTGCACGGGATGGAGGGCTCTATTCCTGCCCGATGCACCCGTGGATTACCAGCAACGACCCGACGGCAGAGTGCTCGATCTGCGGCATGAAACTGGTGCGGGGTACCCAGAAGTGACGGAACCTGTGCCGGCAGGTTCAATATTGACAGAACTACCCGAACCGGCTATTGTATATAGATATTTGAATATTAAGGGGGAGGTGACGTATGCCACTCATCGAATATACCTGTCTTGATTGCGGAAACCGCTTCGAGAAATTGCAGAAGGCTGACGCCGCCGGTCAGGCAGAATGCTCCACGTGCGGTTCTGTTAACGTGAAGAGGGAATTGTCGACCTTTTCGTCGGCGGGGAGTTCGTCGTCGGCAGCCGGATGTTTCAGCGGCGGCTGAGGGGTCTGATAACGCCGGTCTGGCGTTATATGAGAATCTGCCGCGTCTGTTATCAACGCAGTTGAAAGGAAGGGCATGGCTATGCTAAGGGCAATCCTTGTTGGGAGCATTATAGCCGGAGCCGCGATCAGCGTCGAAGCTTCTGACAGCTGTAACGACTGCCACGGCAATCGTCAACGGATGGAATCCCTCGGTTACGGCCCTTTTACCGTTACCCGCCAGGAAACCGAAGCCCAGACACGCATGCCGGCCATCTGCAGCGAGTGCCACCTGGGGAACCCGGGGGCAAAGGAGAAGGAGGGTGCCCATAAGGGGCTGGCCCGCCTCCTCGTCGTGGGGAAGAGAGGGTTCGGGGTCATCACCTCGGCCCGGCAGTACCCGCTCGTCTACGGCACGAATCCCATGAACCGCCTCTATACCGTTGTCGAGAAGAATGGCAAGCCGGTAAAGGATACAGCGGTTGTCGCCCTCTCTTGGCACGACAAGAAGACCGATACCCTGAGCCAGGACTTCGACGTCATGAAGAAAACCTGCGGGGCATGCCACCGGAAGGAGTTCGACGAGTTCTCCCGCAGCACCATGGGGACCAACGGCAAGCAGAGCCAGTACAAGGGTTGGATTACGCCGGAGCGTGGCCCCCACAACTGCGGCCCCTGGTTTGACGGCAACTTCGGGGCGATGCAGGCGAACACCCTCGTTCCCCTGTCGCCGGAGAGCAACCGCATCAACCAGAAGGCGTGCAATACCTGCCATGTGGGATGCCTGGACTGCCATTTCAATCCCCAGGAGAAACGTGCTGCCGATCCTTCCCGCGGACCCCATACCTTCGTGAAAACTCCGCCGTCCGAGAGCTGCTATGGCAACGGCCGGGCTTCCATTTGCCATGCGGGGCCCGAAGACCGGCGCCGGGGAGCGGGATATTTTGGCGGTTCATTTTCGTTTCCCGAAGGAAATGAGCCCGACGTCCACCTGAAAGCCAAGGTAGGCTGCCTCGACTGCCATGAGAGCACGAGAAGCAACCCCGCCATCGGCCATGGCATGGTCAAACGACAGGCCCAAGGCTCGTGCGAACGGTGCCATCCCGAAGCGGTGAAAAGCCACGCGACGTCCCGGCACCGGAATCTCTCCTGTGAAGCGTGCCACATTCAAAAGGTGGCCGGCTACCAGGGGACCTACTGGGGACCGGGGAAGATTGCGGGAGCGTCTACCCCCTATTTCAAGTACAAGGCCTATTACGGCTACATGCCGGAACCGATCCTGATCAAAGACCAGAAAGGGCGCTGGATACCGGTCAAGCCCTTCCCCATGGCGGTCATGAACCAGAAGGCGTCCCCCTTCAAGCCCGGCCTGCGCTGGCGTTACCCCTCCGACCTCCCGGATCTGAAACGGACTGATGATGCCTGGGGCTATGTGGGACTGTTTGACGGCCTGCCGGAGAACAACAACGCCCTCCTCTGGATCCAGATGGACAAGATGTCCCACAAACTGGGGAAAAGCCGTAACTGCGATTCGTGCCACGCCTCCCCGGACGGCGCCCAGCTGCAGAAAGTCACCTGGGATTACAGCGACCCCGGCTCGCAGATGTTCAGTGGCAGCCACGAAGTGCTCGCCGATCGCAATGGTCTGTTCATCAAGGGGATGCAGTCGGAAAAGATCGAGCTGGAACCGGGGTCTTCTCTCTCTGATTTCGCCCCGTGGGTCTACCTGAAGGACGCGTGGCGGATCAGGGGTGATTTCTCCCTGCCGGTCATAAAAGACAGGAAACAGTACGAGACGCTCAGGGCAAGCTCCGTTGATGCGCGAGAATCCGGCATTGTCCATCGCTGATTTCCTGAACATTCAACAACGGAGTACGAAATGTTCTGCAACAAAATGCTCAGGCTGCAGGAGCTTTACCGAACCGCAGCGCTTCTGGCGCTCATAACCATTTACTACAACATCGCTGAGGGGGTGATCTCGGTCTGGTTCGGCGCTGCCGACGAGACCCTTTCGCTTTTCGGCTTCGGGCTCGATTCCTTCGTGGAGGTGATCTCCGGCATCGGTATCTGGCACATGGTCAGGCGGCTCGGTCATGGGGAGACGGCAGACCGGGACCCCTTTGAGCGGCGGGCACTGCAGATAACGGGGGGATCCTTCTATCTTCTTGCCGTCGGGCTGGTGGCGACGGCCATCATCTCCTTTTTCGAGCACCACCGGCCGGTAACCACCAAGTGGGGCATCGTTGTTTCCCTTATCTCAATCGTTGCCATGCAGGCGCTGATCCACTACAAGGTGAAGGTCGGAACCTCCCTCAACTCCCCTGCCATCCTCGCCGATGCCGCCTGCACACGAACCTGTCTGCACCTCTCGGTGGTTCTGCTTTTGGCCAGCGTCGGGTATACGCTGACCGGTATCGGCTGGCTGGACTCCATCGGCTCAATGGGAATTGCCATCCTCTCCTTCCGCGAAGGGAGGGAGGCGTTCCAGAAGGCCAAGGGACTCGCCTGTTCCTGTTCCTGTTCCGGGGCTTGCGATACTGCCCCGTAACCTGTCACCATTATTGAATCATCACGCTCTGTCGATCGATTTGGGCAGATTGCAGGGAAAGGATTGCAGCATGAACTGGGATGAACGATACAGCGAACCTGGCTTTGCCTACGGCACGGCACCGAATGAGTTTCTCCTGTCCGTGGCGGACCGGATTCCGAAAGGAAAGGTCCTCTCCCTGGCCGAGGGGGAGGGGAGGAATGCCGTCTACCTGGCATCGCTCGGGTATGAGGTGACGGGCGTGGACGGCTCGTCGGTTGGTTTGGGCAAAGCCTTGGAACTCGCAACTCGGCGGGGTGTCACCATCACCACCGTACATGCAGACCTGGCTGCGTTCCCCATTGAGCCCGCATACTGGGACGGTATCATTGCCATATATTGCCACCTGCCGTCGTCGATCCGTATTCCGCTCCACCAGGCGGCCGTCAAGGGGCTGAAGCCGGGGGGCGTCTTCGTGCTGGAGGCGTTCAGCAAGGAGCAACTCGCTTACGGGACCGGGGGTCCCCAATCCCTTGACATGCTCATGTCCCTGGATGAGCTGAAGCAGGAACTTGCCGGACTGGATTTTATCCATGCCGCACAGATGGAACGTGATGTTTTGGAGGGTAACAGGCATACCGGCATGGCGTCGGTCGTGCAGGTGCTTGGAGTCAAGTCGCTCGAAACGTAACGGCGAAGGGCGATGCAGTTATGGAACATAATCTTTAATGTACATGTGAGGTGGGGTGAATGGCCTGTCAACTGTTGGACTGTTGCCAGTTTTTCAAGAGCTTGGAGAATTTTCCCAAAACAGCGGAGTTCATACAACAGACGCTATGTTATGACGACTACGCATCCTGCAGCAGATTCAGGTTCTTCAAGGGGTATACCGGGGAAGATCCCAACGGATGCTTTGATCCCGGCGATGAGGAAGCGGTGAAAAATGCCATACGGTGCATGCAGAAAAAACAGCAGGCCCGAGAGTAACGGCAGCTTGCCGAAGAACAGCTGAAGGTAACGGAAATCCACGTGATTCAGGACCCGACAAATCAGTACATAGCAGCGATTCTGTCGCAGTGTGGCATCAGTGGCAGAGACGTTCTTGAAATAGGATGTGGCAAAGGGCGGATCACTCGTGACCTGGCGAAGCATGCCGGACGGGTGGTGGCCAGCGACCCCGATGCCGGGTCACTCGAAACCGCACGTGCCGCCGTTGCCGCTGATAACGTGCAGTTCGTACATGCGCCGGCCGGGGTGCCCGATATGCCCGCCGGCACTTTCGATCTGGTCATCTACACCCTTTCCCTCCACCATGTCCCTCTGGAAAAAATGTCCGAAAGCCTGAGGAGGGCCGCCCGCCTTCTCCGCAAGGGGGGCGTGATCGTTGTCGTCGAGCCGGCAGAGGGGGGCGCGTTGGCCGAAGCAAAGGAGCGTTTCGGTGCGGGGAGCGGCGACGAGCGCCCTGCGCAGGCTGCCGCAGTGCGAGCCATGCAGGCGCTGGAGGGGTGGAAAGTTGGAGAGACGGTACCGTTCCAAACCCTGTTCAGGTTTTCCGATGACGAGGATTTCTTTGCCAGCATGCTGCCGGGCTACCGGCAGCAGCCGGAATCTTTTCTGCACGAAGTCAGGGCATTTCTCGACCGGCACCGGACCGGCGACGGGATCATCCTTGATGCCAACCGCCGGCTGAACGTGCTGCGGGCATCCGAATCACGGAAACAACCATGAAAGATCTGCTCGACTACAAGTTTCTCATCCCGCTGGTACTCATCCTCGGCTTTGCCCCCTTTTATCCCCAGCCCCATATCGTGGAAAAGCTCAGAATGCTGTCGACGGGCACGCTGAAAAGGCCGATCGACATATTCGATCTTGTCTGGCACGCCTGGCCCTTTGTGCTTTTGTTGTACCGGATTTACCGGGACATGGGACGGCAAACGGGATAGTTTCCCGCTTTTTTTGCAGGCTACAAACATGTTAAGGAGTCCATTCATGAAGATGCACATTGTCGTTATCGGTGCCAATGCCGCAGGGGCGAAGGCCGCTTCCAAGGCAAAGCGGATGAATTCCCATGTGGATGTAACCCTGATCGACCGGGGGAGCTTCATCTCCTACGGGGCGTGCGGCATCCCCTATTACGTGTCCGACACGGTGGCCGACGTGAAGGAGCTGATGACCACGCCAGTCGGTGTTGTGCGTGATGCCGCCTTTTTCAACAAGGTGAAGGGGGTGAAGGTCATCACCGGCACGGAGGCAGTGGCTGTCAACCGGGAGGCCGGGACCGTCGAGCTGCTTGAGGCGGCCACCTCGAAAAGGTACACCCTTGAGTACGACCGGCTGGTGCTTGCGACGGGGAGCACTCCGTTTCTGCCCCAATTCGACAACTGCGAGCTCGAAGGGATCCTGACGGTGAAATCCATCGAGGATGCCGAACTGCTCAAGGCCAGTGCCGTTGCGGGGAAACAGGCGTGCATCGTGGGGGCCGGGCTCATCGGGCTGGAAACCGCCGAAGCACTCAGGCAGCAGGGGCTTGAGGTGACGGTGATGGAGATGCGTGATCAGGTCCTGCCGGGGGTACTGGATGCCGAGATGGCCGCACTGGTGGAAAAACACCTCCGGATGAACGGGGTGCGGGTCATGACCTCATGCAAGGTTACCGGTTTTGCCGGTACAGACCGGGTGCAGGGGGTTATTGCCGACAAGGAGGAGGTAGCCGCCCAGCTCGTCGTGGTTGCGCCCGGCGTGCGGCCGAACACTAAGCTGGCCAAGGAGGCAGGGCTGGAGATTGGTGTCACCGGGGCAATTGCGGTCGATTCCCGCATGCAGACCAGCGATCCCCGGATTTTTGCCTGCGGCGATTGCTGCGAGTCCCTCAATCTTGTCACCGGCGGAAAGGTGTACGCTCCCCTCGGGAGTACGGCAAACAAGCAGGGGAGAGTGGCCGGAATCAATGCGGCAGGTGGGGAGGCCTCCTTCGCGGGGATTCTGGGGACCTCCATCCTCAAGGTTTTTGCCGTCAATGCCGGCAGGACCGGTTTGACCGAGACCGAGGCCAGGGGGTGCGGATATGAGGTGGAGACCGTCCTCTCCCCGGCCCCCGACAAGGCCCACTTCTTTCCCGGGGCCAAACCGATTGCGCTGAAGATTGTTGCGGACCGGAAGACCGGCAGGATTCTCGGCCTCCAGGCGGTCGGCGAGGGGGCAGTGGACAAGCGCCTCGATGCGGCGGCAGCTGCCATAACCTTCAAGGCCACGGCCGACCAGCTCTCCCAACTCGATCTCGCTTATGCCCCCCCCTATTCGGCTGCCATGGACAATCTTCTCGTCGCCGCCGATATCCTCAAGAACAAGCTTGCCGGCCATGCGCGGGGCATCTCTTCCCGTGAGGTAAAGCGGAAACTCGATGAGGGCGACGACTTCATTCTCCTTGATGTCCGTTCTCCCGCCGAACATGCAGAGGTGGGGATCGAGGGAGCGAAACTCATTCCGCTTGGCGCCCTGCGGGAAAAACTGGACTCCCTCCCCAGGGACAAGGAAATTGTTACCTTCTGCAAGATCAGTCTTCGCGGCTATGAAGCACAGAAAATCCTGGATGGGGCAGGCTTCGGCAAGACACGCTTCCTGGATGGCGGCATCATGATGTGGCCCTACGAGCTGAGGCGGGGATAACCATCACTCGATGTGCGGGGGGTGCCGTCGCGGCACCTCCCCATGCGGCGGAACATCAACGCTCAAGAATGCGGAGCAGCTCCGGCAATTTCTCCTCCTCCAGGAGGACAGGTCGCATGGTGGTGCCGGGGCGCACCTTGCGCGGATTCTTAAGCCAGGTTTTCAGCCTCTCTTCAGTCCACGCCCGTTTTCCCTCAAAAGTATGCGGATAGAATTCGGAGAAAATACCCGAAAGATTCGGTCCCGCATCCCCCGTCCCCAATCCGCCGTACTGTTCCGAAAGCAGCCTGTGGCACGGGCCGCAGTTGGCGGTAAAACTATCCTCCCGTTTCTCCCCGCTCTCCACGAAATGCACTACCTGCGGCAGTTCTCTCCGTTCCTCACCGGCAGCCCTCCCCCCGGCCATGATTGCATTGACTAGTGCAATTCCCTGTTGTTCGGTAACATGAAAATCGGGCATGAACACCGCCGGTTTGGTAATTGCCTGCTGTATGGCCTGGGGAGGGGTCGTTGCGTAGAGTCTGTCCAGATTGGAGGCGCGGCGGCTACCTTTGCCTGAAATCCAGTGACATCGCCGGCAGGCGAACCGGTCGATCAACTGCTTCCCCTCCCGCACCTGGGGGGCATCCCCAAGAGTGAAGTGGGCCATACTTCCGGGAATCATGTCCCGATGGGCGATGTTCTTCCGGTCGGAACGGTCGTTCCCCCGATGGCATGACGTGCAGTTGCCCCGGTCGGCATAGTGGACACCATGGCAGGAGATACAGAGGGATGGCCTCTTCCTGGTTCCGGCTTCTGCTCCACCTGCGATGGCCAGGAACAGCATCAGAATGGCGACACGAAGCTCCAATTCTCCCCCCGAAAAAACATGGCGACAATGGTGAGCAGCACAATAATGAAAAAGATGACGAGGGTGAACAAGGAGAGGGGGAGGCGTTCCCGGGCATACCATCGTGCCCGGTCCGGAACGGGAATGAACCTGAACCATGGCAGGAAGAGAAAGATGAAGGCGATGCCGATTACGCCGTAGATGAGAATTTTATCGTAACTCACCAGTTCCTGTATCCAGAGAAGAAACCAGGCCGATTTCACCGGATTGGGGACCTTGCCCAGGGATGCCTGTTCCTGGAGCGGGGCGGGAATGAAGGCAGCCATGGCCATCAGGGCGCAAACGGTCAATGCCAGGGCGATTTTCACCAGCCGGAAAAATGCAGGGGAACTTTTTACATATCCTCTCATAGGTAGGGGAGAACTCCCTTGTTCTTGCGGATATAGTAGAAGTGAAGGAGCGAAAGGAACAGGGTTACCGTCGGAATGACGATGATGTGGAGCGCATAGAAGCGGATGAGCGACAAGGTCTCTCCCACACCGTCAGGCACCAGTACGGCTTTCACCAGATGTCCGAGGGGAGCCGTTTCGAGCAGTTTCATGCCGGTCTGGGTCGCCCAGAGAGCGAGCTGGTCGAGGGGGAGGAGGTAGCCGGTGTAGGCCTCGAATACCGCCAGGCAGAGGAGGGCGAACCCGATGATCCAGTTGCGCTCCCGGGGCTTTGCATAGGCACCGGTGAGGACGACCCGCAAGGTGTGGAAGAAGATGAGCACCAGGAATCCGTGGGAAGCCAACCGGTGGAGGCTCCGCACGTAACGTCCGCCGAAAACGGAGGTTTCGAGGAAAAGGATGGAGTCGAACGCCCCCCGCGGTGATGGACGGTAGTAGAAGAGAAGCAGTACTCCGGTGACGGCAAGCACCATGAAGGAGGTGAAGGCCATCCCGCCGAGACAGAAGGTATAGGTTATCCGAAGGTTCTTTTCAAGAACGACCCGCGGAAAGAGATGTTTGAAAAAATCCTTGAACATGTCAGACGCTCCCTGCCCGGGACCTCCCCGTAACCACCAGATACTCCCCGTCAGATTCAAGAGCCAGTATGGCCAAAGGCTCCGTGGCCGGCCCGCTTAGCAGCTCACCCTTCCGGTTGAACCTGCTGCCGTGGCAGGGGCAGATCATCCCCGTCGGTGTCACCGATACCGTGCATCCGAGGTGGGGGCAGACGAGACTCAGGGCGATGATGTCCCCCCCCTCATGGACGAGGGCAATGCGCGATTCCCGGTAGACGAGGGCGCCGTTGGCGGGCAGCTCGGCTTTCGGCACCCTGAGCAGCGCTTCCCGCCTGGCCTTCCGAGGCACGAGAAATCGCCACATCCCTCCCGCAAGAGCCAGCATTGCTCCTAACGCGACGAGGAACTGTCGACGCGATTGACGAGGCTTTTCCATTTCTCCACATACCCCTTCGTATAGGCCGGCTTGCGTGCCGCCATCTCCTGATATCTGCCCGCATCAAGGAACGAGCCGTTCACCACCCGCTGGCCGGTGCGATCCCAGAAAGAGTCCAGGGACATGCCGTCCTCCCTGAGCCGGTAGATCCGCTCTTCCGGTTTTTCCAGGAGAAAGCGGCGTCGATTGTCGTGGCAACCGTCGCACATGGGTGCCCCCCGCCTGACGGTGTGGGGGAAAAAGGCACGCCATTCCGCAGCCAGGAGCCGGTTCTCGACCCCTTCCGGCCGGTCGTTGCACAGATGGGAATAGTAGGCGATGAACTCCGGCCTGACGGGCGAGACCATCCCCCGGCCATTAACCCCGAGAGGGGGGGCATCCTGCTTCTTCAGGTAGACGCTCTTCACGTACTCACCGTTGTTGTCGCGCAGCCGGTACAGGTTCTGGACCGTGCTGTCGGTGAAGCGGAGGTAGAAGGTCCCGTATTCCTGGGGTGCCCAGGCGGAGTGGCAGGCGTAGCATTCCATTTTGTCGAGATGGGCTGCGATCCGGTGTTCAAGGACCTTCCGGCTTGGTTGATGGCACCCGGTGCACTTTTTGGCGGACTTCCGGCCGGCGAGAAAGCTTGCCATGTCGTGGCAGGCGGCGCAGGTGAGCCCCTTTTCGAAATGGACGTCGGGGAGCATCTTCAGGTACGGCTCACCCTCAATTTCCACACCCCGCTGGTAACGCTCATGTTCCTCCCGTGGGGCCCTGCCTGAATACTCGGCGCCGGTGAAGTATCCCTTGTGGCAGGAGAGGCAGGCATTGAGGTCGGGACGCACGATCCGGTGACCGTCGCTGCCGTGGCAGTCGAGGCAGCTCCTGACGTGACATTCGCCGCAGTTGTTCGTGAAAAACGCCGGGTCATGCCGACCGTAGGTCCGTTGTACGAAGCCCCGTTCCCCACTCAGGGTGGCCATGACGTGACCCGCCATTCCCCCGTATCCCCGGTGGCAGCCGGTACACCCTGCGGCGTTATCGACAAACGATGCGGGGTTCGGGGACGGACGCACCTCTTTTCCATGGCAGGAGAGGCAGGGGAGCTTTCCGTGCTTCCCTGCGAGGGTGACCCGGTGACAGACCGTGCAGTTTTCAGCCCCCCTGGCGTCAGCGGGACCGGCTGCCGTCAAGAAGACGGCGATGAAGAGCATCATCAAGCGCACGGTAATCGATCCTTTTCCGGTAGATGGGGTCCACAGCCTTTTCATGGCAGATCAGGCACTCGTTGAGCGCCAGTGCCCGTTTTACCTCGTTGCCGTTGAGAGGACGGGAGTTTTCACGGGTGATAGCGGAGAAGGCTTTTACCTTTCCTTCCCGCATGGTGAGGAACCCGTCGAGCGGTTTGTCTGCCGATTTTTCGCAGATAAGGGTTCCCCTGATGGTTCCCCCCTCGACCACATGCTGGCCGAAGCCAAGAAACGCCGGGTTGCCGTGGCACTCCGAGCAGTCAACCGCCTTTTTGCCGGTATTATGGGAGTAAAAGGGGGCGAAGCGGAGCTGGGGCTTCCCCTTGTACCGGGCAACGTATTCGTTCCGCGATAAGGTGCCGTCCGGCTCGACGACGGTAACGAAGGTCTGGCAACCCGGCGTGACGGGGGATATTTTGCCGCGCTGGTTCAGTGCGAGGGGGAAGGGGTAGAGCATCCGGTAGTCCTCGGTTTCACTGAAGCGCCCAGGTGTCTCCCTTTTCTTGATGAAATCCATACCGTCCAGAGTCTTGTCGTAGCGGGTATGGCATCCGTAGCACTGGACGACCGTGCGCGAATGGCAGGCATGGCATTCCAGTCGTCTGTGGCCGACAATCGTATGTTCAGGAGTACCGGTGATCACCTTGCTCCGGAATATCCTGCCGCTCTTCTTGCCGAGGAGCAGGACATTGCCGTCGGCGACAAAAACGTTGGAGTAGGGACGCCCCTTGGCGGTCAGGATCATTTGCATTCCCGGCCGCATCTGCATTTTGTACCGTTTCGACTCCCTGACCGGTTCTTCGTTTTCCCTCGTGATGACGGCGTAGCCTGGGGGGGATTTTGCACTGCCGTGGCAGTCCTCGCAGGCGATCTCGGTCTGCAGGTACATGTTTTCGTAAGCGTACCCGTCTCCCATGATATCACGGGACGTGTGGCAATCGATGCACTCCATCCCGGCAACGTGATGGACGTCGGGTGCGATCTGCACCACATTGCGCCCTCCGCTGATCATGACGGGGCCCGGCTTTCCCCCGCTGGTGGGGACGAGGCTGTTGTTGCCGTCGTAAAGCCCCTGGTAGGAGAGGGCAATCCTTCCGCTCCGGTTGTGGCAGCGGAAACAGACGTCATTGCCGGGCAGAGGGGCAAGGGCGTGGCTTGCCGCAGCAGGTCGTTTCCCCCGCATCGTCCGATCGTTCCCTTCGTAAGTCCCCCGGTCATTGTAGGGGAAGTGACAGGCTGCGCAGCCCGCGGCATGGCTCGCGGCGAAAACATCTCCTGTTTCGTTCCCCACATGGCACTGGGAGCAGAACTTGCGGTACAGCTCTCCCGACAGATTGTTCAGTCCCACAACTCCGGCCAGCTGCAAGGGCTCGCCGGCAGCGTCGAACGTTTTGGTCTGCATGGTGGCGAAGAGCCGCGGGTCGTTTCCTTCCCATGTGAGCTGGATATTTTTTATCATCCCCGTATTCGTGTGCATCAGGTTCGACTGCACCCGTTCGAGCTGATAGCGGTGACAGGCTCCGCATGACTTTTCCCACGTTTCGGGAGCCGCGGGGTTCTTCCGGCCGTACATGCCGCGATGGGATGTATCCTTGTCTTTTGTCCGGTCATTACCACCGTGGCAGGATATGCAGGATGCATGGCTTTCTGAGGTCTTTTCGATCCCCCGGTGACACGATTCGCAGGTTGACCTCCCCCGGTCGCATCCGGAGAGGAGGAGAAGAAGTATGAAAAGGCGCACTGCATTGTTGGGTATGATGGTCATGGTTTATCGATAGATGCTTTCCGAAATGGCTTACTATAATTCAACCATGATGAAATATCCAGTTGCTCGCCGTCTGTTTCGAAAAAAAGACCGGCGGTGGTTTCCGCCGGTCATAACAAGAAGGAGTCTTTTGGTTTTCTAAAATGATAGCTATTTGCCGCTCTTGCTGATGCTGACTGTTTTCGTAAACTCGTCCCAGACAAAGGGATCGCTGTTGGGGGTCCCGAACGGCAGGTAGGTGAGTTTGACCTCGATGTCCAGGTCGTATGTCTGCGGTCTGGTAATAGTTTTGCCGTTTTCCTCGACTTCTTCCAGAGGGTAGAAGATGTCGAAGCGCTCATGGACCGTCTTGCCGGGAGGAAGTCCCATGTCTTCTATGATGCCGCTCTTTTCGTAGGGGCCGCGCCCCATCCGGTCGCCACGGGCAAGCTGTTGCGGAACCGGCATGTAAATCTTCTCCTGGTTGAACACTTCTTTGCCATCTTTGGTTTTTGCAATTACCGACAGAACCAGTCGGTTGGGGGTCGGTCAGCCATCGGGTATGGAGTGGCCGGCACGGTTGATCATTTCCACCTTTACTACCGCTTTGGGCTTGATCTGTGCTCCATCACGCCAGTAATAACCAAACGCCTCGGTTTTGAAATCCACTGCTGTCTTGCTCATCGTCGGGTCACGGTAAGACTGGATGTTGTGGCCGAGCTTGCTCTCCTTCATGTGGCAATCCTGGCAGTTCTTCTGGCCAATCTCGGATTTGTAGGACCAGAGATAGCTGCCGTAGGAAGTGCAGCACTGGGTCGGTTCATCCAGTTCCAGGTTCGGTCCCATGCCGTGGCATTGACCGCACTGGATCGCTTCGCCCATGATGGGGCTCGCTGCCATTTTGGGAAACTTGTCCGAAGGATGGTCCCCGTCCTTTGAGCCGTAGACAACCCCCGCCTTCGCATAGCCGTCCTGCCACTTGTGGGTTATGGCATTCCGGTTGTGACAGATAAGGCAGCTGATGTTGACACTCTTGAGTTTTTCCTCCGCCTGCTTTGCTGCGATCTTATCCTTCTTCTTCAGGGCGGCTTTCCAGTCGTAAAGCGTGGTGACAAGCTCCTGTGCCACCGAATCTTCCGCATCGGCAAGCTGGGGCAGGTGACATTTGGCGCACCCCATAAGATGCTCTACCTTGACGTCCTTCGGGCTTTTCACACCGGAATACGGTTCTTCCATGAGACCATTTTCGATGGCGGACATTATGGTCATTGCCGTCCGTCCCGTCCCGTAGACGGAGCGTGAGTGTATGGATTTCTGCGCTTCGTCGTGCTTATCCTGGTGGCATTCGATGCAGGAACTGGAGTCGTACATCTTTGCCAGTTCGGCAAGTGTCTTCGCCTTGCCCGATTTGGCGGCAATGGTTTCCTGCCTGCCTATCCCCACCTTGCCGTCGGCAAAGGCCGTGCCGGCAAACAGGGCAGTGGCTGCAAGAAGGGCCAGTGCGCCGGTAATGCGTTGTTTCATCGTGTTCCTCCCATTCATAAATCAGAAGCAGGGTGCTAAGCCTTTCAGCATCCCTGAAGTTCGTCACCCGCAGCCTCGCTGATGGTAACGGTGCTGTCGGTCTTGATCTTGGCAGCTTTGGCCTTGCCGAATTTCAGCACGACTTCATTACCCTTAACCTCGACTACTGTGGGTGCGCCCCCCAGTGCCTCGACGTTGACGCCCTTTTTGACCCAGGCGGGGAGGTCCCTTTCCGTCGTTACCGTCACTTTTTCACCATCGACAGCGGTCACTTTTCCCTTAACTGCTTCGGCAGCAAAGGCTGCTGTGGCGAAGGCGGCCATGGCGAACAGAACGGCAAGTTTCGTGATTAATCGTTTCATTGCAGATTCTCCTTTTGTTAGTGGTGTTACCATGGTTGAGAAACCCATGGGTTTCTCGGTCATTCTACCGGCGGTGCCCATTCGATGCGGACTTCGGGTTTACCGTTTCCCTTGGATGTGCCGGTTTTTTTCTGAGGTGTCTTTGCTGCTTCACCGTCAGTTCCCGCGGTGCCAGGCTCTGCGGGGTGGGATGGCGATGGCTCGGCTGCCGAAGCATTGTTTTCCTGATAGCTGATGCTGGCAATACTGCTGCTTGGTTCGTCGAGACGGATGGTCTGGACGTTGCCGGAGCGGTATTTTATGGTTATGTTGTCAGCGAAAGCGTTGCCTCCTGACAGGGTAAAGCAGGCAGTCATGAGTAAGAGAGCGCTGCTGGTTTTCATCGGGATCCCTTTCATGCCCTTGTGCAATGCTGCGGCGCGGGGCATGTTGTTGTGCCGGAAACGACGGCCAGGAATGGTTTGACTTCCTGACCGCCGTCTCCGCTTTGATGTATCAGAATATCAGCTGCAACTGGGTGATGAAGGTCGTGAAGTCTTTGCTCTGAAGTCCACCAACGGTTCCCTCGGTATTGAAGTCGGTGCGGGAAAGCTCTGCGGTAAGTTTAAGGTTCTGACCGCGGAAGTAGTAATTGGCGCCGCCGCCGTACCAGTCAACTTTCTGGTCAAAGATGTTATTGAGGCTGGCGAACCGCCACTTCTCGTAACGGCCGAAGAATTGCAGCGGCAGGTTGGGGAGCATGTAGCCTGCCTTGGCATACCAGCCGTTTTTCTGCCCGTTGATGCCGATGGTTCCCGCATCGGGACTGGTGCTTTTGTAGGCATCATCCAGGTCAACATCTTCATAGGCAGCAGAAGCGGTAACGGTACCGATTCCTTCAAGGGGATACTCGAAGAAGCCGTCAACCGTCCAGGCCTGGTAATCCTTCTTGTCGGTTCTGGTTGCTGTATTGCCATAGGCGACTTCCGGCTCGAACTGATAGGCGCCGCCGATAGTCAGGACTTTCTTTTTCCCCAGGTAGGTTCCCTTGTAGCCATAGTCGTTCTCGGGGTCGAGGAGTGTAACGTGGCCGCGGAAGGAGTAGCGGAAATTGGAACTGGGAGCGGTGTCGCCGGAAACGGCCTTGCGCCCTTCCATGGCATCGATGCGGTACTGGAAGATGTCGTTGAACAGATTTCCCCACACCGCTACCCCGGTGTCGCGGGTGCTGGTATAGGCGGTACGAACGAATAGTGACCGGTCGAGGGTCAGGGGCATCTCGCATGCCTCCAGGTTTTCGCGAGAGAGGTTATACTTGAACTTGCCGGCGTTCACGTGGAAACTGTCATGGAGCTTGAAGCGCATGACCGCGTCGAGGAGCTGGAATTCCGTTCCCTGGTTGGTGCTGGCGACGCCGAGGGTGGAGATGTTCTGGTCCTCGGTGAACTCCGTCTGGACATAAAGACTCAGCATCTCACCGTATTTGCCCATGAAGGCAAGCCGGTTGCGGCGGAAGTTGAAATTGGTGGTGGTATCGTCGTTGTTGTCTCCTGATCCGGTGTCCCGGACCGTCATCTGGAACTGTCCCTTGTAGTCGATCTGCAGGGCACCTTCGTCGTTCGGGCCAAAGGTGATCTTCGGCCCGGCGAAGGCTGTGCCGGCAACTAGAAGCAGACTGGCTGCAATTGTTGATATTCTTCCTGCCTTGGTCATCTTTATCATGCATGAACTCCTTTTTGTCGGGTTTACCCCCTGCCAGGGCAGGGGGTGTCAAGCCTTGACGCGATCAGCAGCCACCACCGCCACTAGAGGCCCCGCCGCCAGTCGTACTGCTAACCGCGCTGCGATATGCTTTATCTGCTGTTTCGATCTGGTTCCCTTCGGCGAAACTCGGCTCTACGCCATAAACACGAGCACTATAGTCGACTATTGCCAGACCACGGTCAATGTTCCACGTCAGACTGTCCATCAGTGAGGTGGTATCCCAGACGGATCCGACGTGCAGCTTACCGCCGGCATTGCTGCCGTTGAGGGCGAGGTGGTCGGACGAGGCCATCAGGTTCCACTGGCCTAGCGAGCCGTCGTACCATTTGATATCCACGTTAGAATTGTAATATGCGATACCGTCTAGGACAAAATATGCTTGAGAAGCGTTATTTCCAGCCCGACACATAGTAATGAAGGTTTTTGCTGAATCACGGTTGGCATCGCCAATGGTACTGGTTGAGCTAAAGGCTGCACTGATGGCAGCTTTTATCTCGTCAGCAGTTTTGAATGTTACACCGGTTATGACACTGGAGAGAGGGAAACCGTAAGAGCCTTTAACATAACCATCGAAAGGGGTATACACTTTTGGAGATGCTGGAGCAATAAGGTCCTGTGTTGAAAAAACACCAGGGTTTGCAGGACGAACTGTATCAAGAATATATACGTTATCAACATTGCCGGCCACTATACCTTTGACATATGCAATCATCTCGCTGAGCGATACACGCATGTCAGTATTTATGTTGGTTGTTCCATTCTGGGCAACACCATAGGTTGACTTCTGAATGGTTGGTGCATTGGTTGTCAGAGCGTACCCTGCTGCAGTCCACCCAGCATTGCCACCTTGCAGAACCTTGATGCGGTTTTTGGGGAATCCCCAGTAGCGGAATGTTGCATATGCTCTGGTCATATCGAGGGCAGATGTGCTGTTGGTTGTCAGCACTACTGTCGTGTTTGCGTCAATACCAGCTTTCTGTATCAGGGCATCAATCGTGGCACCGCTACAGACCATCTGGCCCGTGGCAGCCAGTGGCCCTTCGGCACGCGTTTCATAGAAAGTAGCGGGGCCGGCTGAGATCGACTGCGCGCCAGGGATATGACCGACGGTGTCGTAAGCGTTTGAACCGTTAGTTGCATTGGTGGTGGACATATCGAGAATGACTACCCGGTCATACCCTCCCGCTTTGTTCACCAGTCCGGCATCTGCCCACTGTTTCAGATCGGCTGCCTGAATCAGGGCGGTTGCGGTTTTTGTCGTTACGACCTCAGACGAGGGACTGTCGTATCCGTTCGTGCCGCAGCCAGACAGCCCGATGAGCGTGAGCATGGCGACGCCGAACAGGCCCGCCAAAATGATCCGCCCTTTTCTCCACACCTGCTGTGTCATAGTACCTCCTATTGAAGTGAATTCCGGCCGGGGTGTCCCGGGCTCGGGAGACTAACCCTGCATACGCAAGGCCCTGTTTTGTCGCTAATTAAGTAATATTAAGCATAATTTAATTATTGACATTATACGATAGATTTGGTCTAAGTATTAGTGAGTAATACTCATACCCCCCTTGCGTAAACCGCATGTCCGAATCCACAGAGGGTACTCCCATGGACCTTGTACTCTTGAAGACCTTTGTGAAGGTCGCGGCGACCGGCAGTATCACCAAGGCCGCCGTCGTGCTGTTTGTCACCCAGTCGGCGGTGTCTCGGCGAATCAAGCAGTTGGAAGAGTATGTGGGGAGTCCTCTCTTCGAACGCTCCGGTACGGCCCTGAAACCGACAAGTGCAGGCTACATGCTGATCGACAGGGCACACAAGATTCTCGAAATCGAGCGGGACATTTTCGCCAATCTTACTCCTCCCCAGAGCAAGCAAAAGATTTCATGCTGTTGCACTCCATGCCTCGGCATGCACCGCCTTTCCGGATTCCTTAGCTCCTTCGTTACCAGTCATGCAAAAACCATCGATCTCAGCTGTGCCTTCACCATGCCGGAGGAGGCGCTTGCCGGCATCGACAGCGGAAAGTTCGATCTTGCCCTCATCGAGCACTGCGACGAACTTGAGCTGAAAAATTACGTCTGCCGTCATCTTCCTGATGACGAAATGGTCTTTGTCAGCAATCCCTCCCGGGGAATAGACCAGGCCGAAGTGGAGATCGGGCGACTGTTTGAAGAGCGGCTCTATCTGAAAAACCAGACCGGCTGTGCCAAGCGTTTCATCGATAAGAACCTGCTGGCTCTCGGGCGAACCATCAACGACTTTGCCGGCGTTGTCTACTTCGATGATCTTCTGTTTGTCATTGGTGAGGTGAGGGCGGGGAACGGGATCAGTTTCGTATCAAAGGAGTTTGTGCAGAGGGAGTTGCACGCCGGGCAGCTGGTGGCCCACAAGGTTGTGGGGTTTCATCACTTTCGGCCACGCACCATGGTTCTTTCCCGGGAACATCTGTCGCCCCTGGTGGAATCTTTTGTCGATGCGCTCTGTGACGAATTCCATGTCAGCGGTCCAAGCTGCTCCGGTGAATCTGTAGCCACCGGAACCTGAAAATGCCATGCGGCAAATTGTAGCGAATTGAGGTCACTTTCCATAAGGGAAGTGACCTCTTCTCGTTACAGATGAAGTGGCGGTTTTCATGCAATTCACCTATGCAGCCCCCTGGCGACGGCAAGGTTTGACTTGAACCCCAAAGGATTTAGAATTTGTGTGTAGCTGATCCCATGGAGAGAGTTAAGAAAAGGATGCGGAGAATGATCACGAAGGCTCCCGCTCTTATTGTCGTACTTTTTGTTATCGGCATCGTTTCCGGCTGCGCGGGTCTCCTCCCTTCCGGAAAGGAGGAGACCCGTTCCCCCTGGAAGAGTTTCGACGACGCCAAGGCCGCTTACGACCGGGTCGTCCTGAACAGTACCAACGTGGCTCAACTCCGGAACATCGGGTTCAACATCTATTCAACTCCGAATGTGCGCATCCTCAACTACGTTGATATCGCCCAGACCACCCAGACCATCGAGAGGGGAGAGCTGGACGAAGGTTTCCAGAAGTGCCTGAAGGCAAAAAACGGCTGCCGGGGATACGTGCTTGAGCCGAAGGACATCAAGAGCAAGCGATACGGGAATGTTTTTCTCGATATCCTGAATTTCAGAAGAAAGACGAAAGAATCGGGATGGAGATTCAGGGTGCTGTTTGTTGTTGTCGACGACATCGTGGTCGAAAAACTCTGGAGCGGTGAGCCGATGATCGAAGAGGTACGGGATACCAAGAACCCTCTTGGCCCCTTTCAGGATGCCAGTCGCCTCGTGCCGAACTTCTGGTGAGCCAGAAGGACTGACTCGAGACAGGTTGTACGGTACGGGCCCCCTTAAGCTGTTGTCTTGCGCCGCCGTTGTGGTATGATACCTCCACAGATGTTCAATAGAAGTCTTTCTGCATCATTTTCCGCCAAGGAGTACCCGCTATGAAAACTCTTGTTCTCCTTCTTCTCCTCGGGGCCGTTGCCCTCGTTTCAGGCTGTTCCATGTTCACTGCATGGAAAACCATCCCTCCTCCGGGTGGGTGTGACCAGTGTCATACGGTTCCCATCAGCGCCAACTGGAAGGTCGCCTACACGGCACCGATGCTATCGGACGAGAGGGGAGGGGAATATTTTCAGACTGCCCAACATACCTTGCCCCCCTCTCCGCGTCCCGCCTCAGCCCTCGAACTGCGAAAGGTGGAGGAACTGGCCTGCTTTGAATGTCACAAATCCCCCACTCCTGCTCACACGGGTCGGAAGGGGAAGTTCCACCACTGACTCTAGAGCCCAACGTCTTCGCGTAAGATAATTCCACTTCAGGACGGTTGTCATTTAATGCTAAAAAACAGACGCAGAACCAAGATTATTGCGACACTCGGTCCCTCCAGCGCTGCACCCGCCATGATCGAGCAGCTCATCGTGTCGGGCGTTGACGTGTTTCGCCTCAATTTTTCCCACGGTGCCAACAAGGACAAGGCGGAGATCATTGCCACTGTCAGGAGCATTTCCCGGCGGCTCGGCAAGGCGGTGGCGATTCTGGCCGACCTCCAGGGGCCGAAGATCAGGACCGGCCGGATGGAGAATGGGGCCATCCAGCTGATCAAGGGGGATCGCCTCGACATAACCACCGATGAGGTAATGGGGCGCCCCGGACTCATTTCCACCATCTACAAGCCCCTTCCCCACGACGTGAAACCGGGGTCGCGCATTCTCATGGATGACGGGCTCATAGAGCTCAAGGTGCAGTCGGTGACCGGTAACACGGTCCACTGCATAGTGGTGGAGGGGGGAACCCTGAAGGACCTGAAGGGGATCAATCTTCCCGGTGTCAACGTTTCCAGCCCATCCCTTACCCCCAAGGACCGGATCGACCTGGAATTCTGCCTGGAACACGATGTTGACTACCTCGCCCTCTCCTTCGTCAGGAAGAGTTCCGATGTGGAGGAGTTGAAACAGATCATTGCCGACCGTGGCCTGACCATCCCGGTCATCGCCAAGATCGAGAAGCCCGAGGCGCTCCGCAACTTCAAGGCGATCCTGAAGGTGGTTGATGGGGTTATGGTGGCCCGCGGCGACCTGGGGGTGGAGATCGAGGCGGAGCGTGTCCCCCTCATTCAAAAGAAGATCATTCAGGCCTGCAATGCTGCCGGCAAGCCGGTCATCACCGCCACCCAGATGCTGGAATCGATGATCAGCCATCCGCGGCCGACCCGCGCCGAGACCTCGGATGTGGCCAATGCCATCCTGGACGGTACCGATGCGGTCATGCTCTCCGGCGAGACTGCATCGGGTCAGTTCCCGGTGGCTGCGGTCCGGACCATGGCCAAGGTGGCCCGTGATGTGGAGAGTGCCGGTCTGCTGCTCCCCCCTGCCCAGGCTGGTGTGCGCCGGTACAGCACAGCCGAAGCGGTGGCGGAAGCTGCCTGCCATGCGGCTGCAACCCTTAAGGCTCGTGCGCTCGTGGTCTTCACACAGTCGGGCAGTACGGCTGCCCTTATTTCCAAATTCCGTCCCCAGTTGCCGATCTTTGCCTTTACCCCGTTCCTGGAGATCGAGCGGCGTTTGGCCCTTTACTGGGGGGTTCAGACCTTCCATGTGGGGAGCATGTCGGGAACGGATCAGCAGATTGCGGCGGTTGAGGAAACACTGCTGGCTGCCGGCTTCAAGAAGGGGGATGTGGTGGTCATCACCATGGGAGTGCCGATCGAACTGCGGGGGTCGACCAACCTGATCAAGGTGCACAAGCTGGGAGAGGGGTTCTGCATCTGAAACCTGAGGCCTTGAGCGGACGGATTGTTGGGGAGAGGGTATCTGTATGAGAAAACTGTTTGATGAAACCAGGATCAACGGCATGTTGTTGCAGAACCGTCTGGTACGTTCTGCCACCTGGGAGGGGATGTGCGAGGATGACGGGCGTCCGACGGCAAAGCTTGCCGCCTATTACCGTACCTTGGCGCGGGGAGGGGTCGGCCTCATTATCACCGGTTACGCCTTCATCCGCCCCGACGGCAAACAGCTCCCCGGCCAGCTTGGCATCCATGCCGACAGCTTTGCCGCCGACATGCTCGCCTTGACCGATGCGGTCCACCGGGAGGGGGGGAAGATCTGCCTCCAGCTGGTCCATGTGGGGGGACAAACGAGCTTTAAAGCCATCGGGACCCAACCGGTGGCCCCGTCGGCAGTCAAAGTGGACCAGTATCCGGAGGAGCCGACCGAACTCTCCTCCGGCGACATTGGGGAGCTGGTGTCCCTTTTCGGAGAAGGCGCGTGCCGGGCCAGGGAGTACGGATTTGACGCAGTCCAGCTCCATGCCGCCCACGGCTACCTCATCAACCAGTTTCTTTCCCCGCTCACCAACCGGCGTACGGATGGCTATGGCGGCAGCATTGAAAACCGGTGCCGCTTTCTCTTGGAGGTCTACCGGCGGGTCAGGAGAGTAGTGGGGAATGAGTTTCCGGTGTTCGTGAAGCTTAACGGCACCGACAACCTCGCGGGCGGACTCACGCCGGACGACGCACTGGTGGCGGCCCGTTTACTGGATGAGGAAGGGGTCGACGCCATTGAAGTGAGTGGCGGCACGCCCGCCTCCGGCAGTGAAATCCCGGTCCGGCAGGGGATTGAGACCCGCGAGCAGGAGGCCTACAACCTCTCCTGTGCCTATCGCATTAAGCAGACAGTTTCCTGTCCCGTTATGGTGGTGGGGGGGCTCCGCTCTTTCGGGGTCGTCGACGGGATAATTCGCCGTGAAGAGGCGGACTACGTCTCCATGGCTCGTCCCTTCATCCGCGAGCCGGACCTTTCCCGTCGCTGGCAGGGTGGGGACGAAGCCCGCGCCCGCTGTATCTCCTGCAACGGCTGTTTCAAGCCGGGGCTGAAAAGCGGGGGGATTTACTGCGTGATTGACAAGATCGAACGGGAGAACAAGGGAACGTCACTGTAATGGTAAATGTCATTCTGCTCGTCGTCTGTTTCGGTGCCGGTATCTTTCTTCAGAAGACCGGCCGCTTCCCGGCGAGCACCCCCGCGGTCCTGAACGGATTCATCATCCACATCTCCCTCCCCGCCTTGGCACTCCTCCATATTCACCGGCTCCATCTGGACAGCTCCCTCCTCTTTACCGCCGTCATGGCCTGGTGTCTGTTCGGCGCGGGAGTTCTCTTCTTCCGTGCCGTGGGGCGTCTGGCGGGGCTTTCTCGGGGCACCACCGGTGCCCTCATGCTCGTGGGGGGGTTAGGGAACACCTCCTTCGTCGGGCTTCCCATGATCGAGGCCTATTACGGCAAGGAGTTCCTGGGGATAGGGCTCATTGCCGACCAGCTGGGATCGTTTCTCGTCCTGTCCACTCTCGGTATTGTGGTGGCGACGGTTTACTCCTCCGGTGACCTGTCACCCCGCCTGATGGTGCGGAAGGTCCTCCTCTTCCCTCCGTTCCAGGCCCTTGTGCTCGCCTTTCTCCTCATCCCCGTCCCCTTTCCCGACTGGCTTCCTACCATCCTGCAGAAACTGGGGGATACCCTGACCCCTCTCGCCCTTGCATCCGTCGGTTTCCAGCTCCGCCTGAGCCATATCCGGGGGGAGATCAAACCCCTCTCTTTCGGCCTCCTCTACAAGCTCGTCCTCGGACCGGCGCTCCTTACCCTCCTGTTCGTCGGCCTTCTGGGGGGGAGCGGCAAGGTGATGCAGGTAACCCTCTTCGAGGCGGCCATGGCCCCCATGATTACCGCAGGGATCATTGCCGTGGACCACGATCTCAACCCTCCCCTCGTCACCCTCATGCTCGGGATCGGCATACCCCTCTCCTTCCTGACACTGCCGGTCTGGTGGTGGCTGTTGCAGGGAGTGTAACGGGATACAAGAAAAGCCCTCCGGGGATGGAGGGCTTTGGTTTCTTACGGCACAGGAAAAAGCTCCAGATGCAAGGCGCGCAAGGTCTGAGGAGTGAGGCGTACATCAGGTACGCCGCAGGGACGAAGAGCTTGTGTAACGCCGCAGATGGACTTTTGCCGAAGCCGTTTAGCTGCGTTCTCTTGTCGAGTGGAACTGCAGCTCCTTCCAGTTGTCCATGGTGTTGTCCAGGCGCCACTGGCTCCCCGCCAGGTAGGCAAGATTCCCTTCCCCATCCCAATAGAGGTGCATAGCTTCTTTCTTTTCGAACTCCTCAAGCTTCTTCTTCTCGCCGGTGACCCAGCGGGCGGTGACGTAACTGACCGGTTCGTAGGTCGCCTTGACGTTGTATTCATGCTCCAGACGGTGCATGACCACGTCGAACTGGAGGAGCCCGACGGCTCCCACGATCCAGTCGCTTCCCATGAGGGGGCGGAAAACCTGGGTGGTCCCCTCCTCGGCCAGCTGTACAAGCCCTTTTTCCAGTGCCTTTGACTTCATCGGGTCAAGAAGCCGCACCTTGCGGAAGTGTTCCGGGGCGAAGTTGGGGATGCCGGTGTATTTAAGCTCTTCACCCTGGGTAAAGGTATCGCCGATCTTGATGGTGCCGTGGTTGTGGATGCCGATGATGTCGCCGGGGTAGGCTTCGTCCACGTTTGTCCGGTCCTGGGCCATGAAGATGGTGGCGTTGGCAATCTGCACCTCCCGGCCGAGACGGTTGTGCCGGACCTTCATGCCGCGGGTGAATTTTCCTGAGCAGATTCGGAAGAAGGCGATCCTGTCCCGGTGGGCCGGGTCCATGTTAGCCTGGATTTTGAAGGTGAACCCTGAGAACAGCTCCTCGTAGGGGGATACGATCCGGCTCTCGGTCTCACGGGGGAGCGGGGACGGGGCGTGTTCGATGAAGGTGTCGAGGAGCTGCTGGATGCCGAAGGTGTTGATGGCGCTGCCGAAGAAAACGGGGGTTTGCCGTCCTGCCAGGTACGCCTCTTGTTCGAAGGGGTGGGCCGCTCCCTCCAGGAGCTCGACGTCGTTGCGGAGTTCCTCTACCTGGGAGCCCAGGAGTTCGTCGAGGCGGGGGTCGTCAAGTCCCTTCACCGTCTCAACCTGGCCGGTTCCGCGGTCCGCTGCCGGATCGAAGAAGGTCAGTTCCTTGCTGTAGAGGTGATAGGTGCCGCGAAACCTTTTCCCCATACCCACAGGCCAGGTCATGGGGGCGCACTGTATGTTGAGGGAGCTCTCGATGTCGTCCAGGAGGTCAAGGGGTTCCCGCCCTTCCCGGTCGAGCTTGTTGATGAAGGTCATGATCGGGGTGTGGCGGAGCCGGCAGACCTCAAGCAGTTTCCTGGTCTGGCTTTCCACCCCTTTTACCGAGTCGATGACCATGAGGACAGAGTCGACGGCGGTGAGAGTGCGGTAGGTGTCTTCGGAGAAGTCGTTATGGCCGGGGGTGTCCAGGAGGTTGATCTCGTAGTCCCGGTAGGTGAACTTCATGACCGACGAGGTGACGGAGATGCCGCGCTGCTTTTCCATCTCCATCCAGTCCGACGTCGCGTGACGGGCCGCCTTGCGGGCCCGGACTTCGCCGGCCTGTTGGATGGCGCCGCCGAACAGGAGGAGCTTTTCGGTTATGGTAGTCTTCCCTGCGTCCGGGTGGCTGATGATGGCAAAGGTGCGGCGCCGGTCGATTTCCTGCTGGTTGTGTTTGATCACTGCCGTGCTCCAATGTTTTTGTTTACGTGCTTCAGTGAGGGGTGAGCACCCCACTCCGCTCAATGTCCCCTCGACTGCCGCTGTACGGCTCATTTCGCGCAGGACGTTCGGCCGACTCTGCTCAATTTCGCCTACATCGGCTGGGTCTCGGGAACATTCGCTCCATGGGACGTTCACCCCCCCCACGGCGAATATGCTGCGCAAAACACAAGAACGGCGAAGAGGAGGTCTTCGCCGTAAGGGGAATAATGACACGGAGGGGGCGAAAGCGCAACAGAAAACTGTCCAGTGTAACCACTGGAGAAACCCCTTTCATTTTTTCACCGTGAAGTGATACATTTTCTGTCATGTTTATCGATACCCACTGCCATCTCGACGACCCCTCCCTCCGTGACCGGCTCCCGGATGCCCTTGCCGCCGCTGCAAAGGCGGGGGTGAAGCGTTTTATCGTGCCGGGTGTGGGACCGGAGGGGTGGGGTGATGTCATGGCGCTTGCCGCTGGAAATAACCGCATCCATGCGGCACCCGGCATCCACCCCATGCATGCTGACCGATGCAGTGACGATGCGTTGCTCCGGCTGGCGGCGTTGTGTGGAGAAGCGGTGGCCATCGGCGAGATCGGCCTCGACTACGTTGTTGAACATGTGCCCAGGGAGGTCCAGCAGGCAGCTTTGCGTAGGCAACTCCGGCTGGCAGTGAGCAAGGGGCTGCCGGTGCTGATTCATTGCCGTCGGGCGTTCCAGGACCTGCTTCGCATTCTTCAGGAAGAGGGGGCGGAACAGGTCGGCGGGGTGATGCATGCATTTTCCGGCAGTGGGGAGATCGCCAGGGACTGTGTCACTATGGGTTTCCTCATCTCCATTGCTGGGACGGTCACCTATACCAATGCCGTCCGGCCTCTGGAAGTGGTGCGCCGGGTTCCCCTCGCCCATCTCGTTCTTGAGACCGATGCCCCGGACATGACACCAGAACCGTACCGAGGTCGATCCAATGAACCGGCCTTTCTCCTGGAAACCGCGAAAAAGGTGGCGGAGATCAAGGGGGCAACCCTTGAAGAGGTGGCGGCAGTGACCACTGCCAATGCGGAGAGGGTGTTTAAGCTGCAATAGTACGGCGATCATTATATATTTCAACGTAAGGGCGCTGCAGCAGCGCCCCGGCAAAAGGTTTCGACCATGTCCAATCTGCACCGCTTTTCCCGTACGGAAATACTGATCGGCCCGGACGGGCTGGAAAAACTGAAGAGTTCGACCGTTGCCCTCTTCGGCCTGGGGGGGGTGGGGAGTTATGCCGCCGAGGCCCTCTGTCGGGCCGGGATCGGCCGTCTCGTTCTCGTCGATTTCGACGACATCTGCCTTACCAACGTGAATCGTCAGTTGCATGCCATGGATGGCACCGTCGGGCAGCCCAAGGTTCAGGTCATGGCGGAACGGTTGCGGCGCATCAATCCGGCTGCCGAGATTATCCCCCACCGGGAGTTCTACAGTGCGGAGAACAGTGACTTTCTCCTGGCCGACCACTACGACTACGTCCTCGATGCCATTGATCACTTCACCAGCAAGATACACCTTATCACGAGTTGCCGAAGGCGTGAGATATCAATCGTCTCCAGCATGGGGGCGGCCATGAAGCTTGATCCTGAGCTGGTGCGGGTGGGAGATATCGCCGAAACGACCAAATGCCGGATGGCCCGGTCGGTGCGGAAACTTCTGCGCAAGGAAGGGGTCGAGCGGGGGGTGAAGGTGGTCTATTCACTCGAGGAGTTCCGGCCGCCGGCGGTTCAGGATGCCGGCTGCAAGGGGGAGTGCATCTGTCCCAACAAGGGCGATCAGCAATTTTCCTGCGAGCACCGGAGGGTCATCCTCGGGAGCATCTCCTTTATTCCCTCCATCTTCGGCCTTACCATGGCCGGAGTGGCAGTCAACGACCTTCTGGAGGAGGTCAAAAATAAATAATACCGCCGTTGACCCTGTTTTATTTACCGCTATACTTTGTACAAAATCGAATTGTAATTAATTAAGCGGGGAGGAACGGATCATGGGAAAAGAATACACTATGCAGGAAGCGCTGAAGCTTGCCATCCAGGGGGAGAAGGACAGCATGGACTTTTACCGCCGGGCAGGGGCTGCCACCCGGAATGAGCGGGCGAAGAAGGTCTTCGACCTTCTGGCCAACGAAGAGGTCGGCCATCTTAAAGCTTTCTTCGACCATTACCGGGGGAGCGAGTTCGGAGACCTGAAGAGCTACCTGGAGTCCCCACCCGATAAGAAGTCGGCCACGTACCTGGCGCTTGAGAAAGCGATCGACGAGAATGTGCACGAGCAGAAGGCTCTGGAAATTGCCCTCAAGGAAGAGAAGGCGTGCATCGATCAGTATACCCACCTGGTAAAGGACATTATTGACCCTCTGGTCCGCAAGGTGTTCGAGCAGGTGATCAGGGAGACCCAGAACCACTATGACATGATCGAAGACGAATACATGCACGTGATGAAGATGGTGGACAAGTCTGATCAGGACACCTATGTGAGGGAATAATGGAGCGCATCGGTCGTGCCATAGGTCCCGCGGTACTGCTGCTTGCGGTCTTTGCCGGAACGGTCGTTGCCGAAGAGGACGTGCGGGGAGTCAAGCTGCACCAGCAGGAGTTGAAGGTTATCGAGGAGAAGTGTCTCGTCTGTCATAACCGGCAGCGGATCGATGCGGCTGCCGCCGAGAAACGGAATATGGACAGGATCCTGCGCCGGATGGAGCAGAAGGGGGTTGTCCTTACCGAGCAGGAGCGGCAGGTAATGGGTCATTTCAGGGGACAGAAGGTATTCAAATCCCCCGCCGGCGGGGACAAACCAGTCGTCAAGTAAGTGCTGTCCATGGATTGGCCGGAAGAACATTCAGGGGCGGTCGGGAATTTCCCAGCCGCCCCTGTCGTTTGTGTGTATATGTGCAGGCCTAACGTGAGGCGGTCAGCAGGAGTCCCTCCCCGTCGGCAGTGACACGACAGGCAGAGAACCCCAGCCGCTTCAGGCGGAAGAGGAGAAACGGCGCAGTCAGCGGGAGTGCACCGGGGAAAAACAGGGAAAGATTACCGGCGTCGTCGAGGGCGCTCTGGAGGTTTGCAAACAGCCATGCCAGTTCGGTCGCAGTCACCTGCCGAGGGACCAGGCACGGGTCCTCCCCCCGGCCATGGGATGGCAGTTGCCTGCCGGCAAGAGAACCGACGGGAACCAGGGCATGGCGGACGATGAGCAGGGAGAAATGGAGCCGGGCAGGAAGTGACATGTCCCGTACTCTATCATGCCTGGAAGGAAGGCTCAAGCTGTCAGGCGAGGAATGTTTTCCCCTTCCAACGGCCGCTGATTGTGGCTACAATCAGCGGATGAATCGGATTCAGCTTCGATATGCCCCCTCGTTCGATGAATATACTGTTTGTTCGCGTTTACAGCGGTTACTGATCTTCGGACCAATCAGCGATGATGACCTTGAGCGGCGTTGTACCCGTCTGACTGAACGGTTCCGCGTGTATGCTGCCTGCTCACCCCACGGGATGTGGGCTCCGGGGCTCATCCTGACCCACGATATGCGGAGTTTTGCGGAGCAGTACCTCCCTGTTGCGGAAATAGCCCGTGCCCTGGAACGGCTGATTGTCCGGTCTTTGCGGGTAGAACCGGTGCTGGAGGGATCCGCTGTCCGCACTGCGGCCACCTGGCCGGATCTCCTCGGCCAGATGCAGCCGGTAACTCGTCACTCCAATCCGGGCCGGTTCCTGCGGGAACTTCTCGTCGATAGTGAGGAGCGTCGCCGTTTTCTCTGGCGGGTTTTCCTGCCACCTCGTTACGGGTGCGACTTCGACCGGTATCCTGAACAGGGGCTGTTTCTCCGCCACTGGCTGTCTCAGGCACAGATCCCGTCCAATGGGGTGGTGCGTTGCCTGGATGCGGCCTGCGGTACCGGCGAGGGGACCTACGAACTTGCCCGGCTTGTACACGAATCGTTGGCCGGGCGGAGCGACTGGCTGATCGATGGCGTGACACTGGAGCCGCTGGAGCTGTTTTCCGGTGCCCATGGCTACTTTCCCCATGATCCGGCCCGTCAGGCGGCATTTCGTTGCCGGGTGACGTCTCTCCTGGAGGCGTTTCCCGCGAAACACCTCTTTTTCGAGCGGGGTGACCTGGCCGTCGGCTGCAGTGATGCCGGCCCTGGCTATGGGGTCATCGTCTGCAATGGTCTGTTGGGTGGGCCGTTTCTCCATGAGAAGCGCCAGTTGTCTGTAGTGGTGGCCAACCTTGCGGCGCGGCTTGAACTCGGCGGCATCCTGCTGGCTGACGACCGGTTCCACGGTGGATGGAAAAAACGGATTTGTCGTGATGATCTGCGAGGGCTTCTGGCTGGATGCGGCCTGCGTCTTCTCCCTGCGGAGGAAGGAATCGCAGGGGTCAAAGTTCAGGCATAAAACTGAAAAAGCGCAGCCGGCATAGTGCCGTTTGCGCTTTTTCGTGAAATCGCACTGGTGTCGGAGTCAGAACTGGAGAAGCATTCCTCCCCAGGAAAGCCCTCCCCCGAACCCCATCATGAGGACAAGCTGGCCCGGCTTGATGGTGCCGTTCTGCAGGTTCTCGTCGAGGGCGAGTCCCACGGACGCAGCAGCGGTGTTCCCATAGCGGTCCAGGTTGAGGAGGAAGCGCTCCTTCGGGATGCCCGTCTTCTTTGAGATGAAATCGATGATCCTGAGGTTTGCCTGATGGGGGATGATGTGGTCCAGCTGGTCGGGGGTTATGCCGGCCCGTTGGGTAAGCTCCTCAATGATCTTGGGTATGATGTCGGTGGCAAAGACGAACACGCTTTTGCCCGCCATCTTGAATGTATTCTCCCGTGCGGCAATGGTCTCGGCGGTTACCGGCTTGCGGGAGCCGGAGGAGGGAACCTGGATCAGTTCCCATCCGTTGCCGTCGCTCATGACGAGGCTTTGAAGAATGCCTTTCTTCTCCGGCGAGGCTCCCAGGATCATGGCCCCGGCACCGTCGCCGAACAGGGGAGAGGTGGTCTTGTCCTGAAAGTCGAGGATCTTGGAATAGGTATCGGCACCGATGACGAGAACTTTCTTGTACTTGCCTGACCGGATAAAGCTGTCTGCAGTCTCCACGGCAAAAACGAAGCTGCTGCAGACGGCGTTCATGTCGAAGGCGAAAGCGTTCTTTGCACCGATGTTCTTCTGCACCATGCAGGCGGAGGAGGGGAGGATCATGTCGGCGGTGGAGGTGCCGACGATGATGCAGTCGATTTCTTTCGCCGAAAGGGAGGCACGTTGCAGTGCCTGTCGGGCTGCTGCGGTGGCGAGGTCGGACGTTGCCTCATGTTCGCCGGCAAAGCGGCGCTCCCTTATCCCGGTGCGGGAGAGTATCCAGTTCTCTGCATCTTCGACAAGGTAGTCGAAGTGGCTGTTGGGAACAATCCTTTCGGGGACTGCCCCCCCGGTTGATAGAATGTGAGAATATATCATGTAACTACCTCGATTTCCGGCGAATGCTCGTCTGTGCAATCTTCCGTGGATCTATCTTTAAGGGTGTTTTGGAAATAACGTTTTGCTGAATACGGTTTGCGCTGGTCCGCCGGTGGAATCGACTGGTGACAGCCACGGGGAAGCTGTTTCATTGCCGTTGCGATACACCGTTTCAGTCAACTCTGAATGGACTTTTATTGCACAGATGAAACTGATTTGTCAAAATAATATTCCGCAGGGTCGAATTCATCGCGGTTCGCAGCCACCGTTGCATTTTGCCAGTGCTGCATCGACGACGGCGTAGATCCAGAGGCAGAAAAAACCCGCTAGCAGCAGTCGCGCTAAAGGCGAATGTTGTTGGAGTTGCTCCATCACGTGGCCCGCATCGATTCCGCCGTGGTTACCGGTCGCCAGAACCAGCTGTCCGACCCCCTGCATGACAAGCCAAAGGGCGGCGAGCAGGAAGAAGTTTACCAGGATGACAAGAATGATCCCTTTTCGTCGATCACCCTTGTATATTTGCCCCAGTCCGGGCAAAACGAAGGCTGACATGAGGGCTGCCTTGATGTTTAGCCGCATGATTAAAAATCCTTTTTCCCGTGCCAGGCCGTCATCCGTGACGGTCTACGGTCTGGAGCGGGGGGAACGGAACTATGGTTGTGCGCAGAATAAAAATATAAATGTTGTTGTCGGAGCTATTTTTTTGTAATAATAGCCCTTGCTATGGAAACGATGACAACGGCAAAACGGCGAGCCGCACTGACAGCACTGCTGAAGGACACCGATGAAGATGTCCGTCTTGCAGCAGCCAACGCTCTGGAGCGGCTGGAAGGAATCGGCAGTCTGGATGAGGTGCTTGAGCTTCTGAAAAAAGGAGATCATGCCACCAGGGTCAAGGCCATCTACGCACTGGGGCAGGTCGGGGGAGAGAGGGTGCTGTCGCCGCTCCTGTACTGTATTGCCCGCCCCGAAGAGGATATCAGGTCTGCTGCCATAGAGGTGCTCGGCCGGCTCGGCTATCCCGGAGCAAAGGGGCCTCTGGTGGAGAAGCTCAAGGACTCGAATCCGGCCATTCAGTCCCACGTCATTGCTGCTCTTGGCAATTTCCGGGATCCTTCACTCATCCCGCTGCTGGTTCCCTTTCTCGATGCCGGCGATGGTCTGCTGGATGCAGAGGCGGTACGGTCACTCGGTAAAATCGGCGCAGCTGAGTGCGAAGAAAAGTTCATCTCCCTGCTCCAGTCTCCCCACACGGTCACCCGGCAGGCAGCCGCCCTTGCCTTGGGGGAACTGCCGGTCATTTGAGATAGCGTGCCACATCGATGTTCTTCAGGAGCGGGTCAACCACTGCCACGATGTTGGCGTACCGGTTGCCCGCTTCGTCAGCCAGCCGCAGCATTGGCGGTTCGGCCACCATTTCCCCCCCCGCTTTAATCACCACTTTTACGATAGGAGCATCGTGGTTGGCAGGATTCGGCCTGACGACGAGGGCAATCTCGTTGTTGTCGAGCCGGACCAGGGTTCCTACCGGATATTTCCCCATCATTTCCACGAACCGTTGCACCATGTTGCTGTCAAGGTAGCTGCCTGCGAGCGTTTTTATCTGGTCGAGGGCTGCCTTTGGGTTCATGGGGTTCTGGTAGACCCTGAGGGTGGTGATGGCATCGTAGCAATCAGACACCGCTATAATTTCACTCAGTGAGTCAAAGGGAAGCTTCCTTGCCCATTCCGGGTAGCCGAGCCGGTTGCAACGTATGTGATGGCCCAGAACGGCCTGAGCTACCTGGGGGCTGACTCCCTCCATTTCGCTGATGATCTTTGCCCCGTATTCGGGGTGCTTCTTCATTTCGTCAAATTCGGCAGCGGAAAGCTTTCCCGGTTTATTGAGTATCTGTTTGTCGACCTGGGTTTTGCCGACGTCGTGGAGAAAACCGGCGATACCGGCTTCCTCGATGCCTGTCTGGTCGAACCCGAGTGAGGCGGTAAGGGACATGGAGAGAACCCCTACATTGACACTGTGATTGAAGGTGTAGTTGTCGTAGTCCTTGATCATGGACAGGCCGATCATGGTTGATGGATCCTTCATGGTGAGAGTGACGAGCTTCTTCACCACGCCGATCACCTTGCCGCCGCTCGGGATTCTCCCTTCCTCGATGTCCTTTAAGACGTCGCGGATTACGCCGAGGGCCTCCCCATAGGTTTCGGCAGCCTCGTTCGTCTCTTCGTTGACGGTCAGCTTGATGCTTGCGATCTGCAACTCTTCCAGTTTTCTGGCTATCTCGGCACCAGTCACACCTTTCTGGGCCAGCAGGGAAATGAAGGTGCTCAGATTTTCCTGCGAGACTCCCCTGCAGATGGTGATGCCGTTGATCTGCTTTTCTTCGAGGCGAATTGCCAGTTCAGTCACTGCCGGCGTGGGGGTGACGAAGAGGTGTTCCTCTACGAACAGGATACCGTCGACGATTCCCATATGAATTTCATTGCATGTTGAAAGTATCCCCTGGCAGCCGGCATAAATCTGCTGTAATGGCTGTACTACTGCCGGATGCCCCTCCGGGTAGAGATGCAACCCTTTGGTTGCGCCGGATATGAGCGTGGTCAGTCGCTGTGCGTTCTGTAGGCTGATAGATCCCATTTTCTCCTATCCTGCCAATCGTTCGATATTGTCGAGCGCTTCACTGCAGGCCCTGCCGAGACCAGCTCCGGCGGACATCCTTGATTTCAGAGCCGGAATCGCGGTTTCATCGCCAATCTGGCCCAGTGCTGAGGCTGCGGCAGTTTTGAGTTCCTGCCATCGGCGCCAGGCAAACCAGTGCCAGCTCTGAATAAGTCCTGTAAGATGGGAAGTGGCTTTCCGGTCACCGATTCGCCCGAGGGCCTGGATGGCTTCCTTTTTCAGGGACAACGATTTCAGGAACAGGTCGCGCTGGGCGACAATCCCGATGAGTGGTTGTAACGCCATCTGGCTTTTCATGATGCCGAGGGAAAGGATTGCCTGTTTGACGATGGTTATGTCCCGATCATCAAGCATGCCGATGATGGTGGATTCCGCTTCTTTGCCACCGATGTTCAGGAGTGCCCGGATAGTTTCCTTCCTGACCCGGGGATCAGGATGACTGACGGCATTTTGCAGCTCTCCCACGCATTCCTGACTGCATATTTCCCCCAGGATGGTTACCATGTTCCTCACCACATACCAGCGCTCATCCCGCAGTGTCGCGACCAGCGGTGGGATCGCTGCCGGCCCGATCCTGACGATGGCGGTTGCCAGGGCCTTCCTGTCAAGCAGGTCGTTGGCAATGCAGAGACGCTGGACAAGAACGTACACGACCTTTGTCCCCAACTGCCTCATGATCCGGTAAATCATCTCGCAGCTGGATGGGTCACGTTGTTCCAGCTGTTGCAGAAGGAAGTCGGTGGTTGGTCCTGCCGCGACCTGCTCAAGGGAGAAGACGGCATATTCGCGCTGGATGGTGCTTCTTGCCCCGTCGTCAATCTGCTCCAGGAGTCCCTGCATTACAGGCAGGAGAGGATTCATATCTCCATTGACCTTACAGTTTTCTGCTTTGCCGAGAAGAGTTCGGGCTAGCAGGAGATAACGGTTGTCGTCCGTTTCGTTTTTCATCAGGGACAACAGCTCGTTGAGGGAATACTCCCTTTCCTCCTGTGCTTCGGGGGGAGCGATCTCTTCCTCCTGGGGCTCAATATCGTCTTCTTCATCAGCTTCTTCAATTTCCTGCCGTTTCTGCCAGATTACGGAGAGGTCGATCTCGTTGGGCCATATGGTGGTGATACCGCGCTGAGACATGAGTTTTTCCATGCCGCCGGAGGCATGCACCTGCTGATGGTCAAGGGTAAGAAGCAGGAGAAAGGCCTGCAGGTCGGTTTCACTCAGATCGGCCAGGAACGTGAGGTGCTGGATGCGGCGGATGAAGAGTTCCCGCGCTACTGATTGGGCCATGGGGCTGATGTCAGGGAGGACATCGCCGGCATTGTTGACGAACCCCTTGCGGGAGATGTGTAATGTCAGTTCCTGCCCCGCCAGCAGGCGCATCAGGGAACTGTGGGCGTTGCCCAGGTTTTCCGCGCGGAGAGGGTGCCCCTCCGGATAGAAACTGAGGGCCTTGAGAGCCTTGTGAAGATCGATGAGGGCTGTCCCCAGCAGTTGTGAGGCATCGTCGGTCGGTTTTACCAGTCTGAGCGGGGTTTCTTTGGTTGTGGTCATAAGTGATCCTTGGCTGTTCTCAGCCGACAGGTGCTCAACAGGGCAATAGTACGAATTTTATCTTAGTAATGAAAACTTTGTCAAACTTTATACACCCTGCCGGGGATTTTCTTCACCTGGCCTTTGTTGACAGCCCGTGGCAAAGGTACTACTATCCTGAAAATCTCCTTAAATGAGGCTCACGTGAAGACCAAAACCCTCTATACCTGTCAAAAATGCGGCTACCAGTCACCCAAGTGGCTTGGCAAGTGCCCGGACTGTGGTGCCTGGAACAGTCTGGCGGAAGAGATCGTCGGCCCGGGCGGAAGTAAAACGGCCGATGGCGGCTCCGCCTCACCCGTTTCCATCAACCGGGTGGGGGACGAATCCGAGCACCGCCACACCTGCGGCATTGCGGAACTTGACCGGGTTCTCGGCGGCGGGCTGGTGGAAGGTTCACTGGTCCTGGTAGGCGGGGATCCGGGGATCGGAAAGTCTACCCTCCTTCTTCAGGCTGCCGACCACCTGGCAAGGTCTGTCGGCAGCGTCCTCTATGTTTCCGGCGAGGAATCCCCCCAACAGATACGCATGCGCGGTGCCCGTATGAAGGTAAATGCTCCGGAGCTGCTCATTCTGGCGGAGACAATGCTGGAAAAGATCCTGACCCAGGTCCATCGCCTCAAGCCGGGAGTGCTGGTGGTCGATTCCATCCAGACGGTATTCACTTCTGCCCTGGAATCGGCGCCGGGGAGCGTGAGCCAGGTTCGTGAAGTGGCGGGACGCCTGATGATGCTGGCCAAGGGGAGCGGCATCCCTGTTTTCATCGTCGGACATGTAACCAAGGATGGTTCCATTGCCGGTCCCCGGGTGCTTGAGCACATGGTTGACACCGTTCTCTATTTCGAGGGGGATGCAGGTCATCCCTTCCGTATTCTGCGGGCCGTCAAGAACCGGTTCGGCTCAACCAATGAGATCGGCGTGTTCGAGATGAAAGAGGGAGGGCTGAGCGAAGTGCAGAACCCGTCAGAACTCTTCCTCGCCGAGCGGCCACTGGGTGTTTCCGGATCGGTCGTAGTCGCGACCCTTGAGGGGAGTCGCCCCCTGCTCGTCGAACTGCAGGCCCTGGTAACCACGTCGTCCTTCGGTGTCCCCCGTCGTACCACCATCGGTGTGGATCACAACCGGCTGGCGCTTCTCGTCGCTGTGCTGGAGAAGAAAGTGGGGTTGAGCCTGGCGGGACAGGACATCTTCCTCAATGTTGCCGGCGGGGTGCGGCTGAACGAACCGGCCGCCGACCTGGGAATGGTGGTGGCGGTGGCGTCAAGCCATCTGGACAAGACCGTGGAGCCTAAAACTATCCTGCTCGGCGAAGTGGGGCTTGCGGGAGAGGTCAGGGGGATCACCCAGCCGGAGCTGCGGGCCAGGGAGGCCGCCAAGCTCGGTTTCAGCCGCTGTCTCATGCCTGCGGGCAACATCAAGCAGGTAAAAGGAATAAAGGGTTTGGAGCTGGTCGGGGTGAAATCGGTAGAGGAGACGATGGAAAAGCTCTTCTGAACATGGTTGTTCCATCCACATTGGAAAATTTTCCTTTACTTGACGCGGAAATTTTCTTAATATTAAAAGGATTTATACGCCGACGGAGAGTATATATGGACGCAGAAAAACTGGAATATTTTCGAGGTATGTTGTTGGAGGAGATGCACACTCTTCTGGGTGAAGCCGGCAAGACAGTCTCTGAAATGACGGCGGACAACACCAATTTCCCCGACCCGAATGACCGGGCAACCCAGGAATCGGACCGCAATTTCGAATTGCGCATCAGGGACAGGGAACGGAAGCTGATCAACAAGATCAGGGAGGCCCTGGAGCGGATCGATGAAGGTTCATTCGGTACCTGCGAGATGTGTGGCGAGGACATCAGCGAGGGGAGGCTCAAGGCCCGGCCGGTGACGACCCTCTGCATCGATTGCAAGATCGAAGAAGAAAAGCGCGAAAAAATCCCCTGAAACGCTGACTTCCCCTCACGGTTTCCCCTTCCCCCAGCGGGGCGCTTCCGGAGCACACATGGCCGACCTGGACCGATATAGCCTGCTGAGTCATGCGGTAAGGATAGCCAACTCCGCCAATCTTTCCTATCCGACACGATTGAAAACCCTTGCCCAAACGGTAGAACAGACCCTCCTCCCTTTTTCCTGCGCCATTTACAGTTTTGACGAAGAACAGCACAGCCTTACCCTCCTGGCGACAGGAAGTGGTGCAGGCCGTTCCTTGCCCAGCTCCGTTCCGCTCGGGGAAGGGGTGGTTGGGCGTTGTGCCACGCTGAAATCAGTCGTGCATGATGCGGGCACTCAACGTCTTAACGCTGAAGCGTTGCAGGGGGGAGGCGAACATGTCATTGCTCTGCCGATACAGGCTTCCGGCCGGCTGTATGGTGTAATGACCCTTGTCGGAATGCCTGACGGCCCCTTTTCGCCCGCTGAAGCAATGGCGGCGATGGAGGATGTGCCGGTGGTTGTTGCCGGCATCATGCAAGGGTTCAGACTTGCAAACGGTTCTACCCGGCGTGTCAAGAACCTGACTATTCTGAGCGATCTGGGACAGATGCTGAACAAGTCAGCCCCTCCCCGTTCCCTCATCCCCCAGATCCTTACTACCAGCCATGCCTATGCCGGAGCGTGCTGCACCCTGCTCCGCCTGAATGGGAGGGGGGGGATACCAGGTGGACTCTATCGGAAGTGCCGCTCCCGCTTTCGCCCCGTACTGCCGACACTCCTCGATATCGAGCAGGACTGCTCGGCCAGGGCACTGGCAAGCGGGGTGCCTATCCTGACACGGGATCTGGTCAGTGCGGAGGATATCCCCCTTTCGTACATCTGTGTACCCCTCAGTTTTGAATCCAAAATCATGGGTAGTATCACCTTTTTCGGCAAACAGGAGCTGAATGGTCCCCGCCAGAATCTGGACGAGGAGGATCGGGAGCTGTTCGAGAGCATGGCCATACTCATCTCCAATGCCCTTGCCGGTGCAGCCAATTACCAGCAGATGCTTACCCTGAGCATTGAAAACGACAAGAAGCTGAAAGAGCTCTCCTTTCTCTACCGGATCAGCAACACCATGCTTTCCACAATCCGTCTCAACAAGCTGATCCATCTCATCCTTACCGCCCTTACCGCAGGTGAGAATCCATTCTTCGACCGGGCCATGCTGTTCCTCATCAACAAGCGCTCCGGCGTTATGCAGGGGATGCTCGGTGTGACCCGGGAGACGTCGGCAGGTCTCCCTGAGCCAATGACTGACCTTGAGGATCTGCTGACCAGCCGCTGGGACATTACCGAAGAAGATATTGCCCGCCAACTTGACTCAGAATTCAGCCGCCAGGTCAGGTCGAGCCGCCTTGGGCTTAACAGGTTCCAAAACATATCGACACGGGCGGTACACGAAAAACGCCTCGTTTTTGTGCCGAATGTGACCGCAGAGAAGCGAGGGGACCGGGAATTCATTCGACGTTTCGGGATCACATCCTTTGCCTCGGCTCCCCTCATTGCCCGGGAAGAAGTTGTCGGGGTGATGTTGATCGATAATGGTATAAGCAACCGTCCCATCAGTAAGGAGGACCTTGGGTTCCTGCAGCTTTTCAGCAATCAGGCGGGGATGGCCATTGAAAACTCGATCCTCTACAACCGGATCGAGGATGCCAATCGCAGCCTGAGGGAAGCCCAGGAGAGACTTATCCAGGGGGAGCGCCTGGCAACCATCGGTGAGATGGCGGCGGGCATCGCCCATGAACTGAAAGGCCCGCTGGTGTCGATCGGCGGTTTTGCCCGGCGCCTGGAGCGGAAGCTATCTGAGCAGAGCGCCGAATGGGAATATGCCGACACCATCGTTCGGGAAGTCTTGCGACTGGAAAAGATGCTCACCGACATCCTCTCGTTTACCAAGAAAACCACAATCTGTTACAGCTGCTGCTACATCACCGATATCATCGAGGATGCCCTTTCAGTAGTGGCGCTGGCTTTCCAGGAGAGCCACATTCGGATCGTCAGGCGATTCCCCCGCAACTCAATTTCATTGATGGCCGATGGCAAACAGTTGGAACAGGTTTTCCTTAATATTCTTTTCAACGCCCAGGAAGTCATGAAAGAAGGGGGCGAACTGGTGATCACGGTTGGTTCTGCCAGGGTGGCCGGAAAGAAGGGGGTGGTGGTGAAGATTGCAGATACCGGCGGGGGGATACCCCTGAAGGTACTCAACAATATCTTCAACCCGTTTTACACCACCAAGGAAACCGGGACTGGTCTGGGACTGCCCATTTCCAACCGGATCGTCACGAACCACGGGGGCAAAATCCAGATTGAAAACCGGCCGGGAGAGGGAGCGACCTTTTCAGTGCTTCTGCCGCTGAACTTATGACAAATTTTGCTTTGCTTGCGGAACGGTTTGAGGTATAAAATACGAACACTCGAGGGGAATTGAACCGCGGGTAACTGGTTCAAGGGGATGTAGCTCAGCTGGGAGAGCGATGCGTTCGCAACGCATAGGTCGACGGTTCGATCCCGTTCATCTCCACCAATTAGAAGTCCAACTTAATATAAAGTAGTACAAGAAGCCTTGAGAAATCAGGGCTTTTTTGTTTTTAATGTCCAGATGTATCCATAGTGGTATACTTAAATCCAGAGATTTTTGGGGTATATTTTATATAGAAATACCCCGAACGGAAAACTGCTACCCCAAAAAAGAAGGGACAGATACCCCAAAAGGAGGAAGCTGCCATGCCTAAACGGATCGTACCCCTTTCAGTTTTTCAAGTGAATAACGCGAAACAGAGAGAGAAGGAATACAAGCTAGCTGATGGCGGCGGTCTTTACCTTCTTGTTACTCCCACCGGTGGTAAATTGTGGCGACTGAAGTACAGCTGGGATGGGAAGGAGAGGCTGCTTTCCTTTGGTGCATACCCTGCGGTCAACATTTCGGATGCACGGCAATGTCGAGATGATGCAAAAAAGTTGCTGGCAAACGGCGTTGACCCCAGTAAAGCGAGGAAAGCACAAAAGATGGCAAGAGCAGAGTCAGCAGCGAACAGCTTTGAAGTGTTGGCACTAGAGTGGCACGGAAAGCAAATTCAATGGTCAGATTCTCATCGTGAAAAGGTTCTGCAAGCTCTTAAGCGGGATGTTTTTCCTTGGATTGGTTCCAGCCCAATATCCGAGCTCAAAGCGCCGGACATTTTGACTGTCTTGCGCCGGATAGAATCACGGGGGGCACTGGATACGGCTCATAGAGTGAGGACATATTGCGGCCAAATTTTTAGGTATGCCATTGCTACTTCCCGTGCTGAACGTAATCCTGCAGCCGACCTTGTTGGGGCTTTGCCCCAGCCAGAGAAACGCCACTTTGCTTCAATTGTTGAACCAACCGAAATTGCGCCACTTATGAGGATGATCGACGGATACCAAGGGACTTTCGTAGTGAAGTGCGCATTGCGTTTGGCGCCACTCCTGTTCGTGCGGCCCGGAGAACTACGACAAACGGAATGGAGTGAGGTTGATTTAGAGCGTGGGGAAATCAGAATACCTATTGCCCGCATGAAAGTGTCCAAGAGCGAGAAGATATTGCACAGAAAGCAATTTCATTATGTGCCGTTGCCCCGGCAGGCGGTAGAAATTTTAACCGAATTGAAAGCCTTGACGGGCAACAGCCGTTATGTGTTTCCGGGCGGTCGCTCATTTCACAGATGCATGAGCGGAAATGCCGTAAATGCAGCTCTTCGTCGGATGGGTATCGATACCAAGGAAGAGATTTGCGGGCATGGTTTCAGGGCAATGGCTCGAACAGTCCTTGAGGAACAGCTAGGATGGGACGAAAAATTCATGGAATTGCAGCTAGCCCATGCAGTCAAAGGACCGCTTGGCCGTGCCTACAACAGAGCTTCTCACCTTGCAGAACGTAGGAAAATGTTACAAGTTTGGGCAGATTACTTGGATGGGTTGCGGAGTGGGGCGATGGTGATTCCCTTTCGGAAGGCGGATTAATGACTAAAACTAACTCCAAAGCTGTACTGTCACCGCCCGATGGTCTGTCCATGCGAGAGCAGGCGCGATGGTGGACGTGTAACCCAGAGAGCCTTCTTGCTGCCCTTAAAAATGGCACGATTTCCGGTGAACTTTTCAATGCTATTGAACGAGCTGCCAAAGATACAGACCTTGCCATGAAGATTGCTGATCGCGAGCAGGTTAACGGGCTCACACAAGAAGAAAGAGGGCGGTTATTCTCATTGCTCACCGATGGGGGAGAACTGGGGGGACCTAAGAAAGGAGCCCCATCAAGGGCTCTATCAGACCTCTGCATGGCACATGCAATCAAGCACATTACTGACCCACACAAAAGAAAGCAAGAACTTCGTAAGGCTATTGTTGCTGAATTGGGAGGAACGGCAGAAGAAGACCGCATCCGAAAGCGAATAAAACGGATAGAAGACCTTTGGCGATTGGCAAGCCAGTTCAATCCTAATTCAATTGAAATGCTACTGGTTGGACTCGAAAGCAATAAAGTCCACGACCCAGATAACCCGGTGATTTTGGACCAATCTCAAATTTTATGGTTGCTGGAGGTTTATTCGATGTTTTTCGAAGAGGGCTCAACCGAGAAAGAATTACCGGAAATAAATACCCCCCCTCTTTAGTTCCCTAGCACCACATCACACCATATTGTAACGTGGGGACCATCCTTGGCCAAGGTAATCAAAGGATGGAGGTACACGCGTTATGACAAAGCATTCTCTCCCCGAAACCGGCTTTGTACGGCTTACCCAAATTATCGGCAATCCCAAAGCAACACCGCCTATCCCCGCAATAATTCCTGTGTCGAAAAGCTCGTGGTGGGCTGGCGTTAAAACTGGCCGTTTCCCGACACCAATCAAGCTTGGTCCGCGCACAACATGTTGGGACGTTCGGGCTATTCGTGACTTTATACAAAACCCTTCCACTATCTAAACACAATTTGCCGGGATAGGTTGCCGGATAGCTACCGGCTCCGACAAGGCGGGACTGCTCCACCCGTCTTCCCGGTTCATTCACAATCGAGGAGCACTCATAGGAGCAGGGATAATGGGTAAAAAGAACAAAACACGCGGTTTGTCAGTAGGTGGGATGTTCACACCACTACGACATGAAGAACATGACTCCAAGGCATACATGGAGTTGACCGGCAACGCGGCCAAACTGTACGGCTACATGGTTCGGGTTGCACGTACCGTTGCGATAAAGCTGGGGGCAACTTGTGAGTACACAGTAATTTTTGACTATACGTACACTGAAGCCAAAAACCGGGGGTTTTCAACCAGCACATTCAAACGAGTCATAAAAGAACTGTGGCAATGTGGCTTCATCAACGTTGTGGAGATTGGGGGGCGCACTGCAAGTAAGGCTCGTGGGCGGATGCCGTCGAAATACCAGCTATGTAAACTATGGAGGACATACGGTTCAGAATGGAGAGAAAGGACGCGTTTCGAGGCCGACCCTTGGGAGCATAGGGCAGAGCCGAAGAAGACTGAACAAGCAAGATGGTAATGGATATGGCTTATATATGTACTCGTTAATTATGGACGGGATCCAAAGGCAAAAAAGAGGCAACCCGCATTGAAAATGGACGTGATCAATCATGTAATCATGTCCAAAAGTGGTGCGGATCATGTAACAACCCCCGGTCAAAATTGATGCCTGAAAACTTATGCCTCTCAGAATAAACGCTATGGAGGAACAAACCGAATGGACAGAAAAGATCAAACCATCAAGAGCGTGGAAAGGTGGCCGAAAAAGGTTGGTAAAGCTGAATACCTTCGCCACCTCAAGGGAGCACGGCTCACAAGGGGAGCAGCAATAAAGGCAAAGTGTTACGAGTGCGTGGGGGGAGAGGATACCCGGCCGTGCAACATTGCCATATGTGCACTGAAACCGTACTGCCCGTGGAACAGAAAAGACTGTGGGGAAACCGGGAAGGAATAGGAAGACAAGGGGGCCGTGCAGAAAATTCTTGTGAGAGGCTGCACGGCCCGTCCCAGAGGCAAAATTTTCAAATTGGGGGATAGCTCTGAAGGGAACTTAGCTGACAGTTCCAAATTCTTTTGCCGCCCCCCCATTTAACATCTTCGGCATGATGAACGAGCAATTCACGCCGCACTGCTTTTTGCACAGTCGAACGCTTCACTCCAAACGTTCACCACTGTCCCCTACGGAGCAAATCATCTTTGAGACGCATATTTTCTTGTTGTGTAGCCGAATTTCTGATGCGGCTCATGTCAGCGTCAATACTGCCAGTGCCAGCATATTTTCCCGCGATGCTTCGTCGAAAGCTTTTTCTTTCGGCTTCTGCAGCAATTTTTGCAGATTCTATCTGAGCTTTGCGATTTGCTTCAGCTTCCCTTTGCTGTATTTCTATTTCTTGTCTCCTACTGTAACTCATCTGACATTTGTTAACGTAAGTGTTAAATTCTTCTCCGGGAGGACACTGAGTGGGACTATAAGTATTTCCTTCACTTATTACGGTTTCGCCAACAAAAATATAATTTGGGGTTGACTTTTGAGTAGGAGTGTAATTTTTTATTCTATCTGCCAACAAATATTCTGCTCTATATGGATCTGTTGTTTTAAATTTGTTATATTCTTTTTTTGCAGATTCAATATCATCTAAAGCTAGGTATGACAGTATCAAATAGTATCGAGTGTCTGATTCATCATGAATAGCCAATGAATCTTTTAGCGATTCAACAGCGTTCGTATAGGTTTGAGGATTATCCAAAACACCATTACCGCCAAGACCGTAATAGGCTACCCCTAAGCCACGATACGCCACAGCGCTTTTGGAATTAATTTGCAAAGCTCTTTTAAACGCTTTTATGGCTCTATCGTATGATCCTCCTGAAATATACCTTTCCCCTTGAACGATATATTCGTTTTCCGTGGCTGCATAAGCAGTGGATGTAATAAATATTAATATGATCAAGCCTAGAATTTTTTGGCTCATTTTGCACCTCCGGGAATATATTTCATTCAATAATACCACGCGATTAAAAAATGCAAATAAAACTATCACCCCTTAACGGCCGTACACAGTAACTGAGCAAAGCGGATGTCTCTCTCTTGCTGCTCTTCTCCTCTCTTCACGCCTGCTAAACTCAAAAAAATGGCTTTCTTGTGAATTCTTAAAATGCTATTAATGGGCATGAAAGACATGCCAATACGCCAGTCCGCTTCACGTCTGATGAGAGGCTGGGGCAGGAGGTAGATATGAATAAAATTTTCGTGCTCGACACCAACGTTCTTCTGTCCGATCCAAAGGTGCTCGATATGTTTCGTGAAAATACTGTTCTCATCCCAATGACTGTCATTGAGGAGATAGACCGATTTAAGAATGACGTGAACCAAACGGGCAATAACGCTAGGGAGGTAGCACGTCGCATAGACGCCTTGCGCAGGGTCGGCTCACTTGCCGATGGTGTGCAACTAGAGAACGGCGGCAGTCTGCGGGTTGCGATCTATGAAGAGCGGGCAATGAAGCTCCTTCCGCCCGAGCTTCGGGAAGAGCGGGGTGACAACCGCATTCTTGCGCTAGCGGTTGATGCCAAGGAGCGTAACCCTGATCTGCCGGTCATTTTTGTCACCAAGGACACTAATCTGCGGATCAAGGCCGATGCGCTGGGCCTTGTTGTTGAAGACTACGAGTCCGATGAGGTGGAGTACACTGCATATTCGAATATCTTTGGACCTGACAGTGGAGGATACATTGTAGTTGATCTCGCAGACGAGAAGCGCCCTTTTTTCCACGATCTTTTGCGTGGGTTTGAGGAGTACGCTACTTTGAAGGGGTATGCTATTTCGTTCTCTATTGACTCGTCGTTACCTAACAAAATAGCTTTCAAGTTTACCTTAAGGGACACCACGAACACAGAACGGTTAGGAAAAGACTTTCAGGAATATGTTGAAAAGATAGTGAAAGGCGACGATTTCTCGGATATGCCAGTAATAACCTCACCTGAAGAGCATTTAATGCTGTTTAGGGTTTTAAAAAATAGAATCAGTTTTTTACAACATAGCTATGATATGTCGAAAAATGCAGCTGAATTTTATGAAAACCTAGCAAAAAAAGCTGTGACTATGATGCCCATGACTCCAGCGCTGCCATCTCAAAATATTGTCCTTCAAACAGGAGGGGTTGTGGATTCAAGAAGTTACAATGCGAATAATTCGTCAAGGGTAATACAAGGTGACAGCAGTATGATAATTGAAAAATCTACAATAAAGATTGGATGCACGTTCAGTGAAAAAAAGGCGCAACTCGATAAAATACTGACAGCAATTCAATTACTAAAAAATGATACTGATGAAACAGATCTAAAAGTACAGGCTGTGACAAATTTAGAAAAAGTGAAAGATGAACTTGAAAATGAGTCACACCCAGATGAATCACGAATCAGTAAGTGGCTTGAACGAACAAAACAAGCAATTCAACTGGGAAGTTTCGCACATGAAACAGTTTCGGCCTGCAAGGAGTTACTTGAGGCGTTTGGGATTGGTTGAAAGATTTGCTTAGCGCCTCGGGAATTGTTGTTTACTTTGCTACACAGCAAACAAGAGCGATGGGACCCAATAATAACGAACCCCACCCCCCTCAAAGAGGGGTATGGGGGTGAGGGGGGCGTGCTATCCAGACAACTTCGGGCTCTGTTAGCTCAGTCGCGCGGGCGCGAGATAGTGACATCGTTTGTTAGCATATAAATATTATATATATAAATTTATCTGCAGTTTTTTCGAGGAACACGGTTAAGGGGGTGTTTTTTGGGGTATTGTAAATGGTTCGCATCTGAAAGTAGCTAAAAAAACGGTTAGTTATATAAATTGTTCTATTGTGTTCATCCCACCAATAAAATAAAGGGGTTATGCCTTATGGCATGACCCCTTTTTGCCACACCATGCCGTATTTTTCAGTTGACCGTTTCAGCCGGTTTCTGTTCGGTTTCCTTGGGATCGGCAGCCTTTTCGATGGAGATGAGTTCCACTTCGAAGATCAGGGTACTGTTGGGAGGAATGCGACCGAACTGCCGCTGACCGTAGGCAAGCTCGGCAGGGACAACGAGTTGCCATTTCGCACCCGTTTTCATGAGTTGGAGCGCTTCAGTCCACCCCTTGATGACGTCATTAACCCTGACTATCGCCGGTCCGGCCGGGCCGAAAGAATTGTCGAATTCGGTGCCGTTTACCAGCGTTCCACGGTAATTGACCTTTACCCTGTCCATCAGTTTCGGGCGGGGACCGTCCCCCTCTTTCAGCACCGTATACTGCAGACCGCTTGGGAGGGTAACGACACCTGCCTTCAACTTGTTGGCGGCCAGAAACTTCGTTCCTTCCTCCATGTTTTTCGTGGCCTGACTGTTAATGCGCAGGTTGTAGCGGATCAGTACCTCTTTGCGCAGTTGTTTCAGGTTGTCCCGCATCTCATCGATTTTCATCGCTGGCGCCTTACCTTCGAGTGCCTCACGGATGGCGGCAATAAGGATGTTCACATCCAGGTCGACTTCCTGTGTCCGGAGGTTGTTACCGAAATCATAGCCGAGGCTGTAGCTGTCCTTTGCCTTCTTGTTGTCCAAGGGAGATAGCTCTTCCGCCCGGCAGACAGAAACCATTAAAACCAAAATCGCTAGAAACGTAATCGGTCTTATCATCTGCATTCTCCGTCAGGATTTGATTTGAAGTATTGTCAGCCGGTTATAAAGAGGGCCGCTTTATGCGGCCCTCTTTCTTTCGTAATGCATTTCGTGAATTATTTGCTGACCTTGTATGGCCGCATCATATCCTGGTCCTCGTGATCCACGATGTGGCAGTGCCAAACGTAACCGGGGCCTGCAGTAGGATCGAAGGGATACAGGTTTTGCCCCGCCGTCGATTTGGTTGTCTCGGGGACGGACGTGGGGGTGAACCTGATCAGGAATCTCAAAACCTGGCCCGGATACGCTTTTGCCGTGTCCTTCCAGCCGGATTCTTCAGGAGCTGGCTGCGTGGCTGCGCCGATCAGGAAAGGACTTACGGCAGGGTTGCCGCCCAGGGCGCCGTCGGCGTTGGGAACCTGGTAGGGAAGCGGCGGGCCGTAGCCGGGGCAGAACTGGCCGACTGTGCAACCGGGGAAAAGCGGTGCCATCGTCGAGTCGGTGCCAAACGCCGCGTTCCAGGCGCCCAAATATCCGCCCGGTATCCCGGACCCCATGGTTCCGTCAAGATCGTACGATTGCCGATCCAGGATCTGGAACTGTGCCAGGTGGGTATGCATCGGGTGAGCATCCATCGTCAGGTTGATGATCTCCCACTCCTCGACTGAACCCTGCTGCGGCACTTCAGTGACGCCGTCTGGGAAGACGCTTGCATCGATACCAGGGGACATGGTGCCCATGAACTGGCTATTGTTGACGAACACCATGAGCGGCCCGCCAGGGCCTTCGAATTCCTTCAGAATGAGTTGGCGTTTCTTGTCGATTACGACATTGGGGGCTACCTTCCCCTTACCATCGGTCAGCCTGACCATCGGGATGGGACGTCGGCAGTCAATGCGGGGATCGCAACTCCTGTCCTTGGAAGAGAGAGGTTGGTCAACCACGATCTGCATGATATTCGCCATCTGCGGCTGGTCGGCCGGGCAGACATGGGTAACCGGATCGCAGGCCGGGTTCAGAGGGTCGACATATGGCACGGGAGAAAGCCCGGACGGGAACGGAACCGGTGCATCGTTGGTGACCGTGATGGTCTGGCCGGCCAGTCTCGTGAAGTCGACGATCACGTCGGCACGCTCGCCGGGGGCGAGGAATATCGTGCCGTTCGAGGGTCTGACAGGCTTGTTGAAATAGCTGTCGTCAGCACCGGCCACGTATACCGTAGCAGGACCGAAATTGAGATTGTAAAAGCGGGCATTGGAGCCGTCAAGGAGGTGGAAACGATAACGTCGCGGCTCCACGCTGAGCTTCGGCCAGGGTGCGCCGTTCACAATTGCCACGTCACCGGCGAATTCAGGAATCCAGAACGGGTGGTTCAATGGGTTGGGTGGGCCGCCGTTCAGGCAGGGATCGCCCGCCAGACCGGATCCGCAATTGGCGCCGCTGCCGTCGGGGAAGAACAGCTGGGCGTTGGTGTCAAACTGCCGGTCCTGGATGGCCATCTCGATTTCGTAGGGGCCATCCGGAAGCCTCATGGGCTCGCTCGATGGGTCGCGCAGGAAGTAGAATGCCGCCATGCCGCTGTAGACGTTGGTCCGGGTCTGCCCCATGACATGATCGTGGAACCAGAGGGTGCCTGGCTCCTGGGCATTGTCATAGGTGAAGACGGAAGTGCCGGTCCCGGCGTTGAATTGGCTATAGTAGTTTGCTCCCTTATGGCCGTCAGGGGTAAACCATTGCAGTGGGCCGCCATCAACGTACGATGAGCTTTCGCCGCCATGCAGGTGGGCAATCGCCGGAGGAGAACCTTGATACGGCGTGTTGCAGTAAGGGTTTAGATTGGCATTGGTGGTAAAAACGTCGTTAGGATCCTGGGGGAACATGGTACAGCCGTTTAATGCCGCGTCACCAAGCGGGTCTGCCCAGTCGATGGTCTGGTCAACCGTGACCAGTCCCTGGACAAGACCAGTGGTTTCGACGCCGTTGATGGTAACCGGATCGCCGAACTTGGGGAGCATGTTCTTGTAGGTAAGTGTCGTCGGGGTTCTGCGCTTCGCTTCCACTGTCACCGCCGGCCAGTTGGCCGGTGCGAGGGTTTTGCCGGTACGGGTGTCCGAGATTCCATAGGCCCAGACCCGGGTCTGCTGGATGTTGAGATCTGCCGGAGCCGGGCAGTTGAGGAACCCGCCGGCGAACGGATCGTAGTACTGTGCATTGTAGAGTGCCGTGTCGGTCGGCAGAACCGACTGCGCGGTCTCCTCCATGGTCACGGTGATGTCCTTGTTTTTCAAGGCATCTACCCGTGGGATGGGGCCGGCCGGGCCGAATACCGGCATGTTTACGGCAAACTGCGGGATGCATCCTCCCGGCAGGGCTGTTTGCGGCACGAGGGTACTGGCACCGGCAGTACCGGCAAATGCCGCAAGAAGAAGCAGGCAGGTGACGGACGCTAACTTCGATCGCTTTTGCATTGTTTCCTCCCTTCATAAATTTCCTGCCCTTACCAACGGACAGGGTTGTCGTTAACTACGTGCCGGTTTCGGAGGGGTTCTCGGGCCATTCGACGGTGCATCTCGTCTAAGTGTTTGATTGTTAATGATTTACATATGTAGTCTAGCAACCTGTTTTGAGAAACAAAGTGGTGTAATGTCTGTTTTTGCCCTAAGACACTTGAATTAAATCGTAGGTGTATTTGAGTGAATTGACTAATCCTTGGTCTTACAAGGGGTAGGAATAGACCTACAAAGACGAGAAAGCGAATAGGCAGGAGGGGGTAGGGGCGCGTTTGGCCAGCGGGGAAGTCCTGGAAGGTTTATGGAGTACCAGGCATTTTCAAGAAGGGAAATCAAAAAAAAAGGGGGGTGCCGTAACGGCACCCCCCTTTTGTCTTGCAGAATCGGATGTTAGTGGGAACCACCCGCTATGAAGGCATAAATCATGAGGAACATAAGGGTGAGGCCGGTGAAGAGTGCCAGGAAGCCGAATCCCTTGACGATGAAGTCATACATGATGCCACTGGAGTGCTTGGCACGGAACTTCTCGGTAATCCCCTCTTCTTCATAGCGCTTCCATTGATCGCCACGCTCTTCGATCAACTCTTCTTTGGATATCTGTCCGTTGAAGATGACGAAGTCCATGGGGAACTTCTCAGGGCGGCCATGGGTGTTGAAGAAGTGGACCGAGAAGATGAAGCCGGTAGCCAGAAGTGCCTCGTCGGAGTGGACGATAGTTGCCACGTTGAACATCCAGCCCGGCAGGAACATCCCGAATATCTCGGGGAACCAGAGCATCAGTCCGGAGCCGCCGATGGCGAACATACCCCAGAAGACGGCGAGGAAGTCGAATTTTTCCCAGTATGTCCAGCGTTCGAATGTCGGCTTGGGCCCCCGGAAGAGGAACCAGCGGACCATGCCGGTCACGTCCCTGATGTCACGCAGGTTCGGGCAGAGGGATTCGGGGCCGAACAGTCGCTGGAGGAAATTGCCCTTGACGTCCTTACGAATGAAGAGGAAGTGAATGCTCATGGCGATAGCAGAACCGAAGTAGACAAAGGTTATGCCGGCGCAGATGCGGTGGATAAGTCCTGCATGGCTGGAGCCGCCATAGAGGTCCATGAGTATCTTTGCCCACTGCTGGTCGCTGAATTTCAACGGCAGACCGGTCAAAGAGAGGCCGAGGAAGCTGGTGATCACCAGGATGTGCAGGAAGATATGGAGGCGGTTGAAGCGGCGGTACTGGGCATGGGCCTCGGGAACATGGTGGGGGATATGCCCTTCCATGAGAGCACGGGCCTTCTCGCGGTTTTCCACGAATCCGCGGAACATCCAGAGGAGGGTATGGATCCAGAAGACGGCGAAGGTTGAGACCAGCAGGCCGGTCATGGCAATGAAGGTGTAGAAGAGGATCGGGTATTTCTCACGGTCGTTGTGCTCGCCGTGGGCGTAGAATTTAGTGAAAAGCCCTGTCGCCTTTGGATGGCACTGGTCGCAGGTCTTGGTCAGGTTTTTCGGATTGACGCTGGAGTTGGGGTCCTTGGCAGGGAGAACGCTGTGGGCGGTATGGCAGTCGGCGCAACCGGCTACCTTTTCCGGGAACCCGAGGCGGTAGTTCTTGCCGTGGTAGCTTGCCATGTAGGATTCAACGGCAACGGTCGTGACGTTGTTGCGTTTCATCATCTCTTCATTTGCGTGGCACTTGAGACAAACCTTTGTGTGGAATTCCCGGGTGTCATGGGAGGTCTTGTCTTTCAGTGACTTTATTCTGTGGAGGTTATGGCAGTCGTTGCACGCAGCGGAATCCTGGTTGCCCGCAGCAACCGCCTTGCCGTGTACTGACTGACGGAAAACCGATTCCTTGTCATGGCACTGGATACATTTGGCTATGACTTTGCGTTTGTCACCTTTCCAGTAGGTATGGGTATGGATGTCGGTGTGGCAGTCAGCACAGCGGACGTCGTTCTGGGCGTGGACACTGTCGTAGTGTTCGGAGTTCTCCTTCTTGTGGCAACGCTCGCAGGCGACCTTTCCGACCTTCACCTGACCCATCATATGCTTGGTGAGGTCGGTGATTTCGATGTGGCAGCTGGTACAGGCGTTTTTGCCATGCACCGAGGCAGCGAAGGCAGCAGCGGATATCTTGTTGCTGTGGCAGCCAAGGCAGGTGGCCGGGTCGATAGCCATTCCCTGTTCTGCCGACGCGAGCCCGGAAAGGCCGACGATGATCAGCAGGGCAGGAAGTAAACGGAAAATGTTCTGCAGCATGCAAACTCCTCCTAACGTTGTTAATAAGTTCCTTTGTGGTGTTTTAAAACGGTATATTATAATTTAAGTATAGTGTTGGTGTTGCTTGCCGGGACGGAAGTTTTGAGGAGTAATTAGTTGTTTGTTTATGGGCGGTTAAGCGGTTTTCCGCAAATTTAGTTTTTCAAACAGGGGTATATAGATTAAAAAATGGCACATGAGCAGAAGTCAATCCGTGAAATAGTAATACATGGCGGGCCGAAAAAGCAACAAAAATGTATAGTTTTTTTATACGGTTTCAGTAGTTGGTAGAGTGGGGAGAGTGTCTACGGAGTGCAACCGCATGTCGCTATTCCTTCGGCGGCGGCAAATTCCATGAATTCCCTGGCTTCTGCTGCGGATATGCCGAGGCTTGCGGCTATCTTCCCGACCGGTGTCCGCCCGTCCAGGCTCTCCAGCAGGCGGAAGTAGGGGGCGATGAGGGATTCGGTGAAGACCTCGTCCCCCCGGGGGTAGATGACGGCCCATGAACCTGCCGGCTCGAAACAGGAGATGAACTCACGAAGGTCGATTTCACCCGTTTCCAGAAGGTCATATATTTCATAGTTGAAGGTGGCCAGGCGGGCAGAGGGGGCGAGCTGAAAGGGCTCGTTCAGGAGTTCCTGCCGTTCCAGGCTCCTGTCGGTGGGGAGAGCGGGAGGGGGTGACATAAGGGCGGCGGCGTAATGGTAATGGTAGTCAACCAGGTCGAGAGCGGCGGGCAGGAGACGCCCCTGCCTTTTTTCTTCATACAGGTGGCGAAGGAAAGCCCGTTGCAGCTCCCAGATGGTGGCGTCGGAGAAATGTTCCTCGCTCTCAGCTTCGGCAGCATTTCCCGCCATCCAGTGGGCGAATGAACGGAGAAATCTGGCAGGTTTCAGCTTGACCCCTCTGCAGACGGCGGTGAACCATGCCACTGCTTTTCCCCTGCTGTAGAAGATGTCGCAGGCGGTGGCCAGGGCCGCTGCATCTTTCATGGCCTGTGCCGGAAAAGTCGGCGATGCGAGTACGGTATAAGGGGGGGCTGGCAGGTAATCAAGCCCCAGCGTCCGGGCGCGGGTAGCCAGGGGGGTGCCGGGGAGGACCGCGAGGGGGAAAATATCCAGGTGGTTCGGATAGAGGCCAAGGGCGAAATCGAGACTCTTTTCGAAGCCTGCAAGGGTATCCCCCGGGAGGCCGTACATGAGGTCGAAACCGAAGATGGCTCCCGACTGGTTTAGCAGTTCTGCCCGGTTGCGGAAATCGGCCGGGTCCAGTACCCGTCGGAGGTCCTTGAGGATAGCAGGGTGAGCGCTCTGCAGCCCTATCTGGAGCGAGCAGGTGATGGAGCTGAAAAGGCGCGCCAGCTCGGCGTCGATGAATTCGCTCCGGACCTCGAAATGGAAATGGATGTGGGGCGCCACCTTCCGTATCAGGCGAAGAACGGCCTTGGCGACGGGAAGGTCGCGGTTGAAGGTGGAATCGAGGACAAATATCTGGGCTACCCGGTGTTGTACGAACCAGTCGAGCTCCTTGCTGATACGGTCCATGCCGAAGCGCCGTACCCCCTCCGTCCCCTGGTAGTCGAAGCAGAAGTCGCAGCCGAAGCTGCACCCCCTTGACAGCTGCCAGAGGGCACCTCCCCCCTTTTCTATATTGAGCTGACCAGTCAGGTAGGGGGAGGGAAGGGTATCGAGAAAGGGGATGGGGGGTCGCGGGTGCCGCAGTACCTGCCCGTCTTCGAGAACTGCAATCCCCTTGATCCCCCGGACCGGCTCACCGGTGGACAGTCTTCCCATCGCTTCGACGAAAGTATGTTCACCTTCGCCCATGATCAGGAAGTCAAAGGGAAAATCAGCCAACACCCCTTCCGGGGTGGCGGTCGGTTCGGGGCCACCGGCGAAGATCGTCAGGTCGGGGCGTGCATTCTTCAACAGGCGGGCCAGTTCCGTGCACGCCCGGCGGTTCCAGAGGTAGAGCGAGAATCCGACGGCGTCCGGTTTGGCAGCAAGAATCGTGTCCGCACAAATGGACGCCTGATCACCGACGTAAAAGTCATGCAGTGCGACACTTAACCGGTCTGCCAAGTCTTCGTCGGCTGCCAGGCTGGCCTTGAGGTATCCGTTGGCGAGGGGGATCGCCTGAGGCGAGGGATAGGGATGAATGGCGGTGAGAATTATGTTCACGATGTGCCTTGTGTCAATGGCTTCAGTCAGATGTGCATTCTTGCCGTAGGGGAAGGTTTCGTGCGGTCGGTTATTTTTTCGGCCGGGCCTTTATCTTCGGTGCGCCGTTCTCGATCACGACCTTGAACTCAACCTGTTCGCAGCGGTATTTCTCGGTAAGGAGCGGTTTCTGTTTGGCGATGGTGGAGGAAATGAGGTCGATGGAAATGTTGCCGGTCGGGAGGTTGCAGGCCTTGCGGGCCTCGATGTACTGCTGGAAAAGCCGTTCGGCTTCCGGGGCTCCCTGAGGGGTTTTTTGCTGTTTGATGCCGTCGCCCCCCCCATTCTGGTGCAGTTTCATCTTGAACTGGTCACGGGAGTACTTCCCCTCTTCCATGAGGCGGAGGATACGGTTCCACTGCTGTCGGTAGCTGTTGAACCGGGCAATCAGGGTGTTATACTTGAACTTCTGCATTGTATTGACGATATTGGCGGGGGTATACATCCGGGAGGCCTTTTCAACAGCCTGTAACAGCTTGAGCGGCTCCCGCTTTTCAACGCCGATAAAATACTGCTCGTATTTTATGATCAGCTCCCCCAGGTCGTGTTCGAACCGGACGATATCTTCCGGGATTCCCATGCTGTTTCTCCTGGCAGGACTATAGCAGAACGCCCCGGCATGGTAAAGGGTAAAAAAAGTTCGCTGTACAGGGTAGTTGGCGTGTAAAAGGCCCGGATTCCCTTGACTTGGCAGCGACCATTCGTTTAAAGTAGACCGATTTTTCGCAGGAGGCAAAGGAGCGATTCCCATGGCAGATATAGCGGCACTGGTTCTGGCGGCAGGCAAAGGGACACGGATGAAATCGGACTTGGTCAAGGTCATGCACCCTCTAGCCGGCTTCCCCATGGTCGATTATCCGGTGGCGGCGGCACGTGTCGCCGGTGCGGGGAGGCTCGTGCTGGTGGTCGGGCACCAGTCGGAGAAGGTGAGGGACCATTTTGCCGGCGCGGCGGATGTGGCCTTCGCGGTACAGGAGGAGCAGCTTGGCACCGGCCATGCGGTCGCCTGTGCCTCCGGCGCACTGTCGGGGTTCGGCGGCCGGGTTCTCATCCTCTGCGGCGATGTGCCGCTCATCCGGGAGCAGACCCTGATCGACCTGCTTGCCCGGCACGACGAGCGGCAGGCAGTGGTGACGGTACTGACCGCCCATCTCGACGAGCCGACCGGCTACGGCCGGGTGGTAAAGCGGGAAGGGGGGCGAATCCTCCGCATCGTTGAGGAGAAGGATGCCACCCAGGAAGAGCGGAGCATCAGTGAGATCAATTCGGGTATCTACTGCGTGAACGGAGACTTCCTTTTCGAAGCGGTTGCCGGGCTTTCCAATGACAACGCCCAGGGGGAATACTACCTGACCGATATCATCAGAATGGCCGCCGACCGTGGCTTCCATTGCTATTCTCTGCCGGTGGGCGACCCAGCGGAGGTGATGGGGGTGAACGACCGGGTGCAGCTGGCCGCGGCCGCCAAGGTCCTCCAGTCGAGGATTAACGAGGCGCTGATGCTGGAAGGGGTGACCATCGTTGATCCCGCTGCCACCTATATCGAGCCGGGGGTCCGGATCGGCCGGGATACGGTCATCTATCCCGGTGCCCAGATCGGCGGTGCGACGGAAGTCGGTAGCGGCTGCACTATCGAGTCGAACGCGGTGATCCGGGGGTGCCGGCTCGGCAACGGCGTCCACGTCAAGACGGGTTCCATCATGACCGACGCTGTCCTCCACGACGCGGTAGCGGTCGGGCCCATGGCCCACCTCCGCCCCGGTACCGAGCTCATGGCTCACGTCAAGATCGGCAACTTCGTGGAGACCAAGAAAATCGTCATGGGGGAGGGGTCCAAGGCATCCCACCTCACCTACCTGGGGGACGCCACCATCGGGAGCAACGTCAACGTCGGCTGCGGAACCATCACCTGCAACTACGACGGGGTAAACAAGCACCAGACGGTGATCGGGGACGACGTCTTCGTCGGGAGCGACGTCCAGTTCGTGGCGCCGGTCACCATCGGCCGCAACTCCCTCATCGCCGCCGGCACCACCGTTACCCAGGACGTCCCCCCCGACTCCCTGGCCATCGCCCGGACTCCCCAGGTTAATAAAGAGGGATGGAAGTTGAAGAAAAAATAAATCTGTTCATCGTTCAACGGTCAACGTTCAACGGCATATAACCTTGAACCTCGAACCTCGAACCTTGAACTTCGAACGGAGTTTGAGCATGTGCGGAATCGTCGGCTACATAGGGGCGCAGGAAGCGACCCCGATCATACTGGAAGGGCTCAAGAAGCTGGAGTACCGTGGGTACGACTCGGCGGGGATATGTATCCTCACGGCCGATCAGGCCGATATCCGGCGCAGCGAAGGGAAGCTCGTCAACCTGGAGCGGCTGATCATGGCGAAACCCCTGGCCGGTTCAATCGGTATCGGCCATACCCGCTGGGCCACCCACGGCCGTCCGTCCGAGATCAATGCCCACCCTCACCAGGCCGGCTCCATCATCGTCGTCCACAATGGTATCATCGAGAACTACCTGCAGCTGAAAGAAATGCTCAAGGGGCTCGGGCACGAATTCCGAAGCGAGACCGATACGGAGGTGATCTCACACCTCATCGACGAGCGGCTGAAGGAGAGCGGCAACTTCGAGATGGCGGCCCGCCGGGCTCTCCAGGAACTGAGGGGGGCCTATGCAGTCTGCATCCTCTGCGAGCAGGAGCCGGGGACGCTCATCGCCGCCAAGCAGGGCTCGCCCATGGTGGTCGGGCTCGGTGAGGGGGAGTACTTCGTTGCCTCGGACATCCCGGCCATCCTTGCCCATACCCGAGAAATGGTCTTCATGGAAGATGGTGAAATGGCCATCTTCCGTGACGGCATCCCCTCCTTCTCCACCGTGGCGGGGGAACCGCTCGTCAAGAAGCCGCGCCACATCGACTGGTCCCCCCTCATGGCGGAAAAGGGTGGCTACAAGCACTTCATGCTCAAGGAGATCTTCGAGCAGCCCCGGGCGGTGCAGGACACCATAACCGGCCGACTCCTCGGGGAAGAGGGGGATGTGCTGCTGGAGGAGATGAAACTCTCCGCCGCCGAGCTGAAGGAGGTCACCAGGGTCTGCATCGTCGCCTGCGGCACCTCGTGGCATTCGGCTCTGGTCGGCAAGTTCCTCATCGAGGAGCACTGCCGCATTCCCGTGGAAGTTGATATTGCCTCGGAATTCCGCTACCGCAAGCCGGTCATCGACGGGAAGACCCTCCTTCTCGTCATCTCCCAGTCGGGGGAGACCGCCGACACCCTGGCAGCACTCCGCGAGGCCAAGAACCTGGGGGCTAAAACCGCCGCTATCTGCAATGTGGTCGATTCCTCCATTGCCCGCGAGGCCCACGGTGTCCTCTACACCCATGCCGGGCCGGAAATCGGTGTGGCATCGACCAAGGCATTCGTAACCCAGCTCGTCGCCCTCTACCTCTTCACCATAAAATTCGGACGCTCCATCGGCCGGATCGACAAGGAAAAGGGGCGGTCGATGATCGACGCGCTGGTCAAGGTTCCCGGCCTGCTGGAAAAGTCGCTGGAACTGAACCCGGAAGTTGAGAGGGTTGCAAAACGCTACATGAACGCCCGCGACTTCCTCTATCTCGGCCGGGGCAACAACTATCCCATCGCCCTGGAAGGGGCGCTCAAGCTCAAGGAAATCTCCTACATCCACGCCGAGGGATACCCAGCCGGGGAGATGAAGCACGGACCCATTGCCCTCATCGACGAGGAGATGCCGGTGGTGATTCTGGTTCCGAAGAACAGCACCTACGAAAAGGTGGTATCCAACATGGAAGAGGTCATCGCCCGGGGAGGCCGCGTGATTGCCATCTGTTCCGAAGGTGACGCGGAGGTCCGGGCAAAGGCCGAAGAGGTCCTGGAAGTCCCCTCCGCCGGTGAGGACCTGACTCCCATCCTCATGTCCATTCCGCTCCAGCTCCTCGCCTACCATGTTGCGGTCCTCAAGGGAACCGACGTGGATCAGCCGCGTAACCTGGCCAAATCGGTCACGGTGGAGTAGGAGCCCGGGAAGCACCGACGGATTTGTAGGTCGAAAATAAAGTTGAATACTGAAATGGCTGCCAGAACATCGGCAGCCATTTAATTTGTGCTCCGTCATCAAAACGTAATTAACTTCCTCCCGTCCGGTGCGATCAAGTCTACAGACGACACAAAAGCAGATATGTTCGTGTGTGGGGTATCCACATAATATCGAATGGCGGTCAACTTGGGCTGATTGACAAATACCTCTTCGCCGGTGCTCAGACGTGCCTTATGGTGTGTGCGGCACGTTACCTCTCGGTAAGGCGGAAAGAAACGGGGACCTCAAACGAGACGTCGGGGCAAGTTCCCTCATGGGGTGGGGGGGGAAATCTGCCGACATTGTTGACCGCCCTCAGCCCTGCTTTGTCAAGAGTGCCATATCCGGAAGAAGATATCACCTCGACAGATTTGACGGTCCCGTCGCACATCATGGTGCAGCGTACGTTGCAGGTACCCTGTTGGCCGGCCTTGCGGGCAAAGAGCGGATACTCCTTGTTCCGGTCGATGAGGGAGGCGATCAGCGTTCGGTAGGACGCCCTCGCTTTGGCCAGCTTATTCTCGTCGATTGTCTTCACGTTTGTCACAGGGGTGACAGTCGTTGCCACGGGCTTCCCGTCAGCAGGACGGCGGGTTGGGATATTCCTCTCCGCACGTGGCATTGAATGCCCGGTGCTCTCCCCAATGGCGGAGGCAGGGACGGGGGGAGCGGCGGGTTGAACGGATTCCTGCCGGGTAACCACGGATGGTAACGACGGTGCCTGAGCCCTCGCCGGGAGAGTCGGCTTGACGATTCTTGCCGAAGGTGGAGGGTCGGCCACCGTCTTCGTTTCGTGGAGTTGCGTCAGCGTCAGGTCGACCATGAACAGCCGGGGAGGAGTGCTTGTCTGCCGCTGGTTGTGGTACATACTGAGGGCAAAAACCGCACTATGGAGCAGGAGCGAGGCAATGAAGACCTTCCCGAACAGGCGGCCGTGATGAGCGTGCCTTGCTTGCTCCCGATATCCCTCTACGTGGATTTTGAGTGCCTGCTGTGCCATAAGTCCTTCATGCGCATCCGGCAGGCTGTGCCGACCGGTGGGACGCGTGCCGGGACACACATGTCCCGGCCCGCGTCAAGGATACATTTCCGTCAGAACGTGTACTGTGCCGTTATGTAGTAGTTGCGACCGTTTTCCGGAACCTTGGCTCCGCTGGCGAAGGGATCGCGCAGGTACGAGAGGTAGTTGTAGTACTGCTTGTCGAGAAGATTGTTGACCCCGGCAAAGACCGACAGTGCTTTGAACCGAAATCCTCCCTTGATGTCGGTGGTCGCGTAGCCGGCGGTGGATTGCTCCTGGAGGTTCCGGTCGACCCGTTCCTGGCGTGACGAGAGGTTTTCCGCGACTTCCACGAAGTATAAGTTGTCGTCGTAGCGCACACCGACGGTCCCCCGCAGCGGCGGAATTTCGGAAAGAGGGGCGTGGGTGTCGTCGTTATCCCCCCAGGTGTAGGAGAGGGAGCCCTTCAGGAAAAAGTCACGGGGGAGCGCTACCTGGGAGCCCACCTCGTAACCCCACATGGTTGCATCGATGTTCCGGTAGCTCTTGAGCGTGGGACTCGCCTGGTAATAGTTCACGTAGTCGGACAGGTCGCTGTAGAAGAACGAACCGTTGATGAAGAAGGTTTCGGTATTGTATTTAAGGCCGAGATCGAACTGATGGTTGACGGTTGCCTTGAGATCGGTGTTTCCCCGTTGACCGGGATTAACCACTCCCGGCATCACGATGGCCGGCAGGTCGATGTACAGTTCCTGGGGATCGGGGGTCCGGGAGCCCCTGCCGAAACCGACGTAGGTTTCCAGCCCCTTCAGCGGGGTATAGGTGAGTTGGACGTTTGCGTTCACCGTCTTGAAATCCGTGCTGTTGTTCTGGGGGGTTACATATGAGTTGGAACTGTCGGCCTCTGCCCAGGCCAGGTCGCCGCGGACCCCGGCGGTCAGCTTCACCGTCTCGCCCAGGGGGATCGTGTATTCGCCGAACAGGCCGAGGTTGCCGATGGAAACGTCGGGGATCATGCGTACCGGGAGATAGTTCATGTACATTTTCCGGACATTCGTTGCGTTCCAGTTCCGGTTGTAGTAGTCGATGCCGGTCTTGAGGTCTCCCGACCCCACGGCCAGGGTGCCGTTGATCTTGGCGCCGTACACCATGGTGTCGGCATTGGTCTGCATGGAGTAGCCGTGGGGGATGTCCAGGGAACTCACCCGGTACTTGTCGCTCATCAGGTGCGTAATGTGATTCCAGTACCCCTGGAGTCTGATTTCCTTCAGCAGCGGGGAGACCTTGGCTGCCGTGTAGCTCCAGTTCACCCGGTTGGTCGTGTCGTCAGTCCCATCCATGAGGAGAAAGGGATACAGAACGTGCAGCGCTTCCTGGAGGGAGTAGCCGACTTCCATCCGGGAGTTTTCGCTGGGGGTGAACCCGAGCCTGGTCCAGGCGGAATTGATGGAATAGGCGGTGGAATCCTTGTCGTTGTCGCGATAGCGGTTTTTGCTGGTGGCAGGATAGATATCGGTTATGAGCTTTCCGTCGCCGGATGTGGGGACGCGGGAAAATTTGTAGGCGTAGCCGAGCAGGCCGTCAAACTTCTCGCCGCCGTATGATCCGACTGCGGAGGCATTGACGCTGTCATAGGAGCCGCCGGTGACGGAAACGTCGGCGCCGAAACCTTTCTTCGGCTTCTTGCTCCGGGCCTCCACTACCCCACCCAGCCCGCCGGGATTGGCGAGGTCATAGGGCCCCTTGATCACCTTGATCTGCTCGACTTCGGCAAAGTCGTAATGAAAGGCGGGGGGGTCCATCCGGGAGGGGCATGCACCGTGAATACGCTCCCCGTCGAGAAAAACATTGATGTTGTCCTTCTGGAAGCCGCGAATCACCACATCGTTCGCGATGGCCCCCTTGTGGACGATGGAGACACCTTCTACGGTCTTCAGCGCCTCGCCGATATCGCGGGCAGGGCTTTCCCGTACTTCCCGGATGGTCAGGCTCTCTTCCCGGGGGGATTCCTTCTCCCCCCTCACTACAATTTCGTCAAGGATGAGATTGTTGTCAGTATTGTCAGACCCGAAGGCCGGAACTCCTGTCATCGTGCCGGCGAGCAGTACGCCGGCCAGGAGTTGACGTGATTTCATGGTACCTCCTCAAATATTCACTATTCATGTTGAGATGTGGTCAGTGTTGCATTCTAATGCCCTTGTGTCTTCGTATCGCCAGCAACAGATGGTGCTGGTAGTCCCTGTCCAGACGGGAACACACGCATCTGTTGCACAGAAAGCAGAGTACCGCGCCACTCACCGGAGAGGCGTGGACATGGCAACTGTGGCTTGGATACAACTCGTCCGTTTCCACGTTACGGGTTTCCGGAAACGTGATTGATGCGGTGAGCAGGCAATTGTCAGGAGGCTATGACGGGTTTTTTTGGGGGGGGGTCAGGGGGGGCGCCGTGCCGGTCCATCTGGCGACTTCGCTCAAGGGAGGCAATCATGCTCTCGTTGACGATGGGGAGACCACCGTTGAAGGTAAACGGCAACTGTTCGGATTCTCTATCTGAAAAAAGGAGCTGGTTTTCATTGCCGCAAGGGCAGGTGCAGGTCAGCGTGGGCGTGGTGTCGCGCTCCATTTGTCGGCAGCAGTCGGGCATCTGCTCCTGATCCTGGCCATGCTCGTCCTGCAGCTTCTTCTGCCAGCAACAGCAGGTGTGGCTTGCGCTCCGTTCGGGGGAGCAGTTGCAGGCGGAGCACTCCCCCGCGCATTCAGCCATAACGGTATGGGCGACGGCAGCCGACTGAAAGGCAAGCGGTTCCAGCGGACTCAGGGTGATCAGCGAATAGACCACTGCAAGGACCAGGGCCTTTATGTGCCGTGAAGATATTTTCATGGTATGCCCGCGAACAAGGTTGTGCGCCGAGGCGCGATTGCAAGGATACACTATTTGTTTCAAAAATTAAACCGTTCAAACGGTAGATGGCGTGCGATTTTTGCCCGCAGAGAGGCGAATTGTCTGTTCCGGAAGCCGATTCGTTCCAAAACCTCCCGTGAGGTTTTCGGACAGAATTTTGCCTTGCCTTGCCGCCGCAAAAATCTTACAGTGATTCCCCGCTGCACGTTTCTCTGCCCACGAACCGATACCATCCCCGAAGGACGTTCCATGAAGCTTCTCCATAATCTCAATCCTCCCCAGAAGGAGGCGGTCCTCCACGGTGAGGGTCCGCTCCTGATCCTGGCGGGGGCCGGCTCCGGCAAGACCCGGGTGATTGTTCACCGGATCGTCCACCTGATCACGGAACGCGGCGTTCCCCCCTGGCAGATCCTGGCGGTTACCTTCACCAACAAGGCGTCGGGGGAGATGCGGGAGCGGGTGGAACGGCTCCTCGGCGGTGGCGAACTCCCTCTCATCTCGACCTTCCACTCCGCCTGTGCCCGGATCCTGCGGCGGGATATCCACCATCTCGGCTACGACAGCAACTTCGCCATTTACGACGACAGGGACAGCGAAAAGCTTCTCAAAGAGATCGTTGCCCAGATGGGGCTCGACGACAAGCGGTTTCCGGTCAAGGCACTCTCCGCAGCCATCGACGATTGCAAGAATGCCGGCCAGCTCCCCGAAGATGTTCCCTCCGGCGATCTCTATATGGAGAAGCTGGCCAAGGTCTACGCCGCCTACCAGGAACGGCTCCGGAAGTGCAACGCCCTCGACTTCGGCGACCTGGTGCTCCTGGCCGTGCGTCTTTTCGAGGAGCATCCGGAGGTGTTGGATCGTTACAGGGACCGGTACCGCTGGATCCTCGTGGACGAGTACCAGGACACCAACCCGGTCCAGTACCGGCTCGTCCGCCTTCTGGCCGGTGAGCGTCGAAACCTCTGCGTGGTGGGGGACGACGACCAGTCCATCTACCGCTGGCGGGGGGCCGACATCCGGAACATCCTCGATTTCGAAAAGGACTTTCCCGGTGTGAAGGTAGTGAAGCTGGAGCAGAACTACCGTTCCACCCGGACCATCCTCACCGCCGCCGGCAAGGTGGTGGCCCGGAACCGGGGACGCAAGCCCAAGACCCTCTGGACCGAGAACCCGGAGGGGGAGCGGATCGTCTATCGCCGGCTGGAGGACGAGCGGGGGGAGGCGCGCTTCGTCTGCCGAGAGATCGAGCGGTACGTTCGCCAGGGGGGCGATCTGCGGGGAGTGGCGGTCTTCTACAGGACCAACGCCCAGTCCCGGGTGGTTGAGGATGCCATGGTTGCCGACGGCATCCCCTACCACATGGTCGGGGGGATGCGGTTCTACGAGCGGCTGGAGATCAAGGACATCCTTGCCTACATGAAGGTGCTCGTCAATCCGGCGGACGAGATCGCTCTGAAGCGGATCATTAACACCCCGGCGCGGGGTATCGGCGCTGCTACCGTGGACAAAATATCGGAGATGGCCGTCCGCAAGGGGCTCATCTTCTTCGATGCCCTTCAGGAGGCAGCTACGGGCGGGCTCCTGGCCAGCGGTCCGCGGGGGAAGATCGCCGGATTCGTCGCGCTTCTGGAGCGGTTCCAGGGTCTTGTCGCCACCCTCTCCCTTGCTGATCTGGCAACGAGAATCATCCAGGATACGGGGTATGCCACCAAGCTGCAGGCGGAGCGGAGCGACGAGGCGGAAGACCGGCTCGCCAACCTCCAGGAACTTGCGTCAGCCCTGGCGGAGTTCGAGCGGACGAGCGAGGAGAAGTCCCTGCCGGCCTTCCTGGAGCAGGTAGCACTCATCTCCGACCTGGAGCGGGGGGAGAAAGGGCAGGAGTCGGCGACCCTCATGACCCTCCATTCGGCCAAGGGGCTGGAGTTCCCGCTGGTCTTCATCATCGGCATGGAAGAGCGGCTCTTTCCCCACGTCCGAGCGCTGGATGATCCGGAGCAGATGGAGGAGGAGCGCCGCCTCTGCTACGTGGGGATGACCCGGGCGCGGGAACGGCTCTTCCTTTCCAATGCCCGCCGCAGACGGATCTTCGGCCAGGAGCAGTACAATTCCCCCTCCCGGTTTCTGGACGACATTCCCCGGGAGTTGCTGGAACTGGAGCAGGAGTACCAGCCCGCTTTTGCGGGACTCGGGACTCGGACCCAAACTGCGGGCCTAAATGATCCAGCACCCGGAAACTACGAGAAGCGGAGCACGGTGAGCAGGGAACCTGCTGGTCACAACCTGGCTGCGGTGTTCGAGGCGGAACTGGAGCCGGAATTTGACAACGAGGTGCGGATGGTTCCCGACGACGAGCCGGAGGAAGGAGTCTGGCTCGGGATGAAGGTACGCCACGGCAAATTCGGGGTCGGCGTCATCCGGAAGGTCGAAGGGCGTGGCGACGAACAGAAGGTGATCGTCTGGTTCAACTCCGTCGGCCCGAAGAAACTTCTCGTCCGCTTCGCCGGGCTCGAACGCGTTTAACGGCGGTTCAAGGTTCAACGTTCAATGTTCGAGGTTAAAAAAAACAACCTTGGCCCCTGAACCCCGACCTTGCTTTTGAACCGCGTTGCCTTTTCCCCCCTTTCATGTTAAAAATACACCTTTTCCGCAACGATTTTTTCCCATTGGAGACCCCCATGAAAATAACCCGCGCCGACGTGGAGCATGTGGCGAAACTGGCCCGCCTGGAGCTGACCGAGGAGGAAGCGGCCACCTTCACCGGCCAGATGGATGCCATCCTTGCCTATGTGGAGAAGCTAAACGAGCTGGATACCGCCGGCATTGTTCCGACGGCCCATGCCGTCCCCATGGAAAACGCCTTCCGGGAGGATGTGGCGACCCCGTCCATCGGCATCGATAACGCCCTGGCCAATGCGCCATCGCGGGTCGATGGGTTTTTCCGGGTGCCGAAAGTTATCGAGTAAATCAGGTATAGGTAAAGGTAGAGGTTGAGAAAGTTTTTTTTCGCCTTTACCTTTATCTCTACCTTTACCTGAATCGGAGATTCATTGATGGAACTTTATGAACTGACCATACACGAGCTGCATGAAAAGCTGAAGCGGAAGGAGGTCTCCTCTGTGGAGGCGACGCAGGCGCTCCTTGCCCGGATCGAGGCCACCGAACCGAAGGTCGGCGCCTTCATCACCGTGACGGCCGACGAGGCACTGGCGGCCGCCGGAGAGGCGGACAAACGGATCGCCGCTGGGACCATGGACGTTCTCACCGGCATTCCCGTAGCGCTGAAGGATATCTTCCTCACCAAAGGGGTGAAGACTACCTGCGGTTCGAAGATCCTCGCCAACTTCGTTCCCCCCTACGACGCAACGAGCTGGGAAAGGCTCCGGGAGCGAGGGGCCGTGCTCGTGGGGAAGCTGAACCAGGACGAGTTCGCCATGGGTTCCTCCTGCGAGTCGAGTGCCTATGGCTCCACCAAAAATCCGTGGGACCTGGCCTGTATCCCCGGTGGCTCCTCCGGCGGTTCTGCCGCGGCCATCGCCGCCCGGCAGGCGACGGCGACGCTGGGTACCGACACGGGTGGCTCTATCCGCCAGCCGGCCTCCCACTGCGGCTGTGTCGGGTTGAAACCGACCTACGGCCGGGTCTCCCGCTACGGCGTCATCGCCTACGCCTCGTCCCTCGACCAGGTGGGGCCGGTGACCAGGGACGTGAGGGACGCCGCCATCATGCTCGGTGCGGTGGCGGGGCACGACCCTAAGGACTCCACCAGCGTCGACCGGCCGGTTCCCGATTACACGAAAGCTCTCGTTCCCGACGTGAAGGGGCTGACGGTGGGGCTCCCCCGGGAGTACCACATACCGGGGCTGGATGCCGACGTGAAGAAGGCCATGGACGGCGCCATCGAGACCTACCGGCAGCTTGGCGCCGAGTTTGTCGATATCTCCCTCCCCCATACCGATTACGCCGTAGCGACCTATTACCTCATCGCCACCGCCGAGGCGAGCTCCAACCTAGCCCGCTACGACGGGGTCCGCTTCGGCCACCGCACCGCCGAGGCGGGAGGGCTCATGGAGATGTACGTGAAAAGCCGCTCCGAAGGGTTCGGTGCCGAGGTGAAGCGACGGGTCATGCTCGGCACCTACGCCCTGTCGTCGGGCTACTACGATGCCTATTACCTGAAAGCCCAGAAGGTCCGCACTCTCATCATGCACGACTTCCTCAAGGCGTTCGAGACGGTGGACGTCATCCTCACTCCCGTCGCGCCGACCCCCGCCTTCCGGATCGGTGAGAAGGTAAACGATCCGCTCCAGATGTACCTCTCGGACATCTTCACCATCCCGGTCAATCTGGCGGGGACCTGCGCCGTCTCCGTTCCGGCAGGACTCAGCAAGTCAGGGCTCCCCATCGGTCTCCAGCTCGTTGGCAAGCCCTTCGGTGAGGAGAGCATCATCAAGGCGGCGTACTCTTTTGAGCAGGCGACTGAGTGGCATAAGCAGAAAGCGGTACTGTGATATTGAAGCATAATTAAGTAACCGGGTGCGGATTTTCCGATGATCTCTCCGCTTTCCGAGTCCTCCTACGGAGGCGTAGCGCCCAAACTTCGGGTGTAAACAGCGCTACGCCGCACACGGGGAGGGCGAAGGGGGGGGAGAGGGCGGAAAAGCCACACTCGCCGGAGGATAGATGAAATACCAAGCCGTCATCGGTCTCGAAGTCCACGTCCAGCTTCTCACCAACAGCAAGATCTTCTGCGGCTGCTCGACAAAATTCGGCGCTGCCCCCAACTCCCAGACCTGCCCGGTCTGCCTGGGGCTTCCCGGCGCGTTGCCGGTGCTTAACAAGCAGGTGGTGGAATACGCCATCCGGGCGGGGCTCGCCACGAACCACTCCATAGCCCCCCGGAGCGTCTTCGCCCGGAAGAACTACTTCTACCCCGACCTTCCCAAGGGGTACCAGATCAGCCAGTACGAGCTCCCCATCTGCATCAACGGCCACCTGGACATCGAGGTGGAGGGTGAGGCGAAACGGATCGGCATCACCCGCATCCACATGGAAGAGGACGCGGGGAAGCTGGTCCATGCGGACGTTCCCGGCGTGGGTGACGACTCCTGCGTGGACTTGAACCGGGCCTGCACGCCGCTCCTGGAGGTGGTCTCCGAGCCGGACCTGCGGAGCGCCGACGAGGCGGTGGCCTACCTGAAGAAGCTCCACCAGATCGTGGTCTATCTGGGTATCTGCGACGGCAACATGGAGGAGGGGAGCTTCCGCTGCGATGCCAACGTCTCCGTGATGCCGGTGGGGTCAGACACCTTCGGCACCCGGGCAGAGATCAAGAACGTCAACTCCTTCAAGTTCGTGAAGCAGGCGATCGAGTACGAGATCGAGCGCCAGATCGAACTGATCGAGGATGGGGGAAAGGTTGTGCAGGAGACGCGGCTGTTCGACCCGAACAGCGGCACCACCCGCTCCATGAGGGGGAAGGAGGAGGCCCACGACTACCGCTATTTCCCCGATCCGGACCTAGTGCCGCTGGTCATCTCCGACGACTGGGTGGAGGACGTCCGCCTCTCTCTCCCGGAGCTCCCCGCCTCCCGGCTTGCGCGCTACCAGACAGAGCTGGGACTCCCTTTTTACGACGCGGAGGTACTGACCGCAACCCGCGAGCTGGCCGACTACTTCGAGGCGTGTCTTGCCCTCTATCCCCAGGCGAAGCCGGTGGCTAACTGGGTGATGGGTGAGGTGACCCGCGGTCTGAACGACAGCGGCCTTGCCATCACCGCCTGCCCGGTGACGCCGGAGCTGCTGGCCGAACTCCTAAAGCTTATCGACGCGGGGACCATCTCCAACAAGATCGCCAAGACCGTCTTCGACGAGATGTGGCAGAGCGGCAAGGCGCCGGCAGTCATCGTGGAGGAGAAGGGGCTCGTTCAGGTCTCGGACACGGGAGAAATCGAAAAGATCATCGACGAAATCCTTGCCACCAACCAGGGACAGGTGGATGAGTTCCGGGGTGGGAAGGAGAAGGTCTTCGGCTTCTTCGTCGGTCAGGTGATGCGTGCTTCCAAGGGGAAGGCGAACCCGGCAGTGGTGAATGACTTGTTGCTGAAGAAGCTCAAAGGCTGAAGGGAAACCCCGCCACAGAGGCACAGAGATACGGAGAAAGGCACAATCTATTTTACAGGGATATACAGGTGAACAGGATTAAAACCTCTCTTCGAATGGTATCGAAGAATGATTTTCCTTGTTAATCCTGGTTTTTCTCGGTGTCTCCGTGGCTCTGTGGCAGATTTTAAGAGGTTATTATGTCCTTTAGAACGATCGAATGGCGCGACGACAAGGTGGTGATGATTGACCAGACCCGGCTTCCCGGTGAAGAGGTGTACAACGAGTACAGCGACTTCAAGGGGGTGGCGGAGGCGATCCGGGGGATGATTATCCGCGGCGCCCCTGCCATCGGCGTAGCGGCGGCAATGGGAGTCGCCCTGGGGAGCAGGGAGATCATCGCTGACACCCACGAGTCGTTCTACCAGCAGCTCAACAATGTCTGCAATGTCCTTGCCCGCACCCGCCCGACGGCGGTCAACCTATTCTGGGCCATCGAGCGAATGAAGCGAGTAGCCGAGGCGCATCGCGACAAGGACCTGAACAGCATCCGTGCCATGCTCAAGGCCGAGGCGATCAGCATCGAGCAGGAAGACCTGCAGATCTGCCGGGCCATCGGCAGAAACGGTGCAGCGCTCATAAAAGAGGGGGCTACCATCCTTACCCACTGCAATGCCGGCGGTCTGGCCACGGCCGGCTACGGCACCGCCCTCGGGGTGGTCCGCGCCGCCCATGAGGCGGGGAAGAATATCCAGGTCTTTGCCGACGAGACTCGCCCCTGGCTCCAGGGGGCGCGCCTGACCGCATGGGAACTGATGAAGGACCGCATTCCCGTAACCCTCATTTCCGACAACATGGCCGGTTTTTTCATGAAGAAAGGTGAGATTACCTGCTGCGTGGTGGGTGCCGACCGGATCGCTGCCAACGGCGATACCGCCAACAAGATCGGCACCTACAGCGTTGCGGTCCTGGCCAGGGAAAACGGAGTCCCCTTTTACGTGGCGGCCCCCATCTCAACCCTGGACCTGACCCTTGCCAACGGCGACGCCATACCCATCGAGGAGCGCAATGCATGTGAGGTGACCCATCTCCAGGGAGTCCCCGTGGCACCGGAGGGGGTGAGGGTCCGGAACCCCGCCTTCGACGTCACCCCCGCCAGATACATCACCGGCATCATCACCGAAAAGGGGGTCGTGCGGGGTGATTACGAGCGGGAACTGAAGCGGCTGGTGGGGCAATGACCCGGAGTGCCGAGTTCGCCGCGGCTCTGGAATCCTCGCTGTCGGGAGAGCAGACGGCGGAGAAGGACCGGCAGCTTGGCGCTTTCCTGGAAAGTCACGGATTTGCCTATGGCGTCCGTTCTGCAACCAATCTGCGGCTGCTGGCAGACGTTCTTCCCCTCGATACCCTGAAATTGGCAGCAATCGCCGCAGTTGCCACGGCACTCCCCGATATGGCCCTCAACGGCCTGGAGCGGATCAGTACCGTCGTCCTCCGCGAAGAACTCCTGACCGTCTGCAACAAAAAACAGAGGCTGATCCAGCTGATCACGATCTGCGGAGCCTCACCCTTTCTGACCAACATCATCGTCCGCGACCCCGTCTATTTCCATCAGCTTTTCAGTGAGCGGCAGATCGACCTCCGTCGCAGTGAAACCGAAACCCTCGCCGCGCTGCATGCCCTGGCAGGGGAGACAGACGATTATCCCGCCATCTTCAGGATCCTGCGCCGCTTCAAATTTGCCGAGATCCTCCGCATCGCCGCCCGCGACCTGAACGGACTGGCCCCCCTGGAAGAGGTGACCGGCGAGCTGACCTCCCTGGCAGCAGCATCTCTCCAGGTTGCCTACGAGGTGGCCCGGCGCCGGCTTGTCGCCGAGCATGGCGTGCCGCTCATGCAGACCCCCCAGGGGGAACGGGAGGCGGATTTGACCGTTATCGGCATGGGGAAATTCGGCGGCCGGGAGCTCAATTTTTCTTCGGACATCGACATCATCTACTTCTATTCCTCCGACAAGGGGGAAACGGCCGGCGTTCCCGACGGCCAGGGGGGGGTGAAGGGGAAGATTTCGCTTCATGCCTTCTTCGTCAAGCTGGGGGAGATGGTTTCCAAGGCGGTTTCCCAGGTAACGGAGGACGGTTTCGTGTTCCGCGTGGACATGGGGCTGCGGCCGGAGGGGAAGAGCGGCGACATGGCCTGTTCGCTCCGCTCCGCCGAGGTGTACTACGAATCGTGGGGACAGTCATGGGAGCGGGCCGCCATGCTCAAGGCCCGGCCGGTCGCCGGCTCAATCGAGCTCGGCGAACAGCTGCTGCATGCCATCGAGCCTTTTGTCTACCGCAAGTACCTGGACTACAACCTGGTGGAAGACATGATGGGAATGAAAAAGAAGATCGACGCTTCTCTCGCCCGTTCCCAGGAGGGTGAGCAGAATATCAAGCTCGGCCGTGGCGGGATCCGGGAGATCGAATTTTTCATCCAGGCCCTGCAGCTGGTCTATGCCGGCAAGAATCCGGCACTGCGCCAGAAGAACTCGCTTCAGGCGCTGACCGGACTGATGGAGGCGCGCATCATCAATGAGGATGATTGCAACGCCCTCCGTGAGGCCTATCGCTTCCTCCGTACCGTGGAGCACCGGATCCAGGTGGTTCAGGAGCGCCAGACCCACTCACTTCCCCAGAAAGAGGAGGAGATGAGGGCTCTCGCCCGACGGTGCGGGTATATGCGCGCCAATGGACTGGAGAAGTTCCGGCAGGTGCTGGAGGAGCATCGTACCGCAGTTTCCGTCATCTACGGCGGCCTGTTCCTTTCCCGGGACGAGAAGCTGCGGGAGGAAGTCAATCCGGAGATCTATTTTTTCTTCGACCGGAATGCCGATCCGGACCTGATCAAGGATATGCTGGCGGAACGGCGCTTCGAAAGGGTCGATGCCGCGTATGACCACCTGATCCTCCTGCGGGACGGCCCACCCCGGGCCAATCTCACCGAGCGGGCGCGGCGGCTTCTGGAAAAGATCGCCCCGCTGCTTCTCCAGGAGATCTTTGCCTCCCCCGACCCGGACATGTCGCTGACCAACCTGGAGCGGTTTCTCTGCGCCGTCGGTTCCCGCTCATCCATTTATGCCCTGCTGGCGGAGAACCGGGAGATACTCAAGCTGCTCGTCTCCCTGTTCGGCATGTCGGAATTTCTCGCAAAGATATTTTTCAGTCATCCGGAACTGCTGGACAGCATGGTGTCCCGCTCCTATGCCACCTTCACCAAGGAGAGGGAGGAGATGGAGACCGAGCTGGCGGCTCTTCTGGAACTGGCGGAGGACTTCGAGGAGCGCCTCGACGTGCTGCGCCGTTACCGCCACGAGGAATTCCTCCGGATCGGCATGAATGACACCTACGGCAAGCTCGGTCAGACCGAGATCGCCACCCAGCTCACCAATCTTGCCGATGTCTGCCTGGCCGCCGCCCACCGGATAGCGCAAGGGGAGCTGGCCCGATTCGGCCGGCCGACCTGGACCGATGCCGACGGGGTGGTGCGGGAAGCGGACTTCGCGGTGGTCGGCATGGGAAAGATGGGAGGATACGAGCTCAATTACCACTCGGACCTGGACATCATCTACATCTACGACCACCAGGGGATTACCGACGGCCAAAAGCAGCTGACCAACCACGAGTACTTTGCCAAGCTCGCCCAGAAGATCATCTCCATCCTCACCACCCAGACCCGGGAAGGGTTCGTCTACAAGATCGACACCCGGCTGCGACCGTCGGGAAATGCCGGTCCGCTGGTCACGTCACTCGGTTCGTTCCGGGATTACCACCGGGAGGAGTCCCAGCTCTGGGAACGCCAGGCCCTCACCAAGGCACGGGTGGTGCTGGGGGGGGGACAACTCCGGAACAGTATCGCGGAGATCGTCCGGCAAACGGTGTACGGCGTCTGCGTGACCGAGGATGCCCGCCAGGAGATCCATCGCCTCCGAATGCGGATGGAAAACGAGATTGCCCGGGAGAGCGAAGGAAGTTACAACATCAAGACCGGCCGGGGGGGGATGGTGGATGTGGAGTTCATCGTCCAGTTTCTGCAGTTGCGGTACGGCTGCAATCATTCCGGAATCCGCAGTTCGAGCACGCTGACGGCACTGAAGGGGCTGAAAGGGGAAGGGCTGCTCAGCGAGGGGGCTTTTGCCGTTCTTTCCCACGGCTACAAGTTTCTCCGCCGGCTGGAGAACCGCCTGCGGATCATCCATGATCACTCCATGAACGATCTCGGCGGGTCGCGGGAGTACCTGGACAAGCTGGCCCGTCGCCTGGGCTACGATCCGAAGCTGAAGCATCCCGGAGACGCCCTCATGCACGACTACGAAGGGGTTACGGAAGAGGTGCGGCGGGTCTATGCGACCATACTTGGAGAGGATTCGGAAGAAGCCGGCCGTTAAAGGCTATTGGTGGAATTTAATAGCTTAGAGGGCCGGGAGAGGGAGGGACAACCCCGGCATCTGCAACGAATATCATCTCTTCATTGTCCCGCAAGAAACTTCGCCTCAAGCGCCCCTGCTTCCCCACGTCTGTTCACCATTGCTCACCTTATACCGACAGTTCTATTAACGAAGGCGCAGAATTGCTAAAAACGGGTCTCTTCGCTCCATCTTGCTTGCTATAGCCTTGGGTCGTGATCTTTTTTTGCGTCGTTGCGTATAAAGTTGCTGTTGCTAGGGAACCTGCGGGAACGGAGTCGGCCGGGAAAGACCAGGTCGAGGAACTGCTTCAAAATGGCGGCGGTGAGCCCCCAGATTTCATCGTTGCCGAAGGTATAGAAATGGACCGGATGCTGGCGCCCTTTCCAGTTCCAATCCTCGGTCCGGAAGATATCCGGCCTGAGCAGGTGGGAGAGAGGGACTTCCAGTACCCTTTCGATCTCCCAGTCGTTGATCCTGAGGGGGTAATCGGCAGGGTAGATGCCGACGCAGGGGGTGACCAGGTAATTGTGGATGGAATAGAAATCGTCCAGCACCCCCAGTATCTCCACGTCGTCCGGTTCGATTCCCACCTCTTCCCAGGTTTCCCGCAGGGCGGTCTGGATGAGGTCCGTGTCGTCAGGTTCGGCTCTGCCGCCGGGAAAGGATATCTCTCCCCGGTGATGGTTGAGGTGTTCGGTCCGCTTGGTGAGGAGGATGTGGTATTCCCCCTGTTTGGGGAAGAGAGGGATGAGCACCGCCGCCGGCACCGGCCCAGGCTCCATAATAACCCGGACATGGGCAGCCAGGGCGGTCTTTATGCGTTCTTTCAAGTCCATAAGAACTTCAATTCTGAATTTTGAGTTTTGGATTGTAATTCAACATTTATAACTCAGAACTCAAAACTGCCTTTACAGTACCGGTTCTTTCGCCCGCCGCTTCAGTTCCGCGATGGTGGCTGCGTAGTCTGAGCTGCCGAAAACGGCGCTCCCCGCCACGAACACGTCGGCGCCGGCGTGGGAGATGTGGTCGATGTTGTCGGTCTTGACCCCTCCATCTACCTCCAGTTCCGTCTCCAACCCGCGCTTGTCGAGCATTCCCCGCAGGGCGTGGATCTTGGGGAGGCAGGCCTCGATGAACGACTGGCCGCCAAACCCCGGGTTGACGGTCATGAGCAGAACCAGGTCGAGATCGTCCAGGATATACTCCAGGACGTTGAGGGGGGTTGCCGGGTTGAGGGAGACGCCGGCCTTCTTGCCGAACGACTTGATGAGCTGAACTGTCCGGTGAAGATGGTGGGTCGCTTCGGCATGGACCACGATGATGTCGGACCCGGCTTTGGCGAAGTCGGGGATGTAGCGGTCGGGGTTCTCGATCATCAGGTGGACGTCCAGAGGAAGGTCGGTCACCCGCCTCACTGCCTCCACCACTAGGGGGCCGATAGTTATGTTGGGGACGAAATGGCCATCCATGACATCCACGTGAATATAGTCGGCACCGGCTGCCGCCACGGCACGCACCTCATCGCCGAGGCGGGCGAAGTCGGCGGAAAGGATGGAAGGGGCGATCTTTTTCATGTACAACCTCCAGAATACTCGCCACAGAGGCACAGAGACAAGGAGAAAAAATCAGCAAAAATATCCGTCCCGAGATTACCCATATTTTCACATAATGCAGTTATAAGATTTGCAGTCTGTAGTAATCGGTGGAACTTGCGGATTGATCCCCGCGGGTTTTCTCTGTGTCTCTGTGCCTCTGTGGCGGGTTTTTATATTTTCCTGAGCCGGGCGGCGAAGAAGCCGTCCATGCCGTGCCGGTGGGGCCAGCTCCTGAAGTACCCCTCTTCGGTGAACAGTTCCCGGTGGTCAGGGAAGAGTTCCCGCAAATCTTCTAGCACAAATCCGCTCTGTTCGGAAAGAAAATCCTCGATTACCGCTTCGTTTTCCTCCCGGTCGGTGGTGCAGACCCCGTAGAGGATGGTCCCACCTGCCGGGAGGATCCGGGCGGCATTGCGGAGGATCGTCCGCTGGGTCCGGGCGAGGGCGGTGATGTCGGCAGGGCTTTTCCACCACTTTCCCTCCGGATTGCGGCGGATGACGCCGAGGCCGGAGCAGGGGGCATCCACCAGGATGCGGTCGAACCGCTCCCCTGCCAGTGGGGTCGGGGGTTTGGTCGCATCGATAGAGCTTGTGGTAATGGTGTTTATGCCGAGGCGTCTGGCGGTTTCCTCGACCAGGCGGAGCTTGCGGGCGCCGATATCGCTGGCGAGCACTGTGCCACTGTTTCCCATGAGCTGGGCCAGATAGGTTGTCTTCCCCCCGGGGGCTGCACAGAGGTCAAGGATGCGCTCTCCCGGCGCCGGGCTCAGGAAAATGGCCGCCAGCTGGGACGATTCATCCTGAACGGTGAAGAGCCCCTCCCGAAAACCGGCCAGCCTCCCGATTGCTACCGGACTGACGATCCGCAGCCCGTCGGGTGAATAGCGGCAGGGGGTGGTGTCGGCGCCTTCGTCCGCGAGACGGGCTTGCAGCTCGTCTCGGGTTGCCCGGAGGGTGTTGACGCGGATGGTGAGGGGAGCCGGTTCGACCATGGTCCGGGCAAGGGATTCAGCTTCCTCCATCCCCAGCTGTTCCAGCCAGCGGGCGGTGAGCCACGCCGGTTCGGACCAGGCGGCTGCCAGGTAGGCAGCAGGTTTGTTCACGGGATCGGGAAAGCGGATATTCTGCCGTTCCCGATCGGTCTGGCGCAGGACGGCGTTGATGAAACCGCTGGCACGGGGTGCCAGGGTCTTGGCCAGTTCCACGGTGGCGTGGACTGCCGCGGCAGTCGGAACCCGGTCCAGGTAGAGGAGCTGGTAGATGCCGAGGCGGAGCAGGATGTGGACGGAACGCTCCAGACGGCCGGTCTTCTGGCTGGCGAACTGGTCGATGACATGATCGAGGGTCCCCTGTCGCCGGAGCACGCCGTAGACAAGTTCGGTCAGGAGCCCCCGGTCCGGACCCTGCAACGTACCGTGGGTCAGTTCATGGTCGAGGAGGATGTCGGCGTAGGAACGCTCCTTTTCGATGCGAAGGAGGATTTCGAAGGCGGCGCTGCGCGAAGTGGTGGTCAAGTTAACTCCTCAGTGCGGAAGATTGGAAGTAGGGAAGGTGGGAAGAAAAGAGCGCGGAGCGGAAAGGTGACAGGCAGACTTCCGCAGTTCCGCGCTTCGAACTTCTGGGGTAAGTTGTCAGCCTCTCGGCCCTGATGCCATTTCTTCCAGCCTTCGTACCCGTTCTTCCATGGGGGGATGGGTGGAGAAGAGGGACATGAGTCCGCCCCCCGTGAGGGGGTTGACAATGAACATGTGGGCCGTGGCAGGTGTTGCTCCGCCCATCGGAATCTGCCGGTTGGCCATCTCCAGTTTGCGGAGCGCGTTGGCCAGGTAGAGGGGGTTGCCGCTGATCTCGGCGCCACCCCGGTCAGCACCAAACTCACGGGAGCGGGAGATCGCCATCTGGATGAGCATGGCGGCGATGGGGGCGACGATGGCCATAATGATGAGGCCGAATCCTCCCCCTTCCTCGTCCCGGTCGCGGCCGCCGCCGAAGATCGCTGCCCACTGGGCCATCTGGGCCAGGTAGGTGATGGCGCCTGCTATGGTGGCGGCTACGGAAGAGATGAGGATGTCGCGGTTCCTGACATGGGTCAGTTCATGGGCCATGACTCCCATCAGTTCCTCGCGGGTGAGAATCCGCATGATGCCGCTGGTTGCAGCCACAGCAGCGTGCTCCGGATTACGCCCCGTGGCGAAAGCGTTGGGAGTTTCCGAAGGAATGACGTAGACCTTGGGCATGGGGAGGGATGCCTGCGCAGCCAGTTGGCGTACCAACCCGAAGAATTCGGGCTGCTCGGACTCGGTCACCTCTTTGGCGCCGTACATGGCGAGGACGATCTTGTCGGAGAACCAGTAGGAAACAAAGTTCATCACTCCCGCCATGACGAGGGCGAAGGTCATGCCATGCCTTCCGCCGATGGCGCCCCCTGCCAGGACAAGCAGCATGGTGAGCAGGGCCATGAGAAAAGTTGTTTTCAAGGTATTCATTATTTTTCCCATCCTTTTTCTTGAGACAATTTTGAACATGTATCAACCAACTAACCCAGTATAGTCATTGCTGTTTGAAACTGCAAGGGGGAGCTATGGCTGGTGGCTCTTCTTGACTCCCGTCGTGAGTGCGCTAGGATTTACGCACAACCGGCAAGCCGGCAGGCATACCATTACCAAACAACAAGAGGAGGTAGTGACATGGCAAGTGTGATCAACTGGGAGACCGACTTGACCAGAGCCCTCGCCCGGGGTCAGGCCGAGCACAAGACCGTTCTGCTCGATTTTTTCAACCCTGGCTGAATTGGCTGCAAACAGATGGATGCGGTCACGTATCCCAACGTGAAGGTCTTCGATTTCATCACAGCGAATGTGGTGCCGATCCGGGTCCCGGCGGACAGCAAGCCGCTGCCTGATGAGTTCAAGCTTACCTGGACACCCACTCTCATCACCCTCGATTACTACGGGAAGGAACATCACCGGACCGTCGGCTTCCTCCCCGCCGATGATCTGATCGCTTCTCTGATGCTGGGGATGGGGAAAACCGATTTCGACACGGGGGACTTCAATGATGCCATCATTCATTTTGACCGGGTGCTGGCCGACTTTCCCCTGAGCAGTTTTGCTCCCGAGGCGGTCTATCTTCGCGGAGTCAGCCGTTTCAAGGCAAGCCATGATGCCACAGCCCTGAAACAGGCCTACGAGAAGCTTACGGCTGACTACCCGGCCAGTGAGTGGGCGAAGCGGGCCGAGCCATACAATCTGCTTTAGATGGAGTCTGTTGCGATCGTACGGACGGGGGCCGCGGTGAGGCCCCCGTTTTTTGTCTGCATTTTGCTTTAACTTATGGTATCTATTTAATTGACTTATATTCGGCAGTTGAACACTGCCTGCATTCGTACTAAAGGCCTATTTCTGTAATTCTAAGCTCATTGCGCTGCATCCGATCAACTCACCCGGTGGGTTCAGACAGGATCGGCTGCGGACGCTTCATTTCGCCAAGAATTACGACGAAATAGCCCTCATGTACTCCTTCTGGCAGTATTCAACTGCCGTTTTTAGGATTAACGAGTTGGCTGGCATGGGGGGGCGTTTGGATCATTTTCTGCTGGGGGTACTGGTCCTGGTTATCGTGGCGCTGTCGCTTACGTCGGCGCTCCATGCCCTCATCATGAAACGGGATCCCCGCTCGGCCCTTGGATGGATCGTCACCAGCATAACTCTGCCGGTAATCGGCCCGTTCTTTTACTGGACCATGGGGGTCAACTGGATATCCCGGACGGCCCGTCAGTGGCTGGAAAGCGGGCGCCTTTTCGCCGGCTGGGACGACTTCCCCGCCCGTGTGGATTTGCGGGTGGCAGGAGATCTCCCCCCTGAAGCATCCAATCTGCGGGAACTGCGGGCGCTTTCGGACCGGCTGGTAAGTTCGGCGCTTTTGTCCGGCAACAGCATCCTGCCGCTGAAAAACGGCGAAACCGCCTATCCTGCCATGTTGGCAGCCATAGAAGGCGCAGCCAGTTCCATTCACCTGAGCACCTATATATTCGATTCTGACATCACCGGCCGCAGGTTCGCTGACGCTTTGAAGCTGGCCGCCGACCGGGGAGTCGAGGTGAGGGTGATTATTGACAGCCTCGGTGAAAAGTATTCACGCCCCCCGATCCGCACTTTCCTCCGTGGGTCGCGGGTCAAGGTTGGCAAATTTCTCCCCCTGCGTCAGGGGGGATACGTAAACCTGCGTAACCATCGGAAGATTCTTGTCGTAGACGGAAAGACCGCCTTCACCGGCGGGATGAATATCGGCGACCGCCATCTGGTTGAGCGGAACGGCAAGCCGCCGGCGGTCGCGGATATGCATTTCCGGGTAGAAGGGCAGGTGGTGGCCGACCTGCAGCGGGTGTTCCTTGAGGACTGGTACTTCACCACCGGCGAGCTGCTGGCTGACCAAAGCTGCTTTCCGCTATTGGCGGAAACAGGGAGCGCCATGGCCCGGGTCGTCGGCGACGGTCCGGACAAAGAGTTCCGCAAGCTGCACTGGATCATCATGGGAGCGCTTGCCTGTGCCCGCAAGCGAGTCCTGATCATGACTCCTTATTTCGTCCCCGACCGTCCCCTTATATCCGCCCTTGCAACCACGGCACTGCGGGGGGTCGACGTGACCCTCGTGCTTCCCTCCTGCAACAACCTTCCCTTCGTTCACTGGGCCAGTCGTGCCTATCTCTGGGAATTGTTGCAGATGGGGATCAATGTCTACTATCAACCCGCCCCCTTTGTCCATACCAAGCTCTTTCTGGTGGACGGTGTATGGAGCCTCATCGGTTCTGCCAATATGGATTCCCGAAGCCTCCGGCTCAATTTCGAGCTCGACCTGGAAGTCTACGATGCCCCTTTTGCCGGACTGCTGGAACAGGATTTCATGGATGCCGTCGCCCGTTCCCACCGGGTTACCCTGGAGGAGATGGACGCCCGCAGCCTCCCCGTCAAGCTCCGGGACGCCACAGCTAAGCTTTTTTCACCCTATCTCTAAGGAAACAAGACAGTTATGACGATACGATGGTACCCCGGACATATGGGTAAGGCACTGGAGCAGATCGGCGATCTGATCAAGCGCATAGACGTTGTGATCGAGGTGCTCGACGCCCGCCTCCCCTTTTCCAGTTCCAACCACAAACTTGCGGTTCTGCGGCGGAACAAGCCCTGGATCAAGGTGCTGAACAAGTACGACCTGGCTGATCCGGTCATCACCAAGGCGTGGGTGCGGGATTTCGAACTGCAGTCGGGAGTGCGGGCACTTCCCCTGTCGGCAAAGAAGTATGCAGACACGAAGCCGCTGATCAGGCTCTGCCAGAAACTGGCGCCGAACCGGGGCCGTCCGGGGCTCCCCGTCCGTGCCATGGTGGTCGGGATTCCCAATGTGGGCAAATCCACCCTGATCAATACGCTGGCGGGGAAAAGCATGGCAAAGGTGGGCGACCGGCCGGCAGTGACTACCACCACCCAGCAGATCGATCTTCGCAACGGGGTTGTCTTGTCCGATACCCCCGGGGTTCTCTGGCCTGAGATGAGCGACCAGGAGGGGGCCTACCGACTTGCAGCCAGCGGGGCCATTGGGGACAATGCCCTGGATTACACTGCCGTAGGGCTCTTTGCCGGCGAATACCTGCTGCGCCGTTATCCCGAGCTGTTGAAGACCCGTTACGGTCTGCAGGAGCTTCCCGAATCACCCCATGACCTGATGGTTGCCGTCGGACGCCGACTGGGGCTTTTGGCAACCGGGGGGGTGGTGGATCTGCACCGGTCCTCGGAGGCGTTTTTGCGTGAGCTCCGGGCGGGCAAGATCGGCCGTATCAGCCTGGAGGAGCCCCCGTCAGACCGTTCCGTACCTGAATGACAGCTGTACCGTGAGAAGCCGTGGCCCCAGCCGGTGGGTCACAATCCATAAAATCTGTTGACAAAGCACGCAAGAGCGGTTAATACATTATTATCCTCGCACAACCATGTCGGCTGTTTCTATTCAATTCATCATTATTCCGACCCAGTTAAACGGTACCCTTAGCCCATAAAATTCATGGCGCATACATTTCATTGACCACTCTGCCAGGATATATCCCCTCGGACGGCATGCCGTGCCCAGTCGAAAGCTGCCAACTCCCTCCCGTTCCCAGCATGTGATAAGCCCAAGATGTCTCAACCAGGAGAACCGATGAATTTACAGGAACTGAAAAACAAGAAGATCAGCGAGCTTACCGCCATTGCCAAGGGGCTCAATATCGAAGGGGCGTCCAGCCTGCGCAAGCAGGACATGATCTTCGCCATCCTCAACGCCCAGACCGAGAAGAACGGGATGATCTTCGGCGAAGGGGTGCTGGAAACACTTCCCGATGGCTTCGGTTTTCTCCGGGCACCTGATTACAACTACCTTCCGGGCCCCGATGACATCTATGTATCACCCAGCCAGATTCGTCGCTTCAACCTCCATACCGGCGACACCGTTTCCGGCCAGATCCGCCCCCCCAAGGAGGGGGAGCGCTATTTTGCCCTCCTCAAGGTAGAGACGGTCAACTTCGAACCCCCTGAGGTGGCCCGTGACAAGATCCTTTTCGACAACCTTACCCCTCTCTACCCCGATGAAAAGCTGAGGCTGGAGACTGCGCCGGATAACATGTCGATGCGGGTCATGGAGCTGATTTCCCCCATCGGCAAGGGGCAGCGCGGCCTTATCGTCGCCCCTCCCCGGACCGGCAAGACCATGCTGATCCAGAATATAGCCAACTCCATTGCCGAGAACCATCCTGAGGTCTACCTTATTGTCCTGCTTATCGACGAGCGACCGGAAGAGGTGACCGACATGCAGCGGTCGGTGAAAGGTGAGGTCGTCTCCTCCACCTTCGACGAACCGGCAACCCGCCACGTCCAAGTGGCGGAGATGGTCATCGAGAAGGCGAAACGGCTCGTGGAGCACAAGCGGGACGTGGTAATCCTCCTCGATTCCATCACCCGTCTGGCCCGGGCCTACAATACCGTTATTCCCCCTTCCGGCAAGATCCTCTCCGGCGGGGTCGATTCCAACGCCCTCCACAAGCCGAAGCGTTTTTTCGGTGCGGCCCGCAACATCGAGGAGGGGGGATCGCTCACCATCATCGCCACCGCCCTTATCGATACGGGGAGCAAGATGGACGAGGTAATCTTCGAGGAGTTCAAGGGGACCGGCAACATGGAGGTTCATCTGGATCGGAAGCTTGTGGAAAAGCGGACCTTTCCGGCCATCGATATCAACAAGTCCGGCACCCGCAAGGAGGAGCTCCTTATCGAGAAGAGTTCCCTCAACCGCATCTGGATACTCCGCAAGGTGCTCCACCCCATGAACGTGGTGGACAGCATGGAGTTCCTCCTCTCCAAGCTGGCGGAGAGCAAGGGGAACCAGGAGTTTCTCGACTCCATGAGCAAATAGCCCGTCGGTTGAGCTCTCCCCGCTGCTGTGGCAACGGGTGAAAAATGTCTTGAAAAAATAAGTCGATAGTGTTAATTTTAGACCTTTCGGATGATCGAATAATGATACCGTCGGCACTTACCCGGCGTAAGGAGGCAGAGATGAAAGAAGGAATCCATCCCAAGTATGAGGAAGTTACGGTAAAGTGCCTGTGCGGCAATACCTTCCAGACCCGTTCCACTAAGCCGGAAATCAGCACCGAGATTTGCTCCGCCTGCCATCCGTTCTTTACCGGCAAGCAGAAGCTGATCGACACCGCCGGCCGCGTCGAGAGATTCAAGAAGCGCTACGGAATGTAAGAACCCCCGTGGGGTGACAGGTTTGGTAAGGGGATTTTGTCGCTGGCGAAATCCCCTTATTGTTTTTCTGCTCCCCGTTTCGGCCGGTGATGCTATTTGGCGGTTGTCTTGGAACCGCAAGATATGCGATAATCACCTATTAACCCTTCCGAGGAGCTGGTGTGAAAGTTGCCCTTCTTCAGCATACTCCCGAGCCGGAACTGACGGTAGCCCTGGCGGCACGACTCTGCTATTCCCCCGTAGATATCGGTGAACTGAAGGAGAAGCTGGGCAGTGCCGACATCGAGGCATTTCTCGACAAGATCATGTCCCTCGGCCACCAGTCGGTGCTGGAGCACGCGTCCTTTACCTTCGGCATCGAGGGGATATCCCGGGTCACGTCTCACCAGCTGGTGCGTCACCGGGTCGCCTCCTACTCCCAGCAGTCCCAGCGTTACGTCTCCCACAAGGAGCGGTTCGGCGCAGTCATCCCCCCTACCATTGCCGAACGCCCCGACCTGCTGGGCCGGTTCGAAGCCCAGTTGCAGGCGCTGCACCAGACTTATGGCGAGATGGTGGAGGCGGGGATTCCGGCTGAAGACGCCCGTTATCTGCTTCCCAATGCCACGGAAACCAAGATACTGGTCACCATGAACAGTCGGGAGCTGCTCCATTTCTTTGCGATTCGCTGCTGTGAGCGTGCCCAGTGGGAGATCCGGGCCATGGCGGTGGAGATGCTGAAGCTGGTGAAGCCTGTGGCGCCGACCATCTTCCGGGCTGCCGGCCCGGGCTGCCTCAATGCCCCCTGCCCGGAGGGGACCATGACCTGCGGCAAGATCAAGGAAGTCCGAGATAAATTTCGCTCCCTTTGACGTGTAATCGCAGTGTATTAGAACGGAAACGTAGATTTTTCGCAAGCTCGAGGCTGTCGAGGGCTTGCACGGAGGCGTAGTACCCAAACGGCGGGCATAAACAGCGCTACGCCGCACACGCAGGGCCGAAGACTTACGCAGAGATTGCGGAAAAGCTGCGTTTCCCGGTGCCCATGAGGAAGACATGTCCAAAATTAACATCGGCGGTCAGGCCGTCATCGAAGGGGTCCTGATGCGCGCTCCCCGCTCCCTGGCCATCGCCGTCCGTCGCCCTGGCGGCGACATCGTCGTCAAAAAGGAAGAAGTCATCCCCCTGTCGGAGCGTTTTCCCGTTGTGAAACTCCCCGTCGTGCGGGGGGCAGTGGCCCTCTTTTCGTCACTTATCACCGGGATCAAGGCGCTCAATTTCTCCGCCAACGAGGCGATGGTCGAAGAGGAGAAGGAGGGGGAAGACAAGCAGGAGCTTTCGTCCTGGGCCATGGCAGGGACCATGGCGGTGGCGTTCGGCTTCGGCATCCTCCTCTTCTTCATACTTCCTCTCTACCTGACCAAACTTCTCACCCCCATCATCGGCACCTCTAACATTGTCTTCAACCTGGTGGACGGCGTCATCCGCGTGACGGTATTCCTCCTCTACATCTTTGCCATTTCCCGGATGAATGACATCCAGAGGGTTTTCCAGTATCACGGGGCGGAGCACAAATCGATTTTCGCCTTTGAGGCAGGGGATGAACTGACCGTGGAGAATGTACGCAAGTACAGCTGTCTCCACCCCCGCTGCGGGACGAGTTTCCTCCTCATCGTCATGCTGGTGAGCATCGTGGTATTCTCCCTGATTCCCAAGCTCTGGCCCTTCTACCTGAAGGCCGGCTCCCGGATCGTACTTCTTCCCCTTATCGCCGGACTCTCCTACGAACTGCTGAAATGGAGCGCCAAGAACGACCAGTCGCCAATCGTCAAGCTCCTGATTGCGCCGGGGCTGGGATTGCAAAGGCTCACCACCCGGGAGCCGGACGACAGCCAGCTGGAAGTTGCAATCCGCTCCATGGAGGAGGCGTTGGAGATTAATAGCGGGTATAAGGACGACCGGTTGGTGATCTGAAAATTTATGGGTCGTAGGGGACTCATTGGACCTGCAAGTTCCCTACGTCCTTCACATTGCTAAGGACTTCATGAATGTTTGACAAAATCGAAGAGCTTGAAAGGCGCTACCAGGAACTGGAAGCGCTCCTGTCTGACCCGGCGGTCATCGCCAACCAGCCGGAGTTTCGTAAATTTTCCCGGGAGCATGCCGACCTTAACGAGCTGGTGGCGGCCTATCGTCGCTATCGGAAGGTGCTGGCCGAAATGGATGAGAACCGCGAACTGCTGTCCGACCCGGACATGAAGGGAATGGCCGAGGACGAGATGGCGTCTCTCAATGAAGAACGGGAGCGGCTCGAAGGGGAAATCAAGCTGCTGCTCTTGCCCAAGGATCCCAACGACAGCAAGGGGGTAATCCTGGAGATTCGCGCCGGTACCGGCGGCGACGAGGCGGCCCTCTTCGCCGGCGACCTGTTCAGGATGTACAGCCGTTTTGCCGAAACGAACCGTTGGCGGGTCGAAATGATATCCGCCTCCGAGTCAGAGAAGGGGGGCTTCAAGGAGGTCATCGCTTCGGTGGAGGGGGACGGTGTCTTTTCCAAACTCAAATACGAATCGGGGACTCACCGGGTCCAGCGGGTGCCGGAAACCGAGGCCCAGGGGCGCATCCATACCAGCGCCTGCACGGTGGCTATCATGGCAGAGGCGGAAGACGTGGAGATCGATATCAACCCCACCGACCTGAAGATCGACGTCTATCGCTCTTCCGGGGCGGGCGGCCAGCACGTCAATACCACCGACTCGGCTGTCCGTATTACCCACCTTCCCACCGGGACAGTTGTGGCCTGTCAGGAAGAGCGAAGCCAGATAAAGAACCGGGCCAAGGCGATGAAGGTCCTCAAATCCCGTATCCTTGACACCATGAACCAGGAGCAGAACGCCAAGCTGGCCGCGGACCGGAAGCAGCAGGTGGGGTCCGGTGACCGGAGCGAGCGGATTCGCACCTACAACTTCCCTCAGGGGAGGATGACCGACCATCGCATCGGCCTGACTCTCTACCGGCTCGATGCAATCATGGCGGGGGATATCGGCGAAATCGTGGACGGGCTCAGGGCGTATTATCAGATGGAAGCTCTCAAGGCGCAGTCTGAAGCAGCTTGATTCGCGCTGAAAAACGCCCATCTGCGGCGTTGCTTTCGTCGCTGCGCTGCTCACATACTGATGTATGCTCCGCTGCTCGCTCCTCAGCGCCTTGCATCTGGACATTTTTGAGCGCGAATTTATGAATCAAGCAAAAAACTATGACAACTGAAACCTGGACAGTTCTGAAGGTTCTGACCTGGATGAAGGAGTACCTGGCCCAGAAAGGGGTGGAGAACGCCCGACTGGAGTCGGAGTGGCTTCTCTGCGGGGTGCTCGATCTCGACCGGGTCGGTCTCTATCTCAATTTCGACAAGCCGCTGACCGAGGCGGAATTGACCCGGTTACGGGGGATGGTGGCACGGCGAGCGCGGCGCGAACCACTGCAGTACATCTTGGGGAGCCAGGAGTTCATGGGGTTGGAGTTCGTCGTGACACCGGCGGCACTGATCCCCCGGCACGATACTGAGGTATTGGTGACGGAAGCGGTGAAGCGGGCCGGGGAAGAGGACAGGATTCTTGATATCGGTGTGGGGAGCGGCTGTATCGCCGTTTCCCTGGCCAAGGCGCTTCCCAGGGCGGAAGTCATGGGGGTGGATGCATCGCCTGAGGCGCTGGCCCTGGCAGAAAAGAACATCGAGGCCAATGTTGTCCGGGTGACCCTTTTCGAGGGTTCGCTGTTCGAGCCGTTCAACGGGCAGCGGTTCGACCTGGTCGTCTCCAATCCCCCCTATATCCCGACCGCCGACCTGGAGACGCTGCAGGCGGAGGTGCGCGATTTCGAGCCCCGCCAGGCCCTGGACGGCGGTGCTGACGGGCTGGATTTCTACCGCCTCATCATCCCCGTTGCCCCCGATCATCTCAATCCCGGCGGCTGGCTCCTCTTCGAGGTGGGGATCGGCCAGTCGGAGCCGGTAACGGGGCTGTTGGAGAAAACCGGCAGATTCACCGATATCTTCACCGCCAAAGACCCGAATGACATTGAGCGGGTGGTTGGGGCACGGCTGGCGTAAAGATCCTGCCATAACGTTCTTGGGCGGGGTAACCCCGCCCCTGCATGAAATTTATACAGAGGTAATGCATTGGACAAACTGATCATCAAAGGTGGCAAGAAACTCTCCGGTGAAGTCACCGTGAGTGGCTCGAAGAACGCTTCCCTGCCCATTTTCGTCGCCACCATCCTGGCTCCTGGCCGTCACGAAATAAGCAATGTGCCGTTCCTGCGGGACATCAACACCACCATAAAGGTGCTGGAGACCCTCGGTGCGGTGGTTGAAGGGAACGGCAACGTGGTCGGGATCGACACCACGAAGGTGAACAACCATGAGGCCACCTACGAGCTGGTCAAGACCATGCGCGCCTCAGTGCTGGTCCTGGGCCCTCTCCTCGCGCGGCTTGGCAAGGCCCGTGTATCTCTCCCCGGCGGTTGTGCCATCGGCGCCCGCCCCATCAACCTCCACCTGAAAGGGTTGGCTGCATTGGGGGCGGATATCAACCTCACCCACGGGTATGTGGAGGCCAGGGCGAAGCGACTTACAGGGGCGCGAATCAACTTCGATACACCTACTGTTGGTGGAACCGAGCACCTCATGATGGCGGCCGCTACCGCCAAGGGGGTAACTATCCTGGAAAACGCGGCCCGCGAGCCGGAGATCGTCGATCTTGGCCTGGTCCTCAATAGTATGGGGGCCAGAATTGAAGGGGCAGGGACCGACACTATCCGGATTACCGGCGTGAGCGAACTGGGGCCGTTTACCCACCGGGTGATGCCGGACCGGATCGAGGCGGGGACCTTTATGATCGCGGCAGCCATCACCGGCGGCGATATCAAAATCCGCAACATGCAGTTGGAGCACCTGGATGCGCTGGTTTTCAAGCTGCAGGATGCAGGTGTGGAAATTACCAATAAGGACAATGTGGTGCGGGTCAAGGGGCCGCGGAAAATCAGGGGGGTCAACATCAAGACCCGTCCCTATCCCGGCTTCCCCACCGACATGCAGGCCCAGTTCATGGCGCTCATGTGTCTGGCCGAAGGTGCGAGTGTCATCAGCGAGAACATCTTCGAGAACCGGTTCATGCATGTCTCCGAGCTGATGCGCTTCGGAGCCGATATTACTGTCGAGGGGAACACTGCAACGGTAAAAGGGGTGAAGAAGCTCTCCGGTGCCCCGGTCATGGCCACCGACCTGCGAGCATCCGCCAGTCTCATCCTGGGCGGTCTGGCGGCGGACAATACCACCGAGGTCTCCCGCATCTACCATCTGGACCGAGGGTATGAGTCTATTGAGAAAAAGCTGGCGGGGCTCGGCGCGGATATCCAAAGAGTAAAGGAGTAACGGATGCCGCTTTTCCGCAATCTCTTCGTTGGCGTTCGGAATCTCCTTGTGCGGCGTAGCGCTGCTACGCCTCCGCGGGATTCCTTCGCCGCCTTGACCTTGCAAAAAATCGACATCCGGAAGGTTAAATCATGAAAGACTTTATTACCATCGCCATTCCCAAGGGGCGCATTCTTCAGGAATCCGTGGCCCTCTTCAAAAAGATCGGAATCGATTGCGAGGAACTCCTCTCCGATACCCGTAAGCTCATCTTCGACGATCCTGTGCAGAAGATGCGGTACATGATTGTCCGGGCCACCGATGTCCCCACCTATGTGGAATATGGCTGCGCCGACCTCGGGATCGTCGGCAAGGACACGCTGCTGGAGCAGGAGAAGGACCTCTATGAGCCGCTCGATCTCAAGTTCGGCTACTGCCGGATGATGGTGGCGGAACCGGCGGAGCTCTCCCGTAATGACGACCCTTCAGGCTGGACCAACATCCGGATCGCCACCAAGTATCCCAATTTCACGGAGAAGTACTTTGCCCGCAAGGGGGTGCAGGTGGAGATCATCAAGTTGTACGGATCCATCGAGCTGGCCCCGCTGGTAGGACTCTCCGAGCGGATCGTCGATCTGGTCTCTACCGGCGAGACCCTGAAGCAGAACGGGCTGGTGGAGGTTGAGACAATCGCCGAGATTACTACCCGCCTCGTTGTCAACCGGGCGAGCATGAAGACGAAATATCAGCGGATAACGGAGATAATTCAAGGGCTGGAGAAGCACGTATGAAATTCCTCGATATCAGGGATGCGAACTTCGACGCGGAATTTGCCGCCATTCTGGCCCGCGGGGAAGAGACCGGCCGGGAGGTGGAGCAGGTCGTCCTCGACATCATCGCCGCCGTAAGGGAACGGGGTGACGAAGCGCTCCTCGACTACACCCGGCGCTTCGACCGACTGGAGGCGGACTCCGTCAGTAAGCTGGAGGTGACGGAGGACGAGTTCAACGTAGCCTTCGCCCGGGTCGATGATGCCGATATAGTTGCTCTCAAGCTTGCGGTGGAGCGGGTCGCCCGCTTCCACGAGAAGCAGAAGCAGGAGACCTGGCTCTCAACGGAAGAGACCGATATTCTCCTCGGCCAGATGGTGACACCGCTGGAGCGGGTCGGTATCTACGTTCCCGGCGGGAAGGCGAGCTATCCGTCGAGCGTCATCATGAACGCCGTGCCGGCCAAGGTGGCCGGTGTCGGCGAGGTTGTCATGGTCGCCCCGACACCGGGGGGAGAGATAAATCCTCATGTCCTGGTGGCTGCACGGCTTTCCGGTGTCGACCGGGTCTTCCGTCTCGGCGGTGCCCAGGCGGTGGCGGCTCTTGCCTACGGCACGGCGACGGTTCCCCGGGTGGACAAGATCACCGGCCCCGGCAACATCTACGTGGCGACCGCCAAGAAACTGGTGTTTGGTCAGGTGGGGATCGACATGATCGCCGGTCCCTCCGAGATCCTCGTGATCAACGACGGGAGCGGCACGCCGGCCCACATCGCCGCCGACCTCCTCTCCCAGGCGGAGCATGACGAACTTGCTTCCTCCATCCTCATCACCACCGACCGGAGCTTCGGCGAACGGGTGGCGGCTGAGGTGGAGCGTCAGCTGAAGAAACTGTCACGGGAGAGCATCGCCCGGAAGTCGTGGGAAAGCTATGGTGCGGTCATCGTCGCCGGGACCCTGGACGAGGCGATAGACTTTTCCAACCGGATCGCCCCGGAGCACCTGGAGCTGGCAGTGACCGATCCCTTCGCCATCCTTTCCCGTATCAAAAACGCCGGCGCTATTTTCCTCGGCCATTTCACCCCCGAGGCGGCGGGAGATTACCTGGCGGGCCCAAACCACACCCTCCCCACCGGCGGCACCGCCCGCTTCTTTTCTCCCCTGTCGGTGGACGATTTCGTGAAGAAGTCCTCCATCGTCTATTTCAGCCAGGGGGGGCTCAAGAGGCTGGGAAAAGATATCGTCAGGATTGCGGAGTTGGAAGGGTTGGAAGCCCACGGCAAATCTGTCAGCATCCGTTTGAAATGAAGGGGTGAGCTTCTCGTGGAGCGAATGTGCCCGAGAGCCGGCCGCTGTAGGTGAAATGGAGTGGAGACGGCCGATCGTGTCCGAACCCGTCAGGGTGAGTTGATCGGCTGTCGCGGAATGAGCCGTACAGCGGTGGGTCGAGGGGACGCTGAGCGGAACGGGATGCTTACCCCTCTCGAATATGCTGATGAAATTCTACCAGGAGGTGTCCATGTCCCGCAAAGCCACTATCGAGCGCATCACCAGGGAAACCCAGATAAAGCTTACCCTCGACCTTGACGGGACGGGGGAGGCGAAGGTCTGCACGTCGGTGCCGTTTCTCGATCACATGCTCAACCTGTTCGCCCGCCACGGCCTGTTCGATCTGATGGTCGAGGCGAAAGGGGACATCGACATCGATTTTCACCACACGGTGGAGGATATTGGGATCGTCCTTGGCGAGGCACTGAAAGAGGCCCTCGGCAACAAGGAGGGGATTCGCCGCTACGGTCAGGCCACGGTTCCCATGGATGAGACCCTGGCGAGTGTGGCCGTCGACCTGTCGGGGCGTCCCTGCCTGGTTTACAACGTGCGGCTCCCCAAGGTGAAGATCGGCGAGTTCGACGTGGAACTGGCGAAGGAGTTCTTCCAGGCCCTCACCAACAACCTGGCGGCCAACGTCCACATCAACGTCATGTACGGTGACAATGTGCACCACATTCTGGAAGCCTGCTTCAAGGCCCTTGCCAGGGCGCTGGACCAGGCGACCCAGTTGGATCCCCGGATCGCGGGGGTCATGTCGACAAAGGGAAAATTATAACGGCGGGATCAGGGATCAGTATCGGCTCATGCGTCTGGTCGATCCCGGGTTCCCGGCTACAGGTCCCAGAGGTTCTCAAATGATTGCAATCATAGACTACGGCATGGGGAACCTCCGTTCCGTGCAGAAGGGGTTCGAGAAGGTCGGTTTCGAGGCGGTCGTCACCGCCGATCCCAAGGTGGTGCTGGCGGCGGAGAAGGTTGTCCTCCCCGGCGTCGGGGCGTTCCGCGACTGCATGCGGAACCTCGAACAGGCAGGGTTCGTGGAGCCGATCCTCAAGGTGATCGGGGATGGGCGCCCCTTTCTCGGTATCTGCGTCGGAATGCAACTCCTGATGACCGACAGCGTCGAATTCGGGCTCTATGAGGGGCTGAACGTCATGCCCGGGCATGTTCTCCGTTTCCCGGAAGGGATGGAGGAGGGGGGAGAAGAGCTGAAAGTCCCCCACATGGGATGGAACCAGCTTTCCATCCGTCACCGGTCACCGGTTTTCACCGGGCTTGAGGAGGGGATTAACGTCTATTTCGTTCATTCCTATTACGCAAAACCGGACGATGAGTCGGTCGTGGCTGCCACCTCAGTCTACGGCATCGAGTTCTGCGCCTCCATCTGGAAAGACAACATCGTCGCCACCCAGTTCCACCCGGAGAAATCCCAGGAGGTCGGGCTGCGCATGCTCAAAAATTTTGGAGAAATGAAAGGGTAAATCTGCCAGGTTGGCGCTGAGTCACCTCTGTGACTGCGTCTCTGTGGCCGATGTGAAAGGTTTTTCCCTATGATCGTCATACCGGCAATCGACCTGAAGGAAGGAAAGTGTGTCCGCCTGGAGCAGGGGCTCATGGAGAAGGACACCGTGTTCTGCGACAACCCGGCCGAACAGGCACGGGAATGGGAGCGGCAGGGGGGTGAACTCCTCCATATCGTTGATCTCGACGGTGCGTTCGCCGGTGTTCCGAAAAACAGGGATGCGATTGCTTCAATCGTCGGGGCGGTTTCCATCCCGACCCAGCTCGGTGGCGGGATACGGGACATGGACACCATCGGGGCCTACCTCGGTCTTGGCCTCTCCCGGGTGATCCTCGGCACCGCAGCCCAGCGCAATCCTCAGCTGGTGGAGGAGGCGTGCAGGCTTTTCCCCGGTAGGATCGTGGTCGGCATCGATGCCAAGAACGGCATGGTAGCGGTGCAGGGGTGGGCCGAGGTAACCGGTGTCACGGCGGTGGAACTGGCGAAGCGGTTCGAGGGGTACGGCGTTGCGGCCATTATCTACACCGACATCAGTCGGGACGGGATGATGCAGGGACCGAATATTGACGCTACCCGCGCACTGGCTGAGGCGATCAGCATTCCGGTCATCGCCTCCGGCGGTGTTTCATCCCTCAGGGACATCGAAAACCTCATGGCCATCGAGTCGGCGGGGGTGACCGGGGCGATCACCGGCAAGGCGATCTACACCGGCGCCCTCAAACTGGCTGAAGCGGTGGCGCTGACCAGAAAAGGCAGGTAACAGGTAGAGGTAAAGGTAAAGATAATGCCAAGGAGCGCTTTCTCTACCTTTACCTCTACCCCTACCTGTGAATTCGGAGAATTCACATGTTGACCAAACGCATTATCCCCTGTCTCGATGTGAAAGGTGGGCGGGTTGTCAAGGGGGTCCAGTTCCTGGAGCTCCGGGACGCCGGCGATCCGGTTGAGATTGCCGAGATGTATGATAAGCAGGGGGCGGATGAACTGACCTTCCTCGATATCACCGCCTCCTCCGATGCCCGGGACATCATCATCGATGTGGTACGCCGCACAGCCGAGCGGGTCTTCATGCCCCTTACGGTTGGTGGCGGGGTCAGGTCGGTGGATGACATCCGCCGGCTTCTCAATGCCGGGGCGGACAAGGTATCCATCAATACGGCCGCCATACACCGACCCGATTTCGTAAGGGAGGCGGCGGAACGGTTCGGTTCCCAGTGCACGGTGGTTGCCATCGATGCGCGCCGGGTTCCGGGCGAGGAGCGCTGGGAAGTCTATACCCACGGCGGCCGCAATCCGACCGGCATTGATGCGGTGGAGTGGGCTCGACGGATGGAGGAGTATGGCTCCGGTGAGATACTGCTCACGAGCATGGACAGGGACGGCACCAAGGACGGTTACGACCTCCCCCTGACCCGTGCCGTGGCCGATGCGGTCAGTATTCCGGTCATCGCTTCCGGTGGCGTCGGTAACCTGGAGCACCTCTATGACGGTTTTACCTGCGGGGGGGCGAGCGCCTGCCTGGCGGCATCAATCTTCCACTACCGTGAGTACACCATACGGGAAGCGAAGGAGTATCTCCAGGGGAAGGGTGTGCCGGTCAGGCTGTAACCGGACCCGGCAAGGCAGAGAGATTTCGGCAGACGATAGGAATGCATCATGAAAGAATCACAAGACGACATCCTGCAGGCCGTGTACCAGGTCATTCAGGAGCGGAAGGCCAACCCGTCGGAGAAATCGTATACCGCGTCACTCATGGCAAAGGGGGTCGATACGATCCTCAAGAAACTGGGTGAGGAGGCGACCGAACTGGTCATTGCCGGCAAGGGGGGGGCGCGGGACGAGATTGTCTACGAGGCCGCTGACCTCTTTTTCCATACACTGGTCCTGCTCGGTTACTACGATATTGCACCCGAGGAAATCTACGCCGAGTTGCGCCGCCGCTTCGGTCTCTCCGGCCTTGAGGAAAAGGCGTCCCGCTTTCCAGCGAAATAGCTTGTTTTCGTCCGGGGAACGCTATTCCCCCTCTAACGCTTCCCTGCTTGCCATGTAAACGAATGTGTGTCTTTGCGCAGTCTCTTGCTCCCGCTGGCCGGATGAAAATCAGCTCCTTTCCGAACCGGAAACTAGCTGAAAAAGGGTAAATTTTTCTTGACTTTGCGGGTGGGGATGGTAACATGCCTATTCTTGAAAATTACATACCGGCCTGACCTTTTGATACGCTTTTCATAAATTCGCTAGAGGGGGGAGGGGAATATGAATGCCGGGAGTAAAGGTAAAAGAAACTGAATCCTTTGAGCTTGCTATGAAGAAATTCAAAAAGCAATGCGAAAAAGCGGGAATTCTTTCTGAAGTCCGTAAGCGTGAGCATTTCGAGAAGCCGAGCATCAAGCGGAAGAAGAAGGCTATCGCCGCACGGAAACGCGCGCTCAAAAAACAGCGTAAAATGATGGATTAATCGAGGATGGCATGTCGCTCAAAGACCAATTGACCGAAGAGATGAAACTGGCCATGAAGGCCAGAGATGAGCTCAGGCTTTCGGTCATCCGTCTGGTCCGCTCCACGGTGAAGAACCGTGAAATCGACCAGAAACGGGAATTGGACGACCAAGGGATCAATGAGGTTCTCTCTTCACTGGCCAAGCAGCGCCGGGAATCGATCCGGATGTTCGGCGAGGCAGGAAGAACTGATCTGGTAGCCAAGGAGGAGCAGGAGTTGCAGATTCTCCTGTCGTTCCTTCCCCAACAGCTCGAACGCGGAGAAGTCGAGGGACTGGTCATCAAGGCCATTGCCTCAAGCGGTGCACAGGGACCAAAGGATATGGGGCTGGTTATGAAAGCCCTGCAATCCCAGGTTGCCGGACGTGCTGATGGTAAAATGGTCAGCGAAGTCGTCAAGGAGAAGCTGGCCCAACTGTAGATCTTTTTCCTTGATGGTTGTCGTTTTTTGCAGTGCGGAGTAGGGGCATTTCACGGGAATGCCCCTACTTTTACTTTGCGGTAGCAACTGGGTATGGGAAATGAACCTTATTGACATCCTTATCTGGATTGTATTGCTTGTCTTTGTGATAAAGGGGTTCATGAAGGGGCTGGTACGCGAGGTATGCTCCCTTCTCGGTCTCGTTATTGGTGGCTGGGCCGCCTTCAAATACTATCCCTATCTTGCCGAATCACTACGATCGCTCATCCGTATTCCCCAGCCCGTAGCGCTTGCTCTTTCCTTCCTGCTCGTTTTCCTGGTCCTGGGGCTATTGTTTTACCTGTTCGGCCACCTCATCACCGTCGTTTTCAAAATTATGCTGCTTGGAGGAATAAACCGCGTCGGCGGTGTGGTCTTTGGCCTGCTGGAAGGGGCCTTTCTCCTCTGCATGCTCCTCTACCTGGCGACTGCCAAGCCCGTACCCGACCGGGTGAAGGGGTATCTCCAGCATTCCCGGACCGCCCAGATGTTTATCGTATCCGGCAGGGAAATCGTGGCCGGCTGGGACAGTGCCCACCGGGTATCCCCGGGGCGCAACAAGTAGTCTGCTGCGAACGCGCGGCCTGACGTCTGTCTGCTGACAGTCGCCACAGGCCGGGCAGATAAGGTTCACGATGTCGATGATCCCAGATGATAAGGTTAGGGAGGTGCGTGAGCGGGCAGCCATCCTCGATGTAATCTCGGATTACGTGAATCTGCGGAAATCGGGGGCGAATTACCAAGGGATATGCCCGTTCCACGGGGAAAAAACCCCGTCATTTAACGTAAATCCCGCACGGGAGATTTTTCACTGCTTCGGGTGTGGTGTAGGCGGAAACGTCTTTACCTTTATAATGAAGGTTGAGGGGCTCACCTTTCCGGAAGCAGTTAAATTTGTGGCCAAGCGGGTCGGTGTGGAAATCGAGGACCGTCCCCTCACGGTGACAGAGCAGAAAAAGCAGGACGAGCGGGAACAGTTTTACCGGATCAACGAGCTGGCTACGCGCTTTTATCGGCGTGTACTGCTTGAGGACGGGGCAGGGGAGGCGGGAAGGCGCTACCTGGAACGGCGCGGTGTGGATGCCTCCACCTCCGAGGCCTACCGGCTCGGTTTTGCCCCTGATCGTTGGGACGGTCTGGTCCGTTTCCTGCAACAGCAGGGGGTGCCACTCCCTCAGGCCGAAAAACTGGGTATTGTCAGGCAGCGGGAGGGGGGCGGTCATTACGATATCTTTCGCAATCGCCTCATCTTCACCATCGCCGATCCCCAGGGGCGCCCCATTGGTTTCGGCGGCCGGGTACTGGATGATTCCCTGCCGAAGTACATCAATTCGCCGGAATCGCCTGTTTACCACAAGAGCGAGGTGCTGTTCGGTGTTGACCTTGCCCGTCAGTCCATGCGTGCCGAGGGGACGGCGATCATCGTGGAGGGATATTTCGACCACCTGGCCCTCTACCAAGCTGGGGTGAAGAATGCTGTCGCTACCTGCGGGACGGCCCTGACACCAGGGCATCTCAAGCTGCTGCAGCGCTATGCAGGGCGTTTCTTCACGCTCTTCGATTCTGACAGTGCCGGCAAAAAGGCGACTTTCCGTGCGATGGAGCTTTTTCTCGGCGAGAACGTTTCAGCCAGCGTGGTAGAGTTGTCGGCGGGGGAAGACCCGGACAGTTTTCTCAGGAAAGAGGGAGTGGAAACCTTTGCCAGCCGGCTCAAGGCGGCGCGGCCGATCTTCGAGTATTTTTTCCGCGACCTGGTGCAGGGCACTGATACCGGGTCGGTAGCCGGCAAGGTGGCGGTCATTGACCGTCTGATGCCGTTTCTGTCCAGGATAGCCAATCCGGTGGAACGTGATCTCTACGTGCGGGAGATTGCCCGGGTGCTCGGAGTTGAGGAGCGCGCGCTCCTGCGCAAGCTCGGCAAAGGGCCGGTCACCGCTGCTGACATGGTGCCGGTCCGGAGGGTGCAGCGAGGCGGTCTCGGGAGCGAGGAGATGCTCCTGGCGTTGATGGGGAAATACCCGGAGGTTATCGAGCGGGTACGGGAATATGGTCCGGCAGGGCTATTTTCTCCGGCCCATCTTCCGATTGCGGAAGCCATCCTCAGGGAGCAGGATGCGGGTGGCGGCTTTGATTGGGGACAACTTCTGGCTGAAATCGCATCTCCCGAGGAACGGAGCAGGCTGACCGCGCTGTTTGTCGCTGACGCCCCGTTGGAGGAGATCGATCCCCACAAGGCATTCGACCAATGCCTTCAGGCGCGGGAGCGGGATTCCCTCAAGGGATTGAAAAGTCTGGCACGGGAGCTGTCGCAGGTGGATCCCGATTCGCCGCGCTATCGCGAGCTGCTGGAGCAGATGGAAGACTTGCGAAATAGAAAATCGCAATTATTATAGATATACGGATTTTTCAGGGGTGAAGTGAATGGCCAAGAAAAATATGGATGAAGTCAAGCAGCTGATCGATCTGGGTAAGGAGAAAGGGTTTCTTACCTACGATGAAGTCAACGACCTGTTACCTCCCGATATCGTCTCGTCCGAGCAGATCGACGACGTCATGAGCATGTTTGGCGAGATGGACATTGAAATCGTCGATTCCGCCCAGAAGGTCAAAATTCCCAAGGTCAAGCTCGACCTTGAGGAAGAGGAGGAACTGGAGGGGGAACAAGAGGACATGGAGTTCGAGCCGGGTGTCCTCGGCCGGACCAGTGACCCGGTGCGCATGTACCTGCGGGAGATGGGGTCCGTATCGCTTCTTACCCGCGAAGGGGAAGTTGAGATCGCCAAGCGGATCGAGGATGGCGAACGGGACATGGCAAGCGTGATCCTCAATACGCCGATTACCGTCAAAGAGGTGATCGCCCTCGGGGAGAAACTGAATAAATTCCAGGTCAGTGCTTCGGAGATCAGCAAGGAAGTGGAAGAGGAAGAGCTGGAGGAGGACGAGGAAGATGTTCAGAAGATCCGCCTCCTCGCGCTGATCGAAGAGATCGCAGCATTGTACGCCCAGGTGGACCAGATCCAGAACTCCCTTGAAGGCGGCTCCCTTGCTGCCAAGGAGCGGGACCGTCTCACGGCCGAACAGCAGGAGATCAAGGCGAAGCTTGCCGAATTGCTGAAATCCCTTCGGCTCAAGGACCGCCATATCGAGAAGATCTCCCAGCGGCTCAAGGAGCTTTCCTGCAAGGTTGACAAGGTCATGGCCGAAATTGCCGAGATCGAGCAGGAAACCAGCCTCCCCCATGCAGAACTGGTGGTGCTGTTCGAGAAGCTCCACAAGAGTCCCACTGAAGAGAAGCGTGTACTGAAGAAGCTCGGCGGTATCTCCCTGGATGACGCCGGCAAGCTGGAAAAACGGCTGCACGCCGCCGAGAAAAAGCTCAAAAAGGTGGAGCAGGAGTCCGGTTTCCGGGCGACGGACCTTTCCACAGCTCTCAAGGCCATAGAACAGGGTGAGGAGAAGGCCAAGCTTGCCAAGTCTGAACTGGTAGAAGCGAACCTGCGGCTCGTGGTATCCATTGCCAAGAAATACACCAACCGGGGGCTCCAGTTCCTCGACCTGATTCAGGAGGGGAACATCGGCCTGATGAAGGCGGTGGACAAGTTCGAATACCAGCGTGGCTACAAATTTTCCACCTATGCCACCTGGTGGATCCGCCAGGCCATTACCCGTGCCATTGCCGATCAGGCCCGCACCATCCGGATTCCGGTGCACATGATCGAGACCATCAACAAGCTGATCCGTACCAGTCGCCAGCTCGTCCAGGAGATCGGCCGCGAGCCGTCCCCCGAAGAGATAGCCGAGCGGATGAGCCTTCCCCTGGACAAGGTGCGCAAGGTCCTGAAGATTGCCAAGGAACCCATCTCCCTTGAGACCCCCATCGGCGAGGAAGAGGATTCCCACCTCGGAGATTTCATCGAGGACAAGGGTGTGGTTTCACCACTTGAGGCGGTCATCAAGGCCAACCTCTCCGAGCAGACCTCCCGGGTACTGGCCACTCTCACGCCCCGCGAAGAGAAGGTCCTGCGGATGCGCTTCGGCATCGGCGAAAAGAGCGACCACACTCTGGAAGAAGTGGGACAGGATTTCGAGGTCACCAGGGAACGGATCCGCCAGATCGAGGCGAAGGCCCTCCGGAAGCTCCGTCATCCGAGCAGGAGCAAGAAACTCAAAAGCTTCGTGGAATAATATCCGCGACGCAGTGCACAAGGCCGCTCCGGGCAACCGGTGCGGCCTTTTTCTTCTTCCCCTTTCCCCGGTCTGAGATATGACAACCAGCGTTGCAAGGAGGACCATCATGAGAACTTATGGCGTACTGTTACTGGCCGTGATTGCATTGTCCCTTCCGCTTGCGGTGAAGGGGGAGACAAAGGATACCTCCCGGGAAAAGGACCTCTGTCTTCTCTACCAGGAAAACTGCGGCTCTCGGCAGGATTCTATCCAGGAGAGGATCAGGAGAATCAAGGCCGAAATTGCCAAGGGTCCGGATGTTTACACGGAGAAGGAGCTCAGTCGGCTGAACGCCATGCTCCAGGATTACGAGTTTCTGTATGACAAGCTGATGTTTGGACCCTCATCACATTGAGGGGAGGATACTTGCGTGGCGAAAGAGAAGCTACCCATTACTCCGGCGGTCCGCGCCCTGCGCGCAGCCGGCGTGACGTTCACCAGTCATCTATACACCTATGAAGAAAGAGGGGGGACTGCCGTCTCCGCCCGTGAATTGGGGGTTGATGAACACTGCGTGATCAAGACCCTCATCATGGAAGACGACGCCCGGGAGCCGCTTGTCGTGCTGATGCATGGCGACCGGCAGGTTTCTACCCGTGAACTGGCCCGGCAGATGGGTGCCAGAAGCGTTTCCCCCTGTACGCCGGAGACGGCCCAGAAACATTCCGGTTACCTGGTGGGTGGGACTTCCCCTTTCGGGACCCGTCGGACCATGCCGGTTTACCTGGAGGAAACGATCCTGGAATTGCCGACGATCTATCTCAATGGCGGCAAGCGGGGGTATCTGGTTGCGATGGATCCCCGGGAGCTCGTAAAGCTTTTGAAACCGGTAATGATCCGGGTCGGGATTTAGGGAGAACAACGGTGACAATGGATGAGAGGTTCGATGCCGCTGCAGCGATAATCAGAAAAGCCCGTGCACTGGTCATAACCGCTGGCGCTGGTATGGGTGTGGATTCGGGGCTCCCCGACTTCCGCGGCGACCGGGGGTTCTGGAACGCCTATCCGATGTATGAGCGGCTGGGACTGAGCTTTGTTGATGCGGCGAACCCGGAGCATTTCGAGCGGGACCCGGCCTTCGGCTGGGGGTTCTACGGCCATCGCACCAACCTCTACCGTGAGACATCTCCCCACCCCGGGTTCGGCCTCCTGCGGGAGTGGATCGACCGGTTCGGCCTTGACTATTTCGTCGTAACCTCTAACGTGGATGGCCAGTTCCAGAAGGCGGGGTTTGTCGAAGAGCGGATTCTTGAGGTGCATGGCTCGATCCATCATCTCCAGTGCATCCGCCCCTGCTGCGAGGCGATCTGGGACAACAAGGAGAGCATACCCGTGGACTTCGACACCATGCGCGCCCGGCATATACCGGCCTGCCTTCACTGCGGCGGAGTGGCCCGTCCCAACATCCTCATGTTCGGCGACTGGAGCTGGCTTTCCGGCCGGACACGACAGCAGGAACGGCACTTCGACGAATTCCTCACCGACAACCGGGAGGAGTCCCTGGCTGTCGTAGAGCTGGGGGCAGGCACTGCCATCCCCACCATCCGCAGCCTCAGCGAGCGGCTCGGCCGTCAGTACGGCGGAGGATTTGTCCGTATCAACCCCCGCGAGGCGCACGTCCCCTCTCCGTTTCTCTCCCTCTCCTGCGGGGCACTTGAAGGGCTGCGCGGCATCGGGGCGGTGCTGGCGTCATGACGGTTATAATCCGGCGAAAAGAGCGGGTGGAAAAGCCACCCGCAGAAGAGATGGAGTTCTTCGCCACCACCGGCAAAGGGGTGGAGGAAGTTCTGGCGCGTGAACTCCTCGCACTCGGCATGGAAAACGTCAAGCAGGAACCGGGTGGCGTCCGCTTCAGCGGGGGTATGGATGCCTGCTACCGGGCCAATCTCTGGCTAAGGACCTCAAACCGCGTCCTTATGCCGCTGATCGAGTTCCCCTGCCAGAACCCGCAGGAGCTCTACGACGGAGTACGGACTGTAGTCTGGGAACGGTGGCTGACGCCGGAGCTCACCCTGGCGGTGGACTGCAACCTGAGGGATTCGGCCATGACCCACTCCGGTTTCGTGGCGCTCAAGACCAAAGATGCCATCGTCGACCGGCTCCGCGACCACTTCGGCACCCGTCCCAGCGTGGATACGAAGGACCCGGACCTGCGGGTCAATGTCCACCTGGTGAAGAACCGCTGCACCCTGAGTCTCGACACGTCGGGCTCCCCGCTTGACCGGCGCGGCTACCGGTTGGCGCGAACCGAGGCGCCACTCCGGGAGACCCTGGCGGCAGCTTTGCTGGATCTGACAGGGTGGGACGGCACGGTCCCCCTTGTGGACCCCATGTGCGGCTCCGGTACCATCCCCATTGAGGCGGCTCTCAAGGCGGGCCGGCGCGCACCGGGGCTGTCCCGGCAGTTTGGTTTTGAGCGCTGGCCAACCTTCGATCGTCCGCTCTGGCAGCGGCTGCAGCAGGAGGCAAAAGATGAGGCACTTGCCAGGCTTCCGGCGCTGATTATCGGTTCCGACCGTTCGGACCGGGCCGTTGCCACAGCCCGGGAGAACTGCAAACGGGCCGGGATGGAGGGGCTGGTCCAGCTTGCCCAGCGGGAACTGGCGGATTTCGCTCCGCCGCCGGGGCCGGGCATCCTCCTTGTCAATCCCCCCTATGGCCAGCGGTTGGGAGAGGAAGAAGCGCTCAAGCCCCTTTATCGGCAGCTCGGCGATGTCATGAAGCAACAGTGCAAGGGATATACCGCCTACATTTTCACGGGGAGTTCAGAGCTCGCAAAGTGTGTCGGGCTCAGGGCCACCCGCCGGATTGTCCTGTTCAACGGACCCCTGGAATGCCGACTGTTGAAGTACGAACTGTACTGACTGGCAGGTTGTTGCTTGAAAAAAATCTTGACACCTGCCGGCTGATAACATAAAGTAAACTTTCGCTTTGCGGGCCTATAGCTCAGTTGGCTAGAGCTACCGGCTCATAACCGGTCGGTCCCAGGTTCGAGTCCTGGTGGGCCCACCACCTAATTTATCGGGATGATGTGGGGATGCCCATAAAGCGCTTGCGCAGATGCAAAATACCCGTAAGGGAAAGAAAAGAGAGTGCACACCGTGAGGTTGCACTCTTTTTCTTTGGTTCGAGATGAATAGTCCAAAAATATCAGATGTTGTCGGAATCATTAATAAATTTGCCCCTTTTGCAATGGCTGAAGAGTGGGACAACGTAGGTCTCCAGGTGGGGGACCCCACCGCTCCGGCGGAGCGGATCATGGTAGCCCTCGATCCGTGCCGGGACGCCATCGAGGCCGCTGTCCAGCAACAGTGCAACCTTCTCCTCACCCATCACCCCTTCATCTTCAAGCCACTCAAAAAAATTGCTCTCTCGGATCCCCTTGGCGGTCTCATCGCCATTGCCATCAAGAACGACCTTTCAATTGTCTCCCTCCATACCAACCTTGATATCGCCGCCGGCGGGGTCAACGACCTGCTTGCCCGGCGCCTTGGCCTCGTTGACTGCAAGCCGCTCAAGGTAACCGGCACGGAAGAGCTGGTGAAGCTTGCGGTCTTTGTCCCCCAGGGGCACGAAGAGCAGGTGCTGGACGCCCTTTCCCGGTTCAGCGGCGTCATTGGCAACTATCGCGACTGCTCGTTCCGGTCATCAGGTACTGGTACCTTCCTCCCTCTGGAGGGGGCCAGGCCGTTTATCGGTGAAATAGGCAAAAGGGAACAGGTGGCGGAGATCAGGCTGGAAATACTGCTGCGCAGGGATGCCCTTGCGCCTGCCCTTCGTGCCCTCATGAAGGCGCATCCCTATGAAGAACCCGCATTTGACCTCTATCCGCTCCTCAATCGGGGTGAATCACGCGGCATTGGTCGAATCGGGGAGCTTGCCGCTCCTCTCCCACTGCAAGACTTTGCCCGGCAGGTCAAGAACGGACTTGGCGCGGCAGGCCTCCGGATCGTCGGTGCCGCAGATCGTGCGGTAAAGAAGGTCGCCGTGTGCGGCGGCAGTGGCGCGTCTTTTTTCCGGGAGGCCCATTTCCGGGGAGCTGATGTGCTCGTGACCGGCGATGTCAAATATCACGAGGCGAGAGAGGCGGAGGAGCTGGGCATCGCCCTTCTGGACGCCGGCCATTTCGCCACCGAGCGCCTCATGGTGCAGGGGGTCAGGGAGCTGCTTGAGGTCGAACTGGGGGAAAAGAATTTTACCGCCACAATAACGGCTTATGGGGGGGAGAGGGATCCGTTCAGTTTTATCTGAGAGGACCTCTCCCTTTTAATTTCGTTCCATATCAAACGAGAGAAAGGGGAAGTTGATTTTGCGAAAGAATTTACAACAGCTGAGTGAGCTGCAGAGGATCGATCTGAAACTTGACGGCCTGCAGGGAGAAAAACAGGCGATGCTTGCCGAGATTGCCGCGTTGGAGGCGAAGGTTGCCGGGGCACAGTCGGTGATTGCTGCAAAGAGTGAGGAGCTTGCCATTCTGGAAGCTGAGCGGGTCACCCTTGACGAGAATCTTGCGACGGAAACCGACAACATCACACGTTCCGAAGCTCGCCTGAAGGAAATCAAGACCCAGAAGGAATATCAGGCCGTATCCAAGGAGATCGGCACTGCAAAGAAACTTACGACCGAACTGGAAGAGCAGATCCTGCAAAAATCTGCCCAGGCCGAGGAACTGCAAGGGGAAATCGCAGGCGAGGAGGAGAATCTCCAGGCCCTTGAGCAGAACATTTCGGCCCAGAAGGGTGAGGTAGAGGAACGGATTGCCGGCCTGGATGCCGGGATGGTCAAAGATAGTGCTGCCCGCGAGGTGATTATCAAAGCGCTTCCTGCATCGGTTGTTCGCCGCTACACCAAGCTGCGTGAACAACGGCGGGGTATAGCGGTGGTCGAGGCAAAAGACGGCTCCTGTCTCGGCTGTAACATGAATCTGCCGCCCCAGCTCTATAACATGCTGTTCAGGGGAGACGAACTCATCACCTGTCCCCACTGCCAGCGGATGCTCGTGCTGTCCCACGAAGTCTCCAACGGGTAGTTTACGTTTGATTTTGGCACAGTAAAAAGCTCCAAGGTAGTTGCTAATGAAGCTTGAAGCGTGCAACTTTTCGACAGGTCAACGCCGAGATGGCGGAAAAGGGCCGCTTCACCGAGTTTGGCCGAAGTAGACCAGATGGCCGCTGCCTGTTCACAGGGAGAGGAAAGTCCGGGCTCCATAGGGCATGGTGCTGGATAACGTCCAGCGGGGGTGACCCCAGGGAAAGTGCCACAGAGAGAAGTCCGCCCGCCCAGGCGGGTAAGGGTGAAAGGGTGAGGTAAGAGCTCACCGGGTCCGGCGGTGACGTCGGATGCCAGGTAAACCCCACCAGGAGCAAGGCCTAATAGGGAAGCGTCAAGGACGGCCCGTCCGTGCTTCCGGGTTGGCTGCTGGAGGCCGTCGGCAACGGCGGCCCTAGAGGAATGGTCATCGCCCGGTGCCGGGTAACCGGCACCGGGAACAGAACCCGGCTTATGGGCTGCTTCGGCCAATTTAAACGTGCAGTAACTACGGGGCGCTTCCGGGCGCCCCGCACTATTTGGAGTGTCTGTGACCGACGAGGAGCTCTGGCGCACCGGAATTGATGCGCTGGCCCGTGAGTACCGGGCGTTGCCTTCCCCGCTGCGAGAGCGGGTCGCGGAGCTGGCGGCGCAGGTCAAGGAAGCCAAACTGGCACTCCATGACTGTGTGACGGCTGTCGATATCGGCGCCATCTGCGCCGACTGCCGGGGGGAGTGTTGCGCCCGGGGGAAAAACCATGTCACCGTTATCGATCTGCTGGTCTCCCTCGTAGAGGGGAGAGAGCTGGTCACCCCCTTCTTCGGCCATGACATCTGTCCCTACCTGGGCGCTAATGGCTGTCTGATGGCTCCACCCTACCGTCCCTTTACCTGTATCATCTTCAACTGTGACCGGGTTGAGGGGCTCATGGGGAAATCTGAGAAGGAGCGGCTTTATGAAGCCGAGCGGCGGCTCCGTGCGGTGTACGGCGAGTTCGAAAAACTGTTCGGCAAGCGGTTCATGGCCGGCCTGCTCATCATGAGCGAGCGGGACCTGGTACTGCAGGGTTCCACGCTTCTCGGCGTGGGAAATAGGGCAATAAAGGAGAGCTGATGGCGACCGTCAACGATCTGGTGCTGGTTCATATCGACAACAAGCCGGGCTTTTACGCCCGCATTGAGGATATCGTCCCGGACGTGAAGCCGGGATGGTGGCAGGTCCGTCTGCTGGTGCTCACCGTGCCGCTTCAGGTCTTTACCTGGATACTGGATGAAAGCCAGTTAAACGGCGCTCCGTACACCATGGGGGGGACGCCGGTCCGTCTGGATAAGGTGGTGGCTCCTGCCACGCCCACGCCGGAAAAGGAAACATCGCCTGCTAAGCCTGGCCCTGCCCTCGTGGAGAAGGGAGCGAAGCAGGGTGGCGGTGCCAAGGTGGTGTCGCTGGCGGAGCGGAAGAAGAAGGATTGAATCAATCAGTTGCATTGCGGTAGCCCTTGGTGGATGTGGATAATTCATGGGATCCCGTGCCGGACCGTTTATTTGTTCTGTCGGAATCTCTTTAGGTGTGCCCTTATGTTGGATAAAAGAGGTCTAATTCAGTCGCTGATTTTTTGCCCCCCCTTCACCGTTCTTTCACCCTCCCTCCGCTCAGGTAACTCCTTAAAAAGACGTCGGAAAAATCTTTTTCTTTAGACGAATTTTACCTTGACATCTCTCTTGTTGCTTTGTATAGTTTGAGCACTTGGTGGTAAATTGTGGTAAATTGTGGCAAGTAGTGCCGGAGTAGCCATGTTTTCGGGCGAAAATCCAAGCACAATCGATGGCAAGGGACGAACAAGCATTCCCGCAAAATTCAGGGAGGTGCTGGTTTCTGTCTTTGGTGACGAGCGTTTTGTCGTCACCAAGGCGACCCCTGTCGACTTGGGTGATGGTACCTATGGCCGCGGCCTTTCAGTGTATCCTCTTTCCGAATGGAATGAACTGGAGCGGAAGATCAACGACAACGAGCAGGGTCTTCCCACCTCCCAGTTGAATATTCTCAAGCGCCAGATACTGGGTGCAAAGGAAGAGTCCGCTGCGGACAAGCTCGGGCGCGTGCTGCTGACCCCCGCCCTTCGTCTCCATGCGGGTCTTGAGCGTGAGATACTCTTTGTCGGTATGGGAAACCGCTTTGACGTCTGGAGCAGGGAAACCTATCGCCGCGTTCTCGAACAGGATGAGAAGAACTTTCCCGTCGACAACGTGTTGGGAATTTAGGTGGATGGCTTCGAACATATTCCGGTCATGCCCGCCGAGGTGCTCGCCTTCCTGAATCCCCGTTCCGGCGGGATATATGTGGACGGAACCCTGGGTGGTGCCGGACATGCCCGGCAGATTCTGGCGGGGTCCTCTCCCGACGGCATTCTGGTCGGGTTCGACCGGGACCAGACAGCTCTTGGGACGGCAACGACCCGGCTGGCTGAATTCGGCGAACGTGTCTGTCTGGTCAACCGCAACTTCGCAGAGATGGCGACCTCCCTCGCCGAGTTGGGGATAACCGGAATCGACGGACTGCTCCTCGACCTGGGGGTTTCATCTCACCAGCTCGATACGGTTGAGAGAGGGTTCAGCTTCCAGCAGGACGCCCCCCTGGACATGAGAATGGACGTCACGAGAGGGGAGACGGCTGCCGATCTGGTGAACGGGCTGCCTGAGCGGGAACTGGAACGGATTATCAAGGAGTATGGGGAAGAGCGCTGGGCGCGCAGAATCGCCAAATTCATCGTTTCGGCCCGTGATGAGGCTCCTGTCGAGACAACCCTGCATTTGGTGGACATCATAAAGGGTGCGATTCCGAAGGCAAAGTGGGAGGAACGTATTCACCCGGCCACCAGGACGTTCCAGGCTCTGCGAATTGCCGTGAACGAAGAACTGACGAGCCTTGAAACTGGACTTTCCGCCGGTCTGCACCTGTTGAACCCCGGAGGGCGCTGCGTGGTGATTTCGTTCCATTCCCTGGAAGACCGGATCGTCAAGCAGAGTTTCCGTCGTCTGGCCCAAGGGTGCATCTGCCCGAAAAACCTTCCCCTCTGCGTCTGTGGCCATACACCGCAACTTCGCATTCTGACCAGCAAACCGGTGATGGCCGGCGAGAAGGAAGTCGAGGCCAATCCCCGTGCCCGCAGCGCAAGGCTGAGGGCAGCGGAAAAGCTGTAACAAACACTTGGGAGAATCTATCATGTCCAATGCCCGCATGGCGTACAGTAAAGTTGCTGCCCCACGCAAGCTGGAGGCAGCTATTGCCAATCGCTGGGATCTTTTCCCCTTTCTCATGGTGGTCATGGTGCTCCTTACGCTGGTGGCCATTTTCCATGTCTGGTCGAGGGTCACGGTGATCGACCTCAATCTCCAGTTGTCCGAGTCGAGCCGCAGTCTTAAAGAGCAGCAGCAGGAACAGAACCGGCTGACTCTGGAGGTCGCCTCCATGAAAAACCCTGCACGGGTTGAGGCGCTGGCAAAGGGTGAACTGGGAATGGCACTGCCGACTGAACAGCAGGTGGTAGTCGTCAGATGATGGATCGCCGGGAAAAATGGACAAAGGTCCGCATCAGGTTCGTAGCGAGCCTGTTTGTCGTTGCCTTTGCCATCGTCTCGGCGCGAGCGGTCTATCTGCAGGTGATTAAGAAGGAACAACTTCTCAAGCTGGCGGAGAAGCAGCATCAGGGGATCATTCAGCTCACACCGGGCAGGGGTGATATCTACGACTGCAACAAGGCCCCCTTGGCGGTATCGGTTGAGATGGACTCCTGTTTTGCGGAGCCACGCAATGTAGAAAATATCCCTGCTGCGGCCGCACTGCTGGCACCTGTCCTTGGTGTCAGTCGGGACGAACTGCTCAGGAAGATGCAGGGGAGCAAGAACTTTTGCTGGTTGCAGCGCCAGGTGACCCCGGAAAAGGCTCAGAAGGTTCGCGACCTCGAAATCGAAGGGATCGGTTTCGTCAAGGAAAGTAAACGCTTTTACCCCAACGCTGAAATTGCCTCCCATGTCATTGGTTTCACCGGTCTTGATCCCGCAGGGCTTGAGGGGGTGGAGTTGAAGTACAACGCAACCATCCTTGGCAATACCGGCTATATTGTGACCGAGCGTGATGCCCTCGGGCGGAATGTTGCGCTCAAGGGGATGGTTGTGAAAAAGGCCTCCAAGGGGCAAAATGTCACCCTGACCCTGGACAAGAACATCCAGTACCTGGCGGAAAAGGAGCTGGCCAAGGCAGTTCTGGGTAGCCGGGCAAAAGCGGGTATTGCGTTGGTGATGGAACCCCAGACCGGTAAAATACTGGCAATGGCCAACTATCCCAACTTCAACCCAAACGCCTACTCTGATTTCGGACCGCAGCAGTTGCGCGACCGTGCCGTTGCCGACAGTTTCGAACCAGGATCGACCTTCAAGGTATTCCTCGTTGCCGCCGCACTGGAAGAGAAGATTGTAACTCCCCGTGAAGGATTCAACTGCGAAAACGGGAGCTACAATATCGGCGGACGGACCATTCACGACACCCATCGTTATGGGCGACTCAGTGTGGCCGAGGTTCTCAAGTATTCGAGCAACATCGGTGCAGCCAAGATTGGGACACGCCTTGGTCCGGAACGTCTTTACAACTACCTGCGGAGTTTCGGATTCGGCGAGCGAAGCGGCATAGATCTTCCCGGCGAGGCGAGTGGTTACCTGCGGGGCCGTAATCAGTGGTTCGGGGTGGACCTTGCGACCATCTCATTCGGTCAGGGGGTTTCGGCCAATGCAGTGCAGATAGCTGCTGCCATCTCTGCGATTGCTAACGGCGGGGTCCTGATGAAGCCGTACGTCGTGGAGCAAATCAGCGACGATACCGGGACGGTGATGCAGAAAATAACTCCCCAGGTCCGGCAGCGGGTCGTATCGCCGGAAGTGGCTCGAACCGTTGCCAGGATGCTGGAAGGGGTAACCCTTCCCGGGGGAACAGGCACAAACGCCGCAGTGGATGGTTACAGCGTAGCAGGAAAGACGGGAACCGCCCAGAAGGTCGATCCCGTTACCCACGGCTACTCGCTCGACAAACGGACCGCATCTTTTGTCGGGTTCGTTCCGGTCGAGAATCCACGCCTGACGATACTGGTGGTTATTGACGAGCCGAAAACGAGTCCTTATGGAGGGGTGGTGGCGGCGCCGGCATTCCAGGCCATTGCGCAACAAACTCTCTGCTATCTGCGGATTCCTCCGGAGAAGGAGCTGAAAAAACGTCCTGAACCGGTTGAAGTGAAGAATCCGGTTGCTGAAGAACAGCAGATGACGGCAGCTGAAGGGGTTATCGAAGAGGCGGGTGAGGGTTCGGTCATGCCCAATTTTCGCGGGATGAGTATGCGACAGGTCATGCAGACCATGGAAAAGCGCGGGTTGAACGTAAAGCTCCTGGGGAGCGGTCGAGCAATCGAACAGAACCCTCAGCCGGGCCGGAAGGTCGGGCCGAGCGAACCGGTCTGGATCAAATTTGCCCCGGCGGCCTGAGGAGTTGCAGACGATGAAAAAACGCGCCAACGGATACCGAAAGAGGCAATATGCTGCTGAGTGAACTGCTCACATCGACCACACCGCTGGCATCGGGCGGTAACGTGGCTCTGGAGATCCAGGGGCTGTACTATGATTCCCGTCAGGTAAAGCCCGGGGGTCTCTTTTTCGCGTTAAAGGGTGTTGCTTCCGACGGCCATCGCTTTATCGAAACGGCACTAAGTTCAGGTGCGGTGGCGGTGGTGCTGGAAGATGAAAAATTCGCACCGGCATCGGCAACCTGGGTGAAGGTGGCTGACGCCCGGCTGGCGATGACCAAAATGGCTGCCTTATTTTACGGCAACCCGACCGATACCGTTCCCCTTGTCGGTATCACCGGAACCAATGGAAAAACCACCACCACCTATCTGGTGGAGGCGATCCTCGCCGAGGCGGGATTACCTGCTGCCGTACTCGGCACCATCAGCTACCGGTTCCGGGACCGGGTCATTCCCGCCCCCAACACGACGCCGGAATCGGTCGATCTGCAGCGGATACTTCGGGAAGTCGTGGATATGGGCGCGGCAAGCGTGGTGATGGAGGTTTCATCCCATGCTCTGGAACAGCGTCGGGTTGATGGCGGCCGCTTCGACGTGGGGGTCTTCACCAACCTTACCCGGGATCATCTTGATTACCACCATGACATGGAATCCTATCTGGCGAGCAAACAGCGCCTCTTTGCCGGGTTGCTCACTCCCGATCGGGTAAAACCGCAGCGACGCGCAGTCATCAATCTCGACGATGCCTACGGCAGCCAGGTGGCAGCCGTAGCGGCCTGCCCGGTCATCGGCTACGGGTTCGATGCAGGCGCCCAGGTTACGGCGAGGGAGATCAGCTTTAGCGTTGACGGGATCAGTGGCATGCTCGTGACACCGGCCGGGGAAATCCCCTTCCGGTCCGCACTGCTCGGTCGCTTCAATCTTTACAACATCCTTGCTGCAGTGGGGACGGGTGTTGCTCTCAGCCTCCCGCTGACCGCCATCCGCGATGGTCTCGAACGCCATGCCAGTGTTCCGGGAAGGCTTGAACGGGTTGCAAACGAACGGGGGGTTACCCTTCTCGTGGACTACGCCCATACGGGTGATGCGCTGGAGAACGTGCTCCGGACCGTTAAAGAACTGGCCGAGGGTCGGATTATCACGGTTTTCGGTTGTGGCGGCGACCGGGATCGCGGAAAGCGGCCGGTTATGGGGGAGATAGCCGCACGCTACAGCGACCTGGCCATCGTAACCTCCGATAATCCCCGTACCGAGCAACCGGCTGCCATTCTTGCCGAGGTCCGCGGTGGAATCCTGCCGCTTGGGCTGAGGGAATATGCACCGGGTGATCTTGCGGAAGGGATTTCGGAAAAAGGTTTCTGCACCATTGAAAATCGCCGTGAAGCAATACGTTTGGCAGTTCGTCTTGCCCGGCCCCGGGATATCGTCCTCCTGGCGGGGAAGGGCCATGAGGATTACCAGATCATTGGCACGGAGAAACACCATTTCGACGACCGGGAAGAGGCGGCACAGGCCTTTGCCGAGATGGAGAGCTGATCAATGTTCACGGTCGAGGAAATAGTCCGGGCAACGGACGGTACGACAAGCGGCCCGGCAACAGGCGTGATTGCAGGGGTGTCTACCGATTCGCGCACGGTAATGGCCGGTGAGCTGTTCATCCCCCTGCGGGGAGAGCAGTTTGATGGCCACGACTACATCGGTGCAGCAATCGAGCGGGGGTGTACGACGCTGCTGGCCGAAGCGAGCTGGCTGGCGGAACACCCGCTGCCGGCCGGGGTCTGCTGCATAACCGTCACGGATACCCTTCGTGCCCTTGGCGACCTGGCGGCGTTCCACCGGCAACGCTTCTCCCTGCCGCTGGTTGGCGTGACCGGCAGCAACGGCAAGACTACCACCAAAGAGATGCTTGCAGCCATACTGGGCAGGACCGGCGAGGGGCTCAAGACGAGCGGCAACCTGAATAACCTGATCGGCCTCCCCAAGATGCTCCTGCAACTGGCTCCTTCCCACCACTGGGGGGTGCTTGAGATGGGGATGAGCGAACCTGGGGAGATTGCCCGGCTGGCTGAGATCGCAGCCCCGGGTGTCGGCGTGATTACCAATGCATTTCCCGCCCATCTGGAAAGCATGGGGAACATCGATGCGGTAGCCCACGCAAAGGGGGAGTTGTTCATGGGGTTGGCACCCGGTTCGGTTGCCGTTTACAACGCAGATGACACCCGTATTGCCGCGTTGCCCGTGCCCGACGGGGTAAAGAGGCTTTCTTTCGGCCTGCATGGTGCAGACGTTACTGCCGGCCAGATCGAAGGGCGCGGCAGGCGGGGGCAGCAATTTGTCCTCCGGCTCCCGGATACGTCCTTGACCGTTACATTACAGGCCTATGGACGGCACAATATCTATAATGCCCTGGCTGCAGCAGCTGCGGCCGTAGCACTCGGTGTGCCCCCGGAGACTGTTCGGGAGGGGCTGGAGGCGTTCACCCCCTACGACAAACGCTTCAAGGTTGAGGAAGTGGATGGTGTTGTCCTGATCGATGACAGCTACAACGCCAACCCTGCTTCCATGGCAGCCGCGCTCGTGACTCTGGGAGAGTTGAAGGAAGAGGGGCGTGCGGTAGCGGTACTCGGGGACATGCTTGAACTTGGCACGGATACCGGCCAGTCCCACCAGGATGTGGGTCGTCTGGCGGCCGGTTGCGTTGATAAGCTTTATCTGGTGGGAGGAATGTCAGAGGTTGTGGCGTCGGGTGCCGTTGCGGCGGGTCTGGCCGAAGACCGGATCGTCATTGCCCCCAACCATGACAGGCTCGTTGCGGAACTGGCGCGGGGAACACGCCCTGGCGATGTCATACTTGTCAAGGGTTCACGCGGCATGCGCATGGAAAGGGTAGCCGACGCCATCCGTAACGGCTTCGGTACGTCCGGTAGCAAGGAGACAACCTGATGCTTTATCATCTGCTCTATCCACTGGCATCCGATGTCAAGCTGTTCAACATTTTCAAGTACCTCACGTTCCGGACGATCTACGCCATGATCACTGCCCTGATCGTCAGCTTCATCGTGGGGCCATGGATCATCCGGAAGCTGGAGGCGCTGCAGGCCCGACAGGTGATCAGAACCGATGGTCCCGAGTCACATCTCAAGAAAGCAGGCACCCCCACCATGGGGGGGCTGTTGATCCTGACGGCAATCGTCGTCCCGACCCTTCTCTGGGCCGACCTGCGCAACTCCTTCATTTGGATTACCCTGCTGGTCATTGTTGGATACGGATTGATCGGTTTTGTGGACGACTACAAGAAGGTGGTGGAAAAGGATCCGAAAGGGTTGTCGCCGCGCCAGAAGATGTTCTGGCAGATAGTGATAGCCGGTGCGGTGGGGATTACTCTCTATTCACTTCCCGGCTTTTCCAGTGAGCTGTACTTCCCCTTCTTCAAGCGCCTTCACCCCGACCTGGGGATTTTCTACATCGCATTTGCCACCCTCGTTATCGTCGGCGCGAGCAATGCGGTCAACCTGACCGACGGCCTGGACGGCTTGGCCATCGGGCCGGTGGCGCTCAATGCCGGCACCTACCTGCTTTTCTGCTACATCGCCGGGAATATCCGGCTCTCCGCCTACCTGCAGATACCCTACGTTGCGGGAAGCGGTGAACTGGCTGTGCTGTGTGGGGCAATGGTCGGAGCCGGACTCGGTTTCCTCTGGTACAACTCCTATCCCGCCGAGGTCTTCATGGGGGATGTGGGCTCCCTGCCGCTGGGTGGAGCCCTGGGGACTCTGGCGGTCATCACCAAGCAGGAGATCCTTCTGGTCATTGTCGGCGGGGTATTCGTGATCGAGGCGCTGTCGGTGATCTTTCAGGTCGGGTCATACAAATACCGCGGCAAGCGGATTTTCCGGATGGCGCCGATCCATCACCACTTCGAGTTGAAGGGTGTGGCTGAGCCGAAAATCATCGTCCGGTTCTGGATAATTACGATCATCCTGGCACTGGTTGCCATATCAACATTGAAGATGCGGTAGCGAACCGACGTAGGGGCGCGGTTGCCGCGCCCAGGGCAGGGGCTCCCTGCCCCTGCGGAACAGAAAATGGCCATGGAACTGAAAAATAAAAAAATACTTGTTGTCGGACTGGCCCGCACCGGAGTTGCGGTGGCCCGTTTCCTCGTGAAACAGGGAGCACTGACGACGATTACTGACATGAAGAAGGAGGCGGAACTCTCTCCCTGGCTGGACAAGCTTGCTGGTCTGCCGGTTACGCTGGAGCTGGGGAGGCATGACGAGGAGAGTTTCCGCACGGCCGACTTGATCGTGGTGAGCCCGGGGGTGCCGCTTGACATCCGGCCGCTCCAGGTTGCCCGTGATGCGGGACGATCGATCGTGAGCGAGGTGGAACTGGCAAGCCGGTTCATCACGGCCCCTATTGCCGCCATTACTGGCACCAACGGCAAAACCACCACCACGACCCTGACGGGAGAGATTTTCAAGGCGGCCGGCTTTGGGACCTTCGTCGGCGGCAACATCGGTAACCCGCTCATCGAGGCGGTGGAACCTGCCATTCCGAATGGAAAAGCGAAGAGCTGCGAGCGGGTGGTGGTTGAACTCTCCTCCTTCCAGCTGGAGGGGATCGAGCAGTTCCGGCCGCGGGTGGCGGTGCTCCTGAATATTAGCGAAGATCACCTTGATCGTTATGCCACCTTCCAGGAATACGTCGATGCCAAGCTGCGCATATTCATGAACCAGACCTCCGAGGACTTCGCCGTGCTCAACGTTGACGACCCGCTGGTCGCCGCCTGTGCCGACCGCCTGGCGGCGCGGGTGGTACCGACAAGCCAGCAGCGGGAGCTGCCCGAAGGGATATTCCACAAGGACGGCGTCATCACCTTCCGTTGGGAAGGGCGTGAAGAACGTTTCCCCATAGCCACCTATCATCTTCAGGGGGTCCACAACATCGAGAACATCATGGCCGCCCTGGCGACGGCGCTCCTCATGGGGTGCGATGCCGCAACCTGCCAGGCTGCCGCTGCCGCCTTCCGTGGTCTTCCTCACCGGATGGAACTGGTCCGGACGGTAAACGGCGTCCCCTGGTACGAGGACAGCAAGGCAACCAACGTGGGGAGCGTGGAAAAGGCGCTGGCGAGCTTCGAAAACATTACCCTCATCGCGGGGGGGAAGGACAAAGGGGGCTCCTACGCTCCGTTGGCGGAACTCGTCCGGTCACGGGTACGGCACATGGTGCTTATCGGCGAGGCAAAGGAGCGCATCGCCAGGGAGCTGGGGCACCTGACCGATACCCATATGACTGCATCCCTCGAAGAAGCGGTGCAGACGGCCGCGACCCTCACGAAACCGGGGGGAATCGTCCTCTTTTCCCCTGCCTGTTCCAGCTTCGACATGTTCCGTGATTACGAGGAGCGGGCAGAGAGGTACAAGGCGCTGGTCCGAGCTCTGGAGGAAAAACAGTGCTGAAACAGATGGAGCGATATGACCTCGTGATCCTGCTGATGGCGGTGGCCCTCACCTGCTTCGGCGTGGTCATGGTCTATTCCGCTTCATCGATCATGGCAGCGAAGAAGTTTCATGACGGTTTCTTTTTCCTCAAGCGGCAGGGGGTCTACGCCCTGATGGGATTCGGTATCATGGCCTTTACCATGACCGTGGATTATGAAAAATGGCGCCGATGGGCGGTGCCGGGATTACTGGGGTGCCTGGTGCTTCTGGTGCTGGTCTTCGTGCCGGGTATCGGCGGGACCGCCAAGGGGGCATCGCGCTGGATACGTCTCCCCGGCTTCAACTTCCAGCCGTCGGAACTGGCCAAGATTGCTCTCATCGTATACATGGCCTATTCCCTGGATAAACGGCAGGAGAAGATGAAGTTCTTTGCTGCCGGCTTCCTTCCCTACATGGTCCTGCTTGCCGGCCTGCTTCTCCTGCTCCTGAAACAACACGACCTTGGTGCGGCTCTGACCCTCGGCATGGTGGCAGTCGTCATGCTGTTTGCAGCCGGCACCAGACCCCGCTACATCCTCGGCATGGTGGTCGTGGCACTGCCGTTCCTCTACTTCCTCGTCATGAACGTGGATTACCGCCGCCGACGGATACTGGCCTATCTCAACCCCTGGGAGGACCCGACCGACAGTGGCTTCCAGATCATCCAGTCGTGGCTTGCCTTCGGCAACGGGGGAATATTGGGACAAGGTCTCGGTGAGGGGAAGCAGAAACTCTTCTACCTGCCGGAAGCCCATACCGACTTTATCCTGTCAGTGGTTGGTGAAGAACTGGGGCTTATCGGCGTGCTCGTCATCGCCGCCATGTTCCTGCTTCTCGTCAGTCGCGGCATGCGGGTCGCGCTCCAGACCGATGACAATTTCGGTCGCTACCTGGCATTCGGCATCGTTACCCTGTTGGGGATCGAGGCGTTCGTCAACATGGGAGTGGTGACCGGACTCCTCCCGACCAAAGGGCTGGCGCTGCCGTTCCTGAGCTACGGCGGCAGCTCACTGCTGGTCACACTTTTTGCGGTGGGGATTCTCCTCAACGTGTCGTCACGTATGCGGGGGACCCCATGAAACTCATCATTGCAGGCGGTGGAACCGGAGGACATCTGTTCCCCGGCATAGCAGTAGCGGAGGAGTTCCTGGCGCGGGACAGCTCCAACGAGGTGCTGTTTGTCGGCACCGAACGGGGGATCGAGGCGAGAGTGCTCCCCAAGCTCGGCTACCGGCTGGAGCTGATCTCTGCTGCCGGAGTGCGGGGAAAGAGCGGTATAGCCCAGATGGTAGGGCTTGCCAAGTTCATGCACGGCTATTCCCAGTCACGGCAGCTGCTCAAGAGCTACCGTCCCGACATGGTACTCGGCGTCGGCGGGTACGCCTCTGCCCCCATGGTACTTGCCGCGCGGGGGATGCAGGTCCGCCGGTTCATCCACGAGCAGAATGCTATCCCGGGAATGACCAACAAGATCCTGGCTCGCGTCGCCGAAAAGACGTTCATCTCCCTGGAGGAGGCACGGAAATTCTTCCCCGACGGGAAGACGCTCCTGACCGGCAATCCACTTCGGCGCCAGATTCTGGATGAGGTGGCGGCTGAACGGCCGGCTGCATCGGATGAACGATTCAACCTGCTGGTGTTCGGGGGGAGCCAGGGGGCCCATAGCATCAACCAGGCGCTCCTCGCTGCCCTTCCTCATCTGGCGTCACTCCGGGACCGGCTGGCCATAACCCATCAGACCGGCGAGAATGACCTGGCAGAGGTGCAGGAAGGATATGAAAGGACGGGATTTCCCGCTGAGGCGGTTCCGTTCATCGACAATATGTCGGCCGCCTACCACCGGGCGGACCTGGTGATTTGCCGGGCCGGGGCGACCACCATCGCCGAGGTGACGGCGTGCGGCAAACCGTGTCTCTTTATTCCGTTTCCCCACGCCACGGACGACCATCAGCGCAGGAATGCCGAGGCGCTTCTCAAGGAAGGTGCCTGCTTCATGCTGTTGGAGCACGAGCTCACCGGGGAGAAGCTGGCGCAGGAGATCATCGGGCTGGTCGGGGACCGGGAACAGTTGGCTGAAACGGGCAGAAACGCCCGCAGATTGGCACGTCTCGATGCGGCGAAGGTGATCGTGGACGAGATGCTGAAGACAACAGCGAAACTGTAGTGGCGCGGTTTCCGTGCCCTGGGCGGGGAGACCCCGCCCCTACGGAACCTTAAAGGACTCACTATGTACGGCAAAATCGAGAAAATTCATTTCGTCGGTATCGGCGGCATCGGCATGAGCGGCATTGCCGAGGTGCTCCTCAACCTGGGGTACAAGGTGTCTGGCTCGGACCTGCGCACGTCGGATATCACCGACCGTCTCGCCTCTCTCGGGGGAGAAATATTTACCGGCCATTCCGGTGAGAACGTAGCCAACGTTGACGTTGTCGTCATCTCCAGCGCGGTTCACGACGACAATCCGGAGGTAATTGAAGCCCGGGAGCGGCTCATACCGGTCATCCCGCGGGCGGAGATGCTTGCCGAGCTGATGCGGATGAAGTACGGCATCGCCATAGCCGGTACCCACGGCAAGACCACGACCACCTCCATGGTCTCCACCATCCTCGGCTTTGCCGGCATCGACCCGACCATCGTCATCGGCGGACGGCTCGATTCCATCGGGAGCAATGCCAAGCTGGGGCAGGGGAAGTTCCTGGTGGCCGAGGCGGACGAGTCGGACGGGTCGTTCCTCAAGCTCTCTCCGACCATTGCCGTGGTGACCAACATCGACGCCGATCACCTGGATTTCTACAGCGGCATCGGGGAAATCAAGGACACCTTCGTGGAGTTCATCAACAAGATTCCCTTTTACGGCCTTGCAGTCCTCTGCCTCGACAGCCCCAACGTGGCGGACATCATCCCCCGCGTGAAGAAGCGATTCACCACCTACGGACTTTCCAGCCAGGCCGATTTCCGTGCGAGCGACATCCGGCTGGCGGGTAACAGCACCTCCTTCGTTGCCTACCACCGGGGAGAGCGGTTGGGAGAAGTATCCTTCAAGATGCCCGGTGCCCACAACGTGCTCAATGCCCTTGCCTGCATTGCCGTTGCCATGGAACTCAACGTCTCCTTCGAGGTCATCCAGGAGGGGTTCCGGGATTTTGGCGGAGTCGGGCGCCGTTTCCAGATCAAGGGGGAAGCGAAGGAAATCATTGTGGTGGACGATTATGGCCATCACCCCACCGAGATCCGCGCCACCCTGGCTGCGGCCAAGGGGGGGTGGGCTGACCGGCGCCTCGTGGTGGCCTTCCAGCCCCACCGCTATACCCGAACCAAGGAACTGTTCGACGATTTCGTCAAGGCGTTTTACGATGCGGACGTGCTGGTCCTGACCGACATCTATCCCGCCGGCGAACAGCCGATACCCGGAATTACCGCAGAGGGACTGGTCGCAAACATCAAGAAGCACGGTCAGAAGGATGTCACCTATATCGCCGATCGGGAAAAGCTGTGTGATCATCTGTTGCAGGTTCTGAAGCCGGGAGACCTCTGCCTCACCCTTGGTGCAGGCAATCTCTGGCAGGTGGGGGAGAAACTTCTCAAACGGCTTCAGGAAGATCTTTGACAAGCGGGCTGGCGAGCCTCCTGCGGGAGAGGCTGCGCGGCCAGGTGCTCGAAGATGAGCTCCTGGCGCGGCATACCTCCCTGAAGGTCGGAGGTGTGGCCGATATTTTCGCCGTTCCTGCGGACCGCGACGAGCTCCAGACACTGCTGGCGATTCTCTCGGAGCGGAAAGCGCCGTACCTGCTCATCGGCGGTGGGTACAACCTGCTGGTGCGGGATGGCGGCATCCGCGGAGTGGTCATCTCCCTGGCCCGGATGGCGGCCATCGAACCGCTCCCCGGCAACCGTCTTGACGTGGAGGCGGGGGTGACGAACCGGCAGCTGGTGAGCTTCTGCCGGGAACGGGGACTGGCCGGAGCCGAGTTTCTGGCCGGCATCCCGGGGACCGTCGGCGGGGCCCTCGCCATGAATGCGGGAGCCCATGGCGGAGCGATCCTGGAACTGGTGGTGAGCCTTTCCACGCTGAAAGAAGGAGTTGTCGTCACGACTGAGCGGAGCGAACTCAGTTATGGATACCGTAATCTGGAGCTGGCACCAGGCGAGATCATCCTCGGGGCGCAACTTCAACTGGCCACCGGCGACCCGGTCGCACTTGCCGAACGGATCGACGGCTACCTGGCCCATCGTCGCCAGCATCAGAATGTGGGCTTTCCCAACGCCGGATCATTCTTCAAGAACCCATCCGGCGAGCAGGCCTGGCGCCTCATCGACCAGGCGGGGCTCCGGGGATGCCGGGTGGGGGGAGCGCAGGTGTCCGAAGTTCACACCAATTTCCTCGTCAACACCGGCGGGGCGACGGCAGACGATTTCCTTGAACTGGCGCGGATCATTAAGGAACGGGTCAAGGAGCGGTCAGGGGTGGAGCTGGAAGAGGAAGTACGGATCGTCGGGGAAGATGGGGACTGGGGACTGGGGACTGGGGACTGGTACAACCTATGACTAAAGATGAATTAAAAAACAAAAAAATAGGCGTCCTGTTCGGCGGCCTCTCCGCCGAGCGGGAGGTGTCGCTGAAGAGCGGTGCCGCCGTTCATGGCGCACTCCTGGACCTTGGCTACAATGCCGTCACTATCGATGTGGGGCGCGATCTGGCGAAAACCCTGGATCGGGAACAAATAGAGCTGGCGTTCATCTGTCTCCATGGCCGCTATGGAGAGGATGGGGCGGTTCAGGGGTTGCTGGAGCTGATGGGGATTCCCTATACCGGTTCCGGGGTTCTGGCGAGCGCTCTTGCAATGAACAAGATATTTGCCAAGCAGGTCTTTGCAGCAAGCGGTCTTACCGTAGCTTCGTATCGGGTCCTGCGGCGTGGAGAGGAACCTGATCTGACCGGACTCGGATTTGGTTTTCCCCTTGTGGTGAAGCCCTCACAGGAGGGGTCGTCGGTGGGGGTAAGCATCGTCAAGAAAGCGGAAGAGCTGCCGGCCGCGCTAACCGAGGCATTTCGCTACGACGAGGAAATCCTGGTGGAACAGTTTATCAAGGGGCGGGAAATCCAGGTCGGCATTCTCGATGACCGTGCCATGGGGGCTATAGAAATCGTGCCGAAGAACGAGTTCTACGATTTTGAGGCCAAGTATACGGATGGGATGGCGGAACATATCTGTCCGCCGGTTCTTCCTCCGGAACTGTACCGTGATCTTCTGGTCCAGGGAGAGGCGGCACATCGTGCTCTCGGTTGCTCCGGGTACAGCCGGGTCGATTTCCTTGTGACTGAGGGTGGCGAGTGCTATCTCCTGGAGGTGAATACCCTGCCGGGTATGACCGCCCTGTCACTTTTGCCGGAAATTGCCCAGAAAGAGGCGGGGATCGGTTTCGGTGAACTGGTGGAGCGGATAGTACGTGGTGCCGCTCTGAAAATTAACGGCTAAACAACAGGCCCTTGTGGCTGCCCGGATTCAGGCGGGAAGACCCGCCCAAGTAAAGACACGCCATGCGCGACCTGCACAAAAAAAAACCGAAGGTGGCTCCGCAGAACCGGCTGAAGAAGCCCCCCCGGCCACCCGTAAACTTCAGGGGCATTTTCAAGAAGGTTGCCCGGGCTGGAGGGATTGTCCTGGCGGGGGCGCTGGTCGTGGTAATCGCCTATCAGGTCAATGGTGTGGTGTCCAGAACCACCTTTCTTCGCCTGGAGCGAATCGAGATTTCCCCCCTCACCCGGTTGACGAGGGACGAAGTCATTGACATGGCCGGGGTGAAGACGGGTGACGGGATGCTCGGGCTGCGGTTGCGGCGCATCGGCGAGATGCTTGCGAAGAATCCGTGGGTCGAAAAGGTAAAGGTCCGGCGCTATTTCCCCAATACCCTGGCCATTGAGATAACCGAGCGTAAACCGGTGGCAATTGTCAATATGGGGCTGCTTTACTATCTGGACGACCAGGGGAATATCTTCAAACCCCTTACCGTCGGTGATCGCCTTGATTATCCTGTTGTTACCGGCGTCACGGAAGACGACATGAACAGAGACCCGGCAGGGAGCAAGACCGCACTTCAGGGGACCATCGAGTTGATGGGGATGCTCGGCAAGGGGACGGTGTTTCGCCTGGAGGATGTGTCGGAGATCCATTTCGACAAGGGATACGGATATACCCTCTTCACTGCCCGGGGGGGGGTGCCGGTTCGCCTGGGGAACGGCTCCCACAGTGAGAAACTGGCGCGGCTGGCGAGGATTTACGGAGATCTACGGGCCCAGCTGCCCAGCCTGCAGTATATAGACCTGGACTACACCGACAAGATCATCGTGAAAAAAGGATAAATTACATTGTTACGGCAAGAAACGTGGATTTTGTGCAAGGTCAAGGCGCTCAAGGGATGACGCGGAGGCGTACTGATAGGTACGCCGCACAAGGAGTCCCGCGGAGCAACGCAGAGATTGTGCAAAAGCCGCGTTTCTAAAGGGGGGATATTATGACTTCAGGGAGACGGGACAATATTATTGTAGGACTCGACATAGGCACCACAAAAATCTGTGCCATTGTCGGCAACCTGTCGGACGACGGGCTCGATATCATCGGCATCGGGACCAGCCCGTCGCGGGGGCTGCGCAAGGGTGTGGTCATCAACATAGAGAGCACCGTGGCTTCCATAAGGAAGGCTGTCGAGGAGGCGGAACTGATGGCCGGCTGCGAGATCAAGTCGGTCTATGCCGGCATAGCCGGAGGGCACATCAAGGGGTTCAACTCCCAGGGGATCATCGCCATCAAGAATCGGGAGGTGTCGCCGGATGACGTGAAGAGAGTCATCGACGCCGCCAAGGCGATAGCCATTCCCATGGATCGTGAAGTGATCCACATCCTCCCCCAGGAGTTCATCATCGACGATCAGGACGGCATTCGCGAACCCCTCGGCATGAGCGGGGTCCGGCTGGAGGCCAAGGTCCACATCGTTACCGGTGCGGTGGCAAGCGCCCAGAACATCATCAAGTCTTGCAACCGTGCCGGCCTTGACGTTGCCGACATCGTCCTCGAGCAGCTTGCCTCTTCCGAGGCGGTCCTCTCCGCCGACGAGAAAGAACTGGGAGTGGCGCTGGTCGACATCGGCGGCGGCACGACCGACATTGCCATCTTCGTGGATGGCGCCATCAAACATACATCGGTCCTGTCGCTCGGAGGGAACCACCTCACCAACGACATCGCGGTGGGACTCAGGACCCCCATGGCCGAGGCGGAGAAGATCAAGCAGAAGTACGGCTGCTGCCTCGCCTCTCTCGTCGGCAAGGAAGAAACCATCGAGGTGCCGAGCGTTGGTGGCAGGAAACCGCGGATACTGTCGCGGCAGCTTCTCTCCGAGATACTGGAGCCACGGGTGGAGGAGATATTCACCCTGGTCAACCGGGAGATCATGAAGAGCGGCTTCGAGGACCTCATCGCCTCCGGCGTGGTTATTACCGGCGGCAGCACCATTCTTCAGGGTATGCCAGAACTGGCGGAGCAGGTCTTCAACCTGCCGGTGCGCCGCGGTCTCCCGCAAAACATCGGCGGACTGGTGGATGTGGTGAATTCCCCTGTCTATGCCACCGGCGTCGGGCTCGTGGTCTACGGCAGCAAGAACATCGGAATCCGCGAGTTCCCGACCTCCCAGACCGATGAGAACCTGTTCAGGAGGGTGAGCAGGAGAATGAAGGAGTGGTTCGGAGAATTCTTTTAGGGGGGGAACGGTCTTTTCCCGCAATATCTGCGTAAGTCTTCGGAATTACTTGTGCGGCGTAGCGACGCTACGCCTCCGCGCAATTCCTCGACAGCCTTGATCTTGCGAAAAAATCCTCGTTCCTGAAAATTTGGTTATAACGACAATTTAATGGGGAGCAGCACAAGAAAGGGGGAAGTACATGTTTGAATTCGATGAGAGCATAGACCAGAGCGCGAAGATCAAGGTAATCGGGGTGGGGGGCGGCGGTGGGAACGCGGTCAACACCATGATCAACTGCAGCATGGGGGGGGTTGACTTCATTGTCGCCAACACCGACGCGCAGGCGCTTCGGAATGCAAAGGCACCCTCCAAGATTCAGCTCGGGGGCCAGCTGACCAAGGGACTCGGGGCCGGCGCCAATCCCAACGTGGGGCGTGATGCAGCGTTGGAAGACCGGGAGCGTATGGTTGCAGCTCTCCAGGGTGCGGACATGATCTTCATCGCCGCCGGCATGGGTGGCGGTACCGGCACCGGCGCAGCACCGATCATTGCCGAAGTGGCACGTGAAGTGGGCGCGCTGACTGTCGGCGTGGTGACCAAGCCTTTTTCCCGTGAGGGGAAACAGCGGCTGGCCAAAGCGGAAGAGGGGATCAGGGAACTGAAGAAGCACGTGGACTCCCTCATCGTCGTTCCCAATGACCGTCTCCTGGGGCTTGCCGGCAAGTCCATGTCGATCCTCGACGCGTTCAAGCCGTCTGACGACGTGCTGCGCCAGGCGGTACAGGGGATTTCCGACCTCATCACCGCCTCTGGCTTCATCAACGTTGACTTTGCAGACGTCAAGGCGATCATGAGCGAGCGCGGCATGGCCATGATGGGGATCGGCGTTGCAGCAGGCGACAATCGGGCTGTGGAAGCCGCCACCAAGGCGATTTCCAGTCCGCTCCTGGAAGATATCGATATCTCCGGCGCCAAAGGGGTGCTCGTCAACATCTCCGGTTCCTCTTCCATGACCATGGACGACTTCGACGCCGTCAACCGGATAATCCACGAGAAGGTGCATGAGGATGCCAACATCATCGTCGGCGTTGTTATCGACGAGTCCCTGGCCGACACCATCAAGGTGACCGCCATCGCCACGGGCTTCGGCGACAGGTTCGACGTGCAGAAAACCCGCCAGGAGCTGAAGGAGAACGTGGCGACCATGACTCCCCGTACCAGCGAGATCAACCGTGAGATCCCGACCTTTATCCGCGAGAAGCACCAGCGGCAGGGGATCGCGCGGCAGAACAGTTTTTTCATGGATGAGGAGGAGCAGTACGATATACCGACATTCCTCCGCAAATCTGTGGACTAGCGGTTGGGGAACGCGCCTTTTGCGCCCTGGCCGCGTAAGTCTTCGGCCTTACGTGTGCGGCGTAGCGCTGCTACGCCTCCGTGTAAGTCCTCGACAGCCTTGCCAGGACACAAAAATCACGTTCCCTTGGTGGTAAGCAGTTTGAGTGAACATTGTGGTTGATTGGCAGTAAGTTCGTATAACGCGTTCTGACCGGCGGTGGTCCCCCTGCCGCCGGCGAGGCTTTCCTTGCCTGGCCCTCCGTTTTCCCCCCTCCATGGGGGGCCGGGTTTTTTTCCCCTTTGTTCCCCCCCCTGTTTCGTGGTACGTTTTTCCCATGTCCTGGAAAATTATCGAAAAATACCGCCGTATCCTGGCCGATGAAGAGGGCTCATCGCCCCGCGCATGGGGGGGGAAGCTGACGGTCTGCCTTGTCTACCCGAACCGCTACTCCATGGGGATGAGCAACCTCGGCCTGCAGACGGTCCATGCCCAGTTGAACGCCCATCATGACGTGGTCTGCGAGCGGGCTTTCCTCCCCGATCAGGAGGACCTCAAGGAGTATGAAAAGAGCCGCACACCGCTCCTTTCCCTGGAGTCCCAGCGCCCCCTCACCGACTTCCACATCATTGCCTTTTCCGTCTCCTTCGAGAGCGATTACCTCAACCTGCCGGTCATCTTCCGTCTGGCGGGAATCCCCCCACTTTCAGCAGAGCGGAACGACTCACACCCTCTGGTCATTGCCGGCGGAGCGGCGCTGTTCCTCAACCCGGAACCGGTGGCCGATTTCCTCGACCTTGTCTGCATCGGAGAGTCGGAACCTCTTTTGCCCCCCCTGCTCGAACTGCTCTGTAGCGGAGCCGGTGAGGGACGACGCGAGCTTCTGGGCCTGGCAGCCGGGCTCCCTGGCATATATGTTCCATCCCTTTACGAGGTTGACTACGACGGGATGCGGGTAGCTGGACGGCGCGTGCTGGCTGGTGCGCCGGAACGTATTGAGCGGCAGTGGTCCCGTCACCTGGACCGGCATGCTACAACCTCTGAAATACTCACCCCCCAGACTGAATTTGCCGACATGTACCTCATCGAGCTCTCCCGGGGCTGCCCGCGCGGCTGCAGATTCTGCGCCGCCGGCTTTATCTACCATCCCTACCGGCAACGCTCACTGGAGGAGATCAAGAACCAGGTACGCGAAGGTCTCCAGGAGCGGCACAAGCTGGGGCTCGTGGGTGCCGCGGTTTCCGACTTCAAAGGGATCGGCGAGCTTTGCCGCTTCATTCTCCAGGAAGGGGGAAAGGTATCGGTGTCGTCCCTGCGCCTCGACCAGCTGGATGACGACATGATCGCGGTCCTGAAGGCGAGCGGCCACAAGACCGTGGCCCTGGCCCCGGAAGGTGGGTCCCAGCGGCTGCGTGACCTGGTGAAGAAGGATATCACGGAAGAGCAAATACTGGCCGCCTGCGACCGCCTCATCGGGAGCGATATCCTTAACCTGAAGCTCTATTTCATCATCGGTCTTCCGACTGAGACCTCTTCCGACCTGGAGGAACTGGTCTCCCTGGTCGGTAAGATCCGCGAGCGGGTCATCGCCGCGGCAAAGGCCAACCGGAGACTGGGGGAGGTCGTCCTCTCCGTCAACCCCTTTGTTCCCAAGCCGTTCACCCCCTTCCAGTGGTGCGGCATGGAGGAGATAAAGTCACTGGAACAGAAGGCAAAGTTTCTGCACCAGGCGTTCAGCCGGCTGTCCAACGTCCGTTTGCACATGGAAAGCCCGCGAGAGGCATACCTCCAGGCGCTCCTCTCCCGGGGAGACCGGCGGCTTGCGGCGCTGCTGCTCAAGGCGGATGAGATGGGGAGCTGGAAGCGGGCGGCCAAGGCGTTACAGCTCGATACGGATGGCTGGGTGTACCGGACCATCCCCCGGGACGAGTCACTCCCCTGGGATTTTATTGCTGGCGGCAGCAGTGAGAGGCTCGTGCGCGAGTACCGGCTGGCGACCGGTCTGGATGGCTGAGAGAGGTTGGGGGAAAGCGGACTACCGGTAGTAGTAATCGAAGAGGAGCTTGGCGGTGATGGCGAGGGACATGGTGATGAAGATCGGCCGGACGAACCGTGCCCCCCGTGAGAGGACGAGCCCGGCGCCGACCCGGGCGCCGATGAGTTGCCCCACACCCATCACCAGCCCGGCGGTGTAATAAACGTGCCCGCCGAGGATGAACATGGCGAGGGAGACGATGTTGCTCGTGAAGTTCATCACCTTGGTGTAGCCGGTGGCGGTGGTCATGTTGTAGCCGAGGCCGAGCATGAGGGCGATGACCCAGAAGGAGCCGGTGCCGGGGCCGAAGAAGCCGTCGTAGAAGCCGAGGGTGAGTCCGCAGCAGAGGTAGAACGGGAGCTTGGCCAGGCGCGGATGAATGTCCTCCAGCCCGAGGCGGGGGGTCAGCAGGGTGTAGAGGGCGATGGCGAGGAGAAAGAACGGGATGATGCCGCGCAGGAAACCGGGGTCGAGCCGCTGCACCGTCAGCGCCCCTGCGGCGGCGCCGATGGCGGTGAAGGTGATCCCCTCCAGGCTTTCCCTGAGGGTGATGGTGCCGGCGCCGGCGAAGTGGGCCATGGCGCTCCCCGAGCCGAAGGTGGACTGGAGCTTGTTGGTGCCGAGGGCATACTGGGGGGGAATACCGGTCCAGAGGAGCACCGGAAGGGTGATCAGCCCGCCGCCGCCGGCGATTGCATCAACCAGTCCGGCGACGAGGCCGGTGGCGAAGAGGAGCGGCAGAAGCCAGTAGGAGATGATCATGAGTGCGTGTCCGGGAAGGAGATGGAGTATTGCCGGATGGCACTATAGCACAGCGGTGCAGGCTTGATAAGCAGAGATTCGGGCATCATCGCCCGTGGCGGGGAGTTATGCGGGGAGCGCTAGCCCGCAGGAGACCAGAAGGGCGGCCAATCGGCCGCCCTTCTGGTCATAAGATCAACGATTCTGCCACTGGAACTGATGGGGCCAGCTGCCGGGAGCGGAGCTCGTGACAGCGGTATGGCAGACGTTGCAGGCGGTCGGTTGCCCGCCGGGGCCATGTTTTTCGATGAATCCGTCTGCTCCTGCGCCCCGTGAGCCGGCATGGCAGACGCCGCAGCTGCCCATGGATTTCGCCTTGCCCTGGTACTGCAGGGCCTGGTAATTGTCCGAAGCTTCTCGGGACGGTACCATGGCGTGGGGACTGCCGTGGCAGCCGGCGCAGTAGATGCCGCCATGCTCCTTGGCGTTGCGGTAGAGGGTGGTGCCGGTGTCGACTCCCGCAATCCCGCCATGGCAGGAGGCGCATTTCGGTTCGCTCTGCCATGGTACCCGGGAGCTGGAGATGATGGAGTAGGCCACCTGGCGCAGGGTGCCGTGACAGCTGGTGCAGTTACCGGTGACGTTGGTATGGGCCAAGCTGCGGTTGCACTTGGTGCTGGCGCCAGGATGGCAGTCGAAGCAGGTGGCCGGGGAACCGTCGGGCGCCAACCGGTCGGCATGGGCACGGTGGATTGCGGCGGAGAGGTATTTGCCGGAGTCGCCGGGGCCGGTGGTCCCGAGGGCGGGTGAGCCGTGGCAGCCGGCGCAGAGGATCGGCTGTTTGGGGACCAGCAGCCCGTCCGGCGGCTGGTGGAGCTTGTCGTGCTTCTGCAGGATGTCGAGAAACGGATTGTTGTTGTTGGCGGCGCTTGGCAGGTGGCATTTGGCGCAGTTGATCTCGTCGGAAGTAGGGACCGTCGTGCGTGTCTGGGCAAGCACGGTGCCGCTGGCGTCCTTGACGGTGATTTCCGCAACCTGGTAGGGGTTCCAGACGCCGTTGTCGTCCACCGGCGTTGCCGGTATGCCGTTCGCCTGGAAGTGATCCGACTTCAGGACCATGCTGCCGGCCAGGCCGTTGTGGATCGCCGGGTCTTCCAGGTTAAGCCCCGTATTCGGGGCCAGGGAGATGCCGAACAGTGCCAGGACGTTGTTCCAGAACTGGCCAAAGTTGCGCTTCGTGGCGGACGAGCTGTTGTTGACGATACGGTACTCCACCGTAAGGCCGGCTGTTGCCACCTGGGGAGGGTTCCCCCGTTTTACAACCTGGGCCCAGACGGTATTGTAGGGGGGAAGGATGACGGCCGTGTCGTAGGACGGGTTCAGGCAGTGCATCCCCAGATCGTTCCAGGCGAATACCACGTACTGGGCGTTGCTGGCCGGAATGGCTGTGGTGCCGGGGTCGGAGGCGGGGGAGGAACCTCCGCCGCAGGCGGCCATGACGAGCAGGCTCGCCGTGCATAACGCTTTGGTGACTGTTGTGAACAGCTGTTTCATGGGGCACCTCGGGGAAGAGTCGAATGAGTAATGTGTTCTAACTTTAACAGGAAATTTGGGCGGGTCAATCTACGGTTGCGCGTGGGGGAATTGGTCAGGGAGCGTACTGGAACCGCTGCTGCACCGTTGTGACCGGTTCCACGCCGCCGTTGAAGGTCTGTTCCGTGAACTCCACCCATCCGTCCCGGCCAACGAGCAGGACGGTGGCGGAGCGGGTGCCGTAGTCGGGGCTGGCGATATGGAGGGGAGAGAGGAGCCGTTCCCGTTCCAGGCCGACACCGGTGTCGGGGAGGAGCGGGTCCGGGGCCATGGAGCGGTCGGCGAGGATGGCGAACAGTTCTGCCGGGTCGATCCGGTCATGTTGCAGGAGTTCCGCCAAGGCTGATGTGCCCCTGCTCACCTTGGGCCAGGGGGTGTCCAGCAGCCGGTTGCTCAGCCCGTGGATTCCGGGTGGGATGGGGACCGGCGGACCTCCCCTGTTTGAATAGTGCCAGAGGTTTTCCCGTGTGCCGCAGATGAGATTGAAACCGTTGTAGGTCGGGCCGATTGGCTCCAGCTCGGCCAGGAATGTTTCGGCCGGCAGAGAATTCCGTAGGAAATCGCTCACCAGAAGGCCGCGGGAGGGTGCATTCGGCCGGTGCACGGCGGGGTCCCGGTAGTTGGTGATGGCGGCGAGCCGGCCGGTGGCGGTGATGCCGAACCAGGTCCCTCCCACCTTCAGGTCCCGTCCCGCCAGTAGGGACGGTTCGTCTTCCCAGAAGGCGGCCGGTGCCGTGGGACGGTCGTAGAATTCGTCCCGGTTGGCGGCCAGGATCAGCCGGTAATTCGGGTGGCACTCGTGGGCGAAGAGTATCAGGCACATGGTGTCAGTGGGGCTCCACCTCGAAGGACTGGAAGTGCAGGATCTTGTCGCCATCTCCCCCCTCCACGGCCCGGTAGCGGTAGAAGAGCCGGAGCTTTTCCGGTGTTTCTCCCGAAGAGAGCGGCAGGTTGAGGGTGAAGGGGGCAGCCTCGTCCATGGGGAGCTGATTGGGGAAGAAGAAAAAGGTCGCCTCGGAGAGTTTTTTCCCTTTCCCGTCCAGGAGCGTAGCGGTGACCTCCAGGTCGTGCATGGAGACAAAGCGGGTGTTCCGTGCGAACCCCTCGATGGTGTACCCCGTGGCAGCTCGATCCACCCGCCAGAAGAGGGTCAGGTCGTACTGCTTATAGGTGCGGGGATAATGGGCCGCGTCAAAGCGGGGTTGGATATATCCGTGGCAGGAAGCCAGCACCAGGCCGGTCATGGCAATCACAACGAGACGAAGCAGCATGGGTCCTCCCTGAACTCTTTGTTTTCCGCTGGCAGGAACTCTGGCGCATGTTCCGAGCGGTGATACACTAAGTATACACCATGAATATATCAGAGTATATGGTGTCGCTGTCCAGCGGACCGGATGGGGGTGGCCATGAATTTACGGAGATGGCTGGTGATGTTGGCGTCCTGCGCGGCTCTCCCCTGGAGCGTCGCGTCAGGGAAGGAGGTGCGGAAAATGAATTCGCTGCAGTTGAACAGTAGCGCGTTTGCCAATGGCGGTGCCATTCCTTCCCGGTATACCTGCGACGGGGATGATTCGAATCCGCCGCTTGTCATTGACCGTGTGCCGATGGGGACGAAATCCCTGGCACTCATCATGGACGATCCTGATGCGCCGGTCGGGCTCTGGGTGCACTGGGTGGTCTGGAACATCCCTCCCCAGACCCGCCAGATTGGCGAGAAGAGCCTCCCGGCCGGTGCCCTCCAGGGACGGAACAGCTGGGGGCGCACCAGTTACGGCGGTCCCTGCCCTCCCTCCGGCACCCACCGCTATTTCTTCAAGCTTTATGCCCTCGACACCATCCTCACGCTCGGTGCCGGCAGCACCAAGACCGATCTGGAAAAGGCCATGGAGGGGCATGTTATCGGCAAGGGGGAATTGATGGGGACGTATAAACGCCGCTAGGGACTTTCCGTTGTGAAACCTGGTAATGAAAGGCCGGCATATCTGTCGGCCTTTTTGCTTTCGTCGGGAAAGGAAACAGGGTAGTATTCTGTCGCAAGTTTATGGGTGTGTAGCGTTGACGGGGAGGTCCCATGAAGAAGGGAAAACCGGCGAAAAAGTATTCCCAGGCGGGACGGGTGCACGACATCATCCGGCTCATCGAGGCGCGCCATGGCATCACCATCGAGGAGCTGGCGGAGGAGGGGGGGGTGAACCGGCGCACCATCCACCGGGACCTGAACGCCATCCAGGAGGCGGGGTACCCTCTCGTCTCCGAATGGGAGGAGGGGCGCAAGGTCTACCGTTTCCTCACCCGCTTCAAGGACGTTCCCCCCATCAACTTCACCCTCCAGGAGCTCCTCACCCTCTCCTTCCTTCGCTCCCAGCTCGATTTTCTCAAGGGGACACCCTTCCGGGACGACATGGAGTCAGTATTCCGCAAGGTCAACTCCGTCCTCCCCCCCCGCTATGCGGCCCACATGGAGCGGATCGCCCGGGTTTCCCTGCCGCTCTTGCAGGGGGCGCGGGACTATGGACGGGTAGCGGAAGAGCTGAAAGTCCTGCGCGACGCCCTCCTCTACCAGTACCGTGTCACCATCGGCTACCGGGCCAAGGGGGAGGGGCGGCCGGTCTCCTATCAGGTGGACCCCTACACCCTCCTCTTCTACAAGGGGGGGCTCTACCTCTTGGGCTATGCCCACAACCGCAAGGCGCTCAGGACCTTCGCCGTGGAGCGGCTGACCAGGGTGGAGGTAACACGGGAGCGCTTCGAGATGCCCGAGAGTTTTCGCCCGGAGGTGCAGCTCAAGACCGCCTTCGGCATCGTGGAGGAGGAGGTGCTGCCGATCCGGGTCCGGTTCGACGCCACCGTGGCCCACATGGTGCGGGACCGGCTCTGGCACCCGACCCAGCGGCTGGTGGAGGAGAAAGACGGGAGCGTGACCCTCTCCTTCGAGGCGGGGGGACGGATGGAGATCATCGCCTGGGTCCTCTCCTACGGCCGCCATGCGGAACTGCTTGAACCGGCGGAACTGCGGGAGGAGATGGGGAGTATCACGGCGGAGCTGGCGGGGGTGTACGGCAAGGGGAAGGTCATCCCCGCGTAAGGGGAAGGGGCTCGCCGTCCGGTTCTTCGGACCTGGTTTTTGCGGACAACCTGAACATCTGGGCAATGGTATAGGTATTGACGGTGGCAATCACGGCTTCGAGCAGGGTGCCGCCGATGGAGCCGCTGATGATGTTGTTCGCCAGCCAGCAGAAGGTGCTGGAGAGGATCGCCAGCCGCATGGGGATGCCCCGCATGGTGAAGACGGCATAGGTGGAGACGCAGGAGCGTCAAAGCTGGTTGTTCAAGGGGAAAGATTCCCGATGCGTGCCGCCCTTAATCCCTTGACAGTTCTGTCTCTTGGGGTGTATGAAGGTTAGGGTTTTGTCATGTCGTGCCCGGGAGGGGCGGATGGAAGGCGGAAGCGCAGGTTAACAGGGTCGTTGTGTCAGCATGAGAGCTGATGGAGCGGCTTTTTTTGTTCACCACCGAGATAAGTTCTCAGGAACGTATCTCTCCACTTCGAACTTGACAATGGAATTGAACGGTGACGAGATTGGACAAGCGGAAAGGATCTGCTGATTTATGAGCAAGAAAACTATCGAAGAGATTTCCCTCAAAGTTCAGAAGTTCTGTGAAGAACGTGACTGGGACCAGTTTCATGGGCCAAAAGATCTGGCCATTGGTGTCATAACTGAAGCGTCAGAGCTACTCGAACATTTCCGCTTTCTTTCGGAAGAACAGGCGCTGGACCTTTTGGATAATCCACAGCAGAAAGAGGATATCGAGGATGAACTTGCTGATGTCCTCTTTTTTTTACTTCGATTTTCACAACGGTTCAATGTTGACTTAGCCCAAGCCTTGATGCGTAAGATTGAGAAGAGTGAAAAGAAATATCCAGTTGATAAGGCTAAAGGGAGTAACAAGAAATATAATAAACTATAACAATAATTGCGAAAAATGGAGCATAGTTTGATTGTATACTCTGCTACAAAAGCAAGATTCCAAGAAGATGTGGTAACAAATGATATTGATGGTATCATTCTTGATGCATTCATGTCTGCAACTGGGAAAAGTACTGCCAAGGCAGAAATCAACTCATGGAAGAACTCATTGCAGTATATGTATTTAGCTCTGAACGATGATGAAATTCCACATGATGCAGGTGTTGCCATTGAATACCATATCCCTCAAACCTCGAATCGTATTGATTTCATACTTTCCGGCAGAGACCATCAAAAGCGTGATTCAGCGATACTCATTGAACTCAAACAGTGGCAGAAGGCAGAACTCACAACTAGCGATGCAATAGTAATTACCCAATTCAAACGTGGCCTAGTTGAAACCCCCCATCCATCTTACCAAGCATGGTCGTATAAGTGTCTTCTCGAAGACTTCAATGAAACGGTAAGGGAAGACAACATTCATTTGTATCCTTGCGCCTACCTGCACAACTACAAAGACGACGGCGTGATAACAAATGTTTTCTATGGCGATTACATCCGGAAAGCTCCGCTCTTTCTCAAGTCGGACGCACTGAAACTTCAGCGGTTCATAAAGACGCACGTCAAATATGGTGACAAGTCGCGGATCATGTACCGTATCGATCACGGCAAAATCAAACCCTCAAAAAACCTGGCCGACGAGCTTCTCTCTATGATCAAAGGTAATCGGGAGTTTGTTCTGATTGATGATCAGAAGGTGGTATATGAGAAAGCGACCGCGCTTGCTAAGGTTGCGTCTGAGTCTGCAAAAAAAGTCCTGATAGTCGAAGGAGGACCGGGAACTGGCAAATCCGTTGTTGCGATAAACCTGCTTATAGCTTTGACGGACCAACAACTCGTGGTTAAGTATGTTACACGCAACTCAGCTCCGCGCCTCGTATATGAAGCAAAACTGACCGGCTCTTTCAAGAAGTCACGCATCTCTAATATGTTCTCGGGTTCAGGCTCCTTTCATGCTGTTATGTCGAATACCTTCGACTGCCTCATTGTAGATGAAGCTCACCGCCTGAACGAAAAATCAGGGATGTTCAGTAACTTGGGTGAGAACCAGATCAAAGAAATAATCAGCGCCAGCAAGTGCAGCGTGTTTTTCATCGATGAGGACCAGAAGGTTACCCTGAAGGACATCGGAGACAAGGAGACACTCCGGAAGTGGGCACAGAATCTCAATGCTGAGATTGTCGAGGTGAGGCTAGAATCCCAGTTCCGGTGTAACGGCTCGAACGGCTACTTGGCGTGGCTCGACAACACACTGCAAATCCGGCAGACCGCGAACGAAACTCTTGACACCCGCGAATACGACTTCCGCATTGTTAACACCCCTTCCGAGCTTCACGAACTCATTCGCAGAAAGAACAAGAGGAGTAACAAGGCACGGATGGTTGCCGGCTACTGCTGGGACTGGATCAGCAAGAAGGACCCATTGCTCAAGGATATTGTTATTGGCGATTATAAGGCTAGATGGAACCTAGACACTGATGGGCTGGCCTGGATCATCAAGCCTGATTCAGTCAGTGAGGTCGGCTGCATCCATACATGCCAAGGGCTCGAGGTCGATTATATCGGTGTTATTGTAGGCTTTGATCTGGTGATGCGCAGCGGAAAGGTGATTACGCAGCCAGCAGAGCGGTCGAAGATGGATAAGTCAATTCGCGGCTGGAAGGGCATGGCAAAGGCTGATCCTGATGTGGCCAGGAAACGCCTCGATACGATCATCAAGAACACGTACAGAACCCTTATGACACGAGGACAAAAGGGGTGTTACGTCTACTTTGTGGATGAGGAAACAAGGCAGTATTTTAAGAACTGTGTTGACACGGTGTCTGTTGAGGAACAGCAACTGCCTCGAACTGATGCGGTACTGAACGTCCGCGGAAAGATAGAGATATTCCCTTTCCGACGCTTGCAGCCTGAGGAGGCAAGACCATACCAGAATTGTGTTCCGCTTTACGATCTGAAAATTGCAGCTGGACTATTCAGTGAAGAGCAACAGAGTGAGAATATAGAATGGGTTGAACTGCAGGATAGGCGCCCGCAACTAGGGCAGTTTGTTGCACAGGTTGTCGGAGAATCTATGAACCGCAAGATCCCTAATGGGGCATGGTGTCTTTTCAGGATGAATCCCGTTGGAACACGACAAGGTAAGGTTGTTCTAGTTCGTCACCGGGAGATCAGCGATTCTGAAACTGGCGGGCATTATACGATCAAAATTTATGACAGCCAAAAGGAGCAGACTCCTGATGGGAGTTGGCGTCACACATCAATTGCTCTTCGGCCGGATTCGACGCTGCCGGGATATATGCCAATTGTAATCGCAGAGGAGCAAACTGAGGATCTGGAGGTGATAGCCGAATTGGTAGAGGTGTTGGGATTATAATGAGCATGTTTTCCCTTAATTTTGTTACCAATAGATGAACCAAGCCGTTAATTCCAGGAAAGAATATGACAGATCGCTATACTACATCGCACCTCACAGAAGACCAGTACGAGCCCGGCTCCAACGGCACGGTACTGCGCAACCTGCTCGGCATCACGAGCAAGGAGGAGATGGAACATGTCGAGGAGGAGAGATTCGAACGGTTGATGGAAGAAGCCGCGAATCGCTTCGACAGCGATCATCGTTTTACCGCCCTGGACATCCTCTGGCTCCACAAATTCTGGCTTGACGGTGTGTTTCCGTGGGCTGGTGCTTATCGTTCCGTCAATATCGGCAAGGGGGGCTTCATGTTTGCCGCTGCCGCCCATCTGCCGGAGTTGATGCGGCAGTTTGAGAACGACCAGCTTGCCCGTCTGACCCCGTGTCGGTTCGAGAGTGATGCGGACGTTGTTACAGCGATGGCAGAGGTACACGTGGAACTGGTTCTGATCCACCCGTTCCGAGAAGGGAATGGCAGGATCGCCCGGCTCCTGTCGGTGTTGATGGCGTTGCAGGCCGGACTGCCGCCGCTGGATTTTTCGGAGCTTTGGGGGGCGAAGCGAGAAGAATATTTTGCCGCAGTGCGGGCCGGAATAGATCGTGATTACAGACCGATGGAGAGGGTTTTCAGTGGGATTGTCGAGAGGACGTTGACTCTTTGTGGGCGGTAAAGCTTGGTGTCTCTTCTTTGACTGAGTCGGTGGGCTCTTCTTCCAGATAAATCCCTTCGATAGCGAACGAGGACACCAGTGAACGCCACAGCAGTTTCTTGCGCTGTGCCGGGTCTTTCAGGTAGGGATTTGTTGCGATAAGTGATTTTTTCATAGAGGCAGTATACCATGTATCCAGTGTAGGTACGAGGTATTTTAGCCCACACCCAAGGAAAAGAAAAGAGTCAACTCTCCATTTTCGGGGAGTTCCGGGGACACATCACTTATTTATTTTTGCTGGAAGCATTAAGTCCCGATTATAGACCTGCTTGCCAATGATTTTGTTTTGGTGTATATTTCAGAAATATACAGGGAGCCGTAATGGGGCCATTTGAAAAGATAACCGGTTTTGAATGGGACAACGGTAATCAGCAGAAAAACGACAAGCACGGTGTCACGCCTTCTGAAGCAGAACAGGTCTTTCTGAATGAGCCGCTTGTTGTTCTGGATGATTTGAAGCACAGCGACAACGAGCAACGCTATCATGCTTTGGGACAGACAACTGAAGGACGCTTGCTGCACATCATCTTTACTATTCGTGCCACCATGATTCGGGTGATTTCCGTGCGAGACATGCACCGAAAGGAGCGAGCAATTTATGAGCAAAAAGCTTAAAGAGATACCAAAATTCGCCAACGAGGCCGAAGAGCGGGAATTCTGGCTAACCCACGACACGACCGAATATGTTGACTGGTCGAAAGCCAAGAGAGTCACATTTCCTAACCTGAAACCGACGACTCAATCCATCTCGCTGCGGCTGCCGCTCTGGATGCTGGAATCCATCAAGACTACCGCCAACCGTCAGGATGTTCCCTATCAGTCACTCATCAAGGTCTGGTTGAACGAAAAGCTTGAGGAAGTGCACCACGGAGCCAAGTAGGTGCCCCCGCGCATTGACAAACCCCCCGTAATGCTCTATAAAATAAGACTTTCGGGGGTATGACGTGGAAGAAAACCAGACCACAACTTTGCAGAAGATCATCGTTGACCGTATCGAGGCCCGGGGGCCGCTTACCTTTGCCGACTACATGGCCGCCTGCCTCTACGAGCCGGGTCTCGGCTACTACACCTCGCCGGGGCGCAAGGTGGGGGCAGAGGGGGATTTCTATACGAGCAGCAACGTGCATGAGGTATTCGGCCGGCTGATCGGCCGGGAGATCTCCCGCATGTGGGAGGTTATGGGGCATCCCGCGGGTTTCCAGATCGTCGAAGTCGGTGCGGGGAACGGCCGCCTGGCCTGCGATATCGTTGGGGCCATCGCCGAGCTCGCCCCGACCCTCTATGCCGGTCTCACCTACCGCTTCATCGAGGCAGAACCGTCCCTGGCCGATGCCCAGCGCCTCATGCTGGGGGAACACGCCGCCAAGGGTGCCTGGAGTACCCCCGCCGACCTGGCCGCCGGCAACCTCGCCATCACCGGCTGCATCCTTTCCAATGAACTTATCGACGCCCTGCCGACCCACCTGGTACAAATGACCGCCGACGGATTGCGGGAGGTATACGTGACCGTCCGTGACGGGGAACTGGCGGAAGTGCTGGAAGTTCTTTCTACGCCGGATATCCAGGCCTACCTGGACCGGATCGGCGTCCGCCTCGTCGAGGGGCAGCGGGCCGAGATCAACCTGGCGGCCGGCGACTGGCTGGCCGGGGTCGCCCGCTCCCTTACCCGCGGATTCGTCCTGACCATCGATTACGGCTATCCGGCCGTGGAGCTCTATTCTCCCCACCACCTCAACGGCACTCTCCTCTGTTATTACCGCCACACCACCGAGGAAAACCCCTACATCCGCTCCGGCGAGCAGGACATCACGAGCCACGTGGACTTTACCAGCCTTGCCCTTTGTGGCGCAGAGCTGGGGCTTCAGGAGGTCTGGTTCGGCGAACAGTACCGCTTTCTCCTGGGGGCGGGTATGATGGAGGAGCTTCTGGCGCTGGAGGCGCGAGCCACCACCGAGCCGGAGCGGATCAAGCACCGGCTGGCCCTGAAGAAGCTGCTTCTCCCCGATGGCGGCATGGGAGACACCTTCAGGGTCCTCATCCAGGCCAGGGGGGTGGAAAACCCCCGGCTCCTCTGCATGAGGGAATGGGGCAAAAGCTTTTGACAGCAACCCGCCAGCTGTTAGAATAGTAATTTGTCCGCAGCAATGCCGTGCGGAAAGTTTTCCATGCAGGCCGGTTCTCCCCGAAATCCGGCCGATCCCCCCCGCGGGGAACCGAAAGGACGCTTCGACGTGCTGAACGATCTGCGAGCAATTGTATTCGACCTCGATGGTACCCTTTATGTCAGCAATGACCTCGGCCGGGAGATCAACCTGGCCGCCAGCCGCTATGTTGCGGAACTGAAGCGGATCGACCTGGTGGGGGCTGCGGCGCTCATCCGGGCCACCAAGAAGATGCTTTCGGCAGCGAGTTGCGTTGATTCCACCCTCACCATGGCCATCATTGAACTGGGGGGAGATGTCCGCGAGCTGCATCGGCGGTTTTCGACGGAAATCGAGCCGGAACGCTACCTGAAGCGGGACGAGCGGGTAGTGGAACTCCTTCGGCTACTGGGGGAGAGTTTCGAGCTTGCCATTTACACCAATAACAATGTGATGCTGACGACCAGGATCATGAAATCCCTTGGTGTTGGCGGGATGTTCAACCACGTCTTTACCATCGAGGATTCCTGGCGTCCCAAGCCGGACCGGGGCACCCTGGACCGGATATTACAGTCCATCGGCCGCAGACCGGTGGAATGCCTCTTTGTGGGAGACCGTTACGACATCGACCTGCGCCTCCCCGCGTCGCTCGGAAGTGCGGTGTTTCTGGCGAAGAACGTGGAAGAGCTGCTGAACCTGATACAATTCACGAGCGAGGAGAGCTGATGAGCGAGGAGAGGAAGACGGTGCTGGACGCGATCATGCGTGCCATGGAGATCGAGAAGGAGACCTTCGACTACTACACGAAGGCCGGGCAGAAGACCTTTAACCCCGGGGGCAAGAAGGTGTTCAACTGGCTGGCACGGACCGAGGAAGAGCATTACCTGAAGCTCAACGAGCTCTATACTTCCCTTCACGAAGGGGGGCGCTGGGTTTTCTACGGCGGATCTACCATCGAACTGGAACCGGACGGGCCGGGAGAGAAGCACGTCGGATTCGATACGGGCGACCGGGAGGCGCTGGAGATCGCGCTGGACATCGAGAAGAAGGGGATCGCCTACTACGGCGAACTCATCGGGAAGACCACCGACCCGGACGGCAAGGCGATGCTCCAGACCCTGCTCGGCGAGGAGCGGGAGCACCTGCGGGTTATCACGGAGAAACTGAGCCAACTGAAATAAATAGGGACAGCATGAAACGGATGGAAAAGGATACCCTCGGGATGGTCGAGGTGCCGGCGGATGCCTACTATGGGGCGCAGACGGCCCGGGCTGTGGCCAATTTCCCCATTTCCGGACTCCGTCCCCACCCTGCGCTGGTCTGGGGCACCCTGGTCATCAAGAAGTGCGCGGCAAAGGCCAACATGGCGACGGGGCGGCTGCCAGAAGAGATCGGCAACGCCATCGTCCGGGCGGCCGACGAGGCCCTGGCCGGCCGGTTCGCTGCCGATTTCGTGGTGGACCCCTTTCAGGCAGGAGCCGGCACCTCCCATAACATGAACGTCAACGAGGTGCTTGCCAACCGGGCGGAAGAGATTCTCGGCGGGGAGCGCGGCGTCTACGGCCGGGTAAACCCCAACGACCACGTCAACATGGCCCAGTCCACCAACGATGTCTTCCCTACTGCCCTGCGCCTTGCGGCCCTCCGCCTCCATGCCTCCGTCGGGCCGGCCCTTGCGGGGCTGGTCGCCTCCCTGCGCCGCAAAGGGAAAGAGTTCGACACGATCCTGAAGTCGGGACGCACCCACCTTCAGGATGCGGTTCCCCTCCGTCTCGGCCAGGAGTTCGAGGCCTACGCGGTGGCGCTTGAAAAGAATATGGCCGGACTGGAGCGGGCGCTTCCCGGCCTGTGCGAGCTGGGATTAGGTGGTACGGCCATCGGCACCGGCCTCAACGCCGAGCCCCGCTACATCGAACTGGTGGTGGCGGAGCTGGCCCGGGAAACGGGGTTTCCCCTGCGGGGGACGGCAAACCTGGTGGAGACGACCCAGAACATGGACCCCTTCGTGGCTTGCAGCTCTGCCCTCAAGGGAATCGCGATCAACCTGGTGCGGATCTCTAACGACCTGCGTCTGCTGGCATCCGGTCCCCGCACCGGCTTCAACGAGATCGTCCTGCCGGCGGTACAGCCCGGCTCCTCCATCATGCCGGGGAAAGTGAATCCGGTTATGGCGGAGGTGACCGACATGGTGGGGTTCCAGGTCATCGGCGCCGACACGGTCATCACCCTGGCGGCCCAGGCAGGTCAGCTGGAGCTCAACGTCATGATGCCGGTGATCGCCCACAACCTCCTCTTTGCCATGGATATTCTCCGGAACACGGTTCTCCGCCTGGCCGAGGGGTGCATCGAGGGGATCACCGCCAATGCCGAGCGGTGCCGGCGCTACCTGGATGATTCCCTCGGTCTGGTGACGGTGCTTGCCCCCTACATAGGGTACGCTGCAGCGGCCGAAGTGGCCAAGGAGTCGGCTCGGACCGGAGAGAGCATCAGGGAGATCGTGCTTGCCCGTCGGCTCCTGGAGCCGGAGCGGCTTGCGGCCATCATGGAGCCCTATCCCCTGACGAGTCCGGGGGTGCCGGGGAAAAGCGGTTAACGGTGAAAAGTCAATAGTTGAAAGTTGAAAGTTAACAGTTGAAAGCTGAAGGCTGACGGCTGACGGCTGATGGCGCTTGCGTGAGTCTGGCAATTAACTGGCTGTCTAAATAGAGAAAAGGAGAGAGACAATGATCGAAGAAGTGAAGAAAGTGCTTGAGTTGGTCCGGCCCGCCCTGCAGGCGGACGGTGGTGATGTGGAACTGGTGGAGGTAACCGAGGACGGGGTTGTCAAGGTCAAGCTGGTGGGGGCCTGCGGTCATTGCCCCATGTCCACCATGACCCTGAAGATGGGGATCGAGAGAACCCTCAAGGAGAAGGTGCCGGGGGTCAAGGAAGTAGTGTCGATATAACCGGTCTCTGAATGGCCGCCGGTGGGCGGCGAAGGAGGTGGCGTTATGGCTCTCAAGGTGAAATCGTTCGGAATGGAAATTCGGCCGCTGAAAACCATGAAGGAGCTTGAGCAACTGGACGCGCTGGTCAATGAGTTCATTGCCCGGAACGGCATCAGGAAGCTGATTTCTGTCTCCGACTCCTCCACCACCGACGACAAGGGGGAGACGATCGGACTGGTGCGGGTCATCGCTTACGAAGAATAGCTTCGAGCTGCGAAACCTCTGCTGACGGGGACCGTTAATGGCGTGTTCTCCGTCGTGGGGAGTCTGATAGTACATTGCGAAGGCGCGGGATATCCCCGCGCCTTTATTTTTGCTATACTGTAATATAAAGATAAAAGGGTGGAGAGCTTCACCCGCGGACGGAGCGGACGGCTGACATGTCGTTACTGAGGCGCAAAAGAGCATACCATCTGGTGCGGACCCCGCGGTTTTTCCGCTGGTTCAGGCGTAACACCGACGCCGTTTTTTCTCACGGCAACAGGTTGGAGTTCTACCAGGACGGCGGCGAGTTTTTCCCCCCTTTTTTTCAGTCCCTGCGCCAGGCCGAACAGACTATCTTCCTGGAGTTCTACCTCATCCACGACGATGCTACCGGCGACGTCTTTGCCGACCTCCTGCTGGCCGCCGCGGCCCGCGGGGTAAAGGTCTTTCTCCTCTACGACTACATCGGCTGTTTCGATACGCCGGGGGCATATTTCCGGCGGCTGGAAAAGGGGGGGGTGCGCTGCCGCCCCTTCAATCCCCCTCCCTTCAGGCGGGGGCTGGGATGGTTCGATCGGCGGGATCACCGCAAGCTGGCCATCATCGATGGCCGTAACGCCTTCGTTGCGGGGCTCAACATCGGTGACGAATACAGCGGGAACGGGGAGGCGGCCGGACGCTGGCGGGACGTGGGACTCGGTCTCGAAGGGCCGGCAGTCTGCGAGCTGTTCAGTCTCTTTCGGGAGAACTGGCAATCGGAACGGGGAAGTGGCAGCGAAGAACTGGTCGGTTTCAGCTGCTGGGACGCCGAGGCTGGGGATGCCCAGGTGATGATCGTCAACGGGGGGCCCCACCACAACCGCTCCCTCATCCGCAACGCCTTCCGTATGGCCATTGCCGGAGCAGCCGGCAACGTAAAGGTGATGAACCCCTACTTCATTCCGGGACCGCGCATCGTTCGGTCCCTGCTGCGTGCGGCGGGGCGAGGGGTGAAGGTGCAGCTCATCCTGCCTGCGGTCAATGACGTGCCGCTGGTCAGGCTGGTGAGCCGGAGTTACTACGCACAGCTGCTCAAGGGGGGGGTGGAGATATACGAGTTGCAGGGGAAGGTGCTGCACGCCAAGGTGATGCTCATCGACGACTGCTGGTCGGTTATCGGATCGGCCAACCTGGACCAGCGGAGCTTCCACCGCAACTACGAGGTTAATGCCATTGTCGACAGCCCCGATTTCGGCACCCGTGTGGCGGCCATGTTTCAACAGGACCTGGCATTTTCCCGGCGGGTGGTGCTGGCGGAGCACGAGCGGCGGGGGTGGCTGGTGCAGTTCATGGAAAGGCTCTGCGCGCCGGTCAGCTGGTTTCTCTGAGTTGCAGGAGGAACTGTCCTGCGTTCGCTCCGGGAGCGCAGTTTCTGAGGCTCTCTCCGGACAGCTCCCCCTGCAGTTATTCGTATCTGAGGGCGTCTATCGGGTTGAGGGAGGCGGCCTTTCGGGCGGGATAGAAGCCGAAGAAGACGCCTACCCCGGCGGAGAAGGCAAAGGCGATGATGATTGCCGTGGATGAGATGAGGGTAGGCCAGCTCATCAGTTTTGAAACCACCATGGCGCCGATTACCCCGAGCCCCATGCCGATGATCCCGCCTACGGTGGTGAGGAGAACGGCTTCGGTGAGGAACTGGAGGAGGATGTCCCGCTGCTTGGCGCCGATGGCCATCCGGATGCCGATTTCCCGGGTCCGTTCCGTTACCGACACGAGCATGATGTTCATGATGCCGATGCCGCCGACGAGGAGGGAGATGGAGGCAACGGCACCGAGGAGGATCGACATCACCTTGGACGACTGCTCGGCAACGGCCATGATTTCCGACAGGTTCCTGATGGTGAAGTCCCGTTCCCTGGATGGACCAATCCGGTGTCGCTGATCAAGGAGAGCGGTTGCTTCCTCCTGTGCCTTGCCGAGGACGTCGGCGTCCTTTGCCTGAACCATCATCGCGCCGACGGCGTTGGGGAACTGGCTGCCGAACAGCTTGCGCTGGGCGGTGCGGAGCGGCACGAAGATCACGTCGTCCTGATCGGTCCCCTGGGGCGATTGCCCCTTCCTGTCGAGGAGTCCGACGACGGTGAAGGGTATCTTTTTTATGCGGATGATTTTGCCGATGGGGTCCGCATCGCCGAAGAGGTTGTCGGCCACGGTCTGGCCGATAATGCAGTTCTTGAGCGCTCCGTCCACGTCCGACGGGGAGAGATTCCTCCCGGCGAAGATTGACCAGTCCCTGACGGTGGCCATCTCCGGGGTTGTTCCCAGGATGATTGTTGACCAGTTCTGGTTGCCGTAGACGGCTTGGGCGGAGCCCCGCACCGTGGGTGCAACCTCTGCCACGGAGGGGCATTCGGCCTTGATTGCCTTGGCGTCGTCGTAGGTGAGGGTCGGGGCCCCGCCGGAACCGCTGCGGAGGCCACCGCTCGTGGTAGAGCCCGGGATGACGAGGAGCAGGTTGCTCCCCATGCTGGAAATCTGGTCGGAGATCATCTTGCTTGCCCCGGCGCCAATGGCGACCATGGCGATGACCGCCGCGATGCCGATGATAATGCCAAGCATGGTCAGCAGTGCCCGCATCTTGTTGACGCGAAGTGCCCTCAAGGCTATCAGCAAACTTTGCCAGAGGGTTGTCATGGCTGCTCCTCACGGGAAGCTTCTGCAACCTGCGGGTTGGCGTTCGGGGTATCGGAGATGATGAGCCCGTCGCGGAAGATGAGGTGCCGGCCCGTATAGGCCGCTATGTCCGGTTCATGGGTGACCATGAGGATGGTAATGCCGCGCCGGTTCAACTGCTGGAAGATAGACATGATCTCGATGGATGTTTTCGAATCCAGGTTGCCGGTCGGTTCGTCGGCCATGATGATGGCCGGGTCGTTGACCAGTGCCCGGGCGATAGCCACCCGCTGCTGCTGACCGCCGGAGAGCTGGTTCGAGTAGTGGTCCTCCCGGCCGGCGAGTCCCACTTGCGCCAAGGCGGCTAGCGCCTTTTCCCGTCGCTCCGTAGCCGGAACACGGGCGTAAACGAGGGGAAGTTCCACATTTTCCCGGGCCGTAGTGCGGGCCAATAGATTGAACCCCTGGAAGACGAAGCCGATCTTCCGGTTCCTGATCTCCGCAAGTTCGTTACGGGCAAGCTTTCCCACGTTGACATCCTCAAGACGGTAGTCTCCGCTTGTCGGGACATCGAGGCAACCGAGCATGTTCATGCAGGTGGATTTGCCGCTTCCCGACGCCCCCATGATGGCGACGAACTCCCCCCGCCGGACGCTGAAGGATATCCCCTTCAGTGCTTCCACCCGCTGATCACCCATGGTGTAGACCTTGGTGACGTCCGTGACCTTCACTACTTCATCCATCTAGAACCTCGGCCCCATGGGTGCTCCCCCCATTCCTCCCGATTTCTTCTGGGGTGTTGTCTGCTCGACAATGACCCCATCGTTTTCCTTGAGGTTCCCTTCCAGAATCTCCACTTGACCGTCATTGTTGATGCCGGTCTTGACCGGTACCGGCTTGTTCTCCTGGCTCAGGATGAAGACCTGCTGGCTTGCTTCCTTTTTCATCTTGCGGGGCGCGGTTGGAGCACCGGGCTTTCCTTTAGCATCCTTGACCGCTTTGGGTTTGAAGCGGAGGGCTGCGGCAGGGAGTATGAGGACGTTGTCCTTGCGGGCCGTTTCGATGCTGACGTTGGCGGTCATTCCCGGTTTCAGTTTCATATCCTTGTTGTCGACATCGATTACCACCACGTAGGTCACCACATTCTGAGCCACGACAGGGGCGCTTCTCACCTGTCGCACGGTCCCCTTGAAACGGTTTTCCGGGTAGGCGTCGACGGTGAAAGTCACCGGTTGACCGACCTTTACCTGGCTTATGTCTGCCTCGTCCACGCTGGTGTCGATCTCCATCCGGGTGAGGTCCTGGGCTATGGTGAAAAGGGTGGGGGTCTGGAATGAGGCGGCGACGGTCTGACCCACGTCAACGTTGCGGGACACCACGATGCCGTCAACGGGTGAACGGATAGTGGCATAGCGGAGGTTGGTCCCGGCCTGGCTGAAGGAGCCGCGGGTCTGTGCAACTGTCCCCTCTGCTGCCTTAACGGTTGCGGCGGCCTGCTCGTAGCGGTTCTCGGCCGTATCGAAATCACTCTGGGCGACGATGCCGTCTTTGATGAGCTGCCGGCTTCTCTCCAGACTCCGCCGTGCATCGTTCAGGTCGGCTTTTGCCTTCAGGAGGTTTGCCTGGGCGGCGAGGAAGTTGCCTCTGGTCTGTTCCACCTGGGCGGCGAAGAGAGATGGATCTATCTGGGCAATGACCTGCCCCTTCTTCACGGGGGAGTTGAAGTCAACGAAGAGTTTCATGATGGTGCCGGAGACCTGGGTTCCCACCTGCACCGTCACCACCGCGGCCAGATTGCCGGTGGCGGATACGGAGGCCACGATGTTGCCCCGCTCGATCGGTGCAGTCTTGTAAGTCACCGCGGGTTCCTTCTTCAGGGTGAAAAAAGCGATGACTGCAGCCACCAGGATGATGGCGGCTGCCGGGATGAGGATTTTCTTCATTCACTACCTCTGTTCGGGTTATTCAAGATTCCGCCCGACTGTTCGGGTGCCGGGGTGAACTTTGTACCATACCGCACCAAGCGGCTTTATGTTGACGCTGAGCAGTTGTTCACCGTCATTCTACCACATGCTACTATACAACGTTTCTCTCCGGACAGAAATAAAAAAGCCCCCTGCATCTGATACGCAGGGGGCCGGTTTCTGACGCCCGCCGTCAACTGCCGGCGGGCCAACTAGGGCAACCTTCTTTGCAGCGGGTTACCGGGCGAAGCATATAGATTGTAGTCCACATAATTCAGTAGGTCTCCTTTCGCTGTGAAGTTCCTTCCCTCGCTGATAATTCCCGGAGGATGTCTCTATGATAATCTCCCCCCTCCCGCTTGTCAACGGGCTCTCCGATTAAATATGGTTATAGAAATTTCTTTATAAAAGCCAGCAGTCTCCCTTCCTGCACGTCGAGAGCACCATCGGGGCAGAGCTCGCGGCAGCAGAAACACCGGATACAGGCGTGGTAGTCAAAGACGAGTCTGCCGTCCTTGATCGAGATGGCGCGGGGGGGGCAGGCGTCTGCGCAGATGCCGCAGAGCCGGCACTTCTCAGGGATTGCACAGGGGCGGGAGGTAAGGTAGTGACGGAGCCGGTTCTTGAGGAAGGAGGGGAGGCCGAACTGGACGTCGGAAATGTGGGGGAGGCGGAAACTCGCCACGCGCGCTTCCTCCAGGGGGAGGCCGCGGGTGCTTATGGTGGCACGGTCGGCGCCGTCCAGACCGAGTGTCTGGGCGACCCTTTCCACATAGAGGAGTTTTTTCGGGATTCCGGCTATCTCGGCGGCAATCACGTCCACCGCCACCGGATTGGTCCCCGCCAGCAGCAGCCCTACCTGGCGCGGATCGCCGGACCCGGGACCGTTCCCCTCCATGGCGGTGATGGCATCCACGATGGTCAGTTCGGGGGGGCGCAGCAGGTAGATTTCCAGGAGCATGCGGGCGAACATTTCCCGATCGGCCCCGGCCTTCAGGTGCCACCCCGCCTTGGCGGTTCCGACAACCGTTCCGAAGAGGTTCTTCACGGCGCAGGTCATGGTCATCATCTCGTGGGTCTTGAGCTTGGGGAGGTTGATGACCTTGTCGGCTGCCAGATAGGCCTCCGCCAGAGCCAGCCGCTTGAATATGCCGCTTCCCGCCACCTCCTGCGGATTGGCGAATTCCACCAGCCGTGCACCGGTTGCCTCCACGACGGCGAGGATGCCCGCCTTTTCCGCAACACTTTTCAGACCGCCGACGCCGGGAGAGTCTCCCACGAGCGGTATCCCCCCGGCCGCCTGGACCAGTTCGATGACTCCCCGTACTACTTCGGGATGGGTGGTGACCGCTTTCTCGGGAGCCTTGCCGGAGAGGAGGTTTACTTTAAGGAGTACACGCTCGCCGGGACGGACAAAGGCCTCTATTCCTCCAAGGGGTTCCAGGAGGCGGGCTAGTGCGCATTTGATGAGCTGGCGGTCGTACCTTGTCGCGCGTTCGATGGTGACGGTGTGCATGGTCTGACTATAGGGTTTTTGCGGCGGGCTTGTCAAAGTGTTTCATCGTGGCAAACCTGCCGGGTTTCTGGTAATCTGGGGACGTCATGAATGACCATATCGCCCACTTTATCCGGTATCTCGGTACCGAACGCAACGTCTCTCCCCATACGCTGGAGGCTTACCGGAGGGACATCGGGCAGTTCCAGGCCTTTATCCGGAGTGAGCGGGGTGAGGCGGCGGCTGTGGGGGGGATTGACCATATCCTGATCCGTCGCTACCTCGCTCTTCTCCACAAGAATTACCACAAGAGCTCTATCGGCCGGAAGCTGGCAGCTCTGCGCTCCTTCTTCGCCTTTCTGGTGAGGGAAGGGGTGGTGACGCGCAATCCGGCCGAACTGGTGGCGACGCCAAAGCGTGAGAAAAAGGTGCCGTTCCACCTCTCCATCGACGAGGTGACCGCTCTGGTTGAGGCTCCGCGGGAGGGAGAACTCCTTCCCCTGCGGGACCGGGCGATCCTGGAGACCCTGTACTCCTGTGGCATCCGTGTCTCGGAACTGACCGGCCTCGACGTGGAGGGTATCGATCTGGACGAAGGGCTTGTCAGAGTCCTGGGGAAGGGGGGGAAGGAGCGGATCGTTCCCCTCGGCAGCAAGGCCCGGGCCGCACTGGCGGATTACCTGGCGGCCCGCAACCAGCCAGCAGCCGGTGATCCACTTTTCATCAACGCCCGTGGCGGCAGGCTCACCCGGCGGAGCGTGGCCCGCATCGTGGACAAGTACATCCTCCGCATCGCCACCATGAAGAAGGTCTCCCCCCATACCCTGCGCCACACCTTCGCCACCCACATGCTGGAGGGGGGGGCGGACCTGCGCGCCATCCAGGAACTGCTCGGCCACTCCTCCCTCTCCACCACCCAGAAGTACACCCACGTCAGCATCGACCGTCTGATGGAAGTCTACGACAAGGCCCATCCCAAGGCGCGGAAGTGATATTCCGAAGGGTTACTTGAAAAAGCGTATGACCACCCGCCGGTTTTTTGCACGACAGGTTTTCGTGAGCTCTTCACAAAACAGACCGTAGTGGCCGAAACTCCGTATTCTGACAATCTTCTCCCGGGGCACGCCACTTTTTATGAGTATTCTGGCGACGGCCTCTGCCCGTTTCAGCCCGAGTTCCCGGTTGCGACTGGCCGAGCCGGTCTGGTCCGCCCTTCCTTCGATCGCCACCTGCATGTCCTGCAGGGAATTAAACATTTTGGCGACGGTGAGGAGAGATGCCATGTCTTCGCCTGATGCCAGCTGCACAGAACCTTGCCGGAAGTGCACCTCGACGACGCCCGTCTCGCCTGCTCCGACTGGTTTGAGAAGCGAAGCTGCCGTGGGCGGAATCGTCAGGGGTGCTGCCGCACTGTTTGTGTCTCTCGCGTTAAAGGCAGGTGCCGTCGCGGAGTTGACGGCATTTTTGGCAGGGTTTTTCTGCCGGTATTCACGGGTCGCCTTCATTTTTTGAGCCTTGACGGCTGTGGCGGCAGCTTGTCTCACCGTTTCCCCTTTCTGCACAGAGGATTCCTTTTTTTCCTTTGCCGGTAGAGTGGTGCCGGGCACTGTCGCCCCTCCTGTGCCAAAGACCTTTTTCCGGATCTCCTTTTTCTCCGTGGCTATGAGGAAGATGATATCCTTCAGTTCCTCGCCCGACTTGATTTCGACGGTATATCTGTCCGGCGTTACCAGTTTCATCCCTGCCGAGAGTCCTGTCGTGTCAATCCGTACCTCGTACCGTCCGGGAAGGAGGTTTTCCAGGGCAAAATTGCCGTCAGTATCACTGAAGGTATTGATGTTGCTGTCGGCCAGGTAAACAAGGATATCCGGCAAGGGGGTATCGGCTGGATCGGCGGTGCCGTTGCCGTTCGTGTCGATCAGCACCATTCCTTTCATGCTTCCCGAGTAGCTGACCGGGTAATCGACTCGTGTCGTCTCCCGGAGCTTCACCTCAACACGCTGATTGGCGTTCGCCAGCAGGTTGATGTTTGCGTCCAGTTCCCGTTCGTTGAGCTTGACTACATGGATGCCTGCTACGACGTCGCTGAAACGGTATCTACCTTCCCGGTCAGTGACCACCTTCCTGTTGTCCTCCAGCAGTACGGTGACCCTGGCAAGCCCCGGCTCGCCCGTATCCCGTTTTCCGTTGCGATTCAGATCCTGATATACAAAACCTTCGATGTCTCCCACGTCCGCCAGGGCCACACCGGAGCCCTGGCCAGATATCAGGCCACCTCCCGCTCTACCCCAACCAAACCGTTTGGTCAGGTTGATCGTGAACTGGAGGGTGGACGCTTCCGTCGATCTGGCGGCATCCAATCTGGACGAACCGTACCGGACATCGCTGCTGACGTAATACTGGCGGGGGAGGGCTATCATGACTCCTCCGTTGAAACTCTGGTTCTTCTGGGATGTTCCCGCGCTGCTGTCATCCTTTATGGTGGAGAGTTCGCAGTCGGCGTGGATGGAGAGATTCTGAAGCGGGGTATAGCTTAGTCCCCCGGTAGTCCTGTAGGCAGTTGTGGTGGGGCCAATGTCGGCATTCCGTACCTGCTCCTCTCCTTCAATATAGAGATTGAGCATGCTCAGGGGGGTTAACCTGACGCCGACCGTCGCTGTTCCAGTTTTAGCGGAACTTAACGGTGATGCACTGTCATTGAGCAACTCCCCCTGCAGGCGGAGATAGGGGGTTGCCAGTTTGAAGGCCTTCAGTATTTCAACATAGAGGGAGTAGTCACGGCTTTCGACCAGAGTGGGGAGGGGTACACGGGAGCTTCTGTCGGTAAGAGAGAACCGGAGGTTGAGGGACGGAAGGATCGGATGGGAAAAATAGCCGCCGATGAGTGCGGTTAGCGTGTCAACTGCCGGAATGGCGGTGCTGTTTGCCAGGTTACTCCGGTTCCAGTCGAACGAGGAGTAGATGCTGAGGTGCTGGTGGGCCTTGTAGTCGAGGGACGCGAAGACCCCTTCCACGTCCCGTTCCGCTTGCAGATTCTCCCCGACGAATTGGTAGTTCGGTCCGACCCGCCGGTAGTTCAGCTCCAGCCTGCCGTTGGGAAAGAATATCATGGGGCCGGTCTTTATGGCCCAGTCATTGGTAGCAGTTCCGTTCAGGGTGAAAAAGTTCTGCCGGTATTCGCCCACAAGGCGGAGGTGGTTGCCGAGGTCGCAGGAGCCGTCGAGAAGGAAGATGCTGTTGTCTATCGTCAACCCCGCCGGATTTCCCGCCTGCCACTGCTGATTCGTGGTCCGGATAAAACCGGCACCCGCGTAAGTCCCGCTGGTCCACTTGTGGGTCCATTTTGCACCGACGAGTGATTCGTCGGTGACTTCGACCTCGTTGGCCTGAAACCCCCTGATGTTGGAGAGCCTGCCACCGAACAGGAGGAGGTTGTCCCTGTCAGTCTGGCTGTTGAGCAGGCCGCCACGGAAATTAATGTCGGGATAGGTGGCGTTGAGGAATCGCCCGGACTCCGTGGTGAAGGTTGGCGCAAGATAGGGTTTTGTGAATAGGAGAGATGGAGCCGGTCCGACGAAACCTTCCTCGTGGGATGTAAAACGGACGCTCGTGTCTCCGGTCAGGAGAGACGAGGTCCAGCGACCCAGCCGAAACCCCTCCATCCCGAGCTGGTAACGGGAGAGGGAGGTGGTGCTCTCGGTATCGGAGGGGTCGGTACGGGACAGGTCGGTCGACAGGAAGAGCCTGCCGTAGCCGGGAACCGTCTGGAAGAGGTCGAGACGAAGGAGCGATTCGTTGAGAGTGCCGGTTACCGTTGCCCCCTCCTGGTCGGTATAACGGTCCATAAGGGAGTAGCTTCCCCCACCCGGCGGGAGGCATGAGCCGGTTGCGGGGGAGAAGAGCGGGGCGGCAAGGGCGCAGAGAAGCATGACGCAGAAACGGGACACGCTGAAGCCGGTCCTCTTGAGCGACATCCTCCCCATGGTGTGCGGCTACTTCACGACAAAGGAGAATTCCCCGGAGAGAACCGCCTTGGCGCCGATATCGACGGTAGCCACTGCCGTATACCCGCCGGCGGGAAGCTTGTCGTCCAGGGTGACGGGGATGGTCCGCGAAGAGTCAGCCAGTATGGGAACGTCGGAAAGGTCGGTGGTCTGGACGGTCTTGCCGGCCGTATCGGTGATCTTTATGTTTCCCTTGATCCGAAAGTGAACAGTGCCGGTGTTCTTAATCCTGGTGAGAATTTTTCGTCCTTTCCGGTCGTCGTACGTCATGGCGAGGATGTCACCGGCCGGCACCGGCTTGCCGACAACAATGTAGACGATGGAGCCGATGTTCCCCTTGATCGCCACCGCCTTGGTTTTCTGCCCCGGTACGACCTGGGGGACAGTTTCGAAGACGAATGCACCCCAGTAACCGCCATCCTTGATTCCGGAAGGGATAGCCACGGAATAGCGGACGACCTTCTTTTCACCGGCCTGCAGGAGAAAGTCGACCGGGTTGATCTTCATCCAGCCGGTGCATGAGTGGGACTGTGTTCCACCCTTCTGGAAAATGGGGGTTCCCTCCTCTGACAGGTACCAGTCCTGCATGCTGACCTTGATTCGCACCTTCTCGTTCCCCTCGTTGCGTACTTCCATGGCGTCGGTGTGGGTTCCTCCCGGTTCCCCCGAAAGCTCCACACGGATAGGGGAGACGCTGAAGGATATCTCGGCCCGCGCGGAGAGGGGTAGGAGGATGAGCGCGAGGGCAGCGATGAGGCGCGTAATGGCAGGCAGGTGACGATGCAGGTACATGGTGTTTTGCTCCTTAGGGCTGTTTCTATGGTGACGTAATGGTGAAATCGATGGTCTGGGAATAGTTCCCGGTGGCGTAGCTCCAGAGATTCTGGATGAAAAAGGTGAGGTCTGCCTGCAAGGGGGATGGCCGGTTTTCATTCCCGGAGCCCTGGGCAACCACAACGGCGGTCGTCTTTGACAGGGTCCCGGAATAAAAAGATTCTCCCGCGTCCGCTGCAAGTGTCACGGCTGTCCAGCCGATATTCGAAACCGGAATGATCGCCAGACCGGACGTCAGGTCGCCCCGCGCAAGGACGCTGCAGGAATAGGGGGTGGCGGTGCCGATGTTTTTGGTCGTAAGGGTGATCTGTACCGGTAGTCCGGTCTGTTGGGAAACAGGAAAGAAGTCAGGGTCCTGGTCGGGAAAGGTAATGTTGGTAATGCTGAGGCTAACGGTTAGGGTCGGAGGGGGTGCAGCTGCAGCCTGCTCGGTGCCGGAAACGAGTAGTACTGTCAGGGTCAGTGCCACGAGGGTTGTGAGAGTAGAGAGTTTCATGGTCAGGGCGCCGTCAGGGTGTAGGTTATGTTGCCGGAGTAGTTCCCGACTGGGTAGCTCCAGAGATTGGCAAGGCTGAAATTCAGGTTGCCGGTGTACGCCCCCGAACCGGTCCAACTGCCGACCGGTTGGGGGGTCGCGTTGCTCAGTGTCCCGCCGGTGAAGCCGGTCCCCGTTGCTGTCCAGGTGACGCTTGAGGCAGGGATGGCGTCTGCACCGGAAACGAGTGGTCCCCCCTGGCAGACCAGGGTTGCGGTGAGGGCCGTCGACGGATCTTTCCGGAATTTCGCTGTTACCATCACCGGGTTTTCCGCTGCGGGGACGTTAGGGACTGCTGTCGGGTCCGTATCGGGAAAGTTGACCGTCGCCGGGGAAAGGGTCAGGCTGACACGGGCGGCAAGGGCACAGTTAATCGTCAGCGGTTGGGTGCTTGCGGCTTTGGCGTCAGTCGCTCCCATGGCCAGGCCAAGGACAATGCAGAGCAGAACAGGGGTGTGTGAAGGGAAGAACCGTGTCATAGAGCCCTGATGTGAAATTTTTTAACTGCACGGCTGTGTTTGCAGATACTATATAAACGACGGTGTGTCAAGGCGTAAGGCCTTTCTGCCGGGGTATTCACAGGTCAGGGGGCGGTAAGGGTATAGTTGATGGTGGAGGAATAGGTGCCGGGAAGATAGAGCGGACTGTTGGTAAGGTTATAACGGTATGCGGACTGGTAGCTGCCGGCACCGGCCGGCAGGTTGGCTGCCTGCTGGGGTGTGGTCTTGCTCATGGTGCCGCCGATGAACGGTGAACCGTCGGCGGTCCAGGTGAGTTCTGAAATGGGTATGACGTCGGTGCCGCTCCGCAGGTCATCGCTCGCGATAACGCTCAGAGAGGGGGTCCCCTTCGTCCGGACCTTTGCCAGCACGGACACCGGGTTTTCCGAAGCAGGAATGGCCGGCTGGATGGCCGGGTCATCGGCAAGGAAGGTAAGGGAGGTCGCGCTGAGTGACAGGTTTGCCGATGAGGAGATGACGAGGGACACATTCAGACCGGCGGAGGCGGAAGCTCCCCAGCAGGAACTGTTAAGAGGGAAGCTTGCAGCAAGAGCCAGGAACAGTATTCGCCATGTTCGTGCGGCGTTTTTCATTGCGGCCTCGTTGATAAGGGGCGCAGCACGTTACGTGCGGTGCTGCGCCCTGCGACCCGTTTATCTATTAACTCAGGGAGCGGACAGAACATAGTTGACAGTGGCTGTGTAATTTCCAGGTGCGTAGCTCCATGAGTTGGCAAGGTTGTAGCTGAAGGTGCTGCTCCGGTCACCGGAACCGGTCCAGTCACCCGCCGACTGGGCGGTTGTCTTGTCCATAGTCCCTGCTACGAAGCCATTGCCTGCGGCGGTCCAGGTGACGGCGCTGATGCCGATGTCTTCAGTCACCGTGCCGTTGGTGAGGTCGCCAGCTGCGAGGACGGTGAGGGATACAGCACTGGCACTGCCAGTACGCACCTGTGTCCTAACGGCAACGGGATTTTCGGTGGCAGGTATTGAAGGAGTCACGTCGGGGTCCGCGCTCGCAAAGCTGATGGCGGCAGGTATGGTCAGTTTGGCAAGGGCGGCGACGTTGGCGTTGATGACCACCGGGACGTTGCCGGTAGAGGCTGCCAAAGCGCTGCCTGCGGCGAAGACGAGGGTTGCTGCGAGTACTGCCTGCAATTTTTTCATGATATCCTCCGTTGTTGATTGATGCTGTGATTAATGATGGTTATGGTTGAAATTCAAAAGGTGTTGCCGTGGTGACGAATCACCTCCTGTGCTGCCGGTAGTAGAGGTCAGGGAGCGGTAAGGGTGTAGGTTACGGTAGTCGAGTAGCTGCCGGTGGCGTAGTTCCAGCTGTTGGCCAGAAAATAACTGAAGGTGCCGATCTGTTCGCCGGAACCGGTCCAGGAGCCAGCCGTTTGGGGTGTTGCGCTGTTCATTGTCCCCGCGACGAAGCCGGTGCCGGTTGCGGTCCAGGTGACGTTGCCGATGGCTATGGTATTGGCACCGCTCGTCAGGTCGCTGGCTGCAAGGACTTGGAGACTTGCCAGGCTGGAGCTGCCGGTCCGGACCCGGGCGATGACGTTGACCGCATTTTCCGTTGCCGCTATGGAGGGAACCGTCGTAGGATCGGCGTCGGGGAAGTTTACTGTGGTGCTCGCGAGCACCAGTGATGCCCGGGCCGCAATGTTCGTGTTGACCGTCAGGTTAGAGGTCGTGGTGGCCCCATGGGAACCGGCAGTGTAGCCGAGCAGAAGGAGCATCGTCATGAAAGTTGTTGCGGTTCTTTGTCGTATCATCCGAGCCATCGCCTTAGTCGTTACTGTAAAAAGGGGATAATTATTGCATATAAATAATAAGGTGTTTTTGATAGTTAAGCAATGTGTGTGCCAGTAATAACAGTCGGTTGTGTATTGAATTTGTGGTGACTCGATACGGGCGGTTGAATATAAATATGATTTCCATAGCAATGTCATGATTCAGTGTAAAATAACATTTCAAGGTAATAGTTGACTGATTGGCTCCCCTCTTTTAATGTCATTTGGCTGAGTGGGTACGCAATTTTTAGCCATTGGGTTGTTGTTGGGGTGTTACCGTATCGTTTCTTTACAAGAAGCATGGTGAAGGGATACAATTGCTGCGTGCCAGGCAGAATGCCTGTTAAGGCAGAATTACAACAATTTTGGAGCATTGATGTATAGAGGGTAGCGATGAAACTATGGATTGACGCGGACGCCTGTCCCCGTATCATCAAGGAGATCGTATTTCGCGCCTCGGAACGGCTGGAGGTGCCGGTCTGCCTGGTGGCGAACAAGAGTATGTCAAAGGCCCACTCCCGCCTGGTGACGTCGGTGCTGGTCGGCGCGGACCCGGATGCCGCTGACGACTATATCGCCGAGAATGCTGCTCCGGAAGACCTGGTGGTTACCGCCGATATTCCCCTGGCCGCCCGGGTCGTCGCCAAAGGTGGGGTGGCCCTTGACCCGCGGGGGGAACTCTATACGGAGGACAATGTGGCGGATCGCCTTTCCCTGCGCGACCTTATGCAGGAACTGCGAGGCGCAGGGCTCGTGCAGGGCGGACCCGCCCAGTTCAGCCTCACTGACCGGCAGCGCTTTGCCTCCTCCCTGGACCGGATGCTGACCCGCATGACGAAGCGGGGAAAGTAAAGAGAACGGCCCCAAACGAAAAGCCCCGGAGAAATCCGGGGCTTTTTTTGTTGTGAACGGGGGGAATGGCTGGGGAACAGTGCCGACTGGTCAGTTGTTCAGGCGGTCCAACCGGTGCTTGTACGCATAATTCATCCCCTGATAGTAGCCGAGACCATCCAGCAAGAGATCTTCCTGTGGGGGAATCGGGGTTGTCGTACCGTCCTGGCGGGAAAATGTGTAGAAATCGACATGCTTCTGGGGGCTGAGAACGAGGAGCTTGTTCCCTTCGATGAAACCGAGTTTCTGGTAGGTTGAGATGAACGCCCGTCCCTCTCCGTTATCCGAATGAAGAATATCCCTGCCGGTAAATTTCGTGGTGTAGCTGAAGTTCAGAAGGCCGAGGACCGTCGGGGCTACGTCGATCTGGCTGAGCATCGTGTCCACCTTTTGTGGCCTGATTATGGACGGGGCATAGATGAACAGGGGAATTTCGTAGTTTTTGACGGGGAGCGCGACCTTGCGGGCGCTGCCGGCGCAGTGGTCTGCCACGATGACGAAAACGGTATCCTTGAACCAGGGACGCTGCCGGGAGTTTGCCAACAGTTTCCCGATGGCATAATCCGCGTATTTGACCCCGCCGTCGCGGCCGGCTTTGGAGGGGATGTCGATCTTCCCCTCCGGATAGGTAAAGGGGCGGTGGTTGGACGTGGTCATTACCATGCTGAAAAAGGGACGGTGCTCCTTGTAGGATTTATCCGCCTCGCTGACAACCTTTCCGAAAAGGTCTTCGTCACAGACCCCCCAGGCGTTGGAAAATGTCACCTCGTCATTGGCGAAGTCCAGACGGTCGACGGTCCTGAAGCCGTTGTTGGCAAAGAAATAGTTCATGTTGTCGAAATAACCGTGGCCCGCATAGATGAACTTGTTGTCATACCCCCGTGACTTCATCACCGAACCCCAGGAGAAGAAATTCTCGTTATCGGGGCGCTTTACGATGGAGGTGCCGGGGAGAGGGGGGATGGAGAGGGTCAATGCTTCAAGACCGCGGACCGTTCTGGTGCCGGTGGCATAGAGGTGGGTGAAGAAAAGGGATTCGTCGGCAAGCCGGTCGAGGTTGGGAGAGAGCCCTTTCTTGCTGCCGAACGCACCGAGGTATTCGGCGCTCAGGCTCTCTTCGACGATGACGATGACGTTGAGGTGCCGTTCCGAACCGTCATGGCGGATGATGCGCGTAATGTCGTCGGAGTTGCTGCTCGCAAGGTGGTTGTCCTTTTCCGTGATGAGGTCTCTAAGCCGGGTCATGACCAGTCTGTCATCTCGTTTGGCGTAAAAACGGTTGTAGTCGAGCTCATTATTGCGGAAGGCGGATACGAGGTTATAGATGCCGTTTCCCGCCAGTTCATCGGCGTAATTGTTCGGTGAGATCTCGGAGAGGGAGAGGTCGACGCAAAGAAAGGAGATTGCCGGCAGCAGAGCGAAGACCAGCCCGAATCCAAGCCGTTTGCCCAAGGTGGTTTTTGAGGAAAATGAGTGGTTCAGCCGGTTTTTCACCAGGAAAAAAATTCCGATGTTCAGGAGGAACAGCCCTGCGAGAATCCAGTTGACCGGATAGGATTCACGGATGTTCCGTACCACCTCGGTGGTATAGATGAGATAGTCCACGGCAATGAAGTTATATCTGGTACCGAATTCATCGAAAAACACATACTCGGAAACGACATTGAACAGCAAAAGATAGGTGAGAATGAAGCCGACCACCCAAACCACCGGCCTAAACCATCCACTGTTGAAGACCCGGTCCGGGAGGAGGGCGGCGACAAGGGCAAAGGGGATGGCGAAATAGGAGTAGGTGACACAGTCGAAGAAGAAGCCGACGCCGTAGATTTTCAGGAGCAGGAGAGGAGTAAGGTCCAGATTCGGCAGTGCCCTGACCAGGAGAACAGTCCGTGTAACCGTCGAAAATATGATGACGATGGAGAACAATACAAATAATGAATGGTAACGCTTGATAGCTGGCATGGTGAGCTTTCCTGTCAATGGTTCGGATTGATATGCATAACTCATCAAGACTACTGTATTTCTCTATTAAAAGTACAGATTATTCGTATTAACAGTGGGTTATGAATAGCAGGTCATACACGCGGAATGCCACGGGGTAACCACTGGCAGCGGCTGAGGGAAACGGGGTGGTGAATTAATTTGAAAGCTGAATGCAACTGCACTATAAGAAGAGTTTGCAACATGGTACTATCCGTAGAGGGGGCTTCATGGTGTCAGATCGCTGTTTTCTCATTGTAAATCCCACGTCGGGAGGCTATACCCGGCGAAGAATCGAAGAAATCGTCACTTCTCTGCGGCAACGGGGAAAAACCCCCGAACTTTTGCTCACCGGCAGTGCGGCAGATACTACCCTCTTCGCCCGGCGGATTTGCGGGGAGGAGACGGAGCCATTCATCATCGTTGGTGGAGGTGACGGGACGATCAATGGCGTACTGAACGGGCTCGAACCGGGGAAGGCGACCTTGGGCATACTTCCCCTCGGCACGGCCAATGTGTTGGCCAGGGAGCTTGGAATCAGGACTCTGAAGGATGCGGTCCTGAAGATTATCGGCGGCGTGACGCGTACCATGGCGGTCGGTCTGCTGGAGGCTCGGGGAGAGAAGAGGTATTTTTCCCTCATGGCCGGCATCGGTTTCGACGGCTCCGTGGTCGAAGATGTCCGGCTCGGGGAGAAGAGGGTTGTCGGCAAGGGGGCCTATGTCCTTGCGGCGCTGCGGCGACTCGCAGCCTGGGATCGGGAGTCGGTGCGGATACGGGTAGACGGGAGAGAGGTGGAGTGCCACAGCGCCATCGCCTGCAACGGTGCCAGGTACGGGGGGGACTTCGTGCTGGCTCCGGCGGCGGACATTTTTTTGCCGGGGTTCCAGGTGGTCTGCATCCAGGGGGATACAAGGCGGACTTACGCAAAACTTGCCCTGGACCTGCTCCGGGGGCGGGAGCCGCACGGGGGCGGGGTTCTTATGCTGAGCGCCAGTCTCCTGGAGCTTTCCGCTTCCAGGGCGGTTCAGGTGGATGGCGATTACATCGGCCGCGGGCCGTTGCGCATAACGGCGGTGGAAGGTTTCGTAAAGGTCATCGTCTGACAGTATGCCCGGACCGGAGCCCTGTCCCTGGAATGCCCCTTTTCAAGCAGAACTTCCCGTCTTAGCTTGAAGAGCTCACTGTCTGCTATCTCCTCGTCAGGAGCACCGGTTCTATTTGCCGGGAGAGGGCGGCGTTTTCGGCTTAACTCTTTTCATGAGCAGGGCTGTCCCGGCGCAGAGCAGGCTCAGGGCAGCCAGCAGACGGAAGTTGTCGATGAAAGCCCATAGTGTCGATTGTCTGACCAGTTCGTTGTAGATCGTTCCATCCGCCTTTCGCAACGCCTCGGTCGAAGGGAAATAGTGCCCGAAGGTTTGCTGCAGCCCGTGCGATTGAATCTGGAAGGATGGATTGCCGGGAGACAGATGGGAAACCATATTCGACTGATGAACCTGGGCCCGCCGTTCCAAAATGGTTGTCACCGCAGAGATGCCGGCGCTTCCCCCGATGTTGCGCATCAGGTTGAAGATGCCGCTTGCATTCCCCATCTCCTCACGGGGCAGCATCCCCATGGCGACAGCGGAAAGGGGGACAAAGATCATGCTCAGACCGACTCCCATCAGGATGTTGGGCCAGATGATATCCCACATTGTAATCTGCAGGTTGATCTCTCCAAACTGCCAGAGAGAGATGGCGAGCAATAAGAAACCGGTTCCGACTACCTTGCGGAAATCCACTGCGCCCATAAGAAAACCGACGACCGGCATGGTTACCAGCGCGCCCGCACCGCGTGGGCTGAGGGTCAGGCCGCTCAGCATGGCCGTATACCCCATAAGGCTCTGCAGGTAGATGGGTATGAGGGTGATAGCACTGTAAAGGCATACTCCTACGAAGGTGATCAGCACGGTTCCCATAGCGAAATTGCGGTTCTTCAGTACCCGCAGGTTGACCACTGGCTCCTTGGTCCTCAATTCATTCACAATGAAGAAAATCAGTGTAACTGCGCTGATTGCAACAAACCAGCGCACCCATGGAGCGGAGAACCAGTCATCGGTCTGCCCCTTGTCGAGAACAATCTGCAGGGTGGCCAGGGAAATGGCCATCAACCCGAAGCCGATGCTGTCTATCCTGCCGGGTTTGGCCGCTTTGATGTAAGGGGGGTCTTGCACGAAAGCACGGGTCATGAAGACTGCCAGTATTCCCAGGGGGATGTTTATGTAGAAGGCCCACCGCCACGAGTACTGGTCGGTCAGCCACCCCCCCAGCGTCGGTCCGAGTATCGGCGCAACTACCACTCCGATGCCGAAAGCCGCCATGGCCATACCTCTCTTCTCCGGGGGAAAGCTTTCCAGGAGGATAGCTTGGGAGATCGGCTGGAGGGCGCCTCCTCCCGCGCCCTGGATCACTCTGGCGGCGATCAGCATGCCGAGGCTTTCTGCTACACCGCAGGCGAACGAAGAAACGGTGAATATGACGATGCAGTATATAAGGAAGCGGGAACGGCCGAAATACCTGGCAAACCAGCCGGTGGCAGGCAGAATGATGGCATTGGCGACCAGATAGCTGGTCAGGGCCCAGGTCGCCTCATCGGTGGTGGCGGAGAGATTGCCGGCTATATGGGGGAGGGCGACGGAGACAATGGTGGTATCCAGAATTTCCATGAAAGTGGGAAGCATGACGGTTGCCGCAATGAGCCAGGGATTCACCGCCGGGCGCCATTCCATAACGGTTTTCTTCCCTTCTTCCATCACTCCGCCGGCCATCATTTTACTCTGACCGCCGGTACGACGGACATGCCGGGGCGGAGAATGTGTTCCCTGTCCTGCCCTTTTTCGAAAACTATTTTTACCGGAATGCGCTGCACCACCTTCACGTAGTTGCCCGTCGCGTTCTCGGGAGGAAAGAGGCTGAACCGCGCGCCACTTGCTCCGGCGATGCTGTCCACATGCCCGTCATACGTCCTTCGGTAGGTATCCACACTAATTTTCACCTTTTGGCCGGGCTGCATTCTTTCCAGCTGGGTTTCCTTGAAATTTGCCGTCACCCAGATATCGTCGAGCGGAATGATGGACAGAAGCACCTGGCCTGGTGCCACATTCTGCCCCACTTCAACGCTCCTTTGACTGACCATTCCCGCAACCGGGGCAGTTACCCTCGTATAACGCAGGTTCAGCTCAGCTTGATCGAGCGCCGCCTTGTACCTTTTTACAGCGGCAGAGGCGCTTTCTGCGCGGGAACGGGTCACGGAAACCTGTTGAGGTCCGGTACGGGAAGCTTCCAGCTCTGCTTCTGCCTGTTTCAAGAGACCGCGAGCCTGCTTCTCCTGCTCCATGGCTGCGGTTACTAGAGCCCTTGCCGCATCGACAGCCGCTGCTGCGGTGTCCGCAGCGGCAACTGTCTGGTCGTATTGCTGCCGGGAAATGACACCACGCTCGACAAGCGGCCGGTATCTGGCCAGATCTGCCTGCGCTCTGACATTGTTCGCTTCGGTCTCCCGCAGTCGGGCACGGGAGGCTTCAAGTTGCTTGTTTGCTGCCGAGACCCCGGCGCGGGCGTTAGCAACATTTGCCGAAGCTGAAAGGATACTGCTCTTTGTGCTTACCGAGGTAATCGGCACATTTATGCGTGCCGCATTCAGGGAGGCACGTGCATCCGCGTATTCGGCCCTGGCTCGCTCGACAGACACTCTGTAGTCAGTAGGGTCGATTTCCACGAGCAGTGTGCCGGCGTTTACATACTGGTTGTCCCTGAAATTGAGACGCACCACATGCCCTCCCACCCTTGCGCTGATAGGGTTAATATGACCGTCGATCTGGGCGTCATCCGTGCTTTCCCAGTGTGTCGAATGCCACCAGTAGAATATTCCGCCCGCTGCCAGCAGGACAACAAGTACAAACAGCAGGGGCTTTTTCCATTTCAGGAAAAATTCCTGTGTATCCGACCGTTGTTCCCGTCCGGTCGCTGAAGTGTCATCAGTCGAGGGTGACGTATGTTCACTTTTTTCTGCCATGGTTACATCCCTCTCAGCAGTTCCGCATCTTTCCCAGCATACCGAGAGCATGCCAGTGCGCATTCATCGTCATTTTCCGAAGATGGTACATTTGACCTTTCATCCAGGAGACCGGTCCACTCTTTCCGCATTGCAGGAAGAATGAATTAAACGTGATGCGAAAAACTGCACAGAGCGTGAAAATCCCCACAAGCCAGGTGTACTTGAAGGGATTTTATGCTGCAGAATGCTTGAATAGGTGAGCCTTACGGGGATAACTGATAGTGTTCGCCGGTATGTGGTTCAGATCATCCCTTCCTTGATAAGAGACTGGACAACGATGCCAGCCATATCTTTACTGACGGAAATCACATTTCCCGGCTCGGATGTCTGGATTGTGGCCGCCCACAGGAGCTTGCCGTTTCGCGTGTCGAAAAGGCTTGTCTGGATGTTTGCTACCGTGTACGTCGCTATGTACGGCGGTTCATAGTAGGTCATCGAGCCGTAGTAGCCATTCAGATTCCAGGATGGGAACGCGGGTGGGTACCAGTAGTCGGGATAGGTGGTCGTGTATCCCGGTTGTAGCACTTGCTGATGTTCGATCCTGACCGTCTGCATGGTGAGAACCGCCTCGGCATGTGCTTCTTTCTCAGCGTTTTCCAAGGCTTGTCGGTCTACTTTCACATCAGCGGGAATAAAGGTATGCCCTGGCAGCGCCTCGACTCCCCGCTGACTGAGTTCACTGACGAGAATGTCCTCATAAATTCTGCGTTCGTTGGCAGTCTTGAAAATTCCCACCACCAGGATTTTGTGCAGTCTCAGTTCGTGCTGGCTGGGGGAGTGCCAGGAATCAACCAGAGAGGTCGTGGCACAGGAGGCAAGAAATAATGTTACCGCGGTGAGATACAGGAACCTGGCGAAAATGGATCGCATACAGTATCACCTCCACAACAATTTTCCTCAATTGTAGCATGTGTGTGGCTTTTGCAAATGGGACCCTGGAATTCTTGTATGAGTGCCATGCCATGTGGTCTGGACAGGATATGGCAGGTAATCCGGAGATGACCGTTGAGCCTTTGTCTGCGACGGCAAGGTAATGGCGAGGGGGATGGGGCGAAAATGTTTGGCAATCCGGAAAGAGATCACTCCGGAAATTTCCGGTGAAGGTTGTGAACTACTGAAAGCTGGAGCCTAGGGTAATAAAAAAGCCCGCTTGTGCGGGCATTCGTGTGATTATAGTTGTGCAGGGGGGGGCTACAGGGGGTCAAGAGTCATGCAAAGAACGATGCAACCCGGGAACGGGCCTTCTTGTTCCCCTTCGCCGCTGCCACGATACTCTGCCGCTCGTCGGGGGGGATGAGAGCGGTAAGATGCTCCCTGGCGAGGGGCTCGCTGCCGGCGATGGAGGTAGCCATCATGCAGAGGAACTCGATCGGGAGGCCATTTCGGTATCCTTGGACCAATTTGTCGATTTCTTCGCGGCGCTGCTCGTAACTCCAGCTCTGGTAAATCTCCGCACCCACATCGTTGATCATGTAGTCTCTCCTGTTCTGATTCCTTCTGTCTGGCCCCGTGACTTCTTCTCCCGTTCTCTCCTGCTTACTTGCCCCCCTCAGCATCCTGTGTCTTGAGCTCGAACGCCTTGAGTGCCCAGTCGGGGTCTACGACCTTCAGGTAGCCGACGAAGCCCCAGGAAACCAGTGACTGTTTCTGCTTGTCCTGGGTTGCAGTGACGATGAGCCAGTCGCGGAATTCGAGTCCATCCCACTGGGGCTGGGAATAGATTTCCTCATCAGTAATGGCGTCGGCTCCGGTTGCGGTGAGATAAATCTTTTCCTGGTGCGCGGCCAGGAGAGGCTTATTGTAGTATGCGTACCCGAGAGGGATGGCCACCAGGAGAATAATGATAAGTGCTTTCATTCTTTCTGCTCCGTTATCGAGGGATGTGCGGCAAACAGTCCGCATTTGTACGGTAACAGTGAGGGATTGTCAATGCTTTTCAGCCTACAGCGCCAATGATTGGCCGGTGTGCCGACAGCTGGCGGTAAGAGTGACCGGATGCTTAATGGCTTTCGCCATGGGCCTTGTGCAGGTAATACCCGTAATTCCCTTCGTAGACGCGCATTTCCCCGTGGTCGATCTCGAACACGCGATTAACCAGTGAGCGGAGGAAGTGGCGGTCGTGGCTCACCAGCAGTACGGTGCCGGCGAAGTTTTTCAGGGCATCCAGGAGGATTTCCCGGGAGCGGATGTCAAGGTGGTTGGTCGGTTCGTCCAGGACGAGAAGATTGACCGGTCGTCCCAGGAGTGTGGCGAGGACTACCCGGCTCTTTTCTCCGCCGGAGAGGTTTTCGATCCGCTTTTCAACCGCATCCCCGCTGAAGAGGAACGCGGCAAGAAGGTTGCGGATGACGCCGATGGAGGCGAGGGGCATGACATCCTGCACCGTCTCGAACACCGTCTTGCGCGGATCCAGTATTTCCATGGCGTGCTGGCTGAAGTACCCCATTTCAACATTGGCCCCGAGGGCTGATCTTCCGGCGGTCGGCTCGGTCTGGCCGGCGATCACTTTGAGGAAGGTGGATTTCCCCGCACCGTTCACCCCGACCACTGCAATCTTGTCCTGCCGGCGGACGATGCCGGAGACGCCGCTGAATACGGGCTTTTCCTGGCCGTCGGGGGTGAGCCAGACCTTCCCCAGATTCTCCATGAGCACCACGTCGTCGCCGCTCCTCGGCGGCTCGCCGAATTCGAAGCGGACGGCCCGTTCCTCGGGGGGGATCTCAATCCGGTCGATCTTGTCCAGTTTCTTTACCCGGGACTGGACCTGGGCGGCATGGGAAGCCCGGGCGGCGAAACGGGCTATGAATTCCTCTTCCTTGGAGAGCATCTCCTGCTGACGCTTGTGGCTCGCGAGAAGCTGGTCCCGGCGGATGTCCCGCTCCCTCTCATAGAAATCATAGTCTCCGCCGTAGGTGGTGACCGTCTTGTTGGCCACTTCGACTACCCGTGTGACGATGCGGTTCATGAAATCCCGGTCGTGGCTCGTCATGAGGAGCGCGCCGTCGTATTCACCTGCCAGCCAATCCTCCAGCCAGATGATCGACTCCACGTCCAGGTGGTTGGTCGGTTCGTCAAGGAGAAGCACGTCCGGTTTCAGGGTCAGAATCTTGGCCAGGGCGATTCGCATCTTCCAGCCGCCGCTGAAGGACTCCACCGGGTGGTTGAACCGGTCGGGGCCGATACCGAGACCGGTCAGGACTGTCTGGGCACGGGTGTCCAGGTCATATCCCCCCCGGTGTTCGAACTCTTCCTGGGCGGCTCCATAGCGTTCCAGCAGGGTCGCCATGTCGTCATCGGACTGGGGTTCGCACATGGCCGCCTCCATCTCTTTCAGCTCAGCGGCGAGCCGCACGGTTTCCGCCGAGCCAGCCATCACCTCCTCAAGTGCCGAGCGCCCCGCCATATCCCCCACATCCTGGGAGAAGTAGCCGATGGTGGTCTTTTTCGCGCAGGTGATATCGCCGGCGTCCATCTCCTCTTCGCCGGTGATTATCCGGAAAATAGATGTCTTGCCGGTCCCGTTCGGTCCTACCAGCCCTGTCCGGCTGCCGGGGAGGATCTGGAAGCTTGCGTCCCGGAAGAGGATCTGGGAACCGTGCTGCTTGGCGATATTCGACAGGTGAATCATGGACTCTGCTCCAAGAGATAAAATGGCGCCCTTTATTGATTGAGGACTGAACCTGATAGCATGTCATCCGCCGGATGACAACATAATTTTTGCCAACGATTGAAAGCTGTTCTTATAGCCATTACAGCAGGTTGAGGCTACAGGAATGGGTGAAGCTGCCGGGTAAAGGGAGGATGCCATGAAAATGGCAGCATTGAAGGATTTCCGGGGCGAACCTCATGCCCGACGAGGTTTACGGGAACCTGTTTTACGGTTTTGCCCGGGAGATGAAGGCGAAGCAGGAATCCCAAGTCTTCCGGCGCGGGAAGCTCCGCTTCTGATCGAATGATGGCTTGAATATGGAGATGAGCACCAGGCTGACGAGGAGCAGAGTCTGGATGATAGAGGAGATCGCCCCAAACAGGTAGGTGTGGGCGTAGTTCCCGTTGTCGAAAACGGCGAGACGGTTGGCATCGGTCAAGTCGGAGAGGTCCCGCAGCCACGGACCGAGGCAGAAGGCCCCGAACAGGATGGCCCCCAGGGTGAGGATTCCTTTGCCGACTATCCAGCCGTGTCTGGCAAGCCGCCAGTTGATGAGGAGGCAGAGAAGGAGACCGCTGGCGGAGGAAATGACGGCGGCGGGCTTGATGAGGCAGTCGTCGATGGACCGGATGGCATGATTGAAAGCGAACAGCTCGTCGCCGTTCCTGGTGAAGCGGTCGTTATCGAGCAGAACCAGCACGGCAAGTCCGCCGCCGATCCAGGTGCAGACGGCGGTAAGATGGATGCATTTCAGTATCTGGCGGGTCATGGGATGGGCTTGCAGTTGCATGGCGGTTCCTCCCGGCCTCTGGTCTGTCGAGGCGCTTGCCATTACTTCTGCAATTCCGGTTCCCGTATACGTAGTGTTGGGTAATGTCGTATAAAGTAGCCGCTATAGAAGTTCTTCCTATTTTATGTGTGAGGGAAAGTACTAAAAATGAGCCGTTTGTGGCACATGGTGTGACTGTGATGGCGCAGTGTTGTGCCATGTTTGTGGAAGAGCGAGAGCTGGAAGTGCTTCGGGAGTTGAGGGGAGAAGCCGCGCGGCAGCGGACACTCGCCGGAAGCCCCAACAAAGTATCCGAGCGGGAAGTTGTGTCATAGGTGCTTGGAGCGGAAGCCGGTCCAGGTCCGCAGCGGGGAATCGACCGAAACGGACGAGGTGCTGCCAGCCCTCCTCTCTTTTCTTGTCGGAATGAAAAAGCCTGCAAAAGCTTTTCCTCTGCTGAATGCCGGACGGCGTCAACGGGCCTGGACGGTCAGGTCGTCAAAATAGGTCTCCGCATCCCCCCGTGTCCAGAGGCCGATGGTGCCGGCTTTGCCATAGGTGCTGTCTCGTCGGTCCAGATACTTCCTGCCGTCGTAGTAGCATTCCACCCGGTCTTCGGTCATGACGACCCGCAGCGTGTGCCACCCCCCAACCTGCCTCAGTTCCGCCGTGACCAGTTCGGTGGGCCAGCTGTTTGCAACCTTGTACAGCCGGATACTGTTGTCGAGCGGGTTGACGAGAACGGCATAATAGTCCCCCGCGTCCACTCCCCTCCAGGCAAGGCCGCCCCCCTGCCAGCTCTTTCCCTCGATGACGCGAATCTTCACGCTCAGGTCCAGGTTCCGGTAGGTCGTGCCGGCGACCTGGATAAGGTTCAAGGTCCGGTCTGTGTTTTTTGCCCTCTGGGCCAGCACATTCGGTTGTGATGGGGCGGTAGGGTCAGTTGCAACTCTCCACCCTCCCGCAGCACGGGCAAAGCCAGGCGGGACCGTGCCGACGCGGTCCTTGTCGAATGTCCACATAGTTTTCCCGCCCGCGGCGAAGGAAGCAGCGGCGAACGCCAGCGCACAAGCCGAAATAATGATAAATTTTCCCATTCGTCCGTACCCCCGGTGGAGTGGTTGCCATCTGATACCAACTATAGCAGGAGATGGCAATAAGGCGAATGGTGCGCAAGGTTTTCCTTATTTCCACCGGAGTCGTGAGAAGCGAAAAATCTGGTCAAAGGGCGGCGAAACTTGCTACTATGGAAATCGTCACACAATTTCAAAAACTTCGTGGCTGAATTTTCAGACTAATCCCAAGGTGCAACTCAGTGGACATTCTCCTTCTCCGCCCCCATCCAGGGAGCGACAAATTCGGGCTCGGTCCGTTCTTCCGCGTCGAGCCCCTTGGACTCGAATATATCGGCGCTGCCCTCCTTGCAAAAGGCCACAGAGTGACGGTGGCCGATCTTCGCTTCCGCCCCGGTACTGCCGCGTGGGTCAGGCGCAGCCGGCCTCATCTGGTCGGCATCTCCTGCCCCCATGCCCTTGAATACGAGCGGATCATTGAGACGGCCCGTGAGGTGCGCCGCGTAAACCCCGATGCCTTCATTCACGTCGGTGGCCATGCTGCTGCGGCATTTCCGGGGCCGCTTGAATGCGATGACATCGACGCCATCTGTCTCGATGACGGCGAGGAGGTTGTCGTCCAACTGGCTGAGGCTCTCGACAAGGGAAGGTCGCTTGCTGACGTGCCGGCACTGCGGCTCCGGACCAGAGACGGCTGGGTTACCACACCCCCCCTGGCCGAACGGACCCCGCTTGATCTTGTCCCTCTCCCGGCCCGTGAACTGGTTGCGCAGCATCGCTCCGGCTACCACTGTCTTCTGTTCAAACCGGTCTGGCTCATCGAAACGGCCCGTGGGTGCCCCCACCGTTGCTCCTTCTGCTCGGTCTGGCAGCTCTACGAGCGCTCCTGCCGGGAACGGAGCATCAGTGCGGTGGTGGAAGACTTTGCCACCACAGGGGACGCCGTCTTTGTCGCCGACGACCTGTTCTGGCACAACCCCGTCCGCAGCCTGGAACTCGCTGACGCCTTGAAAAAGCGCGGCGTCTTCAAACGGTGGATTCTTGTCCAGACCCGTACCGATCTCCTCTGCCGGAGCAGTGAACTGCTCGCAGCCTGGCGTCCGTTGGCCAAGGATTTCGACATCTTCCTCGGCCTGGAGGCGGCCAGCGACAATGGTCTTGCGGACCTTGCCAAGGACTCGGGAGTTACGGAAACCATCGAAGGGGTACGGATTGCCCGGGAGCATGGCTATGGCATCAACGGCAATTTCCTCATCGACCCCGACTGGACGGAGGCCGAATTCCGTGAGTTGTGGGAGTTCATCGCCCGTCATGGCCTGCAGCGGGCCGGCTTCACCATCCGTACCCCTCTGCCCGGCACGGAGTACTACAATCAGGTAGCATCCCGCATCGCGCCCCAGCCCTGGTCCAACTTCGACATGCACCATCTGCTCTGGGAGCCGCGCCTGGGAGTCCGGCGCTTTTTCGAACTCTATACCGAGACCTGGCGCCGGTCCATTCTCAATACCTCCGGCGAGAAGAGCATGCTCGACTGGATGCGCCAGGTCCGGCCATCCCAGATACCGTACATCGCCCGGGTCCTCTGGCGCACCCAGGGGATGATGAAGCCGGCTGCCTATCTGAAGGAATACGAGGCGACCCGTGGCACCGTTGCCCCCTGCGGTACCTCGCTGTCCGTGCCCGGAATCGTGGAACCACCTTCCAATTTCTAACCTCCGCCGGTTGATCTGTATGCATTAAAAAGCCCGCAACTGCGGATTTTTTTGCGTCTAATCGCATACCAAAGCGGCAGTATGAATCATCTGTAGGGAGTTGCCGCGAGACAAAAAAAGCCCCGCCGGTTTCCCGGCGGGGCTTTGGTGAAGCAGGAGCAGCAGTCGACTATTCGCAGAGATCGACCTTTACATCCCAGTTTTTGAGCTTCATGGTGCCGTTGCGCTCGAGGTTGAGGTGCATTTTGAAAGCGCGGTCCCACAGCTGCGGCTCGTGGCCAACTTTGCGCTTGAGGCAGTCGGCTTCAGCTATTTGGAGGTACTCGGTCAGCTGTGCCTTGTAATCGGGATGGGCGCACTTCTCGATGATCTTTCTGGCGCGATCCTTAGGTGCCAGTCCGCGAAGGTCAGCAAGCCCCTGCTCGGTAATGACGCAATCAAGGTCGTGCTCGGTATGATCGATGTGCGAGCAATGCGGAACGACACATGAGATACCGGTCGGATCGGTCTTGGACGGACGTGACGACGGGGTGTGCATCATCTTGAGGTAGCCGTTGCGGAGGAAGTCGCCGGAGCCGCCGAGACCGTTGATCATCCTTGTGCCGCCGACCAGTGTGGAGTTGGCGTGTGCGTAGATGTCGATCTCAACCGGGGTGTTCATGGCGATGCACCCGAGACGACGGATCGGCTCAGGAGCGTTGGATACTGAAAGCGGACGGAGTACGATCTTGTCGAAGTACTTGTCCATGTTTTCGAAGAAGCGCGGAAAGCCCGGCTCCGCGGAGAGGGAGAGCGAACAGGAAGACGCTGCGTCAAGTTTGCCCGAGTCGAACAGGTCAAGCATGGTGTCCTGAAGTACTTCGGTGTAAACGGTCAGGTTTTTGAAAGGACCTTTCGCAAGGCCGCCGATAACGGCGTTGGCGATGGAGCCGACACCGGACTGGAGCGGCAGGAGGTTCTTGGGCAGACGGCCGGCCTTGACTTCCTGAGTGAAGAAGTCGATGACGTGGTTGGCGATAGCTTCCGAGGTATCGTCCTGCTCGGCAAATGCGCGCCCCTGGTCGCGGAGTTTGGACTCGACCACGGCGATGACTTTGCTCGGATCGCAAGGAATGGAAGTTCCGCCGATCCTGGAATCGGCCTTGGTGATGTTGAAAACCTGCCGATTAGGAGGGGTCAGCGGGGTGAACAGGTCGTGGATGCCTTCGAATGAAGGCTGTCCGGTGTTCACCTCAAGGATGATACGATCGCACATCATCAGGATTTCCGGAATGACACCACAGGAAGAGGTCGGTACCAGGCCGCCGTCTTCGGTGATGGCGGAAACTTCGATGATGGCGAGGTCAAGCCTGCCGCTTTCACTGTCCTTGGTGTAGAAGCCGTAACCAAGGTCCTGGGCGAAGAGGGAGAGGTGCTTGTCACCCATCCGGATGCGCCCCTCATTGATCCCTGCGGCGATGTTCTTGCCGGTCTGGTAAGGCCAGCGGCGATCGATCATGTCGTTGATTGCCCAGCGGTCTTCGGTCTCGGCACCAACGGAAGCGCCGATGAAGAGGTTGAACTTCAATTTCCCCTGCAGATTGTTCTTCTCAACATGTTCGGCCAGGGCGATGGGCACCACTTTCGGGTAGCCGGCCGGGGTGAAGCCGGACCAGCCGAGGTTCATGCCGTGCTTGAAGAACTGGATGGTCTCTTCGGGCTTCATCACCTTGTTCAAAAGGGATTTGCAGCGTACTCGGTCTTGCAGGGTGCCGTAATCAGACATCTTCTACCTCCTGTTGGTGTGGTTTATACAAGCATAGATTCGTAATGATCTTTGCCTTTGATACCTAGCGATGCGTTGCCTGCAAGGCAACGCACACGGATTGATGTGTATTCTGTATACGGAAAAAGTAGAACCGGATTTTACTTTAGTGTATTCTCGTAGTCAAGCTTAAAATAAATTAAAGTTGGTGCGTGGAGTGTTAGGAAGGGGGCCGTCAGGGGAGGGGGAGAGGGGAAGGGAGTCGTGGTGCGGGGCACCTCCGACTCCCTTTCTGTTGCCTACGGGGCTTTGGAGCGTTTGGCGGTCAACTGCCGTTTTCCAATTTCAGTTCCCGTACCGGTCCGAAGGTTGACAACGGCTTGTCGAGCTTGTCCCGATTGCCGACCACCATGAGAACCATGGCATTGGGGTGGAGGTACTGGCGGGCTACCCGCAGCACGTCCTCCTTGGTAACCCTGGCGATGCGGTCCCGGTAGTTTTCCAGGTAACCCTGGGGGTAGGTGTAGTATTCGAGCCGGGCCTGCTGGTTGACGATCATGTCCGGCCTGGTGAATCCGAAGAGAAAGGAGTTGACGATGGAATCCTTTGCCAGCGCCAGCTCCTGGTCGGTAACCGGTGCCGTGGTCATGCCGGTAATTATGTCGCGCATGAGGGTTATGGCCTTGATGGTGGACTCCGATTTGGTTTCGGTTTCGGCAACAAAGACGCCGGTAAAACGCCGTCCTATATCGAAGTAACTGTCCACGTTATACGCCAGTCCCTGGTTGGAGCGGATTTCGGTCGTAAGCCGGGAAGTAAAACCGCCACCGAGAATATAGTCCATCACCCGGATGGCGTAGAGGTCGGGATTGTCCTTGTCGATCCCCAACTGCCCCATCCTGACCACGGTCTGGTTGATCTCTTTGGGAGCCAGCAACACCTCCGGTCTTATCTCGGGATTCGGTTGCGGGATGGGGGGCAGGTCAACGGTCTGCCGTTCCCAGCCGGAAAAGGCGGCATTGAGTTTGCCCAGCAGTTCGTCCCGTTTGAAGTCGCCAGACACTGCCAGGATGATGTTGTTGGGGTGGAAAAACCGGCGGTGGAAGGCGACCATGTCGTCGCGTGTAATTTTTTCAACCGAGGCGATGGTGGGGTAGCGCCCCAGCGGGTGCCCGGCGTAGAGGTCCTTGCGCAGTTCCCGGTCCGCCACCCCTTTGGGGTCGTCATTCTGCCGGCGCAGCCCTTCGATGGTCCGCTTCTTCGCCAGGGCTACCCGGTCCTCACGGAATGCCGGCTGCCGCAGTACCTGGGCAAACAGCTCCAGGGTCCGATCCAGGTTCCTGGTGAGAGTGGCAAGGGAAACATTCCCGGTGTCGGCTCCAATGCTCGACTCGATAGAGGAAGCCATGAATTCCAGCTCGCTATCCAGCTTTTCCGGTGGGAGAGAAACTGTTCCGCCGCTCCGCATGACGGCGCCGGTAAGGCCCGCCAGTCCCACCTTGTCGGCCGGTTCGTAAATGCTGCCGGTGCGGACGTAGGCGGTCATATTCACGAGGGAAAGTTCGTGGTCCTCCAGCAGGTAGACCACCATGCCGTTTGCCAGCTCGATCCGCTCGCTTTTCGGTATGTTGAAGGTGAGGGGCGCATAGGTCAGGGTGCGCGGGTCGGTTGCCTTCGGGGCTATCGCGCAGCCTGTTGCCAGCGCGCAAAGCATGAAGATGGGGAGCCAGGTTCCCAGAAGTTTTCTCATTTCCCCGCCTCCTTCTTGGTGATAAAGCCAATCGTACGGTTTTCCCGCACCAGGTATTTTTTTGCCACCCGCATGACGTCATCGGGGGTGACCTTGGATACCTTCTGCCGATGTTCGATGAGGTAGCGCCAGGTGCCGGCCACCGCCTCGTATTCGGTAAGGTTACGGGCCAGGCCGCCGTTGGAACCCATCTGGCGGACCTCTTCGTACTCCAGTCGGTTGAGTATCTGTTGCAGGTCATGGGCAGTCACCGGCTCCCGCTGCAGTTTCCCTATTTCTGCGTAAATTGCCGTTTCAACTTCGGCAACGGTGTGGGGAGCGCGGGGTGTGGCTGCAATGATGAACAGGTTCGGGTAGCGGCTGCCGGGGGCGGAAAAGCTGCCGACGTCGGTTGCCAGTTGCTGCTCCACCACCAGCTTCTTGTAGAGCCGCGAGGTCCGGCCATCGGAGAGGAGCATGTCGATGACGTCGAATACGTAGTCATCCGGATCGGGAAGAGTCGGTTTGTGGAAGCCGACCATGACGTTTGGTTCCGCGTCGGCCAGAATTTCGATCCGTCGTTCCCCCTCCTGGGCCGGTTCCGTGACCGCCACCGGTGCCACCGGCGTGCCGGGGGGAATGGCGCCGAAGTAGCGCTCCACCAGGGCGATGGTCTTGTCCGTATCGATGTCGCCGACAATAGCGATGATGGCGTTGTTGGGGGCGTAGTACTTGTGCAGGAACGCCTCTGCCTTGGTCCGGGAAAGGTTTTCGATGTCCGACATCCAGCCGATGGTCGGCTGGCCGTAGGGGTGGGCATGGTAGGCCGCTGCGACAAAATTCTCCCACAGTTCCCCTTCCGGCTCCGTATCGTAGGAGCGCCGCCGCTCCTCCATTACCACGTCCCGCTCCGAGTAGAATTCCCGCAGCACCGCATTCTGCATCCGGTCGCTTTCGATGGCTGCCCACAGTTCGAGCTTGTTGGCGGGTAGGTTGATGAGGTAGGTTGTTCCGTCCTTGGACGTGAAGGCGTTGTAGCCGCTCCCCCCGTTCTTGGCGTAGATCTGAGCGAATTCATCCTTGACTACGTACTTTTCCGCCTCTGCCTCCAGCCTGTCCCGCTCCTTCTTCAGACTGGCGATCCGGGCCGGGTCCCCCTTCTCCCGCTTTGACTTTTCGTCCATGAGCTGGATGGCGGTCGCCTCGATCTTGTCAAGAAGCGGCTTCTCCGCCGCATAGTCCGTCGTGCCGAGGGTCTTCGTCCCCTTGAAGAGCATGTGTTCCAAAAGGTGGGCGAGCCCCCGCTCGTCGCTTCGCTCATCCACGCTCCCCACCTTGAAACGTATCCAGGCGGCGATGGTAGGAGAGCTGTGCCGCTCCACCAGGAGGAGCTTCATGCCGTTCTTCATGGTGTGCTCGCGGACCTTCTCCTCCAGCCCGGCGGCGTAGGCGGTGGTGGCGAGGAGGGCGCACAGCAACATGCTTGTCAGAAAACGGTACAGCTTATTCATTTATGCTACCTCTCTTGATTCATGGCCCGCGTATTGGTCGTGGTGACGCGGGGTTCAGAACAGTGAAAACTTCACATACCGCTTCGGATTTTCCTTGATGTCCTTCACCAGGGCGTTGGTATCGTCCACCATCCGGTTCAGGCGATCATACAGCTCCTTGTCGTTCACGAGCTTGCCGGCGGTCCCCTCGCCGCGGTTTACCCGGGTGGTTATCTCCTCCAGGGCCTGGACGGAACGGTCGGCCCGCTCCATGAGCTGCATCCCCTTGTCGTAGAACTCCCGGTCACCCAGGAGCTTGCCGACGGTGCTATCCTTGGAGGTCAGCTTTTTGTTGAGCTCCCGCACGTCGTCAGCCGCCTGGGCGCTCTTGTCGGCCACTACCACCAGCTTGTCATAGAGTTGGCGGTCGTGAACGAGCTTGTACAATGATCCTTCCGTGGACTGGATATCCTTCAGGGTCTGGTCGGCACGGTTCAGGATTCCTACCAGACGGTCGTAGGGTTCGCGCTTGCGGACCAGCTGCCCGAGGGTCCCTTCACCATGATTGATATTGACGGCAAGAGTGTTGAGTTCGGCGGAAAGATTTACCATGTTTTCGTACAGGCGGGGGTCCTTGGCGAACCGCCCCAAGGTTCCTTCCCCCCTGTCCATGGTGTCCATCATCCGGTTGAGACGGTCGAATGCCGCCCCCGCCTTCTGCATGACGTCATCCAGTTTTGTCACCGAGGTGCCGTAGAGCCTGGTTTCCGGGTGTTCGACCACGAACTGGCTCGGGGTGACGTCCACATATTTCTCTCCCAAAAGTCCCCGTGTCTTGACGGTAATCAGCGAGTCCCGGCCGATCTTTTTCAGTGCCCCCCGTTCGACCTCCATGACCACTTCCACCTCGTTGGTCCGGTCGGGGCGCTCGAAGCGGATGTCCGTTACCAGTCCCACGTCGACCCCGGCAAGCCAGACCGGCGCGCCGACCTTGAGCCCTGCCACGTCGGTCATGATAACCGAAAGCTTATCCTTGGGGATGAAGAACTTGGTCTTGTCCCCCATGACCAGTATGCCGCCGCTGAAGAAGAGCAGCGCGGCAACGATGAAGATGCCGACTTTTACCTGGGACCAGGCGACGTTGTCACTCCGTTTCATAGACGTTCCGATCGAATGTGTCTTTTCCGCAATATCTGCGTAAGTCTTCGGGGTTGCTTGTGCGCCGTAGCCCTGTTTATGCCCGATGTTTGGGTACTACGGCTCCGCGCACCCCCTCGACAGCCTTGATCTTGCGAACAAATACACATTCTTTGTTTGAAATTTGTTTCTATTTGCATGAACATCTCTTTCATTTTGCTGCTGGCAGGCACAAAAGCCTGTCCCTACGATTCAGGCAGATGGTTGTACCTGAACAGCGATTGCTCCGTAGGTGCGAAGAACTCGGTGATTTCCGGCAGATTGCTGGCAATCATCTCTTCACGGGTACCCTCGAACGCCAGGCGCGCCTCGTGGAGGAATGAAAAACGCTGGGAGACGGCGAAGGCGGTCTCCATGTCATGGGTCACCATGAGGGTGGTTTTCCCTTCCTGTTGCAGGCGGTGCATGAGGTTGCGGATGTTGTAGACTCCGATGGGATCGAGACCGGTGGTCGGTTCGTCGAAAAAGATGTAATCCGGTTCGGAGGCGATGGCCCGGGCGATGGCGGCCCGTTTTTTCATTCCACCTGACAGCTCGGCCGGGTAGAGATCGATGGCCTGCTCCAGACCGACGAAGCTGAGCTTTTCCCTGACGATTTCCTCGATCTCGCGTTCCTGAAGGTTCCCTTCCTCAAAATGACGATAGCCGACGTTTTCACCGACGGTCATGGAGTCGAACAGTGCCCCTCCCTGGAAGACGATGGCGATGTGCTTGCGAATCTGGACCAGCTGGCTTTCCCTGAGCCCCGCCAGTGGAGTCCCGTTGATGCTGACGTTGCCCTTGTCCGGAGTGAGCAGACCCAGCAGGAGCTTGAGGATGGTTGTCTTGCCGGCGCCGGAGACCCCCAGGATGGTCCGGTTCACCCCCCGTTCCAGGAAAAGGTCGAAATCCTCCAGGATTTTTCGTCCGCCGAAGCCGAAGCAGACCTTTTCCATCCGTATGCCGCTCTCAGGTGCCAACGTACTGCTCCTTTACCGCGCAATTCGTGAGGGGTGAGTGTCCCGTTCTGCTCAGAGTCCCCTCGTTCCACGGGACACTCACCCCTCACTGACACAAGTGTGAATCCGCCTTAGCGGAACACGATGAATATCTTGGTCAGAAAGAAGTCCGAAACCAGGATAAGTACCGATGCGAGCACCACTGCCCGCTTGGCCGAATTCCCCACCCCCGCCGCACCGCCGCTGGTGTTGAGCCCCACGTAGCAGCTGATCATGGCGATGATCCCGCCGAAAAAAGCGGGTTTGAACACTCCCTCGATCAGGTCCTGGAACACCATGAACTGGGGGATGGATTTCCAGTACATGACCGGATTGATGCCGTAGCTGAAGGACATGATGTAGCCACCGATGAGAGAAATACCGTCAGTAACTACTGCCAGAAGCGGCATGGCGATCAGGAGTGCCTTGAGCCGGGTGGTGACGAGACGCTTGATGATATCAGTTCCCTCAACCCGCATGGCGTCGACCTGTTCGGTTACTACCATGGTGCCGAGTTCGGCCGAGATGGCGGAACCGACCCTGCCGGACACCATCAGGGCGGAGAGAACCGGCCCCAGTTCCTTGACCATGGTCACCGCAACCATCCCCCCTACATAGCTTGTGGCGGCAAAGGGCTTGAGCTGGATAAGGGCCTGGAGGGCCATGACCATCCCGGTGAAGAGGCCGGTGAGGGAGATGATGAAGAGGGATTCGACGCCGATCTTGTCCATCTGGGTGGTGAATTCCCGGTAATAGAAGGGGTGACGAAAGATGTTGAGGAGTGCACGCCAGGTTAGGCTGAAGAGCGCCTGGATCTCTAAGAAGAACAGTTTTAGCGTATGTTCGGCAAACTTGAGGGGCATAGGTTCCGGCAATGGGTTATGGGCAATGGGCAATGGGCCCATGGGTTTTCCCCTTGCCCGTAGCCCATTGCCTCACGCCTGGTTTTTATTGAAGTGCCTGAGCGATGGCTTCACGTACGTCTTCCACGAAGACGAATTCCAGTTCGGTCCTGACGTCATCGGGGACATCTTCCAGGTCCTGGCGGTTGCGGGTCGGCAGGACGATTTTTTTAACGCCCGCCCGACGGGCGGCCAGCACCTTTTCCTTGACACCGCCGATGGCGAGCACCCGTCCGGTCAGGCTGATTTCGCCGGTCATGGCCACGTCCCGACGTGCAGGACGTCCGGTCATGAGCGAGACGATGGCAGTCACCATGGTGATGCCCGCCGACGGCCCGTCCTTGGGGATGCTTCCGGCAGGGACATGGATGTGGATGTTGACGTCGTCGAATGCGGTTTCGGCGACGTCCCATTCGCTGCCGTTTGCCTGCACGAATGAAAGGGCGGCCCGGGCTGATTCCTTCATCACGTCCCCGAGCGACCCGGTCAGAATCAGGTCCCCCTTCCCCTTCATCCGGGTCGCTTCGACGAAGATGATGTCGCCGCCGGCCTCGGTCCAGGCAAGTCCCGTTACCACTCCGGTCCGGTCCTTTTCTGCCGCCACCTCGTTGAAAAACCGGCGCGGGCCGAGAAACTGCTCCACCACCTCCGGCGTAATGGTATGCCGGGCTTCCTTCCCCTGGGTCACTTCCTTGGCCACCTTGCGGCAGATGGAGGCGATGTTCCGCTGCAGGTTCCTGACCCCCGCTTCGCGGGTGTAGTCGCCGATGATTCTGGCGACTGCCGCCGGTTCGAAAGCTGGTGTGACGTCGTGGAGGCCGTTCTCCTCGATCTCCTTCGGGATGAGGAAGCGGGCGGCGATCATCTCCTTCTCTTCAGTCGTGTAACCGGCCAGGGGGAGCACTTCCATCCGGTCCCTGAGGGGGGGCGGAATCGGGTCGAGCTGGTTTGCCGTGGTGATGAACATGACGTTGGTGAGATCGAAGGGGACATCCAAATAGTGGTCAGTGAAGGAGAAATTCTGCTCCGGATCGAGCACCTCCAGAAGGGCGCTGGCCGGGTCGCCGCGGAAGTCGAGCCCGACCTTGTCCACCTCGTCCAGCATGAAGACCGGATTGTTGCTGCCGGCCCGGAAGATTTCCTGGATGATCCGGCCGGGAAGGGCGCCGATGTAGGTGCGTCGGTGGCCGCGGATCTCCGCTTCGTCCCGCATCCCGCCGAGGGAGATGCGGATGAATTTGCGCCCCAGTGCCCGGGCGATGGATTTGCCGAGGCTGGTTTTTCCCACTCCAGGAGGGCCGACGAAGCAGAGGATCGGCCCCTTCATTTTTTCACGGAGGGAACGGACCGCCAGGTATTCGAGGATGCGTTCCTTCACCTTTTTAAGGTTGTAGTGGTCCTCGTTGAGTACCTCTTCGGCCTGGTTGATATCCCGGTTGTCGGTGGTGCCGCTTTGCCAGGGCATGCCGGTCAGGTAGTCCATGTAGGTGCGGGAAACGGTGTACTCGGGAGATGCGGGATTGATCCGCTCAAGCCGCTTGAGTTCCTTGTCGGCGATCTGCTTCACCTCGTCCGGCATTCTCGCGGCATCCAGCTTGCGGCGCAGGTCGGCGAGCTCGGCGGAACGGGCGTCCTCCTCACCCAGCTCTTCCTGAATCTGCTTCATCTGCTCCCGGAGGATGAATTCCTTCTGGGTCTTGCCGACCCGCTTGGTCACCTCCGCCTGCACTTCTCCCTTGACCTGCAGCCGCTGGACTTCGGCGGTCAGCTGCATGTAGACCTTCTTCAGCCGCTCCAGGGGGTCGACGGTCTCCAGCAGCGTCTGCTGCTCTTCCAGGGGGAGGTTGATGTAGAGGGCAACCAGATCCGACAGACGGGCCGGGTTGTCGATGTAATCGATCATTTTCATAACGTCGTCGGGAAGGGGACGGCCGTAGGAGAGGGCGATCTTCAGGAGGGCATTGAGGCTGGAGACGAGGGCCTCGGAGACCATGGTTTTTTCGGAAAATTCCCGTATCTGTTCCACCCGTGCCAGAGTCACCGGCTTGTCCTCGACGGTTCCTGTCAGCCGAATGCGCGACAGACCCTCCAGGGTTACCTTGCCACCTCCGTCCGGGAGCCGTTGGAGCTGGTTGACCCGGCAGGCGGTGCCGACCTCGTGCAGCGACGACAGGAGGTCTCCGGCCGGTTCCGGCCGGAGCATGACCAGGGCCACCATGTTGTCGTGCCAGGTGGCTTCTTCAAAGGCGGCGATTTCTTCCTGTTTGAGAAAGAGGGGGAAGATCATATAAGGGAACGCCACCATCTCCCGCAGGGGGTAGAGGGGGATGACTTCCGGCACGGTGATTGTCGAGTGGTCCGGCATGGTTGGAATCCTCATAAGCTGGGGTACGCAGCCGGGACGGGGTACGCCGCGGGTTTTAAAAGAGTAACCAGTTACGGCTCCCCTGTCAAGGCAGAGAGCTCTTCCCATTCCCCATAGAGTGCGGCAATCCGTGCAGTCAGGGCAGCATGGTCATCCCCGCCGCGGCGGGCCTGATCGGGGTCGGCAAAGAAGGACGGGTCCGCCATGCGGGCTTCCAGTGCCGCCAGCCGGCTCTCTTCCTGCTCGATGGCTGCTTCCAGTTCCGCCAGCCGCTTTGTTCGCCGCTGGGCTTCCCGCTGGCGCTGCTTCTCCATCTCACGCTGCTGCTGGCGTTCTTCTTTGGAAACCGGGACCCGGGACCCGGGATCGGTGGCAAACAGCGGGTTTGAGGGGGACGACGAAGGTGCTTGCTCGGCAGTATCCACGAGTTCACTCTTCTTTGCCAGGTAGTATTCGTAGTCGCCGTGATAGGAGGTGATGCCGCCGTCGGCTACCTCCACCACCCTCGTAGCGAGGCCGTCGATGAAATAACGGTCGTGGGAGACAAACACCACCGTGCCGGCGAAGCCTTTCAGGGCGTCCAGCAGCACCTCCTTGCTGAACAGGTCCAGGTGGTTGGTCGGCTCGTCCATGAGCAGAAGGTTGGCGGGCTTGAGGAGCATTCTGGCCAGGGCGAGCCGGTTCCGCTCGCCGCCGGAGAGGACCGCCACCTTCTTATGGATGTCGTCTCCAGAGAAGAGGAAGGCGCCGAGGAGGTCGCGCAGCTGCGGCACCACGTCATACGGAGCGCCGGCCAGCAGTTCCTCGTAGGCGGAGCGGTTAGGGTCGAGTTCGGCCGCCTGGTCCTGGGCAAAATAATCGAGGACGGCGTTGTACCCGACGGTCCGCTCCCCTCCCTGGAAGTCACCCCCGGCGAGAATCCGCATGAGGGTGGATTTGCCGGCGCCGTTATGGCCGACCAGGGCGATTCGTTCCCCCTTCTCTACGGTCAGGTCGATGTTGTCCAGCACCACCCGCTCGCCGTAGGCCTTGCGCAGCCCCTTCAGCTCCATGACGATCCGGCCGCTCTTGGGGGGCTCGGGGAAACTGAAGCGGATCCGTTTCCGTTCGGGGGGGAGCGTTATCCGTTCGATCTTTTCCAGCTGTTTGATCCGGGACTGGACCAGAGCCGCCTTGTCCGCCTTGTAGCGGAAGCGGCTGATGAAATCCTCCAGCTTGCCGATCTCCTCGTCCTGACGCCGCTTTGCCTCCCGCAGGGCCATCACCCGCTCGTCCCGCTGAATGAGGTAGGTGGAATAGTTGCAGTGGTAGTCGGTGAGGGTGTGGTTCCAGACCTCGGTGATCCGGCTGCAGACCTGGTCGAGGAAGAAGCGGTCGTGGGAGACGAGGATGACCGAATAGGGGTAGGCCTGCAAGTATGCCTCCAGCCAGTTGCGGGCTTCGATATCCAGGTGGTTGGTCGGTTCGTCCAGGAGGAGTACGTTCGGTTTCATCAGGAGGAGCCGGGCGAGGGCGATCCGCATCTGCCAACCGCCGGAAAATTCGCCACAGTCCCTCTCCCAGTCGGACGACAGGAAGCCGAGGCCGGTCAGGACGTTCCCCACCTCCGCCTCCATGGTGTATCCCCCCCTGAGGCGGAACTCCTCCTGCAGGTGCCCGAGCCGTTCCAGGATTCCCGGGTGGGAGGGGTCGTCGTGGAGGACCACCCCGAGCCGGGCGGTCAGCTCTTCCATTTCACGGGCCATTTCCTGAAGTTCGGCGAGGGCTGACATGGTCTCTGCGAAGAGGGTCTGGCCACGAGTGACGATGCCGTCCTGGGGAAGATAGCCGACGGTTCCTCCCCGGGCTAGCTGGATGGTGCCGTCGGTCGGTTCCACCTGGCCGGCGATGATCCGCATGAGGGTGGACTTGCCGGCGCCGTTTTCGCCGACCAGGCCGACCCGTTCTCCCTTTTTCAGGTGCCAGCCGATGTCGGTAAAAAGCGGTTTTCCCGCGAAATCCTTGGAGAGATGGTGGAGGTGGAGCATTGGTTCCTTCGTGTTGTTGTGGTGTGAGGGAAGGCCTATTGTAGGTGGTGAGGGGGATGTTTGTCAAACGGTTGCTGGGGTAACGGCAGGTCTGGTATCAGTTTTTTCTTAGTGCGGTGAATAAACTCTGTTATACTCTCAAGGTTTGATGCGCTGCAGGTCTCCCCATCCGGGTAGAGGCCGATGGCGGTTGCACTGACAAGGATTTCGCCGCGCGGGAAGCCTCCCGCTGCCGGCCAACAAAATTGCGGCATCGGGCGAAGCCCGGGGGCTGTCACGAAAGGATTTACAAACAATATGTCGAAAAAGATGCTGATTAACGCGATGCATCCGGAAGAGGCGCGGGTGGCCATCGTCCAGGACGGCCGGCTGGTCGAACTGGATATAGAGATCGAGGGGAGCGAACAGACCCGCGGCAATGTTTACAAGGGGGTGGTGGTCCGAGTCGAGCCCGGGCTCCAGGCCGCCTTCGTAGATATTGGGCTCAAGAAGCTGGGCTTTCTTCAGATGGGTGAACTCCACCCCGATTTCTGGCAGTGGCGCGACGATGTTCCGGTGGAGAACCGCAACCGGCGACCGCGCATCCAGGAGGTGCTGAGGCGCGGCCAGGAACTCATCGTTCAGGTGGAGAAGGGGGAGCGGGACATGAAGGGGGCGGCCCTGACCAGCTACCTTTCTTTCCCCGGACGCTACATGGTGCTCATGCCGGGGAGCGACTCGGCCGGTGTCTCCCGCAAAGTGGAGAGTGAGTCCGAACGGAAGAAGCTGAAGGAGATGGCCGCCGAGCTCACCATTCCCGAAGGGATTGGCCATATCATGCGGACCGAGGCGCTCGGCAAGACCAAGACCGACCTCAAGAAGGACCTCCAGTCGCTCGTCAAGCTCCACAAGGATCTCCTCGCCAAGGCGAAAAAGGCCAAAGCGCCTGCACTCATCTACCAGGAATCGAACCTGGTGATCCGGACTATCCGGGACTACTTCACCGCCGAGATCGACGAAGTGATGGTGGACAACGCCGACGTGTACACGCAGGCGCGGGAATTCTTCAAGGCGAATATGCCGAAGTACGAAAATATCGTCAAGCTCCACCAGGAGAAGCGGCCCATCTTCTCCCGTTACCAGCTCGAAGAGCAGATCGACCAGATCTACGAGAAGAAGGTGCTCCTCAAGTCGGGAGGCTCCCTCGTCATAGAGCCGACGGAGGCACTTGTCTCCATCGACGTCAACTCAGGCAAGTCCACCGGTGAGAAGGGGGTTGAGGACACCGCCTTCAAGACCAACATGGAAGCGGCTGAAGAGGTCGCCCGTCAGCTCCGTCTGCGCGACTTGGGAGGGCTGATCGTCATCGACTTCATCGACATGCGCGACAAAAAGCACATGTCGGAGGTGGAGAAGACCCTCAAGGATGCCCTGAAGGCCGACAAGGCGCGGGTAACCGTGGGGAGAATATCCCAGTTCGGCATGCTGGAAATGTCCCGCCAGCGGATCAAACAGACCCTTGAGCAGGCGAGCTATCTGGAGTGCCCCCACTGCGGCGGTCGCGGGAAAGTTAAATCGGTGGAGAACATGGCCCTTTCCTTTCTTCGCAAGGTTCATGCTGCGGCTGCCAAAGGGACGGGCGCCGAAGTGCGGGGGGAGCTGCCCCTTGAGGTGGCGTACTTCCTCCTGAACCGGAAAAAGCGGGAGCTGGCCCAGATCGAAAACGATTACGACATCGAGGTGACTATCAAGGGGAAACCCTCATTCCTCATGAATCAGCTGGAATTGCAGGTAATCAAGCGGGAGAAGGCGACGGTTGAGGAAGGGCATGGGGATTCCGTCGTACCCCGGCCGGCTGACAAAGCTCCGCTTCCTTCGGAACCTGCAGCCGAGCCCGGCGAGGCAGGGGCGAGCGAGGAAGGCAAGGGAAAGAAAAAACGCCGGCGCCGCAAGAAAGTGCGGGGCGAAGGTGGAGAAGCTACGGCGGGCGAGCAGTTGCCGCTGGAAACCCCTTCCGAGGAGCTGCCGGTGGTCGTTGAGGCGCCGATTGAAGCCGTGCCGGCCGAGGAAGGCCACACCGATGAGGCCAAAAAGAAACGGCGGCGTCGGCGCCGTCGTGGCAAGGGGCACGGTGCGGAAGGTGTTTCCGAGGAGACGTCGGCCGCTGAGGAATCGGCTGAAGCAGTGCCGACGTCTGCCAGCGAGGAACCGGTGACCGAAGCTACCGAAGCTGCCGAGGAAGAGCACGGCGATGAGCAGAAGAAAAAGAAGCGCCGTCGTCGGCGGCGGGGTGGTAAGCGGGCGGAAGAGCAGGCTGCGGAGGGAACGCCTTCCGGAAGCGAACCGGCTGAAGCTCCTGTCCCCGAGGTGTCTCCGGTTGTGCCGGCAGAGCCTGCCGCGCCGGTAGGGGAAAAACCGGCCAAGCCCCGTGCTCCCCGGAAGAAGAAAGAACCTATTGTTGCCCCGGCTGAGTCGGCCGAGGCTCCCGCAGTGGAGAAGGTTGCCGCGCCTCCAAAACCGCGGAGCCGCGCAAAAAAATCTGTAGCCCCTGAGGAGGCGCCTGCTCCGGTGGCCGAACCGGCGGCCGGGCCGGTTGCCAAGCCGAAGGCGAAACGGGCACCCCGCAAGAAGAAAGAAGAGCCGGCGGCTGAATAGTCGGCGGCGGGGAGAGCCGTGAAAATCACCGGAGGAGGGGCTCCTCCCCCGCTCCGCCTGACGTCAGAGAGTCACAGCACAACAGCAACATTTGAGGGAAATTGATGGAGATGGTCTGCTACATAGCCCTGTTCGGCGCTCTGGGTTGTGCGACCCGCTATCTCCTATCGGGATGGGTCTACCGCCTGTTCGGTCACTCCTTTCCGGTCGGGACCCTGGCAGTCAACATCGTCGGTGCGTTCCTGATCGGCCTTATCATGGAGTTCAGCCTCCGCAGTACCCTTATATCACCCTCCCTCCGTATCGGCCTCACCGTAGGGTTTCTCGGCGGTCTCACCACCTTTTCCACGTTCAGTTACGAGACGTTCAGACTCCTTGAGGACGGTGAGTTGCTTATTGCCTCCGTCAATGTACTGGTGAGCGTCCTTGTCTGTCTTACATTTACCTGGCTTGGGATCACGGCTGCCCGGGCACTGTAATCATTGGAGGGAGCGATATGAACAAGATCAGCGGAGAAATGGTGCTGCTGCGGATTTTCATCGGCGAGAGCGATAAATGCGGCCGGCTCCCCCTTTACGAGGCACTGGTGGAACTGTTCCGCAGGGAGGGGTTTGCCGGCGCCACGGTGCTGCGGGGGGTGGCGGGATTCGGCGCCCACAGCGTGTACCACACTGACAAACTGCTTCGCCTCTCCCGGGATCTGCCGATGGTCATTGAGGTCGTTGACCGCCAGGAGCGGTTTGACGCCATCATGCCCAAGATCGACGCCATGATGACTGGGGGGATGATCACCCTGGAAAAGGCGACGGTCATTCGCTATACCCACCAGCACGAAACCGGCATGTAGCCGTTTTCACCGTATCCCCACTTTTTTTGTTTGCCAAGCAGCAGTCTACTGCAGACTGTGCATGGCCTGCTGCCGCTCCTGATCCTCCCCTGCCTCCCCTGAGATACGGAAAACTCCCTGCCTCTGCAGCCTTGTAACATCCTCCCGCTCTGTTATAATTTTAGCCTGGCCACTCTTTCTCCGATAAGTGATTCTGCTCTCTTCAGGAGGGTGAGTCGCTTCTTCCTTGCAGGCTCCATGAACAACGTAACGTCACGAATATGAAGCGAGACGGCATGAACTTTATAAACAACATCAGTCCCGAATGGATCGAGGCCCAGTACCTGAGCTGGCAGGAAAACCCCGAAGAGATGAGTCCCGAGTGGCAGGCTTTCTTCAGTGGTTTTGAACTGGGGGAAGCCGGTCGGGAACACATTACAGGTGGAGAATGTCTTGATCCCGCGCTGGCACGCAAACAGTCGGGCGTGCAGTCCCTCATCTACCGCTACCGGGATGTCGGTCACCTCCTCGCCTGCACCGATCCCCTCTCCCCCTGCCGGATCGACCATCCTCTCCTCTCCCTTTCCGCCTTTGACCTGGACGAGTCGGACCTGGATACGACCTTCTACGTCAGGAGGTTCAGCCCTGCCGGTTCACCTGCAACAGACAAATCGTCTGCCGCCACCCTGCGGGAGATACTGTCGGTTATGCGGGAGACCTACTGTCGCTCCATTGGTGCCGAGTTCATGCACATCCAGGACCCGGCCGAACGGCAGTGGTTCATAGACCGGATGGAGCCGGTCCGCAACCGGCCGGACCTCACCGCCGACGAGCGGTTGGCGATCCTCGGCAAGCTCCAGGAGGCGGCTCTTTTCGAAGGGTTCCTCAACCGGAAGTTCATGGGGCAGACCCGCTTCTCCCTTGAAGGTGGTGAGACCCTCATACCGGTGCTCGACGCCGCTGTCAACCACGCCGCCGGCGAAGGTGTTACCGACCTGATCGTCGGCATGCCCCACCGGGGGCGACTCAGTGTCCTTGCCACCATTTTCCGCAAGCCCCTGTCCGCAATTTTTGCCGAGTTTGCCGACAATCTGGAGCACAACCAGGTGGGTGAGGGGGACGTCAAGTACCACAAGGGGTTTTCCGTTGATGTGAAAACTGCCGGGGGGAAGAGCATTCATCTCGCCCTGGCGGCCAACCCGAGCCACCTGGAGGCTGTCAATCCGGTGGTGGAAGGGAAATGCAGGGCGCGCCAGGACCGCTATGGGGATGTCCGGGGAGAGCAGGTTCTGCCGGTTCTCATTCACGGGGATGCTGCCTTCGCCGGCCAGGGGATGGTGGCCGAGACCCTCAACCTGTCACAACTGCCGGGGTACCGGACCGGTGGCACCCTGCACATTGTTGTCAACAACCAGATCGGCTTCACCACCCCGCCGGAAGCGGCCCGGTCCAGTTACTATGCCACCGATGCCGCCAAGATGATAATGGCTCCCATCCTCCACGTCCATGGTGAGGACCCGGAGGCTGCGGTCCATGCCGTCCGGCTTGCCCTCGACTACCGGCAGACCTTCGGCCGGGACGTGGTACTGGAAATAATCTGTTATCGGCGCTATGGCCACAACGAGGGGGACGAGCCCTATTTCACCCAGCCCCTCATGTACGGGAAGATAAAGGGACGCCCTTCTGTGCATCTCATTTATGCCGATTTCCTGCGGGAGGCGGGTGTGGTTGAGGAACAGATTGCGGCACCGACGGCTGCCTATACCGCCCGACTGGAGCAGGCCGCCGACACGCCGGCCGATGGCGTTGACCTGGGCTTCCAGGGAGAATGGAGCGGAATACAGCGGGAGTACACCCCTGCCAAGGTTGAGACCGGTGTGGTGCGGAAGACCCTGGTGGACATGATGGAGTTGATGACTGCCATTCCCGCCGGTTTTACCCCCCATCCCAAGGTGGCCAGCCTGCTCCAGCGGCGGCGCGATGCGGTGACGAACGGGGAGGGGATTGACTGGGGGACCGGTGAGAGTCTGGCCTTTGCGAGCCTGCTCCGGGAAGGGCATTCAACAAGACTTTCCGGCCAGGATGTCCGGCGTGGTACCTTTAGTAGCCGTCACAGCGCCCTCATCGACATGGGGAGCGAGGATTCGTGGATTCCCTTTTCCGCAGTGGCTGCCCAGGAAGCCGAGTTCATGGCCTTTGACAGCATGCTGTCGGAAAATGCTGTGCTTGGCTTCGAGTACGGCTATTCCCTGGAAACCCCCGCCGGTCTCACCATCTGGGAGGCCCAGTACGGTGACTTCGCCAACGGCGCCCAGGTGATCATAGACCAGTTCATTGCCAGTGGCGAGACCAAATGGGACAGGGTAAGCGGCCTCGTTATGCTCCTCCCCCACGGTTATGAGGGGCAGGGGGCGGAGCACTCCAGTGCCAGAATCGAGCGCTTTCTCCAACTCTGTGGTGAGGTCAACCTGCAAGTGGCCTATCCCTCCACCCCCGCCCAGTATTTCCATCTGCTGCGACGCCAGATCCTGCAGCCGTTCCGCAAGCCGCTCATCGTCTTCACTCCCAAGAGCCTCCTGCGCCATAAGCTCTGTGTTTCCCTTCTGGATGAATTTACGGAGGGGTGGTTTCGGGAGATCATCTCTGGCCCTGACCCCCCTGACAAAGTCTCGACGGTGCTCTTATGCACCGGCAAAATATACTTTGAGCTTCTGGAATGGAAAACCCGCGACGGCAGGGATGATGTGGCGCTGGTGCGGATCGAGCAGCTCTATCCCCTCCGGACCGATCTTATCCGGGAGGCACTGGCACCATACCGGGAAACAGCTGGCTTCCGCTGGGTCCAGGAAGAGCCGCGCAACATGGGGGCCTGGGGGTTCATCCGGTCGCACCTGTCGGATATCCTGGGGGTGGAGCCGGCGTACATCGGTCGGCCGGAGGCAGCTGCCCCGGCGGTCGGTTCCCATCGGGAGCATATGGTGGAGCAGGAAAGAGTCATCGCGACGGCGTTTCAGGTGTGAGAATCTGATCTGACAGGGATATTCAGGATAATCAGGATGACGGCAAAATCAAATATACTGAGAATCCCTGTTAATTAATGTTTTCAGGAGTTTTACTATGGAAATCACGATTCCCGCGGTGGGCGAATCGGTTACCGAGGCGTTGATTGCCAAATGGCACAAAACTGACGGCGAGCAGGTTGAGAGGGACGAGCCCATCTGCGAGATCGAGACCGACAAGATCACCATGGAGATCAACGCCGAGGCGAGTGGAATTCTCAATATAACAGTCCCGGAAGGGGCAACGGTTGCCATAGGAACGGTGATCGGAGTCATTAAGGAGGGTGCATCACAGAAGGAGCCGCCCACACCGTTGCGCCGGGAAATGCCGGTGTCGACCGTTACCGGTCCGGCTCCACTTCCCTCTCCGGCGGTGCGCAAAATGGCGCAGGAGAAGGGACTTAAGCCGGAAACTATCCAGGGAACGGGCCGGGGGGGGCGGGTTACGGTGGATGACTTGTTGCATGCCGAAATCGAGACACAGACTGCGGGCCTGAAGAACCAGGGACCAGTGGCCGGTAGACCTGCTGGTGCCAAGGCACCGGTACAGGAACCCCTGTTTCCTTTCCCTTCAGCTTCAGGCCCCTCCGTTTCAGCTACTGCACCTGTCTCCGCTTCCGCCGAAAGCCGAATTACCCGCACCCCCATGACCCCCATCCGGCGGCGCATCGCCGAGCGGCTCCTGACGGCACGGCAGCAGACCGCCATGCTTACCACCTTTAACGAGGCGGACATGGGGGCCATCATCGAACTGCGAAAGAAACACAATGAGCACTTTCAGAAAAAATTCGGCGTGAAGCTCGGTTACATGTCGTTCTTCGTCAAGGCCTGCGTGGAGGCGCTCAAGGAGTATCCGATTGTCAACTCCCGCATCGACGGCAACGACATCGTCACTCCGCATTTCCATGACATCGGCATTGCGGTCAGCGGCGAGAAAGGGCTCGTGGTGCCGGTGCTGCGCGATGCCGACCGGCTCCATTTCGCCGATATCGAGAAGGGGATCGCCGCCTATGCCGAGAAGGTCAGGACCAATCGGCTTGAACTGGCCGATCTGGAGGGGGGAACCTTCACCATCAGCAATGGCGGCATCTACGGTTCTCTCCTCTCCACTCCCATCATCAATCCCCCCCAGAGCGGCGTGCTCGGGATGCATTCCGTCCAGGACCGCCCGGTTGCAAGGGACGGCGCGGTGATAATCCGACCTATGATGTACCTGGCTCTCTCCTATGACCATCGGATCATAGACGGCAGGGAGGCGGTGGGGTTCCTGAAGAAGGTAAAGGAGTACGTGGAAGAGCCGGAAGAGATACTGCTGGAGGGGTAGGAGAGGTCATGGAGAACTGGCGCCGGCTACTTCTGGTTTCAGGGGTTGCGACATGTATGCTTGCAATGGTGGTGTCATCCGTTTGGGCGGACGATTTCGCCGGCAGGTCGGCATACCGGAAGGGGAACTACGCCATGGCCCAGACAGAGTTCGGGGCCGAAGCGACATCGGTTTCCCGGTTCTTTCTGGCGCTTATGTATTTTCGCGGTGAGGGGGGGCGGCGGGACCTTTCCCGGGGGATGGAATTTCTTCGCCAGTCCGCCGACGAGAAGTATTTTGCCGCTCAGTACCTGCTGGGAACCCGGTATCTCTACGGAGTCGGTGTCCCTGCCGATCCGGTGCGTGCAAAAAAACTGCTTGCCGCAGCGGCGGCACAGCGTGACTACCGGGCGGTTGCCCTTCTGGAAATTATCGGCCGGGGGAGCCATGGCGAGAAGCAGGACATGAAATTGGTTGTGCAGGCCGTGCGCAAGGCGGCCAATCGTGGGAATGCCGCGGCACGGAATACCCTTGGCTTCATGTACCTCATTGGTGACGGCGTGTCGAAGGACCCTGCCCAGGAAATCCGCTGGTACCGGGCCGCGGCGGCAGCAGGTGACTCCCGCGCAAGTTTCATGCTCTCCCTCATGTATTTCCATGGTGACGGAGTTCCCCGCAACCTGGCCGAAGCGGCACGCCTCATGCGGATTGCCGCGGAGCGGGGAGGAGCCCGGTCCGAGTTCTTTCTCGGGACCTTCTATTACCACGGTACGGGGCTTCCCCAGGATAAGGCGCAGGCGGCTTTCTGGATCGGCAAGGCGGCGGAAAAGGGGTACGAGGAAGCCGAGTACGCCTATGGCATGATGCTTCTCGCAGGCGACGGGGTGACGGTCGATAAGAACAAGGCGGTGGATTGGCTCGTGAAGGCCGCCAGGCAGGGGAACGCGGGTGCGCAGGCGGTGCTTCGCGAACTCGTGGCTCTTCGGACCAGGGTAACGGGAACCCCTGCCATGGACTTGAGCATGCCCCGCAAAGAGGGTGAGCTTTACGACACGGGAGTCGGCGGCACGTACCTCCAGGGAAAAGGGGTCGTGCTGGACCAAGGGGATTACAGCCTCAAGTTTTCCCTTCCCGATCTTACCGACGCCTATGCTCCTCCTCCGGCACCCGGTGCTCCCCTTGACCTGAAGAACCGACTCCAGGGGGGGAAGTTTGAGATCATTTTTCGGACGGGTAAGTGAGAAGTTCGGTGCTTTTTTGCGGGACTCTTTTTCCCAGGAGAGCCCCCAACCCCGACCTTGGGTACATGATTCAACGAGCAAAAGATTTAAGGAGGTCCTGAGACAATGTCCGAACAAGTATACGACCTGATCGTTATCGGTGGCGGTCCGGGCGGCTATGTTGCCGCTATCCGCGCTGCCCAGCTCGGTATGGGGGTGGCGGTGGTGGAGCGGCGGGAACGCCTCGGCGGGGTCTGTCTCAACGAGGGGTGCATCCCGAGCAAGGCGCTCCTCGATTCGTCAGAACTGTTCGCCCTTGCGCGGGACCGATTCGCCGGTCATGGCATCGATATCCCAGCTCCTAACCTGAATCTCTCCCGCATGCTGGCCCGCAAGGATGAGGTAGTGGCCAAGCTTACGGACGGGATTTCTTTTCTGTTCAAAAAGAACAAGATCACCCTTTTAACCGGTACTGCCAGGCTGGCGGGAAAGGAGGGAGATACTCATCAGGTGGAAGTTGAATTCTCGCGGGATCCGGAAAAGCAGACCATTACGGGGAAACGGGTGCTTCTTGCCACGGGGAGCGAGCCGGCAGACCTTCCCGGTCTTCTCCTGGACGGGGAACTCGTGGTCTGTTCCCGGGAGGCGCTCAACTTTGACCGGGTGCCGGAACACCTGCTGGTTGTGGGTGGCGGCTATATCGGCCTGGAGCTGGGATCGGTCTGGCGACGGCTGGGGGCTAAAGTTACGGTGGTAGAGGTGCTTCCCAAGGTCCTGCCGAACATGGACCGGCAAGTTGCTGACACTCTCGTTCGTTCCCTTAAAAAGCAGGGGATTGGCTTCCGGCTTGAGACCCGGGTGACAGAGGTGGACCGTCGTGAGGGCAAGGCGATGGTGACCCTGAAGGGGGGAGAGGCCATCGAACAGCTGGAGTGTGACAGGATTCTCGTGGCGGCCGGCCGCCATCCCCTTACCGCCGGCCTCGGGCTTGAGGAATCAGGGGTGGTCCTTGAAACGGGAGGCAGGATCGGGGTGAACGGCGACTACGAGACCTCCGTGCCGGGCATTTTCGCCATCGGCGACCTGATACACGGGCCGATGCTGGCCCACAAGGCAATGGAGGAGGGGGTTGTGTTCGTCGAGCGCCAGGCAGGTCAGGCCTCCCAGGTTGACTACGAATTCATCCCCGGTATCATTTATACTTGGCCTGAGGTGGCGTCAGTTGGGAAGACCGAGGAAGAGCTCAATCGGGATGACATCCCCTACGCGACGGGGCGCTTCCCCTTCTCGGCCAATGGCCGCGCCCGCTGCATGGACGAGGGGGATGGGTTCGTCAAGATCCTCGCCCACCAGTCCACCGGAAGGGTACTCGGTGTGCACATTATAGGTCCGCGGGCCTCGGACATGATCGCCGAGGCGGTAACGGTCATGACTTACGGCGGCAGTGCCCAGGACGTGGCCATGACCTTCCATGCCCATCCGACGTTGTCGGAGGCGATGAAGGAGGCGGCGCTGGATGTGGACAAGGCGGCCATCCACGCTTGATATTCAGAACCCGCCACAAAGGCGCAGAGACACGGAGAACGCTTCAAAAGCTGAATGGAACACGGATTAACACGGAAAAGGCGGATCAAGTCCTAAAAAAAATGCATATGGGTCTTTGATTTGGTTGTTAATCCGCATTTATCAGATTTGTTCCTCAAAGGTTTGGTTTTCGCATCAAGGAGGTTAGCCATGAGTAAGAATCTTGCTACTAAAATATTGGAAGCCCACCTGGTGAAGGGTGAGCTGATTCCGGGGACAGAGATAGCTATCAGGGTGGACCACACCCTGCTGCAGGATGCGACCGGGACCATGGCGATGCTGGAGTTCATAGCCATGGGGGTTCCACGGGTGAAGGTCGAGCTGGCGGCCCAGTACATCGACCACAACCTGCTCCAGACCGACAACAAGAATGCCGACGACCATGTCTTTCTCATGACCGCCGCCCAGAAATTCGGTCTCCATATCTCCAAACCGGGGAACGGCGTCTCCCACCAGGTCCACCTGGAGCGCTTCGGTGTGCCGGGCAAGGTGATGCTCGGCGCCGACTCCCATACCCCCACCGCAGCCGGCCTTGCCATGCTCGCCATCGGCGCCGGTGGTCTGGATGTGGCGCTGGCCATGGCAGGGCATCCCTTCAGCCTTCCCTGTCCGCGCATCATGGGGGTCAAGCTGACGGGGCAGCTTCCACCGTGGGTTTCCGGCAAGGATGTGATCCTGGAGATGCTTCGCCGCCACACAGTGAAGGGTGGAGTGGGGAAGATCATCGAGTACTACGGCCCCGGCGTTGCGACCCTGTCGGTGACGGATCGGGGAACTATCGGCAACATGGGGGCGGAGCTGGGGGCAACCACGTCGGTTTTCCCCTCTGACCACCGGACCCGGGAGTTTCTGGAGTCCCAGGGGAGAGGGGATTCATGGGTGGAGCTGGCCTCAGATTCCGACTGTACCTACGACGAGTACGACGAGATCGACCTGTCCCAGGTGGAACCGCTCATCGCCTGCCCCTCATCGCCGGACAACGTGGCGCGGGTGAAGGACGTGGAGGGGGTCAGGGTGGACCAGGTGATTGTCGGAAGCTCGGTTAACTCTTCCTTCCGCGACCTCATGACGGTCTGCCGCATTCTCGATGGCCGGCGGGTGGCGCCCCATGTCTCCTTCAACATCAATCCCGGCAGCCGCCAGGTTTTGGAAAACGTGGCCTCGCAGGGGGGCTTCATGCCGCTACTCCTGTCGGGGGCTCAGGTCCATCAACCGGGATGCCTCGGCTGCATCGGCATGGGGCAGGCGCCGGGAACCAACCAGGTGTCGCTCCGCACTTTTCCCCGCAATTTTCCAGGGAGAAGCGGCACCAAGAACGACAAGGTCTACCTCTGCTCGCCGGAGACCGCCGCCGCCGCCGGTATCTACGGCGTCATCACCGATCCGCGCAAGCTTGGCGAGCTGATGGAATGGCCGGCTGTCCGTAACCCGGAGAAGTACGTGGTGGATGACTCAAGCATCATTTACCCATTAGCGGATACGACCGGGGTCGAGATCATTACCGGGCCGAACATCGTGCCGTTCCCCGACTTCGACGAACTTCCCGCAGAACTGACGGCGGAGGTGATCATCAAGGTGGGGGACAACATCTCCACCGATACCATCATGCCGGCCGGTAACAAGGTGCTCCCCTTCCGGAGCAACATACCGGCCATAAGCCAGTTCGTCTTCGAGCAGATCGATCCGGATTTCCCGCGCCGGGCAACGGAAAAGGGGAACGGCGTGGTGGTGGCCGGGGAGAATTACGGCCAGGGCTCAAGCCGGGAACATGCCGCCCTGGCGCCGCGTTACCTCGGCATCCGGGTGAAGCTGGCCAAGAGTTTCGCCCGCATCCACAAGGCGAATCTGATCAATTTCGGCATTCTTCCCCTCATCTTCAAGGACCCGGCGGACTATGAAATCATCGCCCAGGGTGACACGCTTACCTTCAAAAGCCTGCGGGGCCTGGTCGCCGACGGTGCAACGGAAATACCGGTACAGGTGAACGGGAGGGAGATCGTTACCCTCCTGGAAGTATCCGATCGTGAGCGGCAGGAACTTCTTGCCGGAGGAACACTCAACCTTGTGAGGAATCATGGCTGATCAAGAACGCATCTGGCCGGCCTTCGGCCAACATCTGATTGGAGCCCTGCTCCTTGGTCTACTCGTGTATGTGGACTGGGAACTAGCGGATCTTTCTTTTGTGATTTTCTTCCTGGTACCGGTGGCATGGGAAAGCTGGTATTACGGGAGACGGGCTGGCATGGCAGTGGCCTGTCTCTGTGTCCTCCTCTGGGCGGGTGCAAGCTATCCCGAGATTTCAGGCAGGGGGAACCTGCCTCTCGTCTGGAACGTCTTGGAGAAGCTGCTTTTCTTCAGTCTGACGAGTCTGTTCGTGGCCAAGCTCAAGAACAGCATGGACCATGCACGGGAACTGGCACGGCTCGATTTTCTTACCAACACCTACAACAAACGCTATTTCTGCGAATTGGCCGAACGGGAGATATACCGGTTCCAGCGCTATAATCGCCCCTTCAGCCTTGCCTATATCGATGCCGACAATCTGAAGACGATCAACGACACCTATGGCCACCACGAAGGGGATCAGTTGCTGGTGCTCATCGCCCGCACCATGCAGGCTGCCGTCCGGAAGACGGACATTGTGACCCGCCTGGGGGGTGACGAATTTGTCATTCTTCTGGCAGAGAACAACTACACCCAGGCCGGCATGGCCATCGGCAAGGTCAAGGCTCAGTTGGACGCCGCCATGGAGGCCCACCGCTATGGAGTTACGTTCAGCATCGGCCTGGTGAGTTTTCTGGACCCTCCCGTCTCCGTCGACCAGATGCTCCGTTTGAGCGACAGCCTCATGTACCGGGTAAAGGCGAGCGGCAAGAACGCCATCTGCCATGAAAAGTTCGGTCTGGAGCTGACCGGCGACTATGAAGACATCACTGCAAAGGGAATCGAGCGCAGGAGTGCAACCAATGAAAGAGGCGAGTCTCCGGGCGATTTTGCCCGACCATGAACTGGTCAGGATGTACGAGCAGATGGTGCTCTGCCGGGAGTTCGAGGAGTCGTGCGCCGAGCAGTACACCAAGGGGCACATCACCGGCTTCCTCCATCTCTACAGTGGCCAGGAAGCGGTGGCTGTCGGCTCCACCCACGCTCTCCACAAAGACGACTACATCCTTTCCGCCTACCGTGAGCATGCCCAGGCCATCGTCCGGGGGGCGGAACCGCGGCGGGTCATGGCCGAGCTGTTCGGTAAATCTACCGGCATCTGCAAGGGGAAGGGGGGCTCCATGCACCTCTTCGATCCCGACCTCTCCTTCATGGGGGGATACGCCATCGTCGGCGGCCAGTTTCCCATCGCCGTCGGGCTTGCCTTCGCTTCCAAGTTCCGGAAAGAAGGGCGGATCGCTGCCTGCTTCTTTGGCGACGGGGCGGTGAACCAGGGGACCTTTCACGAATCCCTCAACTGGGCGCGGCTTTGGGAACTACCGGTGCTCTTCGTCTGCGAGAACAACGCCTACGGCATCGGTACGTCCGTAGAGCGCGCCTCAGCCTTGGCTGACATTCACAAGCGGACTTGCGGTTACGACATTCCGTCGGTGCGGGTGGACGGGATGGACGTCATGGCGGTCCACGAGGCGGTCAAGTGGGGCGCCGAATGGGTCAGGGAACAGAGCCGGCCCTACCTCATCGAGGCCCTGACCTACCGCTTCCGCGGGCACTCCATGGCTGATCCGGGGAAGTATCGCTCAGCTGCAGAAGTGGAACTCTGGAAGTCCCGAGACCCGCTTCCCGCCTTTGCCATTCGCCTCATCGAAGAGGGGATCGTCACCCAGGCCGAAATGGGTGCCATCAAGCAGGAAGCGATCGCCATCGTGCAGGAGGCGGTCACCTTCGCCGAAGAGTCGCCGTGGCCGGAGGATGGGGCGGTCTGGGAGGATATCTATGTCTGAAATGACCTACCGTGATGCTCTCAACCTGGCCCTGAAGGAGGAGCTGCGCCGCGATCCGTCCATTGTCGTCTGGGGGGAGGATGTGGCCCTGTACGAGGGGTCGTTCAAGGTGACACGGGGGCTTCTGGCGGAGTTTGGCGGGGAGCGGGTACTGGATACTCCCATTTCGGAGAACACAATCGTCGGTGTTGCAGTCGGCGCCGCCATGGGTGGGTTGCGCCCCGTTGCAGAGCTGATGACGGTGAATTTCGCCCTGCTTGCCATGGACCAGATCATCGACCACATGACCAAGATCCGCTACATGTTCGGCGGCCAGGTGAATCTCCCCATGGTGATCCGGGCGCCCGGCGGCGGCGGAAGCCAGCTTGCGGCCCAGCACTCCCAGTCCCTGGAAACCTTCTTCATGCACGCACCGGGGATGCATGTGGCCTATCCCTCCACCCCCGCCGATGCCAAGGGGCTTCTCAAGACCGCCATCCGTGACAACAATCCGGTCATGTTCCTGGAGCACGAACTCCTCTACAACAGCAAGGGGGAGGTTCCCGAGGATCCGGAGTTCCTTGTCCCCTTCGGGAAATGCGACGTGAAGCGGGAAGGGAACGATGTCACCATCGTTGCCTACGCGCGGATGACCGTTCTGGCACTCCAGGCAGCGGAGGAACTGGCGAAGGAGAATATTGCCTGCGAGGTGGTGGACCTCCGCACCCTGGCGCCTCTGGATACGGATACTTTCGTGGCGTCGGTGAAAAAGACCGGCCGGGCGGTGGTGGTGGAAGAGTGCTGGAAAACCTGTGGTCTGGGGGCGGAGATAGCCACCCGTATCTACGACGGTTGCTTCGATTCACTCCGGGCGCCGGTCAGGCGGGTGTCGGGGCTGGACGTCCCCATGCCCTACTCGCGCAAGCTGGAAAAGCTTTGCATCCCCCAGGTGGCGGATATCGTCGCGGCGGTTAAGGAAACGGTAGCGGCAAAATATTAACAGCTGTGGAACCGGAAAACCGAACTCAAAACGTCTGACGCAAAGACGCAGGGGCGCAAAGAAAGATAAAAATCTTGTGGCAATTCACGACAATATTTTCTTCAGCTTGTCTTTGCGTCTTGGCTCCTTTGTGTCAAATGAATTTGTATCTACTGGCTCAAAAGTGAGGTTTAGCAATGGCAACCGAAATCACCATGCCGAAGCTTTCCGATACCATGACCGAAGGGCGGCTCGTGGCCTGGAAGAAGTCCCTTGGCGACCGGGTGGAGCGTGGGGATGTCATCGCCGAGGTGGAGACCGACAAGGCGACCATGGAGTTAGAGGCCTTTGTTGCCGGGGTATTGACGGAGATACGGGTAAAGCCGGGGGAGATGGTGCCGGTGGGAACGGTGATCGGCATGGTGGGAGAGGGTGACGTGCAGCCCGCAACAGTCTCTGCCCCACCGTCCGAAGCCACGGCCGTCCCCGAAAACTGGCAGCCGTCACCCGAACTGCCGCCGGCCGAACCTATGGCGGCAGGAGATGTACCGGAACGGCTGATTGAAGTCCCTCCCGAGGTCACTTCCTCTCCGGAGCCTCTCCCTCGGTCCGTCGACGATGGGGAAAAGGCTTCACCTTTGGTGCGCCGCCTGGCGAGGGAGAAGGGGATCGACCTGCGGGAAGTAGAGGGGAGCGGGCCGGCGGGGCGCATCCTTCAGGATGACCTGGAGGGTTTCCTGGGGAAACAGGTAATGGTTGAGGAAGAAGCTTCGAAACCTGAACCGTCGATAGCGGCTGCGGGGGTTGCTCAGCCCCTCTCCCGAATGCGGGCTGCCATCGCCCGGACGGTTGCCGAGGCGTGGCGAACCATCCCCCACTTCACGGTGACCGTCGCTATTGATATGGGTGAGGCGGAGGAGGTGCGCCGGGAGTTTAAGGAGGCAGGGAGTCCCCTTTCGATTAACGACCTGATCGTAAAGGCCTGTGCCCTTGCTCTGGCAAAGTTTCCCTTGGCCAACGCCTCCTACACGGCCGATGGCATCATTTTCCACGAAGGGATCAACATCGGCATCGCTGTCAGCCTGGATGACGGCCTGCTGGTGCCGGTGATCCAGGGGTGCCAGAGACTGTCATTGAAAGAGATTGCGGCGCGGAGCAAGGAGTTGGCGGAGCGGGCACGGAGCGGCAGGATCAGTGAGCGTGAATTGTCCGGCGGGACCTTCACCATCTCCAACCTGGGGATGTACGGGGTAGAGGAGTTCATGGCGGTTATCCATCCACCACAGGGGGCTATCCTGGCGGTCGGGGCAATCATGGACGAGGTGGTGGTGCGCGAAGGCCAGGTGACGGCAGGGCGGAGGATGCGGGTAACCCTCTCCGCAGATCACCGACTCCTGGATGGCGCCTATGGGGCTAAGTTCCTGGCGGAGTTGAAGCATATACTGGAAAACCCGGTGACAATGCTGGTGTGAAACGGGAAACCAATTCTGCCACAGAGGCACGGAGAAAAACCTTATTTAACAAGGATGGACAGGATAAACAGGATTAAAATCTTTGGATTTATCCAAAAACAATTTCAGGTTTTATCCTGAATATCCTGTATATCCCCGTTAATTCGCTTTTTGTTTCCTCTGTGCCTCTGTGGTGAGATTTGTGAAGGTGGTATGGTTATAACCGACCTTGGATTGATGGAGTTCGATGCCGCGTATGCCTTGCAGCAACGGCTGGTCGCCGGGATAGCCGCCAGTACCGAGCCGGAGACGCTTCTCCTTTTGGAGCATCCGGCAGTCTATACCATTGGCAGCGGAGGGAACGAAGCAAACGTCCTCGATCCTTCCGTTGAGGTCCGGCGTATCAACCGGGGAGGGGACGTCACCTGGCATGGTCCGGGTCAACTGGTGGGGTACCCCCTCATCTCCCTCGACCGTCGAGGCTGCGACCTGCACCGCTATCTCCGCTTCCTGGAAGAGCTTCTCATCAGGGTGGCCGCTGATTCCGGGGTTGCCGCCCGGCGGGTGCCGGGACGGACCGGCATCTGGACCGATGGGGGAAAGCTCGCCTCTATCGGCGTCGGGTGTCGCCGCTGGGTCACTATGCATGGTTTTGCCCTCAATGTGGCCCCCGACCTGGCGGCTTTCGACCTGATCAACCCTTGCGGCATCGTCGCCTGTCCCGTGACGTCGCTGACGCGGGAATGTGGTGCGGCTGTCGCTATGGCAGAGGTACGGAAAACGGTGGTGAAGCTGTTCGCGCCGCTTCTGGCGGAATGGATGCCGGAAAAACCAGCAGAGAGAGATTCCATCGCAGATGTAGTTTGTCTCGGTAGATAAGAAAGAGCTTGTGGGGCCGGCATCTATGGCCGCCCAACGCAAGGCACCCACACATGGTGCACCTACGGAACATGCTATTCCAATTCCCGATCTGATGAAGGAGGCCACCGTGTCACGCGAAAACTTCAAGGTACCTGTCGCACAACTGAGATGGGAATGCGATCCCAACCAGTTTGACTTTAACACTACTGCCGACCTGAATGAACTGGAAGGATCCATTGGTCAGGAACGGGCTCTCAAGTCCATCGATTTCGGCCTCGACATGCGTGATGGCGGGTTCAACCTCTTTCTGGCGGGAGAGCCGGGGACCGGGCGCAGTTCAACCATCAAGAACCTGCTGAAGAAGCGGGCCAAGGCCGAGCCGCCTCCACAGGACTGGTGCTATGTCTATAACTTCAAAAATCCTGATCTCCCCCTGGCTTTGGCTCTTTCCGCCGGCATGGGAAGCGAACTGGCCGGGGACATGAAAGAGCTTTTGGAGAACATGCGCAACGTCATACCCAAAGCCCTGGACAGCAAGGAGTACGAGACCAACAAGTCGGCCATCGTCGAGGAGTATCAGGAAAAGAACGGTGAATTGTTCGGCCGTTTGGAGCAGGAAGCGGAATCGAAGGGGTTTTCCCTGCAACGGACCGTCTCTGGTCTGGTGATGGTCCCCCAGAAGGAGGGGCGCAACTACACCCAGGAAGAGTACGAGGCGCTGGAGAAAGCGGAACGGGACAAGATCGACGAGGCGGGGAAGGAACTGACCGAGAAGCTCAACGATGTACTCCGCCAGGTGCGGGAGAACGAGAAGGCGACCAAGGATACCCTGTCACAGCTCGACCGGGACCTGGGTCTGGCCGCCGTCGGCCACCACATCGAGCCACTCAAGGAGAAGTATGCCTCCTACGGAAAGGTCATTACCTACCTGGAGTCGGTGCAGGAGGATATTCTCCTCAACCTGGAGGATTTCAAGGAGCAGCAGCCCCAGCAATCCCCCATTCCCGGTCTCAAGCTGCCGCGCCAGGAGCCTTCCTTCGAACGTTACCAGGTGAACGTCTTTGTCGATAACAAGGGGGTGGAAGGGGCGCCGGTGATCTTCGAGGCGAATCCCACTTACAATAACCTGTTCGGCCGGATCGAGCACATCATGCAGATGGGAGGAGTGGCCACCACCAACTTCACCCTGGCTAAACCCGGGGCGCTCCACCGGGCCAACGGCGGTTACCTGATCGTCGATGCCCGGGAGGTTCTCATCAATCCGTTTGCCTGGGATGCGCTGAAACGTTGCATCCGCAGCGGCGAGATCAGGATCGAGGACGTGCTTGAGCAGTATCGCTTCATGTCCATCGCTTCCCTGAAACCCGAGCCAATCCCGCTCCAGACCAAGATTATCATGATTGGTTCCCCCTGGATCTACTATCTCCTTTTCTACATGGAGCCGGACTACCGGAAGTTTTTCAAGGTGAAGGCGGACTTCGACAGCCGCATTGCCCGGACGCCCGAAATTATGAAGGATTACGCCCTGTTCGTTGCCACTCACTGCAGGAGCGAGAATCTCCTTCACTTCGACCGGAGCGGGGTGGCAGGGCTGCTCGAATACTCGGCACGGCTGGTGGAGGATCAGGAGCGGCTTTCTTCCCAGTTCATGGAAGTTGCTGATCTGATCCGGGAGGCGAGCTACTGGGCAGGTCAGCAACAGAACTCCGTCGTGACCCGTGAGCACGTGCGAAAGGCGATCGATGAAAAGATCTACCGGAGCAACCGGATCGAGGAGCGGATGCAGGAAATGTTCGACGACGGGACAATTCTCTGCGACACGGAGGGAAGCGAGGTAGGGCAGATCAACGGGCTGTCGGTCCTCACCATCGGTGACTACATGTTCGGCCGACCATCCCGTGTAACCGCCCGCACCTATATCGGCAAGGGGGGTATGGTCAATATCGAACGTGAGGTGAAGCTCTCCGGACCGATCCACGACAAGGGAGTACTCATCCTTACCGGTTACCTGGGGGGAAAGTTTGCTCACGACAAGCCCCTCTCCTTTTCCGCCTCAATCTGCTTCGAGCAGTCCTACGAGGGGGTGGAGGGGGACAGCGCTTCATCCACCGAGCTCTATTCACTTCTGTCTTCCCTTTCAGGCGTGCCGATCCGGCAGGGTATTGCTGTAACCGGCAGCGTCAATCAGCTCGGGAAAGTACAACCCATTGGCGGGGTGAACTACAAGATCGAGGGGTTCTACGCAGTCTGCAAGGCCAAGGGGCTCACGGGAGAGCAGGGGGTAATGATCCCGTCAAGCAACCTGCGCCATCTCATGCTCAAGGACGAGGTGCTTGAGGCGGTAAGAGCGGGCAAGTTTCACCTCTGGAGCGTGTCCACCATCGATCAGGGGATCGAGATCCTGACCGGTGTTACGGCCGGGGAACAACAGCCGGATGGCGGTTATCCGGAGGGGAGCATCAATTATCTGGTTGACAAACGGTTGCGTGAAATGCTCGAAAATATGAAGAAATTCAGCGCTCCTGCTGAAAAGGAGGAGAAGGAAAAGCATTGACTACGGTTTTTGCATTAATTAGAATAAGGGCGGTTCGGGTTCAACGCGAATAGAGATGTGCAGCGATTTCTTGGGTGGAAGATTGGGGAGGGGCCGCATTGAAGGTTCTGCTGGTAGACGATGTCAAGCTGTTCATCGAACTGGAAAAGAGTTTTCTCGCCGGTTCGGATGTCACAATACTTACTGCCGGTGACGGTGAGGAGGCGCTGGAGATTGTCCGGAGGGAACGGCCGGATCTGATCTTTCTCGACCTGCACATGCCGAAGATGAACGGTGTGGCCTGCTGTACCGCCATCAAATCGGACCCTGACCTCCTCTTTATCCCGGTTATCATGGTGACCACTGCGGGGCGGGAAGAGGAGATCGAGCTCTGCAACAAGGCGGGGTGTGACGATTATCTTACCAAACCGGTTGAGCGGAGCGCCTTTCTGGAAAAGGCCCGCTCCTTCCTGCCTGAGATTGAGCGGCGGGAGGCGAGATTCCCGCTCCAGACCCCCGCCCTCTTCAGGGATAGTAAGGGAGTCTGTACGGCAGCAGTTGCCGACATCAGTAACGGTGGCATCTACCTGTCGTCAGATTACCCCGTTACCCAGAACGACACGATGGAGCTGGCCTTTTTTCTTCCCGGCCGCGATGTGGGGGTGATCAGCATCACGGGGAGGGTTGCCTGGCTCAACAGTGGCAAAACCCGCAAGAAATGGGATATGCCGGTCGGTTTCGGGTTGGAGTACACCACTATCAGTGATGATGCTCGCCGGGCGATCCAGGAGCTGATCGACAGCCGCGACGAGGAGGAGTAGGGCGGCACGTGATCGCCCGTTTCAAGCTATTACAGCAGCGCGTCTATGGCGGCGAAGTTCAGGTAGGTCTCGGCGGTCGACTGGAGAAGTTCCAACTTCTCATGGTCATCCGCCGTTATTTTTGAAACGTGGTCCAGGAGCTTGGTAAAGACCTGGGCGGTAGTCTCTTCGATGCGGATGTAGGGGACGCCGCTCTCGTCAAGGATCTTCTGGGTTACGGCTGAAATGGCAGTGTGCCCCGGAATGACCAGCCCGGCGATCTTGTCGCGGTAGGCGGGTATGTGGTAGAGGGATGCGGTGGTGACGAGCAGTTCGTCACGGGAACTGGTGGTGATGAGGAGTGTGGAATTCTGCAGGCCGTCAATCACCACCTGGGACGATGCAGCCCCCAGCTGGATATGGTGGGCGATCCGGTGCAGTTGCGTCGAGTCTCCCCTGAGGGGTTGGCCGAGACGGCGTGCCAGGTTCTGGAGCGTTGGGTTGGCTAGGATTGGTGAGTAATCGAAGGCACCGGCTACCCGAATGCCGCTCCCGGCGAAGGCCTTCTGCAGGTATCCCAGTGATGATGCACGTTTCTCGGGGATGAGCTTGTTGACGAGCAGCATCTGCAGCGCTGCCCCTTCCCTCTCATAGAGTCCCAGGTTCAGCCGGACCGAATCGATCACGTTGCCGATCCCCCCTCCCGCCACCATTACCACCGGCGCATTCAGCAGTTTTGCCACCTGGGCGTTGTTCAGCCCGATTACCGACCCCACTCCGCCGTGTCCCGCCCCTTCGATGATGAGAAAGTCGTTCTTTGCCTCCAGCTCCCGACACGCCTCCCGGAGTTTTTCGACTGCGGCGTCAGATGCCAGTTCGCCGTCAATGAAGCGCTTGGTGGACCCCTTTGTCAGGACGACCGGCGACATGAGACGGCAGTCCTCCTCCAGCCCGTAGAGCTGCGCCATGAGCACCGCATCCTTGTCCATCGGTACACCGTTGAAGGTGACGCACTTGGGGCCGATGGCCTTCATGAAGCCTACCCGGCCGTACTTCCGGCGGGCGAGATGCATGAGGGAGACACTGACCGTAGTTTTGCCGCAGTTCTGCCCGGTAGCGGCCACGAAGAGTTTTCTGCACATGCCGATTCCTTTACAAACGTTCTGTTTGTAACTATAGGCCAGTGGCGAGTGGCCGGGCAACTGTGTATACTCTATGATGCGTATACAATGGAAAGAGGAGCGGAGATGGTGCGGATAGAGGTCATCATGGTGCTTGCGGTGGGGCTGGTGGCATGCAGCGGCGGGATGGACCGGGGCGAAAGCGGGCTGTCAGGGGAGGAGCTCTTTCTCCGGCATTGCAGCGGCTGCCATCCGGAAGGCGGGAACAGCAAGTATCCCCGGAAGAGCCTCGACCGCTTCACCCTGGCGGCCAACGGCATTCATACCGCCGATGACATAGTGGATGTCATGCGCCACCCCGATCAGGGGATGACCCGCTTCGACCGGCGAACCATCGGCGATGCCGACGCCCGGAAAATCGCCGGATATGTCCTGACAGCATTCAAGTAGGAAATGCTTGGAGTTTTTGCGTCAGAGTGCTCCCCACCAGAGCCACATCCGTGCCAGTAGGGCCGCCAGCCAGCAGCCGGCGGCATTGTCAGAGATGCGGTCCAGATGTCTGTCGTAGATATCGAGGCAGGAGGTTGTTCCCGCGCCGGGAGGGAGGTCGCGGCGGAAGTTACGGCGCATGTCCAGGACAAAGGCTAGTTGCCATGCGTTGTTTCGGATGTAGCGGCCGGTGCCCAGCCAGAGTGCTCGTCGCTCGCTGGGGGTGGTGTCGCTTATCAGTTTACCGAGTTGCTTCAGGATTGGTCGTAGTTGCAGCCTCTCCGTCTTGTCCTGTTGTTGGTAAAGTGAGGGTAGCTCGCGGAAGAACGGCTCCCATCCCTGGGCTGCGAAGTTCATGATGATGGCATTCAGTCCCTGACGTGCTGCCAGTCCCTCCGTCTCGAAACGGCGGGCCGAGGTTTCGATCTCGGCGGGGAGAAGGAGCAGACTACCCTGATGCCGGATCGTATCGGCGAGGCGGGTTTCGGCCAGCAAGGGAAGGGTCTCGTCGAACGGTCCGATACCTGAAAAGGTTTCCCTTCCCATGAGGAGCCCCTGGTCGCCATGGCTGCATTCCGGCCGGTCGAGGCGCGCCTTGCTTTCATAGTAGTAATAGGCGAGGGATGGTGTGGTGTCTTGTCGCCGGAAGCGGATGGCGAAACGTCCTGCCAGGAGTACGTCGGGGGTGGCGTATCGGTTGGCGGCAAGATGGTCAAGGCTCCGTCGGAAAGCGAGGTGGTCGGCGAAGCGGGAGTCGGCGTGGAGGAAGAGGAAGAAGGGGGCGGTCGCCACCGAGGCGCCGGTATTGAGCTGGCGGCCCCGCCCCGTACCGGTTCTGACAATGGTGACGGGAAAGGGAGCGGATACCGCCATCTGCCGAGCCAGGTCCGGCGTGCCATCGGTTGAGCCGTCATCGCAGAGGATCAGCTCAAGCTCTACTGAGCGCTGGTCGGCCAGGCTGCGGAACAGGTCGGCCAAGCCGGCCGCTTCGTTGCGGACCGGGATGATGACGGCGAGTTCGGGTTGTTGTGTCGGTCGGTTCATGGGAGGCCTTTTGCGGAGAGGGCAGTCGCGCAGGCTGATGGTGTTTGGTAGTCCACAGCATAGCACAACCCGGAAAAATGGAGAAAGGCTTTCACTGTCTGGTGCGGCGGGTAAAGTATAGCCGACTGAGGGTGATGGACGGTATAATGACCGAAAGGATTGACTCAAAGCAGTTACACTTCACGGATTCAGAGGAAAGCCGCCGGTGAATTATCTCTTCCATCTCTATCTCTCCCCCGATACCCCGGCGGAACTGGTCGGGAGTATCCTGGGCGATTTCGTCAAGGGGCGTCTCGACACCACCTATGCTCCGGATATCACCCGGGGGGTTGTTCTCCACCGACGGGTGGACAGCTTCTCCCACGACCATCCTGCGGTGCGGCGAAGCCGGTTGCGTATTGACGAGGCCTATGGCCATTGCAGGGGAGTGCTTGTGGATGTCTTTTACGATCACTTCCTGGCGCGCACGTGGGAGTGCCATCACCCTCTGCCTCTTCCCGTCTTCGCGCGGTATGTTTATGCGGTCTTGGAAACCCACCTGCCCCTTCTCCCTCTTCCCATGCAGCAGATGGTAACCCGGATGATTGCCCACGACTGGCTTACCTCCTACCGGGACGAGGCAGTCATCTCCCGGGTGCTGGAAAGGCTTTCACTCCGCCTGCGGCGACCTAACCTTTTGGCGTCGGGGGCCGAGGAATTGCGGCGCAACTACGAAGGGCTGGGAGAGGATTTCGAGGAGTTCCGAAAATCGGCGGTGGCGTACGTGAACGGTCTGACAGGTGAGATCTGACGGCTTTCAATTTTTGACGCAGAGGCGCCGAGACGCAAAGAAGAGCAATTCCTACTCAATCCGTTCATGCCATTCTTGGGCATCGTTGTGTTTCTGCATTTCACAAGCGTTCCCCTGGCAAACAGGGGAGAAGCAGCAATAAAAAAAGGGCCTGCAGAAATCTGCAGGCCCTTCGTGCTCATGATGAGCCGGTTACCTTTTCTTTGCCGGCTTGGCCGGAGCAGCCGATTTGGCTGTCGGTGCCTGGGTTGACCAGTGATTCAGGTCGTGGGCAATGCTGTGGCAGTCGCCGCATTTCGGGAACTTGGCCAGCATGCCGGCCGGATGCGGTACACCGTGGCAATCCTGACACTTGGGCACCATTTTGTGCTTCTCCTGGTGACAGTACACGCAGGCCAGGGTTTTGTGCTTGGAGGTACTGGCGGTGAGCAGGTCGTATGCCTTCTTGTGACAAGCAGCGCAATCCTTGGACGGCACTGTGGAAGCGTATTTAATATTCTTCGGCTGGTGAGCCTTGTGACACTTGGCACAATCGGCCTGGACCATCGTTGGTGCGTGTGGTTTGTGGCACTGGACGCACTGTGGAATTCTACCGTGGACGTTGTGGCAGGTGGAGCAGTAGAGTGCCGAGTGCTTGCTCTTGAATTCCTTCAACTGGGCGATCTGCTGGGTGTGACAGGTCACGCAGGCGTCGGTGACGTTGTTGGCGAAGGTGATATATTTGGGCTTGTGAGGATTTTTGTGACAGTTTCCGCACTGCCCCTTGAGGTTGTAGTGGGGTTTCCCTTCATGGCACTGGTTGCACTGCGGTATGTTGTTCTTCGAACTGGGGCGGTGACCCTCATGGCAGTTGGTGCAACCGACCTTCTTATGCCAGCCTCCAGCCTCTTCGATATCGGCGGGGGGGGTTGTGTGGCACTTGACGCAGTCGTCGTTGGTCAGCGGTACCTTGGCTTTTGCTGGCGCAGGTGCTGCGGTTTTGGTCGCTGGCGCAGGTGCCACTGCTTTTGCCGGCGCTGTTGCCTTGGCAGGTGCTTTTTTGGCCGGTTCAGCGGCCATTGTCTGGAACGCGGTGCCGACCATGAGCGCGGTTGCCATGGTCAGGCCGATAGCGAGCCTGACGAGTTTCGGTGTTTTCATCGTTTCCTCCTTGTGGTTAATACTGCACATCGAATTTCACTGCAACACGGAAATGTGCTTTCCTGATGCGATATTTTCCCGGATGGGGACCATTGACAGTCGGTACACATTTGGGGAGATTTTGTCATGTTTTTTGGGGTCAGTCAATGAGAAATGCATAATTGTATACAGTATGCAGAATTGACGCGGATATTGCCATGTTTGTCATGTCAACAATCTTCCAGAAGGTATATGCAGCGCGACAGGTTTTTTCTTGCCGGCCGGTGACGATGCTGCTATACATCTGCCATGGAACAGCCACAACGGGTATCTCTTTTTGAAATTTTAAAGGTATTCTTTTTAATCGGGGCCACTGGCTTCGGCGGAGGGATGGCAATTGTCTCCCTCACTGAGCGGGTCTGTGTCCACGAAAAGAAGTGGGTCAGCATGGACGAGTTCATGCACGGTCTCGCCTTCGGCCAGATACTCGGGCCATTTTCTCTCAATACCTGCACCTTCGTTGGCTATTACCTGCGTGGTCCCGTCGGTGGCATCCTCGCCGCGTCAGCCTTTATCACCCCATCGTTTATCCTGGTTTGCCTGCTTTCCTGGCTCTATTTCAGGTTCCACGAGCTTCCCCAACTCCAGTCGGCGCTGAACGGAACCAATCCGGTAATCATCGCCCTCATCATTGTTGCTGCGATTGGAATGGGGCGTTCCAAGGTGCGGGGGAAGGATGCCTGGATCATGGCTCTTGCCGCTTTTGCAGCAGCAGCCCTGTTTGATGTAAGTGCGCTGAACATCCTGGTTGCTGCGACTGTCTGGTCACTGGGCCGAAGCTGGTACCGGCGGGAGCATCGCTGATGGGTGGGCTTGTCAAACTGGCGTGGCTGTTTTTTAAGATTGGCATGATCTTTTTCGGCGGCGGATATGTACTGATCCCGCTTCTCCACCGCATCATGGTCGATCAGTTGCACTGGCTTACCCTCAAGGAATTCCTCGACGGTGTCGCACTTTCCCAGCTCACTCCCGGCCCCCTTGCCATACTCGCAACCTTTACCGGTTTCAAGGTGGCAGGGCTTCTCGGCGCACTCGTCGGGACGGTTTTCATATTCCTTCCCTGCACGGTCCTCATGCTTGCCATCTCCAGTCGCTACGAGAAGATGCGCGACATGGAGCTGATCCGGAACACGCTGGACGGGCTGCTGCCGGCGGTGGTAGGGCTGGTGGCAGCGGCGGCCTGGAACCTTGGGAAAACCTCCCTCGTCAGCGGCCGGGATTTCTTCCTCCTCGCGGCCGGCCTGCTCATTCTCCAGTTTACCAAGGTAAGCCCCATGTTCGTCATCCTCGGGGCGGCGGTCGTGGGGCTCGTCTTTCACTTCAGCTAAAACTATCCCGCCTCACAGCTTCTGGTGTCACGGCAACCTTCCTTCCTGCCTCAGCTTGGCAAGGATGCCGCTGATGGCCGGCATTGCCGCCATAGCCGCCCTTTCTCCCTCCATGATTGCCTCGTTGCGGCGGCTGAAATCCGCCGAACCGACGAACCCCACGCTGGGTTTGATGACCACATCGGCCTGGGTGATGGGGATGCGGGAGATTTTGTTGTACATGATCTCGACGGATTTCATGATGGTTTCCATGATGCCGGTCGGGATGGTGGAGTCGATGTCGGAGGTAACATCCACGGCGATCACCACGTCGGCGCCGTACTGCCTGGCCACATCAACCGCCAGCGGGTTGACGACGCCGCCATCGACGTAGCTTGTCCCGGAGAACCTGGCCGGCTGGAAGACGCCGGGAACGGAACAGCTGGCCTGTACTGCCATCCCGGTGTTGCCGTTGTTGAACACGATCTGCCCACCAGTCTTGATATTGGTGGCGACGGCGTGAAAGGGGATCTTCAGTTTTTCAAGAGGCGTGCCGTTCACTTTGGCGTTAATGAAGTTTCGCAGCCGGTCCCCCTTGAGGAAGCCGTTGTCAGGTATGATCAGCTCGGCGACATCGCTCTTTTCCAGCGACAGGGCAATCCTCTGCAAGGCGTAAGCGTCATATCCATAGGCGTACAGGCTTCCCACAAAACTCCCCGCGCTGGTGCCGACGATCATGTGGATCGGGACCTTCTGTGCTTCGAGAACCTTCAGAACTCCAACGTGGGCAAAACCCTTTGCAGCACCAGCTCCCAGCACCACCGCAATTTTCGACGGTCTGGCCGGCGGGACATGGGTCGTCGCTGTCGCACAGGCGGAGATGACCATGCTGAAGCCCATGATGAGCAACAGTTTAAGCGTGCTTGTCTTTGCCATGATTGCCTCTCTTTGGGGGATCAGCCTCATCGGGCCTTTCTCCAGAATAATTGTTGAGATGGGATGGGGTGGTGTCAGAGCTGTATGCGCTTCCCGTTGAAGAACTCACCAACCCGTTCCGGGCATTCCCTGAACGCCTGGACAGCGGTGTGGAGCTCCATGCTGCGGGAGTCAAGCCCCTGCCGGTCAAGGGCTGCTGCAACCTGAATGAACGCTTCGTCGTAGAGGGACTTTTGCGTCAGGTTGAGCATGACCGGTTCTTCGTTATCCAGACAGGTTATTTCGAGGGATTTCCGGCACTGGTCAGGGTCGGTTGCGCCGATGCTGCGGCACATGATGGGGCGTATGGGGTGGATAAGGCACCAGCCGCGGTGGTCGAGAAAAGCGCAGGGGATACGGAGGCGAATTCGCTCTTCGTTGTCCACCCCGTAGAGATATCTGGCGTACTTCTCTATCTTTGTCATCAGGGGGACAAAGGCCGGCTGATCCTCCACTCCACTGAGAAAGGCGGCGATGGTGATAGCTTCGGGGAGGAGAACCGCCACGTTGAGGTTGCAGCAGGCGGAGCAACCGGCGTGGCAGGCGATGAGCGCCGCCTGCTTCCGGCTGCTCCCGTTGTCGAGTGCCTGTTCGGTGAGATGGACAGCAGTGTCGAGCATGGTACGCAAACCGGCGGCATCCCCGGCAGCCTCAAGTGCCTGCTCTACCGCTCCTGAAAATGCCGCGTAATTGATATTCATAATGGCGAACCTGGTTATCTACTTTGCTCAAGTTAATCCCCCCTCCCCTGGTGGGTGGGGGTGAGGGGGAGGGGATATCTTAGAAATGAAGCACCTTGCTGGAGAGTAGTAGATAACCAGAATGGCGAATTACCGCTTGAGGCGCATCGACACGTAGTAGGCAATAGTCTCCGCTATGGTGTTTGCCGGGTTCTTGGCGTTGTTGAAGACAAGGTGGTAGAGGGTCGGGTCCGCTACGTCCCGGTTGAGGAAATCCTTGATGAACTCTTCTCTTTGCCGTTGTTTTTTCTTGATGAGCTTTTCCGCTTCGTCTTCGTCGATGCCGAGTCGCTTTGTGATCGACTTCAGCTTGAATTCCTGGGGTGCGATCATGCGGAAGTGGTAACAGTGGGGTTTGTCCTGGGTGAGGATCGAGGCGCCACGGCCGATGATGATGACGTTCCCCTTCTCGCTCAGGGCAACGATCTGCTTGCAGAGAAGCCGGTAGTAGTCCTTGTCGCTTTTCCAGCGGGATGAGAAGGTGGAGACCATGTCGTCAATGAAGCGGTTTTTTTCACCCAGGTTGTGCAGGAGTTCTTCCGAGAGGTTGTGGTGTTTTGCCACTTCTTCCAGCAGGGCTTTGTCCATGATAGTCCAGCTGTCACCGGTCTGTTTCTCGATGAGTTCCTGGAGTTTCTCGGTCATGGGGAAGCCTTCGCAGCCGAACTCGCGGGAGATGGTGATGGTCGGCCGGATCTTGTCCCCAAGCCAGGGCCCCTTCAAATTTCTGCGGCTGACCTCCAGCAGGCTTGCCAGACGTTTCTCGATGGATGGAACAAGCAGTTTTTCGGACATTGTCAGCCTCCTTTGACGTCGACGCGGAATTGCCGCGTGTTGCCGGCAGCGACGAACTCTTATTACTAAGTAGGCCGCGGTTTGGGCGGTTAGTCAAGGGAGGAATGAAAAAATTGTGATCATGTCAGGCCGATTTGCATGCCCGGCTGCATGTCAATCAGCCGATACGACCATGACCATTCCGAGCGCGCCGATGGAAACCAAGTGCGGTTGTCCGACTTTAGCGACGGTGACGGAACAGATCAGGTAGTTCCGGTAACGGAGGAAGCCGAGTTCGTTTCTCAGAGCGCCGACGGCGGCAGAGATGATGCCGCTTTCTTCCCGGGCCTGTTTGGCGATCTTTTCCTTGTGACGGTCGAAGCTCGGGTTGGTAACGGCGAGAAGAGCCAGCGCGGCAAGAAGTATCAAGGGTGTGCGGTAACGTTTCATGTAAGCTCCGATCATGTTGTCCAGCCGATGGCCTGTAGCCAGTCAGCGGTGGTTAATACTTTGCTGAAGCGCATCTGCTGGGTCACCAGGATTGCACGGTGGAGTTCCTCTGCCGTCACCGCTCCGGCGGCGTTGCTGATGGCGAGGGTGCCGGTGGCATCGGACAGGAACTCCACGCCGAAACCGAGGTGGTACGCCTGGCGGGCGGTGGTGTCGCAGCACATCTGAGTCATGTAGCCAGCTATGGCCAAAGTGTCGATTCGCCGCTTGCGCAGCCATGTCTCCAGGGATGTGCCGGTAAAGCTTCCCGGCAACTCCTTGCCGATGAGGAGATCGTGGTGGCGCTCCGAAACGTCGGGATGGAGTTCCCATGCGGGAGTTCCCTTCCTGAATACCATCGCATCGGTCTGGGGAGAGGCATGCTGGATCACTACTACCGGAATGTTACGGCTGGTGGCGGCATCCATCGCCTGCAGGATGTTGGGCAAGCTCCCGGCGGGGTGGGTGACCGGCAGTTTGCCGGTGAAATACTCATTCTGTACATCGATGATCAGCAATGCCCGCTGCATGGTCACCTCCCTGGCATTACAGAGTACTGTCGTCGTTATAGAGAAAACGGAGGGCGATGTCAAACTGAAAGGGCTCTGGTCGGTAAGGTGACGGTATCGACCGACCCATGCGCAAAAAAAAGCCCCGGCAATCTGCCGGGGCTTTCGTGAACGGCATGTAGCGAGTGGCACTACTGCGAAGTGTCAAAATTAGCCTGCTTGACCACCATGTCCACCACCGGCAGAGTCGGCACCTTTTCCAGACCGTAAATTGCCTTCAGGTCGATGTCCTTCGGTACGGCTCCCAGGAGTGCCTCGGCCACCTTCTGGTCTGCCTGGCGGAATCGGAGCTTCGCCTCGACCGTGACGGTCTTCGCGCCATTGGCGGGGAAGCCGTAATGGACATCCTTGAACCCCCGGGGTGGAATGGTTTCGTGGCGGGAGAATGCGGTAACTTTCCAGGGATCGATGGCAAAATGAAAATCGTTCCCCATCCCGTCGGAGTGGAAGTTGCGGGCGTCCTCGGGGAGTGCGCCCTCGGGGGTAAGGGAGCCGCTTGTCATGACGACCTTACCCGTTTCGTCCTTCGCCGTTATCTCAAGCCACATCTGTCGGACGTTGGTGAGGGAGGTGGGGAGGTTGTGGCCGGCCCGGATGTTCTTCACGCGTACCTTTACCTCCGCAAGCCTGCCGTCGCGGTAGATAGGGGATATTTCCAGATCGGCCGCAGACTTCAGGCGCTCAACCGCCATGTCATACTGCTGCATGAGGCTCTTGGCCAGCTTCTCGTCTCCTCCTTTTTTTGCCGCTCCGGCTGCCAGGTAGGAGAGGAGGAAGTTGGCGCCGTTGAAGTAGTGCCGGTATTCCCCGCGCTCCGGCTTCCTGAATTCATCCGCTGATTTCCTGAAGGTCTCCGTCTCCACCATATGGCAGTCTTGGCAGAGGATCTCCTTCTGGGCATAGGGGCCGTGCTTCCACTCCAGATAGGTGGCCTCGATGGGGAAATGGTTGTCATAGTGATATACCTGGTGGCAGCCGGCGCAGAGGTCTGCCTGGAGATGGAGTGATGACTCTTCGCACTTGTGGAATCCTGCGCCGCAGTTATCGGATGGCTTGAAGGGCCCACGTTTGATCAGGGTCTGCCCCTCCGTCGTCTCTACCCCGGGGGTCAGGATGAAAGAGCCGTTCTCCGGTTCGTGGGAAGGTGTCTGCCAGTGGGTTGTGCCGCTGATTGAGTGGCAGATGTCGCAGGACACCCCGGCCAGGGCCATGTCGGAAAGACCCCCATTGCCTGGACCCTTGATTTCACCGGTAACTACGCCGGCCGGGGAGTGACACCCCTCGCACTGGCGGGCAATGTCATGTCCCACCGCCTTGACCCCCTTGTTAAGTTCTCCCTGGTAGATCGGGTCCTTGAAGGCGAGGCTGTGGACCGAGCCATTCCACTCCTTGTACTGCTTGGAGTGGCACCCGCCACACTTCTTCGGCTCATTGAAGGGGACGGAGGACTTGTTCCATTTGATGAGGGACGGGTAGTAGGGATAGAACTCCCGGTCCACGTCGAATACCCTGGATGCGGCAAGCGCTGATCCGGCACACAGTACCAGAATAAGGGCTGTGCAGGCCAGAGTGCGTAACGGGTGCAAGCTGTTCATTGATTCCTCCAGATGATGTGATTAGCTCGAATTAGTATTCGTAAATGTATCGAACGGTGTGGGGTGCGTCAACCTTCCGACGGTAAAATTCTCATCAATTGTCTCGACCTTGATGCTTGATTCACAGACCGCTGACGATGGTCCCTTCCGGGTACTCCACCGTGAAGCTGAGGAGAATTTCCTTCTTTTCCCTCGGCTGCAGGGTGAGCTGCCAGGTGAGAAGCCCCTGTTCGTCACGCTTTGCAGGGGGGGGCGAAATCTCCACGTCCTTCACTTCCACCTGGTTGTTCTGGCTGACCGGCAGCTGGTCGCGCAGTTCAAGGTCAACCGGCACATGCTTCAGGTTCTGGACGGTGGTACGATAGGAGAGTCTGAGGCGCAGGGTTTTGTCGAACAGGCCGGGAGCGCTTTTTTCACGCTTCAGCTGTTCGTGCTTAACCACGATCTGCCGGTCCTCCCCGAAGCCGAGTCTGACTTCTTCACCCATGGGAACGTGTGGAACCCTGCCAGAACCGACGAATTCGGGGCCGATGAACAGGCTGGCGCTGCCGGGGAGAAGGGGATAGGGGAGGGAATTGGTAAGTGTGGCGTGGAGGAAAGCGCTTTCCCGTAGTTTCGGCACCGCAAGGTAGCTGAACCGGGCCGTTATTCGCTGGTGGTCGAGAGAGAAGCGGTGCGCAACGCCGTCGCTCGGGATGGTTACGGGGCGCTGCAGGGCGAAACTCACCTGGAGTCCGCTGTCGACAATCCCCGCTGTTGCCTGTTCAGCTTCCCTGTCTTCCGCCATTTCAGCCTTACGGGGTGCTGCCGCCACTGCTGTTTCCATGGGGGCTTCCCGCAATGCCTTGAAACGGGGGCGAGGCTCGTAGATATCGAGCCACCAGGGACGGAGTTCCGGGGGTGCGGTGCCGGCTGCCGGTGAGGCGGTGGAGAGGCGTGCCGCAATGTTCGACCAGTTCTCGCCGCTCTGCTGGCGTATGTCCGCTGCCAGGTCGAACTCAGCCTCCCCCGATTCGGGGAGGGCCCGAATGGTGTAGAGGGGAGTCCACGTCGTCTGCATGACGGTGTATCCGAGTTCCAGTCCGAATTCACCACCCTTGACCACGTCGAGCAGTACGCTGGCCCGCTTTCCCTCCAGCGGCTTCAGCTGCTGCATGGCTTCCAATCGCTTGCGAAGCGTTTCCAGCCGATCCTCCTGCGCCTTTTTTCGTTTCTGCTGCTCCAGCCGCTTTGCCTTGACCTCCGTCAGTCGGGTGCCGACAAAGTTCAGCGTCCGTTCCCATGCGGCGACGTCCGGCTTGCCGGCAGCAACTTCCCGTGATGCCGATCCCGCCGATGACGACTCGATGGAGGAGAGGAACTTCTCCTGACTGGCCAGCACCTCCATCCTGTCGCCGGTCTGACGCAGTTCCCACTGCTGGGTGTCGATTGCCGCCTGGAGTTCGTTCATTTCGGGCAGGGCCGAGGTTTCGCTGAACCGGTCCGCCAGTTCAACTCCGAGAATCCTGACCGTTGCTGCGCCCTTGCCACTTACCCTGAGAGAAGTAGGGGTAAGGGTGGCCGGGAGCGGGTCGAACACCACCGTCTGGGGGCCGGCCGGGAGGGTGAGCTGAGCGGTGCGGGTGACTGCGGTCCGGTCAGGGTAGACAGTTACGGCGGTAATGGTGCTCGGCGGCGCGAGGTCAGCTGCTCCGGCAACGTCAGCGCAAATCAGGATGGACAGCAGCAGTATGAACGGTCGTGGCATGAATAATTTCTCCTCGGAATGAGATGAACCCAACTGCGGTGGGATAGCAAGGGATAGTGTACACCTTCCCGTGGCGCCGGCAAGTCAGAGGTGTTGCAGTGATTCCCGTGGAGAGAATTGGTGGTATAATGTAATCATGAAGCAGAGAATAAAAAAACAGATAGTTGAAAATGCCGGCGAGGTGCTTTGGGGTGTCGGCGTTGAAAGGTGGTGGCAAGAATGAACGTGTTTGATTTCGCAATGGAAAAAGAAGAGGAAAGCAGGGTATTCTATGAAAAACTTGCAGCAGCGGCAGGCACCGGAGAACTGAAGTCCGTCTTCAGCCTGCTGGCAGAGTCCGAGCGGGAGCACCACAAGCACCTGGCGGCTCTGAAAGCCGGTACCGACCCCGCGATGGCAGAGTCGGTCGTGCTTAACGAGGCAAAGAAACAGATAGGGAAGATCGTCGGTGATGCTGCTCCTGAAACGGTCCTGGCGGAAGACAAAGATGGATACGGCCAAGCCATAAAGGCGGAGGAGGAGAGCATCCGGCTCTATGAAGAACTGGCTGGGAAAGAGCAGAACGCGGCCGCAGCCAGGATTCTGAAACGGCTCGCCGAGGAAGAGAGACACCATCTGGAAGTCATGGAAAATATCTACGAATTCGTCGAATCTCCCCGCACGTACCTGGCTTGGGGCGAGTTCGGCAATCTCAAGGAATACTGACCGGCATTGCATTGATACGAGAAACGCGTAAAGGTGCATGTGCAGAAGCCCGCATGAAGCGGGCTTTTATTTATCATAATTTGTTATGTAACTTCTGTCTGATGCTCACGATGCTTTACCTTCAGACTCCTGCTTCTTTCGAAGGCATGCTATGACCTTTTCTACTTCCTCAACATCCAATGGATCAAGACCAGGCGGAATGTTCACGCCATCGAACTCCTTATAAATTCTGAATCTGATGCAGGATGCAAAGTCAGCGAAACAGAGCTTCTCCTTTATGTACTCTGCAGTCTTGGGCAAGTTTTTCATGTTGTCGTTAAAGAACTGGCAACATGCCAATAATTCACAGGCCATTTCTGCACCTCCCCACAACAGTTATGTCGTCAGGCTACCAGTTGGCGAATTGTTGAACGAATCGTTTCAGCTCCAACGGAGGTGTCAAAGCACCCTGCTCCGGCATATGGATCGTAATTGCTGATCTGGGTGATAAGCTCCGCAACTACATGCGCCTTGTCTGCATATCTTTCAGGATCATCAGCAATTGCCATAACCTCAGTCAGGAGCCATGAAGGAAATTCTCCCGACATGTTTTGCTGGAGCGCGGTAGATCTGAGCTTACCAAAGAGGTCCATGCGCTGTTTCCTCCCATGCCGTGTTTTCTCAATCGTACGACTCCATTACATCGCGATGCTCAGTCATAAGTGAACCCGCAAGCTCTTTCATGTCCGCTTCATCCCAGAAGGAGAGTTTGTCAAGGGTTTTCAGGTATTTTAGCGGGATGGGGTGGGTGCCGCCACCGCAATCCTGGTAACGGGCACAGATAATGATTCCTATTTTTTTCATTGTTCGCCTTTTTAAATAGTGTCACATCCGGAAACTCCGGATGTGACACTAAATAGTTGTGGGCAAAAGCTGCTCGTCAAACAATGGGTTGAGCATCACCAGCAACAGTCGATTGGTACTGTGCCACGGCTGCATGAAGGGCGGAAGCTGCCATGTTCGAGCAGTGCATCTTTTCTTCCGGCAGTCCGTCCAGGGCAGCGGCAATTACCTGGTCGTTGAGAGCAAGAACTTCGTCAAGGGGCATCCCCATAACCAGTTCTGTTGCCACAGATGACGTTGCTATGGCCGCGCCGCATCCCTTGATGAGAAATTTGATGTCATGGATGATGTCATTCTCGATCTTGATAAAAAAGACGAGGGCATCGCCACAGCCTGGGTCGCCCGCCTGCACCACCACGTTGGCGTCGTCAAGGGATCCGACATTGCGCGGATTGTGGACATGATCCAGAACTTTTGCAGAATACAACCCACTCATGGGGAGATTCCTTTCGTACAAACAGGCAGATCATCTGCAGCGCTTTTTTCTGAGGCGATGTTTCCCGTCATGGCGCCGGAAATCGCCAACGCCTTCTGCCCCACAAGGGCTTGGGCCACTTTGCACCGGGCGCTGGACAGAAGACGCTGGACCGTGCCGCGCGAAACTCCCATGCAGGCACCAGCTTCTTCCTGGGTTTTCCCCTCTCCATCACACAGATGCAGGGCCTCCAGTTCATCGTGGGCAAGGTGAATGATCTCCATCTCCACGAGCGGGGTCCCGGCCGGCTTGAAGACCGCTTCATAGCCGGCCCGATGGGGACAGGTGCAGTTTCTCGGTTTACGTGGACGCGGCATGGCTAGTGGGAGCAACCATGGCTGTGACCGTGGCCGCCGCAGGTATGGCCCGGCATGTATTCCGGCAGACCATTTGTCTTGAAGAGCGCAATGTTGTCAGCAATGGTCCCTTCCTGTGCCTGAAATACCCGCATTCCGGCAGCGTTCAGCTTGTGAAGCGCGCCGCCGCCAATGCCGCCGACCACGATTGCATCCACCTGCTGGCCGTCGAGACCTGCCACCGGATTGCAGGCTCCGTGCTGATGAATCCGGTCGCTGTTGTTTATCGCTGTTACCTCGCTGGTGGTAATGTCCACCACGACAAACCCTGGCGCAGAGCCAAAATGCCCATATACCTGGCTCTCCAACCCTTGATTCTCCAGAACCGGAAAACAGACTTTCATTGTGTACCTCCATTTGTAATGTGTATATGCACAATATGGCATTCAAAAGCATGGCTGTCAATAGATGTGTTGTACCTTTGCCTAAAATTATTTCCTCTGGCTCCTGAAGTAGCTTGTCAGCCAAAAAGTGGTTGCACACACGGTAATGCCGCATGTTAATCGAGGTCCCGAACTTTGTGATACACTATAAAAAAAGGATTTTTCACACTGAGAGGCAAAGCCATGACAAGACAGTTGGCGGTAATCTTACTGCTGCTCCTTTCCTGTGCCGGTTGTGCTATACCCCACAAGGAAATCGACAACAACCCTCCTTTCTCTGCTCATTATTTTCGCTACCACGATCTTGACATTAAATGGCAGGCTGAACGAAACGCTGGTGGCATAAGCATAAACGGGACGGTCCACAATGTTCGCTCTTATTACCTTCAGGACCTGGAGTTAACCGGCAGGCTCCTGAACGACCAAGGCAGGGTTGTCGTCAGGGAAACATATGCCGACTTCCCCGACTATCTACCCCCGGACACATCAGTACCGTTCCACCTTGAGTTCCGTCTTTCCCCTGGCACAAGGGCGGAACGGATTCATTTCAGTTATGTTTACTTGCTGGCTGAACCTGTTCCACCTTTCCGGGTGGACGAGGATGTTCCCCATTTCGGCACCTTTGTTTCACCTTTATAACAATTAAGAATCCTCCCGCGTCACGCGGGATCACCGATCCTATTTTACAGAGAAAGGGTAATATCAATGGCAAGTAGAGCCCTGCTCTGCCCACGCTGCGGGCGGCTTATCGGCAGCGACGAGACCGTCTGTTCATGGTGCGGGACCTCCCGCACCAACCCCTGGTGGAAGGCAATGGGCTGGAGCCGTGGTTCGTTGCGCGATGACTGGCTGGTGCATTCGATCATCACCGTCAACATAATCTTCTATGTGATGTCACTTGTCCTGACGAGAAATCATTCCTTCAGCCTCAATCCGCTCGGCTTTCTTGCCCCTGGACAGACCAGCCTGCTTCTGCTTGGAGCATCAGGAACCATACCTGTCGACGAGTATGGCCGATACTGGTCATTACTCAGTGCGAACTACCTGCACGGCGGAATTTTGCACATCTTCTTCAACCTCATGGCCTTTCGCCAGATTGCGCCGTGGGTTAGCCGGGAATACGGCGACAGCAGGGCGTTCACCATTTATACAATCGGCGGCGTAGGAGGATATGTCCTCTCCTACCTGGCAGGCATACCTTTTACAATTGGCGCCTCCGCGGCTGTATGCGCCTTGATCGGTTCTCTTCTTTACTATGGCAAGAGCAGGGGGGGGACATACGGTGCCATGGTCTTTCGCGAGGTTTGGGGATGGGTCATAAGCCTCTTCCTGTTCGGCTTCATTGTGCCGGGAATCAACAATTGGGCTCATGGAGGCGGAATAATCAGCGGGATATTGCTTGGGATGCTGCTGGGATACAGTGAGAAGAGGCAAGTGACACCGCTTCACCATCTGATTGCCATAGTCTGCGGTATAGCCACAATCGCATGCCTCACATGGGCTGCGGTCGGCGCAGTAGCGTTCCGGCTTGTCGGGAGATAGAAGACAGCACGACTAACAATGTCCTTCCCTTTTCTCCGCTAATTGTCTACAGGTAGCGAAGGCAACAAACTCCCCTCACTCCGGAGCGAACAATTCCGAAGAAATCTTCCGGTTAATCGTGATTTCGCCCAGAACGATTTCCGATAGTTTCATATCGCCGGCAAAATTGATCAGTCGGTAGGGGAAGAGAACCCCATCGATTGCATGGAAATCGCTGTATTCGGTGGACAGTTCACCAGCCCCCATCATTCCCATGGCAAAGTTGGCAGAAACTCTTACAATCAGACGTGTTTTCATGTCAATAAGGAGACTCAACCGGGGCGCATTTTTCAGTTCAATCAGCAGCAGATACGTATCGCGCCCGTTGTGCCTCTGTTTCCCGCCATATTTCACCTTGAACGATCCGTCCACGAGCCCCATCGGCAGGTCAAGATAACTATACTGGTAGATCATGGACTGGAGCACAAGGGGGGAGACCGGGGTTAATCCTTCGCTCCCCACATGCCAACCATGATTTCCATTGAGAATCCGTATTTCGCCCCCCTGCTCCGGCATTACTTCGATGCGCAGTTTGCCGGACCGTTCAAAGTAGCGGGTATAGTTACCCTCTTTCCCATTGAGGAATTCCGTTATTTGACCCTTGGCCGTGACCGATATGATTTTTCTGACAGCCTCTGCGCCTCCGTAAGCCTTGAGCACGGAAGCAACGAGCTCACCACCAGACGGGTCAATTTGTCGTTCCGCCCCACAACACCTTCCGGGGAGAAACAGCAGGGACAGCCCTACAGTTGTGGCAGCGATGTAGAGATATCGTCGCGATGACATGGTCGCCTCGTCACCAGTGTACTGGAGCAGACTGTCCCTTGTTACGGTTGTTTTACTTCCCTCAGAAGGGAGCCAGCCAGATTTTAAAGAGTTTATAAGGGAGAATCCGTTCATCTCTCCCATAATTGAACCGGGGCATCCGATGTATCTGGGAAGCGGTAAAGTAGAGGTAATCATCCGGTGAAATGCCCATGCTGTCTGGCCATTGGATATGGTCACTCTGGACGATCGTGTCCAGTGTGCCGCTATCTGGCCGATAGCGTTTGATGGCGTTTTCTTCCAAAGCAGTGAGATAGAGGTTGCCGTCGGCGTCCATCAGCATGCCGTCTACCGCCCCCGTTTCTGCCACCCTTTCCACATGCACAGCCAGTTGCTTCTCAGAGAGATTGGGGTCCTTCAGTGCGGAAGTTTTGATGCGATAGAGGGTTCGGCCGGTCAAAGCGTGGTAATAGAGGTACTCTCCCGCCGCGTCGATCGCAATGCCGTCGGCGTGGATCTGCGGCACCCGGCCTTTCTCATCGCGCAGCTCCTTGCCACCGATTACCGGAACATAGCCTGGCTCGGCTTTGGTGGATGGATGGACAGCAAGCAGCCTCCGGCTCTTGCCAGTCGCCAGATCGACCACGACGATGGCGCCTGCGCCTGAATCGGTGATGTAGGCAAGATCTGCTGACGGATCGAAGCGGACGTCATTAAGGTAACTGTTACGGGGGGCAATACTATCATCAAATGGAATGACTCTCTCAACAATGCCGGTAGCCAGATTGATCTTGACCAGTTTCGCTCCACCCGGCACCACCCCCTTGAACTCTGGCGATGCGGGATCGAGAACCCAGAGGAAATCGTTGTCATCAACCACTACGCTCTGCACACAGATAAAGTGGGCTTCGGGATGGTTTGCCTCGTCCCGCCCCCACCGGTTCCAATCATTGTCGGGGTAGGGGCGCAGAGAACCGTCCGTCAGCACCTCAGTCACAGAGTTGAGCGGGTCTTTGTCCCAACGGGGAAAATTGACAAAGACCCTTCCCTCCTGCGAGACGGTTACCCCCGTGACCTGGTCATTGAAATAGGGGTACTCGAACAAGGCACCCCGGGCAACAGGTTCGGCGGCGTCATGGCTGATCGGGTAGATCGCGCACCCTCCAAGAAATAAAAGTGGCACGAGACACCGGACGAGTCGCATGGCAAGTCCCCTTGGTGTGCTTTCCATATGAATCTCCGCGTTACAACTCCTGGATCAAGGTGCTTAACACATCTTTAAGGGACTCATACCGTTCCTGAACGGCACTATCATTTTTTTCAGGGCTAGACTTGAGCGCCTGGATAGCCCTTTCAGCCGCATCCATTTTCTCGAGCGATTTTTTGACTGCCATCTTGTTCTGCTTTGCCTTCTTCAGGTAGGCTGCGGCTATGTCAAGTTCTTTGACGGCCTTAGCCGGCTCCGCAGTCGTGACCTGGTATGTTTCGGCATATTCTACGTGCAGCTTAGCCTCGATAAGGTTGTTTTCACCTTTAAGCGTGGTTTCCTCTTCCGGTATAACGGCAGCAAGGTAAGCCGCAGACCGCTCGGAAAGAGCCTTGCTCTTTTCCCAGACTGACTTCAGCTCCGATTCTGCAACCTTTCCTTCGCCGGCCAGTTTTTTCTCCAGTTCTGCAACTTCCTGCGAAAGTTTACCGACCTCTTCTTTCACCTTCGCGCTCCCACCGGATTCCGCCTTCCCCAAATACCCCCTGGCCTGTTTAAGGTATCTCCCCGTATCGGTCCGTCCCTCAGTGGAATAATTGCGGAAAGCCAGCCAACTATTCCTGTTTGCCTGAAAAAGGGGTGAGTACAAGCCGGTGTAGAGAGACAGAGCCCTATGCTCGGCGACTTGCAGGGCTTCATCAGCCTTTCTGGCCTCCTTCGCGCTTAGATATTTCTGCGCCTTGGTCACGTCCTGCTGCAACCTGAGCAACGGCAGTTCCACTTCGATTATGATCAGTGATCTATCTGCCAGAGCTAACTCCCTATCGGCTTCCCGTTTATCGTCTTTTTCAAGATAGGCTTTTGCCCGGTCGATATGCATCTTTGCCTTATCGGTCGGGAGATAGATGGATATCATATCCAGGGAGGAATATATCGGGGGAAGGTCCTGCAATATCCGCTGTGCTGGTTCAAATTCAAGATGCTTACGGGCAATGTCGATGTGATTCTTGACAGTTGACGTGGAAAGATCATCCCTGATACTCTCCAGCAGCCTTGCGGACTCAGCCACATCACGCCTGGCACTTGCCCATGCCTCGCGATGAATATCGGCTCGTGCCTGGGAGATGTGTCGCAAGGCGATGACTGCAGTCCTTTCTATGGTAGATTCCACATCCGGCATGATGCTCCTGTACGGTATGGAACTGTCATCGCCCTGTGCCAACTGGGCACAGGCAGAAGAGGCTATAATCATGGTGAAGACAAGGGCTATGGCAGTTGAATAAAATTGGCGCTTTCGTCTCATGTTATTTCTCCTTTCCAGTAAAGTGAGAGGTCATTATGTATGCTCAATAATTCTCGCAGCATCTCTGCGAAACGATTGCAAATAGCATCAAAATTGAAAACAATCCCCCTATGCCAAACTTTGTCAGCATCCCCTTATCCATGGTGCCCTCCTTCAAGCGAAAAAAAGCCACGCAAAATCAGCGTTAAGTATACCTAAATTCAAAGCCTATTCAACTGAGCAAGGGTGCATTTCAACGCCGCCGCACCCGGCTGGGGAATGGCGGTGTTCAGCTGTATCTCCTACAGTTAACCTGGTAGCCATAGCTACTACTTTCAGGTGCATGGGGAGTTGGAAGAGCTAATACCCTTCCAGTTTGAAGTTGGAAAAAAGAATCTGGCAGGTAACAATCACCGTGAAAAGGAAGAATGCGGTAAGCGATACGGCAGCAAGCTTCCGTTGTAGTGCAGGTATGGTCTCCGCAAGGCTTTTCTCCTTGCTGAACTGTTGTAACAGTCCGACCCCAAGTCCGGTGACCGTGCCCGAAAGCATGAGAATGTACAGTGGGTATCCTGCATAACCATACTCTTTCTGCAGAATGCAGAACGGGCAGTGATGGGAGGGCATTTCGTAGAAGTAGAGGGATATGAAAGAGATAACAGAGACGATCGATGTGAGAAATGCGATTCCGCTCATGCTGGCGAAGAAATAACCACCCTTCCCCTGCACGAAAAGTCTTGCTCCTGCTGCAAAAGTAATGAACATGCTGGAGTAGAAGACGATTTCCATCGGGGCACTTGGTGCCGCAAGGATTTCTGAGGTAATTTTGTGTGAGTTTTGGCTGAAAAGGCTGCCACAGCACGAAGTAATTATGTCCGGCCTGAGACCAAGAAAGTAAGCGCCCTGCACCACTGTTTCAGCCAGGATAAAGGGGGCCATGATCAGCAGCAGCAGGTACTTGGCCTTGATAAGCGGATAATCGTACCCCTGGTTGTCGGCGTGATTGAGTATCAGCCACAGGCCGGCCAGGATGAAGGTGACTATCTTGAGCAGCAGTGTCGGATAGCCGAAACTGCTGACCGTCAGGGTTCCGACGGCGCACATGGCCCCCACGAACAGGTGGGAGATGCTGTCGGCGGTCTGGATGAAGAGAAACAGCGAGACCAGTTGGAAGGCCAGGAAATAGCTGACGATGGTGGAAATCAGGTAGGTCCGGCGCTCCAGTGCCAGCTGAAGTTCGCTGCCGCTGGCGAGGTCCCACCGGCGCAAAATCCGGATGCTCCAGCCGGAGGCGTAGAGGGACATCAGGCTGATCAGCAGGGATGAGACGAGCAGCGCCAGGATGCCCGGGTCGAGGATCATAGTGCTGATTCCCCATCGACGACCTGACCGTCGCGCATCTCCACCACCCGGTCAACCAGGTCAGAGCCGTAGACGAGCGGATCGTGGCTGGCCAGGATAATGGTTGTCCCCCTTGCCTTGAGATCGCCCATGATGTCCATGAATTCGTGTGATAGCCTGGTGTCGAGGTGGGTGGTCGGTTCATCGGCGATGATGATGGCGGGATTGTGTATCAGCGCCCGGGCAATGGCCACCCGCTGGGCCTCGCCGCCTGACAGCCATTCAATCCTGGCGTCGGCCCGTTTACCGAGATCGAACATCTCCAGGGTCTCCATCGCCCGCCTCCGCAGCAGGGAAAACTTTTCCCCGGTGGGGTAGGCTGGAGCCATGACATTTTCCAGGGCAGAAATCCCCTTGATCAGGTTGAACTGCTGGAAGATGAACCCGAAGGTGGAGCGCCGTACTTCGGTCAGGAAGCGCTCCGGCAGGCTGGTGATCTCCCGCTCGTTGAGGAAAATACGGCCGGTGGTGGGGCGGGCCATGCACCCTATCAGGCTGAGCAGCGTGGTTTTGCCCGACCCGCTCGGACCCTTGAGGACAGTCGTTTCATGCAGCTGCACATCCAGGGACACCCCGTGCAGGGCGGTGAACTCGTTCGGACGGCCGGCATTGAACACCTTGCTGATGTTGCGTGCTGATATCATAAGGGCTTTCTCAACGCATGACCGTATCGGGGTCGATGGTAGCCGCCCGCCACGAGGGGATAATGGTGGTGACGGTGTAGGGAACGACGGTCAGGAAGAAAAGCGTTGCCACCTGGCCGAAGTCGATAAACGGGGTCAGGCGGAAGGTGGGATAGAGAGTCGACCATCCTTTGATTACCGGCGCGAACAGGGCGGCCGAGGTGAAAAAAACATGGGCGTAGGCAAGAATGGTCCCCAGCAGGAAAGCGGTCAGCGAGATGATGCTCCCCTCCCAGAATTTCATCAGCATGATATCGGAGGTTTCCCAGCCGACAGCCTTGAGGATACCGATTTCCTTCTGTTCTTCGGCTGAAAGGCCGGTGGCCTTGTCCCAGGCAAAAATGACAAAGGCCAGGGCCACTGCAGCGAAGATGACGATCATCAGCCCGGAGCGCCAGCCGAAGAGCGCGTCATAGGTGCGCTGGATCTCGGTACGCACGATGGGGCGGCTGTCAGGATACATCCGGCTGATCTTTTCGGCAATGGTGGCATACTCCCGTGGATTGCGCACCTGCAGAGCCAGATCGGTGGACTGGTCTTCCGGTATGCCGGAGAAGTCGCGGTAATCCTTTTCCGAGAGCAGTATCAGGTCGCTTGTCACCAGCTGCGATTCGCTGTCAAAGATGTTTCTGATGGTAAAACTGCGGGGTTGGCCGTCGTGCCCGGCAAAAGCAATGATGTCGCCTCGATTGGCGCCGCGCATCCTGGATATGCCGCTGCCGATGTCGATGCTGCCAGGTTCGGGCGGGTTCCCGGCCGGTACCATCATGGTGTAATTAGCCAGAAAATCCTTGTCGTACTTATAGCCCCATAAGCGTGGGTGTACCGAGATGACGCCGTTGATCTGACGAATCCTGTCGCTCCAGGCTACGGGAATGGTTTGGTAGCGGCCGGTCATGGTGCGCTGGACGATGATTTCCGGTGCCTCGTTGAGCACCAGGGCCGCCTCATGCTTGAGGGCGTGGGTGAAAAAGAGTATGGATGCCAAGATAAAGACGAGCAGGGTGTAGACCGAGAGCAGTGCGCCGTTTTTTCCTTTGCGTCGCAAAAGCGCCGCGAGGGTGAAATCCATGATATGCCGTTGTCGTTCAATCATCCTGGTCATGGTTTTTGTGCCAAGTGGGGTGGTGGCCCGACCAGCCCGCCGCTGGGGAAATGCTCCAGCGACAGGGGGGCATCCTGGAACGGGGTGGAGAGATCGGTCATGCTCAGGTGTCGGGTATAGGTGGCCTCGGTAAACAGGCAGAGGTCGGTCAGTTCCAGCTGTCTCACGACTGCTGTCTTACGGGCAAACAGCGGCGCGGATGCCCGCACCTTGGCTTTTGCGTGCAACATCAGCCCTGTCAAAGACAGAACCAGTATGGCAGTCGTTCCCATATATATCGTTGAACGGCGGAACTCCATCAATCAAGCGGTTTCAGGATTGCCGGGGTGACATCTCGAAAACGGATCCTTGATGTGCCATGGTGGTCTTTCATAAAATCACGCGCCTCCGTTTCTCTGACAAAGGGGATCAGTTCGCGTCCCATCGGGCCGTACACATCGCTGCCGATCACATAATAGGCTGTCAGCCCATTCACCAGGGAGAGATCGTAGTAATTGGTGACGAATACAGCAGCGACATCAGTCGTCTTCTTACCTGGTGCATAGCGGGACAGATTCAGGTAGAACCTGAACATGTCCTTGGCTCCATCAAAATGAAAGGTAGCGCCGTCCCTGAACGTGATCTGTGCGGCAAAATCCGGATATTTTGCTACAAACATGCCGCAGACCGGGCACTTGTCTTTTGGACCTGCCTTATGAGGTTTCAGGTCAGCTGCCAGGGCCAGGGAAAAACCAAAGAACAGAACAGTAAACATGATGCATATGTTGCGAAAAATTGCCTTCATTTGCGTTATCCATTCTGTTTGAGTGCTTTTTTCATCTTTCGGCGCTCACGAATCTGTTTCGTATCCCGGTACATGTCGTCGTAGCCGCCTTGATGGCGGTTTCGAATGATGCCGGCTAGCCGCCATTCTCCTAAACAATCCCGGCAAAAGCAAAAAGAAACATGCTAACGAGGATGATTTTTTTCATAGGATGCCTCCACCTGTTTCTGAATGTCAAATTGACGCTGTATCAGTTTTTCAAGCTTATCTTCCGGGATGTTCCCCAGAATTTTCTCCCGAATGACCCCATTCCTGTCGAGAATAAAAATGGTCGGAAACCCAAATACACCATAGTGACCCGAGATCATTTTGTGTTCATCGGTCTGAAACGAAAAGGTCAATGTATTGTTTTTTACGTACGACTCGACGGTCTCTTTAGTGTCTCCCACGTTTATCGCCAGAACAGCCAGACCTCTCTGCTTGTTCTCGCGGTAGAAAGGTTCGAGCAGTTTCAATCGGTCCCCGCAGCACGAATTGGTCCAGAAGTAGAGGACGACAACTTTACCCTTAAACTGGCTGAGGCTGACGAACTCGCCGGTTATGTCCGTACCGGAGAATCCCGGTGGAGTATCGCCGATCTTTACCCCTTGCTTCGTGTCGCAGCCGACAGCAACAGACAGGGTTACGAGCACTAATATTACCCTTAAATAGATCATACGGAAAATCTTTGGACCTTTGAAAGGTAGTTTCATTCACGTTCCTAACCAGATGCAATGCGCGTTGTGTTATGTCTGCCGGATTGTCAATGATGCATTGTACATACGCACAATAGCCAGTGTGGAAATTTTATTCCTCACCCAGGTTATTTGTTTCGTCTGCGATCCGGCCATCACTGACGTGGAAAATCCGGTCGAATCCTTCCACCATGCGATGATCGTGGGTGACGACCAGGATGGCCGAGTTGTTCCCCACCGCCAACTTCTTTAAAAGGGCCATGACGTTTTTCCCATTAACGGTGTCCAAAGCGGCGGTCGGTTCATCGGCCAGGATCACCTTCGGCTTATTGGCCAAAGCCCGCGCAATGGCTACCCGCTGGGCTTCACCTCCGGAAAGGGCCATGGGGTAGTTTGTTAGTCGATGGCCAAGATTAAGCGCGGCAAGGAGTTCCGTCGCCCGGTTTTTGGCTTCGTTCTTCGGCAGGTTGTTGATCTCCAGCGCAACCATGACGTTTTCCAGGGCTGTCAGAAAAGGGATCAGATTGTGGTGCTGGAAAATGAAGCCGAGCTTTTCCCGGCGAAGCCGTTTCAGATCAATACCAGGCAGCCATCCTTCATCGGCGACTGTCGTGCCGTCGATGACCACCTTGCCGTGGGTAGGCTCGTTAATCAGGCCGATAGAGGTAAGAAGGGTGGTCTTGCCTGACCCTGAAGGGCCGAGAATGGCGACGAGTTCGCCCGGCTTGACCTGAAAGGTGGCATCAGCGATGGCGGTTACCGCCGTCTCCCCCTTGCCATAAATTTTCGTCAGGTTTTCCACTTCGATCGCATGCATGGTTTTATCCACCCAGAGCCTCCGCCGGCTCGACCTTGAGCGCCTTTCTTATCCCCACGAAGCTTGAGATCGTGCAGATGGCGATGACGATGACGAACAGCGCCTGCAGGTCGAAGGCTTCAAGAACGATCCGGCGTGGGAATTTATCGTAGGTGAGCTTGATGAGCAGATAGCCGATGCCGTAGGCGATGATTCCCATCAGGAGCGACTGCTGGAGGATCATGCCGATGATCACCCGGTTCTGCGAGCCGATCAGCTTCAGGGTGGCGATCACCTTGATCTTGTCGATGGTCGAGGTGTAGATGATGAGCGAAATGATGACTGCCGAGATCACCAGGAGAATGATCCGGAAGAGCCCCAGTTGCATCCGCGCCTTTTCGATCATCCCTTTGGTGAGGATCTTCGTCTGCTCTTCCACCGAGAGTGGTCGGAAATGGTTCCAGCGGCTGATCCGTTCCTGCACCTCATGGAGGTTCGCTCCCGGCGCCAGCCGTGCTACAACGGTGTTCACCGTGTGGGTCGATTCCGTGATGCCGGTGATGTTCTGTTGCAGGAATTTAGTCTGGGCCGGCGACAGGGTCTGAATGCCGGCCAGATTCGCACCGATCCGCTCCCGGTCGTTCCGGATGGCGTCGTTGTCTTTCTTGAACTGAATGTCCTGGGCATCGGCAAGGCTCACATAGGCAGCCGGGTCGCCGCCTGACGAGACCACCTTGCCGGTGATCCCCACCACTGTGTAGTCGTGAAGTCCCAGGTGGATCTTCTCGCCGACCTCCATCTTCATCGCCTTTGCGACTACCATTTCATAGTGTTTCTGGCGGATGTCCCGTCCGGCAATGATACCGGGCGGGCCGCCGAAACCGTTCAGATCATAACCGATAAGGAAAAAGCGGAAAGGCTTCCCCAGCCGCTCTATCTGGATGGTCTGGAAGGACAGGGGGGATGCCTCCTCCACGCCGGGTACCGCCCTGATACGGTATTTGATGTCCTCCGGGATGCGTGAGTTCTCGGCAAAGGGGCCGTTGGTATCCTGCTGAACCACCCAAATGTCGGCCTTGGTGAAGTTGAGCACCGCCAGGGCATCGGCAAAGAGCCCCCGGTAGATGCCACCCATGCTTATCACGACTCCGAGCAGGAGCCCCAGCCCGATGGAGGTCAGGATGAACCTGCCCCGGTTATAGCGTATGTCCCGAATGGCGAGATTCATTTTGCGGTCCGCACCTTCATGCCGTCTTTGAATTTTGCCATCTCAAGTGGTGGCGCCAGCGCAATCCGTTCCCGCCCGTCAAGGCCGCTAACGATTTCCGTGAGGTTGCGGCGATCCACGATGCCAACAGTTACCGGCTTGAAAGCAAGCTTACCATCTGCCACGACCCATACGCCGCTCTTTTTCTCCTTCGGGACAATGGCGGCAGAGGGTAGTGCCAGGGCATCCTTCTTCATCTCGGTAACGATGTAGACATCGGACTGCTCCCCCAGACGGAAATTCTTGAGTAGGGGGGTAAAGGCCACGTCCACCTCAAGCTCTTCGGTGACCCGGTCACTCTCACGGCCCAGGCGGGCCACCTGGCCAGGGAACGATTCAGTGGGTGCCGAACGAAGGGCGATCAGGGCCTTCTTGCCGATTGCTACCCCTTTCATCAGGGATTCGTCCACATTGGCCTTGACCCAGACGGTCCGTGGATCCGCCATGGTGAAGATCGATACCCCCGGCGTAACCGTGGCTCCCTTTTCCAGGTCCCGCGTGATGATTATCCCCTCTTGAGGGGCATAGATGAGCGTATCCGCGACCTTGCTCCGGGCAAAACCGAGGCCGGCACGATTGGCCCGTTGTTCCATTCGCACAGCGTCAATCTCCGCCTGACAGCGTGCAACCTCTTCCCTTGCAACCTGGCAGGTGGTGTCATACTGTTCGGCCTCCAGTTTGGAGACAAAGTTTTTAGCGGCAAGGGCCTTGAAACGCTGGACATTATTTTCGGCCAGAGCCAGGTTCGCCTTGGCTTTCTGGAGATTGGCCTGTTCAACACTCAAGTTGGCCGCGGATCGTCTCAGTCCCGCTTCGGACTGTCGTTCCTGCTGGAGAAAGTCGTCGTTTTCCAGCCTGGCAAGGAGTTGCCCCCGTTTCACATGGTCTCCCTGGTCTACAAACAGTTCCACGATCCTGCCGGTGATCTTGCTGGAGACACCGACCACAACCTTGGCCTCAACCGTACCGTTGCCGTACACCTGGGAGGTCAGGTCGTGCTTCTCAACTTTTACGATCTTGACCGTTGGCGGCGCGAAGAGCGTCATCTTGAGTACGACGCCACTGGCCACGAGAACCAAAGACCAGATCAGATACTTTTTCTTTCTTGCCAATGTTTTCAGCAAATCCATTAATGGCTCCTTCGCGGTTGCTTCTCACTATTTCCCAACTGCCCGGTCAAGCCGGGCAAGGGCCGTGTAATAATCGTACATGGCCTGTATTTGCGCCGTTTGCGCATCAAGGGCCTGGGATTGGGCATCGGTCACTTCAATGATGCTGCCGACCCCTTCGTGATAACGACCTTCCGCCAGCGCCCGGCTTTCATTGGATGCCGCAACTTCTTTCTCGGTTGATACCATGCGGGCTGATGCCTCGTTTCCACCAAGCCAGGCGGATTCGACCTCTTTGATGATCTGCAGTTTGAGATTATTGTTTCGCGCCTCAATGGCGCTGATGTTTGCGTTTGCTTCGCGTACCTGCTCAACCGAGGAAAATCCGGAAAAAAGCGGAATCGTTAGATCGAGGCCCACTCCCCAGACATTACCAGTGGGAGGGAAGTCCCGATCGGCATAGCCGATGCTTGCCGTACCCGAAAGTATGGGCAGATAGCTGCTCCTGGCAGATTTCAGGTTGGCATTCGCGGCCATTTTGAGGGCTGCCAATTGCTGCAACTCGGCACGGTAGCGCACGGCATCCTGTTGAGCCTGGCTCCGTGACGGCAACGGCGGCAAACTTGGAGACGGGTCAGTCAGGGAGCGCTCTCCCAGGGAAGCTATGCCCATGGAACTGGCAAGCTCGACCCGTGCGATCTCCCGGTTGTTTTCCGCCCGGATCAGGGCGGTCTTGGCCGCAAACAGGTTCGCTTCGGCCCTGGCCACGTCCACCTTCGCCCGGATCCCCTGATTGAAGAACTCACGCGCCTGCAAGAATACCCCTTCCCGTGCCGTGACGGTTTCCCTGACGGCAATAACCTGTTTTTCAGCTGCCAGCAGGAGATAGAAGGCGCTTTTGACACGCAGCGTCAAATCCTGCCGCGTTATGGTGAGAACCTGGTCTGCGGCATCACGATTGCTGCGGGCGGCATCGACTGCCCCGGCGGTGCGGCCGAAATCGTAGATGGTTTGCTTCAGGTACAGGGCATCAGTATTCACTTCTGTCGTTTTGATGTTCTCCAGCGGCGTGAGAAAAGAGCGTCCCTTGCTCCAGTCGGCGGCAATGCTGATCTGGGGATAGTAGTTTGTCAACGCCTGGCCGGTTCTCGCTTCAGCGCCGTGCAGGTTTTCCTTGGCCTCGACCAACTGGGGATGGCTCTTCAGGGCTGTTGTCAGCGCCTCATCAAGGCTAAGCGGTTCTGCGGCGTATGCTCTGCCGGTCAAAAGGCTCGTAACCAATAGCAGTACCGTTATGGCTTCGGCACTACGCCGATTTCCGTTTTTGCTCGATTGCGTGCGACACGCTACCGATTCTGCATTACCGATGGGCATCCGGGCTGTATTCCTTTCGACATGGCGTTCTCAATGTTTCCGGTGTTGGGGTAGAGTGTAAACCCTGTCCTGGTAGTCCAGTACGAGGGCTGAAAATGAAGAAAGCATCTTGAGCATGGCGATTTAAGCCATCCATAAGAGATACGCCCCCACAAGAGCGACGACCAGTCCGCCGATCCGTTTCGTCCAGGCGGAGAAGTTGACGATCCCTCTGGCCTTGACGAACGACTCGATGAAACCGGTGAAGGTGCCGGCCGCCAGCATCAGCAGGCAGTGGCCGATGGCGTAGGTGAACAGCAGGGCCGTACCGTAGAGCACCTCCCCTCTGGTCGCCACGTAGGTGAGGATTACCACCAGAACCGGCGTGGCGCAGGGAGAGGAGACAATGCCGAAAAACAGGCCGAGGATGAACGAGCCGACTATCCCTCCCTGTTTCGGCTTGAAATCACGCTTTATCGGCAGGCGGATCTCGTAGAGCCCCATCATCTGCCCACCCATTACCAGCGCCACAATGCCGGCCGCTACGTACCACCAGCCACCGACGGTGCCAAACATGGTCCCCATCAACCCCGCCGCAGTGCCGAAGGCGGTGAAGGTAAGGGAGAGACCGAGGATAAAGGCCAGGGAGTAGCGAAACGCCTTCCAGCGGTCTCCTTCGGCATAGCCGCCGACAAAGCCGACCACCAGCGGGATGGTGGCAAGCACGCAGGGGGAAGCAGAGGAGACAACGCCGGCCAGGAAGACCGCGCCGAACGCCAGGACCGGGTAGGCGGCGACGATCTGCTCGATGTTGTCGAGGAACGTCACTTAATCCCCAGTGTCTTCAGTTCCCTGACGATTTCAGACTTCTCCGCGAAGCCGATGTGGCGCTTGACCTCTTTCCCCCTGGCGTCGAAGAATATCTGGGTCGGGATCATCTGGACCCGGAACTTTTCCGCTGCTGCCCGATTTTCATGGACGTCGATGAACAGCACGCTGGCTTTGCCGCGATACTCGCCGGACAGAGATTCCAGGATCGGCGCCATCTTCTTGCAGGGGATGCAGGTGCGCGCCCCCAGATCGATAACGGTCGGCTTGCCGGAAGAGAGGGCCTGTTTGACAATCGCATCGGTGGCGGACGGAAGTTCGGCGCATGCTACCCCGGCAAGCATAAGGAGAAGGGAAAGAACTGCTATGCAGCGTTTCATGGATGTTCCTTTCGTCGGCTTAGAGTGGATTGTGCCGGTGCAGCTCTACAGCATCCCCATGATTTCTCCGACCGATGCGACCTTGCCGGAAAACTTTACCTGCCCGTCGATGACCAGTGCCGGCGTGCTCATGACGCCGTATCTCATGATGGTAGGGATGTCCTCCACCTTCACCACTTCGCCGGTCTTGCCGCTCTCTTCCAGGGCCTTCTTTGTGTTCTCATAGAGTGTCTTGCATTTGGCACAGCCGGTGCCGAGAATTTCGATTTTCATTGATACTCGCTCCTGTTCGTAGGTTGTGGTGATGGCCCCGCCCCGGCTCGCCGGCGGGACCGCCCAGTGTCCAGTTCTTACCGTCTCCACCCGGCCCATGCAGGGTAGCCGTTTTCGTCTCTCAGCTTCAGCACGGCATCCCCCTTTTTTACCTCGTCCGCTATAATGGCCGGTTTGCCGTTGTAGGTGATCCGTGATCCCTTAACCATTACGGTATCTCCCTTGTTGATCTTCGTGTCGAGCCGCTCGACGTACCAGGCCGGACCCAGATGGACCGGAATCGTTTCCTTGTCGGTCTTGAGCATAACGTGAATGCCATAGCTCATCCCCTTCGTCGGCGTGATCCTGTCGATGCTTACCACCTCACCGGAGATGGTCTCAACCGTTGCCGCATTGTACATCCGCTGGTAGGCGCCACCTGTACCCCAACCGCCACTGCCGCGCCACCCTCGCCACGGACCGGCAAACGCAGTTGCCGCGAGAGCTGCCACCAGAAAAATCGCCAGGAATGCTGTAAAACTTCTCGTACGTGGTTTCATGACTGCCTCCTTTTTGGGTTATGAGCCGGTAATAGCAACAAACTGTGTCACGTGCAGCAGACCTTTACAGAATCGCATTAAACAGATAGCCGACGATGATAATTGCGCCGGCCACCGTACCGAAAAAGACCGCCAGCAGACGGTTCTTCAGCACATTTTTGAGGATGATCGCCTCGGGCAACGACAGGGCGGTAACCGCCATCATGAAGGCCAGGGTGGTGCCGATGGGGAGCCCCTTCTCCATCAGGGCGTGGACGATGGGAATCACGCCGGCAGCGTTGGAGTAGAGCGGCACCCCGATGAGGACCGCCAGCGGCACGGCGAAGGGATTGTCCCTCCCGGCATACCTGACCAGGAAGTCCTGCGGTGCATAGCCGTGGATAAAACCGCCGATGCCAACCCCGACCACCACGTAGGGCCAGATCTTCTTCAGCAGCCCGGTCGTATACTCACGGGCGTAGTCGAGTTTCTGACGGAAGCTCATCACCGGGATCTCGCCATTTCCAACCTGCATCTCCCAGACGTAGTCCTGGACGTATTTCTCCATCTTCAGCCTGCCGATGACGATACCCGCGACAATGGCCACCAGCAGTCCCGTGGCGATGTAGATAAGGGCTATCCGCCAGCCGAAGAGCCCCCAAAGCATGATCAGCGCTACTTCGTTGACCATGGGGGAGGAGACGAGAAATGAGAAGGTGACCCCGAGCGGTACCCCCGACTCCACAAAACCGATAAACAGCGGCACTGCCGAGCAGGAGCAAAAGGGGGTAACGATGCCGAGCAGCGCTGCCAGGACGTTCCCCACGTAAAGCCGCTTGTGGGAGAGGATGCGCTTGGTCTTCTCGGGTGGGAAAGAGGAGCGGATGACCGCCACCACAAAGATGATGACGGTGAGGAGGAAGAATATCTTGATGGTGTCGTAGATGAAGAAATTAAGAGCTTCGCCCAAATGGGTTCCGGGGGTGAGGCCCATGAGGGTGAACACGATGTAGTCGGCGAGGCTTTTCAGCATGGAATGCTCCATGAGCGTCTGATTGATTACTCACTTAATGAGACAAAAAAATTATTCTTCGTAAAGCTCGATCGCTTTGCAGGCGGCTTTGCGGATAAGCTCTTCGGGGAGTTTTGTTTCGGTGAAAGCGACGGTAACCCCTTTATCAGCCAGATTTTTCATGTTTCGTCTCCTTCAACTTTCGCGTTACACAGCCTTCATCAGTTCGTGCCGTTCGGAAATTTCCTGTTTCACAATCAAGGTAACAATGTCCACAATTTTCAGGACTTCAGGATGTTTAATGGCGTAAAAGATTTTAAGACCTTCCTTGCGGCGTGAAAGAACACCGGATGCCAGCATCATGTTCAGGTGGCGGGAGGTGTTGGACTGCTCTTCGTCAATGGCGGGAAATATCTCGCAGACGCATCGCTCCCCATCACGAAGAAAATCAATGATCTTCAGGCGGGTTGGCTGGGCCAGGGCCTTCAAAATATCGGCACGGAAATCAATCAAGCTTTTCATAAGTGTCCCCCCAACTGCATGACTATATAATCATGTAGTTGATACTCCATGGTTTGTCAAACAATTTCTATTCGAGCATTTTGCCGTCTGAGCGGGCGGGCTTGGCGCCTTTTCGCAAGCAGGCACTTCCCTTACTTATCGCTGATGCCAGGTTGTCGTCGCTCAACCTTTCTCATCACCACCGCCATCACTGCCGCAATGACAACGATCCCCCCCAGCAGTCCGGCAGAGATGAGCGGGTTGTTGAGCAGTGATGGATTGACCAGAAGCACCAGGCCGAGACCGAGCATCATCAGTCCCGACACCAGTTTCAATATCCGCCCCTGCCATTCGGTGAGTTTTCTGCTGCCGAGGGTCACGGTGAATACCCCGACGATGACCGCCAGTGGAATGATGTAAACTCCATTGTAGAAGGCCAGGTAGAGGTAGTACATCGAGGTGGAAAGATGCTGCAGGGTCAGCATTCTCGTGAAGACCATGGGGAAACCAGCGGTGCAGAGAAGCTCGTAGCTGTTGGCTGCCAGAGCCAGAACCGCCGTGCCAGTCACCATCGCGAAGAGCGAGTCGGCCCTGAGGAGATTTCTCATGCGGGCAAAGAGCTTCGGCTTTTGTCCTTCAGGGATCACCAGTGAGATCCCCTGCTCGAAATAGAAAAAATCCTTGATGTTGATACCCGCAACCACGAGGGCGATGATTCCCGCCGCCATGGTGACCGCCGGCAGCGTGCCGGTGAGCAGGAACAGGTTCAGCCAGGCTGCCATGAAAACGAAGTAGACAACTCCCGAGAAAATAACGAATACGCCGCCGATGAGGAGCATGCGGGAGCGCGAATGGGCATGAATGAGGAGACTCAGGAGGAAGAAAAGAACGAAGAAGGCGCAGGGATTGAAGCTGTCCAGGCCGGCGATGACCAGGGTGAAAACCGGCAGGGAAACGCTGGAGGTATCAACCCTCCCGATGAGTGGGATCGTAAGGGTATCTGCGTCGGCACGTGGGTGACCGGGAGGGGTGGCGGCAACCCCTTCCAGGGCGGATTTGACGTGCTGTTCGAGCTCGACGGCGATCTCCGGCGAAAAGCCGCTCATCATCCGGTTTCCAATGATGAAGGTCGGAACGCCGGTTGCCTCCTGGTTGCAGGTCTTTGCCATCGCCATGAGGCGGGAGATGTTCTCCTGGTGTTTCAGCACCTCGTATGATTCTATCCTCAGTGCCGGGTATTTTCGCTGCAGCTCTTCAAGGAACGGCTTTGCGCGCGCGCAGTGTGGACACCCTTCGCCCCAGAAGAAGTACAGGGTTATCCCCGGGGAGTTGCCCGCTTTGCCCGCAACCGCTCCTGGCCCGGCAAGAAGAACCAGGGAGATGAAGAGTGAGGTCAGTACCCTGCAAATAGCGTGCTTCATGCGGGCCACCATGCATCCAGCCTCGGGGGTGCTTCACTGGTACCGTCGTTACTTCGATTCGCGCTGTCTTCCGGCCAGCTTCTCCTTGATATGGGCGATGAACGCCTCCTCATCGGGAATGTTAGAATGAATATATCGCTATTCACTCATATTGCCAGCATGATAATTGCTCAGCACCTATCATCAGCTTGTCCCTCCGACCGGTGCGAAGTGTTTGCGCTGAAACCATAAGGCCACGTTCACCAGTCCGATCATCACCGGCACTTCCACCAGAGGCCCGATGACAGCGGCAAAAGCCGCTCCCGAGTTCAGACCGAACACCGCCACCGCCACGGCGATTGCCAATTCAAAATTATTGCTGGCCGCAGTGAATGCCAGAGTCGTGGTCTTGGAGTAGTCGGTCCCCAGTTTCTTCCCCATCCAAAAGGATACCAGGAACATGACGATGAAGTAGATCAGCATCGGGATGGCGATCCGCACCACGTCCATTGGTAACTGGACAATTAACTGTCCCTTCAGGCTGAACATGACCACGATGGTAAACAGCAGGGCTATCAGCGTGATAGGCGCGATCTTCGGCACAAACTCCCGGTGGTACCGTTCCTTGCCCATGACCTTCACGCCAATCAGCCGGGTCAAAGCCCCGGCGATACAGGGGATTCCCAGATAGATAAAGACGCTCTCGGCGATCTGTTTGATGCTGACGTCGACCACGACCCCTTTCAGCCCGATCAGCGGCGGCAGCACGGTGATGAAGAACCAGGCGTAGACGCTGTAGAAAAGAACCTGGAAGATACTGTTGAAAGCCACCAACCCAGCAGCGTACTCTGTACTTCCTTTGGCCAGTTCATTCCAGACCATGACCATGGCGATGCAGCGGGCCAGCCCGATCATGATCAGGCCGACCATGTACTCCGGCTTTTCAGGCAGGAACACCACGGCCAGGAAGAACATCAGCACCGGCCCGATCAGCCAGTTCTGAGCCAGTGACAGACCGAGCACCTTCTTGTTGTGGAAGACCTCCGGCATCTCTTCGTATTTCACTTTGGCAAATGGCGGGTACATCATCAAAATCAGGCCGACGGCGATGGGGACGTTGGTGGTCCCGACCTGGAAGCTGTTGACGAAGGATTTCACTCCGGGGACAAAATAGCCGAGTCCCACGCCAAGAGCCATCGCGGCAAAGATCCAGAGGGTCAGCCAGCGGTCGAGAAAGGACAGCTTGCGTGAGACATGCTCGCTCATGGTTCCACCCCTCCTATCAAATAGTCAGTCAGTATTCGGCGGATCTCATCCCTTACCCTTCTGAACTCGGGCAAAACCTCTTCAGGGGAGCCAAGAAGCTGGGACGGGTCGTCGAAGCCGATATGCACACGCTGTACTCCTCCGAAGAAGATCGGGCACTGTTCATTGGCCGATCCGCAGAGGGTTATGACGTAATCAAACCGTTGGTCCGCAAACTGGTCGAAGGTCTTGGAATGGTGGTGGGAGATATCGATTCCCAGTTCTGCCAGCACGCGAATTGCCAGCGGATTGACCCGGGTGGCTTCGGTGCCGGCGGAAAAGGCCGCAAATCTATCCCCCAAGTCGTGGTTGACCAGCCCTTCTGCCATCTGGGACCGGCAGGAGTTGTGGGTGCAAAGGAAAAGAACTTTTTTCTTCATATCAATTCTTTCTTTAATCCGGATTTATGGATTAATTCGCATAAAAATTTTTGCCCTCACCTCACCTCCATTATGCACAGACATTCCCGCGACTCAATCCGCGGAGCCGCTCGATGTCGGACTTTGTCACCGCTGCATCCCGAAGGAAATGGCGCAGGATGGGGAGAAGCGACTGCTGGAGCGGGCCAGGCTGTTTGACAATGGAGTAATAGATCCATACCCCTTCCCGGCGGACACGGAGCCATCCCGCATTTCTGAGATGGGAAAGGTGCCGCGAAACGGTGGACTGGGGGAGCTGCAGGGCAGCCATCAGGTCGCAGACACAGAGCTCCTCTTCTTCCAGAAGCAGTGCCAGCACGCGGAGACGGGTTTCGTCTTCGAGGGATTGAAATGTTGAAGCGATAGTTTCCATGTTTTTGAATATATCCGTTAATGCGGATTGAGTAAAGAGGTTTTTGTGCATTTAGGGCTTTTGTCAATTCTGTCAGCAGAATGCAAAAGTAAGCCTGCTGAATTCAGTGGTATTGGTGTGGACGGTGGCGCCTGGCTGGTGTAGAATTGCCGCTGCTATCACGACTCTGTTGAGAGGTGCATGAATATGACGCAATTCGTTAAGGGGCGCGGCGCCAAGAGTGGCCTGCCGCCCGGGACCCTGGTACATATCGGTGAGACGACTGACAGACCGGTAACTATTCACGTTATGGACTATGACGGGGAAGGGTGCCGGGAGAGCCAGCTGCAGTCAGTTTCCCAGTGTATTCCCTACCGGGATGCGCGGACGGTGACCTGGATAAACGTGGACAGCGTCCAGCAAGCAGATATTATCCAGCAACTGGGAGAGTGTTTCGGTCTCCACCCCCTGGTGATGGAGGATATCCTCAATACTACCCAGCGGCCGAAGCTTGAAGTGTACGGCGACTATCTCTTCGTCGTCATGAAGATGTTGCACAACAACGGGCACTCCGAGGTCCGCGCGGAGCAGGTCTGCTTCATTCTCGGTCCCAATCATGTGCTGTCGTTCCAGGAAGGAATAGCGGGGGACGTGTTCGATCCTGTCCGGATAAGACTCCGGGGGGGGAAGGGGCGCATCAGGGCCGCCGGCGCCGATTACCTGCTTTATGCCCTAATCGACGCCATCGTCGACAACTATTTCGTGGTGCTGGAGCAACTTGGGGAAGAGATCGAAGCACTTGAGGACGAGGTAGTCTCCCGGCCGACCCCCCATACTGTCCGTCGCATCCATGGCATGAAGCGGCGGATGATCTTTCTGCGTAGGGTGGTCTGGCCCCTGCGAGAAGTGATCGCCTCCCTGCAGCGGGGGGAATCGGATCTGATTCAGGACGCAACGCAAGTCTACCTGCGCGACGTCTACGACCATACCATCCAGGCGATGGACTCCATCGACACCTTCCGGGACATGCTCTCCGGCATTCTGGACGTCTACCTGTCGAGCCTCTCCAACCGGATGAACGAGATCATGAAGTTTCTCACTATCATCGGCACCATCTTCATCCCTCTCACCTTCATCGTCGGGGTGTACGGCATGAATTTCCAGAACATACCGGAACTGAAGTGGCAATGGGGCTACTATGCTGTCATTGGACTCATGGCGGTCATCGCGGGGGGGATGCTTGTCTATTTCAAGCGGAAGCGGTGGTTGTGATATTTTCCTGCCGAGCGGGGCGAAGTTCTGAACGAAAAAAAGGGGACCTCGTTGGTCCCCTTTTCGCATTCAGCCAAGTCTATTCCTTTGCTACCAGTTTTTGGGCAGGAACAGCCGCACTCCGAACGTTCCGATAAAACTCATCGGATCGTATCTCCCTATGGTTGTGTTGTTCAACATGATGTCGCTCTTGCTGCCCGCCACAAACCTGAAGTCGGCGGTCGCTACGATGCTTTTGGTGATGAAGTAGTCAAGCCCGGCACTGGCGTGTCCGCCGTAGGCCCAATCTATGGTGGAATTTGTTATGTCACCTTTGATGAAGTCGGCGCCGGCACCAATATAGGGGACAAGCCGCTTCTCGGGCATGATCCGGTGCTGGAGGCCAAGCGAGATGTTGGTGGTCTGCTGTTCCGCAACTTTTGCACCTCCTACCTTTATGTCGGTGGCAGGAGCGTGAGTAACATCCAGTTCGAGGGCGAAATTATCGCCCAGACCGTAGATCAGTCCACCACCCCCCACAAAGCCGGTGTTGTGTTCACCGATTTCCGCCCCTCCGATTTCCAAATCTTTGAGCGGCACGGTAAATCCGAGCTTGCCTGTCAGTCCCAGCCTGCCGTTGATGCTTTCGGCCATGGCGTTGCCGGTGACAAGTGAAAAGGCAACAACAGCTAATATAGTAATTCTACGCATATTCCCTCCTGTATTGTTATCGATAAAAAAATAATCAAATTTAGAAAACATTTAGCTCTCATAAAGGGAAAGCCAAATCATCTGGTAAGAGTTGCAGATGTACTATTACTCGCTGAATCCTTTACTGAAATAGTTACCCAATTTGTCCATGCAGTCGTATCAACCAAGTGTGCTGTTATGGTGCTTCCTAAAATCGTTGCTGTCACAAGTGAAGTATTAGAAGATGTGACGGTGTAGGGTGGTGTACCACCAGCAACGGTGAGCGTTATATCAGTTGAAGTCCCGAATGAAGCAAAGGATGGGCTTAGCGTGAGTACAGAGTTTGAAGCTAATGAGTAGGTGCCACCGATATAGGCGATTACAGGAAGTGCATCGTTGGTCACAGCTTGGTAAACTACAGATGCCGCAGTTACTAATCCGGGAAGTGGCGTGTCAATGGTTACTGAAACATTGAATATGCCTTGACCGGCAGAATCTGTTACGACTGTAGTCGGTGAGCTTATTATTACCGATGTTGCACCGGTGGAGTTGTACGTAGACAGGGAAACCGGAACACCGACCCGTGGATTGCCATTGGAGTCGGTTACCTTAAAGGGCAGTTGTTGTAAGAAGGTAAATGAAGATACAGTGCCAAAAACGAGATTTTCTGAAGCTGGTGGTAACTGATTTATCTGTGCACCAGGGTTAAGTCCAGCGCTTTCAGTAAACATTATAACGCCACCACCCCTCACAATCTGGAAAGTGGTGGTAGCGGTAGCAGTCTGTCCGCTGATTGTCCCGGTGCCCTGTACGATTACGTTTGCGGTTTCAAGAATGTTGCCGGTTGTTATGCGTGTTACCGCAATGCCATTTGAGTCGGTAGTTACCGTGGCCAGGCCTGGATCGATGGTTGCGGGGCCATTGACGGGTTCAATGATGCTGAATGTGACTGGAACGCCGGAAACGGCTGTACCATTCTGTACAAGCTTTGCCGTCACAAGCACATGACCGTTATTGACGTCAATAGTTGTACGGTCTGACGCCAACGTAATACCTGTCTTACCGGTGGCAGTTGAAATGTTCCCAAATATGGGGCTCGCTCCACCGGTGGTGGAATTGGCATCATTGTTTGAGAAAGGGCTAGCAGTGCCGTTCGAACTGCTTCCGCAACCACATAATGTTAACAACATGAAGGAAAACAGGAAGGGCACAATCATTTTCAGGCAGCGCATAACTCCTCCTTTATAATCGCATACGGGTGCTTGTTCCGATAACATGACTGTCTTCATTGTCAGGCTGATGCACGCTATAGACATCAATATGCGGCGGGAAGCCCTGTGTTGCGTTAGAATCGGATTATAAATTTACATTAACTAGCACGAAAGTCAAGGCTGAAGCTTAAAAAAACTTCACCAGGACAAGGGGTTTCAGGGTCTTTGAAGTTTAGAGTGGCGTGGAATTGGCGTTTGCGCAGGTGGATGAGGAGACAATCATGAATTCCGGGGTGTTGCCGCCAGATGCCTGATCTCATCAGAGGACGGGTGGCGGCCCGTATAGTTCGTTATAAAGAGGACTTCCTCGTTTTGCGTTCCATCTGCTTGAATATTCTCCTGAAGATTGTATGCTGTATGTTGATTATGCTTAATAATTCAGGGAGGTGGACCATGAAGGGATTGGGAGTGATGATGTGTGTGGCGATGCTCTTTACTGCGGGGTGTGCCACGGAAAGTTTCGTCAAGGAGCAGACGGACCCGATCAGCAGCCGGATTGACAAGCTCGATTCGCGGCTGTCGGGGATTGAGTCGAAGCTCAATGACCTGGAGTCGAAGGCGGCGAAGCCCGCGGCAGATCTCGACGCGGTGAAGAATGCGGTTTCTGCTGATGCCCAGAAGGCTGAAGCGGCAGCCAACAAGGCTGAAGCTGCAGCCAACAAGGCTGAAGCGGCGGCAACCAAGGCGGAAGATGCGGCCAATCGGGCAGATGCTTCAGCCGAGAAGGCGGCAAAGGCATTTGAGATGCAGCAGAAGAAGTGACGTCGGAAAGATAACAGCAGAAGGGGCCGCGGTGACAGAATGCCGCGGCCTTTTTTTGTCAAGAAAATGCAAGTGAACGCGGAGTGACGCTGATAACGTCGGGTAAAACTGAATCCTGATTAGCATCGCCTCTTCAGCTAGTCCCTTCTCCCCTTCCCCCTCACCCTAGCCCTCTCCCTCAAGGGAGAGGGGATGTTTTAGCGTCAGTTGAAAATCAGCCCTGTTTATTAGAAGACAATTTTTTGGGGGAAATTGCGTAAATCTGCTGTAATTGATGTTGTCAGCGCTAAAATTCAGCGTGTTATGTCCACAGGTATGCCGCTCTTTTCACGGATCACCTCGCTGACAAGGTTTGTGTTGACCCGTTCCAGAAGCCCCCGCCGGATCAGAAGCCGTGCCGCAGCTTCCAGATAGTCGATATCTCCCCCACCATCGTTGTGCACTTCCAGGTAAACCCGCCCCCCTTGCTCACCGACCTTGACCGGTTCCCGGACGATGGTGACTTGTGTGCCGACCTGCACCAGCCGGAAAAGGCGTGGGATGTCCTCAGGGTAGAGGCGGATGCAGCCGTGGCTTACTTCCCGTCCCGTCCCCCAGGGGCGGTTGGTGCCGTGAATCAGTATGTCACCCGCGGAAAGACGCAGGGCATGGCTGCCGAGGGGGTTGTCGGGGCCGGGAGGAATGACGGCGGGGAGTTCCGGCTTCTCAGTCCTGATGGAGGGGGGAACGTTCCAGGGGGGATTAACAATCTTCTCTATGATGCTGAAGGTGCCGGTGGGGGTTGCGTGCCCTTCGCTGCCGATGCCGATGGGAAAGGTAGTCACGAGGCTGTTTCCGGCAGCGCGGAAGTGGAGGTAGAGCCGCAGTTCCGACAGGTTGATCACGATTCCATCCGTGTCGGCTGCGGCGGGTAAGAGCCAGGCAGTGGGGAGGCTCACTTCTTTGCCGGTGCCGGGTACAAAGGGGTCAAGCCCGGGATTGGCGGCAACGATTTCGTTGTACCCCAGGTCGTACCGCCGGGCGACTTCCATGAGCGATTCATTTGGTTCCGTCGCATGATGGGTAGGAGTGCCGATAAGCGCCTGGTCGCCGGGGTAGGCGGCACCGGAGGCAGAGGAGTGGAAAGCAAGAAGGAGAAGTGTCAGCAGTATCAGGCTGATGAAGTCGCGCATGGGGGACCCGTTTTGACAGTTGTTGGACGGATGGCTCGGTTAAATCTGCGAGGGGGTGAGCGTCCCGTTCCTCTCAGAGTACCCTCGTTCCGCCGCTGTACGGCTCATTTCGCGCCGGCCAATTGGCCGGCTTTGCTCCATTTCGTCTACAGCGACTGGCACTCGGGCACATTCGATTCACGGGACACTCACCCGCTCCCGGATGAAATTACCCTGTAAAATCAGTGGGCTTCGCTCCAGTTCAAGCCGTAGTTGATATCCACCTTGAGGGGAACCCGGAGCGGGACGGCGTGTTCCATCTCGTGGCGCACCAGTTGCTCCATCACCACCTTTTCCGCTTCCGGCACCTCGAACACCAGTTCATCGTGGACCTGCATGATGAGCCGGCTTGCAAGCCCCTCCTTACGCATCCGGTTGAACACGTTCACCATCGCCTGCTTGATGATGTCGGCGGCTGAACCCTGGATCGGGTAGTTGATGGCATTTCGCTGGGCGAAGGAGCGGATGTTGCCGTTGGAACTGGTGATGTCGGGGATCGGGAGACGGCGGCCGAGAAGGGTGGTGACGTATCCCTGTCCTTCCGCCTTTCGCACGCAGGAATCCAGGTAGGCCATGGCCCCCGCATGCCGCTCTTTGTAGTGGGCGATGAATTCGTCAGCGACCTTGCGCGCCACGCCGAGCTGTTTGGCGAGGCTGAACGCACCTTGGCCGTAGATGACGCCGAAGTTGATGGTCTTGGCCTGGCGGCGCATCTCGGGAGTGACCATTTCAGGAAAGAGGTCGAATACCTCGCTGGCGGTGCGGGTGTGGATATCCTCGTCCCGGGCGAAGGCGTCGCAGAAGACCCGGTCCTCCGAGAGGTGGGCCAGGACGCGGAGTTCGATCTGGGAATAGTCGGCGGAGAGGAGGACGTGTCCCTCTTCCGCGATGAAGGCGTGACGGATCTGGCGACCCTCCTCGCTCCGGACCGGGATGTTCTGCAGGTTCGGGTCGGAGGAGGAGAGCCGGCCGGTGTTGGTGACCGCCTGGTTGTAGGAGGTGTGTACCCTGCCGGTGGCGGGATCCACCAGCTTGGGGAGGGCGTCGGTGTAGGTGGACTTCAGCTTGGAGAGGCTGCGCCAGGTGAGGATCAGCCGGGCGATCTCGTGCTCCTCAGCCAGCCGCTCCAGTTCCTCCACGTTGGTGGACCAGCCGGTTTTGGTCTTGGTTTTCTTCCCGGTGGGGAGCTTCAACTGCTCGAACAGCATCTCCCCCAGCTGTTTGGGGGAATTGATGTTGAAGGGGCCCGGTGCCAGGGCATGGATGCGCCCTTCCAGTTCCGCCATCTGCGTCCCGAAACCGGCGGAAAGCCGGGCGAGGAGCGGCAGGTCGAGCTTCACTCCGGCCAGTTCCATCTCAGCCAGGATCTTCACCAGCGGCATCTCCAGGTCGAAGAAGAGCCGCTCCAGTCCCGCCTCCTTCAGCCGTGGCAGGAAGAGGCGATGAAGGAGGAATGTGGCGTCAGAGTCTTCGCAGGAGTAGGTAGTTGCCTTCTCCACCGGCACCTGGGCAAAGTTGAGCTGCTCCTTTCCCTTTCCTGTTACCTCCGTATAGGAGATCATCTTGTGGTCGAGATGCTCCACCGACAGGGAGTCGAGCCCCTGACTGGTACGGGCAGGATTGAGGAGGTAGGCGGCGAGCATAGTGTCGCACCAGATACCCTCCATCTCCACGCCGTTCACCCGGAGCACTTGGTAGTCGTACTTCAGATTCTGGCCGATCTTGGGGTGGGCCGGGTCGGTGAGAAGGGGTGCTAATTGCTTAAGTACCTCCGCCCGGTCGAGTTGGTCCGGTGCGCCGGGGTAACGGTGAGCTACCGGGATGTAGGCCGCCTCATGCTCCTTGCAGCTCACCGAAATGCCGACAATTTCCGCTTCCAGGGGGTTGAGGCTCGTGGTCTCCAGGTCGACGGCGAAGGCGGGGGCTTCCGTCAACTCCGCCATGAGCCGGTCGAACGAAGTCTGGTCGAGAATGGCCCGGTACTGCTCGGTGGAAAGGGTGGCGGTGCTGGTCAGTTCCTTCATGAGGGTGGTGAAGCCGTACTCTTTGAACAGCTCGGCAAGCCGCTTGTTGTCGGGCGGAGAAAGGGTGAAGTCCTCCAACCGGTAGTGGATGGGAACCTGGCAGTCGATGGTGGCGAGCCGGCGCGACAGCCGGGCCTGCTCGGCGAACTCCCGCAGTTTCTCCCCCATCTTCCCTTTTACCTCGCCTGCCCTTGCCAGAACCTCGTCCAGAGTGCCGAACTCCTGGATCAGCTTGATGGCGGTCTTCTCGCCGATGCCGGGGACGCCGGGAATGTTGTCCGACGTGTCGCCAGCCAGCCCCAGGATGTCGATCACCCGGTCCGGCCCGACGCCGAAGCGCTCCTCCACGTCCCTGATTCCTGAGGACTTCTCCTTCATGGTGTCGAGAAGGGTAACCCGGTCACTCACGATCTGCATCAGGTCCTTGTCCCCCGTCACCACGACGGTGGCAAGCCCTTCCCGTTCGCAGTGGCGGGCGATGGTGCCGATGATGTCGTCCGCCTCGAAGCCGGCCAGTTCCAGCGCCGGGATGTTGAAGGCACGGACCATCTCCTTGATGGGGGCTATCTGGGGAATCAGGTCATCGGGCATGGCTGACCGGTTGGCCTTGTACTCCGGGTAGATCTCGGTCCGGAAGGTGACCCGCCCCACGTCGAACACCACTGCCACATGCTCCGGCTTCCGGTCCTTCAGCACCTTCAGCAGCATCTGGGTGAAGCCGTAGAGGGCGTTGGTCGGGAATCCGGTCGGGGAGGAAAGGTGGCGGATGGCGTAGTAGGCGCGGTAGATGTAGGAGGAGCCGTCGATGAGGTAGAGGGTGGGTTGTTCAGCCATGTCTTACCCCTCTTCCCGGGTGAAGATGACGAAGGCCATGGAGGGGCGTTTGCTGGACTCGCGCATGGCGAAGTGGAGGCCGTCGAAGCGCCATCCCTCGTTGGTCAGTTCGTTGAGTGCTGTCTCGATAGTATCTTCAGTAACGGAATTGATTTCAACGACCTTGTATTTCAGCACGGCACACCTCTTGGCTGGATTTATCCGGCATATTAGCCCATCTCCGGCCGCTCTTCAAGGGGAATAACCGCCGATCTACGGCCTGCGGGCCACGCAGAAAAATTTAACCATTTTAATGGGTTAACGGTTGCAACGGGGGGTGAGTCTGCTAGACTTGGGACAAAAGAAAGGAGGTTCATCAGACAATCGTGCAACCGGCCGGGATCATCCATGTCTCAACCTTAACCAAAGGGGTGTCCGTATGATGAAGAACGAAGCTGAAGTGATCGAAAGCCTGGCAAACGAGATGGAAGTGGTATTGGAAAACGACTATGAGAAGAAGGATATGAAGGAGAAGCGGGCCGTGACGAAATCGGCACTGTACGACGGCTCCAAAAAACTGAAACACAGCATTCCCAAAGGAAAACGGGTCTAACGAAGCCGGATCGACTTTCCGAGGGGACAAAGAAACGCATAAAAGGGGGGGAGAAACCGGGTTTCTCTCCCCCCTTGATTTTTTGCCGCGAGTTCTTATCTTGGTATCGAAGATGAAACTATTTTCCCAGGAGGTAACAAACCATGGCAATCGTCAAGTACAATCCGTTTCGTGATCTGAGGACCATGCAGGATCAGATGAGCCGTCTGCTCGACCAGGCCTGGAGCCGGGAGAGCGGCGAGGAACTGCGGGAAGGGCTCTGGCAGCCGGCAGTGGATATCTACGAGGATGAGACGTCGGTGGTCATCAAGGCCGAGGTGCCGGGGATCGACCAGAACGACATTGAGGTGCGGATCGAGGACAACACCCTTACCCTCAGGGGTGAGCGGAAGCATGACACGACCGTCCAGAAGGAGAATTACCACCGGGTGGAACGGTACTACGGCTCGTTCCAGCGCAGCTTCGCCCTCCCTCACACCATTGACCAGGGAAATGTCCAGGCCACTTGCGAGAAGGGGATACTGACCGTGACGCTGCCGAAGAGGGAGGAGACGAAGCCGAAGCAGATCAAGGTCGAAGTGAAATAACGCAACGCCACATTTGAGCGCTACCGGCGTTGGCGCGTCGTCAGTTCCTCGACGTACCATCAGTACGCCTCGTCGCTTCCTCCTTGCCGCCTTGGTATCATCTCAAATCTGTCATTGAGTGCAGAAACGGGGCGTGGGAGAGAATTCTAGCTGATGCCAGGAGAAAAAAAGGGGACGGATTTGTTGATCCGCCTCCTTCTTTGTTTAGCAGGTAAAGATTTTACGGGAAACGAGGGATTTTGTGGCCTGGCAAGGAAAGCGAGGACCGGCGCGGAGGCGTAGTACCCACAAACCGGGCATAAACAGCGCTACGTCGAGGAGCCGCCGCCGCGCCAACGCCGCAGATGGGCGTTTTTCAATGCGAACACTACTCGTTCATGCTGCCGGTCCGGTATCCTTGCAAATCCACCGCCACATAGGTGAATCCTGCCTCCTTGACGGCCGCCACTACCTCCCGGCGCAGGGCAGGGTCGAGCAGTCGCTCGATCTCTTCTTCTCCCAGCTCGATCCGGGCAGTCTCTCCGTGGAACCGGACCCGGTAGGTCCGGAATCCTTTTTCCTTGAGGAATTCCTCGCAGGCTTCCACCATCCGGAGCCGTTCCGGCGTGATCTCTACCCCGAAAGGGAAGCGGCTGGCGAGGCAGGCGTAGGGTTGCTTGTCCCAGGTGGGGAGCCCCAGTTCACGGGAGAGCTGGCGGATCTCCTCTTTGGAAAGCCCCGCCTCAAGGAGCGGGCTCCGGACGTTCAGCTCCGCCAGTGCCCGGCGCCCCGGCCGGTAGTCCCCCAGGTCGTCGGTGTTGCTCCCATCCGCGATGACGGCGAAGCCGAGTTCTTTTGCCCGGTCAATGCAGAGGTGGAACAGCTCCTTCTTGCAGTGGTAGCAGCGGTCCCTGGGGTTACCGGCAAAACCGGGAATCTCCAGTTCATTGGACTCCACCACGATCTGCCGGGAGCCGATCTCTCTGGCAAGGGTCACTGCTGCCTGGAATTCGGACTCCGGATAGGTGGGTGAGGTGGCGGTGATGGCACCGGCTTGCTCCCCCAGGAGGTCATGGGCCACCCGCAGGAGAAAGGTGGAATCCACCCCGCCAGAAAAAGCGACCAGCACCGATCCCATCTCCGTAAGGATTTCCTTCAGCCGTTCATATTTTTCGTGTAGCTCGTCCATTAATTAAAGACCTCGACGCAGAGACTTCAAGACGCAAAGAAAAAAGAAAAAAGAAAAAACCCGTGGGAATATCAGGTGTCAGATGTTCTGGGTTTTTTCGCGTCTTTGCGCCTTTGCGTCGCTAAGATTCTGGATTAGTCGAAAACGCCGGTTGAGAGGTATCTCTCCCCCGTATCGCAGAGAATCGTCACGACATTCTTCCCCGGCCCGAGCCGTCTGGCCAGCTGGAGGGCGGCGAAGACGTTGGCGCCTGACGATATTCCCGCCAGAAGCCCTTCCTGCCGTGCAATGTGGCTGGTGGTGGTGTAGGCGTCCGCGTCGCTTACCCGGATCACCTCGCTGTAGATAGTGCGGTTCAGGACATCGGGGACGAAGCCGGCGCCGATCCCCTGGATCTTGTGGCTGCCCGGCGCTCCGCCGGAGAGGACGGGCGAACTTGCCGGTTCAACGGCGGCGATGATGATCGCCGGGTTATGCTGCTTCAACACCTCTCCGACGCCGGTTATGGTGCCGCCGGTGCCGATCCCCGTGACGAATCCGTCGATTGTCCGGATGCCGAGTGCGGAGACGATCTCCGGGCCGGTGGTTCGCCGGTGTACCTCGGGATTGGCAGGGTTCGTGAACTGCTGCATCATCAGGTAGCCGTGGGTGGTTACCAGCTCTTCCGCCTTCTTGACGGCGCCGTGCATACCCTGGACGCCGGGAGTAAGGATCAGTTCGGCGCCATAGGCTGCAAGAAGCCGACGTCGCTCGACGGTCATGGTGTCGGGCATGGTGAGGACCAGCTTGTACCCCTTGATTGCGCAGATCATGGAGAGGCCGATGCCGGTGTTGCCGCTGGTCGGTTCCACCACCGTTGCTCCCGGCCTGAGTCGGCCGTCCTTTTCCGCTGCCTCTATCATGGCGAGGCATATCCGGTCTTTGATGCTGCCACCGGGGTTGAAAAATTCTGCTTTGGCGTAAATGGCCGCCGATTCGGGCCCTTCCAGATGGGCCAGGCGCAAAAGGGGAGTGTTGCCGATTTGCTCAGTGGTGGTTTGGCTGGCAAAAAAGGGCATGTGAGTTCCTTGCGTCATATGTAGTAGACGAAGCGGTGGTCCTGCTCCTTCTTTACTCCCATGGACTGCCCCCGTTCACAGAGGTCCTTCAGGGTCAGTTTTCCCAGGTAGTCGTTGAGCAGCGTGCCAGCCTCATTCCATATGATCTGGGTTACGCAGTGGCCGCTGAAGGTGCAGCTCTCTTTCTTTTTCCTCTTGTTTGCCGCGCATTCCACCAGCATCACGTCACCTTCGGTCGCCTGGATAATCTCCTGGACCGTTATCAGTTCCGGACTGCGGGAAAGGTAGTACCCCCCCTGTGGGCCCCGTTTGCTTTTCAGAATGCCACTTTTCTTCAGATTCTGGAATATCTGTTCCAGATAGCGGGGGGATATCTCCTGGCGGCGGGAAATGTCCTGGATCTGGGTAGGTGACATGCCGGAATTGTAGGCAATGTCAAAGAGGGCACGCAGCCCGTACCTGCTTTTGGTTGATAGTCGCATGGGTGCACCTCGCATGGGAGTTGCCTACAATTTACAATACTTTATTTTTATTATCAACAAAATGGCGCCCGCTCTCCGGCTGTTTACCACAACTTTACTGCCCTATCCGTTTTTGCGCTGCAACATTTCTTGTGATAGTATTTAGTTTGCCCGCAATTCGCTGGGCAATTTTTTCGGGATTCCCCGTTATTTGACGGGACAGGATGCTGTTTGTCCCTGGCAAAATCCTCGATGCATACGCATAAACGTTCTTATTCTCAGCGGTTGCGGTTCCCCCATCCGTCTGGCGCGGTTATTGAATATTGCATATTAATAAATTGCTGCAATGCAAGCTGGTTAACGAGGAGAGTCATGCCTGCCGAGGAAGCAACAGAACTTTATGCAAAAGGGCTGGAAGCAATGGAGCACGGCCATTACTACCTGGCCCGTACCTGCTTTGGGCGGGCGTACGAACTGGAACCGTCTCCCCGCACCAGCTCCTATTTCGGCCTTGCCCTGGCAAAGTCCACCGGCGGCTTTCCCGAGGCCATTGCTCTTGCCCGCGATGCCACTTCAAAAGACCCAGAAAACCCGGTCTACTATATCAATCTCGGCCAGATTTACCTGTTGGCCGAGCAGCGCCACGAAGCCCTGATAATGTTCAGGCTGGCGCTTCATCATGGGGCGGACTCATCGATCGTCCGCGAGCTTGAGGAGCTGGGGGAGAGGAAGCCCCCGCTTTTCAGGAATCTGCCGCGGAGCCATCCGCTTAACAGGTATATCGGCCTGCTGCTGAGCAGGCTGGGGCTCAGGTGAAAGAGTTAAAAGTTAAAAGTTGAAAGTTGAAAGTTGAAAGTTAAAAGTTAAAAGTTAAAAGTTAAAAGTGGGGGCGTCGCGGGACCGGACGCCCTCTGCTTTTTATGAGGGGTTGGTTCCGTGTGGGCAAGTGATTGACTGCCGTCTGTACCGGTGGTACCTTTGCCCCATGCGGACAACGGAGTGCGAATCGATTATCCTCGGCGTCATGGACTACCGGGAAGCGGACCGCCTTGTCACCTTTTTCTGCCATGAACATGGCAAGCTGCGGGGGGTGGCGAGGGGGGCGAAACGGAGCAGGCAGCGATTCGGCGGGGCACTGGAACCGTTTGCCCGCCTTTGCCTCCAGGTCGTCCTGAAAGAGGGTCTGACGCAGATGCAGGGTGCGGACATTATCACCATCTATCCCGGAATCCGTACCGACCTGGCCCGGATCGGCTGCGCTGGTTATGCCTGTGAACTGGCGGACCGGCTGCTCCCCGAGGGGGTTGCCAATCCTCGGCTGTTCCGGCTCCTGGCCGCATTTCTCGAATTCCTCGACCACTCCCCCTGTGCCGAATCGGAGCGACGTTTTTTCGAGATCAACTTTCTTAACGTCCTTGGCTACCGGCCGGCGCTTGACTATTGCGCAGGATGCGGTGCGGAACTTGCCGGTATGGAACGATACGGTTTCAGCGCCGCTGCCGGCGGGCTTCTCTGCCCTCATTGCGGAACCGGAGCCAACCCGGTTTCTGCCGCTACGGTTGACCTGCTGCAGCGCTGCCTCAAAACCGGCCGTTTCGGCGCCATGGATTTTCCTCCAGAGGTGCTGGCCGAAGCCGGTACTATCCTCGATGCGAGCATTGCCATCCTTCTCAGCCGACCTCTCAATTCCCTCGCTTTTCTCAGTGAACTCAAAGGACAGATGCCGGATAGTTCCGTCCAAAATGGTTGACCGGCGCGGTGAGCCGGGGTATAGTACACCCTCGTTTTTCCTCAACCTGAAGGGTCACGGATAGAGATTATGGCAGCAGTAGACCTGAGAAAACTCCCCCCCCAGAGTATCGAAGCTGAAATGTCGCTCCTCGGCGGCATACTCATCGACAACGATGCCATCAATCGGGTAGTCGAGATCCTTGAAGTGGACGATCTCTATCGGGAATCCCACCGCAAGCTCCTGCGGGCGATGATCGACCTTAACGAGCGCGGGGAGCCATGCGACTTCATTACCCTCTCCGATATTCTGAAAAAGAAGGGGGAACTGGAAGAGGTCGGTGGCGGCGCGTACCTGGCCACCCTTGTCGAATATGTGCCGACTGCCGCCAACATTGCCTACTACAGCAAAATCATCAAGGAGAAGGCGGTGGTGCGCAAGCTGATTTCCGCTGCCACCGAGATCGTTACCCAGGGGTATGATGAGCAGGTGGAGGTGGAGAAGCTTCTGGACGGCGCCCAGAAGGTGATCTTCGAGATCTCCGAGAACAAGCTCCGCCCCGCTTTCGTTCAGGTCGGTGCAGTTCTCAAGGATACCATCAAGAACATTGAGAAGCTCTACGAGAAGAAGGAGCACATCACAGGGGTGCCGACCGGCTTCGTCGACCTTGATGAGAAGACTGCCGGTTTCCAGCGGGGGGATCTGATCATCATCGCCGGCCGTCCTTCCATGGGAAAGACCGCCTTCGCCCTCAATATCGCCCAGTATGCGGCTATTCACGCTGATCCGCAACAGCCGGTTGCCGTTTTCTCCCTGGAGATGAGCAAGGAGCAGCTGGTTACCCGTCTTCTCTGCTCCGAGGCCCGTATCGATGCCAGCCGTCTCCGTACCGGTCACCTTATTGATTCCGACTGGGACCGGCTTGCCCGGGGTGCCGGGAACCTGCACGAGGCGAAGATATTCATCGACGACACCCCGGCCATCTCCGTGCTGGAGATGCGGGCCAAGTGCCGCCGCCTCAAGGCGGAGCAAGGCATCTCCATGATCGTGGTCGACTACCTCCAGCTGATGCGGGGGGGATCCAATCCCGAGTCCCGCCAGCAGGAAATTTCCGAGATTTCCCGCTCCCTCAAGGCCCTGGCCAAGGAGCTTGACGTACCGGTGGTTGCCCTTTCCCAGCTGAACCGTGGATTGGAAAGCCGTACCGACAAGCGGCCCATGATGAGCGACCTCCGGGAATCGGGTGCCATCGAGCAGGATGCCGACGTGATCATGTTCGTCTATCGCGAAGAAGTCTACGACAAGGAGAACGAGGAACTGAAGGGGAAGGCAGAGATCATCATAGGCAAGCAGCGTAACGGACCGATCGGGATAGTCGACCTGGCCTTCCGCGGAGAATACACCCGCTTCGAGAACCTGAGCAGGCGGGACGAATATTAATACGGTGAAAAGTGAAAAGTGAAAAGCTCCCAGGGTTTTTGCCCTAATCTGTTCACCTTTCACTTTTTACCTTTCACAAATGAGAGAGGTATACACATGATAGATCCTTCAGCACGTATCAGCGCGACTGCGATCATCGCACTGGATGCGGAGATAGGACCCAACGTCATCGTCGGCGACCACTCGTCGGTGGGAAGCGGCACCCAGGTCATGGCCAATGCGATCATTGGCCCCTGGACAACGGTCGGCAGCAACAACACCATCCACTACGGGGCCATCGTCGGCCATGATCCCCAGGATTTCGGCTACCACGGCGAGGAAAGCTACCTGGAGGTCGGGAACGGCAACATTATCCGGGAGTATGCCACCATTCACCGGGGAAATCGTGCCGGGACGAAAACCGTGGTCGGCAACGAGAACTTCCTCATGATCCAGTCCCACGTGGCCCACAACTGCATCCTGGGGAACAACATCATCGTCGCCGGTGGGTCGCTTCTCGCCGGGCACGTTGAGGTGGCCGACCGGGCCATCATCTCCGGCAACTGCGTAGTCCACCAGTTCTGCCGTATCGGCGGATTTGCCATGATGCGCGGCCTCTCCCGCACTTCCCGCGACGTCCCGCCGTTCTGCATCATGGACGAGACCCACACCGTCAAGACCCTCAATTTGGTGGGACTGCGGCGCAACGGTTTCGATCATAAACGGGTCCGGGCGATTAAAAATGCCTTTTCCGTCCTGTTCCGGAGCGGTCTCAATATGCCGAACGCCGTGGCCAAGGTGGAGGCGGAGCTGGAAGTGACCGACGATGTGCGGCACCTGCTCGACTTCATCAAGTCCTCCAAGCGGGGGGTGTGTTTTGGAAAAGGGCAGGCAGTGGGCGATTTTGATTAGGCGGAACGGATCTTTTTCGCCCTGACGGCGTAAGTCTTCGAAATGATTTGTGCGGCGTAGCGGCGCTACGCCTCCGCATCATTTCCTGACAGCCTTGTCAGGACAAAAAATCTCTCGTTCCTCAAAGAGCAATTCAAGATGCAAGCAGCTACACAGAGCTGTCTCAGTAATGCAAAATAAATTTTGGAGTATATACCCATGACAACTTACAACCCCATGCGGGAACTGCCGGCTAAAGCCGGCTACAAGGCGGGGGACGTGCTCGTCCTCTGCGGAGAGCTGTTCGGCCGTGGTTACGCCAACGGCATCATCGACGAGGCGCGCCGCGCCGGTATGACCATCATCGGCACCACCGTCGGCCGGCGTGACGCCGACGGCACACTCCGCCCCCTGAACGACGCCGAGCTGACTGAGGCGGAGGCTAACCTGGGAGGGAAACTCATCAATGTCCCGTTGGAGGCCGGTTTCGATATGGAGCCGGACGGGAGCGGCAGTACCCCCCTGGACCAGCTCAAAGGGGTGAAGACCGACGAGTGGGAGGCGGTTCGCCTGAACTGGGAGGGGATCGAGGTGTCCCGCCAGGCCGGCATCCGGCGCTTTACTGCCAACATGGCGCAGGTGGCGACGGAGCTGGAACGACTCATCCCCACCGGGGCGAACGTGCTGTTCGTCCATTCCATGGCCGGCGGCATTCCGCGGGCACGGATATTCATGCCGCTTCTGAACAAGGTGTTCAAGGGACAGGGTGAGCGCTTCATCAGCTCGGATACCTTCTGGAATTCGGAGCTGGGACGTCTCTGCCAGGTCTCCTTCGATGAGGTGACAGCCGATACATTCCGGTACCTGATCGATGCCACGGCCGCCGTCCGGTCCCGCAACACCGCTGCCGGCGCCCGGGTGAGCTACGTTGCCTACGGCTACCACGGCTGCGAAGTGCTCATCAACGGCAGCTATGTCTGGCAGACCTACACCCCCTACCTTCAAGGGTGGGCCAAGATACGCCTGGAGGATGTTGCCACTGCTGCCTGGGGTGAAGGGGTGCACGCGACGGTTTTCAACTGCCCGGAAATCCAGACCAACTCCAGTGCCCTCTTTCTGGGCGTCGAGATCTCGCTCTATCCCCTCCTGGCCGCACTGGAAAAGGAAGGTGACGGCCAGGTTGCCCGGCAGCTGCGGGAAGAGTGCCAGGCGTTGCTGAAACCCGGCGTCAGCTGTGAGGACGTTCTGGAGAAGGCCGGCGGCTATCTTGCTTCGCCTCTTCTGGCTCCCTTTGGCGACTACGCCGGGTGGCCGCTCCATAACACGCCGGAACTGGCGGAACTGATGCTCGGTTGTTCGGAAGAACTCCTGGGGATGAATGCAAATCCGAAGGAGATCGTCTGTGGCGCCCTGTCCCGGGCGGTGTTCAGCGGTGTCGGCCGGCTCATGTTCGATACGGCATGGGTACCGACAGCCCCGGTGTTCTGGCTGAACCATGATATTCTTGCCCGCTGTCTGTTGAAGGGTTGATGCCCGATCAGGGATATTGTTCATTAGAGGGAAGGTGATTTACTGCTATGTCCCAGAAGGTGCTGCTGGTCGACGACGTCAACATGTTTCTGGATCTTATGAAGGGGTTCCTTAAGCTCTCTTCCGTCCACGTCCTGACGGCGAATGACGGGGCGAAGGCGTTGGAGATCGCCCGGAAGGAAAGCCCTTCTCTTGTCTTTATGGACCTGCGTATGCCGAACATGAACGGCGATGAGTGTTGCGCTCTTTTCAAGGCCGATCCGGCCCTCAGTAACATCCCCGTCATCATGCTGACCGCCGATGGGAAGGAGGAGGACAGGATCCTTAGCATCAAGGCAGGCTGTGACGATTGTCTGACCAAGCCGATCGACCGTAACCTGTTCCTGGACAAGGCACGTCATTACATACCGAGCATTGACCGGCGTGACAAGAGGACGCCATGCGCCGCCAAGGTCAAATTCCGGGTCTTCGGCATTACCCTGACAGGAGACGTGGTTAACATGAGCGAGCACGGCATTTACGTGGCAGCTACCTGCATGGTGGAAATCGGAACGACCCTGGATCTGGTCTTTGCCCTCCCGGACGGGAAGGGGTCGGTTGTTCAGACCAAGGGGCGGGTTTCTTGGGTGAACGGTGGTAATGCGCGGCAGAAAGGGAGTCTTCCCGAGGGGTTCGGGGTGGAGTTTATTGCCATGACCGAAGAGTCGGCCGTTGCCGTGCGTGCCTTCATGACGGGGGCTGGATGACCTTTATCGGAAAATAAGGGGATAATAGGAAAGGGGGACTGCGCGGTCCCCCTTTTTTTTGCTATCTTGAAACTGAGAATGATGTGCTGGTGGAGTCTCGTTCGCTACGGTCGATCACTCCGCTGCGAACCTTGTCCGGCTTTACTCCATAACGGGCCAGGTTGCAGTTTTACGCGCATACCTTCGACGGAGCTTCCGGCGGGTGTTCGCTGCCGCTCGGTCTCTTCCTCCACTCACGACACTCCACCAACACGCTCCCCATTTACCAGAAAAGAATCATGTGTCCTGTCGCATTCTGGCAGGTTTTCGCTGATTCAGGACTGTGGTTATGTGTCTTGGCGTCGTTAATCCGCTTTATCGGCATTAATCTGCGCCAATTGCCGTTATTCAGGTTATCCCTGAATGGCCACCGGCATGGCGCGGCCGGGAATCTCCGCCATGGCGAGGGGGGCCGCAGGAGCAGAGGAAGCAAATTCTTCCGCAACTTCGGCGAAGGTGACGAAGCGGACTCCACGCGCGGTGAGCCTCGTCAGGAGGTCGGTGAAGACCTGCAGCATCGCCATACCTTCGTATTCGGTGTGGATGGTATGGACGTTGAGGCCCGGTGTGAGAAGGGAGAGATAGTGGTCGTTGATGGTTTCAGGGGTGATGCCGTTTGACCCGAGGAGTTCATCCATGGTGGGCCAGGTAGTGGGTATCTGGAGAGTGCGAAAGGTCCGTCCGTCCATGACCGGGTAGAAAGGGTGGCTGCCCCGACAATCGCTGCAGTAGGAGAGTTGCATGGCGTCCTGTACCTCCAGGGAGTCGGCAGTGACGGTCCATCCCGGCGCTGCAGTGGTCAGTGCCCGGTGTCCGAGAACTTCCTGGAAGAGTGCGCTCGCCTTGCCAAGTTCCATGGCGGTCACCGGTTTCGGGAACCAGGGGAGGTAGTCGTGCCATTTCACATGGTCCCAGCAGTGAATCCCCACCTCATGGCCGGCAGCCTCGGTTTTTCTCAGGATGTCGGGGAGTTTTGCCGCGATTACCGGCGCGGGGATGAGTGTGCCGGAGAGGAGGGTCCGCAGGCCGAAGGCAGACGGCGCCCCGCTGCGGAGCTGCTTTTTCAGGAATCCGGGGCGGAAGATGCGGCGGATCGTCTTTCCTGTATTGTCCGGCCCCATGGAAAAGTAGAAGGTAGCCTTGATGCTGAACCGCTCCAGGATAGCGAGCAGGTTCGGCACGCCGTCGCGGGTGCCGACGAAGGTGTCGATGTCTACTTTGAGGGCGATAATGGGTTGGCTCATGACTCGTTTCTGGATATGGGCGAGGGTATGTTTGCCGGCCTTAAGCTGATAGTGGACCTCTGCACTCTATCTCTACATGGACGGAAATACAAGATTTTTCCGGCGGTAGGTACATGAATCCAAACAACCATGGCGGTGTACATTTCGTACCGGTAATGGTATATGGTTAGAGTAAATCTGCAAAGTTTGCATGGGGTTGTTTCCGACTCGGTGCAACTGCCCTTAAGGAGATATGACATGTTCCTGGCGCGAGACAAGGATAAGACTCTCTATCTGTTCAACAAGCTCCCCGTCCGGGGAGATAACTGCTGGTGGGCCGAGTCGGGGGTAGATGGCACCTATCTCCGACTTGAAGCATCCCTCTACCCCGAGGTGACCTGGGAATCGGACCCGCTCCCCGTGTTTCTCTCTACTGTCCCGATCAGCGAAGCATAGCATAGAGCGAAGGAGATCGTTATGAGCATGTTGTTCTCACCCTTCAAGCTGCGTGAGCTTACATTCCGCAACCGCATCTTTGTTTCTCCCATGTGCCAGTATTCCAGCCGTGACGGCATGCCGACCGACTGGCACCTGGTCCACCTGGGGAGCCGTGCCGTGGGAGGGGCGGGGTTGGTAATGGTAGAGGCGACGGCGGTCTCTCCCGAGGGGAGGATCAGCCCGGACGACAGCGGTATCTGGAGTGACGCCCATGGGGAGGCCTTTGCCCCCATTGCCCGCTTCATACGCGAACAGGGGGCCATGCCGGCTCTACAACTGGCACATGCCGGCCGCAAGTCATCCTGCAGCTCTCCCTGGCAGGGAGGCGGTCCCGTGGACGCCGGTCATCGCGGGTGGCAAACCGTTGCGCCGAGCCCCCTTCCCTTCGATGTCGGCCATTCGGTCCCCCGGGAGCTTACGTTGGAGGAGATGGAGGGCATTCGGCGGGATTTTGCCGAAGGAGCCCGGCGGGCCTTGGCGTCTGGATTTCAGGTGGTGGAGGTGCATATGGCCCACGGCTACCTGCTGAACGAGTTCCTCTCTCCCCTCACCAACCGGCGGACCGACGATTACGGGGGGAGCCTGGAGAACCGGATGCGTTTCCCTCTGGAGGTTGCCAGGACAGTACGGGAGATCTGGCCTGCCGACCTGCCGGTGTTTGTGCGCATTTCAGCCACCGACTGGGTTGAAGGAGGTTGGAACCTGGAACAGTCACTGGCGCTCTGCCGATGTCTCAAGGAACGGGGGATCGACCTCATCGACTGCTCGACGGGGGGGCTTATGCCCCATGCAAAAGTTCCCGTGGGACCCGGCTATCAGACCCCTTTTGCCACCGCCATCAGGCGGGATGTGGAGATTGCAACCGGGGCCGTGGGAATGATCACAAGCCCGGAACAAGCCGAACAGATTGTTGCTACCGGGATTGCCGACGTGGTGCTCCTGGCACGGGAGATGCTGCGTGATCCCTACTGGCCGATTCATGCAGCCAGGGCACTGGGGGCGGACCACGTCTGGCCGGTGCAGTATGAGCGGGCGAAGGGTTAGTGACCGTCCATGGGTAGAAAGAAGAAAACATACCATCCGTCGGTGGGTGGTCTTCGGGTGGTGGCGCTGTTCGAGGGGGCGAAAGGTGCTCTGGTGCTCCTGGTCGGCTTCGGCCTGCTGGCCCTCATCCATCGTGATCTCCATGCTGCTGCAGAGCAGCTGGTCCTGCACTTTCATATCAATCCGGCTAGCCACTACCCCAGGATTTTTATCGACTTGTCCGACAGATTGACGGACATGAAGCTCTGGGCCGTGGCACTGGGGGCGTTGTTCTATGCCGTGATCCGCTTTGCCGAGGCCTACGGACTCTGGAAACAGCGCGCCTGGGCCGAGTGGTTCGGCCTCCTGAGTGGCGGGATGTACATCCCCATAGAGCTGTACGAAGTGCTGCAGGGGCTAACCTGGCCCAAGGTGACAGTGTTGGTGGTGAATGGGGTGGTAGTGGCCTACCTGCTGGTGGTGGTGACGCGGTCCAAGGGGAAGTGAGGCTTTAGCATCGAGCCGAAAGATGACAACAGGTCGTCACCTCTTCCTCCCCGTCGGTACAGCTGCTTCGCATGGTACACGGGTCTGGCAGAGACCACACCCGGTCTGCTGCACGCCGTAACGCTCTCCCACTTCGCGGGGAGCGTCACCGTAGACGAACTCCCGGCAGCGGGGCTTGTCGTGTCCGTCAAAGGTAATGGCGCCGACGGGGCAGCGGCCGATGCAGACGCCGCAACTTCCCTCACGGTAATAGAGACAGTTATGCAGGTGGTTGGGGGCGGTGCGGGGAGAAGGGGGCAGGGGAAGGCTCGTGATGACGCTTCCCACCCGATGGGCAATTCCCCGCTCGGTAATGAGTCCGTCGGAAAGGCTGAAGGTGCCGAGTCCCGCAGCATAGGCGGCGTGCCGTTCGGACCAGGTGGAGGCGATGCCGACCGGCGTGTCGGCGAACTCCTTCCAGGCAGGAGAGTACTGGGGGGCGACGGCTCGGTGACCGAGCCTTTCCAGGTGTGCCACCAGGTGCCGCCGAAGCTGGCCGTTCAAAGCCTCGCCGTTGCTTCGGGTAAGGGCCCACTTGCGGGAGGGCCAGTCACTTTCCAGGCGGTTGGTCATCCGTGTCGCCGCGGTGATCGGCAGCACCCAGACGATTACCGTCGCCGCACCTTCCAGGAGCTCGGACGGTGTCAGGTGGAAGGGGCCGATGATGGCTTTGTAGTCAATGAACAGCGGGTCATCGGCCGCCGCGAAGCCGACGAGGGGCCTGTCGAAATAGGGGCCGCTGTCGTCGGGAAAACGGTTTTCCGGTGACTCCCCAATAAAACGTTCGATTTCAGCACGAATTTTTTCTGCCATCTCCGCCTCCTTTATGTCGCGACAGTCCCAGGGCGCCGATATATGACGACAAAGAGCAGCAACGCTGTTCCACCCACCGCACCATTCAGGAGAAAGCCTGTCCGGTAACCGGAATCTCTGATGACAGGCCCCATTCCGGCCGCGCAGAGCATCATCCCTGCATAAACACATGTGTTGTAGCACCCCATGGCGAGCCCCCGTTGCTCACGGGGGACCACGTCGGCAATCAGTGCGCAGACCGCGGTGAAGGCGATCCCCATGCTCATCCCCATCAATGCCGCAGCTACCATGAGCTGAACCACGTTGTGGCAGAAGCCGAAGGCTGCGAGAGAGATGGCAAAGACGGCGAGCCCCGCCGTCACGAGGACGCTCCGGTCGGCCACTCGATCGCTCAGTTTCCCTGAGGGGAGGCGGGAAAGGGCGTTGGCAAAGGCCTGGGCCGCGAAGACGAATCCCACATGCCCCGAGTGCATGCCGTGGCTCTGGATGTAAAGGGGCATGAAGGTGACAAACATCCCGAACCCGAAGCAGGTTCCAAGTGTGGCGACGAGGCAGGCGATGAGCCGGCGGTTCCCCATGAGCCCCTTCAGTGCCGGCAGGATGGCGTGCCGGCCGGCGCCGCGCGTCCTGGAGGCAGGAGGTGCGGGAAGGAAGACGAGTGCAACGAAAAACATGGTTAAAATCAGCCCCCCCGCCACGAGAAACACCGTCCGGAGTCCCCATGCCGTACCGAGGAAACCTCCGACGGCCGGTCCGAGGGTCATGCCGCCGTAAACCGCCATGGTGTACCAGCCGTAAGCCTGGCCCAGCACCTCCGGCGGGGTAACGTCGGCCACATATGACATGAGGGTCGGCGAGAAGGCCGAAAGACCGATGCCGAAAAAAAGATAGATTACCGCCATCTGGAGTGGGCTGCTGCTCCAGAAAAGGAGAAATGACGATCCTGCCAGAAGGATCATCCCCCCCAGCAGCGGCAAGCGGCGCCCCAGCCTGTCGGAGACGAGCCCCGAGGGGATTGAGAGCGCTCCGGCCATAAGCATGAAAGCACTATTGATAAGCCCCACCTGTACTGAATCGGCCCCCAGGGAGGTCGCGAAGAGGGGGACGATCGGAATCCTCATGTAGGATCCCAGAAAGCATACAAAGCTGATGATGCAGGCGATTAGGAGGAGTTTCCCCGCCCGGTGCTCGCGCAATTCAAGGGTCTTGCTCACCGGTCCTTGCCTACCGAAAAAGCCTGGCCGAGGAGCGGCCCGATGCCGTGGTATCCCCGATGGGAGGTGTCAAAGATAAGTGGCTTTATTTTCAGGATGTCGGGAATGCCGTCCTCGCCAAGCACTGCGGGGTCAGCTTTCACGTCGACGATCTCGCCAACGAACTGGGTGTGGATGCCGATCTCCAGAGTGTTGAGCAGGCGGCACTCCAGAACGATCGGGAACTCAGCCGCAAAAGGGGCGTCCACAAGATCGCTTCTTACCGGAGTGAGGCCGGTGGCGGCAAACTTGTCGATGGTGCGCCCCGAGACGATGCCGACGTAGTCGGCTTCCTTCATCCTGGCCTCCGATGGGATGCCGATGGTGAATGCCTTACGCTCCATGATGGCGGCGTAGGTATGCCGCTCCTTGCGGATGGAAACGGCCACGCTGGGGGGCTGGGAGGAGCAGATCCCTCCCCAGGCCGCGTTCATAAGGTTCGGCTTTCCTTCGTGATCATAGGTTCCCACCAGCAGGACCGGTGTGGGAAAGAGGAGGGTCTTTGCCCCCAGGGATGTTTTCATGCTGATCTCCTTATGGTGTAAATTGTTCAGCTCTCCAACAGGTTAACCACCACTCGTCCTGTGATGCTGCCGTGGAGGATCTCCTGGATCATGACTTCGAGCCCCTGCAGGGCGCACTCGGTTATCATCTCGTCGAGTCGTGCGGGTTTCCATCCTGTGGCGAGCCGTTGCCAGACCTCTTCGCGGGTTTCACGGGGGCACTGGACCGAGTCGATCCCGATCAGGCTCACCCCCCGCAGGATGAAGGGGTAGACGTTTACCGGCAGATCCGGCGAGGCGACCAGTCCGCAGCAGGTGACGGTTCCGCCGTACCGCGTGCTCTTGAGAACTGCAGCCAGGGTCGCGCCGCCTACCACATCCACGGCGCCGGCCCACCGCTCGGAGAGAAGCGCCTTTTTCGCACCGGCCGCCACTTCATCCCGGCCGATCACCTGCGCGGCGCCCAGATTCTTGAGATACCCCTCGTCGGCGCCCTTCCCGGTGGCTGCCACCACCCGGTATCCCCCCCGGGCAAGGATCGAAACGGCAATGCTCCCGACCCCGCCGGTTGCACCGGTAACGAGGATGTCGCCGTCAGCCGTCTTGACACCGGCCCGCTCCAGTTTCAGCACCGACAGAGCTGCCGTGAAGCCGGCGGTGCCGAGTGCCATGCTCTCCCGTAGCGTCAGACCCTCAGGGAGTCGAACCGCCCAGGTGGACGGTATGCGAATGTACTGGCCGAAGCCGCCGTCGGTCTCCATCCCCAGGTCGTAGCCGGTGACGAGCACCTTGTCGCCCGGCGCAAAGGCGCCGCCCTCGCACGATATCACCTCTCCCGCCGCGTCGATGCCGGGGGTGTGAGGGAACTGACGTGTCACCCCGGGATTCCCCGTGGCAGAAAGGGCGTCCTTGTAGTTGAGTGAGGAGTAGTGGACGCGCACCACCAGGTCCCCCGGCGGCAGGTCGTCTATGCGCCGCTCACGGATTTGCCGCACAAATTGCCTGTCGACCGTCTTTTCCACCACCAGCGCCTTGAACGTTTTCATCGCGTCTCCTCACTTAATCCGGGATATTGTTCAGTTTCTTCAGCAGTCAGGCCAAGCTTCCACGGTTGTGATTTCGCCGGTGGGGGAGGGTAACTGGCATGTATGATCGAGGATAGGCGAATGGTAACAAAGAAACCGGCTGTCAGCAACAGGCAGATCAGGCTGACGACCCCTCCCCATCCCCACGTATTCCAGAAAAGCCCGCCGACAGTCCCTGCGACGCTGGAACCGACGTAGTAGAAGAAAAGGTAGAGCGCCGTAGCCTGTGCTCGGGCGGTGGTAGCCATCCTGCTGACCGAGCTCGACGCGATGGCATGGGCACTGAAAAAGCCGCAGGTGAAAAGGCCGACACCGGCAACTATCAGCGGCAGGGGGGTGGCCAGGGTGAGCGTGGCACCCGCTGCCATGGCGAAGAGCGAAAACCGGATCGTGGGCACCCTGCCGAAGCGGTTGACGAGATGGCCTATCCCCGTGGCGCTCATGGAGCCGAGCAGGTAGACGAGAAAAATGAGGCTCACATGGCTCTGGCTGAGGAGATAGGGCGCAGCGAGAAGCCGGAACGTGATGTAATTGTAAAGGGTAACGAAACTTCCCACGGCAATGAATGCAATGCCGAAGAGACAGCGGAGTTTCGGTTCTTTCAGGTGATACCCGAGCGACGTCACCAGGTACCGTGCCACGAAGGGGCGGCGTTGCAGGTGCGACGGGGGGAGGCTTTTCATGAAGACCCAGCTTGAAAGGAGGCAGATAATACCGATGGCGCCAAGGGCTGCCCGCCACGACACGAGATCGGTCATGGTTGCCGTGAAGATTCGCCCGGTCATCCCTCCTACCGCGTTGCCACTGATGTAGAGACCCATCGCCGGGCCGAGGGAAGCGGCGTCCATTTCTTCACCCAGATAGGCCATTGCCACGGCCGGGAGTCCTGCCAGGGCGAACCCCTGCAACAGACGGACGAGCAGGAGCGAGACAAAGGTATGGCTGAATGCGCTCAGCAGGGCAAGGAAAGAGATGACGAAGAGCGCTCCGGTCATTATCTGCTTGCGCCCCCAGGTTTCCGACAGGGTACCGGTGAACAGCATGGCGATGGCAAGGGTGCAGGTGGAGATCGAGAGAGGGAGGCTTCCGAGTGCCGGCGCTACGCCGTACTCGCGGGAAAATACCGGAAGGAGTGGCTGCATGTCGTAGAGAGTGATGAAGGTGACGAAACCGGCGACAAAAAGGGCCAGGTTGACACGGTGATAAACGTCGGTACCGCTCTGGATGCGACCAAGTTCCCTTGTGGAGTGGGTGGAAGCGACGACGTTCATGGGGTTCATATGCCTCGCTGCTCTTTTCATTAATTCAACCCTACCACCTCGCTAAGAATAAATAAAATATATGTTGTTTATAGTTTGCATAAGATATGTTTATGTTGAGGAGGTGCTCATGGATATCAGGCAGGTGCGAGTCTTTGTGGAGATTGTCCGGCAGGGAAGTTTCACCAAAGCAGCAGAGCAGCTCCATGTTGCCCAGCCGGCCGTCAGCATGACTGTCAGAGGGCTGGAGGAAGAGCTGGAACTGACGCTTTTCAACCGACGGGACCGTAAGATTTCCCTTACCGCCGAAGGGGAGGTGTTTCTCCGCCATGCCGAGGGGATCCTCGCCGGTTTGAAGGCTGCCGAACTGGAAATGGCCGAGATTCGCGGTCTGATCAAGGGGGAGGTGAGGGTTGGCATCCCCCCCATGATGAGCACCTACTTTTTCCCGGACATCATCTACGAGTTTAAAAGACGGTATCCACAATTGAATCTGTCGGTGAATGGGGAAGGGGCCTGGCGTATTCAGCAGATGATCAGCCGGGGAGAGATCGACATGGGGGTCATCACCGGCAAGGAGATTCCCGATGACCTGGAGACACGCCATTTCAGAAGGGAAGAGGTAGTGGTATGCGTTTCGCGTGAGCATCGTTTTGCGAAGCGGAAATCGGTAACACTGGAGGAATTCGCCGGGGAACCGCTGATATTTTTCAAGGAAGGATACTACCTGCGGGAGCTTATCGGCGAGGTGCTGAAGGGGACGGGACAGTCTCCCCATGTTGTCTTCGAGACAAACATGTTTTCCTTGGTGAAATCTCTGGTGCAGAGGGGTATGGGGATATCGACACTGCTCAGGATGGTCGTCGCCGGCGATGAAGCCCTGTCGGCCGTCTCACTCGACCCACCCCTTCACATCGACCTGGTGATTGCGTGGGAAAAGCATGCCTATCTGTCCCGGGCCAACCGGGCGTTCGTAGACTTTCTGCTGGAACGGACCAAAGGGTACGAGAACCGACGGTAAGTGGTATCCTTCCCTTATTCGGTCTCTTCTTCCTCGACAGACTGCTCCGGTGTTTCATCGGTCTGCTCAAGGCCCTTTTCCCGCTTGCGTTGCAGTTTTTCCTCGTTCTTCTTCTTCCGGTCCAACTCTTTCTGCCGTTTTTGAAACTGGAAATTCGGTTTTGCCATAGGGTAGCTCCTGGATTCCTGGTGAATACGGTAAAAAAAAGCCCCGGATTTCTCCGGGGCTTTTCAGGCTTTGACTCGGGAACTAATTATACCCGTGTCACATTCGCAGCTTGAAGCCCTTTCGGACCCTTGGTTACTTCGAATGTCACACGATCGCCTTCGGCAAGCGATTTGAATCCGTCACCTGTGATGGCGGAAAAATGACAAAATACATCTTCACCGTTCTCCTGCTCAAGAAAACCAAAACCCTTCGCGTCGTTAAACCATTTTACTGTTCCGTTTACCATTGTGTTCTTTCTCCTGATACTTCTTCTTAGTTTTGTCCGGCTTTATTTCCGGACGTATGTCACCCTAACAGTTTTCAAACTGCAATGTCAATCAATTTAATCAGCTGGCTTCAGGAAAAATATCAAAATTTCTCAAGCGGTGCGTTCTGTCGTAGCAAAATACAGAAAAATGATAATGAAAACAGCGGCATACGGTAATAGTTCCCAATTTTCTGAGAACTGCCCTCCCACGTTCGATCCAGACGGTGAATCATGTTTCTATCTGACATGCCCCCTCCTTCCTCCGCTCTCCGGGTTGATCTAAAACTACATGTGGCAAAAGCGTATGCAGCAGTAGCGTCAACGTAATATGTCTTGCTAAAAACAGTGCATTGGAGCATTCTGTAAAGATATGAGAACTCCTTATATCTAAAAGGGAAATGAAATTTAGCTACGGAGATATTGAGTATAGAGTTCAATGCAGAAACCACCACTCCTTCAGATTAGACGAGGTCGGAACCAATGATTATCAAGACAGGTAAGTTTGTAAGTCACGCGGGCGCATTGCAGTGGGGCGCCGGCAAGGTGTTGGATGTGAATGACCACAGGGCAACGATCCAGTTCAGTGACGGCATAAGTCGGAAAATCGCCGTCTCCCATTTTGACACCCTGCAACCGGCCGAAGCTGCTTCCTATCTGCCTCCTCCGGAAGTCGTTGCCGTAGTGAAAATCCGCCCGGCACCCAGAAAGGCAAAAAAGAAAATTGTCGCTCCCGTCGAAGGTTAATGACTGAAACACCTTAACGCTGGGTATCAGGCAGAAAACCCTGACCATAACCTAATGATGTGACAGAGTCACATTCCACGAACAACGAAAGCCCCTTTTCATCGCTGAAGGGGGCTTTCGTTTTTTTTTCGCCCTGGGGAACATGCCCGATTGATAAAAGAAACATCTCCAATGCGGACCAGTATCCACATCAGCACAGACAAAAAAGCATTGACAAGGATATTGTATGGTTATAGCTTGGAATGAATGTTCATTCCGGAGTGCCCCTTATGGTAAAATGTGAAAAAAGAGATGAAATACTTCGCGCTGCACTGGTACTTATTGCTGAACACGGGTTCCACGGTGCCCCCATGGCGCTGATCGCCGAGCGGGCAGGGGTGGGCGCCGGGACGATCTACCGTTATTTCGAGAACAAGGATGTGCTCATAATAGAGCTGTTTCGGGAAATAGAAGGGAAAATCAAAGAGTGCATCCTGAAGGGATACTCGTCGGAGAGTCCCATCCGGGAACGATTTCTTCACCTTAACAAAAAATTATATCGCTATTTCATCGATTTTCCTCTTCATTTCCGCTACGTGGAACAGTACCACAATTCACCCTACGGGGTGGCCTGTCGCAGGGACAAGATATTAGGCGAGGCTGACAACCAGGATGTGTTCCTGAAACTCTTCGAAGATGGACTGACCCAGCGGGTATTAAAAGACCTCCCCCTGCTCATCCTCTTTTCCTTGGCGTTCGGCCCCATGGTCTTCGCGGTCAGGGACCATATATTCGGCTTCTTCGAACTTAACGACACCCTCATCGAACAGGTCGCTGAGGCGTGCTGGGATGGGATAAAACGTTGAGGATATGCGCATCGGATTAAGCCAGTCGGAGCTTGACATGCGGCGTCAGATGATGGCACACACTCAAACAACAGGCAGGACCTGGTCAGTATGAACATTATCATTGCCCTTACGGCTGCGGTCTGGGCACTTATCGTGATTATTGCTTTTACGAGAAAAGACAGATAGGCGGCTGGATTCCAGTCAGGTCTCATCAGCCACATCGTGCTGGTGATTATTTTCAACAATTGAGGTGTTTATGCAAACCACGAGCAGAACGAAGCTGATTGCAATTGCAGGGATTCTGATTGCCGGAGTGATGGTGACCGGGTGCGGGAAAAAAGGCAAAGACAACCGTCCCCCGAGCGGTCCCCCCGAAGTCGGCATCGTGGTGGTCAAACCCGAGCGGGTGGCCCTGACCACCGAACTCCCCGGACGGACTTCGCCGTATATGATCGCAGAGGTTCGGCCCCAGGTGAGCGGGATCATCCAGAAGCGGGTTTTCACCGAGGGGAGCGATGTCAAGGCGGGGCAGGTGCTCTACCAGATCGATCCGGCGACCTATCAGGCTGCCTACGCCAGTGCCAAGGCGGCCGAGTCAAGGGCGGAGGCCACCCTTATCACGGTACGTCTCAAGGCGGAACGTTATCGGGACCTCGTAAAGATCAAGGCGGTCAGCCAGCAGGATAGCGACGATGCCCAAGCATCCCTCAAACAGGCCGAGGCAGATGTTGCGGCGGCCAAGGCAGCGGTGGAAACCGCCCGGATCAATCTTGCCTATACCAGGGTAACAGCTCCCATATCCGGACGGATCGGCCGATCAACTGTTACCAATGGTGCCTTGGTAACTGCCAGCCAGCCAGCTGCACTGGCCACCATCCAGCAGCTCAGCTCAATGTATGTGGATGTGACCCAGTCCAGCTCCGACATACTGCGGCTCAAACAGAGCCTTGCCAGCGGACTACTGAAAAAAGACAATGCCGGTCAGGCGAGGGTAAAGCTGTTGTTGGAGAATGGTGCTCCTTATCCGGTGTCAGGCACCCTCAAGTTTTCAGAAGTCACCGTTGACCAGAGTACCGGCTCAGTGACTCTGAGGGCTATTTTCCCCAACCCGAAACAGACATTGTTGCCGGGCATGTTTGTCCGCGCCATTCTTGAGGAAGGGATAAATGGACAGGCGATCCTGGTGCCCCAGCGTGGTGTTACCCGTGATCCGAAAGGTGATGCAATGGTTTTTGTGGTGGGGGCAGAAGAAAAAGTAGAACCGCGAACCATCAAGGTCGCCCGAACTGTTGGGGACAATTGGCTGGTAAGCGACGGTCTCAAGGCGGGTGATCGTATCATTCTGGAAGGAATTCAGAAGGCACGCCCCGGGACTCCGGTCAAAGCCGTACCGTTCGGAGCCAAGACGGAGGCACCCCCCGCTGCAGCAGTACAACCGGCACCGGCCAAAAAGTAACCCGGTTTCAATTGTCTCCTGATCACTCTCCAGACCCCCCTGTGCCACGAAGGGGCTGGGGGTGTGCAGATTTTAGTTTGAAACAAAAGTAAGGAGCTCCTTCATGCCCCGTTTTTTTATCAATCGCCCGATTTTTGCCTGGGTAATCGCCATCATGGTCATGCTGGCGGGCCTGCTGGCGATCAAAACTCTTCCTGTCTCCCAGTACCCACCCATTGCGCCGCCCCAGATAACTATCAATGCCATGTACCCCGGCGCCTCGGCCCAGACCGTGCAGGATACGGTCACCCAGGTGATCGAACAGAAGCTGAACGGCATTGACAATCTGATCTACATGTCCTCCACCAGTGACTCAGCCGGTGCCGTAGCCATTAACCTGACATTCAAGGCCGGCACCGACCCGAATATTGCCCAGGTCCAGGTACAGAACAAGCTGCAGCTCGCGACGCCGCTCCTCCCCCAGATTGTCCAGCGTCAAGGGATTCAGGTCGTCAAGTCCACCAGGAACTTCCTCATGATTGTAGGTCTTGTCTCAGAAGACGGCACCATGGACCGGCCGGCCCTGACCGACTACATGGTAGCCAATGTGCAGGACATCATCAGCCGGACGGAAGGTGTTGGCGAGGTGACGGTCTTCGGCTCTCAGAATGCCATGCGGATCTGGGTGAATCCGACCAAGTTGAATAACTACCATCTGACCACAATCGACGTTACAAACGCCCTGCAGGCACAAAACGCCCAGGTTTCCGCCGGCCAGTTCGGGGGGAATCCGGCACCGCCGGGTCAGCAGCTGAACGCCACCATCACGGCCCGCACTCTGCTGCAGACTCCGGAGCAGTTTGGAGCCATCGTCCTGCGCACCAACCTTGACGGTTCGACGGTCAAGCTCAGGGATGTGGCTGAATGTAAAATAGGCACTGAAAATTATGATATCGAGGCCCGCTACAAGGGGAAACCGCTGGGGGGGATGGCGCTCCGTCTTGCGGCCGGCGCCAACGCCCTGGACACTGCCAATAGGGTCAAGGCCAAGATGGCGGAGTTGTCGAAATTCTTCCCCCAAGGTGTACAGGTGGTCTACCCCTACGACACCACCCCCTTTGTCAAGATCTCCATCGAAGAGGTGGTCCAGACCCTGATTGAGGCGGTCTTCCTGGTTTTTATCGTCATGTTCCTCTTCCTGCAGAACATCCGTGCCACTCTGATCCCCACCATCGCCGTGCCGGTGGTGCTTCTCGGTACCATGGGCGTGCTGTCGGCGGCCGGTTTCTCCATCAATACCCTGACCATGTTTGCCCTGGTCATTGTCATCGGTTTGCTGGTGGATGATGCCATCGTGGTTGTAGAGAACGTCGAACGAATCATGTCCGAAGAAGGGTTGCCACCTAAAGAGGCCACTATCAAGTCCATGGGGCAGATCACCGGCGCACTCTGGGGGATCGCCACTGTCCTTACGGCGGTCTTTCTCCCCATGGCTTTCTTCGGCGGCTCAACCGGTGTCATTTACCGCCAGTTCTCCATTACCATCATTTCCGCCATGATTCTGTCGGTGTTGACAGCGATGATTCTGACCCCTGCGTTGTGCGCCACCCTGCTCAAGCCGGTGGAAAAGGGGCATGAAGCCTGCGAGAGAGGTTGGTACTGCGGTTTCTTCCGCCGGTTCAATAAATTTTTTGATTTCTGCAGGACAAAGTATGAAGGAATCGTCGGCCGTTCATTTGGCAAACCGCTGCGCTACCTGGTAGTGTACGGCGCTATCGTGGCGGCCATGGCGTTTTTCTTCCTGCGCCTTCCCACCGCATTCCTGCCGGATGAAGACCAGGGATTCATTATCTGTCAGGTTCAGTTACCGGCTGGTGCAACCCAGGAACGGACCATAAAGGTGATTGAGCAGCTTGAACACCATTTTCTGGAAGATGAGAAAAAGTCAGTAGAGACAATCATCACCGTCGCCGGCTTCAGTTTTGCCGGGCGGGGCCAGAATATGGGACTTGCCTTTGTCAGGCTCAAGGATTGGAAACTGCGCCAAACACCTGATCTGAAGGCACCGGCTGTTGCCGGCCGGGCCATGGCGGCCTTTTCCAAATACAAAGACGGTCTGGCCTTCGCCTTTTCACCCCCGGCGGTGGTGGAGCTGGGACAGGCCAATGGCTTTGATCTCCAGTTGCAGGACCGTGGTGGCCTGGGGCATGAAAAGCTGATGGAGGCGCGCAACCAGTTGCTGGGGATGGCCATGAAAAATACCAAACTGATTGCGGTCCGTCCCAACGGTCAGGATGATTCTCCCCAGTTCAAGCTGGATATCGATGATGTGCGTGCCGGCGCCCTGGGGGTCTCCCTGGCTGATGTTAACAACGTACTGGGTACTGCCTGGGGGAGCTCCTACGTCAACGACTTCATCCAGAACGGCCGGGTAAAGAAGGTCTATCTCCAGGCCGATGCAAAATACCGGATGCTGCCAGACGATATCAACAGCTGGTATGTAAGCAACAAAACCGGCGAGATGGTTCCGTTTTCAGCCTTTGCCACCGCCCACTGGCAGTATGGTTCACCCCGCCTGGAGCGTTATAACGGCATCCCGTCGGTGGAGATCATGGGACAGGCGGCCCCTGGAGTGAGCACCGGCGAGGCGATGACCGAAATGGAGAAGATGGCTGCCCAACTGCCGGCCGGAATTGGTTATGAGTGGACCGGCCTCTCCTATGAGGAAAAAAATGCCGGCGCGCAGGCCCCGGCACTCTATGCCATCTCACTCCTGGTGGTTTTCCTCTCCGTAGCGGCACTGTATGAGAGCTGGACCATCCCCTTTGTCAACTTGCTGATGCTGCCTCTGGGTCTGGTGGGAGCGGTTACGGCGGTTACGCTGCGGGTTCTCCCGAACGACGTCTATCTCCAGATCGGCCTGCTCACTACCGTGGGACTTTCCACCAAGAATGCCATCCTGATCATCCAGTTCATCAAGGCCCAGTTACATGAGGGGCATGAGCTGGTCGATGCCACACTGACGGCGGTGAAGATCCGGCTTCGTCCGGTCATCATGACCTCGCTGGCCTTCTTCTTCGGCACCCTGCCTCTGGCCCTTACCAAAGGGGCCGGAGCTGCGGCACAGAATGCCATCGGCACCGCCGTAACCGGCGGGTTGCTCTCGGCCACCTTCATCGACCTGATCTTTATCCCGTTCTTCTTTGTGATGGTGTCGCGGATGTTCGGCCGAAAAAAATACAAGCAGCATGCCGGAGAACCTGCTGTTGCCAATGTTGGGGAGGATCAGTGATATGAAAAGGCAAATTATCAGTGCCGGGACGCAGATGTGCAAGGAGAAGCAGCGTCTCGGGCTTCGTAGTGTAATTGTTGTTAGTGCGCTGCTTGCCCTCTCCGGCTGTACCATGGCACCAACCTACAGCCGTCCGGACGCACCTGTCCCCCAGGCATGGCCAAGTGGCCCGGCCTATAAGGAATCTACCGGCGAGGCGTCAAAGCCGGTTGCCGACATACCCTGGCAGGAGTTCTTTGTCGATGGCCAGCTGCGGAAACTGATCGCCCTGGCGCTGGAGAACAACCGCGATCTGCGAGTTGCCGCCCTCAATATCGAGCGCTCCCAGGCTCAGTACCAGATCCGGCGTGCCGATCTCGTGCCGCACGTTGATGCCAATGCAGCCGGTACCTTCCAGCGCCTGTCTCAAGACTTTTCGGGAACAGGTGTGCCGGTGAACGTCCATCAGTACACTGTCGGTCTCGGCGTCAGCTCCTATGAGCTCGACCTGTTCGGCCGGGTGCGCAGCCTCAAGGACCAGGCGCTGGAGCAGTACCTTGCCACCGAACAGGCACGGCGCAGTGTGCAGATCAGCCTGGTTTCCCAGGTTGCCGGCACATGGCTCTCTCTGGCCGCAGACCGGGAGCGGCTGCAACTCGCCAAAGAGACCCTGACGAGCCAGCAATCCTCTCTGCAGCTGACTAAAAGTCGTTACGAGGCGGGTGTCTCTTCCGCCCTCGATCTCAATCAGGCCCAGACCAGCGTGGATACGGCGCGGGTGGATATCGCCCGTTACACAACTCTGGTGGCCCAGGACGCGAACGCACTGAACCTGGTGGCCGGTTCACCGGTCCCGGCCGACCTCCTCCCTCCATCGCTCACTGAAACACTTACCGCCTTGAAGGACGTGTCCCCCGGCCTCCCCTCCGACGTCCTGCTCGGCCGTCCCGACATCCTCCAGGCCGAGAATCTCCTCAAGGGAGCCAATGCCAACATCGGCGCGGCGCGGGCGGCTTTTTTTCCGCGCATCACGCTCGTTTCTTCCGTAGGCTTCGGCAGCGAAGATCTGGGTGGACTCTTCACGTCAGATTCCTTTGTCTGGAAATTCGCACCCCAGATTTCCCTCCCCATCTTCGATGGCGGCAGTAACCGGGCCAATCTGAAGGTGTCGGAAGTTGACCGGGACATTGCCGTGGCGCAGTACGAAAAGGCGATCCAGACCGCCTTCCGGGAAGTGGCAGACGCCCTGGCCCAGCGCGGGACCATCGACGATCAGTTGGCAGCGCAGCAGTCCCTCACCGATGCCACCTTCGAGAGCTACAAGCTTTCCCAGGCACGCTACGAGAAGGGGGTCGACAGCTACCTGAATGTCCTCGACTCCCAACGCTCCCTCTACGGAGCCCAGCAGAACCTTATCAGTGCCAGGTTGACGCGTCTCAACAATCTGGTGACTCTTTACAAGGTGCTGGGGGGGGGAGCCAACGAGTGACCCTGCACCACATGCCATACTCGTTGTCACTCTTCCCCTGCTGCCTGTAATGGGAGCTGGGCGAGATGTCTGTACCGAACAGATTAGCCCGCCCAGCTCCCTACCCGACTCAATCCTCTCCGAAGCATAAAACAAGGCAAGGTTTATTCTGTCCCTGAACAATGTGTAAGGGGCTGCATCCCCTCGGTGGTGCCTGCCCGCGCCGGTAGTGTGGAAAAAAATTGACATTTAGTTGCCATGTCAAGTAATCTTAAGACATGAGGAAAGCCACTGAACTGAAATTGGACAATTCCCTTGACTTCAATCTGGTAAAAGTAGTCAACAAATTCAGGTGCCAGGTTGGCAGGGAATTGAAGCATTTGGACATGACCAGTGAACAGTGGGTGGTACTGGCCCGTTTGTGGGAAGAGGACGGGCTCAGCCAGAAGGAATTGGCGGAAAAAACCCTCAAAGACCAGGCAAACACGACCCGTATCCTGGACAAGGTTGTGAAAAAGGGATGGGTCAAACGTCTGGACTCTATTGATGATAGGCGTGCCTATCTCATCTATCTGACAGATGAAGGGAAGCATGTGGTCCAGACAACGTATCCGCTCGTTGCCCGGATAAAGGAAAAGCTGGCTCAGGGGTTGACAGACGAGGAAATTCAGACGCTCCTCGCATTGCTTGATAAATTATCACAAAATATGAGTTAAATTTTTTTACCGTAATACTTGTTGTTACCATAATATTAACAACAATTATATTCTCACTGCACTGCAGAATGCAAGTCCGCCGCAGCTTGATTTCTGCTTATCCCCCGCAACATGGAGGATACACGTCTGTTCAGCTTTCGAATAAAAATTGCACTATTCTCCCTTGCACTTACGCTTCATCTTGGAGGTTGTGCCAGTTTCTCCCGCAGCATTTCGCCCCATTCTCACCAACTTGATCCCAATAAACTGAACACAGGCAGTGCACTCAAATCTGCAGCTCATCAATCGGTGCCCTGGCCATCCCAACAGTGGTGGAAAGCCTACGGTGATCCGCAGTTGGACCGGTTGGTGGCGGAGGCAACGTCAGGAAATCCATCCATACGTATTGCCCAAGCCAGGGTTGCGAAGGTCATGGCGTTCAGCGGTATAGCAAGGTCGGCCCTTTTTCGTCAGTTGAGGCCGATGCGAACTTTATCCGACAGCAGTTTACCGAGCATCAATTCATAAAAGCCCCCTATGCGGGGAATTGGGCATGGAATAACGTGGCAACACTGGATTTCATGTATGATCTCGACCTCTGGGGGAAGAATCGAAGTGCCCTTGCCGCTGCCCTGGACTCCGTGCAGGTTTCAACAGCCGAGGCACAGGAAGTTCAGCTCGCCCTCGAAACAAGGGTGGTCCGGGTGTATGTCCAGTTGTCACTCCAGTGCAGGTTGAAGGATATAGGGCAAACAACACTGAAACAGCGGCAGGATATCCTCGATATAACCCAAAAACGGTTCAAGGCCGGGATTGCGGATCAGGATAGACCATCTGCCGGAAAACGCCCCCCTTGTCGCGGGCATGACCTGTACGATAGTCGCGCGACCGTCGGTACCGCAATCCAGCAAGCGGCCGTCGTAGGTCGCCGCTACAAAAAATATATCAATCTGCCCTGAATACCTTTTGCCGAGAGGAGAGAACGCAATGCCTTACCTGAGATTCAAGGGGTTTGACGAGGAGTTTTTGAAAAAGGAATGTCCCGTGTTCGTGGAGGAATTTTCCCGTGTCGCCGCAGTCCCCCGGGAAATTGTCAAGATCGAACTTTTGAATATTACACAGATAACAGCAACGCCACGTTCGCTGGAGATATTAATGTTTCCGCGGACCCAGGAACGGCATAATGTCATTGCGTCAACCATGCATGACATCCTCACCCGTGAAGGGTACGGGGACGCACATATTTTCTTTATACTGCTCACTCCCTCCCTGTATTACAAACAGGGGGCGCCCTTGAGGAACATAAGCTGGCTGCCCGGCAGCTGAAGGTCGTGGTTGTCAGGGTGGGGGCTGTGGTACCATAAGCAGACCAGTTCACTCCCTGCTGTTTCGTGCCGTTGTCGGGATATCTGCCCCATTCATGGGCAGGTCCCGAATTTATAAAAAAGGAGTCAAGAATGGATCTTGAAGGGAAAAACGTAGTGGTGACCGGTGCCAATGGCGGTATCGGCAAGGCTCTGGTCAAAGGATTGCTGGACAGGGGGGCGGCAAAGGTATATGCCGCGGCGCGTACCGCTAACGCCGTGGAGGAATTGGCCCGACTCGATATCGATAGGGTTGTCGCCGTCCGGCTGGATGTTACCAATGCCGCAAGTGTGGCGGCAGTTTCGGAGTATTGCAAGGACGTGGATGTCCTGATCAACAACGCCGGTGTCAATCGTTGCATGTGGTTCATGGGGCCAACCGGCATGGAAAGCGCACGCGAGGAGATGGATGTTAACTTTTTCGGCACCCTGGCCATGTGTCGGGCATTCACGCCGATGATTTCCTCCCGCAGCGGCGCGATCGTGAACGTCTGCTCCATCATCGGTCTGGTCAATTTGCCGGTAAACGGGACCTACTGTGCCTCAAAGGCCGCCGTCCACTCCCTGCTGCAAGGTGTGCGCGCCGAACTTGCTCCCCAGGGGGTCCGGGTGATCGGGGTCTATCCCGGTCCTGTAGATACGAAAATGACGGCCGGCCAGGAGATGCCCAAGGCAACGCCTGACCAGATCGCCACTGCAATACTGGCGGGAGTGGAGAACGACGTTGAGGATATCTTCCCCGATCCCATGTCTCAGGCTGTCCATGCCAAACTGCTGCAGGATCCGAAACAGGTGGAAAAAGAATTTGCGACGATGATTCCGGCCTGAACGGATTTCCTCCGTATGTGTTGCTGTTTTTTCTGACCGGGACTGACGTGCGGCGGCTCGCTGCCAGGGAAAACAGGTGACAGTCATCGCCAGGAAACTGGCTGGGCAAACCGTATCGACTCAGTAACGAAAGGGATGGCAGGCGGATTATTTTGATCAGCCTGCCATTTTTTTATTTACCATGGCGATCGCCGCGGGGCGTTATCCCGGCGAACTGGGAACTGATTGCCCCGATGCCCTTTGGCAAACCTGTTGCCCAACCTGGCAACAAAGAATTCCAGCCATTGACAGGCTAGGTAAAGCTGTTCAAGTAGTGGATTGAATTGCTGACTTACCGCGGTAGACTCTGATAGTCTGAATTAAATTTATTCAAGGCAGGTGGCACATCATGAACTATACGGAACTGCTTAACCCCCAGAACTCGGCCCTTATCCTCATCGACTTCCAGCCCCAGATGGTCTTCGGGGTCGCCAGCATCGACCGGCAGACCCTCTTCAACAATGTCATGCTCCTGGCCAAGGCGGCAGAAATCTTCAACGTGCCGACCATTCTCACAACGGTTGAGTCGAAAGGCTTCTCCGGCAATATGTGGCCGCAGATCCTCGACGTCTTCCCCAACCAGGCCCCGGTGGAACGAAGCTCCATGAATTCGTGGGAGGACGAGAAATTTGTTGCTGCAGTGAAGGCCACCGGGCGCAAGAAACTGGTCATGGCGGCTCTCTGGACCGAGGTCTGCCTGGCGTTCCCGGCCCTGGAGGCACTCAGGGCCGGCTATGATGTCTATGCCGTGGAAGATGCCTCGGGAGGGACCAGCGTTACCGCCCACAATGCCGCCATGCGGCGCGTCGAACAGGCGGGCGCCGTGCCGATGACCGCCCTGCAGACCCTCCTTGAATACCAGCGTGACTGGGCGCGCAAGGATACCTATGATGCTGTCATCGAAGTAGTCAAGGAACACTGCGGTGCCTACGGCCAAGGGGTGGAGTACGCCTACACCATGGTGCACGGCGCACCTCCCAGTCGCAAAGTCACGGGGAAATGACCGGCAGGAGAGGTTTACCGAGCGGGAGGTAATGCTATGAACGCACCCGACCTGATTCTGTCTAACGGAAAGATCACCACCCTCGATGGCGCTCAGCCCCAGGTCTCGGCGGTTGCCATGAGCGGTGGGCGCATAACTGCCATTGGGGGGGATGAACTCCTCAGCACGGCAACTGACAAAACCCAGAGAATCGACCTCAAGGGGCGGAGGGTCATTCCCGGCCTCAACGATTCGCATATGCATGTGATCCGCGGCGGTCTCAGCTACAATCTGGAGCTGCGCTGGGACGGAGTTCCCTCTCTGGCCGACGGTTTGCGCATGCTGAAGGAGCAGGCGCAACGCACGCCCCCGGGCCAGTGGGTACGGGTCATCGGCGGCTGGAGTGAATTCCAGTTTGCGGAAAAGCGCATGCCCACGCTCGATGAAATCAACGCCGTCGCCCCCGATACGCCGGTCTTCGTCCTGCACCTCTACTGTCGCGGCATGCTGAACCAGGCCGCGCTACGGGCTTGCGGCTACACGAAGGATACCCCGAATCCCCCTGCCGGGGAAATTCAGCGGGACGTCCATGGTAATCCCACCGGACTGCTCATCGCCCGTCCCAATGCCGGCATTCTCTACGCCACCGTCGGCAAGCCGCCCAAACTCCCCCCCGAACATCAGATGAATTCCTCGCGTCATTTCATGCGTGAACTGAATCGCCTCGGCCTCACCAGCCTGGTGGACGCGGGGGGCGGATCGCAGATCTATCCGGATGACTACGCGATCATCGAGGAACTGCACAAGCGGGGTGAAATGACCGTGCGGATGGCCTACAACATCTTCACGCAAAAGCCCAAAGAGGAAAAAGAGGATTTCCTCCGCTGCATGAAGCTGACCGCACCCGGTGCGGGTGACGATTTCTATCGCTGCAACGGCGCCGGAGAGATGCTGGTGTACTCGGCGGCGGATTTCGAAGATTTCCTGGAACCCCGCCCCGACCTTCCGTCCAACCTGGAAAAGGACCTGAAAGAGGTCGTGTCGCTGCTGGCTGCCAAGAAATGGCCGTTCCGCATTCACGCCACCTATGACGAGAGCATCTCCCGCATGTTGACGGTGTTCGAAGAGGTGAACCGAGACATCCCCTTCGGAGATACAAGCTGGTTCTTCGATCACTGCGAAACCATCTCCGACAAGAGCATGGAGCGGGTCAAAGCGCTGGGAGGGGGCATTGCCATCCAGAACCGCATGGCCTTCCAGGGGGAGTATTTTCTCGACCGTTACGGGAAGCAGGCGGCGGAGCGGACCCCGCCGGTGAGAAAAATGCTCGATCTCGGCATTCCTGTGGGGGCGGGGACCGATGCGACACGCGTCTCCAGCTATAACCCCTGGGTTTCCCTCTACTGGATGGTGGCCGGGAAGAGCGTCGGCGGCGCCCTGTTGTATTCCGAAGCGAACCGCCTCAGCCGGGAGGAGGCGCTGCGACTCTATACCCAGGGGAGCAGCTGGTTCTCGGGTGAAAACGGCAGGAAAGGGGCCATTGCCGTCGGTCAGCTGGCGGATGTCACCGCGCTCACGGAAGATTATTTCTCCGTAGCGGAGGAGAACATCAAGGGGATCGAGTCGGTCCTGACCATCGTTGACGGGAAGGTTGTCTACGGCGCGGGGGAATTCGGGAACCTTGACCCGACCCCGCTGCCGGTGCTTCCGGAATGGTCGCCCGTGAAGGTTTATGGCGGCTACGGGGCGCCACTTGACATGCGTAAAGCCGCACGGCACGGTGTCCCGGTGCCTCAGCACCAGCACACCGTCGAGTGCCATTCTCACGGTTGCCTTCATGCCGCACACCAGCTCGAGGTCGGCTGTAAAGCCGGGGCACCCCGTTACAGTGACTTCTGGGGCCTGGGGTGCGACTGTTTCGCGTTCTGAGCTAAGCCGGCTGCCCCATTTCCCGGCTTTTGAACACAACCATCACCATGGATGCGAAACTGACAGCGTAAAATATAAGCTGACAGATGAAGAGATTGGCTGCAATCGAAAGGAGTTACCATGGCGTCAGTCCGCAAGATCAAGAAAATATGGAAGGGGAGGCCTACCATCGAGGGGGCCGGTGTCCACCTCAAACGAGCCTTTGGCAATTCGCAGGTACCCCAGTTCGACCCGTTCCTGATGCTGGATGATTTTCATTCCAGCAACCCAGCCGATTACCTGCCCGGTTTCCCCTGGCACCCCCATCGCGGGATCGAGACTATCACCTACGTTCAGGAGGGACTGGTGGAGCATGGTGACAGCATGGGGCACAAGGGAGTGATCGGAGCCGGCGACGTGCAGTGGATGACCGCCGGCAGCGGCATCATCCATCAGGAGATGCCCAAGGAAAGTCCGACCGGCACCATGTGGGGATTCCAGTTCTGGGCCAACCTTCCGGCTGCTCAAAAGATGATGCCGCCCCGCTACCGTGACGTGAAGGCGGCGGATATCCCCGAGGTAACACTGGAGGGGGGCGTATCGGTAAAGGTTATTGCCGGAACGGTTGAAAACGTACAGGGGCCGGTGAAAGATATCGTCATCGATCCGGAGATGCTGGACATCATCGTACCTGCCGGCACCGTATTCCAGCGCCCTCTGCCGGCAGGGCACACTGCCTTTGCTTACATCCTGTCGGGGGAAGGGTATTTCGACGAGTGTCGCGACGCGTACGTCCACGAAACCACGAGCGCCGGCTGGTCCGATATGGATCGCCGCTGTGTCTGCCAGCCGGAAACGGTGGTACTGTTCGAACATGAGGGAGATGTCGTGCAGGTTTCTACGACTGAAAAGTCTGTACGCTTTATCCTCGTTTCAGGTAAGCCGATCGGCGAGCCCATCGCCTGGTACGGCCCCATCGTCATGAATACACAGGAAGAGTTGCGGATCGCATTCGAGGAGTATCAGCGAGGAACTTTCATAAAACACAAATAGCATCGGCCTCGCCCTGGGTTAAAAAACACGTAGACCTAAGCCATGGATGCGAAACTGAAGACATAGAGGTTCTCAATGACCGATCTGATGCCAACCATCTTCATCGGCCACGGCAATCCGATGAATGCCATATCACAAAACACCTACACCGAGGGATGGCGTGCCATCGGCAGATCCATTCCCCGTCCCCGGGCCGTACTTGCCGTCTCCGCCCACTGGTACATTCCGGGGTGCGGGGTGACGGCCAATGTAACCCCGTCCACCATCCACGATTTTGGCGGCTTCCCGCACGAACTGTACGAGGTCACCTATCCCGCCCCCGGCAGTCCGGAGCTTGCCCGGCGTGTAAGGGACATCCTTTCCCCGTTGTCGGTAGAGCTCGACGAAAGCTGGGGGATCGATCATGGCACCTGGTCGGTGCTGACCCACGTCTTTCCCGATGCCGATATCCCCGTCGTGCAACTTGCCATCGACGCGAGGCAGCCTCCCTCCTTTCACTATGAACTGGGGAAACGGCTCGCGCCGTTGCGGGAGGAGGGGGTTCTGGTCGTCGGCAGCGGCAATCTCGTGCACAATCTGCACTCCTACGCCTGGGGAAGGGATGGAGTCAATGCCTACGACTGGGCCGTGCGATTCGAGAAGCGGGTGCGGGATCTGCTGACCGCAGGGGACGATGCGCAGGTTGTCGCCTACGAGGGGCTCGGCCGTGACGCCATGCTCTCGGTTCCGACCCCTGACCACTACCTGCCGCTGCTCTACGTCCTTGGTCTGCGCAGGAAAGATGACCCGATCAGTTTCCCGGTCGAGGGGGTGGATGGGGGCTCGGTCTCCATGCTTTCCGTCCGGATAGGTTGACAGACTGCCCGTAGTATTCCGGGTGGTGGGATACGAAGCGCCGCTGTGTCTGCGAGCAGGAAACAGTGGCGCTGTTCGAGTATCAAACAGACATGAATCGGAAAGGGTAAAAGCCGGCAAACCGGGAGGATTCAATGGGAGGAACGCTCTGGAAAGGAAGCATCCACTTCGGGGAGACGGAGGTGCCCGTGAAGCTGCATGCCGCGGTGAAGGAGGAGCGGATCCAGTTTCACCTCCTTCACCTGCGTGACCAGGTGAAACTGCACCAGCAGATGATCTGTGCGTATGAAAAAATACCCGTGCCGACGGAGGCTCAGATCAAGGGGTTCGAACTGGAGGAGGGGAAATACATCATCGTCGAGGCGACGGAACTCGACCAAACCACTCCGGAAAGCAGCCGGATGATCGACGTTCATGAATTTGTCAAGACCGGACAGATTGATCCTCTCTTCCTGGAGCGCGTCTACTACCTGGAGCCGGATCTGTATTCGGCTGGATATAACGAGCTTGTCGCGGCGTTGCGGGAAATGGACGTGGAAGGCATCTGCACCTGGACCATGAGAAAACGGTCCTATCTCGGGGCGCTGCAGGTGAGCGGCGGGATTCTTCGCCTGACTACCCTGCGGCATGCAGATGAAGTGATTCCGGTGAAATCTCTCGGGCTGGAGGAAATTCCCCTGTCCGAAAAGGAACTGAAAATAGGGAGCGATTTGATTGCCCAGTTGACCGGCCCGTTTCAGCCGCAGAAATTCGAGAACGAACATCAGAAAAAGCTGCAGGCGTTGATCGATAAAAAAGCCCGGGGCGAAAAAATCGCGGTCCTGCGCCCCCGGCGCTTGAAACCGACCACGGCGGACGAGCTGCTCCAGGCCCTTGAAGCGAGCCTTAAGAGAGTTGCATGAACATCGTGCGCCCGATGCCGGGTAGCGTAGAAGTCATCTCCATCCAGGGGGAATGAAATGGCGGTTCAGGGGATATGGAGCGGTACGATCAGTTTCAGCCTGGTGGCGATACCTGTTCAGCTGGTGAAGGCGGTCAGTCCGGGTCGGGTCTCGTTTCGCCTGCTTCACGACAAGGATTACTCTCCCCTCGCGCGAAGGATGTTCTGCCCGAAACAGGAAAAAATGGTTCCCCCGGAGGAGATCGTCCGGGGATACGAAATCGCCCCCGACAGATACCTCCCCATAACCGACGAGGAGCTGGAATCCGTGTCCCCCGAACGGAGCCGCACCATCGAGATCGTCGGGTTCATCGATATGAATGAAGTGGACCCGGTCTATTACGATCACCCGTATTATCTCGTCCCCTTGAAGGGGGGCGAAAAACCCTACCGGCTGCTGGTAGAGATCATGCACAGGACCAACAGGGCCGGGCTCGCAAAATTCGTGCTTGCCGAGCGCGAGTATCTCGTGGCGGTCAAGAGCACGGACGGAGCCCTCGCCCTGACCACCCTGCATTACCATGACGAGATACTCTCCGATGAAGACATTTCTCCGAAAGAAGGGAAGGTCGAAGCGCTGGCAGTGGGCCGCATGAAAAAAAGCATCAAGACCATGATGGCGGACTTCAATCCGGGAAAATATGCGGACGAGCGGCGGGAAAAGGTCATGGCCATCCTGAAGAGAAAGGCCAGGGAAAAGGGGACAGTGGAAGCTCCAGCAGGAGAGAACGTGGAGGGAGAAGGCCCGCCCGATCTGATCGCCGCGCTGGAGGATATCATGCGCGAAGTGGAGAAGAACCGGTGAGCCAGAAAGTCGTCGAGATCGCCGGGAGAAGACTTTCCCTGTCTAACCTGGAAAAGGACCTCTACCCCTCCCATGGGTTCACGAAGGCCCACGTCCTGGAATACTACCGCCGGATTGCGCCGTGTATCCTGCCCCACCTGAAAGACCGGGCATTGACCCTGAAGCGCTATCCCGAAGGGGTGGAAAAGGATTTCTTTTTCGAGAAGCGTTGTCCTCCTCACCATCCGGTCTGGGTGGAAACGGCCGAAATCAGCCGGGATGACGGGGAGCGGATGACCATCTGCCTGGTCAACAACCTGGAGACCCTGATCTGGGTGGAGAACCTTGCGTCCCTTGAACTCCATGTGCCCCTGGCAAGGGCCGGTTCCCCCGAAACGCCCGATTCTATGGTCTTCGACCTGGATCCCGGCGAGCAGGCGGACATCCTGGATTGTGCCCGGGTCGCATTGATACTGCGTGACCTGCTCTCCCGGCTGGGCCTGGAGTGCTACGTAAAAACCTCGGGACAGAAGGGACTCCATGTCTACGTCCCCTTGAACTGGACGGGAACGACCTTCGCGGATACCAAGACCTTTTCAAAAGCCATGGCAATTGTCATGCAGAAGAATTATCCGGACCTGGTGACCGAAAAAATGGCGAAGGAGCACCGGAAAGGGAAGGTGTTTATCAACTGGTCCCAAAACGACTCGTCAAAGACGATGGTCTGCGTGTATTCCCTGCGGGCCCGGGAGAGACCGATGGTTTCGTTTCCGCTCGAATGGAAGGAACTGGAGCGTCTGGCCGGCGAGGGTGACCCGGCCAGGCTGCAGGTCACTCATGGAGAAGCGGTGAGCAGGGTTGAACATATGGGGGACCTGTTTGGCGAGGTGTTGGTGAAAAAGCAGAGGCTTCCGCATCTATAACCAGCTTCGCAATCCTTAAGATCGGAACCTGGACAAATCTTGTTTCACGCAACGACGCGACGACGCAACGAGAGGCTTTTATACAAATCTTTGTTCTTTGTTTTACGTTGCGTCGCTACGCCGTCGCGTGAGTGATGTTTTCAGGCTTTTGCCGGGACACCACGATGGGATTGAAGGATTACGCATCCAAACGAATATTCGAGAAAACCCCTGAGCCGAAACCGGCCGTTCTTCAAGGGGGGCACCGTCTTGTGTTCGTTGTGCATAAGCATGCGGCCCGCGCCCTTCATTATGATCTCAGGCTGGAACTGGAAGGGGTGCTCAAGAGCTGGGCCGTCCCGAAGGGCCCCTCACGGGATCCTTCCCTGAAACGGCTGGCAATCATGGTTGAAGACCACCCGCTTGAATACAAGAACTTCGAAGGCGTTATCCCGGAGGGGAATTACGGCGCGGGAAGCGTCATCATCTGGGACCGTGGCTTTTATCGTCACCCCTCAGCAGATGAAACCGGAAGCGAGAAACTTCTTCTGGAGGGATTGAAAAAAGGGGATATGAAGTTTGTTCTGGAAGGGGAAAAGCTCCAGGGTGAATTCGCTCTGGTCAAAACGGGAAAGGACGGAAAGTCGTGGCTGCTGTTGAAGAAAAAAGATCGGTATGCAAGCACAGGGGATGTTCTCAAGGAGAATCGCTCGGTCGAGTCCCATAAAACGTTGGAGGAGATGCTCGAAACCGGCGCGCAGAAATCGTTCAGGCAAAAGAAAACAAACCAGATCCGGCAGCACGAAGCACTGGAAAGCGAGGCCCTGAAGGATGCGCCGGTAACACCAATGCCGCATAACATAAAACCGATGCTTGCAACCCTGGCCAGAGAACCGTTTGACCATCCGGACTGGATCTTTGAAATGAAATGGGATGGCTATCGGGCCGTGGCCGAGATCCGGGACGGAGAGGTCGCTCTTTTATCCCGAAACCTGATCTCGTTGAACCGAAGGTTCTTCCCCATCGTGGAGTCGCTGCGCAAGTTCAGATTCGAGGCTGTTCTGGACGGCGAAATTGTTGTCGTGGACGATCGGGGTTATCCCGATTTCCAGCTGTTACAGAATTACCAGAAATCCGGGAACGGCCACCTGCTCTACTATGTCTTCGATCTCCTGCATTTTCAGGGGCATGATCTGACCAGCCTTCCCCTGATTGAAAGAAAGGAACTCCTGAAGAAAATTCTCCCGGCCACCCCGAATATTCGATTCAGCGATCATCACGGGAAAGAGGGGGTCCTGTTTTTTCATGTCGTCAAAGAGAAGGGCCTCGAGGGGATAATCGCCAAGCATTCCCAAAGCGTGTACCAGATGGGGAGAAGGAGCCGGCAGTGGCTGAAGGTGAAGACAACGCTCACACAGGAGGGGGTGATTGCGGGCTTCACGGAACCGAGGGGGGGGAGAAGGTATTTCGGCACCCTTGTCCTGGGGGTGTTCGACGGGGACGAGTTGATCTACATTGGCCATGCGGGGGGGGGATTCGGGGGGAAGGAGTTGCAGGACATCCGCGCAAAACTGGAGCTCCTGACCCAACAGGAATGCCCGTTCCGCGTGCAACCGGAGACCAATGCACCGGTTACCTGGGTGAAGCCGGAACTCGTCTGCGAGGTCACCCTGTCCGGCTGGACTGAGGACGCCGTCATGAGGCATCCGGTCTTCCTGCGGTTGCGGGAGGATAAAGCCCCCCGCGAAGTGATACGCGACAGAGTCGGGGAAGGAGTGTAGGGATGGAAATCCATGTGGGGACGAGCGGGTATGGGTACAAGGAGTGGAAAGGCATATTCTACCCTGAAAAAATTTCACCCAAGGAAATGCTGCACTTCTACGGGGAGCGCTTCGACGCGGTGGAGATCAATTATACGTTTTATCATATGCCCACGGTGGCGGGTCTCGCGTCCTGGGCGGAGCAGGTTCCCGACGATTTTTCCTTCACGCTCAAGGCGCCCCAGGTCATAACTCATCTGAAGCTGTTGAAAAATGTCGGCGAGGAGACCAAATACTTCTTCAAGACGCTGTCGGTCCTGGAGAAGAAGCTGGGGCCGGCCCTGTTCCAGTTTCCCGGGAGTTTTCGCGCGAACCGCCCCGCGCTGGAGGAATTTCTTACCCTGATCCCCGGTAACATGTCCTGCGCGTTCGAGTTCCGGAGCAAGACCTGGCTGAAAGACGAAATCCTGGACCTGCTCCGGGAACGGGGCTACAGCCTGTGCACTGCGGATACCGACGAAAAGCCGGCAGCGGAGATCATCAGTACGGCGCCCTGGGGGTATCTGCGACTGCGCCGTTCCGATTATACGGATGCCGATCTGTCCCAATGGCTGGAAAGAATACTTTTACAACAATGGGAGAGGGCTTTCGTATTTTTCAAGCACGAAGAAGAGGCCAGGGGGCCCGAAATTGCAGCACGTTTCCGTGCGCTTGCCGATTCACGGATAGGAAAATTCAAGAAATGAAGGATACTTGAATGAAAAGGGTCGGCCCAAAACTCAAAAAAAAAAGGAGGAGTCTCATCATGAAAAAGCAGATAATGGCAACCAGCTTGATTTTGACGGTAATGGCGAGTGGTTATGCCCTCGCAGTCGGGCCAGGAAAGACGCTGGAGTTCACGGGAAGCCCGATGGGAACGGTGCTGTTCGACGGGACAGCGCACAAGAACGCCGGACTGACCTGTTCCGACTGCCACAATCCGGAGATTTTCCCCAAGATGAAGCAGGGGACCGTAAAAATAACCATGAACGACCTGTACGCTGGCAAGTATTGCGGGCGATGCCACGATGGCAAAAAAGCCTTCATGATCAAAGACAACTGTACGCGCTGTCACCATAAGCCCGCGAGCCAATAACGAGTCATAAAAGTTTTTGGCAATTTCCCTCACTGCTGGTAAAATGGCGTCTGTGAAAACGCAACCAGCCCCGGCTCATTCTTCGGGTCCGGTCTTTGGTTCCAGCTGGGAGGAGATTGCGGTTATGATGGAAGGAACAGCCAGCATCGAGTGCGAAGAGACTGTGGGAAAGGTTCCACGTATCCTTCTTGCCGAAGACGATCCTATGATCCGCGAAGTTCTCGGACTGATGCTGAATCGGATGAACTACGATCTCGATTTCGCTGAGGACGGCCTGAAGGCGGTTGAACTGTGGGAACGCGGGAAGTATGACCTCGTGCTTATGGATGTCAGGATGCCGCGGCTCGACGGCTTTGAGGCTACCCGGGTCATCCGGGAGAAGGAGGGTGAGCGCGGCGGTCATACACCCATTGTCGCCATGACGGCCCACGCCCGCAAAGAGGACGCGGAGATGTGTCTTGCCGCCGGCATGGATACCCATATCTCCAAGCCGATTGACTTCAAAAAGAGCCTGCAGGTGATAGGGGATATCATCACCCGGAAGGCCAGCTGTGGTGATGATGTCCCGGCTTCTTCAGTTTAATTAGAATAAACTTGATTGACAGTCCTCTCTAATCTTTGATATGAAGTTCATTATATTCTCATTACCGGGAAACCATAGCAGTCGATAGACGATAATACTCAACCATCCGCGAGGATGGGGCGGAAAGCCTAAAGGGTCTCCATGAGACAGCCGGGTTGCCGAAATATCATACGATATTCGGCAACCCGGCTTTTTTTGTTGGAAAAATGTGAAGGGTAGTAATGACGTCGTAGCGGTGCTTAAAGAAAAGGTCTTCAGTCATAGGGGCGATTTTTTGCTCCTGGCGGGGAAAGCATGCATTTCTATGATTACAGAGGATTTACGATTTGTCCCATACCTGCGCTATCTCTAGCGGATAATGTCTGGATGGTCAATTTATCGATAAGGCGAGGGGCACAGGTAAAATCATTCGAAACAGCCTATTCCTTCAGTACCAAAGGTGAGGCCGTCTTCCACTGTATCAGTTTAGGGAAAAAGATAATTGATGGGGACGTCGATGGTTTTACGGTAGACGATATCTGAGTGCAAAGAAGATAACGGCGGTGAGCATGTAATTCCTGATAGCAAGTATTTCCTGTTTTTGGGTCTGACAGATTTTGAATGACAATCGCGTGTACATCACTGTTTTCAGGAAACCGTTTTCATGGCAAGAAGAGAGACACTTCTGAAAAGCGATCAACGGCGCATACTTTTTATCGGTCTCGGCTTTGTGGCCATGGCCTACCTTCTCAACTGTATCATCGATGCGTCGGTGAACGGAGAGAACGTATACCGGAAGATATTCTTCCCCGGTTCCCGGGAAATCGCCGTAAACCTGGCATCTTTGAGCGTACTGTTCCTTTTTAGCGCCTACGTGCTGAATTTATTGCTCAAGCGGAGACGCCTGGAAGAGGCTCTGGTGAAATACCAGGCCGGCATGGATGTCTCCATTGACGGCATTGCCATTCTCAACAATGACGGTGAATGCGTCTATGTGAACAGTTCATGCGCCAGGCTTTATGGGTATGATTCTCACCGAGAACTCACGGGCAGGTCGTGGCTTTCTTTCTATGGTGATGGTGAAGCCAAAAGATTCAACGGGGAAATATTCCCCTCTGTTTCCAGGAATGGCGAATGGCGGGGTGAAGCAGTCGGCATGAAACGCCAGGGAACGGTCTTCCCTCAGGAAATCTCGCTTTCCAGAATGGATGACAAACACACAATCTGCATCGTCAGGGACATCACCCGCCGTAAAAATTTTGAGGAAGAGCTGGAACGCAAGGCCCGGGAGCTGTCGGCTACTAACAGGGACCTGGAGTCGTTCAGTTATTCGCTTACCCACGATATGCGCAATTACCTTACGCGCAGTTCCTCGGCAGCCCAGCTCCTCCAGGAAAACTGTCAGGGGACGCTGGGTGAAAATGACCTCCATCTTGTCAGGGTGATCTGTGATGCGAATCAGGGGATGGAAGAGCTGATCAACGACATGCTTGTTCTGTCACGCCTTTCCCAGAGCGAAATTCGGCGTGAGATGGTAGACCTCAGCGGGATGGGCCGTAGCATCGCAGCCGAACTGTCGATGGCCGAGCCTGAGAGAATGGTGCAGTTTGTCGTCGCTCCCGAACTGGTTGCTGAAGGTGACTCACACTTGTTAAAAATCGCTCTCGGGAACCTGCTCGGTAATGCGTGGAAATACACCCGCAAAGTTCCCGAAACCCGGGTAGAATTCGGGATGGTCGATCGCAATGGCAAGAAAGAGTTTTTTGTCCGCGACAACGGGCTGGGTTTTGAAATGAAGGACGCCGACCGTTTGTTCGAACCCTTTCAACGACTGCAGAATGCCAAAGAGTTCCCCGGAACCGGTATCGGCCTGGCCACGGTGCAGCGCATTATCCAGCGTCATGGTGGAGAGGTGTGGGGAGAGGGCGATCCGGGCAAGGGAGCGGTTTTTTACTTCACCCTGCAGTGATAGCCGGTCCGGTTTGTTAAGGCTTTCCCCTGCGGTCTCGCCGAAGGTGTTGAACCGGGGCTATTTTTTTTCACATGGCGGGATGTCACGGGGGCAGGCCCACACAGTTCAGATGTAGAGAACGTGGGCCTGCCCCCTTTCGATTGTACGCGGTCTAGTGGATTCCCTCGTAAACTGTCACGCCTTCGGCAAATCTGTCGATCTCTTTCTCCATCTCTTTCTGCTCCACATTACCGTCTTTCAGGTGCACCACGTCGTACAGCACGTTGGCGGAATCCAGTTTTTTCAGGTCGACCCCCCTGGTGTAAGGCATTGCAATGGTCGTCATTTTGTCCTGGAAGAACGAAACCTTGTTGTACGGCATCCTGGCATTCACCAGATTGTCCCAGTCGCTCCGGTAGGAATCACTCAACTCTTCGGGAGGTCTTCTGTTCCTGTTGACGAGAAAGCAGGTATTGGTGCTCTTGTCGTCGCCGGGGCAAACGCTCATGACATCCCAGACGGTTTTACCCTTCTCGGCAATGAATCCCAGATTCAGCTTCAGATCGCTCTTCTCCGTGATCTTCATGACATCCGGCGTGTAGGAAAAAGAAATTCTCTTCGAAGTGTAGCGGAAGAATTTGTCGTAGGAGAAATCGATGTCGATGGTGGAGAAAAGTTCGGGGAGATACTCCCTGGCAGCCAGGAACTCGCGCCACTGCTTGAGGCTTCCGTAGTAGGAGACATAGATGAAGTCGGCGAGCACCTTCAGGTCGAGGACATGACCATCCTCAACATGCCCTGACTGCCCGCGCCGCATCATGCTGATACAGCCACCGGGGACGGGAAGGGAAAAGGCAACAATCCTTTCGTCGCTGTATTCAATCGGCCAGCTCCTCACCAGCCACTTCCTCCCGTAGGAGTCGCGATGGATGTATTCCGTATCAGCCTTCCCGAGAGAGGTTACCTTTACCTTTTCCGGTCCGATCTGCCTGGTTATGTTGACTCCCTTGAGAACGAGGTCCATATAGGCCTTTGAATCCTTGTAGAGGGACTCCAGGGGAAGGTCATCCGGTTTCTTGAGGTTCATGTAGAAAGAGTTTCCCATCGTACCGTAAACGAGATACCCGTTCGTGCCAAGATCGGAGCGGGAGGTCTCCTTCGGTGAATAAAGATCCCAGTTGCCGTCCTCCCCTTGAACGATCAGGTTGGGAAAGTGGGCGGTGGAGTTCTTCTGGAACAGAATGGCCGACCCCTTGCCGTTGGGGAATATGGTGTCACGGTTCTCGGCGAGGAGTGCCTGCAGGAGCTTGACGGAAAAGGGATTCACCGTATCGACCAGTTCCCGGTTCAGTTCCTGGTAGCTCTTGGGGAGGGTGAATGTCGCCTCAAGGGTATCCATCTTCGTCATGTCCATATTGTCGAGAAAATACTTCAGCTTCTTATGGACGGTCGCCAGGTTTTCCTTTGCATTGACGACCTCGGCGATGGGGAGGGCTATGTTGAGGTTTTCATTGGCAGATTTGCGCAGCACGATGCCGACGACCCGCCCCTCCTTGTCCAGAAGGGGGCCACCGCTGTTACCCGGTGATGCGGCGGCGGAAAAGCGCATCCATTTCCACTCTCCGTTCTCATCTTCCGGCGTGTCGGAGGTATAGAGGCCGTCGCGTATAACGATCCCCTCTCCGAGGGCGTTCCCGACGGCGTACACCGTTTCGTTCAGCTTCGGACTGGTGTTCACTTTCAGGAAGTCGGAGGCCATTCCCCCTTTGAGGGAGAAGACCACGAAATCCTTTCTGTCCGAGTATTTGTATATCTTGTCGATGGCGTAGACTTTCCCCTCCTTGTCCCGCAGGAAATACTCCTTGAAAAGGCTTTTCTGGCCGAGGCTCATCACATGGTCAGCCGACACGAACCGGTCGGGAGCGATGGCAAAGGCAGTGCCGATTGAGTAGTACTTGTCATTCCTCTCGGTGAAGGGAAGGAGGTCCAGGGGAAGGGGCTTCTCGTAGCTCAGTGAATCCTTGGCAGGCTTGGGGACAACCACTTCGAATGTTGCCTTGTTGACGAGCGCTACGATCTTTCCGTCCAGCACCTGTTCGGCCATGCCCATTGCCGGAAAGGCGGCGAGGGCTGCGGCCGTGAGGGCAAATGCCAGGGCTGACCGCAATGTAGTTCTGTTCACTGAAACCTCCTCTGATGTCGGCGGGCCATGTTCGGGACGTTGCTGGCCAACCGTAGATTTTACCTCGAATGGGGGAGATGGGGGCCACGACTGAACCGTTGCCATGGACTGGATACAATAAAAGCCGCTCCATCAGCACCCACACTGACCAAGCGGCTCTATGAACCCGTAATCCGGTATCCCATAGCACCTCCCGGGCACTCAGCATCTTATTACTCACGTACATACACCCGTAGAGGCTGTAGCGTCAAGGAGTTTAGCACAGGGTGAGAACCCCCTTCCCATTATTGACCTGCTATAGTAGTATGCTCCCCCCGGCACAGGCCGGGATGATACCCCCACAGACAGGAGCGGCAATGAGCATCAGCGACGGGCAACTGGCCAGTATCATCACCTTCATCATCGACGAAACCGTGCTCAAGCCCTTCCAGGTAGAGCAGACTGTAGCTCTGCTGCGAGAGGGCTCCACGGTCCCTTTCATTGCCCGCTACCGCAAGGAGCAGACCGGCGAACTTGACGAGGTGCAGATCCGTGCCATCGAGGAGCGCTACGCATACTTCAGCGAGCTGGAGGAGAGAAAAACCACGATCATCACCACCATCGGGGAGCAGGGGAAACTGACACCCGAGTTGCGCGGCCGGATCGAGGCCACCCGCCTGAAGACCGAGCTGGAGGATCTGTACCTTCCGTACAAGCCTAAGCGTCGTACCAAGGCAACTATTGCCCGCGAGCGGGGACTGGAGCCGCTGGCCGACCTGGTTGCCGCCCAGAAACTGACCGTCGGCACTCCTGAAGAGGCGGCCGCCCCCTTCGTGAACACTGAGCTGGAGGTACCCGATGCCGCGGCGGCACTGGAGGGGGCCGGGCATATCCTTGCCGAGCGGCTGTCGGACGATGCGGATGCCCGTGCCATGGTGCGGCGACTTACCTGGGAACAGGGGGTGTTCTCCTCCCGGGTGGCCGGCGACAAGCGTGACCAGGTGACCAAGTTCGAGATGTACTACGATTACCAGGAGCAGCTGAAGAGCGTCCCTTCCCACCGGATGCTGGCCATGCGCCGGGGGGAGAAGGAAGAGGTGCTGTTCCTTTCCATCCTGGCGCCGGTTGAGGAGATTCTTGCCGGGCTGAAGGGGCGACTGGTGCGGGGGGAAAGCATCTTCAGGCCGCTGTTGGAGAAGGTGGCCGAGGACGCCTACAAGCGGCTGATCGCCGTCTCCATCGAGGGGGAGCTGCGGCTCCAGGCCAGGGATCTGGCCGACGAAGCCGCCATCGGGATCTTCGCCCGGAACCTGCGCAACCTGCTCCTGGCTCCGCCTGCGGGAGGGAAGCGGGTGCTGGGGATCGACCCCGGCCTGCGCACCGGCTCCAAGCTGGCGGCCGTGGACGCCACGGGCCGCTTCCTGGAGCATGTGACCATCTATCCCCATACCGGCGAGGCGCGCGTGCCCCAGGCGAGAAAAGAGTTGTTGCGGCTTCTGGATGGCCACGCCGTCGAGATGATCGCCATAGGGAACGGAACGGCCGGCCGGGAGATGGAACTGTTCGCCAGGGAGACCCTGGCCGGGGCGGGGAAGAACGTACCGGTGGTTATGGTGAGCGAAGCCGGGGCCAGTGTCTATTCGGCCTCGGATATTGCCCGCGAGGAATTCCCCGATCTGGACCTGACTGTGCGCGGCGCGATCTCCATCGCCCGCCGGTTACAGGACCCTCTCGCCGAGCTGGTCAAGCTCGATCCCAAGAGCATTGGTGTCGGCCAGTACCAGCACGACGTCAACCAGACCATGCTGAAGAAGGCGCTGGACGACGTCGTGGAATCGTGCGTCAATTTCGTGGGGGTCGATCTCAATACCGCCTCGTGGGCGCTGCTGTCCTACGTTTCAGGCTTGGGGCAGTCCCTGGCCAAGTCCATCGTCTCCTACCGCAACGAGAACGGCACTTTTCCCACTAGGAAATCGTTGCTCAAGGTGCCGCGCTTCGGGGCCAAGGCGTTCGAGCAGGCGGCCGGTTTTCTCCGTATCAGCGGCGGCAAGCACCCGCTGGACAACAGCGCCGTGCACCCCGAACGCTATGCTGTGGTAGAGGCCATGGCCGCCGACCTGGGGGTAACCCTGGAACAGCTGACCGGCGACCCGAAACTGGCGGCAAAAATCGACCTCAAGCGCTACGTCGCCGACCAGGTGGGGCTACCGACCCTGCGCGACATCATCGAGGAACTGAAGAAACCGGGGCGCGACCCGCGCAAGCAGTTCGAGACCGCCTCCTTCCGCGACGACATCCGCGAGATCGGCGATCTGAAGGAGGGGATGATCCTCCCGGGGGTAGTGACCAATGTGACCGCGTTCGGGGCCTTCGTGGACATCGGGGTGCATCAGGACGGGCTGGTGCATGTCAGCCATCTGGCCAGCCGCTTCATCAAGGATCCCAACGATGCGGTGCGGGTGGGGGATCTGGTGAAGGTAAAGGTCCTTTCGGCCGATGTGCAGCGCAAGCGGATCGCCCTTTCCATCAAGGAGGCCGAACCGGGCGGGGCTGCACAGAAGGAACGTTCGTCGCGGCCGAAAGCGGCCGGAAAGCAGAAGGTACCGGCGGCGGATTCCAAAGGGGAATTGGACCTGGGTGCGCTGGAGCGGGCGGGATTCAGGGTGAAGCGGAAATAATCGCAGTCCCTGAAGGGCTATGGTTTTCGGCAGACGAGTACAATCTTGTTGTGCGGCTGGAACAGTGAGGAATTAACGCTGATGACGGAGAAGCCGATGGTTTCCACGAGCTGGAGCAACTGTCGAAGAGTGAATATCTGCTTGTGGCGAAAGGGGAGGGGGGAATAGAGGGATTCGAGAAAGAGAGGGTTCGTACCGCCACTCACGCGATACGACCATTCACCGACACGGTAAAACAGCGCATCCCGGCGTGGTGTATCGAGAAACAGCCATCCACAATGCTTGGTGATGTTGTAGGCGTTCCGCAGGGTCTCTGCGGGGAAATTGACATGCTCGAGAACATCCCAGAGGGTGACGGCATCGAAAAAACCGGCGAAACCCTCCTGCCAGTGCCGGGCATCGATAGTGTCACCGTTCAATTTGATGCCGAATTTTAGCCGGGCGAACTCCCGGAAGACCGCTTGCGGTTCGATACCTTGGACTGAAGCCCCCGCTTCGGCAAGGAGATGGGCGAACATTCCGGCACCGGCACCGATGTCGAGGCAGTCCGCTCCCGACAACGAAAGGTGGCGCTGGACGAGGAGAAGGTTCTTTCGGAGCTGGTTCCCGTTGGCAGGGAGCTTTCCTTCAATATAGTCCCACGCCTTCCGGTCCAGGACCGACGCGGCGTCGTCCAGAGTCCCGGACGGCATGCTGTCCAGGTGATCAATGAAATGAAAACCGCACTCGGCACATACGTAGACTGTGGCCTTTTTCAGTTTGTATGCAGGTTTTGCGGCGCTTGTTGCGCACAGTTTGCAGCGGCTGAAATCGTACATCACTTCCCGTTCTCCTGTGAATACTACTTGCAATGGCGCTTGTGTGCGGTCTACCCGGCATAGATCATCTTGCGCGTCATCCCCCCGTCCACCACGAAATTCTGGCCGGTCACAAAGCCGGCCTGGGGGGAGATCAGATAGGAGACCATGGCAGCGATATCATCGGGACATCCTACCCGTCCTACCGGATGCTGGGCGTGGTCAGCCGGACCAAGTGCCGGAGGTTTTCGCCTGGAGCTCTTTTGCCAGTCATCCACCGCGATCCAGCCGGGACTGACGCAGTTCACCCGGATGTCCGGCCCCAGGCTCACGGCAAGGGCGTGGGTAAGAGCGACTATACCCCCCTTGCTGGCGGCATAGGCCTCGGTATGGGGCTCGGATTGCAATGCCCTGGTCGAAGCGATGTTGACGATCGCCCCCTTGCTGGTGCGAAGCAGGGGGACTGCATGTTTGCTGCAGAGGAATACGCCGGTGAGGTTGGTCGAAATGACCCTGTTCCAGTCGCTCAGTTCCAGCAGTTCCACCGGGGCCGCGTGGGGAGCGGCAATCCCCGCGTTGTTGATCAGGGCATCCAGGCGGCCGAACCGGGTGAGGACAAGTTTCATAACCCCTGCCACTGCATGTTCGTCGGCGACGTCAGCCGCAACGCCGCTGCATGAAGCGCCGAGTTCAGCAGCCGTCTCCCCCGCGGCCTCCCCGTCGATGTCCGCGATGACCACCACCGTCCCTTCCTCAACCAGCCTCCTGGCGATCCCCTTGCCTATTCCCTGCCCGCCCCCTGTAACCAATGCGACCTTGCGAACGTTCCCCGTCGGCATCTTCCGCCTCCTCTTCCGAATGCATATCCATCGTTGCCGAGACAATTCTGGAAAAGAGAAAGGGTTATGGCAATGCCATAACCCTTTGATATTACTGGAGCCACCTGCCAGAATCGAACTGGCGACCTATTGATTACGAATCAATTGCTCTACCAACTGAGCTAAGATGGCCTGTAATAAACTTTACAACATTGCATTATTTAAAAACTATTTGCATTTTTTGGCTACAAATTGCGCTGTAGATATGCATAAAACGGCTGTAGCGTCGTGGTGTTTTATGACACGAATTGCGTTGATGTGTCAAGGCTATTTCAGAGGATCAGGGCGTTGAAACTGGCAGGGGTAACTGGTGCTCCGATTTCAACGGACTAGGACGCTGAAGATGATACGGAATTAAATGTCAGTGACCTTCTCCGGCCAGGGCGCTGAAGGTGATACGGAATCAAATGTCAGTGACCTTCTCCGGCCAGGACGCTGAAGTGAATCGATCATGAACGCCGGCTTCAGTTCTCCGGCCAGGACGCTGAAGGTGATCGACATGAAACATCACCTTCACTTCTCCGGCCAGGGCGCAGAAGGTGATCGACATGAAACATCACCTTCAGTTCTCCGGCCAGGGCGCAGAAGGTGATCGACATGAAACATCACCTTCAGTTCTCCGGCCAGGACGCAGAAGGTGATCGACATGAAACATCACCTTCAGTTCTCCGGCCAGGACGCTGAAGGTGATCGACATGAAATGTTAGTGACCTTCTCCGGCCAGGACGCTGAAGGTGATCGACATGAAACATCACCTTCAGTTCTCCGGCCAGGACCTGAAGGTGATCGATCATGAACGCTGGCTTAAGAGTTTTTGTGCCGACGCAAAAAAACCGACAATCAAAAATTATCGGTCTAGTGTCTCAGTTAATAAGTAATGCTACTGCTATTTATTCCACCTCGACTGAGCGGCCTTTTTAGCAATCTCTTTACGCTGCTCAGACGTTTCATTTCTGCTCTTGTTGGTAGTTGCCCGGCATGTTACAGGCCGGGCAACCGTCTTGCCTATCGTGATTGCTATTGCTGTCTTACAAGGGCCTCGCGTCTTAAAGCGGTTTTCAGCTCGTTAAGCACATCAATCTTACCGGTGACAGGATAAGAACCGCCCCCAATATTGATAGTAATTGATCCCATATCAACAGGAGCGGTCACCGGTCCCCCGCCGGCAAAGGCCATCTTTGCCACCGGCAGTTGCGGGGTCGACCTGACAAAACCGCCAAGCCGTGCCATAACATCTTTACCAGCGCCACCAAAGGGGTTATTAAACACGGACATCAACTCATCACCCCAGAAATGGGCGGCTTCATTGCGAATGAACCATTCACCAGGTCGAGCCATGACCGGGATGGAGTCAAAGGCGGAATCCCCGCCGGGAAGCTTGCCGCCGGTCGCCATACCGGTATAGCTCGGCGACGATCCGCCCCCCACCGTCTCAAGGATGATGGTTTTCTTCTCGGTTTTGGTCAGGTCATTCATGGCGGCCTTGGTGCTGGCAAGCGCCGCCTCGTCCAGCTTAATCTCGATTGCTTTCGGATCAAACTTGGTGGCGGCGATCTCCTTCACCTTCTCCAGGGCATCCACCGCCTCGGACTTCTGCTTCTTCATAATCATGACGCCGTTGTCCTGCACCTTCTGCAGGGCTTCGGTAGCCGCGGCAACACCGTCCACCCCTTCGGCCTGCGTATCTGACAGCCGGGACGCCAGCGCCTCGGCCTGCTTGTTGTACTTCAGCGCATTCTCGTAGTCCTGCGCGGAGTACGCCAGAAACGATTGTGACAGCGCTTCATTGAACCGCTTCTGATTGTCGGCGTACTTCTGGTCTTCCGACATCCCCCTTTGCCGCAGGTCGCTGATCTTCTCCTGGATCGAGGCGCGGAAGTCGGCAATCCCTTTTTCGATCTCCTTCACCTTGTCGGCGTACTTCTTCTGCGCTGCCAAGTTGGCGTCCGTGTACGCCTTGAAACTTGCCTCCTGCTCTTTCAGCGCCTTCTTGTAATCTTCCGATCCCTGGCCGTAAATGGCGGAAATCCTGTCCGCCACCAGCTTGCGGGATTCGTACTGCTCTTTGGCAGCCGCCAGGGTGAGAATGGTAATGCTCTGCTCTGCCTGCTGTTCGGTGATGACACGATCCACAGCCTGTTGACGAATAGCAAGGATCTCCTGATTCAGCCCTTCTTTCCGAAGGTCCACCGCCCGCTGCACGGCGCGAGCCTGAATGATTTCACCGTCGCGGGCGTGCTGCTGCTCCAGGGCTTTGAGCGCATCATTCTTCACCCTCTCCCAGGCCAGCTCCTCCTTGTTGTCCTTAGCCATAGCCTTCTTCTGGTTATAGTAATTTTCTGCAGCCTTCATCCTGTCCCGGTATGCCTTCTCCATTTCAGCCGATAGCGCCGCATCGGCATTGCCCGACTGTTTAGCGTATTCCTCGTTGATCTTTGCCAGCTCCTCGCCGGTTTTCTTTGCCTCATTACGGCGGCGCTGGCTGTTGCGGGCGTCTTCCGCTGCAGCTTTTGCGTTTGTGTTGTTGAGGTTGTCGTTTAAAATGCCATACTTCCTTTCCAGGTCTGCAAAAGCCCCCCCAGCGGCATCATTTATGACATCAAGGGATTTTTTGACGCGCTGTTTTCCTGCATCGGAAAAAAGATCACCGTTGAAAAAAGCCTTAGCATAAACGGCGGCCTTATCGAATGCTGCAGGAATACCGATTCCCATGATTTCCACATAGGAAATAAGGTTCTTGAACGCAAAGACCAGCTTTTCTGCACCCCCCATAACCATGGCGATTGCCGGTTGAAGCGCACTGCCAAATGCGGACTTGGTTTTGAAGACTTCTGAATTGAAAGTATTCAAGGCCCCACGACCTTGTTTTGCGGCCTCTTCAGCAGAAACACCATAAGTAGCGTGAAGCTCTTTAGCCAGTGCGGGGAGCGCATCCGTTGCCATTACCTGTCCCTTTTGCATCTGGTTCATCAGTTCTGCCGTGGTGAGCCCTAAGCCTGTTGCCATTTTTTCGAGTAGGCCCGGGAAAGATTCAGAAGCGGTCTTCAGATCCTCCATATTTACTTTGCCCTTGGAGAGCATCTGTTGAAACTGATACAGCACTGCTGTGGATTTTTCGGCCGGAAGATGGATTGCGGAGGCGGCTTCAGATACAGCGCTAAACATTCTTCTGGCGGGTTCCCCCTCCATACTGGTGTTTTTTGACGCAACGGCAAAGGAGCTGTAAGCTTCGGCGGTCTGTTGCAGATCAAGCCCCAGGCGCTTTGCCTCTTCGCTGATGAACTTCCACTCCTCGCCCGCTCCCTGTGAAGAACCGGTTACCACTTTCAATTTGCTGTCAATGGCATCCATCTGCAGGGAAGCGTTAAAGGTTTCCTTTATGAATGACTTAATGGCATTTACACTAAATGCCGCTACTGCAAATTGAGCCATAGAACCAAGAGCGAGATTTAATCCTCCTACCGACTCACTACTTTTATTTGTAGCAGCACTGAAGTCTTTACCTACGGTAGTTATTCCTTCGCTGGTCTTCTTGACCGCCTTTTGCAGCTCCGCCATTTCCTTCTGGATGGCAGACGGTCCGGCGGAAAAGGCGGTCCCCGCTTTAGCCTGCATATCCTTCAGCTCGTCCTGCAGCGTGATTAAGGTCTTACTGAAAGCGTCTTTTGCCGCAATTTCTATCGTTACTTTATTGTCTGCCATTCTGGTCTCCAGTTTTTATTGGTCGTCGGCACCCTCATGAATCTTGACATGAGCATCAATCATGTCTAAGAAGAAACCGTATCCCCACTGCCATAACTCGGACCCATGGCCGTATTCAGTGAGAAAAGCAGCCTGTTCGAGAAGCTCTGCAGCAGGGTTTTCACAAATCCGGCCAGAGCCTCTGTGAGTTTTAACGCTCTGGCCATCTCGAAAAAAGCGGGGTTGGTCTCCTTAAATGCCTCGTAGACCGCCTGGAGATCATCATAGAAGAGATCACCAGACAACAAAGCTTCAACATTGCCCTCAAAGGCCAGGGGAATGAGCGCTTTCACCCTTTCGGCGGCCTCGACAGCCGGAATGGTAGTAAGTGACTCTTCGCCACGGAATAGCCGGAATATAACAGAGACCGGTATTTCTGATATGGTGACTGCCTGACCTGCAACTTCGATTGATTTTGTACGTCTCATGTTTAGCTCCTTTGTGAAATTAGTTGGCCTCCTGTCTGAGACCTCACAGACAGTGAAGCAGTACACGGGTTTCGACTGTGGCGTGAATTATCGCCCCATGAAGCTCCCAATCTGCTTTTTTGAATCCCGGTAAGGGTTCGCGGCGTTTCATTAAATGTACCTGTATCCTTGGAATTTTGTGGCGGACTATATCTCCGCGTTTCGCTCGTCCTCGACCTGCTCGACCTGCTCATTGATCTTGAAACCTTGAGCTTCGAGTTTTTGGCAAGTAGCACTGACTGCAGCGCGGTAACCCTTTAGATAAGCCAGTTTTATTCCTGCCGGAGTTTCATTCAGGTTGGCCATTGTTATCTCCTTTCGAATCTAACTATATTTGCCTCATGACTGCTCTTTCGCTTCAATCAAGGCTTACACCTTACCGATAAACTTTAAAGGAGCTGAGCGCTTGATTTTGCCCTGCCATCTTAAGCAAGGAGTGCTTGAAGCGTCTTTAGGAATCAAGCTTTCCGGCTTCGTCGCTGCTCAACCATTTGTCAAGCACATCTGCCTGAGCTATTAACCCTACAGCTATATCCTTTAGCGACTTTATGTATCCTCTTGTAAAAGCTTCCTCTTCTGGTGTCATACTTATCCCCCATTTTTTTAGTTGCGAGACGTGGTGCCCGTGGTGGTTGAACTTTGGTTTTTCGTGGTGTCGGAAGCTTCATAAACCTTTCTCCTTTCTGTTTTTTGTGTGAGGATCGCTTGGTTCGGTTACTCCAGCCGTTTCTGTGGTGGCCTGCCCCGCGCTAACCATATTCCCGCATTCACATAACTCCATGACCGACCCGGGGAACAAGTCGATCACGTCATTGAGGCCGGGGATTACTCGCGCCAGAATATCTGGTTTACGCTCCTCAAGAATCGTTATGGCCTCAGCGAAGGAACAGGCGCGGCCTTTCTCTGCCATGCGCTGCAACCAAAAATCAGTGCCGCAGAAAAACCACCTATGGGGCATGTCGTAGTCGTTAACGAGAAACTCAGCAACAACTTCACGCCCACTGTACCCGCTGAAAAGCTCCCGCACGGACCGCCCCCAAAGATCAGAGAGAGGGACAAAATCCCAATGACCGTCAAGACGCTCCTTGATGCTGAACTGGATCATGGGATTATTCGTATGGATCATAGTTTTCTGGATCACGCATATACCCCTTCCGCAGTCGGGACTTGCCGCGCTCGGCATTTTTGGCAGCCAATTGGTCGTATGGAGAGAGGCCGCGAATCTTGAGATGTGGTGCGTGCATATCGACAAGGAAAGAAAGGTTTTCCTCGCCATTGCGATTCTTGAGCAGTTTAAGGACAAGATTTTTCTGTTCGTCTTTCTGCAGGCCAATAAGATAGTCCGCGCTGGCCTCGATAGCGCCTGATCCCTTGCCGCTGAATTTTTCAACCTGTCCGGCGGCGGCGCTGGTCCGGTTGATCTGAGTAAGCACAATCACCGGGAGATTGAGCCGCTTGGCGAGGTGTTTGCTGTTTTCGGCAACGTAGCTTATCCGCTCGTATTCGCTCTTTGCGTTATCGGCCCCCATGAGCCCCATGTAGTCAATTCCGATTGCACCAAGCTGGCCGTAACGCTGGCGGGCCAGGCGCGTGTAATGTTCAATGCGCTCGATGGTGAGCCCTGCCTGGTCGCAAACGATCAGCTTGTCAGCTTTGAGGTTGCGTAACTCTTCAAGGGTTTTTTCCTTATAGCCAGCATGGTGATGAAAGCCGGATTCTACCCGGTAAGTCAGCGTTTCAAGGCCGATCTGAACGGTACGCTCAAACACCCGTGTTCCGGGCATTTCCAGGGAGAAAAACAGATGATGCAGATCAGTACGATTGCAGGCATTGAGAAGCATGTTCTGCAGGACGGCGCTCTTATACAGCCCGGAATAAGCCTGGATAAACATAGTTTCACCAGGTGCACAACCCCGGATAATGCCGTCAAGGTCGGGAAAACCGGTTATAAACCGAGTTTTATCAAGGGTATTGACGTGCTTTTCGTAGAGATCAGCGAGGTGCTCAAGGGTGAGCAGGGCGTCGTCTTTCTGTCGGTGGGCGGTGCCTACCTTCTCTAGGGCGGCAAAAGCGATGGCAAGTAGCGCGTCGGGATCTTCAGTACTGGTTGCAGCTGTTGCGATCTGCCGGGCGGCGTCTATGACTTTACGGGCAATTGCCTTACTCTTGACAAGCCGGCAATGGTAATTGACATTGGAGCTGGTTACGACGCTGTCAAACAGGTCTCCCAGGTACGCAGGGCCGCCGACCTTTTCCAGTTCGCCGTTAGTCCTGAGCCGTGTAATTGTGGTTGTGAAGTCGATAGGCTCGCCCTGTAGCGCCTGAGCGAGCATGGTGCTGAAAATAATACGATGCCCCTGGTGATAGAAATCATCACGCTCCAGAGCTGCAGCAACGATATCAATTGCGCTGGGGTCAACCAGGACACTCCCGAGTACGGCCTGCTCTGCTTCGAGGTTATGCGGTGTTTCTTTCACCATTGCCAGGTATCTCCCAAGTGTTTGCTTCAGCGTTCGCTCCCCAATAAAACCCCTTCAGCGCCTTGCATTTGTGGTGCAATCACGCTAAAGGGGTATTCGCCTTAAGATTGTAAGTATTCCCTCGTTAAGTCCTTTTCTGCCTTCTGTAAGACATCCTCGATATTTTTAATAAAAAGTACTTTCTTTTGCAGGCTTTCCATAAAATCATAACTGTTGTAGCCTCGCCCATAGGTACTACTACGACGATAAAGACCCTTATCTGCTGAAAACCAAGCCCGTTGTAAAATCGGCGTCAACTTCTCAAGCTCAAGCTCTGAAATACATTCCCAGCAAATTTCCTCTTTTTCTCCCAGAGTGGCCAAAAGGGCTCGATTCTCTTCTTCATACTTCTTTAAGTCTTCAGCCATCAATGTAAGAGCGGTTGAATTAGTTTTCTTTTTGCCTTTTGCAATAAGTAAATTCTGTTTCAAAGTATCAACCGCACTTTCCTGAATTTCACCCTTTGCATATTGCTCAACCGCTGCGCTGATCTCTTTTTCAAGCTTGTAAATGGTTATATCAAGATCATCAATAATCTTGTCAACCTTGTCATATCTCTGTTTTACTTCGACAATAGACTTATTAACCGCCTTGATATTGTCTTTAACCTGCAAGCATTCTTTTTTAACTGTTTTCAATAACGCTTTGTAATCCTTGTTTTCTTCCATATTGACGCTCTCCTTATGAATAATTACTGGTGAAGAAAATGAGTTTGCTTTCAATCGGTGAATCTAATCATTACATTTCTTCCAAGATTCAGCACCGGCAACAAGAGCTTCATCAATATTGTTCTCAACTCTTGTTGGTGCTGTCTGAGTAACTTTCTGCTGCTGAGGTGAACTGCGGTGAGCATAATTATCGGCTCCAGCAACAAGCGCTTCCGCTTCCAATTGCTCATCCCTGTTGCCTAATACAATTACGTCAAAGGCTGTTTTTCTTTCTTCACTCATGCTGTTATTCTCCTTTACTGTGAATTTGTCTTTCAGCCGTGGCGTTTTCGTGAACGTTGAAGGAGCCCACATGTATTCACGAAACGACGGGAGGCTTTTCTTTATTCCAGGGCGGGACAGCCGGAATAAACCCGTATTTTCTCCCCATAGTGACTAGGCTACAGAGAGAACCAATATCATCCCTCTCCCCGCTCAGTTTTAGGTTGTTGAACCTCCTTTATTTCAGCCTCCAGCCGTTTAATCATGTCTTTAACCACTGTCGATTCCACCTCCAGTTTGCGGCACATTCTCTCGATGGCTACCTGTTGCCCCCTTAGATAAACAACCCTTACTTTTGGCGGTATATCGTCCCAATCTGTCACCATGTTCTTATTCTCCTTTCGTAGTGTTATGAAATCGATTCAAGGCGCGGCGGGCGGTCCTGCCTGCTCTGCTTCGAAGTTATGCGGCGTTTCTTGCTACCTCCCAGGGAGTGAATGAATGGAGCGGTACATCAAAGTCAGGGATTAAGCCTTTGTCAAAAAATCTATTCTCATCGTCTGGGCTGAATTTACCGGCCAGCAGGTTTATAGAACTGGTCAACCCTCCGAGAGTCGGAGCGCCTTGGGGGAATCTCTGAGCGGAAGGCATGTCAAGGTAGGCGCATGCGCGGGTTACCAGGTCTTCCAGGGAAAGACTCCCTGACAGTCGCTTGATGATCGCGGCGTCCTTTGCGGTAATGACGTATTTTTCACCAGTGATGGTTGCAAAGGCAAAGCACCACCATTTTAAGAACCAGGTGTGATTCTGCTTTTTGATTTTATCGGCGGGAAGCGTCCCCGTGGTTTTCGGGGCGCATTCTTTTATGGTTAAATCTTTGGGTTCATATAAGAGGAGACATTTTGTCTCTACCCCTGGCGTCATTTTGTCTCTAGGGGTAGAGACATTTTGTCTACTTTTTGACTCTACCCCTGGCGTCATTTTGACTCTACCCCTGGCGTCATTTTGACTACTTTCTAGTAGAACTCGGTAAAGGCTTGAGGTCTTTGAACCGTTTGCTCTCTTTTCACCTTTTACTGAGATGTAGCCATGGTCAACGAGCCACCTGATTGACCGGTCAATAGTCCGCAGGCTGTCTCCAGTCTTCATGGAGAGGTTGGCGCGGCTGGGCCAACAGTAACCATCATCATTGGCAGCATCGGCCAAGGCCAGTAGCAACATTTTTACAGACTTGGAGAGCGGTGTTTTCCAGACGACAGACATCAAGGCTATGCTCATATGGTTACCAGCCGATCTGCACTCTCAATCTTTTTCTGCATGCTGCGAACGGTTGCGGAATCCACACCAAGGAAATTGGCTACACGGATTACATCGACGCCGTGCTTCAGCAAGACAAGCAGAAAGAGGAACTGTGACGAGCTCAGGTGTGATCCTTTTAGCATGGTGTCGCTTCTCCAGGTACCAACCCAGCTACAATGTTGACACCTGATACGATCCCCACGCCTCAGCGAGATTGCACACTTCTCTGAAAATTTTGTTTTACAGGAAGGGCAAGAATCATTTACCCCGAGGGCATTCATGATTACCGTCTGGGATGAATTTTCTAAAACCTCAAAAATATTTCTGTCGCTCATTTTTTTGACCTCAAAGCATCAAGAATCGAAGATCCTGACAACTATTCTTAAGCACCTTGCTTTTCAATCTGTGGAAAATCTGCAACCCGAGAAAATTTCATTCGTAGCCAGAACCCGCGAGCTTAGCAGCCCGTGCGAATGTCAGGCGCCGGGAGGACCCGCTATTTTATGTGTGGCACAATCGACACACCGCAACTTATTTTAAGCGATCTGTTTGACTCACCGGCTGTTCTGTCGCGATCTGCGGAACACGCCCTTATTCCACAACCCAAAGTGTTTATCATTCGCTCTCTACGCCTCATGTTTGCAGCCGCGATTGACGCGGGCGTAATCCAGGGCCACGCCACAAGGTTGTGCTTCGAATGTAATCCCTTGCCTGCTTGCGAGACGAGACCGAGAAAGCGCCTTGAGTTGTCGCGTTCTACTGAAAAGACGTGACACGCTCAACCACTCTTCATCTGATAAGTCTTTGCGTGTAGGACCAACCATGGCAACTACCTTTCAATAAGAGAAGGAGAACGAAAAATGGAAACGGGAGAAGCACGATTTACCACGCTTATGTCGGGTCGTCGGTTTTCACCGTCACTTCACCTCGGGACGAGTGCGTAAGTACTCAATAATCGAACTTTCCAACCATCCCACCAATCCGGGGCTTATCTGCCGGCGAGCCGGAAATAGCCCAGCCTTTTCGAGCCTCCATATCTGGGTTGAAGATATGCCAACCATTTCGGTCAACTCTTTGCGGCGAATTACTCTTTCACGAGCGTCCATGGATAAACCTCCCTGCATTTGAACTGCTGTTGCATGGGATGAATAAGACCACAGATAAAAATGTGAGTAAAAGGCGGTTGCGTTTTTTTTATTTGAAATCGCTGTAAGGGGGGGGCTGCTTAAAAAGGGGTGGGGCTAAGGATGAAATTTCAGTTCAGGCCAGGGGCATAGCTTCATGCCTGTTTTGATTTTTTGTCGGAGGGTGTCTTTAACTTCTTGCGGAACCATTTCTTTGTTGAGTGAGTAGTCAATGGACTGAATTATTGCTTCAATACAATAAGTACTCGTATTTTCTAGCCCCACGGGTATATCTACAGAACAACCCTGATGCAATAAAAACCATGAATTATTTGAATAGTTCAGGAGACCGTCAATATATGTAGCCAGTTGAATAGCAAGCATATTTTCGGTTAATGGCGTATTTGTCGGTTTTCTGGAAGAGGGGTATACAAGACAGCCAACGGAATAGCCGTGTGCAGGGTTCTTTGTGGGGATTTTTTTCAATACAGCCTGGTATTTTTTAAGGAGGGCTTTAAGAGCCTGCAGCTCTTTTTTCCAGTCTAATCCTATTGGGTCTTCAGTACATCTACCAGCTGCAAGCAAAATCGGACCGGGGCGTTCAAGTTTTGCCAGGGTCCGCCTGACGGCATTGAGTTGTGTTTTAATTCCCTTAATGGTGTCTTGATCTGCAAGGTAACAAATGTCATTCCGGTCGGTATTTTTCTGGTAGCGTGAAGCACAAAAACAGGCCAACTTGACAGCTTCTTTGAACTCATCGAAACCGTTGACGATGTACCCTTTTGGTGTTCCGTCATTATAGCGGATATCCCAAAGCATTTTGGGCTCTAACGAGTTGAAAGCAGCATCAGGAAAGTCTTTCTTCCATGACTCGAATGAGGTATGAAACTCTTGCTTATGCTGGATATTGCGTTGATGTGATTCATTTACATATTCTTCGAGTTCCGCCTTATCCATTGTTGCCGCTCCTCTCAATAGCGGGATGATCTCTCGAAGGTATCAGGGGAAAGCGGTGAGAGTACCGCCTTGTCGTCTGGCCGGACTATCCCCTGAAGCAGAATCAATAATTATTAGCCGGGTACATCAGAAGAACCGGCTTCTCTTCGACTGCAAAACTACTTAACCTGCTCCTCCAGCTTAACGATCCGCTCTTCCATTGCCTGAAGGATCAATTTTGTCATAACAGGACGGACACCATGCACCTGCTCGAATTTGTCCATATAAGCCTTGTACCGCAACGAAAGCGACTCAGGCACTTGTAAATTGAATGCATATTTCTTTTCGGGTTTCTTCTTCTCCTGTGCTTTTGATATTTTTGTTTTATTCACCATGGATGGCACACCTCCTTAAATTACTTCATAAAGTCTGTATGCCAATATACTACGGAATACAATTTTATACAAAACATTTGACATGCATAAACTAATACATTAATGTACATGCAAGTGCAATAAAAATCTACTCGCGAAATACAAGGAGGGGAACATGAACAGAGTTTACGACTATGACGAAATGAGGGCCGTTTGTTACAAGATTGATGCTTTAGAAATGGCAATGTATGGCCTCATTCCATTTTCAACCGGCATATCACAGTCGGCCGTTGAGGGTATGGTTTGCATATTAAGGGATATAAAGAAAGCAGTTGAACCTGAAAACCGGGACGTAAAGGCATGATAGCAAACTACGCGCTTCGGTATGGCGGCATAAGGAGGGAGACCATGTTAACTCAAGATGAACAACGCTTGTTATTCGCGTTTCGGACTATGGGCAGAGTAAGTAAAAGACTTCAAGAACACTGGTTAATGCTTACGGAAACAACGGCTCAAAGCAATGAAGTAAGACGAGCATTCCAGGGTGAATCTTTAAGTAAACAGATAGACCCAAACGACAGCCCTATAAAGCTAGTGCGGTCCCATGGATGCCGGACAACCTAGATTTGACCTGGTTGCACTGATATGGTAAACATGAGCGGCGATAAATGGGGACATACATAAAAATGATTGCTGCCATATACATTAGAAAAAGTCGTGAAGATAAAGCCAGGCCGGGATTCCGTCTCACAGCGCAACGTGAGCAGCTCCCGGCCTTTGCTCGTTCTCAGGGCTGGCAGATAGAAGTCTACGACGATGGCCATGCTTCTGCAGCCAGGGGCAAGACTGAGGATCTGAAAGAACGCGGCAGACTTGAAACCGATATTCGCGCTGGCAAGATAAACATTATTCTGGTGATCGAGCTGTCGCGTCTGTCTCGTGATGATTCGATGCAGGACTATGTGGCCTGGTTACATCTCTGTGGCCAGCATGGCGTAAAGCTCGCCACCACGTCACGCATTCTTGACCCTGCCATGCCAAGTGATTGGATGCTGCTCTTGATGGAGGGTGGTTTCTCCAGTGTGGAAATGAAGGTTCTTCAGGGGCGAATGAAAGAGGGTAGGGATCAGGCATTTAAAGGCGGTAAATTCCTTGGCGGAAAATGCCCTCCGCCTTATGTGCATGATAAGGCCAAAGGTCAACCGGTCATAGACCCCCAGGCCCTGACCGATATTCGCAAGGTATGGGAGTTGGCTGAAACAATGAGCGCTAAGGCCGTGGCACAACAAACCGGCTGGCCTCACATTGCCGTGCGGCGTGCAATATCGGATGAAAGGCTGTTGTTTTATCAGGCGCTCCGCCTGGACCCTCAGACCGGCGAACACATACCGTGTGAATGGCCACCATGCATGGAAGCGGACCAGGCGGCGCGGATCATGGCGAACAGGAAGAACAGACTGAGCGGTTACAACCGCGCCATTGCTGCAGGGCTGCTGTCTAACCTTGGCTTATTTACCTGCGGCTACTGCGGCCGATCTGTCCGTGCCTGGAAAAATGGACGAGTCCGCAAAGATGGAACCCGTCTTGACTATTATGGCTGTAAAGCCAACGAGACGCAGCGGCTCTGCGCCAAGTCTCGCATGGTCCCCCAGCACATCATTGATGAACGGGTAACAACCAACCTCCTCGGCACTATGGACAATATCGCGGAACTGCAGGCCGCCTGGCTGGCCACCCAGGGCGATGATAATACATCTGGCCAGTTGACTGAATTGGACCGGAAAGAAGCGGATCAGCAGGCGCGGAAGAAACGCCTTGTTGCTGCCGTCGCAGAGGGTATCATTGATTTTGCCGACGCCAAAACCACCCGCTCAGACATCGAGGCGGCCATTCTCGCAATCCAAAAACAGCGAACTGGACTACAGGCCACGGTGACAACAACGCCTGACTGGGATTCATTGTCATTTACCGGTGAAGAATTCGCCGTTCTGACCAGAGACGAACAGCGTGAGGTTATCGGTCTGGCCATCGCCAACATTCGCCTCTATAGCACGTACCTGATCATTGAATATCGCTTCCCGCGAACCATGACCGGCGATCGAACCGCCCGGGTTCACCTGCCATTCAGGAAGCCAGCAACCACCGCCGGATCTCGCCAGTATTACAAACTGAAACCGACTGAACCAAAGAAACCTTAAAAACAGTGCGTTTATAGTCACGGGCTCCAAATTTGACCGCTGAGGCCTTTCAATTGGAAATGCCTGTAACTACCTTTGCCGGTGATGGCCTTTAGTGTCATGGCGACACAAAACGCAACCATTTTGCCATTACAACCCCACCCATTACCGCACAATCATTATGACCCGGGGGGGAGTAGTCATGACGAGGAATGCAATTTAAATTAATTGTAAAGTGTACGCTTAAAGGGTATAGTGTGAACATGATATTTGTGGAAGCAAAACCATTCACTCGTAGGAGACCGGACTACCTCACTGAAGACGAATTCCGGGAACTTCAGAATTATCTTTTGGAGACGCCGGCAGCGGGGGACTTGGTAAAGGACACCGGTGGTATCAGAAAAATACGGTGGAAGTCAAAAGGAGGCGGCAAACGTGGCGGCCTTCGGATCCTCTACTATTGGCATGTTCCAGACAGCCACATCTATCTGTTGTTTATTTATCGAAAGAACGAATTTGAAGACCTCACGAAAGACGAATACGCACAACTCAGAAACATAGTAGAAAGGTGGTAACAACCATGGCAAAGACAGCAAAGGGACGGCTCTTTGATGAACTGAAGGAAGCTGTTGAAGAAATTGACCAGTGGCGTACTGGTAAGATCACCCTCAAAAACTATTCCGTGGAGGTCAAGAGGATCCCAGAAGTTACGCCAGAGATTATCAGGGACACACGGGAAAAATTGAACCTTTCCCGGCCGGTCTTCGCTCACGAGTTGCATGTTTCCCCGCGAACCCTGGAAAAATGGGAGCAAGGGTTAACCAAGCCAAACGAGCAGGCTGCAGCCCTGATTATGCTTGTCAGGAAATTCCCGGATACATTACAGCGGTTGAAGCAGTTGGCGGCATAAAGTCTTTCCGATAACAACTAGAAAGGTGGTCCTCGAAGATATCAATCGGGAAGCCCACCACCTCCCCCAGCAATCCTTTACTCACCTATGCCCCTACAAAACGTAACATACCGAAATAACAGAAATAAAAATCAAAATATACGGACTTGTAAAAGCTGTGTTGTAGTCTAAAAACTCAAAAATGGCCGCAAGGTCAAAACCTTACGGCCATTATAACTATAAATGCGCTCTACTGCTCTACCATCTGAGCTAAGGTGGCATGACATTCGGTGCCGAAAAACCGGCCGTTATTTTCTAGCGTATTTTTGCCGGTGAGTCAACTTATAAAGCCATTGTTACCGGTTTTCACCCCTTGGCCGCCTGCTTTCCCATGGCGTCGTCCATCAATTTGTAGGCGCAGAACTCGCCACACATGGTGCAGGCGCCGTGGTCGGCGACACCCGATTCGGCCCGGAGCCGCCGTGCCTTCTCCGGATCCATGGCCATGTCGAACTGTCCCTCCCAGTCGAGCTTTTTCCGGCACTTTGCCATCCGGATGTCCTTCTCCATCGCCCCCTTGACCCCCTTGGCGATGTCGGCGGCGTGGGCGGCGATGCGGGAGGCGATAACCCCCTCGCGAACGTCTTCTACGCTCGGGAGCTTCAGGTGCTCACTCGGCGTTACATAGCAGAGGAAGTCGGCGCCGGCCGCGGCGGCTATGGCTCCGCCGATGGCGCAGGTTATATGGTCGTAGCCGGGAGCGATGTCGGTGACCAGCGGTCCCAGGACGTAAAAGGGAGCTCCGTGGCAGAGCCGCTTCTGAAGCAGGATGTTGGCCTCGATCTGGTTGAGGGGGACGTGTCCCGGCCCTTCGATCATCACCTGCACCCCTGCCTCCTGGGCACGCTGGGTAAGCTCGCCGAGGATGATGAGCTCGTGGATCTGGGCCCGGTCGGTGGCATCGGCCAGGCAGCCGGGACGGAAACCGTCACCCAGCGACAGGGTCATGTCGTACTCCCGGACGATCTCCAGCAGCCGGTCGAAGTGCTCGAACAAAGGGTTTTCCATGTTGTTGTAAGCCATCCATTCCACGGTGAACGCGCCACCGCGGGAGACCACGTCCATGATCCGTCCTTCGTTCTTCATCCGCTCCACGGTGCTCCGGGTAACGCCACAGTGGACGGTGATGAAGTCTACCCCGTCCTCGGCGTGCTTGATGACCCCGGCGAAGATGTCGTCCACGCTCATGTCGACGATTGCCTTGTTCTTGGTCCGGACGGCATCGAGGGCCGCCTGGTAGAGGGGGACGGTGCCGATGCAGGCGTTGGTCTCGGCGATAATGGCGCGGCGGATTTCGTCAACCGGGCCACCGGTTGAGAGGTCCATGATGGCGTCGGCGCCGTGGTGTACCGCGGTGCGCGCCTTTTCCAGCTCCTTGCTGATGTCCAGGTCGTCGGCTGAGGTGCCGATGTTGGCGTTCACCTTGGTGCGGAGCCCCTTTCCAACGGCAAGGGGACGGCCATTGCCATGTCTCACGTTCTGGCAGATGATGATGTTGCCGGCGGTGATGCCGTCGCGAATGAACTCGGCGGATACCCCCTCTGCCAGCGCCGCCTCCTTCATCTTGTCGGTTATGATGCCCTTCCGGGCGTAATCAAGCTGCGTTTTCAGCATAGTCAAAACTCCTTCTCAATTCATATCGAATAAGGGGGCTAGGGGCTAGTAAAAACTTTCCCAGTCCCTGGTTCCTAGTCCCTAGTTCCTAGTCCCTGCTGTGCAGCCAGATAATGATTCACCGGTCCGTGCCCCTTACCCAGGGGCTGGGCGAGTTTTATGGCGGCGGTGATGAACTCCTTTGCCAGGCCGACGGCCAGGGGGAGAGGTTCCCCCTGGGCCAGGAAGGTGGCGATGGCGGAGGCGAGGGTGCAGCCAGTGCCGTGGGTGTTCCTGGTCAGAATACGGGGGGCCGGGTAGCGGGTAAAGGCACTGCCGTCGTAGAGGATGTCCACCGCCGTTCCGTCGGGGAGGTGCCCCCCCTTGATCAGCACATTGCGGACCCCCAGCTTGTGGATGCGTCGGGCCGCTTCTTCCATCCCCGCTTCGTCCATGATGGAAAGTCCCGACAGATTTTCCGCCTCCGGCACGTTGGGGGTGAGGAGATAGGTGAGGGGGAGAAGCCGTGCTTTCAAAGTGTTAACGGCGGTGGCGTCGATAAGGCTGGCTCCCCCCTTGGCGATCATTACCGGATCGACAACCACGACGCGCCGGCCGAATTCCTGGAGCCGGTCCGCAACCTCTTCGACAATTCCCGCACTATGAAGCATGCCGGTCTTGACCACATCCACCGGGATGTCGCTCAGGACGGCAGTGAGCTGCTCTCCCACGAATCCGGCCGGAATGCCGTGGATGCCGGACACCCCCCGGGTATTCTGGGCGGTGAGGGCGGTAATGACCGAGGAACCGTAACTGCCGAGGAGGGTGATGGTTTTCAGGTCGGCCTGGATGCCGGCGCCCCCCCCCGAATCGCTGCCGGCTATGGTCAGCACCGACCCGCGCGGCATGGGAGCCTTCCGGTTGAAGAGGAGGGCAAGCTCGGCAGCGGCCAGGGCCGGTTCCTTCTGTCCGAGTACTCCGGAAATGACGGCAACAGCGTCCGCGCCGCTGTCGACAACCTTCCCTCCATTGTCCCGGTTGATGCCGCCGATGGCAACGATGGGAATGCCGATGTGCGGTCTGACGGCTGCCAGGGTTTCCGGGCCGACCAGGTGTTCGATATCCTTGCTTCCGGTCTGATACATGGCGCCGAAACCGATGTAGTCAGCGCCGGTCGCTTCCGCACGTTGCGCTTCCTCCAGGTTGTGGGTGGAGACGCCGATAAGTTTTCTGGGTCCCAGAATGCGCCGGGCCTCCGCAGGGTCGCCGTCCTCCTGTCCAAGATGTACGCCGTCAGCGTCAAGCTCTTTTGCCAGCTGCACGTCGTCGTTGATGATGAAGGTGACACCTGCCGCTTCGCAGATATCGCGCAATTCTCTTCCCATGGCGGCTTTGGCCGCCGGGTCCCGCTCCTTGTCCCGGTACTGGAGCACGGAGATGCCGCCGCCGACGGCTTCCCGTACCCTTTCGGGCAGGCAGTTCCCGTGGTCGGTGACAAGGTAGACCCCCGTGATCCGGGTTTCAGTAGCCTCACGATCCACCACGAGCTTGAGAAAATCCTGGTTGCGCTTCATATGCATCTCGAAAAAAGCGGGCTCAAAAAACGAAAAAGCCGCGACAGTAATGTTCACGGCTTTCCACTGCCAATAGTCAGTGAATAGGGGCCGCTTTCCTACGCCGGTGTAAACCGGATCAGGTTCAAAGGGTTTCCACTTCGTGGGGAAATGCCATTTTTCCGCAATCTCTGCGTTGATCTGCGGGATCGCTTGTGCGGCGTACCTCTCAGTACGCCTCCGCGCAATCCCTTGATCGCCTTGACCTTACGAAAAACTGACATTTCCTGGGATTTCTGTGGATCTCAGTTCTTGCGAACTCCCCCAGCTGGCTGTTCGATTGTGACCACGCAGACTACGGGATTTTTCCCCATAAGTCAATGGATTTTCCGGTTTTTGGCTTTACAGGGGAGGGGTTAAGTGGTAGAAAAAAGCCGGGACTCAGGACTCGGCACCTGGAACTCATAATTCAAAATTTATAATTCAAAATTGGATTCCTATGGACAGTCGTCCCACGTTGGCAGAAATCGACCTGGCGGCACTTCGGCACAACTTTGGCCAGGTCCGCAACGCAATCCCCCCTGACCGTGGCATTCTGGCAATTGTAAAGGCGGATGCCTATGGCCATGGTTTCATGGACATTTCCCTCGAACTGGAATCCCTCGGGGTGACCGCCTTCGGCGTGGCTTTCCTGGCCGAAGGAATCCAGTTGCGCAAAAGCGGCATCGACCGGCCGATTCTCCTCCTTGGTGGTATCTATCCGGGGCAGGAGAAGAAGTGTGTCGGGTTCAACCTGTCCACGTCCCTCTTCAGTATCGAGCAGGCCCGGACCCTTAACGACACCGCTGGCCGGCTCTACCGCAAGGCACGGGTCCATGTGAAGATCGACACCGGCATGGGAAGGCTCGGAATCCCCGCTGCCGAGGCAGGCTCCTTTTTCCGGGAACTAAAGGAGCTTCCCCACCTCGACCTGGAGGGGATCATTTCCCACTTTGCCTCTGCCGACGAACTGGACGAAACCGGCTGCGATTACACCGGCAGGCAGGCAGGGCTGTTCGCGGCTGCCCTTGCGGAGGCCCATGGTCAGGGCTTTACCCCCCGCTACGTGCACATCGCCAACAGTGCCGCCATTTTCAGCCAGAAGCTTCCCTTCTGCAACCTTGTTCGCCCCGGCATCGTCCTCTATGGCGCGCTCCCTTCCGCCGATTTTGCCGGCAAACTGGATCTCAAGCCGGTGCTCCGCCTGAAAAGCCGGGTCGCCATGCTCAAGTGGGTCGATCCGGGAACTAGCATCAGCTATGCCCGCCGCTATACCGCTACCGATCGTCGGCTCATCGCCAGCGTGCCGGTGGGGTATGCCGACGGATACAACCGTGCTCTCACCAACCGGGGGGAAGCCCTCATCCGCGGTCAGCGGGCACCGGTAGTAGGAACGGTCTGCATGGACTGGATCATGTTCGACGTGACTCACGTTCCAGGTGTGGCGGTAGGAGACGAGGTGACCCTTCTCGGCTGCGACGGCAACGGCAACTGCATCCACGCCGAAGAGCTGGCGGAGAAAGCAGGAACCATCCCCTACGAGATTTTCTGCGGAATCAGCAAGAGGGTGCCGCGCATCTATCTTAACAGCTCGCGCTGAAAAACGCCCATCTGCGTTGTTCCGCTTCTGTCCGCGTCGCTGCGACATAGCGCTGTTTATGTCCGATGTTTGGGTACTACGCCTCACTCCTCGGCCTTGCGCGCCTAGCATCTGGACATTTTTGAGCACGAGAGGGAATACACTCGTATATGACAAGAAACAAGATCAAACTCACTGCCATGGTGAAAGCGGCCGGTTGAGCGGCTAAACTGGGCCCGGCGGGTCTGGAAGACGCTTTGCGCGGGTTGGAACGGGTTGCCGATCCGGCCCTGCTGGTTGGGATGGAGACTGCCGACGACGCCGGGGTCTACCGGCTGGGGGAGAGGCTTGCCCTGGTAGAGACCACCGATATCATTACTCCCCTGGTGGACGATCCGTTTACCTTCGGCCGAATCGCTGCCACCAATGCCCTGTCGGACGTCTATGCCATGGGGGGGAGGCCGGTTACCGCCATGAACCTGGCCTTTTTCCCCGCCTGTGCCCTCCCGCTGGAGGTGCTTGCGGAGATCCTTGCCGGCGGCCAGGCGGCGATGCGGGAGGCGGGGGTCTGCCTCGTGGGAGGGCATACGGTGGAGGACGATGAGCTCAAATACGGGCTGGCCGTCACCGGCATCATTGATCCGGTCCGGATCGTGCGCAACTCCACGGCCCGCCCCGGCGACCGGCTGATTCTCACCAAACCCCTCGGAACCGGCATCGTCACCACCGCCATCAAGGGGGATATGGTCTCCGGGAAGGTGGAGGCCGAAGCGGTCCGCTGGATGACGACACTTAATGCCGTCGCTGCGGAGATCATGCTGGAATGCGGAGCGAGCGCCGCCACCGACGTTACCGGCTTCGGTCTCATCGGTCATGCCGCCGAGATGGCCCGTGGCGCCGGTGTCACCATCCGGTTGGAACGCCGGCAGGTGCCGGTCATGGCCGGTGTGGGGGAGCTGGTAGCCGACGGACTTGTCCCTGCCGGCTGCTACCGTAACCGGGACCATTACGGGGTGATGGTGGCAGGGGAGGGGAGTACGGGGGATGAGTTTCTGCCGTTGTTTGACCCCCAGACCTCGGGGGGGCTCCTCATCTCCCTCGATCCCGCAGCCGCTGAACGCTTTCTGTCCATCGCTGCCGAACGGGGCTGCTTTGCCGTCGCTGTCGGCGATGTGTTGTCCCGTGGGGAACACCCAATTGTCATCGCCTAGACGCCTTGCCGTCGCCATCGATCTCGGTACCACCACCATCGCTGCATCCCTCCTGGATACGGCCACCGGCGAACGGCTTGCCATGGCTGGCGGACTCAACCCTCAGCGGCTTTACGGCGCCGACGTCGTTACCCGCCTTGAGGCCGCCCATGTCTCTGCCGATAATCGACGGAAGATGGCCGACCTTGCCAACGGGGCTCTGGCCGATCTGGTCGAGAAGCTGCTCGGCGAGGCCGGCGCCAGCACTGATGACCTGACCGGCGTCGCCATCGCCGGCAATCCGGCCATGGAACATCTCCTTCTTGAATTGCCGGTGGAATCCCTCGCCTTCCCTCCCTACCGGCCGCTCTTTATCTCCGGCCGGACAATCATGACTGACGAGCTCGGGTGGAGCGTGACCTTGCCGGCAATGATCTTCCCCCTACCGGGTGGTTTCGTCGGCGGCGATCTGGTTGCTTTTCTCTACGGGCAGTTGCCAACCAGCCCCCAGTTGCCAGCCCCTAGCCCCTTCCTTTTCCTCGACCTGGGTACCAACGGCGAACTGGCTCTCCAGGTGGGAGAAAAGATATTCGCCACCTCGGCCGCCGCCGGCCCCGCCTTCGAGGGGGGGAACCTGGCCTGCGGCATGGCTGCACTGGCGGGAGCGATCCATCGGGTGACCATAACCGGCGACCGGCTGGAACTGTCCGTCATTGGTGGTGGCACCCCTTCAGGGATTTGTGGTTCCGGGGTAATCGAGGCCATTGCCGGACTTCTTCAGGCAGGTGTCATCGATTCAAGCGGCCGGCTCCTCACCCCTGCGGAAATTCCTTCCAACCTAGCTAACCGGGTGGAGGATGTAGCCGGTCAGCCCGCCTTCGTCCTCTACCGGGATGCCCGGACCACGGTCCACCTCTCCCAGGAGGACATCCGCCAGGTGCAGCTTGCCAAGGGCGCCATCCGGGCCGGCATGGAGGTCCTCTGCGAACGGGCCGGTATACGGTGCGATGCCATCAGGGACGTGGTCCTGACCGGTTCCTTCGGTGCCGAGCTCTCCCTCCGCAGCCTAAAAAACCTTGGAATTTTCACCGAGAACATGGTAGAAATTGCTAGTTTCGTCCGGGAGGGAGCTCTCCGGGGGGTAGAGCGAACACTCTCTTCTCCAGACGGTTTCGAACAGGTAGCACGCCTTGCCGAGATCATCCGAGTGATCCCCCTCTCCGGCACTCCTGCCTTTGAAAAGCACTTTCTTGACCAGCTGAATTTTCCCCGCGACTGAATTCACGGCGGCACACCCCATATATCAGAATCCTATTTCACTTCAAAAGGAGTAGACCATGGCAAAAATTACCCGTGCACTTATCAGCGTTTCCGACAAGACCGGCATCGTAGAATTCTCCCGGGAGTTGTCTTCTTACGGCGTGGAGATCCTTTCCACTGGCGGTACCGCAAAAATGCTTCGCGAGGCGGGGCTGGCGGTGAAGGACGTTTCGGAATTCACCGGTTTTCCCGAGATGCTGGATGGCCGGGTCAAGACTCTCCATCCCAAGGTCCATGGCGGTCTCCTCGGCATGCGTGGCAACCCCGAGCACGTGGCGACCATGAAGGCCCACGGCATCGAGCCGATCGACATGGTGGTGGTGAACCTCTATCCCTTCGAGGCGACGGTGGCCAAGCCCGGCTGTACCCTGGAGGATGCCATCGAGAATATCGACATCGGCGGCCCGACCATGCTCCGTTCGGCGGCCAAGAACAACGCCGACGTGACCGTCGTTGTGGACCACAACGACTACCGGACGGTACTGGACGAAATGAAGGCCTCCGGGGGTGCAGTGGCACCCGCAACCAATTTCCGTCTGGCGGTGAAGGTCTATCAGCACACCGCCGCCTACGACGGAGCCATCTCCAACTGGCTGGGTAAAAAGCTCGGTGAGGAGGATGCCACGTTCCCGCCGACCCTTACCTTTCAGTTCAAAAAGGCCCAGGGAATGCGCTACGGCGAGAATCCTCACCAGTCGGCGGCCTTCTATGTGGAGCGGGACGTGAAAGAAGCATCGGTGGCCACCGCCCGGCAGCTTCAGGGGAAGGAGCTTTCCTACAACAACATCGGCGACACCGATGCTGCCCTTGAGTGTGTCAAGCAGTTCAACGAGGGGCCGGCCTGTGTCATAGTCAAACATGCCAACCCCTGCGGTGTCGCCATCGGTTCGTCACTTCTGGAAGCCTACGACCGTGCCCACAAGACCGATCCCGAATCGGCCTTCGGTGGTATCATCGCCTTCAACGGCGAACTGGACGAGGCAACGGCACAGGCCATCGTGGATCGGCAGTTCGTGGAGGTGATCATCGCCCCGAAGGTTTCCGCCGCGGCCAGCGCGGTGGTGGCGGCCAAGAAAAACGTGCGGCTCCTGGAGTGTGGCCAGTGGTCGGCCGAACCAGGACAGCGCCTCGACATGAAGCGGGTCAACGGCGGACTGCTGGTCCAGGATACCGATCTTTCCCTCCACGGTGAACTGAAGGTCGTGACCAAGCGGCAGCCGACGGAGAAGGAGATGATAGACCTCCTCTTCACCTGGCGGGTGGCCAAGTTCGTCAAGTCCAACGCCATCGTCTACGGCCGGGACGGCATGACCATCGGCGTCGGTGCCGGTCAGATGAGCCGGGTCAACTCGGCCCGCATCGCTGCTATCAAGGCGGAGAATGCCGGACTTGAGGTAAAGGGGGCGGTTATGGCTTCGGACGCCTTCTTCCCGTTCCGGGACGGCCTGGACAATGCGGCCGAGGCAGGTATCAGGGCGGTTATCCAGCCGGGGGGAAGCATGCGGGACGCGGAGGTCATCGCCGCAGCCGACGAGCATGATATTGCCATGGTCTTCACGGCCATGCGTCATTTCCGGCATTGACGGATGCTCATTCCTTATGGGACAGTCTTACACCGGTTCATAAATGAAATTCCGGGCGTTTGACAGAATCAAACCGCATCTAGTGCCGCTCCTCATCCTTGTTCTGGTCGGTTGGGGTGTTTATGGTGCGAGTCTTGGGCATCAGTTCCTTTCCAATTGGGACGATAACAAGTACGTGACTGCCAACGAGGCGGCCCATGGATTTACACTTGCCCATGTCAAGGAAGTTTTCAGTACGTTTTACGTCGGTAATTATGCTCCGGTGCAGATGTTGTCCTACATGCTCGATTACAGTGTGTGGGGGCTTAGGCCCAGCGGCTTTATCTTCTGCAATATTCTTCTGCATCTACTCAACGCCCTGCTTTTATATGGCGTGATGTTTGCGGTTACCGGCCGACGATTGGGATCTTTTTTTGCGGCGGCGTTGTTCACGCTCCATCCCGTCCAGGTTGAGTCGGTGGCCTGGATATCCCAACGCAAGAATCTCTTGGCAATGTTCCTTTTCCTTCTTTCCTGGGGAGGATACATACGTTACCGTCATGCATCCTCCACCAGGATGGTGACATATGTTTGGTCGGTAGTCGCTTTTGCCCTGGCTCTGCTTGCGAAGTCGGTTGTTGTGGTTGCTCCGCTGATCTATCTGCTCTATGATTTCTGTTGCCTCGATCGGGACGGTCGTCAGCACTGGATTGCCAACAAGATCCCCTACCTGGTGGCTGCGGCGGCTGTGGCCGGAATCGCGCTGGTGAGTCAGCGACCTGAATATGGTGGCGGCATGACCAGTTATCATGGGGGGTCCCCTTGGGCGACACTCTTTACCATGCTGCCGGTGTTCGTCACGTACCTGCGGTTCCTGGTCTGGCCGGTCGGCCTGAGTGCTGTCTACGCGCCTTCCATTACGACCTCTCCTGACGGAGGGGTAATCCTGTCCTTACTTATTCTTCTTGCACTGGTTGTCGTTTGCTGGAAGCTCAGCCGTAGGGACCGGTTGTTTCTGCTCGGGATGGGGGTTTTTTTTGTGGCACTGTTGCCGGTATCTCAGGTCGTGCCACTGGTTACCCTGATGAATGATCGCTACCTTTACTTCCCTCTCGTGGGGGCCGGAATCGTGTTTGGTCTGCTGGTTGACCGATGCGATGCTGCTTTTGCCGGTTACGGCAAGGCCGTGCTCCGTGGCGGCCTTTGTCTCCTCATGATGGTTCTGGCTGTGATTTCAGTCGAGCGTTCAAAGGTATGGTACGATGCCGTAACACTCTGGACGGATGCAGTGGAGAAAACTCCCCAGAGTAAAATTGCCTGGTTCGGTCTTGGCAATGCACTGCAAAATACCGCCCAACCTGATCGGGAGGGTCAGGCCCTGGCTGCCTATGAAAAGGCCTTGAGTCTTGATCGTACGTATCGGGAAGCTTTGGATAATATCAGTTACCTTCACCTTATGCGTGGCGAATTTGCCAAAGCCCGTGGTTATTTGGAGTGGGAAGTGACGGTGTATCCCGACAATGCTGACGCTTGGACAAATCTAGGGATATGTGCTTACTTGCAGAGGGATTTCAAAAGAGCGGAGTCAGCGTTCGTTCGTGTAAATAATCTTCGACCGGGATTGCCTGAAAATTTGATTACTATGGCGAATGTCAACCTGCATCTCGGTCGGACAGCAACGGCAGATGAATATTATCGCCGGGCGATTACTGCCGACAAATCATCAGCGGAGGTCCTTTACGGGCGAGGAGCGTATGCGGCTCTCAAGGGAGAGAATGCAACTGCTCTCGAATACGTGGGACGAGCTGTTGCAGCAGGGTATCGGGATTGTGTCTATATGCGGAATGACCCTGATATTGATGGGTTACGGCAGTTGCAAGAATTTCAGCGACTGCTTGAGTCCTGTTGTCGATCTGCCAGCAGTGGACTATGACTGTATTGAGTATCAGGCTGGCATGCCTTGACTGTTTGCGAGGTTGTGGAGCTGTTCGGGTGTAGTAATACACGGTTGCACTTTTTTGTAGTATGACAGAACATTATTGTATAGCCTGAGAGGAGCGGTTATGAAAATACTGGTTATCGGCAGCGGCGGGCGGGAGCACGCCCTGGTCTGGAAAATAGCCCAGTCTCCCCTGGTGGAGAAGGTCTACTGCGCGCCGGGAAACCCCGGCATTGGCCTGCTGGCGGAGAATGTCGCCATTGGGGTGGATGACCTGCCGGGACTTCTGGCCTTTGCCCGACGGAAAAACATCGACCTGACGGTCGTCGGGCCGGAAATACCCCTTTCTCTCGGGATAGTGGACCTGTTCGAGGAGTACGGGTTGAAGATATTCGGCGCCCGGCGCAATGCGGCGCTGATCGAGGCGAGCAAGGCCTTTTCCAAGGACCTGATGAAGAAATACAACGTGCCGACCGCTGCCTACGATGTGTTCACTGAAGTCGAGCCTGCAATTGCCTTCATCGACCGGCTCGGTGTTCCCATCGTAATCAAGGCCGACGGACTGGCTGCGGGAAAGGGCGTTATCATCGCACAGACCAGGGACGAGGCGGTCGCGGCTGTCACCGACATGCTGTCGGGGAATTCCTTCGGCGAAGCCGGTTCCCGGGTGGTGGTCGAGGAGTTTTTGAGGGGTGAAGAGGCGTCATTCCTTGCCTTCACCGACGGGAAGAACATCATCCCCCTGGCGAGCGCCCAGGACCACAAGGCGGTCTTCGATGGGGACACCGGACCCAATACCGGCGGCATGGGGGCCTATTCGCCGGCGCCGGTAGTGACCCCGGCCATTCACGAGAAGGCGATGGCCGAAGTCATGCGCCGCACCGTGGACGGCATGGCGGCAGAAGGGCGTCCCTACCGGGGGGTCCTCTACGCCGGCCTGATGATCGACGGTGACCGGGTGAAGACTCTGGAGTTCAATGCCCGGTTTGGCGACCCGGAATGCCAGCCCCTCCTGATGCGGATGAAATCGGACATCGTGCCGATCCTCCTGGCCGTTGCTGAGGGGGACATCAGTCGGGTAACGATCGAATGGCACGATCGGGCGGCGGTCTGTGTCGTCATGGCGAGCGGTGGGTATCCTGGAGAATGCCGCAAAGGGGATGTAATTCGTGGGCTGGATGCTGCTGCGCAAATTCCCGATGTGGTGGTGTTCCATGCAGGGACGGCGCTCAAGGAAGGGGAAACGGTCACCAGCGGCGGGCGGGTCCTCGGTGTAACCGCCCTGGGAGGAACGGTCCGGGAGGCGATCGACCTCGCCTACCAGGGTGTTGCCGCCATCAGCTGGGAAGGTGTCCATTATCGAAGGGATATCGGGGGGAAGGCTTTAAACAGGTAAAGGTAAAGATGCGGCTTGGCTTTCTCTACCTCAACCTTTACCTTTACCTGACTTTAACGGAGGCATCAGATGGCAAATCCACTGGTATTAATAGTAATGGGAAGCGACTCCGATTTGCCGGTCATGGAGGAAGGGGCAAAAGTCCTGGCTGAATTCGGAGTTCCCTATGAGATGAGAATATCGTCTGCCCACCGCTGCCCCCGCAAGACGGCGGCACTCGCTTCAGGTGCGGCCGGGAGGGGGATCAGGGTGATCATTGCCGGCGCCGGTATGGCGGCACATCTGGCGGGGGTCATCGCGGCGGAAACTACCCTTCCCATAATCGGCGTCCCCATTGGCGGCGGGTCGCTCAACGGAGTCGACGCCCTCTATGCCATGGTGCAGATGCCGGCGGGGATACCGGTGGCGACCATGGCCATCGGTAAGGCGGGAGCCAAGAATGCCGCCCTGTTCGCCATCCAGATGCTGGCGCTTCACGATGCCGACCTGGCCGCAGCCCTCGTCAGCCACCGGGAAAAGATGGCTCAGGAAGTGGAAGCCAAGGACCGGGCTCTGCAAGCTTCCCGGTAGTTCCCGGCGAAATTGAAGTCCCCCCCTCCGATATTGTGACAGAAAACTCTCCTCCACTTAACTTAAGGGGAGGTCGGGAGGGGTTGGTCTTCCCGATACATCGTAACTCCCCTTCCCCTCTTTCCCTAAGAGGGGGTGTCACTGGTTACTACCGTTCGGGGTTAACCTATGTTAACGTGCACTGGGAGAGGCGGCACGGGGCATTTTTTCTTGACAACGGCACTGTTGTGTATTAGTTTTGCCGCGGTTTACATTACTGATAGAGGAGGTGAAATCAATGAAGAAGATTTTTGTTGCGATGGCGCTTACGCTCATCTGCGCAGTGGCCGCCATGGCTGCTGACACGATCTCCCTGCCGGCCAAAAACGGCAACGTGACCTTCAACCACAAGAAGCATCAGGAGACGCTGAAGGATTGCAAGGCGTGCCACGAGAAAGGCCCCGGCAAGATCGAGGGTTTTGGCAAAGACGCCGCTCACAAACTCTGCAAAGGCTGCCACGAAGTGAAGAAGGCCGGCCCGACCAAGTGCGGTGAGTGTCACAAGAAGTAATCCGGTACAAGCTTTCAGAAACAACGGAAAAGGGGTAACAGGATTCTTGTTATCCCTTTTTCTTACTCATAAAATGTATTAGTAAAATTAAATTATCCTTTTTGCGCCGTTTTGAATATAATGCGTTGATGCTGTATGCAGCATCAGACCATTACTGATTCAGGAGAACAACTTGACGACCAAAGAACGCGGTTTTCTGCAAGCCCTCTGGGATTTTTTCTGTTCCCTCAAGCTCTCGATTTCACTCCTCATCCTGTTGGCACTAACCTCGATTATCGGCACGGTCATCCCCCAGGTTCCCAACATACCCGAGGAGTACATCCAGTCCCTGAGCCAGACCAAGGTACAACTGTACGACAAGATCGGCTTCTTCGACATGTACCACTCCTGGTGGTTCATTCTGCTCCTCTACCTGCTGACGGTCAATCTGATCGCCTGCTCCATCAAGCGTCTGCCGAGGGTCTGGAAGATTGTCTCCGAGCCGACCCTGGTGATGGACGAATCCTTCGAGAAATCCCTCTCCCTTACCCATGAGATCAAGCTGAAAGGGGATGGCGCTAATGTGAAGGAGAAGATGGTTTCCTTCCTCACGAGCGAGTTCGCGAAGCCGGTCATTACGGAAGTCGACGGGACCTGCCATCTTTTCGCCCAGAAAACCCCCTACAGCAGGCTGGGGGTGTACGTTGTCCACTTGAGCATCATCATTATCTTCATCGGTGCCATCATCGGCTCTTATTTCGGCTACAAGGGATTCGTAACCATCGTGGAGGGGCAGAGCGTGGACAGCCTGACGAGCCGCTCGGGGAAAACCATCCCTCTCGGTTTCGCCCTCAAGTGCGAGAAATTTACCGTATCGTTCTATGACACCGGTGCCCCCAAAGAGTTCAAGAGCATCCTGACTGTTCTGGAGAACGGCCAACCGGTTCCCGGTTATATAAATATCCCGACTATCGTCAACAGCCCCCTTACCTACAAAGGGATCACCTTCTACCAGTCCAGTTACGGCTCCGCCAGCGAGGGAGGTACATTCCACTTCACCGTCCGCAGCCGAAAGGGGGGAGCGCCGGTCAAACTGACGGCCCGCCAGGGTGACAAGGTCCAGCTTCCCGGTGGCGGCACCATGCAGGTCCTGGAGTCGACGGATGAGGTGCGTAACTTCCTTCCCCAGTTTTCCGGGCCAGCAGCCCGTATAGAGGTCACAACCGGTAGCGGTGCGCCCCAGGCATTCATTGTTATGCGTAACTACCCGGAACTTGATGAACAACGGGGGGGCGACTTGATCTTCTCCTATGACGGTTCGGACCAGAAATTCTACACCGGACTCCAGGTGGCCAGGGATCCCGGCGTCTGGGTCGTATGGCTGGGATGCGCCCTCATGGTTGGCGGCATCTGCATGGCATTCTTCATGTCCCACAAGCGGATCTGGATACGGATCGCCAATGGCCGCGTAGTAATGGGGGGTAGCGCCAGCAAAAACCCGGCCGGCTTCCAGCTCCAGTTCGACGCCCTCGTGGATAAACTCTCTAAACTGTAACCCTTCGGAGGATATAACCGATGTCCAGTTCGCTGTTGTTTAACGTCACTACCATTGCCTATCTGGCGTCTACCGTCGCTTTCTTTGCCTTTCTGGCAAGCAGGAACAAGGCCCTCGGGCTTGCCGGCAGCGGCATCGCCTATGCAGGTTTTGTTGTTCAGACGGTCGCCATCGGCCTCCGCTGGCAGGAATCCTACGCCATGGGGCACGGCCATGCTCCCCTCTCCAATCTGTACGAATCAGTGGTCTTCTTTTCCTGGACCATCATCCTGATCTTCGGGATTATCGACCTGAAGTACAAGTACCGCGTGGTGGGGGCTTTCGTCGTTCCTTTTGCCCTCCTCGGCATGTCATGGGCACAGCTCGGCATGGAGAGCGGGATAGAGCCCCTCGTGCCGGCCCTCCAGAGTAACTGGCTGCTCTACCATGTCGTCACCTGCTTCCTCGGCTATGCAGCATTCGCGGTCGCCTGCGGCATCTCCATCATGTACCTGATCAAGGAGAAGCGGGAGACGCCTGACAGCAGCTCCCAGGCCGGGGGAATCATCGCCATGTTCCCCTCCATAAAGATACTGGACGACCTGAACTACAAGGCGATCATGATCGGTTTCCCGCTCCTGACCCTCGGCATCATAACCGGCGCGGCCTGGGCCAATTATGCCTGGGGGACCTACTGGAGCTGGGACCCGAAGGAAACCTGGTCGCTCATCGTCTGGTTTGTCTACGCAGCCTTTCTCCATGCCCGCATTACCCGGGGATGGGTCGGGAGACGGGCAGCTATCCTCTCCATCGTCGGCTTTGCCGCAACCATTTTCTGCTATCTTGGAGTCAACCTGTTCCTTTCCGGTCTGCACAGTTACGGCGGACGGTAAGGAGGGTGGTTCCGCAATATTATCTGCTATTCCCCGCATAATCTCTCCCCTGTAGGGGGAGGTCGGGAGGGGGGATGAACCGGGGGAGAGTGTATGAGTGCATGGAAGCAGTTGTCTGTTCCTGCCCTGTTAGGCGCGCTGCTGGCTGTTGTCGCGCCGGCGGGGGAAAGCGAGGCTGCCTCCCCGCTCAGGTGTACCGGCTGCCACCCCGCCATCGTGCGCGACAGCGTGGTGCACAAGCCGGTCGGTGACGGGGAATGTCTTTCGTGTCACCAGATGGTGGAAGGGAAGATGCACCCTTCGGAAAAGGGGTCAGTCACCCTTCAGGAAAAAGGTGAAAAGCTCTGCTACATGTGCCATGACAACCTGGCTGCGAAGAAGTTCGTCCATGGGCCGGTTGCAAGCGGCGAATGCCTGTCGTGCCACGATGTGCACAAGTCCCCCAATCGCAAATTGCTGAAGGGTGGAACCGGCGCCGATTTCTGCTTCATGTGCCATGAGAACAAATTTCAGTTCAAATACGGCCACGCACCGGTGATGCAGGGCGACTGCCTTGCCTGCCATGATCCCCACCAGTCCGATAACAAGATGATGGTCAAAAAGCCCGGTTCAAAGCTCTGCTTCGACTGCCACGACGCCGCCATCGCCAAGGGGAAATCCGTTCACAAGCCGGTGGCGACCGGTGACTGTCTTGGCTGCCACAAGGTGCACGGCTCGCCGTATCCCCATATGCTCACCCGTGACAATCCTGATATCTATTACATGCCCTACAATCCGTCCCATTATGCGTTCTGTTTCGATTGCCACAACCGAGAGCTGGCAAAGGACAAGCGGACCGATACCCTTACCGGGTTCCGCAACGGAGACCGCAATCTCCATGCGCTGCATGTCAACAAGCCTGACAAAGGACGGACCTGCAAGACCTGTCACGAGCCCCATGCCGCCGCCCAGGAGCGCCTGCTCAAGAAGAGCATCCCGGGGTTCGGGAACTGGAACATCCCCATGCTCTTCACCGGGACATCCACCGGAGGAACGTGCGTCGTCGGTTGCCACAAGCCAAAATCCTATGACAGGCTGAAGCCCGTGATCTATAAATAATTGCTGTCAGGCACCGGCAGACTGCCATCTAGAACCATAGGGGCGGGCCTTGCTTCGTCCAATTCGGGCGGGGGAACTCCGCCCCTACGGTATGCCATACAAATGGAGGGGAAATGTTGCGCAAGATCGTTCCGACCCTTATCATCCTGCTAACGACGGGAGTGGTTGCCGCCAACGCTGCAATTACCTTCGTCTACCCGGCACCCAAAAGCTGGGTGAAGCGGGCGGACTACCTCATCCTGAAGCTGAACGATCCCGCCATTACCGGCGTCCAGATCACCCTGAACGGCGAGGCGAGCGGGATCATGCCGATCGGTACGCCCGAATACCGGAAGGCATTCAGGGATTTCATCATACTCCAGGCTCTTTGGGACAAAGGCAAGAACGACGTCTCCGTTGAGACGTTCAGCGGTGACAAACGGGTCGAGACGGCGGTTAATGACGTGTGGTACAACCCGGGGGGTAAGGAGCCGGTTTCCCCCGACTACAAGCCCAATAGTCTCCATACCGCCGAAAACGAGAGGCTCTGCGCTCCCTGCCACCCCATGAACCCGACCCCTGCCCAGCTTGCTGCCGGCCCGGGGAAAGGCAATCCCTGTTTCGGCTGCCACAAGAAGATGATGAACAGTACCTTCGTCCACGGTCCAGCCGGGACCTATTCCTGTGCCTACTGCCATACCGGTGACGGGAAGTCCAAGTACGCCGTTCCCAAGCGTGACGCCGTCCTCTGCAACGAATGCCATTCCGACAAGGGGGACGAATTCACCAAGCGCAAGTTCATCCATGGCCCCATAGCAGCAGGGTTGTGCGAGGTCTGCCACGATTCCCACGGCTCGCCCTATCCCGCCCAGTTGCTGATGCCGATCAACGATCTCTGTCTCTCCTGCCACGAGGATGTGGGGAAGGGGTATCACGTGGTCCGGACCACATCCGGCGGCGGGCATCCCCTCAAGTGGAAGACCGACCTGTCACGGCCGGAGACGGGGAGGGAGATGTCGTGCGTTTCCTGTCACAATCCCCACAGCGGCGACGTGCGGTATTTCTTCGTCAACAATGCGGAGGATCGCATGCTCCTCTGCCAGATGTGCCATAATAAGTAACGCTATTAGTACCGGCATCCTGCCACCCCAGACCCCTCCTGGTTCAGGAGGGGGATTTTGAATTCCCAAGGGTTGGTTGAACAGTTGCAGAGAGTTCGTAGCCGTTGGAGGCATCTGAACGACAGAATCAATTAACCCGTCATGAAAAGAGGAACGGCATGAAAAACATGAAACTGACAATGGTTAAACTTGCGGGAATACTCTTCGGCCTCGGGCTTATGGCGGGATGCGCTGCCGAACAGCAGGAGGTCAGGCATTTCTATTGGCCTCAGCTGCCTGAACGTCCCCGCATCGAGTGGAAGAAAGCGTATAGCAGTCAGCTCGATTTCCCCAAAACCGGCTTCCAGTCTTTTGTTGCCGCTGTTGCCGGCTCCGATGAGCCGATCCGCTTCGAGAAACCGGTCGATATAAAATCAAACGGCGAAGGCAAGGTGTACATTTCGGATCCCGGTGCGGGTATTGTCTATGTGTATGACCTTCTAGGCAGAGAGGTTCACCTGTTGGGAGGAGAAGACGCAATTGGCCAGTTCAAAAACCCTATAGGGCTGACCGTCGACGACAATTTGAACATCTATGTCAGCGACCAGGAGAAACTGATGGTCCTGGTGTTCGACCGGAATGAAAAACCGATTCGCGCCATTCCCCTGCAAGGGCTTGTCGGGCGTCCCACCGGCATGGCCTTTGACAAGCAGCGCAAACGGCTTTTCGTGGTGGACATCAAGGGCCATAAAGTCTCTGTTTTCTCTCCCGACGGGAACCTGATAAGCACCATCGGCAAGCCGGGGGATGGAGATGGCGAATTCAATTTTCCCACATCGGTGGCAATCAACAGCAAAGGGGAGATAATCGTGGCCGATTCCATGAACGCCCGGATCCAGGTTTTCGACCCGGATGGCAAATTCCTGCGTAAATTCGGTCGCCGGGGTGATGGAGTCGGCGAATTCCAGATTCTGAAGGCTGTTGCAGTCGATTCCGATGACAACATCTACGTAACCGAGGGGAAGGGGCACAAGATGCTTGTCTTCGACACCAACGGCCAGCTTCTTTTAAGCGTCGGCGGCCTCTATTCGGTCCTTGGCACGGGGAAGGATGCTCCCGGCGGTTTCCTCATTCCTCAGGGTATCGATATCGACAAGAACGACACGATCTACATCGTGGACCAGTTGAACAAGCGGTTTCAGGTATTTCAGTATATCTCCGACAGCTACCTGAAGGCCAACCCCATCCCGGAGTATATGGCGCCGAAATAATTTCTGTAGGGTGACTCCCCCCGGTTCTGCCGGGGGAGTTTTCTGTGTTTGATAGTTTTCCCCTCTCCCTGAGTGATAGAGTGAGGGGGCTCTGGCTGACAAAACAGGGATGCTATCCCCTCATCCGGCCTTCGGCCACCTTCTCCCCAAGGGAGAAGGGTCCAGCGGAAGATTAGTTCTTAGCAGATAAGGTTTTGCTGTTCCGATTGCGAACAGGCCTTCTTCTGTATCCTGCCTTGCTGTCCGTTTTGCTCATTACCCTGCAACCCTACCCAGATGTCCCCTCCATTTGTAATTTCTCGGCGACCTCTGTGCATTCTGTGGCAAAAGCTTCATTATGCATAATTTATGTCATAATGAATCCAGGGACCTTCACTCTGCGATTCAGCCGGACGGTGATATAACTCGTCTGTCGCCATTTGCCGGAACAGTAACGTTAAATGTCATGCGAAACAGTCGTGATAAAGCAGTCGAAGAACCGGAATTTGGCGGAAGCCCGCGGCAATTTCACCATTATTCACTATTTTGGGAGTATAAGTTTTAGTGGCATTACAGCGGGTTAGTGTTATTTGGTAAGAATGGTCTTAAACTTGCAGATAATTAGCTAAACCCCGCATTGGATGAGGGTGAGTTTGTGGGCATGGGTTTTGCTAGGTTAGCAGAACGCGTTGAATAAAGTGTCATTAACAAATGCAACAACACAACTCAATTAATGCATGGGTAATCCCAAGGTCTCAATGGCCACACACCAACAGAAAGGAGTAGCGCAATGAAAAAAGTATTGGCAACAATTGCGGTCGTCAGTCTTATGGCCGCAGCAACAACAGTATCGGCAATGTCCATCGTGGGGACCAAGCACGACCTGAGTTCGACAACGGGTGGCGGTACCTACAAAGGCAGCACCACTCAGATCTGCGTTTTCTGCCACACGCCACACAACGCTGTCGGAGTTAACGGCAGCTTCTACCCCCTCTGGAACAGAAGCAACCCTGCAGCCAGCGGCTTCAAGCTCTATTCATCGGGCGGCATGCAAAACGGCTACCTGACTAACGGCCAGGGTGGAGCTTCTACTGGCTTTACTGCCGACAGCGTCTCCCTCTACTGCATGAGCTGCCATGACGGTGCCACCACTCTTGGCGCCGTGAAGAATCCGCCGCTTGACTCTCCTGCTAGTATCACCACAATATCTGGGACTAACACGATTACCAGCTCAGCAAATCTTAATGATGCGTCGAACAGCCTGATGAACGACCATCCGGTCAACTTTAACCTGACTAACGGCGCTGATCCTGCCATTGGAACGGTTACCACCAATACGGTAGGGACTGCTTCGATCACCAATAAGCTGCCGCTCTATAAGTCTCAGCGCGGTAACACCTCCCTTGAGTGCGCAAGCTGCCATGCTGTGCATGACAATGCTGAAGGGATGTTCCTGCGTACCACCATGAATGGCAGCCTTCTCTGTCTCGGTTGTCACATTAAGTAATGAATTTTTTACTGTAATTCTCTCGGGGGATGGGAAACCATCCCCCTTTTTTTGTCGTGATTCTCCCCGGCGGAGGCAGTTGGCAGTGCTGGGATGCTTATGTCGTTGCATGTGCGTGATTGCGCTATTTCGCCTGTGGTGTCGAGCCATATCACCGATTATCGAGGATGGAAAACCTCGATTATTCCCATCTCGCAATTACACTCAAAAAAACGGTATGTTATGTCGTGTCTTAAGGTGATGTTTTGTTGGTGCAGAAGGTATGGTATTTGCATTACAAGGCTGTTTATCTCCAATTAACGATGGTTCAAGCCTTCGGAAATATTGCGAAAGTCTCACAACAGGTTCAAGGTCACTTGATGCGGATAAAGCACAACATATTTCTACAACTGCTGACGATGCTGCTCTGTCTGACCTCATTGCAGTTCCTGTCCCGTTCAGCCTATGCGAGGCTTTCCGGTGAGGCGGAGCTTGGCTACGAGACGTACGATGCGAAAATCGACGGAGTCAAGGTAGTCAAAGCCGACTCTTTCATGCATCGCTATTCTCTCCTCTATTCCGATTCGAGGGCATTGGCCGGCGGACGCCTCGGTGGTTACGAGTACTCCCTCGGCTACGAGTGGGGCGCCTTCGATACTAACGTAAAAACCTCCCTTCCTGCCGGCAATACCGACATCTCCCAGACTCGCGGTCACATCCTCTTTAACGGCGAGATACTCTTCGACCCCAAAGAACTTCCGCTCACTTTCCACGCCTATAGCCATGATATGAACAGGATGCAGTTCCAGCGAAATTTGAATACTTTCAGCGCGGCCAGCATCATCGGTTCGGGTGACCAGATCCTTTCCACTACGATGCCCTACGATATCATCGACGGCCAGCGGATCAGCAGCGGGGCTACCCTTGTTTTCGGCGTGCGCAATGGAATGACCAACGGTTACAATGCCATTTTCCGGCATATTCCGATGCTCTGGCTTGATTACCAGGATGAGATCGTCCACGATACCAAGGGCCTGACCCCTATGGATACCCGCCTGAGCCGTTTTGCCTTCGTCAGTCTCAACAAGAAGGACAACTGGTTCCATTTTCGCTCAAGCCGTTACAACGACTACATCAACCCCAATAATGACTGGAAGGAAAAAGCCTTCCAGATCGGCACGGTCGATCAGACTATGCAACGCAGGTGGATCGACTTCACCAACTGGATCAAGATCTCTGTCGACGGGAGTTGGACCAAGCGCGATGCTCCGGATATTATTAACGCGACAGAGCGCTATGACCTGAACCTTTTCTCCATTGCTACCCGCAGTGCGTGGGACGCACGGACCTTTGCCACCTTCAGCCGGTATACCGACGACAACAGGTTGCATTATGACGCGAACCTGCCTCTGTATGTTGCCGGAACATGGGGAACCGACACTGATTGGCGGTTCAGGGTCAGCGATCGCGAGCAGAAAATGTTGAATACGCTCAGGGACTGGGAAAATACCTCCGACATGCTATCGACGATGCAGGTAACAGCCTTCAAACGCTCTTCCTTTACGCTTACTCCAACCGCTTCGATTGAATACACTGACGCCACGACTACCGGCAAGACCCTTGCCCTTGAAGGTGCCGTGGAGACCTCAAGTACCCGGCGTTTTTCTTCCCGGTACACCCTGTTCGGCCGTTATGACGTGAAATATTTCACTGCCGAGCGTTCTGCGCAGGCCTCGACCAACTATCTGACCCAGGAACTCGAGGGACGTTTTGCCTATACGCCTTCAGCGACATGGAACGTCCAGTTGGAGCAGAAGTTCCAGACCGCATCCGGAACCAACCCCGGAACGAGCGGAGAGGCTATTACGGTCAACAGCGATTTCAATACAAATACAAGTAGCAGCACCTACTGGCGTGGCAACGGATTGTCTATTGGGGATTATACCCGTTCCGTGACCAGGCTGTCGGGCTCCTGGCGGCCGCTGCCACGCCTGACGGTTTCCCTTGCGGCGTCAGAGGATATGCTGTTTGCCTCGGGTCAGAGCGCCAGCTATATCACAACCATTAATAATTCCATCTCCTATGATGTTACCTCACTCCACTTTAACGTCCAGAACCAGTATTCGATGCAGAAAAATGCCAACGGATCGGATACCAGCATATCGAGTAACGGCTATGCCAGCTATACGCCGAATCGTAACGTGGACGGTTCGCTCAACTACAATATTCAGCGCCGCACGTTCAACGATAATAACTCTTCCACCTATGCAACGCTGACACAGAAATTCAATTACTACATTTTTCGCGTCAATGGAGTCAGTCGCAGGCTTCTGGAATTCAATGAGCAGATAGAGTATAACGAAAACAGCAGTGTTAACGCGAACTCGGTGCTTCTCATTGGGCCGATGTCGTCATTTAACACAAATGTTTCGACCACTTCCACTGCATCCATCACACGTTTTACACTCGGTGGGCGCTACTATCCACTTAAACACCTCTACGTCGGGGTATCCGGCCAGTACTACCTGATTGACCCGGGCGGGATAAAAGGGCAGATATACACGGGCTCTCTCGGGTTAAATGCCAGCAAGCTCTCCTTTAGCCTTGATTACAGCTATGGCACCCAGCAGAATGGCGCCAAACGAGTTGAACAGCGGTTTGCTGCCAACATGAAGAAGGCATTTTAGAAGTTATCGCTGTAAGCCGGTCGTTTGCCGGCTGTCAACTTGTATCATCACATACCGGGGCTTCCCGGTATTTCTTTTTTCCGGGAGTGCTGGCGTGGATCCGCTTGTACCGTCCCGGGAGTTACTGTTAATTCATCGACAAGCCCCCCCTCCTTCCTCCCCCCTCCGGGGGAAGGACTCTTTGCCCTCCCCCAGCGGGGAGGTTGGGTGGGGAAAAATTTGGGAGGAGGGTTTTATCCTCACGGTTTCCATCATCATACCGGTAAAACCCGGCGGGGAAGTGAAGGCACTGAAGGGGCTGACAGGTCTTGACTATCCACCTGACAAGCTGGAGATAATCATCGCCGAGGGGATGCAGCCGAGCGTGCAGCGGAACAAGGCCGCACGTGAGGCCCATGGCGATATCCTCTATTTCCTCGACGACGATTCCCTTACGGCCCCCGACTTTCTTCTCCGGACCGTATCCCATTATGACAATCCGACTGTAGCTGCGGTAGGGGGGCCGTCTCTCACGCCGGACACAGATTCTCTGCTGCAGCGGAGTATCGGGGTTGCCCTGGCGTCATCTTTGGGTGGCGGCGGGATGCGTAACCGCTATCGCCGGACCGGCAATGTGCGGGCCACCGGTGATCAGGAATTGATTCTGTGCAACCTCAGTTTCCGCCGTAACCTGTTTCTTGAACTGGGGGGGCTGGACAAGCGTCTCTATCCCAACGAAGAAAATGAACTCATGGACCGATTGCGTGGACGGGGGAGTATGCTCATTCACGATCCCGATCTGGCGATTTACCGGAGTCAGCGATCGAGCTACCGGGCATTCCTGCGGCAATTCCTCAATTATGGCCGGGGGCGGGCGGAACAGACCATTATCAGCCGCACCATCCATCCGACCACCCTTCTGCCGGCGCTCATGGTTCTCTATTTCCTCTTGATGCTATTCTTCTCGGAGCCTGTTTACTATCTGCCACTTTTGTGTTATGCAGGTCTGCTGGCTTTTGCCGCCTGCCATGGGGCGTTGCGTGCCGGAGAGTGGAAGATGCTTCCGCTCCTCATGATAATCTTCCCGACCATTCACTTGGCCTATGGAGCGGGGCTCTGGCGGGGATTAATCTGCTGGCCGTTTAAAAAAGCCAAAACAGGAGAGCCGGTTGTCAGCCTGCGCTGGGTAAAGGAATTTCAGCGGCAACATGTTTAACCGGGAAATCATCACTGCCTCATTCTTGTAAGAAGGGGCGGAACGTTTACCCCTCACCCCCTGCCCCTCTCCTTTAGGCCCTGTGGGTCCTCATGGAGAGGGTAACCTGGATTAGCAATGCAGAAATTTGCAGACATACCACGGTCATATCTCTACGTCGCCCTGTTCTTCGTAACCCTGCTGGTCTACGGAAATACCTTCCGCAACGACTGGACCTACGACGACCGCTATGTTGTCGTGGACAATCCGGACACCCATTCCCTGGCTGAGTTCATGGAGAATCACTACCCCGGCCGACCCATGCGCGAACTCTCCTACATGGTAGATTACAAGCTGTTCGGTGCCAGCCCGGCAGGCTACCATGCCCAGCAGCTTGTCTGGCATGGTCTGAACGGCTGTCTGCTGCTGGCGGTTTTTCTTCATCTTGGCATCGGGCCGCTGCCTGCTTTTCTCGCTGTCATGCTCTTCCTGGTTCACCCGCTGCAGGTCGAATCGGTGGCGAATGTAGGACACCGTAAGGAACTGCTGGCACTCTTTTTCAGCCTCACTTCCCTTCTCTGCTATATGAAGGGGATGGCATCCGGCGGGCGCGGGCGGGCTCTGTTCGTAGTTCTGGCCGCGCTGGCTTGTGGCGGTGCTCTTCTTTCCAACGCATCCATAGCCTTTCTGCCCCTGCTTCTTGTGCTCTACGAATACCTCTTCGTGCCGGCTGAACGGCGGTTCTTGCTGCGCCTGCCAGTGGTGCTGACATGTGCGACAGTAACGGTATTGGGAGCAGCGGTGTACCATTACCGCGGGCTGTTTTCCGCAGATCAGCTGGCAGGGACCTTTCACAAGTACGGTTATGCAGGACCCTTCGACCATTTCCCCTATTACATGGGGGCACTCAAGACCGTTGCCCTCTATGGGGCAAAAATATTCATGCCGCTGAACCTGGCTCCCGAGTATGCGATCCGGTTTGTGAGCGACCCGGTTCAACCTCTGGCAATTGTGGGAGCAGTGCTGCTTGCGCTTCTTGCCTTTTGTCTTGCCTGGAACGGAACTCGCCGGTCGCTGCCGGCGTTTGCTGCCGGCTGGTTTCTTCTCATGTATTTGCCGGTGGCCAATATCATACCGATATCGTACATGATGGCCGACCGCTATATGTACACCTGCCTGCCGGCGTTGGCTCTCCTGGCAGCATGGCTGCTCGGACGATGGTCTGAGAAAGCCATCACCATCGGTTTCTGTTCGCTGCTCCTGATTCTGGCCGTCCTGTCGGTACGTCAGAACGGTTTCTGGCGTGATGAGCATACGCTCTGGCGTCATGCGGTACAGGTGAACCCTGACTCAAGTTATGTCCAGTCCGGTGTCGCCGACAGCTATATCCTGACCGGCGATTTTGTCTCGGCCAGGGAGCATCTGCAGAAAGCGCTGGAACTTAACCCGTTTAATGTAAAGGCTTACATCGCATTGGGCAGGGTGGAGGAGATGCTGGGAAACCTGAAAGAAGCGCTGAAAAACTATGAAATGTTTCAACGCGTCGGCAAACAGGAATACCCTGAACAGGTCTCAAGGCTAACTGAATACCTTCCCCTTCTGCGGACACAAATAGAGCAGGCAAAGTTGCGTAAAGCCACAAATTGACCATTCCGGAGCAGATTTGATGACATTGAAGACCGTTTCGCCCAGGTATATATACATACTGATCGTGCTTGTTGCACTGGCTGTCTATGGCAATACCTTCCGCAACCAGTGGAGCTACGACGATGCTCCGGTGGTGGTTTACAATCCCGACTCCCACTCTTTTGCCGGGTTTCTGGACAACAGCAGGCCCGGACGACCGCTGCGGGAGCTGACCTATATCCCTGAATACAAATTGTTCGGCCTGAACCCGGCGGGCTACCATGTACAGCAGATCCTGTGGCATGGCGGCAACGGTATCCTCTTGTTTACCATTTTTTGCATGCTGGGGATTCCGCCAGCGGCTTCGCTTATGGGCGCCCTGTTTTTTCTTGTCCATCCGCTGCAGGTCGAGTCGGTGGCCAACATCTCACACCGTAAGGAACTGCTTGCCCTCTTCTTTTCTCTCACGGCAATTCTGACCTATGTAAAAGCAGTTGCAGCGCGGGGTGGGAAACGGATAGCGTTTCTTTGCGCGGCTCTTTTGTCCTACGCTTTAGCCCTGCTCGCAAATGAAACTGCCGTTACTTTGCCGCTTCTGTTGATTGTCTACGACGTTCTCTTCCTGAAAAGGGGTGAGCGGATCATTGCCAGAAGGCCGTATCTCCTGGCCGTGGTGATTGCCCTTGCGGGTGGGGCGTTCGTGTACCATTATCGTGGACTGTTCTCAGCCGATCAGGTCCTGAAGATCTACTCCAAAAACGGATTTCTTGATTCACGTGGGTATCTTCCCCTCTTCTTTGCAGCATTCAAGGCGTTCGGCTTCTATCTGTACAAAATTGTCTGTCCACTGCAGCTGGCTCCTGAATACGTTGTCAAGTTTTCTGCCGCCGTTTTCCAGCCACTTGCCTGGCTCGCCATCGCAGTCTTTCTGCTGCTGGCCGGATTCGCCGTAAGGCTCAGGAACAGTGCCCCGGCAGTTGCGTTCGGTATCTGCTGGTTCCTCATTTTCTACCTGCCGGTTTCCAACTTTCTGCCGGTTGCCTATATCGTGGCTGACAGGTACATGTACCTCTGCCTGCCCGGCGTTTCCCTGGTGATAGCCTGGCTGTTTCGTTCGGCGCCAAAGCCGGCGTACTGGGGTGCCGGGGTGATCCTTCTGGCGCTTGCGTCACTTACCGTTATACAGAATGGCTACTGGCGGAACGAACATACCCTCTGGCGTCATGCCGTCACGGTCAGCCCGGATTCCACCTGGGTCCAGGAAACGGTGGCGGCAAGCTATCTGATGACTGACGAGCTGCAAAAAGCACAGGAGCATGCAAAGAAAGCGATAGAGCTGTATCGTTATAATACCCGAGCCTATTTCACGCTTGCAAAAGCGGAGGACCGCCTCGGCAATCTTGACGAAGCAATCAGAAACTATGAACTTTTCAAGTCTTTTGGTTTTATGGAATATCCGGCGGACGTTGCCAACGTAAAAACCTATCTGCCATTTCTTAGGGAAAGGGCGCAACGACTCCGGAAGAGCGAGGTGAAATAACGTGGATTTAAGCATAGTCGTTCCCATCTATAACGAGGAGGAGAATATCTCCGCCCTCCATGAAAGCATCCAGAAGGCCCTGGCATCCACCAGCCTTGAGTATGAGCTGATCCTGGTGGACGACGGTTCATCCGACGGCTCGTTTCCCCTGCTCAAGGAGCTGGCGGCCTGGGACAAGCGGGTCAAGGTGATCCGGTTCCGGCGCAACTTCGGCCAGACCGCCGCCATGGCGGCCGGGTTCGATGTATCCACCGGAGAGGTTGTCGTCCCCATGGATGGCGACCTGCAGAACGATCCGGCCGACATCCCCCTCCTCCTGGCAAAGATCCATGAGGGATACGACGTGGTTTCGGGGTGGCGCAGGGACCGCCAGGATACCTTTATCAACCGGAAGCTCCCCTCCATCATCGCCAACGGAATAATCTCCCGCATGACGGGGGTCCATCTCCACGACTACGGTTGCACCCTCAAGGCCTATCGACGCGAAGTGCTGGACGGCATCAATCTCTACGGCGAGATGCACCGCTTCGTGCCGGCTCTCGCTTCCCAGGTGGGGGCCAAGGTGGCTGAGCTGCCGGTGCGGCACCACCCACGGCTCCACGGTACGAGCAAGTATGGCATCTCCCGGACCATGCGGGTCGTTCTCGACCTGATGACGGTCAAGTTTCTCCTCAGTTACTCCACCAAGCCGATCCAACTGTTCGGCAAATGGGGTATTTACACGCTCTTGACCGGTTTCCTCAGCGGCGGCCTCACCATCTACATGAAGCTGTTCGAGCACACGAGCATGAACAGGAATCCGCTGCTCATCCTCACCGCCTTCCTCCTCTTCATGGGGGTGCAGTTCATCGTCCTCGGCCTGCTCGGCGAACTGAACGCCCGTACGTACCATGAGTCACAGGGGAAGCCCATTTATTCGGTTCGGGAGCGGATCAACCTTGATGCCGGGCAGGAATCGTGACGGGAAAGGAAAAAATCGCGGTCATCGCACCCTGCCCATTCTTCATCGACCGGGGAACACCCATCAGGATCAGGCGTCTGGCGACTTCAATGGCGGAAGAATTCGAGATCCACGTCATCAGCTTCAACCAGGGTCGTGACGGCGACTTCCCCTTTACCATCCACCGGACCCTTCCTGTTCCTTTCAGGATCAAGCGCACCGGAGCCAACCTGGCCAAGATTCTCTACGATTTTCTCCTCATCTTCAAAACCATTGCCGTGGTAAGAAAAGAGCGCATTCGGGTAATCGACGGCCATCTCCACGAAGGCGCCTTTATCGGCCTTCTGGCGTCTGTCGTAACGCGAGCCAGGGTCATCTACAATGCCCACGGCACATTCGTCGAGGAGTTGATTGCCACCGGAGCTATTCGTAAGGAGGGATGGCTCGTCAGGCCCCTGGCTTTTTTTGAGGACTTGGTAGAGCGCAGGGTGGACCGCATCGTTGCCCAGTCCTTGCTGCGCCGGGACGAGTTCGTCGCCAAGGGGATATCGCCGGCCAAGGTAGCGGTCGTTGAGGACGTACCGGAACTGGACGAGTTCTATCTGACAGACGATCAGGTGGACCGGGAGCTCGAATGCCGGCTTCGGCCGTCTGGGGAAAAGCTCCTCATCTATTCCGGGGGGATGGAAGAGTATCAGGGGGTTGATTTCCTCCTCACCGCTTTCGGACGTCTCTGCGAGGTGCGGAACGACGTGCGGTTGGTGCTGTTCGGACGACCGGTTGAGGGATACCGCGAACAGGCCAACGCCATGGGGATTGGTGAGCGAGTGGTGTGCGTGGATTATGAACCGTTCGAACGGCTTCCCCAGTATCTGAAAATCTGCGATATAGGATTTGCCCTGCGCCTGTACGGAGAGAACGTCCCGGGCAAGCTCCCCATATATATGGCGAGCGGAATCGCGGTAGTGGGGACGGACACCAAGGGGATCAACACCGTGATCCGCGACGGCGAGAGCGGGCTGCTGGTTCCGTCCAATGACGTTCCGTTTCTCGTTGCCGCCATTGAGCGACTCCTTGACGACCCCTCCCTTGTGGAGCGCCTTGGCATGGCCGGGCGTGAAGAGGCATTGCGCCGCTATTCCCCGGAAGATGTGCGCAGGGAGCTGGGACGTGTCTACCGGGAACTGTTGTGATTCAATTGGGTATTCGACAGAATAGTGCGATTGCATGCACATGATGAGGTGAAACATGAAGCGAATATTAATCACCGGCGGGGCAGGTTTCATCGGCTCGCACACTGCCGATGCCTTGCTGGCAAAAGGGTTTCAGGTGCGGGTGCTCGACTGTCTCGACCAGCAGATCCACGGGATAGAACGAAAACGCCCTGCCTACCTCGATCCGCGGGTCGAGCTTTTCATTGGAGACGTGAGGCTCCGGGGCGATGTCATCCGGGCGCTCGACGGGATCGATGCTGTCTACCATTTTGCGGCCCAGACCGGGGTGGGACAGTCGATGTACGACATTCACAGCTACTGCGACGTCAACATCAGTGGGACTGCCATGCTTCTCGACGTCCTGGCCAACACGGAGCATCGGGTGGGAAAGATCATCCTTTCTTCTTCCCGGGCGGTTTACGGGGAAGGCACCTACCGGTGCGATGCCTGCGGGATCGTATTCCCTCCGACACGGAGCAGGGAGCAGCTTGTGAATCACTGCTGGGAAATAGGCTGTCCAACCTGCGGCAAACCTTTGAGTCCCCTGCCGACGGACGAGGAGAAGCCTCTCTCCCCGATATCGATCTATGCCCTGACCAAGCAGGTGCAGGAGGACCTGGTGCGTACGTTCTCCTCCACCTACCGGCTGCCGAGCGTGATCCTGCGCTATTTCAATGTCTACGGGACCCGTCAGGCAATCAATAATCCCTATACCGGGATCGGCGCGATCTTTGCCAACCGTGCGCTTTCCGGACAGGACATTCATATCTACGAGGACGGCAAACCAGGCCGCGATTTCGTTAATGTCCGGGACGTTGTCCAGGCCAATGTGTGTGCCCTGGAAAACGATCGGGCGGAGAACGGCACCTTCAATGTCGGGAGTGGTGAGCGGCTCACGGTTCTCGATCTCGCGACACTGATAACGAAAAAACTGAAGAGCCGATCGAAACTGGAGTTCAACGGCCAGTTCCGCATGGGGGACATCAGGGACTGTTACGCCGACCTGACGAAGAGCAGGGAAATCCTCGGTTACCGGCCAACGGTGACCTTTGCCGAGGGTATCGAAGAGCTGATTGCCTGGGCTCGGGGGGAAGTGCTCGAAGACAGGTTCATGGAGGCTGAATCGGCGTTGCGGACGAGGAATCTCATGTGAGTGTAATAGTGAAAAGTTAAAAGGGAAAGGTGAAAAGTCAAAAGTTTAACGAAAAGCCGAGAGGGATAGTTATGGATTACCGACCGCATAGGAAGCTTGATGTCTGGCACAAATCCATGGAACTTGTCTGCGAAGTATATAAAGCAACTTCGGCCTTTCCCAAAACTGAGGAATACGGCTTGAGTTCGCAGATGCGTCGGGCGGCTGTCTCTGTGCCGAGCAATCTGGCAGAGGGTGCAGCACGAAAAGGTAACAAGGAATTCAAGCAGTTCCTGAATATCGCACAGGGCTCGCTCAGTGAACTCGACACCCAGGTCGAGCTTGCCCATATGCTCGGTTACATGGCCGGCGAAAAGCACAAGGAACTCATGGCGAAAATGACAGAAATCTCCAAGATGCTCTATGGCTTGGCCAACGCACTGAAATAATACGCGATTTTTCACTTTTATCTTTTAATCTTTAACTTTTTACCTTTCACTGTTCACCCCATGAACATTCCCCTTGCCACTTTCTGCTATTTCCGGTATTGTTCATTCTATGAACGATCACAGTGACAAATCCGTCGATTCCTACCGCTCCTTTCTTCTCCTCTCCGAGATTGCCGGCGAGGAGCCCCTCTCCCAGCGAGAGCTTTCCCGCCGGGCCGGCATCGCCGTCGGCCTCGTGAATTCCTATCTGAAGAACCTGGTGGCCAAGGGGTATGTCCGGGTCAAGAACTTCCCCCGCAACCGCTACGCCTACCTCCTTACCCCGACCGGTATCGCCGAGAAAAGCCGGCTCGCTTACCAGCATCTGAGCTACTTCACCAATCTCTATACGGTTGCCCGGCAGGACTACCTGGATCTGTTCCGCCGCCTTGAGGAGTCGGGTGTTCGTGAGGTAATTTTCTGTGGAGTGGATGAGGTGGCTGAAGTGGCCTATCTGTCGCTCAGGGAAACCGGCCTTGAGCTGGCGGGGGTGATGGATGACGGTCGGCAGGGAGATCAGTTCTTTGGCGTGAAGGTTGTGTCGTTGGCCGAGGGGGTGCGCAGGGAGGGAGTCCCGGTGGTGATATCTTCACTGAAGCAGCGGGATGAACTGATGGAGGCACTTCGCGGGCTGGGGGTGCCGAAAACAGGGATTTTCATTGCTGGCGCGACGGAGTAACCATAAAAAGATTTAGCCTTACTCGGCGTTGAATGTTTTTGCAGGTAAACAAGGCGGAGAACATATCCCTTTTCGCTGATAATACGGTATTCCAGGGAGGTTGCATGAAAGTTGTCATACTTGCCGGTGGTCTTGGCACACGACTCAGTGAAGAGACGGTGGTGCGGCCGAAGCCGATGGTGGAGATTGGCGGCAGGCCGATTCTCTGGCACATCATGAAGATCTATTCCCATTACGGCTTCAATGACTTTGTTATCTGTCTTGGCTTCAAGGGGTATATGATCAAGGAGTACTTTTCCAACTACTTCCTCCACATGAGCGATGTCACCTTCGACATGACGACCAACAGCATGGAGGTGCATCAGAAGAACGTGGAACCCTGGCGGGTGACCCTGGTGGATACGGGTGCCGAGTCCATGACTGGCGGCCGGGTGAAGCGTGTTGCGCCCTATATTGACGGTACCTTCATGCTCACCTACGGCGACGGGGTAGCCAACGTCAATATCGACGAACTGGTGCGTTACCACAAAAGCCACGGCAGGTCTGCCACGGTGACCTCTACCCAGCCTTCCGGCCGCTTCGGTGCCCTGAATATGACGGAAGACGGCACGATACATTCTTTCCAGGAAAAACCTGCAGGAGATGGTTCCTGGATCAACGGCGGTTTCTTTGTGCTTGAGCCGTCCGTGATTGAACGAATTGCCGGGGATGGGACAATTTTCGAGAAAGAGCCACTGGAAGGTCTTGCCCGTGACGGCCAGTTGATGGCGTACAAGCATGCCGGCTTCTGGCAGCCGATGGATACCCTGCGAGACAAAAATCACCTGGAAGAACTCTGGAATAGCGGACGGGCGCCGTGGAAGCTTTGGTGAAAAGTGAATGGTGAGGCGTTGAAATGTTGAAAGTTGAAGGGGTGAATTTTGAAAACGTACCTGTTTCCCCATGAAAAGCTAAAAGTATGGCAGCTTGCCAAGGCATTCGCAAAGCAGGTATATGAAGTGACCGCAAGCTATCCAACTGCAGAACGCTATGCTCTTGTTGATCAATTACGCAGGGCGGCTGTATCGGTTATGTCGAATCTGGCCGAAGGATCTGGACGTACTGGCTCCCGAGATCAGGCACACTTTTCACAGCTGTCATACGGATCCTTGATGGAAACTGATGCACAGCTGCAACTATCGGTAGAACTCGGTTATCTGTCTGAAACGTCCTATCTCGCATTGCGTGACACAATTCAGCAGCTATCTTCAGCGATTAGTGGATTACGAGCCGCGCAGACGCAGAAAGCAAACGCATGATCAACAATTCAACTTTTCAACTTTTCAACAAAGATTTTTTTGCAGGCAAAAAAATCTTTCTCACCGGCCACACCGGCTTTAAGGGTAGCTGGCTCACTCTGTGGCTGCTCAAGCTTGGTGCCGAGGTATACGGGTATGCTCTGCAACCTCCAACCACCCCCAGCTTGTTCAATCTGCTGGGCTTCAACTCTTCAACGCCTCAACTCTTCAACCGGTTTGCCGATGTGCGGGATCTGCAACGCCTCACCGACGAAATGGTGAAGGCTGCTCCCGAGATCGTTATCCACATGGCGGCCCAGCCGCTGGTGCGGGACTCGTACAAGATTCCGGTGGAGACCTATGCGGTCAACGTCATGGGGACGGTCAATCTGCTGGAGGCGGTGCGCGCCTGCCCGAGCGTCCGGGCGGTGGTCAACGTCACCACCGACAAGGTCTACGAAAACCGGGAATGGGTGTGGGGCTACCGGGAAAACGAGCCCTTTGGCGGCTACGACCCCTATTCCAACAGCAAGGGGTGCTCCGAGCTAGTCACTGCAGCCTACCGCTCCTCATATTTTGCCACGCAACAATTCAACAGTTCAACGATTCAACGCCACGGCGCGGCCGTGGCCACCGCCCGCGCCGGCAACGTCATTGGCGGCGGCGACTGGGCCACCGACCGGCTGATCCCCGACGTTCTCCGCGCCATTCTGGCTGGAGAGCCGGTGCGGATTCGCAATCCCCATGCCATCCGTCCCTGGCAGCACGTGCTGGAGCCCCTTTCCGGTTACCTGATTCTGGCGCAGCGGTTGTACGAGGAGGGTGCGCGGTACGGGGAAGGGTGGAACTTCGGCCCCGACGAGAAAGATGCCCGGCCGGTGGAGTGGCTGGTGAAACGCCTCTGCGAGCGATGGGAAGAGGGGGCGGCCTACGAGCTCGACCAAGGTGAGCATCCCCACGAGGCCCACTACCTGAAGCTCGACTGCTCCAAGGCCAGGGCGGAACTGGGGTGGCAGCCCCGCTGGAGCCTTGAGGCGGCGCTTGAGAGCATCGTGGCGTGGACGAAGATGTTTCGCGATGGCGGCGATCTGCGGGGCGCCTGTCTTGCGCAAATAAGAGCTTATGAGGGGTGAGGCGTTGAAAAGTTGAAAGGTTGAAGGTTGAAGGTTCAATAATTCAACATTTCAACTTTCAACCCTTCAACGGTTTATGACGGTTCAATAATTCAACATTTCAACTTTCAACTCTTTAGCGGTTTATTAAAAAGGAGCTTGACGTGGAAGGTGGGAGAGAGACGGAGCAGGAACTGAGGGATGCGGCGATCAAAGCTGCACTGGACTATTACGAGTTCCGGCACAAGCCGAAAAAGCCTTTTGTCCCCGGTGATCGTATCCCTTATGCAGGCCGGGTCTTTGATGAGAGGGAAATTGCCAGTCTGATCGACGCGTCGCTGGATTTCTGGCTTACGACCGGTCGCTATGCTGAGCGGTTTGAAAAGGAGTTTGCCGCGTTCCTTGGGGTGCAGCACTGCTCCCTGGTCAACTCGGGCTCATCGGCCAACCTGCTTGCTTTTATGGCCTTGACGTCACCCAAACTGGGGGACAGACGCATTCACCCTGGCGATGAAGTCATTACCGTCGCTGCCGGGTTTCCGACCACAGTTGCACCGATTATCCAATACGGCGCGGTGCCGGTGTTTGTTGATGTCTCTCTTCCCACCTACAACATCGATGTCACCCAACTGGAGGCAGCCCTTTCATCTCGCACCAAAGCAGTCATGGCTGCCCACACCCTGGGCAACCCGTTTGACCTGGCTGCTGTCAAGGCCTTCTGCGACCGGAACAACCTCTGGCTGATCGAAGACAATTGCGACTCCCTGGGCTCTCGCTACAAGTTCAACGATGTATCTTCAACTTCTCAACTTTCAACTGTCAACGAGTTCCAGTACACTGGAACGTTCGGCCACATCGGCACCTCCAGCTTCTACCCCCCCCATCATATGACCATGGGAGAAGGTGGTGCGGTCTACACGAATAGCGTTGAACTGAAAAGAATCGTCGAATCGTTACGGGACTGGGGGCGCGACTGCTGGTGCCCGTCTGGCAAGGACAATACCTGCGGCAACCGGTTCGGCCAGCAGTTCGGCGAACTCCCCTTCGGCTATGACCACAAGTACGTCTATTCCCATTTCGGCTATAACCTGAAGGTGACCGACATGCAGGCGGCCATCGGCTGTGCCCAGCTGGAGAAGCTTCCCGGCTTTATCGAGGCCAGGAAAAAGAACTGGCAGCTGTTGCGCGATGGCCTGGCCGGTCTGGAGGATCGCCTGATCCTGCCGGAGGCAACTGAAAACTCCGATCCCTCCTGGTTCGGCTTCCTGCTAACCGTGCGGGAAGGATCACGGCTCAGCCGCGAGCGGTTGGTGCATCACCTGGAAGGGAAGGGAATCCAGACCCGGATGCTCTTTGCCGGCAACCTGATCAAGCACCCCTGTTTTGATGAAATGCGAGCAACCGGTAAAGGCTTCAGGGTTGTGCCCAATTCAAATGTTGAAAAGTTGAAAGTTGAAGGTTCAACTTCTCAACTTCTCAACTCTTCAACCGCCTTACCCGTCACCGACAGGATCATGCGCGATACTTTCTGGGTGGGGGTCTATCCGGGGATGACGGAGGAGATGGTGGGGTACGTAGTGGAGCAGGTTACGGGGGTGGCCAGGGGATGAGAGCACTGGTGACCGGGGCGACCGGGTTTGTCGGATCACATCTTGCTCAGTGCCTAGTCGCAGGTGGGTGGAAAGTTCATCTCATCGTTCGGCCAGAGTCAGACCTTCTGCCGTTAAATAATATCTCAGGCGTAGTGACATTTCATCAACATGATGGTTCTACCGAAGGGATGCAGCAAATTGTAACTCAGGCTAAACCTGATGTGGTTTTCCACCTTGCTTCACTTGCTTTAGTGCAGCATCAGGTTAAGGATATTGAACCCTTGATTAGCAGTAATATTTTGTTTGCCACGCAACTCGCGGAAGCGATGACGGCTTGCGGCGTTTCCCGTTTGGTCAATACGGGCACTTACTGGCAGCACTTTGAGAGTCGGGGATACTGCCCGGTAAATCTCTATTCGGCAACAAAACAGGCGTTTGAGTCGATTTTGCAATTTTATCTTGAGACGACACCTCTCAAAGTTATAACCCTGAAACTCTTTGACACATATGGACCTGGGGACCCTCGCCCCAAGCTGTTCACCCTGTTGCGCAAGGCTGCTGCAGAACAAATAACTTTGGCCATGTCTCCAGGCGAGCAACTGATCGACCTAGTATACATCGACGACGTTACAGATGCTTTTCTTGTGGCTGCTGATCGACTCCTTGCGGAAGTAGTTGAGGGGCATGAAGAGTATGCGGTTACGTCCGGCAGACCAATTGAGCTAAAGGAGTTGGTTGAGATATACGGACGAGTGATGAGCAAGGTGATTCCCATTTGTTGGGGAGGGAGGCCTTACCGACTGCGAGAGGTTATGGTTCCTTGGAACAGAGGGATGGTCTTGCCTGGCTGGTTGCCAAAGGTTGGTTTGGAGGAAGGGATTCGTCGGATGGAGAATTTTCCGCCAAAATGTTTACTACAGACTTAAAGGATACACTCATCGTGCTGGTAGACGAGGGGGATGACCAACGCGAGGCAAACTACTCAATTGATGGACTATATAATTAAATTATTGCGGTTTTTCGGTTTTAACCGCGCCATTGGTTATGGTGTGCTGGCACGGGCGTGGAGTTTCATTTCCGGTCCGGTCACGATACTGATAATCGCCAACCGTTTTTCCAAGGAACAGCAAGGGTTCTACTACACCATCGGTAGCCTGCTTGCGTTGCAGGTATTCTTTGAACTTGGTCTGGTAACTGTATTGGCCCAGTTTGCCAGCCACGAGTTCGCCCACCTGACGTGGGGCGAGAAGGGGCGGATAGAGGGAGATCCGGTTGCTCGTGAGCGCCTGCTTGATCTTCTCTGCAAGGCGACTGCGTGGTTCGGTATTGCCGCGTTGCTGCTCACTGTTGTGCTTATTCCTGCAGGGCTCTACTTCCTTGGTCAACAACATTGGGTAGTGACTGATTTTTCGTGGCGACTTCCCTGGATTCTGGCTGTGTGCGGGACAGCTGTTAATCTGCTGATTGTTCCGTTTTTTGCCATAGTCATGGGAAGTGGCGATGTAGTTACTGTCAATCACCGCGAGATGATGGGGGCTGTTATTAGTTCACTTATTGCCTGGACAGTCATTGGTCTCCGTGGCGGGTTATTCGCTGCTTTTGCCATTACTACTGGCAGCATCATCGTATCCTGTACATATCTTATAAAAGAAAAGCCGGAGCTGTTGAAACTTGCGTGGCAAGGTGTTTTTGGGCATAGTAGCCATACAGCTAGAAAAGCGACAATTTCATGGTGGGGCGATGTCTGGCCAATGCAGTGGAAGATTGCTCTTTCTTGGGTGTCGGGATACTTTATGTTTCAGCTATTTAACCCCGTACTATTTCACTATCATGGTTCGGTTGTAGCAGGGCAGATGGGGATGACGCTCAGTGTTTCCAATGCATTGCTTGCTGGGTGTGCGACTTGGGTAAATTCAAGGACACCCGAGTTTGGTAAGTTGATTGCGTACCACGAATGGGAAAAGCTAGACAGTTTATTTTATCGGGTATTAATACAATCAGTAGGTGTCGCTGTTGCAGGGGCGTTGGTTGGTTGGGGAATTATCTCATATCTGCAGGAGTATTCTCAGATTGGAAAGCGATTTATCCCAGCAAATTATGCGGGACTGCTCTTTGGCGCAGTCTGTGTCCACAGTGTGACAAATGCGCTTGCCTGTTATCTGCGAGCTCATAAAAAAGAGCCTTTAATGTGGCTTTCAATCGCGAGTGCCGTCTTGCAAGGAACGGCTGCATGGCTTCTCGGAAAGAAATATGCAAGTGGAGGAGTTACCGCTGGTTTTTTTTGTATCAATCTTTTTTTTACCTTGCCAATTGCTTACTTTATCTGGCTAAGATGCCGCAAAGTATGGCACAGCAATCAGTTTAGGTGATAAAATGAACAATATCTTATCGATTTGCATACCTACCTACAATAGAGCTGAAAAACTTCGTGGATGTATCGAACATCTTATCCCTCAAATTGTTGATTATGATATACCAATTTATGTTTCAGATAATGCTTCAAAAGATCATACATCAGAAGTTATTGAAGAATTGAAGAACACTTATAAATATATCTACTACTCACGTAACGAGGAAAATTTCGGGTTTGATTATAATTTTACTAAAGTTCTGAAAATGAGCGATTCCCAGTACTCCTGGTTATTGAGTGACGATGACCGTGTTGTAAAATCTGCGATTTCAGATGTATTAAGTATATTAAATTACAGAAGTTATGATTTGGTCGTATTGAACGGAGGGCAGTTATCAATAAATTCTTCTGGCGATTTTGACATCCTTGGTAGAGTTAAGAATATAAGCTCTAAAATATACTACGATAAAAATGAACTTCTTGTCGAACTTGGCTGGCATATGACATGGATTAGTTGTTTGATCTTTTGTCATGATGTTATCAGAAAAGGTCAATTCGATAAATATCAGAATACTTCGCTTGTGCATGTAGGCGCAGTTTTTGATTATTTGGCTGATAAGGATATCAGCGTTTACTGGTTTGAAAAACCATGTCTTTACGGTATAAGTACAGAAATTTTACCTTCTTGGGTGGATAAAATATTCGAAATATGGGTGTATAACTGGTTCGAGCTAGTAAATAGTTTGCCGCTATATTCTAAAGAAGCTAAATTTGAATGTATTAAAAATCATGGCATGCAAACTAGTTTGTTTAACAGTTGGCGTAGTTTCTACAACTTACGCAAACTAGGATATTACAATTATAGTATTTATAGAAAATACTATAATTATTTGAAACATGTGACAGATGTACCATTGTATTTATTATTTATTATATCTATAGCACCTAACTTTATGATAGCGCTAAGTCGTAAGTTAACTAAAGCAATCGCAAAATTATAAGATAGAATCATTTTTTAATTTCGGATGCCAACTCATGAAAATGCCTGAAACTCTTAAACGATTACTGAAGAAGATCGTCACTGCAGAGCAGTATAGCCGATTTACCTCGATGCTCGCGCCGAATGTGCGTGCCAAATCATTTAAGTTTTGTCGACAGTTTTTAAAAGGTAAGAATGGATTTGAGGTCGGTGGGCCAAGTAGTATCTTTAGCTCAGCGGGGATGATGCCTCTCTATCCAATTGTTGCGAGGATTGATAATTGTAATTTTAGCCATTCGACGACTTGGGAGGGAGATTTGGCTGAGGGGCTTAACTATCATTTTGACCTGCATCGTCCCCCTGGATTTCAGTACATTAGGGAGGCAACCGATCTGAAGGGAATTGAATCGGATCAGTATGATTTTGTTTTATCTTCTCATAATATAGAACATTTAGCAAACCCTCTGTGTGCACTTAGAGAATGGCAGAGAATCATCAAGCCTGACGGACTTCTTATTCTGGTTGTGCCTCATAAAGAGGGAACCTTTGATCACCGTCGGCCGATCACACCTCTTATGCATATAATAGATGATTATGAAAAGGGAAGAGACGAAACTGACCTGACCCACTTGAAAGAGGTCCTTGATCTGCACGATTTGGACCGGGATACTGGATCTGCCAGCTATGATGAGTTCAGGATGCGGTCATTCAGTAATTTCGAGAACAGATGTATCCATCACCACGTTTTTAATACTGAAGCTGTAATCGATCTCCTAGACAATGCAGATTTTGAACTGCTGATGATTGAACCAATGCTTCCTTGTCATATTATTGCAATAGCCCGCAAAACAGCGAAAGGTAAGTATTTCGATAATGCTTGGCTTAAGGTGGCCTCAGCAGCATTTCGCCGCCTAAGCCCTTTTGTTGGTGACAGGCGAAAGTCTTTGGACTCAAACTGATGACAGTTCGCATTCCAAGATCTGCTGGGATAGTTGTCCTCTATCACCCTAAACTGGACGCACTTCAGAATATCTTGAGTTGGTCAGAACAGATCGACCGGGTATATGCTGTTGACAACTCAGAACAGCAGGATAGCCAGTTTCGGGACTTGTTAACAGGTCTTGACAATCTAACATATCTTCCACAGGAGGGAAATCTTGGCGTTGCTGCTGCGCTTAACATTGGCGCAAAGCGGGCTATCTCTGAAGGGTATGAATGGCTTCTTACTATGGATCAGGACAGTAAAGCAACTTCTGGAATGGTTTCAGAAATGCTTATCGCTGTGCAACCGGAAGGATTAGAAATAACCGGCATCATTTCTCCCTTTCATGCGACTAAGGCGGGTATGACCCCTGCCGCGGACAAAGCTGTCGAGGATGTGCTGACGGTCATGACTTCGGGCAATCTCCTGAATCTGAATTGTTACATGACAGCAGGCCCATTCCTTGACGAATTATTCATTGACTTTGTTGATAACGAATATTGCTTGCGGTTAAAGTCAATGGGGTTCAGAGTCGTTCGGGTAAACACGGCGAGGCTCGAACACCATCTCGGTGATATTACTGACCATTCCTGGAAGGGAAGGATTGTTAGTGTTTCTAACCATCCTCCGCTGCGCAGGTATTACATGGCGAGAAACAGGTTTTACATTCTGGAGAAGTATAGGGAAATTTTTCCTGACTACTGCAAAGCTGAGATGGAAAAATTCAGGGGCGAGATTAAAGGGATATTTCTTTTCGAGAAACAAAAACTTGAGAAATTATGGATGACTCTTCTTGGGTATCTTGATTACAAGAGAAGGATAGTTGGAAAATATGGACACTGAAAAACTTGATGTGGCACCATTGGTTTCAGTGGCAATGACTACCTATAACGGTGAGAAATACCTGCGAAAACAATTAGAGTCGGTATTTTCTCAAACATACACAAACATTGAAGTAATCGTTTCAGATGACTGTTCTGAGGACAATACGGTAGCTATTCTCGAAGAGCACAGGCATAAAAACGGTCTCCAATATAGCGTGAACGATAGTAATCTAGGTTTTGTCAGAAACTTTGAAAAGGTAATTTCCCTCTGTTCAGGCGATTACATTGCTCTTGCCGATCAGGACGATATCTGGCTTCCGGAAAAGATCGAAACGTTGGTGAACGAAATCGGGAATTACTCCCTAATTTACAGTGATGCGTTTCTTATCGACGAGCATGATACCTGCATTCCTGGTTCGCTCATGGAAATATCGGGGGCCAAGCCGGTGAATGGCCGCCAGTTTGAATATTTCGTCTGCAATTCTTGTATTACCGGTTGCACTGCTATGTTCAAACGTGAGCTTGTTCCGATTGCCCTTCCAATCCCGTCATGTGAAACCTTTCACGACTGGTGGCTGTCGGTGGTGGCATCGCGACAGCGTGGGGTCAAATATCTAGACCGGAAACTGGTGCAATACCGCCAGCATGGCAACAATTTTACCGGGGCGAATGTAAAGACCGGCATCGTTTCCAGAATTATGGCTCACTTGCGTAAGGAGACAATGCAGGAAAAGATGGACTATTACCGTTTGTTGGAGAACCGGGCCACGAATTACCTGAACATGCGGGAGCGGCTCGGTTTAACTGACGGAGATATGTGCTTCTTGCGTGATATCAGAGAATATGCAGTATCTCTGCTTGATCCGCGGTTTCACATTTCGTCATTTTTACTGGCATGGAAGCTTAGGAAGTGGTTGTTCCCGTCAGCAAAAGGCATTGAAAAATTTGTCTTTGTATTTAGCAAGCTGGTAAATAAGCTTGGAAACAACGTAAAATGAGCTAATTATATGCCATGGAAGAGGAAGGGCATTTTTGCTGTCCAAAAGGTGTTTAGGTGACAGGTGTTAGGGAATCAATAGCCGCCGTCGTCGTTCTGTACCATCCCGGTCCGGAGGTACTCGCCAATATTCGAAGTTGGGCCGATCAGGTGGACACCATCTTCGCTGTGGACAATACAGAGGGAGATGCTTCATCTGTTGCTTCCACGATTGGTGCCTTGGGAAAGGTTGTTCTCGTCCGTAACGGGGAGAACGAGGGAATTGCCCGAGCGCTGAACACCGGTGCGGAAAGGGCGCTTGCCGAATGTTATGATTTTCTCCTCACGATGGACCAGGACAGCAGTGCTGCATCGGACATGGTGGAGAAAATGCTGGCCTGTCTCGACGGGCAGGACTTTGCAAGAGTTGGCATCATTTCCCCCTTCCACATGACAAAATCGAGCGGCAACCCTTCTGTTGTTGCGTGTCAGGATGTTATGACCCCCATGACTTCCGGCTGTCTGCTGAATCTGGCCGCCTACCGGGAAGTCGGTTCTTTCCGGGACGACCTGTTCATCGATTTCGTGGACAACGAGTTCTGTCTCCGGCTGCGCAAACAGGGTTTCCGGGTGCTTCGGGCCAATGACGCGCTGCTGCAGCACAGTGTCGGCGATACCCACAAATACGGGCCGTTCATCGCCACCAATCATTCTCCCCTGCGCCGCTACTACAAGACCCGCAACCGTTTCCTTGTGAACCGCCTCTACCGGCGGGACTTTCCCGGTCACTGCCTGTTCGACCGGGTGCGACTGGCGAAGGAGATCGTCAGCATTATCCTGTTCGAAGGGGAGAAACTGGCGAAGCTCCGGATGGTGTGGCGCGGCTACAGGGACTACCGGCGAGGGAAGTTCGGGATGTATTCAGGGGCTGGGGGCTAGGGACTAGGGATCAGGGATCAGGGATCAGGGATCAGGGATCAGGGATCAGGGATCAGGGATCAGGGATCAGGGATCAGGGATCAGGGATCAGGGATCAGGG
>PJFC01000010.1 GCA_003574885.1 Geobacter sp.
CAAAGACCAAGTTCCCGCGACAGACTTTGCAATATACCGAAACCATCTTCCGTTGTCAATATATTTTTTTCTGCCCTTAAACTTTTTTTCCCGCCCGCTCGACCATTCCTCCCGGCCTTGCGGAAAGATGTGTTTATAACAAACGCCATCCCTTTAGTCAACATCTTTTTTCGTTAGTTTTAACTAAATGTCACCCGGGCGAAACGGCGCTTGCCGACCTGGAGGACATACTCGCCTTTACACGTCAGCTCCAGGTTACCGTCAGCCACTTTTTCGCCATCCACCTTGACCCCCCCGCCCTGAATGGAACGACGCCCTTCGCTATTCGAGGGGACAAGGCCTGTTTGAGCCAGGAGCTTGCACAGAAGCATTTTCTCGCCTTCGGCGGCTATGGTGATTTCCGGCATTGCATCGGGGGTCTGATTATCCCGGAATCGCTTGATGAAGTTCTCTTCCGCCTGATCCGCAGCGGCAGTACCGTGATAGCGGGTAACCATCTCCCGACCAAGGCGCTTCTTCGCTTCCATCGGATGGATCGTCGCGTCCTTGATCCCGGCCTTCAGCTCATTCAGTTCGGTAAGAGACAGATCACTCAGCAGCTCGTAATAGCGGAGCATAAGAGTATCGGATATGGACATGACCTTGCCGAAGATCTCGTCGGCCGGTTCGTTGATGCCGATGTAATTGCCAAGCGACTTTGACATCTTGTTGACGCCGTCGAGCCCTTCCAGAAGAGGCATGGTGATGACAGCCTGGGGGCTCTGTCCCCATTCGCGCTGCAATTCACGACCGACGAGGAGATTGAATTTCTGGTCAGTCCCCCCAAGTTCAACATCCGCCTGAAGAGCAACGGAATCGTATCCCTGGATAAGGGGATAGAGGAATTCGTGGATGCTTATGGGGAGCTGGTTGGCGAACCTGTTGCTGAAATCCTCCCGCTCAAGCATGCGGGCGACGGTGTACTTGCCGGCGAGGCCAATCATGTCGGTGGCGGAAAGCTTTCCCAACCACTCGGAATTGAAGACAACCCTGGTTCTGGCAGGATCAAGTATCTTAAACACTTGTTCCTTGTAGGTCTCGGAGTTCCTGAGAACATCATCACGTGTCAGTGGTTTGCGGGTTTCTGATTTTCCGGTTGGATCACCAATCATCCCGGTGAAGTCTCCGATAAGGAAGCAGACCTCATGGCCAAGCTGCTGGAACTGCCTGAGCTTGTGGATCAGCACCGTATGCCCCAAGTGCAGATCGGGGGCAGTCGGATCGAAACCGGCCTTTATTTTCAGCGGAACGCCGGTTTTTGCAGACTTTTCCAGCTTTTCCTGAAGTTCCTTCTCCAGCAGGATTTCGACCGCTCCCCGCTTGATGATCTCCATCTGCTCGGCAACTGTCATAACGATTCCCCTTGTACAGAAAATTCCAGGTTCAGTTCACCTACACTCCAGATTGACCCGCTCGATGCCGGCAGCTTTGCCGGTACGTTCATCCACAGAAACTACAACGCCATTCAGTCGCAGATTGTTTTTGGCAACCTCGAACTTGACCGGCACCTGGGTAAGGAATTTTTCGATCGGCTCATCCTTGCGGACCCCGATGACAGAATCGAAGGCGCCTGTCATGCCGGCGTCTGTCAGATAGGCGGTGCCCCCCGGAAGAATCCGTTCATCGGCCGTCTGAACGTGGGTATGGGTGCCGACTACCGCACTGACCCTTCCGTCCAGATACCAGCCCAGTGAGGTTTTCTCCGAAGTCGCTTCGGCATGAAAATCGACGAAAATGATCGAGGTCTCTTCTTTAAGCCGGGCAATTTCACGGTCGGCCGCGCGAAACGGGCAGTCCAGGTTGTTCATGAAGACTCTGCCTTCCAGATTGAGCACACCAACCTTCACCCCACCGGGAGTTTTCACCACCGCACTTCCCTGCCCGACTGTCCCTGGTGGATAGTTTGCGGGCCGAATCAGCTGCCCCTCGCACTTTATAAAATCAAGAGCCTCTTTCTTGTCCCAGATGTGGTTGCCGGACGTCAGAAGGTTAACGCCGCTCTTGAACATATCCTTGGCCGTCTCCTCCGTAATACCGAAACCGCCGGCGGCATTTTCACCATTGGCAATAACCAGGTCCAGTCGATACTGATCAATCAGGCGGTGCAGTTCACGGGATACGGCCTGACGCCCCGGTTTACCGATAATATCGCCAATAAACAGAATGTTAACGGGCATAGTCGATTGCCCTGGTCTCCCGAATCACGTTAACCTTGATCTGACCAGGATAGGTCATCTCAGCCTCGACTTTTTTGGCGATGTCTTTTGCAAGGACCACCGCCTGCTCGTCGGTTACCTGCTCGCTGGAAACCATCACCCGTATCTCGCGACCGGCCTGGATGGCAAAGGAGTTGCTGACACCGGCAAATGAGGTGGCGATCCGCTCCAGATCCTCAAGCCGTTTGACGTAGGTCTCCATCATCTCGCGACGTGCGCCGGGACGGGCTCCGGAAAGGGCATCGGCAGCCTGTACCAGTACGGCCAACACCGTTGCCGGCTTTTCATCTTCGTGGTGAGCCATGATGGCATGTACAATTTTCGGCGACTCGCCGTATTTCCGTGCCAGATCCGCACCGATGACCGCATGGGAGCCTTCAACCTCATGATCCACTGCCTTCCCAAGGTCATGGAGAAGGCCTGCACGCTTCGCCTGTTTGACGTTGATCCCCAGCTCCGCAGCCATAATGCCACAGAGGAAGGCAACTTCCAGAGAATGCTGGTAGACGTTCTGGCTGTAGGAGGTACGATACCTGAGCCGACCGATCAGCTTGAGAACTTCGGGATGTATCCCGTGTACCCCCAGGTCGAAAGCCGCCTGCTCCCCCGCCTCCTTGATGGCCAGCTCCACCTCTTCCTCGGCCTTGGCAACCACTTCCTCAATCCGTCCCGGATGGATGCGACCGTCGGCGATCAGTTTTTCAAGGGAAATCTTGGCGACTTCACGGCGGATCGGATTGAATCCGGAAAGAATGACCGCCTCCGGAGTGTCGTCGATAATAAGGTCGATTCCGGTTGCAGCTTCCAGTGCGCGAATATTCCGTCCTTCACGACCGATAATACGTCCCTTCATCTCATCGGACGGGAGCGCCACTACCGACACGGTCCGTTCCGCCACGTATTCGCCAGCATAGCGCTGGATGGCAAGGGCCATGATCTCCTTAGACTTCTTGTCAGCAGTCTCCCGGGCCTCCTCTTCGATGGCCTTGATCCGCTTGGCCACATCCAGCTTGGCCTCGCTTTCCATGGTCTCCATGAGGATTCTCTTCGCCTCAGCGGCGGTCATACCGGAAATATTCTCAAGTTTCCTGAGCTGCTCATCGACCAACTGACCGATTCGTTCTTCCTTCTGGACCAGTGCCTGCTCCCGAGTGCTCAGCGTCTGTTCCCGCTTGACATGGTCAGCGTCCCGCTGGTCATAGAGAGCCATCTTCTTGTCGAGGTTCTCTTCTTTCTGCTGCAGACGTTTTTCCAGCGCCTGCAGGTCACGGCGCTTATCTTTGGTATCCCGCTCGAAATCGGCCTTGGCCTGGTACACAACATCCTTGGCCTGGAGAGACGACTCCTTGAGAAGGGTATCCGCCTCGCGCCTTGCATCGTCAAGCACCTTTCTCGCCTGCTCTTCAGCCCTGGCAGTCGACGAGTCCGACATTTTTTTGCGCATAACGTTGCCGATGACAACACCGACTGCCGCCGCAACCAACATACCTAATACTAGAATGGCATATCCAATTTCCATGGTAATGTACCTCCCCTTCTCTATGATCAATCCCGAGGGCGGATGACCCTCCGGTCGGTGATTATCAGGTCCATCCTCACATCATGCGGCTCTTCCTTGAGCCCTTCCACCAGCTGAAAGTCGAAACAGAACCCGACAAGACGTCCTCTCCCCTCCAACTGGTGCAGTGCCTTGTCGTAGTATCCCTTCCCGTAGCCGATCCGGTGCCCGGCAACGTCATAGGCCACACCGGGAACGACGATTATGTCCGCCTCGCCGATTGCCAGTTCGGGACAGCCGGCGCCAGGCTCCCGAATCCCGAAGGCCCCGGCATGAAGATCGGTGGCGCTGGACACCTGCCTGAACTCAAGGGTAGAGCCGGTCACGACGGGATAGAGTACTTTCTTGCCTGTCGCAAGGGCAGTCGCAAGAATCAGCGACGTGTCGGTCTCATTGTGCAACGGGGCGTAGAGAGCCAGCACCGTAGCCCGCCCGAATTCGGCGGTGGCAAGGAGAGCTCTCTGCGCTCGAAGGCTGGCAGTCTGGTACCCGACAACGTCGAGACATCTGCGCAGGACGAGCATCTGCTGCCGGAGACTCCTCTTCGGCATGGATCCTCACACGTTGAACAACATGGTAAACTGCACGCAAACGAACGGAGTGGGCCGCGGCCCGATGGAATGGTCCTCAGGGGGGAAGATCGGTTCAGGGAAAGAAGTTTGACAGGCTTGTTAGGTAGAGCCGCTCAGGTCAGTTTGCAGATACACCCAAACGAAGCGGCATCTCGAACACCTTCGAAATAATTGAACATGCTCTTACAGGCTACCTATCAGCAAAACGGGTATGCTATCAGCAGAAACACAACCTACCGCGTTGAGACTGGCAAAACGTTCCGACCCTGAATCCAACGGTGTATATATGAAATCTCCCTGAAGAGACCTGAACCCTCAGCAGAGGTCCTGTTCGATCCTGCCCAGGAGACGGCGGACTGACGACTCTCCCTCGGACCTGAGGCTGTCCCGCTCCCGGACGGCGGCGAGATAGTCCTCTGCTATATTCATGAGCGCGAGAATTGCAACCAACTGCGTGTCTCCACTCTGGACTGCTACAGAAACCTCCGCCAGTCTGGCATTGACAAACGTCTCAACCTCGCTGACAGTTTCCGGAGCGGCCGAACTTCTTACCTGCAGTTCCCGTCCCAATATGCAAATACGATGGGATGCCACCGGCGTCGTCATATCCCTTCCAGTTTCCGGAGGATTGAATCGACACGCTGCTTGAGCATCTCCCGCTCTTCAACCATCTGGCGGTTTTCCTCACGGAGCCGTGCATTCTCCTGCTTCAGGCTTGCGTAGCCATCAAGAAGAGCGACCACCCGCTGCTCAAGTTCACCGATGAGTTGTGCATCCATATCAAGACCTTTTCGCGGGCGATAATACGGGACAACCCCTCAAAAGTCAAGGCAATTATTGGAAAAGAGCGGCCACAAACTGCCGCGGATCGAAGTCACGGAGGTCGTCCACCCCTTCGCCCACACCAATGAACCGGACCGGCAGTTGGAACTCATTGCTGACTGCGACAACTATTCCTCCCTTGGCAGAACCATCAAGCTTGGTGAGAGCGACCCCCGACACCTCGGCAGCCTCCTTGAACAGCTTTGCCTGGGAGATTGCGTTCTGACCAGTGGCGGCGTCAAGAATCAGCAGAGTCTCGTGGGGAGCTCCGGGGATTTCGCGCCCCACTACGCGTCGAATCTTCTTCATCTCCTCCATAAGGTTTACCTTTGTATGAAGCCGGCCAGCCGTATCAATGATCAACAGGTCGCTCTTCCGGGCCAGCGCTGCCTTGCAGGCATCGAAGACGACCGCCGAAGGATCAGCACCTTCCTGGTGACGGATCACATCAACGCCAGCCCGTTCACCCCATATTTCGAGCTGCTCGGCGGCTGCAGCCCGGAAGGTGTCGGCAGCTGCCAGCAGCACCTTTTTGCCGGACAGGGCATACCTGTTGGCCAGCTTGCCGATGGTGGTGGTCTTGCCGACTCCATTCACCCCGATGACCACGATGACAAAGGGGGTTGTCCGGTCAATATCAAGGGGCGCTGAATATTTTTCAAGGCGCGCCAGGATCTCTTCCCGGAGAGCCCCCTTGAGAGCATCCCCGTCCTGCAACTCGTTCCGCTTCAGTCGTTGCTCCAGAGTCCGGATCAGCTCAACCGACGTGGCAACACCGATATCGGCGGTGATGAGTATCTCCTCGAGCTCTTCCAGGGTATCGGCATCGATCTGTTTCTTGCCGAGAAGCAGCGTGTCGATGCGACCTATGAGGTTTTCCTGGGTCCGGGAGAGCCCCTTTTTTAGACGCTCGAAAAAACCGGGGCGCGCCTCAGGCTCGACAGTCAGCGATGGAGCAGCTTCCTGCGCCACGTCATCGCCTCCGACAATCTTCCCCATTAAACCGCGGAAAAATCCCTTCTTATCATCAGCCATCCTAGCATATCTCCTTCACGAGCAGTTCCAGCGCTTTGCGGAACCGGTACAGGGCCAGGCCCAGAATGGCGCTCCGGTTCAGCGTCATAACCAGAGAATAATCCGGCCCTATGGCTCCGACAATTACATGCTGGGTGGCGGTAGTGATGACCACCCCTTCAAGATCACCGGCTGGCAACCCTGCATGCAGTTCCTTGAAATGATTGAGGAGTATCCCCTTGTGAGCACCAAGCACCTTCAGCTCGAAATCGTCATAAAGGCAGAACTGCTCCACTGCCTCACCTTCCCAGTCCGCCAGTATGGCCCCGCTGGCACCGGGAACGGTTTTCACCAGGTCTTTGAGGATTGTTTTGAACGGCACCCCGCTGCTCCTTTAAGGCGGTGATGGTTACCGAAGAACGGGCCACGACCGCGCAGTAATTTCCGGTTCCGGCTCCCGGCTACCGACTTCAGTTCAACTTCACCGATACCAGTTTCGAGATTCCCGGTTCCTCCATGGTAACGCCGTAGAGCGTGTCCGCGACGGCCATGGTGGTTTTGCTGTGGGTAATCATGATAAATTGGGCAAAAGCAGTCATCTCACGCACCATTTCATTGAAACGGCCGATATTGGCATCGTCAAGGGGCGCGTCGACCTCGTCAAGCAGGCAAAAGGGAGAAGGCTTGATGAGGAAGATGGAAAAGATGAGCGCCACCGCTGTCAACGCCTTTTCCCCGCCGGAGAGAAGGGTCACGTTCTGCAGTTTTTTCCCCGGCGGTTGCACGATAATGTCAATGCCGGTTTCCAGCAGGTCCTCTTCGTTGGTCAGCCGCAACTCGGCCTTACCGCCACAGAACAGACGCGGGAACACCTCCTGAAACTTGGCATTTATCTGTTGGAAGGTTTCGAGGAATCGTTTTCGCGTAGTTCGGTTGATGCGCTGGATCGCCTGCTGCAACCCATGGAGAGACTCTTCAAGGTCTGTTTTCTGGGTGGAAAGAAAGGCAAACCGCTCCTCAAGTTCGCGGTAGTCATCGATGGCGGTCAGATTGACTTCCCCGATCTCGTCCACCAGTCGCTGCAGTTCCGCCTGGCGGGGCTGGTCCGCGGCCAGGTCGAACTCCGCATTTCGGTACGTGGGGAGCAGTTCCGTCATGGAAAGCCGGTACCGGTCATAGAGCGAGGTTTCCAGGTGTTGCACCACCATGGCCAGCTCTGAGAATTTAAGGTTGACGTCGGCCTGCTCCCGCCGGGAAGCTTCGTGACGCGCACGCACTCCCCTGAGTCCGGCCTCCTCCTCCTGCACCACACCGGCCTCCGTCTCATACTTTTCCCGGACAGTAGTATAGGCTGCCTCGGACTCCAATTGCCGGGCCAGGAGTTGCTGCAGACTTTTCTCACCAGCGCCGATGCTTTCGGCCATCCGCTCTCTCTCGGAGGCGTTCTTCTTCAATTCCTCCTCATGGGAGGCAATACGCCCCTGCAGGTCCCTGCCAAGCTCCTCCACCCGCCGGATCGCCCGGAGGTTGGACTCGCGCTTCTCACGGAGCGCAGCTGACCGTACCTTCATGGCGGTGACCAGTTCACGGGATCCTTCTATCTCCTGCTTCCTCCCGGCCAGGATTTCCTGCATCGCCGCCAATTCCTCTTCAAGTACGACCTTCCGCGACTCAAGGCTCGCACGCTGTTCACCGGAAGAGGCGAGCTCGCCTTCAAGCGCCGCACGCTCCTCAGCCAGCTGACCATCCTCAATCTCCCTGATTGCCAGCCGTTCCTCTAGGCGCTGCTGCTCCTCCCTCACCCGCTGCAGGTCCTTCTCCGCATTGAGCAGATGGATCTCCGCCTGGTGCTGCTGCTGTCGAAGGTCGCGTTCTTCCTCCTCAACACCGGCTACGTCCCGTCGCAACCGCTCGCGAGCCGTTTCAAGCTCCTGGACCCTGGCGCCAAGGAGCTCCACCTCGACAGACAAACCCTTGATCTCCCGCTTCTTATGCACCAACCCCTGGGCAACGGCATCCAGGGAGCCCCCGGTCACGATTCCTCCGCCAGAGGCCACCTCCCCACGCAGGGTGACAAAGGTCAGATGGGGGTAATGACGTGCCTGCTCAATGGCCGTTGCCATGTCGGAAGCTATGTAAACCCCCGCCAGCAGCGGTGCGACCAGTTCCGCGCTTTGGCCGGTCATCCTGACCCTGTCAATGAGGGGTGGCAAGGTGAGGGGGACCGGTGCGGAGGACGTCGCACTGACTCCCCCCAGGAGGAAACTGCAGCGTCCACCGCCGGTTTCCTGCAGATGGGCAATCGCCTCCTCCGCAACCGGTTCCCCACCACCGACAACGTACTGGAGACGGTCGCCCAGAACCGCTTCGAGTGCGGCCTCACACTCCTCGTCCGTTTCCAGGAAATCCGCCACGACACCGCTGAAACGCCCCTTGAAAAGCTCCGAAAGGAACAGGGAGCGGACTCCCTGGCCATAGCCGGCAAACTGGGCTTCAAGCTCCTGCAGGGAGTGGAGCCGGGACCCTTTGCCGCTCAGATCGTTGCGGGCGCCCTGTAGGTCGTCTTCAAGCCGGACAAGACCGAGCTTGAGCTCCTCTTCCTTCACCTTCAGTCTTGCCTGCTCCTCCACCAGCGAAGCCTTGCCGGTGGCAAGCGTCTTGAGTGAGCCTGACAGCTCTTCAACTCGCCGGCACACCTCTGCCAGTTTTTCCCTGAGCGCGACGTCTTCCCGGCGTCCCCGTTCGCACCGCTCATCCAGTGCCTCAAGCCGTTTTGTCGCCCCCCCCTGAATGTTGCTGAACTGGGCAATCCGGGAAAGGGTCGAGAAAAGCTCCCGGCGGGACTCCTCCAGACGTGCTGCAACCTTTGCTTCCGCCGCGGTGGCCTCTTCCAGTTCCTGTTCCTTCTCCTGGAGAGTCTGTTCCTCGTCGGCAAGTTCGGTCGAGAAAGCCCCCCGTCGATCTTCCAGCATCTTCAGCTCTGCTTCCGCTTCGAACAGCTGCTTGACAAGGCTTTCCCGTTCACCGGCAAAACGCTCCCGGTGCCGTTCGAGGTTGAGCTGCTCCTTGCGCTGGTATTCCAGCCTGTTTTCGCAGCCCTGGACCTCCCCTTTGACGCGGAAAACCTCTTCCTGGGCAGCGGTAAGGGCCTTTTCCTCTTCAAGGAGGGCGATGCGACGCTCTTCCAGCGCCAGTTCGCCACGCTCCAACTGGGAGGTCAGGGCGGCAACAGCGCCATTCAATTGCGCCAGCTCGCCGGCAAGCCGCTCCTTTTTGTCGGTGACAGTCAGGTACTGGCGGACCCCCCCGCGGAGGTCGATCTCCTTCAGCTCCTCACGGTACTCCCGGAACTTTTCGGCCTTTTTCGCCTGACGCTGGAGAGAGTTGAGCTGGCGCCGTATCTCCGCGATGATATCGCCGATCCGGAGCAGGTTCTGCCGGGTCGCCTCGATCTTCTTGAGGGCAACCTGCTTGCGGGATTTGAATTTCGTCACGCCGGCCGCCTCCTCGATGAGGAAACGGCGCTCTTCAGGTTTGGCAAGGAGGATCATGCCGATCCTTCCCTGCTCGATGATCGAGTATGCCCGCGCCCCGACTCCAGTATCCATGAACAGTTCGGAGATATCCAGCAGACGGCAGGGGGTCTTGTTGAGGTAGTATTCGCTCGTCCCATCCCGGTAGAGCCGGCGGGTTACCTGGATTTCGCTGTAGTCCAGATATTTTGCCGGTACGCGACCGTCCTCGGTGGAAAAGATCAGTGATACTTCCGCCATCCCGAGAGGCTTGCGGTGCTCGCTCCCGCCGAATATGACGTCTTCCATCTGCCGGCCCCGCAGGTTCTTGGCGGACTGCTCCCCCATGACCCAGCGGATGGCATCCACCACATTGGACTTGCCACAACCGTTCGGCCCGACAATCGCGGTAATCCCCTCGGTGAAGTCAAAGGAGACTTTCTCCACAAAGGATTTGAAACCGAGTATTTCAAGGCGTTTGATTCTCATAAACCGCCGTATAGTAGCAGAGTGGGGGAATTATTGTAAAGGCAAAGATAGTGCGGTGCGGGGCGCTGATTCCCAAGGATTCACAATTTACAGTCCGGAGTAAATCATCTATACTCTAATCCATGTGGATACCCTCCAAGAAATCCTGTCTCCTTGCGTCACTTGCAATCCTGCTCCTGCTGATGGGAGGCACCGCCCTCATCCTTCCCCGACTGCTCCATCTTGACAGTTACAAGGACCAGATCCTGGCTCAGGTCCAGCAGTCCCTCAACCGCCAGGTGCTCTACGAAAAGGGCGAATTCTCCTTTCATATCCTTCCGACGTTCACCTTCACCAAGGTAATCGTCAAGGAACGGGACGGAAAGTCGACATTCCTCAGTGCAGACCACCTGGCCATCAAAATTGCTCTGTGGCCGCTCCTGAAGAAGAAGGTCGTTCTGCGCAGCCTGACTCTGGAGAGACCCGTCGTCGAACTGTCCCGAGATCGGGAGGGGCGCCTCAACATCAGTGATCTGCTGGAGGAGAAGCCAGGAGAAGTCCCGCTAGAGGTCAGGGGAGTGCATTTCCGGAAAGGACGTATCCGCTTCACCGACCTGGCGGTCGCACCTCAGGGAATAATAACGCACCTTGAGGGTACCGACCTCGACCTCGACCATATCGGCCGCGGCAAGACCTGCTCCATAAAGCTTGACACCACGCTTCTGGACGACGGAACCAGAGGGAATCTTACTCTCAACGGCAAGGCAGCCATACCACCAAAAGGAAAACCTTTCAGCAGCACAGCCATGAACATCTCTGTCAAGGGGAAGGACCTCAACGCTACTCGCTACTGGCCCTATTACAGCGGCTACGTACCGTTTCGCCAAATCCTTGCACGGGTCGACCTGGACAGCACATTCAAGGGGAAAATCGCCGATTTCGCCTCCCACGGCAAAATAAGGATTGCCGGGTTGCGCTTCGATTACCCCCAGGTATTCCACGCGGTTCTTACCCCGAAGGATCTCCATTTCTCCTACAACATGACTGTTACCCCCCAGGAAGTCGATGTCAAGGAGCTTGACCTTTCGGTAGACGCCTTGAATGTCAAGGGAAGCTGCGCCATTCGGGACATCCACACCAGTGACCCCCGCATAACCGCACGGGCGTCCACCTCCCAGTTCAACCTGCAGTATTTCGCCCAGTACATACCCTACGGCATCATCGTCACGGATACCGCGGACTTCATCGAGCAGCACATCAAGGGAGGCGTCTACAAACTTGACGAGGGGCGGCTTGACGGGCGGGTCAGCCAGATCCTGCACATGGAGCAGGGGACAAATTACGATATCCTGTTCATAAAGGGACGGGTACAACAGGGGCTCGTCACCTACGGGGCAAAGGTTCCCTCCTTCAACGGGATCAGCGGAACACTGGAAATGCGCGGCAAAAATTTTAATCTCATCGGCATGGCAGGCAACTTCGGCACCTCCCCCTTCACCCTTGAAGGGAAGATCACCGATTACCCCCTCAACACACCGGCGGGCTATCCCTTCACCATGGCCATGACGCCACGCCAGGCGGAAGTGGCATGGCTGCTGGGGCCGGAACATGGCAGAAAACTGTCCTACACCGGCGATGCCCCTCTTCTACTCAGAGGGGAAGGGACTACCGGCGGATACCGGTTGACGGGAGAATGGGCACTCAATCAGGCTGCGTACAGCTACCCGGACCTGATCAGCAAGCCCATGGGCCGTCCTAATACCCTTTCTGTTGCGGGAAGCATCTCCGGGCAGGAAGCACGAATCAGCCTCCTCCGCTACCGGCTGGCCCCGATGGACCTGGCAGTAAACGGTGTTTACCGCTATACCGGCACCCCGCGCCTGGAACTGGCGGTCAAATCAAACCCGTTCACCCTGCAGGACCTGGCCGGCATGCTGCCGAATCTTCGGAAATACCAGGCGGTCGGCTCGCTCCAGGCATCGGTACGTGCCGCAAGCAAGGGGAAGAACGTCGAAGACCTCTCCTGGAACGGCAGTATCGCTTTCAACAATTTTGCCTTTAAACCGGCTGAAAGTATCCGCACCGTCAGCAACCTCTCCGGCATCGTTAACTTCAATGGCGACAGCCTGGAAACATCCCAGCTCACCGCCCGCATCGGCACCTCGACCATTTATGGCAAGGGGAACCTGACCGGTTTCAACAATCCGTCCTTCAATCTGACCTTCTTTTCGCCACAATTCAACATGGCCGATCTGGGCTACGGCATACCCCAAAAGGAGATGAAACTCACCGGCGTCGAAGGAAGCATCACCCTCAAGGACAACAACCTGTTGATCAAGTCACTCTCCACCAAACTCAACAACACCTCTCTCAACCTGAAAGGGACGGTCCGGGACCTGCGAAATCCAAAGCTCGACCTTACCGTCGCAGCCAGCTACCTGGAGGTGGAGGACATTATCCTGCTGGCGGAACTCGAACCCCTGAAAAAGGGCACTGCCTCATCAACCCCGCTGGAACTGAAGGCCACGGTCAATGCCGATGCCGGCAGATTCCTCGACATACCCTTTCAACAGCTCAGGGCCGGGGTTTTTTACGAAAACCGTATTCTCTATCTGCAGCAGGTCGGGATGGCCGCCTTTGGAGGAACAGTCGCCGGCAAGGCACGGATTGATTTTGGTCTGAACTCCGCGCCCCGTTATCAGGCGAATTACACCATTAAGGAAGCAAGCGCAGAACAGCTTGCTCAGGCCATTGGCATGAAACAGCAGGAGATTAGAGGGAACATATCCATGCAGGGAGATCTTACGGCCAAGGGGAGAACGTCCGACGAAATCCTGCGGACATCCCTCGGCACAACTCAGATTCACGTTAAAAAAGGCTTTTTGCGAAAATTTGCCACTCTCTCGAAGGTCTTCTCCATTCTCAATTTCTCCCAGTTGCTGAAATTTCAGCTGCCGGATATGGTTTCCGGAGGGATGCCCTTTGACGAGATCACCGGCACATTCGCCGTAAGCGACGGCATAGTATCTACGCATGACTTGTTCATGAAAAGCGAGGCCATAAATCTATCGGCGGTGGGGAATATCAATCTTGTCCGGGAGGAACTGGACGTCACTATCGGCGCTCAACCGCTCCAGACTGTTGACAAGGTGGTAAGCAGGATTCCGGTGGTTGGATGGATTCTGACCGGCAAGGAGCGGACCCTCGTCTCCACCTATTTCACGGCCAAGGGAAGCATTTACAATCCCGACGTCAAGGCAATTCCCGTCGGTGCCATGACCAAGGGGGTGTTCAATATCTTCAAGAGAATTTTCCAGCTCCCCGCCAAACTGATAACCAATACCGGCGAAGTCATCATGGGCCAGTGATGACAGGAGTTCAATTCACCCACTACTTTTTTATTGTCAAAAAATTGCCGTAGTGCTATTTTTCTCAATGGTCAAAACAATTCTTCAGGAGGATACCCGTGAAAAAATCAGTAGTAGTGGCGCTCGCAGTCATGGCACTTGCAGCGGCCGGATGCCAGAAGAAGGAAGAAGCCCCCAAAGGCATGGCTCCCCAAGGTGGCATGCCTGCCCAGCAGATGCCTGCCGGCCAACCCGGCGGTGGTGATCCCCACGCTGGTCTCAAGCCTCAGGAAGTTCCGGCTGGCGTCGGGCACAAGGGAAAAGTCCTGCAGACCATGGACGCTGCCGGCTATACCTACGTCGAAGTGGAAGAGAAGGGGCAGAAGCTGTGGGTAGCTGTCATGCAGACCAAGGTAAAGGTGGGCGATACCGTAGAATTCCCCGATTCCCCGCCGATGGTCAATTTCCAGAGCAAGACTCTGAAGAGGACCTTCGACAAGATCATCTTCGCTCCAGGCCTGCGTATCAGCTAGCACAGAGCCATTTCCATGTAATTGACAAGGCGAAACCAATAGATGGTTTCGCCTTTTTATTTTTTCAATCGTTTGAGCCCGGCCAGAGCAGTCGGTTCCCCGGGATCAAGCCTCAATGCATGGCGATACCAGGTCTCGGCCCGGAGCCTGTCACCGCGCAACCGGGATAAGTCCCCCAGCGCCACAAGGGCGGGCACATGGGTGGGGACCAGATCAAGCACGCGGAGGAAAGCCTTTTCCGCACCGGCGACGTCACCACCTTCCCCGTGCAGCTCCCCGAGTGCCATCCATCCCCAGGGATTATCCGGCTGCCGTTCGATTATTTCACGATATTCCCCCTCGGCACGGAGTGTATCCCCCTCCGCCTCATACAGTTCCCCCGCCATGAGATTTGTCCCATAACAGAACCCCAGCAGTCTGTTCTGTGCAGCGAAATCAGCCGGACGGAACCTGCTGCGTTCTGCCGATCGTGTCAGACGGTCAAGGAGCTTTCGGGTCGAAAGGGGGACAAAGGGATCGTCCCGCAGATAGAACGCCTCCCGGTGGTCTCTTTCGAACATGTCTGCGCTCCCCTCCCCCGATGCAAGCATATCCGCAAACAGGCCGGTGCCGGGATAGCAGGCAAGCGGCGACACCTGCCCGTCATGGGGCCTGATGTCATCGATGAGCCGCAGGGTCGACTGCAGGTCCTCGGTCGTTTCGCCGGGGACGCCGGTAATAAGGTAAATAGAAAAATGCAGGCCGGCCCGGCGTGTGGCCGCTGCCGCCTGGCGGATCTGGGATGGGGTGATCCGTTTCCCCAGGGATTTCAGTATCCGTTCAGAACCGGACTCCACACCGTACTGCACGCATTCACAACCCGCCCTTTTCATCCAGCCGAGCATTTCCCCATCCACGCTGGTCACCCGCGACTGGCAGTTCCAGACAATATAGAGGCGCTCCTCCACGAGCAGTCGGCAGAATTCCAGCACACGCCGGCGGTCCGCAGTAAACGTATCGTCACGCAGGGAAAAGTAGAGGAGTCCGTAGCGATCACGGATGGCTCGCAATTCGTCAACAATTGCGCGAGGGGAACGGAAGCGAAGAGCGTGCCCCCAGAACAGGGGAGATGAGCAGAATCGGCAGGAGGCGGGACACCCCCGGGAGGTTATGACAAATTCGAGCTGGCGCTGACGGCCGACCCCTATGGCGTCGTCATAACAGGAAACAGCGGAAGGGAGCGCATCAAGGTCGGCGATTGGGGGGCGAGGCGGCGTAACGACGATTTCGCCCCTGCGGCGTAGTGCCACCCCCCTTATCACCGAAAGATCCCGATCGCCATTTTCCTGCAGATGGCGTACAAGGTCAAGAAACGTCTCCTCCCCTTCTCCGAGCACCACTGCATCAACGCTGGGGAAACCGGCCAGAAGTTCCCTACTCCGGTGAGTTGCATGGGGCCCGCCCAGCACGACATAACAGCGGGGGTTCAACCGTTTGGCCAGTTCGGCCAGGCGCAGAGCTGCGAACCGGTTGTGGGTGAACTGGGAAATGCCGACAAGAGCAGGTCGTTCTTCAGCCAGCAAGGATTCGGTCTTCTCCCAGGAGAAAGGAGAAAAGTTGGCAAGCCGCGCATCCATTCCCTCCCGGCGCAGCACTGCACAGATGGACCCCAGCCCGACGGGAAGGAGGGATGTATAGGGGTCAGCGGCAGCCCGGCCGGTGGTCTTATAGGTGAGAAGTATCCGCATGGACAAACTCTTTCCCGATTCTTTCCGCCAGAGCCACATCGGCCGGCAACAACCGGTAGCCCGCAATATCGGATGGCAACACCCAGCGGTGCTCTGCCACCTCAAGGTCAGCAACCTCCCCAACTGTCCAGCGACAGACATAGACAATGACAAGCACGGTGCGTTCCGGGTACCGATGGTATATCACGTCATATACCGGCCCTACCGAAACCGTTATCCCCAGCTCTTCATAGATCTCCCGGACAATGCAGTCACGAGGGTCTTCCGCCGGCTCGAGCTTGCCGCCGGGGAACTCCCAGAGACCCGGATAGGGGACATCATCTCGACGGCGCGTCAGCAGGATTTTCCCATCATGTATGATAAGTGCTGCCGTCACAAGTAGGGGGAGCATAATCACCTCAAAAAAAAATCCGGCCAGAGACCGGATTTTTCAGCGCAGATAGCGACTTTCCTCAATTGCTGTTGAGAGAGAGGCCGAGAGTGTCGTTTGAAGGGGCTTCTTCCGCCGTCTCTTCATCAACGCCTACGAGCAGATCATCCCACTTGAAGACCTGCGGGTTGATTTTACCGATCCGCTTGGCGCCGATAAAACGAGCCCGGTAATAGGGGGTATCCATGGTGGAAATCACCACCCGCCGTTCGCGGGACGAAGCGTGAATCATCTTATTTCCGCCGAGATAGATGCCAACGTGGGAGGGAAATCGAGCATAGGTACGGAAAAAAACCAGGTCCCCCTTCTGCAGGTCACCGACGGACACCTCGTTCCCTACCTCGAACTGTTCCCGGGCAGTACGGGGAAGGGACACTTCCATCTCGCGAAACACCTGCTGAACGAAACTGGAGCAGTCGATGCCGTTACGGCCGCTGCCTCCAAAACGGTAGCGTATACCAAGAAAGCCATAGGCCTTGGTTTTCAGCAGTTTGACGTTGTCGGTTTTCAGCTCCAGGTTTTTGGTCAGATCCACCGGCTTGGAGGGGTCTTCCTCGGTCAGGTCCGCCAGGCTCTGTTCGTAATCTTTCTCGCTGAACAGATCGTTATTCTTGAGATAAACACCACTGGCCTTGGCTACACGCGGCTTGACATCATCTACCGGATCAGCGTCCCGCAGGACAAGCATCTGCCCGGCCTTGATCTTGCCTTTCACGCGCGGGTTGAGTTTGCGAAGTTCGCTGACCGATACACCCGTTTTTTTGGCTATGCGCGCCAGATTATCACCTTTTCTGACCCGGTACGTGCCGGCAACTGCTTTTGCTTTGCTACTTGAGACTGCTGTTGTGCGTGGAGGGATGACCAGCACATCCCCCTTTTTTATCTTGCTGTGAACCAGATTGTTGGCAGCCTTGAGATCCGCAACGGAAACGCGGTACTTTTTAGAAACTGCATTAAGAGTTTCAGCTCGCTTGACCCGGTGTGTCTTTGCAGCGAAGACAAGCGATGGGAAGGTAATCAGTAATATGAGACTGACAAATAGTATCGTCTTGCTTTTATTCATGCATCCTCCTCTCATTGTTTTAAAAAGATCACATAAGCGCGCATCTTTATATAACAACTGGCCGCTCTTGTCAAGCTTGCATGAAACCTGCCAATTTAGTGGATCAACGACCGACAACCGTCACGCGCACCTTTACCGGCTCGTCCTGCAGTACCCGCAATTGGGGAGACGGCGTCAACAGCGGCTTTTCTTCCACAGTGTTCTGACGGATAGCCGAAAGATCGACTTCCTCGGTGGCAATACTCTCCAATTGGCTGACAACAGGGGCCGGCCCCTCGACTGTGACACGCAAAGGGTCGCTAACAAGCCGTTTCAGGCGCAGCTGACCGGGGAGCTCACCGACGGTTTTTACTCGTACACGTACCACCTTGCGCATTTTTTTCTCAGTCATAACACGGACCACTGAGGGCTTCACTGCGGCAACCACCACACCGGTCGGCAGTTGAAAATTGTCACCCTTGACCGCTAATTGGCTGCTCCCCTCCCGGACTGAAGACAAATCCAGATCGGCAACGACATCAAGGTTCTTCGGTGACGGGATCAGGCGGCTAAGGAATTTAAGCTGCACCTCCACCTCTTCCGGAGTAGTCCGCGTGAGGGCAAGCCCTTCCGGGAGGTTGTGGTACTTTATCGGTGCCGAAACGGTAATGACTCCCCCTTCACGGGTGGTAATGAGCAGCCAGCAGACCAGCACCAGCAGAACTGTACCTACCTTCGGCATAAGGTTGCCGAACAGGCGAAGACGCCAGGGAATCTTGGCAATCTCCCGGGATGGGGGGGCGAGCAGTGCGCTAAGCTTTTCGTTGAGCTGTTCAGGGGAAATTACCGGATGGAGTTCTCCCGCCAAGGCAAGGGAAACCGCGCCTCTTTCCTCGGAGACGATCACCACTACAGCATCAGACCGTTCGGTAAGACCGAGCCCTGCGCGGTGGCGGGTGCCGTAGTACTGGGGCAGCTCCGAATTTACAGAAAGGGGTAAATGGCAGGAGGCCTGGACCACCCGTCCGTTACGAATGAGCACCGCACCGTCATGCAGGGGCGTGCCGTCAAAAAAAATGCTCCCGATAAGCTGTCCGGTCACAAGACCGTCCACCGCAACACCATGGAGCAGGTATTCTTCCAACGGTTCCCGGCGCTGGAAGACGATAATGGCGCCGGTCCGCCCGGCTGCCAGAGCGAATACGGTGTTCGCAATATCCATCAAGTCCAGCTGGTTGGAGTTTTCCTGGCGATCGAACAGGTTGCGGAGCAGACTGAAACGGTAAAGCGCCTGTCGTATCTCAGACTGGAAAATAACGATGAGGAGCACGAACAGCACCGTCCCCAGTTCCTGGAGAATCCAGCTGGTCATGAACAGTCCCAGATTCTTTGTCACAACATAGAGTGCACCGAGAAAGCCGAGCCCTATCACCACCTGCATGGCCTTGGTATTCCGGAACCAGCTGTAGAGCTGGTAGACCAGAAAACTCATGATGATTATGTCGATGATGTCCTGGATACGGATATAGGGGAACACAGGTTTCCTTTAGAGGGTAATTGAACTGCTGCGCAGAAGTTTGGCAGGAGGCCTTGGACAGTCTGGTCCCGCTGCGGGGCAAGGCCCAGCAACAATTTACTGGCATGCCCGGCAGTATTTGTGGTACAACTTGACAGACATCCTGACGGGTTTACAACCGTAGATTAATACCATTTCCTACTCGAAAAAGGTAGCCCCAATATGTACAAAATGACCGAAAAGGGGGAACGGATCCGGTCGATGTTCGACGAGATCGCCCCCCGTTACGATTTTCTCAACCGGCTTCTCTCCCTCGGCATCGACCGGAGTTGGCGTCGTTTTGCCGTCAGGCAGCTGGCAATCCCGGCCGGCGGAGAGGTGCTCGATATCGCCACCGGTACCGGTGACGTGGCCCTGGAGATAGCCCGACAGAACCCGCACGGCGTGACCATCGTCGGTGCTGATGTGAGCCGCGAAATGGTGGAGATCGGCCGGCAGAAGGTTGCCTCCTCCCCCCATGCCGGCCGCATTACCTTCGAAATTTCCCCCTGCGAGGCGCTCCCCTTTGTCGACAACCGGTTCAACGGGATCACCATCGCCTTCGGCATCAGAAATGTGGTGGATCGACAGCTTGGACTCATCGAGATGCACCGGGTGCTCAAACCGGGAGGAAGGGCCGTGATCCTGGAATTCTCCACCCCCACCTTCCCCCCGTTCCGGGCGCTCTACCAGTTCTACTTCCTCAAAGTCCTCCCCCGCATCGGCGGCCTCTTCTCCCGCCAGAGCGCCTACCAGTACCTCCCCGAATCGGTCATGGAATTCCCCACCCGCGAGGAATTCAAGGGGCTCATGGCCAAGGCAGGATTCCGGAACCTCCGCCACTCCGATCTCACCCTCGGCATTGCCACGGTGTATGTGGGAGAGAAATAACCCTTCCTTGCACCTTCCCTTCTTTTTGTTACTCCCGCAACTCGACATTCAAACCCTGACAAAGGGCAGCACTTGCCGCATCCCGTTGGCGGAACAATTACCGACAGACGGGATGATGGGTTACCTTCGCACTCCAGGCGGAGAAGCGACTGAAGTTTCCGCCTTTTCGGTTTCAGCAGACAGGAGCTCCACCGTCACCTTGCCGAGGGGGATACTGGTCTCCACCTTAACCGGAGTTCTAGATTCATCTTCAGTCAGCCAGATCGTCACATCTCCGGTCCGCTTGAATATGCCGTCGGTCGTGAACTGCGGCTTAACCACTATGGTATCGGCTTTCCTGAGTCCCGGCAGGTTTACCCGCTCCCGGCGCAGCACCTGCACGGGGATTTCGGTGTACTGATCGCTGTCATAGACTTGGAGCAGTTCCGACGTACCGACCTTGAGCTGCTTTCCTCTCAGGTAGTAAAAACCGGAGAGGAGGTCGAGGACGTCGCTGGTAGGGACGGTTTCGTTACTGCTTTTGTGGGTGAGGAGATTATGCCAGAATACTTTCCTGTCCCGCAGAAAAAGGGTAAATCCGCGATTGCTGCGTAACGAGCCTTCCTGTTGCCGTATCTTGGTGATAATGAAATTGCCGCCGATATGCCGTGTTTCGATGACGTCATCCACGGGATAAAGAGTGGACAGGGCTGCATTCGACATAACCTTCAGCGTAATTCTCACCTCTCCGCGCTCGTTTTTCGCCTCAAGTTCGGCATCTCCCACCGCAAGACCAAACATGTTAATCTGGTAGGTAAGCTTTTCATGTTCCGTTGCCAGGAACTCACCAGCACTCCTTAGCGGTGGCTGGATGGCATATGTAGGTACATTTTTCCGCGGTGCCATCGCCGTCGACTCGTTACGCGCCAAACTGACCGGCGCAGGTGCATCAGCGCTTCCCGTGCTCAGTTCAGGGTCGTCTCTTCCCGCTTCCGTTTGAACCTGGCGTTTACCCACCCGGGCAGAGGTGCTGTCAGTTACAGCCCCTGACGTGTCCTGAAGTTCACTGTTTTTCGCAACTTCCTCCACATTGGCAGTGTCACTCCTTTCTTGTCCCACATCTTCTATTGCAGGATTGAAACCTTCCCCCGGCGTCTTCAAGTCGACCATGACAGCCTGGGGCAGATTGACCGGTCTGGCAAAATTGTAGCTGCCGAGTTTTCCCAAAGGGAAGAAGAGGAACAAGTGGACCATGACAGACAGGCAAACACAGATTGCGGATATGCGGCTATTGTCGCTATACAGGTTCATGATTTTCTGATTTCGGTACAATCCATCTCAAAATTCCCTTTGTAGTAAGATTTTATCAAGCAACCGCTAAGCTTACCACAAAAAACCCCGCCTCTTGCGAGGCGGGGCCGAATGTTGCATCATGCTGCTGCTGGTTTACGGACGCTCGATAGTGCTCCAAGCGCCAGTGTAGGTCCAATTAATAAGGTAGGCCATTGCAGCAGTGGTGCCCGTGGTAAGTGTGCCACCTGCATACGGGGCTCCACCGGTGTAGGCGGTAGTTGCCTTGGTGAAGATCAGGTTGCCTGCACTGTCTTTCAGGCCTGAATTCAAAGCCGTTTGCCCAACGGACATATCGATTACCCTGTTGTCCATGAAGTCAATGGAGTCATAGAGCAGACGACGGGCATAGGTCCGGGCGTGGGCAAAAGCAGCCGGATCACGCTTGAGAACGTTGATGTTGAAGCAGGCGCCCATCAGCTTCTTGGCTTCGGCACCAGTCAATGCCCCACCGCGGGTCCAGTCTTTGACTGCGCCAACAGTGCTTAGGCTGTCATCATAGAAATAGGGATACAGAGCCTGGTTGTAGCTGATGTTGTACTTGCTCTTCAGAGTGGCAAGAGCCAGATTCAGCGCATCCTGGAATACTGCCGACTGTTCTTCGATGAAGACAGTTTTGAAGTTGTCGGCTGTCAATACTGTAGTGCCTTCGGCTTTGTGACACTTGACACACACTTCATTAAATGAATCTGTGCTAATTTCCCAGGTATGACTAGCTTTTGGCATATGACAGGTAACGCAGGGACCGTCTGAAATCACAGCGGTATCAGCAGCAGTAATCCCATGGTCACCGATCAAGGCAGCAGTTCCCAGCTTGCGGTGGGTACTACCGAGCGCTCCACCATCGTCAGTTGCTTTCAGTGATGCACCATAGGTGCTGGTACCGAACGCGGTAGCAGGATCAATAAAGTCGGTAAAACCATTTTTAACATACATTAAACCTGCAGCAGCCATATAGTGCGAGTTTATAAAGCCCGTATTGTTCATCTTTGTTTCATCAAGCGCTTCAACTGTTGCGCCGCTGTCCAATCCGGCATGGCAGGGAATACAGAGCTGCGAATTGCCGATTACATCTTTGCCGGGGAATGCCTTCGATGCGCCCAAAGATGGTGTGTAGGGGGCAACATAGGCTGAAGAGAGCTGACGAACACTGTTCTTGTAATCGTTGCTGCTGTGGCAGCCGTCACAGCGGAGGGGCTGCTTGCCGAGGGAAGTGGTCGACAGGGCCTTTTTGTCGGTAAAGTTGTTGTTTACAACCTTCGCAAAACCTGCGGCAGTATGGCAGGAGTTGCAGGTATCCCTGATCGTGAAGTCATAGTGCGACCAAGCCTCACCGGTCACTTTGCCGTGACCTGATTCAGCCCATTCAGTGTGCCGTTGTGTTGTATTGTTCTTGTGCGGAGCGTGGCAGGGTTTGCAGGATTTATCAACGCCGATGTACATGGCTGACGTTCCTGTGCTTGTGAAGTGTGCTGCCGGCAGGTAGTTCTGGTGGCACTCAAAACACTTTCCTGCTGCATCCGGATTGGGGTAAGGAATCGGGCCGACGCCGTTGTGCTCGGCTCCGCCGCCGTGGCAGCCCTGACAACCGATACCATCCGGGTAATGACTTTTTGCATTCGGTACCAGATTATGCGGCGAAGCTAAATAATCCTGAACGATCAGGCTGGATGTTGCGGGATCAAGTGATGTTGAGTGACAGACCCTGCATGATGCTTCGTCAACTTTCGCCACATTCGCTGAGGTGGTCCCCCCCTCCTTGTTGCCGGTACCGCACCCGGTTAGCGCGGTCGCCAGCAGTGTCGCGAAAAGCATTGCTGAATACTTCAGGCTTGTTCTACTCATGCTGTTTCCTCCTTGTGTTGGTAGGCTACTGAAATATTAATACGTTCCCGGCAGATGACATTTTCTGCAAACCTGGTCTCCGGCCTTGTCCCGGAAATTCTCCTTGATCCTCCCCCAGTTGCGGGGATGGGGACTGGTCTTGCCGCTGGAGTGGCACTGGATGCAGACATCACCTTCAGGATGACAGGTCTGGCAGGACTGCAGATTGCGCCGTGCTTCCGTGGCATGCTCATGCAGCGCAGGTGCATATTTCTGGCCGTCCGGGCCGAGCATCAGGTGCGACTTGATCCGCAGCTTTCCTTTGGGGAAGCGATCGTGGCAGGAGGTGCAGTACTTCTGGTCGTGACAGCGGTAGCAGTTCTGCGGATTGTCCCCGGCCTTGATCGGGTGAATGGTGATGAAGTCGCTCCGGTGGCTCTTGGGTACATAGTCGCGACCGAAGGTGTCTGCCGACAGGTCGGCGTTGATCCCTCCACCCTTATGGCAATCGAGACAGAACGACTGCTTGTGGCATTGGGCACAGTTGTTGGTTGATTGCTTGACAAGCGTCCGGTGACTTTGGAGCCAGTCACCGACGTGGTTGGGGGCAATCCCTTCTGCCTTGTGACAATCATTGCATTCGGCGATCTTCATCTCGGCATATTCTTTGTGCTGCTGTTTCTGGGCTACGGCCTGCTGCACATACAAGGCAGGCATTACCAGAAGCAAACAGGCGAAAAGCAGTTTCTTCACAGGTGCACCCCCTTTCTAAAAGTCATAATCGAACGTTACACGTCCTGATGTGTTATGGCTGTAGCGCGCGTTGACGTCGGTCTGGATGCGCCCGGAAACAGCCACATTGTTCGTGACTTTGTATTTGCCCCCCAGCCAGTATCTGCGGGCAATTTCATCATTGGTCAGAGAGTCCCGCTGGTAGACGTCGTAGGTGAAGCCTCCGGCCACGTTGACCTTCTTGGTGATCTCGTAGTCAGCATCGATGATGACACCGTTCGTGCTGCCATAGTAGCCGGTACGGTTGTCATACTCCACATTCACCTTGAGCGGCTCGATGGGACGTACCCCCAGACCCACGTGGTAGACATTGGCTGCAGCCCCTTCGCCATAACCCTGACGATTGTAGCCGGCATTGACCGATATCATGTCGTTGAAGGTGTAATCGATTCGGAACAGCCCTTCCGCGTACTCGTTGACGGCAAACACCGAGTAGATGGAGGTGGTGTCGAAGGTGGCATAGCTCTGGTAGTATTCACCGCTTAAGACCAGGTTTGACATGGGGTAGTATTTCACCCCGGCCTGTACCTCGTTGAACACCTCGGCCGTCAGGTCGTATTTGGCATTACCGTAGACCTTGAGGTTGTTCAGAAGGTACTGCTTGGCAGATAACCCCAGGATGTCGCGGGCCACATTGCCATGGTCCCACTTGCGGAACCAGCTCACCTCGGCATCGGTCTGCTTGAAGCCGGTCAGATAGGCGGACATGCCAAGATCGGTGTTCCAGCTGTAGCCGAGTTCGCCATCAAGCCCGAAAATCACATCGCGGCCGCCAAAAAGTGAAAACCCTACCGGGCCCACATTCTTGATATCGAGTTGGAGACCGTCGATGATGGCACTCCCCGCAGCAACGTTGACGAACTGCCGGCCGACCCGGATGTCGGCTTTATCGAACAGGTCGCGGTACTCGCCATAGAGGTAGTAGAGTCGCCCTGCCCCCCCCTCACCGTTCGTAAAATCCTGGGAGAGTCGGCCATAACCGTAGATGTTGAACTTGCCCGCCTTGTCGATGTTGGTGATGGAAAGGCGCAGGTATTCGGCCGCTTCAAACTGGCGCTGCTCAATGAGTTCGTTGTTGAACCACAACAATTGGGTGGAGCTTCTGCCGTGGATTTCCGCCGACCATGCCGCGGTGGATACCAGCAGAGACCCCAGGAGACACATTCGTGTTACCCATTTAATCCCCATTCAATCGGACCTCCTTTCTGAATTGATCACATGTTGCCGCTTTCTTCTGACTGCTTCGTCGATGCATCCCCCCTTTTTCTCCACTTTAGTTAGTACTTACTAACACCACATGACAAAAAAAAGCTCTCGTCGAGCAAGTTTAACTATCCATCATATGTAGGCCTGTAAGAGCATAAACCTAGCCAAAGCATCTTAGCGTTGGCTCATCATTTGGGCTAGACGAAAAAAAACGTTGTATGCCGGGATGTTATTTTAATGAGAAAATAGGCCAACAGTTTCCAGGTAAGCTTCAATGGATGCCAAATTACTGATTTTTAAGCAAAATTAATCGTTATTTTACATAGTAGGACGTTATTTCGCCATTTCCCCACACTGGCATTTCGTTGTGGGGCTACTACTTTTGACGTGCAGGCAGTGTGCTCACTGTAATAATCAGAAAGGAATACTACAGTAGGGATATTGGGTAATGGTGGTAAGCAAATGGGCATTAATCCATCCTCTTAAACGAGAACAGCCGGGGATATCCCCCGGCTGTTCTCAGCTGTTCTCATTTCTGCGATAATCTTTCTATCGAATCAATAACTCACAAATGCGTCTGTCGTGAAATGCATTGGCATGCCGGAAGCGGAGAAATCGAAATGTTTCCCGTGGTCTTTCATCATCAGCTTGAACGCGCTCATCATGTAGCGACGTTTGAAACCGTCCTCCAGCGCGACAATCTCCTGCACCTTCTCGGTGTAAAACTTCATGTAGCAGGTACCGAGTGCCTGGGTAATTTCGTCCATGGTCATCTCGAACGGCTCGATAATGGGAGTCACCAGATTGTATTTCGAGTAGTCCCATACCCTGATACGATCCTTCATGTCCGCATGAATCGGGGTAAAAGGCATGGGGGTGACGACGGGGAACACAGCGATATCCGGATTGAGATACTTGGCGGATTCGATGGTGTTGTCGATTGAATCCCATGTTTCATTCGGAAAGCCGATCATGAATGACGCTTCCGTGATGATGCCCGCCTCGCGGCACAGATCCAGTGCCTGCTTGTTCTGCTCGAAACTGGTGCCTTTGTTCAGGCTGTTCAAGGTATCCTTGTCGGCACTCTCCGCACCGATGTAAATATGGATTATCCCGGCCTCCGCGTATTTGTGCAGGATATCCGCATCCCTGATGATATCTTCCACCCTGGTTTCGATGAGCAACTGGACCCCGAACTTCCGCTCGATCAACAGGTCCAGGAACAGTTCCCAGCGGTCCCGGTGTTTGGTCGGATAAGCGTCGATCAGCGTGAAGAAGCTGATATTGTAGGTTTCGATCAGGTGGGCCATTTCTTCGATGACATTTTCCGGTTTCCGACAGCGCCAGTCCTCGCGCCAGAACATCCTCTGGCTGCAGAATGCGCACTCCATGTCGCAGCCACGGGAACTCAGAATGGAGGCCATTCTGCCGCCGGGTGCGACGCGGTACTGGTAATCGTCCCAGTCCAGCAGGTGCCACGCTGCAGATAAGGAGTCAAGTTCGACAATGTGGGGCTGATTGGCGTTCGAAACAACCTCCCCACCCTCCAGGAATGCAATACCCTTCACGTCTTTTCCCTTACCTTCCGGAATCGCCGCGAGCAGTTGTTTCAAGGTCTGCTCAGGTTCTCCCTTCAGGATGTAATCGACATGGTTTTTGTTGTCTTCGAGGATTTCGTTAAACATGAAGGTGGGATGGGGGCCACCCAGCAGGGTGACAATCGCCGGATTTACCTCTTTGGCAACATCCAGAATCCTGAGGGCATCGGGAACCGTGGCAGTGCTGATGGCGCCGGTGACCGGAAGGTAATCCAGGGTCATGACGAAATCGGGCTGGAATCGTTCGATCTCCTGCCTGATATCATCGAAAGCGAGCCCTTTGTTCATAGCATCAAATATTCTGGCTTCGTGTCCCGCTTCAAGCGCGGCTCCGGCGAGATAGGCCAGATGCAGTGGGGGCCATTTGCCGACAACCTGCACTCCCCAACAGTGATACGGGGCTGTTACAAAAAGAATCTTGCTCATCCGGTTCCTCCCCTGCGTAAATGGTTTCAATTGCAAAGTTGAAGAGTGCAAAGCGCACCTGATGAACTTTACCAATGAAACGATCAATGGTCATGTAAAGATTTGGTAAAGAATCAGATGAGTAGTGAGCAGATGAGGGATGAAAGGTAGAGCGCTCTACAAGGCTGGGTTATCATTTCGTTTTTTTACCGTACAAGGGAGGTTGAACCAGACACGGGTCCCCTCCCCGCCGCTTTCCGCACCTACCGTACCTCCATGCGCCTCGATAAGTTCCTTGACGATTGCCAGTCCGATACCCGCGCCCCCGGCTTCCCGTGAGCGGGAGCGGTCCGCCCGGAAAAATCGTTCGAACAGATAGGGAATATCATCTGCCGCAATGACCGCACCGCTGTTGGCGAAGACGGTCTTTATGCCGTCCGCGGTACGCTGCGTTGCAAGCGTTACGATCCCCCGGCGCGGCGTGTATTTCCAGGCATTGTCGGCCAGGTTGCGTATTGCCTGCAGCAGCTTGTCCCGGTCTGCCGTTACCAGATCGCTCCCCGGGTCGAGCTGCCACTGCACTTCAATCTCCTTCTCCTGGAAATTAGGCCGATACATGGCCATGATCTGGCCGAGCAGTTCGTGGAGGGAGATTTCATGGCAATCGAGAAACGCCTTGGCAGCATCGGCTCTCGCCAGCTGCTGGAGATCGTCAACCAGATGGACGAGGCGCAGAACCTCCTGCTCAAGCATCTGAAAAGTCTCGCTGGTCGGCGGAATGACGGCATCGCTCAATCCCTCCAGGTAGCCGCGCAGGTTGGTCAGAGGGGTGCGCAGTTCGTGGGATATGTCGGCTACCATGTTCTTGCGGAGCCGTTCAACCGTCTCCAGGTTATCGGCCATGTGGTTAAAGGCATCGGCAAGCTGCCCACCTTCATAGCGGGATACCACGTTGACCCGTTCGGAATAATTACCGTCGGCAACTTTTTTGGTGATGGCGGTGATCTGTAACAGGGGGCGCAAGACCCAGGTAGTCAGGAGGTAGGTAAAAAGCAGGGTAAAGGTCAGCGCAGCGAAAGCTCCCCAGAACATGTAGTGATGGATAGCTTCAAGAAACCTGCTATGCGCATCAACCGGCGAGACGTGAAAACGTTCTGACAGCTCCTGGTAATACACTGCCGCACGCCGGTCTACGGCTTGCCAGACCACCAGCGAAAAAATCGCAAAGATCGGGACAAAGTGGCCAATCAATAACTTCCAGAGCAGCCTCTGTCGCATCTACCCCTCCGGGTTTCCGTCGCTGAAGCAATAACCATGGCCGCGCACCGTTAGAATAAAACAGGGCCGGGAAGGATCATCCTCAATCTTCTGGCGGAGTTTGCCGATGTGCACATCGATGACCCGGTCGATAACCGCCTCGCTGTTCTGATAACACTGCCTCAGAAGTTCCTCCCGGGAAAGGACCTTCCCGGGAGAGATCATCAGAGCATACAGAAGTTTGTACTCCCACGTTGTCAGGGAAACAGGTTTCCCGTCGCGGGTTACCCTGTGTTTCTCGGTATCCAGTTCCAGCCCGGCAGCCGAGAGGATTGCTGCAGCAGCGGACGAGACCGGCCTGCTGCGTCGCAGGATAGCCTTGACCCGTTCCACCAGTTCGCGGGGGCTGAACGGCTTCACCACGTAATCATCGGCGCCCATAGCCAGGCCGGCAACCCGGTCAACCTCTTCTTCCCGCGCCGTAAGCATCAGGACAGGGACATCGGAACTTTTCCGCAGATCCCGGCATATCTCCCAACCGTCAACGTTCGGCAGCATGACGTCGAGGATGACGAAAACGGGATTGCAATCGTCTGCGGCCCGGAGCGCCTCCCCGCCGTCGTGGACAACCACCGTCGAGAACCCCTCCCGCTCGAGATATGTAGCAACCAGTGCGGCGGTATTGCGGTCGTCTTCTACGATCAACACCGTTCCCTGGTTGCCAGTGGGCTGAGACATTCATTTCTCCGAATTAATGAACAGTGGGAAAGCCAGAACGCCGCCAGGCAGCCATGTGGCCCGTAAGAAGGGTGACATTGCGGAAACCGAGTACACCGAGCAACGCCTTGCCCATCATGGCACGAGGACCAAGTTCGCACAGCACGACAAGTTCGGCATCTTTATCCTGCGGAAGCGACACAAGCCTCAGCAGTATTTTCCAGACCGGTGCGTTAATCGCACCGGGGATATGGCCAGCCTTGAATTCAAATCCCGTGCGGACATCGATCACTGCCGGTGGCTGCCCGGAGGCAATTTTTTCTGCAAGTAGCCGTGGGTCCATAGGTGAATTCCGCCCTGTCATCCCTTGGATTTCATTTTCAATGCATCAATGGTTGCCGGGATCTTGCCAAGCATGCCGATTCCCAGCTTCTTCATGACAAAGCGGCTGCCCATAAACAGCTTGGTAATGCGCATCAGATAGTCACGCTTGAAGCCGGCCTTCATGGTCATGTAGTCCACTATCTTGCCCATGTAAAAATTGCGGTAGCCGTCCGCTATCGCAACCTCAATCTGCAGAATGCTCATGTTGTGTGGCTCAATGACAGGATCAACCATGTTGTATTTTGCATAATCGTGGACCCGAATAAGGGGGATCAGCTTTTTATACCCCTCTGCATACGGCCAGGGGGTGAACGTGAAAAAGTTTGCGATGTCCGGGTTGTACTGCTGGGCCAGGTGCATGGTTTTCTTTATGCTCTCAGTAGTCTCGTCGGGAAAGCCTACCATAAACGACGCTTCGGACACGATCTCCTGCTCGCGGAGAAGATCAAAGATCTGCTTGACTTCTCCTAAATCCATCCCTTTTTTCATTGCATCGAGGGCGGCCTGGTCGGCTGTCTCAATCCCGGTCGATATGTAGATGACGCCGGCCTTGCGGTACTTCCAGAGGATGTCCCTGTCCCGGATGATGTCCGGGCACCTGGTCTCCATCAAAAGATAAACCGGGATATCCCTGGCAATGACCGCATCGAGCAGGGCTTCCCAGCGCTCCCGGCTCCTGGTGGGATGTTCATCGGTAATCATGAAGACGTTGACGCGGTACGTTGTGTACAGATATTCCAGCTCGTCGGCCACATTCCGAGGGTCCCGGGCGCGCCAGGATTTCTCCCAGAAGCTCTGCTGGGAGCAGAATGTGCAGTCATGCTCACAGCCGCGGGAGGTGCTGATCGCACCTAGGCGTGAATCGGGGATCACCAGACTGTAATAGTCCCGCCAGTCGAGAAGGTCCCACGCAGCCGGAAGATCGTCAATGGTCTCAACATACGTGCGCCTGTCGGTCCTGACGACCGCACCCTCGCGCAGGAAGGCAATTCCGGCAACCGTGGCCGGGTCGTCACCAGCCTCAAGCACCTCCAGCAAATGCCGGAGTGTGGCTTCCCCTTCGCCGATGACGATGTAATCTACGGCAGCAGAGCTTGCAAGCACCTCCTCATACATGAAGGAGGGATGCACGCCCCCCAGGATGGTTACGGTAGCCGGGTTGACTTTTTTGGCCAGTTCAAGGATCTTGACGGCGTCATTGATGGTAGCGGTGATCGCGGTTGATGCAACGCAAGCCGCCATGGATTCGCGCAAACGCTGCTCGATCGCGGGGTATGCATGACCCTTGGCCATGGCATCGTAGATCTCTGCATCCAGGCCTGCCAGACGGGCGGCACCGGCAAGGTAGACCAAACCGAGGGGAACCCAGCGACCGGCAATTTCATCCACGCCACTATGGTAGGGGGGGGTCACAAACAGGATTTTACTGGGGTTGGCTTCCGGTTTAATACAATTCTCCCTGTCCTGTCAGCGGTACGATCCAAAATGATTCTATGCTGCCAGATTAACATGTTACGATGATAAAACCCAGCCGTTTCACTGAACATCGCCACAAAATAAGGAAGCAATCCACGGATCAATCGAGCATGCCGCTTCCTTGCACCTCTCTCAATGCGTCATGCGCATCATGCCCGAAATGGCGCCGCTGAAAAAAGCGACCAACCAGCACGTGTAGATAGTCAGACTGACCCGGTGGAAGACGCGGTTTACCGCCTCGGCCCGGTTGGCCAGCGAGGCAATCAGCGCCAGCAAAAAATGGAAGGCCATCCCGGCCAGCGAGGCAATGCCGGTGATGTTATGCCATTCGGGCGCCTTGCCAAAAGTAACGGCAAACAGGTTCATCTGGTGTGTCCCAAGATAGTCGCACATCAGGCCGATACCGAAGATGACCAGGTGCTTCCGGTGCAACCCCTGCTTCCGCCCGCTAAAAACCGCCCACGTATAGAAGAGCAGGGCCAGGTTCATCCAGATTACCGCTTGCAGCAACATCGGCAAATCCTTTCACATGAAAGGTACCCCTCGCCGGGATACAATTGAGACTACTGAATTAGAGTTCGTATCAGGGACGAGCAGTATAACCGTCAATCAGCTCTTTGAAAGAGGGACGCCTCCGGAGGGGAGCAAACTCCGGAGAACTGTTAATTGCGTCCAGGTTGCGATAACCCAGTTTGAGGGCCTCTGCAAGATACGCAAGGGCCGCCTCGTCATTCTTCTCGAGCGCTTCAACACGGGCCAGACTGTACTGAAGATCGGGGCTGTTACCGCCATTTTCGTAACACTTGCGGTACCATGCCCGTGCTTCGGCAACTCTTCCCGTTTCGAGACAGATGTTTCCCAGCGAAAAAAGTGCATTTGCGGAAGCGGGCTCCAGAAGGAATGCCTTGTGATACGCCTTTTCTGCTTCCGGCAGATTTCTGGCAAGAACGTGATAGCGCCCCAGGGTGAGGAACCCCCGAGGATACTCGGGAAACTTCCTCGTAAGAGTCAGCAGCAGAGGGGAAGCCTTTTCGAGCGATCCCTCGTCCATGTAGAGATTTGCCGCTTCCAGAAGTGCCTTCCGTTCCACCTGCGGATCGGCAAACTCCCTTTTCAGGGCAAAGAGTTTTTCATAGGTGGCAAGGGCTTCCTTCTTTTTGCCGTCATAGATATATGCAGCAGCAAGGGTAGCGCGCTGATCCTTGAGCATGGGGAGCTTTTTCACCACATCGCTCCAGAGAGCGATGGCGTTCTGCCAGACCTGCGCCCGCTGGTAAGAGAGCAGCAGATAGGGGACAAGCAGGCAGGTAATGGCTACCAGTGCCGCATTTGTCCGTTCGGGAAAGAACCTGTCGCGGCAGCGGGACAGTAACCCGCCGGCCATCCAGGCGGCGCCCAGCATGGGGAAGTACAGGTAGCGGTCATTCATCAGGGTTGAGAGCGGAACAATCTGGGCAACGGGTATCAGCCCGAGAAAAAACAGGGCAAAACCGAAAAACAGCCACCGGTCACGACGCCAGAGATAGATACCGGCGAGACAAAGGGTCGCAACAAGCAGGAGTGCCACGACCACTTCGCCATCGAAGCGATTTTTTATGAAAAATATGTAGACTGCATTCAAATTTTCGTTTGCGGGCCAGAGCAGAATCTGTACGTAGCGAGTCAACACGGTAAGCATCGTCAGGAATTTGGCGGCGATGTTTCCTTCAAAGAGGTCAACACTCCCTCCGCCGGCCGACTGGGTTGACATGGTAATGACTGAGGCAACTGCTACGGCCACAATATACGGGATCTTGTCGACAAATACCCCTTTTCTGCGCCGAGGCTTTTCCAGGGAGATATCATGGAGTAGAAAGACAAAAGGCATGATGACGGCGATCGACTTGGCAAAGAGCGAAAGCAGCAGACAAAGTACGGAGAGGATATAGGCACGGGTCCGTCCCTCGCCGGTTCGTTGCCGATACGAGAGATAGGCGAGAAACGAGCAGAGCGAGAAAAACATGGCCAGGAGGTTCTTGCGCTGGGAAATCCATGCAACCGACTCGACCTGAACCGGGTGCAGGAGGAACACGGCGGCGGACACGAAAGCCCAGACCGGTTTCCCCGTTATCCGGTAGACCAGCAGATAGAACAGCAGCCCGTTAACGGTATGGAACCCAACATTGACTCCGTGGAACCAGGCCGGATTCAGCCCCGCCAGTTGATAGTCGAACATGTAGGAGAGCAGATGTATCGGCGCGTAGTTCCCGACATACGATGAAGAGAAAACATGAATCAGGTTGATCGCGGAAAAGCCGCGGATATCGGGGTTGCTCGTTACATACTGATAATCATCCCAGTTGGAGAGAAAATCAAAACTCAGGGTCTGTCCGTAAACCACTAACGTCAGGAGAGTCAGGACGATGGCCGGGACCAGATGCGGCTTTAATTTCGTGAAGTTGGTTGACATCATCGGTTGAACTGCCTGGCAGACGCATCCAGTTCCCGGTACTTTTTCATTTCGGTTGCCGCTTCAGCCGGTTTTCCCATCAATTCGTACGCCATCGACAGGTTATAGTGCGCCTGGGGATTGAGCGGGGCGAGGGCAATCGCTTTCCCGAAAAGCTCCACGGCACCCGCCAGGTTACCCCTCTCGGCGGCCACGCTTCCCCTGTCGATAAGGGCGGGAACAGAGTCCGGCTTCATCATCAGGGCTTCCTGGAACTTTCTTTCCGCTTCGGTGTTTCGCCCTTCCGCCATCAGCTTTTCACCTTCCCGGCAGAGCACACTGACCCTGCCGTTCAGCATCTCTTCGATGTTCGGAAACATTGTCGTAACTTTGTCGTAGTATTTTCGGGCCATGGCTTTATCCCCCATACTCGCGTAGATCCTGCTCGCCATAATATACGATTGGGGATTGCCGGGCTCAAGTGCCATCAGTTTGTTCAAAACCGACAGGGCCTTGTCGAACTTGTTGCCTTCCCAGTAAACGGCCGACAAATAGTTGTACGCATCACGAATAACGATCCCCTTCTTTGAACAGGATTCCTCCAGATACTTCTCGGCCTTGGCCAGATCCCCATTTTCGTAGTAATACATGCCGAGATTGGTAAAGCCGATACTCCTTTCCGGGGCATCGACTGTCATCTGCGTGTAAAGTGACGGCATATTTTTCCAGATGGCGTTTCGCTGCAGGTCAATTGCGGCATAAAAAACAGAGAGTACCACCGTACCTGTTACAATGACCCGCTTATTTCCCAGACACATGACATAGGCCAGTACCAGGCTGAATCCCATTAAAGAAAAATAGGCATACCGGTCCGCTATCAAGGTAGTCCCGAGAGGGACTATGCCGGTAACAGGAAGTAAAAAAAGAAAAAACCAGCCGGCGGAAAATGCTATTTCCCTCTTTTTTCTGAATAAGACTGCAACGCTCACAACAACCAGCAGCAGTACTGAATACAACGCGAAGGAAGAGACAGAAACGGCGGGAGAAATATCGTAGATCACTTTCAGGCCAACAGGGAAGAGCATGTTCTTCACGTAGCTGACGACAATTTTGGGGATCAATAACAAATTGCCCGAAAGCTGAATAGTTGTGAGCAAATTGCCATGGGCGACGGCAAACGACCTGAGGATAAGGTAGCAGATAATTGAGGCAAGGTAGGGGAGATAAGCTGTCCAGCGTCTCTTTTCCGTGCCGATGTACCGGTCATAGGCGATCAATACGAGCGGCAGAAGCAGGGCAAACTCTTTCGAGAAAATTGCCACCGTAAAACTGATAACTGCGGGGAGCCATCTCTTGTTGACATACAGGAGCAATGCCAGTAACGCAAAACAGGCGCTGAGCAGCGTGTTCCTTCCTCCGGCATGGAAATTCACGCTTTCCGCGGCAATCGGATGCAGGGCAAAGAGCAAGGCAGCGACAAATGCCATCCGTTCCTTTTTGAACAGCGCAAACACCACTCTGTAAAAAAGAAGCACAACGGCAATGTGGAGGATCAGGTTGGTAATGTTGAAGCCGACGGGATTCAAGCCCCAAATGGAGCGATCGAGCATAAAGGAAATATACGTCACAGGCCGGTAATAACCGGTGAGACCGTCGCCCGTTCTATCCTCGTAAAGGAACAGCTTTGGCAGATTGGTGAAGTTTTCCAGCAGTCGGTTTTTAACAATTACATCAAGGTCGTCCCATACGAAGCGATTGGTGAGGGTACTGCCATAGACCACGACGAGGAGCAAAGTGATAAAAGCAGATCGCCAGAGGAGTGTTTTTTGTGAGTCGGTCATTACCGCAGAATCCTTTGTAAACCTGACCTTCTGTATGTTGGCGCGTTACCCTGCATCATGCCGGCAATCGTTCCACTGCACGAGTCAATAAGCCAGAAAAATACCAGGCCGAATTTATCACCCCAGAATAAAGGCCGTCAATACAATTAGCGGCAAAGTGGGAGAGCCGTTGCCAGTCAGTTTCAACACGACTCAGCCCTTATTGCTAATTCCTGCAACAAATGCTACATAGTCTATCCATGAACGATAGAAGCCTGAAAAACTCCCGCAGCTTTCTTCCACTACTCATCCTGGTCTCGGTAACCATCATCTCCCTCGCACCATTTGCCGCCAAGGCATTCAACATCGACGAACCGCTCTTCATATGGGTTGCCAAACATATTCAATCGCATCCACTGGACTTTTACGGTTTCAGGATCAATTGGTATGGCACTGATATGGACGCTGCAAGGATCATAAAAAACCCGCCCCTCGTTTCATACTACATCGCCCTGGTGGCAGCGTTTTCAGGCTGGAATGAACTCCATCTGCATCTTGCTTTTCTTTTCCCAGCGGTCGCCGCAGTACTGGGAACCTACTTTCTGGCCAGCGAGTTCACGAAAAACCCCTTGATGGCGACCCTCATCGGCATTTTGAATCCGGTCTTCATCCTGTCGAGCACTACGGTTATGTGTGACACCATGATGCTCGCTTTCTATGTCTGGTCAGTGTACTTCTGGGTGCGTGGCACAAAAGACGGCAGTTGCCGGAACCTTTTCATTGCAGCCATGCTGGTTGTGCTCTGCAGCCTTACCAAATACTTCGGATTAAGCCTGATCCCGCTCCTGTTCCTCTACACACTTGTGGCCGGTGAAGGGAGGAGACAACAGGCGCTATTTCTCCTGATCCCGATCGCTATCCTTTGCCTGTATCAATGGGAGACCTACGTTATCTACGGCAGGGGACTGCTGTCGGATGCCGCCAGTTATGCCAGCAAAGAAAAGGCCCTGGATATTGCCGCCATCTTTCCCAACCTTGTCACCGGTCTCAGTTTTACCGGGGGTTGCCTCATATCCACGCTGTTCCTTGTCCCACTGCTCTGGAACAAACGCATAGTACTTGCCGCGACTATTCTTATCCCGATGGCAGCCTTCGGTCTCAGCAGAATCAATTTCTCCCACCTCCCCGAGACCCCCTGGTGGGGGTATTATCTGCAACTCTCGATTTTCGTGGCAGCAGGGGTAAACATCCTCGTTCTTGCCGGTCACGAGCTCTGGCAAAGAAGAGCACCCGACACCATGCTCCTTGTCCTGTGGGTAATGGGAACTTTTGTCTTCGCTGCCATGGTGAACTGGTCGGTCAACGGCAGGAGCATCCTCCCGATGGCTCCTGCCGTGGGTATCGTCGTCATGCGTTTTCTTGAAAACAATAAAGAGAAGTTCTGGCAACCGGGGTTCAAGCAGATGGTGATACCGTTATCCTGCGCCTGGCTTGTTTGCATGTTGGTCACGTGGGCAGACTACAGCCTGGCGGAAACGGCACGCAACGCAGCAAGGGAAATCGGCAGGACGTATGGTGGTTCGGCAGAACCACCCTGGTTCCAGGGGCATTGGGGCTTCCAGTACTACATGGAGCAGAATGGCGGTATTGCGTATGACAGGCTAAAATCGACAATCCAGCCGGGTGATGTCATGGTGATGCCGGAAAATAGCAGCAATGCTTTTCCGGAAATCATGGCGCAAGGTGTCACCTTGCACGTGATGGAATTTGCGCCATTGAGTTTTTTGACCACAATGAACTACAATGCGGGCGCTGGATATTACTCAAGCGCTTTTGGGCCGATCCCGTTCCTGGTCGACAAGTCACTCGAAGAAAGATACCATGTTGTCAGTTTCCCGCCGTCACAACAGCCGACAAGAGTAATGAAACCATGAAGCTCATCATTCAAATACCCTGTTATAACGAGGCTGAGGCTTTGCCTGTCACCCTGAAGGAACTGCCACGCGAAGTACCGGGCTTCAGCAGCATCGAATGGCTTGTCATCAATGACGGCAGCACTGATGACACAGTAGAAATCGCAAAAAAATGCGGTGTTGACCACATCGTCAACTTTGCCAAAAACCAGGGTCTCGCAAAGACCTTCCTCGCGGGCCTGGACAGCTGCATACGACTGGGAGCGGATGTAATTGTAAACACTGATGCGGACAATCAGTATGCGGCTGCAGACATTCCGGCACTGGTTGCCCCTATTCTCGCCGGGAAATCCGATATTGTCATCGGCATCAGATCGATTGATCAAATCGAATCATTTTCTTTCCTTAAAAAAGTATTGCAGAAACTTGGCAGTGCTGTGGTGCGTTTTGTCAGTAAAACCACTATTTCGGACGCTCCGAGCGGTTTCAGGGCGATGAGCCGGGAAGCAGCACTAAGAATCAATGTATTTAATGATTATACCTATACGTTAGAGACGATAATACAGGCCGGGCAGAAGAATATTGCCATAACATCAGTTCCGGTGGGGGTAAACGGGGAGTTGCGCCCTTCACGCCTGGTGAAAAACATCCCTTCGTACGTAAAAAAATCTATTATTACTATTGTCAGAATTTTTGTTGTCTATAAAGCTTTCAGATTTTTCATGTCGGTGGGCTTATTCGTGTTCAGCCTGGGACTGGCAGGGGGAATCAGATATTTATATTATTACTTCACAGGTGACAGCGCTGGACACGTTCAGTCGTTGATTTTATCGTCAATACTTTTAGGTATCGGATTTCAAACCATGCTGACAGCATTCTTGGCGGACCTTCTGGCTGTCAACCGGCGGCTCATGGAAGATGTGCAATACCGTGTTAAAAAGCTGGAACACCCCGGTAGAGATTGAACGTAATCAAACAACCAAGGAGGAAGTATGCTGTATCTATCAAGAGTAGTAGTGCTTTGTTTATGTCTGGCGACATCTTTGTTATTAGTTTCATGCTCTGACAAAAATGATCCTGCTATTGCAGTGTGCAAGGAATTTATTAAAAAAGCGGCAACTGGGGATAAGACATTAAAAGACATAATAGATTTTGATGCAGCGGCGCAGAAATATGGGACTACAGAACAGGAAATAATTAAAAAAGAAGGCGCGGAAAAATGGAACACCATAAAAGACGATATGGTAACGACCATTATCACAACGTTCAGCCCTCTCAAGAATAATTATTCTTCCGCTTTCAAGGATTTTAAAATTGAGGAAAAAGGTAAGGATTATTGGATAGTTTCCTATATCAATCCAGAAAAGCAGCGCAGAATGATGATGGTAAAAAAGAGAAACGACAAGCTTAAAACCTATTACTTTAACCGTTGATCCGGATCGAGTCTATGTATTCAGGAGCGCCTGACAAGGGACACTCAACGACATCAGGCACATCGTGTTTCAACGAGGCCCCTGATGGGAGATTCCCCTCGTCCCGTCATCTCACATGGGCTGTTACAATTCTGATGGGTTATTTTGGCCTGCGGCTCCTGTTTCTGGCGCTATGCATCTCTCCATTTGTCCCACCAGATGAGTCAACCCACTTGGGGATATGCAAGATTTTTTCGAGAGTTCCCTTCCTGCCGGCGAACTCCCCGGACTCCTTTCAGTATGGGTTAATCACCAACATCCCCTGGCTCTATTACTGGATCATGGGCAAACTGCTTTCACTTAATTTCCTCGGTTTTTCCGACTTGGTATTTCTGCGTCTGCTCAACATTCCGCTCGCCTTTGCCTTTGTCTTCTATGTTTGGCGCACTCTCCGACTGATAACGGACGACCGGCTCACCCAGATTCTGTTGCTGGTAGCCGTGACCAATACGATGATGCTGACCTTTCTCTCGGCGTTCGTCTCGTATGACAACCTCGCCAACCTTCTGGCGGCCATGTCCGTATATTATCTGCTGGCTTTCTACAAAAACCGCTCCGCCGCCCTGCTGGCCGTTTCGCTTATCTGCCAGCTTGCCGGCTGTCTTACTAAAATCACTTTCCTCCCCTTGGCGCTGGTTCTGAACGGTGTGCTGATCGTCCACGAGATCAGGAATCTTGCCGGGCTCCTTTCAGCGTTCAAGACCTGTTTCCGTGATGCCAGAGGGCGCAGCATTATCGTCGCTCTGGTACTGCTGCTTGGACTGGGGTTGAACAGTCAGCTTTATCTCGGCAATTACATCAACCACGGCACTATTACGCTCGAACCTACCGATGTTCTTCCCTTGGAAAGTGCGCTTCAGTATCGGCTCGCCGCGCGCGGCCATGTTTTCAAGCTGTTCAAGGAAGGGCGCGTTACCAAAGAGCAGGCACTGGAAATGACCTCGCTGATCAACCACCCAGGCGACCGGGCCGATACGGCCTTCATGATCGAGAACTATGCGAAATTCAAGAACGGCGAAATTCACCGAATGGGCCTGCCGGAATACATACCTATGTGGATAGAACGCATGGCAGCCGGCATCTTCGGTATTTTTGCCCACCTCCAAATAGTCAACTATTGGCCAACGATTGCGCCTGTTGCGTTTCTGGCCGCGCTGACACTGCTTGCTTTTCTGATCAGATGGCGTCCAGAGGAGGTCGAAGGGCTTCCCACCTGCCTGTTGGTGATTGCAGGTTTTTACACGGCTTTTCTCATGTACAGGGTCAATTATCAGAATTACCTCGATAACGGCGCACCGTTCGTTGCGCTGCAGGGACGTTACATTTTTCCCGTAATCGGCCCGATTTACATACTTGCGAGCCTTTACCTTATGCGGCTTTTTAAGGGCAGGAGTGCGAGGTTGGCTATTTTCGGGCTGGCCGCTTTCACCTTTATAGTGTCAGATTTTCCTTTGTTTTTGACCCGCATCACCCCCGCGTGGAGCTACTGGCCACCTAACTGATAGCCAATCGGTTACGTGAGCTGAGCACTCCCCACATTCAGTAAGGCATACGATATGAAAGTAGACAACACGGAATCCGGAAAGCTGGTGTCATACCTGCAGTATACCCTGCTAGCCCTGGTCCTGGCAGTTGTCGCCTATGTCCGCATACGCCTGCTCCAGGTCCCTCTGGAACGGGATGAAGGCGAGTACGCCTACATGGGGCAACTACTGCTGAATGGCATACCTCCCTACGTACACGCCTATTCCATGAAACTCCCCGGTGTCAGTGTTATGTACGCTCTGTTCATGGGGCTGTTCGGCCAGACACCTTTCGGAATTCATCTGGGACTTTTGCTCGTCAACGGGATATGCATATTGCTGGTATATCTGCTGGCTTTGAGGCTGTTTGACCGGAATGCGGCTTTCCCCGCAGCTGCAAGCTACGCTGTTTTATCCCTCAGTGAATTCGTGTACGGCATTTTTGCCCATGCGACCCATTTCGTCGTTTTATTTGCATTGGCTGGCTTCATCTTGCTGCTACGTCCTAGCAAGAGAGCCCGCACACTGCTGCTGTTCCTGAGCGGGTTCTGTTTCGGCCTGGCATTCACCATGAAACAGCCTGCGGCTCTTCTGATTGTCTGTGCATTGTTTCATCTATTATCGAGCGGTTATCACGCGCACGCCTCCGGCAGAAAAACATTGATAACGGAAATCGCCCTGTTTCTTCTTGGTGTCGTCGTACCTTATACACTCATCGTCCTCTGGGTGCTCAACGCGGGCGCTTTTGACACATTCTGGTTCTGGACCGTCACCTATGTCCGGGAATACGCCTCCGGCCAGACAATCGCCCAAGGACTGACCGTATTGGGCCGCACCTTTCCTCTCATTGTGAAACCCCATCTTCCACTCTGGATTCTGGCAAGCGCAGGGGCATTTTCCCTCTTGGCAAACCGGGGGCGGTGCACAAACAGGCAATTTCTCGCGGGACTGCTGTTCTTCTCGTCCCTTGCGGTCTGTTCGGGGTATTATTTCCGGTGGCACTATTTTATTCTTATCCTGCCGGTAATTGCTTTACTGGTTGGCGCCTCATGCGTCGCAATCGGGGACATGATCGCTCCGGGAACGAGCAGCAAAAAATGGCTGGGCCGCCTGATTCCCACACTCCTGGTCATGGCAGCAATCGGGTATGGTCTCTACCAGGAACGATCGTACTTTTTCAAGCTCACCCCCCTGGAAGCAAGTGCTGCAACATATGGCACAACCCCCTTTCCCGCAGCGATCGAAATTGGCCGCTACATAAAGGATCATACCTCCGGCACCGACCGGATTGCGGTACTTGGCTCCGAACCGGAGATTTATTTCTACGCCAGGAGACTATCGGCAACCGGCTATATTTACATGTACAGCCTGATGGAAGACCAACCGCATGCCGAGAGAATGCAGCTGGAATTGATCCGCGAATTAGAACAATCAAAACCGAAATACTGTGTCTTCACCAAAATCCAATTCTCGTGGCTGGTAGGGCCATCTTCACCACGAATCATTTTCGACTGGTTTGAAAAGTATGCAAAAGAACACTACGATCAGGTTGGGGTTATTGAACTGCACGATTCAGAAACACGCTATTTCTGGGACGCGGAAGCTGCACGCCACACTTCCGGCTCGGGGCCACATCTTGCCGTCTATAAACGCAAGTCCTGATACTTTGGATACTGAGCTCGGTTTGAACACTATTTTTCTGTCCCTGATAATCCGGCATTCAATGAGGAAGAACGTCTCCCCGTGTTCTGACGAGGGTTCTGGCTTCTTTCGGATGTTTACGGATATCTTCTGGATAAGATACAATGATTTGCGGGGAGCTTACCGGTTATGAATCACATCATCAGCGGAGATGAAATTTAATGACAACAGGGGTAATCACCTATGATTTTTTCCCATTAATCGGCGGTATCGGCAGGCTTACCTTTATGCTGTATGGTGAATTGAAGGACAAGGATATGCTCTTTTTTTCCCCTGCCGACAACTCATTGCCCGGTCACATCCGTATATTTTCCCGGTTTATACGCCCGTTCAAACATGTTGGAGTGGCGATCTGGCTGCATTGCAACGTCCACCGAATAATTGCAGAACATAAACTCAGCAAACTGAATATTCACTCTGGGGCAGGCGGTGTTTTGTTCTTCAGACGAATTGATATACCGGTGATCATTACCTGTCATCACACCTACTGGCAGCATTATACCTACATTACGTCGCAGTTCTGGAAGCGTATTTTCTATCCTTTTGAGAAATTAACCTACCTGCGGGCTGATAAAATTATATCTAACAGTGAAGATACAACTCGTGTGCTTGTTGAGCGCTATGATATTCCGGAAGAGAAAATTACTCTCATCCCCTGCGCAGTCGACTACCACAAATTTCACTGCACAAATCAGGAAAAACGATTCAACAGTATCTTTTATATTGGCCGCATTGATACACGCAAGGGGGTGGATTTTCTCATCAGGAGCATGCCTCTTGTCGTGCAGCAGATTCCTGATGCTCTCCTGCTTGTGGGCGGAAACGGGTCGCATCTGGACAAGATGAAATCATTGGTCAACCGCTTGAATCTGAAGCGCAATGTCACATTCCTCGGATTCGTTCCGGATGACAAGCTTAACGCCTTATACAATAAGGCCCAGTGCGTGGTGGTCCCTTCCATTTTCGAGGGGTTCGGCATTACGGTGATAGAGGCGATCGCGGCAGGGACCAGGGTTGTCGGAACCGATGTGGACGGTATTCGGTCAACCATTACGAGCGGGGATTATGGCTCCCTCGTTCCCTACGGTGACTGCAGAGCCTTGGCCGACGCCATTGTCGCCGAGCTTAAAAACCCCCGGATGGCGCAAGAACTGGCGCCTAAATACCGTCTAGACCACATCAGGAGTCGCTATCTGGAAGTGCTGGAAGAGACAACTCACTGATGACTGCTGCCTGGACGCGATACCTGCCTGTCTTTATCCGGCAGAGACTGGAAGGACGCCCTGCGCTTCAGCAGGTAGTCGGCAATACAGGGTGGCTCTTTGCCAATAACCTTCTGCGGATGGGAGTAGGGCTCCTCGTTAACATCTGGGTGACGCGCTACCTCGGACCGGAACAGTTCGGTCTACTCAGCTACGCCACAGCGTTTGTCTTTGTTTTTTCTTCGATCGCAGCCATGGGTCTTGACTGGGTAGTGGTCCGCAACATCGTCCGGGACCCGTCCTGCCGGGACGAGACTCTTGGCACCGCGTTTATGCTGAAACTGGCCGCAGGCGCGATTACCTTAGGGTTGACCCTGGCAGCAATTTTCATTGTCCGGCCGGCCGACCACCTCACCAGGCTGCTGGTGGCGATTGTCGCACTAGGCATTGTATTTCAAGCTTTCGGAACCATTAACTTCTGGTTCCAATCGCAGGTCCAGTCCAAATACAGCGTGCTCGTAAAAAGCGTTGCTTTCCTGATCGTTTCCGCGGCCAAGATTACGCTCATCTGGTTCGAAGCGCCGCTCGTCGCATTTGCATGGGCCGGGCTTGCAGAGATTGTTCTCGGTTCTGCGGGGTTAGTGGCCGCTTACCGGTTTCAAGGCCACTTTATCAAAACCTGGCGAGCAACATGGGCAATGGCAAAAGTTTTGCTCCGGGACTGTTGGCCGCTCATGCTCACCGATATTGTCATGCTCGCCTATATGCGAATAGACCAGGTCATACTAGGAGAAATTGCCGGAAACACAGAGGTGGGAATTTATTCAGCCGCGGTACTTCTGGCTGAAACCTGGTTGTTCATCCCGATGGCGGTCACTTCGTCCCTGTTTCCCAGTGTCGTTGAAGCGCGGGAAAGTGACGAAACGCTTTTTCATGACCGCCTGCAGAAATATTATAATCTGATGGCATTTCTCGGCTACGCCATTGCCTTACCCGTGAGCATTGTGGCAAACTGGATCGTGCCTTTCCTGTTTGGAGCTGCCTATGCCAAAGCCGGGCCGATGCTGACAGGTTTGATCTGGGCTGGACTGTTCATAAACCTTTCTGTGGCACGTAGTTCCTATTTGACGGTCATGAACTGGACACGAATTCATTTCATTGCCGATCTGCTCGGCTGTGCACTCAACATTACGCTCAACCTGATCTTGATTCCCCGCTTTGGCGGCATGGGTGCGGTAATTGCATCGCTTGTCGCTTACTGGGCTGTGGCTCACGGCAGTTGTTTTCTCTTCAAGCCATTGTTCAAAACTGGTAGCATGCTCACCAAGGCAATGCTCTATCCAAAATTCTGGTAAAGGGGAATAAGGACATGATCGATACCATCAAGAATAACGATCAACTTCTTGCCATTATCATCTCGCACCGGTTCAGCGAGCCGGGCATTCACTTTTTCACCCCAGACAACCTGTCACAGCAACTTGCCTATATGCGCCACCCGGCGGGCAAGGAAATCCCTCCTCACCTTCATAATCCGGTACCACGGGAGGTGAAGTTTACCCAAGAGGTACTATTCATAAGGAAAGGCAAGCTGCGGGTGGACTTCTATGACGACAACCGAAAGTATCTGGAGAGTCGTGTTTTGGAGGGAGGGGACACCATCCTGCTCGCCACCGGCGGCCACGGCTTCGAAGTCATGGAAGAAGTGGAAATGATCGAGGTCAAACAGGGTCCGTATGCAGGAGACCAGGACAAAACCCGGTTTGAAGCGGTGGATAAGATGCTGTTGAAGGGTGAGAAATGATACCGGTCAATGAGCCATTGTTAAACGGCAACGAAAAGAAGTACCTGAACGAATGCATTGATACCGGCTGGATTTCGTCAGAAGGGCCGTTTGTGCAACGCTTTGAGGAGCTAATGGCTGCTGCCGTCGGGCGACGGCATGCCATTGCGGTCTGCAACGGTACAGCGGCACTTGAAGCGGCAGTGGCAGCACTTGACCTTGCGCCGGGGGATCAAGTCGTCATGCCGGCCTTTACCATCATCTCCTGTGCCGCGGCGATTGTGCGTTGTGGCTGCGTGCCGGTGCTGGTGGACAGCGACCCGGTTACCTGGAACATGGATGTCGGCAAGCTTAAAGAAAAGATTACACATGAGATTGAGATCAAGAAGAACAATAAACTGAAAGCGATCATGGTTGTTCATATTTACGGACTCCCCGTGGATATGAACCCGGTTATTGAGCTGGCCGAACGGTACGGATTAAAAATACTCGAGGACGCCGCCGAGATGCATGGCCAGACCTATCGTGGCCGTCCCTGCGGCAGCTTCGGCGACCTCAGCACCTTCAGCTTTTACCCCAACAAACACATCACCACCGGCGAGGGGGGAATGGTGCTGACTGACAACGACCACCTGGCTGAGCGCTGCCGATCGCTGCGTAACCTCTGCTTTCAGGCTAAGAAGAGGTTTGTGCACGAAGAGCTGGGCTACAACTTCCGGATGACTAATATGCAGGCTGCCCTGGGGGTTGCCCAGTTGGAGCGGCTTGATGAGTTCCTCACCCGCAAACGGCGCATGGGAGGAAGATACACCGGACTGCTGACGGGGATTGATGGCCTGGAGTTGATGCCTCCCCGAACCGGTTACGCAGAGAACATCTACTGGGTTTATGGGATGGTACTGAAGGACGAGGTACCGTTCGATGCCGAAGAAGCCATGCTTCGCCTGGGCCGGATGGGGATCGGCACCCGACCCTTCTTCTGGCCGATGCACGAGCAACCGCTCTTCCGCAAGAGGGGGCTGTTCGAAGGTGAACATTACCCTGAAGCAGAGCGCCTGGCCAGGCGCGGATTTTACATTCCGAGCGGCATGGCGCTGACCGATGAACAGATGGAAGAGGTGGCAATGGCAGTTAAAAAACTGATGATGGATGAGTAGCTCTCAGCTATCAATCTCTCAACTAGAAAACGGAACTCTCCATGTCCATATTCGGTGCTTATTCGCGCTATTACAACCTTCTTTACAAAGACAAAGACTATCCGAGAGAAGCGGAATATGTACATAGCCTGATCAGGAAACATCAGGCCGGGGCAAAAAGCATTCTTGACCTTGGTTGCGGCACCGGGCGGCACGACTTGCTGCTGACACAGGTGGGTTACGAGGTGACCGGCGTCGATCAATCGGAGGCGATGCTCGCTGTTGCAAGCTCACAGCGCTCATCTCTCAACCCGCAGTCCCCATCCCTGAATTTCTTGCAAGGTGACATACGCACCGTGCGGCTCAGCTCAACGTTCGATGTGGTTATATCCCTCTTCCATGTCATGAGCTACCAGGTCACCACTGCCGATCTGCAAGCGGCCTTTGCCACGGCCAGAGCCCACTTGAAGCCGGGAGGAGTTTTCATTTTCGATTGCTGGTACGGCCCGGCAGTGCTGACCGACCGGCCGACCGTGCGGGTCAAGCGCCTGGAGGACGAGGTGATTTCGGTGACTCGCATCGCCGAGCCTGTTATGCACCCCAACGGCAACCTGGTGGATGTCAATTACCAGGTCTTTATCCGGGACAAGGCAAGTGATATGGTGGAAGAATTGCGGGAAACGCACCGGATGCGTTATCTGTTCCTTTCCGAAATCGAGCTTTTTTCGGCGGAAATGGGTTTGAACATTATTGAAAGCGCCGAGTGGCTGACCGGCAAACAACCGGGATTTGATACCTGGGGCGTCTGTTTCGTGGTGCGGGGATGAAAAAAAAGATCGGCCTTTTTCTCGATTTTGATCCGAGTGACGGAGGAACCTTTCAGTACAACCAGATCATGATCGATGCCGTGGCAGCTCTTCCCTCTGACCGTTTTTCAGTTGTATTGGGCTACACCTCTGATACCTGGCAAAAATATCTTGCCCCCCATGACCTGCGAAAAGTTTTTGTGCGGCCCGGTTTTTGGGGCCGGGCTTTCAGCTTGGGGTGGACCCGGATAGGGCTGCCGATTGCTATCTTGCGGACGCTCTGCCCGTTTTTTCATCCTATCGCCAAGGCGCTCCTGAAAGAGAAGTGTGACCTCTGGATATTCCCCTCGCCAACAGCCAAAAGCTTTCAGATTGCCGTGCCGTCCCTTGTCAGTATCCATGACCTTATGCACCTTTACGAACAGCGGTTCCCCGAATCAGCGTCCAGCAGTGAGCATTCAGACCGCGAGCGCAATTACGCCAACATCTGCCGCTGGGCGAAGGGGGTACTGGTAGACTCTGAAATCGGATGCCGGCACGTCCAGGAAAGCTACGATATGCCGCTTGAACGGATTCATGTCCTACCCTACATTGCCCCCGATTACATCCATTCCGCAAATACGCCGCCGGGTTTCGACTCGCGCTATTGCCTGCCGCCGAAATTTCTCTTCTATCCGGCGCAATTCTGGGAACATAAAAACCATAAGCGGCTCCTTGAGGCCGTAAACCTCCTCAAGGAGGACATTCCGGACCTGAGACTGGTATTGGCCGGAGCGCCACAAAACGCCTACGACTCCGTTGTGAGGCTGGTGCGTGAGTCCGAACTTGCCGATGATGTTGTCTTTCTCGGCTATGTCCCCGATGAGGATATGCCCGAGCTTTACCGCCGCTCCCGCGCCCTCGTCATGCCGACCTTCTACGGTCCGACAAATATTCCCCCTCTGGAAGCATTCGTTGCAGGTTGTCCTGTGGCGATTTCCGGCATTTATGGGATGCCCGGGCAGGTTGGGGATGCCGCCCTGCTGTTCAATCCGGAGTCCTCAGCGGAAATTGCCGAATGCATCAGGAAGTTATGGTTCGACGATGCACTGTGCGCCAGGTTAATTGAACGGGGGAAAAAGCGGGCAGAGGGATGGGGTAGGAAACAATTCAATGAACGGTTTCAGTCCATCATTGAACGTACAGTTGAAAACTCGGGATGCCGGGCGGATTGGTAATATGGAATCTTCAACCCAAATTTCAATCGTCACCCCCTCTTACAACCAGGGAGAATTCCTGGCGGAGACGATAGAAAGCGTCCTCAGCCAGGCAGGTGAGTTCGTCATCGACTACCTCATCATGGATGGCGGCTCTAAAGACAACTCCGTCGACATCATCAGGTATTATGAAGGACTGCTGCAACGGGGGGAATGGCCGATAGTCTGCCACGGGATAACCTATCGCTGGTTCAGTGAGAAGGACAAGGGGCAGACGGATGCCCTGATGAAAGGCTTCCGGCTGGCTTCCGGCGATATATTTGCTTGGCTCAACTCCGACGACACCTACCAACCGGGGGCATTGCAGGCCGTAGCGGACCACTTCCTCGAAGCCCCCAATACCGGGCTACTTTACGGCGATGGAGTTTACTGCGATCAAGCCGGCGCCATCATCGGCAGGTACCGGACCGAAGAATTCGTATTCGACAAGCTCGCCTGGTTCAATTTCATCTGCCAACCCTCGACATTCTTCACAAGGGAGGCATTCGAAACGGTTGGAGGCTTGAACGCAACGCTTCAGTTTGCCATGGATTACGATCTCTGGATAAGGATCGGCAGGAGCTTCCCCTGTCGCTATCTCACCCGGGTTATGTCAACGTACCGACTCCATGAGGCATCCAAGACCATCAGTGATCAGACGCTCATCAATAACTGCTTAGAGGGTCTGGTGGTTGCGAGCAGGCATTATGGCTGGGCTCCTCTGACAAGGATATTTACCTTGTGCCGCACCACTTCCAAAGCTTGGTTGCCTCATTTTCTATCCAGGTCAAAACTCGTGGTCACGGCAGCTGCTATCATATGCACCGTTGTTTCATCTATCAGGCTAAATCGAGGATTCAACCTCAACGACCTGAAATTACTGAACCGGGATAATTTCCGCAAGCTCTTCAAGAGCCGCCTCGAAATCATGACCGGTACAAAATAATGGTACGTTGCCAAGAGTTGAAGCGGTTGTTTCCAAGTCATTCGTGAGCATTGCCGAGTTGTACAGATGCGCCCGAAGGTGTATCTTCTTATGAGCTCTCTGTTCATGAGGTCGAGTTGTTGAATATCCCCGCAAGTGCCCTTCCAATTGCAGCAGTGTTACATTTCTTTATAAAAACCTTATAACCCTCTTCAGCAATCTTCTCTCTCAAGGCCGCATTGTCACTCAGTTCCAGGATTGCATCGGCCAAAGAAACAGCATCAGCCATTCTGACCATGACAGCATTCTGTCTGTCGATGAAAATCTCACGGTTTCCCGGGCAATCCCCAACAATCACCGGCTTTTTCATGGCAATAAACTGAAATGTCTTACCAGCAATGACCCGTTTTGCCTTGTCGATATCCGAGAAGTGTCCACCCAGGCAGACATCAGCTCGCGAAATTTCCAGCGGTAACTGCTCATAAGGTATCCAGTCGATGAACCGGATGTTGTCCACACCCAAACTCTGTGCCAGGCTTAGCACCTTGCTATGCATCATACCCTTGCCGACCACGACAAACTCAATCTCTTTCTGTTCACGCAATCTTCCGGCTGCTTGAACGATGTACTCCGTACCGTGCAGCGGCAGGAAAGAAGAATAGTAAAATACCCTGAATTTAGTATCCTCCCTCTTCACTTCCCGGGGATAAAAAAGAGACTCATCGGCCCCGACAAACACCCGGTTAAACGTAGTGCCCGGCAAGCCGAAGGTTTTCGTGAAATATTCGATGTGCGCATCGGTATCCAGTAGTATCCTGTTTGCCTGCGTGCAGGAATACCGGTCAAGCCAGAAGAAAAATTTCCCCGCCAGAGAATCCGGAGTGAACCTTCTCCTGTCAAAACACATGGTGTCATAGGTGGAGAGGAAAGCGTCGAAGATAACCGGCTTACTGGTGAGTTTCCTGATGATTGGAACGAGCGGCTGCCCGAGAAAGCCGACACATACACAATCGAAGTTTTTTTGAGCGAGGAATTTCAGGATGACCTTCAGAAAGCGGGCGGGATAGGTTGCTGACGAGTCGGTACAATCGATTATGTCATGACCGCTCTTCTCCAGGCATTTCAACAGCATCGCATTTCTGACGTAAGCCGGTTCACGCCCGGCAATGAAGAGGATTTTCATACATTCACCTTATTCCGTCATTACCAGCATATCCGTCGTGAAGGATAGAGCTTTGAGATTTGAGATATACCGAACGACAGCCGCTAGTCCAAACAGGGATAACTGTCAATTCACATCACTGTGATAATGCCGCATTCATGATTTTACCCCTTCAACTGTATAAACTAGCTCGCTTACGCTGTCAGGACAAGAAAGAAGTTTATCTTCGCCAGCACGGAAGGTACCTGAAACTCAACCATTAAATCTTCGCTATTTCAGTTGGCATCAAAATAGAGGGACGCAAAATTTTAGTTTAAAATGAAATGGAAATAAAGTAGTTTAGGGAAATATCAATGTTTCGTGTCATATTAAACTACTAGTTCCTCATTTGAGGTTCCCAGAGGGACCTGAAAATATTTTAAGGAGACACCCATGAAAAGATCACTATGCCTGATTACGATTTTTATGCTGATTGCAATCGGATGCAGCAAACCGGAAACAAGGCTCATCGGCAAATGGAAAAGCCCGACAGTTCAGGGCTTTGTTGCAGAATTCAATAAAGATAATACAGGATTCACGTCAACGGTTGTTCCAGGTCATGCCGGTAAGATAGCAGCAGAAATGAATAAATTACCGTTTAAATGGACAATCTCGAAGGACGGCAAGATTAAGATTAACGAAGACAAGGCGGAATACTTCGGCAAATTGGCAGGAAACACGTTGGAGCTGGAGGTAAATGGCGCAACTGTCGTATTGGAGAAGGCAAAATAACGCTCTTTTTATCCCTTTAGCCAAAAACTTACTGATATGAGGATTTGTCTTGCAAGATGGGCTTGACATCAAAACGCCACGACGCCTCCGGAGTCGGGAAACTCTTTTTGCACTTTCAGTGACCTTAATATTCCTGCTGTATGCAGGATTCGCGACATTTCACCACGAGATGTGGCGAGATGAAATGGGGCCCTGGCTCATCGCTAGAGACAGTCATTCCCTGTTTGACATCTTCCATAATATCCGTTACGACGGCCACCCCTCACTCTGGTATATTCTGATCTGGCCCCTCACCGTTTTCACCACCAATCCCGAATCGATCCAGTGGCTGAACCTGGGGATCACCACCGGCGCCGTCTTCCTGATCGCCCGTAACGCGCCAGTCTCCCGATGGGTACGCATCGCCGTTGCCATGGGATATTATCCCGTTTACGAGTACGGCTCAGTCGCGCGCAACTACTCCCTTGGGCTCCTCGCCCTTGTGGCATTCTGCACACTCTTTCCCTACCGCCGTGAACGGCCATTGTTGCTTGGCATCATGCTCCTGGTGGCGGCGAACAGCAGTATGCTTGCCTGCCTTCTTGCCATTGCCGCCCTTCTCATGCTGGCTATCGAGGCCGTAACCCTCAGGCCTCTACCGGCAAAAATCACACAAAGCTGGTGTGGAGTCGGCATCGCGGCAGCAGGCATTGCCTTTGCAATCTGGCAGATGATTCCGCCGCACGATTCCGGTTACGCCATGGGTTGGCACTTCAGTTACGATCCGGTCAGACTGGTAAAGGTTTTGAAGAACATGACCGCAGCCTATCTGCCGTTGCCGAATACCGGTCCCGGCTTCTGGGAAACCGAATTCCTCGCGGCATTTTCCCCGTATCGCAACTTTTCCTGGGTCGGCGCTCCCCTTCTCCTTATCACTGTCTCGTTGGCCCTGTTGCGCCGTCCGCTGGCGCTTTTCTACTACCTGTGCGGCAGCTTGGGATTGCTGGCTTTCTTCTACGTGAAGCATGTCGGTTACCTGCGGCACCACGGATTTCTTTTTGTCTGCTGTGGAACCGCTTTGTGGCTCGCCAGGACCATGCAACCGGTCACCCTGCCTGGTCTGCTGGGTGTTGCGGCGCAGCGCTCGGAAAGGGCCGTTGCACTCCTTTTCCCGGTGATCCTGGCCGTGCACCTTGCCGGTGCACTGATTGCGGTCGCTGGCGAGTACAAGTACACCTTCTCCGCGGCCAAGGCGACAGCCGACATGATCCGTGAGCGGGGGCTCGACAAACTGCCGCTGATCGCCGATCTCGATGTTTCCGGCATGCCCGTGGTCGGCTACCTGAACAAACGCTCCGCGTACTATCCTTGCGGCGACCGATACGGTTCGTATGTCGTCTGGGATACTGCCCGGATGCAGCACTCGATCATCTGGGGCGAACCATTACAGATGGCAGCAAAATCCGGGTCTCCGACGGTCGTGCTCGTCGACGACTTTGTCATGAAAAAATTCCCGCCTCCCGCGGAGTTGCAACCCAAACTGCAATTGATCGGCTGTCGCAACGCCGAGATTGCCACCGAAGAGAGCTACTGTGTCTACCTCTTCGATCCGGACCACGCCATGAAGGCCTTGCAGCAATGACGGACAGGACAACGCCATCAGATCTGCCAGTTCGGCAAAATCAGCGCGGGGTCTTCCTCTTGTCGGTGGCCATTCTGGGAATCATCGGCATAATTGCGGTTTATTCCCTGCGGCTGAACTTTCCGCCAATACGCAGTGACGGCCTCGGTTATTATCTCTACCTTCCGGCAACATTCATATATCACGACCTGAGCCTGCAGAGCATTTCAGAGGTCTTTAACAACGGACATATTCCTGACGTGACCCCCTCGCTGTGGCAGTACTCCGGCCCCGCTCTGTGGGATGATTCCTCATATTACCTGATAAAATACCCCATGGGCACAGCACTGTTGATGATGCCATTTTTCTTCGTCGCCTGTTTTGCGGCGCTTGTGGCCGGCATTCCCGTCGATGGCTTTTCGCCGCTTTTTCAATACGCTGCCGCAATCGCCGGATTGTTCTACGCAATCGCCGGTATTGCCATACTGTGGAAAGTGCTGGAAAGGCGGTTCAGGCAAGACACTATCCTCCTTGCCATGTGCGGAATGGTATTCGGGACAAACCTCTTTCACTATGCGACCTATGACAGCGTCTTCAGCCATGTGTACTCGTTTTTTCTCTTCTCTGCTTTTCTTTACATCATTCAACGCATCTATTCACAAGGTTCCGCACGATATTTCATACTCGGAGGAGCATTAGCCGGCCTGATCGTCATCACGCGACCCACAAACGGACTTTGGCTGCTGTTTGGCATCTTTTACGATGTTGATTCCTTGCAGGCTCTGTCGGACAGACTTTCCTTCTGGAAGAGCCATGCAACCAAAGTGGTGTATAGCGCCCAGACGTGTGCCTGTGTCATCTCCCTGCAACTGCTGTACTGGAAAATCATTACCGGCCATTTTGTCGTGTTTTCATATCGTGGCGAATATTTCAATTTTGCACATCCCGAGATTTTCAATGTGTTGTTCAGCGTTCGCAAGGGGCTTTTTTTCTGGTCTCCCATTCTGCTGCTGGCCATTCCCGGTTTGTATTATCTACGGAAAGGCGCCCGCGAATTCCTAACACCTACCTTACTTTTTTTGCCGTTAAATATTTACGTCATATCCTCGTGGCATAGCTGGTTCTATGGCGGTTCGTTCGGCCACAGGGCATTTATGGAATCGCTTCCGCTCTTTGCGATATGCTTCTGCTCTCTCTATGAAGGATTGTCATCTTTGTTCTGGAAACGCACGCTGATATGTTTGACGGTTTGTAGTGTAGTCCTTGAGACATGGTTGATGTTAAAGTACTGGACCGGCGTCATCCCTTTTGATGGCACGACACGGGACTATTTTATTCAAACATTCTTTACTCTGACCCCCCGGTGATTCACCTATCAGATCTCGGCAGTAGTTGTGAGGATGCCACAACATGATTCTGAGCATTATAATTCCAGTCTTCAACGAAGTTGCAACCATCGATGAACTGCTGAAACGCGTGATGGCTGTTCCTCTTGCCAAAGAGATCATTGTTGTCGATGATTATTCAACAGACGGTACCCGGGAAAAACTCTCGGGGCTGGTTGGCAAGTACGACAGCCTCAACGTAGTCTGCCACGGAATAAACAGGGGGAAGGGTTGTGCCATCAGAACCGGTCTGGAGCATATCACCGGCGACATGGTGATAATTCAGGATGCCGACCTGGAGTACGATCCTGCCGAATATCCGAAACTTGTCAAACCGATTGTCGACGGCAGGGCCGATGTCGTGTACGGTTCCAGATTCGCCGGCGGCGAGGAGCATCGCGTCCTCTACTTCTGGCATTATCTGGGAAACCGATTTTTGACACTCATGTCCAACATGCTCACCAACCTGAACCTGACCGACATGGAGACCTGCTATAAAGTGTTCAGGGCTGACATCATCAAGGGGATCAAACTTGAACAGGACCGCTTCGGCTTCGAACCGGAAATAACCGCCAAGGTAGCCAGAACAGGTTGCAGAATTTTCGAAGTCGGTATTTCCTACAGTGGCCGTACCTATACCGAGGGGAAAAAGATCGGTTGGAAAGATGGCGTTAAGGCAATCTGGTGCATCATCAAATACCGGGTTACAACATAAGGGCATTATGAACCGCTCGGTCCGAACAAATGTAGCCTTTTGCAGCTTCCTCTGCGTGCTGACGTTTGCCGTCTTATGGGGGGTCCTTGGCAATGACTTTTTAAACTACGACGACTTTCAGTATGTTACCGGCAACCGGCATATAACGTCCGGATTGTCAATCGAGAATGTCGTCTGGGCCTTCACGTCAGGCTATGCCGCCAACTGGCATCCCGTCACCTGGCTGTCGCATATGGTGGATGTTGAAATGTTTGGCATGAATCCGCAGGGGCATCACCTGATGAACCTGATCTTCCATTGTGCCAACGCCTGCCTGCTGTTCCTGCTTCTCAACAAAATCACCGGCTCTGCCTGGCGCAGTGTGGTCGTCGCCTCACTCTTTGCGATTCACCCTCTGCATGTGGAATCGGTTGCCTGGGTAGCAGAGCGGAAGGATGTACTCTCAACGTTCTTCGCATTGTTGACGCTGCTGATGTACGCCTCCTATGTACAACAAAGCAGCAGGTGGCGCTATTTGGCGCTATGCGGATGTTTCACGCTCGGCTTGATGGGCAAGCCGATGCTTGTTACCCTGCCGTTTGTCCTGCTTCTGCTCGATTACTGGCCATTGCGGCGGTTTGTGCCCTGGAGTTCGGAGACTGCCGATGAACAATCGCGTCAGGCCGGCAGCAAGCTACCGCTTTCCCGGTTGGTCATCGAAAAACTCCCCCTGTTTGCCCTGGCGACACTCTCCAGCTGCATCACCCTTTTTGCACAAAAAGGGGCTCTGCATCCCCTGGACGTTACCCCCCTGTCGTTTCGCATCGGCAATGCCGTGACAGCCTACCTGCGTTACCTGGGCAAAACGGTCTGGCCTTCCGATCTCGCTGTTCTGTATCCTCTCCCCCCGTCAATACCGTTACTGCATAGCGTGAGTTCCGCCATACTCCTGCTGCTGATTTCATACGGTGCCGCTGCGTTATCACGCAGGCGCCCCTATGTTCTCGTCGGTTGGCTCTGGTTTCTCGGCACGCTTGTGCCGGTCATCGGAATAGTGCAGGTGGGTCTGCAATCCATGGCGGACCGTTATACCTATTTCCCCCTGATCGGTATCTTCATTGCGGTCGTCTGGGGTGTGGCGGACCTTGCGGGACATCGGCCGTCCTGGCGCATTCCGCTTGCACTGGTTACCGCGGGGGTGCTAACCGCATACAGTGCGGTTAGCTGGAGTTATGAGCGCTGCTGGGAAAACAGTACCGCCCTGTTTTCCCATGCCATCGCCGTAACCTCCGACAATTATTATGCGCACTACATGCTTGGCAAGGCCCTTTACAGTGACAATATGCTTCAGGACGCTCTTCTCCAGTATTCCAGCGCCCAGCAGTTGAACCCTCGATTTGTCGATGCCTATGTCAATAGGGGAATTGTCTATGCGAAGCAGGGAAAACCGGAAGACGCCATCAAGGATTTTTCAGCGGCCCTCTTGATAAATCCCGGCTCCCAATATGCACACTACAACATTGCCGTCGCCCTTCAAGCCCAAGGAAGGGTTGACGAAGCCATGGTGCATTACCGCGAAGTACTGCGGCGTGACCCGGACAATGCGGGCGCTCATTACAATCTGGGCAATGCTCTCATGGGCCTTAAACGATGGGATGAAGCATTATGTCATTTTTCCGAGGCAGTGCGTTTGAAACCGGAGTCAGCGACCGCGCGCCAGAATCTGGAGATGTGCTTGAAGCAGAAAGCGAACAAGTGAATGCCTGATTTGACGGACTCACCCAATCCCCTCTGCCGGCTTGGACTCATAATACTGCTGGTAGTAGCGGTTTACGGGAACACTCTCAACCACGGCTTCGTGTGGGACGATACTGATATCATCGTTCATAACACCCTTCTGGATAACCTTGGGAACATCCCCCAGTTTTTTCTTTCAGAAGACAAGGTTTCCGCCGCAACAGGTTATTACCGCCCTCTGACCTATATTTCTTTTGCACTGGACCGGGCCATATGGGGGTTGAATCCGCTCGGGTTCACCATTACCAATCTGGTACTCCATATCCTTGTTGCACTTCTCTTCTACGCGGTAATCGCGGCATTGTTCACTAAGGAACGACTTGCTTTCGTTGCGGCCATGATATTTGCCGTGCATCCCCTGGCCGGAGAAACCGTCAACTTTCATGCCGGTGGCCGGAACACTCTCCTCTGCGCCAGTTTTGCATTACTGTCGTTGCTTCTTTACACCAAGGGGAAATATGTCCTGGCGATCGTCTGTTTCACGTGTGCAATTTTTTCGAAGGAATTTGCCCTGTTATTGCCGCTGGTCTTCCTTTTTCATGATTATCGGCTGCAGCAGAAAAAGGTTCGTTTCAGCGCCTATAGTCCTTACTTCATCACAATCATCTGTTATCTGGCCCTCCGGTCATTTGCCGTCCAGCAAGCAAATTTCCTGGAGACAATCAGGTTTTCAAAGCAGTTATGGCTGACCCCCTACCTCGTCGTGCGATACCTGCTGAACATGATCTATCCGTTTCAGCTAAAGGTCATGTACGACGAAAGCACCACCATCTCTATCTGTATCCTGTGTTTGCTGGTTGTCATACTTCTGGCAGGTAGTGTTTTCATGTACAGGAGAGATAAGGAACTGTCGTTCTCCGCCTACTGGTTTCTCCTTTTCCTGCTCCCCGTGGTCAACATTATCCCGCTTGTTTCAAATTCCCTGATTGCCGACCGTTATGCCTATTTCTCGCTGATGGGCTTTGCCCTCGGGATGGCAACCCTCATCTGCAAAGCCGACAGGCGGGTCGCAACAGCTGTCACGATAATACTCTGCACAGGTTATGCGCTTGCTGATGTCAGGCAGAACAATGTCTGGAAAGATGACGAAACACTTTTCACCCGGATGGCGAACGATGCTCCGGAGATGTTCATCGGCTATCGCAATCTCGGCCTCTACTATTACAACAGGGGCGACATGGCTCATGCGGAGCGCTACCTTGCCATTGCCTGCTCCAAACCCGATATCCCTCCCTTGTTTCTGACCGGCGCCGCCTCCATATTCGTGGAAGCGAACATGCTCGACAAGGCCGAGGAATTGCTGCTCAACTCGCTGAAGCAGGATTCTGCCAACCCCGAACCGTACGTGTTGCTAAAAATGATTTACGAGCAGAAGGGGAATAAACAGCTGGCCGACTCATACCTCAGCAAGGCTCGCGAAGTCATTCCCGCGTTTGAAGTAGAGGTTGCCAGAATGGCTGAAGTATTTTGTCGTGAAGGGGAAAAGTTTATTGCCGAGCACAATTACATCAGTGCGAAGAATATAGTATGGCGCGCATTACTGGCCAAACCCGACTTTGTTCCCGCACTCACTGACATGGGACGTTTGGGCTACGAACAGGATGATTTTGCGACCGCAACAAGATACCTTGAAAACGCTCTGGCACTTGATCCTTCAAATAGTGCAGCGAAAAGCACTCTCAGTCTAGTGCATCAGAAGCAGGCGAAACCGACGGGATCGCGCGAAAAGTGAAAAAATTCCATCAAGCTGCAGTTTAGAAGCAAGGCACGACAGATCATCGCCTTACCTCATGTCCCCGTCTGCGCATTTCCAACCCGCCAATTGCCGCCAGGACAACCATCCCGCATAGGGTCATTGCCACTCCAATTTTATACGAGACGGGTGAATAACGAAACGTGACGGTATGGCTTCCCTGCGGGACGGGAACGGCCCTGTAGGCGTAGTTGGCACGATACAGCTTCACCTCACGGTCGTCTACCTGTACGCGCCAGTCGGGGGTATACAGGTCACTCATAACAAGAATGCCTGGTTTGTCGCTGGTAACCCTCAGGACGACTTCATCGGTGACATACTTCAGTTGCGCCACGGAATGTCCTGCAGAAGAAGGGGACTCGGCATCGACCGGGGATTGGGGCGCTTCATCCAAAAAAACTTTCTTGCGGAAATCCGTTTTTTTATCAAGCATTTTATCCAGCATGTCCTTGCGGTCTGAGATGACCTCGCTGTCGTAGACCATGAATGCTCTCGGCAAGGGCTGCTGATTTTCGTAAATCGCGAAGTATCGATTTTCGAAAAGCATCTTGAACTTGTCCGGAGGGAGATCACGCGGGGATATGACGTACCTGACGTTGAGGAAATCAACCAGCGGCCAATTTGGGTCCCACTGCTGCCGGGAATCAATCTGCCCGCCGACGCTCGGTCCTCCCTGGGCAAGATAGAGCTCCGAAAATCGCCGGTACACCGGCACATCGTAGCCGGCTACATCGGCAATCCCATAGACTGCGCCATAGTTCGGATAAAAGTATCCGTCAGTCGTCAGAATCCGGTAAAGTGGCTGCTCTCTTTTTTGCAGAAATTCCACCGCGGGAACAGATGGCAGAATCTCGGCTTCTTTTACCATAGGGTTGTAACCCCAAGCCAGCGCACCTAGCTCAAATACCGTCAGGGCAAGCAACAAGCCGGGGAAGAAACGGAGGAAATGCGGAAAGCAGAGACTGACGAGATAGCCAAGGACTATGGCAAGTGCAATGACAAAGGGGAGGTACGTCCGCCATTGCTGTAACGCAAAGACCGAGTGAAAGATATTATGGCCAAAGGTCCCGGTGGGGAGAACGTTTGCGACGGTGCACTTAAGGATAAACATACTGAGAAAGAACAGGATGGTCGCCAGGATAACGGCTGCGGCGGCATGAAATACCTTACTCTTCCTTTGGGTGGATTTTAGCTGGTAGAGAAAACTGTCATAGCCAAAGCCAGCCAGAACGGCTGTCAGAAAAACAAACGGAAGACGCAATCTCTTGCTGGGTGCCATGGAAAATATCGGCAGATGGCTGATGGCTTCGAAACCGGGGAGATGCCAGGCGACCCCTATACAGAACACAGTAAGGGCAGAGATGATAAGCAATGGCCTGTTCTTTGAACCGGAAAAAAACGATCCGGCCACCAACGCCAAAGGAGTCAACCCAAAGAATACGGATTGTTCGTTATAATTCTGGAAGCTTGCAAAAGGCCAGATATAGCTGTGATCCAGAGGGTTGCCAAAGAAATTCGGACAGATGAAAGTGACGGTCGTGGCAATGTTTTCAAGCCACTCTTGCGAATAGAAAAGACTTCCTCCCACATCCGATGCCCGCCCGCCACGGGCAAATGTCGAACTCTGCCTCATGAAATCGAGAAACGGCACCAGCTGAATCCCGCTGATTATGGCTCCGATAACGACGGCCAGCAGAAAGGAGCCGATAAATCCGGCTTTTCCCCGGAAACCTGTCTCCAGAAACACCAATCGTGCCAGGAAGTAGAGCGAAAACACTGCAAGGATCTGGAACGTCGTCTCAGGATGTCCGCTCAGGAGCGACAGCCCCATGCCTGATCCGAGGATGGCAATTCGGAACAGGTTGTTTTGCCGCAGCAGTTTTTCGCCCGCCCACATCAGGAAAGGGAGACAAACCAGGACATTCGCCAGGGGAAACCCTACCCAAACGATCAGCGGCCCGGAAAAAGAAAAGGAAATGGCTGATAAAAGCGCCCCCTTAGCAGAAATCCCCAGTTCACGACAGAAGAAAAACGTGAACATACCCGCGAAGAGCAGATTGAAAATGACACGGATGGTTGCTACCTTCGCCGGCGAGAGTATACGAAGCAAGAGATTGGGGGGGTAGAACAGCGATGATTGGGCGTTGGCAACCAGCGGTTGGCCGGTAAAAATATACGGATTCCAGAGGGGGACATGGCCTTCCGCCTGCATGGTTTTGGCGGCAATGCTGTGCCAAACGTAGAACTGCTCGATTTCGTCGCTTAGCAGCGTATTCTGGGGGGGGGGAGGGGCAACATTATTCCGGGCATAAAGAAAGGGGTTGCTCGCCGGGATATCTCCCGGCACGATCACTTTCCCCTGGAAGAAAACCGGCCAAAACAGTACAACCAGCGCGAGACACAGGCAAACCAATACGCAAAGTGAGCTTGACTTAGGTGACTTGAACAAAGCGTCCACGCGCGAACCGCTTTCTCTTGGCAAAATTGGACCCGCCCCTTGCTCAGAACTTCTGCCGGACAGAATCCGGCACAAATCCCCAATCCAAAAGGCAGGTCATGGAACAACGTCCCGAAGCTCAGTGAAAGGTGGTGTAATAAGAAGTGTACTGGTCAATCAGATGCCCGTCCCAGTCGAATTCGGGCTTGATAACCATTTCCCCCTTCTTGTCAATGTAGCCGCACTTTTCCCCAACTTTTACCGGCGCGAGACCGTTGACAAAGATGGAGCCGGCTTCATATTTCGGTGCGATCACCATTTTCCCCTGCTTATCCATATAACCGATCTTCTTGTCCTGCACGACCGGCGCGAGTCCCTCGTTAAAAATAGTTGGAGAATCAAATTGCCGGTCAATGATCTGGTTCCCTTTTGTATCAATCAGCAACCATTTACCATCCTTGCTCACCGCCGCAACCCCTTCATTGAAGTTTGTGGCGTTACCGTACTGTGCAGGAATGACCAGAGCACCATTATGATCGATAAATCCAACTTTGCCATATTTTCCATTGATCATTACCTTGGCAAGTCCATCCTTAAACTGCCCTGCCTCATAATACTGCGGTTCAACGACCATTTTGCCCGTTTTGTCGATGTAACCGCGCTGTTTGCCCATTCTCACCGGGGCCAACCCTTCAGAAAAGAAGGATGCATCATAGAATCGCGGGGTGATGGCGAATTTGCCATCCTTTCCGATATAACCTGCCTTGTAGCCGTCTTTTTCGACAACGACAACCGACGACAAACCTTCCGTAAAGGCAAAGGTAAAGACATAATGGGATTCGGTAATCTGGTTTCCGCTCTTGTCGATATAGCTCCACCTGTTACCGTTCTTGACCGCCGCTCTGTCTTCCTTGAAAATGGAACCGGCATCGAAGCGGGGCGGAATCACCATATTACCCTTCACATCGATGTATCCGTCTTTGCCGCTCTGGCGCACGGCCGCTAGTCCCTCGGAAAAGATCGATGCATTTTCGTACTGGGCGGGAACCACCATTTGGCCATTCCGGTCGCAGTATCCGTATTTCCCCTGGCTTTTCACCAGCAGGCGGTACGCATCTGTCTTCTCAGTGACTTTTGTTCCTTCCCGTTGGCATGCGGTACAAAACAGCAGCGCCCCAAGAGCCAGTCCAATCATTCGTCTCATGTGTCTGTTCTCCCGTCAGTATCAAGTAGCTTGTTGAACATAGCAGTAAATTCGTCTTCGGTGAGACTTTTGTAGAATTCAGACCGGCCTGCAACAACAAGAAGCGATTCGCCCTCTTCCTCCCTCACAATGCCGACAACCTCTCTTCTGTAGAAAAGAAACCGCCAGACAACGGCCAGCGATGCCAGAGCAAACCCCGCATAAATTATGAAAAGCCCCCGCTCCTTGAATACCGAAAAACGGACCCAGTACGGCAGTTCTTTCAGCATCAACTGGTAGTCGTCAAACCCAAGGGAGCCCCCTTTGGTCACGGTCCCCGTGGTGACCGCTTTCCCTTGCCGCTCCACAGTTATCATGAAGACAGGGTTTTTAAATTCCGGGGAATGGCTTGCTGGTGCTCCATTTTTTAGGTAATAGTCGGGATAGAACGTCGCCCTGAATTGATATCCCGCCAGGGAAAAGACGTCTTCCTTTCCCCCCATGACGTTCAGCTTCATATAGGCGCCGTCGATCTCCTTCCCTGACCGGTCCTGAACGACAAACAACGGCGCCGGACCCACGGTGCTGACAATAAAGGAAGAGTTGTCAGTCTTGTAAGGGCGGTTGACATCAGCTTCGTGTTCCACTCCCCGTCCGTCCACCATGCGCACCTTGAGACCGGTCGGCACACCGCTGGTAAGCGTGGGGAGAATGCTTTTAACCGTGAATGAAACCCTCGGAGGGGGACCGATCTTCGGCATTTGGGGTGAGGCATTATAACGAACCGTTTCCCCCTGAAAAGACTCTCCTTCAGCGAGATCGATCAAGCCGGTGAATCTGGTATAGACACTGATCATTCCGCCAAGGAGGATGAGAAAGAAGCTGATGTGAAAGAGCCCGAAGGCGATCGGTGAAAAGCGGTTTTTTACGCCGCAGAAACCGTTGCTGTCACCTATAACGGCAAAGCCCCGCTTGCGGAGCAGAGAAAGGATTGTCGTACCATCCATACCTGCTGGCAGATGGTACGTAGCATGGAACGGGTAACCCGGAGCTGATTCAGGGTTTCCCGGTTGCCCTTCGGGAAGGGCTATTCGCTTCTTGATCAGGGGAATCCGCTGCCACATGACAAGCGCCAGATTGATAAAAAACAAGCACCAGAGTATCAGCATGAGCGGCGAGGCGTAGATAGAAGTAAACCCGAGCGCCTCGAAGAACGCTACCAGTGAAGGAGAGTTGTGTTTCCACTGGTTGTACATAGCCTGCGTCAACAGGCTTCGCTGCGGAATCCAGAGCCCTGCCAGGAACATCACGCCGAGCAGGGAAATGAGCAGCAAGGTGAAACGGAGCGAACTCAGAAATTTCATAAATTTACTATACATGGGGAAGATATCGCAGTCTGAAACTTCATGAAATGTTTACGCCAAGGAGTGATGAAGCAGAGCCTTTCGCCTACCCCTTCCTACCTCACCTGGAACGTGTGGATGCTGGAATCGACAACAAAGGTGACACCGAAAAACGAGATAATGACCGTGCTCAGGGCTGCAATTGCCAGCCAAGCCAGACGCTCATTCCGCCAGCCGAAAGTGATACGCAGGTGGATGCAAATGCCATAAGAGAGCCAGGAGATAAGCGACCAGGTTTCCACAGGGTCCCAGCTCCAGTAACTCCCCCACAGATCCTTGGCCCAGATGGCGCCGGCCGCGATCATGATGGTGTCGGTGATAAACCCGAATACCACGTACCGAAAGATCAGCTCATCCAGACGGTCCAGTGAGGGAAACCGTTCATAGGATGGATTCACGACGCCACTCTTCGAGCTCTTCCTTTTCATCAGGTAGAGAACCCCTGCAGCCATTGCCAGGGTATACGCACCGAAAGCAAGCCAGGCAAAGTAAACATGGATGTAGAGCCAGTAATTCTTCAGGCTGGCTGCCATGGGAGTGAGTACCGGATTGCGCATGACGCCGAAACCCATCATTATGACCACCAGTGGAACGGATGCGGTCGCCAGGGCTTGCAGGGCCTTGTTCCTCCACCCCACAATGAGGGTCCCTGCGATTATGAACCACCCTCCCATCATAGCGCTCTCGTAGTCACCTGACCAGGGAAGATGGCCTTGAGCCTGGTAGCGGGCGCAAATGGCAATTGTATGGGTCAGGAAGCCGATCAGGATAAGAATCGTCATCTTCGGCATGAATCGGGGGTTCTTGAATACGAAGGAATAAATGTACCCACCGGTCGCCAGGGAGTAAATGACCAGGGAAATCCAGAAAAAAATCATTTCAAAATTCGACATAGTGACTACCTTTATCCGTTTCGTTAGTAGCGAATCTTAGAAAGTGCGGGCAGCATCCACATACCGTAACTGTTATTTTTTGTCCGAAGCACCCAGCAACGGCAAAGCTTTCCCGCCGATGACCCTCACCCTGCTCGTCTCCTCAGCCTCATCCAGCCAGATCCTCTGGGGCCGGAACACAATCCTGAGGAACCCGCCGAGAACGGCAAGAGCAGCCCCCATCATCAACATGACCTTGTGCCTGCCGCGGGCCACGCGAATTTCGCTCCATTGAGCAAGCCCCTCCAATGAGGCAAGATACGCTCCTTGCGCAATTTTGTTTTTACCCCACAACTGCAACTCGGTATCGACAATATTTTTCTTGTCCAATGTTGCCTTTATCTGTATCGCCTTGTCTTCCGGGTTCAGCCAGGCCTCACCACCAACATTTTCAGACTGGGCATTTTTGAGCGAACCGTAGTAACTGTATACCCCCTTCTTTTGCGGAAGAGGAAGAAATTTTACAAAATTTTCATAAACAATGGATTTATCCTTCCTTATCATAATCAAGGCGTCGAAGATAAATCTGGTCATATGATAATCAAGTCCGCCATAGCGGAATGGTTTACCGGGAGCGATGGTGCCAGTGGCCAGTTCCTTGCGATCAGGGGAGAGCAGAGCTATTTCCGTCGCCCCTTTTGGCCATTGGGAATTCGGCAGTATCTGCTTTTTTACCTGAAGCATCGGCAATCGGGACGCACCTGCGAGAGAACCCGCTTCAAATTCTCCGATCAGCCCCTTACCATCAAGCGATATCGGCTCGCCAACGCCCAACCGGCCCATTACCGAGTATTCACGCATGTAGTCATAAGAACCGAATATGAGCAGGAGCAGCAGGCCGACAAAAAGCAATGTTGTTCCCAGGTATCCGAGGTCGCGTTTCTCCCCATAATTGCCGGCAACAGTAAAATGAAAGCCGGCACCGGCCAGAGCGGTCTGCAACTGTGCGACCGGGCGGTCTATCTCAATTACACTCTTTGGTGGATGGTAATCGGCGCCATAGCGGATATCGCCGCGCATTCTCAACATGCGCCAGACAAGTCTTAGCGCAATGCATACGCAAAACGTCACGTTATTGACGAGCAGCAGGTCCCCCGAAACGGGAAGACGCAGCTTTATTCTGAGCACGGAATATGCGGGTATGACCAGGAAAACCAGCAAGAAGTATGGAGAGACAAAAAATAACTTCGAAGGTCCGGAAAATTTGGTATTTTTGTTCATTCGCACTGTCACTTCCTGAAATGGAGTAAAAATTGGTTCGATTTACAGGCTTTTGCGGTTGCAAAACCTCAAAAAGTACAACCGTCTGTTTACCATACTTCAGCAGTACAAGCCAGCAAATTTACTGGGTGGCAGACCGTCTTGCTTCCAGAAGGTCAAGCGATTCGTGGAAAACTCCTGCATGTATTCTTATCCTCCCCTCCGCACGTGAACAGGCGTTAACCGTATCATGTTCATATGTAAAAACCATCTCCCGGCGCGGACAGAAAACCCTCACTGGTAACCAGATACAACCTGCACCTATTAAAAGCAGGGTCGCCGTCCAGACAAGCAGAACGCCATAGTCCTGTATGAAGTCAGTTATCACCATGCGCCTGAAATCGGGGATTGCAAGACGGAATCCCTCATTGACAAATTCCCCGCCCGCCGGAACGTTTCCTCTAAAGAGGACATCTTTCCCCTTCAGAACCTTGAACAACAAGGTGAAACGTCCCGTCATATAGGGGTCGCTCCCGTCATCCGGTTTTGCCATGCTGAAGACGATCTGGTACGGAGTTCCGGGAATTTCGAGCCGGTCCTCTTTCCCCGGGGGGTAGATATTCAAGGTACCCTGGATCTCGCTGGCTGACTGCATGCCTGGCGCAGAAAAACGGATGATGGATGCAAATCCCAGGTAGCGGGGGTAGACGAAGTAGCCCCGATAGAGGGAAGGGGGATAGAGCTCGAATACCTTTCTTCCATCCCCTGCCGTCGACGGAGCGACTTCCAGTATCAGTTTTTTGTCGAGGATTGCCCCGGAAGACGGCTCCAGGCGAATCCTCTCCACCAGACCGCCTTCCCCTTTCGCCGTGGGGATCGGTTCACCCTCGATAACGTTCATCCTGTGCGAACTGCGACTGGTAAGGCTGACCAGGATGCCGGCGAAGAGGCAGAAAACAGCAGCGAGGAAGAGCACCCGAGCGGGAAAGATGCTGCTCCCCCTCCAGGCGGCAAGCACGCCTCCCGTTCGGCGACAGGTATAACCTTCTGCTTCAAGGCGCCCAAGCAATTCATCAAATTCGGGGGACACAGGCACGGTAATCGATTCATCGAACAGACCCGCAGGAGCGTCGTTCTCTTCGCCGTTTTTCACACGACGCCTTTTGAGATGCCTGTCCGTTTCCTTCAGCATCAGACACAGGCTGTTCAGTGGGATCAGGGCAAGAAGAACTTTCAGAATGACGCTTTTACGGGTAAATTCCATCAGGGCTATCAGCGTATCATCGGTCCCAAAGGCAATCCCGATATAGATAAGCAGAAAAACTCCGCAAACAAGGGGAGGCAGGGCTCGGGATGACAGTACTGTCCATATTGCACTCAGCAGGCGTTTCACTTGCCCCCCTCCTTGATCCGTGCTGTTGCTTGGACAGTATTGCCCCAGGTATTGATCATGGTCAGAGCGTCAATATGCACGCCATCAGCTTTCACCGTGAACGGAACGGGGACGGGGTTGCATCCCCCCGGTTTTCCCACGGTTTCCAAGGGGATGAGCGTCTTGCAGTAATAGCAGATAACCGTTCCTTCGGCCTGGCCGTAACCGTCCGGCTTGCAGATGGCGCAGGCGTCCAGGTCCACCGTAAACTCTCCCGAGGGGTTCAACAACACGAAGAAACGAGCTTCTTTCCCCCCCTGCTTGTAAAGGTATTTGTGCAGCTTGCCATCCTCCAGATTGATTTCCCCCTGTTTCGGGATGACTATCTCCCCTGCAGGGCTCGCCAGGACTGGCACTGGCGTCGGGTCCCAGTATTCCACGCTCGGGTAGCTGCTCCGATAGGCAGCGGCCGCAAAAACCAGCAGGGCAAGCAGAGGAATAACGAGTCGGATACGCCGCTCCCTGATAGCGGCAGCCAGCAGCTTGCGCCGTTTCGCCCCTTGGCGGATATGTGCCACCGACGGCAGCAATTCGAAGCGGATCGACAGAAGAATGAGAACAACCGGGGTGAACCAGATGATCATCCCTCCCCAGAATCCGACTCCATTGCCGAACAGGAGCCCGATATACCCCCAGAGGTAGGTGCGAATGAAGAGGTGATCCGGAATCAGCATTGATTCAAAAAACTGGTGGACGAAGTCGTGGGCGAACTTCATTACCTTCATGCTCAGGGGTGAAAAGAGATCGAGGCGGATAAGAGAGGACGCGCTGAATAACAGGAGCGCCACCACGGCAGCCATGAGAGCTGGCTGAGACACTGTCAGGGAAGCAGGCAACATCTTCTCCGCTGCCAGGGCAGCGAGGACAAGGATCCCGGCGGCGAGGACAAGGAGTAGCAAAGCCAGGATAGTGCCACCGGTTACGGGGAGCCGGCAGGTACAAACCGCTCCCGCGATGATGCTCGTCGTACATGTAAAGATTACTGCGTAAAATGACGCATTGACGAGTTTTTCTCCCTGGAAGACATGAAATTCCCGCATGGTATTGCGGTACAGTGCAGCCACGGCAGTGCCCCAGAGAAGGAGGAACACCCCTGCCACCACGCCCCTGACAATTCCGAAAGAGAGCTCACCCGGATATGAACGCAACAGGGCAAAAGCCCCCACCACTCCAAGAGCAAACCCGACAACGCCCGTAGCCGCAACGGGAACACGCCGCCCGGAAAATCCTCTCAGCAGAACCAGTACGATCCCGAACCAAGAGAAGAGAAGGGGAATAAGCTTCACTGCAACCATCAGGACCTCATCCGCTCTTCGCGCACCAGCACCCCGTCATCGAGGTAAATAGTCCGGTCCCCCCAGGTGGCCACTTCCTGGTTGTGTGTTACCATGATAACGGTGAACCGCTCCTCTGCCCGCAGTTCCTTGAGCAGTTCCATCACCATCACCGTACTCTTGTGGTCCAGATTACCGGTCGGCTCGTCCCCCAGCAGCAGTTTCGGGCTGTTGATAATCGCCCGGGCGATGCAGACCCGCTGCTGCTCTCCGCCCGACAGCTCACCCGGCCGGTTTTTCAGACGATGGCCCAGACCGACCCGCTCGAGGGCTGATCTGGCTTCGGCTTCATCCGGCACACTGTGAAAGTACTGCGCCAGCATAACATTCTCGACAGCCGTCAAGTAGGGGACCAGATGGTGCTGCTGAAATATTATGCCGACGAATTCCCTGCGGAAGCGGGCCAGACCGTCTTCGGACAGCATCAGAAGATCTTCACCGCCAACCTTTAAAGAACCGGCAGTGGGCCGATCGAGCCCCCCCACCAGATTCATGAAAGTACTTTTTCCAGAACCTGAATGCCCCATAACGGACAGCCACTCTCCCTCAGGAACCTGCAGATCAAGCGGCTTAAGGGCGCAGATATCGCCATAGCTTCTGGTGAGACCGTTTGTTTCAATAATTGCTGGTGCCATGTGAATCACCTTCTCCATTATCATCAGGCTTGAAAACGTGGATTTTGTGCAAGATCAAGGCGATCGAGGGATGACGCGGAGGCTTTCATCCGGCCTTTGCAACCTTCTCCCCAAATTGGGGCCCTTCTCCCTCTGGGAAAGAATGTATAGACTGGGTAGCCGCATAAGGAACCCGGAACGCAGAGATTACGCAACAGCTGTGTTTCATTCTCCCCGCAGGCTCCTGACCGGATCGAGCTTGAACACCGCTATCATCGGCCCGACGCTCCCCAGCAGAGCAAGAAAGAGACTTACCCCCAGGGATATGCCGGCAAACCAGGGGATTAATTCGGCTGAAGAGGAGAAAACCGTTTTGGTGATGAACTGGGAAATAACAGTGCCGAAGAGATACCCGGCGACCCCGCCCAATACCCCCAGCACCACCGCTTCCCCGCAAAAGATCAGCATGACCTCCCAGCGGGTCCCCCCCATCGCCTTCATAAGCCCGATCTCCTTACCTCTCTCCAGCACCGTGGTGCTCATGGTACCGGCCACGCTACTTCCGGCAGAGACCAGCACCACAGCCGTTACCATGAACATCAGCAGTTTTACCTTGGCAAGCAGCCCCTCGGAAGTCCGGGCGGTCTGGCGCACCTCATTGACCTTTGCCGTTGGCAGAAGCGACTGTAGGGCGAATGCGCTTTTTTTGAGACTGTCGCCGCCGGCGGTCACCATGAGTCGAACCAGCGTGAGTTGTCCGTCCAGGCCGAGTGCCTGCTGAAGTTCGGGCAGTGCCAGGAACAGCAGGCCGTCTTCCTCACCTCCGGAAGAAACGATGCCCGAGATGCGCAGCTTCACGGTTTGGGCCTTCCCGACAAGTTCCAACGTATCTCCCGCCTTGAGTTTCAGACGGGTTGCCAGATCACTGCCGACCACCGTTTCTCCGGCCATGGGCCAGGTGCCTTTCAGCTGCCACCAGGGGAAAAGACGACGAATATCGGCGAAGTTGACTCCTTCCACCATGAGGTCGGCATCTTTCCAGTGCAGGACTCCACGCAGATGGTAGGAGCGCTCCGCCTTAAGACCGCTTTTGGTAAGGGCGTCCTCCACCTGGCGCTGCTGCAGGTACGCAGGTTCACTGACAACGCCGAAATTGAGTCCCCCGCTCCCCACATCAAGCCGGGCCGACTCGGGAATGACTATCAAGTTTGCTCCGTATTTGCGTACCTCTTCCGCCACCCGTTTCTCCATGGAATACGAGACGATACCCAGCGCCGTGGCAAGGCTTGACGCCATGGCCAACACCGTCAGCAAAAGCGCGGTACGGCCCTTGCGATGGGCAAGTGCGCGTAAAACAAGTTGGAGCAGCCAGCGGCGCCTCTGCATGTTATCCTTTCAGAACCCGTACCGGCTCGACCAGGAGCGCCCGGCGAAGTGGAGCCACACTCCCGGCTATGGCGACGACAAAGGCCGAGATGATGGCGGTAGGGAAAAGCCAAAGAGGTGATGATATGGTGGAATTGAAGACCGTTCGGCTGATGATCTCTGCAAGCTGGTCACCGAGCAGGTAGCCTACAACCCCACCCGCTACAGAAATGATCAGGGTTTCACCGATAAAGATGGCACTGATCTGAAAACGGTCAGCACCGACCGCCTTCATAAGCGCAATTTCCGGACTGCGCTCAGCCATGGAGGCCATCAGGCTGGTAGAGACGGCAGTTGCCGAGGCGCCAAGGGCCAGAATCGTCAGAAAGAGCATGACACTGTTTAACTTATTGAGTAGCGCTCCTTCAGCGCTGGCAATCTGCCAGATAGGCTTGGCACGACTGCCTGCCATAACCTCTTCCACGTTCTTGGCCACCGCGGTCACGTACGCCGTGCAATACCACTTCTCGTATTCATCCTTCGACATGGTAGCCGGATCTTTCTTGCCGAAATCATCCATTGGCACCGTAAGAGCGCTCACCAGAACACGAGAGACCTTTCCCTGCTGCTGTAAAAGTTCCTGAACCGTCACCAACGGTGCGAAAAGCTGCTCTTCCTCGTAACCGCCGGTAGTAACGATTCCTGACACGCGAAAACGCTGGGTTCTTCCCCGGGCGGTCGTCGCCACCTCACTTCCGACACCAATTTTCAGCCTCCTGGCCAGAGCGGCGCCGACAATGGCCTCATCGGCGGCCGCGGGCCAATCCCCCTGCACGTCCCACCAGGGAGCGATCACCTTAATTCCCTGAACCGTGGTTTCCTCCCCGGGCACGGCAAGTTCCTTATTGAACCAGGTCCCGGAAACAACCCCTCGCTCCTTTTTATCCCCTGCGGAAAATTCAGCCACCCCGAACAGGTAGGGAGTAAAACCGGTGATGTTGTACTTCCAGAAGACTGTCTTGATGTTCGGCAGGTCTTCCTCGCGCAGGAAACCGCCCCCCTCGACGGCAGACGGTTCCAGGAGAATGTTAGCGCCATAGCTGCGCAGTTCGAGGGCCATCTTGTGGGAGACCTCACCGGCGATGCCGAGGAAAGCCGTGGCCACGGCAGCGCCCATGGCAATGGAGAGAAAAACCAGGAAAACCGATTTGGGGCGTTTGAGGAAGGAATTTTTGAGGATGCGGAAAAGCATTACCTGCCCTCATCACGCATCAGTTCTACCTGCATCTCCGCCGGGAGCGAATCACGCAGCTTAACGACTTTCGCCTGCATCCGTCGCCACGCGTAAATTCCCCAGACCACCGCCGTGAACATCATGACATGTTTCACCGCCAGCGCCGGTATTTGCAACTTGTCGGCCGCATTGGCCCATTCAAAGCTGGTATAGAAGATGGTACGCGGGACACCGCCAAGAACTACCCACCAGAGGGCAAACTTGAAAAGTTTCTTCATCTGGCGGTTTGTCTTCAGGAAGAAGAGCGTTGCCTCGGGCGTGTTCTTGGATGCCTGGATACGCATGATGGCATGCAGTGCGAAACCACTCCCCACCAGCAACCCGGTTGCCATGTCGTGGAGATAGTTGTTCATCATGATGGCAACACCGAGTCCCGGGCTGATATGCATGGTTTGCAACTCCTTATTTTATGTGAAATAGTCTACTGAGAATCGAACGCGAACGTCGTCCAATGAAAGGAGAGGAATCACCTCTCATCGGCTTGTGACTTTTCACTGCACATTGAAGAAATGCTGACTGCTGCTGTTCACGAAGTTGACACCGAAAAACGAGATGATGACCGTACTCAGGGCGACAATCAGCAGCCACGCCACCCGATACTCGCGCCAACCGAAGGTAACGCGCAAATGGATGGCAATCCCGTAGGTGGTCCAGGAAATCATTGACCAGGTTTCCACCGGGTCCCAACTCCAATAGCTCCCCCAAAGGTCCTTGGCCCAGATGGCGCCGGCCGAGATCATCAGGGTATCGGTGATGAAGCCGAAGACCAGGTAGCGAAACATAAGCTCATCCAGGCGCGCCAGCGAGGGGAACCGCTCAAAAGCAGGATTTGCCGGGTTCTTGCGTTTCAGCAGGTAGAGAACACCGGCGGCCATGGCCAGGGAATAGGAGCCGAAAGCCAGCCAGGCGAAGTAAACATGAATATAGAGCCAATAGCTCTTGAGATTCGCCGCCAAGGGGGAGAGGGTCGGGTTGCGCATGACCCCGTAGCCCATCATGATGATCACCAGCGGAATAGTGGCCGTGGCCAGTCCCTGCAGAGTTTTGTTTTCCCAGGACACAAGCAGCGTGGCCGCAACAATGAACCACCCTCCCATAAGGGCGCTCTCGTAATCGCCGGACCAGGGGAGATGGCCAGTTTCCAGGAAGCGGGCGCAGATAGCGGCGCTGTGGGTAGTGAAACCCGCCGCGATGAGCAGCGTCAGTTTCGGCAGGGGCCGGGGGTTTTTGAACACGATGGCGTAGATGAACCCCCCTGCAGCCAGGGAGTAAATCGCCAGCGTTATCCAGAAGAATGCGGTTTCCAGGTTTGACATCAGGTTGTGCCTTTTTCGTAAAAAAACCCCCGGAGTTCCGAAAACCTCGGAGGCATTAATGTTGAATATCCTATAAAAAAAGGTTCAATTTGCTGTTAAGTTTTATAGCAGAAGCATCTGTAAATTAAAATAAAAAAAGCCGGCGAAATGCCGGCTTTATTGCATGTCAAGGGTTAAGCAGGGAGGGACCTTGCGATCCCTCCCTCTCCTGTAAAGTCCTAGTACTTCAGAGGCCGTGTTACGAGTGCATTGCCGGCCGTTGCTTCACGGACCGTCGGTTCAGCAGCGGTAGGTGTACCGGTGGTGCCGCCGCCGTAGGTCGTCGTGGATGTGCCATGGTGGCTGCAGGCACTGAAACCCGGGTTGGAATCGGCTCCGGTAAGTGAGCTGTTGGTGTAGCAGCCGCCCATCGGTTTACCTGATTCAACCGCTGTCAAGGTTGCGCCGTTTGGTGCAGGAGACATATCCCTGCCGTCCCAGCCACCCGGAGGTGCATAGCGGTAGTTGCCCATACCCGGCATGAAGCGGTAGGATTTCTGCGTTCTGCCGAGACCATCGGTGTAGGTGTTGTCGCCACCGTGGATGCCGCCCCAGCCACTGCGGAGAGCGCTGTTGTGGCAGTTGGTGCAGGCGATGCCGGTGATGTTGCCGGAGTTGGCGTCGCTACCGGTGATGAACGGTTCAGTTGAGCCGCCAGGCATCGCTGCCGTGGCACCCGGTGCAGGGATGAAATCATTGAATTGCGTTTTGTCTGCTTCCCAGGAATGCGCAAGACGTTCGGTGGCGCCGATGTTGTTGGCCGAGTCGGCGAGACACTGGATATGGAAGGCCGATACGGCGTGGGCAGTAGCATAGCCCAGAACCTGGTTCTTGTTCTGAACCGGGTGGAGTTGGCCGAAACCTGCGCCGGTTGTTTTGAACGTGCCTTTGTTAAGTCCGGCAACGTGGCAGTTGAAGCAGACATAAGTCAGGTTGTCGTGCAGCGCATCAGTACCGAGGCTGTTACGCAGCAGGTACTCGTTGGCGGAACCGTGTGCGCCGATGGCGACAGGGGTCGCCGAACCATCAGCGTTTGTGGAGGAACCTTTTTTCCACTGGCCGACGGTGTGGCAGTCGCCGCAATGAAGGGTGGAGTTATCGGCAACGTTCTGGGTTGCGCCGAGAGGTATGTAGGTGGCTACGAACTTGCTAGCTTCGTAGAGGGTCGCTTCGCCTTCGCCCTTGGGCAGATAGGCTGAGCCGGTAACGCCTAATGCAGCAAAACTATTGCTTCCATCGCCTACGGCAACTTTATCGAGGGTGAAATCACCCGTCATCGTTTCGGCAAACTCGGCAGCATCGATAACATTTCCGTCGAGCCCAGTGTGCCCTTCCGCGATCTGGCTTGCGTCAGGAACAGGGTTACCCGTGCGTGCTGCCCAGACTTTGGCATTGGCCAGGGTGGAGAAGCGGTACTTGTAACGCTGGCCGCTAACTGCATGGTGCGAGGCGTTGGTGGTGGTGAAGGCGGTTTTTACGTCAACTACACCTGCGCGGGCCACCTGGTCATAACCGTTGGTCAGGGTATCGGCAAACGGGTTGGTAGCCGAGAAGGGGCCACCGAAGTTCTGGCCCGTCATGATTGCAGCGATACCAGCGCTTTTTGCGCCGTCGCTGTCATGGCAGGAGAAGCAGAAATTGTCCATGTCGGTGTGCTCGGTACCGCTCCATGCAATGGCTGCATCGGTATCGGCATTACGCAGATAAACTTTGTTGTCTTTCATGTGGTAGGTAGCATCAACGACAACTTGACCAGCAGCAGCACCTATCGTACCTTCCATGTGGCAAACTACGCACTGTGCATTCGTAGGTGTGGCACCGGTGATGTGGTGCGATCGCTTGCTGAATTCAGGCAAGATTGCCCGAACACCGCTGTTGTCGCTTACCAGCCCCGATCCATGCTCCAGTTGTAAATCGTGGCACCCTACACAGTTGTCTTTTTTAGCGCTTACTGATGTCGGTTGGGCACCGTGAACACCAGCAGTGCTGAGTGGGGGAAGGTGACAAGGACCACATGTTCCATTAAAGTCCAACCCTTTGACAGCCGCGGATGGGACTTTGTTGATTCCACCGTCACCATGACATGCAACGTCACTGCACCTGCCGCTAGCCAGCGGATCCGGGAAGGGGATCGGGCCTACGCCATTATGTTCGGCTCCACCGCCATGGCATCCCTGGCAACCGGCTTCATCCGTGTTATGTGCCGAGCCGAGAAATTCTGGAAGAAGTGTGGTCCTTGATACAGGGTCGATTGTGGTTGAGTGGCAGACCCTGCAAGTGGCCTCGTCAACTTTCGCCACGTTTGAGGTGGTCCCTCCCTCCTTGTTGCCGGTACCGCACCCGGTTAGCGCGGTCGCCAGCAGTGTCGCGAAAAGCATTGCTGAATACTTCAGGCTTGTTCTACTCATGCTGTTTCCTCCTTGTGTTGGTAGGCTACTGAAATATTAATACGTTCCCGGCAGATGACATTTTCTGCAAACCTGGTCTCCGGCCTTGTCCCGGAAATTCTCCTTGATCCTCCCCCAGTTGCGGGGATGGGGACTGGTCTTGCCGCTGGAGTGGCACTGGATGCAGACATCACCTTCAGGATGACAGGTCTGGCAGGACTGCAGATTGCGCCGTGCTTCCGTGGCATGCTCATGCAGCGCAGGTGCATATTTCTGGCCGTCCGGGCCGAGCATCAGGTGCGACTTGATCCGCAGCTTTCCTTTGGGGAAGCGATCGTGGCAGGAGGTGCAGTACTTCTGGTCGTGACAGCGGTAGCAGTTCTGCGGATTGTCCCCGGCCTTGATCGGGTGAATGGTGATGAAGTCGCTCCGGTGGCTCTTGGGTACATAGTCGCGACCGAAGGTGTCTGCCGACAGGTCGGCGTTGATCCCTCCACCCTTATGGCAATCGAGACAGAACGACTGCTTGTGGCATTGGGCACAGTTGTTGGTTGATTGCTTGACAAGCGTCCGGTGACTTTGGAGCCAGTCACCGACGTGGTTGGGGGCAATCCCTTCTGCCTTGTGACAATCATTGCATTCGGCGATCTTCATCTCGGCATATTCTTTGTGCTGCTGTTTCTGGGCTACGGCCTGCTGCACATACAAGGCAGGCATTACCAGAAGCAAACAGGCGAAAAGCAGTTTCTTCACAGGTGCACCCCCTTTCTAAAAGTCATAATCGAACGTTACACGTCCTGATGTGTTATGGCTGTAGCGCGCGTTGACGTCGGTCTGGATGCGCCCGGAAACAGCCACATTGTTCGTGACTTTGTATTTGCCCCCCAGCCAGTATCTGCGGGCAATTTCATCATTGGTCAGAGAGTCCCGCTGGTAGACGTCGTAGGTGAAGCCTCCGGCCACGTTGACCTTCTTGGTGATCTCGTAGTCAGCATCGATGATGACACCGTTCGTGCTGCCATAGTAGCCGGTACGGTTGTCATACTCCACATTCACCTTGAGCGGCTCGATGGGACGTACCCCCAGACCCACGTGGTAGACATTGGCTGCAGCCCCTTCGCCATAACCCTGACGATTGTAGCCGGCATTGACCGATATCATGTCGTTGAAGGTGTAATCGATTCGGAACAGCCCTTCCGCGTACTCGTTGACGGCAAACACCGAGTAGATGGAGGTGGTGTCGAAGGTGGCATAGCTCTGGTAGTATTCACCGCTTAAGACCAGGTTTGACATGGGGTAGTATTTCACCCCGGCCTGTACCTCGTTGAACACCTCGGCCGTCAGGTCGTATTTGGCATTACCGTAGACCTTGAGGTTGTTCAGAAGGTACTGCTTGGCAGATAACCCCAGGATGTCGCGGGCCACATTGCCATGGTCCCACTTGCGGAACCAGCTCACCTCGGCATCGGTCTGCTTGAAGCCGGTCAGATAGGCGGACATGCCAAGATCGGTGTTCCAGCTGTAGCCGAGTTCGCCATCAAGCCCGAAAATCACATCGCGGCCGCCAAAAAGTGAAAACCCTACCGGGCCCACATTCTTGATATCGAGTTGGAGACCGTCGATGATGGCACTCCCCGCAGCAACGTTGACGAACTGCCGGCCGACCCGGATGTCGGCTTTATCGAACAGGTCGCGGTACTCGCCATAGAGGTAGTAGAGTCGCCCTGCCCCCCCCTCACCGTTCGTAAAATCCTGGGAGAGTCGGCCATAACCGTAGATGTTGAACTTGCCCGCCTTGTCGATGTTGGTGATGGAAAGGCGCAGGTATTCGGCCGCTTCAAACTGGCGCTGCTCAATGAGTTCGTTGTTGAACCACAACAATTGGGTGGAGCTTCTGCCGTGGATTTCCGCCGACCATGCCGCGGTGGATACCAGCAGAGACCCCAGGAGACACATTCGTGTTACCCATTTAATCCCCATTCAATCGGACCTCCTTTCTGAATTGATCACATGTTGCCGCTTTCTTCTGACTGCTTCGTCGATGCATCCCCCCTTTTGCACCTGATTTCACCTCACCGTTCAACGTCCACCTTGTATCACTTGATTCTTCACTATTGCGTACCCTAAGGGGCTTTAAGTAGTACTTGGCATCACAGGACACCTGTTTGACGTGCCATACAGAAATATCCGTACGTACTCGCGGATTACCAAATCACGATTGGTAAACTTGTAACTCTTCCTTCCCTGGATTTCTTCCTGGAGGAAATAACTGAAACAGAAACCGTGAAACATACGTGCCCCCAATTCCAGGTCAAAGTCTCCCAGGCAGCCCCGCTTCTGCAGTTGGCGAAAACAGGCGACAAATCCACCGAGCAGGTCATCCAGGAATGCATGATAAACAGTGAAAAGCTTCTCCGGAGCGCGCTGCATCTCAGCCTGCATGATTTTCACCCACTCCTTTCTCAAGGCGAGATGGTCGATGAAACTTCCAGCAAGGGTGGCAAGTGCCTCCTCGCAGGGAAGAGCGGCAATCTCCGTGAGAAGCTGCGGCATGACGGAAATAAACGTAAAATGGGACATCACCTCTTCGAGGAGTTTGTCCTTGCTGACGAAATGACGAAACAGGGTCACTTCGGCGACCCCCGCCTCATGTGCTATCTCCTTGGTACAGGCGCCGGCATAGCCCCGCTCTGCGAAAAGCTTCAGGGCGGCACACAATATCCTCTCCCTGGTATCATATTCAGGTTGGGTCCTGACCAAGTTCGACCCCTGTATACACTACAGATGTTGAGCAGATAGTTCTTTGAAGGTTAACATTAATTTACTGAATGACAACCAATGTTGCGCATAATTTCACAAAATTGAAGCATTTCTCCATCGAAACAATAAAAAGAACCCATACACCCCTGCGGGGCAGTTTTATAGCCCTAGTTGCAAGTACTTACTTGCATCATGAGACCCAAAAACTCTTCTTCCGCGCTTTTGTCTTTAATCGACCGACACTGAGGCTTGGTTTACGGTGCATAAAACTGGCCAAATCACTTTATGGCTTGGCACGCTTGGCTTAATGAGATTTTTTGTCTGATATCGGACAGTTAAAGGAATACAACAAATGGCCCACCTGAATGCCAACGGCTACGTAGACGCCAGCTCATCGTCATATCCCGCTCATAACGTCATTTCACTAAATTCATCATATTAAATCGTGTTACTTCCACAGGGGATAAAAAAGGGGGGTACTGGAATCAGCAGATAAACAGGAAGACAGGGTGAGAAAACAGCGTGATAGCTGTCAGCTGGGGACTCCCGGCCGCCGGGCCGGAACGAAGATCAGCAGAAGCAGGCCCGCAAGACATGCTACCAACGCACCGCAGCCGAAGGCGACGTGAGGGCCCAACCGCTGCCAGAGCAGGCCGAAGATGACGCTGGCCGGCAGAGCGCCGATACCGATGGCGCAGTTGTACCAGCCGAACGCCGCCCCTCGCTCAGCAGGGGTGGCAATATCAGACAGGAGTGCCTTTTCCACCCCTTCGGTCAGGCCATAGAACAGTCCGTAGAACGCAAACAGGAGCCAGATGTGCAGTTCAGTCGTCGCCAGGGCAAATCCTCCGTATGCAAGGGCGTAGACAGACCAGCCTGCGACGATGACACCGCGCCGGCCGACCCGGTCTGAAAGCGCACCAAACGGCATGGTGGCAAGCATCTTTATGAGGTGAAAGAAGGTCCAGAGGAGCGGGATGAAGGCAGGTGTCACCCCGAGCTGGCCAGCCCGGAGAAGAAGAAAAGCATCGGATGAGTTGCCAAGGGTAAAGAGAAAGAGGATCAGCAGGTAGGTACGCAGCCTGCCTTTGGGAATCGTGAACAGGAAGCGACCATTCTCAAGATGACGTCGACCAGTTTCCCGGACTTTCAGGATTATGAGGAGCACTGCAAGGATACCCGGAATGGCGGCAAGCCAGAATACAGTCCGCAGGTCGAGGGCAAACCAGGCGAGGCAGGCTGTCGCTACGAGCGGTCCGACAATGGCCCCCGCATGGTCCATAGAGCGGTGAAAGCCAAAGGCCTTCCCCCGCACTCCGGCATCGACAGAATCGGCAATGAGCGCATCCCGGGGGGAGGTACGTATCCCCTTGCCAACCCGGTCGGCGAAACGAATACTGAGAACGGCCATGGGGGTCGCCGCCACGGCGATGAGCGGTCGGGCCAAGGCGGAAACGGTGTATCCGGCCAGTACGAGCCCCTTACGTCTCGGTAGTCGGTCGGAAAGGATGCCGGAGATGAGCTTGAGGAGGGAGGCGGTAGATTCAGCCACCCCCTCGATGATGCCAAGAAATGCCGGGCCGGCGCCGAGGACGGTGGTCAGAAAGAGAGGAAGAAGAGGATAGATCATCTCACTGGAGACGTCGGTGAAAAAACTGACGAGCCCCAAAACCAGGACATTGCCCGTAATGCCGCGGAATATTCCCCTGTTCATCACCCCGCTCCCTTGAGCCGGAGTGCTTCTTCATACACCGCACTGCGCGAATGTCCGGTCTCCAGAGCTACCTGCTTTACGGCATCTTTCAGGGAAAGCCCTTCCTCCAGGCAGTGCTGGAGCAGTTTGGGCACATCCTCCACCGACGGCGCTTCGGGAGCATCCGAAGGAGCAACCAGGATCACCACCTCCCCCTTGATCTGCCTTCCCTCAAGACCGGCAAGGACATCAGGCAGCGGCCCCCGGACGAACTCCTCATATATTTTAGTCAGCTCCCGCGCCACAACCACCTCCCGCACACCAAATAGCTCCAGCATATCCGCCAGGGTGGCAAGGAGGCGGTTGGGGGATTCGTAAAAAACTATCACCCGCTGCTCCCCTGTCAGAGAGGAGAGCTTTTCCCGCCGTTTTCCGGCCCGGTTCGGCAGGAAACCGGCGAAGACAAAGGCATCGGTGGGAAGGCCGGCTGCAGAAAGGGCCGTGATAGCGGCAGACGGACCGGGAACAGGGACCACGGTGATCCCCGCGGCCACCGCATCCCTCACCAGCTGATAGCCGGGATCGGAGATGCAAGGGGTTCCTGCGTCGGAGATGAGCGCGACAGAATCTCCGGCCTGGAGGCGCTCCAGGAGGTAGTTCCCCTTGAAGTTCTGGTTGTGATCGTAATAGGAGGTAAGAGGGCGAGAAATGCCAAAGTGGGTCAGAAGCTTGCGGGAGTGGCGGGTATCCTCGGCAGCGACGAGGTCAACCTCCTTGAGGATGCGGACAGCCCGGAAGGTCATGTCCTCCAGATTGCCGATGGGAGTAGCGACGATGTAAAGAGTACCATAGGCCATGATGGTGTTGAGTTTTGAGTTTTGAGTTTTGAGTTTTGAGTTATACAACTAAGAACTCAAAACTAAGAACTCATAACTTTATTTCCCCCAGTCGCGGGAGTAGCGGAAATCCCGGTCTATCGTCCTGTTAGAAACCTTGGCAATGACCGGCAGGCGGCGCTTGAAGTGGGAATTCTGCACCTTCGCCTGAATCTTGTCAATGAAGTCGGCCCCGAACCCCTTGACAATCAGCTCGTTACGGCTGTACCGCAGGTCGATCATGTGATAGAGGAGTTCGTCCACTTCCCGGTAGGTGAATCCCAGTTCCTGCTCATCAGTCTGGCCGGCCCACAGGTCGGCGGAGGGTTTCTTGTCGATGATTACCCGGGGCACCCCCATCGCTTCCGACAGCTGCCAGACCTGGCTCTTGTAGATATCGCCGATGGGATTGAGAGCGCTCGCCATATCGCCGTACAGGGTACCGTAACCGAGGAGGAGTTCGGTCTTGTTGCTGGTGCCGAGGACCAGGGCAGACCAAGCCGCCGAATGGTCATAGAGGATGGTCATCCGCTCCCGGGCCATCTTGTTCCCCCGCCGCATGTTGTCGGCATCGGGATAGCTTTCGAAATAGGCATCCACCATCGATGTTATCTCGATCACGTCGTGGCGTATCCCGAGCTGCTCCGCCGCCAGACGCGCGTGAGCTTCGCTCTCCGGGTTGCTGGTACGGTACGGCATGATGATGGCCTGGACATTCTCGGGACCGAGAGCCTCGGCCGCAAGGAAGGCGACCAGGGCCGAATCGATGCCGCCGGACAGGCCGAGCACTGCGCGCGTGAGGCCGACCTTGCGTACCTCTTCGCGAATGAACCCTACCAGGATCGTTCGAGCGAGTGCCGTATTCATTCCAAGACTTCCCATCAGCATCCCCTTTCCCGGTCGATCCGTGCCAGTTCCTTGAGGGTAACGGACAGGCTCTCGTCCCGCATCAAGGGGGAGAATATCCGTTCACGGCGCAATTCCCCCTCTTCAACCCGGGCCAGGACCAGATCCTCTTCAAACAGCCTGCCACGGGCGGTAACGCTTCCCGCAGGGCTCACCACCTCCGATCCTCCCCAAAAGCTGACACCATCTTCATAGCCAACCCGGTTGCAGTAAAGCACCCGGCAATTCAGGAACATGGCGGTAGTGGCGGTCAGCTTCTGCCAGGCGGATGTGGAACCGAGGCTTTCGTCCTCGCTTACCCCCCGGCCAGGACTGCTGGAAAGGCAGAGGAGCGTGGTGGCCCCATCCATTGCAAGGATATAGGGGGCAGACAGGTGCCACATGTCCTCGCAGATCAGAATCCCCAGCCGGCCGAACCGGCTGTCAAAGGCGCGGAATCTCTCCCCCCGAGCGAGGTAGCGCTGCTCGTCGAACATCCCGTAGGTAGGGAGATAGACCTTGCGGTGCACATGCCTCAGCTCCCCCGCCTCGAAGTAGAGGGCCGAGTTGAAAAAACGGTAATCGGAAGAGACCTCCACACAGCCGATAACAATGGCAATGTGGCGGGACAGCTCCTTGAGCCGGTTGATTTCCGGAGCATCGAGACTCAGGGCGACATCCGGCACCAGGTCCTTGAGGAAATAGCCGGTCAGTGCCAGTTCCGGAAAGAGCACCAGCTCAGCTCCGGCTTTGACGGCATCGGCCACTGACACTTCCGCCAGAGCCAGGTTGTCGGCAACACAGCCGAGCTTCGGCTTTATCTGCGCCAGGGCTACGGTAAAGTCCATAGTCATCTCCACATATTTTGTCAACTGAGTACAATGTATCATTCGATAGGGTCCGACCTCATACCCCTTCTGCCCTTCCCCTGCAGGAGGGCCGGAGAGGGAAGCGGACCATGTCACCACTGGATTATTATCACAGGGAAGGCGGCATTGCAACGATATGCACGGCAACAGCCGGCATGCACAGGAAAATGTCGCCAATTCCGCTCCACCAGCCGGGAATCAGTACGCCAGATCGAAGGCGTTGGGGATGTGATCAATGGCAGGGACCTGGTGGTCCCTGAGAAGGATGGCAATCACGTCGAAGCGGGCACTGGTGTCATGCTGGCGGTTTTTTGCCAGCCAGGTGAGGGCCGCCTTGGATATCTGCCGCTGTTTGAAGGGAGTGACGCTCAACTGTGGAGGCCCGTAGGATTGGCTCCGACGGCTCTTTACCTCCACGAACACCAGAGTCCCTCCATCTCGGGCAACAATGTCCACCTCGCCCCCCTTGCAGCTGAAGTTCCGCTCCAGGATGGCATATTTCTTCCCCTTCAGATAGGCTACGGCAATTTCTTCTCCCCTTGCGCCGACACTCCTGTTGTCCGAACCCGCCTCACCTTTCACCTTTCACCTTTCACCTTTCACCTTTCACGTGTTCTTTCACCCCCCGGAAGGTGGTGCGATGGATTGGACAGGGGCCGAGGGCGGCAATGGCCGCCATGTGGCTTGCACAGCCATACCCCTTGTGTTTCGCGAATCCGTACCCGGGGTACTGCCGATCATAGGCAATCATGAGCCGGTCACGGGTAACCTTGGCAATAATGGAAGCAGCGGCGATTGAGATGCTGGCACTGTCCCCCTTTTTTATGGTGCGCTGGGGAATCGGAACAGAGATACGTGAGATGCCGTCGATGAGGAGGTAATCGGGGGGGAAGACCAGGGAATCTACAGCCTGGGCCATGGCTGTCAATGTCGCCTGGAGGATGTTGATGCGGTCGATGAGGTGATGATCCCCCATCCCGACGCCGACCGTGATCGCGCGGGAAAAGATGAGATCGTACAATTCGTCCCGACAGGAGGGGGTCAGCTTTTTCGAATCGTCGACCCCGGGCAGTTCGACTCCCGGAGGAAGGATCACTGCAGCGGCAACAACCGGACCGGCCAGGGGCCCACGCCCCGCCTCGTCCACCCCGGCAACCTGGCGATAACCCTGTCGTGCGGCCAGTTCCTCAAATTGCCAGGCGGTCGGCTGCAGTGTCTGGCCGAACAGGTCCACGGAGCCCCCTTGTCATTTAGAACTTGTCCGTAAATAACTTTATCAGGCATTGCGTCCGGATTTATGGCAAATTTGACTGGCTTGATTGAGCAAAACCACAGGCGTAGTCGGGACTACGTCGAGGATTTTGCGATTGAAAGCCGGGCAAAGATGCCGTGAAGACGGAATGCAAGGCGGGAAAGCTTATGCGCGAATAAGTTCTTAGTGCAGATAACAAAAAAAGCCCCGGAAACCGGGGCTTTCCAGCCTGTTACTGTGCGACGCCTTATTGAGCGACGCCCTTATTGAGCGACGTATTTCTTTTCGCGGATGCGCGCCGCCTTGCCCCGCAGTTTGCGCAGGTAGTACAGCTTCGCCCGCCGCACGTGGCCACGGGTAATAACCTCGATGGCGTCGACAATCGGCGAATGGAGGGGGAAGCAGCGCTCGACCCCGATACCGTTGGAGATTTTCCGGACGGTGAAGGTCTCACGGATACCACCATTCTGGCGACCGATCACCACACCCTGGAAGGCCTGGATACGGCTCTTGTCACCTTCCACGATCTTGACCTGCACCCGCACTGTGTCACCCGCCTTGAAGGGCGGAATGTTCTTTTTCATCTGGTCCATTTCGATGGCGTCAATCTTGTTCATGTTCTTTCTTCCTTTCTTATGCTTGCAAAAGCTTTCCTGGTTATTTTATTCCCTAAACGTACTCAGCCACGAATACGTGAATGAGCACAAATTATTTCAAAAAACTGTCATATATCGAACCTGCCCCTTGCGGGGTACGCATTCCCTCAGTCAATCCCGTCCCCCGAACAGACGATCCAGTATAATGGAAACCGCTGAGCGGACCGAAAGGTGATTATACTCTGTCGGTCCCTTGATGGGGGGAAGTACGTAATCTGCCCGGTCGAATACCTCCTCCGTCATTCCCCAGCCGGTGCCGAACAGAAGCAGATATGGCTGACCACTGCCACGGCAGAGCTCCGCCAGTTCCCTGTAAGAAACTGCTCCTTCCCGTTCCCGGGCACCGGTAACCACGATCCGGGGAGGGCGGCCGTAAGCCTCTGTCATCTCGGCCAGCACATCGTCAAGTCCTGCGAGCAACCGCACCTGGTCAAGGGCGGCCTTACGCCTGGGGTTGTAGGTTGCCCCCCACCCCTCCTGCCAGTGCCGTATCACCCGTTCTACAAGCTTTTGCTGATCAACGACCGGTGTCACCACGTAATAGCGAAAGAGCCCGAAGGTCTTGGCCGCGCGGGCAATGTCGTGCAGGTCCAGGTTTGTCACCGCAGTGGTAACCACCTGCCGATTCTTGTCATAAACCGGATAGTGAAGCAGGGCAATACACACGTTGGCGGCAGGTGCCACGGAATCTGTCATGATTCTTCCCGGCCAAGCTCACGCAGACAACGGTGGTCGTCATCGGTCAGCTGCGCGGCAGCCAGCAGGTCGGGACGTTCCCGCAGGGTGCGCCCCAGGGACTGGCAACGCCGCCAGCGATCAATCTTGCGGTGGTTCCCCGACAGGAGCACCTCCGGCACACAAAGCCCTCTGAACTCGGGAGGCCGCGTATAGTGCGGATATTCCAGGAGCCCGTCGGAAAAGGAATCGGCAGCGGCTGATTCGGCACTTCCCAGCACTCCGGGAATCAGCCGCGTCACCGCATCCGTCATGGCCATGGCGGCGATCTCTCCGCCGGTCAGGACAAAATCGCCGAGGGAAATCTCGTCCGCACCGAACAGCTCCCGGACACGCTCATCAACCCCTTCGTACCGACCGCAGATGATGACAAGGCCGTCTTCCCGGGCCAGCTCCTCAGCCATCCCCTGGGTAAACGGCTTGCCACGGGGGGTGGTCAGGATAATGCGTCCTGCGGGATTCGCCTCCAGAACCGCCTCGATACAGGCAGCCAGCGGCTCGATCTTCATGACCATGCCGGCTCCCCCGCCATAGGGGGCGTCATCAGTGGTCCGGTGACGGTCGGCGGCATAGTCGCGGATATTGTGGAGGTCTATCTCCACAAGCCCCTTCTCCACCGCCCGCTTGACTATGCTCTCGGTAAGTGGCCCGTCGAACATCGCCGGGAAGAGCGTCAGGATATCGATTTTCATAGATCTAACAGCCCCTCCGGGGGGCTGACCATCATGGTGCCGGCAGTCAGATCGACATCCAGAACCACGTCAGCCAGGGCGGGAATAAGGTATTCACGCTCCCCGGCGGTTACAACATACACATCGTTACTGCCGGTGGCAATGATCTCCGTCAGGTTGCCCAGAAGATCACCCTGATCGGTCATGACCCGTAGCCCGATGAGGTCGCACCAGTAATACTCTCCATCATCGAGAGGGGGGAGCTGATCCCTGTCGACATACAGTTCCCGCCCAACAAGATGGAGTACCTGATTTATCTCTGTATATCCCTTGAGCGTCAGGAGCAGTTTCGTGCCATGCACAGTAGCCCCGGCAACGGCAAACTGCTCCATGTCGCCCGTGGCTCCCTTCAGCATAACCGACCTGAGACCGGTCAGGTTGGCAGGCTCCCCCGAGTAGGAGATCACCCGCAGTTGCCCCCTGATTCCGTGGGGTGCAGCAATCTTGCCGATCAGCATCGGTTCGGTACGATCCGGCATTACTCGACGATTTTCAGGACAGCCTTCTTGTTATCCTTGGTGGAAACCGCATTCAGCAGAGTCCTGATTGCCTTTGCGGTCCGCCCTTCCTTGCCGATAATCCGCCCCATGTCCTCTTTTGCCACAGTCAGCTTGATAACGGTCGTATCCTCTTCCATCTCCTCGGTTGCCTTCACCTGAGTGGGATCATCTACGAGCGATTTGGCAATGGTTTCTACAAGCTGTTTCATGTCGGTATCCTCTGTCGATGTGGAATGTCCGGCGGACCGGGGGGAACAGGATTACACGGCTTTGGAAACGAATTTCTCCCAGATTCCGGCTTGCTTGAGGATCTGTTTGACGGTATCGGTCGGCTGAGCGCCTTTGCCGAGCCATTCAAGAGTTTTACCCTCTTCGAAAGTTACGGCTGCAGGGTTCTGGTTCGGATCATAGGTACCGACATTGGCGATGAAACGCCCGTCGCGCTTAGAGCGCACATCGGCAACGACGATCTGGTAAAAGGGTTTCTTCTTTGCGCCTGCCCGGGCAAGCCTGATTTTTACTGCCATTTCTTCCTCCTGGTGGTGTGACGGTCCATGGACCGCCTGAGAGTCTAGTTTATGTAGTCTGTAAGTATAACCGACGTTATGAAAAAGGGAACATCCCCTTGCCAAGTCCACCCATCCCCTTCATGAGGCCCTTAGGGCCGAGCTTCTGCAACTGCTTCATAACCCGCTGCGCTTCGGTAAAGCGCTTGAGGAGCTGATTGACTTCCTGCACCGAGGTACCGCTTCCCTTGGCTATGCGGAGGCGACGACTGCCGTTGATGATGGCATGGTTGGCGCGTTCCACGCGGGTCATGGAATCGATGATCGCCTCGATCCGCTTCATCTCCTTTTCAGAAGGCTGGGCGCCCTGGACCTGTTTCATCATCTTCCCGACGCCGGGAATCATGCCGAGGAGGGAATCAATTGACCCCATCTTCTTGATCTGCTGGAGTTGGGCCTTGAAATCCTCAAGGTCGAACTGGCTCTTCTTAAGTTTCTGCTGGAGCCGCTCCGCATCCTTGGCGTCGAACACCGACTGGGCCTTCTCAACCAGGGTCAGCACATCACCCATGCCGAGGATGCGCGACACCAGGCGATCGGCATGGAATACTTCGAGGGCATCCAGCTTCTCGCCGATACCCGCAAACTTGACCGGACGACCGGTGACCGCCTTGATGGAGAGAGCTGCCCCCCCCTTGGCATCGCCGTCCAGCTTGGTCAAGACCACACCGGTGATGTCGAGACGCTCATTGAAGCCGCTGGCAACATTGACGGCTTCCTGGCCGGTCATGGCGTCCGCAACGAACAGAATCTCCCGGGGCTCGACAGCCTCCTTGATCCTGGCCAGCTCGTCCATGAGGAAATCGTCGATCTGATGCCGGCCGGCGGTATCGAAAATAACCGTGTCGAAACCTGCCCTCTCGGCATACTGCAGGGCATCCCGGCAGATATCAACCGGATTCTGGTCGGCCCGGGCATCGACCACCTCAATGGAGAGCTGCCGCCCGAGGGTCTTCAGCTGTTCGATGGCGGCCGGCCGGTAGACGTCGGCCGGCACCAGCAGGGGGCGTCGACGCTGCCCCTTCAGGTAACGGGCGAGTTTACCGCAGGTCGTGGTCTTTCCGGCCCCCTGGAGGCCAACCATCATGATGGCCACCGGCGGCTTGGCTGCCAGATCGAGGCTGTTGTCCTCACCTCCACCCATGAGGGCGACCAGTTCGTCGTGGACGATCTTGATCACCTGCTGACCGGGGGAGAGACTCTGCAGCACCTCAGTGCCGACGGCACGACTCCGGACCTTTTCGACAAAATCCTTGACGACCTTGAAGTTAACGTCGGCCTCAAGGAGTACCAGCCGGACCTCGCGCAGGGCCTCCTTGACGTTGTCTTCGGTCATCACCCCCTGGCCCCGCAGCTTCTTGAAGACCAGGTCAAGCTTATCGGAAAGGTTTTCGAACATGCAAACTCTAATTATTTCATATGGTTGGAGATCAGGTCAAACACCTGCCCTCGGCTCGCAAATATCCACCAGTAAAGAGGTTAACTATAGATGGGCGCAAGAGTTTTTGTCAAGACAATTTTTCCCCCGCTTTTTCACCTTTCACCTTTCACCTTTCACCTTTCACCTTTCACCTTTCACCTTTCACACCCGCACAACCGACCCGGCAGTGAGAAGGCTCTCGGCGATGGAGAACATGTTGGTCACCTCACCGGCCCGGAGCTTGTTTCTGCGGTGAAAGTAGTCGAGACAGATGCCGCAGGAGAGGATCTCGATCCCACGGTCACCCAGTTTTTCAAGGGCTTCGACGACCTCCGACCCGTCGGTGGCAAGGAGGACGCCGCTATTGACGAACAGGATGCGATCCGGCAACCGCTCCAGTTCCAGCAGCGTGATGATGAAGTTTTTCATGAGCAGTCGCCCCAGCTCTTCCGGCCCGTCCCCGAGTCGATCTGAGGCAATTAACATCACGGTCGGGCCGACAGCTGTTCCGCTTCCAGCCGTGACAGGAGCAGCATCTCCCGTTATCACCAGTGCAACACCATCCTTCACAGAGGTCTCCGTTACCGCAAATCCGCGGTTCGCCGCAAACCGGGCAACATTCTCGCGGGGAGCCCCATCATCCAGTAACACCTGGAGCGTCTCTCCCGGTGCCTCCGCCAATGCCCGCCTGACAGTCACCACCGGCAGGGGACAGGCCATATTCCGGCAATCTATGGTTTTCATCGATATCTCCTTTTAAAAGCCGGGACCAGGGATCGGGAACCGGTAAAGGACTGGTCCTCGGCCCCTAGCCCCTAGCCCCTAGCCCCTAGCCCCAGCCTCCAAAAACTTCCCATCCCGTTTCTCATAAATCGACTCCGGCACGAGCCCTGCCTCCGCAAGCGCCGCTTCCACGACCTCCCGGTCCGCCGCGGCGTACCTGATAGCCAGGCCACAGTCGGCGCTGATGTTGCGGGGAGCGGGAATGAGCAGCATCGGCACGCTGCGCCCCTTGAGAAGCGCCTCCGCCTTCATGACCCGATGAATCGAATTGAAAATTGCCACAAAATCACCTTCGTTAACCATACATCACCTTTCCACCAGGGTTCCCGGCATGGTGTCGGTCCGGTGCATACGTGCACTCAAGAAGCGGATTGACAAAATTTCGCCAAATCCCTACTATGAGCCGATGCATCCCCTTTTGCTCCTTACCGGTCTCATTCTGCTCGCGCTGGCCATAAACATTCCTCTAGGCTATCTGCGGCAGAGCTACGAAAAATTCACTTTCGGCTGGTATTTCTACGTCCACATCTCCATTCCCCTCATCATCTACCTGCGCATCAAATCGGGCTTCAGCTGGAAATTCATTCCCCTGACCATCGCAGGGGCCGTGGCAGGGCAGATTATCGGGGGATTCCTCCACCGGAAACGTCATGGCCGCCGGTGAAAAACGCCGGAGGATGCCCCGCCCCCTCGCCGTAGCCGACCTGCTCGCCACGGTACTGCACGGCCAACCGGCGGAAAAGCGGCTCCAGGAAGGAAAAATCTGGCTCGTCTGGGACGGGACGGTCGGCCCGGCAATCGCAGCCCAGGCCCGTCCCTCCGGATTCCGCGACGGCGTCCTGACCGTCATGGTCGCCAACGCCCCTTGGATGCAACAGCTTACCTTCCTCAAGCGCGACATCATGGCCCGGCTCAACGCCCGGCTCGGATGTGACCTCATCACGGACATCTACCTGCGGGCGGGGCGGCCGGAAATGCCACCGGTCACCGTAAAAACCTCGCCGCCGGCGCCGCGCCAACTCTCTACCGCCGAACAGGAGCAGATAGCCGAGCAAACAGCCACCGTGGTTGATCAGGAACTGCGTGACGCCATTGCCGGCCTGCTAGGCAGGCATCTGGCGTCCCGTGTGAACGACAATAAGAGCTGAAGCCCCCAAATGCTCACCCCGCATGGCGCGAATAGATACCGACAAGGTTATTCAACCTCACCCGCAGTACATCACACAGCATTCTGAAAGAATCCTGCACCAGCCGAACCTTGGTCCCTTTAATATCGGACCAGTTGATCGGCACCTCGGCAATCTTAAATCCATAGTGTTGGGCTAGGAAGAGAACTTCCACGTCAAACCCGAATCCATTGACCCGTTGCTGTGGAAAGATACTATCGGCAGCGGAAGCGGTGAACATCTTGAAACCGCACTGAGTATCCTGAATGCCCCGGACCGCAAGTACTCGAATCAGACCATTGAAGACGGTCCCGATGATTTTTCGATGCAACCGACCCTTCACAACACACTGGTCTGATCTCACTGCCCGTGAGCCGATGGCAATATCTGCGCCCGCCTTAACCGCATCGAGCAGTCGTTGGATTTCCTCGATAGGCGTTGCCCCATCCGCATCGGCAAAAAGACGAATCTCCCCCTTCGCAGAAGCCATCCCCTTTTTAACCGCAGATCCCTTTCCGCAATTGCGGGTAAGAGCTTCCAGCCGGAGGCAGGAATGGTGTTGCATGAGCTCGCTGACAATGGCCACCGTTCTGTCATTGCTGCCATCGTCCACCACAATAACCTCGAATGAGAAGGGCTGTCGATGGAGAAATTCGACCACCTGATCCAGATAAGAGGGGAGACGGGTCTCTTCATTGTAAGCAGGGATGATAACCGATAACAAAAGTGCATTCACGAGTTTTTCACCTGAAGAATTTTCCGGAAGATGGCCACATGAAAATATACCGCCCCTGCAGAAGACCTAACGAACAAAACGGTACACAATATACGGTATTCCTCCCGGCTCCTGGCCAATGGAAACCAGTTCCATCCCTGCGGGAGGAGTAAAGCTCCTGCCGGGCTCAAAGAGCGGCTGATAGAGTGGTTCCAACTGGGGGCGCGCGGAGAGCAGCTGGAGAGTTGCAATCAGGTAATCAACCCTGTGTTTTGCGGCATATTCGACAATTTCTGCAAAGCTACCCTGGGGGGGCATCAGGTAAGGTCGTTGTGAGTAAAAGCCAATCCTTCCCGAACGGGTCATGATTACGGATTTTTCCGGGAGGATCTCTCGCAGCCGAAGCCCTACCTGCTTGTCGTCGTACCGGCCGCCATCCTGAGTATAGCTGTAAGGAGGCTTCGGCCCGGGAATCCCCTTATAGACGTACCAGCAACCCAAGATAAAAACCACTGGCACAAAAACAGTAATCCACGAAGACGTGCCAAGGAACCGGCGCACCAAACCATCGAGGTATGCGCAACCACCACCGGCCATCATGAGCAGAACCGGAATATATGCGTAAAAACCCCGCGGTTGAACAAAATAGAGCACGTACAGGAGCAGCGGAGCGCAGATAGCTGCAAGCATCAGTCGGACAACACCTCCGTGCCAGCGGAGCGACAAATTGGCCGCATCGCCCGATTCCTCCGTTTCAGCGCCTGCAAAGCGGGGTATCCACGCAAATCCCAGTAACACAAAGGGCCAGAGGAAGGCGGGAAATGCATTGGCGAACTCGCGCGGCAGGGCGCGCAGATTGTCACGAACATTTCCCCAAAAGATATCGGGGTCATCTTTCATCAAGTCCAGAAGAGTCGAATCGCCCCCTCCCACCTCCTGTCCCTTGGCATCCAACCGCATGTGCTGGTCTGGAGCCTCCGCCCCACGATACTCCTTGATGATGCTCGAATTCAGCCCTGTTTTTCCACTCAGCTGCCACTTGCCGGTTTCATTGTGCAGATAATTCATATAGGGGAGTGCCGGCACCAGAAAACCACACCAGAAAACAGCCAACAGGAGCCCAACGCGAGGCCTGCGCAAGACAGTGTCCCCCATCAGAAACAAGAGAAGAAGGATACATGAAAACATGACCGCAACAATAAATCCCTCGGGACGTGCCAGATAGGCGATACCAAGTGCCCCGCCCGACAAAAGCACGGCACAGGCCCTGACTTCGTCAAAGCCGCTCCAGAACGCCCAGGCTGCTGCAAGAGCAAAGAAAGTATAGGTGGGCTCGGTAATATCAACCCCGGACATCCCGTGGAGAAACGGCAGGGTAATGAAGAGCAGTGAAGAACAGATGGCAGCGCTCCGCCCCCAGAATCTCAACGCCAGGGAATAAAGCGGCACGATGGTGAGAGCGTTGAACACGACGGAGACCGTCCTGGCGGATGATTCAAGATCGTGGAGCACGAGACTGAACAGGCCGACCAGGAAGGGATAGAGGGGGGGGAATACCGTCCCGAAGACCCGGGGATTCCCGGTCTCGAAAAAGGCTCTCCCGGCATTCGCATAACCGGTGCCATCGGCAGACATCACGTCATAAAACCTGGCTCCATAGAAACCATACATGATGGCAAGTCCCGTCAAGAGGGCCACAATAACCAACTCAGTGGGCCGGACCCTGCCAACCCCGGGAACACACATTGCCTTCCTAGTCATGCTCCATCATCCTTTTCATCAGCTCCCTTTCCGTTGATCATCTTCACGCAGGCTCATTTACCTTTGTAACCCGCCGCCCCGGTAAAAACGGCCATCTTCGCCAGCCCCAACTTCGCCAGCCTGAACTGCACCGCCGTTTTCAGAACTCCCAACCCATAGGTAACGCTCCGCCGGAAATTTATGGATGAAGCATCATCGAAATACTTGGTCGGACAACTCACTTCGCCGATACGGTAGCCGAACCAGACAACCTGGGCAAGCATCTGGTTGTCGAACACGAAGTCGTCCGAATTCTTATTCAACGGCAGGGACTCCAGAATTTCCCGTGAAAAGGCCCGGTACCCGGAGTGGTATTCGGAAAGCTTGTGACCGAGCAGCAGGTTTTCGAACAGGGTCAAAAACCGGTTGGCGACGTACTTGTAGAGCGGCATCCCCCCCTTGAGGGCGCCAATGCCGAGAATCCGGGAGGCCAGCACCGCATCGAACTCACCATAGGCGATCATGGCCGCCATGGCCGTAATCAGTTTCGGCGTGTACTGGTAATCGGGGTGGAGCATGACCACGATGTCCGCACCGTTCTCCAGCGCCGTCCGGTAACAGGTCTTCTGATTGCCGCCGTACCCCGTGTTCTGTTCATGGACGATGGTCCGTATCCCCAACCTCCGTGCAACCTCGGCGGTATCGTCACGACTGGCGTCATCAACGAGGATCACCTCATCCACAAACTCGAACGGGATCTCGCTGTAGGTCATCTCCAGCGTTTTTGCCGCATTATAGGCGGGAAGCACCACCGCGATCTTCTTTCCGTTCAGCAAGGTCACTCTCCTTATTCAACCTGGGAAAAACAGAAACCAGGGAACCTTCAACCTAAAGACTTAAATCCGCCTTTATCGGATGTTCTCCGTTGTTTTCAATTGCCGTTTTGGTTCAATGCTCATATCAACTGCTCCCCGTCCTTGACAAACAGCGGCGGCAGCACTCGCAGCTCCCCCTTTCGCCCTTTCGCCAGTTCGGCAAGGAACATCCGCGCCTCGGCCTCTCCGTGTCCATGAACCATCCGCAGACGTAGCAGCGCCAGTTTCAGTTCCGTCGCAAGAGTGAAGAACTCGGCCAGCCGGGAAGGATGGGAAATGAAACAGATCCGCCCCGTCGGTTTCACCAGATACTTTGCCGCCGCCAGAAAATCGGCCAGGCCGGCGGTCGACTCGTGCCGGGCCAGGTCCCGCCCGGCCCGGGGACTGATGCGGCCAGTGCCACGCCGGCGATAGGGGGGATTGGCCGTCACCAGGTCAAAGGAAGAAACGGGGAAATGTCCCCGCAGATGTGCCACATCCTCGTCCAGAATCGTCACCTGTTCACCGAGTCCATTGAGCCGGACATTGCGCTCCGCAATTCCAACCATGGTTTGCTGGTGCTCCACGCCGACAAACTGCACCCCCGCCGCCGAACGGGCGAGAACCAGCGGAATCACACCGCAACCGGTCCCCAGGTCCACCCCCTTTTCGCCATCCTTTATGCCGGCAAACTCGCACAGAAGAAGGGGGTCGAGGGAAAAGCGGTACCCGTCACGGGGCTGGATGAGGCGAAGATCGAAGCGACGGATTTCATCGATGGTTTCCTCACCTTTCACCTTTCACCTTTCACCTTTCACCTTTCTTCTGTTTCTCCACTCCCTTCCCACCATGAAGGCAAAGAACGCAAATGATGCCAGGGTCAGATACTTGCCGACCTTGAAGGGGAGCGGATCGAAGGTGAATTCCACCGTGTGGGATCCCGGCGTAAGGTACACCCCGCGCAGGATGTAGTCAACCCGCTGAATATCGGCCGGTTTGCCGTCCACCCATGCACGCCATCCCTTGTAATACTTTTCCCCCATGACCAGCAGAGCATTCCCGGTTGCCTGAGCGGACAGGGTAATCCTGTTTGCTTCGTATTTCCCCACGGTCACCTCCCCCGCGTTGCCGGTCCCCGTCGTCATCGCATCGGCCATAGGAAGAGAAGGTTGGGACTCAACCAGTGCAAGGCGGCGGGGGTCGAAGCGCGGGTTCTGCAGAATCGGCAACTGCTGGCGGGGTTCCGTCGTTACAAGTACAGCCGGCACCAGCCATGCCTTGGGAAGCACCGTCCGGTTCTCAAGGACCACTTCCGCCCCGTCGGGGGAGGTAAAGACAGGCCGGAACCGGTCCCCCATCTTGTCCTTTTCCTTATCGTAGGCGGCAGTGTCATAGACGAGGTACTTCACGTTCATAATATCAAGCATGGCCGAATCAAAGGAAAACCCGTCAAGGAAATCCTGCCAACGCTGCTGTTGCACCGGATTGGAGGTGAACATGACCGGGATGCCGGCGGTCACATACTGCATCGGATCGCGGCCGTTCATGGGAAGGACCCGGTATTCCTTCGAGCCCCGGGACAGGTACTCCATCACCGGCGTTTTCGTCCCCCGTAACGATTGGGGGAGATCCTGGAGCAGCATGAACTTGGCGTTCACCCGCCCCGTGTCGGCCAGGAACAGAAGGAAAAGGATCGGCAGCACAATTCTCACGGAAAACCATTTCCGGGCCAGTCCGAACAGCACGGCGGCATAGAGGGACGCTACCACCACCGCAATTGCCGTCTCCCTCACCAGATTATTCCAGCGGTTCATGACAAGTTGGGGGCCCTGTTCATAACGGGTCGGCTGGGCGAACACCTCGATGAACCGGCTCAGCAAGAAATCACGGCCCGCCGCCTCCACCGTCACCATGACGAAAAGCAGCACCGGCAGCGCCAGCACAGCGGCCAGATATCGCCGGAACGCCCTTGTCCCCCGAGCCCCCTCGTCACGAAGAATATCGAGCCCCCGTGCGGCCAGAACCCCCAGCCCGAGAACAGGGATGAACATCATCATCTTCGGCACCCGGAAGTGGTTGATGCCGGGGAAGTGCTCAAAGAGAAACCAGTAGAACGGGGTATATTTCCCCAGGGAAAAGAGGATACCCAGCACCACACCCGCCAGCGCCAGCCAGGTATACCGGTCGCGCCGGAAGATGAGCGGCAGGGGGAGGAGGAGCCAGGGAAGAAGCCCCATGTAGTCGGAGGTCTGGGTGAAGACCATCCGTCCCCAGTAATAGGCGTCGATATCTGCAGTATTGTACCCCCCCTCCTGGCGGGAAAAGCCGAACATGCCGGGGACCACGAAGGTCGCCAGCTCCTCGGGAGGCATGGACCAGGACATGGCCTCTTCCAGGTTCAACCCCCCCTGTCCCTGATTGGCGCCGTTCTGCGCGCCGCGGGTGGTATCCCTGGACCAGTCCGCAAGAGGAATGAGGGAAATGGCAACCGTGGAGAGGAAGAAGAACATTGTCACCAGATTGAGTCCCACCAGCCGGCCTATCTGGCGCGGCGACCGTTGCCGTTCGGTTACCAGGATGCCAATGGAACGCCCCACACCGTACACACCGATCCCGAGACAGGTGTAGAAAGCGACCTGCCAGTGCATGTTGAAGAACTGGAAGGCAAGGACGAACCCGGCAGCCAGGAACCAGATCACACGACGGCAGATGAACCCCTTTTCGAAGAAATAGAAGGCCCATGGAGCGAAGCTGATGGTAGCGATCTTCTGGGCGTGGCCGGCGTTGATGAGCGATGCATTTTCCGGCACGATGGCAAACAGCAGTCCGCCGAGCAGGGCGGCCGTCCTGCTGCAGCCGATGGCACGGCAGTAACAATAGGTCCCGGCGGCGCCGACAAAGAGATGGAACACGATGAACCACGCCACATTGGCCGGTTCCGGAATGAGCCAGAACAGAAGGTTCCGGTAATAGAGGAACTGCATGGAAAGGGTGCCGCCGCCTTCGCTCCCACCGCCGTTGCTCATCATGTCCCAGCCGGCCTGCAGCTGAGTCCTGAAAAGGTCCAGAAACCCCATCTCCTTGAAGTGGCGAATCCCCCAGTAGAACTCGTTGGTAATGTCCGGCGCCCGGATGATCAGGTGGGTAAAGAGAATCTTGGAGAAATAGAGCACCAGCACTGCCAGCAGGGCTGAAAGGGCGAGTATATTTTTTCTGCGGTCGGTCATTGAAACTCCGTTGTTTAAAGGGGCTAGAGACTAGGGGCTGGGGACCCCAACTCTTCGGTTTTTTATAACTTGCCAGTTAGTTCTTCCCTGGTCAAATAGTTTAAACGCTAGGCAAGGATCAGTTGGGTTTCCAGTTCAGCAAGGAAACCAAGCGGAATTGAGCCCCTAGCCCCTAGCCCCCAGCCCCTCATAAAAGTCATGCAACCGAAGGGCAAAATCCCGCCATCTGAACCGCTCAAGGAGGTAACGCCTCCCCGCTTCTCCGAGGGCACTCCTTTTTACAGGATTCTGCAAGAGTTCCACCACTCTGCCTGACATCTCCCCCCAATCGTCCGGATCGCAGAGGATGCCGGAGACTTCCGGCTTGATGTATTCCGCAAGCTGCCCCACCCGGTCTGCCACCACCGGCACGCCGGCCCGCAACAGTTCGGTCAGCTTGGCAGGGCATTTGGAGCGGTTGATAAGGGTATCACTGAACGGGTAGATGGCCACATCGCCCGCAGCCAGATATGACGGTATGTCCGCCGGCTGCAGCCACCCGCCCATAACAACCGCCTCCCCGAACCCCTGTTCCCTTCCGACCGACAGGAGCAGTTCCTCCTCATTGTTGCGCCCCTGTCCGACCACCAGAAAGCGCACGTTTGGAACGTGCCGCCGGATTTCGGAGAACAGAAAATGGAGCTTGTCCTGGCTGAATTCGAAAAAACGCGTGTAAAGAAGAACTACCTGCGCGTCTGGAGGGATGCCGAGCCGTTCCCGCACTGCAGGACCGTCGCCGGGAGGGATATCATCAACACAGTTGGGGAGGTAGAGAACCTTTTGCACCGGCACCGCCATCCCCCAGACTTTGGTCTGCAGGGTGCGGCTCGCCACCGTGATCCCTGCCCCCCTCGGCAGCAGCCAGTTCTCCTGGAACTCGAAGACAAGCCTCTCGCCGCTGGAATAGGGATGGAGTGCATTCATCCCCCCCTTTCCCTCCCAGTCGTCCGTATCGACAAACAAGGTGGGCATTCGCAGCCCAAGTGACGTCAGGGAGAGGTGGAGCATCGCCGCCAGTCCGCCGTACCCTTTCGGCTTGAAGAGGTGGATCAGGTCGGGTTTCTCGGCCAGCGCCGCCCGGAACATACGCCACGCCAGAACCGGAGCGGCAAGCACCTTGTTCCTGGGACCGAGGACGATGTTCTTCACCGGCACCCCGCGCACCACCTCCGTCTTCCCCGAATCTTCCAGATTGGTATAGGGGGGGGCGATGATCACCACCTGGTGGCCCAGCGTCTGCAACTCTGCAGCCAGCGGGACCATGCGGGCGATCACCGTCCCCTTGGGACGGAGTCCGAACGGTGCAAGAAAAACGATCTTCATACTGTGCACTCAACCCGGCTCGCCACATCACGAAAGAACTCGTGCGACCAGAGAGCGAGCATCTGTTGAACCTTGACAAACGGCGCTACGTCCTGCCGGGCCTGATTCACGTCGAGTCGCTCAATGGCGTCAAGCAGCAGATCCCGAAATGCTGCCGGTGAAAGAGGCTCATCTCCGCTCCAATTGCCGGTTTGTCGCATTCGCTGCTCAAGATGGGCAAGGTTCAGCTGCGGATGATTGGCTGCATACCAGACAAAATCGTACCAGTCGCGCCCCTTGACACGGTTTTTCCATTTGCGGAAGAGAAGCGCATGCATCTTGCCGGCAAACAGGTCGGGAAGCGCATAGCTCCGGACGGCAAACGGTATCGGCTGCAGCAGATAGCGGGTCAACGTCGTGAACCCCATCGGCGGGTCCGTGTCCACCTCGATCTTTACCTTCACCATCTGTCCGGCGGCAACCTGCCCCGCCAGCTCTTTTCCGGCTTCGATAACCAGCAGTTCATTGCGGGTGTTCGCCTTGAGAAAGGCGGACTGCACCGCCGATGCCACAGCCTTGTCCACCATCTCCACCCGGACGTTAAAGCCGAATGCCAGCAGTTCCTCCTCCAGTGACGCCGTATAGCGTGCCAGATTGAAGTCGGAGGACGGTGCCAGCAGCGAAAAATCCAGATCCTCGGAAAACCGGTCAAGCCCGTAGAGAATGCGCAGAGCCGTTCCGCCGTAGAACGCGGCGTGCTCGAAAAATTTGGCCCGCCAGAGACCGAGCAGCGCTACCTCCTGGATAATCTCCCGCAGCGCCCTGACCGTATCGTCAACACTCTTCGATTCGTATCTTGCGAGCATGCGGGTCACTGCCTCATGCATTACCGTACTCCTTTGCTTAGGCGATTAACCAGACCAGCCAAAAGCTTCACCCTGCGGGAGCGGTAAAGCCGGGCGATTTCTTCAAGCCGTGCCGAATTAAGGCTGTTAAGGCCGACAGGTTCCACACGGAGACCGTCCAGCAGATAGTCGCGCAACCCCTTCTGCGTGGAGATGTCGGCGCCCCGCTCGGCAACTACCCGGTCTGCCAGGGCCTTTTCCGGAATAGCGATAAGGAAGGAGCGGCCATCATCAAGCTCAACCCGGTCCATGCCGGTGCGGAAGGCGTCCAGTGGAATCATCCGGTAGGAAAAGGTGCCGGCAGGCGTATCGAAGGTCCGTGACCGCCCGCAGGTGACCGAGGTCACTGTTTCCACCCGCTCCGGGGTCAGACCGTGATAGTGCAACGCATATTCGAGGGACACATAGGACGGACCATAGATGAGATTTGCGAGCAGTTCACGGCAGAAGGGGTGGCGGCGCAGAGGTTCGCCAAGGATATAGAGTCCCTTCTTGACCCGGACAATATCCCCTTTGGCCAGCATGCCGGATATCTTCATTCGCGGCCTGGCATATCCGTGAACGGCGTCCAGCAGAGTCTGGTAGTCAAACTCTTCATAGGGAATGCTCTTGAGCAGCAGGGTGTTCGTCATATGCACCATCTCCCTTGTGATGGCAACAATATAGCATTTAACAGCATAGTATGTCCAATATAAATGGACTTACTATGCTAAAACCAGTAATGCGACCCTGCAAATTGTCAATTCAATTTACAATTTGCAAGAAAATACCGATCCCTGATCCCTGATCCCTGATCCCTGATCCCTGATCCCTGATCCCTGATCCCTGATCCCTGATCCCTGATCCCTGATCCCTGATCCCTGATC
>PJFC01000011.1 GCA_003574885.1 Geobacter sp.
GACAGCCTGGGACTGTTCTCCCTTCAGGAGCAGTACCAACGGCTCCAGCGCGTTTCATGAACCGCCGTGTACGGAACCGTACGCACGGTGGTGTGGGAGGACGGCGGGAGAGACCCCGCCTCCTACCCGATTGGACTAAAAAAGAATGATTTGGACACATCAAGGAAAACCGATTCGACTAGAAGAATACCATGGCGTTCCAAAGGGATGGTACGCAGCGGAGATTATTGCCGTACATGCGAACCTTAATGGCAAGTACAACATTAGTGGACCTGAAGCCACCGAGCCTGGCGCCCCAAGTTGGCTGCCGGAGAGAAATGCTTGGCTTCAGTACCGCGCAACGTTGTATCGCATTGCGGATGGCGTAAGAGAAAATGACCCAGCTTGCGTTGAACTGGCTATCCGATATATAGAAATTCGCTATATTGGCTCATATTCAGGTTTTGTGCGGTCTCTGCTAAGCCGACGTCTTAAACATGCTTCTATTACACCGAAGCAGAAGGAACGGTTACATCACCATTTTCGCACATTGCTTTTAAGCGGGGAGCGAACGGTAGAATTCAACGACTATTTTAAGCTGTGGCGCAAGCTTCTTACGGAAAAGCAAAAGAATGATCTACTCAAAGAGTTTGAAGGAAAAGGGCAACAGGCTGTGATCTGGTTATCGGATCATCTGAAGTCCAACACGCCACTAGAGCCGTGTCGCTGATGCTCCCGGCTCAGTGGCAATGCCGTTGTACAGAGAATTGAAAATGAAAATATTTCTGACAATTGCAGCCTTATTGATATCCATAGCGACAGTGCATGCCAGTGTAATTGGCTGGCTTACATCAGATGCACAGGATTGGGATTTTATCCAAAAAACAGGAGGACTCCGAATATCAAACCCTATTGAAAAAGACGAAAAAACTGTTCTGCCAGTAGAATACGACGTGTCAGGTTTGACTACAGTTACGCAAAAGCCAACTCTTATTAACTCCGGAATGACAGTAAGAAAAATAGAACTCAAAAGAAATGGATCACAGATCATTATTCGTGTTGTTACACAAGTAGCGGAGAAAGGTACTTATGCAGGTCCCATCCACTATGCCGATCTTGATGGCCTACCTCAGGGGAAATATCGAGTTTATTATGGAACGGCGGGAGATGCTGGAAAGAATTTAGGGGAGATTGAAATCAAACAAGGCAAAGTACCAGGCGGCGGCACGCAGTCGTCGCGATGAAACCGCGCCGCTGGCGCGCCCCCACGACGTTGAACCAGGCAGAGGAAAACCGAGGCTTTGTCGCGACAGAAAGGCCAAATTATTTAAAGTTGACAAAAATCAAATGTATAACGAAATCCCGAAGGGGCATGGAGGCACAACAAATGGTAATTCCGTCAGGAGTACCCGAGCCGGCGCAGGTTTGACTTGCTGCCGGTGAACAAGTGTGACACAATTGGCAGGTCGCTAGTCGCCAGTTTTCCAGTCTCGCTGAAGGAGTGAATGAGTATCTTGCTTTCCTTTTTATCTCCCCTTGGTAAAAAATCGATCTGCTTCGTTACCGTTGGATTTTTTCTGGTTCTGTCCCTCGTTTCATCGGCCCTGGCCCAGGAAAAGTTTGCCACCTATCCGCTCCTGCCGGCCGGTTATTCCTCCATCAGAATCTTTGACAGCCACGGGCGGTTCGCCGGCCGGATACTTCCCGAGAAGAGGTACTGGGTCCCTATCGGCCGCATTCCCGCGTTCCTGCAAAAAGCGGTTGTGGCCGTTGAAGACGCCCGTTTCTATGAGCATGGCGGGATCGATGTTCGCGGGATCGCACGGGCCCTGGTGAAGGATGTGGTCAAGGGGAAGCTGGCTGAAGGAGGGTCGACCATCACCCAGCAGCTGATCAAAAACAGGTACCTTTCCGGGGCGAAGACCTTTGAACGGAAGTTCGAAGAAGGTCGCATGGCCATAGAATTCGAGCGCACCTACACCAAGAAGCAGATCCTGGAGATGTATTTCAACGAGATTTACTACGGGAACGGGGCCTGGGGGGTTGCCCAGGCGGCCCGGCTCTATTTCGATAAAAACCCGGATGAATTGACCGATGCCGAATGTGCCCTGTTGGCCGGTGTACCGAAAAACCCGGGGCGCTACAACCCCCTGGGAAAACCGGCCGATGTCGGGAGGCGGCGGGACGTGGTCCTCAAGCGGATGGTGGACCTCAAAGTGATCACCCCCCGGCAGCAGAAGACCCTGCGAGCCCATCCCCCATCGATTATCCCTCCCGACCAGGCTCCCCAGTACCTGGCCCACCTCCGGCATAAACTGATCGAACGGTACGGAGCCGACATCATCGAGCAGGGAGGGCTGGAAGTAACCGCGGCCCTGGATTTGAACCTGCAAAAAAAGGCAGAGAAGATAGTGCGTGAAGGGGTCAAGCGCATTTCCCCCGGTCTTCAGGGGGCTCTGGTCTGCCTGGATCCTTCTAACGGCGATGTGTTGGCGGCCGTAGGGGGAGTCGATGCCACCAGAAATTCTTATGACCGGGCATTTTCTGCCAGGCGACAGCCCGGTTCGGCCATCAAGCCGCTGATTTACGCTGCTGCACTGGAAGAGGGGATTACCCCCAGCAGCATTTGGGATGATACCCCGGTAGCCTACAACCGGGGGAATGGTGCAACCTGGAAGCCCCAGAACTATGGGAAGGAACAGTACGGGGAGCTTACCCTCAGGAAGGCCCTGGCCTACTCCAATAACGTCATCACCGTAAAATTGCTGGAGACGGTCGGCGTCCCCCGATTTGTCGAATTTGCCGGCAAGATGGGGGTTCCGCTTCGCGCCCAGAACGATCTCTCCCTTGCCCTGGGGACGGAAGAGGTTACCCTGAATGAGCTTGTGCTCGCCTACTCCCCGCTGGCCAACGGGGGGTCGCGCCCCGAAGCACGGACCATTATCCGGATTTACGACCGCAATCGCCGGGTCTGGACGGAGAATCCTCCGGCAGTCACACCGGTACTCGATCCGGCAACTGCCTTTGTCACAACCCAGATGTTGAAAGACGTCATGGAGTACGGAACCGCCAAAAGCCTCAAGAAGTTCAGCCGCGAACATCCCTCCGCAGGGAAGACCGGCACTACGGATGATTACCGGGATGCCTGGTTCATTGGCTATACTCCCCAGTTGATCACCGGCGTCTGGGTAGGATATGATAAACCCCGTCCCGGAGGGAAAGGTTTTACGGGGGGGGCTGTCGCCGCTCCCATCTGGGGAGAGTTCATGCGTACGGCTGTTGCTGCCAAGCCGGCCGCTGATTTCCCCCGGCCTGATGCGGTTGTTTCTGTTGCCATAGATCCTTCAACAGGTTGTCTGGCGACACCGGACTGCCCGGTCCAACGGGAGGAGTTCTATCTTCCCGGTACCCAGCCGATCGACTACTGTCCCAAACATGGCGGCTTGGTCGGGGAACCTGTAAAGGATGAACAGGAAAGGGATGAGTAATGAGTCGGGAACGTTTTCATAACCCATAATCTGGAGACTTGCACCATGCACAATCTGTTACCCGATGGAGAAGATATCCGACGCGCCGTCAAGTGGGTATCCGGCAACCTGCAGGAGGATCCCTGCCGGCCGGTCCAGCCGCTCGTCCAGGAAGCAATCTTCAAGTTTGATCTCTCCCCCCTGGATGCCGAGTTTCTGATCAGGTTCTTCAGTGAAAGGAAAGAAGAACCATGAACTTGTGCGAGTAAGCTTCATGGTCCCTTTACCTGTGCAAACCCTTGACACAACTCTATTTGCGGGTGTATGTATGAGTGGATTGTTATGCAGACCCGGGAGGAGCGATGGGATGCAGGTGCGCAGGTTCAAAAAGCCGCTTGGTCAGTGTGGGTGCTGATGGAGCGGTTTTTTGTTTGCATTTTGTTGATGTGTGTATGTCCAATTTCATCGTACGAGGTTACTGATTATCGTGTCCTGTCCTGATCTGGGATCAAATGAGAGAGTGACCAACATCCTCGTGGTGGATGATTCGATAACCACCGTGGAACTGATCCGCGAGGCGGCACTGGCCGGAAGGGGAGAAATACGGCTGACCGTTGCGTACAGCCTTGCCGAAGCACGCATGGCCCTGACCAGGTTACAGCCGGACCTGGCCCTGGTCGATCTGGTCCTCCCCGACGGCAGCGGCACCGAATTGCTTTCTGCCAACCGTGAGGAGGCAACGTTTCCCATCGTCATCATGACCGGGCAGGGTGACGAGATGGAAGCGGTCAAGGCGATGAAGGCGGGAGCCCTCGATTACCTGACAAAGTCACCCGCCTTCCTCGCCGATATTCCCGCCATCATCGGCAGGTCCCTGCGCACCTGGCGGTACATCGTCGAGCGCCGGCAGGCAGTGAAAGCGGTGCAGGAGAGCGAACTCCTCTTCCGGTCGATTTTTAATTTTGCTCCCAACGGGATGGCATTGATATCACCTGAAGGGGTATTCCTCCATGTAAATCCGGCCAATTCCCGGCTTCTCGGCTATACCGCGGAAGAAATGCTGCGGATGAAGGTCCGTGACATCACCCATCCTGATGACCGGGACTTCATGCAGACAGCTTATGATGAACTGCTGTCCGGTCAACGTACCATTGTCGAGTATGAGAAGCGGTACCTGTGCAAAGACGGTTCCATTCTGTGGGGGCATGTTACCGTTACCGGCGTCCGGGATGATGCTCAGAAACTGCTCTACTTCGTTGCCCAGATGCAGGATGTCACCGCGCGCAAACAGGCTGAAGAAGCGCTGCGACAGAGCGAGGAGCGGTTCCGCGCGGTGTTCAACACGGCAGCAGCAGGGATTGTGGTCGTATCACCCGAGGGAAAGGTCCTTCAGGCCAATCCTGCACTCTGCGCCTTCACCGGCTATAGCGAAACGGAACTGATGAATCTCACCATCGAGGACGTAACCCACCCCGAAGACCGGCAAAAAACCGTTTCCAATTACGACTGCATACACGCCGGAGAAAAAGAAACCATACACTATGAGAAAAGGTATCTTCGCAAGGATGGCCGGGTCTTCTGGGGGAATGCCTCGGTGGCCTGTGTTACGGATGCGGAGCAACGGCCACTCTATTGTGTGGGACTGGTGCAGGACATCACTGAGCGCAAGCAGATGGAGGAGGACTTGCGAAAGGCGAACCGGGAACTGGATGCATTTGTCTACACCGTTTCCCACGATCTCCGTTCTCCCCTTACCCCTATCATCGGTTACACCGAGTTTCTCATGGAGCAGTACCGGGATAACCTGGACGAGCAGTCCACGCATATCCTGACGGAGATCCACCGGCAGGGGCACAGGATGCTCAGCCTGCTGGAAGACCTTCTCTCTCTGGCCAGGGCGGGGCAACTGGAACGGCCCGACGAACCCGAAGACTGCTGTCACGTTGTGGAGGAGGTTGTCGCAGGGCTTGTGAACCAGATCGCCGAAGCCGGTGTGTCAGTGCAGCAGGAGCAGTTGCCGGCCCTCCGGGTGCCGAAGACCCTCCTCGTACAATTGTTCGACAATCTGATCGGCAATGCGATTCGCTATGCGGGGAAAGCGGGGGGGACTGTCGAGGTAGGGGGGAACCGTAGCGGGGAGCGGGTGCTGTTTTATGTCCGCGACCACGGACCGGGCATCCCCGCAGGGGAGCGGGACCGTGTCTTCGACCTCTTCTACCGGGGCTCTACGGGGGCAAACGTTGCGGGGACCGGGGTTGGCCTGGCCACGGTGCAGAAGATCGCCCACCTCTTCGGCGGGAGGGCATGGGTCGAAGAAACCCCCGGCGGCGGCAGCACCTTCTGGGTGGAGATGATTGATGCTGTAAAGCCGCAATAGGATAATGTCGACATAAGGGAAAAAAAGGGAGGAGCTGTTTTCAGCCTGCTCCCTTTTCCGATCATAGATTACATGAAGTAGACGTTTCCCCTTCGCTCCGGCCCCTTGTACCTCCCTCCGGTACCACGGATCGGATCGACCCCTATCTTTACCCATTCATCATCACTGCGGCGGAAGGCGAGTACCTTCCCCGACTGAATCAATTCCTGCAGCTCATCTGCTCTGACGACGCTTGACCTCAGATCGGTAAACTTGACGAGAATCCTCATCTTCCCACCCCCTGACAAAGTTTTTCAGATCACTATCGAGAAGTAAAGTGTATCAGGTATTTATTGGTACGCATTAATTTGTTCGGCAGTTGAGAAAAGCCTGCGTTCACTCTGCTAGTTACTCAATTACGTCCGGCAAGAAGAAATTTGGGTTATACTCTATGCAGGTACGGGGGAAATTGGTGGACGGATGAATCCGCTCGCCGATGCGCTCCCGTTATTACAACCCGCAGGGAGTAACGACATGACAGACAGGCATGCAGACGATGAAGAAACCTTCCGCATCAGGCAGATGACCATTGATGATTTCCCCGAGGTTTTTCACATCGGCGAAGAGGTTTTTACGGCCGATTATTCCCAGAGCCTGTACCGGACCTGGGACGAATTCGAAATCACCACCCTCTTCAATTCGGACAACGAACTCTGTCTGGTGGCGGAAGCGGGGGAAGAGATCCTCGGCTTCGCTTTGGGAACGACGGTCAACAAGCACAACTCACCCTGGAAATATGGCTACCTGGTCTGGCTGGGGGTCCACAGCGGCATTCAGCAGGGGGGTGTGGGAAGCAAGTTGTTCAAGGAGATCAAGCGCCGTATGAAGGAACAGGGGGTGCGGATAATCATGATCGACACCTCGGCTGACAATCAACCGGCCATTCGCTTCTTTCAGAAACAGGGGTTCGATGACATACAGGAGCACGTGTACATGTCCCTCAACCTGACGCGCAAAACGAAAAAGAAGGGGAAAAAGCCGTGACCGGCCTTATGGAGAGGGTCTGGTCCGCAATCGATCCAGAACGGATGAAGCGATTGCTCCTCGACATGCTCGATATCTATTCGCCGTCGGGCAAGGAGGAGGACATCCAGCTTTACCTGGAGGAATACCTCACCCGCGCCGGTTGTGCCGTGGAACGTCAGGGGGTGGAGGAGGAGCGCTATAACCTGCGCGTCACCATGGGAACGGGAGCGCCGCAGCTCTATCTCGTCGGCCATGTGGATACTGTGCCGGCCTGGGACCTGGAGACGTTCGGGCCGAAGGAGGAGAACGGCATCATTCGCGGTCTGGGTAGCGCCGACATGAAGGGGGGATGCGCCGCCATGGTGGAGGCCTGGCTCGCCCTGGGCGAGGCACTGAATACAGAAGAACTGCCGCCGGTTGGGCTGTTGCTGGTGGTGGGGGAAGAGGAAAACGGTGACGGCAGCGCAACCTTTCTTGCTGGCGATTCAGCTCCCTGGGTTGTCATCGGCGAACCGACAGGTCTGGCAGCCTGTTTCGCCCATTACGGCTATCTGGAGGCAGGTTTCGTCACCCACGGCCGGCGCAGCCACTCGTCACTTCCCGAGCTGGGTCACAACGCGGTCGAATCCATGCTCAGAGTCCTTCTGCTTTTGGGGAACGATCCGCAGTTCGAGCGGCAAGGCTCGGAGATTGTCTATTCAATTCGCGAGATGAGGTCGTCCCGCGCCGGTTTCGTCGTTCCCGATCGTTGTGAGACCTGGATCGATCTGCATCTCCCTCCCGATAAAGACCCGGTCGCTCTCCAGGAAGAAATCCGCCGGATAGTTGCCGGCGCCGACCTCCTCATTCCCGGCCTCAATCTGACCATAGATTTCGATTTCGCTTCCCGAGGCTACAGCATTCCCACCGACAACCGGCTCGCGCACGTCTTGCGGGACATCTGTCCGCAGCTGGGGGTGCCGTTGCGCCTGGATGCCTTCCGCTCCCATTCCGACGGCAACCTCTTTCATGCGGCAGGGGTAAAGCCCCTCGTCCTTGGCCCTGGCTCCCTGGAAACGGCCCACACGCCCGATGAGCAGGTCCTGTTTGCGGATGTTGCGACCGCTGCCCGCATGTACGCGGCGCTCTGTCTGGGGATGACCACCGAAAGCGATTCGTGAGAGGAAGAGGTTAGCTGCCGGCACGTGGTGGCTCCGCACGAATTGAAAAAGGCGGCCGATCGGCCGCCTTTCCTGTCTCCACAGATTCGTGTAGATCGCAATTACGCTTTTTTCATCGGGACGGTGATGCAGAGGCATTCCCCCTCGGCATAGACCGTTTCCCCGCAGCTTAACCGGCCGTGCACCTTCACCTTGCGCCCTTCGACGGAGATGACATGGCTTTCCATCGTTACAACCTTTTGTATCGGCAGCATGGCACGGAAACTGACATTGAGGTTGCCGACCACGATTGAATATCCTGCTGCCCAGGCGGCAAGCCCCAGGGCCTCGTCAAACACTGCAGCAATAGATCCGCCGTGGGCGTGGCCCGGAGGTCCCTCGGTTTCCGGACCGAACCAGATGCGTGCATGGAGGTGCTTCTCGTCGTCGCGATAGTAACGAATCCGGAAGCGGTTGCCGTCCGGCTCGCCGGAGACGAAGCGGAGCGATTCGCCAACGAGCGACGGTGCATCAAAGGGGACCCAGCCGGCTTCGCCGCTCAGGTCAACCGGCTGAGATGCTGGAACGGATACTTTTTCGACAGCTGTTTTTGGCACTGAATATTCTCCTTGAATAATCTATTCCCGTTTACGGAAACGTAGCGGCACTGCGCTACAGTAACAAAATTTGTTGGGGAAATAAAGGGGGCGATGGCACTGACATGAAATGAACTGGTAACCAACGCACGGGATCAGACCCTGCCGGCCAAAAGATTGCCGGCTTCACGCAGTGAGAGGAGTGAGTCGATCATACGATCATACATGGCTTGAACATACGGTGGAGGGAAGGGAAGAGGTGGCGATGCAAGGGGGGGGCGGGGCAGTTCATGGAGATGAACTGCCCCCGATATTTCCGGCGTGTTTACTTGACCGTGTACCAGAATTTGGCATTCCGGACCTTACCGTCTGCCAACTTGAATTTGCACATCACGCCGTATTTCCCCTTCTTCGAAAGGTCAAAGTCAGCCCCGAAGTGCCCCTGCATCCCCATCAGATCCTTGGTGACATCCTTCTTGTCCGGCCCCTGCACTTTCACCTTGACCTCACCCTCGGTCAGCGCCTTGCCACTCTTGACATCCTTGAACTCCACATGAATGTGGTGGGTTTCCTTCATCCCCTTGGGCATCTCCATCTTCATCCCTTTCATGGCGTCTGCCATAGGCTGGATGATGAAGGTTGCCTTGACACCATCAACGACTTCCTCGTGTGCTACGTTTGCCTGATGGCTGCCATGCCCCATATCCATGGAAGCATGGTCCATGGCAAAAGATGTCATGGGGGCTGCAAGGGCAATGAGTGCTGCAACTGCAAGTACCTGTTTTTTCATCGTTGTTTCTCCTTTGTGTTGTGATTTGCCGGGGTCGAGATTTGTGCCAGATTGGTGCAACCGCAGGAGCGACTGCGGAGGCGTGGCAGCGCCACGTCGCACAAGGAAGCGACGAGGACGGTGCCAAGATGGCGCGAAGATCGACTCCGCATCAATGCTTCATCCCTGAATACTTCAATGTTCCCTTCTTCAACTCCCGTTTCTTCATCAATACAAAAATTACCGGTGTCATGATGAGGACATGAACAGCTGACGAGATCATCCCGCCGATCATGGGCGCAGCGATCGGCTTCATCACATCCGCGCCTGTGCCGCTCGACCACATGATGGGGAGCAGGCCAAGCAGGGCCACGGACACCGTCATCAGCTTGGGACGCAGTCGGAGCACCGCACCTTCAAATGTGGCGTCGTAGATATCCTGCTCGGTGCAGGGTCCGTTGATGAGCTTCTTGTCCAGCGCCTCGTGCAGATAGATGACCATAACCACCCCGGTCTCAACGGCAATTCCGTACAGGGCGATAAAACCGACCCAGACCGCCACCGACAGGTTATACCCCAGGGCCGAAACCAGATAGACTCCGCCGATCAGGGCAAAGGGGACCGACAGCATGACCATGCTGGCCTCCAGAGCGGAATGGAAGGTAAAGTAGAGCAGGATGAAAATAATCAGGATCCCGGCCGGCACCAGCATTTGCAGACGCGCTTTGGCACGGATCTGGTTCTCCCACTGGCCGGACCAGGCAACGTAATACCCGGGGGGCAGTTTGAGGTTTTTTTCAAGTACCTGTTTGGCTTCGGTGACGAAGCTCCCCATGTCGCGGCCACGGACATTGAGGAAGACCAGCGAGCGCAGGAGCCCCCCCTCGCTGTTGATCTCCGGGGCACCGGTGGAAATTTTAAGTTTCGTCACCAGGGAGAGCGGCACCTGGGCGCCGTCCATTCCGGCTACCAGGATGCGGCGGATAGCGGGTATGCTGTCCCGGTAGTCCCGCAGGTAGCGGACCCGGATCGGGAACCGGTCGCGCCCCTCAACGGTAGTGGAGAGCATTTCGCCGCCGAGGGATGTCTCGATAATGTCCTGGATATCGCCCACGCTGACGCCATAGCGGGCAGCCGCCTCCCGGTCGATGTCGATGTCGATGTAGTTGCCGCCGGTGACCCGCTCCGCCACCACGTCAGCCGCCCCGTTTATCGGCTTGAGAATGGCCTCGGCCTGCACCGCCAGGTCTTTGAGCACGTTCAGGTCGCTCCCGAAGATCTTGACCCCGAGATCAGTTCGCACGCCGGTAGAGAGCATGTTGATCCGGTTGATGATCGGCTGGGTCCAGCCGTTACGCACCCCCGGTATCTGCAGCTTCGAGTCCAGCTCGGCGACGATATCGGCCTTCTTGATCCCCGGCCGCCACTGGTCTTTTGGTTTCAGGATGATGATGCTCTCGAACATGGAGACCGGTGCCGGGTCGGTGGAGGTCTCGGCCCGACCCACCTTGCCCAGCACATGTTCCACCTCCGGTACACTCATGATAATTTTGTCCTGCACTTGAATCAGCCGCTTCGCCTCGGTGATGGAGACATTGGGGAGCGTCACCGGCATATAGAGGAGCGACCCCTCATCCAGAGGGGGCATGAATTCGCTCCCCAGGCCCATGAACAGGGGCACGGCAATTAGCAGCGCCACAATGTTGATGGCAATGGTGGTCTTCTTCCACACCAGTACCCAGCGGATGACCGGTGAATAGAGCCTGATGAAGAAGGTCGAGACGGGGTTTGCGCTCTCCGGCGGCATCTTGCCCCGCATGAAGTAGTACATCAGGACCGGCACCAGTGTGATGGCGATCATGGCGGAACCCATCATGGAAAAGGTCTTGGTGAACGCAAGTGGGTGGAAATATTTCCCTTCCTGGCCCTCCAGCATGAAGACCGGCACAAAGGAGAGGACGATGATTGCCAGCGAGAAGAAGATGGCCCGCCCCACCTGCTTGGCGGAGGTGATGACAACTTCCAGCCGTTTGCCCGCGCGCTCATCAGGCGGCATCTCGGACAGGTGGCGGTAGCAGTTCTCCACCATGATGACCCCGGCATCCACCAGCACGCCGATGGCGATGGCAATCCCTCCCAGGGACATGATATTGGAGCTGACCCCCATCAGCTTCATGGTAATGAAAGCGATCAGGACCGAGATCGGCAGGGTGAGTACGATCACCAGGGCGCTCTGGAAGTGCAGCAGGAAGACCAGGATCACCAGCGAAACGACGACCGATTCCTCAAGCAGGTTATGTTTCAGGGTATCGATCGCCCTTTCGATCAGGTCCGACCGGTCGTAGGAGACCATGATCTTGACCCCGGGAGGGAGCCCCTTTTCAAGTTCCTTGATCTTGACCTTGACCCGGTCGATGACATCCTTGGCATTCTCACCATAACGCATGACGACGATGCCCCCGACCGCTTCGCCTTCGCCGTTCATGTCGAGAAGCCCTCGCCGGATGGCCCCACCCATTTGGACGGTCCCCAGGTTCTTGACATATATGGGAGTACCGCGCATATCGGCACCGACGACGATGTTCTCCAGGTCAGCCTTGGATTTGACGTAGCCCTGGCCGCGAATAAGGTATTCGGCATCGGCCTGCTCGATCAGCTTCCCCCCCACATCCTTGTTGGAGGCCTTTACCGCTTCCATGATCTTGCCCACCTTGATGTTGTAGGCAAAGAGCTTGTTAGGATCGAGATCGATCTGGTACTCCCGGACAAAACCACCAATGGAGGCCACCTCGGCAACTCCCTGCACGGTATTGAGCTGGTAACGGACGAACCAGTCCTGCAGGGTGCGGAGCTGTTCCAGGTCATACCCCTTCCCCTCTAAGGTATACCAGAAGACATGGCCGACACCGGTCCCGTCCGGGCCGAGGGTAGGGACAACGCCGGGGGGAAGGAGAGAGGCTGCGTAGTTCAGGCGCTCCAGCACCCGGGTCCGGGCCCAGTAAATGTCGGCCTTGTCATCGAAAATGACGTAGATCATGGAGAAGCCGAAGGCGGAGGAGGCGCGAACCGCCTTGACCTGGGGGAGTCCCTGGAGGTTCACCGCCAGCGGGTAAGTGACCTGGTCCTCCACCACCTGGGGTGACCGGCCGGGGTAATCGGTGAAGACGATTACCTGGTTGTCGGACAGGTCCGGAATGGCATCCACCGGGGTCTTGTAGACCGACCATATTCCCCAGACGATGATCAACCCGAAGGTCATCAGGACGATGACCCGGTTGCGGGCGGAATATTCGATGATTTTTTCGATCATTGATGAACCTCGGGATTGGGGACTGGGGACTGGGGACTGGGGACTAGTGTAAGACATGAACCAAGATGAGATCCAAAACCAATCCCCAGCCCCTAGTCCCCAGTCCCTGCCATTTCACATCTTCATGTCATTCATGTTCATACCGCCACTCTTCTTCCCCGGAGCTGGTCGTGCGGGAGCTGGGGGAGCGCTAGGTGACGCGGGTTTCTGGCCATCCATCTTCATGCCAGGCATGCTTTGTCCTCCACCACCCTTTAATTGCGATTCCGAATCGATCAGGTAGCCGCCGGAGACTGCCACCTTGTCTCCCTCCTTGATCCCTGACAAAATCTGGATTTTGTCGTCGGTCTGCTGACCGACCTGCACATCTCGCGACTCGAACATTCCCGGTTGGCTCTCCACCCAGACCACCTGGCGCTTGCCGGTGTCCATGACCGCCGTTATCGGGACGACGATGGATTTCCCTAATGGCACCTTGATGACGGCGTTGATGAACATGTCCGGTTTGAGCTTCATGCCGGCGTTGGGCATCTCCAGCCGGACCTTGACGGTCCTGGTTTTCGGGTCGAGGAAGGGGTAGATGAATGCGACCCTCCCGGTGAAGGGTTTACCGGGGAACGACTGGGAGCGGATCTCCACCTGCTGCCCCACGTGGATATCGGGGAACTCGTTTTCGTAGACCTCCACTTCCACCCAGACGGTGGAAAGATCGGCGATGTTGAACAGGACATCCCCCGTATTGACGTACTGCCCCTGCTGCACCAGCTTTTCGATGACGACGCCGGAAAGAGGCGTGTAGATGGGGAGCCGGATGTTGGGCTTGCCAGCCTTTTCCAGTCCGGCTATCTGGCTTTCCTTGACCCCGAAGAGCATCAGCCGTTGTTTGGCCGAGGCCACCAGGCCGTCGCCATTCTGGGAGATGGCGGAAATCGGGGAGTTTTTCAGCTGGTCGCGGCTCTTGATCGCCAGGAGATACTCCTGTTGGGTCGCCACCAGGTCGGGTGAGTAGACTTCGGCCACCGGTTTGTTCTTGGATACGTAAGCGCCGACAGCGTTCACATTCAGCCTGTCGATGCGGCCGGCGACCCAGGCGGTGACCTTTGCCTGCCGTGACTGGTCGTACTGGACGATCCCGACGGCATTGATCTCCTTGTTAATCCCCTGCTGCCTGGCCTCTACGGTTGCCACGTTGGCCATAACCTGCTGGGTAGGGGAGAGGGAGACATGGCCGAGCATCTCGGCCTGCTGCTTCTGCTCAGGGGTCTGGGCAGTGCCGTCCGTGGCGCCGTCGATCTTCTTGATCAGTTCCATGCCGCAGATCGGGCAGGTCCCCGGTTTGTCCTTGATGATAAAGGGGTGCATGGAGCAGGTGTAGAGCTGTTTGGCTACGTGTTCCAGCCTGGAGTGCCCATCTCCATCCTTATGGAACCAGCCGGTTTTATACAGCCATCCTCCTCCTGCTGCCACAATCAGGACGATGACGGCAAGTGGGATTGCAACCTTCTTGTTCAGGCTCATCGGTCACACCTCGTTATGGTTAATGTTCCGTATGTTGACTATGTTCAGGCCCGCCTGAAGGAGAGACCGCCGGTCCGGGGGGCGCCGGATTCAGGTCGATACCGACTACCGCCTCAAGCTGGGCCAGCTTCATCTGGTAGTCGGCCAGCGAGTCGTAAAGTTCACGCTCATTGTTGAAGAGGGTGAGGCGGTTATCCAGAAGCGTCAGAAAATCCACCTTGCTTACCCGGTAGCCGATGACCGCCGACTCCAGGGATTGCTCCGACTGAGGGATGATGCCGGTTTTGTAGAGCTCGGCCAGTTTTCTCCTCCTCTCCAGTTGAGCCACGAGGTCGGAAATACCGGCGTCAATGCTGTTATTCAGACTGTTCAATTCCTCGTTGGCCATGGTGACCTCCGACGATGACTCGGCAACCGTCGCCTGTCGGAGCTTCCGTTGCAGGGGCAGGTTGAAGGTGACACCCAGGGAATACATGTCATCGCCGGGGTCCATCCCGCTCCTGTCGCGCTGCATATATTCGAAAGCAACATTGAAGTCGGGATAGTACTCTTTCTCCGCCAGCTTGTGCACGGCTTTCCCCTTTTCGATGAGGGCGTTAAGGCTCTTGAGCAGCGGTCGGTTTTCACGTGCGCGCCCTCTCAGGTCATCTCGAGAAAGGGCCAGAGGGGGAATGTCGAAATCGGGAATCGTCCCGACAGGGGTATCGGCCGGACGGAACAGAAGGGCATTGAGGCTCGACTGGAGGCTCTTTCTCTGCTGCTCCAGCGTGATGCGCATATCAAGTATCTTCGAGCGTTCGACCTGGGCCTTGAAGACATCCTGCTGGGTTCCCTGTCCCACGGAGTACTTGCTTTCGGCGATGGTGACAAAGTCATCCAGAATTTTGATATTTTTATCCACGATCTCCCGGGATTTGTCCGTGAAATAGAGCTGGTAGTACGTTTCGGCAACCATCCTTTTCAATTCCAGCTTCCGTTCCTCCACCTGCCACTTATACGACTCGGCCTCCCTTTCCGCCACCTCTCCCTTGAGACCCCGCTTTCCCCAGAAGGGGATCTGCTGGGATATCCCGATCACTTTCTGGGTCATGGAATCTTTGTGAAAATTGAGAGGGTCATTGATGAGGCCGTTCTGGATTTTCAGCATCAGCATCGGGTCGTCAAAGGATCGGGACCGGATGATCCGGTTTCTGAACATCTGCCAGCGCGCATCGCTTGATTTCAGTTCCGGGTTGTTGGCAAGGGCCGAAGCCACGAGGTTGGAGAGGTTTTCCGGTGGGAGGGCGTCTGCTGCGCGGGCGAAGCCCGTATTCAGCAGCAGGGCTGAGGATATGACAAACAGACCGACGCGCATTTTCATGATGACCTCTGTATCCGGAATTAATTAAGTGTACTTTTTCACAGAAAGTGCCACTTAGGTATCACATTGAATATACAGCGTTATTAGATAATATCCAGAAGACGCGGTCCGGATTGTTGCAGAATATTCTGCACCATGAGGAGAATTTTCCCTACTGTTCTCTCTTCTCAGGCAGGGCGATGCCGAATTTTTCCAGCCGGTAGATGAGTGTGTGGCGTGGAATCCGCAGGAATCGGGCAGCGGCGGCCTGATTCCAGTTGTTCCGCTCCAGGGCATCGACGACAATTTCCCGCTCCAGCTGTTCGAGTGAATATCCCTCATCGGGAAGCCTGAACAATGCAGTGCCGGGCTGTCGTTGCGTTTTTTCATCCAGGATTTTATCAGGCAATTCCCCCAGGGTTATTGTTTCCCCGTTACGCATGATGAGCAGGCGTTCCACGGTGTTCTCCAACTCGCGGACATTGCCGGGCCATGAATACATGACCATTGCACTAAGTGCGTCCTTGTCGAAAGACACCTGGTTGCCGTTATGCTTTGTACAGAAATATCTAATGAGGAGCGGGATGTCCTTGCGCCTTTCACGAAGAGGCGGAAGATGGATAGGTATTACCGACAGGCGGTAATAGAGGTCTTCGCGGAAAACACCTTTCTCGATTGCACTTTCGATATCCAGATTGGTGGCGGAAATGACGCGGACATCTAGTTTCAGGGGCTTTGCTCCCCCCACCGGTTCGATTTCCTTCTCCTGGAGCGCCCTGAGCAGTTTCGGCTGCATTTCCACGGGGAGATCGCCGACCTCGTCCAGAAAGATTGTCCCTCCGTCCGCAAGTTGAAATTTCCCGACCTTGTCTCTCACCGCCCCGGTGAAAGCTCCCCTGATATGGCCAAAGAGCTCGCTCTCCAGCAGTTCGCGGGGGATGGCGGCACAGTTGATGGCGACGAAGGGAGCATCCCTGCGTGAGCTGTTGGCATGAATCGAGCGCGCGACGAGTTCTTTGCCCGTCCCCGATTCGCCGGTAATGAATATTGCCGCCTCGGTGTCGGCCACCTTGCTGATCACCGCGAAGACCTTCTCCATCTCTTTGGACGATCCGACAATGGTGCGGAAATCGGTCCTGTCCGACAACTCGCTCTTCAGACGCCGGTTCTCCTCGGCAAGGCCGTTGAACTGGAGCGCCTTGACCACGGTCAGCTTGAGTTCATCCCTGTTGAACGGTTTGGTGATGTAGTCGTAGGCGCCGGCCTTCATGGCTTCTACCGCAATATCAACGGTTCCGAAGGCGGTTATGATGATTACCAGGGTTTCCGGCGAACGCTCCTTGATGGATTTGAGCACCATGAGCCCGTCCATGCCGGGCATTTTCATGTCGGTGATGACCAGACTGGGCTTGGCCTTCCCGAACAGGTACAGACCTTCCTCTCCCGACGAGGCAGCCTGAACGTCGTACCCCTCTTCCTGAAGGTTGTATTCGAGTACACGCCGTAACGACGTGTCATCGTCTATGACGAGAATCTTCTGCTTCATTGTTTTCCTCCCTCAAGCATCGGCAGGCTGACCGTGACGGTAGTCCCTCTGCCGTGGTCGCTTTCGATAAGCAGTCGACCGCCATGCCCTTCTATTATTTTTTTGGTAACGACCAGCCCCAGTCCCGTTCCCCCCTCTTTGGTCGTGTAGAAAGGTTCAAATACCCGTTTCAGTGTCTCGGCGTCGATCCCGGAGCCGGTATCGCTGAAAGAGATTTCGCACACGGGAGCGGAATCCTCCCTCTGCCGGAGGGTTGTGGAGACCGTCAGGCTTCCGCCCGGTGGCGTTGCCTGCAGTGCATTGATGATTATGTTCAGAAATGCCTGGCGCAGTTTCTCGCCATCGGCCCTGATAATCACCGGGGCGGGTGGGGGGTGCAGCACAAACGAGATGTGACGTGCCTTGGCATCGTTTGCAATGAGTGTGGCAATCGTCTCCAGCTCTTCCTGAATTGAGCAGGGGGTCATCTGGGTCGGCTGGGGCCGCGCCATGTGCAGAAAATCCTCGACAACCCGGTTAAGACGCTCGGTCTCCCTGATCTGGATCTCGATGAATTCGTGCTTGGGGTCGCCAGGCTTGTAGTCGTCTTTCAGGATTTCAGCTGTACCACGGATAGAGCCAAGAGGATTGCGGATTTCATGAGCCAGAACAGCCGCCATTTCTCCCAGGGTGGAGAGTTTCTCCGCGCGACGCAGTTGCTCCTCGATGATGATGATCCGCTCCGACTGATGCTGCAGTTTCTGAAATGATTCTTCCAGTCCCCGCGCGGTCTTCTGGAGCTCCACGGTGCGTTCCCGCTCCCGTTGCGACAATAGGCCGGTCACACCGCCGACGATGTTGTACAGCAGTATCTCCAGGTACTTCTCCATCTCCATGGTCAGTGCCCCTCCCCACTGGAAAAGGATATGGGGTGCATAGACTATGCTGACTACCAGCGCGCAACTCAATCCTCCGCGCAAGCCAAACCAGAGGGCTGCCAGGATGATCGGAAGATAGTAGAGGCGCTGGAAGATGGCATGGAGATAGGGGAGATGGAGCGGGGTGAAATAGTGGAGAAGGCTGATGCCAACGATGGATGTCGCCAGTGTGAGTGAACGGATGAATGTTGACCTTTCCATGGGCTATCGGTTCCTCACTTGAAAATGGATGTTTATGTATTCATTTTGCACATTTTGCGCCTGATTGCACCTGATTATGTGATTGAAGCCCAGGATTTTGCCGAAGTCACTAAAACCCGGCCACATCACTGCTCCGGGCATCCCACTGTCGCGCACGTGATGGCATATCGTCCTCCCGTGTTCATTCTCAAGCCTGCACACCCACAACCATGCCATCTTTCAAGTGGATGGTACGGTCAGCGTAGGTCCCGTTTTCCGGGTTGTGTGTTACCATGACAACGGTCTGGCCGGTATCGTTCAGCTCCCTGAAGAGCGCCATGACCTCTTCGCTGGTCTTTGAATCCAGGTTTCCGGTCGGCTCGTCCGCCAGGAGGATATGGGGATTGTTGACGATGGCCCGGGCAATGGCCACCCGTTCCTGTTCGCCACCGGAGAGCTGATTGGGCAAACGATCCAGCTTTGCGCCGAGGCCGACTCGTTCCAGCGCTCGCCGTGCGGCGGCGGTTTTTTCCGAACCCTTCCTCTTCACGATGGCAAGCGGCAGCATGACGTTCTCAAGGGCGGTCAGATATTGGATCAGGTGGAAGGACTGAAAGACGAACCCCAGGTTTTGCGCCCGGAAGTCGGCCAGTTTTTCGCCAGGAAGCTGGTACAGCTTGACGCCGGCCATCTCCACTTCGCCCGTGGTCGGGTGGTTCATCCCGCCGAGTACGGAGAGGAGGGTGCTTTTCCCCGAACCGGACTGCCCCATGATGGTGATGAACTCACCCGCCTCGATAGTTATGTCCACTCCGCGCAGTGCCTCGACGGTGTCATCACCGCTGGAGTACTGTTTTTTTACATTATTAATCTCGATAATCGTCATATTATCCTCGTTTTATAGTGCCCGCAACGCTTCGGTCGGGTCCATCCTGCTTGCATGGAGCGCCGGGTAGAGACTTGCCAGGAGTCCCAGCACGACTGCCAGCGAGATCGAACCGAAGGCTATGCCGGTGTCCCAGATTAGGTGGGCATTTTGGCTTTCCGCCATGAAGGGGAGCGCCAGTTTCGCACCACCCATCCCGACCGCATACCCCAGAAAGCCGGCAAGGAGACTGACAAGAGTGGCTTCCAGCAGGATGATCCGCATGATGTGGGACTTGCGGAAACCGATGGCCCGGAAGACGCCGATCTCGGTGGTCCGCTCGTTGACACTTCCCATCATGGTGACGAAAACGATCAGGGAGCCGATGAAGACCACCACGCTGGCCATGGCGTAAGAGAATCGCTTGAACTGGTTCAGGGCCTTGAGACGCCCTTCCACCACCTGTTGAATGGCCGATACCTTGGCGTCCGGCAGTTTCTCGGCAATCTGGGTCACCATGTCGCCGATGGGACAGCCGGAGCAGAGCGCCGCCACCTCTGCCAGGGTGATCTTCCCTTCCTTGCCAAGTAGCTCCTGGGCCTTCGGCAGAGAGGCGAACACCAGGGAGTCGTCCTGGGAGCCGGTCTGGTCCAGCACACCGGCTACGGTGAAGCTCTCTCCCCTTATGGTCAGGCTGTCGCCGGGAGAAACGTTCAGCACCTTGGCGGCATCGGAGCCGAGGAGCAGATCGTGATCACTCTTCGGCTCGGTACCGAAGACCTTCCACCACTGCTTCATCTTCAGTTCGCTCTCGAAATGGACTCCAACCAGCAGCACATCGTGATTGTTGATGGTTATTCCTCCCAGCACCTTGGGGCTGACCGCCGAAATGTTCTTGTGATTGGCGATAGTCTTGACCTTTGCCAGATCCTCTTCTCGGATCTCGCGCTGGTCGAAGGTAACACCCCCCAGGCTGATGCCGCCGTAGTTCATGGCCAGGCCGTTGCTCTGGGGGGTGATGAGGATATTGGCACCGAACTCGTCCATTTTCCGCTCGATGTCGCTGGACATGGAGCGGGTCAGGGTCACCAGGGTGACGATAGTTGCTATCCCCACCATCAGGCCGATGGTCAGAAAAGCCATCTTTGTCTTGCGCCGCTTCAGGTTATTGATGGAAATGGTGTGCAGTTGCATCAGAAGTATCTCGCTCCGCCTTTGAGGTCATTCACCGAAATGGAAATGGTGTTACCGTTCAGTTGATGGGGAAGGTACCCGGGATTGCAGCCGCCGGTAGCGTTGGGGCCGAGGCGATTGATGGCGAACTTCTGTTTGCAGTTCTTGCAGTTCATTTTGTCCCCCTGCTGTTCGTACCCCTTCCTGGACTTATAGCAGGAATCGCAGGCGTCGAAGGCGGTCTTGTAATTGCCGTCGGACGTCTTGACCGCAAAAAAGGTGATCTCCTTGCCACTATCCTCGAATTTGTAGAATTTGGCCTTGCCGTCGGCCAGCTTGGCAACGGGTATCGTTGCGACACCGCCATTCGTCGTGACCTTTTCATACTTGCCCAGAGAGAAGGCCGATACGCTTATGGCCCCAATCAGTAATGCCCCGATAACAACCGTTGTCCACACCGCATGCTTTGTCCGAATTCCCGACATCTCGATCTCCTTTTAGTTCTATTGTTGTGAACCGCATCCACCCTTCGTACCGCATCCACCGCATCCTGCCGAGGCAGAGGCGCTCTTGCCGATCTCCCTGCCCGCAATCTGTCTGAATTCTTTCGGCGTCAAAACAGCATACACCTTGCTGTCAAATCCGGTTTCACTGACCTTTTGCGCGAGTTTTTCCGGATGGACCATCTTCGTGTCATAGCCGACGATGACCCAGCCACCGGCAATATCCACTTCGGTTACGGCGACACCTTTCTCGCGTTCGAGCTCTTTGGTAATCTTGCTTGAACAACTGCCGCAGGTCATGCCAATTGTCCTCAGGACTGCGACGGAGTCTGCGGTCACCCCGATCCTGACATGGAAGGCGAGCACCGACAGAAGGGTGACCACTGCCACAAGTATCACCCCATTAATTACTTTATTCTTCATGCATCTTCCCCTGACCGTTGTTAGTTTTCCTGATTACAAGGGGCGTGCCATTTTGCATGCTATCGGTAAGTGCCCATAGTTGTTCATTTAATTCTTTCTGCTTGCTGGATTTAGTCCGGTTGATTGTGGAGATTATTCTGCACCGGTGTGGACTATTCACCATGTTTCGGCCGGCTCTGCCTTCGTCCGGCCGCATGAAAAAGCGCCATGCATCCTGTAGATGATAACGGGGGGCTGTCCCTGAGTTGTGTCGAAATGTGGTAAAATTGGGGGGAGAATCACGAAGGGAGGGTACTATGAACAGGTGGAGAGTAACTATTTTAGCTGCAGTGGCTCTGGTGACTTCCTGTGCCCCACCCCTCCGGCAGGCCATGGTGGATACGCCCAATTCCTGTTTTCGACTTGAAAGGGTGGAGGAGGACCGGGTCTATCTTACGTCGGGAGGTCAGCGGATTTGCCTGCAGGTGATCGGCCACGTGCCGGTGGAACTGGACCCATCCATCCGCCGGGTGCAGCTGTTCACCGATGGCAGCTTCTGGATGGAGCAGGATGTGACAGCAGAAAGGCTCCCGGCAAAGTGAGGCATGTCGTGATGCCAGGGGGAAACCGGAGCGGCTCAGTATATGATTATATAGCCGTGATCCTGTGCTATTTTGGATATTTCCAGCGTGTCCTTGATATGGTAGGTCTTACCTTCCAGGGTGAAGGTGTAGCCGCCATCAGGGTCCGGCACTGCGCTCTCCATCAGGGTTTCAAACATGGCTGTCTTGATCATGACTCCTCCACTCCGGGGCGTTTCCCCTGCTTATACCATTCTGCTTTCGCTGAGTAAAGCCCGCAGTTCAGCGTTCCGGCTGCTTGTGTTCCCCCGCAACTATGGCATAGTTTCCCATGTCTTCCCATTTTGCTCCAGAGGTTTGCCATGCATCGAACGAGAAAGAGCGGTATCCTGCTTCACCCCACATCCCTCCCCGGAAGTGAGGGGATCGGCACCCTCGGCACGGAGGCCCGCCGGTTCGTGGATTTCCTTCAGCACGCCGGTCAGTCGGTCTGGCAGGTGCTTCCCCTCGGTCCGACCGCCTACGGCAACTCTCCCTATTCCTGTTATTCCGCGTTTGCCGGCAATCCGCTCCTCATTGACCTGGCCACGTTGGTCAGCGAAGGTGATCTGGCGTCCCACGATCTGAAGGGCGATTTCCCCGCAGAGTGGGTCGATTTCTCCCAGGTGGAGGCGCATAAGCTCCCTCTGTTGGAGCGGGCGGCCGGGGAGTTTTTTGCCAAAGCTGATAAGCCGCGGCAGGAGGAGTTCTGGCATTTCTGTGATGTCAGTAATTGGTGGCTCCAGGATTTTGCACTGTTCATGGCGCTGAAGAGCCACTTCAAGGGGAAAAACTGGAGCTCATGGCCCGGTGACATCTCCTGCCGTGAACCTGCCGCTTTACGGCGCTACAGTGAAGAACTCGGTCCTTCAATTGGCGCTCACAAGTATGCCCAGTGGCAGTTTTACCGCCAGTGGCATAAACTGAAAAGCTATGCCGGCGAACGGGGGATCGCGCTTTTCGGCGATATTCCGATTTTTGTCGCCCACGATTCGGCCGATGTCTGGGCGAACCCCGGCCTTTTCAATCTTGACGGGGACGGGCGACCGACGGTGGTGGCCGGTGTTCCGCCCGACTATTTCAGCAAGACCGGCCAACTCTGGGGAAACCCACTCTATCGATGGGAAGAGGAGGCGGCCCGCGGGTACAGTTGGTGGACAGCCCGGTTGCGCAGTTCCTTCGACCTGTACGACTTGGTGCGCATTGACCATTTTCGCGGTTTCGAGGCGTACTGGGAAGTCCCCGCCAAGGAAAAGACCGCTGTCAACGGGCGCTGGGCCAAGGGGCCGGGCGAGGCGCTTTTCAGTGCTCTTGAGGCGGCGCTGGGGCAGCTTCCCATCGTTGCGGAAGACCTGGGGGTCATCACCCCGGAAGTCGAGGCGCTTCGGGACCGGTTCGGGTTTGCAGGGATGAAGATCCTCCAGTTTGCCTTCGGTTCCGGCCCCGGCAACGGCTATCTTCCCCATAACCACGTCAGGAATTGTGTTGTCTATACCGGTACTCATGACAACGACACGACACTCGGCTGGTTCGATTCTCTCAAGGAGAAGGAGCGGCAGCAAGTGCTTCGCTATCTGGGTTGTGCCGCGAGCGATATGCCATGGGAACTTGTTCGTACCGCCATGGCCTCGGTCGCCTGTCTCGCGGTGTTCCCCCTGCAGGATATCTTCTGCTTGCCGACTTCCGGAAGGATGAATGTCCCCGGAACCCCACGCGGCAACTGGAGTTGGCGCTTTCAGGACGGTATGCTGACTGAGCCGCTTGCCTCAAGGTTGCGGGAACTTACGGAGATGTTCGGACGTCTCAATCAATGAAATAGTCAGATTGGAAAATTGTTGACAATAAAGGTAGGGGATGGGTAGAATTCTTCACACAGTTCTTTACAATAACCATGTAGTAGTCTTGTGATCATAAAATCTCTGTTTAAAGATGAGGAGTGGTAATTATGTCCGACAGCAAGCTCAGCCTGGATACCCTGGCTCTCCACGCCGGTCAGAGCCCCGACCCCGCGACGCTTTCCCGCGCCGTTCCCATTTACCAGACCGCTTCCTACGTGTTCAAAAGTTCGGAGCATGCAGCGAACCTGTTCGGGCTGAAGGAGTTCGGGAATATATATACACGCCTCATGAACCCGACCACCGATGTGCTGGAAAAGCGGCTGGCGGAACTGGACGGCGGCGTCGGAGCGCTGGCTCTGGCTTCTGGTCAGGCTGCCACGACCTTTGCGGTCCTGAATATTGCCAGTGCCGGGCAGAATATCATCTCCACGAACTGCCTGTACGGCGGTACCTACAACCTTTTCCACTACACCCTTCCCCGGTTCGGTGTTGACACGAAGTTTGTCGATACTTCGGACCCGGAGAACGTGCGTCGCGCCATAGATGCCGGAACCCGCCTTGTCTACATGGAGTCGGTGGGGAACCCGAAAAACAACGTCGATGACTTCGAGGCGATTGCCCGGATTGCCCATGAAGCAGGGATACCGTTCATTGTGGACAACACGGTCACCACTCCGTATCTGTTCCGGCCAATCGATTTTGGTGCCGATATCGTTGTCTACTCCCTCACCAAGTTTATCGGCGGCCACGGCACGAGCATCGGCGGTGCCGTGGTGGACAGCGGCAAGTTCCCCTGGAATAACGGCAAGTTCCCCGAATTGGCCGAACCCGATCCCTCCTATCACGGCCTTAACTACTGGGAGGCGCTCGGCAACCTTGCCTACATACTGAAGATGCGCCTGACGCTGTTACGCGATATGGGGGCAGTGTTGTCCCCCTTCAACTCATTCCTTATCCTCCAGGGGTTGGAGACACTGCACCTGCGGATGCCCCGCCACGTGGAGAACGCCCAGAAGGTCGCGGAATGGCTGGAAAGACATCCCCTGGTCAGTTGGGTGAATTATGCGGGGCTTGCCAGCCATCCGGATAACGCCCGTGCGAAGAAGTATCTTCCCAAGGGGAGTGGCGCAATCATCGGTTTCGGAATCAAGGGTGGACTCGAGTCGGGCAAGAAATTCATCGACAACGTAAAGCTGCTGTCGCATCTCGCCAATATAGGTGACGCAAAGTCACTGGTCATTCACCCCGCCTCAACAACACACCAGCAGCTTTCCGAGGACGAGCAGCTTTCCACCGGAGTGAGCCCCGATTTCATCCGCCTTTCGGTGGGGGTGGAGGATGTTAACGATATTATTGCCGACATAGACCAGGCACTCACCGCCTCTCAGCTATAGAAAAACCGCGGTTAATCAGTCCTTTCGAGGCGGCCGGCGATGGGCGCCTCGATTTTTTTTCAATTTAACCATAAAAAGTCTTGACCGGATGGGAGCGGTTTGTTATAAACACATCTTTCCGCAAGGCCGGGAGGAATGGCCGAGCGGGCGGGAAAAAAAGTTTAAGGGCAGAAAAAAATATATTGACAACGGAAGATGGTTTCGGTATATTGCAAAGTCTGTCGCGGGAACTTGGTCTTTGAAAACTAAATAGTAGACGAATGATTGTGGGTCCACACAATTGATTAATTTGAGACGATCTG
>PJFC01000012.1 GCA_003574885.1 Geobacter sp.
AGGGGTGCCACGCCGTGCCGCAGGGAGCGGGCTATCCCCCCGAGCATGCGAGCACCGATGCCAACGTCTGCGCTACCTGTCACGGCCACCAGAGTACCTTCGGTTCCTTTGCCGCCAACTGTGCCTTCTGCCATGGTTTCCCGCCGCCGGCCGCTGCGGCAGGGTATGCCGGGGTCAACGAAACCACCTCTCCCCACCAGCGTCATGCGGGAGGTGGCAGCAATTACCAGTACAGCTGCAACGAGTGCCACAAGGGTAACAGTCACAACACCGGCACCTTCCAGGATGTGTTCCGCGACCGGACCGGCATCCTCGCCGGCCCTTCTGCCACTTACGCTACCTCTACCCGGACCTGCAGCAACGTTGCCTGCCACAGCGACGGGACATCGGTGGCGACCGGTGTGCTCGCGGCGAACGCCGTAACCTGGGGCCCGACTAAACTGGCATGCAACGGTTGCCACGGCAACCCGCCCGCGTATACAAGTGGCAGTCCCAAGGCCAATAGCCACCAGCGGCATAATTTTACCTGCAACAGCTGCCATAGTGCCACTACCAGCAACGGCACAACCATCACAACCGCAAGTAACCATCTCAACCGGGCCTACAACGTCAACCCCGGTGGCGGAGCTTCCTTCAGCTATGCCTTCAACGCCGCCGGTGGTTCCTGTAGCGCCATTTCCTGCCATGGCACAACCAGCGCCCAGTGGGGCTCTTCCTCCTGTCTCGGCTGCCACTCCGTAGCCCAGGGTAACCGGGCGGCCATCACCTCCCAGTTCGGTGCCAACTCGCACCATATCCAGGGGACGGTAACTGACGACAAATGCTACCAGTGCCACTGGGAGGCCAACAGCAACGGCACCATCAACCCTGCCTACCACGGCGGTGCAGCTGCTCCCGGCTCACCGGTCGATCTCGTTGTTTATGGCGCCGCCGCCCGTCCGACCACCTTCACCGCCGGGGCCACCGCCGTCCAGTACACCGCCAACGGCACACGTGGTGAAATCGAGAAAGTGACCAGCCACTGTCTGGGATGCCACAGCGACCAGAACAACAGTGCAACTCCCTTCGGCGACGGCAAGACCCCCAAGCAGTACGCCTGGGACGGCACCAGCGTCGCCGCCCGCTATGCCCAGACCGGCAAGACCACCTGGGGCAAATACTCCACCGTCGCCAATGCGGCTCAGAAGCGGATCGCCAAATCCCTGTCTGCTCACGGCAACGCGGCGGGCAACCAGCGGGGATGGAACACCACCACCGGCGTCGACGGTGCCATTACCAACACCGGCGGCAATGTCAACGTCCAGTGCTATGACTGCCACAACTCCCATGGCTCGACGGTCGCGGGGACGACCACGCGTTATGTCAGTGCTACGGTCAATGGCGGGCTGTTGAAAGAGACCGTCAACGGAGTGGGGGGGTATGCAACCACCTACAAGCCTCAGGCGGGTGGAAGCGTAGCGGACAAGAACGCCCGTAACGCGGGGGCCAGCCTCTGTCTTGACTGTCACATGAACCCGACAGCAACTCAGACCCCGTGGGGTTACACCTCTACCTATGGGGCAACCCAGGCGGTTCTCGGCTACTGGGATGCGCCGAAGTACAAGGATTACAGCACCTCCGGCGCTGAACAGAGATTTTCCTTCAAGAAAAAGAACGCCGTGATGGGTGGCCATTTCGGGGCATCTTCCCCCCTGTCCAGCACTCCCATGGGGTCCATCGACGGGCTCTGCACCCCCTGTCACGACCCCCACGGAGTGAGCCCGACCCTGGGTGCCAACCAGCAGTATGCGGTGCCCCTCCTGAAGGGAACCTGGCTCACTTCCCCCTACAAGGAGGATACATCCCCTCGAGATGATGTCTCAGGGACGATCCGCACGGAGAGAGGTTTCGAAGGGGTTCCGTATCATATCGACCAGAACACCTTTGCTTCTGGCAACATTACCCAGACCGTCGATCAGTCGGCAGGTTTGTGCCTCGGCTGTCACCCCAAAACCGCTCTGACGAACGGAACGACTCATACCTGGAAGAGCAAGGACAGGGTTCACGAGTCGGTGATGAACTGGAAAACCGCTCCCGGGACAAGGCAGCACAGCTATTCCTGCTCAAAATGCCATACCCCCCATGACAACTCGGTACTGCCGCGCCTGATGGTCACCAACTGTCTGGATGGGCGCCACAAAGGGCGGACCGCATACAATCCAAGCCCGGCGATTACCGGTTCCGGTTCCGGGGACTGGGGTGGTTGTTACGGTATGGCGGCTTACAGCCCGACGTGCTGGGAACCCAATTATTTATGGACATCCGGAAGCGGCCGCATCCCCGGAAACTATTGGGGTGGCGATGGGAGTAACAGCCAGATAAGCTGTCACGAAGGAGATACCGGCAGCGGGACTGACCAGGGTTGGAATGTGGTTACTCCGTGGGCTACACTGCCTCCTCCTCCGTCAGCGCCGACCGGGATATCGGCAACTGCCGGGAATGCACAGGTAACAATTTCATGGACTGCCGGTACAGGTTCCACATCGTCGCTCATCAAATACGGAACGACTTCAGAAACGTACTCAACTACCATTGACCCTGCTGTATCACCACAAACGATTACCGGCCTGACCAACGGCATGCCGATCTACTACCGGGTCGGGGCCAGGAACGGCGGGGGCATCACCTGGAGTGCCGCCGAGTATAGCGTAACGCCGGTGGGCCCTCCGAGCGTTACCTCACCGACCGCGACGACAATTGCCAGAACTACCGCGACCCTTGGGGCAAATGTAACCTCAAATAACGGCGCGGCACTTACGGCCAACGGCACCTGCTGGGGACTGACCGCGAATCCGGTTACCAATTGTGTCGACCAAGGCTCTCATGCCACCGGGGTATTTACCCAGAACAGAACCGGTCTTACCGAAGGATCGCTGGTTTACTATCGCGGGTATGCGACAAACTCCGCAGGCACAGGTTACTCGCCCGGCGGCACGATCTATACCGAGCCGACACAGCCCACTGCGCTGAGCTTTACAAGTGTGGGCGTTGCCGGGATAACGGTTAACTGGGTAACAGGGAGTAGCGGCAATGCAAAAAATGTGATCGTGGTGATGAGGTCGGGTTCGGCAGTGAGTGCCGATCCGGTCGATGGTGTTACCTACACGGCCAATACGACATTCGGCAGCGGCTCACAGGTCGGCTCACTGAATTACGTTGTCTATAAGGGGACAGGAACCTCGGTCGCAGTAACCGGGCTTTCTCCGAGCACCACCTATTATGTAAAGGTTTATGCGTTTGCAGCAGGTGCAAGTGGAACCGAGAACTACAACATCACGTCTCCGCTTGCAGGCAGTCAGGTCACCACAACGCCAACGGCACCGACCCTTACCTCCCCGACCGCAACCGCAATCGGCACCACCACGGCGATCCTTGGGGCAAACGTGGCTTCCAACGGCGGCACAGCGCTTACGGCCAATGGCACATGTTGGGGGTCGACAGCGACACCGACCACCAATTGTATCGATCAGGGCTCACATGCCACCGGCGTCTTTACCCATGCAAGAACAGGAATGACAGCCGGCGCGAAGACATATTACCGTGGCTATGCCACAAACAGCGCTGGCGGTACAGGTTATTCATCCGATGGCAGCTTCTATACAGAACCGTCGACACAGGCGTCCGGATTGAACTTCACCGCAGTGAGCGCAACGGGGATAACAGTCAACTGGACGCGGGGTAGTGGTGACGGGGTCATAGTATTGATGAAGCAGGGGACAGCAGTGAATTCGGATCCGACAGACGGGACATACACCGGTTATATGCCTAACTCGGTATTCGGCGGAGGTACGCAGATCGGTACCAGCAATTATGTCGTGTACAAAGGTACAGGAAACAGCGTTGCGGTCACCGGACTGACTGGCGGCACCACCTATTATGTGGCAGTTTACGAATACATGGGAGCTCTGGACACCTCCGGCACGAACCAGGGAACCAACTACAAACTGACACCGGTAACAGGAAGTCAGGCTACCAGCCCAGGAATGACACCTCCAGCCGTACCTGCGCTATTGTGGCCATACTCCGGCTATAGCGGACAAGTCGGTTACCCTGCTGGTGAGAACCTTTTACAATGGAATGCGGCAGCGGGAGCCGCCGAGTATTACTGTGAAGTCTGGAGCGACGGCGGCGGCAGTTCCAGCAGCGGCTGGACGACGGCCTTATCGCACGACCCGGGCGACCTGTCCGACAACTATGACTACTATTGGCACGTCAAGGCGCGCAACGCCGACGGCGTGGAAAGCGGCTGGAGCGAAACCTGGACGTGGTTTGACGAATGGTACTAGGCGGTTACAGCAATGTTATGAGTTGTCAACTTCAATATTCTTTGAAGTCTACAAGCCCCCGTTCCACTGGCTTTTTTCTGTCAGAAGTCCCGGGAGCAGAAATTTGGGAATATGTATTTAGCTTGTTTGTCCCCCGTCATTTAGCGGAGCAAATTTAGATCGGAGTTTGGGGGATGCCTGCTTCAACGACTTCGAGGACACATGTTCCCCGCTGGGGATGGATGAAACGTTGGTCCCATGTTTCTGTAATGTATACACAAAATTCCCCAGCTAGTATTTCTGTGGGAATGTTAAGTATTTGTTAATTGTTGCATTTTGGGTTTTGGCGTTAGTTTTGCTTCATTTGCGTGGTTATAGATAATTTTGCAGGATTAAAACTCTCCTGCGTTCGCTCCAGCTCCACCAACAGCGCTTAGTTCGCCTTCCTGGGCAGCTCCATCTTCTGTTTGCGGGTGGGGTGCCGTCTTGAACGGTATGATCATGAGGAACCTCAAGGGGGGTATATGACAGCCGTAATTAAAAATCTCTTTATCGTTACCGTGATAGCACTGCTCATGCCGGTGGTATGGCAGGTTGGTATGGCGAGTGGTGCGGTAGCGCCACAGGTAACGGTCTTTGGACCGATAACTGAGGGTCTGCGGACGCCGGTACGGTTGGCGGTAGGGGATGGGTCACTG
>PJFC01000013.1 GCA_003574885.1 Geobacter sp.
TCAACGATCAACCACCACAGTTGATCATACGTCGCTTGCGCGACACGCGCCCTGCCGGGCGCACACGGCTCTGCGCTTGACCTGCCGGGCGTCTTATGCCCGGACATGGTCCAAGCGCTGTTAGGTGCTCTTCTTGTGTATTAGTATATTTAACAGGAAAAGCGGCCAGCAAATGATGCATCCAATAGCTAGGAAAAGGGTAATCGCACTTTGAAACCTTATTTCCGCAAGTATTTTAGGTTCCGGCGACACAATTTCAAACCCAAGGTTAAGAATAATGTTCGAAAAAGTGCCAAATAGAACGACCAAGCCGGCATAGACATACCAAGTCGCTGTGACCTTTCTTAATGCTTTTATTGTCCTATTTATTTTGGGTTCGATTGCAAAAAAGAGAGTGAAGGCAATAACTGAAAAAAGGGTAGCATACGAATATGGGAACCTGCTTCCTATTGCGCCAGGGATATAGTGATAATCACTGTGTAGCGATGACATTGCGAGGCTCATCAGCAAGATGCCTGAGGCCGACGCAATTATTCCGTTCAAGAAGGTATATCCAATTCGTTCTTTATTCATGCTTTTCTTTGTTCCTCACCTAACTAGGGATTGTACGCTCACAGCCTAAAAGCTGCTTCCACTCCTGATTTTTGATTCTCGTTGATCTTGTGCGTAGGCGAGGTGTATTGCTGTCGGTAGTTTTTTGCCTTGTGAATTGAATCAATTATTTTTCCTCTTATTGGCTCAAACTCCCGGTTGGCTGCTTGAATACCAAGGGATGAGACGCGGACGTCAATCAGATTTTCAAGAAGTTCCTCGGCTTTTTCTTTCTGATTCGTCTTCAGCAACTCAGCCACCTTCAAGTCCGTGCTTAATGACGCCATTTCTGTGCCAATTTCGAGTTGAAATAAAGCCCCCATTGTGCGCACCCTTCCGAGGCGATAACCAATGACACCCGACGTGTATATCGCCAGAATAATTGCGCACCCGATCAAGATTTTGGTTCTCATTTCTTCCTTTCCGTACAACGTCTCAAGGCGCCAGCGGCGGAGCGTTAGCGGAGACCGCTGTCGCCGCTTGTTGGCAGTCTCGGTGTCAGTGATTCTTGGCCCTGACACTCAACGAAGAAACCATTTTGCGATTCTCACTTTTCCCGTCGGCAACAACTCACTCACTTCTTTTGCTAACTGTTCCATATTTGAAAAGCCTTCAAATTTGTATGACGCTCCGCTGTTGGTTCTTATCAATAAAGATTTTGTCGATTCCCCGCGTTTCTGAATTGATAAGTTGCCTATGGCCTCGATATTAATCTCAGAATTTCCGCTTGAAGTTCGTGTAATCACCTTTTGTGCTGTTATTTCAAGAGTAAAAGAATCCGTGTCGATTGCCCATTTGCGAAAATCTCGGAAACGTTTTATTGAAAGTGCAAGAATTCCAATAAGTATAATGACTCCTATCCATAGGAATTCTTCCTTGTCGGGCTTGGCACCAAGAGTCGAATAATGATTCGCAACAAGTAATCCAATAACAGTGAGCATGATGAAAGAACTTGCCAGCTCAGACCGCATCTTTCCTCGAACATAGTCTTTATCAAATTTGTAAGTCATTTCGTTCCTCTGCCAACAAGTTAAGAGTTTATGCGGCGCGGAGCCGCCACATAAAGTCAAGTTGAACTCAGCCGTCGTTGGC
>PJFC01000014.1 GCA_003574885.1 Geobacter sp.
CTACCTGTCACGGCCACCAGAGTACCTTCGGTTCCTTTGCCGCCAACTGTGCCTTCTGCCATGGTTTCCCGCCGCCGGCCGCTGCGGCAGGGTATGCCGGCGTCAACGAGACCACCTCCCCCCATCGTCGCCACGCGGGGGGAGGAGCTAACTACCAGTACAGCTGCAACGAGTGCCACAAGGGTAACAGCCACAACACCGGCACCTTCCAGGATGTGTTCCGCGACCCGACCGGCATCCTTGCCGGAACATCTGCTACCTACGATACCGCTACCCGGACCTGTTCCGGTACCTACTGCCATGGCACCACCATGAGCGTGGCCGGGGACAGAAACGGTGGTATCAACATTACCCCTTCCTGGAGCAACAACGCCTCCGGGCAGTGCGGCACCTGCCACGGTGCGACTATCTCCACCCCACCGGTACGGGGGAGTCACAAGACCCATGCCGGTAGCGGCCAGTACTGGTACGCCCCGAATACTGACTCGCCGTTCAATAACTATCTCTATGGCCGACAGCAGGCCTGCTCCGTCTGCCATGCAAATTCTCCGGCCAAACACGTCGATGGCAGGGTCGAGATGTCATTCGATACTGCCGCATATCCTTGGCTAGTCGGAGCAAACTACCGCAGTACGGCGGAAAGTTCCGTCTCTCCCGTGCCGAGTGCATCATACGGCCAGTGCAGCAACCTCTACTGTCACAGTATCATTCAGACCGCAACCGGTGGACCGCTGACCGGCCAACCTGGCGAATACAAGACTCCCACCTGGGGGAACCGAATGGACGGGAACTGCGGTTCCTGCCATCCTGCCGACCAAGGGCATTCCTACTGGGCGGGGAGGGGGATGGATGCCCCCGAGATCGGTTCCGGCAGCCACACCAAACACCTGCAGTTTCTCACCGTCGCCGTCGGCGGCGGTGCCAACGGGCCGGCGCGATGCGCGGCATGCCACAATTACGTCGGTTCGGATGGTCTTACCGGTTGCGCCTCGGTCTGTCACAACGGGAGTGCTCTGCATGTTGATCACCGGATCGATGTCAAATTCCCTCCCATGTATGGTGCAACTGCTGCCTACACAGGCACTCCCCAGCCGGGGGACGGCTACGGCGCTTGCTCTATCCTCTATTGCCACAGTAACGGCACGTCGGTGGCCACCGGCACCGTCCCGGCCACAATCACTCCCACTTGGGGTTCTGGAAGTCTGTCCTGTAATGCCTGTCATGGCAATCCGCCGGCATATGGCAACGGCATCCCCAAAGCCAACAGCCACCAGCGGCATAACTTCGGCTGCAACAGCTGTCACAACGCCACCACTACCGACGGCACCACCATTACCAACGCTGCCAACCACGTCAACAGGGTCTACAACGTTGACCCCGGTGGCGGGGCGGCCTTCAGCTACGCCTTCAACGCTGCCGGGGGGTCTTGCAGCGCCATCTCGTGCCACGGCACCACTAGCGCCCAGTGGGGCTCTTCCTCCTGTCTCGGCTGCCACTCCGTAGCCCAGGGTAATCGGGCGGCTGTCACTTCCCAGTTCGGCGGCAGCTCCCACCATGTGCAGGGTGAGCTGACCGATGCCAAATGCTACCAGTGCCACTGGGAGGCCAACAGCAACGGCACCATCAACCC
>PJFC01000015.1 GCA_003574885.1 Geobacter sp.
AGACGCCAACGACGGCTGAGTTCAACTTGACTTTATGTGGCGGCTCCGCGCCGCATAAACTCTTAACTTGTTGAGGCAATAAAAAATGATAAAGAAGCTAATCATAATCCTGACTGTACTTTTCCCGACGTCTGTTCTTGCAACTAGCGGAGAAGATTTTACCGAAGTGTTAGGAGTTCGCATTACTCGGGACATCACGTTAACTGATGTCCAAAAGAAGCTCGGTAAGGCACAGATGGTTGAGACAGGTGATGCCGGAGAGTATAAAGCGGCGATCTGTTACTACTCACCGAAATGTCAAACCCACATTGAATTCTGGTCTAACGAACTTGGCGGTCCCGAGCATGATCTGGTAGGTTTCACACTCAGTAAAAGCAAGGAAGGATTATCAGTTTGTTCTGAGTTGGCAATTGACGATTGCGCAACTGTCAAGGTGCCGAAGGGGCTGAAACTCGGAATGAGGCTTGAGGAGTACAAAGGCATTGTCGGCGGGGACATTGAGACGGAAGGTTCATTCTATCAGAAGGCATTTGAAAGGCGCCAACCGATGACAGAGGCGGAACGGACAAAAATGTTGAAGTCATATCCCGATCTCTCTCCGGAGTATCTGTTCTGGGATATCGTAGTCTTTGTCAGGGGCGCCTTCCGTTACGGGGTTCTGGAGATCCTTGAAGTGTCTAAGACGGAGACGAACTGAGCCTCAACCAAGCGTAACAGCGGCCAAGCCGCTGTACTCTCAGCCGTGTGCGCCCGGCAGGGCGCGTGTCGCGCAAGCGACGTATGATCAACTGTGGTGGTTGATCGTTGACTTGG
>PJFC01000016.1 GCA_003574885.1 Geobacter sp.
GCGGTACATGAACATCTCCAGCAGTGCCGGAGCGGTACGCAACGGGCGGGTGTTCTTCCAGTACACCGGCAGAGCCAGGAACTACGTCGATTACCGGGGGACCGGAGTCTGCCAGGGGTGCCACGCCGTGCCGCAGGGAGCGGGCTATCCCTCCGAGCATACGAGCAACGATGCCAACGTCTGCGCTACCTGTCATGGCCACCAGAGTGGAACGGGCGGCTCCTTCTCCGCCAGCTGTTCCAGCTGTCACGGCTATCCGCCGCCGGCAGCTGCGGCAGGGTATGCCGGGGTCAACGAAACCACCTCTCCCCACCAGCGTCATGCGGGAGGTGGTACTAACTACCAGTACAGCTGCAACGAGTGCCACAAGGGTAACAGCCACAACACCGGCACCTTCCAGGATGTGTACAAGGACACCATCGGCATCCTCGCCGGCGTCAGCGTCACTTACACTGCCGCCACCCGCACCTGCGCCAACATTGCCTGCCATGGTGGAACGGCGGCTGTTTGGGAGAAGGGCGCCTGTCTCGGCTGCCACTCCGTAGCCCAGGGTAACCGGGCGGCCATCACCAGTCAGTTTGGCGGCAGTTCCCACCACGTCCAGGGTGAGCTGACCGATGCCAAATGCTACCAGTGCCACTGGGAGGCCAACAGCAACGGCACCATCAACCCTG
>PJFC01000002.1 GCA_003574885.1 Geobacter sp.
AGTGCTACGACTGTCACAACTCCCACGGCTCCAGCGTGGCGGGGATCACCAGCCGCTACTCCAGCGCCACGGGTAACAAGCGGGGCGGGCTGCTGAAGGAGATCGTCAACGGTGTGGGTGGCTATGCCACCACCTACAAGCCCCAGGCGGGGGGGAGCGCAGCGGACAGGAATGTACGCAATCCCGGCGCCAGCATCTGTCTGGACTGCCACCTCAACCAGACGGCAACCAGCACCCCCTGGGGATACGGCTCCACCTACGGAGCGACCCAGGCCATCCTCGGCTACTGGGATGCGCCGAGATACAAGGATTACAGCACCTCCGGCGCCGAACAGAGATTTTCCTTCAAGAAGAAGAACCCCGTGATGGGTGGCCACTTCGGAGCCTCGTCCCCCCTGTCCAGCACCCCCATGTCATCCATCGACGGACTCTGCACCCCCTGTCACGACCCCCACGGGGTAAGCCCGACCTTGGGTGCCGACCAGCAGTATGCAGTGCCACTTCTGAAGGGAACCTGGCTTACCTCCCCTTACAAGGAGGATACGGCACCGGCGAACAATACCAACTTCACCAACCGCAAGGATATTGACCGCGAAGGGGTGCCGTACAATATCGACCAGAATACCTTCGGGTCAAATATCAAGGATACGGTCACGGGTATCAGCCAGACGGAGAGCCAGTCGGAAGGGCTGTGTCTCGGTTGTCATTCGAAAGAGAGCCTGACCGATGGCGTGACCCACACCTGGAAGAGCAAGAACCGGATTCACGAATCGGTCAAGGGGTGGAAAACCGCTAACGGGACGATACAGCATAATTATTCCTGCTCCAAGTGCCACTCCCCCCATAACAATTCATCTCTACCCAAGCTGATGGTGACCAACTGTCTCGACAGCAAGCACAAGGGGCGTACCGGCAACAATCCTACGCCGGTTCTGGCGGACAATGGTTGGAAAACATATGGTGGTGCTTGCAGCGGTGCCGCCGCCGAATTCGGCGCCGTCGACAGCGCCACGCGCTGGTGTTTGAGTCGTGCGGGTTCGCTGGCATTCGGAGGTTCAGGTTCCGGTCGCTTCCCAGGTAGCTGGGGGGGGGACAAGCCGGGGTTCCAGGGGTACGGGATAGCCTGTCACGAAGGGAACAGCAGTGACCAGCAATGGAACGAGCTCACCCCATGGGCTGTCAACCCGCCCGCTCCACCTGTCCCTCCGGTGCTTGGGCAACCTGGCTCACTTTCTTCGACCTCTGTGCGGTGGAACTATGCCGATACGGCCAATGACTATGACGGATACCATCTGCATGACAGCGGCAATACCCTCAAAGTTAGCAACGTTAATGCAAAAAGCACATATATAGACGAGACGGGATTGGCCGCAAACACCAGGTACACACGTCATCTCCACGCCTATAACGCCCTGGGAGACAGTTTACCCAGTGGGGATGTCAGCATCTATACCTGGCCGACATACCCGAACGTGTCATCCGACACTTACTTGCACAGTACGCCGGATTTCACCTTTACCAATACTGCCGGCTTCGGGCCAGGGGGTGTGGACCATTATCGTTACGCCTGGACGCAGAACGCCTCCTACACGTTCACTGACAACGAAACTATCTGGGACAGCGGCACCCTGACCACTACCGCCACGGCCGATGGCATTTGGTATCTGTATCTCAAGTCGTACAACGGAGACAACGTCAGTGGCAATTATTCGCTCTGGAGTAATTTTAATAAATATGACAGTACCGCGCCGACGGTGTCTGCTCCAATTCCTGCAGACGGAGGGACCGGAGCGATCACCAATCCTCTGATCTTCACCATTTCCGATGCGGTCTCAGGCATTAACTGGGCGTCGATAACTGTTCAGATCAGCGGCAACTTGGGGTATGCGAAGAACTATACAGCTGCCGATACAACCATCGTCACCAAGACAGGTTCTGATGCAAGCTATGTTGTAACAGTAAAACCGGATGCTCCCTACGGCAACAACGAGGTCATAACGTGGAGGTTCAGCGTAAAGGATGCGGTCGGACATGAACTTGTTTCGCCGGCCTGGACCTTTACCGCGTCTGATACCGTCGTGGCCCCCCCCACACTGGTGAGTGCTTCATCCACCTATTACAGTTGGATGCGGTGGTCTTTTGTCGACAATTCCGACAATGAAACCGGGTTCAGACTGCATGATCCGGACCATGTTGTTAAAGGCACGACTACCTCCACCTATTTCGATGAATACGGACTGACAGCCAATACACAGTACACACGGCATGTGCACGCCTATAACGCAAATGGAGAGAGTGGGCCAAGCCAGTCTCTCAGCAGATACACCCTGGCTCTCCCTCCGGACGTTACCTCTGACAAGGCTGTTTCCACGTGGGGGAATGCGCCCATAACCTTTACCAACAGTTTGGGTTTTGGCGCGGGCACGGTGGAGTATTACCGCTACCTTTGGGGCCAGGAACCTTTCCCATCCTATTGGGGCAACACGCCGGCGTGGGGGAGCGGCCAACTGACACTAACACCCGCCTCCGAAGGAAACTGGTATCTGCATGTCTGGTCTTACAACAAGGATGATGTGCCATCTCAGTATTCGTGGCAAAAACTCTATGGCCCCTATTTTTATGACGTCACCCCTCCCACAGGACTGGCATTTGCGTCTCCGGCGAATGGGGCAGCCGATCTGGCGGTCACTACAGTGCTCAGTTCGACTGTTGCCATGGACTCCGTCAGCGGGTCGGTGCAGTATCTCTTCCAGATAGCCAAAGATAGTGGATTCACCACTGGCCTAGAGAGCAGCGACTGGCAGACAGGTACGAGTTACGCGCCTCTTCTCGAAGCCGGAACAACCTATTACTGGCGTGTCAAGGCCAGGGACAAGGCGCTCAATGAAACCCCCTACACCGCACCTGCACGCTCGTTCACCACATTGAACGTTCCGGTCTCCAGGGCCACCTGGACGACCAAGGGGGATTTTGAAAACAATGCCTCGACAACAGGTACGCCAACCACCAGGAGCGAGGTCTTTGTATCAGGCACCAACCAGACAGACGATGCCGGCATTACTCTGTCTCAGTCTTCACATAAATGGAGAAACCCGACAGTTGCCGCCGGATATAATCATGCACTGGCGGTGAAACCGGACGGGTCTGTCTGGGCCTGGGGATATAACTACTATGGGCAACTGGGGGATGGGACAAGCGGTAATAGCGCAGAAAAACCGACACCAGTGCAAGTTTCGGGACTGGGTGCCGGTTCCGGAGTAATATCGGTAGTGGCGACATATGATAGTTCATTGGCATTAAAGTCCGATGGGTCTGTACTTGCCTGGGGACATAATAATTTCGGCCAACTTGGAGATGGTACCAAAGTGGACAAGCCAACTCCAGTGACAGTAACGGGGTTGGGTGCCGGTTCGGGTGTTATTGCAATAGCGGCAGGGAGACAACACTTTCTGGCCTTGAAATCAGATGGCACTGTCTGGGCTTGGGGGGATAATGCCTATTATCAGCTTGGCGATGGTACAGGCACCCAAAAATCCGTGCCCGTGAGAGTGTCAGGACTGACGGGGGGTGTTGCCATAGTCGCCGGCGGACTCCATTCCTTTGCAGTAAAGGCCGATGGCTCTGTGTGGGCCTGGGGCTACAATGGCTACGGTGAGTTGGGGGATGGTTCCCACTCATCTGCATCTTCTCCTGTGCAGGTTTCAACCATGGGCCCCGGGTCAGGTGTTATTGCCCTTGCCGGCGGATATTCCCATAGCCTGGCTGTAAAGGTTGACGGCACTGTGTGGGCGTGGGGATACAATTATTACGGCCAGCTTGGTGATGGTTCTTATGGTCCAGGAAGCGACAAAAATTCTCCTGTCCAGGTAATAGCGCCTGGCTCCGGAGCGAGCGCTGTAGCTGCGGCAAGGCACAGCTCTTTGCTATTAAAAGACGATGGTTCTGTTTGGGCCTGGGGGGAGAATAGTTCGGGGCAACTGGGGGACACTACGACAACCCTAAGGACAACCCCTGTGCCGGTGTCAGGCCTGGGGGCAAATTCGGGTGTAATTGCGGTGAGTGCAGGAGAGTCGATTTTCCAATCCTTAGAGGCTGATGGAACGCTTTCTGCCTGGGGATATAGCCTGTTTGGTGTGATCGTCGGTGGTGTAAACGGGGCAAATAGTGCCCCAATCCCCAATTCTGCGATCTCCGGCATCCAGAGCCCCTTTGCATACAATTCTCTGTATCTGAGCCCCGGAACGGTCACCGGGTTCAAGCTGAATGCCGGCTTCAGCGCCACCTGGGGGGGCGTGTACTGGAATGGCAGCACACTTCTCCCTGATACGACGATCAAGTACAGAACAAGGGGGGCAGATACTGAAGCGGGCCTGGACAGCGCCGCATGGTCCGATTATTACCTCACTTCACGTTCCGGTATCACCACGGCAACTTCACAATGGCTGGAGGTGGAATTGACACTGCAATCCGGCAATCCGTATTCCACGCCGGTGCTTGCCGACTTTGCGGTAACCTATTTCCCCTGATCGAGAACGGTAAACTTGAGGCCTTAAAGCAGAAAAGGCGACACCAAACGGTGCCGCCTTTTCTGTTCTCAACTACGGGCTGATTTAGCCGACCAGTTTCTTAGCGATCTCTGCCACGTGTCTCCCCTGATAGCGGGCGATGGCAAGCTCGTTCTCGGACGGCTGGCGGGAGCCGTCGGCGGCCGCCAGGGTGGAGGCGCCGTAGGGTGTGCCGCCGGTGATCTCGGTCATGACGGTGAGCCGCTGCTCGGCGTAGGGGACCCCGACGATGATCATGCCGTGGTGGAGGAGCGTAGAGTGGAAGCTGGTGATGGTGGTTTCCTGGCCGCCGTGCTGGGTGCCGGTGCTGGTGAAGACGCTTCCAATCTTGCCGACCAGCGTTCCCTTCACCCAGAGCCCGCCCGTCTGGTCGAGGAAGTTGCGCATCTGGGCGGTCATATTGCCGAACCGGGTCGGGGTGCCGAAGATGATGGCGTCTGCCTCGGCCATCTGTGCTTGAACCGCAACAGGTATATGGGCGAAGGTTGCCCGGGCCGCCCAGGCGCCGCTCTTTTCAAGAGCCTCATCGGTCATCAGTTCCGCTACCTGGTAGATGCTCACGTCGGCCCCGTTTACTTCCCGCGCTCCGGCCGCAACCGCTTCGGCCATCTGGTAGATGTGCCCATACATGCTGTAGAATATAATCTGGATTTTTGGTGCCATGTGAGTTCTCCTTTTAAATGGTGGGTGCGACCAGTTGGTCGGTTGAGCGACTGTAAGATAATACCGCCGCACGGGCCTTCGTCAAGGCGTGACAGGGATTGCTTGCGACACGGATGCTCGAAAGACACATGTCTTTTGGGTAGAAATAAGATTTGTTTAATAATTGTGATAGGAGTATACTAAAAACGTAAGAAGGTGTTCTTTGAAAAGTGCTCTGAGGTGCAGGTACCTGTCGTTTGAGCCGCTGTCGATAATCACGGCAAGGGGTGCCGGGTCCGGGCGTGGTGAGCAAGCCCTCTGCGGAGAAGGAAGCCTGAAGCGTCTTCCCGGCCAACACTGCACACAGGTCAGGAGTTCAAGGATTGTACGGCATCTTGGAGCATATTCAGCTGGAATTGGCGCTGCGTGGGACAACGCGGATTGCGTAGTGTGACATCCGCCAGGCGCGTAACAACCGCTTGAAAAAGGGGCAACTGCTGGTAACCCGGTGCAAACGGCCTGAGCGGGGCGTGTGCATTGGAACCGGAGAAGTTGCCACCGACGGATTGGCATAAAGAGCCCCTGTCAGCGCCAAGCTTTTAAAGAAAGAGCCTCGGAAATGATTCCGGGGCTCTCCTCATTTTTATCCCACGTATGCCTGTTGCCGAAGGTCCATTTTCTTCGGTCCCCTGGTTACCGGTTCCTGATTTCCCTGGTGACGATGATGCATTGACAGTCGTTCGCTCCCCCCCTTTTTACTTGACTTAACGCCCCTGTTTACGCTAATTTGCCAGTTTGTTAAACTGGCGGGAAAAGCGCAGAGACAAGGGGTAGAAACAGTCAATGGAAGAGCTGAGTGAGCTGCTGTTGCAGCGGAGACGCAAACTGGATGCCATGTGGGAAGCGGGGATAAATCCATTCCCCAATGATTTTAAACCTACCCATACTTCCCGGGACCTGGCGGATGCCTACGGTCAGGTGACGGAAATCGAGGAAAATCCTGCGACCTTCACGGTGACCGGCCGGATTATCGCCCGTCGTTCCTTCGGCAAGGCGGCCTTCGTCCAGCTCCAGGACAGGAAGGGGCGAATGCAACTCTACGTGAAGAAGGACTCCGTTGGGGACGAGGCCTTTGAACGTTTTGAAACCTTCGATATAGGCGACATAGTCGGCGCTGTGGGTAAGCCGTTCCGCACCAAGACCGGCGAACTCTCCCTTCATGCGAGCGAGATCCGTCTCCTGACAAAATCGCTTCTTCCGTTGCCTGAGAAATTTCACGGTCTTACCGACGTGGAGACCCGCTACCGGCAGCGTTACGTAGACCTGATTGTCAACCCCGAGGTGCGTGATGTATTCTTCAAGCGCTCCCGGGTCATTACTCTTATCCGCGAATTCATGACCGGCCGGGATTTCCTCGAGGTCGAAACGCCGATGATGCATCGGATACCCGGCGGCGCAACGGCCCGACCCTTCGTTACCCATCATAATGCCCTCGACATGGAGCTGTTCCTCCGCATCGCCCCCGAACTCTACCTGAAGCGGCTGGTCGTGGGGGGCTTCGAGCGGGTGTTCGAGATCAACCGCAATTTCCGCAATGAGGGGATCTCCGTCCGTCATAACCCTGAATTTACCATGATGGAATTCTATCAGGCTTATGCGACCTTCGAGGACCTGATGGATCTGACCGAGGAACTGCTCTGCCATGTGACGCAGGAACTGCTCGGTACCCTCGAATTCACCTACCAGGGGATTGACATTAACTTCAACCGCCCCTGGAAAAGGCTGACGGTGAAGGAGGCGATCCTCGAGTACGGTGACATAGACGCAAAATCCCTGGAAGACCGCGATCTGGCTTATGCCTACGCCTGCAAGATCGGACTCGAGCTTCCCCAGGATATCGGCTATGGGAAGCTCGTTACCGAAATTTTCGAGGAGGTGGCGGAGAGCAAGCTTATCCAGCCGACCTTCATCACCGCCTATCCGACCGAGGTCTCACCCCTGTCGCGCAAGAACGACCAGGACCCGGATATTGTCGACCGTTTCGAGTTCTTCTGTGCAGGCCGGGAGATGGCAAATGCCTTTTCGGAGCTGAACGACCCCATCGACCAGAAGGAGAGATTCCTCGCCCAAGTGGCAGCCAAGGAAAAGGGAGACGAGGAAGCCCACTACATGGATGAAGATTACATCAGGGCACTCGAATACGGCCTTCCCCCCACCGCGGGAGAGGGGATCGGCATTGACCGGTTGGTGATGCTCCTGACCGATTCCCCCTCCATCAGGGACGTGATTCTTTTCCCCCAGCTCAAGAAGGAAAAGTGAGGAGTGTGAAAAGTAAAAAGTAAACAGTGAAAGGGCAGATAGCCTTTCAGTTTACTTTTCACCTTTCTCTTTTCACCTTTCACAGGTATCTATGCCCTACGAACTTTTCATCGGACTGCGCTATCTGAAGGCCAAGCGCAAGTCGGCCTTCATATCCATTATTACCGTCATATCCACGGCCGGTGTTGCCCTGGGGGTGATGGCTCTGATCATCGTCCTTGCGGTCATGACCGGCTTCGAGGAGGACCTGAAGGAGAAGATACTCGGGACCAATGCCCATATCGTGGTGCTGAAGACCAACGGCGGCATCGACGACTACCCTTCAGTCATGAAGCGACTCAAGAAGTTTCCCGGAGTTGTGGCGGCGACCCCCTTTATCTATAACCAGGTCATGCTCTCTACCGGCAAGAACGTCTCCGGCGTGGTGCTGCGCGGCATCGACACCAGAACCGACGCTCAGGTGACCAATCTGCACAAGGCAGTAGTGGAGGGAACGCTGGCCAATCTGGACAGCACCGTTCCCGCCCCGTTTGCCAGCAGCGAGCCGCCGCTGCCGGGGCTTGTCATCGGCAAGGAACTGTCGCGCAACCTGAATCTTTACGTGGGGGACAAGGTCAACGTCGTTTCCCCGCTCGGCAACATCACTCCTCTTGGTATGGTGCCGAAGCTTAAGCCGTTCCGGGTCGTGGGGATATTCAACACCGGTATGTATGAGTACGATAGCACCCTTGCCTATGTCTCCCTTGCCGAGGCCCAGAATTTCCTTGACCTCGGGAATACGGTTACCGGAATCCAGCTCAAGGTGACCGATGTTTACAAAACCGGTGAGCTTGCCCGCCAGATCAACCGGGAACTCGGTTTCCCGTTCTATGCACGGGACTGGATGCAGATGAACAAGAACATCCTGTTCGCCCTCAAGACTGAAAAAATGGTCATGTTCATCATTCTGACCCTTATTGTTCTTGTGGCGGCCTTCGGTATCGCCTCCACCCTGTTCATGATTGTGATGGAGAAGACCAAGGATATCGCCATTCTCAAGTCAATGGGGGCGACCGGTCGAAGCATCATGCGGATATTTGTCTTCGAGGGTCTGGTGATCGGCGTGTTCGGCACGGTCATAGGTGTGATGGGTGGGCTCCTGGTTGCCCTTAACCTCCAGCGTATTGTCGATGTCATTCAGCGGTTGACCGGTTTCGAGTTGTTCAGCAAGGACGTCTACTATCTTGACCACTTTCCGTCCCAGGTGGTGCCTTCTGACGTTTTCCTCATATCGGTCACGGCGGTGGCGATTTCGTTCCTGGCGACTCTTTATCCGTCGTGGCAGGCGGCACGGATGGCACCGGCAGAGGCGCTTCGCTATGAGTAACGAATTCGGCAAAAATCCATCTGCGGCGTTGCACCGCACCTTCCTTCACTGCGACGTAGCGCTGCTACGCCCCGTTCGGAAGGCACGGCGCGCCTTGCATCTGGAGCTTTTTCCAAATTTGTTGGTTTTTCTGGCGGGGTGCCTCCATGCCTAGTCTTGTTCAGGTGAAGGGGGTGTGCAAGTCTTTCGGGAGTGGCGTTACCGCTGTCGAAGTGCTAAAGGGGATCGATCTTGAGGTGGCGGCGGGAGAGACAATTGCTCTCGTCGGGGCTTCCGGCGCGGGGAAGAGTACCCTGCTCCAGGTGATGGGCACCCTCGACCGCCCGACGTCGGGGGAGGTCCTGTTCAACGGCGAGGACGTCTTCAGCCGTGGAGAGAGCTCCCTGGCTGCCTTTCGTAACCGCTCACTTGGTTTTGTTTTTCAGTTTCACCATTTGCTCCGTGAATTTACTGCCCTGGAGAATGTCATGATGCCCCTGCTCATGGGGGGGATGAAACGGTATGCAGCTACGGTGATCGGGACAAACCTGCTGACCGAAGTGGGGCTTGCACACCGTCTGACCCACAAGCCGGGGGAGCTATCGGGGGGCGAGCAGCAGCGTGTTGCCATCGCCCGGGCACTGGTGCTTTCCCCTCCCCTTCTCCTGGCGGACGAACCGACCGGAAACCTGGATATGAAGACCAGTGAAGGTGTCCACGAACTGCTCATGGAGCTGCATGCCCGTACGGGGATTACCCTCGTTATCGTGACCCATAACGAAAAGCTGGCTGCCAGGATGGGAAAGACAATCCGCCTTGTAGACGGACGAATAGAGTAGGGGAGGCCGATTGCGTCGTTTAACCTGTTACATGATTTTTATTCTGATGATGGTTGCCTTATCGGCCGGTTTTGCCCGGGCCGAGGGGGAGAAGATCACCGATATCCAGATCAAGGGAAACCGGCGCATTGAAACGGCCGCCATTCTCAACGCGATCCGGTTGAAGACGGGTGACCTTCTCTATGCCGACAAGGTAGATACCGATATACGTGGTATTTACAAGCTCGGACAGTTCCAGGACATCACTGCGGAAACCCTTCCGGCCGACAAGGGGGTGATCCTGATCTACCGGGTCGTGGAGAAGCCGATCGTCCGGGAAGTGAAGATCGAGGGTAACAAGGAACTCACCGCGGAAAAGATCCGGGAAGTGCTCGAGGTAAAGACGAACACTGTCTATTCCCCGCGGGACGTGACCAACAGCGTTAAAAAGATCAAAAAACTCTATGCCGACGAGGGGTATTACCTTGCGGAGGTAGAGACGAAGATTGAAAAACGGGGTGAAACTGACGTCCGGGTTGTGATCAAGGTTACTGAAGGCAAGAAGATACTCATCAGCAAGATTGTGTTTGAGGGAAATCATGCTTTTTCTGCGCGCCAACTCAGAAAAACGATGGAAACCAGTGAAAAGTGGTTCCTTTCCTGGTTGACCAGTGCCGGCACGTATAAGGAAGAGGTGCTCAAGAACGACGTCAACCTGATTGCCGACCTCTATTTCAATAACGGATATGTCAACGTCAAGGTGGGGGAGCCGAAGGTTGAGCTTCTTCCTGACAAGAGTGCCTTGGTGGTGACCATCGGCATCACTGAGGGGGAACAGTTCCGAACGGGCACCATCGGCTTCAAGGGTGACCTTCTGGAGAAAGAGGCGGACCTTGCCGCTAAATTGAAGCTGAAGACGGGTGACATCTTCAGCCGCGGCCTGTTGCGGAATGACGTTTTTGCCCTGACTGATGTCTACGCCGACAAGGGATACGCCTTTGCCAATGTTAACCCTCAGACCCGGGTGAACCTGGAGGCGAAGACCATCGATATCGTCTTCGACATGGAAAAGGGTGAACAGGTCCATATTGACCGGATCTCTATCAGCGGGAACACCAAGACCCGTGACAAAGTTGTGCGTCGCGAACTGAGGGTTACAGAGGGAGCTCTCTACACCAGCACCGGGATCAAGCGGAGCAAGGCCAACCTGATGAACCTCGGTTTCTTCGAGGAGGCCAATATCTCCACGGCGAAGGGGAGTGCTGACAATACGTTGAACATGAACGTGGAAGTGAAGGAGAAGGCGACCGGTACCTTCAGTATCGGAGCCGGATACAGCTCCCTGGACGGCGTGATCGGTCAGGGGTCGGTACAGCAGGCGAATTTCCTTGGCCTGGGTCTCAAGGCCAACCTGTCGGCCTCCATCGGGGGTAAATCACAGACCTATAACCTTGGAATCACCGACCCCTATTTCCTTGACAGCAAATGGACCTTCGGTGGGGATATTTACCGGTCCGAACGAGACTATACCGACTTCAGCCGGAGGGCGACCGGTTTCGACCTCAAGGGGGGATATCCTCTGTCGGATAATGTCAGTACGTTCCTTCTCTACAAGTATGAGGACAAGAAAATTTATAACGAGTCAGACGCCCTTAAGCAGAGTGTTGCTTTGGGACTGACCAGCGAACCTGAAACAACGTCAACCACGAGTTCCGTGACGGCCAGCATCACCCGCAACACCACCGACTACCGTCTCGACCCTTCCAGCGGCATGGTCAACACGCTCTCCGTCGAATTTGCCGGTCTGGGGGGGACTAATAAGTATACCCGCTACATGACGGAACACTCACTCTTCATTCCTGCCAAGTGGGGTACGGTGCTTTCCCTGAGAGGAACTGTAGGATATATCCAGTCGTGGGGGGGGAAGAAGACTTCCATCGACGAATTGTTCTACCTGGGGGGGATAAATACCCTGCGTGGCTATAACGGACGGACGGTGAGCCCCTATATCTCCCATAATGTCGTGACTACGGACATTAATGGGGTTAGTACCATCTCTCCTGTTCTTACCTATTTGGGAGGGGATACGGAATCGTTCTTCAATATCGATTACAGCTTTCCTCTGCTCAAAGATGCGGGGTTGAAGGGTGTGCTGTTTTTTGATGCCGGCAATTCCTATAACGGGATCGATAAACTATTCACCCGGTTCCAGACCAGCTACGGTTTAGGCATTCGCTGGTTTTCACCCATCGGTCCGCTCCGTTTGGAATATGGCATACCAATAAACCCCCGCACAGGCGTCGACAAGGCCAGCGGCCGGTTGGAGTTTTCCATAGGAAGTTTCTTCTAACTATATCGAAAAAGGAGATGTACATGCGCACGATCATCACAACCCTTATCCTGGCACTCACCTTGGCAATTGCGCCCGTGGCCGGAGCTGCAGAAACGAAAATTGCGTCGGTGGATGTTCAGAAGGTCCTGGTCCTCTCCGAAGCCGGCAAGGAGGCAAAGGAGCAGCTTGCCCTCAGAGCCGGCAAGTACGAGAATGAAAAGAATGCCAAGGAAGAGGAGTTGAAGAAACTCAAGGCAGACTTGGAGAAACAGAGCGTTCTCCTTTCCGAGAGTGCCCGGAATACGAAAGAGAAGGATTACCAGCAGAAACTCAAGGAGTATCAGCGGTTCCTCAAGGATGCCCAGGACGATCTGCAGGCAAAGAACGACGAATACACCAACAAGATCGTGGAGGAAGTCGTTAAAGTGGTTCAGGAGTACGGCCGGAAGAATGGCTACTCGTTCATCTTCGTCAAGAACGACAGCATGATCTACGCTGACGACAAATCCGACCTGACCGACGAGATTCTGAAGCTCTTTAACGGGGCGAAGAAGAAGTAACGTATTCCCCCGACGGGACCAAGGATGGGCGGCCACAACTGGCCGTCCTACAGTTGTTCTGTTTATTGTCTGGAGATGATATGTCAAAATCCCTTAGAGAACTTGCTGTCTACCTTGGAGGCAGGGTAATCGGCGACGAATCTGCCCTGGTGCATGGCTTGGCCGGCCTTGATGACGCAGGCGAGGGGCAGATAAGTTTTCTCGCCAATCCCAAATATGCGTCGAAGGTGGCAACGACCCATGCCACTGCGGTCATCCTCCCCCCCGGCTCTGATGGCCATGGTAAAAACATTATAGAGGTCGCAAACCCTTATCTCGCTTTTGCGAAGCTATTGACCCTGTTTCATGTCCATCCTCCCCAATTCCAAGGGGTTATGGAGGGTGCATATGTCGGCAAGGATGTCACTATGGGGAGCGACGTGACCATCTATCCCGGGACATGGGTTGCGGATGGTGTCCGGATCGGGAACAGAGTGACCCTCTACCCCGGCGTCGCCCTTCATGCAGGAGTGGAACTGGGGGACGACGTTACACTTCATGCCAATGTCAGCATTCGGGAACGCTGCCGCATCGGCAATCGGGTGACGATCCACGACGGGACGGTCATCGGTTCCGACGGTTTCGGATATGCGCCGGATGGTGCCGGTTATTACAAGATACCCCAGGTCGGCATCGTTGTTGTTGAGGATGACGTAGAGATCGGTGCAAATACGGCCGTCGACCGGGCTGCCCTTGAAGTGACCCTCATCGGGCGAGGCACCAAGATCGACAACCTGGTGCAGATCGCTCACAACTGCATCATCGGCGAGAACAGCATGATCATTTCCCAGGTAGGCATATCGGGAAGCACCAAGATCGGCAAGCGTGTCACCCTGGCCGGTCAGGTCGGGGTGGCGGGACACCTGCAGATCGGTGACAACGTCATGGTTGGCGCCAAGTCAGGTGTACCGGGGAATCTCCCCGCGAACGCCATCTACAGCGGCATGCCGGCAATTCCCCACAAGGAATGGCTGCGTGCCATGGGGGTCGTTGCAAAGCTCCCTGATCTGCGAAAAACGGTAATTGCCCTTGAAAAGAAGGTCGAAGAGCTTGAGACCAAGCTCGGGACCCGGGACTCAGCACCTGTGTAGGTGGAGCTCTGCTCTCTCTGACTTTACTTTCCCGTTGATGCTTGAAGCAAAATTCACGCTAATGGAGTCTGCCATGCTCGATGTTAATGAAATCATGAAAATCCTTCCTCACCGTTATCCTTTCCTGCTCGTCGATCGGATTGTCGAGCTGGAGGAGGGGAAAAAGATTGTTGGAATCAAGAACGTCACCGTCAACGAGCCGTTCTTTCAGGGGCATTTCCCCGGCCATCCCGTCATGCCGGGTGTTCTCATTGTCGAGGCTATGGCCCAGGTGGGGGGGATTCTTGCCTACCTTGCATCCGATGACGAGATCCGCAAGAAAATTACCTATTTTGCTTCCATTGACAAGGTCAAATTCCGCCGGCCGGTCGTGCCGGGAGACCAGTTGCGCATCGAGATGGAAATAACTGCCTGCCGGCGCGGCATCTGGTGTTTTGTCGGCAAGGTCTACGTGGATGGCAAGCTGGTTACGGAAGCGGAACTGAAGGCGACATTCGCTGATAAATAGAGCGGAAGCCACAATGGCACAGTTTCGCATTTCAGGAACGATACGGGAGTTTTCATGATTCATCCATCAGCCGTAATCCAGCAGGGTGCTGAACTCGACAGTGATGTGGAGATCGGCCCCGGCGTTTATATCGGTCCCCATGTGAAGATCGGACGTGGCACCCGAGTTGGTCCCAATGCGGTAATCGACGGCTGGACGGAGATTGGCCGGGACAACCAGATATTCCATCTTGCTTCGGTTGGAGGGATTCCTCAGGATCTCAAGTACAAGGGAGAGGAAACCTGGCTGAAAATAGGCGACCGGAACATCATCCGGGAATTCGCTACCCTCCACCCCGGTACCGTTACCGGTGATACGGAAACTACCGTGGGTGATGGCAACCTCTTCATGGCCTATTCCCACGTGGCCCATGACTGCCATGTGGGTAACGGTGTGGTGATGGCCAACGGTGCCACGTTGGCCGGGCACGTGCGGGTCGACGATTTCGCCATTCTCGGCGGGTTGTGCGCGATCCACCAGTTCGTCAGGATTGGTGCACATGCCATGATCGGCGGGGGAACCATGGTGGGGCAGGACATTCCTCCTTTTACCATTGTCACCGGGGACCGGAAGGACGTGAGACTTCGTGGCCTCAACCAGGTCGGACTGACGCGTCGCGGCTTCAGCGAAGAGAACATAGCGACTCTGAAAAAGGCCTATCGCATCCTCGTCATCTCCAAACTTCGGTTGGTGGACGCTCTCGAACGGATCAGGCATGAGCTCCCCCAGACCGAGGAAGTGAAGCAATTAGTCGAATTCATCGAACAATCGCAAAGGGGAATTTGCCGTTGATGAAAAAATTCAGAGCAGCCGTTATCGGAGTGGGGTATCTGGGGCAATTCCACGCAGAGAAATTTGCGGCACTTCCCGACGCAGAACTTGTGGGAGTGGTTGATACGGATAAGGCACGAGCCGAAGAGGTGGCTGCCAAAGTGGGGTGCCAGGCTTTCACCGATTATCGTGAGCTGTTGGGTCACGTGGATGCCGTCAGCGTGGTGGTGCCGACACAGTACCATTTCGAAGTGGCCCGGACCTTCCTGGAGGGGGGTGTCCACGTCCTTCTTGAGAAGCCTATCACTACGACCCTGGAGGAGGCGGAGGAACTGATCAGGATTGCCGCTGAACGCCGCCTGGTCTTCCAGGTCGGGCATCTTGAGCGGTTCAATCCGGTGGTGGTTGCACTGAGTAAGCATCTTACCAATCCGCGCTTCATCGAATCGGTCCGGATTGCTCCCTTCAAACCGCGGGGGACCGACGTCAACGTCGTGCTCGACCTGATGATACATGACATCGATATCATCCAGCACATCGTCAATTCCCGGGTTAAACAGGTCAACTCGGTCGGTGCGCCCGTCTTTACCGATGAGGAAGATATCGCCAACGCCCGCATCCAGTTCGAAAACGGCTGCGTGGCCAATGTCACGGCCAGCCGGATAAGCCTCAAGAGCGAGCGTCGGATGCGGATATTCCAGCCCGACGCCTACATAACCGTCGACTTCCAGAGCAAAAAATTGTCGGTGTTCCGGAAAGGGGAGGGTGAGATGATGCCTGGCATCCCCGCTATCCAGATTCATGAAGAGAATTTCGAACAGGGTGACGCGCTCAAGAGCGAGATTACATCATTCCTCGACTCCATAGCCACGGGTAAACCTCCCGTGGTCAGCGGCGAGGACGGGATGCACGCACTTGAAACCGCACTGATGATAAGTAAAAAACTATAACAACAGTGCTTGCTGTGTTCAGCGTGCTGCGAGTTGGGGTAACCATAACTACGTAGTACGCAGCACGCGGTACACTGAACGAGGTGAGACAATGATTCCCATGGTAGACCTTAAAATCCAGTACGAGCAGATCAAGGAAGAGATCGACAACGGGCTGCTGGAGGCGCTGGGAAAGACCCAGTTCATCCTTGGCCCCAATGTTGCTGCATTCGAAAAGGAAGCGGCTTCCTATCTCGGTGTATCCCATGCGATCGGCGTAGCGTCGGGGACCGATGCGCTGCACCTGGCGCTGGCAGCGGCCGGCATCGGACCGGGAGATGAGGTGATCACCTCCCCCTTTACCTTCATTGCTACGGCTGAGGCCATTTGCTACGTCGGGGCCACTCCGGTGTTCGTCGATGTGGAGCCCGGTTCTTTCAATATTGATCCGTTACTGGTAGCCAAAGCCATTACCCCCAGAACCAAAGCGCTCCTGCCGGTGCACCTGTTTGGCCAACCGGCTAATATCGGGGCGTTGCAGGATCTCTGCGACAAGCACAACCTGCTCCTTATAGAAGACTGTGCCCAGTCCTTCGGCGCGTCCATCGGCGGGAAAATGACCGGCTCCCTAGGGCTTGCCGGCTGTTTCAGCTTTTTCCCGAGCAAGAATCTGGGAGGCTACGGAGACGGCGGTCTGGTGACCACCAACTGTGACGAAACCGCTGAGCAGATTCGGATGCTGCGCAACCACGGCAGCAAGGTCCGCTACCATCACGACGCCATAGGATACAACAGCCGGTTGGATGAGTTGCAGGCGGTGATCCTCCGGGTTAAGTTGAAGCGGATCGACACCTACAACCAGGAGCGTCGTCGTGTTGCCCACCGCTATTCGGCCGCCCTTGCCCCGTTGGGGATTACCCCTCCGGTGGAGGACGGTATCGGCAACCATGTGTATCACCAGTACACCCTGCTGAGCGACCGCCGCGATACCATCATGGCCGGACTCGGTGAATGTCAGATCGCCTCTGCCATCTACTACCCCATTCCGCTTCACAAACAGAACGTCTTTGCCGCAGCCTGTACCGGCCTGTCCCTGCCGGTCAGCGAAGGGGTGGCTGCCCGCTGTCTCTCGCTTCCCATCTTCCCTGAAATGACCGACGCCCAGGTGGACGAGGTGCTGGCCGCTGTCCGGGACGCCCTTGCCTGATTCCCGCCCGCAGAGAATCATGATGGTAGCCGGAGAGGCTTCCGGCGACCATCATGGTGCCGCAGTAGCCGCCGCCTTGCGAGAACGTCTCGGCGATGTCGATATTTTCGGTATCGGCGGGGTCCGGATGCGCGAGGCGGGCGTGCGGACCCTGGTTGATGCGGCCGAAATGGCGGTGGTGGGGCTGGTGGAAGTTGTTGCCCATTTCCCGACGATCTATCGTGCCTTTTCACTTCTGGCGGGTATTCTGAAACGGCAGCCCCCCGACCTGCTGATCCTTATCGACTACCCCGACTTCAACCTGCGGCTTGCAAGGGTGGCGAAAAAGCACGGCGTCAAGGTGCTCTACTACATCAGCCCCCAGGTCTGGGCCTGGCGCTCCGGGCGTGTGCACACCATAGCCCGGCGCGTCGATCATATGGCTGTAGTCTTCCCCTTCGAGGTCCCGTTCTACGAACGTGCCGGCGTGCCGGTCACTTTTGTCGGTCATCCGCTTCTCGACTCGGTATGCCCATCTGCTGACCGCTCCGCCCTGCAACGGGAGTTCGGCCTCGATCCGGCCCGTATGACGGTCGGCCTCTTCCCCGGCAGCAGGCGGAGTGAACTGCGCAGCCTCTTCCCGACCATTCTGGCAACAGCCCGCCTGCTACGAGAACGGCATCCCGATCTGCAATTCGTTCTTCCCCTGGCTACCAGCCTGACCCGGGCTGACCTTGAGCCGCAGTTGACCGAAGCCGGCCTGCCGGTTACGGTGATCCCCAACCGTTCTTACGATGCCATGCTGCTCTGCGACGCCATCGTTACCGTGTCGGGCACCGTCACCCTTGAGATTGCCCTGATGGGGGTTCCCATGGTCATCATCTACAAGGTATCTCCTTTGACCTACCAGATCGGCATTCGTCTCATCCGGGTCGATCATGTCGGCCTGTGCAACATCGTAGCCGGGGAGCGGGTAGTCCCGGAACTGATCCAGCACGACGCGGAACCCGAAAAAATCGCGTCGGAGATTGAAAAGATGCTGGGAGACCGGGAATATTCGGCGGTAATGACAGCGAAACTGAAAGGAATTCGCGACAGGTTGGGGAGCGGCGGCTGTTCGCAGCGTGTTGCACAACTGGCGGCGGAAATGCTTTCCCCTGGAGCTGATATTTCATGAGCACATTCAAGCGTCTTTTACTGTACAGCAAACCTTACTGGGGCCGCATACTTATCGCTGCCGCAGGGTCTTCAGCCGTCGGCGGGTTGGATGCCCTCTTCGCTTACCTGTCCGGCCCTATCGTCAAACAGCTCTTTGCCACCAAAGACTGGTCGCTGCTCCAGCTCCTCCCACTGGTCATCATCGGCATTTTTTTGTTCCGCGGGGTTGCGCGCTACGTAAACGATTACTTTATCCGTACCTCGGGGCAGCTGGCCATCCAGGATATCCGTAACGAGCTTTACCGGAGAAACATGGGGCTTGGCCTCGGCTACTTCAGCCGCAACCAGACCGGTGCGCTCATGTCACGCGTGCTCAATGATGTCAGTCTGATGCAAGAGGGGGTGGCGAACGTTATCACCGGCCTCTTCCGGGACGGCCTTGGCGCCGTCTTTCTCCTCGGCACGATTTTTTATCTCAACTGGAAACTTGCCATTATCGCCTTTCTCGTCCTCCCGGCAACAGTCTACCCTGCCCAGAAGATCGGCCGGCGCATAAAGAATGCCGTGCGTCAGAGCCAGGAGAAAATCGGGGATCTCTCCAGCATCCTCCAGGAGAGTTTCGCCGGCATCAAGGTCGTCAAGGCCTTCAACATGGAAGAACGTGAGATCACCAAGTTCAGCGAGGCCAACAAGGGGTTCTACTATTTCCTGCGCAAATCGATAAAATACGAAGGGATCGCGGTCCCGGTCATGGAGCTTCTCACCTCTCTGGGGATTGCCGCTGTGGTTTGGGCCAGCATCTCCATGATCCGCAAAGGGACCCTGACTCCCGAGGCGTTCCTCTCTTTCATTGCGGCCATGATCTTCCTCTACAATCCGATAAAAAAACTCAACGCCACCTTTAATACACTTCAGCGCGCCCTCGCCGCTGCCGGCAGGGTTTTCGAGTCAATGGACCTGGAGCCGGAGATTGTCGATCCACCTTCGCCACTCCTCCTTGCACGGGCCGAGGGGAGGGTGGAGCTGGCGAATGTATCATTCCGCTATGAAGACGAGTATGTCCTGACCGACGTTTCGCTCCGGGCCGACCGGGGAGAGATCGTGGCGCTGGTTGGTCCGTCGGGAGGGGGGAAAAGCACGCTGGTTTCCCTCATCACCAGGTTTTACGACGTCAGCCAGGGCGCAGTCCTCATCGACGGCATCGATATCCGTTCCCTGCGGCTGAGCGACCTGCTGAACCAGGTCGCTCTCGTCGACCAGGAAACCATCCTGTTCAACGACACCATTGCCAATAACATCCGCTACGGCAGGCCAAATGCCGGTGACGCCGAAGTGGAGTCTGCCGCCCGGGCCGCCTTTGCCCATGATTTCATTGCGGAGATGCCTGAAGGGTTCCGGACAGGTATCGGCGACCGCGGCGTGCGCCTGTCAGGGGGGCAGCGTCAGCGTATCTGCATTGCCCGCGCCCTGTTGAAGGATGCGCCGATCCTGATCCTGGACGAGGCGACGAGCGCCCTGGACACCGAAAGCGAACAGATGGTGCAGAAGGCCCTCAACAACCTGATGAAGAACCGTACGACCTTTGTTATTGCCCACCGGTTGTCGACCATCGTCAATGCTGACAAGATCGTGGTTCTTGAAAAGGGGAGAATCGCTGAATCGGGTTCCCACAGTGAACTGCTGGCCCGTGACGGCGTCTACAACAAGCTGTACCAGATGCAGTTCAAGGACTGATGAAGAACTTTTTCAAGCAGAAGGTGAGGCCCCTTGCCAGCGGTCCTCTGACACGACTTCTTTACGTGCTTATCAGGGGGTTGTATGCATCCATGCGGATTCGCGTGATCGGCGCAGAGATTCCCCGCTCCTTTCAGGCCCGCGGCGAAGGGACGATCAATGTCTTCTGGCATGGCAGAATCCTGCTCGCTGCCCCCATATACACGGGCAAAGGGATTTATATCTTGATCAGCAGGCACGGCGACGGTGAGATAATCGCCAATATCATGAAGCTCTTCGGCTTCTCCCTCGTGCGGGGGTCATCGTCGAAGGGGGGGAAGGAAGCGCTGCGTGAGATGGTGCGCCTCTCCCGGGAGAACAAGGATATTGCCATCACTCCCGATGGCCCCCGTGGCCCCCGGGAGGAGCTCAAGCCCGGCGTGGCCCAGCTGGGACGCATAACCGGTCGCCCCGTCCTCCCCCTCGGCTTTTCCGCGTCCCCGTGCTGGCGGCTGCGCAGCTGGGACCGTTTCATGTTCCCCTATCCCTTTTCCCGTGGTGTCTTCGTCTGGGGCGAACCGCTCTATTACCGTGAGGGAGAGGATATGGAGGCGTTTCGTCTCCGTATCGAGCTGGCCCTCAAAGATGCAAACGCACGTGCGGACGGTTATTCCCGGACATGATCTATTTCCTCTATGACATCCTGCTCTGGGTTGCCCTCGTCGGAATCATCCCCTACCATCTCTATCGTTCCGCGAGCCGCGGGAGGCGTGCAGCCTTTGCCGAGAGGTTTGGCTCGGTCTCGCGGGAGAGAGTGGCCACTCTTGGTGGAAAGGAGATAATCTGGGTCCACGCGGTTTCCGTCGGCGAAACCATGGCGGCCAAGCCGCTGCTGAAAGCCCTTCGCCAGCGTTTCCCCGAGAAAAAGATCGTCCTGTCCAATGTGACCGAAACCGGTCGGAGCATCGGTGAAAAACTGCCGGAGGTTGATCTCTGCATCTACCTTCCCTTCGATTACCGGTTTGCCGTACGGCGGGTGCTGCAGGCACTCAGGCCTTCTCTCGTCGTTATCGTCGAGACTGAAATCTGGCCTAATTTCCTCCGCACGGCTGCGGAGATGGGAATTCCCTCCGTCATGGTCAATGGCCGCATCTCCGACCGTTCCTTTGGCCGCTATCTCAAACTCGGCTGGTTTTTCCGTCCCGTTCTCGCCCATTTCTCGGCCCTCTGCATGCAGACCGACGAGGATGCCCGGAGGATCACGGCTATCGGCGCCGCTCCTGCACGGGTCCATGTGACGAAAAATCTCAAGTACGATCTCCCGTCGTCTGTCCTTTCCCCGGAGCAGCGATCCTTGCTGAAGAAGGAGTATGGCATCCCCGTTTCACTGCCGGTCCTGACCGCAGGGAGCACCCATGCCGGTGAAGAGGAGATGGTGCTCGCTGCCTATCGGGCAATCCTGGCGGCCGGGCATGCATGCCTTCTCATCCTTGTCCCCCGCCACCCCGAACGGGCTCCCCAGGTGGGGGACCTGCTTCGGAAGGATGGGATTCCCTTTACTCTTCGCTCCGAGTTGGAGGGGACGGGAAAGGATTTCCATGGGGGGGAGGTACTCCTGGTGGATAGGGTAGGGGAGTTGATGCGGCTCTATTCCCTCTCGGACCTAGTGTTCGTCGGAGGGAGCCTGGTGCCGACCGGCGGGCATAACGTATTGGAACCTGCTTCCCTCGGGGTGCCGGTGGTGTTCGGTCCGCACATGAGCAATTTCCGAGAGATCGCCGCCATGATTCTCGAAGCTGGCGGGGGAATCCAGGTGCCAGACGGCACAGAATTGGCTGTAGTTCTGGAAGGGCTCCTGACTGACGGTGAGCGCCGTACCTCCATGGGGCGCCGGGGGGTTGCGCTCATGGACGAAAACAGGGGTGCAACTGATCGGCATATGGAGATTATCGCTTCACTGTTAAAATGAGAGTGTGAGGGGTAAGTGCCCTGTTCCGCTCAGAGCCCCCTCGTTCCGCCGCTATACGGCTCATTTCGCTCCGGCCAATCAACTCGCCCTGAAGGGCTCGAACGCGATTGGCCGACTTTGCTCCATTTCGCCTACACCGGCTGGAACTCGGGCGCATTCGCTCCACAGAACACTTACCCTCACAGGTTCAGGGAAAACGTATGTCAGGATATGAACAGTATTTCCGCGAGCTGGTGGACGGAAAACGGGAAAAGCTCGGGGATCGGCTGCTGCTTGGGTGCCTGAAGTTTCTCTCCCGCTTCTACTCCCTTGCGCTCAGGCTGCGGGCCTTTGCCTACAGTGTAAGGCTGCTGCGCTCTCGCAGGCTACCACGACCGGTTATCTCGGTCGGCAACCTGACGGTTGGGGGAACGGGTAAGACCCCCATGGTCGCCTGGCTCGCCAGTTATCTCATGGGGAAGGGGAAGCGGGTCGTTGTCCTTTCCCGCGGCTACGGGGGGAGCGCCCGCGGAGACATCCGGCTGGTTTCCGACGGGGCAACCATTTTTCTCTCCCCCGAAGAAGCGGGGGATGAACCGGTTCTCCTGGCGAAAACCGTTGCCGGTCTTGCGGTTGTCATCGGAGCCGACCGTTACCGGGCGGGGATATATGCCCTCGAAACCCTCAAACCCGATATCTTCATCCTCGACGACGGTTTTCAGCATATACGACTGCAGAGAGACCTGAACGTCCTGCTCGTTGACAGTCGGCACCCCTTCGGTAACAACTTTACCCTTCCTGCCGGACTGCTGCGGGAACCTGTCTCTGCGGCCTGTCGGGCTGACGTTGTCGTAGCCACCCGCGCTGCCTCGGGTAGGAGCATTGAGAATCCCGTTCCCGGCAAGCCGTTCGCCATGGCCGCCCATACCCTCGTGGGGATGATGCCTCTGGAGGGGGGGGGGACGCTTGCCCCCTTTTCCCGGCTGAAGGGGATGCGGGTCATGGCCTTTTCGGGAATTGCCGATCCGGGCTCGTTCTTCGATGCTCTCGAGCGTGAGGGGGTTCCTCTTGTTGCCACCCTCGCTTTCCCCGACCACTCGACGTACGGGGACGAAGAGCTGGCTGCCATTTGCAGGCTCCGTGATACGTCTCAAAGTGCCATTCTGATTACGACAGGGAAAGATGCGGTCAAACTCGCTCAATTCAAAGAACGACTCGGTCCCTGTGTCGTCGCGTCCCTCCGAATGACTTTTTTCGATGCACGGCCTCTGGAGCATGCGATTGAGAAATTGCTTTAAGTTGCCGGCGTTGTTGTGGCATCATAAACTTTAATTCAATGCGACAATTGGGAGAAATAGATCATGGCACTATCCAGGGAACTTCTTGCTATTCTCGCCTGTCCCGGATGTAAGGGTGAGGTCATGCTGCTTGAGGACGAGTCGGGGCTGGTCTGTCCGACATGCCGCTTGAAGTATCCGGTGCGTGACGGTATTCCGGTGATGCTGGTTGATGAGGCGGAAAAGATCAGTGAATAGTAAAAAGTGAAAAGTGAAAAGCAGAAAAATATACTGGTGTTGCGGTACCGCTTCATCGGTGACACGATCCTGACGGTCCCCTTTCTGCGCAACCTGCGCAGGGCCGAGCCGGACGCGTATATCGCCTGGGTGGTGGCTCCCGGTTCGTCGGAGGTCGTTAAAGGCATTCCCTATGTGGATGAGCTTATCTCCTGGGATCCGGTCACCATACATGCCGACAGCCGCGGGACACACCGGACACTGGCCGCCAAACTCGCCTTTATACGGGAGTTGCGAGCGAAGAGGTTCGACAAGGTCTATCTGCTCAAACGCTCGTTTTCCAGTGCCATTATCGCCTGGCTGACCGGTGCGCCTGAACGGGTCGGTTTCGATACGGAGGGACGCGGGTTTCTCCTCACCACGCGGGTACCGTACCGGCATGACAGGCATGAGGTGCAGAACTTTCTCGATGTTCTGCGGGCTGACGGGGTGAGGGTGGAGGACGACCACCTGGAGGCATGGCTTTCACCTGAGGAGGAGCGCTTTGCCGATGAGTACCTGGCAGCCTGTGGAGTTTCCCCCGATGAACCGCTTATGGCGATCCATCCCTTTGCCGCCAATCAGATCCGGGCGTGGCACGAGGACAACTTTGTCGAGGTAGCCAACCGGCTCCAGCAACTCCACGGGGGGAGAATCATCCTCTTTGGCGGGGGAAGGGACGGCGATATCGCTGCTCAGCTACGTGAGAGGATATCCCCCGAACCGGTCATGGCTGTGGGGACCACCACGCTTCGCCAGACCATGGCGCTCCTTGCGCGTTGCAAAATTCTCGTCTGCAACGACAGCGGGATCATGCATCTGGGTGCAGCCATCGGAGTGCCGCTCGTAGCGATTTTCGGTCCCCAGTCACCGGTAAAGTTCGGCCCGTGGGGAAAGGGCTGCCGGGTTGTGTACAGTGAATTCCCCTGCAGTCCCTGCAAACAGAAATTTTTCACCGAATGCAAACCGTCACCGCGGGGAAAGCCGGAATGCGTCGAGAGCATCACGGTACGGCGGGTGATGGACGAGATCGAGATTTTGGTGGGAGGAACGCTGCGTGTCCGTGAAAAAGCCTAGTATTTCTGCGTTCGTCATTACCAAGAACGAAGCTGCAAAGATCGGCGCATGTCTCGATTCACTGGAGTGGGTCGACGAAATTGTTGTTGTTGATGATTTTAGCACTGACGCCACTCCTGACATCTGTCGTAATAAAAACGTGTCATTCCACCAAAATGCGTTCACCGGGTTCCGGGATCAGAAACGCTTTGCCATGTCTCGGACCGCCCATGACTGGGTTCTTGAAATCGATGCCGATGAGCGGGTATCCCCCGCAATGCGTCAAAGCATCGAGGACCTTACTGTTGATGATTTCGATACGGTTTCCTGTTTCGAGTTCAGACGGATTACCAATTTTTGGGGGAAATGGATCAGGCATGCTTCCCTTTATCCGGATTATAAGGGGCGTCTTTACCATAAACGGCGGGGGGAGTGGAGCGAGGCGAACATCCATGAGCGCTTTATCCCATCGGGAAGAACGAAGCGGGTCGCCGCGGACATCATCCATGATCAGGACCTTGATATCTGTTCCTACTTCAAACGTACTGTTCGTTATGGTGAGATGTCAGCCCTCGAACTCTTTGCACGAGGCAAGAGAGCTTGCTGGCTGCATCTGACACTTCGACCTCTTTATACGTTCTTCTACAGGTTTGTTGTGCGGCTTGGTTTTCTGGAGGGAATGCCGGGGTTCGTCATATCCGTCATGGGGTCGGTCGGGACTTTTGTCAAGTATGCGAAACTGTTCGAGTTGCAAATAAAAATCAAGACCTGAAAGTTGACTTGAGAGCGAATACTTGCACTATCGAGAATGGAGAACGTTGAATGAATGTTTCTGTTATTGTGCCGACCTATAACAGACCTCAGGAATTGCAACTCTGTCTTTTCAGTCTTGCCGCCCAATCGGTTCTTCCGGACGAGGTGCTGATCGCCGACGATGGCAGCAAAGACGAGACACGCCAGATGGTAGAACAGTTCAGAAACTCCGGGAATTGCCCCTTTGCGCTCAAGCATATCTGGCAGGAAGACAGCGGATTTCGAAAACCGCGCATCCTCAACGAGACTGTCCGGAATGCTTCCGGTGAGTATCTGATATTTATGGATGGCGACTGCATGGCTCATAGGGAGTTCGTCCGTTCCCACCTTCTCTATGCGGAACCTGAAGCAATGCTGGGGGGGAAGCGTGTCGATGTGGGCACAAAGCTGTCACGTCGCCTGCTGGAAAAGCAGCAGATCCTCAATTCCCTGACCTTCCAGCTGCTCTGGAGTTCGGTTGCCGGAGACTCCAGAAAGGTGGAGGAATCCCTGCGTGTTGAGTCGTCATTTTTGCGCCGCTTGCTGCATCGTGACCTGATCAGAGATGACGGCATATGGGGCTGCAATTTTAGTGTCCACAAGGATCTTTTTTATGCCATCAACGGCTGCGACGAGGATTTTCAGGACGGGTCGATTGAGGATAACGATCTTGGCATCAGAGTGCTCAACAACGGGGGAAAGCTTAAGTCTGTACGTGCATTGGCCGTGGTTTTCCACCTCTGGCATCCATCCTCGTGGAGTTTTCACAACGAGAAATATCTCCACAACATGAACATTCTCCAGCAACGGATTGATCGCAAGGAAGCGAGATGCGTACATGGTATCCAGATGTTCCAACATCGGAACACATGTGCGAATGGACGTCTAAACCTATGAAAGTTCTCCTCATCAACAACGACAAGGGGTGGAGCGGTGGGCAGGAACACCTGAAGGACCTGGCTGGTGAGCTTGGGAGACTCGGGGTGGAGGTGCAGTTCGTGGTGCGGGCCGGATCCCGGTCCGATACCAGCTTCCGGGAGCTGGGGGTGCCGGTGCATTCCCTCCCCGGCCATGGTCTGGGAGACATCAAGGCTCTCTTTCAGCTGGTGCGGCTCCTCCGTCGGGAGCGTTTTGACATCGTTTCCGTGAACCGGGAGCATGATCTTTTTCTGACCGCCCTGGCTTGGCATCTGGCTTTCCCGCTGCGCAAACCGGGAAAGCTCATGATGAGCTATCATACGTCCACCTCCCGCCGGCAGCTTCTTCTTGGGAGCGCCGATGCCATTCTTTGCATCTCCGAGCACGTGCGGACCAAGCTCCTTCAGGGCAATCCCGCAGTCGCCGACAAGGTGAGCGTGATCTACCATGGCATCGCCCTTGGCGTGGCTCCTGCGGCCGGGAAGTTCGACCGCAACCGTCCACGCCGCTTTTTCACGGGAGAAGGCTTTCCCCTCATCGGCATGGTCGGAGAGTTCTGGAAGAACCAGGGGGAACTGATTGGGATGATTCCGACCTTACGGCAGGCCTTTCCGGGGATAAAGGTCGCTTTCGTCGGTGACAACACCGACGAGTGGTTAATCACACCTATCATGACCCAGGTCCGCGATCTCGGGTTGGAGGATGCCGTGATCTTCACCGGCCGGCTGCCGCGGGAGCGGATTCCCGATGTTTTTTACGACTTCGACCTGTCGGTTACCACCCACCGCAACGAGGGGTTTGGTATCGTCCACCTGGAGAGCCTTGCTGCCGGAACGCCGGTTGTGACCTACGACGAGGGGGGAATGGTGGATATTTTCCAAGGCGAGGATATCGGTAAGGTGGTAACTGGTGGCTCTGCGGAGTTCACCGCTGCAGTGATCGACCTGCTGCAGGACGACGAGCGGCGCTTTTCCCTCGGCCGCAACGGCTATGATCTGGTGAAGCGTCAGTACTCACTTGCGTCAATGGGGCGCAGGTATCTGGAGTATTATCGGAACATGCTTGGTTGAAGATGCAGGGACAACTGTGGAGGAATATGGTGTTTCATGAGGTTTGAGAACAGAAACCGGCTTATAGGTTGGATCGAAAAGTCGTATCCGGCCCTTTTTATACTGTTCGCTTTCAGCGTTTCATTTATAAAACCTGTTGCGGTCGGGTCGATGGTTTTACTGCTTGCGTTCTTTCCCTTACAGATACTGCTCGGAGGAAAACTCCATCGCGATAATCGCTGGTATACCCTCTCGGTACTGCAGTACCTGTTTGTCATCGCGCTGTCGCTTATCTACACGTACGACATGGACTTCGGCTTTCGGGCCATACGGTTCTGCAGTATAGCGATGGTGTCGGTCATACTGGCGGAAAAACTCCCGTCCCGTGATATGGCACAACGTATCCTTCACTCCTACGCTGTGGGGGGATCGGTATTGTCCCTGATCATCATCCATGAGGGGGTCGTGAAGCATATCGTTCGACCCGCCTACATCTGGATGGGAGTGCACGCGGGGAACCTGCTTCTGTTGTCGCTCGTGACTCTTGTTTCTCTCCTGCTCGGGGCTGATTCTGCACGTCGCAAGGTTCTCTATGTCGTGGCCATTGTCGTGCACCTGTTTGCCTTTTATCTGAACGGTTCACGGGGTGCGTGGATCGCGTTTGCTGTCATTCTGGCCTGCATTCCCTTTGTGGCTTTGGAAATACGCGCCTTTTGGAAGGTCTCATATTTTGCTGTGCTCCTGCTGGCCATGATGCTTGTAACAAGAGGAACCTATTTCCAGACCAAGCTCCACGAGGCAGTCACTGATGTAAGCCAGTATAAGGATGGAATCTCGGAGACCTCCCTTGGCGGTCGGTTTGAAATGTGGAAGGCGAGCGGCAGGATGTTTAGGGAGCATCCCCTCGTGGGGGTCGGTGCGGGGGACTGGGTCGATGAGTTCCAGAAGACCGCACGGCAGAGCAAATCCTCGGCATTCCTGATGCAGTTCAACCAGCCCCATAGCATCTACCTTGAGGCGCTGAGCACCCGTGGACTCATGGGATTTGCTTCGCTCCTTATGTTCATCTGTTATCCGGCTGTCTATGTCTGGCGGCGCAAGAGGCCGGAAACGGCTGTTTTTCGGAATCTTGTACTCTTCACGGTATTTGTCATGCTGATTTCGGGTTTAACGGACACGCTTACCAACGTCCGTTTCGTCTTCATGGCCTACTGTATACTTATCGGTGTCGGCATGTCCACGTTTGCCGGACCTGACGTTGCGGAGCGCACTGTCCGCGAGGTTTGACCGTGCACTACAACGGTGAGGCATAATGAGATCGGTTGAATTCAACAATATCCTTATAATAAAACCGGGCGCTATCGGCGACCTGCTCCAGCTAACCCCTGCAATCCGTGCCCTCCATGAGAAGTATCCCTTGGCCCGTATCTCCATCCTGGTGGGCTCGGCAGCCACGGCAGCCTTGTTCCAGCATAATCCCCTTGTCCACGAGGCGATTGTATTTGACAAGCGGGGCTCGCATCACTCCCTTTCTTCACTGGCCAGGCTCTGGCTACGGCTGTGCCGTGCCCGCTACGACCTTGTGGTGAATTTTCAGCGCAGCAATCTCAAGGCATGGTTCCTTGCCTCAGCCGCCTTCCCCTGCCGTGTCCTGGTTTATCGCAAGGCAACCAGGAGAAGCGTGCATGCCGTGATCAACCATAGGGAGACCCTTGCCCCCCTCGGGATTTTACCGGGGGTTCTCTGTTTGGAGCTCTATCCGGGACAGGAAGCGGAACGGTACGCGGCCGACTTTTTCAGTGCCAACGGGCTTGATGGTAAAACCGTCATTGCCATAAATCCGGGAGCAAGTCATCCGGTCAATCGTTGGAGCACCGCGACCTTTGCCGCCCTTGCGGACCTGCTTGCTGACAGGTTGAAAGCGAGGGTGCTCATCATCGGCGGTGCCGACGATGAACCACTTGCCCAAGATATCGTTAACCGAACGTCCTCCAATCCCCTGGTCATGACCGGCAAAACCGACCTGCTGCAGCTGGGGGCCATCCTGAAACGCTGCAATCTGCTGGTGACCGGTGATACAGGGCCTATGCATATTGCCACCGCCGTGGGAACAAAGGTCGTCGCCCTGTTCGGGGCAGCGGACCCCTTACGCACTGGGCCTGTTGGTGCGGGACATCGCATTCTTCAGGCTGCCGACGTTTCCTGTCTTCCCTGCCGGAGCCGCACCTGTACGAACGACGTTCAGCGGGAATGCATGGAGAAAATTACGGTAGAGATGGTAGAATCGGCAGTTCGGGAGATTCTCGGGGAGAAGGGAGGGGAGGGGTGAAAGTCCTCGTCGTCAAAATGTCCGCCCTGGGCGACATCATCCATGCCCTGCCGGTGCTTGACTACCTGCACCGGGTGTCGCCCGGGATAGAAATCGACTGGGTCGTGGAGGAGCAGTTCCTGGATCTACTCGCCGATAATCCGCTTATTGCCCGGCTGCAGCCTGTCCGGACCAAGACCTGGCGGAAACGGCCGCTGGCAAGGCAGACCCGGCAAGAGATCGGCCAGCTTAAGGCTACGCTGCGCGACAGGGGGTACGACCTGGTGTTCGACATCCAGGGGAACCTGAAAAGCGGTCTGGTGGACTGGCTGAGCGGAGTGGTAAACATTATCGGCTTCGCCAGCGATGTCCTTCAGGAAAAAGCCAATCTCTTTTTCACCACACGCCAGGTGCCGATACGGCGTACGGATCATCACGTGACCGACCAGTACCTGCGTCTGGTGAGCGTTCCCTTCGGCAAAGATTTCGCCGGTATGAATCTGGCGACGGACATTGTTACCTCTCCCGAGGATGACGGTGCGGCAGATGCCCTTCTCGCCACCTTGGACGACGGGTTGGTTTTCCTGTTCCACTACGGGACGACATGGCAGACGAAGTTCTGGACGGAAAGCGGCTGGATCGAGCTGGGACGGGAGGTTCTCGAAAAGTTCCCCGCTTCCACGATTCTCTTTTCCTGGGGAAACGAGGAGGAACGACAGGTTGTGACACGTCTGGCAGCAGCAATCGGCAGCGGCGCCCGCGTCATCGAGCGCTATCCCCTGAAAGGACTGGTTGCCCTGCTGAAGAAAGTGGACCTGGTGGTCGGGGGGGATACGGGGCCGGTGCACCTGGCTGCCGCGGTCGGCACGCCGACGGTTTCCTTCTACCGGTCATCGGACGGCAGGAGGAGCGGGCCGCGGGGTAAGGGGCACGGGATCGTGCAGTCCCCCCTCCACTGCACCAAATGTTTCCGTACGAAATGCGACAAAGACCTGGCCTGTCGGGAGAGTATCCATGTCTCCTCACTGCTGAAGGAAATCGAACGACTGCTGTCCGCTGTACCCACCCCACTGTCCTGACTATCGCCTACAATTAGATTGAATAAACGACCCCCGTAGTGTACTATACTTCGGTTTATCGGTGCTGGCCCTTCTCCCGGCACGATGGCCCTGAATTTAATAGTATCGGAAGGCATCGGACATGAAAAAGGCGTTAATCACCGGAATCACCGGCCAGGATGGTTCCTATCTGGCGGAACTGCTTATTCAGAAAGGGTACGAGGTACACGGCATCATCCGCCGTTCCTCCTCCTTCAATACCGGCCGGATCAACCACCTCTACCATGACCCCCACGAGGCGGGTGTCCGGCTGTTTCTCCACTATGGCGACCTGAACGACGCCAGCTCCCTCAATAAGGTGCTGCGGGACGTGCGACCGGACGAGATCTACAACCTTGGTGCCCAGAGTCATGTGCGGGTCTCCTTTGATGTCCCCGAATACACGGGGGAGGTCGATGCTCTCGGCGCGGTGCGGATACTTGAGGCGGTCCGGGAGACTGAACTGAACACCAAATTCTACCAGGCGTCTTCTTCCGAGCTCTACGGCAAGGTGGTGGAAACCCCCCAGAAGGAAACCACCCCGTTCTATCCCCGCTCCCCCTATGCCTGTGCCAAGGCGTATGCCTTCTATATCACCCAGAACTACCGGGAAAGCTACAACCTGTTTGCCTGCAACGGTATCCTCTTCAACCACGAATCACCCCGTCGGGGCGAAACCTTCGTCACCCGCAAGATCACACGGGCGGCCGGCCGGATCAAGGTCGGCCTGCAGGACCGGCTCTACCTGGGGAACCTCGATGCCAAGCGCGACTGGGGTTTTGCCGGTGATTACGTCGAGGCGATGTGGCTCATGCTGCAGCAACCTGAACCCGACGACTACGTGGTGGCGACCGGAGAGACCTGGTCGGTGCGCGAGTTTGCCGAGCGGGTCTTCGCCCGACTCGACATGCCACTGGAATGGCAGGGGCATGGCGTCCAGGAGAAAGGGATTGATGCCCGGACCGGCAGGGTGCTCATCGAGATCGACCCAAGGTATTTCCGTCCCGCCGAGGTGGATCTCCTGCTGGGTGATCCGACCAAGGCGAAGACCAGGCTGGGGTGGGAGCCGAAGGTCGGCTTCGACGCCCTGGTGAACATGATGGTGGACGAGGACCTTGCCCTGGCTGAAAGGGACAAACGGGCCAATGGATAAGTCGGCGCGGATCTACGTAGCCGGTCATCGCGGGCTGGTTGGTTCGGCGATTGTGCGGAGGCTGCAACAGGACGGCTTCACCGATCTTGTCCTCCTGACGAGCAGTGAGCTCGACCTGCGGGACCAGGGCGCAGTCGCACGGTTTTTCGTGGCAGAGCGGCCGGAGTATGTCTTTCTTGCCGCCGCCAAGGTGGGGGGGATCGTCGCCAACGATAGCTATCCGGCGGAGTTTATCTACGACAACCTGATGATCCAGACCAACGTCATCCACCATGCATGGCGAAACGGCGTCAAGAAGCTTCTTTTCCTCGGCAGTACCTGTATCTACCCCAAGCTTGCACCCCAGCCGATCAAAGAGGAGTACCTCCTTACCGGTCCCCTGGAGCCGACCAACGACGCCTATGCCGTTGCCAAGATTGCCGGCATCACCATGTGCAAGTCGTACAATCGCCAGTACGGAACCTCTTTCATCTCCGCCATGCCGACCAACCTCTATGGACCCAATGACAACTTCGACCTGGAGACCTCCCATGTTCTTCCGGCCCTCTTGCGAAAGTTTCACGACGCCAAGGTCGCCGGTGCGGACAAGGTACTCGTCTGGGGGAGCGGTTCGCCTCTGCGGGAATTCGTGCATGTGGACGATGTGGCCGACGCCTGCGTCTTCCTGATGACACTCTCCGATGACGTAACCGCCTCACTCCTCAACCCTCACTCCTCCCCCGGCTTCGTCAACATCGGCAGCGGCGAAGAGATCGGCATCAAAGAACTGGCGCTGCTCATCAGGGAGATCGTCGATTTCGACGGCGAACTGGTCTTTGACAGCAGCAAGCCGGACGGTACACCCCGCAAACTGTCGGACGTCTCGCGTTTGCATGAACTCGGCTGGAGGCACCGGTTAGGATTGCGTGAAGGAATACGCGCCACCTATGAGTGGTACCTTGGCGAGGCGGGCAAGTAGAATGGGAAAGGTCCTGGTCACCGGCGCTGCCGGATTCATCGGTTTTCATCTGGCGAAGCAGCTTCTGGCAAATGGCCACGATGTGACGGGACTGGACAACCTCAACGACTATTACGATGTCACGCTCAAAACCGTGCGGCTGCGTCAGCTGGAAGAAAATCCCCGTTACCGGTTCGCAAGGGCCGATCTTGTTGACCGGGAGGCCATGGAGCGCCTCTTCGCAGAGGGAGCTTTCCAGGTGGTCGTTCACCTCGCCGCCCAGGCTGGTGTCCGCCATTCCCTTACCAATCCCCATGCCTACGTCGACAGCAACCTCGTCGGTTTCCTCAATATACTGGAAGGGTGTCGTCACAATCAGGTACAACACCTCGTCTTCGCCTCTTCCAGTTCTGTCTACGGCGCCAATACCTGCATCCCCTTTTCCGTTCATCACAACGTGGACCACCCTGTCTCCCTTTATGCCGCCACCAAAAAGGCCAATGAGCTGATGGCCCATTCCTACGCGAGCCTCTATAGCCTGCCGACCACCGGTCTTCGCTTCTTCACGGTGTATGGTCCCTGGGGACGGCCGGACATGGCCTACTTTTCCTTTACCCGGGCGATCCTTGCCGGTCAGCCGATCGATGTCTTCAACAACGGTAGGATGGAGCGGGACTTCACCTACATCGACGACGTCGTCGAAGGGGTCGTGCGGGTCATGGAGCGGATTCCCTCTTCCGATCCGGCATGGAACGGCGACCGGCCCGATCCCGGGACGAGCTATGCACCGTACAGGATCTACAACATCGGCAACAACCGGCCGGTGGAGCTGCTCCGCTTCATCGAGGTGCTGGAAGGGTGTCTCGGGAAAAAAGCGGTAAAAAACCTGCTCCCCATGCAGGCGGGGGATGTTCCTGCTACCTGTGCCGACGTGGACGACCTGATGCGGGATGTGGGGTTCAAGCCTTCGACCGGCATCGAAGAGGGGATTGGGCGGTTTGTGGCGTGGTATCGGGAGTACTACGGTATTTGATTTGCCTGACCACAGGAGTAATCAATGGATAAGGATCATCGTGAAATAGACGCAGAGAAATTCCCGAAATCCAAAAAGAGATCAGGCCTCGCTCAGTGGTGATTACAAACTTGAAAGGATTGGACAGTAGCATGGCTATCAAAGGACTCATACTTGCCGGCGGTACCGGTAGCCGTCTGCATCCGGCGACCCTGGCTGTTTCCAAACAACTGTTGCCGGTTTTTGACAAGCCGATGATTTATTATCCCCTGAGCACGCTCATGCTGGCAGGGATTCGCGACATACTCGTCATTTCCACTCCCCAGGATACGCCACGCTTCGAGCAACTCCTGGGAGACGGGAGCAGATGGGGGCTGAACCTCAAGTACGCCGTCCAACCGAGTCCTGATGGGCTGGCCCAGGCATTCATCATTGGCGAGGAGTTCATCGGACAGGACCGCTCTGCGCTGGTATTGGGAGACAACATCTTCTACGGGCACGATTTCCATCAGCTTCTGGGCAATGCCTGCAAGCGGGAGCAGGGGGCCAGCGTCTTTGCCTACCATGTGCAGGATCCCGAGCGTTACGGCGTGGCGGAGTTCGATGCGACCGGCAAGGTGCTCTCTCTCGAAGAAAAGCCCGAACAGCCCAAATCCAACTATGCGGTCACAGGGCTGTACTTCTATGACAACCAGGTCGTTGAACTGGCCAAGAACCTGAAGCCTTCACCCCGAGGAGAACTTGAAATAACAGATCTGAACCGGCTCTATCTTGACCAAGGGCAGCTGTCGGTCGAGATCATGGGGCGCGGCTATGCATGGCTCGATACCGGTACCCATGAAAGTCTTCTGGATGCAAGCCAGTTTGTAGCCACCCTGGAAAACCGTCAGGGCTTGAAGGTGGCCTGTCCAGAAGAGATAGCCTGGCGGCATAAATGGATAGACGATGAACAACTCAGCAAGCTTGCCACTCCGTTGGCCAAGAATGGTTATGGCAGATATTTGCTGGGATTATTAAAGCAGAAGGTGTATTGATATGCAGGCAACCAAACTTGAAATCCCGGAAGTTGTTCTTTTTGAACCCAAAGTGTTCGGTGATGAACGCGGGTTCTTTTTTGAGAGTTTCAATAATCGCGTATTTGAACAGGCAACTGGTCTGAAGCGCAACTTTGTCCAGGACAATCACTCCCGTTCTGCAAAAAATGTGCTGCGTGGTCTCCATTACCAAATCCAGCATTCCCAGGGTAAACTGGTGCGGGTAATAAGGGGTGAAGTGTTCGATGTTGCGGTTGATATCCGCAAGAGTTCACCTACCTTCGGCAGATGGGTTGGCGCCTACCTTTCAGAAGAGAACAAACGGCAGCTCTGGGTACCGGAAGGTTTTGCCCATGGGTTTCTCGTCCTGTCGGATATGGCTGAGTTCCTGTACAAAACAAGCGATTTCTGGTATCCGGAGTACGAGCGAAGCATTCTCTGGAACGACCCGACCATTGCCATAGCATGGCCTCTTGAAGCCCAGACACCTTTGTTGGCGGCAAAAGATGCTGCCGGTGCATTGTTCGAGAAAGCGGAGTATTTTGCGTAAATGATGACATTGTTCAAAACCCTTCATTCCTTTCATACCAATCGAAACCTTATCTGGCAGATGACAAAGCGGGAAGTGGTAGGGCGCTATCGGGGTTCGGCCCTTGGCCTGCTCTGGTCATTCTTCAATCCTATCCTGATGCTGGTCATCTATACGTTTGTCTTTAGCGTCGTTTTTAAATCACGCTGGGGCACGGGTGAACAGAGTAAATTCGAGTTCGCACTTATTCTTTTTGCTGGGATGATCGTATTTAATCTGTTTGCGGAGTGCATCAATCGCGCTCCCACTCTGATTGTTGGTAATGTAAATTATGTCAAGAAAGTTGTTTTTCCCCTTGAGATTCTGCCGTTGGTTTATATGGGGGCAGCACTTTTCCACGGTATCGTAAGTCTCAGTGTGCTGGTTATATTTAATCTGTTTGCTTCAGCTTCCTTGCCGTGGACCATGGTTTTTGCGCCAGTTGTTATGCTGCCGCTCCTGCTCATGACGCTCGGTGTCAGCTGGTTTCTGGCTTCATTTGGTGTGTTTGTTCGGGATGTTGCCCAGTCTATCGGTGTGCTGACGACGATCTTGATGTTTTTGACTCCCATCTTCTATCCTGTATCAGCTATCCCCGAAAAGTTTCGGATATTTATTTATATGAACCCGCTCACTTTTGTTGTTGAGCAGATGCGTGCTATTTTGATTTGGGGGAAACTTCCGTCATGGTCCGGGTGGGGACTGTCCATGATGTTTGCTCTTCTGGTGGCGTGGGTCGGGCTAGTTTGGTTCCAGAAAACGCGGAAGGGATTTGCCGATGTCCTCTGATATTGCAATTCGTGTTACCAATCTCAGCAAGTGCTATCAGATTTACGGGACTCCTCGCGACAGGTTGAAACAGTTTGTGTTGCCCAAAGTAAAAAGTTTCTTAGGTCGGGAACCGAACAACTACTATCAGGAGTTTTGGGCGCTCAAGGATGTGTCTTTTGAGGTGAAGCGCGGGGAGACGTTAGGGATTATCGGACGTAATGGGGCGGGTAAATCGACCTTGCTACAGATGATTTGTGGAACACTGACGCCGACGGAAGGGACTGTTGAAACTTTTGGACGCGTAGCGGCGTTGTTGGAATTGGGGGCAGGGTTTAACCCCGATTTCACTGGTCGTGAAAATGTTTATTTGGCTGCTTCCATTTATGGCTTATCCCGTGAAGAAATTGATGACCGTTTCGATCAAATTGCTGCTTTCGCTGACATTGGTGAGTTTATTGAGCAACCTGTTAAAACATATTCGAGCGGGATGTATGTACGGTTGGCATTTGCAGTTGTGTCGAAAATTGAGCCTGCAATCCTGATTGTGGATGAAGCTCTAGCGGTGGGTGATGCTCGTTTTCAGAAAAAATGCCTTGAAAATATGTATGCCTTGAAGGATAAGGGGGCTACTATCATCCTGGTGACCCACGATACTTTTACTGCCAAGAATTTTTGCTCTCGCCTATTGTTGCAAGATCACGGGAGGCTTATAGCTGATGGCGAACCATCTCTTGTCGCAACCCATTATTATCGCATTCTTTTCCCAGAGTCCGACGGAGTCGTCAGTGTAGCACCAATGTCTTCTCATAATATCGAAGGAAATCCTCCAAAGCAGGAAACCACTCTCCATCTGCCCACTCCCTCCTTTGTAGTACGTCCAAATGAAAATAGCGGAATGTGGGGCCGAGGCGGAGCATGGCTTAAAGAGGTGCGGGCATATGGGTTCATGCCGCCCAATCGGTTTCAGGGCGGACAGAAGCTGATTTTTGAATGCGACTATCAGTTTGACCCGGCTGTCATCAGTGCCCTCATTGCACAAGAAGAGGTCATGCCCAATCTCTTGATAGGCCTTCGTTTGGATACAGCTAAAAACACGGTCATAACTGATATTGCCACTACCGCCTTAGGTGATGGGCTTATGGATTTTGATGTTTTAACTGAACAAAAGGCTACTTTTCGCTTTTCCTGTATCATGCCACACCTAGCTCACGGCGATTATTTCCTTACACCTGGAATTGCTGTCGGTAACGGGAATGTGTGTGTCCCATTGCGCGGCTACGACAATCTAATAGAACTGTGTTGTGAGCCTTCTGACTTGGTAATTGGACTTCTGAAAATTAATTACAACGTTACGAGAGTGGGGTAGTTAATGGGATATGTACAGCACAAGTACACAAGAACGTATTTTACTAAAACCAATGCAGATGGCTCAGTTGCAGGCTATGGAGTTGAAGGTTATGAGGAATTCATGGAAGGGAAAATTCGGGAAATTGATCTGACTATCTTGGATCGCATTAATTTCGTCGGTGGTCGGGTACTTGAATTTGGTTTTGGCCGGGGCGAAGCTATTAAGTACGCTTTGGAGCATGGAGTGGCTTATTATGAAGGGGTGGATTTTTCTGAACACGCAATTGAAATTGCTACCGAGTTTTTGGTAAAACACAAGCTCACCATTCCGACTCTGCACCATGCGGATGCACTTGTCTTCCTCAAGGAATATACAAAAATTCACAAAGCTGAGAAGCGGCCCGATTTTGACATAATCCTTATGCTGGATTTTGTTGAACATGTGCCGAGGGCAGAACTGCTTGAGATTATGGCTCTTTTGCGCGATATTCTGTCTGACACTGCCATATTAGCCATTAACACTCCTGCCTTCAGAGTTGACAATGACGTGATTACAGATGATTTGTCGCCACTCAATACTGTCGATACCATTGATACATCAGACTTGATAGAAGAAACAGCCGGGATGCATTGCAACAAATACACTCTCATTTCTTTGCAAGAATTCATGTGTGCCAGCGGTTTTGACGCAATTTCAGAAGCACATTTTTATGCTCCAGTCACTGCGCCATTGAATTGTCGATCAATTCCTTCATTCCGTATGGCCTGGCATGAGGCCGTAGCTCAGGGGCGACCTTTATCGCCAAATTGGAAAGAAGATACTGTCGAGTATGCCTATCAGAAGCAGGAATTACCACATTGGCATAACTTTAACCAGGGACGGCTTAACGGCATATCGCTTCTTCTCACTGATCAGTACCAACAATACTTTCCTGCCGGCGAATATGACCCTGAACTGTTCGACGATTTAGACCAACAGGATGCTGGTGGCAAGACCATCTTTGATATAGGTGGTTTCATGGGGGTTAGTTCCATGCTCTTTGCCCAATCGGTCGGGGCTTTAGGACGGGTTGTATGTTTTGAGCCCAATCCATGGAACCGGCAGCGTATCCGCTCCAATCTCTCCAGTAACCCAAATTTAGCTAAGAACATTTCTCTTTACGGTCTAGCACTTGGTGACACTACTGGCAAAATGGAGATGCTGTTTTCTGACAATGTCGACACCGGTTTCAGCAGCACTTCACAGAGCATTTCTTCACACGGGACTCTTCCCAAGGATCATTTGCTCTCTCTCGGGTTTTATCATACAAGTGCCAAACTTATTACTTTGGATGAATTTGTGCACTCAACAGGCATTGTTCCACACATCCTCAAGGTAGATATTGAGGGTGCTGAGCACCTATTTCTGGGTGGAGCCGAAGCTACCATTAGAGAACATCGTCCACTCATTTACATGGAAGTCCATTCTACTTTCTGTGCATGGGTATGCAGTCAGAAATTGATGCGATTAGGTTATACAACGAGTCTTTTACTTGAAGAAGACGATGGTCGCATCATGATCAAGGCGGAGCCCCAACAGGCTTCTCGTGTATTACCGGACTCGGCTTCATTGAGTAGAGAACTGTTCGACCTGCTACGGATTGAGCGTCAACATCAAAATAAATGGTTTATTAATAATTGTGAAACACAAATAAAATCACATTCTCTTGAAGTGGATCTGCAAAATGCAAAAACTGAGCTGGATATTGCGAATTCAGAGCTGCATAGTGCAAAAGCTGAATTACATAACGTAAACACAGAGATGCATAGCACGAAGGACGAACTTAACAACACTAAAAACGAATTGAATGATACTAAATCAGAACTCAACAGTATTAAAAATGAACTGGAATGTACTAAAAAATTACTTAACGATACAAGGACAGAATTGAGTAATGTAAATACAGAACTGAATAGTACAAAATCTGAACTACATGATACTAACCAATCATTATTATGGTCAATGAAAATTGTAAATCACCCAATTATAAAGATACAGCATGCTATTTATAAAGCATTTAAACGCTTATCCTGCATTTAATACAACAGGTACTAATTTATGTCTTACAGCCCTTTGGTCACGATCATAATTCCAGTATATAATGGCTCTAATTATCTCAAGGAAGCAATAGAAAGCTCCCTTGCGCAGACGTATCACAATATCGAAGTCATTGTGGTTAATGATGGTTCTAAAGATGATGGCGCAACAGAGTCAATTGCAAAATCATTCGGCGATAAAATAAAATATTTTTACAAAGAAAACGGTGGAGTTGCTTCTGCGTTAAATGTGGGAATTAAGGAATCTAAGGGCGAATACCTATCATGGTTGAGCCATGACGATATGTATCTATCTCATAAGATAAAGTATCAACTAGATTTTTTAGGCGATAAATTCTTGCCCAGACAGATACTTTATGGCGATTTTCAAATATTTGATGTGCCAACTGGAAAGTCGAGTATCAATTTGACACCTTCTGTCAGCCCTGGGAACTATTTGTGTGAGGCACTATATCTGCTTTTCGGAGGCGCAATACATGGGTGCACGCTGCTTCTTCCCAAGGCATGTTTCGATGAAGTTGGTTTGTTTAACGAAGATTTAAGGACAGTGCAGGACTATGATCTGTGGTTCAAACTGTTAAAGGCTCGATATGAGTTTAGACACATACAGGGACCGCTTATCGTTACAAGACATCATGAGGGACAGGGCACGTTATCCATGGCCGACATTCATCGCCAAGAGGTAGAACGGCTATACATCTGGGCTTTTGATGAATTTTTCGAGAGCTTCAAATGTTTTTCGCTTGAACAGGTTGCATCATTCGTCATGCTGTTAAAAAACAAGAACCTGACAGAAGCGCCATTTCATATCATCAAGCGCTGGCCTGATAATCAAGTCCAACGGGATTGCTTGATGAGTTATCTCCAAGACCAAGATATTAACAAGAAAACGGTATTTCGGACATCAGTAAAGAAGTTGGTGCAACAAACTTTATTGACGAAACTGGCTACGGCGAAAAATCCAACTCTCGAGTGGATATTCCGCTTATTTGAAAAGAGGTGATACAAACATGGAAATGATGGAAGAGGATTTTTATCCAAAAGTTTCGATCGTGATTCCGGTGTACAACGGTTCGCATTATCTTCGCGAGGCGATAGACAGTGCACTTACGCAGACATATAAAAATACTGAAGTAATCGTGGTTAATGACGGTTCTACTGACGGGGGGAAGACAGAAGCAGTAGTAAAGTCTTTCGGTAACAGAATCAGATACTTCTATAAAAATAACGGAGGAGTATCAACGGCACTTAACCTTGGCATTAAAGAAATGACAGGGGACTATTTTGCATGGCTAAGTCATGATGATGTTTACTTTCCCAACAAAATAGAGCGCCAGATTGATTTTATCAGATCTAACCCAGATGCAAAGCTTGTCACTAGTAATTTTGTGTTCATTGATGAACATAGCGATGTGACAGGCGAATATGCCAACACAATACTGGACGTTATTAGAACCTGTCGTGATGCTTTAACAGTTTGGACTTATGGTTGCTGTATATTGATACACAAGGGTTGCTTTAACAAGGTCGGTTTATGGAATGAAGCAAATAGGACCATACAGGATGATGAAATGTGGCTTAGATTGGTGAGACATTATCCTATTTACTTTATGGAAGACAAGCTTTGCAAGAGCAGGCAACACTCAGAGCAAGGTACGGTCAAATTAGCAGTGCAACACTTGAAAGATAAGTATAAATATTTCAAATGGATTGTTGAGGAGTTTGATATATCGTTGTTTTTTCCCACTGGTTCGGAAGATACGAGACGGTTGCGTTCTCAGACATATATATGGATTGGAGATTACGCGGGAAGACTGGGAACATTTGATGGCGCTAGCCTCTGCTATAAATACGCTGTTAAGGCAGACCCTTCTTCAAAAGAGGCCTACCTTAAATATATCCTAAGTGTAAAGTGTGTTCAGCGTATGATTGCTTACAAAAAACATATATTTAAGAAATTACAGCTCGTCAGACCGGGAGGGACGAATGAGATTCACTGATCTTCGTCCAAAACGGTTTGTGCCTTTATTCATCAAGGCGATGCTCCAACTCTATTGGGAGCTTATATATTCTGTCAGGATGGGGATGGTAAAACGAAAATCAAAGAGGATTTTGTTTGTCGCCATACCAGAGATTCATACTGTAAGGTGGATACGACAGATTTCTGATCAGAACTGGGATATTCATCTGTTCCCTGCCATAGATAGAGGTGCTGTTCACAGTGAGATGGAAGATGTTGTCGTTCATTACTCGTTCTATAGCAAAAGAGATGGTAACGATTATAAAGTAAAATCAATTGGTATCCCATTGATATCAAGTTATATCACTCTCGGAATGATCGAGATTATGAAAAAGTTTGTCCCTGATTATAGGGACGTTCAGTTAAAATGGCTGATAGGCAAGATTAAGCCTGATATTGTACATTCGCTCGAGTTTCAACATGCCGGATATCTAGTTTTGGCGGCGAAACGGACATTTAAGGGTAAATTCCCTGTCTGGATCGCAACAAATTGGGGAAGCGACATTTATCTATTTGGGCGCCTGCATGAGCACAAAGATAGGATTCAACAGATACTTTCTTCATGTGACTATTATTCCTGCGAATGTTGTCGGGATGCTCTTTTGGCTATATCATTCGGAGCAAAAGAGGAAACTATCTTACCTGTATTCCCCAACACAGGAGGATATGATCTCCAGAGGGTAACTGAACTGAAGCATCCGGGTCCAACCTCAGAGAGGCGTATCATTATGCTTAAAGGCTACTGGGGATGGGCATACAGATCTTTGGTCGGGTTGAGGGCACTTGAACGGTGCGCAGATATTCTTGAGGGATATACCGTTGTCATTTACTTAGGGTTCAATTGGGAGATTCGGATTGCAGCCGAGCTTTTTACACTTAATACTGGTATACCGGTTACCTTCCTCCCATTAGTTTCGCACGATGAAATGCTGAGTTACCACGGTCGTGCTCGTATCTCGATTGGTATCAACATCAGCGATGCCATCAGCACGTCCTTTCTAGAGGCACTCGTGATGGGCTCATTCCCGATTCAGACCCATACAAGTTGTGCGAATGAATGGATAGAAGATGGTAGAACAGGCATACTGGTTCCTCCGGAAGATCCGGAGATTATAGAAAAAGCTATAAGACGGGCACTTACTGATGACGCATTGGTAAATCAAGCAGCTGAAGAAAACTGGACGACGGCCATCAATAGGCTCGATGAAAATATACTCAAGTTGAAAACACTTGATTTCTATAAACGTGTGCAGTTATGAAAACAGACCTTAAAATTGCAGTATTTTATCCATGGGGTAACATCCTTGAGCGCAAATCCGGTTCGAGTAGGAGATCTGGTGAAATGCTGGATGTCCTAAAAGACGAGTTCAGTGAAATCATATGCACCTCACCAACTGGTATGCTTGACACCCGAATAGGGAATATCTTCTATAAGGGCTATTGTTGGCCTTTCAGCGCAAAACCGACGATATCAAAACTCCAGAACCTCTTTAATAGGGTTTTGGATATCATAACACTCGGAAAAAGCAAAGAAGAGGAAGGCTGGCTTTGGCTTCACAGTATTTATGCCATGGACCCGGTATTTGCTAAGCATGTTGACGAAATTACTGATTGGGCGGATGCAGTTATTGTTGAATTCACTTTCCCTTCACTACCAATTTTAAAAGCATGCCGGCATAAAAATAAAAGAGTTATTATTACACTACATGATATACTGTCTGACCATGTAACAAAATCTAAATTATTAAAGTACTTCACACGTAAAATTGAAATTAACGCAATGAAAAAAGCTGATTGTATAGTTTGTACGTCTATTTCTGACAGGGAAAGGCTTAAAAAATACGGGATAAATGCTGAAATTATTCCACATGGCATTGACATCCAGCGATACAATACTGAACCCCAGAAACATTCTGAGGTCATATCAGATGTTTTGGGTGATTTTGGTTTACCACAGCAAAACATATGCTTATTCGTAGGAGCCTGGCACCTACCTAATTTTGAAGCTGTTGATACAATTCGCCAGTTGGCGAAGTCAATGCAATCTACTGGCAAGGACAAAGTTAACTTTGTTGTAGTTGGTGACTGCTGTAAAGCTGAAAGAAACGACAATTTTTTTGCTTTGGGTAAAGTGGATGAAGAGGTGCTTCATGCTCTTTATAATGCAGCCGCCATGGTCTTGATACCTCTTACTAAAGGGGCAGGAGCCTCTTTGAAAACCATTGAAGCAATGGCTTATGGTAAGGTTATCCTTGGTACAACTGTTGCTTTTCGGGGCTATTCGGTTGAATCCAATGTCAACTGCTTAATATCAGATGAATTTTCAGGATATAAAAAACTTATAATTGATCTGCTTGCGGACCAAAATAAAAGAAAAGAAATAGGTTCTAATGCCCGCAAATTTGCTGAATTGTTTGACTCTCGACTATTATATAGGCGATATGTTGACTTAATAATGGAGAGAGGCTGTGACAAGTGATAATTGTAGTCCCTACGACTGCTTGTCGTATTCGACTGTATATAACCTTATAACTGGCGGCGCACTCCGTAACGGCTTGAGACGTCAGGCAATGGAACCTGCCGAGAATGGCTTCGATGTTAACCTTGCGCAAGAACAATTTGCGGATCTCGCGAAGGTCTTTTTTCACAGGCGCTGAGATAATGAAAATCCTTTTTGTAGCCATGACGGATAGTATTCATACTGCCCGCTGGATTTCGCAGATCGCCGACCAGGGATGGGACCTGCACCTGTTCCCTAGTATGGAGTGTGGCTTGACTAGCCCGGCTTTCAGTAATTTGACGGTGCATCACGCCATCCGTGGAAAGGGTGAGGGCATAGACAGGAGTGTGAAGACTCGTGGGGTACCACTCTTTTCGGACTTTGTCTCTAAGGGCGTAGGAGAGGTGACTAAAAGGTTCTGGCCTGGGCTGCATGCAGAACGCCTTACGCGTTTAGTGAATCGTCTCAGACCCGATCTAGTTCACTCCCTTGAGATTCAGCATGCGGGGTATCTTACTCTTGAGGCCAAAAAGAAGCTTGGCCGGCAATTCCCCCCCTGGATTGTTACTAATTGGGGGAGTGATATTTCCCTTTTTGGCCGTCTTCCTGAACATGAACCGTTGATACGTGATGTTCTGGGCAACAGTGATTATTACTCCTGCGAGTGCCGACGCGATGTTTGCCTTGCCGAAGCTTTTGGGTTCCGGGGGGCAGTGTTGCCAGTGGTTCCTTGTACAGGAGGATTAGACCTGAAGGATGCACAATCATTGCGAACTCCAGGACCCGTTCATGCTCGACGGGGAATAATGCTTAAGGGGTACCAGGGGTGGTCAGGACGTGCACTGGTTGGGTTGCGGGCACTGGAACGTTGTGCTGATGCTCTAAAGGGATACGAAGTGTTTGTTTACTCTGCCTCACCGGAAGTGGTGATGGCGGGGCAACTCTTCAAGTCGAAGACCGGTATCCCTCTGACTGTCGTACCCCCGGGAACACCTCACAGAGAGATGTTGCGCCTGCACGGATGCGCCCGCATTTCCATCGGTCTGAGCATAAGTGACGGTATCAGCACCTCGTTTCTTGAGGCGCTCACCATGGGGTCTTTCCCTATTCAATCGTGGACCGCTTGTGCCGAAGAATGGGCTGAGGATGGCAAGAGCGTCCTTTTGGTCCCTCCTGAAGATGCCGATGTTGTTGAGCTGGCCATTAGACGGGCATTGACTGATGACAACCTCGTTGAGCGAGCGGCTCAATTCAACTGGGAAACGGCAACACAGAAACTGGATATGAACATGTTGTCTGGTATGGCCGTAGATATGTATAGAACAATTGCATTGGAGAAGGGAATTGCCTAAATCATATAGAAACGTGCTTATCCTCGGTGCAACCGGCATGCTCGGCCATACGCTCCTGAGGAATCTTTCAACCCGACCGGAGTTGACGGTCCATGCCACAACCCGCAGTAACAACGGTCTCGACCATTGGTTTTCTGCAGACTTGCTTGTACGTATTCACCCCTTTGTCGATGCTGACAATTTTGATTCGGTGATGCGAGTTCTCGGCGATGTACGGCCAGACGTGGTGGTCAACTGCATCGGTGTCATCAAGCAGCTTTCCTCGGCGAAAGATCCGTTGGTGACCATCCCAATCAACTCACTCTTTCCCCATCGCCTTGCTTTGGCCTGTAAAGCTTCCGGAAGCAGGCTTGTACACATAAGCACCGATTGCGTTTTTTCCGGGGCCAAGGGTATGTACACTGAGAACGACCCCTCTGATGCCGACGATCTCTACGGGAAGAGCAAGTACCTGGGAGAGGTGGATTATCCCCACTGCGTGACTCTTCGTACTTCGATAATCGGTCATGAATTGAGCACCAGTTACAGCCTTATTGACTGGTTCCTGGCTCAGGAGGGTAGGGTCAAGGGCTTCACTAGGGCCATTTATACTGGCTTTCCGACTGTTGAGATGGCACGTATCATTGCGGATTACGTTATTCCCAATGAGTCGCTGAGCGGCCTCTATCAAGTTTCCTCTGAGCCCATATCGAAGTATGACCTGTTGAAGTTGGTTGCCGAGCAGTATGGGAAGCAAATAGAAATCGAGTCTTTTGATGACTTTTACTGCGACCGCTCACTTGATTCGACCCGCTTCCGCCAGAAGACGGGCTATACCCCGCCCGCATGGCCGGAACTTGTCAAGTCCATGTGGGATGACTACTGCGCCACATCACTAATTCGGTAGAACTTTTTATAGTCCGGGAGGTTTCAAATGTTCAAGGGCAAGACACTTCTTATAACTGGTGGCACTGGATCTTTCGGTAATGCCGTGCTCAAGCGTTTCTTGAATACCGATGTCACAGAGATCCGTGTTTTCAGCCGCGACGAGAAGAAGCAGGAGGATATGCGGATCGCTCTGAAGAGTGACAAGGTGAAGTTTTATATCGGTGACGTGCGAAACTTCGACAGCATCGACTTTGCCCTGAAGGGAGTCGATTACGTTTTCCATGCAGCGGCCCTCAAGCAGGTGCCTTCCTGCGAATTTTATCCCATGGAGGCGGTGCGAACCAATATCCTCGGCGCCGAGAACGTGTTGAATGCCGCCATAGCAAACAAGGTCAAAAAGGTCATCGTCCTCAGCACCGACAAGGCGGTCTATCCCATCAACGCCATGGGGCTTTCAAAGGCGATGATGGAAAAGCTGATGGTTGCGAAGTCGCGTTCCAGCAACGTGACAAGTACGGTATTCTGCGCTACACGCTACGGCAACGTCATGGCATCCCGTGGTTCTGTCATTCCCCTGTTTGTACAGCAGATCAAGGAGGGGAAGCCCCTTACCATTACCGATCCGCAAATGACCCGTTTCCTTATGTCTTTGGAGGACTCAGTCGACCTGGTACTCTATGCCTACCAGCATGGCAAGTCGGGTGACACCTTCGTGCAGAAAGCTCCTGCCTCAACGATAAACGACTTGGCGTTGGCCATCAAACAGATATTTAAGGCTGATAATGAGATCAAGTTCATCGGCACACGGCATGGCGAAAAGCTTTACGAGTCCCTGGTAAACCGCGAGGAAATGGCCAAGGCACGTGATCTCGGTCGTTACTACCAGATTCCCGCCGACTCTCGTGATCTCAACTACAATAAATATTTTATTGAAGGGGATGAGCGCATCGCTCAAGTGGAGGAATACACCTCTCACAATACTGAACGTCTTGATGTGGCAGGCGTTGTGAAGTTGTTGCTTAAACTAGATTTTATTAAGGATGCACTCAATGCGTAAGATCATGACCATCGTTGGTACCCGCCCCGAAATTATCAAGCTCTCCCGCGTAATGGCCGAGCTTGACCGACACACTGAGCATCTGGTGGTTCATACGGGACAGAACTTCGATTATGAATTGAACGAGATATTCTTCCAACAGCTGGGAGTCCGCAGGCCTGATTACTTTCTGGATGCCGCCGGCGAGACGGCAGCCCAGACCATCGGCAATGTTATTGCAAAATCCGATGAGGTCATGGCTAAAGAGCAACCGGATGCGATGCTGCTCCTTGGGGACACCAACAGTTGCCTTGCCGTCATCTCCGCCAAGCGCCGCAAGATTCCCATCTTCCATATGGAGGCAGGGAACCGCTGTTTCGACCAGCGGGTGCCGGAGGAGATCAATCGCAAGATCATCGACCATACCAGCGACATAAATATAGTTTTCTCAGAGCATGCCCGTCGTTATCTGCTTGCTGAGGGAATTCGGCCTGAGACGGTCATCAAGACCGGTTCACCCATGAAAGAGGTCCTCAACTATTACCAGCCCCAGATCGAAGCTTCAGATGCTCTGGACCAACTGGGGGTGACCCCCGGCCAGTTCTTTGTGGTGAGTGCACACCGGGAGGAGAATGTTGACAGCGAGGTCAATTTTACCAGCTTCCTTTCCACCCTGAATGCTATTGCCGCAACCTACGACAATCCGGTGATTGTCTCTACCCATCCACGCACCCGCAAAAGGATGGAAGCCCTCGGAGTGGAGGGTATGGATGAGCGGATACGTTTCCTCAAGCCCCTCGGATTTCTTGACTATGTGAAACTGCAGATGAATGCCCGCTGCGTCGTTTCCGACAGCGGCACCATCACCGAGGAGTCTTCCATTCTCGGTTTCCCTGCGGTAACTATCCGCCAGGCCCACGAGCGACCGGAGGGAATGGACGAAGGGACTCTCATCATGTGTGGTCTGGACTCGGCCCATGTGCTTGCTTCAATTGAGATTGTAATGGACCACTATGCCGGCGGCGGACGTCCTTTCCGGCTACTCCCCGACTACGATGTCGAAAATGTCTCCCGTAAGGTGTTGCGCATCATTATGAGCTATATCGACTACGTGAACAGAACGGTATGGCGAAGAGAGCTTAGTTGATTTATCTTGATCATCTTAGCGCTGCCAAGATGGAATTCGATCTGTTGTCGAGGGGAAGCAAATGACCTTGGGTGACCGACAACCGCTGGTTTCGATTATAACGCCAGCCTATAACCGGGCAAACCTTCTAGAAGAGACAATAGAGAGCATTCTTTCCCAGGATTATCCCAACCTCGAATACATAGTCCTCGATGACGGATCGACAGATGCTACCCTTGAAGTGATAAAGCGATACGAAGGACGCCTGCGTTGGGATAGTCATCCCAATATGGGGGAAACTCTTACGGTTAACAAAGGGTTTTCCATGACTGGCGGTGAGATTGTCGGCGTTGTCAACTCTGATGACCCCTTGTTGCCAGGGGCTATTACTCGAATCGTAAGAGCACTCCTTGCCCGACCAAATGCTGTAGTGGCGTACCCCGACTGGCAGCTTATTGATGAACATGGCGCTGCTTTGCAGGTGGTCATGTGTCGTGACTTTGTTTCCACTGCTGACATGGTCCGGGGGCACTATTGTCTGCCGGGACCAGGTGCTTTTTGCAGACGTAGTGTAATCGAGGGAACAGGTGGGAGGGACCCTTCGTTTCGCTATGTTGGGGACTTTGATTTCTGGCTTCGTGCAGGTCTTATTGGCGATTTTGTACGGATTCCTGAAGTACTGGCTACCTTTCGTACTCATGCCGGTTCTGCAACTGTCTCTTCTCAGAGCACAGATATGGCAAATGAGCATATCAGAGTGATCGAGAAAGTTTTTGATGGATGCAAGGTGAGGAACGATCTTGAACAAATAAGAGCTGAATCTTTGTTAAACGCCTATCATGCCGCAGTCTGTTTTTCCGGAAAACGAAATTTTTTCAGAAAGATACGCTACATGTTAAGGTCAATCTCCTATAGTCCGGGTAAATTTGTTCTTAAATATCAGTACCGGCTTCTTATTTACGCATGTTTGTCGGTAGGGATACGTTATGATCTTATCTATTACAAATGCAGGAAAATATTTAATACTGGTAAAAGGTTGTGTGGGTGATTTGTCAGGATACATACCAGCTCACATACATAGTAACTAGTATAGGTTCCCTTGGCATGCAAGTACCCTCTGAACATATAAACATAATAATCGTAAATGATTTTCAAGATGTGAACGGCGGTGCCGGTAAAGTAGCTGTGGCCGAAACTGTCAGTTTGGCAAAAAAAGGTCATTCAGTTACCTATTTTTGTGCTGTTGATGGAACGTCACGTGAACTTGTTGATGCTGGCGTAAATGTCGTAAGCTTGCACCAGAGCGATATCTTGAACGATTTGAACCGATTTAGAGCTGTTTCCCAGGGATTATGGAACTGGGAGGCTGCTCGTGAATTCGAAAAATTGCTAGAGGCTTATGATCGAAACAGGACGATAATCCATCTCCATTCATGGACGAAAGCTCTCTCTTCCAGTGTTGTCAAAATGGCGGTAGAAAAGGGATTCCAAGTTTTATGCACAATGCACGATTATTTCCTAGCATGCCCTAACGGGGGCTTTTTTGATTATAATAGGAGCAGGATTTGCACAGTTAAGCCATTGTCGGCAAGATGTCTGGTGACAGATTGTGATAACAGAAGCTACTTGCAAAAATGCTGGCGCATTGCTCGTCAGCTTGTCCAGAATCATTTCGGGATGGTTCCGAAAGGCATGCATCATTTCATTGCGGTTTCCAATTTCAGCCGCGAGATATTAAAACCCTACCTTCCAGATAAAGCAATTCTTTATCTTATCGACAACCCTGTTGATGTGGATAAAGCACCTCCGACTAACATTTCTGAAAACAATCTGTTCATCTTTGTCGGTAGGCTCACAAGGGAAAAAGGATGTCTTTTGTTTGCTGAGGCTGTCCGACGGATCGCCGCGAAATCTTATTTTATTGGTGAGGGTGAGCTTAGAGAACCGATTTTGCAGGTTGCACAAGATAGTTCAGTTACCGGTTGGCTACAACATGACAAACTGATGGAAGCCATGCAGACTGCCCGTGCGCTCGTTTTCCCGTCGTTGTTATACGAAACTCAAGGTCTGGTCGTGAGGGAAGCCATGGCGTGTGGTATACCGGTAATCGTTCCCGATTCGTCAGCAGCACGGGATATGGTCATTGATGGCGTCACGGGGTTTTGGTTTAAGGGGGGTGACCTGTCCGATTTGGTTAAAGTCATGCAAATGATGTCGGTTCAAGGAGTAGCAGAGCGAATGGGGAAGGCAGCGTATGACATCTACTGGTCTTCGCCATTCACCATTGAGCGCCATGTCGGACAGTTGGAGCTCTGTTACAGTTCCATCCTTAGCGCAATGCAAAAGTGATGTGTTAACGTAGTATGTGCTATATATATGGCCATACTATGTTTCAAACCGACGGGAGATGGATCATGATGAACGCTCTGAAATGTGCTCTCTGTCTCCCAACTCTCAATGCCACTACGACGGCAAACGCATTTCTTGCCGCGCTGAACGGTCAGTCGTTCACAGAAGCTGATCGTCTGCTCGCCGACTCATCCTCCACGGACGGCACACCGGAACTTTTCGCCGCTGCCGGTTTTCGCGTCCACACCATTCCCCGCATTGAATTCAACCACGGTGCCACCCGCCAGCTCGCTGTTGATCTCTGCCCGGACGCCGATATCATCGTCTTCATGACCCAGGATGCCATCCTGGCCAACCTTGATTCCTTGCGGCGTCTGGTGGAGGTTTTCGCTGATCCGCGTGTGGGGGCCGCTTACGGCAGGCAGCTTCCGGCAGAGGACTCGACTCCTGTCGCAGCCCATGCCCGACTGTTCAACTATCCGCCGGTCAGCCGGACCGTATCCCTTGGGGACATCCCGCGGCTGGGTGTGAAGGCCGCATTCCTCTCCAACTCCTTTTCAGCCTATCGGCGCGAGGCGTTGCAGGCAGTGGGCGGATTCCCGTCGGAGATGATTTTTGGCGAGGATACCTGGGTGGCAGCCAGAATGTTGCTGAAAGGTTGGAAGATCGCCTACTGCGCCGAGGCACAGGTCAGGCATTCCCACAACTATTCGATGGGTGAGGAGTTCCGCCGCTATTTCGACATCGGCGTGTTCCATTCCCGGGAAACGTGGTTCCTGGATGCACTCGGCAGGGCGGAGGGAGAGGGGAAAAAGTTTATCATATCTGAAATTAAGTACCTCTCCGGAACGTCGCCATGGTATATTCCTCTTGCCATGTTCCGGACAGTTATGAAATATGCCGGATACCGGTTCGGATTCCTGGAGAAACATCTGCCTGCCGGCGTCAAAAAAAGATTGAGCCTGAACAGGGCTTTCTGGCGGTAACGCCTTTGACGATGAGATATCGATGATAAAAAAATACCAGCGTCTCTTCAATATTACGCAAGTCTTTCTCGATGCGATGTGCCTCATTATCGCCTATGCGGCGGCCATTGTCTTCAAGTTGAACATTACCGGTTTTGCCGGTTTCGGTAAGGTGTACTACTGGGGCGCTCTCTGGATAGTTCCTCTTCTGCTGACGGTTTACTATTTCATGAATGTATATTCTCCCATGCGGAGCAGGATGTACCGCAAGGAGATATTGATCGTCGCCCGTGCCCATTTCATGGGGGTCGTGACGATCTACAGCGTGTTGTTCCTCAACAAGGATATCCAGTATTCCCGGGAAGTTTCGCTCCATTTTGCACTGTTGGGGCTTTTTCTTATTCTGGTTGAACGATATGCCATTCGCAGGACCCTCCGGCACCTGAGAAAAATAGGTTATAATCAGAAACACCTGCTCATTGTCGGTGCGGGTCCCGTCGGTATCGAGTTCGCCCAGAAGGTCAACGCCCACCGCGATTTTGGCTACAATGTCGTTGGCTTTCTCGACGATGACGAGATGAAACAGCAGGAGAGAGTGGTCGGCAAGCCGGTGATGGGGTGCTGTTCCAATCTGCCGCACCTTCTGGATGAACGTTCTGTAGACGAAGTAGTGGTGGCACTCCCACTCAACGCGTTTGAAAAGTACGGGAAGATTGTTGATGCCTGTGAAAAAGCCGGGGTTCGTGTCAGGATTATTCCGGATTACAATAAATATCTCCCCGGCAGCCCGGTAATCGAGGAGTTTGACGGCATACCCCTCCTGAACGTCCGGAAGATCCCCCTCGATGACCCCTTCAACAGATTTGTAAAGCGTGGGTTCGATATCGGGTTTTCTTCCCTGGCAATACTGGTAACCGCGCCGGTCATGATGTTCATTGCCGTAGGCATCAAACTGACCTCGTCAGGGCCGGTATTTTTCAGGCAAAGGCGCATCGGGCTTAACAATTGTCCGTTTGATATGCTCAAGTTCCGCTCCATGCGCGTTGCCGATGATTCCAGGGCGGCGACTACCTGGACGACTCCCAATGATCCGCGGAAGACCAGATTCGGTACGTTTCTGCGCAAGACCAGCCTGGATGAGCTGCCTCAGTTTTTCAACGTGTTCACGGGAAACATGAGCGTCGTCGGGCCGCGCCCGGAACGGCCGTTTTTCGTGGAGCAATTCCGGGAAGATATTCCCAAGTACATGGTGAAACATCAGGTGAAACCAGGGATCACGGGGTGGGCGCAAGTCAACGGCTGGCGCGGCGACACCTCCATCGAAAGACGAGTCGAATGCGATATCTATTACATAGAGAACTGGGACCTGCTGTTCGATGTGAAGATTTTATTTCTGACGGTATTTAAAGGTCTGGTCAACAAAAACGCGTATTGAGTCGGGGAGAAACCATGATAAAGAGCATGACCGGTTACGGCAAAGGAGAGGTTGTTGCCCCATCCGGCCGGATGAGCGTGGAGATCCGGTCGGTCAATCACCGGTACGGAGAGATAACCGTCAAGTTGCCGCGAGGGCTCATGCCCTTCGAGAACGAGGTGAAGAAATGCGTCGGTGAGCGGCTCAAGCGGGGAAAGATCGAGGTATTCGTGCAGCGGGAGGGGGTGCTGGATGCCGCGGCCCGGCCGACGGTCAACCTCCCCCTGGCACGTGCCTATTTTGAGGCGCTGGGGGAGCTGCGGGAGACACTGGGGGTTGCCGAGCCGGTCAGCCTGCAGCTTGTTGCTGTCCAGCGTGATGTGCTGACTACGGGGGAGAGCGAGACCCCTGCCGATTCGCTCCGGGCCGACCTTTTGGCCGCAGTTGAGCAGGCAGTGGGGGCGCTGGAGGAGATGCGGTCGCGGGAAGGGGATGCGCTCCTTGCCGACCTGCGGAGCCGGCGTGAGAACCTGGGCGCGTTGATAGACAGGATAGGTGTGCGGGCGCCGGTGGCGGTGGCCGAGAGCGGGACACGGCTTAAGGAGCGGTTGGCCCAGCTTCTGGCGGATACCAACCTTGACGAGGGGCGTCTGGCCCAGGAAATCGCTATCATGGCCGACCGGAGTGATGTGACGGAGGAACTGGTGCGATTCAACAGTCATCTGCAGCAGTTCGACCGGGCACTACAGCTGACGGAGCCGGTTGGGCGGAAGCTGGACTTCCTCCTCCAGGAGATGAACCGGGAGGTGAATACCATCGGTTCCAAGGGAGGGGATGTGGAAATAACCCCGCTGGTGGTGGAACTGAAGGCTGAGCTTGAGAAAATACGGGAACAGATACAGAATATAGAGTAAAAAAATCGGGGAAAAGTGAGAGGTGAATAGTGAATAGTGAGAACCTATTTGACGCTTGCCAGTCTCTCGTTCCCTGATCACGGGGTTATCATGAAACGTGAAGGCGTGCTCTACATAATCTCGGCACCGTCGGGTGCCGGTAAAACCACGCTGTGCAAGGAAGTCATTGACATTTTCCCGAACCTGCGGCATTCTGTCAGCTACACAACGCGTTCTCCGCGCCCCGGCGAAGTCCATGGGACCGACTACTTTTTCATCACCACCGATGAGTTCCGGAGGATGGTGGCTGAGGGAGAATTTGCCGAATGGGCCGAAGTGCACGGCAACCTGTATGGCACCGCAATCAAGACCCTGGAAGAGTACCGCCGCGACGGGGTTGACGTCATCCTCGATATCGACTGCCAGGGTGGCCGTCAGCTGAAGGAGCGCTACCAGGGTGGGGTCTTCATATTCATCATGCCCCCCAGCTATAACGAGCTTCGCCGCCGCCTCGACTGCCGTAACGCAGACAGTGAAGAGGTGATCGCACGACGCCTGCAGGCTGCGGCAGCTGAGATCTGCGAGTCCCGCTGGTATGATTACATAATTGTCAATGACGTCTTCAGCACGGCCGTTGAGGAGTTCAAGTCGGTCCTGATTGCGGAACGGTGCCGTACCTCCCGCGTGTTGGAGGCCGTGTCGGAATTGTTTGATCTTCAGGGGCCGGGGACCAAGGGCTAGGGACTGGGGACCGGTTATTAAATATGAGCAATTACCGGTCACCGATCACTGGTCGCCGGTTTTAAGAAAGGAGTAACAATGGCAAGGGTAACTGTTGAAGATTGTCTGGAGAAGGTTGATAACCGTTTTCTGTTGGTGATGTTGGCATCGAAACGGGTGAAGCAGCTGTACAAGGGTGCCAAGCCCCTCATTGATAACCGGAGCAACAAGAACGTAGTCCTCTCCCTGCGGGAAATTGCCGCCGGGAAAGTCAGTTTCGAAATAACCTCTCGAAAAAGCCGTTAATTTCTCGGCATACCGGGGCTGGAGCGCGAGCGCTTCCGCCCTTTTTTTGTCTTCATTTTCCCCCTTTTCACCCAGGCTTGCCCCATGATCAGGCTCAACGACATTCTCGACAAGGTGACCGCCTACAACCCGTCCGCTGATCTGGATCTGGTGAGAAAGGCCTATGTCTTCTGCGCCAAGGTCCACCAAGGGCAGACACGCCTTTCGGGTGAGCCGTACCTCGTACACCCTATGGAGGTTGCAGCGCTCCTGGCTGATCTGCGGCTGGATGTGGCGACCGTGGTGACCGGTCTTCTCCACGATACCATCGAGGACACCCTTACTACCCACGAAGAGCTGGTGGCCAATTTCGGAGAAGAGGTGGCCAATCTGGTGGACGGGGTCACCAAGATCAGTAAGATCTACTTCAAGACCAAGGAAGAGAGCCAGGCGGAGAATTTCCGCAAGATGCTCCTCGCCATGGCCAACGATATCCGCGTCATTCTCGTCAAGCTTGCCGACCGTCTCCACAACATGCGCACCCTCCAGTATCAGCCGGAACCCAAGCAGCGGAGCATCGCCCGGGAGACGATGGATATCTACGCTCCCATTGCAAACCGGCTCGGGATTTCCTGGATCAAGAGCGAACTGGAAGATCTTTCCTTCCGCTACCAGGACCCGCAGATCTACTATGACCTGGCTTCAAAGGTGACGAAAAAGAAAAAGGAGCGGGAGACTTTCGTCGAGGAAGTACGGGACATCATAGCCGCTAAGCTTGATGAACATGAGATCAAGGGTGAGGTTTCAGGGCGGAGCAAGCATCTCTACTCTATCCACCGCAAGATGGAGAACCGTAACGTCGATATCGATCAGATCTACGACCTGATCGCGATCCGCATACTGGTAGACGACATCCGTGAATGCTACGAGGTGCTTGGGATCATCCACTCAACCTGGAAGCCTGTCCCTGGCCGTTTCAAGGATTACATCGCCATGCCGAAGGGGAACATGTACCAGTCCCTTCATACCACCGTCATCGGCCCCTTCGGGGAGCGGATGGAGGTGCAGATACGAACCTTTGAGATGCACCGGGTTGCCGAGGCGGGGATTGCGGCCCACTGGAAGTACAAGGAAGGGAAAGGTTACGACGAGAAGGACATCAGGCGCTTCGCCTGGCTCCGCCAGCTCCTGGAATGGCAGCAGGAGCTCCAGGACTCACGGGAGTTCATGGATACGGTCAAGGTGGAACTTTTCCCTGAAGAGGTCTACGTCTTCACTCCCAAAGGGGATGTAAAGGGGTTCCCCAAGGGGTCGACTCCCATCGATTTTGCCTACAGCGTCCATACAGACGTGGGACACCGCTGCGTCGGGGCCAAGGTGAACGGCAAGCTTGTCCCCCTCAAGTATGAGCTGAAGACCGGCGAGATCGTCGAGGTTGTCACATCGCCCCACCATACTCCGAGCAAGGACTGGCTGAAGATAGTCAAAAGTTCCCGTGCCCGGAACAAGATTCGGGGGTGGATCAAGACCGAGGAGCGGAAGAGGAGCATCACCCTCGGTCACGAGATTGCCGAAAAGGAGTTTCGCCGCTATTCCCTCAACTACGGAAAGCTTCTCAAGAGTGGCGAATTGAAGAAGGTGGCTGCTGAGTTTGGTTTTGTCCACGAGGATGACCTGCTGGCCGCTGTAGGCTACGGCAAACTCTCGATCAATCAGCTGCTTGGGAAGCTGATTCCGGCGGAACGGTTAGAGCAGCATCAGGAACGCAAGGAGACCCGTCTCGGCAAGGTTTTCGACAAGCTGACCAGAAAGTCGTCAAGTGCCATAAGTATCAGCGGTGTGGAGGACGTGCTGGTCCGCTTCGGCAAGTGCTGCAATCCCGTCCCCGGCGACGACATCATCGGTTTCATTACCCGCGGGCGGGGGGTTACGGTGCATACTGCCGACTGCCAGCTCGCCCTGGAGAGCGATCCCGAGCGGCGCATCGACGTTACCTGGGAGAAGGCCAAGCGGTCCGCCCTGCCGGTCAAGATCCGGGTTTTCTGCCATGACCAGAAGGGGATACTGGCCGGCATCTCCCAGGCCATCGCCAACAGTGAATCAAACATCACCAGCGCCTCCATCCAGAGCACCGTGGACAAGCGGGGAGTGAACCTGTTCGAGGTGGAGGTCACGGACCTGGACCACCTGAAGCGGGTGCTGACGAGTATTATGAAGGTTGAAGGGGTTATCAAGGCGGAACGCATCAAAAGCTAGTGAGGGAAACGCCACTTTTCCGCAATCTCAGCGTTGCCCTGCACAGCTCCTTGTGCGGCGTACCAGATGTACGCCTCCGCGTCGCTGCTTGTGCGCCTTGACCTTGCAAAAAATTGACGTTTCCTGAAACGTTGAAAGGGGATGTGCTATGAAGGCAATCATTGCGACTGACAAGGCGCCGCAGGCGATCGGGCCCTATTCCCAGGCCGTGAAGGCGGGCGGGCTGCTCTTTCTATCCGGACAGATACCGCTCGACCCTGCTACCGGCGTTCTCCGGCAGGGTGACATAACGGTTCAGGCAGAGCTTGTCATGGAAAACATCGGTGCGGTGCTTGCGGCTGCAGGGCTCGGCTTCGACGATGTGGTGAAAAGCACGATCTTCCTCACCGACCTGGCCAACTTCTCTGTGGTTAATGAGATTTACGGCAGGAGATTCGGCGCAGAGCCGCCGGCCCGCTCTACGGTTGAGGTGAAGGGGTTGCCGCGGGGGGCCGGGGTGGAGATCGAAGTTATCGCTCTGGCGCGCTGACGGTTCAAGGTCCTACGTTCAAAGACAAAAAGCCGCTAACGCACGGGGCGTTGCGGCTTCAGGTGGGTGTAACCTTGAACCTCGAACTTGGAACGTTGAACCGGTTTTAGAGCGCCTTGACAACGTGACCCGAACGAATGCAGCGGGTACAGACCTTGATGCTCTTCACACTGCCGTTCCGGATCGCCTTGATCTTCTGCAGATTGGGATGCCAGGTACGGCGGGTCTTGTTGTTGGCGTGGCTGACGTTATTACCGAAGCTGGGGCCTTTACCACAGATTTCGCATACTTTGGACATGGGATCGTTCCTCCGTTTGAACTGAAGCACTAACTTTTACCAGATTGTTGGCCGATGCGCAAGAAAAAAGTTACTGGCAATTGGATTTTCGTGGCAAGGATAGGGGCAGCAATGACCGTAGTTAAGGGGCTTTTTTCGCTCTTCGTTATCTTTCTGGTGATTCTGGCGGTCCTGTTCGTTGATTTTGCCTACAAGACCTTCTCCCTCCGCCCACGCATGGTCAAGGCCGATGCCATCGTGGTGCTCACGGGGGGGAGGGGACGGGTCGAGGAAGGGATCCGGCTCTATCGGGACAATCAGGCCCGCTGGCTTTTTCTCGTCGGGGTAGATCCGTCGGTGCGCAAGGGGGAGTTGTTCAGGGAACAGCCGGGACTGCGGAACGGTGAAGGGGTCATACTTGAGAAGGTGTCCCGCAATACTCTTGAAAACGCGATCTACGCCCGGGAACTGGTCGTCAGGCACCAGATCCGCTCCCTGAAGCTCATAACCTCTCGCTACCACATGAAGCGGGCCACCCTCATCTTCCGCAGCGTTCTCCCGAAGGAGGTCACCATCTATCCCTACCCGGTGGACAGCAGCAATTTGAAGGAGGCTTGGTGGAACGACGGCGGCAGCTTCCGCCTTCTTTTTACCGAATTTTACAAGTATTGCCTGTTCCGCGTTTTTTTCCTCTTCGGATCCGGCGAACTGCGGCCGATGCAGCCGGTCGCCGGCCTCTAGCCAGTTTCCATCCGGAAACGGTTCTTTTCCGCCTTGGCGGCGTCAACCATCGGGTTTGCTTGTGCGGCGTACCAACGTACGCCTCCGCGCAATCCCTCGTTTTCCTTGCCAGAACGAAAAACGCCTCGTTTTCAAATTGGAAACCTATAGTGTCACATCCAAAGTTTCCGGATGGACACTAGCCGGCATATTGCAAAAATAACCATTGCCGTCGACGACACAAGATGCTATTTTATAACTGTTTCTGCACCACAGGGACCTTCCCTGTGGTTTTTTATTGTCGCGCGGGTTTCACGGCCAGTCCACAACGAACGGGAGTTTTCCAAAGCATGATTACGGCAACGAATGTTTCACTTTCCTATGGCAAACGTGTTCTCTTCAAGGATGTCACCATCAAATTCACGCCGGGCAACTGCTACGGCCTGATTGGCGCCAATGGTGCCGGCAAGTCAACCTTTCTCAAGATCCTTTCCGGGGAGATCTCACCGGACAAGGGTGATATCGGTATGGGAGCCCGGGAACGGCTGGCAGTTCTGCGCCAGGACCAGTTCGCCTTTGATGAGGAGACAGTCTTTAATACTGTCATAATGGGACACAAGCGGCTCTACGACGTTATGGCTGAGCGTGAGGCGATCTACTCAAAGGCAGATTTCAGCGAGGCGGACGGTGTCCGTTCGGCTGAACTGGAGGCAGAATTCGCCGAAATGAACGGCTACGAGGTAGAATCCGAGGCGGCGGTGCTCCTGAACGGCCTCGGCATCCCCGAAGAACTGCGCCATAAAAAGATGAAGGAACTGGAGGGTGGGGACAAGGTCCGGGTTCTGCTGGCCCAGGCCCTCTTCGGTAACCCTGACGTGCTGCTCCTGGACGAACCGACCAACAACCTGGACCTGAAGTCCATCTCCTGGCTGGAGGATTTTCTCTACCGCTTCTCCAATACGGTGATCGTTGTCTCCCATGACCGCCATTTCCTGAACCAGGTCTGTACCCATACCGCAGACATCGACTTCGGTCGCATTCAGGTCTACGTCGGGAATTACGATTTCTGGTACCACGCCAGCCAGTTGACCCTGAAACAGAAGCAGAACGAGAACCGCAAGGTTGCCGAGAAGGCCGCCGAATTGAAGGAATTCATCCAGCGGTTCAGTTCCAATGCCTCGAAGGCGAAGCAGGCCACCTCGCGCAAGAAGCTCCTGGACAAGATGACCCTGGAGGAGATGCCGGTCTCGTCGCGCAAGTATCCCCACATCGTGTTCAAGCCGGAGCGACCCTGCGGCGATATTATCCTGGAGGTTTCGGGGTTGACCAAGGCGATCGACGGCGTTAAGGTGCTGGACAACTTCCACCTGATCGTACGTAAGGGGGATAAGATCGCCTTCGTCGGCGGGAGCAGTCTGGCCCGTACGACTCTGTTCCAGATCCTGGCCGGCGAGTTGAAGCCGGACTCCGGCACGTTCCGCTGGGGGGTTACCATAACAAACGCCTACTTCCCCAAAGAGAACGGCGCCTACTTCGACAAGGAGATGACCCTGATCGAGTGGCTTGGGCAGTACTCTCCCCCGACCGAAGGGGAAACCTTTGCCCGTGGCTTCCTGGGGCGGATGCTTTTCTCGGGGGAAGAGGCGATGAAAAAAACCACCGTCCTCTCCGGTGGGGAGCGGGTGCGTTGCATGCTTTCCCGCATGATGCTCACTGGCGCCAATGCCCTGATTCTTGATGAGCCAACCAACCACCTGGACCTGGAATCGATCACCGCCCTGAATGACGGGCTGATCGCCTACAGCGAGGTGATCCTCTTCGCCTCCCATGATCATGAGTTTGTCGCCACTCTGGCTAACCGCATCGTCGAAATCGCCCCTCGCGGCGTGATCGACCGGGTGATGACCTTCGACGAATATCTGGAGAGTGCGGAAGTTGCGGCCGAGCGGGACGAGCTGTATCACGGCCACGCTGAGCCGAGTCTCTAAGGATTTCATTAATGAACCAACGAAAGGACGTTATCATGACCGAACTGGACCGGGCACTGGAGACCCTGCACCAGGATATTGACAACCCAAAGAACCAGTCTGCATTTTACGATCTCTTCCTCAATGCCACGTTTTTCGTCCCGACCCTGGATGAGAAGGGGGCGAAGGAAGCAGGCGCAGAGGGTACGGACGGACAGGTGCTGCCGCTGATTATCGAGGCGGAGGGGAACGACTACCTGATGCTCTTCGACAGCGAGGAGCGCCTGCATGCCTGGGCACAGGAGAAGGTTAAGAGTGTCGCGGTGCCGGGGCACGCTCTTGCCGCCACGACTGAACCTCCGCTGCACTGGGCGCTGAATGTGGGCACCCCCTACTCCAAACAGTTTCTTCCCGATGAAATTGCCTGGTTGAGGGATGTGGTTGAACGCTGTACTGCCGAAGCGGCCAAAGGGACTGAAGAAGAGGGATAAAAATAACCCCAATTGTACACGGGAAAAGCGGATAACATCTGATTTAGGCGGATGATCCCTGGATTTTGGATGTAAACCGAAAGGTTGGTTGAGGTTGTGACTGTAATCCGCAGTTATCCTGATTTTTTCCGACGTTTCCGTGTCCCAAATGTTTTTTCAAGATAACAAAAGGCCGGGGAATGGTTCCCCCGGCCTTTTGCGTTGTAGCACTTCGGGATGTCTCCCGCTGTTACTCCGCCTTTTCCTCGATCCGCGGGAACAGCGCCTCGGCCTTGGTGATGGCGGTGCCGGCCTTGAGCCCACCCCATTGCAGGTCGGCCTCGGTCGGCGTCTGTTCCCACGCCAGGTAGGCAAGGGCCTTTGCCGCAGTCCGTGGCATGAAGGCGGTCAGCAGGGTGTGGACGATCCGCTGGGACTCCAGCAGGCAGTACATGACCGTGGCGAGCCGCTCCTTCTGGGCCGGGTCCTTGGCCAGTGTCCAGGGGGCGGTGGCATCGATGTACTTGTTCCCCGCCGAGATGACTTCCCATATCTGCTGCAGCGCCTTGCTGAAGGCGAGCTCGTCCATACAGGTGTCCACCTGTTTCACCATCGCTTCGGTTTTGGCGCGGTAGGCCTCGTCCTGCTCCGTCAACGCCCCCGGCTCCTGAACGATGCCGTCGAAGTACTTGTTCACCATGGCGGTGGAGCGATTAAGCAGGTTTCCCAGGTCGTTGGCCAGGTCAGAGTTGATCCTGTTGACGAGGGCGGTATGGGAAAAGTCGCCGTCCAGGCCGAAGGGGACCTCCCGGAGGAGGAAATAGCGGACGGCATCCACCCCGTAACGGTCGATGAGCATGTTGGGCTCCACTACGTTCTGGAGGCTCTTGCTCATTTTCTGCCCTTCAACGGTCCACCAGCCGTGGGCGAAGACTTTCTTCGGCAGGGGAAGTCCGGCTGCCATAAGGAAGGTGGGCCAGTAGACGGCGTGGAAGCGGAGGATGTCCTTGCCGATGAGATGCGCATCCACCGGCCAGAAGGTACCGAAGTTCCCCGTTTCGTCCGGGTATCCAAGGGCGGTTATGTAGTTGGTGAGGGCGTCGAACCAGACGTAAATGACATGTTTCTCGTTACCTGGCACCGGAATCCCCCAGGAGAATGAGGTGCGGGAGATGGAGAGGTCGCGCAGCCCCTCCCGGACGAAGGAGAGTATTTCGTTGCGCCGGGATTTGGGTTGGATGAAGTCGGGGTTGGCCTCGATGTGGGCCAGGAGTTGTTCCTGGTACTTGCTCATCCGGAAGAAATAGGATTCCTCCTTCAGTTTCTCCGTGGGACGATTGCAGTCGGGACATTTGAAGTCGATGAGCTGGGTCTCGGTCCAGAATGTTTCGCAGGGAGTGCAGTACCAGTCCTCATACTCCCCAAGGTAGATATCCCCCTGGGCCAGGACCTTTTCGAACAGGTGGGTGACCCCTCTTTTGTGGCGCTCCTGGGTGGTGCGGATGAAGTCAGTGTAGGATACGTCAAGTTTTTCCCAGAGGGACTGGAACCGCTTGACTACCCGGTCTGCCAGCTCAAGGGGGGTCTCTCCGGCGGTGTTGGCGGCCTTTTCTACTTTCTGGCCATGTTCGTCGGTGCCGGTCAGGAAAAAGACCTCGTATCCCTGGAGCTTTTTATAGCGTGACAGGACGTCGGCGGCCAGTGTGGTGTAGGCATGGCCGATGTGGGGGACATCGTTGACATAGTAGATGGGTGTGGTGACGTAAAATGTCCGGCTCATCGTTTCTCCTTTTTATCCTTGTCCCGGTTGTCATGCCGCCGGTCACGGCGTTCACGGCCGCCGCCTCGCCCTTCCTTTGTTTCCTGTGGAGTTTCCTTTCCCTGTTCCCGCGGCAGCTTCTTGGGGCGGTCCGTTATCTCCTCGGGCCTGATCTCTTCACCCTTCAGCACCACCTGCACATTTTCGTCGGTTCTAACCGTAACGGTGCCCTCCAGTACCCCCAGCTTGATCACTTCGCCTTCTACGGCACCATGCTTGACCCTTTTGCCGCACTTGGGAAGGCATTTCTTCAGGGTGCAGTAAGTTTCGTATTCGTAGGAGAGGCAGCAGAGAAGCCTGCCGCACTGGCCGGAGATCTTGATCGGGTTGAGGGCGAGGTTCTGCTCCTTGGCCATCTTCACCGACACCGGCTCGAAATCTCGCAGAAAGGAGGAGCAGCACAATTCCCGGCCGCAGATGCCGATTCCTCCCACCATCTTGGCCTCGTCGCGCACCCCGATCTGGCGCATCTCGATGCGGGTATGGAAGGCGTGGGCGAGGTCTTTTACCAGTTCCCTGAAATCGACCCGGCCGTCGGCGGTAAAATAGAAGATCGCCTTGCTGCCGTCGAAAAGATACTCGACCCGGACGAGCTTCATGTCCATGCCGCGATCTTTGATCTTTGTAAGGCAGAGGGCGCGGGCTTCCTTTTCTTTGACCGCATTTCGTGCCGCCGCTTCCAGGTCTTCGGGGAGCGCTTTGCGCGTGACATTCTTAAGCCCTTCGGGGACAACGCCTTTTTCGAATTCCCGGGGACCGACTACGACCGTGGCGATGCTTTTCCCTCTTTCGGTTTCGACAATTACCCTGTCGCCCGGTTTGAGATCGAGATTGCCGGCATTGAAGTCATAGAGCTTTCCGGCTGTATTAAACTGGATCTTGGCGATTTTTATCAAAGTTCCTCCAGGGGAACGATCCCCTCTGCTTTGTTTATAGTGGTTCATCCAGGTGCGGCAAGGAGACGTCTCCTCCCAGAAAATCAGAATAGGTGAGGAATCATGCCTCGGCCAGGCGCATGAACATAACCTCAAGCGCCAGGCGGGTGTTGACATTACGGAACAGCGCGCGGCGGGTTGTCGCTACCTGCTCGATGAGAGTCATGAGGCTCGCTGCCGTGAAACGGGCCGCTCCCTGTTCCAGCAGGGGGAGCAGGTCCCGGTTGGAGATGTCCCCGCTTCCCTGCCGGAGGAAAAGCATATCCCGCAGGAGCGTGGTGATAAGCTCAAGCATCTCCTGGGCCTTCTCCTTGTCCGCAGCCAGTTCCTCAGCTGCGGCGAAAAGGGAGGCTATATTGTCCAGGGATAAGGAGAGCATTCTTTGCAGCAGGGATTGCCGCTCTTGCAGGACCGTTTCGCTGCTGACTTCCAGTGCCTTCTTCAGACTCCCTCCGGCCAGCGCTGACGCGATACCGGCGGTTTCGGGAGGCGTTCCCTGGCCTATGAGATAGTCCTCCAGTGCAGGCTGGGGAATCGCCTGGAACTGGAGCCTCTGGCAGCGAGAGATGATCGTCGGCAACACCCCCCCGGGGTTTGCAGTAATCAGGATAATGAGAGCGTTGCCGGGGGGTTCTTCGAGGGTTTTCAGCAAGGCATTGCCGGCGGCCGGATTGAGACGGTCCGCATTGTCAATGATGCATGCCTTCCTAGGGGCCTCGAAAGGGCGGAAGGCCATCTCCCGCTGTAACTCCCTGACCTGGTCGATTTTGATGAACGCACCGTCCGGTTCGATCAGATGGAGGTCGGGGTGCTGGAGGGTTGCCACCTTGTTGCAGGAGGGGCAACGGCCACACCCTTCGCCCTTGTCATCACTGCAGAAAACCGATTGGACGAGGGCCAGGGCGGTTTTCCGCTTGCCGCACCCTTCGATGCCGTCGAACAGGTAGGCGTGTGCCAGCTTCCCTCCTGTCCAGGCACGCTTGAGAATGGCGATGCTTCTCTCCTGTCCGATGATGGTGTCGTAGACCATCAACTTCCTCCGGGCAGTCTGGCGAGGATTGCCGCTTCGATCTCGACGGAGGTTTCCTCCACGCCTGCTGCGCCGTTAATGACAATGAACCGTTCCGGTTCGCGAGCTGCCAGTTCCAGGTAGCCGCTGCGAACCCGGCGATGGAATTCCATGGCTTCCAGTTCGAAACGTTCCTCCCGTGCGCCGGAGGTAGTGTTGATCCGTGCCATGGCCCGCTTCAGCCCGATTTCGACCGGGCAATCGAGGAGGACCGTAATGTCGGGGCGGATCCCACCCGTGGCGAGCACGTTGAGCCGGTCGATGGTTTCTCTGTCGAGTTGTCTCCCGTATCCCTGATAGGCGACGGTCGCATCGGTGAAACGGTCGCAGAGCACCACATGTCCGCAGGCCAGGGCAGGTTTGACGACTTCCGCCATATGCTGGGACCGGGCTGCAGCGTAGAGGAGGAGTTCGGACAGGGGTGTCAGTGCACCGTTCTCCGCATCCAGGAGTATCCCCCGGATCTTGTCTGCGATGGGGCAACCCCCCGGCTCACGGGTGGTGATAACGCCGTGGCCGATGGCTTTCAGACGGTCAGCCAGGATTCGTATCTGGGTGGTCTTGCCGCACCCCTCGCTGCCTTCGAATGTTATGAAGCAGGCCATGCCGGTCCTCACAGCTGAAAAATAAAAAATTATAGGAGAGGGGCGGGAATTAATCAAGATAAAAATCCAGCCAAAGCGGCATATCTATTGATAAAATCTGCATCTTTGACTATACTCCCAAGGTTGTGCATATAACTGGGGAGAGTTTCCAGGTCAGGTCATACGGCGGATTTTATGAACATGCAGGACAGCGGGCGGCTGACAGGTCTGGAAGCCGCCATCGACTATACATTCAAGGATCGGCATCTGTTGTGCCAGGCCCTGACTCATCGCTCGTACCTCAATGAGGCCGGGGACCGTTCCCTGCTCGACAATGAACGGCTGGAGTTTTTCGGCGACACGGTCCTCGACTTCTTTCTGAGTGCGATCCTTCTGGAACGTTTTCCTGAAAGCCGGGAGGGGGAGCTCACCAGGGTGAGGTCCTCCCTTGTCGATGAGGAGAGTCTTGCCGGTATCGCCCTGTCGCTCGGGCTTGGAGAGTATTTGTTGCTGGGACGGGGGGAAGAGAAGAGTGGCGGGCGGGAGAAGCGCTCCCTTCTGGCCGATGCCTACGAGGCGCTCCTGGCCGCAGTCTATCTCGATGGGGGCATGCGACCGGCCCGCAGGCTGATCAGGTCCCATTTCGGACCTCTCCTGGTCGGGAAGGAACGCCCGCCGGGAGGGAAGGACCATAAGACCGAATTCCAGGAACTGGTCCAGGCAAGATGGGGTAAAACGCCCCATTACGTCGTTACCGGTTCCGAAGGGCCCGATCACGAGCGCTCCTTCACCGTGGCTGCCATGGTTGGAGACGACGTCCTGGGGATCGGTGACGGTGGGAGCAAGAAAGAAGCGGCCCAGGCTGCTGCACGGAACGCACTGGTTCGCCTTGCAGGGGATAGCTTCACCGGATGAGGCCAATAACAGTCCCTTTTTTTATTTCCCACCAGGGGTGCCCTAACCAGTGCGTCTTCTGCAACCAGGTAAGGATTGCCGGCACCGGCGGAGAGTTTCCCGACGGTGATGCCATCCGGGCAAAGGTCAGTGCCTACCGTGGCACGTCCGGGGGGAACCCCGTCGAGGTGGCCTTTTTCGGCGGCAGTTTCACCGCCATTCCTTTTGATTACCAGGAGCGGCTGCTCGGTGCGTTGCACCCCCTGCGGGAACGGGGAGAGGTGAGCGGTATTCGCATTTCGACGCGCCCCGATGCCATTGACGGCGAACACCTAGCCTGGTTGCGGGGGATGGGAGTTGCTACCGTCGAGATCGGCATCCAGTCCATGGACGAGTCGGTCCTGGAACGGTCGGGACGTGGCCATACCGCTGCCCAGGTGGTAACCGCCTGCCGGCTTGTAAAGAAGGCGGGGATGGTTCTCGGTGCCCAGCTCATGCCGGGGCTTCCCGGTGATACGCCGGCCCTCAGCATGACATCGCTGCACGAGGTCCTTGCCCTTAATCCCGACTTTCTCCGGATCTACCCGACCCTGGTGATTGCAGAAACGCGTCTGGCTGAACTCTATCGGGCGGGGGAGTACGTTCCTCTCTCCCTTGCCGGGGCGGTCACCCTCTGCAAAATGCTGCTCCGTGCCGCTCTTGCGGCTGAGGTGCCGGTGATACGGATCGGCCTGCAGCCCACCGCGGAGCTGGATTGCGAAGGAAGCGTGCTGGCCGGCCCCTATCATCCCGCGTTCCGGCAGCTGGTGGAGGGTGAGCTCTGTCTCGACCTTTGCCGGAAGCTGACAACCGGCCTGCCACGGGGGATGGGGGTGACGGTTTTCTGTGCTCCGGCCCGGGTGTCGGACGTGGCAGGGCAGCGCCGGTACAACCTTGAAGCGCTTCGGCGGGACGGGGTGCATGTCACGTCGATCATAGCCGATCCGGATCTTTCTCACCATGATTTGCGGGTGGAGGCTGGGTCGGTCAGCCGCAGGGGGAACCTGCTTGTGTAAAGTATGTGAGAGTCGGGTGCCCCATTCCGCTCAGAGTACCCTCGCACCGCCGTTGTACGGCCCATTTCGCGCCGGCCGGTCGGCCGGCTTTGCTCCATGTTGCCTACAGCGCTGGAACTCGGGCACATTCGCTCCACGAAACACCCAACTCTTACGGATTAAGATTAAGGAGAATTAGATACGTGCCAACTGAACAATTCCGTTCCGGATTCGTTTCCATCATCGGTCGTCCCAACGTGGGGAAATCGACCCTTCTGAACCGCATCCTGGGCGAAAAGATCGTCATTACCTCGGACAAGCCACAGACCACGCGGAATCGCATCCAGGGGATTCACAACGTCCCCGGCGGTCAGATCGTCTTCATTGATACGCCGGGGATACACCAGGCCCGTTCCCGTCTCAACCGCTACATGGTGGATACGGCGCTCACCGCCATCCAGGGGGTCGATGCCATCCTGTTCCTCGTGGAGGCGAACGTCAGCCCGGCCGCCCAGGAGGGGTTTTTGCTGGAGACCCTGGCAAAAGCGGACGCCCCGGTTATGCTTGTCATCAACAAGATCGACCTGGTGGAGAAATCGCGGCTCCTGGAGCTGATCTCCGCCTATATGAACCTCTATCCGTTCCGGGAGATCGTGCCGGTCTCGGCCGGCAATGGCGACGGCGTGGAGCGCCTGGTGGAACTGGTGCGTGACTGTCTGCCGGAAGGGCCCCCTTACTTTCCCGACGATATTCTGACTGACGTCCCGGAGCGCTTCATCGTCACGGAGATTATCCGGGAAAAGGTGTTCCGCCTCACCCGCGACGAGGTCCCTTACTCCATCGCCGTGGGGGTGGACAGTTTCACGGAACGCGAAGACGGCGGCCTCGTCTCCATCGCTGCCACCATCAACGTGGAACGGGACTCCCAGAAGGGGATCATCATCGGCCGCAGGGGTGAGATGCTTAAGAAGATCGGCATGCAGTCCCGGCAGGAAATCGAGCGGTTGCTGGATACGAAGGTGTTCCTCGAACTGTTCGTCCGCGTGCGGAAGGATTGGAGCGAGAGTCCGAGGATGCTGAAAGAATTCGGCTACGAATAAACGACTTCGCCAAAAGTCCGATTGCGGCGTTGCTCCCAGTCTTCGTCGTTGCGACGTAGCTCATGCTACGCCTCACATCTCAGTCTGTTCGCGCCTTGCACTCGGAGCTTTTTGCTGTGTCGTTGAGAGTCATAAAAACGTAAAGGAAGGTACATGAAACCTATAATAGCAATCGTTGGTCGTCCCAACGTGGGGAAATCGACCCTGTTCAACCGTCTGGTGGGGCGCCGCAAGGCGATGGTGGACGATATGCCGGGGGTGACCCGGGATCGCAACTACGCTGAGGTGGACCGTTTCGACGTGCCGTTCATCCTCGTGGACACGGGAGGGTTCGAACCGGAGACGAACGACCGGCTCCTCCAGCAGATGCGTGAGCAGTCCCGGCTCGCCATGGACGAGGCGGACCTGATTCTGTTCGTGATGGACGGCCGGACCGGGCTTACCCCCGCTGACCGGGAAGTGGTGGAGATGCTCCGCCGGGTGGACAAGCCGGTATTCTACCTGGTGAACAAGGTGGATGGTGACAAGCTGGAGAGCGGCATCGGTGATTTCTATGCCCTCGGCGTCGACAATCTCTATCCCGTTTCCGCTGAGCACAATCGGGGGGTCGGCGACCTGATGGATGTAGTCCTTGCCGCCCTGCCGGTCGAACCATCGGAGGCGTCGGACGAGGAGGTGACCCGGATCGCCGTGGTCGGCCGACCCAACGTAGGGAAATCATCCCTGGTGAATCGTCTGCTCGGTTTCGAACGGGTGGTGGCCAATCCCACCCCCGGCACTACCCGCGATGCGGTGGATACCCCGTTCATGTGGCACAAGAAGCGGTTTGTCCTCATCGATACCGCCGGCATCCGGCGCAAGGGGAAGACCACCGAGAAGATAGAGAAATACAGCGTCATGGATTCACTCCGGAGCATCGAGCGCGCGGATGTGGTGCTCATCGTTATCAACGCCGAGGAAGGGGTGACGGAGCAGGACAGCAAGATCGCCGGGTATGCCTACGAAGCAGGGCGGGGGTGTATCTTTGTTGTCAACAAGTGGGACACCCTTGAGAAGGAGAATGACACCCTCGGCAGGTTCGTGGACCGGATCCGTACGGAGTTCAAATTTCTCCCCTTTGTGCCGATCGTCTTCGTTTCTGCCAAGACGGGGCAGCGGCTGGGACGGATAATGGAAGAGGTAGTCAACGTCATGGAGCAGTATACCAAACGGGTCACCACGTCGGAACTGAACCGGATTTTCAGCGAGTCGACCGCCACCCACCATGCGCCGCTTTTCCAGGGGCGGCGGGTGAAGTTCTACTTTGCCACCCAGGTTGCGACCCGCCCGCCGTCATTTGTCATCTTCACCAACCGTCCCGAAGGGATTCATTTTTCCTACGAGCGGTACCTGATGAATCAGTTCCGGGAGGCCTTCGGTTTTACCGGTACACCGTTGCGGCTCATGTTCAGGGGGCGGGAGCGACGTTAGGCTCCCGGATTCTTCCGTAGTGCGAACCTCTCCGGGAGGGGAGGTGCCCCCCGTGGTGGCCTAAAGTGCTTTACTTGGCACCCCGGATAGGTTATGATTAACGGCATTTTATCCCACTTCTCCATGTCCAGAATGATACCGTATGAGCCTTGTAGGAAATCTTGAAGATCTGGGTCTCGGAGAGATCCTCCAAATTGTCAGCCTGAGTCGTAAATCAGGCATGCTCACCCTCCACAGCCGTGGTCGCGAGGGGAAGGTATTCTTTCGCAGCGGCCAGGTCATACGTGCCAGCTCCAGCGTCTTCCATCAGAACCTGGGGGAGGTGCTTGTTCAGAAGAGTGTCATTGATCTTCCGACCCTCAAGAAGTCCCTTTCTTTGCAGGAGACTGAGGGGTTCCGGGAGCGGCTCGGGACGATTCTTATCAAACATTTCAATGTTTCCGCCGACGACATCGAGCAGGTGGTGCGGGAGCAGATCGAAAAAGTTGTCTATTCCCTCTTTGCATGGGCAGAGGGGACCTTCGATTTCGAACTTCAGGATAACGTTGCACCTATCGATGATACCCACCTTGACCCGGTTCAGTTCATGCTGGACCAGGGACTCAATCCCCAGTTCCTTGCCATGGAGGGAACCCGTATTATCGATGAGCGTCGCCACCGTGGTGAAGCCATCGATGAGATGCCGGACGGGTATTTACCTCCTGTCGTGCCAGAAGAGAGCGAGGACCTTACCTTCGATCTCATTCAGCCGGTTACCGCGCCTCCTTCACTCGCGGTAGAAGAAGCTGCAGTACTCCCTTCTGCCGTGCCTGCCGTCGAATCAATGCCGGAAATGGCCTTGGTGCCGGCAGCAACGGAGCCCTGTGCGGCGCGGCAGCTGGTGCTGGTGGATGACGACACGACGACTCGCGAGGTCATGGCGTCGTCCCTCAAGGAGCAAGGTTACGAAGTTTTCGATTTCGAGGGGAGTGAGGATGCCCTGATCAGGATCGACACGCTCTACCGGGAGGGGGGGCGTCCCTCCATCATCATCGACCTGATCATGCCCCGTATGGATGGTTCGGGGGTCCTGGGTGGGCTTGAGCTTCTCGATATCGTCCACGTCAATTTCCCCGATTTACCGGTGCTGCTAGTGTCTGACTACAACAACAGCGACGCGGAACGGAAAGTCCGGGAGATGGGGTGTGACTTTGTCATGAAACCCCGCAAGACCGAAGTTGCGGACCCGGAAACGCTGACGGTCTTTGAATTCCGTCTGTTGAGGGAACTCCGCCGGGTGGAGGCGGGAGAGGGACCGGCGGAATGGAGTGACAAGGTTAATATCGCCGATGAACTCCGCCTCGAGATGGGGGAAGAACTGGGCCCGGGGCGCGAACAGCAGGTGGCGCAGAGTACCGGCATCTCCCTCCTTCGGGGGATGCTCGAAGAGCTTAATAACCCTTCCCTTGGCGGGGGGATAATCCTGCTGGTGCTCCGCTTTGCGTCGGAGTTCATGAACAGGGCGGTCATTTTCATCGTCAAGCAGAACGAAATTGCCGGCCTTGGCCAGTTCGGTATCCAGGACAGCGAGGGGCTTGCCGATTCCAGAGTGCGCAACATGCGTATCCCCCGTGACGAGGATTCGTTGTTCGCCAGGGTTATTCAATCCCAGCAGCCCCTCAAGGTGAAGCCGGATGAGGGGGGGTGGAACCACTACCTCATAGAGCGTCTCGGCGGCGAATACCCCGCAGAGGTGTTCGTCGGCCCGATTGTCAGCGAAGGGAAGGTTGTTGCCATCCTGTACGGCGACAATCTGCCGGAGTACAGACCGGTGGGAGATACGGACTCCCTTGAGATATTCCTTTCCCAGGCGGGAATCGCCATGGAAAAGGCGCTCCTGCAGCGCCGGCTGCAAGATAAAAGTCCGGAGGGACTGTGAAAAAGATACTCATAACCGAAGATTCCCCAACCATGCGCTCTCTTTTGGCCTCCACCATCGAGTCCGTTGACGACTACGAGATAGTCGAAGCATCCAGCGGTTTCGAGGCGCTCCGCCTGCTCCCCCGGGAAAAGGTGGATCTGATCATCACCGACATCAATATGCCAGACATCAATGGCCTCGAACTGATAAGCTATGTGCGGAACAACCCCAACTATCGCCATATACCCCTGTTCATTGTCTCGACGGAGAGCAGTGAGAAGGACCTGGAAAAGGGGCTGGCGCTTGGTGCCAATGAATACCTGGTGAAGCCTTTCGACCCGGACAGACTGTTGGAGCTGCTTCGCACCTATCTTGCCTGAAGACGGGTGAGCGCCCCGTAACGAAATAACCACGATCATTCACTCAACGAGAGCACACATGAGCGGAAATAACGACAATATGGGAAAGGCTGTAAAGGACTTTCTCGCCGAAGCGGAAGAGATTGTCGACCAGTTGAGCCTGGATCTGGTCGGCCTCAGCGATTGCGCCGACACGGGGGATTGCAATCCGGATCTCATTAATTCCATTTTCCGCGGCGCCCATTCCCTCAAGGGACTGGCCGGCATGTTCGGCTTCACCGAGATCGCGGATCTGGCCCATAACCTGGAGAATCTTCTCGACTCTCTGCGTCTCGGCAAGGCGGAGCTCAGTCAGACCACTGTCAGCGTGCTGTTCGATTCCATGGAACTGCTCGGCTCCATGGTACGTAATGCCGGGACCGGCGTCAGTGATACCCAGGGGATAGAGCGGGCCGTTTCCCGGATCAACTCCTGTCTCAGTGCGCCCCCTAAGGCAGACACTGTTTCTCCCCTGGCACGCCTCGGGATTTCAGACAGGATACTCGGTGCCCTGACGGAGTACGAGGAGCATCGCCTCCTGGAAAATGTCAAGAAGGGGCGTAACATCTACTCCATCCACGCCTCATTCAGTCTGATGACGTTCGATCAGGACCTGGGGGAGCTGACCGATCTGCTCAAGCAGGGAGGCGAGGTGGTCAGTACCTTGCCGAGTGCAGGCGGCGGCTTGGACGCGGGCATTGATTTCGAAGTCCTTTTCGGCTCCGAACTTGAGACCGCCGCGGTCACACTTCTTGTGGACAAGGATAATGTTATTGTTACCTGTCTTGGCGGAGCCGGGGAGGTGGCGGCCGACTCGACAGTCCCTGCCGCCGTGGCCGATGGTGGGGAAACGGTATCCGCACCGGGGGGTGAGGCTACCCCGGGAGCTGATAACTCGGTGACCGCCAAAAGCTTCAGCCGTACGGTACGGGTGGATATCGGCAAACTGGACGAGTTGATGAACATCGTTGGCGAACTGGTCCTTTCCCAGTCGAGCATCAACGAGTTTGTCGACAACCTGCGTCGGGATGGTCACACTTCACTGGCTGCCGGGCTTAGCAAAACGGCGAAGGTGCTTGAGCGCAAGCTTACCGAGTTGCAGAAGGGGGTCATGGAAATACGGATGATCCCCATAGGCCAGCTCTTCGAGAAGATGTCCCGCATAGTCCGGAAAGTTTCCCGTGAGCAGGGGAAAAAGGTGGAGTTGAAAACGTTTGGCGCCGACACTGAGCTGGACAAGCTGATTGTCGAGGATATTTCCGACCCTATGATGCATATCATCCGCAATGCCATAGATCATGGTATAGAACCCCCCGACGAGCGTATCAGTCTCGGCAAGGACGAAAAAGGGGTCATCCGGCTTTCCTCGTTCCAGAAGGGGAACCATGTGGTTGTCGAGGTTGAGGATGACGGTCGCGGCATCGATGTGGAGCGAGTGAAGAAGAAAGCCCAGGAGAAGGGGCTGATCGGACCGGCGGATGTGTTGTCCGACAGGGAGGCAATAGACCTCATTTTCCTGCCCGGCTTTTCCACAAGCGATACGGTGAGCGAGATTTCCGGCCGGGGTGTTGGTATGGATGTGGTGAAGAGCAACATCGCCGCCGTTTCCGGCATGGTTGATGTGGAAAGCCGTTTGGGAAGCGGTAGTACGATGACCATTACCCTTCCCATAACCCTTGCAATCATCAAGGCGCTCATTATCTCCTCAGCGGGTCGTACCTACGCCCTTCCCATAACGTCGGTACTGGAAACCATCATGGTTGAGAACAGGGACATCCTCACCGTGGAAAAGAAAGAGGTTATCCAGTTGCGTGAGATCACCCTGCCTCTCCTCAGGCTTGATCGGTTTTTCGAGACCACGGGGATGTCCGACATTCTGGAAGGTTTCTACGTTGTAGTGGTAGGTGTTGCGGAAAAACGACTCGGCATAGTAGTGGACGATCTTGTTGGTCAGCAGGACATTGTCATCAAATCCATGGGCGAAACCTTCAAGGGGTTCAAGGGGATTTCCGGTGCCGCCGACCTGGGGGACCAGCGTACCATTCTTGTGCTCGACGTTGGGGGGATCATCAACGAAGCCATGCGGGGGAATGCCTGACAGCGGGGACCAGGGACAGGGGATCAGACCGGCACCGGTCCGGCTGGTGTCATTCGGGAGAGACGGAGCGATGTACAAGGACTATTACGGTTTCAGGGAGAAACCGTTCAGCAAGACTCCCGACCCCCGTTTCCTCTATCTGAGCAATGGCCATCGGGAAGCGCTGGCGCGCCTCCAGTACGTGCTTGAAGAACGGGAGATGGCCCTGTTGACCGGCGAGATAGGGTGCGGCAAGACAACCATTTCCCGTGCCCTCATGGATGAGATGGGGGAAGGATACCGGTTCTGCTTCGTGTTCAATCCGCGTCTGACCGCAATGGAACTGTTGCGTGTCATTGCCCGGGGACTGGGTGTCGAATTCCCGTCGAACGCAAAGGATGACCTCCTGGGGGAGATAACCGGCGCGTTGTACCGTTTTCATACCCAAGGGTGCCTGCCGGTGATCGTTATCGACGAGGCACAGCTGATACCGGACCGGGAGATCTTTGATGAAATCAGGCTCCTGACCAATTTTCAGCTGGATGACCACAACCTCCTCAGTATTGTTTTGATGGGGCAGCCGGAACTGAGGAGAATACTAGGTGCGCCGGTGTATGAACCTTTCCGGCAGAGGATAGCCATGAATTACCACCTGCGCCCCCTTGACCTTGAGGAAACCCTGGAATACCTGGATTTCCGGATCGAAGTGGCAGGTGGCAGCCCGGGCATCTTTACTCCTGACGCGGTCCAGAGAATTTTCGAACTGTCGGGCGGCGTCCCCCGACGCATCAATATTATTGCCACCAATGCCCTCCTGGAAGGGTTCGGACGGAACGCTGCGATGATCGACGGTTCCATTATCGAGGATATGACCGCTGAGCTGGTGATCTGACGTGGAACGGGGAAGAGCATGAACCTTGCGGATATCAGGAAAAAAGCGCAGGAACAGGTAAAGGGGAGTTCTCCCGTTGAGCCCTCGCCGGCGGCTATTTTCCCCGAATCACAGCCTGAAACAGCGTCTGTTCCTGAGGAAGCAGAACGCATGGCCAGCCTGCCTGAAACGGAGACATTTCCGGAGCAGATCGAGGATCTTTTTGCCGGCGAGGAACCCTCCGTTCTTCCGGCACCTGCGGCTGAAAAGCTGTCACAGAACTTCGATCCGCTGACGCAACTGCTGGCGGGACGCGAAACTTCGGGATGCGACGAAGACTCTGATTTCATGACCGCTGCTCACGTGGAGACGCGCGAGTTCCAGGAGTTTCTCTTTTTCCGGGTGGCTGGTGAGAGTTACGCCGTCAACATCCTGGAGATAAAGGAGATCATCAAACCACGGGAAGTGACGGAAGTCCCGCGGGTCCCCGGCTTTGTCGCCGGTATACTCTCTCTTCGCGGTATCATTATCCCCGTGTATGACATGCGTCTGCGTCTCGGTTTTCCCTCACAGGAGCAGACAGTCAAGAGCCGTATCATCGTCGTGAAGCGGCAGGATGAATTCAGCGGCCTCATGGTAGATGAAGTGGTTCAGGTTGTCCGGATCGAGACCGGGAGCATCGAGCCCCCGCCTGCCGTTCTCGATGGCATTGACCGGGATTTTGTCACTGGTCTGGGGCGATTTGGGAGCCAGATGCTCATTCTTCTCAAGATGGAGAAGATCCTCGACATAGCGCTACGTTAAGCTGGTTACGAAAGGAGCCGTCATGCATAAGAACAGGATACTGATAGTTGAGGACGAGGAGAGCCTTCTGAAACTTGAGAGCATCCTTCTCTCCTCAAAAGGGTACAACGTGACGGGGGTCATGGACGGGAGATCCGCCCTGGACGAAATCAGCGCGAATCCGCCGGATCTGGTGATTCTCGACATCATGCTTCCTGAACTGGACGGATTCGAAGTCTGTCGCCACATCAAGGAAAATCCGGCGACGAAAAACATACCGGTGGTAATGCTGACCGCGAAGAAAAACAGTCAGGATTATGCCCGTGGCATGGAGATGGGGGCTGATGCCTACATGACCAAGCCGTTCAAGTCTGCAAAGGTAATCGAAACAATTGAGGGGCTCCTTAACAAATAGCTGTCAGTGTGCTGTGCTTCAGGTAGGCTGCCCCGTTACCGGTTGCACTTCCCTGCGCCCACCTGTGCTCTGCGAGGATGTACGTTGCCATGAACAGTGATATTAACGAAATTCAGGTTGCCTGCTTCCGGCTCGGTGATGATATTTACGCAGCTGACATCATGCGTATCAAGGGGATCATCCGGCCGTTGAAGTTGACCACTCTTCCCAAGGCTCCGGTTTTTGTGGAAGGAGTGATCAATCTTCGCGGAGACGTCATACCGGTTGTCGATCTGCGGAGCAGGTTCGACTTCCCCCGACGCGCCAACGACCAGAGCACTCGTCTGCTTATTGTCAAGGTTGCCTGCCAGTTGATCGGCCTGGTGGTCGATGAGGTGACGGAGGTGATAACGGTGCCGGTCAAGGATATCAAGCCGGCACCCCAGTTAGCCGCAGGGATTGGCGCTGAGTACCTGGTAGGGGTCTGCCTGGTGAAGGAAAGCATGGTTATGCTTCTCAACCTGGATCGCATCATCAGCGCGCGGGAGGCCGACGAACTCGGACTCCTGGAAATGGCAAAGAAAGGTTAGTGAGAGTGGTGTCCGTGAAAGGAATGATATCCCTATGCTGATAGTTTGTCCGAGCTGTAAAACGCGTTTCAGTCTTGACGATGGGAAAGTGGGGGCGGAGGGGATCAAGCTCCGTTGCAGCAAGTGCCGGGCGATTTTTCGCGTGGTACGTAAAGCCGCTCCGCCTTTGGAACAGGCCCCTGGGCAGCAGCCTGCACTTTCCCAAGCAGCGCCCCAGGAAGCAAAAAAAACAGCCCCATCGGCAGCCTCCGCTCCAGCTCCCGCGCCTGCCAATGACAGAATAAAGGTGGTGGTTGCCCACGAGAGCGCTTCTTTCTGTGCGGCGGTCCAACGTGTCCTCGCTCCGGAACCCTTCGACGTGTTTATCTATAATGACGGTCGTGAGACCCTGAACGCCATCGAACAGTTGCTCCCCTCGGTCGTTCTGCTCGATGTGGCCCTCCCCTCGATGTACGGGTTCGAGGTGTGTGACGCGGTCCGAAAGAACCCGGCTCTTGCAACCGTAAAAACAATTCTTATCGCCTCCATCTACGACAAGACACGGTACAAGCGCTCTCCCAAGTCCCTCTACGGCGCGGACGACTACATAGAGAAGCATCACATCCCCGACTCACTGGCGGCCATGGTGTACCGGCTTGTAGCTGGGCAGAAGCCGGTGGAGGCACCGTCCGACCCTGCTGTTATGGCCGAAGAGGAGGGTCATGTCTCATCCGAAGAACTGTCCCGCCAGGAAGTTGCTGAACAGGAGGCCACCCGTCAGGAACTCAGGAAGAATGAGGAACTGGAAACATCCGTCGCTGTAGCGCCAAGCACACCCGAACTTGCCGAGGCCCACGTGAAGGCGAAGCGCCTGGCACGCATCATCGTGTCGGATATCGTTCTTTACAACCAGCCGCTTGTAGAGGAAGGAGTCCGCAACCGCAACCTGTTCAGGCTCCTGGCCGATGATATTCGCGAAGGTTCGAACCTCTATGAGCTGCGTGTCCCGGCGGAGGTACGTGCCGGAACCAACTACCTGAAGGATGCTTTTGACGAACTCATTGCCAAGAAACAAGTGGAGCTGGGGCTGTAACCATGGAGACTGGCGCGACGAAAAACGATATTCTGGTCGAAATGCTCCGCTCATCTGATGAAGAGGTGAGGAGACAGTCGATCATCGGCTTGGCAGGTCGTCCTCTGGAGGAGATAAGGGAGGGGATTTTTCTGGCACTTGGCGATTCCAGCTGGAGGGTCCGCAAGGAGGCGGTGGATCTGCTTCTTGGTGCAACCCCCGACGACGGGGTGATGGAAGAGTTGGTTCTCATGCTCAGGTCACACGACAATGCCGGTCTGCGCAACTCTGCGGTGGAAACCCTGGAGCGGCTCGGGCTCCTTGCCGTCCCCTGCCTGTCACGCCATGTCAACGATGCCGATCATGACGTACGCAAATTCGTCATCGACATCCTGGGAAGCATCGGGGACCCTTCTCCCGTGCCTCTTCTCATCGACGCCCTCGACGACGGTGATCCCAACGTGAGTGCGGCTGCGGCAGAGAACCTGGGGAAAATAGGAGACCCGCTTGCTGTCTCCCCGCTGGTCCAGGCATTGGGGAAACGGGATACCTGGCTGAGCTACACCATACTCGAGGCGTTGGGTAAGATCGGCAGGCCTTTGCCCATGACGGTCATCTCTCCCCTGGTGGAGACCAACCTCCTGAAGAAGGCGGTCTTTGACTGTCTCGGTGCTGTCGGTGATGCGGAGGCGGCTCCCCTTCTTGTCGAAGGTCTGAAAGAAAGGGTCCGCAATGCCCGGGAAGCAGCTGCACTGGCGCTCTTCAAGGTAAGGGAGCGGCTGGATGACACTGCTCGACGGCAGATTGACGTCAGACTGAGGGAACTTGCAGGCTCTCCTTTTGTGGAGGGGCTGCTGGCATCCTTCGGAACGGCGGAGAGGTCACTCCGGGAAGCGCTCGTCGTGCTTTTCGGCCTTATCGGGGACGAACGGGCAGTCGGCTCTCTTCTGGAGGGATGCAGCGACGACCGGCTTCGCCGGCAGTGCATCCAGGCTTTTTCGAACATGGGGGATGGGGGGACTGCCAGTCTTGTCCGGAAGTTCGCCCATGCCGGTGATGACGAGCGCTGTTCCATTGTCTATGTGTGTGGCGAGCTCCGTTTCAAGGGGTGCGCGGCGATTCTTGGTGAGGGGATGCGGGACGGGAACCCCATGCTGCGAAGGACTGCAGTTCTGGCGTGCGGCAAGACCGGGCTAACGGAACTTATCAGGGACGCAGCCGATCTTCTGGACGACCAGGTACCGGAGGTCAGGGAAGCTGCTATTGAGGCTCTGGCCCGCCTTGCGGGGGATGATGAACCGTCGGTTCAGGCGATTGCCCGGAAGATGGCCGTTGACGACCTGTCTGAACGGCGTCGCAATGCGGTTGTTCTCTTTGCCGCTCTCCGTGAAGCCGACCGGCTTGCCCTCCTCATGAAGGACGAGGATCTGCTGGTCCGTCGGGATGCGGTCAGTGCTCTTGCCGGTTTGCGGCTGCCGGACACTGCCGGCCATTTTGTCAAGGCGCTCATGGATGAGGAACCGGACGTGCGGATCGCGGCTGCAGGCGCGTTGGGAGATCTGGGGAAGGACGAGCACTTGGAGTCCCTTCTCCTTGCTCTCCAGGATGAGGACCCCTGGGTGCAGTGCACCGTTTTGAAAAGCCTGGGGAAAATCGGCGGCGAACGGGCATTGTCTGCCGTCGTTGGTTCCATGGAGGGGGCCGACGGCCTGGTGATGATCTCCGCCCTTGAGGCGCTGGCGTCCATCGGTGGTGACGGGGCATTGGAACATGTGCGCCGTACCCTGGAGAATCCCGACGAGGAAGTGGTCAAGGCAGCTATCGAAATACTCGCCGATATCGACACCTCTTCCCTCCTGGCGTGCCGTGAGAAAATCCTGGCCCATCCCCACTGGGATGTGCGCAGTACCTTCATCAGAGCTCTTGCCGCGAGGCTTGGGGATCAGGCAGTGCCTTATTTGCAGAAGGCTCTGGAGACCGAGTCCGATGACCTTGTAAGAGGTCAGATACGTGAAGTCATGGGCAGGTTCGAATAATGTTTTCCCTGGAACCGGACATGCCGATGGCGGAAGAGGATTTCCGTCTTATCCGCGATGTCATATACGCCCATTGCGGGCTTTTCTTCGACCACGATTCCAAGTACCTTCTTGAGAAGCGGTTGGCCAGGCGCCTTGCGCTCCATCAGTTGGGCGGGTACAAGGATTACTACCACTTCCTCAAGTATAACCGGAAGAAGGACCAGGAGTTGTCCGATATCATGGACGTCCTGACGACCAACGAAACCTATTTCTTCCGGGAAATGTTCCAGCTCAAGGCTTTTACCGATGAGATTCTGCCTGAATTGAAGAAAGCGAAGGAGAAACGGGGGGACCGCTCCCTTCGGATATGGAGTGCCGGTTGCTCCAGTGGCGAAGAGCCTTACACCATCGCTATGCTCCTCCTTGAAATGGGGGCTTGCAAGGACTGGCGCGTCGAGATCATCGGTACCGATATATGTCACAAGGTTCTCCAGCAGGCGCGCAAGGCGGTCTATGGCCGCTCTTCCTTCCGGACTACCGACGAGCAGTATATCAGACGTTTTTTTGTGGAGCAGGATGCCTCGTATCGTGTTGCGGACGAGGTCAAGGAGCTGGTGACTATCAGCCACCTGAACCTGTTTGATCAGAACAGGATGGCACTGCTCGGCAAAATGGACGTTATATTCTGTCGCAACGTCATCATCTACTTTGACCAGATCGCCAAAAAGCGGGTTATTGAATCTTTCCACAAGTCACTGGATGATGGTGGATTCCTCCTGCTCGGTCATTCCGAGTCTCTGATGAATATATCCACCGCCTTTTCCCTTCGGCACCTCCAGAATGACATGGTGTACCAGAAGCCGGCAGCTGGCAGCGGAGGATTCATATGCCCGTGATCAAGGTTGTGGTTGTCGATGATTCCGCGTATAACCGCCGTGCCATAACGAAGATGCTTGAGGGAATGGACAATGTTCAGGTCGTCGGGTATGCCGCTGATGGTGAAGAGGGGATGCGGCGCATCCTTGATCTGCGGCCGGATCTCGTGACCCTTGATCTGGAAATGCCGAAGATGGACGGCTTTACCTTGCTGCGCATCATCATGAATACGCGTCCCACGCCGGTAATCGTCATCAGTTCACGGAGCGAGGATGAGCGGGTGTTCAAGGCGCTGGAACTGGGCGCCGTTGATTTCATAGCGAAACCAACGACCGTCATTTCGGATCAACTCCTCAAAATACAGGAAGACCTGCAGGAGAAGGTCTGTAACGTCTTCAACCTTAATATGGCGGGAGTCAAGCGTCGAGGAGTGACCGATGTCACATCGGAAGTCCCTCCCCGTAAGAAAAAGAAAACTGCCCTTCCTCCGTCGGCGCGGTTGGGTCAGCCGAACATGGACGTGATCGCCATTGGTGCATCCACGGGAGGGCCACCGGCCCTGCAGAATATTCTCTCCGCGTTTTCGACACCCCAGCCTGTGGCAGTCCTCGTTTCCCAGCATATGCCCCCCGGTTTCACCAAGGCATTTGCCGAGCGGCTGAATCGAGGGTCGGCTCTTGAGATCAAAGAAGCAACCGATGGTGACTTGGTCAGGCCGGGGCGGGTTCTGGTGGCACCGGGAGGCCTCAATATGGTTTTTCAGAAGCTTGAAAATGGTGAAGTTGTGACAAGACTGGCCAAGCCTTCGGCAGAGGACCGCTACGTCCCTTCTGTGGATGTCATGTTCAATTCACTCGCCGGAATCTACGGGGAACGGGTGCTCGCCGTAGTCCTGACCGGAATGGGGAATGACGGCAGCCGCGGGGTGAGGGCGGTCAAGGAGGCCGGAGGTCAGGTGCTGGCTGAGTCGGAGGAGTCGTCGGTTGTTTTCGGCATGCCGCGGGAGGCCATCGCCACGGGAGTAGTGGACGGGGTAGCCCCGCTTGATCGGATGGCGCGGGAAATCATGTTCAGGTGTGGGCTCATGCCCGGCTTAGATTGACAAACCTACAGACAGGGGTGACGTATGGCGACAGAAGATGACAAAGGACTTCACAGCAAGGCTGAGGAGTTTCTGCAGGCCTTCAAAAAAGGTGCGGAGTTCACCAGTGAGCTGATGCGCGAGAACGAACGTCTCCGCTACCGCGTCCTGCAGTTGGAAGAGTCAAGCCGGGCTACGGAAGGGCGTTCAGAAGCGTCGGAGGAAAGCCGCCGCCTGGAGGCACGAATTGCCGAACTGGAACGGGAAAAGGAAGAGATTCTCGGGCGGATACAGGAAGTGGAGGAAGAAAATCAGGACTTCGCCACCCGCTATGTGGAGATAGAGCAGGAGAACAATAACCTGGCCAACCTCTACATAGCCAGCTATCAGCTCCACTCCACCCTTGATTTCAGGGAAGTGCTGCAGATCATCACCGAGATCATCATTAACCTGATCGGGGCGGAAGAATTCGCCATCATGCTCCTCGATGAAAAGACCAACGAACTGCAGGCGGTTGCAACCGAGGGGATTGACCGTGAAGATGTGCCGTCGGCGAAGATCGGTCAGGGAGTCATCGGTGGAGTGGCCAAGAGCGGCGAGAGCCATTTCGTCGAGGATGTCGAATCCTACGTGTCGGACCTGTCGTCTCCCATGGTCTGCATCCCCCTTCAGATAAAGGAGCACGTGATCGGTGTCCTCGTGATCTACAAACTCCTGCAGCAGAAGAGCAAATTCGATCCGGTCGATTATGAACTCTTCACGCTCCTGGCGGGGCATGCTGCCACGGCTATTTTCAGCTCCCGTCTTTATTCCGATTCAGAGAGGAAGCTGTCGACAATCCAGGGGTTTCTCGATCTCCTGACCAGATAGTACGCCATTCATATTTAATTGGAGGGGATGACCTATGGCAGAATATAAAGTCTTGATCGTTGAGGATTCACCGACAATGCGGCAGCTCATATCCTTTGCCCTTAAGCGTTTGCGGGGTATCCAGATATGTGAGGCCAACGACGGGGTGGACGGTCTGAAAAAACTTTCCGTTGAGAAATTCGACCTGATCTTTACTGACATCAATATGCCGATCATGGATGGCCTCAAGCTGGTCAGCCTTGTCCGCAATGACGCCAGCTACAAGGAGATACCCATCGTGGTCATTACCACGGAGGGTGCCCAGGAAGACCGGGAGCGGGCGCTGGCTCTGGGGGCCAACGACTACATCACCAAGCCGATTCAGCCCAACCGGATTCTGGATGTGGCAAAGACGCTCTTAAAAATTGCCTGAGTGCGGAAGAGGGAGAACTTTGTGAGGCGCCTGCTCATTCTGCTGGTACTGCTCTGCAGTATTCCCGTGTTCATCTATGCCAAAGAGTACAAGGTCGTCAGGTTTTCGACCGAAACTGCCGGTACCGTGGAATTCGACCACGACGTCCATCTGGCCAGGCTGGGGAATAGTTGTACGACCTGCCATAATTCCATCTACAGCGTGGCGAAGAAAAACCCTGCTGTCACCATGGCCGAGATGGAGAAGGGGAAGTCCTGCGGCGTCTGTCACGACAAGCGTAAGGCCTTTGCTCTTGCAGACTGCGTGCGCTGTCACCGGGTTAAGGAAGTCCCCATCGAGATACCTGATTTCGGGACGCTGGTCTTCAGTCACAACTTCCACCTGGGGATGTACAGTTGTGGCGATTGCCATAACAACCTGTTCAAGGCGGGACCTGACAATCCCCATTCTACCATGGCCCAGATGGAGCGGGGGGCCTCCTGCGGCGCCTGTCACGATGGCAAGACCGCCTTTACGGTCAAGGAAAACTGCACGAAATGCCACGCCGTCAAGGATATCTCCTTTGCCGCCGATGCCCAGTTCAGCCACACCGTGCACCTGGCGATGTATGGTTGCGGCGACTGCCACAGTAAGGTCTTCGTTGCCGGTCCCAACAGCAAGCGCTACACCATGCAGGAAATGACGAACGGGCGATCATGCGGCGCCTGCCATGACGGCAAGACCGGTTTCTCGGTGCGGGGAGACTGCGGGAAGTGCCATAAAGGGGTGAAAGAGGTTAGCTTCAAGGCAGCGGATGCTCTCTTCAGTCACAAGTTCCACTTGTCCATCTACCGCTGCGCGGACTGCCACAGCGGCATCTTTGTCGGTGGTGCCGGCTCTAAACGGTACACCATGGCCGACATGGAAAAGTCCCGGTCCTGCGGTGCCTGCCACGACAGCAACATCGCCTTTTCCGTGGCGGGGAGTTGCAACAAGTGTCATACCGCCACCAAGGATATTACCTTTAACATCAAGGATGCGGGTACAGTGACTTTCAGTCACGATTTCCATAAGGGGATGTACGCATGTGACGACTGCCACAACAAGGTGTTCCGCACCGGCAGTCAAAGCCGTCGCTATTCCATGTCCGAAATGGCAAAGGGACAGTCGTGCGGTGCCTGCCACGATGGGAAGACAGCATTTACCGTCGCGGGGAACTGCGGTAAGTGCCATCCGGTCAAAGACATCACCTTTATCGACGATGCCAGCTTCAGTCACACCAAGCATCTTGAAATGTACACGTGCTATGACTGCCACAACAAGCTGTTCAAGGCGGGGCCGGATAACACGCGCCATACCATGGGAGAAATGGAAAAAGGTATGTCGTGCGGGGCCTGCCACGACGGGAATACCGGATTCTCCGTCAAGGGTGACTGTAATAAATGCCACAAGACCACCATCGAGGTGACCTACAAAGTCCCGGAAACCGGGGTGACCGTCTTTAGTCACAAGTTCCATACGGGTATGTACAAATGCACCGATTGCCATAATGGAATTTTTACTACCGGAAAGGCGGCGAAGCGCTATAAGATGGCCGACATGGAGCAGGGAAGGTCCTGCGGCGCCTGTCATGACGGGAAAATGGCCTTTACTGCCAAGGAAAACTGTACCAAATGCCACCCTGTAAAGGAGATCATGTTCAAGGCGTCTGGTGCACGTTTCAGCCACAAATTCCACATCGAGGCATATAAATGCAGCGACTGCCATGACAAGATCTTCAGCCCGGGACTGTCGCCACGCAGGGCAACCATGCCGGATATGGAGAAGGGAAGGTCATGCGGCGCCTGTCATGACGGAAAAACGGCATTTACCGCCAGTGAAAACTGCGAAAAGTGCCATCCGGTGACAAAAGCTATACGCTACGAAATACCCGGAACGGTTGGCAATGCCCTCTTCAGTCATAAGGTCCACCTGGGGAGGGGATACACCTGTGCCGACTGCCACAAGAAACTCATCCCGACGGGTGTAGCGCGACGCCCGGTAACCATGAAGGCGATGGAGGATGGGAAATCGTGCGGCTCCTGTCACGGCTTCAGCATGGCTTTCAGCGTCAAGGATCAAAATAGTTGCGATCGTTGCCATCAACGGCGGTTCGTACCTGAGAAATAAAGGGTTGGGAAACAGGACGTAATTTCGGAACCAGGGCGGCCCTCAGGCCGCCCTGCTGATTTATCGGGAGGGTACAGCGTGGAAGAAAAGTATGTTCCAAAAAATGTCGAAGAAAAGTGGCAACGGCACTGGGAGGTCTGCAAAAGTTTCAAGGCGACTGAAGACAGGGAAAAGCAGAAGTATTACCTGCTGGAGATGTTCCCCTATCCCTCTGGCCGCATCCATATGGGGCATGTGCGCAACTACTCCATTGGTGACGTGGTTGCCCGCTTCAAGCGGATGAAGGGGTTCAATGTCCTCCACCCCATGGGGTGGGATGCTTTCGGCATGCCTGCTGAAAATGCCGCTATCCAGAACAAGAGCCACCCCGCAACCTGGACTCACGAGAACATAGCGTATATGCGTGGCCAGCTGAAGAAAATGGGGCTCTCCTACGACTGGGACCGGGAACTGGCCACCTGTGACCTGGAATATTACGCGTGGGAACAGCGTATTTTCCTCCAGATGTTTGAGCGGGGGCTGGCATACAAAAAGACGTCGTTCGTCAACTGGTGCCCGAAGTGCGAGACCGTCCTTGCCAACGAGCAGGTAGAGGATGGGGGATGCTGGCGTTGCGATAGCACTGTCCAGCAGAAGGAGCTGGAGCAGTGGTTCTTCCGGATCACCGACTATGCCGAGGAACTGCTTGAGTACACCGATAAGCTTCCCGGCTGGCCGGAACGGGTACTGGTCATGCAGCGCAACTGGATCGGCAAGAGCTACGGCTGCGAGATCGATTTTCCTCTTGAAGGTAAGGCCGGGAACGTCAGGGTCTATACCACCCGGCAGGATACTATCTACGGTGCCACTTTCATGTCCCTGGCCCCCGAGCACCCCATGGCCCTGGAGCTTACCACTCCTGAACGCCGTGTCGAGGTTGCGGCATTTGTCGACAAGGTAAAAAAGACCGACAAGGTGCGGCGGACCGCCGATGACCTGGAGAAGGAGGGTGTTTTCACCGGTTCCTACTGTATCAACCCCCTTACCAAAGCAAAGATGCCCATCTATCTCGCCAACTTCGTCCTTGTGGAGTATGGCACCGGTGCGGTTATGGCGGTGCCGACTCACGACCAGCGCGATTTCGAGTTTGCCAAAAAGTATGAACTGCCGCTTCGGGTCGTAATCCAGCCTGACGGGGAGGCACTTGATCCTGCCACCATGACGTGTGCCTACACCGAGGTGGGTACCATGGTCAATTCCGGTCCCTTTGATGGAATGCGCAGCGACGAAGCGAGGGAAAAGATAGCTGAACACCTGGACCGGGAAGGGATCGGCACGAAGACCGTCAATTTCCGCCTGAGGGATTGGGGCATATCCCGCCAGCGCTACTGGGGTAATCCCATTCCCGTTATCTACTGTGAAAGCTGTGGTGTTGTTCCCGTGCCGGAGAAGGACCTGCCGGTTGTCCTTCCCATGGATGTCGCGTTCACCGGGGAAGGGGGAAGTCCCCTGGCGAAGATCGACTCGTTTGCCAACGTAGACTGTCCACTCTGTGGCAAGCCGGCTCGACGCGAAACCGACACCATGGACACCTTCGTCCAGTCATCCTGGTATTTCCTCCGCTACTGCTGTTCCGATTTCACTGACGGACCTATCGACAAGTCCCGCGCCCAGTACTGGATGTCCGTCGATCAGTATATAGGCGGGATCGAGCATGCAGTGCTCCATCTGCTCTATGCACGTTTCTTCACCAAGGTCCTGCGTGACCTGGGCTACGTTGATGTAGATGAACCGTTTACCAATCTTCTCACCCAGGGGATGGTTATCAAGGATGGCTCCAAGATGAGCAAGTCCAAGGGAAATGTGGTCGATCCCAATGCACTCATCGACAGGTACGGTGCCGATACGGCCCGGCTCTTTTCGCTCTTCGCCGCGCCGCCGGAAAAGGACCTGGACTGGAGCGACCAGGGGGTGGATGGGAGCTACCGGTTCATCAACCGTGTCTGGAAGCTCGTTGCCGAGGCGCTTCCCTTTATCAAAAACAGCGGTGCCATGGATCCGTCAACACTCTCCGATGATGCCCGAACTCTACGCCGAACGATTCATAAGACCATCCGGAAGGTGACGGAAGACCTGGATGAGCGGTTCCACTTCAATACCGCCATTGCTGCCGTCATGGAGCTGGTGAATGCCATCTATGCATTCGAACCGAAGAACTCGCCGGAGAATGCCGCCGTTCTGCGGGAAGGGGTGGAGAGCGTGGTTCTTCTCCTTTCTCCCTTTGTGCCCCACGTTACGGAGGAGCTCTGGGAAGCAATCGGCCACCAGGGAGGGGTAGAGGCGACCGGTTGGCCAACCTGGGACGAGGCAGCTACCGTGGACGAGGAACTTCTCATTGTCATACAGGTAAACGGCAAGCTTCGCGGCAAGGTTACGGTCCCTGCCGGTGCCGCAGAGGATGCGGTCAAGGAGGCCGCCTTTGCCGACGAAAGGGTGAAATCGTGGCTCGACGGGAAGCAGGTCCGCAAAGCGATATATGTTCCCGGCAAGCTTCTCAATATCGTGGTAGGGTGAAGACGGCCCCGGCAGTTTATACGGCGGTGGGTGCGTGAGTCAAGGCGTCTCCCGGGGCGCCTTTCAGAGGTTTTCATGGTTCGTTACATCATGTGTTTTCTGCTGTTAACCGGCTGTCTGCTTGTTTCCGGTTGTGGCTACCAGTTGGCTAACCGGCCGGGGGGGGCATCCCCCCTCACGGGGAGGACCGTTGCCATACAGCTTTTTGCCAACAAGGTTTACCGCCCACATCTGGAGGCTGTCCTGACCCGGCAGATGGTGAATGAGTTTGCCCTGCGAAGCGGTGGCTCTGTCGTCTCCGAGGAAAAGGCCGAATTGCTGATTGAAGGTGCGGTGACCGGATACACGGTGGCCCAGATTGCCTATTCGGCAACGGATGTATCCATGCAGAAACGGTTGACTTTGACTGCCGAGTCAACGCTCAAGGACCGTAAAAGCCAGAAGATCCTCTGGAAAGGGACACTTTCTCTCTTTCAGGATTACCCGTCAGTTGCGGATCTGGCCTTACAGCAGAATGCCCAGGATGCCGCCCTGGATGAAGTGTGCCGGCGTCTTGCCGAAGGCTTTTACGACAGGATGAGTGCTGCGTTTTAGGCAGTTTTACGAGGAGTAGTGACCAGGCTGATGAAACCGGATGAGTTTGCCAAGGCTCTTGAGAAGGGGGCGATCGACCCCCTGTACTACCTGTACGGAGATGAGCCGTTTCTCGTGGAGCGGGCGGTGAAGCGTCTGCTGGAGCGGGTGGTCGATCCAGGATTCCGTGATTTCAATCTTACGGTCCTCTACGGTAATGAGTGCAAGGGGGGGGAAATTGTTGAGAACGCCCAGACTCTTCCCATGTTTGCCGAGTGGCGGGTGGTGCTGGTCAAGCGTGCCCAGGACATCCCTGCTGCGGCCCAGGAAATACTGACCGGCTACGTGCAGAATCCCTCTCCGTCCACCTGTCTCATCCTTCAGGGTGAGAAAATTGACCAGCGCAAGAAACTTTCCGTCGAGCTGAAGAAGCACGGGACGCTCGTGGAGTTCAAGCGCCCCTACGAAAATCAGCTGTCCCCGTTTGTCCGCGAGGAGGCTGTGCAGCACGGCAAGAAGATCGAGCCTGCTGCCGCGGAATTCCTTGTCTACCTGACCGGGACGAACCTCCAGGAACTCTCCATGCAGCTGGACAAGGTAGCCACCTATATCGGCGACCGTCCGACCATAACGCTTGCCGATGTGAAGGCGGTGGTATCCGATACGCGGGTTGACAGCGTGTTCGAACTGGCCGATGCACTGGGGAGGAAAAACCTTGAGCGGGCTTTGCGTAATCTGAACACGATCCTGCGGGACGGCGAAGAACCCATACGCCTGCTGGGGATGATCAGCAGGCATTTCCGCCAACTCTGGAAAGTGCTGGAGCTCATTGACCGAAAAACACCTCAGCAGGAGGTCGGTCGGCAGGTGGGAATCAACCCTTACTTTCTCACGGGGATCATGGAGCAGGCGCGGAACTTTTCACGGGACGAACTGCGGGATATTTTCGGATTGCTTCTGGAGACTGACCTGGCGTTAAAATCGAGCGGCGGCAAGCCGGCCCTCCTGATGGAGCGCGTGGTGCTGCAGGTATGTCTGCCGCACGGTGTTCCGAAGCGGGAGACACGCAGGGCGGGAAGATGAAAAAAGGCCTCCGGAAAGAGGCCTTTTTTTATGGTGGTAAACGACTGACTGTTAGATGATCAGCCGATTGTGTTGACAAGCTTGGTGAGACGTGAAACATTGCGGGAAGCTGTGTTTCGCTGGATAACACCTTTGGTGACAGCCGAATCGATTACCGGAATTGCGGCGACCAGGGCTTCCTTGGCAGCAGCAGCGTCCTTCAGTTCAGCGGCTTCACGTACGCGTTTAATGAAAGTCCGCAGAGTGGAACGGACATGCTTGTTCCGGTCTGTTTTCTTCTCGGTTTGCTTGTTTCTTTTGATGGCCGACTTGTGGTTTGCCAAACTGCACCTCCGTTGCTATGTCGTCATTGGTTAAGGTTTTTGAGAAAGGAAATTTATAGCATCTTGCCGGTGTGCTGTCAAGGTAAAATCATTGGGAAAGAGTAAAAAAAGGGCGGACCAAAGGTCCGCCCACATTACATCCAACGAAGGAAATGGTTGCTACGCCAGTTCTCAGAACTTGTAGCCGAGACCCAGGGACCCGGTGTAGGTGGTGCCGTCCTGGTCGCCGTAGACATATGCGGCATCATCCAGGAACTGGGAGAACCCTGCCTGGGCTGTCATGTAGAGACTGGGTGTGAAGTTGTAGGTTCCGCCAAGATTGCACTCAATCTGTTTATAGCTCAGATCTGAGTAGCTGCTGTACCGGGAAAGATTATCGGTCGAATAAAGCTGGTTCATAATGTAGTCGGCAGTGTTGATGGGAGAGAGGTAAAGTCCATTAATCTCAGCCGTAGCATCATTGTACATGGCGTTTGCGTGCAGCTTCAGCTTGTCGGTTGCCTGGTAAGTCGTGTTCAACGAAAGGGTATGCACATCGGTGTTGTACTCGAAATTGCCACATGTCGACCCAAACTGGGTCGATGGAATAACCCCCGCTCAGCCATCGTACCATCCCTGGCAAAAATCAGTCTTGGATGTCTGCTTCATGTAGTTGTAAGCGAGGGTTATGTTCATTTTGTCAACGGGCGCATACCATAGGGAAATTCCCGGTGAATGGGTTTGCTGCTTCCAGGTGGACTTGTTGAGGTCGTTCTCCTCCAGCTTCACGCGGTAGTAGGCGGTTGTTGAAAATCTTGCTGAAGGAGACCATGTGGCGGTGATTGTGCCTTCGTGAATACTGTCCGGCTGGTTGGAAAGGTCTGCAGTACGCTGGTCGTAGAATGAGACGCCATAGGTCGGACCGCCACCTACCGTTGTTGCGAAGGGAGCAGCGACCGATGTCGTCGGGACCAGAGCGGCATCCGGAGTATGGAACGGGTTGTCGATATTCTTGTAGTTGTAGCCGAGACGCATCGAAAGCGTATTGGTCGGCCTGCTGCTGACCGATGCCTTTACCTGGTGTGTCCGGGTTTCTCCGAAATAATTATCGCTTCGGTCCTCGTTCTTGTATTCATAGCCCAGGCGCATGGTAGTCCGCTTGGCAAGCCGGTATACGGTATCCAGTCCCACCGTCGCCACATCCCTCGTTATGACCGAATATCTTGTCGGCGACAGGGAATCAGTCGTTGGTGTAAATTGGTTGGGTACCGTACCGTAGGTAGCGACGTCAACGATCGGCAGTGTGTTGAAAAATACCCTGACGTCGTCGTTTTCGAGCTTCTCAGCCTTTCCGCGCATGGTTATTGTCAGGTTTTTCGTGGGAGTCGCGGTTATCCTGCCACCGTATGCATCATAGGATGTCTTTAGTTTATCCCTGTCCAGTGAAAAAATGCCTGGATCGCCGGACTTTGTGCTGTCAACGGTTGTGTTCACATAACTGGCCACCATGGTGGTGTTGCTCGGCAGGTCGAGCTTGGCCTTGACGACATGACTGTCCTTGTGTGAATCAGGGGTTACGTCATACCTGAGCCCGCCGTTGCGGTAGTCATTGAGTAGCCTGTTATCGAATGCCTGGGCGCCGGTCAGGTAATTTGCCGGGAAATTGGCAGCGGGTGAGAGTGCCGGGTCATAGGTCATCGTCGGGTCGGCTCCGTGCTCCCGGAACTGTCTGTTCATGTAGGAATAATTCAGGGTCAGGAGGCCGAACTTCCCGGTGACTCCGGTCGTTATGTCACGGGTGTTTTCGTTGATGTTTTTGCTCCCCCCGGTGACGTGACACGATGTGCATTTGCTCATGCCGATGGACTGCTCCATCCCCTTGCGGTCTTCGTTCCGGTAGGTGAAGTGGAACGTCACGTTCGGAAGCTGGGGGAGGGTAAAGTCGGAATGGCTCTTCCATTCCTTGCGCACAACTGAAAAATTGGCATTGGGGGTCAGATCTTCGCCGAATACCGAAGCCCGCCCTATCTGCTGGGCCGTGTATCCTGCCGTTGGAGCCCAGGAGTTGGCGACATATCGGGTTCCGGTGGCCGTATTAGTTATCAGGAAGCCCGGTACAAAGTTGGGGGTAATCGTATTGCTGCTTTCAAGGTATGCAGTATTGGCGCCTATAGCCGTCGGGGTTCCTGTAAAAGCTGAAGGTGGTTTGGGGATTGCGGCGTCCAGATAGTTTATCTGGTCATGGTCAAGCCAATGCTGAAATACATCGTAGCTGAAACTCGATTTAAAGGCCCGCTTGACGTCTACTTTTGCATGATGGGTCTGGTCCCTGGAGTCCATGAATCTGGAGTCACCATCCAGGGTGATGCCTGCTCCACTGACACTAAGGTCGACTTTACCATAGGGGTTGACCCCCGGTTTGGTTCTTATGGAGGAATACTCATTCACGCGTCTGATGTCGTCCGATACTGCCAGCCCTGCACCACCGGTTTCAATGGTCGCCTCCAGACCCTTTGAGGCCTGTTCCGCGAAAAGTGAAATCGGAGCGTAGAGTACCAGTACCGGCAAAACTATCAGCCATTTTCTGGATTTCTTCATATCTGCTCCTTTACTCATATTCAGTTCAGGTTAACGAGTAAGGCCCTTGGCTCCGTCGGGCCAGCCTCTAGATCCATCGGTGTTAACGGAAGGTGCTGTTTGCGAGGGGAGGTCGCTGCCATGGACCTGGGAATGGCAGACGGTGCATTTGGTGCCAAATGCTTTAGCCCATCCTTCAGCGCCGTGACTGCTCTCAAACTGAACCGAATTGGTTGCTGAGAGCGCTCCGCTTGGATTGGTGTTGGCATCGTAAGCCACGTTGCCGGGGGCGATGGTCGCGCCGGTCCTGATGGTATGGAAGTGGCTTTCGTGGCACTGGAGGCAGAGGAATGGCTCGTTCTGCTTGAGGAGATTGTTTGCAACACTGCCGTGGGCGTCATGACAGATGGTGCAATCCTCCTGAACCGGGGCGTGTTCGAACACGAAGGGCCCCTGATACCGGCTGTGGCAGGTAAGGCAGAGGTCGTTCGCACGCTCCTCGGTCTTGAGACTCTTCTGCCCGGTGCCATGGGGTTGATGACAGCTCGTACAGGTCATCTTCCCTTCCCGTATCGGGTGGTGTGAGGGGAACTCGGCCTTGGCCCGGTACTCCTGATGGCATGAGTAACAGAGATCCGGCTGGGGAAGCTTCAGACTGTGTTTGGCTTTCTTGCTCTGATGGATTTTGTGGCAGTCGGTACAGGTAACGTCATTGAGCGCGTGCTCATTGCCGGCCCATTCCATGTGAGTGCCTGCTGAATGGCACTTGAGGCAGATTGCCGAGGCTTGATCCGGGGAGATGCTCGAGAAGGAGAGAATCTGGGCCGTATCACCTGCAGCTGCGTGGATGCTGCCGGCTCCGTGGCAGGACTCACATCCCTTGGTTCCACCCATTACCTCGAAGTCAGCAAGTTTGCCATGGATAGTGTCGGCAAACGGTTCGACGATCTTCTCATGGCACTGGGCGCAGTCTTTGTCGCCAACGTACGTTGCGCCTTCGATCACCGGCAGTGTCAGGATCCGTTCCCTGATAGCCCCTGTGGCGCAGGCAGCGACTACTGTTGTCGCTGCCAGGAGCACGGCCAGCCGCACGGCACTGGTGTGCAAAATGTTTTTTCGCATAACTGCTCCTTTCGTGATGCTGCTACTGCTGTGAATATCACGTCGAAGCCTGCTGATCTGCAGGCAAAGCCATACGCGCCCGTCACCTCCTTCCTTGCATTGGCATGAATGATGTATGAATATCGTATCGTTACCTTCAGTAGGCACTCTAACCGCTATTTGGCCAACAAATAAAGCGAATCATTCTTATACTGATATAAGCGAATTTAATAGATTGTGTTTTGTGGAGGGGAAAGGCTTTGGAAACCTGCTATTTGAAAACACTTTTAATCGTTGCGGAGACCGGCAGCTTCTCGAAAGCCGCGCATGAACTCCATGTCTCACAGTCCGCGGTTTCACAGAGGGTAAAGTTTCTGGAAGACCGTTATGGCCACCAACTTCTCGATCGGTCCAGTCCGCAGCTCACGGCAACCGAGGTCGGGAGCCTGGTGATCAGGAAGGCAGAGAAAATTCTTGGATTGGAGCTTGAGTTGCAGGAAGAGATTCGTCAGGTGGGGAGGGAAAACCGATTGGCACTTTCATGCACCCCCGCCTTCGGTATTGCGTACCTGCCGGGGATGCTTAACAGATTCATGCGCCAGAATTCCGATGTCGTGGACTTCAAATTCATCTTTTCGACGCCGGAACAGGCCATACGGGGATTACAGGAAAGAACTTTCGATGTTGGGGTTATTGAGCACTGCGGTGATCTGGAAATGTGCGATTTCAAGACCCATACACTTCCCCAAGATGAACTGGTGTTCATCAGTTCTCCGGAGCTGGGGATTCCCGAAGGGCATGTCCCTGTCGAGGCTCTGCTGGGGCATCTGCTCTTTACCCGTAAGGAGGGGTGCAGTTCCAGGAAGCTCCTGACGAAGAACATGGTGTCCATCGGACGTACTATCCATGATTTTGTCAAGGTGCTGATTTATGATGATCTTCGTCTCACCGTACAAAGCGTTATGGGGGGTGAGGGGGTCTCATTCGTTTCCAGGAGTCTGGTGAAAGATCAGTTGCTCGGTGGTCAGCTGCGGGAGCACCGTGTCGATGGTTTCTGCCACAACCGTTTGCGGACTGTGGCGATAAACAGGAAGCGCGCTCTTGACCCGACCCTGAAGATGTTTGTCGAGTGCATTTTCGCCACGCTCCCCCAGCACGACGAGTGTAGTCTCAATGCTATAATATGACGGTTTCTTTGTTTCTGAGGGGGCTTTCACTGCTATTCATCTGATGACGTCACCTTGAATTTACCCATTTCTTTCTGCATGAGCTCCATCTGCCCCGTCAGGCTTGCCACCGCTTCATCCATAACCTTGCTGGCCTGCAGGTTGATGGCTGACGATTGCTGGATATTTCCCACCGCCTGAACTATCTGTCCGCTTCCGCGGCTCTGTTCTTCAGTAGCGTTCTTGATCTGCTGGACCATGTCCGTCATGTCTTCGGCAGAGTGAGCAATGAAGATCCCTCCCTTGCTCTGTTCCCTGGTGGACAGCCGTACCTGACCGGTGAGCGTTTTCATCCGTTCCGAGGCCCCTGTTATCATGTCGCTCGCCGTGGACTGCTGCCGTGTAGCAGAGGCTATCTGACCGACCATCTCTGAAATACGTTCCATAGCCTCCCGTATCATCTGGCTCCCTCTCGCCTGTTCCTCGGTGGCGCGAGCTATGGAGTCCATCTGTTCTGATGTCCGTTCAACACCGTTGACAATCTGGTTCAAAGCCTCTCCGGATTTCAGTGAAAGCTGTTCGCCCCTGCTTATGCTCTGTTCCGCGTCCTTGATTGAGGAGACGGCCCGCTGGCTTTCTTCCTGGACGGCCTTGATGACCTGGGATATCTCCCGGGTGGAGTTGCTCGTCTGTTCTGCCAGTTCCTTAATCTCGTCGGCTACCACCGCGAACCCTTTGCCGTGCTCACCGGCCTGTGCGGCGATGATAGCGGCATTAAGCGCCAAGAGGTTTGTCTGGTCGGCGACGGAATCTATCACGGAGAGAATGGCGCCGATGTCCCGGGCACGGGTTGACAGAGACTCGATGGCATCCGTCGTGATGCGGGAGGCACGCCGGATATCCGTGATGCCGGCGATGGTCGCGTCCACTGCGATCTGACCGCTTTCAGCGTCCTTGCGTACGGTTTGGGAGATGGCGGCGGTTTCCATGGCGTTCTGCTCTACTTCACGAATCGAAACGTTCATTTGATCGATGGAACAGGCCGTACTGGTGGCTTCATCCATCAGCACGGCTGTGCTGGAACCTATCTGCCGTATGGAGGCTGCCATTTGCACAATAGAGGAACTCACCTCTTCCACCGCAGCATCCAGGGTTTCTGCGTTCAGTGCCACTTCTTCAATGCTTGCCGCCATTTCAAGTGTAGACGACGACATTGCCGATGCTGACATGGAAAGGTTGTCCACATTGGTTCCCACTTCCCTGATAGTGGCACCGATCTCGATTACTGCGGAGGAAGTCTGGGCGACACCGCCGGACTGCATTTCAGCCGCACCGACGACTTGAAGTGATGCGGACCGTATGTCGGTTGCTATCTGGCTCAATTTATGGAGGGTAGTCATTGTCTGTGACACCATGGCCGACAACTTGTCCGCCATGGTGTTGTAGTCGGCGCAAAGTTTTGCCATCTCGTCGCCGGAATCGACCGCAACCCGTGCAGTAAGGTCCCCCTCCGCCCCGCGATGCAGGGCATTCACGATCAGGCTGATTTTACTGGTGATGCTTCGGGTTATCAGCATCCCGAGCAGAATAGCCATTCCAGCTGACAGGACGATTACGGCCACGAAGGCCATGGTGGCGTTTTGCCTGATTTTTGCGGATTCCTTGTCAGCCTGTATCCTCTGGCTATCAACGGTGTCTGCCAAGTCGTCGATGTCGAGTTTGGCATTTTCACTTGATTCCATTATCTGCTTTCGGGCCAGGTTGTTAAGCCTGTCATCCGCCAGGGCATTCTTGGCTGCCTGGTCCACCACTCCCGGGGTAAGTCCTTTCAAGAGAGATGCCTTGTGCGCCAGGGTCTGTTCTGCAACCTTTTCAAACTCGGCCCAGCTCGTCAGTACTCCCTGGGCCTGTTTCTCTATCGTACTCCCCTTCTTCGCCGGGGGGACACCAAGCTTATTGTCCCCGTTCAGGATTACGGCAACATTCTTTTTGAATAGATCATTCTTCTTTCGGTAATTCTCCGTATATCTGTCAAATTCGGCTTTTTCCGTCCGTACCAGGGCCGCTTCTACCAGGTTCACCCGGCAGGCTTTCTGGTTCATCTCCATCTGTAGAACTTGCTTTTCCTGGGCGGCAGAGGTCTTCATGATGGCGTTTACCTCGCTGCCGACTCTGTTGATGGTCCGGATACCAAAAATACCCGTGAAAGCAACAATAGCGGCCATCAGGAAGAACGCTCCGATGAGCTTGGTCCCAAGTGAAAGGTTTTTGAGCATGTCTTCCCCTGCTTGATGTTGCTTGATGGTGAACTGATTTGCTCATTAACTTTAACCCTTTATCGATAGGAAATAAAGGGGGAATTGTGACCTAATTGTAGTGGGATTCCATCGTGAAGGGTTTACGCGCTGATTGTCGGAGAAAGTTTCGATGTCATCACCGGCTTTGCCGATACTTCTGTCGTGCGTTTGAGTCATTAAACAAAAAAAGGGGCGAACCTTCCGGTTCGCCCCATCACATACAACGAAGGATTGATTACCAATCCTCTTTCTGCTTCTCTATCAACTGATTGAAATAAATCTCAGGATTGGTCAGCTTTTTGATCTCCTTGTCTGAATAGCCGAGATCCTTGAAATTGATGACACCGTTCACTCCGTGGCAGTTGATGCAGTTAAGTGCCTTGGACTTTGTGACCAGGTGGTTGCTGCCGAAATAGATGGTCTGCCAGCCGGGAACGGCGTTTTTTGCAATGTCCGCAGGGTTTTTCATGCCAAGGGTCCGCGCAGCGGATTCAACCCCTGCACGTGCATTGCCATTTGACATGGGAGGGGCAAAGTCCATGGAGAGAAGATTACCGGTCTTTTTGTCGTAGAACGCTTTCCCCATGTAAATCTTGAATGGATATATCTTGCTCTTTCCATCCTTGCGGCTTCCATTTGGTCCGATGAAGTGCTGCTCGTTACGGACGGTCTTGTTGTACCAAGCATACACCGGTGCGGTGGCGTTTGCTTCCTGCTTCAGTGTCGTCGGCTCGTAGAAACCGTCGCCGCCTTTTTCCCATACGGTGAAGTCTTTCGCTACGGCCCCGCCGGTTCGGGGGATATGGCAGGTCTGGCAAGCGATCTTGGAAGTATGGTTGTTGTAGGCAGCAGAAAGGCCTTTATGTGGTTTTTCGCCATGGCAGTCGGTACAGGCCACGCGAACCCCGTCATTGGCCCAGTTGTTCGGATCGAAACCGGTCGGGATTTTATGGTTTTTAGCCTTGTGACAATCCACGCAGACCATTCCCTTTGCTGCATGGGCGTCTGTTTCCTTGGTGAAGGAAAAGCCCCGCTTGACGAGCACGCCGCCACCAGCTGCCTCATGGCATACCATGCAGTTTTTTACCGTCGGCTTGGCGATGGCAAGCGCCGCCTTGGTGCTCCGGTCCTGTCCCATGACGACCTGCCCTTTTTCATTCTTGAACGGTTTGCGCTGCCGGAAGTCGTAATCGGTTGAGTGGCAGACCAGGCAGTCAATGGCGTTTTCGGCCTCGGGTCCGGTACTCCCCACGTCGCTCACGTGGTTGCCCGGGTGGCAGGTGTTACAGCCGGTGAACTTGGATTTCCCCTCGGCGTTCTTGGGGATCTCTTTCAGGTTGTTGACAATGTCGTTCCCGTTGCACATGGTGTAGATACGGTTTTTCATGCCGTATTCCTTCTTCGGGTCCAGGTTTGAAACATTGTCAACTTTTGAGGCGTGTTTCCAGTGCACCGAGTCGATAAAGCCTTTGGTGGTGCCGGGATGGCATTCTTCGCAGGTGGCTGGCCCCTTGTAGCCGTTTTTCTCGATCTCGCTCTTGCCCGGATGTTCTGCTCCCCATACGCCGGCTGCACAGAGTACTGCAAGCAGGGCCGAAGAGATCGTCACCGTCAGTTTCATGATATCTGCTCCTTTTTCTTGATAGGTTAAACTGCTGTTAATAATTCGTAAATTCATTGTATATAATATATTCATATAAACGAATTAATGGTCGGAAAAAAATTGCAGCGCTTAAAAATCACTGCAATTCAACGTATCGAATCTGAAACGTGCTGCGACTCAGCAGCCGGCAGTTTTTCGGAACAGTTTGCTGACATTCTTGCCGTCGATGACCTCGTACTTGCAGCGAATCTCGTCACCAACAACGATGCGGTGGTCCTTGAACTTGTCAAGGGTCAGATCGTCGTTGATGGTAATTTCCACCAGTTTTTCGGTTTTGTTGTCTTTGAGGGTGGCGGTTGCAGTCTTGGCGTCCTTGCCGGCGATGTCGATTTTGGTGATGACGCCGACCATTTTGATTTCTTCGGCGCTGGCGACTTTGCTGAAGGACAGGACGCTGAGGGCTACGAGTGCGAACACAATCATTACTGCGACTGACTTTTTCATTGTTATTCTCCTTTTTAACTTCGTGCTTACATCAGTACTTTAAATTGTACCCGATAAATTACAAGACGGAAACAATTATTTGTTGGCTGATTGTAATGCGAGGGGGCATTGAGCCCCCTCGCTACAAGGATTAAAACTTCACTTCAAATGTTCCGTAGATATCCTGTGCTCTTTTGAGCGGTGTCATCAGCTGAATGCTTGATGCCGTCAGATCGGAAATTTTCGTGGATGAACCGACCCAGTTGTTGCTGCCTGTGTACTGGAAGTCATAGTACTGGTAGCCGAGACGGAAGAACACCTTGCTCAGGTAGGAAGAGATGGGCTCAAGCTTCAGTTCCTGGATCAGGTAGGCTTCGTAGACGTTGCCGCGGGTGCCGAGTTTGCTGGTCCACATGTCGTCGGCTGCCGGATCGAAGGGGATCCAGTTCTTGGAGCCGTAGTTATATTCGAGACCGAGCTTAGTCCTGGTTGAAGGGAGGTCATAGCGTGCGCCGACATACACACCATAGCCGGTTTTGTCTTTGGAGGCTTCAGGACCGGCAAAGGTTCCATTCAAAAGACCAAAAGCGCCGAATAAGCGATCTTGATTGGGGTGGGTTACGCTCAGTCCACCGCTTGCGAAGAGGTTGAGGTTACCCACGCCGACATTTTTCAGCGTGCTCAGGAGACCCATGCCGTACCAGTCGATGTCGCCAAGCTCGACGCTAGGAGCGTTGGGATTGTCGAAGATGTTCATGCCGCGATTCCACTGGAAATCGATCCGGAGCGGGTCGGTGTCGAGGGGAACGATCTGTACCCCAAGCATGTCGGTGTCCCGCAGGTTATTCTTGGTACTATACCCGGCATCAAAGCCGCGACCGTAGCAGAACTTGGCGTAGGCGCCGGGGAGTGCGTCGATGTCCGGTGCCCAGCCGAGGGTCATGCCGTCAAAGGCATAGTCGACAAGAAGGCCCGGAACACCACCGTTGCCCGGGCGCTCGTTGTTCTGCCGGACGTGGGTAGGGGAACCGGCGGTGGAGGGGCGGCGGCCGACAGAGAACCAGATCGGCTGCTCGGCGATGTTGCTCCAGGTGGCGAAGACCTGGTCGACGCGCAGGGCGCTATCGCTCGGGACGTGACCGATGCTGCCATCCATGACGTAAGACCTGTCGGCAAAGAATCCCGCATTGGTAGCCGTGTCTGTCTGGCTTCCGCTGGTCTTGTACATGAGAAGACGGGCAGTGACCGTAACGTCTTTGGTGGCCTTTGCCTTCAGGTTGAGACCGAAGCGGTTTGTCATCAGTGCGTCGTTCTTGACTGTGGTTCCGTTTTGAGTAACGAATTGCGGATTGCCGGTGGCGTCAAAACCATTGAACACAGTAGAAGAGGCGGTGTGACCCTTCAGGGAATCTACTCTGAACCGATAGTCGCCGCCGATGGTGAGCCACTTGCCAATGGATTTACTCTCGGTAGTCTTGGTCTGCTGCTTCAGTGCCTCGACTTCCTTGGTCAGGTTGTCGAGCTTCTGCTGCAGGTCCTGCTCTGCAGCATAGGCGGACAGGGGAAGCGCAAGGCTTGCCACTGCAGCGCCCGTCATGATCGATCGAACAAATGTACGCATACGGTCTCCTTTTCATTGATATTGGTGCTTGCACCATGAAAACTTGCAGATACTACTCGATTTTCTTTGTTTTGTCGACCCCCTTTCCAATTGGATTCAATGTTGAAGTATGTGTGTGCCAATGGCACCTTCACGTATGGCTGTAAACTAGCTAGCTGTGATTATCGGTATATACAAAAATGCGAATATGCAAATGCTGCGCCCACTATATTTTGATCGTGTAAAAACAGTATCTTGCAGATTGCTGATAGATAATAAAACACTGTTTTCTTAATTGTTTCAGCTATTTGACGAGTCTGTGCCGGTTGTTTGGCGTTTTTGCCTTTCGGTCTTGTATACATAGAGGGAATTCAGTTGACGACAAAGGGATAAATTGCGTACTATTCCAAGACCATGCAGCAAAGGAGTAGTGTGAAACAGGACAAGCTGGTATACGTAGAAACCTTCGGCTGCCAGATGAACGTGAGTGATTCGGAAAAAATCGTCACGCTCCTCAGGGGCCTTGGTTATAATCCCACCACCGAATCTTCCCGGGCTGACCTCATCATCCTCAATACCTGCAGTGTCAGGGCAAAAGCGGAACAGAAGGTCTACAACCTCCTCAACAACTACAAGGGGCTGAAACGGCAGAACCGCAACCTCATCCTCGGGGTAGGTGGCTGTGTTGCCCAGCAGGAGGGGGAGCGGCTGCTGGCGAACGTCCCTCACCTCGACCTGGTGTTCGGAACCCATAATCTCCACCAGTTGCCTTCCCTGGTACGGGGTGCCGAAGCCGGGCAGCGCCAGGCTGAAGTTGCATTCATCGACACGGAGACCCGTCTCGGCCTCTTCCCGGTGGATGAGACGGAGGGGGGTGTTACCCGCTTTGTCACGGTCATGCAGGGGTGTGACAATTTCTGCGCCTACTGCATCGTTCCCCATGTCCGGGGACGGGAGATCAGCCGTCGTTCCGCGGACATACTGGACGAGATCAATGCCATGGCTGCCAGGGGGGTGAAGGAGGTGACGCTTCTCGGCCAGAACGTCAATTCCTACGGGCTGAAAAGCCAGGGCGAGATGGACTTCGCCGGTTTGCTGCGTGAGGTGTCCTCCATAGACGGAATCGAGCGCATCCGTTTCACCACCTCCCATCCCAAGGATATCTCCCCCCGTCTTATCTCCTGTTTTGCCGCACTTCCGAAGCTCTGCAGTCATATTCACCTGCCGGCTCAGGCGGGGAGCGATAGTGTCCTCGCCCGGATGGATCGGGGGTACAGTCGTGCGGAGTACCTCGCAAAAATTGCAGATCTGCGGGCGGCCCGTCCCGACATCCATATCACCGGTGACATGATTGTCGGTTTCCCCGGCGAAACCGACGCCGATTTCGAACAGACCCTTTCTCTCATGGAGGAGGTGCGTTATGTCGACCTCTTCTCCTTCATCTATTCTGTCCGCCCCGGTACCAAGGCGGCAGAATTTGCTGACGAAGTCCCCCACGACGTCAAACAGGAACGGCTCCTGCGGCTCCAGAACCTCCAGCGGACCATGACGCTGGAACTGAACCGGAGCCTTGTGGGGAGTCGGCAGGAAGTGCTTGTGGAGGGGGTCAGTAAGCGGGGGGACCAACTGTACGGTCGCACCTCCGGCAACAGGATCGTTAACTTCGCCGGGGAAGAGGGGGTAATAGGCTCCCTTGTCCCGGTCACCATTACCCGTGCATATCAGAACTCCCTTCTTGGAGAACTACTGCATCCGTGACCCGCTTTTACGGGTTCCCGAGTCCCGAGTCTCGAATTCCAGATTTTAGAGGTATAAATGTCCCATGAGATGACGATTCACGGTTTTACCCTCGATTCCCTGGCCCACCGGCCGGTTGTGATCCTGAAGGACAGCGGCGACCGGAACACGGTTCCCATCTGGCTCAATGCCAACGAAGCGGTTGTCATGGCCGCCGAACTTGTCGGCCGTGACCTGGCCAGCCAGCGGAGAGGTGGCGATCTGCTCTCCTGTCTGCTGGAAACGCTCGGGATGGAGGTTTATCGGGTGGCCATCGAGGCGGTGCAGGATGGCATCTATCAGGCATCGGTTTGTTTCCGGCGGAACGGTGAGGATATCCGGGTGGAAGTGCGCCCTAGTGAGGCACTCCTGACCTCTCTCAAGTACAGGCTCCCGGTGCATGTTGCCGATGAGGTAGTGCAGCAGGCATCCCGTCTCACCGATGGGGAAGACGAGTCGGCGCAGGAGACCGCCGCCCGCCGTTTTGCCGATTTCCTGGAAAACCTCGACCCAGCTTTAATGGGGAAGTATCCCATGTAAACATCGGGAGTCGCAGTCAGTTACACAACCGCAACTGTACCTCTATCTTTACCTACACTTCAATGGAGCCTCCCATGCGCAAAGAATCCTATAATTTTTTCCAGGACCTGCTGGCCGCCCCCAGCCCTTCCGGGTACGAACAGCCTGCCCAGCGGGTGTTCCGTGCCTATGTGAGCCCGTTTGCCCAGGTGAGCCAGGATGTGCTCGGCAACGTCTACGGTACCATATCGGCGAGCGGCACGGAGCTCCCCCGGGTAATGCTTGTCGGCCATTCGGACGAGATTGGCCTTCAGGTGAAGTATATGGACGATAACGGTTTTCTCTTCTTCGGCGCCATCGGCGGGGTGGATGCCCATCTGACGCCGGGGCAGCGGGTCAACATCCATACGTTGAAGGGGGTTGTGCCGGGGGTGATCGGCAAGAAACCGATCCATCTTATGGAGCCCAAAGACCGTGAGACAGTGGTGAAGCTGGAGAGTCAGTATATCGATATTGGCGCGGCCAGTCGCAAGGAGGCCGAGGCGCTGGTCCGGGTCGGTGATCCGGTGACCTTTGCAGGAGGACTGGAGCGGCTCCATGGCGACCGGGTGACCTCACGCGGGTTCGACGACAAGGCAGGGAGCTTCGTGGTTGCGGAAGTTCTGCGTCAGGTAGCTGCCGCTACGAAAAAACTTCCGGTGGAACTGGTGGGGGTGTCTTCGGTGCAGGAAGAGGTAGGCCTGCGTGGCGGCACGACGAGTGCTTACAACGTCAAGCCCGATCTCGGCATCTGTGTCGAAGTGGATTTCTGCACCGACCAGCCGGACGTTGACCGGAAACACAACGGCGACGTGGGGCTTGGCAAGGGGCCGATCCTTCCCCGGGGGGCCAACATCAATCCGGCCCTGTTCGAACTGCTGGCCGATACCGCCGCGCGGGAGAAGATACCGGTCCAGTTTACCGGTATCCCCCGGGCGACCGGCACCGACGCCAACGTCATGCAGATCTCCCGCGGCGGAGTGGCCACCGCCCTGGTGAAGATACCCCTCCGGTATATGCATACCCCGGTGGAGGTGCTCTCCCTTACCGACCTGGAGAACGCGGTGAAACTGATTGCCGCCACTCTCTATCGTATCAAGGACAAGGCTGACTTCATCCCCAGTTGAGAAACACCCCTTTTAACTTGACTTGCCCAACCGCCTGTATTAGTTTTTTCGGTTAAATATTCGAACAATTCAAAGGAGTCTGCGATGCTGGATGAACGTGTCCTTGAAGGCCTGACGTTTGATGACGTCCTCCTCGTTCCTGCCCATTCCCAGGTTTTACCCCGAGATGTCGATCTCTCAACCCGCCTCACCCGCAACATTCCGCTCAACATCCCCCTCATCAGCGCCGCCATGGATACGGTCACCGAAGCCCGTACCGCTATTTCCATGGCACGGGAAGGTGGACTCGGCATCATCCATAAGAACCTCTCCATAGAGGAGCAGTCCCTTGAGGTGGACAAGGTCAAGAAGAGCGAGTCAGGGATGATCGTTGATCCCATCACCATGCGTCCCAACCAGAAGATCCGCGAGGCCCTCGACATGATGGCCAAATACAGGATATCCGGAGTTCCTATCACAAAGAGCAACGGCAAGCTGGTCGGCATCCTGACCAACCGGGACCTCCGTTTTGAAACCGATCTGGATCAACTCATCTCCGCATGCATGACCAAGCGCAATCTGGTCACCGTGCCGGTCGGGACCACCCTGGAGGAGGCAAAGGAGCATCTCAAGCATACCCGGGTGGAAAAACTTCTCGTGGTGGACAATGACAAGTTTCTCAAGGGACTCATCACCATAAAGGATATCGAAAAGGTCCGTAAGTATCCCAACGCCTGCAAGGACAGTCTGGGGCGTCTTCGGGTCGGCGGCGCGGTCGGGCCGACGGGAGACATGGAGTCACGGGTCGATGCCCTGGTAAAGGCAGGGGTCGACGTGATCGTCATCGATACCGCCCATGGTCATTCCCAGGCGGTCATCGACGGGGTCCGGATCATCAAGCAGAACTTCCCGGGAGTCGAACTGATTGCCGGCAATATCGCGACTGCCGAGGCAGCCGAGGCGCTCATCAAGGCAGGCGCAGATGCCATCAAGGTCGGCATTGGTCCCGGTTCCATCTGCACCACCCGGGTTGTCGCGGGGGTCGGTGTTCCCCAGATCACGGCCATCGCGGATTGCGCCCGGATCGCCCGCAAGTACGACGTCTCGATTATCGCCGATGGTGGCATCAAGTTTTCCGGCGACCTTCCCAAGGCGATCGCCGCCGGTGCCGACGTGATCATGATCGGCTCCCTTTTCGCGGGTACTGAGGAGTCTCCCGGTGACACTATCCTCTATCAGGGGCGCGCCTACAAAAGCTACCGTGGCATGGGCTCCATCGGGGCCATGAAGGAGGGGAGCAAGGACCGCTATTTCCAGAGCCATGTGGAGAGTGATGTCAAACTCGTTCCTGAGGGGGTCGAGGGGATGGTGCCGCTGCGCGGACCGCTGTCATCCAACATCCACCAGTTGATCGGGGGGCTCAGGGCCGGCATGGGGTACACCGGCAGCCACAACCTCGTGGATTTGCAAAAGACCGGGCGCTTCATCAAGATTACCGGCGCCGGCCTCAAGGAATCCCACGTCCATGACGTCACCATCACCAAGGAATCCCCCAACTATCAGGTCGGGGGAGAGAAGTAGGCATGGACATACATAGCGAAAAGATCCTCATCCTCGACTTCGGCTCCCAGTACACCCAGCTCATTGCCCGACGGGTGCGGGAGGCCCATGTCTACTGCGAGCTGCACCCCTTCGACATGGAGCTGGCGGCGATCCGCGCCTTTGCTCCCAAGGGGATAATCCTCTCCGGTGGTCCCAAGTCGGTCTACGAACCGGGGGCACCGGCAGTTGCCGAGGAGCTCTTCGAACTGGGGGTGCCGGTCCTTGGGATCTGCTATGGGATGCAACTGATGAGCCGCCATTTCGGTGGCGACGTTGTCCCCGCCGGCAAGCGGGAATTCGGTCATGCCGAACTCCTGGCCAAAGGCACGCCCGGGCCGCTCTTCGACGGCTTTTTCGTCGAGGGGAACAGTCCTGTCTGGATGAGCCATGGTGACCATGTGTCGCGGGTACCTGCCGGTTTCGAGGTCGTGGCAGAGACTGCCAATGCGCCGGTCTGTGCCATCCAGGATGTTTCCCGTCGGCTCTACGGCGTGCAGTTTCACCCCGAGGTGAACCATACCCCGCGGGGGGAAATACTCGTCGATACGTTTGTCCGGAAAGTCTGCGGCTGTACCGGCCGCTGGACTCCCGGCCAGATCATCGAGGATGCCGTGGAGCGGATTCGCTCCCAGGTCGGCGCGGACCGGGTCATCCTCGGCCTCTCCGGCGGTGTGGATTCGTCGGTGGCGGCGGCCCTTATTCATCGGGCCATTGGTGACCAGCTCACCTGTGTCTTTGTGGACAACGGACTGCTCCGCCTCGCGGAGGGGGACCAGGTAATGGCGACCTTTGCCCAGAACCTGGGGGTGAAGGTGATCCGGGTCGATGCCGAGGAGCGCTTCCTGAAAGGGTTGGCTGGCGAGACAGATCCGGAGAAAAAACGGAAGATCATCGGCAGCCTGTTCGTCGACATTTTCGAGGAAGAGTCGAACCGGATCGAAGACGCCCGCTGGCTCGCCCAGGGAACGATCTATCCCGACGTCATCGAGTCGGCTGGTGCCAAGACCGGCAAGGCCCACAACATCAAGAGTCACCACAACGTGGGGGGACTTCCCGACTACATGAAGCTCAAACTCCTGGAACCTCTGCGGGAGCTGTTTAAGGACGAGGTGCGGGCAATCGGCGAGGAACTGGGTCTGCCTCACCAGATGGTCTGGCGCCATCCTTTCCCCGGACCGGGCCTGGGGGTGCGGATACTCGGCGAAGTGAAGAAAGAGTATGCCGATATTCTGCGCCGGGCCGACGCCATCTACATCGAAGAACTCTACGCCGCCGATCACTATGAAAAGATCAGCCAGGCCTTTGCGGTCTTCCTCCCGGTGAAGAGCGTCGGCGTCATGGGTGATGGCCGCACGTACGAATACGTCATTGCACTCCGTGCGGTGGAGACCAAGGACTTCATGACCGCCGGCTGGTACCCGCTTCCCTACGAGGATATGGCCCGCATCAGCGGCCGGATCATCAACGAGGTAAAGGGGGTTAACCGGGTGGTGTATGATATAAGCTCAAAACCACCCGCCACCATCGAATGGGAGTAGGGGGGAACGATGCTTTTCCGCCCTGGCTGCGTAAGTCGTCGGGATTCCTTGTGCGGCGTAGCGATGCTACGCCTTCGCGCAATCCCTCGACAGCCTTGCCAGGACGAAAAATCCACGTTCCCATAATGAATGACAATGGAGTGCAGTATAAATGAGGGGGCAGTCAGACATGACGGCCCCTTTTCAGTGTGAGGCTATGTCAGAAATCAAGCTTATAATCTTCGATCTGGACGGGACGCTGATGGATTCGCTGGACGACCTGACCGATGCTACCAACTACATGCTTGGCCTTGCGGGACGGCCGGTGCTGACCGCTGAAGGGGTACGGCAGCTGGTGGGGCAGGGGGCGCGTAACCTTGTAGAGCGGGCGCTTGTCAATGGGACGGAGGCCGAGGTGGAGCGGGGGATTGACGCCTTCCTGACGTATAACGGGGCGCATCTGGCGGACCGGAGTCACCCCTATCCGGGCGTGCGGGAGACGCTGGATGCGTTGCAGGGGAGAGGAGTTCCCCTTGCGCTCATCTCCAACAAGAACGTCGCACTCTGTCAGGGCCTCCTCCGGATTTTCGGGCTCGACGGTTATTTTGCCGCAGTGCTTGGCGCCGATTCACTCCCTTTCCGTAAACCGTCGCCGGAGCCGCTCCTCAAACTTCTGGCGGATTTCGGCGTGCCGGCAGCGAACACGGTCATGGTGGGGGACAGTATCAACGATGTGGCGGCCGGCCGTGCCGCCGGGGTGACAACCGTCGGCTGTACCTACGGTTATGGCGAACTTGCCGAACTTGAAGATGCGGACTACCGTATAGCCGCCCTTCCTCTGCTCCTGGAGCTGCCGCTCTTCGACTGACCCGGCATTAAATTCCTTGTCCCATGATCTCAGCCCGTATGCGGGCTTTTTTTGTTGCCTGTGTATCGCGTGCAAGGTAAGCTTGCTCCATGGAAGAAGGCACATTCACGACACTGCTTGAACGTGACGATATCCGCCAGCTGGTCCGGTTGGCAGCAGATTGCCGGGTCAACCTCTATCTGGTGGGGGGAGGGGTGCGGGACCTTCTGCTGGGAAGGCCCAGCCAGGACCTGGATTTCGCCACGGAAGGCGAGTGTGTCGAACTCCCCCACCGCTTTGCCGCAACAGTCGGGGGGACGTTTTTCTGGCTGGACGAGGAGCGCCGGCATGGGCGGGTAGTGCGGGGCAGGGGGGGGAGGCAGGCGAGCTACGATTTTGTCCTGCTTCAGGGCGACACAATCGAAGATGATCTGGCCCTGCGCGACTTCACCATCAATGCTCTGGCTTTTTTCCTGAATGCTCCGGCACGCGGGCTTCTCGACCCCCTTGGGGGGGCAGTGGATTTGTCTGCGCGAATTATCCGGTCCTGTTCTCCATCAGCCTTTGCCGACGACCCGGTGCGACTGGTGCGGGCGATCCGGTTTGCGGCCACCCTCAAATTCGGGGTAGCGCCGCCGACCTGGGACCAAATGCTCACCACTGCACCGCTCCTTGAACAGGTGGCGGCGGAGCGGGTGCGGGACGAGTTTTTTAAAATACTGGCGGTTTCCGAAAGTGCATCCTTTCTTCGCCAACTGTCAGAAGCCGGTCTTCTTCACCGGATTACAGGCCAAGGCAGCGGCTGTTGCACGTTTGTAGAGGGCTTCGATCGGGTGGCCCGCCTGGAGCGGTTGGCAGCAGAACTGTCAGCTCGTTTCCCCATCGATCATGAGCGATTAACTCTGCAGTTGGCAGTCGGCGTAGAAGATGGGATATCCTCTTCTTCCTTGCTGAAGTTGGCCGCCCTCGTCGGTCCTGTCGCAGCTGATGGAATTGATGCCCTGTCCGGAAAACTGCGGCTCGGCAACCGATCCCGACGCATGCTCCGGCTCCTCTGCCAGCCCAGGCTCCCCGTGGGTCTACTGATTCCGCCGGAACGCCAAACCACTCGCACCATGTACCGCTTCTTTCGCGATGAGGCACCGGCAGGCCTGGAACTGGTCCTCCTCTCCCTGTCTGACGGTGTCATTCCGCTCGATGTCGCTCTCAGGTTCGTGGAGTATTATTGCCACGACTATGATTCTGAGGGGGGAGACCTCTATCTATCCTGTGCCGACATTATGACCCTTCTCGATACAGCTCCTGGACCATTAGTGGGAAAGGCCGCAGCCCTCTTGCGCGAGGCGGAGAGCCGCGGGATGGTCAACAGCACGGGAGAGGCGGAGGAATTTCTCCGGAAAAAGCTGTTGACAAACCGGGCGCCGATAGGCTAAAAGTAACATTCTTATTGAGCGGGAATAACTCAGTGGTAGAGTGTCAGCTTCCCAAGCTGAAGGTCGCGGGTTCGAATCCCGTTTCCCGCTCCACAAACAAAAATCAAGGACTTAACCGATAACGGTTAAGTCCTTTTTTGTTGCATTTGATGTTTTGTTTCCGTTTGGATGTGAATGCCTCTGGATCAGGTCGGTTAAAACGTAAAGCGCCCATCCAGGTGCAATCCTGGACCCCTAGCAGAGATCATCACCCTATGAAAATGAGGAAGGACTTTCGCTTGACAGTAAAATGATACGGCTGATTCCGTTCTTCAAATATCTGCTCAACACAGAGCCTGTCTGATGGTTGCTAAAAACAGCTAATTTTAATTTCATATCAAAGCCCTATCTTCGTTGGCTTGTCTTCGGTTCCTCAACGTACTTCCGCGTACGTCTCGTCGCCTCAGCATTAGCCGCCTTGAATGCGACGCAGATAACCGGCGGCCTCCTCGTAAGCTTTCGGTAGAGTGCTGTGGCTATGACTGTCTTAAGAGTATTTAATTACGGTGATGTGTAGATGAATATCGTCCTCAATATTGTTATATTACTTTAATACAACGGCATTGTACTAACAGGGTGTGTTAAAAAAAATTAAAAGAAAAATTCTTTGCTAAGTTAAAAAAAATTGTTGACATTTTTTTAAGTGCTCGGTAAAAGAGTAACACTTAGTATGAATAAAGTAATAACGTTCTCCGAACGGGCAAAACCAGAGTAATCTGGTGACGCAAAGCCACGGATCCTGAATAAAAGGATGGCCGGGTTGCCGAAGAGATGAGATATGCATCCAGGCAACCGGTTTTTACGGACAAAAGGAGCACTCTCTTCTTCGGATGATGAGAGTGCTCCTTTTTTTATTTGTAGCTATGACTGTCATAAGTGTCCCTCAATTACTTTGACGTGTAGATGAATATCTTGCAGGATATCTATATCTAACTATTTACTACGTCGTCACAGCACTGGTCATTCAGTGTCAAAAAAATACTGACAGAGAAAAATCTTTTAAAAAAATTGTTGACATCCTTTTAAGTGTTCGGTAAAAGCGAAACAATTGGTTTGAAAAAAGTACTAACGTTCTCCGAACGGGCAAAACCAGAGTAATCTGGTGACGCAAAGCCACGGATCCTGAATAATAGGATGGCCGGGTTGCCGAAGAGATGAGATATGCATCCTGGCAACCGGTTTTTACCGACAAAAGGAGCACTCTCTTCTTCGGAAGTAGAGAGTGCTCCTTTTTTTATTTAATTTGCTGATGAATGCGAGGATGGGCAATGGAAAATACTGTACGGAAGTCGGGTCTTGACCCGGATTGGAAGCTAAAGCTGACCGAGTGTCTGAAGGAGATCGGCCTACTCTCTGCGCCGTGTCTCCAGGTGACGGTCAATGTTGCCGATTACCGGGTGTCAGATGTGACCAAGCAGGTGCGCCTGAAATAATTTCCTGACTTTCGCCGGCATGATACTGGAATAGAATTTATTTCTGCTGGCAGAATTGAATAGAAGAAAAGCGGTAAGTCTCATCCCTACGGGGCAAGTGAAACCCGCGCTATCAGTCGGATCATCGGCTATGGCGCGGGTTTTTTCATTTACGGAGTCACTCGGAAAACCATGAAAAGTTTCTCACTTCGCTTCACTATCGTCATTGCTCTTCTGCTCCTGCAGCTGGGCGCAGCATCGCATGCACAGGCTGCTGGCGTGTTCTGTTCCAACTTCTCCGAAAGAGGCGTTCAAGGAGTCGTTGACGGCAATGACCCTGCCACCCTGTCAACCCTTCGAACCGCTTCCACGTTCGGAATCGACATGAACTGCACCATCAAGAACTTTCCAGAGTCCATGGGCGGTTTCCCGATCACCAACATCAATTTCAACTTCCCCCAACAGCAATCCTACTACATCGCTTTCCTGAATGTTTACTATTACGGCCACATGTCGTGCAACGACCCGACGCAGTCAGACTTCTGGATCTATTGGGCGCCTGGTGGATTCAACAACATCAGCCCTTCCTGTCAGGCGTTTATGGTGCCGGTGGATGCAGTCAGCAAGAAGAATCCACTGGGCCAGACTACTGCCGCTATCGGGGTCCCCTTTACTTACACAATTACCGTGCCGCTCCTGGGAAAACTGGATTCCACGGGTACCTTCCAGTATATGGCCAACGCTGACGACGCCACGGTAACAAATGTCGTTATCCCTGATGATCTTACCACGACAGGTGCGTCTCTCAGCTATGTAAGCAATAAGGCCTACCTGGTGAACCCGAGTACCGGCGCCAGAACTCTGCTGAACGGGGGGGTACCACTGGTGCTCGGGGCAAGCAGCACCTGGCTGGCCAATCACCCCGGCATTCAGTCAGATTCCACGAAGCACCTGGTCTTTTCGTATGAGTACAATTCGGCTCTTGCCTCGCTCCCGGCGGGAAGTAACGTTGAGATCGACCTTACCGTTGTCCTCGATAACAATACGACGAACTCGGCAGGAAAGCAGTTCAACAATACTGCCAACATGTGGTTCAACAAACCGATAAATTCTACAAGCATGACTGATCTCGAGGCATGGCCCGGCTCGACACTGCCGATGACAGTTGTCGAACCCAATCTTACGCTCGCCAAGACGGGCTCGGCGGCGACCGTCAGCATTGGTTCGCAGGTGCAATATACGCTCGACGTCCAGAACAACGGGGGGAGCGATGCGTGGAACACCACGATCACCGACAATTTCCCGGCCGGCATGAGCTCCTACTCCCCCGTGCCTACAGTCACCGCTCAGATCTTTTCGTCTGACGGCGTTACCCCGGTCTCGGCTCCGCTGGTGAACGGTACCGATTTCAGCCTCACCTGGAGCGGCGGCGGCAGTTCTGCCGGGCAGCTCACCTTCACCATGCTCAATACGACCAAAATCGCTCCCACGCAGCATCTGATCATCAAGTACCAGGCACAGATCGACAGCAGTGGTGTCATATCCGGCACGATGCTTACCGATACTGCCGGGGCCACCAGGTGGTTCAGCGCGAACAGCGCCTATCCGGGCCGTCGTGAGTACGACAGGACGATCACCGACGGCACGCCGGGCATAGTGGATTTCCAGGATGCCTACACTGTTAAGGCTTCCAGTTATTATTTTCAAAAGACGGTCCGGGACCTGACCAGTGGCGACTACCCAGCCAGTACGGCCTTGCCGGGTGACAGACTGCGCTACACCTTACTGCTCAAGAATCTTGGTGGGCCTTCGCTCAATGGCATCACCATCACCGACAGCTTACCCATGGGATTGGGTACGATTGCCAATGTCACCATCACTCCATCGGGCGGTTCAGCAAGTATCATTCAACCGAGCGGCGGGACTCCGGGCTCTATTGCCATCACAGGTCTGAATCTGCCTGGGGGATCGACCACCACTTCGCAGATTCAGATCGACTTCGATGCCACGCTCGCTTCGAGCCTCATGAACGGCTCTGTTATCCTCAATCAGGCAAACCTTACCGGCACCGACGCGAACGGCAGAGCATGGTCCGGCCCCAGCGATGACCCGTACATCAACGGCACGGTGCCGTTCGGTTCCGGAGGGGATCCCACTCCGGTGACCGTCCAGGCACCCGGAGCGCTGACGCCGGCATTCCAGGTCCTGAAGACGGTACAAGACGTTACGTCCGGCACTTCTACTGTCATGGCGGGCGATACCCTGCGCTACACAATCACGGTTAAAAACATCGGCACTGACAATGCGACCGGTGTGACGCTGCGGGACCTGATTCCGGCGAATACGACCTACGTGGCCAACAGCACTATGCTGAACGGGGCGGCTGTTGCAGACACCAGCGCGGGGGACAGTGCGCTGCAGAACGGGATGTTCATCAATTCACCCGCGAATCTGACACCGGGTGCAATGCCCGCGCGCACGACGAACAATGTCGCCACAATCACATTCCAGATCCAGATCAGCAAGAATGTGGTGGCCGGCACCCTCATCTCCAACCAGGGCTTTGTGGATGGTTCCGGCGCGACAAGCGGCCCCTTCCCCGAACAACCATCCGACAATCCTGCGACCCCTGTGCCGAACGATCCGACGACAGTTGTGGTGGGCAATCTGCCGTTGGTGTATGCCCTTAAGACCGTTCAGCTTGCCAGGGACGTCAATGGCAACGGTCAGGTCGACCCGGGCGACATGCTTCAGTACATCATCACGCTGACCAACTCGGGGGCGACTCCGGCGACGAGTGTGGTATTGACCGATGCGGTTCCTGCCAACACTACCTACGTGGCGAACTCGGTGCAGATGGACGGCGTGGCGGTGGCGGATCCCAGTCCTGGCGTACCGCCCCTCGCTACTGGCATAGCGGTAAGTGGAGGGACTCTGGCTGTAGGAGGGACGGGTGTCGTGACCTTCAAGGTCCAAGTGGATCAGGGAGTGGCTCAGGGGACGATCATCAGCAACCAGGGAAGTGTGGCTACCGCGCAATTGCCGCCGCTCCTGACCGATTCGGACGGCAACACGACCAACGGCTACCAGCCGACCGTTATCGCAGTTGGGAACACGCAGCAGCTCTCCATCACCAAGACTGTGGCGGTGGTTGGCGGCGGCGCCGCACTGCCGGGGAACGTGCTGGAATACACCATCCAGGCCACCAACATCGGTACGGTTGCAGCCACGAACGTGATGATAACGGATGACCTGACCCCCCTCGCGAGTCAGGCCGTCTATGTCGCCGGCTCTGCGACCATGAACGGCTCCGCGAACGGCGTGAGCTTTACATCGCCGGTTATCATTGCCAATTATGCAGCCACCTACGGCTCGCTCGCCCCGGAGGGATCCGTGGTTGTGCGGTTCCGTGTTACGCTGAACGGTACCGTGGCGACCGGGAGCGTTGTCACCAACACCGCCCGGGCCAGCTGGAATACCCCCGTTCAGACCACCAATGGAAGCACCTCGGTCACGGTCGGCGGCATGCCGGGGAGTGGGAGCCTGAACGGCTTTGTTTGGCAGGACGTGAACTTCAATAACACCGTGGACAGCGGCGAGCCGACGCTCGCCAACTGGGGTGTGGACCTGTACGAGAACGGAAATGTGGTGGGGACGGTATCTACTGGCGCCGACGGCTCCTACCATTTCAGCGGCGTCGCGCCGAACGCCGGAACCACGATCAAGTACGAACTCCGCTTCCGCGCGCCGGGTGCAGGCGCCAATACGGCGATGCTCGGTTGGTGCAGCTCTCCCTTCACCAACGGCATGCAGCGCATTTCTAACATTATCGTAGGTGGAGGGGGTGTTCTGCAAAACCTGGACCTGCCGCTCACCCCCAATGGCGTGGTGTACAACTCGGTCATGCGCACGCCGATAGCGGGCGCGTCACTGACCATGTTCCAGGCATCGAGCAAGATGCCGCTGGCCAGCAGCTGCTTCAACGACCCTGCGCAGCAGGGCCAGGTCACACCGGGCGGCGGTTACTACAAGTTCGACCTGAACTTCAGCGACCTGTCCTGTCCTTCCGGCGGAGACTACCTGATCCAGGTAACACCGCCACCCTCGGGCTACCTGTCCGGCGACTCGAAACTGGTTCCTCCGACTTCCAGCAGTACCACGGCGTCGTTCTCTGTCCTGGCCTGCCCCGGCACTTCGGCGGATGCCGTGCCGGGTACGTCCAGTTACTGCGAAGCCGAGGCTTCTTCCCTGGCTCCGGCCACATCGGTGCCGGCGGGGAAGGCTACGACGTACTATGAGCATATAACGCTGGATAACGTACAGCCGGGAAACAGCCAGATCTACAACAACCATATAGCCATCGATCCGACGCTCAACACGGCGGTCGCCATTACCAAGACCACTCCGCTCGTCAACGTGACGCGCGGCCAGATAGTCACCTACACGATAACCCTCAACAATACGCTGGGAGTTACACTGACAAACCTGAGCGTGCTGGACACCTTCCCGCTTGGCTTCAAGTACGTGTCAGGGTCATCCCGCATCGACGGTACCAAGATCGAGCCGGTGATGAACATGCGACAGCTGATCTGGAGCATCGCCCAGCTCAGCAGCAGCACGACGCACACCATCACGTTCCTGATGATCGTCGGGTCCGGGGTTTCCGAGGGTGAATACGTGAACCTCGCACAGGTGATGGACATTGCCACCGACAGCATCGCCTCCGGCGTCGCGTCCGCGACGGTCCGCGTGACGCCTGACCCGGACTTCGATTGCACTGACGTCATCGGCAAGGTGTTCGACGATGCCAATGCCAATGGCTATCCCGACGACGGCGAAAAAGGGCTACCCGGCGTGCGCATCGTCTCCGCCCGCGGGCTGGTCACCTCCACCGACGAGTTCGGACGGTTTCATATTACCTGTGCGACGGTCCCGGACGAGGACAGAGGCTCTAATTTCATTCTCAAGCTGGACGATCGCTCCCTCCCCACCGGCTATCGGGTGACTGGCGAGAACCCGCAGGTACAACGCGCCACCCGCGGCAAGATGCTCCGCTATAGCTTCGGCGCCACCATCCATCACGTGGTCTCCCTTGACATCTCCGACGGCGTGTTCGAACCGAAGAGTCCGCGGCTGCGGACGCAGTGGCAGCCGAGGGTCGATCTGTTGCTGAAGAAATTGCGGAAATCACCTTCGGTGCTCCGGTTATCGTACCTGGCGGACATCGAGAACAGAGGACTTGTGGAGGACCGCCTGAAGGCGCTGAAGAATGAAATCACCGCAAAATGGGACGGCGGGTATCGCCTCACCATCGAAACTGAAGTTTTCTGGCGCCGCGGTTCGCCGCCATAAACGCTAAAAGTTACTCCCCCACTATGGAAAAGGGGGACATGAAAGCAGCAAAGTCACAACAACGATCCTCCTTCCTCCGTGTCATTGTGGCTACAAGTTATCCGGTTGTTACAGATGAAGCAGTGGCGGGAGGGTTTCGGGCTTCCCCCGACTGGATATCAGCCTCTTTGTATGAATGGGAGCAATGGTGAAACGCTGGATCGTCCTTATATCTTTCCTATTTTTTTCGCTAGCCGGAGCTAAGACCGTTGTCTGTGCTGAAACTGTGCCCGCAGAGACCGTGAAGACGGCCGCAGGAACGAGAGAGGCATCTGCCATCGGCGAAACGACCGAGCAGCACCTGCCGAAGGACCAGCCCTTTTCTGCCTGGCTCCTCGATCCGTCCATATTTGCGCAGGACCAGGGGGACCGCACGGAGAAACGTCGGGTTCCTGAAAAGGACGTGAAGACGGTCAAACTGACGAACGTGGTTCCTCCCATTCGTTTCCGTACGGGCGAGGCGGACATCCCTGCGGAGTATGTGAATCTTCTGCGGGACGTGCTCGATAAGATGCGCGGTCGCCTCAACGTTCGCCTTCACTTCGTAGGTCATGCCGATCCCCAGGCCCTCAGTGGTCCCCTTAAAGCTAAATTCGGCGATAACACCGGCCTCTCCCGGGAACGGGCGGGGACCGTCGCCGAATATTTCCAGCATGCCCTCGGACTTCCTGCCGAAGCCATCTCCTACGAAGGGAAGGGGGATACGCAGCCTATCGCCGACAATGACACCGAGTACGGCCGGGCACAGAACCGCCGGGTGGCGGTCGAGGTCTGGTATGACGAGATCGGCGAAAAGATGGTGGAGAAGGAAGTGATCGTCCCCGCCAAGGTGAACCGCGTCAAAGTCTGCCGTACCGAGACGGTCTGCAAGATGCGGTACAGGGAAGGCAATTCTCATCGTGCGCGACTGAAGAACGTGGTTCCACCCCTGCACTACGACGCGGCCATGGTGATCGTGCCGGAGGAGTTCCAGCAGCAGATCAGGCAGGCGCTGCTCAACCTGCACGGCAAGGAGCATATCGTTGTCAAGTTCATCGCCCATAGCGACAACACCCCGCTGGAAGGGCGTGACGAGCGTATCTACGGCGAACAGACGGGACTGTCAAAGGCGGTGGCCCGGCGCATTGCCCTCGCCGTCCAGGATGGGCTGAAGCTCCCGACCGTTGCGTTCGAAAGCGACGGCAAGGGGGCGTCTCAGCCCGTAGCCTCCAATGACACAACTCAGGGGAGGGCCATGAACCGGCGCGTTGAGGTTGAGTTCTGGCATGACGATCCGCTTCAGGAACTCCCCGATGATCCGCAGATCTGTCCGGAGGATGCGGGCGCCGAGATGGTCACGAGGGTCTATGACCCACCGTCGGGCGTGATCGCTCCGATCCTGTTCAAGGACGGGAACCCGGTTGTCCCTGACGGCTATGCAGCGCGTTTGCATCAGCTCATGGACGAGATCAAGGGGAAGGCGAACGTTCGGCTGCGCTTTATTGGCTACATCGCAAACGAGCGGCTGGACCGGCGTACCGCCGTGGACTACGGCGACGACATTGGCTGGTCCATGGCGCGTGCCCGCCGGGCCATGCTCGCGGTGAACGAGAAGATGGGACCGGGTGGAAAACAGGCGGAGGTCGAAGGACGGGGCTATGTCCAGTCCGCAGACCCGGTCACGACCGGGTTTACCGAGTCGATCGAATCGCGGGTTGTGGTTCAGGTCGTCTATGACGAGCGTGTCCCCTTCAATGACTATGAGGGGGTGGACATCACCCGCATGACCCGCGAGGTGAACACAGCCGATGCCTTCGCCCTCAATCTCATGCGCATCTCGGTGGACGGCAAGTCGGTTGACGACCCGAATAAGAGCATTCCGGACGTGGAACGCTGTATCGACGTTGCCCTCGATCACGCCGAAATCGAGTTCAAGTATGACAACCTGAGGGCGGAACCGCGGCTGAACGTGACTGCCTGGCCGCGCAGCATCAGCCATCAGGACGTGCCCGGATCTGCTTTCGCCGGGAACCTGGTTCGCTTTCTCCTCTACACCAACTACCACAGCTTCATCAAGCGGGCGGAGGTGAGGATCTTCGACGAAGGAACGTCCGTCCATGACAAGCCCCTGGCCGTCGTACCGATGAACGGCGAAGGGATGGCTGAATGGCGGGCCAATTTCCCCGCCTTCTCGGCCCCGGTCCGTGAACTCAAGTACCTGGCCCGCGTGTACGACGCGAACGACAATATCGACGAGACCACCCCTCAGCCGTTGTGGGTTGTCGACCGGATTGATCCGGCTATTGCCTCAGCTGACCCGGAAAAAGAGCTTTTGGCCGGCTACGGCGGAAGCCGCATTGCGCAGAGAAACATTCCACTCAACGGTGGAACCGTTCAGGCCTATGGCAGTGCTATTCCGTCTGAACACCACGTCTGGCTGGCCGGCCACCCGGAGCCGGTTGACGCCACCGGGCGTTTCATCGCCGAAGAGATCCTGCCGAAAGGGATGCATACCGTCGAGGTGGCCGTGCTTGACAAGTCCGGCAACGGCGAACTTTTCCTGCGCGATCTGGAACTGAAGAAGAAAGACTGGTTCACGGTGGGGATCGCAGACCTGACCCTGTCGGCCAACAAGACGAGCGGCCCCGCCAATCTTGTCGCCCCGGACAAGCCACAGTACAACCACGACCTTAACGCCGAGGGACGGCTTGCCTTCTACACGAAAGGCCAGTTCGACAACGGCTGGGGGGTCACCGCCAGCGCCGATACGCGCGAAGGTAAGCTGGACGAGATCTTCAGCAACTTCATGGACAAGTCGCCTGACGCGCTCTTTCGGCGCATCAACCCGGATTACCATGTTCCGACCTATGGCGATGACAGCACGGTGGCGGAAGATGCCCCGACCAGCGGCAAGTTCTACGTCAAGGTGACCAAGGACGATAACTACGGCCTCTGGGGTAATTTCAGGGTGGGCTATACCGATAACGACCTGGCGCAGGTGGACCGGGGGCTGTATGGCGGAAACCTTCATTATCAGACCCTCGGCGTCACCGGTTTCGGCGAGAAGCGCTTCATGGTCGACGGATTTGCCGCCGATCCCGGGACGGTAGCCGGGCGCGACGAGTTCCGGGGGACCGGCGGCTCTCTCTACTTCCTGCGCCGGCAGGACATTCTTGAAGGGTCCGAGCGGGTGCGGATCGAGGTCCGGGACAAAGATTCAGGGATGGTGCTCGCCGTCAAGAACCTCACACCGGTGACCGATTACAACGTCGATTACCTGCAGGGGCGGATTCTCCTGACTCAGCCCCTCGACTCGACTGCGGCCGACAACCTCTTGGTGCACAGCGATTCCACCGGCGGCAACCCCGTCTTTCTGGTGGCCCGTTACGAATTCACCCCCGGGGTACAGGATCTGAGCGCGATGACGTTCGGCGGCAGGGCCCATTACTGGATCGGCGACTATGTCAAGCTCGGCGTGACCGGCAACAACGGAAACGACGAGAGCCTGGCCGGTGGAGACGTGACTGTCCGCAAATCGGCTACCTCCTGGGTCAAGGTTGAAACCGCCCGCAGCCAGGGGTCGGATCTCTTTACCTCGAATTCGCTGGATGGCGGCTACAGTTCCAGCACCGTCCAGACTCCTGCTGATGGCAGCAAGTCTGCCATGGCCTACCGGATCGACGGCAGCGCAGGCCTGCAGGACTTCAACAAGAACTGGCGGGGCAAGCTCACCTTATACGCCCAGAAACTGGAGGCGGGGTACACGTCGCCCGGCCAGCTCGCGGCTCAGGACACCGAGCAGATCGGCGGCACGGCGGACATCCCCGTCACCGACCGCTTTGGACTTTGCTTTAAGGGGGACAAACGAACGGTTGTGAATGGCCTCGAAACGAAGGCTTACGAGCTGAACGGCAATTACCAGCTGGATGATCACTGGACGGCGAGCCTGGGCGCTCGCCGGGACAGCCGCGAAGACCATTCGCCGGAGATTCCCCTGACCCAGGAGCAGGGGAACCGGACCGATCTGGTGGGGAAGGTGGCGTACGATTCCAAGGCGCGCTGGAACGGCTATCTTTTTGGCCAGAAGTCGGTCGAGACAACAAAAAATCGCGGGTCGAATGACCGGATCGGCGCTGGGGGCGCCTATCGGGTAACCGACCGCATCAAAGTGAACGGTGAGCTCTCTGGCGGGGGCCTTGGACTTGCTGGCCGGCTTGGCACCGAGTATCTCTACAGCGACCGGACCACGATCTACCTCAACTACGTGCTGGAGAACGAGCGGACGGACAACGGCGTGCAGGCCAACAAGGGTACCATGACATCGGGGTTCCGCAGTCGCTACTCGGACAGCGCCAGTGTCTACGGGGAAGAGCGGTATACCCATGGCGATGTTCCCACCGGTCTTACCCATTCCTACGGCGTCGATCTGGCGCCCACCGACCGTCTCAATCTCGGGAGCAAGGTGGAGTTCGGCACGCTGCAGGACAACCTCAGTGGCGCCAAGATCAAGAGGACCGCGGCAGGTGTGAATGCCGGTTACGGGTTCGCGAAACTGAAGCTGGCGAGTGCCCTGGAGTTCCGGATGGACGACGCCGAGCAGCTGGATACCAATTACGCCCGGCGCACCACGTGGCTCTGGAAGAACAGTCTCAAGTATCAGCTGACCCCGGATTGGCGGATTATCGGCAAATTCGACTATTCCCAGAGCACGAGCTCGGAGGGTGAGTTCTACGACGGCAGTTACACCGAGGCGGTGTTCGGGTATGCCTACCGTCCCGTCAACAACGACCGGCTCAACATCCTCGTCAAGTACACTTTTTTCAGCAACGTGCCGGCAGCGGACCAGGTCGGCGGTAGCGGCGCGTCCGCCATCGCTCTTCAGCGTAGCCACATCGCGTCGGTGGATGTCATGTACGATCTGACGCCTCAGTGGACCGTTGGCGGGAAATACGCATACCGGCTCGGGCAGGTTAGCATGGACAGGGTCAACCCTGAGTACTTCGACAGCCGTGCCCATCTGATCGTGGCACGTGTAGACTGGCATTTCATCCACCAGTGGGATGCCCTGGTGGAAGGTCGCCTGCTTGACCTGCCGGATGCCCAGGATCGTCGGAGCGGCGTGCTTCTGGGCCTCTACCGCCATCTGGGTGACCACTTCAAGGTCGGCGCCGGCTACAATTTCAGCGACTTTTCAGACGACCTGACCGACCTGAGTTATCGGCACCAGGGGGTCTTCATCAACATCGTAGGGACAATTTAACATGTTGCTGAAAAACAGCCATCTCGCCGCCGTCCTCGAACGCCACCTTGTGCGGCGTAGCGCTGTTACGCCTCCGCGGGGCTTTCTGCGGGTGCGACGATCTGACTATTTTTGAGCAACCTGACTCCTTATGGGACTTGGAACAACCCTAGTTTATGGCCCGCAGGGGCACAACCAATCAAGGTGGCGCATATGTTCAAACTTCTCAAGGCGATCATTGTAGGGATTTCGGTGCTTATCTTTATCCTCCCGGCGTATGGAGCGGAAGCCCTCAAGGAACAGGGCACGGGTGCTCCCAAGGAACAGGGCACCGACGTTCCCAGGGAACAGAGCAAGGGGCTGGACGAGCAGGTGCAGGAGATCAAGACGGATGTTCTCTCCATCGGGACGCAGCTGAACCAGCTGGAGGAGAAGCTGCTCTACCCGTCCGACACCCAGGTCGCTGTTTTCGTGTCGGTGGTCAAGGGCGAGAAGTTCCGGCTCGATGCTGTGGATATCGAGTTGGACGGTACCACTGTCGCCCATCACCTTTACACCTTCAAGGAGCTTGAAGCCCTGCAAAAGGGGGGAGTCCAACGCATCTACGTGGGTAACGTCAGGACGGGCGAACACATACTGCACGTGACTGTGCTGGGGAAAACCGAGGGGGGCTCGGACTTTCAGAAGGACGAGAGATTCACGGTCGCTAAAGCTATCGGTCCCAAACTGGTTGGGGTCGTCCTGAACAGTAAAACCCTCACGCTGAAGGATTGGTAGCCCATGTCCAGGTTGATGCTCATACTGGCGTGCCTGCTGTTCGCCACCTCTGCCCCGGCAGCCGATACTTACACGGCAAAAGGGTTGAAGGATGTCTACTTCGGGGAGGCGCTCTATCATGCCTACCAGGGGGAATGGTTCGACGCCATTGCCCGGCTCGACACCGAACTGGGGCAGTATCGCAGGCTCGACGAACCGGGCCTCGACACCCTCCATTTCCACATCAACCAGGCGGAATTCGGCGTGGGCGATTTCGAGCTCGGCTACCGGATGCATCTGCGGGCCGGGCGTGCCATTACCGCGGTTATCCAGGGGAACGTGGAAGAGCCGGTGCGCAATGACGCGATCTATCGATTGGCGCGACTCTACTTCCAGAAAGATCAACCGGAAGACGCCCTCCAAGCCATGGAACGCCTGCACGGGACCGTACCCGCAGCCATTAGGGACGACATGGAATTTCTGCGGGGGGAAATCCTGATGGCGAACGGTTGTTTCCCCGAGGCGGCGCGTGTTTTCAAAGACTTGCAGAAGGTGAAGGGATTGGAAGGATTTGCCGGTTACAACCTCGGGATTGCACTGATAAGAGAAGGAAAGGAAAAGGAGGGGAGCGAGTCCCTGGAACGTGCCGGGCAGCTCCCCGGCGATACTTCGGCCGCATCGGCCATCAAGGACAAGTCGAATCTGGTCCTCGGCTACAAACTGCTGGATGGAAACGCCGGTGAAAATGCCAAGCTGGTCCTCGACCGGGTGCTGCTGAGCGGCCCTTTTTCCAATCGTGCCCTGCTCGGGTCGGGTTGGGCTGATGCCTCACGAGGGCTGTACGAGCAGGCTCTCGTTCCCTGGAGCATCCTTGCGGGGCGCGAGGTCACCGATCCCGCGGTACAGGAAGCCCTTCTTGCCGAGCCGTACGCTTACGGCCAACTCAAGGTATATGGAAAAGCGGCACTACTGTATGGCAAGGCCCTGGACTCCTTCGGCAAGGAGGTCGACAAGCTCGTCGCCTCCGTTACATCGGTCAAGGAAGGGAAATTCCTCAAGGCCCTGACGCGGGAAGAACTGAAACAGGATGCCGATTGGGTCGTCAAGCTGCGGAGCCTCCCGGAAGCACCCGAAACCTACTACCTCCTCGACCTGATGGCTTCCCAGGATTTCCAGGAATCACTCAAGAACTACCTCGACCTGAACGAACTGCAGAAGAAGCTTGTTGTGTGGGAAAGTGACCTTGATGCCTTCGAGGACATCATCAAACAACGCCGCGCATACTACGAGCCGCTCCTTCCCGTGATCGACCGTTCCTTCAGGGATCTCGATGCACACATGCGTTTGCGCCTGGAGCAACGGGAACGGGTCCGCAAGCGTTTGAATGCCTTGCTGACAGCACCGCGCCCCGAGTACCTGGCGACTGCGGAGGAACGGATAGCTGCGGAGAAAATCGGACGCCTGGAACGGCCCATTGTTGCAAACGGCGGGACGGCGTCTGATGACATGAAAGAGCGGATCGAGCGTTTGCGGGGGGTGCTCCTCTGGAACATCAGGACCGACTACGACCAGCGTCTCACGGATGCGTACAAGGACCTGCGTGCCCTGAACGAAGCGGTGGACCAGTTGAAAAAACAGTACGAGTCCTTTGTCCGCACCCGACAGGCCGCCACGCAAAGCTATGAAGGGTATGACGACGTCATTCGAAGGGAGCGCAACCGGATTGCATCGGCACAGGAAACGGTGAAGGTCTTGATGGCGCGTCAGGGGAACATGCTTGAAACCATGGCCGTCACTGAACTGGACAGGCGGCGGGAACGGCTGGAACAGTACCGGATTACTGCGCGTTTCGCCATAGCCGATAGTTATGACCGTGCCACCAGGGCACAGAGTGAAAAGAGCGTCGGTGCCGAGGCAGAGGGTGGTGGCAAACGGACTGATAACGGCGTCGGGGCTCAGACCGTAAAAAGCGACGATAACAAGATTGAAAAGAGTGTTGGTAACCAGACTGAAAAGAGTGTTGGCAAATGAAGCGAATCCTACTCTTAGCCTTTGTTGTTCCGACTATGTTCACCGCCTGTCAATCGGGCGGCAGCAGGGATACCATTGCCCGGTTGCGGAATGTGAATATTGAGATCAAGGAAGAGACGATTCACGGCGGGCTCGAGGAAGCGATGGTGAGCTATCAGCGTTTTCTGGATGAAACTCCCGAATCGGCGCTGACTCCCGCGGCGATGCGTCGTCTTGCCGACCTGAAGATCGAGAAGGAATACGGCTACCTGACTGCGCCGGGGGCAACCCAGCCCTCACCCAGAGGGATTGAGCGGAGTAGTGCTGCGCTGAAGGCACCGGAACGTGCCCAGGACCCGAAGGTCTCTGCCGTTCGTCCGTCCGGGGTTCCGAAATCTCCCCAGGGCGAGTCGCAGGTGGAGTTTGAAAAAAGGGCGACTCAGAGCCCGCAGCTTGCCGCCACGGACGGAAAACCGGTGGGGAGTCCTGGAGTCGGTGCCGAAGAGTTGGAAAGGGGAGGGGCACTGGAGGCGATCGCACTTTACAAGAAGCTCCTGGAAAAATATCCGCACTACCCGGGGAACGACCAGGTCCTGTACCAGATGTCCCGTGCCTACGAGGAACTGGGACAGGCTGAGGATGCCATGGACGTCATGGACCGGATGGTCCGGGACTTCCCGGATTCACGCTATATCGGCGAGGTGCGGTTCAGACGTGCCGAATTCTTTTACGTCCGCAGGCGTTTCCTCGATGCGGAAGCGTCCTACAAGAGCCTCGTGGATATGGGAGTCTCGTCGCCTTACTACGAGCTCGCCCTGTACAAGCTTGGCTGGACTTTCTACAAGCAGGAGCTGTATGAGGATGCCCTGAAGCGGTTCATTGCGCTGCTGGACCGCAAGGTTGCGACGGGATACGATTTTGCCCAGACCAAGGACGACCAGGAACGGAAGCGTGTGGACGATACTTTCCGGGTCATCAGTCAGAGCTTCTCGTATCTTCACGGCGCCGACTCCGTGGTGGAGTACTTCGATACCAACGGCAAGCGGAGCTATGAGGACCTCGTCTACAGCAACCTCGGCGAATACTATTTTGACAAGCGCCGATACAGCGATGCCGCCAGCACCTACAACGCATTCGTCAAGCGCAACCCATTCCACCGTGTCTCGCCGCAGTTTCACATGCGTGTCATTGAAATCCAGATGGCGGGCGGCTTCCCGAGCCTCGTGATCGATGCGAAGAAGCAGTTCGCACGAAATTACGGGCTGAAGGCCGAATACTGGAAACATTTCGAACCGAAGGCACGTCCCGAGGTCCTCGGTTTCCTGAAGACCAACCTCACCGACCTTGCCCATTACTACCACTCGGTCTACCAGGACCCGGAGCATGCTAAGGAAAAGAGTGAGAGCTTCCGGGAAGCCCTGCACTGGTACGATGAGTTTCTCGTCTCCTTCTCGAAGGATGCCGAATCGCCGTTGATCAACTATCAGATGGCCGATCTGCTGCTGGAAGACCGCTCTTTCGCCAGGGCTGCGCTGGAATACGAAAAGACTGCCTACGGCTACCCGGTTCACGAAAAATCGTCCGCTGCCGGGTATGCCGCCATCTATGCCTATCGGGAATGTCTGCGCGAGGCTCCCCCGGCTGAGAAAGGCAAGGTCAAGAGCGAGACCGTGCGCAGTTCACTCAAATTCGCGGAAACCTACCCGAAACACGAGAAGGCCGCAATTGTCCTCGGTGCAGCCGCCGATGATCTGTACGACATGAAAGATTACACGCAGGCTCTCGCAGTTTCGCGCAAACTCATTCAGGCCTTCCCGGGTGCAGACAAGGAAACCCTCCGGTCGGCCTGGATTGTTGGTGGTCATTCCTGTTACGAGCTCAAGCAGTATGCCGAGGCCGAGGCCGCCTACGGGAAGGTCCTGACGCTTCTTCCTGCGGACGACAAGAGCCGGGAAGCCTTCATCGACAACATTGCAGCTTCGATCTACAAACAGGGGGAGGAGGCTAACGCCAAAAAGGATTATCTGGCTGCTGCAGACCATTTCCTGCGCGTCGGCCGCGTGGCTGCCACGTCGAAGATCAGGGTGAACGCCGAGTACGACGCCGCTGCGGCACTCATTCAGCTCAAGGACTGGAAAAGGGCTGCTACCGTTCTCACTGGCTTCCGGGAGCTCTTCCCCGGTCACAAGCTGCAGCCGGAGGTCACCCGGAAGATCGCCTATGTTTACCGGGAAGATGGGAAACTTTCGCTTGCCGCCGGTGAATATGAACGGGTTGAGAGTGAATTCAAAGATGAGGATGTGCGGAGAGGTGCCCTCATGCTTGCGGCGGAACTGCATCAGCAGGCGGGGAACACCCGGCAGGCCCTCGCCGTATGTCGCCGGTTCATCGGCTTCTTTCCGCAACCGGTCGAGGTCAATCTGGAAATGCGGCACAAGATCGCCGAAATCCTGAAGGGTGAGAAGGATCAGAAAGGGTATCTGGCCGAGCTCAGGGAGATGGTCACGATCGATGAGAAGGCCGGGAAGGCGCGCACCCCGCGCACCCGGTATCTGGCAGGGAAGGCTGCCCTGGTGCTGACAGAGCAGACCTATGACCGGTTCAGGGAAGTCCGGCTCGTCAAGCCGTTTGACGCAAATCTGCGGAAGAAGAAAGAGTTGATGAAGGTGACGACCCAGGCGTTCAACAAGCTTGTGGATTATGAAGTGGGAGAGGTCACGTCAGCGGCAACGTTCTATCTTGCCGAGATCTATGCCCATTTCAGCAAGGCCCTTACAGACTCCGAGCGCCCAACCGACCTGAATGCCCAGGAATTGGAGGAGTACGAACTGGCCATCGAAGAACAGGCCTATCCTTTCGAAGAAAAGGCCATTCAGATTCACGAGAAGAATCTCGAACTGATCACGAAGGGTATTTACAACTCGTGGGTCGACAAGAGTCTCGGCAGACTGGCCAAGTTCGTGCCTGCCCGCTACGACAAACCGGAAGTTCCCAGTGATACCGTCGGTTCGCTGGACAGGTATGCGTTCGTGATCGAAAGGCCGGCACCGCCCGTAGCGCCGATGGTGAAGGATGAGAATTCCGTCACAGGGACCATCGTGTCCTCTCCTCCTCTCGTCGTGCCACAAGTTGAGCCGCTCGTGGCAGGGACATCGAAGCAGCCCGCAGTGAACCCGCAGCGAGTGCAGGCGGACAAGAATCAGGGAACAAGCGCCAAACAATGACGCAAGGGGGATGGCCATGGAGCAAGCGCATATCAAAGATGCAATGAAGAGAAAAGGGGTGGGGAGACGTTCCCGCTGCGCAGCGATTGCCGGTTACCTGCTGGTGGGTACAGGCCTATCGTTGCTCACAGGATGCGCTACTGCGGGTAAGGCCAAGGTGGAGACGGCTCAGCCATCGCATGTCGTAGCGACACAACTGTCTCCCGCCAAGCCTGTGGAACCTTCCGTGGTGCACTTTACCGATGGGCGTGAAGGGTTTGAGATCACGGAATCATACGGACTCAGTCCGCAGGTGCAGGGAGAGTTTGACCGGGCGAGCGTCCTGATCAGGGACGGGAAGTACGATACGGCAATTGCATTGCTGGAAAAGGTCATTGCTCAGGCACCGGGAATGACCGCGCCCCACATCAATATCGCTATTGCATACGGAAGGATAAACAAGCCGGAGCAGGCCGAGCAGCACTTGAAAAAAGCCCTTGAAATGATTGCCGGGCACCCGGTTGCGAGCAACGAATACGGCCTGCTGCTGCGCAAGGCTGGCCGTTTTGCCGAGAGCCGGAAGGTCTACGAACAGTCACTTCTCATCTTTCCCGAATACTATCCGTTACAGAGAAATCTCGGGATCCTGTGCGACCTCTATCTGAAGGACGAGGCCTGTGCCATGAAACATTACGAGATCTACAGTAAAGCGATGCCCAAGGACCCGCAGGTGAAGCTCTGGATTGCTGACCTGCAGACCCGGATGGGAACAAACATGACGGCATCGGCCAATGAGAAGTAGAACGGAACGGCGATACACTGATTCGAAAGTTTTCTGATGCCCCCCTCACCCCCCCTCTCCCACAAGTGATGAGTGGCGGGCCGAAGGCCCGATGATGGGTGAACAGGAGTTACCACATGTCTCGAAAGTTGATTTTCACCCTCTGCCTGGTTCTGTTTTCGGTTGCCACGGTCATGGCGGAGGACACCGGACCCACCGCAACAACCGCAGCCGTTGCAGTCACTAAAACTGGCGCCGCCAACGGAAATGCAACCACCGCCGCCAACGGAACCGGCTCAACCGGAGATTCAGATGCCAAGACACTCCGGGGGATGTCGGTTCTTGGCAACAACGAGGCACCGATGTCGCTTTTCATCGTGCCTTGGAAGAGTTCTGAGCTCGGTGTGGAGGCGAATTTGACGAGGACGCTGAACGAGCGCGATATGCCTGTGGACCGGGAGGTTTTCATGCGGGAGATCGCTTTCTATCAGGTTAGTGTGGGGAGCAAAGCTCCGTTACCAGCGGCCGGCGCCAAAATGTCAAAAGTAGATTAGCACTGATCTTCCGCTTGGTCTTACCCCCTTTGCCATAGGGGGACTTAGCCAGCATAACAGCACCGCATCGCGCGGATCAATCATGCAAGGAGGCACACGATGTACTCATTGGTAAGGTTTTTTCAGATGGGAGGGTTCTTTATGTTCCCCATTCTCCTCACGTTGGCGGTCGGCATTGCCATCGCAGTCGAGCGCTGGAGGCATCTAAAGCGCGTCAAGGCTGAAAACAGCAGGGTATGGGACGAGGTACATCCGGTCCTGGTTGAGGGGGATTTCGACAAGGCACGGGAGATGGTAAATGACGATGATTCGGCCATATCGCAGGTGCTGGCGATGGGGTTGGCGCGCCAGGGGGCAGTCAGGCGCCGGGATGACATCGAAATCGCCATGGAAGAGAGGATGATGGAGATCATTCCTCAACTGGAAAAACGGACGCCCTACCTGGCGCTCCTATCCAACATCGCCACCCTGTTCGGGCTTCTCGGCACCATTATGGGACTTATCTCGGCCTTCGCAGCGGTTGCCGGTGCGAGCCCGGCCGAAAAGGCGGCACTGCTGGCGGCCAGCATTTCGGAGGCAATGAACTGCACGGCGTTCGGGCTGATGACGGCGATCCCGCTGTTGCTCCTCCATGCCCGTCTGACGTCGACCACCGGCCAAATAGTGAACAGCCTGGAGATGGCATCAGTAAAGGCGCTCAATACGATCTCCACCTTTTCTAAGCGCCAGTACTCTGAGGTATAGACAGGAGCCGAATAATGGCAAGGCTACGAAGGAGAAAAAAAGAATCGATCGAGACGGATATCATGGAGCTCCTGAATCTAACGCCGATGATGGACGTTTTCACGGTTCTGGTGGTCTTTCTGCTCATCACCGCCGTCTTTACGAGCATCACCATCATGGACCTGAGCGTCCCGACCAGTGCCGGCGGGGCCACTGCCGCCAAGCCGAACTTTGCCATCGAGGTGGTCGTCCGCAAAGCGGGGCTGGAAATCGCCAACGGGCGTGCCGTAGAGGCCGCCATTCCCAAGAAAGACGGTAAATATGATCTTCAGATGCTGACCGACCTGCTTCTCGCACTGAAGGCGAAGTACCCTGAGAAGGAAGACGCAACTGTCCTGATGGAACCGAAGATCGAATACGACTATTTGGTCCAGGTTATGGATACGGTCCGTGGCGTCAAAACGCCCCTCTTTCCCAAGATATCCATAGGAGACGCGCCATGAGACAAAGCAGACGTTTGAAGCGCATGGAGCGGAACAACAAGAACCACTTTGTCAGACTGAACCTGATCCCGATGCTGGACGTCCTTTCGGTGCTGGTCTTCTTCCTCCTCTTTCATTCGTTCAACGGAGACATACCGGAACAGCACCTGGCTCTCCCTCAATCGATTGTGGAGACCAAGCCGCGGGGAACGGTCGCCATCTCCGTCACCCCCGATGCGGTTCTCATTCAGGGGGAACCCGTGATGAAGACCACTGCACTTTATGACGATCGCCTCGGGACGGTCCCCGAGGTTACGAACCGGCTGGCGGAGATCCAGCGCAGTATGGCCAACGATGCCAGCACAAAGACGCTTGCGGCAAACGAGACCAGGGAAATTACACTTCTGGCCGACAAGAACATTCCGTTCACTGCCCTTAAAAAAATAATGACGAGCTGCACGGCCTCCGGATACGGGAAGATTTCCCTTGCCGTCATCCAGAAGGCGGCGCACAGCTAGCGAGTATACTGTGAACACACCATCATTACTACAACAGGAATTGGCGCCGCTGAATGCGCAGATCGCAAAGGCCCGGGGCAGGCTCACCGTGCTGAAGACCGAGATAAGTGCTGTAGAAGCAGAGCTTGAAACCTTTTCGACGGACCGTCTCCGTTTCGGCTCCCTGCGGGAGGTCTGCAACCTTCTCGAACGTCTGGATGAACTGGATGCCGGGCAGCTTTTCTGGGGAGAGTCTTCGGAGATTAAGGATCCCGCCGGGCACGTGACACGGCTACGGAATCGCATTGTCAGCTTCGACGCGGAAATCAGCGGCATACTGGAGCGACAGGCGCATCTCAAGGCGCAGGAAGACCAGCATCTCGACGAGCTCGATTATCTGTATGACCAGATTGATGAAGCGTACGATCGGGACGAGAGGCGCGACAGCGAGTTTGCGATCGTGAGGGAGCTTTCCGTTGTCTCCCACGAGTCGGTCATGCCGTGGTCTGTCGGGCCCGACGATCGCTTTCGCCGTACCCAGCTCATGGCAATGCTCCTCAGCCTCATTCTTGCCGTCGTCATCCAGCTGGTGGTCGTGCCGAAGGCGGTCCGCCCGATCGTCGCCCAGATTCCGGAACGTCTGGCGATGATGGTCCGGCAGGAACATAAGCCGGAGCCGGCCAGGAAAGCCGCGGAAGAGAAAAAAGAGGCAAAAAAGGACGAGAAGGCGGGTGAGAAAAAGATCGCTAAAAACGAGCCTGTCCAGCCGGCGGCCGCGTCGTCACGGGCCAAGGCGGAGCGGGAGGAACAGTCGGCCGCACCCAGAAGGAGCCAAAACACGGGGGTCCTGGCGTTCAAGGAGACCTTCAAGGACCTACTCGACGAGACGAATGTGCCCAAGCTCGGGACCGAAGCACGCATCTCCAGCAGTGCCAATCAGTCAGGGCAGGCTATGGCGAGCCGCTCGCTCGTTGCGATGAACGGAAGCGGAGGGGCCGGAGGAGGTGGCGCCGCGTTCAGCCGGAATGTCGGCAGTGGCGGGATTGGTACTGCGGCAATCGGCAGGGGTGGGGGAGGCGGGGGGAACGGCGCCCGCATCGGTCGCGGGGGGAACGGCACCGCGCAGGTCAGGAGCGGCATCGCGGGCGCAGGAGGGAAGGGTGACGCTGCCAAACCTCTCACTGGCGGCGGCAAACCGTCCCGGACCGACGAAGAGATCCAGCTCCTGTTCGACCGTTACAAGGCGGCGCTCTACCGCATCTACAATACCGAGCTGCGGAAGGACCCGACCCTGCGCGGTAAGATGGTGCTGCGGATCACGATCGAACCGAACGGGGCGGTCTCCGCCTGCGGTGCGGAATCAAGCAACATGAATGCACCCGGGTTCTCCGCCCAGATTGTCGAGAGGGTCAAGAAGTTCAACTTCGGCGCGAAGGATGGGGTGCCAAAGACGACGATCCTATATCCGATTGATTTTCTGCCAGCCAGGTAAAATTTACATTCTTCTCAAGGAGTGTATTGCTATGATCAAAAGCTTCAGCTATACGAAGGGGCTGGTGATGGCGCTCGTGCCCACCGTCATGGCATTCGGCGCATTACCGGGGCCGGAGGGATCGTGACTGACGTGATCGCCGAGTTCATTGCGCCAAAGGCTGCATTCGTTGAGGCGACCTCCACAAAGGTCTATCGGGGAGGGGCCCCTACGATTTCTTTCACCGGAGATCTGGAGCACTTCCCAATCGTCGACGTCATCCAACTGCTCCACTCGACCAAAAAATCAGGCATTCTGCGGGTCGCCAGTCGCAAGGGGGAAAGTCAGCTGGTCTTCAAGAACGGCTGTATCGTCAGCGCCAATCACCTGAACAGCAGTGTCCGGATCGGCAAGATCCTCGTCGAACTCAACATTATTTCCCAGGAGACCCTGTCACGGGCACTGCAGGCCCAGTTCCGGGCCGGGACGGAACGCAAGCCCCTGATTGTCATGCTGATCGAATGGGGGGTCGTCAAGGAGGGGGATGCCTACCGGGGGCTGGAACAGTTGATCGAGCTTACCGTCTTGGAAATACTTACCTGGAAAAAAGGGACCTTTACCCTGGAGGTTCTCTCTTCCGGCGTTTCCAACGACCACTGCTACTACCCGGAACGGATCAGCCGGGAAATCAACGTCGATACGCAAACGGTGTTGATGGACTCCCTCCGTATCTTCGACGAAAAGATGCGCGACGGTGAACTGGCCGAAAAGGATATTCCTGAAGAAGAGGGGCCGGCGGAATGCGATCCGGCCGCACTGCACCGGCAGAAACTGGAAGAATTCGCACCATCTGTTACTGCGCAGGAGCGGGAAGAACTGGCCGCGTTTCTCGGTGGTTTCTGCATCGCCCGGGAGACGGCAGGAGAGGCGCCCCGTTCGATGATCCTTTTTAGCCCCGACCGGTTGATCGGCTATGCCGTGACGGCTGTCTGTGCACCTGCCGGGATAACCGTGTCCGTCGCCAGTGAGGAACAGGACCTCGACCTGATAATCGTCAAGGCTCTCGCCGGCAACGATGTGCCAATCCTCGTCATCGACGCGCCGCGTCAGGCCGACGGCCGTTTTTCTCCGAAGGAGATCTCCTCCCTCCGGCAGCGAAAACAGGTGCACTACCCGAATATCGGTATCATTCAGCTTGTTGCGCCCGGTGATGCCACATTCACACTGCACTCTTACAGTGACGGCGTCCGGGCCGTGCTCCCCCGGCCATCACTTTATGAACGGCGGGAGTCCTACGTGGCGGACACCATCCAGTTCCTGACGGCAATCCGGGTCTTTCTCATGGCAACGGCATTCGAGCGTGAATCATTCACCGCCGGCAGGCTCAAAGCCGCCATCACCCGCCTCGCTAACCTCCGGGACCCCACCAAGTCGGTAGCCCGCAACCTCCTTGAAAGTGTGGCGGGAATATGCGAACGATCCCTGATTCTGATCGTCCACAATGAGGAACTGGTCGCCGACAAGTGGATCGGCATCGGCGGCGAAAGGATGGGGGGGATGGGACCGGCGCCGGGTCTGCGCATTCCCCTGGCGCGGCCGTCGCTTTTGAGCGACGTCATCGTGTGGGGTTACGTCTACTACGGGCCGACCGAGGATGAAACAGTCTGGAAGCATCTCTTTGCAGCGATCGGCCCCCCCTCCCGTTCGCTCGTACTCCTCCTTCCCTTGCGGAGACAGGGGGAAACCGTCGCCCTGATCTACGGCGACTTCGGCGGCAGGGAAGCGGTGCCGCTCGACGGCGGCCTGCTGGAAATCCTGGCGAGCCAGGCGGAACTGGTGTTGGAGAGCGCTCTTTGTCAGCAGAATCTGGCAATGACCGTCAGACAAGAGGGAGTCGACAGCTAAGGTTACTCAACTATTGTAAAACTTTCGGAGGCAGACCTGGATTCTAACGGGATTATCTGTAAGTAGTCAAACAACTACAAAAAACCGAAAAAGAACTGTCCCTATTGTTGCAAGAAGATCCGGAATTCCTACGGAATCAATGTGGCAAAAGGGCATGATTTATACTGGCCTCTGAATAGACCCCCACGCTCCACTCCACGACTGGCCGATTGCCCCTGGATCGGCCCCTCAGTTGACCTCTTGCAGCATCCGGTTGTCTGAATCGCCCCTGCCTGCAATTTGACGCAAATTTGAGATGTCCCGCAATGGCGGTGCGCCGAATAATCGACTGTATTCGCGACTGAACTGGGACGGACTCTCGTAGCCGACCTGGAACGCTGCGTTTGCAGCATCCAGACGTTCTGCCAGCATGAGGCGCCTGGCTTCCTGCAGGCGGAGCTGCTTCTGATACTGTAACGGGCTTAACGCTGTCATGGTCCGAAAATGGTGATGGAATGTTGAACTGCTCATGCGCGCCTGCGCAGCGAGATCGTCAATACGCAATGGTTGCGTGAAGTTAGTCTTCAGCCAATCGATTGCCCTCGCGATCTGATGACTCTGGCTCCCCGCCGCCGCAATCTGGCGTAAACGCTCCCCTTGATCGCCCACCAGTAAACGGTAGATAATTTCCCGCTGGATTACCGGCGCAAGGATCGGAATATCCTGTTGCTCATCGAGCAGGTCAATCAATCGTTGAAAGGCGGTGAGCAGCGGCAACGTCACCTCGCCGGTCGCCATGCCACGGCTCGATTGCAGCGTACGCGGGGAGGGAAGGCTGCTGTCCGCCATCAGTTGTGAAATCTCGCGTAAATCAAATTTCAATCTGAGCCCCAGGTAAGGCTTCTCACGGCTAGCCTCGATAATCTGCACGACCGTGGGTAAGTGTACGGAGGTGATCAAGTAATGGTGCGCATCATAGACAAAGGTGTCATCGCCGAGCAGGACGCGCTTGGCCCCTTGCGCAATCATGCAAATGCTCGGTTCGTACATGCCGGTGATCGGTTCGGTCGGCTCCTCCCGCCGGAACAGTGACAAGCCTGGTATTGCGGTTGTATGCTGCTCCCCTGTTTCGGTGCATCGGGCAATTCTTATCCTCAAAGCCTCAAGCGCAATGTCCATACTGCTATTGTCATTATCTTTGATGTTCGCCTCGTTTCGCATACATTCCTCCTCTCTGAATAGTACATAACCCCTTTTCGCGTTACAACCACTTTTCAATGAACTGTACGATTAGGCAATAAACTAACAGGATCGTTCTACCGCAATTGTTATTAGTAGGGTAGGCTGAGATCACAAAAAGGGCAAAATTTTCCCCTTTCATCACTCTCGCATGTTTTCGCAATATTTTACCCCTATTCATTCTTCTTTAAATTCTGCCAGACCAAACCTTCATTACATCCATTATCCAGCGCATCGTACGATTAGGCAATAAATGGGCAGGATTGGTCTACCGGCCCGTGCTTTTCCTGGAGTATTGTATAATCATCATCAAGGTAATTCTGCACAGGTAATAGGAGAACCCAATGCAAACGCAAACTGGGAAAGAGTGGCTTGGAAGTGTCAGCAATCGGCATGGTAGTGACGAGCTTTTCGAGCAGTACGCCAAGGATGCCGCGCTCGTAGTGCACGACGAAGATGGCAATCTCTTGGGCGGCGGGGGCGGCGCGGGACAGAGCATCCGGGACATTGCCAGGATATGTCCGGATGCCACCATCCTCGAAGAGTTGGCAATCAGGGACCGGGACGTGGCGAGGGCGCAGTCGCGGATTGCCCGGTGGCTGCGGAAGTTAGGCATGTAGATTCAGAACACATCATAAAGGAGACAGCAATGCAAAAACGTACATTGGGAAAAACCGGCCTGGAAGTTTCGGCCCTCGGGCTCGGATGCATGGGCATGAGCTTTTCGTACGGTCCTCCCAAGGACAAGCAGGAGATGATCTCTCTCCTCCGGACAGCCGTGGAGCGGGGCATCACCTTCTTTGATACGGCGGAGGTGTACGGCCCGTTCACAAACGAGGAACTGGTCGGTGAGGCGCTGGCGCCGCTACGCGACCGGGTGGTGATCGCCACCAAGTTCGGCTTCGATACCAGTGTCGATCCCCGGGCGATGAAGGGTAGTGGGCCGGTCCTGAACAGCCGGCCGGAGCACATCAAGGAGGTGGCCGAGGCCTCGCTCAAGCGGCTCAGGACCGATGTGATCGATCTGTTCTACCAGCACCGGGTTGACCCTGACGTGCCGATCGAGGAGGTGGCGGGAGCGGTTAAGGAACTGATTCAGGCGGGGAAGGTGAAGCACTTCGGCCTGTCCGAGGCCGGTGTCCAGACGATTCGTCGTGCCCACGCCGTCCAACCTGTCGCCGCAGTCCAGAACGAGTACTCGCTCTGGTTCAGGCGCCCCGAAGAGGGGCTGCTGCAGACCCTGGAAGAACTCGGGATCGGCCTGGTCCCCTACAGCCCGCTGGGGAAGGGATTCCTCACGGGAAAGATCGACGCGAACACGACCTTCGACAGTACCGACTTCCGGACTACCCTGCCACGGTTCACGCCGGAGGCGATGAAGGCGAATCAGGCCCTGGTCGATCTGTTAGGCCGAATCGCAGCCCAGAAGAAGGCAACCCCTGCCCAGATAGCGCTGGCCTGGCTGCTGGCCCAGAAGCCGTGGATCGTACCGATCCCTGGCACCACCAGGCTGGAGCGCCTGGATGAGAACATCGGCGCGGTTGAGCTCCAACTCACCTCCGACGATCTGCGCGAGATCGACAGCGCCGCCGTCCGGATCAAGGTGGAAGGGGCGCGCTACCCGGAAAAGCTGGAGCAATTGACCGGTCGCTGAACTATTCCGCGTCAGGTCAGCGACGAACAACACCCTCAGTTGTAAGAGACCAAACAGGAGGATACCTTCATGTTCAATGCAAAAGCTTACTCCGCTGCCAGTGCCACATCGCCGCTGGCCTCCACCACGATCCCGCGACGTGAAGCAACCGAACGCGACGTGCAGATCGAAATCCTTTTCTGTGGCATCTGTCACTCCGACCTCCACACGGTCCGTGACGAATGGCACAGCATCATGCCCACGGTCTACCCCTGCGTCCCCGGTCACGAGATCGTCGGCCGGGTCACCAGGGTCGGCTCCGCAGTCACGAAGTTCAAACAGGGCGACCTTGCCGGGGTCGGCTGCCTGGTCGATTCCGACCACACCTGCCCCAATTGCCAGGACGGCCTGGAACAGTTGTGTCCGAACCAGACCCTCACCTTCAACTCTCCGGACAAGCACCTGGGAGGGGTCACCTATGGTGGCTACTCCGAAAGCATCGTCGTCGATGAGAGTTTTGTCCTGCGCGTACCCGCCAACCTCAACCTTGCCGGAGTCGCGCCGCTGCTCTGCGCCGGCATTACGACCTACTCCCCCATCCGCCGCTGGGGGGACATAACGGGGAAGAAGGTCGGTGTGGTCGGCCTCGGTGGCCTGGGTCACATGGGAGTCAAGTTCGCCCGGGCCTTCGGCGCCCACGTCGTGGTCTTTACCACCTCACCCGGCAAGAAGGAGGATGCGCTCCGTCTGGGCGCCCATGAGGTCATCGTTTCCACCAACGCCGAGGAGATGCAGCGGCACGCGGGCAGCTTCGCCTTCATCCTCGACACCATCGCCGCCGACCACGATATCAACGCCTATATCAACATGCTCGGCCGGGACGGCAACATCACCCTCGTCGGTGCGCCGGAGAAGCCGCTTGCCGTCTCTGCCTTTGCGCTGCTGTTCGGGCGTCGCAGCCTTTCCGGGTCGATCATCGGCGGCATTGCCGAGACCCAGGAGATGCTCGACTTCTGCGGCGACCACACCATCACCGCCGATGTGGAAGTCATCCCGATCCAGAAGGTGAACGAAGCCTACGAGAGACTGGTCAAGTCCGATGTGAAGTACCGCTTTTCTATCGATATGGCGTCGCTCAAATCCGAGTAAGAAGAAGGTCAAGTCGCTCCGCAGAGGATGCAGAGATTCGCAGAGAAGTCACGATTATGGGAAGAATATCCAATTCCTGGACGGGTGAATCGTTATTGTGTTGTATCCCTTTGCGTTACGCTTCACACTCTGCGGTGTCTGCTTTCCACGAATCAGGACGAAGCCCACAGGATGGTTGTTGCAGACAACGTGAAATTCAGATACGTTATCGACTTGAAATTGCTGGAAGCGAAGCTTTGATGATTGCCAGGAAGAGAGCCTCACCATGAATGATACTACTGGAGCAGGGCAGATCAGCTCGGTGAAACTGGTACTTGTCCTTGGTGCATTGACCGCCTTCAACTCAATGTCCATCGACATGTACCTGCCGTCATTTCCGCAGATAGCCCGGGATCTCTCAGTCCCAATCGGGACAGTTCAACTGTCCGTGTCCGCCTTTTTGTTCGGCTCGGCGATCGGTCAGCTGTTTTATGGCCCGCTGGCGGATCGCTGGGGAAGAAAATTCCCCTTGCTGTTCGGGTTGGGGCTGTATGTTGTTTCCACCGTCGGGTGTGCCCTTGTCCGTTCCGGCGAAGGGCTGCTGTTCTGGCGGGTCGTCATGGCCCTGGGAGGTGGCGCCAGTATTGTCATCTCCCGTGCTGTCGTTCGTGATCTTTACGATACAGCCGAAGCTGCACGGATGTTTTCCCTCCTTATGCTGGTGATGGGAGCGGCTCCGATTCTCGCACCTCTCGCTGGCGGCCAGCTTCTTTTGTTTACAGGCTGGCGTGGTATTTTCGCCTTTCTGGGGATTTTCGGTGTCATCTCATTCTGTGCGGCAGTGATATGGCTTCCCGAGTCTTTGCCTGTGGAAAAGCGCATACAGCACAGTATCCGTGAAATGGTAACCTGTTACGGCAGTCTCATCAGGAACCGCCAGTATCTTTATTATGCCATTGCGCTGGGAGCTGTGGCCGGTTTCAATTTCTCTTACATCGCGGGGGCACCACATTTTTTCATCGAGCTGCACGGGATTTCCCCCCAGCACTTCGGCATCATCTTCGGGCTCAATGCCAGCGGGCTGATCGGTGCTTCGCAGCTGAACCGTAAACTGTTGCGCCATTATTCGGCAACGCGGATTCTGGGCGGCGCTTTTGCCGTTAACCTGCTGGCTGTAGTTCTGTTGATGGCGGCGGTGGCAACTGGTATTGGCGGCTTTACTCTGCAGCTCATTTTGATGTTTAGCTGTCTGTGTACAACCGGACTCCTCTACCCGAACATAACGGCTCTCGCCTTGGCACCATTTGAGACTTCAGCCGGGAGTGCCTCTGCGCTCCTGGGAACGATTCAATACACGATTGGTGCCACGGCCGGAGCTTTCGTGGGTATGTTTCATAACGGTACCGGGTTGCCGATGGTCCTGACCATGGCATGCTGTGCCTTTGTGGGGAGTAGTGCTGTCATGTGCACGCACAGGTTGAACAGTAGTCAGCACGCTACGCTTAGATCCTTTGATGCAGAAACTGAAGCCTGATAGTGAAACCTGACAGAAACCGGGGAAAGCGATCACATCAGCTTCCAATGCCATTCTCAAACTTCAGCAGTTATTGACCAGTAATATAATCCTCAGTAGTTGAAATCCATGGGTTTTTTCGGATTCAGTTTCCCATTTTAAAAATAAATTAACGGTTTAGGCAATTTGCCGCCACTTTCCGCTGTTCTGAATCGTTCTGAATCACCAATCCATGCTGCCTGATCAGCATAAATGGTTTCCGATTCGTTGTTTTTTTAATTTTCTGTAATTTTATCTCGTACTATGGTATATTTCGTCTGACGTGCCAGGTTTAAGGTTTTGTGAGCTGAGAGGGTGTGACATGTCAGAACACAGGATTCACGATAGGGAATATTGCGAGATAAAATGCAATATGCATCGGGGATTTTTGTATTACCCCGCCATGGTAAAGAATATTTCGTCCGGTGGCGCTCTTGTTAGTTTCTACATCACACACCCGAACCTTCATGTTGGTGATAATTGCGAAATTTATATTGGCGGAGAGAACCTTCGCAAATATTCATGCGAGATTGTACGGGTACAGTCTTTGAATGTTGCCTTAAAGTTCATCGACATGCACACACGTTAGACGGTGATTGCGCTGCCATTCTGCTCTCGAAGCCGGGTTCCCTGTCAGGGGAGGCCCGGCCTCTTTTTTTTGCATGAATTAAGACAAAGAGGTCACGCCCTCATGCTCCAACAAAAGACCGGCCCCTTGTCGGAGGCCGGTCTTTTATTCTCAGAGAGGGCTCTGATCCTTTTGTTCTCTAACTAGTGGCGTTGCCCCCGGTGAAGCCCGTTGTCATGATGGCCACAAAAAGCATTGTCCCACCAACCAGGCCAACCACAACAACCAGACAGCGTAAACATGACCAGAATAAGTACTATCCCATACAGTAATTGTCGCGTTTTCATTCTCTCATCCCCTTAATGTAATAAATAAACGAACAGGAAGGATTATGCGACAACCTTTTGAGTTTTGCAAGATGACGGTTACCGATGCCTCTGGTTGGTGGATTAGATACCCTGCTGCTCTCCCTATTGACTGATCCTTCGCCAAAAGTTGGTTATCTCTCAGCTGGAAACAGCAATTCAGCCAAATGCTTCACATCCTTTCCGCCAAGCTGAAGGCCTTCCGCACAATAATGGCAATAGGCGACGACTTTATCAGTTATAATTTCCTGACCATGTTTCCGCATAAGCTCCACTTTTTCTTCCCCAGTCCGCGAAATAAATTTACCTGCTGCGTTCTCAATGAACCTTCTGGGAGCCAGGTTCAAATTCCGTTTCGGTGAAGGCTGATAAATTGATACTCCGCAGAATTGTGTTTTGTCGTAGTTTTGCTCCATTTCGACAACATCTATGTTCATCTTGTTCAATAACGTACGGACGGCTTCTTGTTCAACACGATTATCGTATGAGCGCCAGCAGTCCTGGACTGTTATATTTTCGTGAAAATAATCAGGGTACTGAAATTTTTTATCCTCCAGGATAATCTCCCATAGTGAAATTATTTTTACATCCGGCATAGTTTCAAGAAAAATAGCAGAACAATTATGGCATATATATACCATCCTATTGTTTTGAGTAAATTTATCATAGGAAGGTAGACTTTTCCATTCTGCCCTGACACATTCGGGCATGCTATTTTCAAATTCCTGTATTTTATAATCAGGTACGCAACACCGTATGATCTTCATATTAAAGCGTTTCTTCAGGTATTCCTGAATTCTCATGCTTAGTTCAGGATAATTCTTTGTGAATACGCAGCTGGCAATGTAAATATAATCTGTATAATCCATAGTTGACCTCATTTGTGTCCCTGGTATCGAATAATATTGTTATGGACATTGATCAAGAACAGTGACCGTTTCGGGCATTATATCCCTCATCCCCACCGATCTCTTTGCTTACGGCGACCTGTGCTGGGATGAATGCCGCTCGCCAGGAAATCTCCCCGTTGACATCAAGCCTCCTCCGGTGTAGTGTACAAATATACACTATGTCGGAGAATAGACCATGGAAGACATAACCCCCCGCCAACGACAGGTCCTCGACTTTATCGCTGCATACCAGCACCGATTTGGCTATCCCCCCTCAATGCGGGAGATTGCGGACGGCCTGGGGGTCAGGAACCTCTTCGGAATCCAGCGGCACATGGCAGCGCTGGAGAAGAAAGGGGCTATCGAACGTTCCCCCGGGAGTTCCCGGGGGATCAGGCTCAACAACGGCATAGCCTATCCCGGGCAGGAAGAGCAATTGTACCACGGAGATGAGCCCCTGGCACATTATCTTCCCATTGTCGGCACGGTACGGGCCGGTATGCCCCAGACGCCGGTGGAGGATATCCAGGGCTACTACTCCATCGACCGCAACGTGGCGCGGTCCGGAGGTACCTTCTTTTTGCGGGTGAAGGGGGACTCGATGATCAATGCCTCCATATGCGAAGGGGACCTGGCGCTGATACGTCCCCAGGAAGTGGCGAATAATCGGGATATCGTGGTTGCCCTGGTGGAGGGGGAGGCAACCCTGAAACGCTTCTATCGGGAAAACGGCCGTATCCGCCTGCAGCCGGAAAACCCCAATTACCCCCCGATCATCATCAGTGGCGACGACGGCGATGTCTCCATAGTCGGTAAAGTGGTCGGCATCTATCGTTCACTGGACTAGCTGCCATGATGCTGCGCACTTCCCACATACGGGTGGCCGTGCTCTTCGGCCCCGGACACTCGATCAAGCCGGTCTGGTTCGACTGGGAGCGGCGCAAGCACACCATCCTGGAGACCACCTACACCTGGGAGGACCGCAAGGGCGATACGAAGTTGCTGCACTTTGCCGTGCGGGACGAAGGCGGACTGTATGAGCTGATCTTCGATACCGACGAACAGACCTGGTCGCTGGAGGGTATTGCTGCCAACCCTTGAAGAATCAGAATTTCGGCAACAATCGTTCGCGATACGCTTTGAAATCCGGGACGATCCTTTCATAGTCGGATGACATGAGAGGAGAAGAGATCAGGAAATCGGCCGTTGCCCGGTTGCAGGCAACCGGTATGTTCCAGACGACCGCAATCCGTAGTAACGCCTTGACATCGGGATCATGGGGCTGTGATTCCAGCGGATCCCAGAAAAAGATGACAAAATCAAGCCCCCCTTCGGCGATCTTCGCCCCGATCTGCTGATCCCCGCCCAAGGGACCACTCAGCAGTTTGGTTACGGGCAGAGCCAGGGTTTTTTCCAGAAGGGCTCCCGTCGTTCCTGTGGCATAAAGTTCATGCCCTGCGAGAGAGTCGCGGTTGAGTCCAACCCACTCCAGAAGATCCCGCTTCATGTTGTCGTGGGCAATGAGTGCAATGTGTTTTTTCCTTGGGATATGCTGCTGCATGAATAGCTGGCCTCCTGGCTTTTGGTAGGATAGGGACATGATAATAGCACGGATTTACAGCAGTGACCGGTCAGAAAAGCAAAAATTTGCGATTGGGTTCATCCCATGAATCAGCGCCTCATCCTGCACGTAGACATGAACGCTTTTTTCGCTTCGGTTGAGCAGCAGTCCAACCCTGAACTGCGGGGAAAGCCGATTGCGGTCATCGGCCGTGGGCGCACGGTCGTCACCACCGCTTCCTACGAGGCTCGGGCCTTCGGGGTCAAGACCGGCATGAACACCTGGCAGGCGAAGCAGGCCTGCCCGCATGTCATCTTCGTCATCGGCGACAACCGTAAGTACACCCACACCTCCACCCAGATCATGCAGATGATGCGCGACTATACCCCCCTGGTGGAGGTCTTCTCCATCGACGAGGCCTGGCTCGACGTCACCCACTCGCTGGCCCTGTTCGGTTCGGCCGAGCGGATCGCCTACCTTCTGAAAGCCCGTATCAGGCAACGCTTCGGCATCACCTGTTCCATAGGTATCGCCCCCAACAAGCTGCTTGCCAAACTGGCCAGCGAAATGAAGAAGCCGGACGGGCTGACCATCATACGGCCGGATGACGTGCCCCGTGTCCTGGAGACGTTGCCGGTCGGCGATCTCTGCGGCATCGGCAGGAAAGTGGAGCAGCACCTCTTCCTGATGGGGATTCGTACCTGTGGTGAGCTGGGACGCTACCCGGTTGAACGGTTGACACGGAAGTTCGGGATCGTCGGCGAGCGGCTGCAGCAGATGGGGAAGGGGGTGGATGACAGCCCCGTGATGCCGGTCGAGGATGAAGAGGAGGTCAAGAGCGTCGGTCACAGCATGACCCTGGAACGGGATATATCTTTACATAATGACATATGTAAATATTTACTTCAGCTTTCCGAGATGGTGGGGCGCAGGGCAAGGCGTTATGGGGTGGCCGGCAAGACGGTACACCTGACGGTACGCTATGCGGACTTTTCGACTATCGGCAGGCAGCAGACCCGGAAGGGATACACCAACCAGAGCGAGGAGATCTTCCGGGAGGCGGTCAGCATCCTGGACAGCCTGGAGATCAGTCAACCGGTCCGGCTCCTGGGGGTGCGGATTACGAATCTCAGCTACCAGTCTGAACAGCTCCCTCTGTTCGAGGATGAACGGCGGAAGGTGCTGGCCACATCGGCCATGGACGAGGTGAACGACCGGTTCGGTAACTTCACGGTGACCTACGGAAGCGTGCTGGACAACGAGGAGAAGGGGTCGTTCGTTATCTCGCCGGCCTGGCGACCGGACGGGATCAGGAAGGTGGATGTGGAGTAAGGTGCGTTTCCCTTGAATTTTAGACGATGGAAAATGAGGTGACGGGCCTTTCTTTCTGTCACCGGTCGTGTTATTTGAAACTGAAAGGATATATTTATCTATGGCATTACCATCAACTGTTTACAAGGTTTCCATCCAGCTGTCCGATGTGGACCGCGGCGTCTATGAATCATTGCAGGCAACGGTCGCCCGGCACCCGTCGGAAACGGCGGAACGGCTTGTCACCCGGTTGCTGGCGTTTGCACTCTTCCATGAACCGGAGTTGTCTTTCACCAAAGGAATCAGCGCTACCGACGAACCGGACCTGTGGGTGAAGGGGCCCGACGGGAGGGTCCGCTTCTGGGTCGAGGTCGGCCTGCCGGAAGCGGACCGCATCATCAAGGCGAGCCGGCATGCGGAACGGGTTGCACTGCTGGCGTCTGGCAGGGCTCTTGCTGTCTGGGACCAGCAGCATCTGGGCAAGATGGGGAAGGTAGCCAATCTCGTCGTTGTCAGCATCGACCAGGCGTTCATCAATCAGTTGGTAGACAGGCTGGAGCGCTCCATAGCCTGGTCCATAACCATAACGGAAGGGCTCTTGTATCTGGCCGTAAACGGAGAAACCCTGGAAACTGTTATCCAGGTGAAGGTGGGAAGCCGGTGAATCGTTTGCATGACCTGTGGGTTATAACACATCCTACGGTGGTGAGGCGAGAATGCCTTGGGTGAATATGGCAGCGTACTGCCGGATCAGCTCTTCGTCGTTCTCGGCGGAATGACTGACCAGGTTTTCGGTGGCGAGGGTGCTGAGAAAGAAGTAATTTGCCATACCGGCGAGGGCCAGGGCGGCATTGCCGGTATGGAGCTCCTTTCGGAACTGCTGACGCCGGATGCCATCGTCAAGAACGTCAATCAGTATCCTGATTATCTTTTCTATAGCCGGTTGGACGATGGTGTGAAACCATAGGGTCGGATTGGTGAGTTCGCTCGTGTAGAATCGCAGAAGGTAGGGGTTGTTCCGGTGGCGCTGAAGGGTCCAGCGGATGTATCCTTCGATCACATCCAACGGCTCGGCCCCCTGTTTTCTGATCTCTTCGATCTGGTCGAAGCAGGCAAACTGCTCCTGAAGCACCGCGGAGTAAAGCCCCTCCTTCCCTCCGAAATAATAGGAGATCATGGAGATGCTCGCCCCTGCTTCTTGGGAGAGCTCCCGAATACTGACGCCGTGGAGTCCCCGCTCGGCAAACAGGCGCGTTCCGATCTCCATCAACTTGGTCCGGCAGTCGTTTTTGGCCATTCAATTACCCTCCGTGAAGGTAGCTGCAAAGCTACCCAATATCAGCTTCTAAATCAAGCTTTTTGACCGATCCCCCGATACTCCCGCCACCCGCCCAAGTTCAGTTGCCCGACGCTCAATTCATCAATTTTACAAGGATTATGTTATTGCAAACTCATGTTTGCGGTGTTAGTATACGCTTCAATCGAACGTTTGTTATAAAAAATTGAGCACGGTTGCCACCTCTCTCTTCATGCAGGGGTAACGCGCCAAAATCTGCGTTCAGTACGCTGATACCACGTTGAAGGAGGATTTGGAAAGATGTCGGAAATTCACAAGAGAATCAGGAGAAGCAGCTTTCACGACAAAATCGTGAAGGTCGAGGAGGTCATCCCCCTGTTCAAGAACGGGATGAATGTCGGCTGGTCGGGATTTACCCCTGCCGGCTACCCCAAGGTGGTCCCTATCGCCCTGGCCGACCATGTGGAGAAAAACCAGCTGCAGGGCAAATTGAGATTCAACCTGTTCATCGGCGCCTCTGTTGGTGTCGAAACCGAGGACCGGTGGGCATCTCTTGACATGGTCGATCGCCGCTGGCCGTACCAGACCGGAAAGAACATCCAGGCAGGCATCAACGAAGGTCGCATCAGGATGGGTGACAAGCACCTCTCCATGTTCGCCCAGGACCTGGGATACGGGTTCTACACCAAGGATAACGGCGGGCGCCTGGACATCGCCATCATCGAATGCTCGGCCATTACCGAGGACGGCGGACTGGTTCTGACAGCGTCCTGCGGCGCCGTGCCCGAGATGGTCCAGATTGCCGACAAGATCATCATTGAGCTGAACACGTCAATTCCCAGCTTTGAAGGGTTGCACGATATCATTGAGCCGATTAATCCTCCCCATCGGCAGCCTTACCTCATCAGTCGCGTAGACGACCGGGCCGGTTCCCCCTATGTCCGTATCGACACGGACAAGGTCGTCGCCATCGTAGAATCGACACTGCCGGACAACGGCCGCTCTTTCAGCGAGCAGGATTCTACCTCCGAAGCTATTGCCAACCACATTGTCGATTTCTTCAAGTTCGAAGTGGACAACGGCCGTCTGCCGAAAAGCCTGCTGCCGCTTCAGTCGGGCGTCGGCTCCATTGCTAATGCCGTCATCGGCGGCCTGGCCAAGGGACCGTTCTCCGGCCTGAATGTCTGGACCGAGGTGCTCCAGGACACTATGCTCGATTTCTTCGATTCGGGGAAACTGGATTTTGCCTCCACGGTGTCCCTCTCTTTCTCGGTGGACGGTTTCAAGCGTTTCTACGATAACTGGGACAAATACAGCAACAAGGTGCTCATGCGCCCCCTCTCCATTGCCAACCATCCGGAACCGATCCGTCGTCTGGGGTGCATCGCCATGAACACTCCTGTCGAGTTTGATATCTATGCCCATGCCAACTCCACTCTTGTTGGTGGTACGCGCATGATCAACGGCATCGGAGGCTCCGGCGATTTCCTCCGCAATGCCTATCTTTCTATCATGCATACTCCTGCGGCCCGTCCGACCAAAACCGATCCGACCGGGATTACCTGTGTCGTACCACACGTGCCGCATGTTGACCATACGGAGCATGACCTTGACGTGCTCGTTACGGACCAGGGGCTTGCCGACCTGCGCGGACTCGACCCGAAAAGCCGTGCCCAGCTCATCATCGACAAGTGCGCCCATCCGGATTACAAACCGCTCCTCCAGGAGTATTTCGACATGGCGAAGAAAGACTGTCTGGCGAGAAAGGCCGGTCACGAACCGCAACTGCTTGATCGTGTCTTCAAGATGCAGGTGAACCTTGCTAAAAAAGGAACCATGAAGATCGACAACTGGGATATCTGAAAATAGAGACAAAATGGGGGCGGAGATCTACGGCGCCGGCAGTCGATTGAGCGCGGTGACTCCGCCCCTTTCCCCCCCCTTTCCCTTTTATGGGAAAACGGGGGAGGCTGCCGTTCGGCACTCTTGCATCATGAGGGCGCAATCTCCATAAAGGTATTGATTTATACATCCGATGGATGTATAAATTCTCCTTCGCTTCCGGCTCTTCAAATTCCCTTTAGCTGTACCAGTAAACATATCCCCCGGATGCCGCGGCGCCTGGGGGTTTTTCTTTGAGGTAAGTCTCTATGGCAATGCCAAAGACGGTGAAATGTCCCCGCTGTGGGCAGGATGGGGAGTGGACGGGGAATCCGTTCCGTCCCTTCTGCTCCGAGAGATGCAAGATGGCCGATCTCGGGGGGTGGTTTTCCGAGGAATACCGGATTGCCAGCGATACCAAACCTGTCGAGGAAGATGAAGACGAGTGACCTCATGCCAAGGAAACACGTTTGAGGAAAACGTAAGTCTTGTAAAGTAAGAATTATTCTTGAAATCAAGTGGACAGCGGGCGTTCGCTTCACGACGCGCAGCGTCTGTTCATTCAAAGGAGTAACCCATGTCCGAAGTACGTCTCCGTTTCGCCCCCAGTCCCACCGGCTATCTCCATGTGGGGGGAGCCCGCACCGCCCTGTTCAACTGGCTCCTGGCCAGGAAGGAGGGCGGGAAGTTTATTCTCCGCATCGAGGATACGGACGTGGCCCGCTCGACCCAGGAATCGGTGGATGCCATCCTGGACGGGATGCGCTGGCTGGGGCTCGACTGGGACGAGGGGCCTTACTACCAGTCGGACAATTTCCCTCTCTACAAGGAGCATGTCGAAAAACTTTTGGCGGCAGGGAAGGCCTACAAGTGCTATTGCACCGCAGATGAGCTGGAGGCAAAGCGGGAAAAGGCACTGCTGGAAGGGCGCAAGCCGAAATACGACGGCACCTGTCGGGAGCTTTCCGGGGAGCAGCCGGACAAGCCGTATGTGGTTCGCTTCAAGGCCCCTCAGGATGGTGTGACTGCCTTCGACGACCTGATCAAGGGGCGGATATCGTTCAACAACGAGGAACTGGACGACCTGATTATCCAGCGGAGCGACGGCACCCCTACCTACAATTTCGTGGTGGTGATCGACGATGCCTCCATGGCAATCACCACCGTCATCCGGGGTGACGACCATGTGAACAATACTCCCCGCCAGATACTTCTCTACGAGGCTCTTGGCTATCCGGTCCCCCGCTTTGCCCATGTTCCCATGATCCTGGGAGCCGACAAGACACGGCTTTCCAAGCGACATGGCGCAACCAGCGTCATGGCCTATCGCGATATGGGGTTCCTCCCTGAGGCGTTGGTCAATTACCTGGTGCGGTTGGGGTGGAGCTACGGCGACGAGGAGATCTTCAGCCGGGACGAACTGGTGGAGAAATTCTCGATCGAAAATGTCGGCCGGTCTGCAGGGGTGTTCAATCCGGACAAGCTCCTCTGGCTCAACGCACATTATATCAAGAGCGGCGACCCCGCCCGGCTTGCCGGGCTGCTCGGCCCCTTTCTTGCGGAACGGGGTATCGACCCGACCACCGGCCCCGACCTGGTGGCGGTGGTCAAGACTCTTCAGGAGCGTGCGAGGACCATGCTGGAGCTTGCGGATGGCGCGGCCTTCTACTACTGGCGGGAGTTCGAGTACGAAGAGCAGGCGGCGGCCAAATTCCTGAAGCCAGAAGTGGCGCCTCTCTACGAAGCGCTCATGGCGAAACTGGCGACGCTCTCATCCTTCACCCACGATGGGATCGAGGCGACCTTCAAGGGGTTTTGTGAAGAGCAGGGGATAAAGATGGGGCAGATTGGCCCGCCGGTGCGGATAGCCCTCTGCGGAGGGACGACGTCACCGGGTATCTACGAGGTCATGGAGGTGCTGGGTGCAGCGGAGACCATGCGGCGCCTGGAACGGGCAGTAGCAAAACTTCGCGGGTGAGCTGGAAGAGAAAAACGGCCGCCGGGGACATCTCGGCGGCCGTTTTTCTATTTGTACTTTTTCAGGAGTTCGAGAGCCCGCTTGACACGGGAGACCACCCTGATCGGCTGGACCGGCTTGGGGATGAAGTCAATGAACCCAATTTCCAGAGCTTTCTGCTCATCCTCTCCGGAGGCCTTGGAGGTGAGAAGTATCATGGGGACATCTTCTATGGCGGGATTTCCCTTGATTGCCCGCATGAGACCGTAGCCATCCATGCGCGGCATTACTGAATCGCAGATGATAAGGTCCGGCTTGGTTGTCATGGCCAACTTCAACCCTTCCAGGCCATCATGGGCGACGTCAACGTCGAATCCCTCCTTCTGCAGGGCCACCTGGATGATGGTGGCGATGGGCTGGGAGTCGTCGACCACGAGAATCCTTATCTTGTCATTGGAAGCCACCTGCCCGAGCAGATAGCTTTTCTTGAGCGCTTCACCAACCTCCTTTCGGGTTGCCAGAACCGGAAAGACTTTCTTCCCTGATTTCTTGGCAATGAAGTCGAAGGTGTCATTGTCGAAGGGGTCGGTGACCGCAATGGCCAGCATGCCGTCTTTTTCCTTGATAGGGAAGAGCTGCTTCTGTACTGCCAGGTCCTCCGGAACCATGTCGAGAAGTTCCCGGGGGAAACTTGCAGTGCTGAATCCTTTGACGGTCTTGAAACCGAACTGCTTGGCCAGGGCGTCCACCAGTTCCTCATCGGTAATGACTCCCATCTCTTCCAGCACGAGGCCGAGACGTTTGCCGCTCCCCTTCTGCCGTTCCAGTGCTCGCTCAAGAGTCTTGACGGTGATAATCCCCGCCTCCACCAACAGGTCTCCCAACTGCTTCTTTTCGGCCATAAGAGGTCCTTTACTTTTATTGACTTGTTCATACTAACATTGCTGAAGTATAAAACAAATGTAAAATATTTCCAGGCTTTTGTTAAGGGGGGAAATGGAAAAAGACCTGTGAAGGTCTTTTTCCTGAGATAATACTCTGGGGGTTGAGCTGTTTTTATGCCGCTGTCAGGTCGCCGATATAGGTTTACCTGATGTGGTCCTCAGGGTAGGCACCGATGTGGTGGATCGACAGATCTGCGCCGGCGAATTCCTCGTCCTCGTTAAGGCGGATACCGACCGTTTTGGAAAGCAGGCCGTAGACGATGAAACTGCATGCCAGGGCGAACAGGATAGCACATAACGTCCCCAGAAGCTGGGAGACGAAGGAGATTCCTCCCATCCCCCCCAGTTCCTTGAGACCAAAAATTCCTGCCGCGATGCCTCCCCAGGAACCGATGATGCCGTGGAGGGGCCAGACACCCAGGACGTCGTCGATGTGCAGTTTTTCCTGCTCGATGTGGAACCCGTAGACGAATATTACCGCTGCGATGCATCCGGTCAGAAATGCACCGAGGGGGTGCATGATGTCACTGCCGGCGCAGACGGCGATGAGGCCGGCCAGAGCGCCGTTATGGACGAAGCCCGGGTCGTTCTTTCCTGCCACGAGGGCTGCCAGTATGCCTCCGACCATGGCCATCAGGGAGTTGACGGCCACCAGTCCCGATATTTTATCCAGATGGCCGGCGCTCATGACGTTGAAGCCGAACCAGCCCACTGCCAGTATCCAGGAGCCGAGGGCGAGGAAAGGGATATTGCTGACCGGGATAGGGTGGGATTTCCCCCGCAGGTAGCGCCCCATGCGCGGGCCGAGGATCAACACTGCCGGCAGGGCGAGCCAGCCGCCGATAGAGTGGACAACCACCGATCCCGCATAGTCATGGAATTCGGCGCCACCCACCGACTTGAAGAAATTCTGGAGTATGGAGGCGTTTTTCCCCCATATAAGGGATTCGAACAACGGGTAGACGAGGGCGGCAAAGATGCCTCCGGCGATTACCTGTGGCCAGAACTTGGCCCGTTCGGCAATTCCACCGGAGATGATGGCTGGTATGCAGGCGGCAAAGCAGAGGAGAAAGAAGTAGTGGACCAAGTCGTACCCCTGGCTGGCCATTATGTCACCGGCCGGTTTGAGGAACGAGATGCCGTAGGCCAGGGGGAATCCGATGATGAAATAAAGTATGGTGGAAACCGACCAGTCAGTGATGATTTTGACAAAAGCGTTGACCTGGTTCTTCTTGCGGACCGTCCCGACTTCGAGGAAAGCGAATCCTGCGTGCATTGCGAATACCATGACCGCACCCAGCATCAGAAACAGCACATCGGTACTGCTTTGCAGCGTTGTCATCCTTGACAGTGCATCCATAGACATACCTCCATTGGTATAAGGCAATCACCCCCCGTCGGGTAAGCCCATCCGTCATAAGCAACCTCTCTGCCAAAACTGTAAGTGGTCAATATTTCATGAGTCATGTCAAGAATCAGGGGGACGGTATCCATCCTGTTGCCCGTTTGTTCGGCATATCTGCTCAATTAAGTGGCTCATGGGCGAGGAAATAGGGGTTGACGCTCATCGGGTATCGTTGTAGATTCAGTAAATTAAGGGTTTTCAACCTGTCATGGATGTACGCGATGAAAACCGCTCTTATCTATTCCAAGGATTTCAGCAACTGCTGCTTCGGTGTGGACCACCCGTTCAAGGTTCAGCGTTACCGCCTTGCGTACGAGCTGATGCGCGCCTACGGCCTGACTGACGGGGCAGGGATGATGGTAGAGGAGTACCCGCCCGTCAGCGATGCAGATCTCCTCACCTTCCATTCCCCGGATTATCTGGCGCGGCTCAAGGAATTCAATACTGCCGTTGAACCACGGGCCGATTTCCGGTATGGTCTGGGGGACGTGGAAAATCCTGTCTTCCCCGGTTTTTTCGACTGGGCGTGCCTGGGTACGTCCGGAACCGTCGAGGCGGTTCGCCTGGTTACCCAGGAAGGATTTGACTGCGCGTTCAACCTGGCGGGGGGATGGCACCACGCACACCGAAGCAGGGCGTCGGGCTTTTCCTACGTGAACGACGCGGTGGTGGCCATCAACAGGCTCATTGCCGGGGGGAAGCGGGTAGTCTACCTGGATATCGATGCCCATCACGGGGACGGTGTCCAGGAAGCCTTTTACGACACCGACAGGGTCCTTACCATCTCACTCCACGAGAGCGGGATCTATTTCTTTCCGGGGACCGGTTTCGAGAACGAGACAGGGACGGGGAAGGGGAAAGGGTACGCCGTCAATGTGCCCCTTCTCCAGCATACGGATGACGCCCTGTTCATGAAGGCGTTCGATGAGGTGGCCTTTCCCCTCATCGCAGCCTACGACCCTGACGTGCTCGTCACCCAGATCGGTGCGGATACGTTCCGTACCGACCCCCTGACACAGCTTGAAATAACGACCCACAGCTATTCCTACATCATGCGGAAGCTCAAGGCGTTGCGGATTCCCTGGGTGGCACTGGGAGGGGGAGGGTATGACATGATCAACGTGGCACGGGCCTGGACCATTGCCTGGGGGTGCATGAACGGTGTCGATCTCTCCCCCCGCCTTCCCGCTTCCTTTATGAAGCTCATTGCTCCCATGGGATACGCGAACCGGATGCTCCTCGATGCCATGCACTGGTCCCCTGAGGATGATCGTAACCGGGCCCTCGACGCGGTGGAAAAGAGCATTGCCGCTATCCGCGCGAAGATTTTTCCCGTCATAATCGGCAGCCGTGGCTAAGCTCTCCGGCAATGCGCAGCTGACAAGCGCAGATGGTCGCCCCCTGTTCAGCCTGAGGGATGTCAATGCGCTTCCGAAGGAGGAAAAGAACCGCATTTATGGCGGGCTCATTCCTCCACGCCTGTTTGAGTTGTTTGCCATCTCCCCCCGGACGTTCCGTGGACGGGACGGAGGGGAGAAGCTGAAGGTTATTGCCCCGGCAGGACTTGGTCTTATGCGCATGGAGGTTCGGCTCCATCCCGACGATAGGGATGCTGTCTTCTTCCTCGATATTACCGAGACCCATTACCGGCAGATGGATCTGGCTTTCTGCATCATAACCGACCCTCGAGCCCCTCGCTTCGACGTGGATATGGACAGTGCCGGACAGAACAATTATTTTGCCACCCATGGACGTAACCTCGCCGAGGAAGTGCGATCCATGGCGGCGGGGCTTTTCCCCAATCAGACCAGGCGGGGATTAAGGATGTTCGGGGAATTCTTCACCCTTTTCGAGCGATTCGTGGACTCCCTCGGGATGGAGATGATCGTGGCTGAGCCCCTCACCTACGACAATGCTGTCCGCTACGAAAAGTTCGGGTTTGACTACCTGACAGGACGGCGTCTCATGGAGGCGATCAACGGGTGGTTTCAGCCGGGAGGGGAATTGACCCTGCGCCTCGACGGCTCTACCCCTTTTCGTTGTCCGGGGCAGGAAAAGACCGTTCGCGGCAGGAGCTGGGCCATTCACGACGGCATCATGGACGAGCCGTGGGATGATGTGCGAATCTACAAAATGGTCGGCGAGAGTGCCGGCCTAAATACCTTCCCGGACAGGGAAAACGAAAAGGAGTTGCCGTAACTGCCATGAACAGTATGAAACCTGCTCCCGTCAAGGGAATCACGTATTTCACGCCGCCACCCGCAACGGTAATAAGCGGACTGGACGGTAACGTGCAGATAACCTGTGGTGACGTTCCCCTGCCGCTCCTCGACGAGGATTTTGCCGTGATGGACGGTGATGGACCTACCTATGACATGGTCGGACGCGGGGTCTATCATATTCTGCGGGCCGCACCCGATTCCCCTCACTGCGCCCGTTATGCCGAAATACTCCGTGACGCCTATCCACACCATCTTTCCGAGCTTGCCACCCATATCGTCATGCTGGACAAAAAAGATGTGGACATAGCGTACCTGGACCGCGAGATCAATTACCTCAAGATATTCGCCCTGTTGGAACCGGATAATCCTCAACTGCAGTATTCCATCGGGAACACCTATCTGGAGAAGGGACTGATGTTGTCGGCCCTCCACCTGGCCACGGTGACGATCTTTCGGGCGGAAAAGTTCCTGAAACGCGCTCTGGAACTGGCCCCTGCCGACGCTGCCATCCTTCAGAAGATGGGGGAGTTTTCCTATCTGGTGGGGCGTTATGAGGATGCCGTCCGTTATTGGTCCGAAGCCCTCCGAAATCAGGGCGATTCTCCCGCCGGCCAATCAAAAAGCCGTTTGGAGCGTGTGACCGCCGGTGTGACCCCGCGTATTCCGGTTGTCGATTACCTGGAGGCGGTACGGGTTGCACTGGAGTGTCTGGAACGCAAGGAGGCGCAGGAGGCTGCAGCCATCCTGCTGGATGTTCTGGATGATGGGGTCTTTTGTGAAGAGTTTCCCCTGGCCGAAATACCCTATTTCCTTGGCATCTGTTACCGTGATATGTCCATGCCCGACTATGCGGAGGAATACCTGCAGGGGGCGCTCAGCATCGATCCGGCGCATGCCGATGCCCGTCGTCTTCTCGACGAAATTCACACTAATAGGTGAGGAGTGTCATGTTCGGTTTCAGTGTTGCAGACTGGATTTTCATTGGGGGAGTGCTGGTGGTCATATGCGTCTGTGTGTCCATCAGCGACATGCGGAAGAAAAAACCGTAAAATGCGGGACGGAGCACAATACCAGATATAGAGGAATGTTCCTGGCACCAGACGCAATGTTACCGCTTTGTAAATCTTCCCTTGTGTCGCTGTCTCTCTGCTGATAGAATGCTCATGATAGTCATATCATGATCCAAGGCCAGGGAATGATCACTGTGGACGAACATGACGATGAGATGCGCCGGCCGTTGGGGCTTACCCTTCTGGCCGGCCTTTACCTGTTTTTTTTCCTTCTGAGTGCGTCCACTTTTGGTTACCCCTTCCCGTTTCTTGGCCAGATCCACAATGGCATTATTGCCAAGGCCCTCATATTGGCGGACAGTCTTATCTGTCTTTATCTCTTTCTAGGAGTTTTCAAGCGTCAGCTTCTAACCTGGTATCTACTCATAGCCTATAATCTCTTTCAGGTCGTCAACACGATCATCAATCTGTCGTTTATATCGACATCTGAACTGGAAAAGGTAGTCGGGGAGAAGGTTGATCAGGATGCCCTGATTATCAATAACATTGCTGCGGCACTGGCTATCCTTCTTCTGACCCAGTACATTTACCGGCACAGGGATTTCTTTACCAACAAGCAGAAATACCTCTTCTAGGAGAGATACATTCGTCGGGTGGGTTGCTCCCCGGGTGGAACATCTGCTATATTGACACCCACTTTTTTCGGTCGAGGAACGTCCATGTTTTTGAAGATGTTAAAAGATGATGCCATGCTTAACAGTGGTGTTTTTCACAAGTTGATGCATGGTCTCACTGGCTCGATTTTTCAGGATGACGGCTGCGAGTGCCGGGTGAACCTGGATGATACCCATGGAGTGAGTATCAGAATCGAGCATCTGAACAAGTTCTACGGGAAAAACCACGTCCTGAAGGATGTGAGTCTGGAAATATTCTCAGGAGAGACATTTTCCATAATCGGACCGTCCGGTACCGGTAAGAGCGTGCTTCTGAAGCATGTAGTCAAGCTTGAAACTCCGGATAGCGGCGAGATATTCATAGACGATGTTCCAGTGTTCGCCAGCCCGGCAGAATCTCAACGGGACTACCGCTACAGTATGGTCTTCCAGTCATCAGCTCTCTTTAATTCACTGACAGTGGGGGAGAACGTCGGACTGTGGCTTCGGGAAAAGCGGATCTGCAAGGAAGCCAAAATCAGGGATATCATCAGGGAAAAACTTGCCAAGGTAGGACTGGAGGGGACGGAGCAGCTGCGCACCTCGGAGCTTTCAGGCGGCATGAAGAAACGGGTGGCAATTGCACGCTCACTGGCGATGAATCCGGACCTCATCCTGTATGACGAGCCTACGGCGGAACTTGATCCCGTTACCACCGATGAACTGGCCAACACGATCCTGAAGCTGAAAGAGACAACAAAAAACACGACGGTCATTGTAACCCATGACCTGAACTTCGCCCTTTACATATCGGACCGGATCGGCATGATGCATGACGGTCGCATCATCGAGATCGGTACTCCGGCCGAAATCAAGGCGAGCCAGAACCCTATTGTAAAGGCCTTTATCTACACTACCACCAAGGGGATCAAGGGTGATTGACCTGGAAGCTTTGCACGGCACAGCCGGTTATCCGTGCTCCTTGCCGATTGCGAACAAGGGGCAGGTAAAGCCTCTCTCCAAGGACAGGAGGATCAGAACGTGCGCCGAATTCTTCCCCGCCTGATACTGCTCGGCAGTCTGCCCATGCTGGCCGTTGCGTGTGCTGCAATCAAGGACAGCAAGCCGATTATGCCCATCCGTCAGTACGAAATGATGCTCGTCGGCCGCGTGGATGCGGAGTACGTGGGGACAGACAACTGTGTCGCCAAATGCCACCACCACGACAAAATCGCCGACGATTTCAAGCACAGTGTCCATGGCGAGCAGATCAAGCCCGAAACAGGTCTTCCCTTGGTCAACTGTGAGTCGTGCCACGGTGCCGGGAGCCTCGCCATCGCTAATCTTGACGACGACCCCGAACTTAATGATGCGCAGAAAAAGAAGTGTGATACAGCCACCTTCCTCGATATTATGAATCTCCCTCCCCAGGCCCAGTCGCTCATCTGTCTCAAATGTCACTCAGCTGCATCGACACCGAGCCTTACCCACTGGAATGCCAGTTCCCATGCCATGAACGACGTCAGCTGCTTCGATTGTCACAAACTACATCGGGGTCCACAGCAGAAAGTGAGCCGGGACGAGATGTCTGCGCTCTGTTATGGTTGTCATCCGGACGTAAAAGCGGAGAATCAGCTTTTTTCCCACCATCCGTTGCGTGAAAAGAAAATGGCCTGTGTAGACTGCCATGAACCCCACGGCTCCGTACAGGATAAGCTCCTGAAGGGGATGACCCCCAAGGAGACCTGCACCCGATGCCACATGGAGAAACAGGGCCCCTTTGCCTACGAACATGGGGATGTCATGGAGAATTGTGCCAACTGTCACACCCCCCATGGGTCGGTCGTCAACAATCTTCTGAATGCGGCTATGCCCGCCCTCTGCTTCCAATGCCATGGCGGTCATACCCTGGACAATTCGGCTGGCGCCAAGCAGCTGTTTGTCAACCGTTGCACAGACTGCCACTCCCAGGTCCACGGAACGGATATCCCTTTCCCTGCGGGCACTGGGAACGGAACTCTGCGCCAGTAGCGGCGTTGCCTAACTTTTCGCAAAGGAGCTACGCGTGATCGCCCAAATCAAGTTTGTCCGAAGGCTTTTGTTGGCGGCACTTCTGGTGATTGTGACAGCGATATCCCTCCGTGCGGAGGTTGCCGAGCCTGCAGTCTCTGACAGTGTGGTTGAAGAGCTGCAACTGGCAGAGGACAATGGTGAAATTGTCGAGCCGGTGTCTGTGGATACAGCCCTTCCCGAGAGCAAGGTGGAAACTCATACCATAATGGGGGCCTCTGCAGGATACCGGTTTTTCTCTCTTGACGAAGATGCAGGCAGGGCGGCCCAGTTCGAATATCTCCATTCGAGTCCTGTTTTCAACGCAGGAATAAACTCCCTGGGGATGGATAGCAAGTTTGTCCTGGAAGGTATGTATCTGAATGAAAAGGATTACCACGGCGACCTCTATTATGATTACAAAGGGGCTTACCGGTTGCACCTGCGCACGGAATCTCTCTTTCATAACCTGTTTGCGGAACGGCTCTTTACACCGGATGCCCCTGGTCTGTTCGGATCGAACTATCTTGCCCGGGACCTGAACCCCGGTGCCAGGTACGGGCTGAGTGCCGAACAGGACCAGGCGGAGTTCCGGTATAAACTGAACGATTACCCCATCCATCTTAATCTCGGTTACTGGCGTCAGGTCAAAAGCGGAAATGCCCAGCTTATCTTTGCCGACCACGCTTTCGAACCGCTTGGTGTGGATAATACTGTTTATGCAGCCTCACGGAGGATCGACCGGCAGACCCATGAGGGTAACCTGGGGTTGGATGCCCACCTTGGGCCGGTGGATATTATTTATGGATTCAAAATCCGGCAGTTCGACAACCGTGCCGATACTCCCCGCGACTTTTTTATTTCGCGACCGGAATCGGCCAATGAATTCATTCCCCGCATTGGCGGTTACCAGCAGCACAACGAAGACCCGGACAGCCGCTACTATTCCCATACGGTCAAGATACATACCTCTCTGACCGGAGGGATCGTCGGTGCTGCCTCCTATACCATTGGTAAACGCGATAACCGCTCCTCTCTCACCGACATTGGAGGAGCGAATCGAACAAGCGATACCTTGCAGAACGTGGCTGGCGATTTCGTCTATACACCCTGCATGTGGTTTTCTGCTGCCCTTAAGTACCGACGTCAGGAGGTTGACCGTGACAATCCCGCAACCATAACCAGCATATTCGCCGCTACGCCCCTTGCCGTCAGGCCTGCCATTGACACAAGCCGGGATGTGATTACGGCGACCTTTTCTCTGCGGCCCAACTCTCTGGTGACGTTCAAGGGAGAGTATAAGGGCGAGTTCACCAAGCGCGACAATCTGGCATTCTGGGTTAGGCCTGGTATATCTGCCACGGTAGGGCTTCCGGAGAACTCCATGGTCAACAGGGGGACGTTCACCATCCTCAGTCGTCCCGTCAAGGGGTTGCGACTCAAGGCACTCTATGGTTATACGGCGACCAACCATCCTGGCTATGGCAATTCTTTCGACAAGAAACATGAAGGGCAGTTGCTCGCCACATACGCATACCAGTCGCGGTGGGGGGCTACCGCTTACTATCGCGTTACGCGGGAGAACAATGATTCCAAGTCCATAACGACACTCTCCCTTTTCAACCCTTCGGTGACGTATGCGATGCCGCTGCAGAAGCGGGTAAACAATGCCACTGCCAGTGTCTGGGTTTCCCCCCTTGACAGGCTCACACTGACCGCGAGCTACAGTCTGCTCCGGTGGAAGGCTGACCAGACTGTGCTGTTCTCAGGGACGCAACCGGGTAGTAACGTCGGTGCCACGGATACCAATCAGTCGCAGATGTTTTCGGTGAATTCAACTTATCGTTACAATGACAGGCTGGATCTTTCCCTTGTCCTGCAACAGATTCATTCCCGTGCTGATTTTGACCCGATCTTCATGTCACTCAGTCCCACGGAAAGCACTCTCGGCGTGCGTGACGGGAGCAAGATCAAGCTCGTGGAGAGTTCTGTTGCTGCCAGGGCGGATTACAGCTTCAGCAAGAACCTGACCTGCTCTGTCGAATATTCCTACCGGGATTATGATGACAGGTATTCGTCGTTGTACGATGGGACTGTGCAGATCGTTACGGCCCTGGTGGGCGCAAAATGGTGATGTTTAGGATGCCAGGCATGCTTGTTCGCATACTCATTGTTATAGCTGTTATCAGCATGATGTCGTTGCCGGCCTTTGCTGCGGAAAAGCTTGTCGCTGCTATATTAACCAGCGATCTTTCCCGTTACCGGGACGCCCATCGTGCATTTATCAAAACTCTTGCCCAGAAGGGGTATGACCAGCGCAATGTGGATATTATCCTGCAGAGTCCCAATCCGGATCCCATCTCTTGGGCGAACACTATCAGAAAGTTTAATGCAATCGGTGCCGATCTGATTGTTTCCTATGGGGCACCTGCCACCCAGACTGCCATGCGGGAAGTGGAAGAGGCTCCAATCCTCTTTGTGGATGTGTACGGTCCTGTTGAAGCCGGCATTACCCGGAGTCTTACCACGACCGGTCGGAACATGACTGGGGTCAGCTCCAAGGTCCCTATGGTAACCCTTGTGAAGGCGCTTATGGATATCAGGCCGGTCAAGACAATGGGAGTACTTTATAATTCCCGTGAAGTCGGTTCAGTCGTTCAGTTGAAAGAGTTGAAGCGGGTAGCCTCGCAGCAGGGTTTTACCGTAGTGGAGTCCAGTGTTTCTTCCCAGGCAGGCCTCGATGCGGCGCTGAATTCCCTCCTGACCCAAGTTGACAGCATATACGTGGCTGAAAGTTCCCTCGTCTGCCGTAGTTTCGAAAAGATTGTCCACCGTGCCAGCGCTCAAAAGGTCCCGGTTATTTCCCAGATGCCCGATGCCTCCGACAAGGGGGCACTTGTTGCCCTTGAGGTCAATACGGCTGAACAGGGGCAGATTGCCGGCGACTACGCGGCAAAGATACTTGGCGGCAGGAAGGCGTCCCAGTTGCCTATTCTTACCCCGCACAAGGTCGATCTCGTTATCAACCTGCGTACGGCCAGGATTCTTGACCTTCATGTAAATTTCCAGGCCCTGAGCCTGGCAACAAGGGTCCTTAAGTGATAACGGATAGTTACAGATAATCTGTCCTGAACAGTCAGGATGCCTGAAGAGCAGGTTGACGAGGAGTTGATGGGGAAGATTCTTATAATCGACGATGATAAAATGTTTACCGATGTGCTGAGCGGTTACATTCATCAATACTATCCATTATTGCAGGTCGAAACCTGCACCAATCCGCTTCTGGCTCTTCCTGCCATGAAACGGGGGGGGCTGGCCCTGTTACTGGTGGATCTCGAAATGCCCTATCTGGACGGTAACAAGATTTTCAGGTTTGCAACCGAATCGGGGATCGATAAAAACCGGATAGTGATTCTTTCCGGTCGGGATGCGGAGTATCTCCATGAACGCTTCCCCATGGGGTCCTGTCTTGCCGTACTCAACAAGTATGAAGTGAAACAGAAGGCAGTGCTCGACATGATCTTCAGTTCCTTGCAGCGCAAGGCCGGAAGTTGAAGCGGGGAGTTCTGCGGCTATTCGTGGAGAGAAAACAAAATGGCGAAAAAAATGGTGGTGACGTTTTACCGGCAAAAACACTTGCGACCGGATTGGCAGGTCGAATTCTCAGGGCACAGGTTTGATCTTTTTTTCGTGGAACTGGCTGATGATCTCGCAAGATTCGGCATAGATCTGTCTGTGGCCCATAATCACGACGTAACGATCGACATTAACAGCTATGCCGATCTGCTGAACGCGGTGCGCATCTCCTCTCCTGCTGACGGTTTTGCCAGTATCTGCGTCGGGCATGTCATAGGGAAGAGCCCGAACCTGGATGTTTACGAGGACATCAAGCGGGCTATAAATCGTCTGGCTTTCGCTCCTGAAACCATTGCACCTGATGAGGAAAACCGCCGTGTCTGCCACAATTGCGGCTGTGGCTGCTGACAGGCCTGCTGTCACTCTACGGAGACAATTTCAGCGGATATGCGGTTGCCGCTAATAATGAGTCGGGCAAAACTTTTCGTGGTGCATGCTTCGGCAAGTGATCCGGGGTTGACGAACAAAATACCTTCACTACGGGTTATATCGGCCATGTGGGTGTGGCCGTAGAGTACAACGTGGGACTTTGTGCTGCGGGCTTTCTTTCGGAGTTGGGATAGCCCGCTTTTGACATTGTAACTGTCGCCATGGGTAATGAAGATGTTCCTGCCGGCAAACGAAATACAGAGTTCTTTCGGGACTGTGGATGTCGGGTCGCAGTTGCCGGCCACCTTTATCACACTCTTTCCCAGCGCGTGCTCCATCGCGGTTGCGTCATCGGCAACATCCCCCAGGTGGATGATGTGGTCGGACTGTCCGGCCTGGTCAATGGCCCTGACTGCTGACGGGTAGTTGCCATGGGTGTCGGAAATTACGAGTATTCTCATCGGGCTAGCATAGGTAAACGGCGTTCAGCCGTCAAGCCGATTCGTGTGGCCTGTGGTACTATTACCGGGTATTCAGTGTTCGATTAACTGTGTTCAATGGTGAATTGATGAAAAAATGGAGCCCACATGAAAAATAAATGGATATGGGTGTGGATCGCCGTACCGCTCTGCATGATCCTCCTTTTTGGTGCCTCGGTGTATATTGCATCCGTACTGCTGGGGGAAAAGGGGCGATTTGTGACGGGAGGAGGGGTCGGTCTTCTGGAAGTCAGGGGGCCCATCCTGGAATCCCAGGAAACCATACGGCAGGTACGGGAGTTGAAAGAGGATACCAACGTGAAGGCGGTGGTCCTGCGGATTGAGTCTCCTGGCGGCGGAGTGGGCCCTTCTCAGGAAATATACGAAGAGATAAAAAAGCTTGCCGCGCAAAAAAAGGTGGTTGTCTCCATGGGGAGCGTTGCTGCATCGGGAGGATATTATATTGCCGCACCCGCTTCGGTGATATATGCCAACCCTGGAACCATTACCGGCAGTATCGGGGTACTTATGAAATTCGCCACCATGGAAGGGCTCATGAATAAAATTGGGGTGAAGGCCCAAACTATAAAAAGCGGTGAATTCAAGGATATAGGTTCACCGGCACGTCCCATGACCGAGAAGGAACGGGCAATGCTGCAGGGAGTGATCGACAGCACCTATGGCCAGTTTGTAAAGGCTGTTGCCGAGGGGAGAAAGCTCCCTGTCGATGAAGTGAAAAACCTGGCTGATGGCCGTATCTATACCGGCGAGCAGGCAAAGGAGCTGAAGCTTGTGGACAAGCTCGGGAATCTTGAGGATGCCGTTGCCGAAGCGGGACGTCTGGCCGGCCTGAAGGGCGAACCTCAGGTCATAAAGCCGACCAAAAAGAAAAAGATACTTCTGGATATGCTGGTGGAGGAAAGTGCCGGAAGGCTCGGTAACTTCGTGAAGAAGGAGAGCGGCCTCAGCGTAAACTATGAACTGGACGGATTTATCAATTAGAAGACGACATGATGAAAGAACGTAACACACCACGACACGAAAGCGAGACGCATGGAATTGACCGGTAAGCAGAAAAGATTTCTCAGGGGGCTCGGGCATGGACTCAAGCCCGTTGTAACTGTCGGAAAAAACGAAGTAAATGCTGCGCTTGTGCAGCAAACTGACGAAGCGCTGTCTTCTCACGAACTGGTCAAGATCAAGATCCTCGAAAGTTGCCTTCTTGATCGTCACGAAGTTGCGGAGGAACTGGCGACTACGTGCGGTGCGCAGGTAGCCCAGGTACTGGGGCGGACCGTCCTTCTCTATCGACCGGCAATGGAACCGAAACTTGAACTTCCCTCGGGTAAAAAATAGGGACGCCCGGAAAGGGCGCCCCTATCAGAAGAGACAGACACGAACCGGTTTCTAGTCGTCATGTCTGTCGTGCTTGTTTCTCTTTCGTTCTTCCTTTTCCCTCTTTTTTTCTTCCTTCCAATCTTCCTTGCGGTTTTTCTTCCAGGTCTTGTCGGGACGAAAGTATTTCCCCCGGTAGTGTTCACGGTCATCACGGTAGTGATCGTACTCCACATCCCGGTAGTGGCGGATCTGTTCATAGCGGTATTTGCGGAGACCGGGAGGGAGCCTGCGCTCAGGCACCACAACCCACGGGCCGTTATAATTGGTCCCGCGATACCATGCACCATCGTTGAAGAGGTAGTATCGACCGGAGACGTAAACCATGTCGTAGGGAATGTCAACAGCAACGTGAAAGCCGAGTTCAGGGGGTTCGAGAAACACTGGCGGTTGCTGGATGATGATCCGTGGCGGAGCAGGAGGGGCGTAGACAGGTGGCGGGGGAGCATAGACCGGCGGAGGAGCGTAGACTGGTGGAGGAGGTGGCACCGGGTCGCCGCTGTGAATGTTGATGTCGAAGCCGACATTGGCACCGAAGGCGGCACTGGTGGCAAGGGAGAATGCCAGGGTAAGGGTGAACAGGGTGCGTTTCATAACTGATGACCTCCTGGGTAGAGTTGTTCCCGATTCTGCCGGAACAGGGGCAGCGGTAAAATTGAAAAAGCCGCATTGCCGGTGTATATCTGTAGAAGATATTTCGGCAACCCGGCTGTCTTCGTGAGACCCTGTAGGCTTTCCGTCCCACCCTCGCGGGTGGTTTAGTATTATCGTGTATCCAACAGTCCTGAACTTTCTCATGAATCAAATAACGTATCTTAATGGTTGAAGTCAAGTTTTTTATGGCAGGGTAGCCAGGCTGTGCCGTTGAGGATATGCGTGGCATGGTAGTATCTAAGAGAGTCAGAGGATGAATACAAGAACGAGAGGAGTTACGATATATGGCAAGGATTGTCTGGGTGGATCGAGATGAATGTATCAGCTGCGGGCTCTGCGTGTCGTTATTGCCGGAAGTGTTCCGTTTCGAGGGGGATAAATCGGAAGCGTACAATCCGACTGGGGCGCCGGAAGAGAAGATACAGGAGTGCGTCGATGGCTGTCCGGTGGGGGCGATCCACTGGAAGGATTGAGTGAGCCGTGATAGAGGATTGGCAAAGGTCCGTCAAACGCGCTCATAGGGTTCAAACAGGCGCTTGAACTCGTCAAGGGCATAGCGGTCGGTCATTCCCGCGATGTAGTCACAGATGACCCGTTCCCGCCCTGCACCATCCATTTTATGCAGGTATTTGCGGGGTAGAAGGGTGGGGTGGTTGAGGTATGCCTCGAACAGATTCGAAAGATAACGTTCCGCCTTGACCCTCATCCGCTCGACTTTGTAGTGACGATAGAGGTTTTCCAACAGGAAGCGTTTCAGCTCCTTGTTCTTCCGGGCAAGTTCGGAGCTCAGGCTTACCACCGGCCGGTTCACGCATCTCAGCTCGTCGAGGCTCCCGATGTCGTATTCTGCAATCGTGGCTAGGGTGGTGGCTGTGAGATCGTTTATGAAGATGCCGATGAGGGCGCTGATGGTCTGGTACTTTTTCCGCTCGGCGTCGGTCGACGGGTACCTGGCGCAGACGGTGCCGTAAACCTCCTGCCATAACTCCACCTGCTGCAGTTGTTCGAGGGTGATGTAGCCGGATTTCAGACCGTCGTCGATGTCGTGGTTATTATAGGCGATCTCGTCGGCAAAATTGATGAGTTGCGCCTCTATTGTCGGCACCACGCCCGGATTGAAGTCGGCAATGATCTCCACGGGGCGGTCGTAAGGGGATGAGTGCTTGATGATCCCCTCTCGCACTTCCCAGGAGAGGTTGAGGCCGTTGAAACCGGGATATTTTTCCTCAAGTTCGTCCACGACCCGCAGGGACTGGAGATTGTGCTCAAAACCGCCATGGCATTTCATGAGGCGATTGAGGACTTCTTCGCCGGTATGACCGAAGGGGGTATGCCCCAGGTCGTGGGCAAGGGCCATTGCTTCGGTCAGTTCCTCGTTGAGTTTGAGCCTGCGCGCAATAGCCTTGCCGATCTGGGCCACTTCCAGTGAATGGGTAAGTCGGGTCCGGTAGTAATCCCCCTCGTGATTAACGAAGACCTGGGTCTTGTATTCCAGACGCCGGAAGGCGGCGCAGTGAATTATGCGGTCCCGGTCGCGCTCAAAGGCCGGCCGGTCATCGCGCAGTTCTTCCGGGTACTTTCTCCCTAACGATTGGGAGCTCCGGGCAGCGTAGGGAGCCAGGTCGGGTCGTTCCGAGGGGGTGGTTGAGTTCATGGGTGTCTTCCTTGGGGGGGTAAATACTCAGGATCTCCTGCTGTTAGGGATGGGTCCTCACCATGTGACGTCGTATTTAAACCTGCTCTGCCGGGGGTGTCAACTACAAAGATTGCTTGACTCGATTTCAACCAGCATGGTAAATTTAAAACCTTTCTAAGAACTAATTAACGGATTCTACCACGGTATACATACAATGACAAAACAATTGCTGGAGCGGGTTCCCGACAGTATCAGGCATAAGCTTGGCGCGAAAAGCGGCGTATGTCTGCTCAACGGCCGCGATGTGTTCACTTCTCTTGCAGGGGAACAGCTGATCATCATGGCGTGCAATGCACGGATAAAGCACGTTATTCCCGGTATATTGCATGCTGCCGAGGAACTCGATGCCGTTGTCGCCTTCGAGCTGACCAGGACCGAAGGAGGGGTGGATGGCGGCTATACCGGCCAAACACCTGATCTGTATTTTGCCACTGTGGTGGAGTATGCCGAACGCTGCGGCTTCACCAAGCCGTTCATACTGCATGGCGACCATATTACGGTTAAAAACAGCGATGCCGCAGAATTTGCGGATGCTGAGCGTCTTCTGGCAGTCCAGATGGCAGCAGGCTTCACTTCCTTTGCCATTGATGCCTCATTCAATCCTCTTGCTGCCAACATCGATATTGTTACACGTCTTGCCGGCCCGGTGTGCGATGCCGGTTTTGGCCTCGAGGTAGAGTTGGGAGAAGTTCGCCCGGTCGGGAGCGACTCTAATCTGACTACAGTCGAGGAGGCACGGGAGTTTCTGGCTACCATTGCTTCAAAGGGTGTGTGCCCCCAACTTCTCGCCATTGATAATGGTTCAAAGACCGGCAACTATCTTGACGGGCAGATGGTGAAGATTGACCTGGATCGGACCAGGGAGATCTACGCCGCAGCCGTTGCCGCCGGTCTTGCCGGCCTGGTGCAGCACGGCATCACCGGCACCCCATTGCGGATCGTGGGAAAGCTTGCCGAATACGGGATTCGCAAGGGGAATATTGGCACCCTTTGGCAGAATGTCGCCCATGCAGGGCTGCCGCTCGATCTCATGGATGCCATGCGCCACTGGGCAAAGGAGAATCGACAGGATATCAAGTATGCGACCCGTGTCTTCAAGACGGAGATCGATGCCATTCCGGAGGAAAATGCCCGACAGATACAGGATATGGCGTATCGGGAAGCGAAAGAGTTTATAACGGCATTCCGTTCCGCCGGGAGCGCCGGCAAGCTTGAACGACTTCTTGGACACGGGCAATGCGCATCATAAGCGGCTCTGCCCGGGGGCGCCGGCTGTTAGCACCGACGAATCAACGGGTACGTCCCACCGCCGACCGTGTGAAGGAATCACTCTTCAATATCCTGGCGGGCCTGGTCGATTTTCCCGGCTGCCGGGTGCTCGATATCTTCGCGGGTACCGGCAATCTCGGTATCGAGTCGCTCAGCAGGGGTGCCGGCGTCGCGGTTTTTGTGGACAGTCATCGGGATTCCACTTTGCTCATCAGGAAAAACCTCACCCTCGTCGGCCTTGAGGCACTGGGGCGCATTGTTGAACGGGAAGCTCTGGTTGCCCTTGGAATACTTGAAAAGGAGGGTGAGGCGTTCGATCTGGTGTTTCTTGATCCTCCTTACGCTCAGGGTCTTGCGGAAAAAACGTTACGGTATCTGGCCGGCTCGAGTCTGCTCCATGCCGGCAGTGTGGTAATGGCCGAAGTGTCAGGCAGGGAAGAGGTCCCTGATGCTTACGGTACCCTTGTTCAGTTCGACAGACGCATCTATGGCGATACCGCATTGCTGTTCTATTCCCTCGTGGAATAGCTCTGGTTCCGGTAAGGGACGTATAATCACATCGTACGGAAAAGGTCGCGCATGCCGTTAAAAATTGCCGTTTACCCCGGTTCCTTTGATCCCATAACCTTCGGCCATCTGGACATCATCAACCGCGGCCTGAAAATTTTCGACAGCGTGGTGATTGCCGTGGCGAAAAATTCCACCAAAAATGCCCTCTTTACCATCGATGAACGGATCGGTCTCATCAGGGAGGTGCTGAAGGGGAATGACCGGGCCAAGGTTGACACCTTCGACGGCCTTCTGGTAGACTACGTTCGCGCCCAGCAGGCAACGGTCATCATCAGGGGGTTGCGGGCGGTGTCGGACTTCGAATACGAATTCCAGATCGCCCAGATGAACCGGAGCATCACCCAGGATGTGGAAACGCTATTCATGATGACCTCGGTTCCCTACAGTTATCTTTCGTCGTCTATCGTCAAGGAAGTGAGTTCACTGAACGGTCCGGTGGACGGACTGGTGCCGCCGCTCGTCAAACAAGCCCTTATCAACAAGTTTTCTTCATAATCACCCATAACAAGGAGACCCGCATGAATCCGTTAGCCGTAGAACTTAACGAAATGCTCACCCAAAGCAACCCTTATGTTCTGGATATGCTGTCCGATCTGGGCAAGAACCTTTTCTTCCCCAAGGGAATTCTGACCCAGTCGGCCGAAGCCAAGGAAAAGGCCCACAAATTCAACGCCACCATAGGGATCGCCACCGAAAAAGGCGGCCCGATGTACCTCCAGTGCATCCAGGACAAGCTCACCGCCTTCGACCCGAAGGACATCTACCCCTATGCGCCGCCGGCCGGCAAGCCGGAACTGCGCGCCCTCTGGCGGGAGAAGCAGCTGCGGGAGAATCCGAGCCAGCAGGGGAAACATTTCAGCAACCCGATCGTCACCAACGCCCTCACCCACGGCCTCTCAATCGTTGCCGACATGTTCGTGGACGCTGGTGACCACGTGATCCTGCCGGACATGCTCTGGGGGAACTACAACCTGACCTTCGGCACCTGCTCCGGTGCCGTCATGCGAAAATTCCCGACCTTCACCGTGGCTGGCGGCTTTGACGTCGACGCATTCAAGGCCGAGCTGAAAAACAGTGCCGAGGAAAAGGGGAAAGCCATCGTCATCCTGAACTTCCCCAACAACCCGAGCGGCTACACCCCGACTGTCGCCGAAGGTGATGCCATTGTTGCCGCCATCAAGGAAGTAGCCGAGGGCGGCTGCAACGTCGTCGCCGTCACCGACGACGCTTACTTCGGCCTCTTTTACGAGGACAGCCTGAAGGAGTCGCTCTTCGGCAAGCTCGCCAACATCCACCCGCGCATCCTGGCGGTCAAGCTCGACGGCGCCACCAAGGAGGAGTTCGTCTGGGGCTTCCGGACTGGCTTCATCACTTTTGCCGACGGCAACAGCTTCGAGAACGCCCGGGTCATGACCGCTCTGGAGAAGAAGGCTATGGGGATCATCCGTGCACGGATCTCCAACTGCCCCCACCCTTCCCAGACCTTCGCCATCGAGGCGCTTCGCTCCCCGAAATTCCTCGAACAGAAGGAGGAGAAGTTCCAGGTGCTGAAAGGCCGCGCTCTCAAGGTCAAGGAAGTCCTCAATAGCGGCAAGTACGATTCCGCCTGGACTTACTACCCGTTCAACTCCGGCTACTTCATGTGTCTCAAGTTGAAGACCGTCGATGCCGAGAAACTGCGGGTCCACATCCTTGAAAAATACGGCGTCGGTGGCATTTCCATCGGCAAGACCGACCTGCGGATTGCCTTCTCCTGCCTTGAGGAGAAGGATATCTCTGAACTGTTCGATCTCATCTACCAAGGGGTACAGGATCTCGCATGACCCTCCTGCTTAACGTCAGGACGGGGATGGATCGCATCGAAGAGGCGTGAAGTAACCAGGTAAGAGCATAAGCAAAGGCGGGGGATTAGGCTCCCCGCCTTTGCAGCATGGAGTTACTATGATCACGAAAGATATGACCATCGGCGACATAATGCGCCGCTACCCGAAGACTCTGGAGATATTCGAACGTTTCGGCCTTGATTGCAGCGATTGCCAGATTGCCGACTTCGAGGAACTTGCACATGGTGCAGGTGTCCACAAAGTTGACATCGAACAACTTCTGGCCGATCTGAACCGGGTCGCCGGGTTGTTGTGACTGCTTTGACTTTGTAGTCGGTGCAATCAGGCAGTCCCTGATCCGCCTTCTGCTGACTGACCGATTGTACACTATGTTCTCTCTTTGAGTTCCTTCCCTCATAACAACCTACCCCCCACGTTTTCTTCCCGTTGACGATATCTCCTCCACCCGTGCTGATTTGTGCGTCAGAAACCAGTTTGCGCTGACGTGTGTAGTTTTAGTGTGTGGTGGTGAGTTTCCTGAGTACTCATTAAGCTGCTTTTGTGGCCACAGGGAAGACGTGCTGTGAATATTTGTATGTAAAAGGTTTTGGTTGTCAATAAAATGACTCGTATTTACGGCTAGTTATACGGCAGTCGGATCAATATCTTCATTGTGGCACATAAATCGCACTAGGAGATCACGTGGATTTGTCAGCAGTGCGGGTGCGATTCCCGCGGTGCATACGGAGGTTGCAAGGTGCTCTACAAAAGTGTCAACGAATCGTTCAACGAGTTTCTTATCGACCGGGCAGATGCGAAGTGTATTCGCTGCAAGGTCTGTGTAAGGCAGTGCGCCTATGATGTCCATGCCTACCTCGCCGGCGAAGATGTCCTGATAGAGGATAACAGCCTTTGTATCGGCTGTCGTCGCTGCTCGTCCCTCTGTCCGACCGGAGCCATAACCATCAGGTCCAACGAGGAAAGTTTCAAGGCAAATGCGTCATGGTCAGGTGCCCATATCCGCAACCTTTACGCCCAGGCCGATACCGGGGGGATCCTGTTGGCAGCTATGGGTAATCCTGCCAAGTATCCCATCTACTGGGACCACCTTCTCCTCGATGCTTCCCAGGTGACCAATCCCTCCATCGACCCGCTCCGTGAACCGATGGAACTCAGGACATACCTCGGGAAGAAACCCCACGCTGTCGAGGTGGTGAAGGACAAAGCAACCGGCAAGGTGAAGCTGGCCACTAAACTGTCCCCCCAGCTCAAGCTTGAGTACCCTTTTATCTTTTCCGCCATGAGCTATGGCGCTCTGAACCTTAACGCCCACAAGGCAATGGCTGCTGCGGCCCAGGAACTCGGGACCCTGTATAACACGGGTGAGGGCGGGCTTCACAAGGACCTCTATCAGTACGGCAAGAACGTCATCGTGCAGGTCGCGTCCGGTCGTTTCGGTGTCAGCGAGCAGTATCTGAACGCTGGAGTCGGGATCGAGATCAAGGTGGGGCAGGGGGCAAAACCGGGGATCGGTGGCCATCTGCCGGGGGAAAAGGTCAACGACCAGATTTCCGAAACCCGCATGATACCCATGGGAAGCGATGCCATTTCGCCGGCGCCCCATCACGATATTTACTCCATCGAGGACCTGCGTCAGCTGATCTATGCCCTCAAGGAAGCCACCAACTACGAGAAACCGGTTTCGGTCAAGATCGCCGCCGTTCACCATGTGGCCGCCATTGCCTCCGGCATCGCCCGGGCGGGTGCGGACATCATCACCATCGATGGGTTCCGGGGAGGGACCGGCGCTGCGCCCCAGGTTATCCGCGACAACGTCGGTATCCCTATGGAGCTGGCCTTGGCTGCCGTTGATGCCCGATTGCGGGACGAAGGTATCCGCAACCAGGTCTCCATTGTCGTCGGAGGCGGAGTCAGGAATTCCAGCGACGCAATCAAGGCAATCGCGCTGGGTGCCGACGCCATCAACCTGGGGACTTCCGCCCTCCTGGCCATGGGATGTACCCTCTGCCAGCGCTGCTATACCGGCAAGTGCCCCTGGGGGATCACCACCAACAATCCCTATCTCGCCAAACGTCTTAATCCGGAGATCGGCGCGGAGCGTCTGGTGAACCTGGTTCATGCCTGGGGGCACGAGATGAAGGAAATACTCGGCGGCATGGGGTTGAACGCGCTGGAGTCTCTGCGCGGTAACCGATACAAGCTCCGGGCCGTCGGCTTGTCGGAACAGGCCATGAACCTGCTCGGCGTCATGCCGGCGGGAGAATAATAACCTTCAACGTGTGCCGTGAAGATTCCCCTTTGACGGGGCGTAAATGTACGCATCACGTAGTACTCAGCACGAAAAGGATAGAGTATGAAACGTATCTACACGATAGAAGATGCCTGTATCGGTTGTCACCTGTGCGAAGTCGGGTGCATCACCGAACATTCACAGTCTAAGGACCCTGTCAGGGCTTTCCTCCATGAGCAGGTCCGTCCTCTGTCCCGCTGTACTGTCGAGGAAGGGGACGGGGGGGTTATTTCTCTCTCTACAACCTGCCGGCACTGCGATGAGCCGGACTGCCTGCGGGCCTGTATTTCCGGGGCGATCCAGAAGAACGATGCCGGGGTGGTGCGGATAGACACCGAGCAGTGCGTCGGCTGCTGGTCCTGTGTCATGGCCTGCCCCTACGGTGCCGTGCAGAGGAACCTGGCAAAGAAAAAGGCGAACAAGTGCGACCTCTGTCCGGACCGGAAGAGCCCCGCCTGCGTGGATGCCTGTCCAAACCGGGCGCTGGTGTACAAGGAGGGGAGCCAGAAATGAATTACGTGATCATTGGCAATTCAGTCGCCGCGGTCGGCGCCATACGCGGCATCCGCAGGGTGGACGAGAAGGGAAACATAACCGTCATCTCCCGCGAGCGGCACATCGCCTACGGCCGTCCTCTCATTTCCTACCTGCTCGGCGGGCTCATCACCGAGAAACGGATGGCTTACCTGCCGGAGGATTTTTACGAGAAAAACAGGGTGAACCTCCTCCTTGACGCAGAGGTCGTCGGGGTCGATAGCGCCAGGAAGCAGGTTAAGCTTGCAGCCGGAGATTCCATCGGATTTGACAAGCTCCTCGTCGCCACCGGCGGCGACCCGTTTGTGCCCCCTATCGAAGGACTCGCCGGAAAAGAGCGGATCTTCACCTTTACCACCTGGGACGATGCGGAGAAACTGAAGGCAATCGCGGCCGATGTGGAAAGAGTGGTTGTTATCGGTGGCGGTCTCATCGGCCTCAAGGCGGCCGAAGGGCTTCACCTCCTCGATAAAAAGATCACTATTGTTGAACTGGCTGACCGAATCCTGTCGGCAGCCTTCGATCGGCCGGCGGGGCGGGTGGTGGCCAAGAAGATGAAGGCCAACGGGATCGACGTCATTACCGAGGATACGGTGGTGCGGATTGAGGGGGACGGTGCACGGATAAGCGGCGTAACTCTCAAGTCGGGAGACTATATTCCCTGTGATACGGTCGTTGTGGCCATCGGCGTACGCCCGGCCGCCGGCTTCCTCAAAGGGAGCAAGGTGGACGTGAACCGGGGGATCGTGGTGAATGACAGCATGGAGACCTCGGTGAAAGGTATCTATGCCGCCGGTGACGTGACTGAGGCGAGCGACTTTTTCTCCGGCCAGAAAAACCCTATGCCGATCTGGCCCGACGCCTATATTCAGGGCGACGTGGCAGGTACCGCCATGGCTGGAGGGGAGAAGGCTTATGTCGGCGGTCTGGCCATGAACTCCATTGAACTGTTCAAGGTGTCGACCATTTCCATGGGAATTACCAACCCCGTAGAGCCGAAAGAGTACGAAATTGTCACCTACCAGGATCTGGAAAACTACCAGTACCGCAAGATCGTTCTTCAGGATAGTCGATTGGTAGGCGCAGTCCTGGTAGGACAGGTGGACCGGGCCGGTATTTTTTCCGGCCTTATACGGGAGAAGGTCGATGTCACACCGTTCAAGGAGCACCTCCTGGCTCCTGATTTCGGTTTTATTCACCTGACAAAAGAAATCCGGAACACGCTGTTTGCTCCCTACGGCAAAGTGGCCTGATCTGGTTTCAATGAGACAACTATCAGTAAATCCATAGAGGAACCCATGAAGAATAACCTGAAGCCAACCCATAGATTCGAAAAGGACATCTCCAACTGCGGTCTGACCGGTTTTATCTCCAAGTCCGGCCAACTGGTTGAGGGGAGCGTCATCATCAAGTCGATTGCCCTCATGCATGACCGGGGGAATGGCCTGGGAGGTGGCTTTGCCGCCTACGGGATCTACCCCGAATTCAAGGAGTTCTTTGCCTTTCATCTCATGTATGAAAGTGGCATGGCCCTTCAGTTGACCGAGGAGTACCTCGCCGAGAATTTTCACATAGATCACCACGAGGAGATTCCGACCCGGCGCAATGCGGCTATTACCAATCCGCCGGCGTTCCGGCGCTACTTCGTGAAACCGCTGGAGACTGCCGAGTACAAAGAGGCGCGTGAATTCCAGAATATGACTGACGAGGACATCATCGTCACCCACGTCATGCGGATCAATAACGAGATCGAGGGGGCCTTTGTCGTATCGTCAGGCAGGAACATGGGAGCATTCAAGGGGGTGGGGTACCCTGAGGATATTGCCGATTTCTTCCGCCTTGAAGAGTACAGCGGCTACATCTGGACTGCCCATAACCGCTTCCCGACCAATACACCGGGGTGGTGGGGAGGAGCGCACCCTTTTACCCTTCTGGACTGGTCAATTGTACACAACGGCGAAATATCCTCTTATGGCATAAACAAGCGCTACCTGGAGATGTATGGCTATCTCTGCACCATGCTTACCGACACCGAGGTGGTTGCCTACATGCTCGACCTTCTCATCCGCAAGCACGGACTGACTCCCGAGTTGGCCAGCATGGCCCTGGCTGCGCCTTTCTGGGAGAAGATCGACAGCCTTCCCAAGGATGACCGCGAGCTCCTGACGGCCATCCGGCAGGTCTACGGCAGCGGTCTCCTGAACGGTCCCTTCGCCATCCTCTTTGCCAGCAACGAGGGGCTCATCGGTCTAAACGACCGGGTCAAGCTTCGACCGCTTGTCTGTGCCACCAAGGACGATTTTCTCTACATGGCGTCTGAAGAGGCGGCAATTCGCGAGATATGTTCCCAACCCGACCGGGTCTGGTCGCCCCGCGGTGGAGAACCGGTCATCGCCCGGCTGAATCCCGGAGTCATCTAACGACAGTGAAAAGTGAACAGTGAATGGTGAATTGAATAATCGCGATGTCACCTTTCATTTTATCTTTTCACCTTTCACGAGGTGTTTATTATGAAAATCGACGCTCAGGGCGTTTATTACAAGGACTTGAATAATCAGATCCGTTCCGCCGTTTCAGCCGGCGCCGAAAAGATCGAGCTGGTCAACGTCAACGGCCAGTATTTCATCGGCGACGGGATCAACCTGCCGGTCACCATATCCATCAAGGGGGTTCCGGGAAACGATCTGGGAGCCTTTATGAATGGTGCGACAATCATTGTCCATGACAATGCCCAGGATAACATCGGCAATACCATGAACGCGGGAAAGGTTGTTGTGCACGGCCATGCGGGTGATGTCCTCGGCTACGGCATGCGGGGAGGGAGGATCCATATCCTCAACGACGTGGGGTACCGGGTCGGCATCCATATGAAGTCATACCAGGAAAATAAACCGGTGCTCATAGCCGGCGGCAAGGCGGGGGATTTCTTCGGAGAGTACATGGCTGGCGGCGTACTCGTGCTGCTGGGGATGTTCAGCGATGACCCCGAAAAACCGGTCCACGGGTATTGTTTCGGCACGGGAATGCATGGAGGCACCATCTTTGTTCGTGGGGGGGTCGATGAAGCGAAGCTCTCGCGGGAAGTGGGGGTGTTCGAACTGACTGCCGGGGACCGACTGGAATTGGAGGGGTATCTGAAGGAGTACTGCAGGGACCTGAAGATCGACCTGAAGGAGGTTCTCGCGGAGAAGTTCGTCAAGGTCCTTCCCAAGAGCAAACGCCCCTACGGCGATCTCTATTGCCCCATGCCGCGGTAGGTGGGCTGTTCGAGAGCATACGAACACCGGTTGTGCACACAGCGCAGCCGGTGTTTTTTTTTTATGCATTTTACCGGATTGATCAGACTGGTTATACGTAGACGATCTCGACTCTGGCAAGGTAATCTTCCAGTTCACCGGTAAGATTACGCATGGCATTATCGTTCTGCTCCAGTGCTGCTGTTTCAAGATCCAGGCCTATACGGGATACCTCGTCAAATCCGTAACTGCCGCCGGAACCTTTGATGTTATGTCCCAGACGTTTGACCTGGTCATAATCCTTGTCATTCAGCGCCGTCATGATCTCGGCGATGTTCTTTTTACGCAGTTCAAGAAAGAAAGGAATCGCCTCCTGAATCTCCGCGTCAACCTGCACAACGATCCGGTCGGACTTTTCGGCGTTCTTCACATCACACCTCCGGCTGTATTGACTATCGTCTCGATAAGTTTATCCTTTCTGACCGGTTTGGAAATGTGGAGATTGCATCCCGCGGCCAGGCAATTCTGAATGTCTTCGGTTGAAGTAAAGGCTGTCAATGCAATTATCGGCGTGGGGGAGAGTGCCCGTTCCCGCTCCAGTTGACGGATTGCCCGTGTAGCGCTGAGTCCGTCCATGATTGGCATCTGCATATCCATGAGGACCATGGAGTACGAGCCGGCCTTGAATTTTTCTACCGCAACCGCTCCGTTTTCCGCCTCGTCGAGATCGAAGCGGGTGTTTTTCAGAAACAGCCTGAAAATATTTCTATTATCTTCCGCATCCTCGGCCAGGAGAATCCGGACCATATCCTGAGGGGGAGGGGGCGTAAGGGTTGCGTTCTTCTCTGTTTTCAACGGGAGAGGGCTCTGGTGGACGTTGAGCATTTTTGCAATTGTCTGGCTCAGTTCCCGCCGCTTGAGTGGCTTCTGCAGGTGGTTGGTGATTCCGAGTTCATAGAGTCGCTTGATGTCACTCGACGGGTGATCTGCGGAGAGCATCATGACAGTTCCCTGAAGGAGTGACCTGTCTTGATGCAGCAGCTGTTCCATTACCTTTATTCCGTCCATGGTAGCAAGCCGGCTGTCCATCAGGAGCAACCGGTAGGGTTCGCCTGCTTCACGCGCGCTATTCAATGCCGCCAGTGCCCCGTCTCCATCTGCGGCCATATCAGTCTTGGCGCCCCAACTGGCCAGTAATTCCCGTGTTATGGCACGGGCGTTAGCATAGTCGTCCACAATGAGCGCCTTGACACCCTCAAGGCTCATGGGAGTGAACTCGCTGCCGAGGGGGGGGGCAGTCTGTTGATCGAGACGGGCTGTGACGTAAAAAGTGCTTCCCTCTCCGACCTGACTTTCAACCCGGATATTTCCGTCCATCTGTTCCAGAAGCAGCTTGGAAATGGCAAGACCGAGGCCGCTTCCTCCGTATTTGCGCGTGATGGAGGAATCGGCCTGGCTGAACTTTTCGAAAATTGCGTCAATTTTATCGGGTGGTATGCCGATTCCCGTGTCGGAAACAACAAACCGGATTTCGATTTTGCCCTGTTCGACGGGACCTGATTCCACCGCAAGGCTGATTTCGCCAGTTGCAGTGAATTTGATAGCATTGCCTATGAGGTTTGTTAACACCTGCCGCAGCCGATTGGGGTCCCCCAACAGGAACAGGGGGGTGTCGGGAGCAATCCGGCAGGTCAGTTCCAACCTCTTCTCATGTGCCTTGACTGCCAGCATTTCGCAGGTCAGGTCGATCACTTCTTCCAGGTCGAACGGTATAGTTTCAAGTTCCATACGTCCGGCCTCTATTTTGGTGAGATCAAGAAGGTCCCGGATGAGTTCCAGGAGGGTCAGGCCGGAGCGATGGAGGATACCGAGGTATTCCTGTTGTTCGGGAGTCATGTCGGATTCCCGCAGCATATCTGCCATGCCGATGACTGCATTGAGCGGCGTACGGATTTCGTGGCTCATGTTGGCGAGGAATATGCTTTTCGCACGGTTGGCCACCTCCGCCATCTCTTTGGCATGGAGCAGTTCCTGCTCGGCCCGCTTCCGTTCGACAATCTCTTTCTGCAGTCCTTCATTTGACCTGGCAAGTTGCCGGGTACGTATCTGGACGGTTTCTTCCAGACTTTGATTCAATTCCTCCAGTTCCTCGCCCTTGAGCTGCAGTTCTCGTTCCGTCTGCTTCAGACTGCTAATGTCCTGGGCAGCACAGATAATGCCCTGCAGTTTGCCCGATTCGTCGATCATTTCCGCAAGGGAGACAAGAACGGGTATCTCCGTGCCGTCTTTTCTGCAATAGGTCTGCTCTACACCTTCGATGAACCCGTCCTGTGCAAGACGGCCTGTCTGTTCACGATTAAGGAAGTCCTTGCCCTGGGGGAAAAATATTCCTGCCGGTTTGCCGAACAGTTTTGAACTATCGTAACTGAGCAGTTCGCAGAAAGCCCGGTTCATCGATTGGATGGTGTGATCGGGGGAAAAGACAACAAGTGCATCATGCATGGTGTTGAGCAGGCGGTCCATGTATTCTTTCGATACCGTGGTCCGCTGAAGGTTTTCGGTCATCTGATTGAACGCCTCTGCCAGTTGCCCCACCTCATCCCGTTCGCTGATCTGGATACGGTGAGACAGATTCCCCCTGCCGACAGTTTCGGCACCTATGGCAAGTGCCTGGAGCGACCGGGTAAGAGCTCTGGCAAAAAAAACAGCGATCAGACTCACCAGGACAATTGCGGCGATAATGATCCTTGTTGTCCAGCCGGTTATGTTGTCGATACTTTTCCTGATAGAGTCCGCGGACATTCCGCAGTGCACTACTCCCAGTTCCCCCTGCATGACCGGGACCGCGATGTCGTAGACAAGCCCCTTCTCAGTTTTCAGGGGTACAATGCTGTAGGGTTGGCCGGGAAGAATCCTGTTGACGGTAAGGAGATCCGTTGGAAATGTTTTGCCGAAAGTCTGGGCGACAACTTCATTTTTCTGGTCAACTGCGAAGATATAGGTCAGGTCGTCTTCATGTTCGAGATAGTCATCTGCCAGCATTTCCACAAGGATGGTGGATTCTGTCAGGAAGGGGTTGGTGGCGACTTCGGCGAAATGCCGGGCTATAGAGACGCCGCGCAGCTGCAATTCCTTCACCAGACGGTCATGAACGGTCGTCTGGATAAGTACGATGAAGATCGCTCCTAACAGCATCAGGAGGCTGACGACCCCAAGGAGGAATTTGCTCCGAATGCTGATCGTTTTCGTGGGCACGTTATTTCCCTTTTCCTCGGGCAATCCAGGCATTCATTTCGCGTATTGAGTCGTAGTCACGGTCATTTCCGCCGTCAAAGCGGTCAATCATCATGCCGGCGAGTATTTCCCGTCCGCGAGGGTTTTCGTGCATGTGCAGAAGGATATTACGGACCCTGATCTTGAGGTCTTTGTCGACACCCGCGCGGACAACGAGGGGGGGGATGCCGTAGGGGGGGGACGTGGCCACTATCCTGGTCTTCGCGGTCAGTTCGGGGTGCTCCCACTGGAGATACTCAAAAATGAGACTGTCTACGGCGGCTCCGTCCACTATTTTTCTTGCTACGGCATTGATTGACTTGTCGTGGCCGTAGGTATAGATACGTTTACTGAAAAAAGAAATGGGGGTTTCGCCCATTCGGGAGAGCATGTAGGTGGGGACCAGGCAGCCACTGTTGGATTTTGGGTCGGCAAAGGCGAAGGACTTTCCCCTGAGTCCCGAGAAATCCCGCACCGGGCTATCCTTGGGGACAATGATATAGGAATGGTAGAACGGTTCGCCGTGGGCCAGGGGAACGGCCAGAAGTTCCAGGCCGAATTTCTCATGCCCTTCCACATAAGGGCCGGAACAGATGAACGCCATATCCAGCTCGCTCGACTTCAGGAGCTTGTTGACCTGATCGTAGTTTTCCCGGTCCACCAAATGGATCGGTTGGTCGAGCTTCTCCTCAAGGTAGTCTTTGAGTTGTTTATAGTAGATGTATCCTTCCTTGGGGGTGATCATGGCTCCCATGCCGAGGCGCAGGGGCGTACGCACCGAAGCGGATGAGGCACGCTTGAGGACGTGCTGCCGATCCAGTCGGACCTCCTGTGCATTTTTTTCAGAGCAGGCGGTCAGTGTTACAAGGGATAGTATGGCTAAATGGCAGAGTAAGCGCCTGGCATCAATCGGGAACATGATGTCCAATTCCTTTCATCATGCAAGCATTGATCAACAGTTAGCAATCTGTGACCAGTGCGATTGTAGTAATTACTTTTAAATTTTGCAATATTTATACCTCTTTCCTTTTCGATACCCCACGAAAATGACGTGCGTCGTGACGGGAAACAGTCCGTGCAGCCGTGAAGAGGAGGGGAGAAAACCCTTTACAAGCCGGCCGCTGTTAATATATTATTCATCGGTTACGCTCACGCAGACAAAGGATTTATGAAGATAGACAATATTCGCAATTTTTCCATCATAGCCCACATCGATCACGGCAAATCGACCCTGGCGGACCGTTTGCTGGAGTATACCGGTGCCCTGTCCGACAGGGAAAAGCAGGATCAGTTCCTGGACAAGATGGACCTGGAACGGGAGCGGGGGATCACCATCAAGGCTCAGACCGTCCGCCTTGTCTACCGGGCAGACGACGGCCGTGACTATATCCTCAACCTGATCGACACTCCGGGCCACGTTGACTTCACCTATGAGGTCTCGCGCTCCCTTACCGCCTGCGAGGGTGCGCTTCTTGTTGTCGACGCCTCTCAGGGTGTTGAGGCCCAGACCCTGGCCAACGTCTATCTCGCCATCGACACCAACCTGGAGGTCTTCCCGGTTCTCAACAAGATCGATCTGCCGGCGGCTGAGCCGGAGCGGGTCAAGCACGAGATCGAGGAGATCATCGGCATCGATGCCCACGATGCGGTGTTGGCCAGCGCCAAGGAGGGGATCGGAACCAGGGAGATACTGGAGGAGATCGTCTCCAAGATTCCACCACCGGTGGGGGATCCGGGAAAGCCCCTGCAGGCGCTTCTCTTTGATTCCTGGTACGACCAGTACCAGGGGGTTATCGTGCTGGTCCGGATCATCGATGGAACGGTGAAAAAAGGGGAGAAGATCCTCCTCATGTCCAACAAGAAGAGCTACGAGGTGCTGAAGGTCGGGGTTTTCTCGCCGGCAATGTGCGAGGTACCGGCACTCACCGCCGGCGAGGTCGGTTTCCTCATCGCAGGTATCAAGGATGTGCAGGACGCCAAGGTGGGTGATACGGTGACCCATCAGCACAACCCCTGTGCCGCGCCGCTCCCCGGTTACAAAGAGGTGAAGCCGATGGTCTTTTCCGGCCTCTACCCCATTGATACCGCTCAGTACGAGCAGTTGCGCGACGCACTGGCCAAACTGAAGCTGAACGATTCCTCCTTCTCTTACGAGCCGGAGACCTCCCTGGCTCTCGGGTTCGGCTTCCGCTGCGGATTCCTGGGGCTTCTCCACATGGAGATCATCCAGGAGCGGTTGGAGCGGGAGTTCAATCTCGATCTGATAACTACCGCGCCTACCGTTGTCTACCGGGTCCATAAGGTTGGTGGCGAGGTGTTCACCATCGAGAGCGCCAACCAGATGCCTGAACCGCAGCACATCGACTTCATCGAGGAGCCGTTCATCCTTGCCTCTATCCACGTTCCCAACGAGTACGTGGGGGGGATTCTTGCTCTGTGCGAGGAGAAGCGGGGGATGCAACGGGAGATAAAGTACCTCACCCCGACACGGGTCATGGTTATCTACGAACTGCCTCTCAATGAAGTTGTGCTCGATTTCTACGACCGCCTCAAGTCCATTACCAAGGGGTACGCCTCCCTCGATTACGAACAGCTGGACTATCGCAGGAGCGAGCTGGTGCGGATGAACATCATGATCAACGGCGAGGTGGTGGATGCCCTCTCCCTCATCATCCACCGGGACAAGGCGTATTACCGCGGACGTGACCTGGTGGCCAAGATGAAGGAGCTGATACCCCGCCAGATGTTCGAGATTGCCATTCAGGCTGCCATCGGCAACAAGGTGATCGCCCGGGAGACGGTGAAGGCTATGCGCAAGGACGTGCTCGCCAAGTGTTACGGCGGTGACATCACCCGCAAGCGGAAACTCCTGGAGAAGCAGAAGGAAGGTAAGAAGCGGATGAAGAACATCGGCAATGTAGAGCTCCCCCAGGAGGCGTTCCTCGCCATCCTGAAGGTTGAAGACAAGTAGGAAAATTACCCCGCAAAGGATCCGTGACCAATGGACGATTACAAGGACAAGCCGGCAGGCATCAGCGACAGCGCTGTTGCACACCCCATTACTAAAAAACACATTGTTCGTGAGTATGCCGAATCGATTATCATAGCGGTCATCCTCGCCCTGATCATCCGCACCTTTCTGGTGCAGGCCTTCAAGATTCCCTCCGGTTCCATGGAGGACACCCTGGCCATCGGCGACCACATCCTGGTGAGCAAGTTCATCTATGGCACCAAGATTCCCTTCACTTCCACGCGATTGCTCAAGTTCCGCGATCCGCGCCGGGGTGATGTGATCGTCTTCGAGTATCCTGAGGACACGAGTAAGGATTTCATCAAGCGGGTAATCGGAACTCCCGGGGACGAGGTGCAGGTGATAAACAAGAAAGTCTTCGTAAACGGCAAGCCCTACGAAAACCCCCATGAAGTGCACAAGGAGAAAGAGGTTATCCCGAAAGAGCAGAATCAGCGGGACAATTTCGGGCCGGTCAAGGTACCGGAAAATTCCTATTTCGTCATGGGAGACAACCGGGACCGTTCCTATGACAGCCGCTTTTGGGGCTTCGTAACGAACGACAAGATCAAGGGACTCGCATTCATAAAATACTGGTCATGGGACAAGGACAAGTTCCGGGTCAGGTGGGGGAGCATCGGTAAACTGATCCACTGACAGTGGGTCGGTACGTGGGGAACAACAAGGCCATCCGGGAAGAATTCCGGGTGGCCTTGTTGTTGCGGTCAGCGTGCATCGCTTTTATTCAAGCTTTAGCTGTCGACCGATATTCTGGGTTGTGGTTTTCGGTATCCGAACCTCAAGAACGCCATCCCTGAAACTGGCCTTGGCGTGTTCGGTATCTATACCGCCCGGCAGATTCAATGTCCGAGTGAACGTACCATGGGACCGTTCCATCCGGAAGTAGTCCTTTCGCTCCAGCTTCTCTTCGGTTTTTTTCTCGCCGGAGATAATGATGGAATTGCCCACAAGGCGCACATCAATGTCATTCCGTTCCGTGCCGGGGAGTTCCGCCTTGACCACGATACTATCTTTCTCCTCGTACACATCCACGGATGGATAGACCATTGAACTGCTTCCGAGTTCATGGAACAACCGCCTTAGGGGAAGCACCCCTGTTGAGAAGAAGGGCCGGTTGAAGGAGTCCTCCATGAACTGTTCCATTTCGTCCATCAGGGCAGGCAGACCGCTTCTCACCTTTTGATCCGCATCGCCCGTGATAGCCCCTTTTCTCGCTTCTTCGTTCTCAGGATGGTCCCTGCTGACCGCTTTCAGCAACGTGTTTTTTCTCATTTTCGACACCTCCTCAGTCGTGGTGCATGCTGCTTTCACTTGTAATTATACAGATATTGAAAAAGAAATTCAATATCTGTATTTCCGCACCGGTCGTTATTCCCTTGTCTCAGCTCTTGTGGTATTGTTGGTTCAAACAAAGGAGGGTTGATGTTGGTAACGGGAATCGGGCAGTGCTGCTGGGACTTCCTTGCGTTGGTAGAGGCCTATCCTTCCGCTGACAGCAAACAGGAAGTGTTTCAGTGGGAAGAGCAGGGAGGGGGGCCAGTTGCGACTGCACTTGTGGCACTTTCGCGGCTCGGCGTGGCATGCAGGTTCCATGGCGTTATTGGTGATGACGGCCTGGGTGAGCTTGTTCTCGGTTCGCTCGTCAACGAAGGTATTGATTGTCAGGGTGTTGTCTTACGTTCCGGATCGAACTCCCAACGGGCCTTCATCGTGGTCGAAAAGGAAAACGCAAACCGCACTATTTTCTGGCAGCGGCCGACCGGGGAGCCGCTCTCTCCTGAGGAGCTACCGGAAGATTATTTGAATGACTGTCGTCTTCTCCTGCTCGACGGCCTCATGGTGGATGTCTCCCTTGCTGCGGCCAGGGATGCCAGCCGGCACGGCGTCCCGGTGATGCTCGATGCGGGGAGGCTTCGTCCCGGCATGGCCGAACTGGCCAGGTTGTGCTCTTACGTGGTGGCTGGTGAACAGTTCGCCTTCGATCTGGGGTGGGACGGAAAAGATGAATCCTTTGCGTCGGTAGCATCATCCCTGGGTGCCCCGGTCGTCACCGTAACCTGCGGAGTGAGGGGGAGCCTGACCTGGAGGGAAAGAGGGGTTATACGTCAACCGGCCTTCCCGGTGCCGGTGATCGACACGACGGGAGCCGGGGATGTCTTTCATGGCGGTTACGTGTACGGTCTGCTGAAGGGGTGGGAACTGCCTTCCGTGCTCACTTTCGCCGGTGCCATGGCAGCGATCAAGTGTACACGACCAGGGGGACGGAGTGGTATCCCCGACTTGCCTCAGGTATTGAATTTTTTACGGGAAAGGGGTGTTCCTATGCCGCAGATTTAGGCGTGTGCGCCATCGGGGGAGCGGGGATGGTGTAGTATCAAAAAGGAACAAGGGGAAGCATCCCGGCGGGAGCTTCCCCTTGTTCATCTTGAGGCGAAGGGGGGCGGTTCAGTTTTCGGTCAGGACGTGTTCGTCGTAGAGATTCTCTACCCTGAGTTTGTGCCCTTTTTCCACATCGGCAAAGACCTGGAGCGTCTTTTTCAGTTTCGGGTCATCGGTCATTTCCGCCGCCGCCTTGTAGAGCTGGTAAGCACTTTCCTCGGTCTTTATGGCGTAGGTGAGAATCTCCTGGTAGGTCATGTTCGCCCGGAGCGGGATATCAACCAGATATTCACTCAGTTTCATGTCAGGTGCGGTGCGGGCACCAAAACCTACGGCCTCGGCCAGGTCGAGCTTGCTGAAAACCTCCTTGTGACCTTTTTCCTCGGCGGCCATTTCTTCGAACATCTTGCGGGCGGCGATGCTCGTGCTCGTCTCCGCCGCACTCTTGTATAGCTGATAGGCGGTTTCCTCTCGCTGTACGGCGAATTTTATGATCTCTTCCAGTGTCGTAAATCCCATCAGTATCTCCTTTTAATTTGACCAGGGTATGTTCTACCCCGTGTATTCCTCGAAATTATCGCGGCTGGCACCGCACTCAGGGCAAGTTTCCGGAGGCTCAGGGCCTTCATGGATGTAATCGCAGATGATACATCTCCATTTTTTCATGCTGTCTCCCTTCACGTCATTCAGGTACAGGTAACCAGCGGTTAATACATTGCAGTATGGTGGGTGCAAAATTATGGTAAGTCGCACAGATTGTCAATAGAGTTTTAAGATTGCGTCGTGACTCATTTGACGTTTGCACCCAATTCTACCCTGCTTCTCCGCTCTTCTTTCTTTGCCGGCGCTTTATAGATATCGTCGCGCTTAAGGAATAGCCTCTCCGCCGGCATCTTTCCCTTTTCCACGAGGTAATTCTTCACTGCCGTCGCACGGTCACTGGCCAGGGTTCCCAGTTGTTCGTCACCGACCTTCGTATTTGTGATGATCAGCTTCTTCATCTCCTCGTCGGGAAGGTCCTTGACCAACCCGATGATGTTACGGGGCTTCGGGAATTTTTCCTTCCGATACACCTCTTTGAGCAGGCGTGAATATTCATCAGGGAGGACCTCCACGTTGTCGGGGGTCTGTTCTGGCTTGTTCAGTTTGCTCTTGACCAGCATTTGAAATTTTTCCGCTTTGAGCTTCCTGTTAAGGAGTTCAGACCGATATCCTTCCCGGTCCTTTTCGCGGTCAACGAAACCGGATATCTCTAGATTTATGGACGGCCGATCATTGAGGGATCCGGCAAGCTTGAGGAGTTTTTCCTGTTCTGCCGGGGAGAGTGACGCGCTCCCCGGAGTGAAGCCTACGCTGCTGAAATCGTCACTGCCGCCGAATGAGGAGAGGAGGGCGAGTGGTGAGGTTGCAGCCTTCACGAGAAGATTTTTCAGCATCTGGAGGACCACGCTCCAGACACTGAATTTCGGGTCATCGGTCCGTCCGGTCACCGGCAGGTCTAGGTGGATCTCTCCCTTGCGGTCCTTCAGAAGCGCCACGGCCAGACGTACAGGGAGATTGGTCGCTCGTTCGCTCTCTACTTTTTTACCGAAGGTAAACTGGTCAATGAACACTTTGTTTTCCGAGCTGAGAGCCTTCTTGTCGATGAGATATTTCAGGTCGAGGGAGAGTTTCCCTTTCTCCACCGTGTACCCCAGATAGGTGCCGGAGTAAGGAGTGACAGGGGTGAGGTCGATGTCGGTGAAACTCACCTTGAGGTCGGCATACAGGTCGTTCCGGAGTGGGTTGAGTGTGCCGGTAATCTGGAGCGGCGACTGGTTTTCCAGGTTTCCCCTCAGATCGACGTCGGCGAAACGGTTCTCTTCCGAAGAGAGCCCGCTTACCCGTCCCCCCAAGTGGTAGAAGGTAGTGGCGAAGCCGCCGGGAAGATGGCGGTCGCTGAAGGCGAGAGTGCCTTCCTGGATGGTCACAGCGCCGATGCGGACCTGGGGTGCCGCCGGGACTGAAGAAGGTGGCGTTTGCGCCGATGAGGGTGATGAAGGTTGTATCGTGGCCGCGGCCGCCTGCTGGGGTGCGGGGACGGTTTCTTTTTTCGTCAGGTTCTGGAGATTGAGAGTGCCATCCTTGTTTATCACGATGCGGGAGTAGACGTTGTTGAGTGCAACCTCATTAATGGAAAGGGAGAAGGGGGCTAGCGTTCCTTTGATATTGTCCAGTTGCAGGCTTTCCCACTTGAGGAGGTCCTCCGATTCAACCGTATCAAGGCAATAGAAAGAGCGGACGCCGAGGTTGCCGTTGTAGCTCCCGGAAAGTTCTTTGCCCGGCTCCTTGGACAGGGCAATTGCCATGCGGGTGTCTATGGTCCCGTCCGCCACGTAGAGGTTGAGATTTTCCGGCAGGTATGCTTCGAAGTCGCGGAGAGCAATCTTTTTGAGTTCAACGTTTCCTTTGAGCTTCAGTGGTGATGGGATGACAGTTCCGTTTGTCCGGATAGTCCCCTGTTTGCCGAGTTGGCTGATCAGGGTGAAAGGAATCGACCCGAACCGGGGGCCGGTGATGTTTGCAAGGGCGAATTGCAGCCGCCGCAGGCTGATGACTGCGGTTTCATTCTGTGCCCGGTCGGTGAAGGTTATTCCGATTCCGCTGCCGCCGACCTTGCGGAGCTTGTAGCTGAAAGGCTTTGGCGCTTTCTTTTTCGGAGTTCCAACTGTTGCCGTGGCAGTCCTTGTGCCAGCTGACGTGCGGAGCAACCGCATGGGGGAAAAAGTGCCGTCTTTTTCGCGGGTAATCTGAACGGACGCCCCTTTGATTTCTACCTGTTCGACAGTGGCATTTTGTCCCTTAAGGTTGACGCCCACTCCTCCGATCGCCAGCCTGTTCATCCGGATACCTTCTCCAGGAGCAAAGGTAGAAGCAATGTTGTTGCCGGTCAACGCAAGCCGTTCGAGGGTAAGTCCCGCATTCCGGTCAAAGGCAAGGTGGCCGTTCAGGTCGACCGTGCCGGTTATCGGTGCGGTCAGCACACCGGCCAGGTAGGGATAGTAGGCGCCAAGTGCAATCCCCCGCGCGGTCAGGTCAGTGGTGACGGCCAGTGGCTCAACCGTTGCCGTTCCTGTCGCATCAATGGACTCGTTGCGACCGCTCGTGCATGCGAAGCTCCATTTGGCGTTACCCCCCCCTGCCGTGCTGAAGTCGTTAAGAGACAGAGTAACCTTTTCAAGCTTTCCGTGGAATCCCCCGGGAGGAACACGGTCGACGAACCGGATTGAGCCATTGGTAAATTTCAGTGAAGAGAGCTTTATCGCTGGTTTCGGAGTGTCATTGCCGGTCTGGACCGTTTTTGACGAGGGAGGTGCTGTCTGTTTAACCTTCAGACGTTCAAAATTCCATTGTCCTGACGAGTCCCGGTCCAGGTGTGCAGCGACGCCATCCAGTTCCAGGGAGGCCAGATCAAAATTCTGTCTGAAGATGGCTGCTTTGTTGATCTGCACAGCCAGCCGGTTAAGGGCGACAAGTGGTACTCCGGATTTCTCCCTGACATCAAGTCCGGTAAGTTCGAGGCGACCGGCGATGCCAACTTCAGGCTTGTCCCTGGCTGAAACCTGATAGCTCAGTTCCAGGTCGGTAGAGAGTTTTCCTGAATTGATGCCGATCGGCACGGTAACGGGCAGGTAAGCCAGGTAATAGGGGAGATCGAAATCCTTGAGCTTGAGGTTGAGCGATGTCTCCATTGTCTTGGCGAGCGGCTTCAGCTTGCCGGTGGCGGAGAGTTCGGCCCCGTTGATCACGGCGCTGAAGCGGGGTGCAACGTATTTATCGGCGAGATAGGGTATTGTACTGAAAAACGGTACCGCGATCTCCATCCGTCTGACCGTGTGATTAGTCGGTTTGCGTGCTGCCAGATCATGGAAATCTATCGCTCCTCCCCTGATCACGATGTTGTTGAGTGAGAACGGAAAGGGTTTTGAAGGTTTTGCATCCTTCTTCGGTGTAACCAGGTCGGTGAAGTTATAGGTATTTGCATCTGAACGGACCATATTGACGTATGGAGAGTCTATCTCAATCCGGGAGATGATGAGCGCACGCCGCACCAGGGATGAAGGATTGACAGAAACCCTGACGCTGCTGAAAGAGGCGAAGGTGGCCGGGTTTCCTTTTTCCGTCAGCCGAAAATCCGTGACCCGGCCGCTCAAGGTAAGCGGGTTGATAGATATCTTTGCGATGGAGGCCTTTCGTCCGGTGGCAGCTTCAATTTTATCGATCGCCGTTCCCCTCAGAATAGAGGGAAGAATAAATGCGGCAAACAGCAGCATAAGGACGAGTAGCACTGCTGAACCGATCAGAATTTTGCGCCTGGTAGACATGACAGACCTCGAATTTTCAGAAGGTTTTTGAAGAAACAGAAAAAAAAAGGCCGCACTCCGGAGAGTGCGGCCGTATTCATTTACTGTCTATTTCTGGATGACGCACTCGAAGTTGGCTTCGATACGGCGGTTTTTCGCCCGGCCTTCGGCAGTCTTGTTGCTGGCAACCGGGTTGTCATAACTGTGCCCCTTGGCGGTGAGACGTTCAGGTTTAATGCCGAAATTCTTGATGAGGTACTCCCGGACGGCTTCCGCACGTTTCTGGGAAAGTTTCTGGTTGTACTTATACGTACCGACGTTGTCAGTATAACCATCGATGGTTCCCGTCACGAAGTCGTACTTGTTCAGGAAGTCTCCGGCTTTTTTGATTTCGTCGTGATACTTGGGCTTAACAACCGCCTTGTTGGTGTCGAACTGCACACCGAGGACGATACATACCTTCTCAGGCGGCGGTGCCTGCACGGTCACGTTTGCGGAGCTGGTAGTCGTGCCACCGGGGCCTTTGCAGGTGAGGGTATAGGTTGTGTCGGCCGTAGGAGTGACCGACATGGAATTCTTTGTCTGGACGCCACCACCCGGCTCAACAGTGCAATCCGTGGTGTTCTCTGAAGTCCAGGCCAGTGTCGCAGCCTGTCCCCTTGTGATAGTTGCGGGGGTAACAGTAATGTTGCTTGTTGGTGCGGGCGGCGGTGGCGGCGCGACTACAGGGGCAGGAGCCGGTGCAGGTGGTGGCGGTGGCGGCGCTACTTTTTCGACGACCGGCTCCGGAACTGGCGCGGGGGCCGGTTTCTCGCCGCCAAACTGGAAGTAGACACCCAGGGCGTATTCCAGGTTGTTAACGGTCTGCTTTCTGGTTGTGTCGGAGGGAGTTATCATACTGTTGATGATCAGGTCGCGGACATCACCCCGCAGGGCAATGTTGTCAGTGAAGAAGTACTTGAAACCACCGCCCGCGGAGAAAGCGCCGTGGGAATCGCTTTTCGCGTTTTCAGGGTCGATGGTCTGGGCGCCATACCCGGCCGCGAGGAAGGGGACGAACCTGCTTTTTGGCATGAAGTGATAGAGGAGTTCGCCGCGATAGTTATAGACGTTGTATTTTGTTATGGGAGGAAATATCCCGGCGGTTGGTTCGGTGTGGACATAGTTGAACACACCCTCGATACCGAAATTCTCCGTGAAGTTATAGCCGGCTCGAATGCCGTACATTTCCTTCATTTCGAGGTGCTGGGCACCGTCAAACATGAAGCCGCCGACAAAGGGGGTGATCCCGAAGGACCCCGCCTTGATCTCCGCGTGGGCGACCGTAGTTGCGCCGAGCAGTAATAGGCCGCTCAACAGGGTTAAAAGTTTTCTTCGCATTGATTACCTCCTTGGTGAATTGAATTAAGCCGCATTCCCCTGCTCCAGGGTGGACGTGCAACTGGGACAACGGCTTGCCTTGATGGAAATACTGGACATGCAATAGGGGCACTCCTTCGTCGCCGGGGGAGGAACTTCTTCTTCCTTTTTCAGCCGGTTGATCTGGCGAATGAGGAGAAAGATGGCGAATGCCACGATGATAAAGTCGATGATCGTGTTGATGAACAGTCCGTAATTGATGGTTGCGGCGCCGGCTTTCTTGGCTTCCGCAAGGGAAGTGTAGCCGGTCCCGGACAGGTCGATGAACAGGTTTGTGAAGTCAACCTTACCCATGATTCTGCCGAGGGGTGGCATGAGGATGTCAGCCACGAAGGAGCTGACTATTTTACCAAAGGCGCCGCCGATGATGATGCCGACCGCCAGGTCGATCACGTTGCCGCGCATGGCAAATTTCTTGAACTCTTCGAGCATTTTGTCCCTCCTATTACATTGATACTATAAGTAATTCCCTGCCGATCCGGTCTGGGTGGCAGAAAAATGCTAACCGGTAGTTTTGGGGTCTAAGTTTGTTAATTAAGCTAAACTCGTAGAAGCATAGCATACACTTGCCTGTTGTCAAGAAGGCACTAGGAGAACATCCGGCTGTTAGTGCGGTTGCGTCTATTGATTTTGAGCTGCTGCGGGAGGGGAGAGGAGTGTCAGGCGGCGAAAATGCTTTATACATAGGACATATAGGCAAGGAGTTGTTGTCTGGCAGTGCTTCAGGAAAGATAATTACCGTGCATCTCTGCAACCAGGGGGCTGGCGCTGCATCCCGTAAGCCGGGAGAGCGACATCACCGGGTGCATTCCGGGAGAATCGCCCGATTAACCGACTTCGGCATATTCCCTGGCGCGGAACTCAACGTCAAGCGACTCGGCCAGACGCTGAATTTCTGCAATGTCGAGCCCGGGCACGGTGACGGCGGTTGCAACCACGTGGGGAATGTGTTTCTTTGCCTCGATAAGGAATGTGCAGACGCCGTTGAATCCTTCGATGCCGAAAGGGGTGTTGCAGAGCCGGGCATAGGTTTCGGCGTCAGCGGCATTAAGGCTGACCGAGATGGTGTCGATCAACCCCGCCAGTTCGGGGAGAATGTTCCTGCCGTGGACGAGATTCCCCTGGCCGTCGGTATTGATGCGTATCCTGATCCCTTTCGTTTTGAGAGCCGCTGATACTTCTTTGATCAGGTCGAGGCGTAGGAGTGGTTCGCCATAGCCGCAGAAGACAACCTCGTCGTAGCCTGCGGGATCGCCGATGGCGTTCATTACCTCGGCAAAATCCGGTTCATGCTCCAGGTGGAGGTAATGCCCCTTGACGGTGAAATCATCGAATTTTGCGCAGAAGGAGCAGCGGTTTGAGCAGCGGTTGGTAATGTTGAGGTAGAGAGAGTTCCTGATCCGGTAAGCAATGCGGGCCGTCTGGGGAGCCGTGCCTATGCCGAACAGGCGACGGGTGTTAAAGGAGGTAATACGCCCCACGTCGTACAGGGAGAGTCCTTTCAATTCCGCCACCTTTTTGGCGGTAAGCCGAACATGGGCAGGCTCATTTCGTTTTCCCCGGTGGGGGACCGGCGAAAGATAGGGACAGTCGGTCTCCAGGAGCAGGTGCTCGATCTTGATCCCTCGAACGACCTCCCTCAGGGACTCGTTGCTGGGGAACGTGACGGTGCCGGGGATAGAGATGAAAAAGCCCATTTCCACACACTCCCTGGCCATGGCAAGATCGCCGGAGAAGCAATGAAGGACTCCGCCGACCTCTTCTGCCTTCTCTTCCCGGAGTATGGTCATGACCCGGTCGTGAGCGTCCCGGTCATGAATGATTACCGGCAGCGAAAGTGCCCGGGCCAGACGCACGAAACGGCGAAATACCGCTTCCTGAATGTCTCGGGGGGAGCGGTCACGGTAAAAGTCGAGGCCGATCTCGCCGATGCCGACCACTTTGGTGTTTACAGTTGCCAGTTCGCGCACAACGTCGTAGCAGTTGTCGGTGACCCGGCATGCATCATGGGGATGAATCCCGACCGCACAGTGAATATGCTCGTAACGGGTTGCCAGATCGCATGCCTGCCGGCTCGACTCGAGGTCGGCTCCAACAGCTATGATATGTGATACGCCAGCATCGCCGGCGCGCTGTAGCATCTCGGAAAAGTCTGGATGGAATTCTTTTTCGTAGATATGGGCGTGGGAATCAATGAGGGTGACATCATTGTTCATGTGACGTTTCCTTTTCCAGAGTGGCCTTGTAAATCCGTGAATGCATACTGCATCATCCGAGCATGAAATTCCCTCGGAGTCGCCCCATGCTAGCAGCTCTCCATGGATGCTGTAAAGGTAAAAAACGTCAGGCAGAACGCGGAATCAGCACCCCAAGGTTTCGTTGACACGGCTTGCCCTGATGTGGCATAATTTACCAGTTTTTAACGACAAATAGGGTGGGGGCTGCATACCATGCCAGCTCCCATCACTGTATTCAGAAGGCCCTTTCTTATGCAGCAGCCGTTCGTACATCTCCATCTTCATTCCCAGTATTCCCTCCTCGACGGAGCCATCCGTATCGGCGACCTGGTCAAAAAAGCCAAGGGCCATGGCATGCCAGCCGTCGCCCTGACCGACCACGGCAGCATGTTCGGTGCCATAGAATTCTATGAGAAATGCCGGAAGGAGGGGATCAAACCGATCATCGGTTCCGAGGTCTACGTTGCACCCGGATCGCGTCTGGTGAAAGAGCAGGGGAACGGTTCCGGCGAGTATTCCAGTTACCACCTCATCCTTCTTTGTGAGAACCTTCAAGGGTATAAAAACCTGTCGAAGCTGGTTTCAGCGGGCTACAAGGATGGTTTTTACTACAAGCCCAGAATCGACAAGGAACTGCTGGCCGAACACAGTGAGGGGCTCATTGCACTCTCCGCCTGCCTCAAAGGGGAAGTTGCCACTCTCTGCAGCCGCAATCGCATGGACGATGCCGTAGCAGTGGCCCGGTGGTACAGCGAAATCTTTCCCGGCAGCTACTACGTCGAGCTCCAGGAGAACACCCTTCCCGAGCAGGATATTGCCAACCAGCGCCTGATGGAAGTGGCGCGGGAGCTTTCCCTGCCACTGGTGGCGACTAACGACTGCCACTACCTCAACCGCGAGGATGCCCACGCCCATGAGGTTCTGCTCTGTATCCAGACCGGAAAAACCATGAACGACGAACACCGGATGCGTTTTTCGGCAGACGAGTTCTACTTCAAGTCACCGGAGGAGATGGCGGCCGCCTTCCATTACGCTCCGGAGGCTCTCGCCAATACGGTGCGCATAGCGGAACGGTGTGACCTTGAACTGAAGCTGGGCCAGCCGGGCAACTATTTTTTCCCCCATTTCGAACCACCCGCCGGGAAGACCCATGATGAAATGCTGGAAGAGGAGGCTCTCGCCGGGCTCAAGAAGCGGCTGGTGACCATCCGCACCAAGTATCCCGACCTGACACCCGAGCAGGAACAGGCCTATTACGATCGTCTCCGGATAGAGCTCGATTGCATCGAACAGATGAAGTTTCCCGCCTATTTCCTCATCGTGGCGGACTTCATCAACTGGGCCAAGAACATGGGGATTCCGGTCGGCCCGGGCAGGGGGTCCGCAGCCGGCTCCCTTGTCGCTTACTCAATCCGCATTACCGATCTTGATCCTCTTCCCTACAACCTCCTCTTCGAGCGCTTTCTCAATCCCGAGCGTATCTCCATGCCTGATATTGACGTCGATTTCTGTCAGGATCGGCGGGATGAGGTTATACAGTACGTCGCCGCCAAGTACGGTCGCGACAAGGTCTGCCAGATCATTACCTTCGGGACGATGAAGGCCAAGGCGGTTATCCGCGACGTCGGCCGGGCCATGGACATGACCTACGGCGATGTGGACAAGATTGCCAAGCTCGTCCCCGGCGAACTGGGGATGACCCTGGACAAGGCACTCAAGATCGAGCCGAAGCTGAATGAGCTTGCCAAGGCGGATGCGAAGGTGAAGGAGCTCTTGGATGTCTCCCTCTGCCTCGAAGGTCTCGCCCGCCATGCCTCCACCCATGCTGCCGGCGTGGTGGTGGCCCCGGCCGCCTTCGAGGAGTTCTGCCCGGTTTACAAGGATCAGAAGAGCGGTGCGCTCAACACCCAGTACTCCATGAAGTATGTGGAACTGGTGGGTCTGGTGAAGTTCGACTTCCTCGGACTCAAGAACCTGACGGTCATCGATAACGCCGTCAAGCTCATCCGGGCCGGTGATTACCCTGATTTCGACATTGCGCGACTGCGCGATGACGACCGGGAGAGTTACGAGCTGATCTCGTCGGGGAATACCACGGGGATCTTCCAGCTCGAATCCAGCGGCATGAAGGAGATGCTGGTAAAGCTTAAGCCCTCCTGTTTCGAGGATGTGATCGCCGCCTGTGCTCTCTATCGCCCGGGACCGCTCGGGTCCGGCATGGTGGATGACTTCATCGAGCGTAAGCATGGCCGTAAAAAGGTCGTCTATGACCTCCCCGAGCTCGAGCCGATCCTCAAGGACACCTACGGGGTCATCGTGTATCAGGAACAGGTCATGCAGATATCCCGGACCCTGGCCGGCTATTCCCTGGGACGCGCGGACCTGCTCCGTCGGGCCATGGGGAAGAAAGACCCGGCGGTTATGGCAAAGGAGAAGGAGCCGTTCCTCGAGGGGGCAAAGCAGAAAGGGATCGACCTGAAAAAGGCGGAGGCAATCTTCGACCTGATGGCCAAATTTGCGGAATACGGATTCAACAAGTCCCATTCTGCCGCCTATGCGCTGATTGCCTACCAGACCGCTTATCTCAAGGCCCACCATCCCGTGGAGTTCATGGCGGCACTTCTCTCCTGCGACATGGGGAGCACCGAAAAGGTAGTCAAGAGTATTGCCGATTGCCGGGAGATGGGGATTGAGGTGCAGCCACCTGATATCAATGCCTCCCATCTTTCCTTCCGTGTTCTCGGCACGTCCATCCGGTTCGGTCTCGGAGCGGTGAAAAACGTTGGCGAGTCTGCCATCGATGCGATACTCGAAGCCCGCAACGACGGTCCGTTCGATGACCTTTTCGATTTCTGCGAACGGGTCGATCTGCGCAGGGTAAACAAGCGAGTGGTTGAATCACTGATAAAATGCGGTGCCTTCGATTCAACCGGTGCACGTCGTTCCGTGCTCATGGCGGGACTGGAAGATGCAATGTCCCTCGGCCAGAAGATTCAGCAGGAACGGGAGAGTGCCCAGGTTTCCCTGTTCGGCACCGCAGAGATAGCAAAAGTCAACGGCAATGGCAGGGGGACGCTTCCCGATCTGTCTGAATGGGATGACAAGCAGAAGCTTGCTTTCGAGAAGGAGTGTCTCGGCTTTTTCATCACGGGACATCCTCTTGACCGCTATGCCCAGGGGATGCGCCGCTTTACCACAACCGACACGGCAGGACTGGCTGAGATCGCTGACGAGAAGGAAGTCAAGATTTGTGGGATTGTGGTTGCCCTCAAGGAGATGACTACGAAAAAAGGTGACCGGATGGGGTTTGCGACTATTGAAGACCTTCTTGGCTCGGTGGAAGTTGTGGTTTTCCCCGAAACCTATGCCAGGGCCGGCCACTATCTGAAAACCGACGAACCGCTGGTCGTGACCGGCAACGCCGATGTGGGGGAAAAGGGGACGAAGATCAAGGCGTCCGACATCATTTCCTTGCGGGAGATAAGCGAGCGTGAAACGCAACGGGTTCACGTCAGTATTCAGGGCGCCGGACTTGAGCGACGGCAGCTGGAAGAGCTTAAGGGTCTCTTCGGGCGTTACCGGGGAAGCTGCCGCGCCCTTCTCCATATCAACATCCAGAACACGGTAAATACGACCATCCGGTTGCCTGACAACTGCACCCTGTCGGCCAGTGAAGAATTAATGGTGGAAGTGAAGAACCTGCTGGGGTATAATGCCGTTTCTTTTGAATAGAGTCTTTCCATTCACATTGCGATAAAAGGAGATACAATACCAATGGCAACCCAAGTTTACATGGACTTTGAAAAGCCTGTTGTCGAACTGGAGAAGAAGATAGAGGAACTGCTGGCGCTGTCCGGTGACAATGTTGATCTGAAGAGTGAAGTTGCCAAACTGGAAAAAAAGGCTGCGCAGATGCGTAGCGACATATTTGCCAACCTGTCCCGCTGGCAGACTGCCCAGATCGCGCGACACATCAATCGACCTTTTACTATGGACTATATAAAACTCATATTCACGGAATTCGTAGAACTTCACGGTGACCGTAATTTTGGAGACGACCATGCCATCGTGGGTGGTCTGGCCCGTTTGGACGACGAACCGGTGATGATTATCGGTCACCAGAAGGGGAGCGATACCAAGGAGAAGGTATACCGGAATTTCGGCATGCCGAACCCTGAGGGGTACCGCAAGGCGCTCCGTCTCATGGAAATGGCCGAGCGTTTTCGGCTGCCGATCATCACCTTTGTCGACACCCCCGGGGCGTTCCCCGGCATCGGCGCGGAGGAGCGGGGCCAGGCAGAGGCCATTGCCAGGAACCTGCGTGAAATGTCCCGACTGACCGTGCCGATCATTGTCGTCATAACTGGCGAGGGGGGATCTGGCGGTGCTTTGGCCATCGCGGTCGGAGACCGCATTCTTATGTTGCAGTACTCCGTTTATGCGGTCATATCGCCGGAAGGTTGTGCCGCCATCCTCTGGTCCGACGGCACCAAGGGAGAACAGGCCGCAGAAGCCCTCAAGTTGACAGCCAAAGACATCAAAGATCTGGAAGTCATCGATGAGATCGTTCCCGAACCGGTGGGGGGCGCTCATCGCGATCACAGGGCCATGGCCGATAACCTTCGCGAAGCCCTTTTGCGCAATCTGAAGGAACTGCGGAAACTGCCGGCGGATGAGCTGATCGAAGCCCGGTATCAGAAGTTCCGCAAGATGTCGCGGTATATTGAATAGTTCTGGCTATACTCAGCGGCAAACATGACAGGGCGGTCGTTACCGCCCTTGTTTTTTTAGGACAGGAATAAACTTTATGGCTGAACGTTTGCAGAAACTCCTTTCCCAGGCAGGTATCGCTTCACGACGCGAGGCGGAGACGCTCATTGTCGCTGGCCGGGTCAAGTTGAACGGTCAGGTGGTTACGGAACTCGGGACAAAGGCCGACCCGGCAACCGACCAGATTGAGGTTGACGGCAAGCCGATCCGTCCGGTTGCGGGAAAGATTTACCTGCTCCTCTACAAACCGGTCGGCTATCTGACTACCCTCAAGGACCCTGAAGGTCGCCCCATAGTTACCGATCTGCTGAAGAATGTAACGTCCAGGGTCTACCCCGTGGGGCGGCTCGACTATAACACCGAAGGTTTGCTTCTGCTGACCAATGATGGCGACTGGGCCAACAGGCTTTCCCACCCCCGTCATGAAGTCGATAAAGAGTATCTGGTGCGCGTGCGGGGTAAGGTGACTCCCGACCAGGTCAAACGTATGGCCGCTGGCGTTGAGCTGGAGGACGGCACGACTGCGCCTGCCAAGGTATTCCTTGCGAGCGAAAGCGACAATAACAGTTGGCTCTCTGTAACCATTCATGAGGGGCGTTATCGCCAGGTGCGGCGCATGTGCGAGGCGGTAAGCCTGGCAGTGGTCCGTCTCAAGCGAATCCGCTATGGTTTTCTCGAACTCGGCGAGTTGAAGCCGGGCGAATACCGGCACCTTACACAGGCGGAAGTCGAACGTCTGCTGCAACCCGGACGCATTCGCTCAGGTGGTGGAGCGCCGCAGAGAACTGGCAGACGTTGAGAATAAGGAGTTGCGATTACAACCGCAACTCCTTTTTTATTGTCAAAATTTCCAGTGTTTATATGTGTACTTGTGCGGGTAAGTAGATAATGCTATAAAGTGTAGTGTCTTATTTGTCGCAATAATTCAGGAGGATTGATGCTGTATGTTAAATGATGGGTTAAACGATCAGCTGGGGCTGTTTGGGGCAGTTACGGAGAAAAAAGATGCCCCCGTAGAGGCAGAGAAGCGAAAAACTGTCTTAAGTGATATGCCGACCGAGACGAACATGCAGTCCGTAACGGTTCCGGTTGAGGACGAAACGGCCAGGCCCGTCCAGGAAGATTCAGTTCCGGCCGCCACGCAGCCTTTGATGAAAAAATATGCCGCTTCTTCGTCTCTTGGCCGAGAAACTGTCACGAAGAGTCATCGTAAAACGGGAAAGGGTAAACTGCCCGCCAAATCAAAGCCTGCATCCGGTCTCGTCCCAGCAGGAGATGTCCGGCTGACTGCCAATATCCGAGAGGATCTCCATCTGAAATTAAAGATAGCCGCGGCCCAGCGACGGACGACTATCGGTGAGTTGATTGAGGATTTGGTGGAGAGGTATATGTGAATGAAAAGGCGGGCAGGCTTAATGGGTAAGGCAGGGTGGAAGCACTGAAGTCTTGCGCTTTTTTGACTTAATCGGTTTCGGCAGCCGGCAGCGTGATGTAAACGGTGCTCCCTTTCCCGAGAGTGCTCTCTATCCAGATGCTTCCACCTTGAGCACTTACAATTTCCTTCGCAAGCGAGAGACCAAGGCCGGTTCCGCTCGTTGTTCTGCTGTCCGTGTTATCCACCCTGTAAAATCTGTCGAAAATCTTATCCAGCAAATCCTGCGGGATGCCGATCCCATCGTCCTTTACCCACATTGTTACATTATTGGCTTCCTGCTGGGCACCTAGGACGATATTTCCCCCATTCGGAGAATACTTGACGGCGTTGGAGAGCAGGTTATTGAAAACACTGTGCATGCCTTCCTCGTCACAGATTACCGCCGTCTCAATATCGGTTCCACCCTGGCAGCTTCATGTCGCTTGACTTCAGGAACCTCGGCCAAGGCAGTCATAAGCTGCTCGGCACCGTTAACAAGGTTTTGCTGCTCAGCGGCAATCCTTTCGACAAGTCTCTCTGTATACTTGTGGGCTTCATCCAGGGCTTGCTCGCGAATCTTCAAACACGTGTATGCAATAATCCCTGCTGCTGGAAGAGCCACGATTAGTATAATGAAAAACAACTGCGCTCTTATAGAAATTGAAAATAATCTGGTCAATGAATCGTATCCCTGCCGTAATTTTCCTACACCGTGTTATTGCACTGGGAATGCGCCATGTTTTATTCAGTGAAACACTTTAACAGATGAAATAAGGTAGGCAATATTGATGTTATTGTTTTCCCGGGACGAGAAGCTTGATAAAAATGATTTTATAGTATTTACAGGGGTTTGTTGTCGGGTGGATGTGAAATCGGTTGAATTCTAAGTGGTTTATAATATTTGGCGGTTGTCAGGACGAAGACGGAAATGAAAATGCCCACCTTTCCGGGGTGGGCATTTTCATTTCCAATGAGTATGTTTCGAGCTACATTCGTGAATTCGTTAATAGCCAGTGTAAAGCAACCGGTTTGGCGAATTCCTGCCAGCGTTCTTCACCAGCCCGGATGTTGCAGAACCGGATATGGCAGCTGCAATGCTGGCAGGTGATGCTGTAGGATTGTCCTGTAGGTATAGAGCCGCGACACCGGTAACATTGGGAGTTGCCATGGATGTGCCACTGATGGTGTTGGTTGCTGTATCGCTGGTGTTCCAGGCTGAGGTTACGGATGACCCGGGGGCGAACAGGTCAAGACAGGCCCCATAGTTTGAGTAGGAAGCGCGGGCGTCGGTGGATGTCGTCGCTCCGACGGTTATTGCGGCAGAAACGCGGGCAGGCGATGTCCTGCAGGCATCTTTTTTGCTGTTTCCGGCGGCAATGGCATAGGTTACGCCGCTGCCAATTGATGTTGCCACTGCGTTATCCAGTGCGGTGGATGCGCCACTTCCCAGACTCATGTTTGCGACAGCAGGTGTCGATCTGTTCCTGGTGACCCAGTCGACACCGGCAATGACACCGGAGATGGTGCCTGAACCGCTGCAATCAAGGACACGGACGGCTACCAGTGAGACATTTTTGGCAACCCCGTAGTTAAATCCCCCGACTGTCCCGGCGACATGAGTTCCGTGTCCATTGCAGTCGATTCCGTTGCGACCGTCATTGACGGCGTCGTAGCCGACGGAAGCACGGCCGGTAAATTCAGTATGGCTGGTGCGGATACCGGTATCAAGTATGTATGCCGTCACGCCCGTACCGGTGCTTGTATATCCGTAGAAGCCGTCTAGGGGCAGGTAACGCTGGTCTGTCCGGTCCAGATTCCAGGTCGAGACGCTCTGTGCGGTTTCTATGTCAAGCGAAACAGTCTGGTCGACTTCGATGAATTCAATATTCGGGTTGTGACGCAGACCTTGTAGCGCTGCTTCAGGGAGGGTAGCTGCAAAACCCTTCAAGGCGTCACTATAGGTATAATGGATTTTTCCGCCGAAGTGCGCAGCGGCATCGACTGCCGCCGTTACGTCGTGCCCCTCACGTCCGGGCCGGAAAACAATAATGTAACGACCGGGAATGGCTTTGGCCTCACCCGCGCCATAGATAGGAGCTTGCCTCTCCTGTCCGGTTGTCTGGCATTGGGCCGCAATTGGCAGGCTCATGATGCATACAAAGGTCGCACAGATTAGAGTTTTAATCATACAAAATCCTCCGATATTTATTTTTAAGGGGTATCCGCCAACAATGTTAGCCATGACATCAAACTGCTGGAGCAGATCCCTTTACGTGGCAAGTATTTGCAGGGTCTAATAAAAATAAACTCTAATATCTGTTTAGTCAAGAAGGAACAGTTGACTTCAGAAATCTGGCAATAGCTGCATTGTGTCAAAGAACGGACGAAGGCAGCAGGGAGCCTTGACCGAAATAACAATAACCATTACAGGTGAACAGCTAGCGTAACTCTAGCGTAACTTAAAAATGGATGTCGTTTTGGGTTTCAGGGGGGTAAGGTCAGTTTTCCTGTGGGCAGCAAGAGGGGAGAATAACAGGTTGTGAGGATGGGTGAAATGAAAAGACGCTCCAACTTTCGACAGTCGGAGCGTCTTTCAATGTAAATGGTGCCGAAGACTGGACTCGAACCAGCACACGGTTGCCCGCACAAGAACCTGAATCTTGCGTGTCTACCAATTCCACCACTTCGGCGTTGGGGAACTCTTCTTATATCAATCTTTATTGATGATTGCAAGGATTTTTTTGCATATCACCGTAGTGCAAATTCTACCTGGTTTGTCGGGACTCAACTCATCATGATCTTGTTTTTCAGGATCAGATTTCAAATGCCATGGCGACCTTGCTTATGAGTTTCTGAAGATCGAAACGACGCCCCTCCTGGTCATTGCGTCGTCCGTCCACGTAAAGGATTGTTACTACACGTCCGAGCATGAGAAGGGGAATGATTTGGGCGATGTCAGGGGGATCTCCTCCTATGGCGGAGAGCATCTTTGCATTACTGGCGGTGACGGGGACAGTCCCCCGGTAGTACTGCTTCTCGTCAACGATTATCTTGAGGAGGGAAGTATTGTCCAAGGGGATTTCGGTGCGTTCGAAATCATCAACGTGAATGTTGTCGTGCACGGCCTTCCAACCAACGGCCGTCTCTCCGCGAATGAGGAACAGGGCTGCCCGGTAGAATTCCTGCCCCAGGTAGGTAACAAGGGCATCAGCGATATCATTCCTGTCCCGTGCCTCAGAAAGGCGTTCGGCAATCGATTCCATCGTCTGGCGGGGCATATTCGGCGCAGATGCTCCCTGCTCCGAATGCACATCTTCCTTGGGTTCTTCCTTGTCGAAACCTTCGAAAGGAGGTAATTCAATAAATTCCCGATCGACTGTGAAAGGGTCCAGGTGCTCCGGTTGAGTGCCGGGTTGGTCCGCCGGTGCATTGTCTCCATAAAAAGTTTGGCGCCGTTTGCGTCTTCCCCCGGCGAGACGGTCGGTGGGGAAGTAGCGGATATCACGTTTGATGCCGTAGTAGTTTTCCATGCATAAGACTAGACGCAGCTCGGGAGCGACAAGGGGGGATATGATATAGCCGGTCATAAAGGAAATCTCGTCGATGGCAGGAAGATTGGTCGGGTCGGCCATGGCGAGGGTGAGTCGTTTCTTGTCGAGGGCTATGGGAATAGCCATATATTTCTTGACGAGATCGGCGGAGAGGAGGCTGAGGACATCGGCAGGGATATTGTTGAGTAGTTCGGGGGTGGTGCAGAGAACGCCGAGCTTCTGTCCAAGGAAATGGGCGAGTTGCTCTTCTTTGATGAAACCCATTTCGATGAGGTTGGTGCCGAGCCGGCCACCAAAAATCACCTGGCATTTGAGGGTTTCGTCCAGATCTTCCGGGGTGATGATGTTCTCATTTACCAGCATTTCGCCGAGTTTCAGTGCCATGGCAGATTCCAGGAAACCTTGATGGAAGGGATCATGTACTCTCGGGGTTATCGGATTCCGCAGGGGATTCCCCGACCTCGAGCAGGCGCGCTGCCTCGGCTGTGGGGAGTCCCTGTACATTTTTTAGTTTCCGCTCGATGACGCGGGAGCGGGTGGCAGCCGAATCTATGGTATTGCTCGCCTCCTGGAGCTTTTTGCGAGTCTTGTCGAGCACGACGCCGAAGGTGGCAAATTCGGTTTTGATCGCACCAAGCAGAGCCCATACCTCACTTGATCGCTTCTCGATGACAAGGGTGCGGAAGCCCATCTGAAGGCTGTTGAGAAGGGCAGCCAGGGTGGTTGGACCGGTGACTGATACCTTGAACTCACGCTGCAACTGTTCGAACAAGCCGGTGCGACGCAGCACTTCGGCATAGAGCCCTTCAGTGGGTAAGAACATGATCCCGAAATCGGTCGTGTTGGGTGGGTCCAGGTATTTATCGCGGATGTTGCGGGCCATTTCCTTGATGGCCCGTTCGAGCTGCCGGGACGCCTCTTCGATAAGGACTGTATTCCCCAACTCGTGGGCTTCCACTAACCGCAGATAATCTTCCTGGGGAAATTTAGCATCGATGGGGAGCCAGACGGCATGATCGTACTCCGCTCCACGCCCCGGCAGACGGATGGCAAATTCAACCCGTCCGCTGCTTCCCTGTTTGGTTGCGACATTTGTCTCGTACTGGTCAGGGGTGAGAATCTGTTCGAGAAGGCTTCCGAGTTGTATCTCGCCGAAGGTGCCACGGGTCTTAACGTTAGTGAGAACTTTTTTCAGGTCTCCTACGCCGGTTGCCAGGCTCTGCATTTCGCCGAGCCCTTTGTGTACCAGTTCCAGCCGTTCGCTCACAATCTTGAACGACTCTCCCAGGCGCTTCTCCAGGGTGTCGTGGAGCTTCTCGTCAACCGTCGCCCTCATCTGCTCCAGTTTCTTGTTGTTGTCTTCCTGGAGACTTGCAAGTTTCTTTTCTACGGTTTCGTTAATTTTATCGAGTTTCTGGATGTTGTGATCGGTGAGGGTTTTGAGCTGGCCGGAGAAAATATCAAGCTGGCGCTTTTGGGCGTCAGCACCTTCCGCCATACGGCGCTGAACCGCTTCGCTAAATGATCCGAAGGCGTTGTTCTGCTCCTCACGGGATTGTTTGCTGCTGATGGATGCTTCTGACCTGCTGTGTGCCAGCTCATCGCGGAACATCCGCTCGATGCGCTCCTGATTGCGTTCCAGGGCATCGAAGCGGGGTTCTAAACCATCCACGGGATTCCTTGATGTCCGGACAACGAGTATCAGCAGCAGGGCAACGGCAACGAGGACCAATGCGATCAGAAGGTAGAGCAACGGGGTGCTCATGATCCGCAGGTCCTCAGAAAAACGGGGGGGCTGTAGGGAAAGGCATCAGACAAAAAGAGGTTCTTCATCGTAGCTGAGTTCATTTTCCCTTTTCTTTTCCGGTGCAAGCAGCAGGGCGATGCCGGCGCCGAGTGCCGCCCCGGCGATAAAGGATACAAAGAGTGTTCCTGTTACATTCTTTTCTTCACACATGGTGCTTTCCTCCGTAGTTGAATCTATGATATGGCTTGACGGGAATTGTCATAATAAGGCGTTACCGTGTCGTAAACTGTCAAAAGGCTGTCTGACTAGAACCACTGGGGTGTGTGCCGGAAAAGCCGGTCAACAGGGAGTGGGGCAGCAGTCAGGACAGAATAACAAAAAATATCGATGATGTACAGAGCAGCGTTAAATTTTTACTTACAAATTACATGCCGGTATGCCGCGCTGTAACCCGGTTTATATTATCATTGCTGTGCCAGTTCCATGACGTCGTTGATAAATGTTTCCACGTCCTTTGACTGCGTTTCCCATGAGCACATGAGGCGGGCACAGCCGGAACCGATGAAGTCATAGAAATGCCACCCTCTTGATCGCAACCCTGTGGCCAGGGCAGGTGACATCTGGACGAAGACTGTGTTTGCCTGGCATGGATGGGCAAGGGTGATACCCGGGATCTTCCCCAAACCGTCGGCAAGCTGTCGTGCGCAGGTGTTGGCGTGTGCCGCATTGCGGAGCCACGCACCGTTCTCCAGCATTCCGATCCATGGGGCTGCGAGGAAGCGCATCTTGGATACAAGCTGGCCGGCCTGTTTGCAGCGGTAGTCAAATTCTTCGGCAAGATCGCGGTTGAAAAAAACCACAGCTTCGCCGACGGCCATGCCGTTTTTTGTCCCACCGAAGCAGAGGACGTCCACACCGGCCTGCCAGCTGATTTCTTTGGGGGTAACACCCAGGGAGGCAACGGAGTTGGCAAAACGTGAACCGTCCATGTGAAGCCGCAGTCCGTAGCTCTTTGTAAAGTTGCCTATGGCCTGCAGCTCTGCTACCGAATAGACGGTGCCCAACTCTGTCGACTGGGTAATGCTGAGGGCGCGGGGTTTCGGGTAGTGGATGTCGGTGCGCCGTTTTATGGTGTGTTCCACTGCCGACAGATCGATTTTGCCGTCTTTCCCCGGTACGAGCAGCACCTTGGTGCCGTTGGAAAAGAACTCCGAGGCTCCGCATTCGTCGGTTTCCACGTGGGCCGTTTCGTGGCAGATGATGCTGTGGTAGGACTTGCAGAGTGCGGCCAGTGCCAGTGAGTTCGCAGCGGTGCCGTTGAAGACGAAAAAAACTTCGCAATCGGTTTCAAAGAGTTCCCGTAATTTTTCGCAGGCTCTGGCGGTCCAGGGATCATCGCCGTAGGAACTGGCATAGCCGCGGTTTGCTTCATCAAGCGACTGCCATGCTTCGGGACAGATTCCGGCGTAATTGTCACTGGCGAACTGAAACCGGGTCGGTTTGCCGGTCTGATCGGCATTATCCATGATGAAACCCCACTTCTGTGTAATGACACAAATCCTGACTGTTTCTGACTCAAGTCATTACTACACTGGAACGGATGTGAGGTCAATTGGTAATGAAACCTGAAGAGGGTGGGAATGCCCGCTTGCGGAGAAGAATCCAGTGGCTATACTTGGAACATTACGGTAAATTTCGGTTGGCATCTATTTAATGCTGGTACGTGAGGGGGGCGATTCATGACAGGACGCGAAGCGGTCGCACAAGTACAGGCACGGAGAAAAGAGGGAGACTGTTTCGTCAAATGGTGGCGTACTGCGGATGATCTGGTCGATTTCGAACTGATTGACCCTTTTCTCGCCAGGGTGGCAAATGGCGAGACGGTCGATGGTTTCGAGCTGCTTGACCTGGAAGGGATGTGGCGACTTTTCACGAACCTCAATCCCGATCAGGTGACAAGGGAAACGGGCAACGGAGAAGAGGTCATCCTGTGGAAATGGCAGGATGGTGCAGGCAATGAGAAGGTGACTTCTTTTCCTTTCACGCCAGTCGGTCTCAAGGCCCTTATCGATAACGACTTCTTTGCTTAATTCTTCTTTGTGCTCTCTCTCATTCCGTCTGCCAGGGTGGGGTAGAGGAGCTTTACGCCGAGGCGGGTGAGCATTTTCGCATTGCTCATGCGTCGCGATTCGCTGACGTAGGAGAGCATGAGAGGGGACATGACGTCGCGGGCCTCTTCCCTTGTTACCTGGCGAGGGCGTGGATAACCGAGCGCATCGGCAACGGCGTTAAAGTACTCGGTCATGGTTCCTGGCCGGCCGTCGCTGACATTGAATATTTCGCCTGCATCACCTCTCTCCGCGGCGGCAAGGCAGATTCGGGCCAGGTCGTCGGCGTGGATACGGTTGGTGAGAGTCGCTTCTTCTTCTCTCAGGACAGGCTGGCCGCTTGCAAGCTGGGTGACGGGGAAACGTCCCGGTCCGTAAATGCCGGTGACGCGCAGGATGACGACAGGGACGTTGTGCGCTCTACCCCATTCCAGAAAAGCGGTTTCGGCGTCAAGTCTCCTTTTGGCCCGGGCCGTCTGGGGGTTGGGGGGAGTCTCTTCGGTTACCTCCCGGTCTCCGCAATCGCCGTACACGCCGCTGGTACTCATATAAACGATCTTTGCCGGCTCGGCACCCTGTGGTATTGAAGCGCAGAATGCACGGACCCGCGGATCCGCGAATCCTCCGCCGGGAGGGGGCGCGAAGTAGAAGACTATCGCCTCCTTCGTGGGAAGGTTTACCAGGGAAGACGGTTCATCCAGATTTCCCGGCAGTGTCCGGATGCCGATTTCCTGAAGAGTATCGCGATGTGTGTCCGAACGGACCAAGGCGGTTACCTGCCCATTCTGTTCCTGCACGAGACGTGCAACCCGCCGGCCCATATCTCCACAGCCAACAATCAGTACCTTCTGCAAACTGGTCATCCCCGTTGTCCTGACAGAAACCCAATGGGTTTTCATAGTGATTGATGAGTTACAGCCCATGGTGATTCAATACACTGACTGGTTGCAGAGTGTCAACTGTAAATGTCGGTAGCGACAGATGATTGATTTGTTCCTTGATTAACAGCAGGGATAGGGGTAAGATGCACTCAGGACGCGGCTTGAGCATTACAGTCGTGCGCGACTCGGCCTTGTGTCCGGGTTGATCTTTCTAAGGGTTTTACTGTTCATGACCAAAGCAAGAGAACGCCTTGACAAACTGTTGCTTGACCGCGGGCTGGCGCCGTCACGGGAGCGTGCCCGAGGCTTCATAATGGCCGGGCAGGTTGTGGTGAACGATCATGTGGCGGATAAGGCGGGACAACTGGTGGCGCTGGATGCGGATATTCGTCTCAAGGGAGACATCCTGCCCTATGTCAGCAGGGGTGGCCTGAAACTGCAGAAGGCGCTTGACGAGTTCGGCATCGATGTGACCGGAATGGTTGCGCTTGACGTTGGTGCCTCTACTGGTGGTTTTACCGACTGTCTCCTGCAACGGGGAGCGGCAAAAGTCTTCGCTGTGGATGTGGGGTACGGTCAGCTTGCATGGAAACTACGCCAGGACCCGCGGGTCGTGAACATGGAAAAGACCAACATCCGCTATCTGACGGCGGACAAGTTGGCGGAATCGCCCGATCTTGCAGTTGTAGATGCCTCGTTCATCTCCCTCGACAAGGTGCTTCCCGCTACCATTGGCCTGCTTGATGTTGGAGGACAGATCGTAGCCCTCATCAAACCGCAATTCGAGGTCGGACGCGGCGAAGTGGGGAAGGGGGGGGTAGTACGTGACCCTGTAAAGCACCGGGATGTCATACTCGGAATACAGGCACTTTCGGAAAGTCTTGACCTGCAAGTGCTTGGCATAACGGAATCTCCGATCCTTGGGCCGAAGGGAAACCGTGAGTTCCTTATTCATCTCCGGAAGGACTCGGTGTCGAACAAATCTTGATGACTCGTGCCGGTTTTTTTACTCTGTGCTTGAATGAATGTAAAAAATGACATAAACTTCAAACGTTTCATTGAGCGGAGGGAAAATGATGGATGATTGTCTGTTCTGCAGGATATCTCGGGGAGAGATTCCTGCCCGGAAGGTTTTCGAGGATGAGCAGGTGGTCGCAATTGAAGATATTGCTCCGGTCGCTCCCCACCATCTTCTCATTATCCCGCGCAAGCATTTCGTCAACTCTCTGGATCTTGATGAGACTGATAACGCTTTGATAGGGCATGTTTTCCAGGTCGCAGCGCGGATTGCCCGAGAGCGGGGCTTTGCTGATCAGGGTTTCCGTATCGTCAACAACAACAATGCTGCTGCCGGTCAGTCGGTTTTCCATATTCATTTTCACCTGCTTGCTGGCCGCAATCTTGCCTGGCCGCCGGGGTAGCACTTATGAGGCATTTCATCACAATTCCAGGATTATCCGGAGGAGAAATTCTATGAAACGACTGCTCGTAGTACTTCTGGTTCTTTCTGCTTTGCCCGCGTATGCTGTTACGTACAAGTGGGTGGACAGGAAGGGGACAATCAGCTTTACCGAGGATCTTGGGAATGTCCCTCCCGAGTATCGCAAAAAGGTTATTATTCTCGATGCCGATGTCCCTACAGGCCCTGAAATAACCGAAATCGACGAGTCAGAGGGTAAACCGAAGGCAACGGGTACGGAGAGTGGCAAGGAACAGGGGGCTGCGGCTGGCGAAGCCAAAAAACCGGCCATGTACGGTGGCAAGGATGAGAAGGCCTGGCAAAAGGACTTTGGCAAGCTCAAGGCAGACCTTGCTGCAGCTGAAGAACAGGCAGGGCAGTTGAACGGAAGATTGGCTGACTCTGGTAAAATGTCCCGGTCCGAATACCTGGCGATTCAAAACACCCTGAAGAATACTGAACTGAAGGTGCAGGACCTTAAAGCAAAGCTCAGCGATCTCGATGCCGCAGCCAACAAGGCAGGTGTCCCTCCCAGCGCGAGGGAGTAGGAGCCGTCACGTGCTACAGAAAGCAAAAGCCCGGAACGAAAAGTTCCGGGCTTTTTTTATTGTAATTGGTGCCATCGTGGTTGCTTCGTGAGTATCCGTGATAGTGCGCATCATATCCTGTCAGTTAATCCAGGATGGTACCGTTTTGGCGGATAGGCACTTTTCCCGAGGGCTGTAACGCTCCGGAAAAAACGGTTGTACGCAGAAAGCGAACGCCCGGTGACACCAATTATACGTATTGCTCCAGGATACCGTATGGCCGCGAGAGTTACTGACCTTTTTAGCAACATTGACCGGGATAACGCTTCAGGTTTCCTTCAGTCCGGAAGGCGTGCACACTGCGTCAGAACCCGGCGTTATATTTTTTTTAAATAGTCAGGTACCCCAACAAACTCTTACCTGTACTCCAGAGCAATTCTCAAAGATCGTTGTTAGTGTCAAGTCTAGCATCGTATGAGGAGATGTCAATGTTGTAGACGGATTTTTTTGTGTTATTAAAGGTTCTGCGCAAAAGACCTTTCAACTGATCGTCAAGCCGATTTGCCCGTCCGTCCGGGCCCGGACTCGTCACAAACCGACTACCTTCCCGACGATTCCCGGGAATATGAGATCGACGGTCATGAACGCCGTCAGCACGATCATTATGATGACAGTGATCCATGATATGCCGTTGAAGACCGGGCCATTGATATAATCGCCCATGAGACTGCGGTCATTGACGAGCTTCAGCATGAAGATCAGAACGAAGGGGAGAACTGCACCGTTTACCACCTGGGAAATGAACATGATCATTATAAGGGGGGCGTTGGGGATGAGAATGATGAGGGCACTGAGGATGATGATAATGGTGAAAAGCCAGAAAAACTGTGGTGCCTGACGGAAATCCTTGTCTATGCCCGATTCCCACCCCAGACCCTCGCAGATATAGTATGCGGTAGATAGGGGCAGGATGCAGGCTGCGAACAACGAGGCGTTAAAGAGCCCGAAGGCGAAGAGCGTTGAAGCATGCCTGCCCACCAGCGGTTTCAGTGCGACTGCCGCATCGGCGGCGGTTTCGATCTTCAACCCCTGGACATTGATGGTCGAGGCGCAGGCAACGACTATGAAGAAGGCAACCACGATTGCCATGATGCAGCCGATAATGACATCCAGTCGGGAAAAGCCGTACTGGTCAATGGTGATTCCCTTCTCGACTACGGCCGATTGCTGGTAAAACTGCATCCAGGGGGCAATGGTGGTTCCTACAAGGCCAATCATGGTCATCAGGTAGGCACTGTCGGACTTGAACGTCGGCACGAGCGTAGCGGTAAGTATGGAGTCCCATTTGGGGCCGGCCATGAAGGCGGCTATGGGGTAGGCGATGTAGACCATGCAGGCGACAAGGAATACTTTCTCTACGAATTTGTAGGAGCCCTTGACAACAAGCAGCCAGACAAGAATGGCACTGACCGGCACCGACAGGTACTTGCTGATGCCGAAGATTTCCAGGCTGGCGGCTATACCTGCGAATTCGGAGACCGAGTTTCCCATATTGGTGAGAAGCAGGGCGATCATCACGTAAAACGTAACTTTAACCCCGAATGATTCCCGTATGAGGTCCGACAGCCCCTTGCCGGTCACGGCGCCCATCCGTGCGCACATCTCCTGAATCACCACGAGGGCAATGGTTGTCGGCACCATCACCCAGAGGAGGGTGTAGCCGAAATGTGCCCCAGCCAGGGAATAGGTGGTTATTCCTCCTGCATCGTTATCCACGTTGGCGGTGATGATGCCCGGGCCAAGGATTGCCAGGAAGAGCAGAATATTCCTGGGGTTGACCTTGCGGAGCGGCTTGAAAAGACGAAACAGACTGATTCCGGTAAACATGATTGATATCCAGGATTAAATTTGCGGTCAGTGCTGGCGATACCGGCGTCGGCGCAGGGCGTAGGGGAGAAACAGCTCCAGGATGTCGTCCACGGTGACAATCCCCGCGATTTTTTCGGCCTCGTCCAGGACCGGTATGGCGATCAGGTTGTACTTGGCTATGAGTTCGAGTATTTCTTCCGGCTCCGCATCAACTTTCACCGTTTTCAGGTTACTGGTCATGATCTCGGTTACCGGAGTGTCCGGTGGTGTTATGAGCAACTCCTTGAGGCTCACTACGCCAAGCAGATTTTCATCGTTATCCACGACATAGGCGTAATAGACGGTTTCAACATCGGCTGCCAGGAGTTTGGTCTGGCTCAGTGCGTCGTCGACCGTGAAGTCGGGAGTGATGGTGAGGAACTCGCTGTTCATGAGGCCCCCGGCGGTATCGTCCTCGTGTTCCATCAATTCCTGAATGTCTTCGGCTTCCTCTTCATCCATGAGTCCCAAAAGTTCCTGCGCCTTTTCTTCGGGGAGGTCGCCGAGCACATCCGCTGCCTCGTCAGGGTCCATTTCTTCCAGAATGTCCGAAGCCTGTTCGCTGTCCAGTTGGGTGATGACCCGGGACCGGAGTTCGGGGTTCAGTTCGTGAATCGCTTCGCCGGCGGTTTCCGTATCGAGGGAGGTCAGTACGGTCTGAATCTGTTTTGGTGATATCTGGGAGATGATACCGGCGATATCGGCCGGATGCATGTCCGCCATCTGTTCGCGGGCCATGGTAAGGGTCAGGCGGGACAGATTAAGCTCGAGTGGCTGTACATAGTTCCAGCTGATTTCCTGGTGAGACAACTCCTTCTTGAGTCCGCGTGCAATATTGTCTCCAAGTTTCTCGTAACCGAGGCGACGGAGCAAACCCCGGAAGCCGATATCAACGGCAAAGATGCAAAGGAAATTTTTATGATTTCCCAGTTTCAGGTCATTGACACGAACAACTTTGGCACCGTTAACGTCGACTATCTGTTTGTCGAGGATGTCGCGCCTGACCAGGACTTCTCCCTCACGTGAGTTGTAGGAGTGTGGCGCTGATTCGTCTTTTATGGAAATTACGAAGCGGTTGAAGAGGGATATGTCTTTCCAGGGAATGGCAAGGGTCGAGACAGGTGACTTGACGAGGATGTGGGAGACTTCGGGAAAAATTTCTCCTGCGGTCATGACGAGGTCCCACAGTTTGCCGATCCGCTGACCCTGATCATTGATGACGGTATTGTCGAGTACCGCGCTCAGATACAGTTCGCTTACGACCTCATTCATGGATAGAACTCCTGAAAAATAAAAAAGGCCCTTCCAGAAGAAAGGACCATACGCAATAGAAGGCCGTCTTCCCCCTGGTTGAGTTTCGGCAGTGCACAACGTAGGTTCTCACCAGCTACCTTAGGTAAAGCCTTAAGCCGACAATACCTGGTCTACCCGTTGGCGTCTTTCGACGTTTCCGTGCAGTAGCCTTTGTTTGTGCAAACGCCTCTTCCTAACGAGGAACATGTCCATTTGGTATAGTCCCGGCATCGGTATTTGTCAACCCTTTGTTGGTTAAAATGTTACAAAGTTTGAGTACTTGCAGGTATCTGCACCGGTCATTGACACCCAATTGTTTTACTGCTAGGTTAGGGGCATTTAGCGTCTATGGGGAGAACCATGCAGTTTCCACACATCGATCCGGTATTTTTCCGTCTCGGGCCACTGGCTTTTCGCTGGTACGGGCTCATGTATATCATCGGTTTTCTCTCGGCATATTTCATTATACAAGCCGGAGTCAAGCGCAAGGGATTGCCTCTGACGAAGGATGATGTTTCCGATCTGGTATTCATGGCGGCTTTGGGGGTTATTCTGGGGGGAAGAACGGGATACGTCCTGTTTTACAACTTCGCCGACTACCTGGCCCACCCTCTCAAGGTTTTCGCCGTATGGGAAGGGGGGATGTCCTTCCATGGCGGCCTGCTCGGAGCCATTCTGGGTGGAGCCTGGTTTGCAAGGAAGAAGAACCTCAACTTCCTGCAGGTGCTGGACATCGGAGTCATGACTGTTCCCATCGGGCTGGGACTCGGCCGTATCGGCAATTTCATCAACGGTGAATTGTACGGTCGCGTCACTACCGTCCCGTGGGGGGTCATCTTTCCCGATATACACGCCGGCGGCTTGCCGCGGCACCCGTCCCAGTTGTACGAGGCATTTCTCGAAGGACCGTTGATGTATCTCTGCCTCTGGGGGATCGGCCGTCTCAAACCCCCGGCAGGGGCAGTCTTCTGGTCGTTCATCGGACTTTACGGAATGTTTCGTTTTACCGTGGAATTTTTCCGGGAGCCGGATTATCAGCTTGGCTTTATCTTCGGGAGCCTGTCAATGGGGCAGTTGCTCAGTCTTCCCATGTTCCTCGTTGGGTGGGGGATGGTCTGGTGGACCGTCCAGCGGGGGAAACGACCGTAGAAGTGGGGGCTTGATCACTACAGTCGTTTTGACATTTCCAGGACATTCCCTCCGTCAACTGCATGGTACCTGACTGAATCCATGATCGACTTGATGATGAAGACGCCGCGCCCCCGGTCTTCCAGCTTTTCGAAGTCGGGTGGGGGGATTGAGTTAATGTCGAAACCCTGCCCGTTGTCATAGACCCGTATGAGCAGTTCGTTGTCGGCAATGGTGATTGTAATATGCACCATCTTGTCCGGGTCTTCCGCATTGGCGTACTTGATCGCATTTACCATGGCCTCGGTGAGGACGAGGTTGATGTGGTAGGCGAGGGTTTCCCTGTCTCCGCAATACTTGTCCAGTTCCTTGGCAAGGTCTTCGCCGATCCTGCCGATAAGGCTCAGGTACCGGGTCTGGTTCGGTACCTTGATGTCTATCTCGATCGCACGTTTCTCCATTACACCCCTCGTCCGTTAGAAATTTTCCAGCGCTTCGGCGGTGGAAGGAAATATTTCGAATACCCGGTGCAGCCTGGTCAGCTCGAACATTGATTTGACCTGGGTTTGCAGGGTGGAGAGCTTGAGATTCCCCTGGTGGGAGATGGCATTCTTGAAACCGGAAACCAGTGCCCCCAGACCGGAGCTGTCGATGAAGCGGACATCATGCAGGTCAACGAGGATGTTTTTCTTCCCTTCTGCGAAAAGCCGCTGCATCTCGCTTTTGAGATCCCCTGAGTTGTGGGCATCCAGCCGTTCTTCCTTGACGTAGATGATAATGACTTCGTTTCTGGTTTCGATGTTCAGGTTCATGAGGTACTCCCCGTCTAAGCCCATTCCTGCTTCAGGCCGAATTTAAATTTCTCATTTGAATTAATTCTAACGCAAATTATCGAATTTCTCGACTTTTATTTGCGCATTTCGGCTTTTTTGCCCGTGTCAGAGCATCTTGACGACGACGATCGATATGTCATCCTGCAGTGTGGTGCTTTTTGCGTACCGCGCCACGTCCCGCAAGACCCCCTCAAGAATCTTTTCCGCAGTCTCTTCGTACATTTCTTCGAGCAGAGTGCACAGTCTTCCCATGCCGTACAGTTCTCCCCCATCGTTCTGGGCCTCGGTAATGCCGTCGGTGTAAAGGAGGAGGATATCTCCTTGTGCAAGCTGGATCTCCTTTTCCTCGAATTCGACCTTCCGGTGGATTCCGAGGATGAGCCCTTCCGCATCCAGTTCCAGGCATGAAGGCTTGCCTTGACGAAACAGCAGCGGTTGATTATGTCCCGCATTTGCGTAGACAAGACGACGCGTGGCGGTTTCGTATGTCACGTAAAACATGGTGATAAACAGTTCAGAGCGATCCAGATCATCGTGGAGCAGTTCGTTCAGCGCCGTGAGTATTTCCTGGGGGCTGTTTTTCGAGCGCACCTCAGCCCGGAGGACAGCACGGGTCTCGGCCATGATGAGGGCAGCGCCCACACTATGTCCGGACACATCTGCAATGACAATGTCGACAGACCTTTTTTTCGGGAAAAAGTCGTAATAGTCTCCGCCTACATGGGCGGCGGGTATACAGCGGCAGGCAAACTGCACACCTGCAATATCCGGAGGATTGTCGGGAAGGAGCGACAGCTGAATCTGCTTGGCAATCTCCATGTCGCGAAGCACCCGCGCATTTTCGAGTTGTGCCAGTTCTTTTTCCAGTCGTTCCCTGTCCTTTGCCCTTATTTCCGCGTCGATCCGTATGGCCTGTGCCAACTGGCCGGCAAGGCTCGTGAGGAGGTTCAGGAACGGGGGGGTGAACTGTCCGATAATGGTGCGGGAAAAGACGGAAAGCACCCCGAGAGGCGCTTCGCCTTCCCGGGCTATGGGGATATGGGCGAAAGATTTTACCCCCTCGCGCGTCAGCATTTCCCGCGATTCCGGTTTTGAATTGTTTTCGGTATCGTTGAGAAAGCTTGACCGGTTCCCCAGAAAGGCGTCACCCAGATAGGTGTTTATTTCGGGGGTTGCATTCCGGTCGATGATGCCGGGCATATGTTCCCCCCGGTAACTCTTGACCACCAACAGGTTCTGGGCGTTGATAAGGCGGATGATAACCAGGTCGAATTTGAACTCTCTCCGCACCAGGTCAAGCAGGTCGTCCATGATAATCTGCAGATCGAGAGTGCGGTTCATGATCTCCGACGCCCGCAACCGCACGAAGAGGTTCTCGCTGCTCTCATTGAGGTCAGCACGGACCTTGCTGTAGATGTCGTACACGGATTCCATCTTTGAACCGACGTCAGACAGGTAGCTCTCCACGATTGCTCCAGCCGCGGCTGCTCCTACGGACCCCGCAAGGGTCTTTTCCACGAATCTTTTGAGGTTGGGGAGCTCGAATTCCGATACTCCTCCCTTTTCATCAATTTCACGGTCTCCAAGGTAATCGCTTATGGCCGTGTGGGCCTGGTGCTCTCCGATGAATTTAGTCATAAGGTTGACAAACTGCATGATGGTGACCGGTTTGGAAAACCGCTTGACTTCCCATGGGGTGTCTTTCCGGTCGAGGGCGAAGACATCGACGAATTTGCGGACCTGCTCCTTTTCAAGGTCATGTTGCGGCAGGATGATCGAGCAGGCCAGGTAACCTCCTATGTTCAGCAACAGACTCCAGAACAGGGCATTGGTCCATATGTCGAATCCGCTCAGGCCAAAAAGTTCGGTCGGTTTGAGGATGCCGATGCCGAAAGGTCCATCGTCCAGTATTCTGCTCTGCCACCAGCCGGATTTTACCAGGGACGGAAGCAGCAGGGTGTAGAACCAGATAATGAAACCGAGAATGATCCCGGTAATGGCTCCCGACTTGTTTCCCCTTCGCCAGTAGAGTCCGCCTATAAGCGCTGGTGCAAACTGTATGACGGCGGCAAAGGATATGAGCCCGATGTTGACCAGCATGTAGGTTTCCCCAACAATCTGCTGGTAGGTATAGCCGAGAAAGACAACAAGGAAGATCCCCAGGCGCTTGAGATTGATGAGCATCATGGGGAACCAGGTTTTAGGTCTGAACCTGACCACGATCGGCATGAGCAGGTGGTTGAGGAACATGGTCGAAATGGCGACTGATTCGACCATGACCATGCCGGCGGCCGCTGAAAATCCGCCGAGAAAGGCAAGGAGCGCCAACCATGAATGGCCGCTCTTCAATGGCAGGGTAAGTACGAAATAGTCGGCACCAAGGATGTCACCGGTGTACAGAATTCCCCCCAGTGCAATTGGCATCACAAATATGTTTATGAGGAACATATAGGCGGGGAACATCCACATGGCTTTTTTGATATGCTCTTCATTGGAATTTTCGATGACCATGATGTGGAACTGACGCGGCAGCAGGATGATGGCTCCCATGGAGAGACAGATCATTGAAAACCAGTTGGCATAGGATGTCTCACCTGCTTCTCCGAAGGTGGTAAGATGACCAAGCGTATCTCCCTTTGCCGCTATGCGGGAAAAGATGTCGCCAAAACCGTCAAAAAGTCCGTAGGTAACATAAATTCCAACGCAGATGAACGCAACAAGCTTCAGTATGGACTCGACTGCAATTGCTGCTACGAGCCCTTCGTGGCGTTCCGATGAACTCAGTCGTCTCGCTCCGAAAATGACCCCGAAGATGCTGAAGAAGAAGGCGGCGAAAAAACTCGTGTGGATGGAGAAAGGGTAGTTGCCATGCATGAAGGGGAGTTGTATGTAAGGATAGCCGCAGATTATGTCGAAGGTTGAAGAGACCGCCTTGAGCTGCAGGGCTATATAGGGCATGATGCCGACGATGGTGATGAAGGTGATCAGAGCTCCCAGCCACTGTGACTTGCCATAGCGGGAACTGATGAAGTCGGCGATCGAAGTGATGTTGTTTTCTTTGCTGATCCTGACGATCTTGCGCAGTAGAAACCACCAGGAAAAAGCGGTGAGTGTCGGGCCAAGGTAAATGAGGCTGAAATCAAGACCGGTGGTGGCCGCCCGGCCGACGCTGCCGTAATAGGTCCATGTGGTAAGATAAATGGCGATGGAGAGGACGTAGATGTAGGGGTTGGAGATGATGCTTCTCCCCTCGGCCCTGCGCCTGTCTGCATAGAATGCAACCGTGACGAGCAACAGAATGTAGAGGAGGGCTGCCCCCACGACAAGTTCAATACTGAGGATCAATGGTCCTCTCCTCCGTCATCTTTGTCTTCCGGCAGTTCAATGGCTTTGGTGTAGAGGTAGATGACAAAGATCGAGACAAGCCAGCCGATCTGAAGATAAATGAAGAGCACGGGGATGTTGAATGCCTGAAACGGTTTGTTGAAAATGGTGATAAAGGGATAATTCATCATGATCATTCCCAGGATGAAAAAGATCACCCATGACTCCCTCAGTCGCAGGCGTTTCAGAATCAATATCTTGAGTTTCGGCCACATCAGAGTAACCCCATACCCTTGAGAACCTCGTCGACTGCATCCATGACGGGGCGGGAGCAGTCCGCGACGACAACCCTGCCCTCGCTCTCGTCGGGAGGTTCGAATTCATCCCTTTGCCGATGGAACAGTTCCCACCTTCCGTCAGAGATCTCTTCCGTATTTTTGATCCGTTCTTCGAGCCGTTGCTTGATGACTCTCTCCGGGCAATCTGTTCTGATGATGATAAAGGGGATAGTATGTCGTGATGTCAGCCCCCTGAATTCCAAACGGTCGCTTCGACTGCGGAAAGTGGCGTCAACGATGATGCATCGCTCCTCCAGGAGGTGTTTTTCGCTCCTGGCCAGCAACGCTCCATAGGTTGCTTCGTTGAAGGAGCGGACATAGATTCCCTCGCCATAATTGTCCCCCCTGTGTTCATCGGGAGGGATGCCGGCGATTTCCTTGCGAATCTCGTCTGAACTTACCCGTGCCATGCCCAGTTCAAAGGCGAGCTCACGTGCCAGGGCACTCTTGCCGCTTCCCATGAGGCCACAGGTGATGAACAGGGTCGGCGGCAGTTTCTGGCGGAGAACATATCCCCTGGCAAGTCGGAAATAGCGGACGGCTTTTTTTCGTGCTTCTTCCTTTTTTTTTGCTGGGATCTGCGGGTCGGAGAGCTTGAAGCTTTCCACTTTCCCCCTGACAAAGGCGCGGTATACCTTGTAGAAGTCAAGCACCCTCCGGGCACCCCGGTCTCCCGTCGTATCGATGTAAGCGTTCAGAAAGATGTCGGCGAGCAGGCTTCTGTCGTTATAATCCAGCTCCATCAGGAGAAAAGCGATGTCCGCCGCGGTATCGCCGTAACGAAAGCGGTTGTTAAACTCGATACAGTCGAATATGCAGACGTGATCGGTGAGGCAGATGTTTTCAGGGTGAATATCTCCGTCACAATCCCTGATAAACCCCCCGGCAACCCTGTCGGTAAAGAGATCAGCATGGTCAGAAAGAAAACTGTCGACCCATTCTCTTATCACCATAAGGTCCTGTTTAGCCAGTGAAATAGTGACGAATTCCACAGCCTGGTGAAAATTCTCCTCCCAGTTCTGCCGTATCGCCTCTATGCTGCCGAAGTGGTCGATCTCTTTCCCCCGTTCGGCATTCTGATGGAATTCCGCAATGATGAGGGCAATCCGGCGCATATCCTCCGCATCTACCTTGTTTTCTCTCAGGAGTCGGTCCAGCATCCGTTCGGCAGGGAGTCGCTTCATCTTTACTGCATAATCGATAATACGTCCCTCGCCGTAAAACGCGGCTCCTTTGTCAGTTTCACGAACCTCTACCACTCCAAGGTAGGTTTCGGGACAAAGCCGGCGGTTGAGGCGAACCTCCTCGTCGCAGTAAAAACGGCGACGGTCAAGGGTAGTGAAATCGAGGAAACCGAAATCGACAGGTTTCTTGACCTTGTAGACGAAGGTGTCGGTGACGAACAGGAGAGAAATATGGGTCTGAAGCAGCTGAATAGAGCTCGTAGGTTCAGGATACGCCGAGGTCCTCTGTAGTTCACTGATGACCCGCTGTTCCATATTTCTTTCCTTAACTTGATGATTTTACATTAGAATGTATCATAAGAGGCGACTTGCGCAAGACGCTTCGTATTGCGGTTGATTTGTTTGACGGGTATAGTGAATTATGCTAATTTTTTATAGTTATACTGCAAGCCAGTGTTTAGAGGTAGCGTCAATCAACCGGTCAGTTGTGTCCCTCCATGATAGTTCTTACTCCAACCCTTGCATATCCGGGGTGCAAGACGTGATGGAATCAGTCCCTTCTTCTGTGGCCTGTATCCAGGGAATTGCGACAGATGCGACAAACGTAATAATTTCAGTGGATTCAAAAGGAATTTATTATGTTTAAATGTTATGCTGCCAGGACCATAGTTAAAATGGCATTGATCATGGCCGGGATCATTGTTGCCTGCACGGTCCTTTTCTACTCGGTCATCAAGACCGATATGATAAACGAGACGGTGCATTACGCCACGAAATTGGCTGATACTATCATAAAATCGACCCGTTACACCATGCTTACCTCCGACCGGATCACTCTGGCTAACATGATTGACAACATCGGTGGGCAGGAAGATGTGGAGCACGTACAGATCTTCAACAAAAAGGGATTGATAATGTTCTCCTCCCGTCATGGGGAGATCGGCAGCATTGTGGACAAGAAGGCTGCCGGTTGCATCGGCTGCCATGTCGGACCGGTTGCCACTACCATGATGGGGCGCATGGAACAGGCCAGGCGGTATGTGGATGATCAGGGAAAAAATGTTCTGGCCATAACGGCTCCAATCTATAATGAACCTGACTGTTCTGACGCCTCCTGCCACTTCCACCCTGCCGGGCAGAAAGTTCTCGGTACGCTTGATATCGGTCTCTTCGAGGAATCGCTGCAAAAGCCTCTGGTTGTCATAAAACGTAGAATTCTTGTCTTTTGTGCTATCCTGCTGGTGCTCACTGCAGCGGGGGCTGTTTTCCTCTTTAGAACCTCTGCCGGCGGGCCGGTCAAAGAGCTCTCGGACTACGTGGACAGAGTCGAGAGCGGGCACCGCGACGTGGAGCCTCCGCAGTCGGATGGCGAAGTCGGGGCGGTCGGCCAGTCGGTTCGGCGCATGGCAGTGAAACTGGATGCGACCCTTGTTGAAATTGATACGCTGAAAGCAGAAAAAAAGATTCTGGAACAGGAATTGGCCAAAACGAAAGATTCTCTCAACACTTGAGCCCCTTGCTCCAGCAAATGCAACCTGTTTTACTCACGACCGTCAACCGGACTCTCCCAGCCCGATTAGCGATTCCACCCGGCAAACTTGCTGGTGTTCATCATTTCAGGAAGTCACATGAAAAAAGCAATACTGGCGACACTTTTATTTTCTTCAGTTTTGACTGCCTGCTCAGTCGCCCAGGTCAGAAACGAAGACGCTCCTGCCATCTCTCCCCACGCAGCATTGAATATCAGTGACTCGCGAGCCATGTACATCTTTTCCCTGGCCCGAATCCACCTTCTGGAAGGAGATCTTGATGGTGCTCTGACGCTCATGCTGGCTGCTATCGAAGCCGATCCGAAAGCGGCTTACCTCCAGACGGCTACCGCCGCAATTTATTCCAAGATGAACCGGTACCAGGATGCTCTGGAAGCCTGCGAGAGAGCGATCAAACTTGATCCGCAGAGCGCCGAGCCCCACATACTGGCAGGCAATATCCTTGCCGGCCTGAAGCGGGATCAGGAGGCGAGTCTCCACTACAAGCGTGCACTAGAGATAGACCCGACCAGGGAGGAACTGTACCTTCAACTGGCTGTGGTCTATGTGAAACAGTTTGAATACGAAGAAGCTGTTAAGACCCTCAAGGGGCTCCTCAAGGTGATTCCCGACTCTGCTCTGGGTAATTATTATCTCGGCAAGACCTATGACCAGATGAAACTCTCGAAAGAGGCGATCGGCTACTACAGAAAAGCGATCGAGCTGAAACCGGATTTTGAGCAAGCTCTCATCGATATGGCGATCAGCCAGGAAACCCAGGGTCTGCACGATGACGCTATCACAACCTACCGGCAGCTTCTGGATGTCAACCCGCTCAACTACAATGTAATTCATCACCTGGTGCAGCTCTATATTCAGCAGCATCGTCTTGAGGATGCCCTTGAACTGCTGACGAAGATCAAGCAATCGGGGGTAAGTACGCTGGATGTCCAACGCAAGATCGGTCTGATCTACCTCGAGTTGGAACGGTACAACGAGGCCATTGCCGAATTTACCGACATTCTTGCCAAGGAGCCGTCGGAGCACCAGGTCCGCTTTTACCTTGCCTCTGCCTACGAGGAGTCGGAAGAGAATGAAAAGGCGATTGCCGAGTTTAGTAAAATCCCCAAGGATGCCGCCAGTTATGTCGATGCACAGGTTCACATCGCTTACATATACAAGGACGGGGGTGAACCGGGTCGTGGACTGGATATTCTCAATTCACTCACGGCATCATATCCGGACAAGGTCGAGGTCTACCTCAATCTTGCCGGTTACTACGATTCCCTCGGCAAGCCGGAGGAGGGGCTCAAGACACTGATTGGCGTTGAGAGCCGCTTTCCTGGTGACTCCCGTCTGCAGTTCCGTATTGGTGTTCTCTATGACAAGGTAGGGAAGAAGGAAGAGTCCATTGCCCGGATGAAGAAAGTCCTGGCCCTTGTTCCCGACGATGCCCAGGCTCTCAACTTTCTGGGGTATACCTATGCAGAACTTGGGATCAATCTTGACCAGGCTCTCCAGTATCTGACCAAGGCGGTGGCTCTGCGTCCCAATGATGGTTTCATCCTCGACAGCCTGGGGTGGGTTTATTACAAACTCAAACGTTACGACGATGCCATTGACCAGTTACAGAAGGCGCTGACACTCGTAGACGATGACGCGACCATTACTGCGCACCTCGCCGATGTTTACTATGCCAGGAATGATCTGCGCAAGGCACTCACTCTCTATCGCAAGGCACTCAAGCTGGATCCGGAACGCAAGGACGTGGCGGAGCGCATCAGGAAAATAAGGGCGGAGATCGACGAAAGATGAGCAGATGCAGGCTGGTCTGCCTGGTGGCGCTCCTGTTTGTCCTTGTTGCCTGCCATGAAGGGGAGCAGCCAGTCGCTCCCGGTCCAAGGCTGCCAGGGGTTCCTGCCTACGGAGATTCCATTGTTGTCGGCTCTATCGGCGAACCTTCGACGCTCCTCCCCCTTCTTGCATCCGACAGTGCGTCCCGCGATGTGGCGGGGGAGATCTACAACGGGCTGGTCAGGTACGACAGGAATCTGAAGCTTGAAGGAGACCTTGCCGAGAGGTGGGAGATTTCCCGTGACGGACTGATAATTACCTTTCACCTGCGCAGGGGGGTGAAGTGGCATGACGGCCAGCCATTCACGTCCCGTGATGTGCTCTATACCTACCGGGTCACCATCGACCCCAGAACCCCCACCGCTTATGCCGAGAATTTCAAGCAGGTGAAGCGGGCAGAAGCGCCCGATCCCTATACCTTTATGGTCACCTACGCAAAGCCGTTCGCCCCCGCCCTGGAGTCGTGGGGGGTGGAGATTCTCCCTGCCCACCTTCTGGAGGGGAAGGATATCACCAGGAGCGAACTGGCACGCCGGCCTGTCGGTACCGGACCTTACTGCTTCAAGGAGTGGGTTGCCGGCCAGAAGCTCGTACTGGAATCCAACCACGACTATTACGAGGGGCGGCCGTACATCGACCGCTACGTCTACCGGATCATTCCCGACACCGCCACTATGTACATGGAGCTCAAGTCGGGCGGGCTTGATATGATGGGGCTTACGCCGGTGCAGTACCAGCGGCAGACCACGACGAAGGAGTTCCTCTCCCGCTTCAACAAGTACCGCTATCCTGCGTCCGCCTATACCTATCTGGGGTACAACCTCCGTCATCCGCTGTTCAGCGACCGGCGGGTCCGGCAGGCACTTACGTCGGCCATCAACAAGGACGAGATCCTCCAGGGAGTGCAGTTCGGCATGGGGCAGGTGGCCCATGGTCCCTATAAGCCGGGGACCTGGCCCTACAATCCCAACGTGAAAGATTTTTCCTATAACCCCGATCGTGCCCGCGCCCTTCTTGCAGAAGCGGGCTGGCGTGACAGAAACAGCGACGGGATACTTGTGAAGGATGGCAAGTCGTTTTCCTTTACCATCCTGACCAACCAGGGTAATGACGAGCGGTTAAAGACCGCCCTCATCATTCAGCAGCGACTGAAGGCGGTCGGAATCGAGGTCAAGATCAGGACCATCGAATGGGCCTCCTTCCTCAAGAATTTCATCGATAAGGGAGATTTCCAGGCGGTCATTCTTGGTTGGACCATCGGCCAGGACCCGGACCTGTACGACGTCTGGCATTCCAGCAAGACCGGCCCACGGGAATTGAACTTCGTCGGCTATAAAAATGCTGAAATGGACCGTCTTATCGAGAAGGGGCGGGGGACCTTCGACCTGGAGGAGCGTCGGCGTTGCTACTACCGAATCCAGGAGATACTGGCAGAAGATCAGCCCTATACCTTTCTCTATGTTCCTGATGCCCTGCCGGTGGTGAGTGCGCGGTTCAGGGGGATAAAACCGGCACCGGCTGGGATCATGTATAATTTCATCAAGTGGTATGTGCCGAAAGGGGAGCAGTTGTACTGATGCTCTATTATCTTGCCAAACGTCTGCTGCTGATGATTCCGCTTCTCATCGGCATCACCATCATCACCTTCGGTGTTATCCATCTCGCCCCCGGAGAGCCGGTGGAGATGCAGGTGGCTATGAATCCCAAGGTCTCTGCCGAGGCACGGGAACGTCTGCGCAAGTTTTACGAGCTGGACAAGCCGCTCCATATACAATACGGCAAATGGGTCGGCCGACTGGTCCGGCTCGATTTCGGCAGATCGTTCGCCCCCGACGGCCGGCCGGTTATTGAAAAGATCCGGGAGCGCCTGCCGGTCACCATATCCCTGAACATGATCGTCCTCATCCTCGAATTCGCCCTGGCCATCCCTATCGGTGTTATGGCCGCCACCCATCGCGACGGCCCCCTCGACCGCTGGGCAACGGTCTTTGTCTTTCTCGGTTTTGCCACACCTCTCTTCTGGCTGAGTCTCATCCTCATGTATCTGTTCGGTGTCAAACTCGGCGTTCTCCCCATCTCCGGACTCCACTCCCTTGGATACGAGGCACACGGCATCTGGTGGCAGGCAGTGGACTTGGCAAAACACCTCGTCATTCCCATCAGTGTGGCGACCTTCGGCAGTCTTGCCGGTCTGTCCCGCTACATGCGGACCGGCATGATCGAGGTACTAGGCCAGGATTACATCACGACAGCCCGGGCGAAGGGTCTGTCAGAGCGGGTCGTCATCTACCGGCACGCATTGCGCAATGCCCTTCTGCCGGCGATAACCATTCTCGGCCTGTCCGTCCCGGGGCTCATCGGTGGCAGTGTCATTTTCGAGAGCATCTTCGCCATTCCCGGCATGGGCAAGCTATTCATGGACGGGGTCATGGCCCGTGACTATCCGCTGGTCATGGGTGTACTGGTCATCGGCGCCGTGCTGACCCTGATCGGAAACCTGCTGGCGGACCTGGCGTATGCCGTTGCCGATCCCCGCATCCGGCACGGTCGCGAGCGTGCGTTATGACCCGGCGTGACAGTTATCTACGCGACGTTGTCTGGCGGCGCTTCCGGGCAAACCGCTTCGCCGTCGTCGGCGGACTGGTGGTGCTGGCAATGTTCGCTCTGTCGATTCTCGCTCCTTACATCACTCCCTACGATCCAAACACTCTTGATGCCTATCATGTTCTGCTCCCGCCTTCATCCGACCACTGGTTCGGCACCGATGAAGTAGGAAGGGATGTTTTTACCCGCATGCTCTTCGGTGCCCGGATATCCCTCAAAGTCGGGTTTGTTGCCGTCGGCATCGCCACAATGATCGGTACCGTTGTGGGCCTTGTGGCAGGTTATTACGGGGGCTGGCTGGACAGCCTCCTCATGCGTTTCGTCGACATCATGTTCTGCTTCCCGACCTTTTTCCTGATTCTGGCTGTCATTGCCATTCTTGAACCTTCTATCTGGTACATCATGCTTATCATCGGCCTGACGGGGTGGATGGGGGTCGCCCGTCTGGTGCGTGCAGAAGTCCTCTCTCTCCGGGAGAGGGATTATATCCTTGCGGCCCGGGTGATCGGTTGTTCCGATCCCCGCATCATCTTTCGCCATATCCTCCCCAACGCCGTGGGACCGGTGCTAGTCTATGCGACCCTCGGTATAGCAGGTGCCATTCTCACCGAGTCGTCACTCTCCTTTCTCGGCATCGGTGTTCCTCCTCCTACGCCGAGTTGGGGGAATATTCTGGCCTCCGGAAAGGAATTCCTCGAGTTCGCCTGGTGGCTTTTCCTCTTTCCCGGTCTGGCCATCATGGTCACGGTGCTCTCTTACTACCTGGTGGGAGAGGGGATCAGGGATGCAATGGATCCGCGGTTCAGTTCGCGGCGGTGAACAAGATGGTGCTGTCGTTACTTTTTTTAAAATTTTGAATGGTGAGGTGCTACTGTATGGCAGCCAGTGGTGGTAGATCGACCGATGAAACGGGTGATTTAAAAATCAACAAGAAGGATTTTGATCAGGAAACGCTGGAGGACTCGCTCCGTGTCGATTCACTCTGCCAGGACCTCCTGAGGCGTTTCTACGATGCGCTTCTGGATGGAGGGATGTCTCCCGAAGAGGCCACCTCCATGGCCAGTGGCGCAGATTATTACATTCGCGATTTCGTTGTGGACAACCGCGTTCTCAATATCTTTGACGAGCGCCCTGGCCTGGTGCGCCAGTTCGCCGGCAACTGGTATATCGTGAATACCATCGAACCGGATATTGCCCAGCTTGGCCGGTACCTTGCCGGCATCCTCTCCTTTTACCGCTATCTTCACAACCTCAAGCTCATCTCCTCCAGCTTCCTGCGGCGGGCGGAACAGGAGTGCGGTGATCTACCCTTTTACGAAAGCCGGATCGAGTCGTTCTGGGCCATCAAGGGTGACGGGTATGTGGCGTGGGAGAAGTCTTGCAGCTTGAAGGACGCTTGAGGAGGAAATCGTGTCAGATCAATGGGAAAAAGTGATAGCGAGACTGGATCGTTTCTTGACGAAGGCAGAGGCTCTTCTGGACCAGTATAGAGCGTCCGAGCCCCTAGACGAGGCTCTCTTCGCTAGTTGCCATGCTTTCCGCTGGCAGGGCCGGGGAGAAGCAGGTCGCCTGGTGCCGGTGCGGCACCCCCATCAGGTGGAACTGGATGATCTGGTCGGGGTTGATATGGCAAAAGCCGAACTGGTGCGAAACACCGCCCAGTTTGCCGCCGGTCGGTCGGCCAACAACGTCCTTCTCTGGGGGGAGCGGGGGACCGGCAAATCATCCTGCGTAAAGGGGATTCTGACCCGCTTTGCCGGTCAAGGCCTGCGCCTGATCGAGGTTGAGCGAGGGGAACTCCTGAGCCTGCCGCGAATCTCCGACCTTATCCGTGGCGTCCCGTACCGGTTCATTGTATTTTGCGATGACCTCTCATTTGCCGCCGGTGATGCTTCCTACCAGGAACTGAAGACCCTCCTGGACGGTGGAATAGAGGCGCGTCCCGGCAACATGCTCATCTATGCCACCTCGAACCGGCGCCACCTGATGCCGGAACCGATGTCGGACAACCTCCGGGAAGAGATCCATCCTGAGGACGCGGTTGCCGACAAGCTCTCCCTTGCCGACCGGTTTGGTCTCACCCTCAGTTTCTACCCATTCAGCCAGGAAACTTATCTTGCCGTTGTCGAGCACCACGCCGATCGCCTGGGACTTGCGGTGAACAGGGACGACCTGCGGCGGGAGGCACTGCAATGGGCTCTGTACAAGGGGCAGCGTTCCGGCCGTACGGCACGTCAGTTCATCGATGACCTGGCAGGAAGGCTTGACCCATGACGAAAAAGCCGTTTTCGCCAGAGACCATCCGTTCACTCGAACCGGTCGAGTCCTGCGGAACCGCTTCTCCCGAAGGGCCGGAAATCGATAAGCCCCCCTGCTGAGGTCCCAGGACTCCTGCGGTCAGTGGGACCATCGACGAGAACGTCCCCGGATTCCTCCACTGGTTGGATACTCCGGCAGGACGGGTGCCGGTTATTTCCTCATCACTCAGTTTTTATGACCGCCTCGGTGCCTGGAAGGCCCGCTGGGGGATCGGCCGGATGTCGTACCTTGTTCCGCCGGGACTCTATGCCATCGGGACCCCCGGATCCTCCGACCCGGTGGCGGTGACGGCCAACTATAAAATGAGCTACGACCTGGTGCGGCAGGCGCTGACAGGCCGGAACATCTGGCTGCTGGTGCTGGAGACCCATGGCATCAATGTCTGGTGCGCAGCGGGGAAGGGGACCTTCGGCACAGGAGAGCTGGTTCGGCGCGTGGAAGCATGTAGCCTTGCCCGGGTGGTGACGCATCGCACCCTCCTTCTGCCGCTTCTTGGCGCGTCCGGTGTCAAGGCTCTGGAGGTCCGTCAGCGGACCGGTTTCACCGCCAGGTTCACCACTATCAGAATTGCCGATCTTCCCGCCTACCTCGACAACGGTCAACAGGCCATCCCTTCCATGGGGGAGCTCACTTTTACCCTCCATGAGCGGCTTGTGCTCGTCCCCATCGAGCTTGTTTCCGCCCTCAAGGTGTCTCTTCCCATTCTTGCCGCGCTCTTCCTGCTGGGAGGGATACGGTTCGGTTATGCTGAACCTGCCGCCTTTCTCCCCATCGTAGCCTGGCTTGGAGCTGTACTGGCAGGAACCGTGGTGACACCGCTTCTCCTGCCTTGGCTTCCAACATCAAGTTTTACAGTTAAAGGTGCATATGTCGGCTTGCTCTGGTCTCTGCTCTTGTACTTCCTTGCCGCAACAGGAAGCTTGCTGCAAACGGCGGCTCTTTTCCTCATACTGTCGGCGGTGAGCGCCTTTTTTGCGCTCAATTTCACCGGCAGTACCCCCTTTACTTCCCGCTCCGGGGTAAAAAAGGAGATGCGCCTTTCCCTGCCGCTCATGGCCGGTGCCGTCATCGTCGGTGTTGTGCTATGGACTGTTGGATTGTTTGGCCCCCTCCACTAACAACAGGAGAGACACTTGAAAGGTTTCAGCTATCTCAAAAACGTGGCAACTCTGGAGTTGGATACGGATACCTGTATTGGCTGTGGCATGTGTACAGTGGTCTGTCCACACCAGGTATTCGTTCTCGAAGGAGCAAAGGCAGTCATCCGTGCCTTCGATGCCTGCATGGAGTGTGGCGCCTGTGCTCTCAACTGTCCCGTCAACGCAATTAGGGTGGATGCAGGAGTCGGATGCGCGGCGGGGATGATCAACGAATGGCTCGACAGCCTCAATTTACGCCGTCGCAGTGGCGATGGATGTTGCTGAAACGGCCAGTTGCGCGGTTCTTACCCTTCTCATCGCCAGCAAATATCGACAGATTGGCTGCTGCGGCACAAATGGAATTGACTTGACCGGCTAAAGGTGTTAATTGAGATTAACTTAAAATTACTACGGAGGGTTACACATGAACAGAATGGGAAAAACCTTTGTCATACTTTGTGCCGGTGTGGTTCTGGCTGCCTGGAGCGCTGCCGCTGTTGCGTCGAGCGGGGGCGTCGGTATTTCTGCCGAAGAGGCCTGGCAGAAGCTGCTTGATGGAAACAAGAGATATATTGAAAGCAAAATGGCTGCCTGTTCCGAGAGCACGCCGTCTGCCCGTGAATCTCTGACAAAGGGTCAAAAACCCTACGCCATTATTCTTTCCTGCTCCGATTCCCGCCTTCCTCCTGAAATAATATTCGACAAGAGTATGGGAGAGATTTTCGTGATCCGGGTCGCCGGCAATATAATCGATCCCGTAGTCCTTGGCAGCATCGAATACGGCGCGGAGCATCTCGGTTCACCATTGATCGTGGTGCTCGGCCATGAGCGCTGTGGCGCGGTGACCGCTGCTGTCGAAGCAAAGGGGAAACCGGAAGGGAATATTGGTGCTCTCATCAAGGCGATCGCACCAGCAGTGAAGCAGGCGCAGAAGGAAGCGGCAGGTAAGGATAAGGCTGAACTTGTTGAAACGGCTTCCAACGATAATATCAGACTAGTTGCAGCCAGTATCCCGAAGAAATCTCCGATCATCAAGCATCTGCTCAAGGAAGGTAAGGTCAAGATCGTGATGGCTAAGTACGATCTTGACGATGGCAAAGTGACAAAACTGGAATCTAAATAGGTAACGGTCAACATTCGCCCTGCTCCGGCAAAACCCGCTCCCGGAAAGAGCGGGTTTTGCTTTTCCCGTTGAGAACACAATGTTGCCAGTTCGCGAGGTTGACTAAAGAGGAAACAATGATAAACAGTTAGGGTAGGTTGCTGTTATTCCATTTCTGAGGTGATACTGATGAATAAATTGATGACGGTGCTTGTTGTCGTACTTGTTCTGACTACCTCTTCGGTCGGTTTTGCCGCCGGGGGAAGGGGGTATGTCGGTGGTGCGGCAGGAGTATTCCTTCCCCAAGACAGCAATGTAACGTATTTTGACGGAAGTACGGGAAATCAATCGTATGATACTGGGTATGTCCTTACTGCCTTCGGTGGTTATGAGTTTGAAAGCGGACTTCGTCTGGAAGGAGAGTTTGCCTTTCGGGAGGCCGAGTTGAACAGGGTTGCCGGCAATTACGGTTATTATGGGTATAACGATACACTCTGGGCATTCAGTGGCATGGCGAATCTGTTCTACGACATAAGAACCAATACGAATGTGACTCCGTACTTGGGGGGTGGGATCGGTTTCGCAACGGTCAGTTTGGATAGGGGCTATGATTATTATTCAGGGTATTATAACAACAATTACTACGACTCTTCAGATTATGAAACCGTTTTCGCCTATCAGGTTGGGGGAGGGGTGTGCATCGATCTCAACAGGAATATGGCATTGGATGTCGGCTACCGCTATTTCGGTACGGACGATATCCAGTTTTTCGATAGAAAGATAGACTTAGAAAGTCATAATGTTACCGTCGGTGTTAAGTTCAAATTCTGATGTTCAATTTGTTGATGACACAAAAAAGCCGGTGCGGTCGCACCGGCTTTTTTTAATTTCTGCATCTCCAGCATCAATCAGGTTATGTCAGCCTCTCTAGTTCTTTGATTAGATCACTGAGGGAATCATACCCTTTCTGCCAGAATCCGGGGTCGGCTAGATCGATGCCGGCCGGTCGCACCGTGTCTGACGGTGACAGGGAACCACCGCTGGCGAGAAGGGAGCGGTAGCAGGGGATGAATTCCGCGCCCTTATCCAGGTAACTGCGGTAGAGGGAGAGGACGAGCAGTTCGGCAAAAGTGTAGGAGTAGCAGTAGAATCGGGCATGGATGAAATGGGAGATATAGCTCCATCCCCAGCGGTACGGTTCGATCATGGTGACGGCGTCGCCATAAAGTTTCCTGTTCTCTTCCCACCAGATATCCCCGATGCGGCCGGCGGTCAGAAGCCCTGTTGATCGCTCCTGGTGAAGCTTCTCCTCGAAGCGGGTAAGGACGTTCTGGCGAAAGGTGGTGGCAATGATGTCCTCGATCTTGGCGCAGAGGAGGGCGATCTTGACGCCCGGATCGCTCTCACGCTCCAGCAGATGGCGGGTCAGGAGCATCTCGCCGAATACCGACGCGGTTTCGGCTAGAGGGAGTGGTGCATGGTAGTTGACCATGGTTTGCTGCTGGGCGAGGACGAAGTGGATGCCGTGACCCAGCTCGTGGGCCAGGGTCGCCACGTCCCGCAGGTTGCCGGTGAAATTGAGAAGGACATAGGGTGAAAGGTGGGGTGTCATTCCCATGCAGAAGGCGCCACCCCCCTTGCCGTGGCGTGGGAGGACGTCTATACGGCGTTCCTGAAAAAATGCAGCGGCAATGTCGCGGAATTCGGTCGAGAACTCGCCGTAGGCCGCCAGTACCAGGTCCTTTGCCTCATCGAAGGAGTAGGTGCGGTCAGATTCCCCCACCGGTGCGTAGATGTCGGTGCTCTTCAACTGCGGCAGTCCGAGCAGACGCGCTTTCAGTCTGAAATATTCCCGGGCCAGCGGGTAGTTGGCTTCGCTGACCGTCATGAGACGCTCCACAACCTCCGCTGTCAGCTCGTTCCCCAGGTTCGTCGGCTCCATGGGGTGCCGGTAGCTGCGTAACTCCATTTCCTGGCTATGGTCGAGGACGACGTTGTTGAAGACGGACGTGTACACGATACCGTGTTCAGCGTGGCGGTTCAGGAATGTGCCGAAGGCGCGTTCCCGTACATCGGCCGACGGATGATGAAGGAGCCCCAGGAGTTCCTCACCGGTATAATCCCGTTCCTCTCCATCAAGCTCGAACCGGAAGGAGAAGGACGCTGATAGCTCGTCGAACAGACGGGTAAAGGCTTCGACACCCGTAAGATTCTTCTGCTTGAGCAGGCTCTCTTCCCGTTCCGCCAGGGTATGGGGGCGGAACTTCCGCAGACTTGCCAGGTAATGGCGGTACCCGGCAAATCGTGGGTTGGCAGCCAGCTCTGCAAACCGATCATCGGGCAGATGGATGAGTTCCAGGTCAAAGAAGAGGAGTTCCCGGCTCATCAGGTTGCCGAATTCGGCAGCCCGCTGGGAGAGACGCTTGACGGCATCGTCACCCGAGTCGGCTGCGAAGAGCAGATAGGCATAAAGCTGGGGCTTGGCAAGAAACTCTTCCAGCGCCTCGTAGGCGGTCAGGGCTTCCAGCAGACCATCGTCATCGAGATCGGCTATTTCCCCCTGGTACTGGCCGCGGAAAGCTTCTGCCCGGCTGCTGCCGGCTGCAAAATCGTTTTCAAGTACGATTGCTGCGGGTCCCGGATAGAGGCGGGTAGTGTCCCAGAGCATGCTGATGGTGTCGGTTGTCATCGGTTTCCTTTCAATAAAAAATGGGAGCGTCAATTTGCTCCCATTCAGGGTTACCAGGGGACGTAACAATCATGGATGATGGGAAATAATAATCCCATTGCCTGAGTGTGTCAAGGAACGTTGGGCGGGAGGAATAGACTGTTATATTCCCCATGATGCTGAAAATTCCATGAAGACTATTGCTGTTCATTGAGTCCGTGAGATGTGGTGATTTCAGCAGTCGCCAACCATCGGAGAATGTGATAAGGTTAGCACACGTGCAGCTCAAGCTACCTCCCGAGGAATGAACATGAAACAGCTTATTGTGAGATGGATCATTAACAGCACGGCACTCCTTGTCGTTGTTCACCTCGTCTCGGGGGTCTCCCTCGACAACTGGATGACCGTCTTTGTCGCCGCAATCGTACTCGGGCTTCTGAACGCGTTTCTCCGACCGATCCTCATCTTTCTCACCCTGCCGGTAACAGTGGTTACCCTCGGCCTCTTCACCCTTGTCATCAACGCCTTTCTCTTCTACCTGGCGTCCCTGCTGGTCAGCGGGTTCCATGTGGCCGGCTTTGGGCAGGCCTTCATCGCCGCCTTTGTCTTCAGTATCGTCAGCTTCCTGCTGAGCCTCTTCATAGGTTCGGACAACAAGAGGTGATGCGACAGCCCCATGGTCGGCTCCATCGATCATCCTGAACGTAAAAGGCCTGCGCAAGCAGGCCTTTTACGTTGTAATGCAGAGAACGTATGTCAGGACGAGGGGTGTGGAACATCATTTCTGGCAACAGTCATCGAGAAACTGCTGCAGTGTCCCCTCCGGCACATTTGCCAGCGACGCTATCCGTCCGAGCCGCGGAAATGCCCAGCTGCTGTCTCCTTCGGCCAGCAGCGTGCCGTCGATGGAATGGATGGTGGAGCGGACGACTGCACTCCGTTCGTCGTGACTCAAAATGGTCCCTTCTACCCGGAGTTCTGTGTTGGTCGGCACCGGCTTCAGGTAGCGGGTCGTCATTTCCCGGGTCACGCCGAGCCGTCCGATACGGGCGAATAGGGACCATCCCGCCGCCTCATCCAGCAGCGTGGCTATGATTCCTCCATGCACAAGGCCCTCGAAACCGCAATACGTGTCGGGGATCGTGCAACTGGTGGTGCAACCTTCCTTCGTGTGGAAGAACCGGAGATGCAGCCCCTGGTGGTTACTGCTCGAGCAGCCGAAACAGGAGCCGGGCCAATGCCCTTGGATTTCGTCGTTTCCCATGACAGTCCCCTCCTGGAGTTGAACTACTGGTACTGGATGTAGAGCGGCTTCGGGTGGAGTTTGAGCACGTCCTTGGGGGGTAATAGCGGATCACCCTTCTTGGTGTCGTTGTGATAGAAGAGCTTGAACCCGGTGTACTGTACCGGTTCGGCCACCACATAATCCTTGTACGAATCACGCTTCAGCCAGGGAGCGCCCCAGCCGTCCATGTTCATGACGATCTGCACCTCGGGGCGCAGCACGATCTTCCGGGTATTGGTCACCCCGTTGCGGGTAAATCGGTGAACGATGAATACCTTGGGGGGGAGGTTATATTTCTTTACCAGGTCCTTGAGATAGCCTGAGGCGTAGTTAATGTCTGCCGCGTCGTAGGTACCGATCTTGGTCCCCGGTTTCTTCTTGCTCGCAATCAGGTTGAACTCCGGGTCGATCCCAAGATGCACGTCCGGATTTTTCAGGAGCCATTCGAAGCGGGGGAGAATGTTTCGGATGTCATCGTGCCCGGTCTGGATGTCTATGAACAGGATTGCGTTCGCTTCTTTTGCCCATCCATACACCTGATTTACGATAGCATCGGGTATGACCATCCGGTATTTGCCCGCCTTACCCGGTTCGCCTTGTGCAACTACCGCAATCAGATGCAGTGCAGGCTGTACAGGGGTAGATGGGTCAGCTTTTTCCCACCGTGTAACTTCTCCCTTCAACCGGCGCAGCATGTCGTCCTTCGGTAATTCCCCCAGAGCTCCCATCTTCTTGGAAAGGGGATTGCCATAGTAGGCCACGATCCGCTTCTGGGGAAGGATCGAGCCGGGGAGAGGCTGAGGGGACTTCACCGGCCAGCCGTGTTGCCGTGCGAAATCGGGGTCTTCGCCCGCGTTGTACTTAATCTTTGGAGCAGTTAGTTCTGCACCCGGCGCTTTACGGATAGAGGTGGTCCTGGTTGCAAATGCAGAACTATCACGGGTTGCGGTGGTGTTCGGTAAAAAGGTGGCTTTCGGAGCCTCGGCTTCCTTTTTCTCAGGTACGGACGACGCAAGGTCTCCAGTCTTATCAGGTTTGCATGCAGCGAGGGAAACGGTGAGAACAATAATGGCAAGCAGTGAGAGTGCCATCCGGCGGGAAAAAATTAAACATGCAGGCTTCACGAAGTGCTCCTTCAGATGAATAACGTACAGCTGTTTGGTCATTCCTGTTCTGGACAAAAAAAACCACAGGAGGTGTCCCCTGCGGTTTACAGGCACAGTCTTTATAGCATTTTCCGGGAGTGGGAGGCAAGAAGGAAAACGCGGATGAAATCACTTGCGGTGATGGGGCACCTGGGGCAGAATGGGAGAGTGACGGCCACTCATTGTGGCACTACTGTTGACGGAGAGTACCGATGAAAATTCTTGCACTTATGGGCAGCCCACGCGGCATGAAGGGGAACACTGGACGGTTGTTGGCGGAAGTGCTGACCGGGGTGCGCGAGGAGGGGGGTGAGGTGGAGATCGTTTCCCTGGCCCAAGCCGGTCTGCAGCCTTGTGTTGCCTGCGACGCCTGCCACAAGACGGGCATCTGCCCCCTTCCCGATGATTACGAAACGATCAAGGAACAGCTCCTGGGGTGCGATGCGTTTATTCTCGCCAGCCCCAACTATATCTTCAGTGTCACTGCCCAGATGAAGACGTTCTTCGACCGCTGCAACGGTCTTATCCATTGCATGGCTCTTGACGGCAAGTACGCGGCGCTCGTGGAAACCTCGGGGAGTGGCGATGACGATGAGGTCCTCGCTTACATGGCGCGTTTTGCAGGGACCTTGGGAGCGCTGACGGTCGGCAGCGTTGGCTCTCCTCAGGCCGGGGTGCGCACCTTTCCCCACGAGGACGAACTGTATGGAAGGGCGCGGGAACTGGGCAGGGCACTTTGCGCTGCGGTCAGTGAAAAGCGGGAATTCCCCGAACAGGATGCGTTCCGGCAGGCGTTCAGAGCCAGGATGCAGGGGGTGGTAGGGTACATGCAGGATTTCTGGCCCTATGAGCGGGAGTACTGGCGGAAGAAAGGGTAATCCTGACAATCAGATGGCGGAATTGAAATCGTTAAGTTCATGGGGATCGAGTTGTACTCCCCCTTCGGTAACGGCGACACTCTTGATTTCCTGCGCCAGGCGTCTGATTGCTTCCATTGCTGTCATGATCAGCGAACTGGTATGGGAGTCGGGGTTCTCCGCGTAGGCCTGCTCAAGTGCATGCAGGGCGGTATCGGCATAGGAGCGGGGGTCGGGATAGGAACCGGGCATTTTTTTCTCCATTTTTAGCAGTGGTGAAAATGGTTATAGTCAGGCTTAAGGTTAAAGTCAAGCAGTTATCAATCCGGCGCGGTTGTGCATTGCCTGATGTACCTGCCGACGATTTTTGCATGAGGTGCCAAGCATGTTCGAATCGCAATACAATGACGAAATGGAGGCCGAAGTGCGGCGTCTGGAGGGGAAGCAGCGGGCGATCACTGCCGGGCATCCCGAATGGGATAACGCCTGCAGGGTGTGCGGGTGCGAGCAGCCGGTAAATGTTGTCATGTGTGGGGAGTGTCAGGGTAAGGGGTAGCCCTTTTGCACCGCATCGCTGCGGTGCTTTATCATTATCAGTTAATTCCTCCACAGCTCGTCCTTGGTACAAATAAAACCCTACAGAAACGAATCTGTAGGGCTTTATTTTTGCTCTACATCTGCAAATCCTGTTCGAAATGAGAATTGCAATAGACTCACCTAATAAAAACCTGTATATGATTCTGCGAAGGCTTGACCGTTTATATTGACGTAACAAGCTAATAGTCAAAAAAAGTAATCCAACAACTCGCTAAAAGTTGACTCGCTACGCCCGCAGGTTAGCTATTGCACGTTTTGCCTAAAGAAGGCAGTATTTAAAGTCCAAGTCGCACTGTCAGGGAGGAACGTCACCAAAATGAACGACGGACCATCGCAATATGAACTGCTCAACGAGTTTTCTGCCCAGCAACCTCGCGGTGAATCCCATCTTCAGGTAATTCTTGATGCTACCGCTGACGGAATCCTAGCAGTGGACGCCCAGGGGAGAACGTTGCTCTCCAACCGGAAATTCGCTGAGATGTGGCGGATTCCAGGAACAGTCATCGATACTGCGGACGACGAAACGATGCTCGCCTACGTGCTGGCCCAACTAGTCGATCCCGATGCTTTCTTGAACAAGGTCCGGTTGCTGTACGGCAGTGCTGATCAGGATATGGACGAGGTGCACTTTAAGGACAGCCGCATTTTTGAGCGATATTCGGCGCCGCTGCTCTTGGAAGGCGAGGTCGCCGGCCGCGTCTGGTCGTTCCGTGACGTGACCGCACGAAGGAATGACGAAGAGGCCCTGCGCAAGAGCGAAGAGAGGTATCGGCTCCTGACCGAGATATCTCCTAACTCGATTACCGTTACCGATACCTCGGGAAATATTAGGATAGCGAACCGGCAGGCTCTGGCCCTGTACGGGTACGAACCGGATGCTGACGTCGTTGGCTTGAATGTGTTCGATTTCGTCGCCCCCGAAGACCGTGAACGAGCCGGTCATGCCTTCGCGGGACTGATGGTCACCGGAACCGTAGTCGATTTGGAGGTTTCACTCCTTAGGAAGGATGGTTCCCGTTTTTCAGGGATGACCAGTGCCTCCATCATAAGCGATGCCACTGAAGAACCCCATCTGGCAATCATTGTCACTACCGACATCACCCAACGGAATCAGTTGGAAGAAGAGCGGCTGAAGCTTCAGAAAATGGAATCCCTGGGAGTTCTTGCGGGCGGGATCGCCCATGACTTCAATAACCTGCTTCAAGCCGTTTTCGGCAACATTTCAACAGCCAGGGCCAGCTACGAACGTGGGGAGAACGGAATCCACCTCCTGGAGCAGGCCGAGCAGGCACTTAAGCTGTCCATCAACCTCACTACCCAGCTCCTGACGTTTGCAAAAGGGGGACAGCCGATCAGGAAGGAACTTGTGTTGGCACCGGTAATCGAAACCGCCGCGACTTTTGCCCTGAGCGGTGCGCGTTCCGACTGCCGCTTCACGTCGGTCGAAGGGCTATGGCCGGTATGCGCCGATGAAGGGCAGATCGCGCAGGTGGTGCAGAACATCGTGCTGAATGCTGGTGAAGCCATGCCCCAAGGGGGAACTGTACGGATTGATCTGACGAACGTGACCCTGCCTCCAGCAGTTCATCCCATCCTTCAGGAAGGGGGGAGGTTCGTTAAAGTCGAAATTTCCGACACCGGTACCGGCATCATGCCTCAGCATCTGCCAAGGGTCTTTGATCCCTACTTCACCACCAAGGGGAAAGGAAGCGGACTCGGGTTGGCTACCGCTTTTGCCATAGTGCGGAATCATGGCGGGACACTTGAGGCATGCTCTGAACAAGGAAGCGGTAGTACCTTTTCCTTTTACCTCCCATCGCACGAAGGAACCGAAAAGAAGGAAACACGGACGGCAGTCGCAAATGTTGCCCGTAAAGGACGAATTCTGGTGATGGATGATGTGGAAAGCGTTCGACTTGCTGTCTCCAGCATGCTGCGGCTCCTTGGTCACGAGGGTGATGCGGCGGAGGATGGTGAGGCAGCAATAGTCAAGATCCGCGATGCCGTAGACACCGGAAACCCTTTTGATGTGGTGATTCTCGACCTGACAATCAAAGGTGGGATGGGCGGAGAAGAGACGATGGAACATTTGCCCGGTATCGACCCTCACCTCAAAGCCGTCGTTTCCAGCGGCTACTCCGACAATCCCGTTATCTCTAATTACGCCTCCTACGGCTTCTCGGCGTACCTTATGAAGCCATATTCGATTGAGGTGTTGCGGGACGTGTTACAAGAAGTGATGGGCTAGCCCTTGTATAAGATCGCTCATGTTCTCTACACTTAAAAACAGAACTACCGGCGGCAGGCGGACAAAACGCTGCAAAATTCCAAGTAACTAAATAAAGCCCCACAGAAACGAATCTGCGGGGCTTTATTTTAGTTGTTTTTTTAGGGACTCATGTAACGTTACATCTACAACGTGCTACGCGCACTCGCTATACCCGCACACCCTGCACACCGCGCAGCCCCCTTCGTGCTCGACCACGCCGCCGCATTCCGGGCAGGCGCCCCGTTCCGGCGCGGCCTGCTCCAGATTGGTGTCGTAGCCGGCGGCGACCATGTGGGCCTGAATCGCCTTGGCGACTGCGTCGGCGCAGGAAAGGACCCGGTTATCTCCAAATCCTGACGGGCAGTGGCAGGAGATGCCGAGGAGCTGCTTGACCACCTGGCGCGCCTGGACACCGCTTCGCCAGGCGAGGGAGACCATCCGGCCGATGGCTTCGCTCTGGGAGGCGGCACAGCCACCCGCTTTCCCCATGGTGGTGAAGAGTTCGAAGAGGCCGGTCTTGTCCTCGTTGATGGTCACGTAGAGCGGTCCGCAACCTGTCTGCATCTGGTAGGTCCACCCTTTGAGAGCCTTGGGACGGTCCCGCTTGATTGCGGACTTGTCCTCGAACACGGGTGCTGCCTTCTCTTCCTTCTTGCCGGTGGAGAGGACCTGTTCATCACGGGAACCGTCCCGGTAGATGGTAACCCCTTTACAGCCCGCCTGATAGGCGAGCCGGTAGACCTTTTCCACGTCTTCAATGGTAGCGGTGTTGGGGAAGTTGACCGTTTTGGAGACAGCGTTGTCGGTGTATTTCTGGAATGCCGACTGCATCTCGATGTGCTCTTCCGGGGTGATTTCGTGGGCGGTGACGAATACCCTGCGTATGTCCTCGGGTATCTCCATGATGTCGTGGACGGTGCCGTGTTCGGCGATCCGCTGCATGAGTGCTTCGGAGTAAAAGCCCCGGTCCCTGGCAATCTGTTCGAACATCGGATTGACCTCGACCAGGATGTTCTTGTCCATTACCTGACGCACGTAGGAGACAGCAAAGAGCGGCTCTACGCCGGAGGAGGTGTTGGCGATGATGGAGATGGTCCCCGTGGGGGCGATGGTGGTGACGGTGGCGTTCCTGATCGGTGCTTCACCCGGGTGGTCGAAGATGGACCCTTTAAAGTTAGGGAAGGCGCCCCGCTTCTTCGCCAGTTCACGGGAGGCGGCGTGCCCTTCGTCGTTGATGAACTTCATGACCTTCTCACCGAGGGCGATGGACTGGGGGGAGCCATAAGGGATGCCGAGGAGAATGAGCATGTCCGCCCACCCCATGACGCCGAGGCCGATCTTCCTGTTGGCCCGGGTCATCTCGGAAATCTGGGGGAGAGGATAGTTGTTGACCTCGATGACGTTGTCCAGGAAGTTCACAGCGAGACGGACGATCTCTCCCAGCCTGTCGTAATCCACTTCGCCGTCCCTTACCATTTTCCCCAGGTTGATGGAGCCCAGGTTGCAGGATTCGTAGGGGAGAAGGGGCTGCTCGCCGCAGGGGTTGGTGGATTCGATTGCACCGATGTGAGGGGTGGGGTTGTCCTTGTTGAGGCGGTCGAGGAAGATGATTCCCGGCTCGCCATTCTCCCATGCCTGCTTGACGATGCGGCTGAAGACCTTCCGGGCATTGAGGGAGCCGACCGGCTCGTGGCTGCGGGGGTTGAAGATGGTGTAGTCGGCATCGTGCTCCACCGCCTCCATGAATGCCTCCGTGATGCCGACGGAGATGTTGAAGTTGTTGAGGTGGCGCTGGTCCGCCTTGCACATGATGAAGTCCATGACATCCGGGTGGTCGACCCGCAGTATCCCCATGTTGGCGCCGCGTCTGGTCCCCCCCTGCTTGATGGTCTCGGTGGCGGCGTCGAAAACGCGCATGAAGGAAATGGGGCCGCTGGAGATGCCGGAGGTGGAACGGACTTCATCGTTGGCCGGCCGCAGCCGCGAGAAGGAAAAGCCGGTGCCGCCCCCGGACTTGTGAATCAGGGCGGTGAACTTGACGGCATCGAAGATCTCTTCCATGGAGTCTCCAACCGGCAGAACGAAACAGGCAGAGAGTTGTCCCAGTTCCCTGCCGGCATTCATGAGGGTGGGGGAGTTGGGGAGAAACTCGAAATTGGTCATCATGGCGTAGAACTTGTCGGCAAGACCGGCAACATCGGCCTTCTTGTCGAAGCTCGCGTCCGCAGAGGCAATGGTTTCGGCGACCCGGCGGAACATGTCCACCGGTGTTTCCAGGATGCGGCCTTCCTTGTCCCGCTTCAGGTAGCGCTTCTCTAAAACGGTCAGCGCGTTTTTCGTCAATCCCGGAATCGCTCCCTTTGCCTTTGTTTTAACCATGGTTTACGTGTCTCCTTATGCGGGGAATTGGTGCATGGACAGTTGAATATAAGTGAATATTAACCCAACATTTTGTGGCACGATGTGAAATTAACCACAACATATATGGCCTGTCAAGGGATTTCAGATTAATTTTGTAACCCCCTGATAAGATTTCGCAAAATAGTGGAACCCCGCTCAGGTGCGTGTAGATTGCATTTACATTGGGTTTGGATTGTGTTAGAAAAGTCTTGGTTAATCACATTCAATGGGGACTCTCATGTCAGGTTGCACCAACTGCAAGGATTCGCTGGAGGCCCAGGTAAAGGCACTCAAGGACCTTATCGAGGTGGCTCGGGCCGTTGTTTCGACTCTCGACCTCGATACGGTGTTGCAGGCTATTTTGACGAGCGCCATGCGTTTTGCGGAGACTCCGGCCGGCAGCGTGGCACTCTATGATGACCGGAAGATGGAACTTTCCCTCCATGCCCATGCAGGCCTGTCGGCCAGCTTCATTAAGAAGGAGCGCTGGGATGTCACTTCCGGCGGATTGACGGAAAAAGTGCTCTCTGCCGGCGAGATTCTTTTTATCGAAGACACCGCTGAAACCTCGTTTTTCAACAATCCCGTCGCCCTTGACGAGGGAATCCGTTCCCTCATTTGTGTACCTCTGGTGGTCCAGAAGCGAACCGTCGGGGTGCTCTACCTCGATGATTTTGTTCCCCGCCAGTTTGACCGGGAAAAGCTCAACCTGCTGTCGGTTCTGTCCTCTTTCGCGGCTATGGCCATTTACAACGCCAAACTCCACAACCGGACCAAGTTGATGGCCATCACCGATGCGTTGACCGGCCTCCACAACCATCGCTATTTCCGGCAGCAGTTTCCCCTGGAACTGAAACGGGCCAAGCGCTATAAGAAGCCGATTACTCTTGTCATGCTTGATGTGGACGATTTCAAAAAGTTCAATGATACCTACGGGCATTCTACCGGTGATCTGATTCTTGCCTCCATCGGCGAAATCATTGCCATGACCTTACGCCGGGTCGACTTTGCGTTCCGCTATGGGGGTGAGGAGTTCGTGATACTGTTGCCGGAAACGAAATTGGAGAGCGCTATTCCGGTGGCGGAGAGGATCCGGGAGCGAATTGAAAGGGAGACGGTAACGGCACTCAAGGGAATTGCCGACTGCGGCGTTACGGTCAGTGTCGGTGTAGTTTCCTATCCGGAAAACAGCAGCGCCCAGGATGAACTGTTCAACAAGGTAGACGCACTCCTCTACCGTGCGAAGAGAGAAGGAAAGAACAGGGTGTACTTCGATCGTAATGATACGGACGGTACGGAAGGATAAAACCTGGGAAGTCATCCATGGATCTGATTATGAAAGTAGATACTTGCCGGCTGATGCCGGTTGTTTTAATTCTGGGCATATGGGTCGGGAGTGCTTCTGGTGCCGCTCCAGCCGATGTCGTGTCGCCAGACCCGGTTTCCCGCACGGAACACTCAGCGACGGGGCCTGCCGATGGCGCTTCGCCGCAGCGTGCAGTATCCCTTCGAGCTGCTGACACGATCTACCGAAACAAGGTGCTCATTGAGGACACCGTCTTGCGGGGCGAGGTACTTGTCGAGGGGGCGCTCACAGTGGCTCCTCAGGCGACCCTGACCATAGAACCAGGGACCGTCATACGGTTCCGCCGCACGGAAAGCAGTGCAGGCGGAGGGGCCGCGCTCGTCGTACGCGGGCGTATTCTCGCCAACGGCAACGGTGAAAAACCGGTACGTTTCACCTCCGCCGATGACGGGTCAGCGAGCGGCTGGGACGGGATCGTTCTTCTTGCAAGCGACAAAAAGAACCTCCTGGAACACTGTCGGGTGGAAGGTGCCGGGATTGGTTGCGAGGCACTGTTTTCAAGCTTCTCCATGAAATATGTCCAGTTCGTCGCCTGTCATACCGGCATCGTGCTCAAGGAGAGCACAGCTGTAATCATCGGTGGCGGTTCGGGGGGCGGCGATGTGGGGATGGTGCTGAGGGATAGCGAGGTCGATCTACGGGAGGCGGTCTTTACCGGAAATCGCCGGGGGCTCGTTGCAGCAGGCACCTCACTCTTTCTGTCCGGCGTTACATTTTCGGATAACAGGGAGGCGGGGATCATTGCCGATAATTGCCGCCTCAGGATAAGTAGCAGCAGCTTTGCGGGCAACGGCATCGGGTTGGGGCTGACGTCCTGCGAAGGTGGGATTGACGCCTGCCGGATCGAAAATAATGCCGGTGACGGTCTGTTCCTCGACAGGTCGAGGTTGAAAGTAAGCGGCAATGAAATATCCCACAACGGCAAGGCCGGGCTCCGGGTGTCCGACGGGGGGAGCGTTGCATGGGGAAACAGTTTCAGTGCCAATGGAGAGTACGATCTCTACAATGCCGGCAGTGACGATTTCACGGCAATCGGCAACTGGTGGGGGGGGGTGCCGGCAAGTGGCATCGTTCAGCGTATTTACGGACAACACCAGGATCAGAGCCGTGGTAAGGTCAGATATGAGCCGTTCCAGCCGGAAAGTGCCGCAAACGGACTTTGACCATCGGGGCAACGATGAGCACATCTTGAAAGCGGTTGCCAACAGCCCCCCATACATGGTAGTTTCGCCCTATGTCGATCTATCTCGATAACGCTGCTACATCCTTTCCCAAACCGGATACGGTCTACCGGGCCGTTGATCAAACCCTGCGTGAAATAGGGGTCGGTCCCGGGCGGGGAGGATATCGCCGCGGCCTCGAGGCAGGAAGACTGGTCTTCCGCGCCCGAGAAGCGGTTTCAGGGCTGATAGGCGCCGGGAATTCTGAACGCATCGTCTTTACCCACAGCGCCACCGAGGCCCTCAATCTGGCGGTGAACGGGCTGCTCCGTCCGGGCGACCACGTCATCACCACCACCATGGAACATAACTCCCTGGCACGGCCACTGCACCTGGCTGAACAGCGAGGCGTAGAGGTTACCTGGCTGCAGGCGGACGGCAGGGGGGCCATCGACAGCCGTCAGCTCTCCGAAGTCCTTCGGCCCGAAAGCCGGCTTGTTGCCCTGTCCCATTGCTCCAACGTGACGGGGACCATACAGCCGGTGGCCGAAATCGGCGCCATTGCACGGGGAGCCGGTGTTTTATTTCTGGTGGATGCTGCCCAGAGTGCCGGTTCACTTCCGATTGACGTGGAGGGAATGTCCATCGATCTCCTGGCGGCACCGGGACACAAGGGTTTGCTTGGCCCCCAGGGAACCGGCTTTCTCTATGTTGGCGCGGGAATCGAACTGACACCTCTCATAGTGGGGGGGACAGGCGGCCATTCCAGCGGCCTTGACCAGCCGGTTGCCATGCCGGAGCATCTGGAAAGCGGCACACCCAACACTCCCGGCATCGCCGGGCTGCTCGCGGGTATTGAATTTATACTGAATACCGGTGTGGCGACCATCCGTTCAACAGAACAGGCCCGGGTCGCTCAGATCGTCGAGGGCCTCGGTTCGATCCCCGGAGTTACCCTTTACGGGCCTGCTGATCCGGAACGCCGGGGAAGTGTCGTCTCCTTCACGGTTTCCGGCTTCGATCCCTCCAGAATCGGATTTCAACTCGACCAGGATTATGGCATCAGCGTCAGGGTCGGGCTTCACTGTGCTCCCCTGGCACATCAGACCATCGGCACCTATCCGGAGGGGACCGTGAGAGTGAGCCCCGGCTGGTTAACCACCTCCCGGGATATAGACGTGTTCCTGCAGGCGCTGCATGCCATCGTGTCACAATAAATAAGGGGGAAGGTATGAGAAAAGGGGTTTTCTCGCTGCTCTGTTTCCTGATGCTGTTCGCCGGGTGCTCGCTGCCGCCGGAACGGCCGGTAACCAAGGATGAGCTGTACAAGACCGGCATCTATAGCTATTACACCATCAAGGAGTCGCCGGAAAGCGTCCTTGCTGCCCTCAACCAGGAAGGTGAGGTTGTCCTCGAAGGCCAGTTCAAGGACCGGCTTATCTACATAAAAATCCTGGCCACCAGCCAGGGACTGCAGGTTCATTTTTCCGACCGCTGATTTCCGCCGAAGAAAGGTAACGATGAAAAATTTCGTGCTCGACACCAATGTCCTCCTTTATGATCCACAGGCCCTGTTCCGCTTCCAGGAAAACAACATCATCATCCCCATAACTGTTATCGAGGAGATCGACCGGTTCAAGAAGGATATGAACGAGACCGGCCGCAACGCCCGTCAGGTCTCCCGTTATCTCGATGATCTCAGGAAAAAAGGATCCCTTGCCGAAGGCCTTACCCTCGAAAGCGGCGGCAGCCTGCGTGTCGAGATCTACGAAGAGCGGGTCATGAAGCGCCTTCCGCCCGAGCTGAGGGAAGAGCGGGGTGACAACCGCATCCTCGCGGTTGCGGTGGATGTCAAGGAGCGCAACCCTGACCTGCCGGTCATTTTTGTCACCAAGGACACTAATCTTCGGATCAAGGCCGACGCGATCGGCCTGGTTGCAGAGGATTACGAATCGGACAAGGTGGCCATCGAGGAACTCTATCCCGGTTTTGTGGAGATGGATGCGGCCCCTGATCTGATCGACCGTTTTCACGGGCAGGGATGGGCGGAACTCGACAATGACTATCTCCCCAACCAGTTCGTCACGCTGAAAGATGCTCTCAACCCGTCCCATACTGCTATCGGCCGCTTCGATGCAGCCCAGCGCCGACTCGTGCCGCTCCGCAAGATCGGCCGCGAAGGGATATGGAGCATCCATCCTCGCAATCGTGAGCAAGCCTTTGCCCTTGACGCTCTCCTGGACGACAACGTCAAGCTCGTAACCCTTGTGGGCAAAGCAGGAACCGGCAAGACCCTCCTGGCGATAGCCGCAGGACTCCAGAAGACCGCCGAGGAGAATGCCTTTAATCGGCTCCTCGTCTCCCGTCCGGTCTTTCCCATGGGAAAGGACCTGGGTTTTCTCCCCGGAGATATCGAGGAAAAGCTCACTCCCTGGATGCAGCCGATCTTCGACAACGTCGAACTGCTCCTCACGGGGCACGAGGGAGAGAAGCGCCACAGCAAGGGGTATAAAGAGCTTATGGCCATGGGGCTCATGGAGATCGAGCCTCTGACCTATATCCGGGGGCGTTCCATCCCGAACCAGTTCATGATCGTGGACGAGGCGCAGAACCTCACCCCCCACGAGATCAAGACCATCGTAACCCGGGCCGGCGAGGGGACCAAGATTGTCCTCACCGGCGACCCTTACCAGATCGACAATCCCTACGTCGACTCCTCCAGCAACGGTCTTACCTATGTGGTGGAGCGCTTCAAAGAGCAGTCCATCGCAGGGCACGTGACGATGATGAAGGGGGAGAGGTCGGAGCTTGCCGAACTCGCCGCCAATCTTCTCTGAGAAACGCGCCTTTTGCCCAATCTCTGCGTTGGGCTGCTGATTTGGTTGTGCGGCGTACCTCCCAGTACGCCTCCGCCCAAATCTTCGCCCGCCTTGACCTTGGCCAAAAATCGCGTTTCATGGATAGAACGGTGCAAATAATACAAAAGCTGAATTCACCGGGGCGTGTAAGCGCCCCGCATTTTTTTAACGTTGAACCCTGAACGGTATTTATGCTCCTACTTGCCATAGAATCTTCCTGTGATGAGACAGCTGCGGCGGTGGTGCGGGATGGCCGGATGGTGCTCTCGTCCGTTGTCGCTTCCCAGATTGCCGTCCATGCCGACTATGGCGGGGTGGTGCCGGAAATCGCCTCCCGCCAGCATCTGGAAGCAGTGGTCCCTGTCGTGGAACAGGCTCTCAGGGATGCGGGCATCTGCTTGTCCGATCTTGAAGGAATCGCTGCGACCCAGGGGCCTGGTCTTGCTGGAGCATTGCTCGTCGGTCTTTCCATTGCCAAGGCGCTGGCGTTTGCCAACCGGATTCCCCTGGTCGGCATCAACCACATCGAAGGGCACCTGTTTGCCCCGTTCCTGGAGCAGCCGGTGCAGTTTCCTTTTCTGGCGCTCGTGGTTTCCGGCGGTCACTCCCACCTCTACCGGGTGGACGGCTTCGGTCGTTACCGTACTCTTGGGCAAACCGTGGATGACGCGGCCGGCGAGGCCTTTGACAAGGTTGCCAAACTCCTCGGTTTCCCCTATCCAGGCGGCGCGCTCATTGATCGACTCGCGGTTGACGGTGACCCCGCTGCCGTCAAGTTCCCCCGACCCCTTCTCCACGACGGCAGCTGCAATTTCAGCTTCAGCGGTCTCAAGACGGCGGTTCTGACCCATCTGCAGAAACACCCCCTGGGCGGTACCGACGACCCGCGTCTCCCCGACCTCTGTGCTTCCTTTCAGGCTGCCGTCTGTGATGTCCTTGTCGCCAAGACTTCCGCGGCAATGGCGGGATCAGGCTGTAGCCGACTGATTGTGGCCGGCGGGGTGGCCTGTAACAGCGCCCTGCGAAGGGCAATGGGTCACTTTGCCGAGGCTCGTGGCATCGAACTGCATATCCCCCCTCCGGCGCTCTGTGCGGACAATGCCGCCATGCTGGCAGTGCCGGCTGATTATTACCTGGAGCACGGCATGGAAAGCGGTCTGGGGCTCGATGCTCTGGCAGTCTGGCCCCTCGATAGCATAACGGCAAGGCTGGGGGCGAGGTGACGATGGAACGGATACGGCCTAAAAAAGCCCTCGGGCAGAATTTCCTTACCGACCATAATGTCCTTGCCCGCATCGTTGATACGGTTGAGCTTGCCCCTGATGACCATGTGCTTGAAGTCGGACCGGGTCAGGGTGCTCTGACACGTCTCCTGGCCGCTCGGGCTGCCCGGGTGGTTGCTGTGGAACTGGATCGCCAACTGGTGCCGCTCCTGCGCCGGGAATTTGCCGACAGCGGGAAGGTAGAGGTCGTGGAGGCCGATATTCTGCGGGCCGATCTGCCTGAGTTGCTTGGTAACCGCTGGGAGGGGCGCTGGAAGGTTGCGGCCAACCTTCCGTACAATATTTCCACCCCCGTTCTTTTCCAGTTCATGGAACACCGTCAACTCTTTTCCCGCCTTGTGCTCATGCTCCAGAAGGAGGTTGGGGAACGTCTGGCCGCTCCCCCCGACTGTAAGGAATACGGTGTGCTGTCAGTATTCTGCCAGCTCCATTTCGACATCAGACGGATGTTCCTCGTCAAGCCGGGCTCGTTTTTCCCGGCACCCAAGGTCGATTCGGTCGTCCTGCGGCTTATCCCCCTTGCCGAACCTCGGGTCACGGTGGGTGATGAAGCCCTGTTCCGTCGAGTAGTGAAGTCTGCCTTCAGCCAGCGGCGCAAAACCCTCTGGAATTGTCTGAAGAGCGGACAGTTCCTTGATGAGGAAGTACAGTTGCGGAAAGTCCTCGACGACTGCGGGATCAACCCGTCAAGACGTGGCGAAACCCTTTCCCTTGAAGATTTCGCCCGTCTCGCCAATGCCCTGGAACTGTCCGTAAAGCCGTGAAAAGAGTGGCGTGCAGGCTCTGTTTTGTGATATAAAGTTCGCTTGATTATCTCCGGGAGGATGCTATGAAGATTTGCGTATTCGGCGCCGGTTATGTCGGTCTGGTGGCTGCCGCTTGTTTTGCCGAGAGCGGCAATACCGTTATCGCCGTCGATGTTGACCTGTCCAAGATAGAAGGACTGAAGCAGGGCATCATCCCGATCTACGAGCCGGGGCTCAAGGAGTTGGTGCTTCGTAACCAGGCGGAAGGGCGACTCTCTTTTACTACCGACGTTCCTCAGGCGGTGAAAGAATCACTCATAAACTTCATTGCCGTCGGCACTCCTCCGGGTGAGGATGGTTCGGCAGATCTTCAGTATGTGCTGGCCGTGGCCCGTGAAATCGGTCGCAACATGGATAGTTTCAAGATCGTCGTCGACAAGTCGACGGTTCCGGTGGGGACCGCTGACAAGGTCCGTGCCGCTCTGCAGGAGGAGCTGGACAGGCGCGGAACCTTGCTGGAGTTTGACGTCGTCTCCAATCCCGAATTCCTGAAGGAAGGTGCGGCCATCGAGGATTTCATGAAGCCGGACCGGGTGGTGATCGGCACAGACAACGTCCGGACTGCCGAACTGATGAAGGAACTCTACGAACCGTTCATGCGCAAGCATAACCGGCTTATTGTCATGGACATCCGGAGTGCCGAGATGACCAAATACGCTGCCAATGCCATGCTCGCCACCCGGATCTCCTTTATGAACCAGGTTGCGCTCCTTTGCGAGCGGTTGGGTGCGGATGTGGCGTCCGTCCGGGAGGGGATCGGCTCCGATTCACGCATCGGCTACGACTTCCTCTTTCCCGGCCCCGGTTATGGCGGTTCATGTTTTCCCAAGGACGTGAAGGCGCTCATCCGGACCGCAGAAGAGAGCGACTACGATTTTCTCCTGCTTAAGGCTGTGGAGGAAGTGAACGAGCGGCAGAAGCAGGTCCTTTCCCGCAAGGTACTTCAATCTCTCGGTGATCCTGCCAAGGAACGGCCGCTTGCGGGTCGCACCGTTGCCTGCTGGGGGCTTGCGTTCAAACCACGGACCGATGACATGCGGGAGGCACCTGCAATCACTATCATCGAAAACCTGCTAGCCCAGGGGGCCACGGTGCGAGCCCATGATCCCGAGGCTCTGAAAGAGGCCAAAAAGCAGTTCGGCGACCGGATAACTTACAGCACCAACCAGTACGAGATACTGGCTGATGCAGACGTTCTGGTGATCATCACTGACTGGAGCGAGTATCGCAACCCCGATTTCGACCGGATAAAGGCCGAACTCAAGGAGCCATTCATCATAGATGGCCGCAATCTTTACAAGCTTGGCCGGATGCGCGATGCCGGTTTCCACTATGTCCCCCTCGGGCGGAACGGCCTGTCCTCTGAGGGCAAATAGCGATGCGTGTTCTTGTTACCGGCGGTGCCGGTTTTATCGGTTCACATCTCTGTGAACGGCTTGTCCGGGATGGTCATGACGTCCTCTGTCTCGACAATTTCTTCACCGGCTCCAAGCTCAATGTTGCCCGTCTCATGGGGGAATCGCGTTTCGAACTGATCCGTCACGACATTACCCAGCCGATCCTGCTTGAGGTTGACCGGATCTACAACCTTGCCTGCCCGGCTTCGCCGATCCACTACCAGTACAACCCGGTGAAGACCATCAAGACCAGTGTCCTCGGTTCCATCCATATGCTGGGCCTGGCAAAGCGGGTAAGGGCCAGAATACTCCAGGCATCCACCTCCGAAGTCTACGGAGATCCTCAGGTCCACCCCCAGACCGAGGAATACTGGGGAAATGTCAACCCCATTGGACTGAGGAGCTGTTACGACGAAGGAAAGAGGGTAGCAGAAACCCTGATGATGGGTTATCACCGCCAGAACGGAGTGGATGTCCGCATCATCCGCATCTTCAATACCTACGGACCACGCATGGCACTCAACGACGGGCGTGTAGTATCCAATTTCATCGTCCAGGCCCTCAAGGGGGAGGATCTTACGGTTTACGGCAAGGGTGAGCAGACCCGATCCTTCTGTTATGTCACCGACCTCGTGGAGGGGATGGTCCGGATGATGGAGTGCGAAGACTTCGTCGGTCCGGTCAACCTGGGGAATCCTGCCGAGACCACCATCCTGGAGTTCGCCGAACGGATTATCAGTCTGACCGGTTCCCGCTCGAAAGTCGTCTTTAATCCCCTTCCTGCCGATGATCCTCAGCAACGCCAGCCCGACATCAGTCTGGCCGGTGCCCGGCTCGACTGGAGCCCGACGGTTGATGTGGAGACAGGGCTGATACGGACTATTGACTATTTCGCCGCACTCCTGAAGGGAGCAGTGTCCTGAGCGGGGTTCACCTAAGCAAACGGATGTATTTCATCCCGGCCGGTGTCATCCTGTTTATCCTTTTTTTCACTGTGTTCGGCGAACGCGGCCTGCTGCGCATCTATCATCTTTCCAAGGACAAACAGGAGATGGAGAAGCGGGTGACGGAGTTGAAGGCCGAGAACGACCGTCTCCGGCGGGAGGTAGAGGCGCTGAAATCAGATAGACGGTATCTGGAAAGCATAGCTCGTCACGACTTCGGTCTGGTACGGCCAAACGAGATCATCTACCAGTTCCCGACCCAGGAGAAAACCGACCCAGGCAAAGCCGCCACTCCGGCAACCAGAGCCACTCCGGCGACTGCACCACCAGCAATAAAGCGTTAACCACAGAGGAGCACGGAGGAGAAGGCACCGTCATGCCAGTGTTTCTCTGGACACGCATTTGAACAGTAGGGGCGTGTGGTGAAAGCTTTTGGGTTATTGCAGTTTCCAGCAAAATGCAGATACGTACGAAACGGTGAATTATGAGCGATAAACGACAATTCTGTGTGGTGTGCGCCTGGCGGGAGAACTGTGCCAAGAAGTTCTGCGTTCCCGACGGTGGGGCACGATGCCCCGATTTCACCCGCGACATTTCCATCAAGGTGGAGAGCGATACGACAGATCAGATGAAGCAGGAGGAGTAATGCGAAACGTAGTACGCGACCTGGTCAGGAAGGTACTGGAGGAGTGCGTTGCCGACGGCACGCTCCAGTCTGGCCAGTTGCCGGCGATAGTCATCGAGACCCCCGCCCATGCCGAGCATGGAGATTTTGCCACCAATGTGGCGATGCAACTGGCAAAGGGGGAGCGGAAAGCACCGCGCGCTGTTGCGGAAGTCCTTCTGCCCCGTCTGGTAGCAGCCGACATCTTTGACCGGGTGGAGATTGCCGGCCCCGGTTTCATCAATATCCATCTCAAGGGTGATGCCTGGCAACGGACTCTTTTGCCCCTCGCCGCTGCCGGTCCCGACTACGGCAAGAGCAGGAGTGGTGCGGGGAAAAAGGCCCAGGTGGAATTCGTCAGCGCCAATCCGACCGGACCGCTCCATATCGGCCATGGCCGGGGTGCTGCTATCGGCGATACCATCTGCCGGCTGCTTGATGTCACCGGTTGGGATGTGACACGAGAATTCTATTATAATGACGCGGGACAGCAGATCAGCAACCTTGCCCTGTCGGTGCAGGCCCGCTGTCTCGGGATCGAGCCGGACGACCCGCGGTGGCCAGCCGACGGCTACCAGGGAGAGTACATCCGGGACGTGGCCCGTTCCTACTTGGCACGGGAAACAGTTGATGCCGACGACCAGCATGTCACGGCCGACGGCGACCCCCTGAACCTGGACGCCATCCGCCGTTTTGCCGTTGCCTGTCTGCGCCGGGAGCAGGATCAGGACCTCACGGCTTTTGACGTTCATTTCGATGTCTATTCGCTGGAATCCGAACTCTACTCCACAGGGAAGGTCGAGGGGGTTGTGCAACGCCTTATCGCCAAGGGCCATACCTACGAGCAGGACGGCGCACTCTGGCTCCGCACCACCAATTTCGGCGATGACAAGGACCGGGTAATGCGCAAAGCCGATGGCGGCTATACCTATTTCGTTCCCGATGTTGCCTATCATCTGGCAAAGTGGGAGAGGGGATTCGGACGGGTCATCAACGAACAGGGGGCCGATCACCATAGTACCATTACCCGGGTGCGGGCCGGCCTTCAGGCGCTGGACGCGGGGATTCCCCAGGGCTGGCCCGAGTATGTGCTCCACCAGATGGTGACTGTCATGCGGGGAGGGGAGGAGGTAAAGATCTCCAAACGTGCCGGCAGTTACGTCACTTTGCGCGACCTCATCGACGAGGTTGGGCGCGATGCCACCCGCTATTTTTTTGTCATGCGCAAACCAGATTCCCAGCTGGTTTTCGATATCGACCTGGCCAAGCAGCAGACCCTCGACAACCCTGTCTATTATGTCCAGTACGCCCATGCGCGCATTTGCAGCATTTTCGAGAATGCAGCAGAGAAAGGGTATGAGTTGCCGGCAGCTGACAAGGTAGATCTGTCCCGTCTCTCCACTCCTGATGACATGGCGATCATCAGGCTCCTTAACCAGTTTCCGGAAACAGTTGAGGGGAGCGCCCAGAATTTTGAGCCTCACCGCATCACCTACTATCTCCAAGAACTTGCCGGTCAGTTCCATACGTTCTACAACAAGAACCGGGTGGTCACGGAAGATCGTGAGTTGACCTTTGCCCGCCTGTTCCTCCTCCACTGTGTCAGACAGACTCTTCGCAATGCACTTGCCATCCTCGGTATATCCGCACCGGAAAAAATGTAGGCAGGCGGTCGTCTTATGGTTATGGATTACAGGGAACGCAAACCAGTCAGCAAAAACCGGCCACGCAAGCAGCCACTCGGTGTATTTTTCTTTATTGTTATCATTGCAATATCGATCTCTTTTGTAGCGGGAGTTGCGACGGGCTGGTTGATATTCCGGCCGACCAGGTCCAAACTTGCAGGGGTCCAGCAACAGGGTGTAACGCCTGATCAGCCGGGGCAGGCGTCTGCAACCACCGGCCAACCCCAGAATCCTGAAGCGCAAAGCACAGGAGAGCCGCCACTGACCTTTTACGAGACCCTTCCGAAAGGGAGCAGGGCTGTTATCGGGAGTGGGCTCAATCCATCCAGTAATGCCCCAGCCTTCACTGCAAAACCGGCCACACCTCCTCAGGCACCTCGTGCAGTTCAAACAGAGCAGCCGGCTGTTCCGGAACCGGTTCCACCTGCTCAACCTGCCGTCAAAATACCGATGGTTGCCAAGCCCAAGGACGGCAAAGAAATGGCCGACCAGCCCAAACCGGCGACAAAGTCAAAAGCCTCAACTCTTTCCCCCGTGGTTCCCAATAAAACTTCCCCGTCGAAGGGAACCTTCTCGGTACAGGTGGCGTCCCAAAAAGATCGCAAGGAAGCGGAGGCGGTACGCGACCGCCTGGTAGCGCGGGGAATGGCGGCATACATTGTCGAGTCACACCTTCCGGACAAGGGGGTATGGTACCGGGTTCGTGTCGGGCGTGGTCTTGAACAGAGGGCGGCAAGCGAACTCGCTGCCAAGGCGGGTAAGGGAGCCATAACAATTCCGGAGTGACACTGGCTGCTTTACACCGGGGCAAAGAATGCAAAAAAAAACAAATTGATGGTTCTTTTTGGTTGACAGTATTCAAGGTCGCATGGTATAACTCGAACTTCAATTGACGCGGGGTGGAGCAGTCTGGTAGCTCGTCGGGCTCATAACCCGAAGGTCAGAGGTTCAAATCCTCTCCCCGCAACCAAATAATTCTAGGGACTTGCGTAACTCGCAGGTCCCTTTTTTATTGCAACTGTACACAAAACTGTACACAAAATCTGCAAAGGGACGCTGCCACGGAGGGTTTAAAGATGGCAAGTCTCGTGAAACGAGGAAACGTCTACTATGCGCAGTACATGAAAGGAGGGAAGGCCAAACGGGTTTCACTGGAAACCGATTCCCTCAGGATCGCCAAGGAGAAAGTTCGCAACATCGAATCCGCTTTCTTCCGTGGTGATGATGTATCCCTTCCGACAAAGACCCCCATAGCCCAGGTCGTAACCGCCTATATCGAATACATGAAAACGCGGAAAACGGCTCGTAGCGTCGAGCGGGACACCTACTATCTCCGCGAAGCATTCGGTCCCATCTGTCAGGCTCTTGCCCTCAAAAATGCCAAAATCAGCGCCAAAGGGAAGAAACGCCCGACCCGACACGCTCCCCAATACATCGAAGCCAATTACTTTGAACAGATTACCACGGCTGATATTTCCTCATTCATATCGGTCAGGGTAAGGCGGCAAGTACTTGCACCCAAAACCGCCAATCGCTACAGGGAAATCCTGACCCGCCTGTTTAATTGGGCCATGGAGCAACATGGCATCCGCATTCCTGGCGACAAGAACCCCGCAGCCAAGGTTGAACGGTATCGCGAACGGGCTCCGGATATTTCATTCCTGAAACTGAACGAGATCGACGAGCAGTTGCAGGTATTGGAACATGTACCGGATTTGCAGACCATGGTTGCCGTTTATATCTATGCCGGATTGCGCCGGGAAGAGTTGTGTTGGCTCACCATCGATGATGTGGATTTTACCGCTGGGGGTAACGGCATGATCCGGGTGAGGGCGAAGACGGTAAAAGGAGAGAGATGGGAACCGAAGACTAAAGTGAATAGGGTAGTGCCGATTAGCAATAAATTAAAAATATCCCTTGAAAAATTTCTTACTGCGGGTGTAGAACGGAAATGGTTCTTTACCACGCCGCACGGCAAGCGTTGGGACCCGGATAATCTGTCGCGATATCTCAGGAAAGAAAATGAGAAGGCGGGGGTATCCTGGGGATGTCTGGATTACCGGCATACATTTGGTAGTCAGTTAGCAATGAAAGGTGAAAGTCTGTACAAGATTTCAAAGCTGATGGGGAATTCTCCTGAAATTTGCAGAAGGCATTATGCGGCGCTGATGCCAGAATCGATGATTGAATCAGTTGAATTCTAATTTGTGAAAAACTACTTCCAAACCTCAGTGTTACCGAAAAAACAATGAGTTGGATATAAAAGGAGAAAACAGATGAAAGCCCATCCACGTGCGGCAGTGGCTTACATTGCCTCAAGATTGATTTCCGGGAAACAGGCATCTTCAGTTTATGACTATTCACAATCAACATACATAAGCATGTCTGGAAATGTGGATCCAAAGAATGTCGCAGTATACGACTATGGCCAAGGATGTCACGTATTAGGAAGCGGTAACGGCAAGGACTTCTCCTTGTACCACTATGGCGATTCTCACCACATAAATCTAGAAATAAGCGGCAATAACTTTGAAGGTTATGACTACGGAAGCTCTTGCCATTTTAACGGAAGCGTTAATGGCAATAGCGTGAGCCTGTATGACTACGGTGAAAGCTCCTACTTTAATTACTCAATTTAATCCCGAAATACGCTTTGCACCGCTGATACGATCTCTTACATTGAAAATGGAGACTTATGGCAACACATAAACTACATATAGCAGGTAAAACGGTTCGACTTCACGGAAGCCTGATCGATGCGGACTTTAGAAAACAACGAGTGCTTTGCTCGGACCCTTGGGCATTCGTATCTCTTTGGCTTAAAAGAGATCATAAAAATGATGCTTTGTTTTACTGGGAACAAGCACACTATTTTTTTACAGCATCACAATCCTTACCTGAATTATCATCACCATTGACTTCTTATTACTGTTTTTTAAATGCAACTAAAGCTCTTCTTTCAGCAAAAGGTGTTCCCTTTAGAGAAAATCATGGTGTGGGTGGACGCTCAATAGGTAATGTGAAGTCTCTAGACAATGAAATTGTAGATTTCCAGGGTGGGGGGATACTACCGTCTTTATGTAAATATTTAGAGGAGCCTGATAATGCAGGCAAGGAATTCACTTTAAAGGAAATTTTCTGGAATATACCCTTTATTCACAGAGCTTACTGCCTCACATATAAAGGTGCCACCGAACTGTTTATTCCTCTAATTAATCAATGTTTTATGCGAAAAGATGGTTCAAAAGAAGCATGGTTTCAGGCAGAAATTGATAAACGATATGTTAACGCTCATACAAAGAATTGCATAAAACCGGGCTTTGAACTTTATGACAATAATGGTACCTATGAAATAAGAAGAAAGAGAAGATTTACTTGGTCTGGCAGAGATATTGAAAACAGTATAAAACAGTTCAAACGTTATCATAAACAAATTCGTAGACGTGTTGTGCCAATCTATTCTTCAGAAAATAGATGGTACTTAAAAAAATCAGTAACTGGGTACGATAAAGTTAATAATTCTCAGTTAGTATTAATATTTGCTGCTATGCACCGGCTAAGCGAGCTTAGCCGGTATGAACCTATAGCCTTTTCTGGGCATTTTAACGTTAATCACAACTGGCTTTTAACTGAATTCATAAAGGCGTCTCCAGGCCAGTTTGTTTACGGAATGGCCTCAGAGATCACAGGGTTGGAGTTCATAAAACCAGACGCTTTTTAACATGCTAAATATCAAATCAAACACGCGGCGGTACTCGGTCTCCGCTACGTTCCGCCGGTGCGCCTTGCCCCGTTGTTCAAATCATTTGGTGCCTACCAATGGTATAAATGCGAATTTCTACTGAAATTATTTTAGAAATAGAATGGATGACAAATGGAAGATGATTACGCGTCTAAACTTTATAAAGAATACTCTGATCAGAGACAGAAACTTGATGATGCTTCTCTTGAAGCCGCTGGCCGATATGATAAAACGGTCCTCGCCATCACAACTGGTGCATTAGCGCTATCAGTCACATTTATTGAAAAAATAGCATCTAATCCTCAGCCTTTTACTCTCTATATCCTTGTAATAGGCTGGTTTTTGCTACTAGCCTCAGTTGTTTTCCAATTGCATGCTCTCTCTTCAAGTCATAACTCTGTACGCAGACAAATTGTGATTTTAGATCAGCAATATTCCGATGTTTTTATAGCTGAAGATCCGGCCAAATTAATACAAGATAGATGGGCTGATCCCCCACCAGTAAACCCGCATATTCGTCGTACTCATCTTTATAATGTACTTTCAAAACATACTCTAATAATTGGCATAATCTGCATTCTATTATTCTCTGCGATGAACGTTTTCTTGAAAAAGCCAACAACTGTAGCCGCTACACCTCTAAAACTAATCCCACAGAAGATGGAGATAACCATCTTGAAGAAATATACGCCACGAAAGAAAGCTACGCATAATAGTGCGCCGCCTGCGCACAATCTACCTATTGAAGAAGGAGAATTAATTATGACATGCAAGCCTACACCGCAAGAGCCACTAAAAATAATTGATGAAAGCTATACTCCGCCAGTCAACAAGCTGCCTCCACCCCCGCCAACTCAAAAGAAGGAGAAATAACCATGACAGAAAAACCTACACCTCCAAAGCCGGCAAAGAAGATAACTACAGGTAATAGTTATACACCGCCAGTGAGTAAGTTGCCACCGCCGCCACCAAAGAAAGAGAAATGACCATGACAAACGCGCCTCAACCATCAACGCCCGAAGAGAAGAATAAAAAAACGGATGAAAGCTATACGCCCAGCTATACTCCTCCAGTCAACAAGATGCCTCCACCTCCACCAAAAAATAAGGAGCAATCATGACAGACAAGCCTACACCCTCGACGCCAACTGCACCACGCGAAAAAGTCGTCAAGGAAAGTTATACGCCGCCGACGCCAAAGCTACCCCCTCCACCACTAAAGAAGTAAAAGCACATTGACAAAGCAAGAACGGTGTACCAACGAGACTAGTGGACCCGGTCGCGATAAACCTGCGCCGGGTCACCTCCCGAGCCGTTGTCACTATCTAAGAGGAGGAAGAAAAATGCAAATCTACAAGGACATTGATAATGACTCTGGGGTTAGAGGCTTTGAAATCGCGGCCACATCAATAACCGTTTGGTTCGAAGGAACACAAAAATCATACACTTACAGCTATCAATCAGCAGGACAATCAAACGTCGAACAAATGAAAAAACTAGCTTTAGCTGGGGAAGGACTTCACGCGTTCATAAATAAATATGTAAAATTCAAATATGTTCGTTAGTTGTATCATTATATTTGATAGTGTCATTTTGTAGCCGCCATTTCAGTAAATGGAGGAACGTAATAGTCATGCATGAAATCATCTGTCCACACTGCAAGAAAGCATTCAAGATTGACGAGGCCGGGTACGCAGACATTCTTAAGCAGGTTCGCGACGATGAGTTCGAGCAGCAGTTGTGCGATCGGCTCGAATTAGCCGAACAGGACAAGCGGAATGCCGTAGAGCTCGCGACTACCAAGGTCGCAAGTGAGTTTGAGAAGGCAGCAGCAGCCAAGGATTCTGAGATCCAGAAACTGAAGGATAGGCTTGATGCTGGCGAGGTCGCACAGAAACTCGCCGTCACCGAAGCACTAAGCCCTGTAGAAAAAGAGCGTGACGCTCTCGCGAGTGAACTCGAGCAAGTAAAGCATGACAAGAAGACCTCTGCCCAACTTGCCGAGGCGAAGCTTGCGAATGAACTGCAGAAAGCTTCCGCTACGAAGGACGCGGAGATTCAGGGCCTAAAGGCCCGGCTTGATGCCATAGAGCTTAAGCAGAAGCTCGCGATTGCCGAGGCGGTCAATGCAGTCGAGAAGGAGCGCGACGAACTTAAGAGCGGCCTTGAGCGAGCACAGCTTGAGAAAGAGCTCGCCGAAAAAGCGCTCAAGGACAGGTACGAGACGCAGATCAAGGATCGTGATGACGCAATCGAGCGCCTCCGGGACATGAAGGCGCGTCTGTCGACTAAGATGGTTGGAGAAACCCTTGAGCAGCACTGCGAAACTGAGTTCAATCGAATTCGAGCTACGGCGTTTCCGAGAGCATATTTCGAGAAAGACAATGACGTGCGAGGTGGTAGCAAGGGTGACTACATCTTTCGCGATTCGGATGAGGCTGGCACTGAGATCGTCTCGATCATGTTCGAGATGAAGAATGAGAGCGACGAAACAGCTTCTAAGAAGAAAAACGAAGATTTTCTCAAAGAGCTCGACAAAGACCGGTGTGAAAAGAGCTGTGAATACGCGGTGCTAGTTTCGCTTCTTGAACCTGATAGCGAGCTTTACAACTCCGGTATTGTCGATGTGTCTCACCGATATCGAAAGATGTATGTCGTCCGGCCGCAATTCTTCATTCCGATCATTACGCTGTTACGAAATGCCGCTCAGAACTCACTGAAATACAAAACAGAGCTCGCGCTAGTGAAAACTCAGAACATTGATATCACGAACTTTGAGAACGACCTCGAGGCGTTCAAGACTGGCTTCGCCCGTAACTACGAACTGGCGTCCAAGAAATTTAAGACGGCTATTGAGGAGATCGACAAAACCATCGACCATCTTCAAAAGACCAAAGATGCGCTACTCGGTTCTGAAAACAATCTCCGACTTGCCAACAATAAAGCCGACGATTTGACCGTAAAGAAGTTGACTAAGGGTAACCCCACAATGGCCGCAATGTTCGCTGAGCTCAAGAACAAATGATACTTCAGGTTCCAAATGAGTCGTGAGGATAGGGCTGCTACCTAGGTTCTTGGACATCGACCGGGGTTGAGAAGTGCCCCGGTGCGGGTCAAAACCGACCCCATTACGGTGAAACATCTTCTTGCCAGTGCCAGATTTTTCCACTAAGGGGAGCCTAGGTAAATAAAGAACTCCCCCGGGGACTTGCAGGGCCGGGGGAGTTTGTGGAGCAGTATTCGATTTTAGATTATGCGTGATGCTTCATAGGCTTCTACCTCCTTTCTGATGTACCGGACAATTCCGTTTTTCCCTTCACCCAGATACATCCTTTTTAGTCGTGCCCGGCGTGCGATTCGGTCAACCGAAGATCGAGAACAGTGCCACCGTTCCGTCAATTCGGAAGGGGAGATATAGGGGGATGTTTCACTCACGATTTCCTTATTCCGCGCCATCGCTCCCCCCGTCAGACTGAACCTGTGTCCTTTCCTTTCGATTCCGCAGAATCATGTTGTATGCTTCTTCTTCCGCATCCTCCGGCATTAAGCGGCCATCAGCTATTAAGATTGCCACCCGTTCATCGAATTCTTCTTGTTCTTCCGTAGATAGTGACTCGATTAATTCCTTTTCCTGCCATGGTCCTGCAGAAACCCTACTACTCCCTACCACTCCCGTATCACCCTGATATTGTTTTGTTCTTATCGGTAGGGTTTCATTTGGGTGATTCTTGTGGTTACCTGAATCCCTACCACTCACCCCGTATTGTTCAATTAATGTCCAGTAGTCGTCGAAAGTAAGAATGATCTCCGAGCGGCCGTTTACTGTCCTGTGGCGCAGACTGAGTGTTTTCAGCTTTTTGCCGATCCATTGCGCTGATACATACTTGTCAGCCGGTCTTTCCCCATTGAACTTTTGCAAAATGTCGCTGGTCTTTAAGGTCCATTCTTGCAGCCCTTCAAGTCCCTTTTCGGCGGAGAGGTCTTTGATGATGCCGACAAGGTGCCCTTCAGTGGAATCCTTCTTCGACTCACTTCGTTCCCCGGCAATAGTGAGAATTGCTTCCTGTAAAAGCTCGCAGCCATCTGGATTGACCAGGTTGTTAACCTGGAAAAGCGGTTTTGCTATATCCCACAGTCGCCCCGAGATCCCTTCAATTGGATGGAGATCGGGAAGAGGGGTGAAGAGAGCTTTTGCCCGCCACGCCGTCAGCCGTTCTTTCAATTCCAGGGCCAGTTCCGGACGCGGGTTCTCGTAGTTGCCGGGACGGTTCGGCATGATGATGGGGAGGCAACGGGTTTCAAGAATCTTGTGCAGTTGTTCATTGCTGGCGATGATTGTCGGGCCATAGATTTCATAATAGGTGGTATCTTCGAACGCTCCCTTTTCCGGGTGGATAACCCGGACACACTTCGCCCCCTTTTCGGCCCTCAGCAACAGGATGTCATCACAACCGCTTTTCTCGGCTTTCTTTGATATATCCATAAGATCAAAAAACAAAGTTCCATGCAGGTTCTGGCTATACCGGAAAATGTTTGCTTCCCGCATCTCAATCAAATGCACTCCCCGGAAAGCAAGATAGGAAACAGATTTCCCCGTCCGGCTCTTGCCCCGTTCCGGCACAGCATAGAAGAGAATGTAGGGGCAATAGTCGATATGTATATGGTCATGTAAGTAGGTAAGAAAGATGTAGTGAGCTACAACCGACCACTGGAGATCATCCAGGGCGGAGAAACGTTGCAGGTAGGTCAATACATCGGCATAGATGTTTGCATCATCATCGTCAAAGTATTCCGTTACCTTGTCCATCCGGGGCAAGGTGAAGGGGAAATGATGCTTGTCGGGCGGAACGTATTCCATCGAACTACGACAAGTGGTTTCCTCGAACATTGGCAGGTCATCTTCAATGGTCAGGTAGACGAGATGACCGTCTTCCCGCTCGCACACGTCAATGAGGCCATGGAAGTAGGCGGAAAGTTTTTCATCGCGTTTTTCGCTCATCGGTTGCCTCCTATCTGAGCGGAAGCGGCGAGAATTCTTTCGTGCTTGGCCCCCATCCTCTGCTTTCCGTCTTCGATTACCTCCTTGAAGTATTCATTGAATGAAGCAGAGCCGAGATGCTTGTTGATCATGGCAAGAGAAGGGGCATATTGCCGCTTGATGAATTCCATGGAATCGGTGACAAGTTTGGTTGCCTTCTCTGTCGTCAGTCTGATCTTGTCCGTTGTTTGCAGCCATTCCGACCACCAGGGCTGAAGGGTGCAGCGGCTCTTATTGGAATCATCCTCATGGATCACGGCGAAGTAGTTGTTGATGATCCCAGTGGCGAGAGTGCCTACTTGTATATTGGCAGCGATAAGCTTCGCAGCTTCGTGTGCCCGCTTTGACCTGAGTTGGATTTCAAAGCGTATCCATTTGCCGTCTATGTCCGATTCCTGAGCCTTGTTGTACACGCGGAACATGGTGTGGGATTTTGATGAACCGAGATAGATGGTTTCTCCGTTGATACCCTCTCCATTGGCAAAGCTCCCCTTGCGAATCTGCCGCCATTCACCGAACAGGGTTCTTGTTTGTCGGTCATGATCCTGAAGGGCGTGACTGAGCAGGGAAAGGGAGAGAGCACCATCCACGTTGTCGATTGCAATATCCAGGCGGGTAAAATTTGCTTGTGCGGCAAGAGCTGTTGCAAACAATGACGGCCAGGGATTCTCTGAAAACTGCGCCTCAAACTGTCGGCAACCTTGACCGGTCATTTCCACATGGCAGCCCATGTCTTCCCGGCCATCGTAGAACACGATGATGTTGCCGAAGCGAAGGGACTTCCGATAACCGGAAAAGCCGGATTTGGATTCGGAAAAAAGGGTAGGGTCCAGGTCAATGAGTGCAAGAGCTTCCTGGGGATCAGGAGCTTTGACCGTAAACGAGACCCAATCAAGAAGGGACCGATTTTCTGGGGGGATTGTAATTTCTGCCCCCCTGTTAGTATAAGGGGGCTTAGGACTTAAAGCCGCAACCGGCGAAGCCGCTGCACCGGCAACGCCGGTATCCGCGGCCATGCCGGTTGCTAAGTTATCAGGTGATACTTTATCATTTTCGTCAGTAGAAACAAAAACAGCCATAAACAACTCCTTTCAGCGCAAGTGCGCGTTGGATGTTGCCCATGGCTTACGTGCTATGTCCCTATGACGATAGTTTGGCTTACGGGGCTACGTGTAATTTGAGTTTAGCCGGTGGCTCCGATAAGAAACAGGAAACCACCGGCCAGGACCTACAGTGTGCGCTAACCTTTGATGAGTTGAGCGCCAAGTTTCCGGCCTGCTGCTTTAAGGGTAAACAATTCATATTTTCCGTGTTCTCCTTTCAGCTTAATAAGCAGGGGAAGTTTCTTCATATCTACTTCCAGAAATTGCAGCTTCATTCGATTCACCTCCTTTCTTATTAGAGTGTTCATCATCTTTTCAACGAATTAGCAGCCTGTTCGCCATCTTCACAAACGGCTCGGAAATATTCTGGCAGGTCTCTGACAATTGTGAAGAGTTTGACGAGACCGACTTTATCCATTGTCTCTAGACCTTCCACACCAACACGAACGAGATTTCGCATTAGCATAGCCCTGGAGAGATCGGCACGTTCCGCCAGCGCATCAAGTCGGGTGAGCAGTTTTTCGTCTAAGGTAACAGGGATGGCTTTTTCACCCGTAACCGGGTCAGACTTTGGAAGATTGCACCATGTGGCAACATCCCTGGCTAGTATCCCGAGCTGAAACATTCCGATGTTCTTGAGGTCTTCCAATTCCTCAATACCCACCTCAAGAAGATTTCTCAATAGTTGATGCCTCGAAAGTTTCGCCTTGTGGGCAAGATAATCCAGCCTAGAAATAAACTCTTCATTCATTTTTATTGAAACGTTTTTCCCGTCAGTAGTAGGGCTCATATTTTTGCCTCCTTGCATAGTATAAATATGTACCAAAAAAGATATATTGTCAAGATTGAAATAGATATTTTTCCCAGTCCGTTTTTCGAACATGGAAAAGCGAGCTTCACGACTAAATGAATTTAGCCGTCAAGCTGTAATTTTTATCTCCACGACTCGATAAATCGAGCCGTCGTGAGATACCGGGCCCGCCCACCGCCCTTGCAAAAAGTTAAAAACTTGAGGGCAACGAGTAAAAAGTAAAAATAGAATCTTGACAAAATAGCTAATTTGGCTATAAGTAGATATAAAATAGCTATTATGGAGGCTGACATGGAAAAGACGATCCTTATTTCTTCTGAGCTTTACAAGAGGCTTGAGGCGCATGCGACAGGTTTTGATACACCAGCAAATGTTATTGAAAAAATTTTAAACTTCTATGAAAATAACTTCGATACTAGTATCAAGACATCGGAAGTTAAAATACCTGCACCGACTCCTGCAAGAAGCTTTCAATTGGAGGTAATCTTCCACCCCAATAACGAGAATGAATTCAAGAAGTTACTACTCTCGAATAAGGTTGCATGGGTAAAACTCTTCAATGTGAATGGTAGAACGGAAACAAAAAAATGGAAGGCCCAATCATTTACACAGCAGTCTGACGTAATGGGAAACCTCCGCTCCGGTTATTTGAGGGGGTGGAGGGAAAAGGGGATTTGCAAGGCTGTCCTGGCTATCGATCCTGATGATTTGCCATCCTAATCTACTTGTATGTGATGTAGAGGGGAACAATCTTTATGGCAATCTATCGAATTGACTGGACTCAATACACTTCTGCAATGTGGCAACCTCTTGTAGCACGTCTTGGATATGAAGGGCCACGTCCACTAGGTTATAATTAGCGCCTGAACAGTATGTAATGTTTAACCGCTTAAACCTCGACCCTCTGCAATGAATATCAGTAAGAGGATATTTAATATGCCAGGAATGACATTTGAGATGGAAGTTGATAATGTAATCAAGGTTTACGAATGGGAAGTTAAGCACCCAGCAACACGGACTCGTGAAATGATTAAAACGCATGGTGAGATAGAGGCGCTTTCACGCTTGATGATTAGCGCCGATCTTCAAATAGGTTTCAAGGTATTGCGTGACCGTGGTCTAATAGAAATGACTTTTGAAGCTTTGGTTGTACGCTTCAAAAATCTATTTAGACCTGATGTAGTTCTTGCGGCACAATGGCGACTAGATCACGCGCAAGAACTTCTTTAAATTGGGTGAAATAGAATGTCAATAATTAAGAAAAACAATAAATTTTATTCAGATATGCAAGAATATATTGCAGTCACAACTATAGGACCGTCTACGCTTAGGAATCAAGGATCAAAAGGGGTAATAAGGGCGGCGCAACAATACCTCGCTGTTATGAACATCAGAGCTTTTAGTGTTGAAAAGGAAAACATTTATCTACGGGTCCTAGATGATCATACTGAGAGACTAAGAATCACTCTCCCAAAAGCAGCACAAAATTGGGGTGCCGCTCGTAAGGCTTTGAATCTATATTTAAGAGACATTTGCTATAATCGATTTCTTTGTGAAAGATATAATCTTTCCGAAAAGGAAAATTGGATGGAGATTCCCCTTGATAGTTTTGTGGCATCTTCATTGAAGAAAAGGGCAGGGAGAGGGCAATTGCCGTGCTGGCCTGGACTCAATGGGCTTACTCCAGAGATCAGCTTTAAGTTCCAAAAATTTGCGAAGCACTTTGCAGCAAATGAAGGGATTTCACGCATACATCTTGATATGCGTCTATGGATGGATACCAGAGAAAATATAATTAAGATTGGTTAGATTAACAGCGAGAAACTGTACACAAAACTGTACACAAAAAATAAAAAAACATGGAAAAAATGGCAAATATGGTGTATTTTTGTGTACAGTCAACTGGTTGAAATTGTTGCAAGTTGTTAGAATTGTTAAGGGAAACGGAAGCGCCTGCGACCCCTCATAACCCGAAGGTCAGAGGTTCAAATCCTCTCCCCGCAACCAAATAATTTCAGGGACTTGCCCAGCCGGCAAGTCCCTTTTTTGTTGCGTTTTGGTGCAATTGTACTCTATTTTGTGCTCTAGACTTACCCTATAAGGGCCTCTGCCGTCGCTCAACGAGAAGATGCGCACATAGCCAACTTGGCACCACGTACTGCGCATGCGCTCGCTTTGTGGTAAATAATAGAATGCGTAATAAAATGTCTTGCTTTACCAGTTAGCGCTTCAAAGATAGCCTATGCTGAATCCCCTGTCGATTTATCACCGTAACATGGAGCATTCCCATGAAAGTGCTGCTGATTTCCGCAAATACTGAGACAATCAACATGGTGCCTCTTCCGCTGGGCCTTAATTGTGTGGCCGTTGCAATCCGCACCGCCGGACACGACGTGCACCTGCTCGATCTGATGGGGAGTGGCGACAATAACATGCTCATCCGGGATACTATTCAGAAGTTCAAGCCCCGTGTGATCGGTATCTCCGTAAGGAATGTAGACAACCAGCAGATGGCTGAGACCAGGTTCCTGTTGGAGCCGATACGCGATATGGTCGCCAGTTGTCGGAGCTTCTCCGACGCGACCATCGTGCTTGGAGGCGCGGGGTTCAGCATTTTTCCGGAGGCGGCGCTTAGTTACCTGCAGGCAGACATGGGAGTTTGCGGTGAAGGGGAGGTGGCATTTACGATGCTCCTCGATGCCCTGGAACGGGAAGACCCCCTGTCGGGGATTCCTGGCATCTGCCTCCCCGACGTCATAGTGCGGAGGGGCTCAGTTGTTCGAGCTGGACTTGAGGACCTTCCGCTTCCCGATCCTTCACTCTGGAATGTGCCCGCCGGCACCGGAACGGAGATATGGATTCCCTTCCAGACCAGGCGCGGCTGTCCCATGAAATGCAGCTATTGCTCCACACCCGCCCTCGAAGGGACTGTAATCAGGAAACACCCGGTTGAAGTGGTCGTAAAGGGGATCGCTCGGCATGTGGCAGCCGGTTTCAACCATTTCTACTTTGTTGACAACACGTTCAATTTCCCGCCGCAGTACGCGAAGGACCTTTGTACGGCGCTTGCTACCGCCGGCCTGAATATCCGCTGGCGCTGCATCCTCTACCCCGGTTTTATGGACGAAGAGCTGGTACGGAAGATGGCGGAAGCGGGCTGCGTTGAGGTTAGCCTCGGATTCGAGAGCGGCAGCCCTGCCATTCTCAAAAAACTCAACAAAAAGTTCGACCTCGATCAGGTGCGGGTTACTTCGGAACTTCTAAGTGAGCACGGCATTCGCAGAATGGGCTTTCTCCTACTCGGCGGTCCCGGAGAAACGAAGGCAACAGTACGGGAAAGCCTTGCCTTTGCCGACTCCCTCAAACTGGATATGCTGAAAGTGACAATGGGGATCCGAATCTATCCGGGAACGGCTCTGGAGAAGGTTGCACGGGAAGAAGGTGTCCTTGCAGAAGAAGATGATCTGCTCCTTCCACGGTTTTACATGGCCAAGGGACTCGACGGATGGCTTGGGCCGATGATCCGCGACTGGATGGTCGACCGCTCTTACTGCGTTACTTGACAGGGAATAATTAAGGAGGTCAATCAAACTATGAACGAGACAATCAATGCCCTGCTAAACAGGCGGAGTATCCGTAAATTCAGGCATGAACAGGTTAAAGATGAGGAACTGAACGCAGTGTTGGAGGCGGGGAAAAGGAAAGATTTGCTCAGGTTGTGGGGTTGAAAGGCGATCACATCGGTGTCGGGTCCTGCATTTTGGGATATCCCGATTGCGGACTTCCCAAGCTCTCAGTCCATGTCCTGCCGACAAGGCTACCACAGGTCAAGCGCAGCTCCGTTGACTGGCCCATACTAGCGCTATACCAAATTAATTTTCTGATCTTTTAAATACTTGAATGCACTCAACCCGCTCACTCAATCCTTTGCTTGCTCTGGCCATGATTCGTGATAGAATCCCATTTGGCTCCCGAACGGACGATGTGAAAAAAGGAGGGTACCATATGAAAATTGAGATACTTGATACTGGCAGCGCTATGTGTAAGACCTTATTGGGCAATACTCTGGAAGCCTTGCGGGAAAGCGGCAAGAATGGCAGGGTCGTAATAATTAAAGATATCCGGAAAATGGTGAAGTACGGGGTGATTGTTGCACCGGCCTTGGTGATAAACGGCGTTGTGATGTTTTCAGGCAGGATGGGTTCGCCAGAGGAAATTATAGCTTTACTGCAACGGAATCTGTCATCTTTCGTCGGATAAACAACTTTCGGGGAATTGTAAAGAAACAATCCGAGCATGAAAAAGAAACGGTACCGACCCTCAAAAGTCAGTACCGTTTTTTAATGCTTGTTTCCTCTCAAGTGATGGAACACCTGCCACTCCACGTTTTCAACCAATGAGCGCATCGTTACGATGACAACTTCAAATCAGTCCTATTGTACACCACAACATCTATTGTTGGAGTTAAGCTCTTTCCCTGCTTAATCAGTGTATTCAGACTGAAAAAAGTCTGTGTTTACGTAAGTATATATACAGGTATGTCAATATGTGGAGCTAACCGCAATCGGGGGGACTGTTTACCTCTGGGACAAATCTGAAGGATTGTATCAGCCGATTCCTGATACCGGCGGAAGTAGTGACAGCTACTAAGCTGCGGGTGGCAGAGCATGTCAAGTGATCGGGAGCCTGCCACCGGAAATGTTTTTACGCACTGATTTCAGAGACACCCCAGTCTCATCCATCGTTATCCTCAAGAGCTGGACTTTTTGTCGGACAGAGATAGACTTTCCCCATAAAGGTCTGTAGAGGGAATTCAAGTTTTCTCGACTGTGGCCTCGTTTCCCAAAGTATTCTTGACACGAGCTGAATCCCACCGAATACAACTTAATCCACGTAATGCCTGATAATATATATGGCATCCATACCTTTTTCTTTATATGATCTTAGTAGATTTTTGCGTCGAACGAGTAGATGCACGCAAAATCAGGCTGTTTTGCCGGCCTGAACAACTGTGTGGAGTAAATTCATTACCATATTATCCGCACATAATCACGAATACTTATAGTTAATCTTTATAGCTACTGAAGGTGCTCATGGAAACTGACAACAGAAGCCGCGGGGAACTGCTTGCCGAGATTGAGTCTCTCCGAGCTCGTCTTGAAGTTGCAGAAAATACCTTGTGTGCCAGCCGGGATCAGGAGTCAGGTGTTTTCAAAGGTGAAGCCGTCTATCGCGCCATAGGCGAATCGATAGATTATGGCGTCTGGGTCTGTGCACCCGACGGACGCAATATCTACGCCAGTGAAAGTTTTCTCGCGCTGGTCGGGATGACACAGGAACAATGTTCCAGCTTTGGCTGGAGCAACGTGCTCCATCCCGATGATGCAGAAAGGACTATCGCGGCATGGAAGGAATGTACTCGAACTGGTGGAACGTGGGATGTCGAGCATCGCTACCTCGGCGTGGACGGGGAGTACCATGACATTCTGGCACGCGGTGTAGCGGTGAAGAATGAGGCAGGCGAAATCATCTGCTGGGCCGGCATTAATCTGGATATCAGCAACATCAAACAGACGCAGAAAGAGCTGCTCAAGAGCAACCAGCGGCTCGATCTGCTCTCCAGGACGGCCCGCCGGTTGCTGGAAAGCGAGGCTCCCCAGGTCATCGTCGATTCTCTCTGCAAGGAAGTCATGACCTTTCTGGAGAGTGACGTTTTTTTCAATTTCCTGGTCGATGATACCAGGCAGTGTCTGCACCTCAATGCCTGCGCCGGCATCCCGGAAGACACACAGACCGGGATCGAGTGGCTCGACTACGGAGTTGCCGTCTGTGGTTGTGCCGCCCGCGACGCGTGCAGAATAGTAGCAGAAGATATCCAGCAGACGACCGATCCTCGAACGGACCTGGTGAAGTCCTTCGGTATTCGCGCCTACGCCTGTCATCCGTTGATGGCCCATGGGAGAGTGATAGGGACACTCTCCTTTGGGACGCGCAGCAGGGACAGCTTCTCGGACGATGCCCTCGCTCTCATGCGGGCCGTGGCCGACATGGTTGCCATTGCGATGGAGCGGAAGCGAACGACTGCCGAAATCGAGCGCCTCGCAACGTTCCCGCACCTGAACCCGAACCCGGTAATCGAGCTGGACACGGCAGGTCGTGTGACATTCTATAACCGTGCCGCCCAGGAAATAGTGAACAGTATCGGTGCCGGTGACGTTCGCATTCTTCTCCCGCCGGACATACATGAAATCCTGGCAACGATCGACACGGGAGCGGCACACCAGTGGATTCGGGAACTGGAGATCGACAATCTGGCCTATCAGGTGAATGTGTATTATGCCTCGCAGTTCCAGGCGGTTCGCCTGTACATCAACGATATCACCGCGCTGAAACTGGTCCAGGAAAGATTGGTACGTACCAACGAAGAGCTGGAGAAACGGGTTGCGTCGCGGACCGCGGACCTGTTGCTAACCATCGACCGAATCAATGAAGAAATCGCCGAGCGCCAAAGGGTGGAAACCGCGCTCCGCAAGAGCAAGGAACGTTATATCCTTGCTGTTGAAGGCGCCAATGACGGCATCTGGGATTGGGATATTGAAAACGGTACCGCTTTTGTATCGCCCCGTTGGAAGAGCATGCTCGGCTATGGCGATGATGAAATATCGGATATAGTCAGGGAGTGGCAGGAACTCATTCACCCCGACGATTACCAGCGTTCCATCGATACGATCAATGCCTATCTTGCAGGTCTCACGAAGGACTACCAGATGGAATACCGGCTTCGCCATAAAGACGGAAGCTACCGCTGGATACTGACCCGCGGTACCTGTGTCCGTGACGCCGAAGGTAAACCGCGCCGGCTGGCCGGCTCACATACCGATATAACGGAGCGCAAGGCAGATGAAGAACGCCTGAACCGGCTCAACCGGATTCACGCGGTTCTCAGTGGAACCGGCGTCGCTATTGTGCGTGCCACGGATCAGGATAGCCTGTTCCATGATACCTGCAGGATTGCAGTCGAGAATGGCAAATTTCGTCTCGCCTGGATAGGTTTGCTGGATGCCGCAACAGGAGACGTTGCTGTCGTGGCATTTCATGGACTGGCGGACTATCTGGACGGTATCCGGATCACTGCCAGGGACGAACCGGAGGGATGGGGACCAACAGGTACTGTCATTCGTGAAGGGAGGAGCTGTATATGCAATGACTTCGAACACGACCCCCGTACCGCTCCCTGGCATGATTGGGCACGTATGCACGGTATCATGTCCGCCGCCGCAACTCCTATCCGACTGGAGGGGGCAGTCATCGGCGCCCTGACCCTCTATTCCGGAGATGGAGATTTCTTTGACATCGATATGATCGCCCTCCTCGAGCAGATGTCGGCAAACGTCTCATTTGCACTCGACAACCTCAATACGACAGCCCGCCGCCGGGAGGCGGAAGCGGCTCTGCAGGGGGAAACCCTGGAGCGTCTCCAGGCCATCGAGGAACTGCGCGCCAAAGAACGTATCATGATACAGCAGGGACGACAGGCGGCCATGGGAGAGATGATCGGCAATATCGCCCACCAGTGGCGGCAGCCGCTCAATACCCTCGGCCTCATCATTCAGCAGATGAAGTATTATTACGAACTCGGCGAATTCAACGGAGAGTTTCTGGAGAGCAGCACTAAAAAGTCAATGGCGCTGATCAGGCACATGTCGAATACGATAGAGGATTTTCGGGATTTCTTCAAACCGGACAAGGAAATGTGCCTCTTCAGTATCAATAACGCAATCAAGCAATCCGTTGCGCTCATCGATGCAAGTTTCAAGGCCCAGTTCATTGGCCTGGAGGTGGACACTTCCGGCGATCCGATCATCAACGGTTATACCAATGAATTTTCCCAGGCAATCCTGAACATCCTGGTAAACGCCAGAGACGTGATCCTGGAGCGGTCAGTCGCCAATGGCCAGGTGCGGATACAGTCGCGAATGGAAGACGGCAATGCGGTCGTCATCGTATCTGACAATGGCGGCGGCATTCCTGACGATATCATGGAGAAGATATTCGATCCCTACTTCACCACCAAGGGGCCGGACAGGGGGACCGGGATCGGTCTCTACATGGCGAAAACCATCATCGAACGGAACATGGGAGGGCGACTGACGGTCTCTAACGATCAGGGAGGTGCCATGTTCAGGATTGAGGTTAAATATGGGGACAATTGATCCGGGCGGTCATGTCATATCCTTGCTTTATGTGGAAGATGAGCAGGATGCGCGGGAGATGCTCGGCGAGATCATCGGCCGCCACTACCCGGATGTGCGGATATTTGTCGCCGAGAATGGTGAAGCGGGACTCGAATCGTTCAAACTGAATCGACCTGAAATCGTTCTTACCGATATCAACATGCCGGTTACTGACGGAATCCGGATGGCGACGGAAATCAAATCGTTGAGCCCCTCTACCGAAATCATTGCCTTGACCGCGTACACCAACACATCACATCTGCTGCAATCCATCGAGATTGGCATCAGCCACTACATCCTGAAGCCCATCGACATGGAACAGATTTTCAGGGCCATCGACAAGGCCCTCTTCCTGATCCGGTCGGAACGGGCAATTTCCCGGCAAAACGACATGATCAGGGATCTCAACGAAGAACTTGTCAAAAAGGCAGCGGAGCTTGAAATGGTGAACCAGGATCTTGAGTCGTTCAACTACACCGTAGCCCATGATCTTCGTTCTCCCATGCTCGCCATAAGCGGTTACTCCCAGGTGCTGCTTGACCAGTATGCCTCAGGCCTGGATGAGTCAGGCAAGGAGTATCTTCAAATTATCAATCGGGAAATTCTCCGCATGAGTAACCTCACCGGTGCCCTGCTCAAATTTTCCGTACATTCCAGAAAGTGTGTGGAGAAAAGATGGTCTAATCTCAGCGGTATAGCCCATGAAATCAAAGACAATCTGCTGAGGCAGGAATCCGGGCGTCGAGTTATTTTCTCCATAACCGACGGGATTAACGGCTACTGCGACCCGGAGCTTCTGCGGATCGTTCTGGAAAATCTCTTCGGGAATGCCTTGAAGTATTCCGTGAAAAAGGACGATGTGTGTATCGAGTTCGGCACGATCAACAAGGAAGAAGATCTTGTCTATTTTGTCCGCGACAATGGAGCCGGATTTGATCAAGGGGATGTGGAGAAGCTTTTCATCCCCTTTCAACGCCTGCAGCGTGATGACGGAATCGAGGGGTTGGGTATCGGCCTGTCCACGGTGAACAGGATCATCCAGCGCCATGGCGGCAAAGTCTGGGCCGATGGGGAAAAAGGGAAGGGGGCAACATTCTATTTTACCCTCTGAGACCACCTATCTGTTTTGACAGAACTGAAATTGTGCATACTGGGAGGTGACTCCCTCTTTGTAGGACTACACCGTAATGCTCCCGCCTGTGAATACCTATCTTTTTTTACCTGAATATCCTAGCTCAAAAACAGACGTACGCCCACTATTTCTTGTCGACGACATTGCTATCCTTGTAAACGGGCAACCGTTTTTTACAACAATCGAGCAAGGAGGACGAGATGAAAAATCGCTTACTGTTGTACCAGCTGTTTGTCGCCGCACTCGTCATATTGGTGATGACCTTGGCAGGTTGCGGCGGGGGCGGGGGCGGGACTGCGGCGCCGGCCGCAAACACCCAGGTGGTCAGCAAGGGGGCCATTACCAAACTGGGGAGCATCTTTGTCAACGGGGTAGAATATGATACCGGCGGTGCCTCCGTCACCATGGAAAATCCGGATGATGTCGCTTCCGGCCTTCAAGTCGGCATGGTCGTGACGGTCAAGGGGACGTTCAGCGACAGCACCCACGCCAAGGCGACTAGCGTTACCTACTCCGATAACCTGGAGGGTCCGATTGCTTCTTTTGATGGGACTGCCGGCACCATGACGGTTCTGGGGCAGAAGGTCACCTTCGATTCCACAACCGTTTTCGCTGATTTCCCGACGAAGGGGACGAGCAGTGTCGTTCCGGGACAGATGGTCCAGGTGAGCGGCTTTGCGGACCCGAGCGGGACCATCCGTGCGACGCGCATCGAGCGTCATACGCCCGACTGGACGCCAACGACGACCGTTGAACTGAAGGGGACCATAAGCAGCACTATAGCAGCATCCACCTTCTCTATCGGTAATCTGACGGTCGACGCCACTGGCATAACCCTGCCGACCGGTACGAACGTCGGTTCATTCGTAAAGGTCGAGGGAAGACTCGCCGCATTTAACAGTACAACCCTCAAGGCGACAAGCGTCTCATTGCGTAAGGATGGAATCGAGATGAATGAGACGGATCGTGAACATACTGACGTGGAAGGATACGTCAGGAATCTGGCCGGTAACCGGTTCATGATTGGAGATACGCTCGTCAACGCAGGAACCCTTTCTCTTGCCGGGATAGCCAACGGCGTCAAGGTTGAGGTCGAGGGGTATTTCCTTAATGGCATCCTGATTGCCACAAGTATAAAAATAGAGGGGGCGTCAACAACTCCCACAACCGTTCCCGCCGCTCCAGTCGCCAGCGCTGTCGGTGGCCTTAACCAGGTAACCATTTCCTGGGACGGTGTAAGCGGAGCAACTTCATACAATATTTACTGGTCGACCACCGCAGGCGTGACAACGGCAACAGGGGCTAAAATAGCTGGCGTCACTTCCCCCTACGTCCATACGGGACGCACTGCTGGCACCACGTACTACTATGTCGTCACTGCGGTCAACAGCGTCGGCGAAAGTGTGCCGTCGGCCCAGGTCTCAGCGACGCCGACCAGTGTTCCGACCGTTCCCGCCGCTCCCATAGGGGTTTCAGCCGTCGGTGGCGCCAACCAGGTGACCATCTCCTGGGCGGCCGTTGCCGGTTTAACCTACAATATCTATTGGGCGCCTACCGCGGGAGTCACTCCGGCCACCGGAACCAAGATAACCAGTGCAACGTCTCCCTATGTCCAGTCAGGTCTGACCGCCGGCACCACCAATTACTATGTGGTGACGGCAGTTAATGTTGCCGGTGAAAGTGCACCGTCAGCACAGGTTTCGGCGACCACCGCCGCACCGGCGCCCCAACCGCCATCCGCCCCAACTGGGATCACCGCTACTGTCGTAAGTCCAAACCAGGTGAACGTCTCCTGGAGTGCCGTAACCGGCGCGGTATCGTACAACATCTACTGGTCGACCACCACAGGCGTGACACCGTCAACAGGGACCTTGATCGCAAATGCAACCTCTCCCTATAGCCATACGGGGCTGACAGCTTCAACTACCTATTACTACGTCGTCACGGCAGTTAACGCAGCGGGTGAGAGCGCCCCGTCGGCCCAGGCCTCGGCGACCACTGCCGCAACGCCTCAGCCGCCAGCTGCACCGACCGGTGTGACCGCCGTCGGCGGTACCAACCAGGTGACGGTTTCCTGGGCTGCCGTCGCCGGTGCAACTTCCTACAACCTCTACTGGTCGACAACTACGGGTGTGACCCCGGCCACGGGGACCTTGATCGCCAACGTGACCTCTCCCTTCGTCCACATGGGGCTGACTCCATCGACCACCTACTATTATGTAGTGACAGCTGTCAATGCTGTCGGCTCAAGCGCACCGTCGGCCCAGGTTTCGGCAACAACGTCTGCCGCCCCTCTTGTCTGCGGCACCTGCCATGCCATTCCTCCGGCGACGGGGCAGCATGATTTCCACGTCAATTCATTGGGTTACAGTTGCGCCATCTGTCACGGCACGGGTTACAGCAGCACGACCGTAAATACGACGTTGCACCTGAACGGTGTCGTAGACGTTGTCAGCAGCATCGGGTGGAATGCGACCACGAGTACGTGCGCGACGCCCGGTTGCCATGGGAGCAGGACATGGTAGCGTCTGACGTGTGGCAATACCCGGCCTAACAGCCATTGCAAGCTCTGAACAATCACCTCATATGGCTGCCGGAAGCGGGTCCTCCCAGGCCCCTTCCGGCTGCATCTTTATTGTCCATTCCACCTCTTAACTTTCTTCCATCTTCATTACCCGACGCTCGTCTGCAACGTGAAGCCTGACTTGACGGTGTTGATCAGCTGCACCAACAGGGGAGTACATGCATGTTCAATTTCTGTTATGAAATTGTTTTTTTCTTGAAATATTTTTGGAGAACAGATAAGGTAAGCATACTTACGTCAACCGCAAATTATCACAGATACACGATAATACTAAACTATCCGCGAGGATAGGGCGGAAAGCCTACAGGGTCTCACTGAGACAGCCGGGTTGCCGAAATATCTCAAAACCAGATGTTCGGGCCCGGCTTTTTTGTGTCCGCTATCTGACAAACAAGGAGAGAAAATGAGGAAAGTAGCAGCGTTTTTTTGTTTTTCGTTAGCCCTGACCGCATTGTTTACCTGGATTCCCAAAGCGAACGCAACTTCCACCCTCTATTCCAACAACTGTGCCGGTTGTCATGGCACAACACTAACCACCTGTGCCGGGTGTCATGCACATGGCGTCCATTCAAGCAGCGCAAAAACCGGCATCAACCTGACCGGCGTGACAAACAAGACATCCTATGCCCCCGGAGAGACGGTAAGCGTCACCATCAACGGCGGTTACCGGTCAGGATGGGTACGCGCAATTCTCTATGATCAGAACATGGTTGAAAAGGCCAGGAGCACCGGTCCTACCGGAGAAGGCGGCGGTGCAAGTTTCCCCATCACCCTGACCGCACCCGCGCCGACGACGGCAGGCACCTATACCTGGAACGTCTCCTGGTATGGCAACCAGTATGACATAGCCACTGCCACCTTTGGCGCCCGCTGGACCCCCGATGCAAACAATCCTGACCACGGCGAAGAGATCGTCAGCACGAATTCCTTTACCGTAGCCACAGCAGTTCCTTCCGTCAAAATCGGGGTTTTCAGCAATGGAACGTGGTTCCTCGATGGTAATGGCAATGGGGCATGGAACGGCTCGACCACTGACCGGCAACTGGTCTTCGGTTTTCCCGGTTCGATTCCGGTGACAGGAGACTGGGACGGGAGCGGCACATCCAAAATCGGGGTATTTGACAAGGGAACATGGTATCTCGACGTAAACGGTAACGGTGTCTGGGATGGCGCGCCGTCTGACAAAAACCTTGTTTTCGGCGGCGGGCTCGCCGGGGCAGTTCCCGTAACCGGCGACTGGACCGGAACCGGCACAACCAAGGTTGGCGTGTATGTTGCCGGCAAATGGTACCTCGATCTTAACGGCAATGGTGTCTGGGACGGTGAAACGGTTGACGGACTCTATACCTTCGGCGATGGACTCACGGGCGCGGTTCCCGTAACCGGCGACTGGACAGGAAGTGGCACGACAAAGATCGGCGTGTATGTGGACGGTATCTGGTACCTTGATTTTAACGACAACAAGAAATGGGATGGTCCGTCTCTTGACCGTCAGTACTACTTCGGCTTTAACGGAGCGTTACCGGTGACGGGCGACTGGAACGCGGACGGCAAATCGGAGATCGGTACCTTCAACAACGGCATATGGTATCTGGATCTGAATGGCAACGGTGCCTGGAATGGAACGCCAAGCGACGTCACCTATAACCTCGGTGGCGGAGTTTCGGGAGCGGTGCCGGTAGCCGGGAAATGGTAACCTTGGCTGAACCCTGGAAACTGCTCTAAAAGTACGGGGTGTGTTGCGTTAGCAGCACACCCCGTACTTTGTTCCACCATCCGTTTCGGACAGGTTATTCTCAGTACCGGTAGCGAAGTTCGAACTTCGCCAGCTGATTGGTACGATTCTGATTGCCAACCAGGTCCACATTGTCGATGCGCTCCACTCCGTACATCATCTGGGCATCAAAATTGCCGTACACCGGCACCGTCCAGAATATCCTCCCCGCATTCTTCCTCTCCACCGCCTGCCCGGGTAGCCGACCGAATGTGCCGCGTTCCGTGAAGAAATACTCCAGCGCCACGCTGTTCCTCGCGTCGAACCAGTGGGCGTAGCGGAAGAAATAATCTTCCACCGCACCCCCTTGGGAATGGCCGAAGGTCATGTCGTGGTAGAGAAACCCTTTCGGGAACATGGCCCCCCAATAGAGGATATTGTTCCCCCTGAAGTATTCGAAACGGAATTCGTTCCTGCCGTCCGCCGTCAACATGGGGATATGGACACCGGCGAGGTAGCTCTCCACAATGGGCCAGAACGTCGCCACGTCACATCCTGAAAACTCTCCGTACAGTTCGGTGTTGCGAAGCCACGCCAGTCGGTAACGGGCCTCTAAACCGGCGTTGGCTTTCGAATTGTCCGAAGACGTCCCCCCCACGAGCCCTTTAACCCAGGCATCCAGGCTGTTGTCCGTGCCGGGTCCTCCCTGCATTCGTCCCAGATTCAACCCTATTTCGAGATTATCGGTCGGTTTCATACTGAGCTTTAGCGCATAGAACCAGGGGTGACGCTCCTGTCCGTCGACAAACGTTCTGTCCAGCCGTGAAAAAATGAAGGCATACTTCATGTCTCCAAGCCATGACAACCAATCGACGCGAAACGGTTCGGGGCTCGACAACTTTACGAAATCGAGGTTACGGGCATTGTTGGTCAGGGTTATGGCTCCCCGGTACCCAAAACCCAGCCAGTTTTCGTCCCTTCCCACTTCCAGTTCAAGATTTTCCCCACCCACCTTGAGGTAGCCTCTGTTGAGCCGCAGAGCGGTATCGGACCCGGCAATCAGCAGCGACGGCTCCAGGAGCGCCGCCATTTTGTCCAGGACATAACCCTCGCTTGCCCAGCGCACCTCACCGTTGCTCCCTCTCCGGTAGACGATTCCATCGTTGTTCTCGAAGAGGGGAGTTCCTTCCGTACCATAGAGCTGGACCGGAGTGGGGTAGGGGTTCGCCGGCCGCAACCCCTGGCCGATGCCGAATACGCCGTCATTCCCCGGATCGTTGACCTGACGCTCATAACTGCGTGGTTTGCCGTCAAGATATACGTAGCGGAGAAGGACAGATGATGCCGGGTTGACGTAGAACAGGGGCGTTTCTTTTACGGGATACTGTTTCAGGGCCATCTCTCGCCGGAGCAGTTCCCGCCCTCTTTCGATCAGGTCGACCGCCAGGACCGGCACATCGTTGCCATGCTCCTTAACGTTCCCCTCCGCTTCCAGGAGGAGCCGAGCTGCTTCTGCCTTGGAATAGGGCTTGATCCCCTTTACATCCGAGTGAATCAGTCCCATTCCGGCCAGTTTGTCCAGATAGGCATAGAGAGGGCTGTCCAGGGAAATATTGGTCGAGGAGAGGGCGGCACAGTCACCGATGCAGCAGGCAGTGATCACTGCGATGGTGGATGCGATAGTGAGTGACCGGCAAAGTTTACCCATGCGACCCAGCCTCCTTGTTCCTTGAAAAATACGTTGAGAAGTGATTCTAAGAGCGGGAAATAAACTGGGAAACTTTTGAAACATTTTTCAAAGGAATAGTATAAAAACGCCTTGGCAGAGAATTTACCGTCCAGGCACGATAGTCTTCGAGTGACTTGATGATCATATTCCGCAGACTGCCGTTACTCGTTCCTCCCGTTCTCATCCTCACTATAATTTCCGGTATATATACCGTAGAAACCTTGTACTTGAGAAGAAATCTAAGCATCAGTTCGTAATCGGCTGCGATTCTGAAACTTGTATTGTAACCGCCATATTTTTCGTAAATATTTCTTCTTACAAAAAATGTTGGATGGGGGGGCATCCACCCTTTTAGAAACAGGCCTTCCCGATACGGGCATGATTTCCAGTATCGAACTATTTTGTCGGTAGAATCCTTCCTGACATAAAGAAGATCTCCATAACAGCTGTCGGTGGCATACGTTGTCATATGTGCATCGACAGTCCTGAGAATGTCGTCTGTGGCATAAAAATCGTCCGAGTGGAGTATCCCGATTACATCACCGGATGACACGCCGATCCCTTTGTTTATGGCATAGTACATGCCCTTGTCCTGCTCTGAGATGAAATGCGATATTTTCTCCCCATAGCTTTTTATTATTTCGATTGTGCCGTCCGTCGATCCGCCATCCACAACAATATATTCAATAGAGGAATGTGACTGTGCCAACACGCTCTCGATACAGTTACGGATTGTCTTCCTGTTATTGTATACCGCGGTGATTATGGATATCTTCATGCGTTGAGATCCCGCCGATTTGAGGCTTGCTCATAAAATCCGATGGTTTCATCGAAGCATTTGTCCCACGAGAACTTGCTGGCTTGCGCATACCCTGATTCTATTACTTCATTCCGAAAGAGGACATTATCAAGACTATCTATTTTTTCCAGAATATCACGCACGTTATTTTGATCAACTATCAGGCCGGCATTCCCGATAACCTCAGGGATAGAAGCTGCGTTCGTGGTAACGACCGGACAGCCCGACTTCATCGCTTCCACCAGGGGGATGCCGAAACCTTCGTAACTTGAAAGATAAAGCAAGCAATGGGCATTGTTGTATAACAAATTGAGCTCATTATTGTCAGGTTCCTTAAGATGATAATACCTGTGAGGCAATCTGCTTTTAAGATCATGCTCCTCAGTTGATGACAGAGTGTTGCCTCCCACTATTACAAGTACATAGTCATTAAGCTGACTGATTACGTCCACGGCTGATTTGAAATTCTTATAAACACTCCTGTTGCCGACGTATAACATATACTTTTTTGTTAGTATGTTGTCAAAGCAGCTCTTTTCAGCTGAACCACTGCCCACAGGGAAATAATCGGCGCTGACACCATTATAAATGACTTTTATCCTGCTCTCATCGACCCATGGATAAAATTTGAGTAAATCTGTTTTGGTATTTTCTGAAACACATATGATGCCATCAGCAAATTCAAGAGCTTTTTTCTTTTGGGACGAGTGAACCAATCGCTTAAGGCCACTACTGAAATACTCATAGATAAAATCGTGAACCGTAACAATGTTAACAACATGCTTTTGGTTGCAGACCCTGTAATAGCTGGAATGGAATACGGACATACCCTCGATTTTCAATTGTAACGGCAGATACCTCAACAACCTTAAGGGGAGTCCTTTTTCGTACATTATCTGTTTTTTATCAAGGCTCAGTTGATTTCTAAAAATATTGCCAGATTGCACTGACTGCTCTATGAAAGTTGTGTTCAGATCAGAGGTAACCAGTCGTTTGATAAGTTCAGCCCAATAAACAGAAATCCCGCCTGCTTTTTGCAGCTGAAATACAATGTTGTCCATGAATATTTTCATTGGCTCTATTCCAGGATTCTTCTTTGTTCGGGATATAAATAATACGTCCAGTTACTTGTGTTGCAACCCGTCTGGAACAGGTAGTCAGAGTGGCACTTCCGTGCCGAGCAAAATAGTCGTTAGTTTAACCGCCGAAGGACCGTCAGATTGCACGAGGACTTTATTCCCACCGGATTTGAGCCTCGGCATGTCGGGCATTTTGATAGTAGAGAGTTGCACTCCATTCCGGTCGAATACTTGTGCCGTTTGTTCACCCCAGTATTCCAGATAATCGCCGGTCCTCAGCGTTACAGGGATCACTGAAGACCCAATCGTTGGGTTTCTGAGAACAGTATCGGTTTCTGCAAGTGCTTCTACTGCTGTTACGGTGCAATTCAACGGGTTGAGTCGGGGTTGACGCATCCAGCGGAAATTAACGGCATCAATACTCTTGAAATTGAACCCACTCAAGGCGGCCTTGATGTCATATGCAGAATAGGAAGGCCGGAGGTCGGGCAGCATCCGTTCCGAGTTCGACCGGGGGATGATGATCGTGCGTTCTCCAATAAAATCAAGGTCAATGTAATGGTCACGATAGAAACCGCCTGATTCCAGCTGAACATTCAGGATGGCGACGTCCTTTTTCTGCGGCAATACCCCTTCCAATTTTATTGTTAGTGCCAGGGCCCGGTTTGCGAGGAGGTTTGTTGGCGTGCCTCCCTGCACCATGTTTGCACTTTGGGCGAAGCCCCCGGTTCCAGAGAAGAGGATTCTTGCAGCGAGCATCCCGGGCGAGACACCGGTCGGACCGGGTTTACTCAGACTCAGCGTCGAACCCTCCGGCAACAACGCATGGTTTGATTGATCTCCCATCGCGGCCAGCGCTGGACCTGCCTGAAGACGGAATTTGAAACTTTGTGGCATGTACTCATTGTTAATCTGTACTTCATTTTGTGTTTTGGTCAGATCCTGCGTGTCGTATTTAACGGGAGAAAACCGGGAGTGCCCGCCGCTCTGTGTCAGGTGCCATTCCCCAAACCGCAATTTTTCTCTGATACTGTCAGGAACCACTCCGCTCAGTCGCAATTTTTCATATGCGCCGAGCATAGTGAGCATCTCGCTGGTTCTGCCATTGGACCTTAATGCATCGATACTTGTTTCGAGCGAAACGGGGGTATTCAATGCCAGCATTCGAACCGCGTAGAGCTCTACCTCATCCGGCATCGTCGCAGAATAATCAGGCGAACCCGAAAGAAATCCCAACCATCCAAGTTCTACCGGCATGAAGCTTTTTGCGTAGAAATTCCACCAAAAATCAATTTTGTGGTAATCGAGATACTGCTTGGGGGCAACCGCCGCATAATCATCACAGTAGCCCCGCGTCGAAATGTGCCAGGTCCAGTGAGACATCCCGGAACCCTCGACCAGCAAATCCCGCTTCACCTTTTTCACGATGTCCGATTTCTGCAGGCCACCCCAATACCAGCACGGGCCGTTGATGCAATTTTCACCATCGAAAAAAATCATGTCGAACCCGCACCGGTCGATAAGACCAGCTATGCGATTCGAAATAGTGTCCTTCAATGGTGAGTTGAGATCCGCCAGGTAGGATCCGAAGTACTCAGCAAGATGCTCGATTTTCGCACCGGCCTTGTGGGGAACAGGCCTGGTTCCGGCATACCCTCGCGTACATTGCAGGAGCATGGTGGAACCGGGGCCGCCAATCACTTCATAGTGAATGATTTCTTCATCTATCCTCACATCCCTTGAAACTTCATACATGCTCCGCATGAACTGATTCATACTCCCGCGGGCAGGAATCTCCCCATCCTTCATCCCGATATCCGTAGCGAGTACCTGCCCGGAATCGGAGAATAGATGTTTCACCTGTGAAGCGGCAAAGAGATCGTTCTTCCCCACAAAACTTGTCAGCATGTGCATGCCTACCTTGAGTCCAGCCCGATGGCATTTGTCGATGACCTCTTTCAGTCCTGACTCCCCACGGGGAAAATTCTGAATGTTGATGGGGTAGGAGCCAAGCGAGGATGACCAGATATGACTATAAATGAGGATATATCTGAAACCCGCAAGTTTGGCATATCTTATCGTCTCGTCGGCGTTTGCCTCGGTCAGGTCGGTGAATAGATAACTTGTCTGCACGTCTGGCGACGATTTCGCCCAAATACCGTTGATTTTTGGCGATGGGAGCTTAAACTCTTTTTCGATTTTCTGGACAGCAGAAGGGAACTGCTGTGTCGGTACCGCAACCAGTGCGACTTTCTCACCAATCATGCCGAACTCAGGATATACCGACGCGAGAAGCATCCCCTCGCCGAAGCGGGAATTCACTTTGTCGCTCAACCCCATAAGGCTGAACGCAACCTGTGCATCCCATAAGACAGTGAGCGTCTCTCCGGTGTTGGGCATCGCCCGTGTCCGGATCTGGGCAAGTCTGACCTCCTCGGAGCCTGTTCCCTCAAGGCGGGCAAGTTCGATCAAGACGCGGTCTCGGCCGGCCGATATTCTGAAATAGGCGGTTATGCCCGATTGACCGAATTGGGCGTTGAAGAACTCACCCTGCCGAGTCAGTTTCGTGACCGACTTCCATTTGCCCCCCTTTTTGATGGAAAAAAAAGGCACAGGCGTGCCGGCAAGCAGTTCCGTACGATCCGCTTTTTTTTGCATGCTTTTGGCCGCACCGTTTTCATCGATCACCAATCGAACTGCGGATGTCTCAAATATGAAATCTTTGGCCTTCGCCTCTCCACGGCCCATGGCGAACAGCATTAACAACATCGTAAATGTTATGGTGACGTAATGCCTCGTTTTCATATTCCGGATCCACCTTTGCAACAGAATCTGTGCGGGGAGCAAGCCCTGTTCAGGTTGTAGAACTGTTAACATTTTCTCCCCGTCAAGTAGATGTCAGAGCAGAATGACGCCTTCAGCCGCAGGGGATAGTCCATGATTCTTGTCGCAATACGGACAGCCGGGTTTGCAGAGGCATAGCCCAGCCAGTTCCTGCCAAAAACGGAGATATCTGCAAGTCCCATATCCCGAGCAATGTACCGGAGGTCATCCACGTCGGGTTCCCGAACATGGCCGCGAAACATCTCTTCATCATACCATTCCTGAATCCTGCTCCACTTGCCAATGCCCAAGGGTACGGTGATCCGTTTGCGCATATTCACGCAGTTGGGCACCCCGAGGATGAACGCCCCCCCATCTCTGATCAACCCCCTCGCTTCCTTGAACATCTTTTTCGGCGAGTGGTGCCAGTGCTCCATGCTGTCGAAGGTGGTAATGACATCGAAATCGTTGGGGAGATCATCACCCAGACCTTCGGCTATAACGTCACGGGAAATGATCTCGACACCGTAGTGTCGATGAAGGTCGAGCACTGAGGGGCCAACACGGCGGTTTACCGTATCGTTGAAGTCATCAACGAGAAAGACCCGCTTGAACCCAAGGGCTGCACATCCGACAGAAAACAGTCCGATGCCTCCTCCGAGATCGCAAACAGTGGACTGCTGATGCGGTTTTGGTCCAAGGGCAGCAAGAGCCAATTCAATGTGGTACGTAATCCGTGGAATATCGCGTAACTGCTCAGCCGCCATATCTTTTGGATATTCGTTTGCGACTTTGGTCAGCACTGCGACCAGTTCATGATGCTCCATGCAGTTCCCCCCAGAGTGACAACATAGTTAAGGCTTTTTGTCAGACCACCCAAACCGGGATGTTTCATGTAATGCGGCCCTCATAATGAGTTGCCAGGAACGACGACGGGTCGTCGTCAGAATCCAGCGCTTCAACGGTGTAGCCAGCCTCTTCCAGGTACGCCAGGCAGTCGGTCCTGAGTGAAGCTGAGTGCGTCGATAGGAATATCTCCGGCCGCGCGGAAGCAATCGTATTCTTTGCACCTTTCAATACGGAAAGCTCAGCTCCTTCCACGTCTATCTTCATGGCGTTTGGTGAGACACCCGTTTTTTTGACTACAGCATCCACTGACAACGTAGGGACCAGAAAAGTATTTTCCTGTGTCACTGCACTACCGTCAATGTGCCCGGTAGCGAAATTCTCGCCGGAAGAAAAGAGAGCAAGCGATAATGATTCTGAACAGGCAGCCGCTATTACCGTAACGTTGTTCGCTCCATTGAGTAAAAGATGGCGGTAAAGATACGCCAGATTTCTCACGACCGGCTCGAATGCGAATACCTTGCCTTCCCGGCCAACCTGTCGCGATGCGAGCAGGGTGTAATAGCCAACATTGGCACCGATATCGAAAAAAACATCACCTTGCTTCAGTCTTGCCGCAATGGCCGCTGTTTGTTCCGGTTCCAGCATGTTGAAGTAGGCGGTAGCTCCGCCACCTTCACCTTCCAAAGCGCCAAGGATAATTCGTGCGCCATTCAGAGGCCCACGAACAACAGGGTAAGCCACCCGGGGGAGCAGCTTGCCAAAAACTGTTCGTGCGATGGGTCTCAGTACGTTCGACATGGGTTTGAGGCTCCTTTCCCAGACTCTTATGATGCATGATTACGTTGATATATCTCGTCGTAAATCAAGGAGTACTGCTTTGCAACGTTTTGAGATTCGAAGCGCTTGACGTTCTTATAGCCATTTTCAACAAGCTCGGTGCGATAGCGCTCATCGTTCAGGATACGCACTATACCGCTCCTGATACTTTTCACGTCGAACGGGTCGACCAGGCAGGCAGCATTGCCGGCAACTTCAGGCATAGACGAAATATTGCCGGTTATCACCGGCCGACCGACGGCATTTGCTTCAAGAATCGGCATGCCAAACCCCTCGTAGGTGGATACGAAAACGAGCATGTCGCATTGTCGATATTCATTGACGATCTCTTCGTCTGAAATATCAGCGACAGAGGAGAATTCGACATGGCATTCAGACAATGCTGACAGTTGCTGGTTATCCAGCATGCCGATAATTCTAAGGTGGCACGGGATTCCCTGTAAAGCTTCAGCTACGCGCAGCAGATTTTTATTGTATCTGGTCCCGACTTGCAGTAATACGGGCTTTGCTGTGTTGAGCAATTTATGGCATGGTTTGAACTCGCTGGGAATGCAATTGTGGATAACTCGTATTTTATCGGGTTCGCACTGGATATAGCGAAGCAAATCAGATTTTGCCGATTGTGAAATAACCGTTATTATGGAAGATTTTTTCTCTGGCAACCAATACCAGATAAAAAAGAACAATGATTTTTTGATACCCGTAAGTCTCTCAAGGACGACGCAATCATGTATTGTCAGAACTGTTCTTTTTTTGTCTAGCAGAAGGGCAATGTAATTCACATCACCAGTAATATGATTGACCTCGCTCTGGTACAACGGTGCAATTAAGACATTAGCAAGGCGCTTCCAGAACCCGCGACTTGTAAATGGTGACACAGCCACCCTGGAGATTATGTGTGCGGGCATATTCCTGCGAATGTCAGCAAAAAGGCGTTCAATGCTGAAATATGAATCGTAGGGCTTCCGGTGATAAAAAGTCACCGACAATTTGTCAGTCTTTTGCTTCACAAAAAGTCTCACTAACCGCATGCATTATATTTACAGACGTTTTTTTAATATAATCCACATCAAATACGCAGCTCCAAAAACTAGCGGCAAATCGCGAAACCTCACAAGGAACTGCCCAATGCTAGCCTCCATTCCCAATGAAAAAATGATACAAAGAGGTGTTAACGGATGAGTAGCCAAGCGATTTTCAGATAACAACCAAACGCAAAACAGTGTCCATAAAATACCGATGAGGCCGAAAGATAAGACTCCAGCAAGATGGCCGTAATTCCCAACAAATTCAAAGGGAATGCTGACACCAATATTGTTTATGTAATTATCTGGATCAGAAACGCCAAGATAACGGGCAAAATAATTACCCATATTCAATTCCGGTTTCTCGGGATAAATAGATCGAGGGACAAGAGCTAACAGCCCGTCTGACATGGTGTTTTCCCACGGACCATTATATAAGTAGCTCTCTGACGAAATGCGACTTGCATAATCATAAATATACCTAAAAGGTGACTCGATATTGATCTCGACTCCTTGCAGGTCAGACAGTGATATTTCGCTGTTAAGGAATTGTTTAAATAATTCGCTTCGCTCTTCTGGTGTAGTAATTTGAGCAACCTCAGCTGCAAATCGCATTTGACTAACTACTGGCTCGACTACAAGAAGATAAAAAAAAGCCAGTACAAGAACTAATACTACTGGTAATTTCTGCCTCCACGTGAACATGATCATGAAAAGAATAACTAAACTTATGACCATCGCTCCTTTCCAACCGGAAGTAAAAGCATTGATAGTGTTAAAGACTATCAGGGCTATAGCTATCAGTTTGAATTTAAGAGCATGATTTTGAACTGGGCCGACAAGATAACCCATTACCCCTACTGTTGCAAAAAAAGCTATGGCACTTATTGCTTCAAGCGCAGAAACGAACCAATTTTCACTGACTGTTCCACCTAGATAATTGATCGCCTGATTACCAACTATCCCAAAACGAGCCAGAATCATGACAATTAGAGCCAGCAGGCCACCTACCAGCCAGTAAGCAAATATAGTTTTGGGTAGATAAAGTGGCCCATCAGGCATAAGAAATGAGATGTGACGAATCTTGCCATGAAAATAACGCATAGTGCCGTTTGCACAAAATGCATACAAAGGCAATCCCAGAGCAACGGTCCATAGTGCAGCGCCGCCTGACGTTACATATGTAGAAAGTAACTCAGCATCATTTCTCAATACGGCAAATGTGGCGGCAAGGCTTGGTCCGATGGCGAACCACCAGTGGAATAAAAATACTACGGCTTGTATGGGATTAAGGAGTGGCTTTTCTCGCAGTTGAAATAATGCCAGATAGGTACCCGCAGCCAGTGCAATCTGACCGGTAACCACAAGCAGGCGTGGGTCATCTGCAACGTTGCTTATGAGCATTATCAGAAGCGCCGGAGCGAAACAAAAGGCAATGATATACCATCGTTGTACCCATGATATGGCAAACTCATCGGCATTGCCGGTAAGTTGCAAATTATTCTTTATGAGTTGGTAATCATCCATATCGTGCCAAATTATTTCAAGTAGCGTGTCGTTATGATTCGACCGGGAGGAGATCCCAGCGGCTTTGTAACTCCATCGTAAACAGCCATGACAAGAGCCCGGCATTTATCGATTCGAAACAGCAGCAATAAAACCGCGCAGTAATAACAAAACCACGCAGCAAACGCCAGCAATGCAGTACAGCGCTGGAGTGCAGTGTCTGCATGTTTACGTATCAGGAAAAGTCTGTTGCGGTTGATTATGTACACGCTGAACGGCGATGTCGTTCCCCCGTGCCTTTGCTTTTTCAGCGTATTCAACGTAGCCGAAACCTTGTGCCGGATCGTTGCCTGTGGCAGGTACTGCAGCAACAAATGAGCTTTACTGGCCCGCAGACACCAGTCACTGTCTTCAAAATAGGCGAAAAAATGGTCGTCAAACCGGCCGACTCGCTCAAGAGCTTCACGCCTTACAAACATGCAGCACCCTGAGAGAAACGGCACTTCTTCGATCCTGTCATATTGGCCGGCATCTTCTTCATCATAACCACGGTGCTCAAAGTGAAGGGGCCACTTGACATAGCGGGCGCCGGCGTACCAGATACGGCCAGAGTCGGCGAACAGGATCTTCCCGCTGCAGGCAGACACTTCGGGATGATTGGCCATATGGTTCTTCAGTGCCAGCAGGCACTCCGTATCGACAGTGGTGTCGTTATTCAAAATCCAGATGTATTCGCACCCTGCGGCCATGAGCCTACTGATACCGATGTTGTTGGCCCCCGTAAAGCCGAGATTATCCTCGTTGCGAATCAGGACAATGCCCGGAAACTTCTGCGCTATCAGATCAGGAGAATTGTCACGGGACCCATTGTCGACGACGACTATCCGCTCCGGTTTGGCGCTCCCGGCAAGCAGCGACTCGATACACGGAATCGTATGCTCGGCGCCGTTCCAGTTGACGAGGACGACGCCGACAGATTCGCTGGGTTTTTCTGCCTGAACGTTCATGCTAAGCGGTCCATTGCAAATAAAACGACGCCTGGTCGCCGTCGTTCCGTGCGTTCAGCGCTGCTGCCTGTTTGGCATACTCCTCGATCTGTGTTGCTGAGAACATGGACTTGTCGGGGTTCGCGGCATAGGACTTTTCGTCAGCCAGGGGGATGCCGTTGGCGTATTGCTCGCTTGCCCAGAATTGGCTAGCTGCGGAGTCATAGACAATCTTCATCGTGTTGAAGCCTGCTTCCGCAGTCAGCCTGCGCAAACCTGTTTCAGTGAATACGACAAAATGGCGCGGTGCATCCAGTTGGAACCAGTTTTGTCCATAGGTCCGCCAGGCATGGGTGCCTCCCACCGGAACCCTGATCAGCACTTTGCCCCCGGGGTTCAGCAGTCGTTTGACCTGCACCAATGCCTCCCGTGGTGCGGGCATGTGTTCTAGGCAATGATGCAGCATGACGCAGTCGAAACTGCCGCCGGTTTCTTCCAGTGTTTGCATCAGAACCTTTGTGCCATTGGCGAACGTGATTGGCTCGCGTATGTAGGGATCAATTCCGGTGGAGGGAAACCCGGCATCCTGCAGATTAACGATAAGGACGCCGCTGCCACTGCCGACATCGAGAATGCTGGAGCCGACGGGCAATTCCAGGTTTTTCAGCCATTCGATGTAGGGAGGCGCAGGGAGGAACAAGGAGAGGAGATGGCCGACAATTCCGGGCTCACCGAGGTAATGAAGGTCACGCTTCCCCTTGAGCACGCCGAGGAACCGGTTATAGGCTCTGGCTGCATAGGAATAATAAGTTTCAGGATAGTAGCGATCCATATTCTCGGGTATTTCCACGATCGAAAGGCTGCCGCACGCGCCGCACTCGATATACGCGAACTCGTCTCCCAGTCCCAGGTACTTTTCCTGGAAAACATGGTGACGGTTATTCTGACTGTTTCCGCAAACCCGGCAGCTGTCCATTTATTTACCTTGTACGCCGCAGCACGGCGGCGCAAATCGGGCCTCGTGAACCATGCCACCTGTTGCCTGTGACGAATTTTGACCTGACTGCACGGAGAAAATCCATGATACCTGTCCGCTCCAAAACGTTCCGCACAGGGCTTACCACCGGGATGGGTTGACTGATCACCAGCTTCCAGTGGGCGTCGAAGACCGGTTGCCTGTCCACCAGGGGGACCGGCGGGAACTTCGGCCTCAGGTAAGCAGCGTAGAAGGGGGCGAAGTCGATGAACGAGATGGTGCAGCGGTGGTGCTGCGCCAGGGACTTCAGCGCCTCTTCGCCGAACCACCAGAGGTGGACGGGGGGGAGGTCGGTTTCCCACTCTGTATCGGGATAGGCGGACTTGTTCGGGGTGGTGATGAGGATCTCACCTCCGGGGGAGAGGAGGGAGACGGCGTCGGCCATGAACCCGTGAACGTCAGGGAGATGCTCGATGAGCTGGTTCATGATGATGGCATCGTACCGGTCGCCCCGGGCCTGGAGCTCGTCCAGCGTCGTGCAGGCGTAGTAGGGGCCGTAGTGCTCACGTGCCCAGGAAACGGCGTGGGACGAGATGTCCACGCCGGTGACGGTGAAACCGTCCTGGGCAAGGGCGTGGGTGAAGTAACCCATGCCGCAGCCGAGTTCCAGGATGTTTAGCTTCTCTCCCGCCTCTCTGCGTTTCCGCAGATGGTGCGCCACGGCCCAGTAGGACTCCTCCTGTCCCATCAGGTAGTCGAGGGGGCGTCGCCGGGTGAGGATTTCCTGGGCATAGCGGAAGTAGCGGTTGTAACCGGGAACGTTCCGGACATTTGCATAGATCTGGCCGTAAATCTCGTCCGACACCTCCAGGGGGGAGGAGAAGGACGAGAGACACCCTTCGCACTCCAGGATGGTGTAGGTCCGGCCCTGCTGATAGCCGGTTGCGGAGTCGGTGACGACATGGACGGCACAACCGCACAAGGGGCACTTTTCAGTTCTCTGGGTCGTCATTCAGTCCTTCCGCCGGTTCAGTATAGCGATGACTACAAAGTAGAGGAGGAAGCTCAGGAGCAGCGCCAGGCCGAGGCCGAGAGCACCGAGCTTTATCAGGGACCAGCTCAGCACGACCAGGGCTATACCCCAGAAACCGTTGGCAAAGAGATTGGTCCACATGCGGCCATCTGCTGCCCACGATGTTATGATGGGTGATTGCAGTATCTGCGCAAATGTTGCCAGTTGCACAATTACGAATACCGGCCACTGTTCCGTGTAGCTTCGCCCGTAGAGTGCCATTATAAGGGGACTCAAGAGCGACATGCCGATCAGGACCGGCAGGGCGATGATAATATTTATCTTCATGTAGAGTATCTTGGCGGATTCCGGGCGATCACCCGCCTTTTGCGACGACATAATGGGGAGAAAGACCTGAGCGACGATGCCGGGCAGAAAGAGCAAAAATTGCCGCCACTGGGTTACGACATTATAGAAAGCCATCTCGGAAAAGCCACCCGGCTGGTTTACCAGCATGGCATTACATGCCCATGCAGCAGGCGTTACAAGAGTATTGGCCAGCATGGTCGGCAGACTGAATCGCCAGAGAACGGACCATTCACGCATGCAATTCCGGTAGTCGGGATCAATCCCTTTTTCCCTGGTTACAACTCGCAAAGCGCGGGTTCCCAGGAAACAGGAAACGGCAGTGGCTATGTTGTATCCCCACAATGCTCCGGCAAGCCCGTCCAGGATGACCCCGACTGTCATGGCAATTACGCTGACTATCCCCGAATAGATATTGACACGGGACAACCCCTGAAACGCCTCGAATCCAGCCAGCGCACCGCTCTGGGTACCGCTCAGGGCAGTTGTGACAAGGCTCACGGAAGCTATCTGCAAGAACGTCGTCAGATGCGGTGACGAAAGAATATGTGTCGAGATAAACGACGATCCGGCCAGTAGCGTCAGGGTCATCACGCCGCCGAACGCGGTGGTAAGGATGATAGTGAGGGCAAGGATTCTTCCCGACCGAGCGGGATCGGACCGGAATGTTTCGGCGATGTGCTTGGTAGCGGTAAGGCCGGCCCCAAACCCGGCGAAAACGCCGAAAGTCAGAATTGTGCTCTGAATAATGCTGAATTCGCCGAACAGTTCTTTGCCGAGCAGCCTTGAAATTATTATGGATGAGATGAGTCCGGCTGAACGTCCTGCGACGGTTGCAAGCAAATTCCAGAGGAGACCGTGACTGATTCGCCTGTCACCAAGAACGGATTTTAGGGTGTTGAACACACCAAGTCTATTGATAGCATCAATGAAAATCATTACTTTGAGCGCTGACCTCACACAGTATATTGTTACTCTCTGCCCTACGAAGTCAGACCGTTATCCATCAGGGAAGTCATCCTGACGCTCGTTAATAGCTATGCACTGCTTTTTAATAGTTCAAGTTTTTCCCTGTTCTTGGGGTTATTTATGAATTTTTCCCTGTTCTCCATGAAAAAAGCCGCGAGGATGGAGAAGAAGAAACTCGTGAATGCTGCAGTAACAACCATGATCGTCCTGTTCGGTTTTATTTTCTTCTCAGGGGGCAGGGCCTTGTCCAGCAGCTGTATCACGGCCGCATCCCTGGCTTCATCAATTTTTGCAATTTCATATTGCTTCGCGAGGAGCTCATAAAGGGATTCGTTGTATTTTAGATCTCTTAATTTTCTGACGGAGCCGGTACCGGCCTCGGGCATTCTTCCCGCCGACATGAGTGGGTCGGGATTGCTTCCTCCCTTGGTTTCGAGCTTCGAGAGCTGCTCCCTCATCCCCCGCAGCTGTTCTTGTATCTTCTGCATATCGGGATTCTGAGGCGTGGCATACGTCCTGAGTACTTTCAGTTCAACTTCCTTGGCAGCTATCTGTGCCCTCAGGTGTGCAACAGACTCAATGATGGCTTTTGCCTGTTCTTTGATCTCAATAGCCCCCGTTTGTTCCTGATAGCCTTTCAGCGCCTCTTCGGAACGCGTGAGGGCTTCTTTCACGCTCTTGAGTTGTTCCTCGAAGAAAAGTCTGCGCTGCGACGCCTCGGTCAGCGCGATGTACTGTGATACATTTTTCAACTCTTCAACAAAGGCATTTGCCATGTCAGCGGACCGTTGTGGGTCTTTATCTTCTACTCCTATGGTGATAATTCCGCTTTTCTTGCCGTCCTGTATTTTCAGTGCCTTCAAGAGTTTGCGGCGCGCATCTTCACGATATTTTACGTCGTACACGTCAAGCAGCTTGAATCGGTCGACAATCCGGTCGAGAACGGTCCTGCTCTTCATCAGCCCGATGTAGAGATCGTTCGTGGTTTTCATCCCGACCAGACCCGGTGAAACGCCGAGTCCCCCAAGCTGGGTCAGCAGTTGTGCCGCCGCTCCGGAGGAAGCCTGCTGAGGCGGTAATATCCGGGCTTCGGCCTTGAAAATTTTGGGCAACAACAGACTCACGACTGCCGACAGGACGATTGCGCCCACGGTGATCCAGATGATAAGTCTCTTCCATTTCAGCAGGACGATGAGATAGTCCAGGACTGTGACATTCGGCTGCTGACCTGCTTCTTGTCCTTCCAGCATCTGCTCTCCTTTAAAACACGACAATCAGGACGCCGGCGGTCACGGCGATCTGGTACATGATCTGCGTTATGTCTTTGATGTGACGCATCCACGCGACTCGCTCAATCTGCTCGGGGACAACGACGGTGTCTCCGGAGCCCAGGTGTTCGCCGAAGCCGAGGAAGTTCCCCCCCGCCTTGATGGCAGTACCGTTCGCCTGCAGGACAAAGGTGTTCCCGTTATCCGCATTCGAGGTGTAACCGCCGGCGAGATTAACGTAGTAGTCGTAGTCCCTGTCGCGTTCATAGACAAAGGCACTCTGGTTGTAGACCGAGCCGATTACCTGGACCGTTTTCGGATCCGAAGGAACGGTAATGATATCCCCCTGTTCCAGTTCGATGTCGTACGCTGATCCCCGGAAGGTGGCCATTTCCGTGATGTTCAGGGCAATCCGCCCCTTGGCCCTGACGGTCTTGAGCTGTGCAATGAAATGCCGTTTCTGCTCCAGTTCCAGCTGGACCATGCGGGCATCATCCGGAGACGACGCGGTGGAAATCTGGGCAGCTCCGGAACCGCTCAGTTCCCGCTCGAGACGTTCAACCATCTCGTTGATCTGCCGTTGCTGCTGCTCCCGCACCCGTTCACGGGTAAACATGGCGCCGCGCAGGTACGCGCGGACGGTGAAACCGCCGGCTCGCTCGATGACCGACGATAACGTTTCACCCTGTTTGAACGTATAGGTACCGGGATATCTGACTTCGCCGGTGAGCGTAACGGTCCGGTAGAGGTTCCATTCGGGAACGGTCCGTACCAGCAGGTAATCGTTCATCTGCAATGGCACATTGTGCTGGGGGTCGCCCTGCATAGCCTTGGCAAGGTCGATGACGAAGATCTCGGTCTTCGGTCCCGACTGGGTAACCGTTACCCGCGTCACCTCTGCCTGGTTGGACGTATAGTAAAGCAGTCCGCCTGTCAGGGAGATGATGTCACTGACTTTCGTAACGCCGGGGTTGACGCCGTACTGGCCGGGATGGGCGACTGCGCCGGTGACAGTGACGGTTTTTGCCGTATCGACAACCGCGAATATCTTTGCCAGATCGCCATCCTGGAGAATGAAGTTCTTGGCGGGGTTATTCTCGACATCGATCAGATCACCCTCGAACATGGTCCTGGCATGGTGATTCTCGACCCGCTGCACCTGTACCCGTCCTGTGAAGGCGATGCCGGTGATACCACCTGCCATATCGATAAGGTCGAGAAGGCGGGTTTCGCCTTTCAGCTCGTAAATCGCGGGGGTCTTGACGTTTCCTGCTATCCCCACCAGTGGCCCGACCGGCGGGATGAAGATTACGTCTTCCGGCATGAGGCGGATGTCCTTCGTCTTGTCCCCCTGCAACAGAAAGTCGTAGAGATCGAACGTCACCACGGTCTTGCCGTTTCTCTTGACCTGGATGTTGCGCATCGAACCGGTCTTGGAGGGGCCGCCACCCTCGAACAGGGCGTTGATGATAGTCGAGAGGGAGGATATGGTGTACGCTCCCGGCCGCTGGGCATTCCCCACGACATAGACCTGGATGGTCCTGAGGGGGCCCATGCTGACGTTCATTTCGAAGCCGGTATAGTATTTCGAGAAATTTTTATGCAGAAGGTCTTTCAGTTCCTTGAAGGAAAGCCCGGTGACGCCGAACACGCCTGCCTTGGGCAGACTGATGTTGCCGTCGTTGCTGACGACCACATTCCAGTTCCCCTCGACCTTCCCCCATACTTCGACCCTGATCGTATCACCGGGGCCAACTACATAGTCAGGCCCGACCGGTACAGACAGTGTCGGTGCGAAGGTGGACGGCGGCTTTGCGAAGAGGTCGTAGCCGAACTGGCTGATGTCGAGAGATGTCGTCGACGGGATCTTGCCGGAGACGTACTTTTCAAATTCGGATTTTCCGTCTTGAGTGGATTTAACCCTGTTTGATTGCTGCTCAGGTTGTCTTTCCCTTGCGGAATAAGGCGTCTGGCGTTCCGCTACGACCGCTGTCTGCGAAGATTCCCGCTGGTCAGCAGGTGGTGAGGCGGTTACGGGAAGAGCCTGAACTGAGGGCACTTCTTCAGCAATTGCAAAGGGAATACAGAGAAAAAACGATACTGCGGCGCAGGCGGCAAGGACAAGCTTACGTGATTTTTTCATAGGAGGCATAGGTTCATTTCAAAGATGGATTTTAGTGCAATGGGAGAAGTATAATTCATTTGCGAAAATATTCCAGAACCTCATGAAAAAAGGGTGCGTCCGGGTATGCAACGCACCCTTTTTCGTCACAACACATTAATCATCATACCTTCATGACTATTACCATTTGCCTGCGACGGGTAGTGCTCCGGCAAGGCCGGTACCAAAGTAATACAGACCGTCCGTCGGCGTGCCATCCCACGCACCGTTGCCATTCAGATCCACATACCACGTGCCGTTGTCGTACACGCCGACTTTCGTGGAGTTGGTCGCCGTCCAGTCGCCGGTCACGGGGAGTGCGCCCGTAAGGCCTGCCCCAAAGGTATGCATGGCGTCTGTCGGTGTGCCGTCCCAGGCCCCGTTGCCGTTCAGGTCCACATACCAGGTTCCATTATCATAGACGCCGATCCTGGAAGCCCCGGTTCCTGCCCAGTCGCCGGTCACCGGTACAGCTCCCGTAAGGCCGGTACCGAAGTAATACTGGCCGTCCGTCGGCGTGCCGTCCCAGGCACCGTTGCCGTTCAGGTCCACATACCAGATTCCATTATCGTACACGCCGATCTTGGTAGCACCGGTTCCCGTCCAGTTGCCGGTTACCGGTACTGCTCCGGTGAGTCCCGCGCCAAAGGTGTACATGGCATCAGTCGGTGTGCCGTCCCATATACCGTTGTCATTCAGATCGAGATACCAGGTTCCGTTGGAATAGAAACCTATTCTCTTGACGCCTGTACCTGTCCAGTCGCCGTTTACGGGGATGGCGTTCGGGAACCCCCAGTTGAAGGAGAGGAGTTTATCGGTAGGCGTGCCGTCCCATGCACTGTTTCCGTTCATATCCAGATACAGTGTCCCGCTGTTGTACACACCGACTTTATCCGGTGCAATGACCGTGTACGACCGCATCATCTCGTTGTCTTCATGATCGATAATGTGGCAATGCCAGACGTAGAGTCCGGCGATGTCGAACTTCGCCTTGATCCGTGTAATCTGTGAAGGATAGGCGATTACGGTGTCCTTGTACCCCAGTTCGTTGGGGAGTGGCGGCGTCACCGTCCCGGCGACCGGCAACATGGTCACCATATCGAGGTTCTGACGATCAACCACCGCGAAGCGTACCAGATGAAGGTGGATCGGGTGGGCGTCCATAGTGGTGTTGTAAATCTCCCAGACCTCCGTGCTGTTCAGGGCAGGGGTCTCAGTAATAGCGTCGCCCCATTTTTTTGGGACGGCCATAACGTTGCCCATGCCATCGGTCGTCAGCACACCCAGCTGTGCCATTCGGGGACCCATGGGCGTTGGGAAATTTCCTGCTCCAACAGTAGCAGCGGCACAGTTGGCCAGGAAGTTCGGGTCTCCTGCGGTGGTGCTGAAGAGAGTGCTGATAATCGCCCCGTCGATGATGTTGACTTCCACGCAGACCTGGTCAGAAGACAATTCGTTGAGGGAGACCTGGCGAGTGTTCGTGGTGGCACCGAGCGAAGCTTCCGCGGGGAGAACAATATTTTGCGGTGTGGTGGTGGTGTCGGTGCCTGTCAAGCCGATGACGAAATCCATAACTTGGCCGGTGGTTTGGGGGTCGGCAACATCACCGGGCAGAAATGGCTGTGGCGGGAACCCACCGAAGGGGGCGTCGGGTGCGGTATTGATCATGCGGACCCGGGTCCCGGCAGGCAGGCCGGTGAAATCAACGATCACGTCGGCCCGTTCAGCAGGGCCCATGAGCAGTGCTTGGCGTAGATCCGGTGCAGCCACAGGAGCAGGAACGGTCCCGTTACCGGGAAGTGTCGTGGTTGAGCCGGTCACGATCTTGACGACATTGGGGAGGAACCCCTGATCGCCCCCTATCTGGTAAATGGGGATTTCTGCACCGAGAGGATCATCGGCGGTTGCGGGCAAGAGATCTGGGCCGATGGTGTCATCGGCAGTTCCAGGTTTGCCATCGGCGCCGACATTGTTCATGACGAACATCGACAGATTGAGGGTCCGTGCGTTGCAGCCATTGAGCAGGCGCAGGCGGTAGCGGACCGGTGCAACATTCAGTTGCGGCCAGGTGGTGCCATTGACCACCATGGTGTTGAAGAAGGCTTCCGGGTTCCAGATGCCGGAGATGTCTGAAGGACCGGTCGGAGTGCCAGTCCCCCCGATAAAGGGGCCGGTAAAGCCGTCGAAGAAGGTGCGGGTGGCAGGGAAGAAGAGTGTTCCGTCGGTGTTGAAGGAGCGGTCCTGGATAACCACTGGGATCTCGCGGATGGTATTGCGATACGCCGTGGTGAAGTTCGGGTCGCCGGTACCGCTTGGGGCTGGTCCCGGCAGGACGCCGGCCGCCGTGTCGTGGGATCCTCCACGGAGGAGCCAGAAGCCGGCGGGACCGGCATAGACGTTCAGCCGGGTCAGGCCAAGTGAGTGGTCATGATACCAGAGGGTGGTTGCCGGCTGGGTGTTCTCGTAGCTGTAAAAAGCGGAGCCGGGAACGGTGTTGGTATTGTCCGACTGGGTGAAGACAGATCCGCGCTCAGCATAGCTCACGGGAATGCCTTTGGTTCCCGGGGTCCCGGGTAGCCACCATGCCTCGGGGTAACCGTCGCTGTGGGGCTGCACGTGGGAGCCGTGGACATGGGTCACGATCGGAACCGGGCCGGTATAGGGAGCCGCTACCTCGGTGTGGCAATCGGTCCGGTTGGCGGGCATCATCATGCAGTTCGCTTTGGGAGGGTTGGCCCAGTGCAGGGTCTGATCGACACTGAACAGGTGGGGGAGGAAATTGCAGGCTGCAATGGTCTTGTCGGCAGAAGCTGCACAGGCAATCGGGTCCGTGACCAGATCATTGATCCAGCGCACCTTGGTTGGCGTAGCCGTGACAGCTTCGACCGTGAAGGCCGGATAGTTGAAGCTGGAGTTGGGGGCAGGGGCAATCCCTGGCCCCCCACCTTTGGCTGTTGAATCAGGTAGCGAGTCGGCAGCCCGGCCGTAACTCCAGACGGTCGTCGCAGGGAAGGGGCCAACCGTTGGCGGCGCTGTTCCAAGGGGATTGGGGAAAGAAGGCCCCCATACCCCCCCTGGCAGGATCTGCTGCTTGAACTGCCGGACCGCAATATCGTAATCGGCCGCTGGTGCGGGAGAGGTGACGCTCTTGGGCATCTCCGGCGGAATGACGAGCGGAGTCACGTACTTGGGAATGGACAGCGGGTCAAGGGTTCCGCCGGGAACGGGGACCGCAAGGGCGGGGGAAAATGCCGCCAGGCTTAACAAGGTGAGGGCGGCAACGGGTAAAACAGTCACGTGCCATCGCAGATGAATTTTTTTCATGAAGCGCCTCCTTCTGAATCCGGGATAGGGTGCTTATTGGGGTCAATCAAGTGTGGTAGCAGTGATCTCCTGGAACATCGTTTGACGATGATCTGCAATCCTTTCCTTGAAGCAATGGTTCCCATGTTTCCCCCCTTCTATCGTGCGAGATGACTACAGCCTGGAAAATTCCATGGATACTATACGCATTCATCACTTGGCTGGAAGGACGGAGACCAGTTCCAGTTCGTAAATTATTACCCCCATATCATCGAGGGGTTCGCGGCCACCCGCTGCTGTTGAGGTGGGAAGCACTACTTCCCATTTAGCACCTTCTTCCATCAACGGCAGGATCTCCTGCAAACCGGGGATCGCCTTGGCTACGGGATAGGATCTGGGTGCTTTTGCATTGGTGCGGGCTATCTCTTTGCCGTCAATGCGCGTAACCCGGTAGCTGATGCTTACGCTGTCCTGCAGTGTCGGTTTCTTGCCGGAGCCGGCCTTGATGATCCTGTATTGAACCCCGCTCGGCAAAACCGTTACCCCCTTCTGCTTGGCATGTTCCTTCAGGAAGGCCGCACTCGCCTTGCGGTTTTCCTCTGCGGCCTGTTTTTCCTGGCGCTGCTGATCGGCGACAATTTTCTTCTTCAGGTTTACCAGGGTCGTGTTCATCTGCTCCTGAGTCATGAGAGGAGCAGTTTTAGCGAGGGCATCCCGAATCCCCTGCACCAGGACGTCAGGAGCGAGTTCCACTCCCTGAGCCTTGAAGTCGCCGCCGATCTGGTAACCGACGCTGTAGTTGATCTTTTCCGCATCGGTATTGAGTTCTTGCCTGTCTGCGGCCACTACCGCGCAGGGCGACAGCATCAAACTCAACATACCGAACAAAATACACTTTTTGCGGCTGCTTTTCCCTGCATGGCCCGAGTCGGCCGGTTTTGCGTCAGTCTCTTCCCAGGGAGTCTGAGTATTCAGGTTCCATCCCCGATGATAATAGCGGATCATGCAGAGTCCCTCCTTAAATGATATGTGAGCATCATCGACTGTTATGGCCCTTCCGGTGTCAACTTCCCCTCCCGTAACAGTCTGTTCCGGGCACTAATCGTAGCTCCGACGCGCGATCTGGACATGCGTCTGAATCTTGGCGTATTGACGGCATCCGCGGTATTGCTCTGTTTCTGAAGCGAGCCCTGACGAGGAGTTATCGGCTGCGTTGCGGCTGCCGGTTGAGCCATAGCGGGTGACTGGCGGGGGACAGGTTCGGCTTTTTCATCCCCGGTACATACTGCCAGGTAATGATCCGGATATTCCTTTACCCAGCAGTCGGTATCTGCAAAGAGAAGTTGAGGCAGTAAAACCATCACTGGCACAATAGTTTTTTTCATGTGTTCATCCTCAATGCCTTGCAGGTATGCTTCTGCTGTTTGCGCAAAAGGCTCCTCAGCGGATAACTGGCCAGAGTTTTGTCCTAGCGTCATTTCTTAACCTCAAGAAGCTCCACCTCGAATTCCAGGGGAGAACCCGGCGGAATGACGTTACCCACGCCGGTCTCACCATAGGCGAGCGTTGCCGGGCATACCAGCTTGGCTTTACCGCCCGGCTTCATTTTTTGCAGACCTTCCTTCCAGCACGCGATTACGCCGTCCAGCCTGAACTCCGTTGGGGTGCCACGCTTATAGGAACTGTCGAACTCTTTACCATCCGGTAGCTTGCCTCGGTAGTTAACCTTTACCGTGTCGGTCGGTTTCGGCGAAGCTCCACTTCCCTCGGTAAGCGAAAGATAGATCAGCCCGGAATCGGTTTTCACCGCGCCCTTTTCCTTGGCGGCTTTCTCCAGGAATTCCTTGTTCAGCGGGGCCATTTTCTCCGCCTGGGCTTTGATGCGCGTGCGGGCCAGTTCCTGAACCTTTTCGCTGTAGGCACTGAGTTCTACTTCGGGTTTCGTGCCGGTGACGCCGTCGGTTACACCTCGTTTAACGACCTCCAGTTCGGCAGGGGTAAGGTTGAACACCGCCAGTTGACGGGCAACGGTCAGGCCGACGGCATAGAGGGTTTTGTCCACTTCGGTCTTGGGCATCTCTTCGGCGGCGAAGGCATGAGAGGAGAGCAGGGCGATCAGGACGGTTACGATGAGTCTGTGCATGTTTTCACTCCTTTTATAAGTTGGAACGAAATCTGTTTATCACGGGTGATTATGAAAAGGGTGCGTCCACTGGAGGCGACGCACCCTTTTCATATGTAGTCAACTATGCTCAAATACTACCATTTGCCGATAATCGGTGCTGCTCCGGTCAGACCTGCTCCGAAGGCATGGGTGCCGTCGATTGGTGTGCCATCCCATGCTCCATTGCCGTTCAGGTCAAGATACCAGGTTCCATTGTCAAACACGCCGATCTTCGTGGTCCCCGTTCCTGTCCAGTCACCAGTTGCCGGTACGGCTCCCGCGAGACCACCACCAAAATTAAAGATACCGTCGGTTGGTGTACCGTCCCATGCGCCGTTACCGTTCAGGTCAAGATACCAGGTTCCATTGTCAAACACGCCGATCTTCGTGGTTCCGTTACCTGTCCAGTCACCGGTTACCGGTATGGCTCCCGTGAGACCGACGCCAAAATTAAAGATACCATCGGTTGGCGTACCGTCCCATGCTCCGTTGCCGTTCAGGTCGAGATACCAGGTTCCATTGACAAAAACGCCAATTTTCGTGGCTCCGTTACCGGTCCAGTCTCCAGTTACCGGCATGGCTCCCGGGAGACCGGCACCAAAGCTGTAGGTTGTGTTGCTGGCGCCATTTCCTGACATGTCGAGTATCCATGTTCCGTTATTGAACACGCCTACCTTGGCACCGTTACCATCCCATTCGCCGCTTACCGGAATGTCGCCAGGTATACCGAAAGTATAGAGCCTGTCACCGGCTGCATCCCACGCATTGTTGCCAGTAGCATCGAGATACCACTGACCATTGGTAAACACACCGATACGGTCATTGGGCTTGAAAACTATCGGCCGCATCATGTCGTTTTCTTCATGGCCCAGGAGGTGGCAATGCCACACATACTCGTGTCCGAAACTGGTAACTTGGTTGGTGACGGTAATCGGCGTGCCACTATAGGGGTCAACGCCGGTGAATTGCGTTGTGGTTCCCAGGGGCATCGTCACATCAAGCGGCCGGACACTGTCAGGAAGCGGGAACGGCACCGGCGGTGTCGTCGGCCTCATGGCGACGACAATGTCTTCCAGCGGGTTCATCCGAACGGTGTCCTTCCACCCCAGTTCGTTGGCATCGGGGGGCCGTATGGCACCATCCCAGCCGACCCGGTTGATCACCTGCACATCGTTCAGATGGAAATGGATGGCATGGGTATCAACGCCGTTATGGGTGATCTTCCAGAGTTGGGGCTTGCCATTGGCAAGGTGCTCGGTCGGTGGGTCTATGTACCCCAGGGGGATCGTCGTCTGGGTCAGGGCACTGGTAAATGGCAGTTCAACGCCCAGTGTGGCGTTCATCCGTCCATAATCCGCGGTGAAGAGTTCCTGGATGGTCTTCGGTCGCATCGGCATCGTTACCGGTGTGGTTGCGCCGACTGGAGTGAAGGTCAGAGAGGTGGCAGAGATTGTTGAATACGTGTCAGTAGCTGCGGTATACGGCGCGGGATAACCCGTTTGCGGAACCACCGGTGCCGGCTGGGATGCCGCATAGATCGTCGGCAGCGCAGCGGTTAACGGTGCCGGATTGAAGGGTACGGGAGTAGCTGCCGCTACCCGGAACTGCATGATGGTCCGGGTGTTGGGTCCGTAACCGGGTTTTGTCGAAGGTGCGCCACCCATCCAGGTATTGTCCGGGCCGTTTGTGTAGTAGTCGATGCGTGGATCGAACGCCGGTACCGGCGCAGGGGCGTCGTTGTACAGAATGACGGTCTTGCCGGCATACGCGGAGAAGTCGACGATGACATCGGCACGCTCAGCCGGACCAAGGAAGAGCGCCTTGTCCAGCACATTCAGTACCACGATGTTTCTGCGATTGTACTCATAGTTGACCGGTTGGGGATCGATCACGGCAGGCGCCGGCAAGAGGCCGCCTTCGGTGCCTATCTGGATCATCGACGGACCAGCCGTGACTGGATCAGGCACACCGCCAGCCCTTGAATCAGTCGGCCAGGTTGGCGGGAAACAGCCAACCGGTGTTCCGGGTGCTCCGGTGCAGGTGCAGTCAGTCGTGACGGTTGCACTGCAGGCCGGCCGAGGGAGTGCCGGAACTATCTTGACTTCTTTTTGATACCCGGGATTCGGCAGGCCGGTCACGGGATCAAACGGGGTAAGGGTAGGGTCGGCGGTAAATAACGACAGGTTGAACATCCGGTCGTTGGCCGCATTCAGGATCCGCAAACGATATGCCTGCGGCTGCACATCGAGATACGGATAGGCCGTTCCGTTGACAACCGGCGTATCCATGAAACTTTCCGGCACGCCGGACACGTTAAATGACGGCAGTCCGGGGAACTGGACGGGGAACACCGGCCAGAACCAGGGGCCGTAATCCCACCGGCCATAATTGTTCGCGCCAGTCAGGTCCGGGTTGGTCGGCCACTGGTTGGTCTCGTACACATGGGGGAACCAGAGGTCGCCATACACGCCCCATTTGGGGTTGGTCCACTTCGCATCCTGGACGGCAACGTCCTGGGGTACGAAGGATTTGTCCTGTATGACCAGAGGGATGAGGTGAGCAAGGTCGTTTGCAGTGTCAGTCAAAGTGGCCGGGTTGCTGATGGTTCCCGGGACGCCGGCGCTCTTTAGTGCCGCTTCTTCCGTCGGGTCAATGATGATGTAACCAGCTGCCTCGCCGGCATAGACGTTGAGGCGCGTGATCCCGTAGGCGTGGTCGTGGTAGAACATCAGCCTGCCGCTCTGGTTGTTGGTATAGAAATAGGTAGACACGCCGGGCGGTTCGACACCGCCGTCCATGTCGGGGACATTTTGCATACTCGCCCCTGTGGTATAGGGTGTGCTTGTCTCCCCGGCAGGAGTAATCCACTGGTGAGGGGTTCCGTCGCTGATCCACGGAGTGTGCCCGCCATGGAGATGGAGATCGGCTCGGTTCTGCGTGTAGGCATTCATCCCGTCGGGGCCCATCCCCGCTCCCATATATGTGGTGTCCACCGGTATGAAGAGGTCGCCCGCACCGTTAACGCCAAGTTCGTTGAAGAACTTGATACGTACCGGCTTGTTCTTCGTGGCAATGATCAGAGGTCCCAGGTACTGCGATGAATGGTCCGTACCATTTTTCTGGTAATATCCCCGGAGCTTGGTGCCGGTTCCCAATGTATCCGCCGTGAGGGGAAGGTCCGAATGCATCCGTGCCCGGTAGTCCTTCAATCCGATCTCGTAATAATCAGAGCCCGTATACGTAGCAATGTCCGGAGTCGCAACGGGGAGGTACTGCCCGAGGTTGTTTGCGCCCAGTGCGGTTCCGGCTGGTCGTGCACCGGATCCCAGGCCCGGCAGCGAGTCGACGAACTTCCTGAGTGGCGTTCCGGAATTGCTTACGGCGCTTTTGTACGTACCCGTGACATCAGTATACTGCCAGTTGCCTGCCGGGCTGTTGGCGTAGAACGTGCCTCCGCTGGGAGTTGCGGACGCCGGATAATCGGGCGGTGGTGGCGTCGCCAGGGTTCCCGGTCCCGCCTGGACCGGCATAACTCCCAGTGGAAGGGCAGCTAGCGCCAGTACCAGGCTCATAATGATCGAAAATCGTTGCCTGTTCATGAATCCTCCTTTGAATTGCGTGTGCATGTTCCGTTTACCTAGTTCGTACCGTTGGCCTGCGCCTTTCGTCTGATTTTCTTCATTTGCTCAACTTCGATCATTGCCTTATTGTGTTTGGATAATACGGCCTTCTTCGGCGCCTTGTTGGAGTTCTGTTTGACCTGCTCAATCCGTTTTTTCTGATTGGTTCCGGAAGCGCCATTTGATCCGGCATTCACCGTTGCAACCAGTAGAACAGATAGAACTATCCCGGTTGCCAATGTCATTAGTTTCCTCATATTTTTCTCCTTTCAGCCTGCAACTGTAGCGCGCAGCTACAATCCTGTTGGCATTCACTTTATGGCGAGGAGTTCCACCTCAACGATGATCGTTTCATTCGGACCGACGGGCGATCCGATGAGGCTGGTCCGACCCCGCTCCCCATACCCGAGCCGGGGAGGGATGTAGAGTTGCCACATGGAGCCTACCGGCATCAGTTTTAATGCTTCACTCAAACCGGGCATACCTCCCCCTTCCCGGACGCTGAAGGTTACCGGCCGGTCAGGATAGGACCGGTCGAATTCATTCCCATTCAGAAGGGTACCGCGATAGTTGCACAGGACGAGGTCCCCATCCACGGGCATTCTGCCGGAACCTGCCTTGAGTACCTTATACTGCAGGCCGCTCGGCAGGGTAATCACCCCTTCCTTCGTTTTGTTTTCTGCCAGGAACGACTGCCCCTCCTTAGCCGCCACTATCGGGGCCACCTTCTGTCTTCGTAGCACCTCGGTCTGAACGGCGGCCATTGTTTTGCGGAGTTCTTCTTCGGTCATAAGGAGTTTGCCGCCAGCGAGAGCATCCTTCATTCCTTGAGTCAAGATGTCCAGATCAATCCCGGTCCCCTGCTGCTTGAAGTTCCTCACCACATTAACCCCGATACTGTAATTAACCTTGTCTTGCACAGTCTTGAGAACCATTGGCTCCTCGGCCAATGCCTGTGCGGCAAGAAGCACTACGCCAAGAACTACCATCAATTTCAGGGGCATTGTCCCTCCTTTGTGGATAAAATCAGGTCTGGTCGTGTCATAGCAGTTAAATCCAACCGGATCCGGCACCCTGCTGGCAGGAGGTGGCAGATCGGGACCGCCTTCCAGTGCTACGACTCGCTGCGTCAGGCTGGAGGCAAACAGGCACAGGAACGATACGGCATACAGTCCGACGAAGAGATACGACGCCGATGCACGGTTTGTCAGGAAAATCGCAATACAGCCAAACGCAGCCGTAACCGCCCAGAACAGGAGCGTCACGTTTGTCGATGAAATGTTATTGCGCACCATCAGGTAATGCAGGTGAAGGTTGTCCGCCTGAAAAGGGTTTTTTCCGTTCAGGAGTCTCACCAGTAGTACCCGGAGTGTATCGAATATGGGGATGAGGAGCACCAGCACCGGGAACATGGAATCCACCGTTGATGATGCATTCTGCGTCAGCAGAACGGCCGTGACGGAAAGGGAGAAGCCCAGGTAGAGGCTCCCCGTGTCCCCCATGAAGACTCTGGCCCGGGGAAAGTTGTACAGGAGGAATGCGCCCAGGGCTCCCACGTGGGCGAAGCAGATGACCGCAATCGCTACGTTGCCCGCGAGGAGAGCTGCCAGTCCCATAAACAGGAACCCCAGAAGCGATACTCCACCGGCAAGTCCGTCGAGACCGTCGAGGAGATTGATGGCGTTGGTGATGCCAATGATGCTGACATAGGTGAAGGGGATGCTGAGCAACCCGAGGTCCGCACGCCCCAGTGATCCGTAGAAGCCGATGTGGTGTATGATGGTATCCCCAGCGAATATGACTATCGTGGCAGCTACAGCCATGACGGAAAATTTCATCTTCCAGCCAAGCGAGGACAGGTCGTCAAGCATCCCCATGGCGACCAGAAGGAACGATGCGGCAATGAACGGAGTCAGCGTGTTGCTCCCGTTCTCAACGAGATAAAAGGGAAGCACACCGATGAAAAAAGAAACTCCACCCCATCGGGGAGTCGTCTTGTCATGCAGTCGTCGCTCACCTGGCACATCAAGACATCTGCACGTGGTCGCACAACGGATGACAAGCGGCATGATAATTACCGTGACCAGAAATGAAGCGAGGCAGGGGATGACGAATTTCATTGTCGGAATTCCTCCCGGAACCTGTCAGGGCTTGCTCATGTGAACTTGGGAAAAGGTATCACTACGGGAAACAGTGGATTCTGATCTGTTTTAATTTTGTAATTTTGGCTAAGTATACGCGATAACGTTCATTAGTAAATTCGGTGAATATCCGTATTTTTCATAAGTGTTCAAGGTATAATCCCCTAGGTTTTTGTGAGGTGATGAGTACATAGTTTGTCCTACAAGTTGTTAAAGGTTGCGCACCGGTTGTGAGGCATGGATATTGCGGGATGCAGCGGCTAGGACAAACTTGTATTGTTTTTGGCAGAACCACCTATCTTGAGCCTGCCGACTTTCCTAGTGAAAATACGGACAACTGCACATATCACGTCTGCAAACAGCGTGTTATTATCCCTGAGAGCATTGTTTTAACATGTGTTGCCTGCGCGGAACCACGGCGGGAATGACTTCACGGAGAACACTTTTACCAGCCCTGATGAAGACGACGGGCGGACGACAAACGAATTGTCAGAGGACAAACGGGCAGCCCTCCGGTATACTTAGACGTTGTGCATCTAGGTGCGCAGCAGGCAAGCGAGGTCATCATTGGATACGGGCAATGAAAGGGACGTATCAACCACAGCAGACGAAATGAAGTTCCGTACGAGAGAGCGTCCTGTCCCCCCTCCGCCGGCAGGGTCTTCCCTTCCGACAGAGGACAGGATCCAGATGCAGTTGCATGAGCTTGAAGAGCAGATGGGCGAACTGGAGATACGAAATGCCGAGCTTCTCCAGGCCATGAAAGAGACGGAGAAGGTCCTGCAAAAATACAGTAACCTGTTCGACCAAGCGCCGGTTGGTGGCGTTATCACGGGACGAGACGGAATAATTCGCGCCGTCAATCATGTTGGTACCCAGATCCTGGGGGGCGAACGTTCCGACTTGGTTGGCCGGCGGTTAGAGCACTTTGTCCCTTATTCCGCACGTTCGGTCTTTACGGAATTTTTCGGAAATATGCTCAGGGGGGAGCAGATAGCCACCTGCGAAGTGGAACGATCGGGAGAGGTGAATCGGGCCATTATCCATTTCGAGGGGGTTTGTACAACGGCTGAAGACGAGTGTCGCATCGCAATGATCGACATCACCGGCCGGAAATTGTCACCCGAAGAAAGGGTCAAACAGAATCTGCGTTTGCAGGAGCTGTCCGGAGAGTTGGCCCGTGCAAACCGGGAGCATCACCAGGAAATTTTCCGGCATAAAAAATGGGAGGAGGCACTGAACGTTTCCCTGAGTCAACAGCGGAAGCTCGCGTCTCGTATCATGTCTGTCCGGGAGGAAGAGCGAACAGCAGTCGCCCGGGAAATCCACGACGAACTGGGCCAGATGCTGGCGGCCCTCCAGCTGAACGTGTCGCTCATGGCACAGGAATACAGCGATCACGCACAGCTTGTTGCCAGGACAAAGGCGATGGAAAACCTGATCACCTCTTCCATCATGACCGTCCAACGGATCTCCTCGGAACTGCGGCCGGTAATGCTTGATATACTGGGGCTTGCCGACGCAATTGAGTGGCAGGCCAAGGAGTTCCAGAAAAGGAGCGGGATTTCCTGCAAAACCATCATTCTTCTCACTGAGAAAAAGCAGGACCGGGACTTATCTACGGCGGTCTACCGGATATTCCAGGAAGCGCTGAGCAATGTCATTCGCCACTCCGGCGCCACCACTGTCCAGGTGGATCTGGTGGAAAGGAAGGGGTGGCTTGTGTTGACAGTGCGCGACAATGGCAGGGGGATTGCCGAACAAGAGAAGAGAGACGTACAGTCACTCGGTATCGCCGGGATGCGGGAACGGGCCGAGACGTTCGGAGGAAAGTTGAGGATATGCGGCGCTCCACAACAAGGGACCGCACTGTTCGTACGAATTCCGTTAACAGGGAAGGAGTTGCTGTATGCCCACCAGGATTCTTGTAGCCGATGATCACGCAATATTTCGGGAAGGTCTCAAGCAGGTTATCGGCTCGACAGTCGACATGACCGTAGTCGACGAAGCGATCAACGGCCAGGAGCTTCTGAACAAGGTTCAGACCAATGATTACGACCTGGTAATTCTCGATATTTCCATGCCGGGCAGGAACGGGCTCGATGTTTTGGTGGAGATGAAGAACATCAGACCGAAGCTGCCGGTTCTCGTCATGAGCATGCACCCCGAGGAGCAGTATGCGCTTCGGGCCTACAAATCGGGAGCATCCGGCTACCTGACCAAGGGAAGTCCCTCCAACGAACTCCTCGAAGCGTTACAGAAAATCTCGCTGGGGAAAAAATACGTCAGCTCCGCTCTTGCGGAATCACTCGTTAACGGACTCAGTGATACTAGTCAGCAAGACCTTCTTCACAGCCTTTCCAATAGGGAATACCAGGTTATGAGCCTGATCGCCTCCGGCAAGCCAGTCGGCAAGATTGCAACCGAGCTTACCCTGAGCGTCAAGACCGTTAGCACCTACCGTGCCCACATACTTCGCAAGCTGAACATGAAAAACAACGCGGAACTCACGAGGTTCGTCATAGAAAACAAGTTACTGTAACAGCTACAGTATTTGGATAGGTGGGGTATGCTACAGACCCAATCTATAGTCGTTGTTGCCAAGCGTAAGCACGCCGATCTGTTGAGCTCTCTAACGATCGATAACGCTCGTATCATATATTTGTACATGGGTGAGTCTGAACTTCCCGCTGCAATCGGGTCCGATGAACCCGACATCGTCATCTTGGACTGCGGCGCTGACGCCGATGACGGGATAACAATCCTGGAAGAACTCAAATCTCTTCGCAACGATCTACCGGTTATCTTCCTGACCGATGCCAGTTCCGAGGAAACTGTCCTCAAGGCATTCAAGCGGGGCGCCCGGGAGTATTTCCGCAAACCGGTCGATCTGCACGAACTCCAACAGACGGTCGAACGTATCCTTTTACTTCGAAGGAGTGGACGGGAAAGCAGGACTTCCCTTAAAGTGCACGCTCCAGATTTCAGCAGAATGTCGGGCAAACTCCCTCCCCATCTTCCCCATGCAATCAGTCGTGCAGTCATGCATATTCATGACAATTTCAGCCGCACTCTTTATCTCGATGACCTGGCGCGTGCAGCCCATCTCAGCAAATTTCACTTCTGCCGAAACTTCAAGCATTATATCGGCGTAAGCCCGATGCGTTTTGTGAACATGGTCAAGATCAGGAAGGCGCAAGCCCTGCTACTGCAGGCCAATGTCACCATTTCGACCGTAGCCTACAGTCTGGGATTCAACGACCAGAGCGAATTTACGCGACAGTTCAAGAACATTACCGGCGTCTCCCCCTCTGCGTACCGGCGTTCCCACCTCCACTGATCTCTTCTCTTCCATAAACATGAGGGGAGGGCCAAACCCTCCCCTCGGTTCATCCTCACAAAGTACGCTCGATCATTGCCGCACAGTTGTTACCGCCGTTGCCTGGTCGACGTCCGCATCGTTGTCAACAACGGTGGCAGTCCAGGTTATATCCCCCAATACAGTGGGTGTGAATGGTGGGAATTTGAACATGACCGTTTCGGCCGGTGGTACGGAGACGTTGATGGTTTCGCTGTAGACCTGGTTGCCGTTCTGCATGCCGACCAGGGTTGCCGTGGAGGTCCCGGGGCCGGTCCCCTCATTGAAGAGCCAGAGGTGGAAATTCACCGAGTTCGCCTTACCTTTGTCCTTCAGTTTGATCTCTTTGGTTGCCATGAACTTCTGGATGTCGAAGTCGAACTCGGTAAGCGGCGGTGTAGTGACGCCGCTCCCGGCAAGGTTCAGGACGGCCGGGTTGGTGACCGGGTCATTGCTGGTGATGTTCAGGCAGCCGGTGTCGGTAGTTGTATCCACTGGCGCGTAGACTACCGACAGGGTCTGACTGCTCCCCGGGGTGACCGTGAACGGCGCCGGCGGTGACCAGGTGAACTCCGTGCTGGTCCCGGTGCAGAGGGCGATAGCGGTGACGTTGAGATCAGCGGTGCCCGTGTTTTGCACCAGAGTTGTCAGTGTTGCGGACCCGCCGGTGAGGATGGAGCCGAAATTCAGGGAGGCGGGGTTCAGGGCGATGCTCGGCGTTAGTACCGGGGTTACCGCGACCGTAAAGGAGTTGGTGCTGACGATTTCCTGCCCGTGTTCGGGGTTGTTCGGGTCGGGTGTCCAGCGTGGTCCGAAAAAGGCGCCGCTGGCGTCGAACTGGTTGCCGTACCAGGCGACGTTCCAGGTGTAATCTCCCGCTGCCGTGGGCGCCGGTGCGGTCAGGGTGATCGGGAAGCCGGAGCCGCCTCCAATTCCGGACGGGCCGGTGCTTCTTGCCAGCTCAACCATGTTCTGGTCATAGAGGATCGCACGAATCCATCCTGTCCGGTAGCCACCGGTAATGTTGACGCTCACTGTTTCGCCGGGTGCATAGGTCTGTTTGTCGGTCGTGCCGGCAACGTTGAGGTCGCTTTTTGTGCTGTCCGTGTGTACGCCGTGGGCGTGGCAGCCGTTGCATGTTGAAGTCGCGCCATGGCAGTCGGCACAGTTGGTGGTGTAGTAACCCGAAAATGCATGTGAATTAGGTACCCACGACATCCAGGCGGCGAGCGCCAGAATGCAACAGAATACCAAGGATGCTTTTTTCATGACGAGTTCTCCTTTTGATGATTTACGTATGAAACTGATTCAAGTTTAGCTGATTATGTGACCCACTGGACTCACCCCCTTTTTACTGTGACGGTTGATCCGAGAGCAGGTCGGAACGTCAAGCTCTCGTGGTGCCGGCCCTGGAAGAAAAGGTGCAATAAATGGGTTACTGCGGTGGAAAGTACCGAGGATTGTCAGTGACAGGAAAGGGAAGTCGACAAGGCGCTCATGTATGAGAGACTGTATGAAAATATCTGTTAATCCCATCTCCAAGAATAGGTTGATGTACTATTGTTTCAAATATAGTCGTTATAGTGGTAATAGCTAGGACTATGTTGCTGTTAATTATACTTATATTGCTCACTATCTGACCGACTAAATAACACCTCCACATTATTCATTTGTAGATATAAGAATATACAGTAACTAACAGACACAAATACTTAGTTAAATATAGAACACGTTATAATTAACATATTGTTATGCAATAACAGTCGTAGCTGATAGTATGTCAAAAAAATATTTTCGCACTGTATGGTTTTCTCAGCCAATACATCTCCTTCGCTGATTTTAACCACGTCAAAAAGCAATTTTTCACTAAAATATAGCAATAATTCCCCTAGCTATTTGCTCAATGCCTTCTAGACTGTTTGCAGACATTTACTTCAAATATCAAACAATTAACGGTGATTGTGCATTTTGGGGGGGCGTTGGCTTGAGAGCAATCCTTGCTGCATTTTTTATGCTGATGGTCGCAGTTGGCTCGGCTGCCGCATATGGCGACATCCAGGCAATAGCCGCCGGATCCGGTCACACGGTTGTCCTTAAAAACAACGGGACGGTCTGGGCCTGGGGTGATAACTATTATGGCCAGCTCGGTGACGGCACAACTACGGAGCGGCATGCTCCGGTTCAGGTGACGGGCCTTGCCGGGATAACAGCAGTTGCAGCAGGGGATTATCATACCGTTACCCTGAAAAACGACGGAACTGTCTGGGTTTGGGGAGACAACTACTGTGGCCAGCTCGGTGACGGTACGACTACGGAGCGCCAATCACCGATCCAGGTGACGGGCCTTGCCGGGGTGACGGCCATAGCCGGAGGGGATGCGCATACCGTTGCGCTGAGAAACGACGGGACTGTCTGGACCTGGGGTGACAACTATTACGGCCAGCTTGGCGACCGCACGGTCACGGAGCGCCATAGTCCGGTCCAGGTGACAGGCCTTGCCGGGGTGGTCGCTATTGCAGCGGGATATTGCTATACCGTTGCGCTGAGAAACGACGGGACGGTCTGGACCTGGGGTATCAACTCTTATGGACAGCTTGGTGATGGAAAAACCATTGAACGCCATGCCCCGGTCCAGGTGACGGGCCTTACCGGTGTTACTGCCATTGAAGCGGGATGGTCTCACACGGTTGCCCTGAAAAACGACGGGATGGTCTGGGCCTGGGGGGACAACTATTATGGCCAGCTCGGCGATGGGTCAACCACGGAGAGCCATTCTCCGGTCCAGGTGACAGGCATTGCCGGTGTTATTAAAGTCGTGGCTGGGGGAGTTCATACGGTAGCCCTGAAAAATGACGGGGCCGTCTGGACGTGGGGAGATAACAGTTATGGCCAGCTCGGCAACGGGACGACTGCAGAAAGTGATGCTCCGACCTTCGTGACGGGGCTTGTCGGGGTGATCGCCGTTGCAGCGGGAGATTATCATACAATCGCCCTGAAAAGTGACGGGACAGTCTGGTCATGGGGGGATAACTATTATGGCCAGCTTGGCGACGGTACGACCACCCAACGCCTTTTCCCAATATCAGTCAGCACCCTTGCGCAACCTGCCAGGATCGGTGTCTTTAGTGAAGGCTACTGGTATCTTGATACGAATCAAAGTCGGGTGTGGGAAGGCAGCTCTGCTGATTACCTCGGCATTTTCGGTCTTGGTATTGCGGGTGCAATACCCGTTGCCGGCGACTGGAACGGTTTAGGTAGTACCAAGATCGGCGTTTATGATCCGGCCACAAGCACATGGTATTTGGACGATAACAACGATGGACAGTGGACCGGCATGCCGTCCGACAAATTATGCTGGTTCGGTATCCCGGGCGGTATTCCCGTGACCGGCGACTGGAACGGGAATGGCAGCACCAAGATCGGTGTCTATGATCCTGTTACGACCATATGGTATCTGGACTATAACGGCGATGGGAAGTGGAACGGCACACCGTTCGACAAATCATACTGGTTCGGCATTCCTGGTGGGATTCCCTTGGCTGGCGATTGGAATGGTAGCGGTACGACAAAGATCGGCATCTACGACCCTGCCAGTTCAAGATGGTATCTGGATTACAACGGTGATGGACAGTGGAGCGGTACGACCACCGACAAGTCTTCTGTCTTCGGCTTTGCAGGTGTCAAACCGGTAGCAGGAGATTGGAACGGCAGTGGTACTACCAAGATCGGCGTTTATGATCCTGCCACTGCCACATGGTATCTGGACGTCAATGGTAATGGACTATGGGAAGGACAACCTCTCGATGCGATTGCCAATTTCGGCTTTGCAAGTGCAACTCCGATTACCGGCAAATGGTAGTACTGAACGTAATCAATGCTATTCCATGTTCTTGTAGGACTAAGTAATTAGTAAACCTGCTCATACAACCTATCTATTTGTCCAAATGTCTTAGGACAAAATCAGACATTGCCCTCATTCAACCCCAAATTCAGTTTGTTAGAATATATTAAAAACAACGCTTTTCTGTGAGCGAGTTGTCGAGTTGCAGCGAGAGGCGGCGGGATTCGGAGTTTTATCTTGAGCACCGAATCCAGTCATGGGAAACCAAAGGTCATGTGAAGGAGGAGAGAATGAAAAATATATTTTTCACGGCTGCTATCCTTTTGCTTTTTTCCATCATGAATGGCTGCAGCGGCGACGTCGGGGCCTCGCCTGTTTCAGAGGGAAAGGTCGCTGGTGCCGCCGGCAAGTATTCCCTGATAGCCTGGAACGACCTGGGGATGCACTGTATAGACAACGATTATTCAGTCTTCGCGATTCTTCCTCCCTACAACAACCTTCATGCCCAACTGATCGACCGCCTTACCGGGAAGACCGTGACAGAAGGGGTCACCGTGACCTACGTCGCAACGGCAGACACGCGCGGTTCAATCAATTCCACGAGCCAAGGGAAAACGAACTTCTGGGAGTGGGTGTCCGCCCTTTTCGGCGTGACCCTGCCGGTTAATACCGGCCTTGCGGGAAATCGGACGCCGGGGACCATCCCTGAGCCCATGTCCTATGATCAGGTTTCCGGTTACTGGAAGGCTGAAGGTATTCCGATCGTTCCCTACGATGATACCGGTGCCGCCAACTATTACCCGATGGTAATGGTGGAGGCCAGAGATAGCCGCGGGACAGTTATCGCAACGACTGTTACGGTGTTGCCGATCAGCGATGAACTGGCGTGCAGCCGTTGTCATACGTCGGGTATCGGCGACCCGATGGCCCAACCGTCACCGGACTGGGTCTACGATGCCAACCCCGTCAAGGATTGGCGACGAAACATCCTCCTTCTCCATGACACCAAGAATGCGGCAAATCCACTCTATGCCGATGCTCTTGCCCAGAAAGGGTATGACCCCGCCGGACTCCTGGCCACCTCCGATAGTGGAAGGCCGATCCTCTGTGCCGGTTGCCATCCCTCCAATGCCCTGGGAACCCACGGAGTTGCCGGGGTGAAACAGCTCACCACCTCGATGCACTCGTGGCACGGGGTCAAGGCCATGGATGACAATACGGGAATGCCTCTCGGCGAGACCATGGACCGAAGCGGCTGCTACTACTGCCATCCCGGCTCAACCACCCAGTGCCTGCGGGGTGTCATGGGGAGCACCCTGAAGCCTGACGGCTCTGCTGCACTCGAATGCCAGAGTTGCCATGGCTCAATGGCCGTCGTCGGCGGACCGGCGCGTGCCGGCTGGATCGATCTGCCCAAGTGCCAGTACTGCCACTACCAGGCAGACGACGGGACCTACGTACGCGAGACCTCGGCATTCGACGCATCCGGAAACTTCCGGCAAACCACGAGCATATTCACGACCGGACAGACGCTTTTCAAGTTAGGCGCGACCCATGGAAACATGCAGTGCGAGGCATGCCATGGTTCAACCCATGCAGAATATGCCTCCTCTGAAGACAACGACAACGTGCAGAGCATCAAACTCCAAGGGTACTCCGGAACCATCGCGGAATGCACGGTCTGCCACCTGCGGGAATTGCCGCAAAGCGATGCCGGCGGACCCCATGGTCTTCACACCATCGGCTCGACGTGGGTATATACTCACACCAAGGCTGCCAAAGCCGATCCGGAAGCGTGTACTGTCTGCCACGGCAAGGACTACCGGGGGACACGTCTCTCCCGAACGTTTACGTCACGAAGTTTCCGGACCACCGGACCTGAAATGAAAGTTTATGCCAAAGGGGAGATGGTTGGGTGTTACGAATGCCATAACGGCCCTGGTGGCAGATGATACGAAGACAACAAGGTGATGTTGCGCAGAAGCTAATTTGCGACATGGCGCACGAGCCCGCCCTCCGGGGCGGGTTTCGTCTGCCCGGTCATTATTCACACATAAAATTGGAACAAAATTTCTTTTCTGTAATTACCCCTACTAAAGGAGGAAACTGCCATGGCAAAGGGACTCAGCCGGAGGAAATTCATCACCGCGACATCTGCTGGGGTTGCCGGTATCTATGTCGGCCTACACGCCGGTCTGGCCCGGGCCATGATGGGGAGTGGCGGCATGGGTGGTGGTGGCATGGGGGGGACGACCGTGACGATTGTCGACCCGCCGCCGGGAGCGCCGTACTTCGAAATACCCACCGCTGTAAAAAACAGCGCGGGGGCCTACGAACTGCTGGTGAAGGAGGCAAAGCTGCGGCTGAACGGCGCGCCGGTGACCCTCCTCACCTACAACGGCATGTATCCGGGGCCGGTCATCCGGGCTGCCCAGGGTGACATGCTCAAGGTGCGCATGGTCAACGGGCTGCCGAAAACGACCTCCACCAATATTCTCGGGCACCGACGCAATATCACCAATATCCACACCCACGGCCTTCATGTGTCGCCGTCGGGAATGGCGGACAACATGATGATGATGGCGGCGCCCGGCGAGACGCTTGATTACGAATACGATCTTGCTTACGAGGAGCCGGGGCATTTGAATTTCTATCATCCCCACGTCCATGGCACGGTTGCCGAGCAGTACTGGGGAGGGCTCGCCGGCCCACTGGTGATCGAGGACAAAGAGGGGAGGGGGGCCGGGCCCCTTGGCGGCTACGAGACCCACGTCATGTTCATCAAGGACATCACCATCAGCAGTGGTCTTCCGGAACCGTATACCTCAACCTCCCAGTTCATGCGGGGGAAGGAGGGAAACCTGGTGATGGTGAACGGGCGGGTGAACCCGGTCCTGTCGATACGGCCCGGGCAGGTGCAGCGGTGGCAGATCGTCAACGCCTGCAATGCCCGCTTTCTGAATCTCTCCCTTGACAGGCACTCCCTCTGGCTGGTCGGTACCGACGGCGGGCTCCTGGACAAGCCCTATCAACTCTCCACCATCCTCCTCGCGCCGGGAGAGAGGATCGATGTTCTGGTGAAGGCTGATCAGGCAGGTGGGAATTTCAAGTTCCTGTCGCTTCCGTACGACAGGGGAATGAGCTCTCTGCAACAGGTTACGCTTCTGACCCTTGCCTACAGCGGGATTTCCACGAGCGATACCCTTCCCCTGTCGGTAAATCCGGCAGCGGCGCGTCTGAACATGAACCTCACCCTCCTGCCGCGGCGGCAGATAACTCTGAGCATGATGATGGGAAAGGGGTACATCAACGGCATCTCCTTCACGGGGATGGACAATGCCTACACGATCATGTCCCGTCCCGGCACGTACGAAGTCTGGGAGATCTCCAACCAGAGCAACATGGACCACCCGTTCCACCAGCACGTCAATTCGTGCCAAGTCCTCTCCATCTCCGGCGGAGATAGCGGCTATGCCTCACTCTACACGACCATTCCCGCCTGGAAGGACGTGGTCACGATCCCGAAGATGGGGAGTGCCACCATGCTCGTACCGGTCATGGACTACGACGGAATGACCATGTTCCACTGCCACATTGTCGAGCATGAGGATATCGGAATGATGGGGGTTTGGGACATCATGATGATGTGATCCCGGATTGTTTTACCCTGAGGCCAAAACCATCATTCTTCCGGCAGGCCCTGTAAATCGGTTTTAAGCAGGGGAGATACATTATGAAAAGAGGGATTGTTGCCGGATTTCTTCTGGGAACCGACAGTCAGGCGGATTATGAAAAGGTCTTTGAGCATCTGCAGCGAGTCCTTTATCGGGTCTACCTTTGAACCGGGCGCATTTAATCTCCGCGGGCGTGGCACTTTTTCGCCCTAATGGTTGAATTCCTTCCAGATCAGGCCGGTTTCGGCATTGAACTTGGTGATGCTGTTGGAATCTTCTATGCTGCCAGTAAAAGAGGACTCGTCTTCCCAGAGAATGCCGTCAGGCATCAACACCCTGGTGACAACGGTTTTACCCGATACGGTTTTGTTCCCTATCGGGCGGGTCCTGGCCCTGACGGATGATTCGAAAATCTTGAGGGTGAAGCCCGGTTTCGGGGTTGTTGCATCACCAGGTTCAGCGAAGAAGGTGTAAATCCCTTCATGTGCACTTTCTATTACGGCTTCCTGTGTATCATTTCCTGGCGTGACAATCAACGGAGTTATATTCTTTTCCTGACGTGCCTCATTGAGGGTCTGCGGCCGATTTCGCCGGGATTTCGGGAAGGCACGGAACGTGGCTGCAATCTTAACGGGAGATTTACTGGTTATGACCAGTTTCAGATCGCCGTTGACCGCAGGGATAACGATTCCTTTTATTTCAGGCTTCGGTATGGGCGGTTTCTTTTCGACCGGTCCTGTTGCGGCACTGGTTACGGGGATGCCCTGGCTTCTTTCCATTGGTTTGCTCCCCGAGGCCTGTTGCGCTGCAACAACTGCAACCTTGTGAAGAGCCGCTGTCCTTTCTATGCCGGCCTTTTCCTGTGCCAGTCGTTCCTGTTCTGCTTTTGCCCTGGCAGCCAGTTCGGCTGCCTTGTGCCGCTCCTCGACCTGTTCGCTCGCCAGGCGCTCCTGTCTGGCTCGTTCTGCAGCCCGACGTGACCGCTCTGCCTCTTCCCGCGCACTAATCCGGCGTGCATCCTCCGCTGCCTGCCGCTCCATGTCGGCCTTATGCTTGGCCGCCAGTTCCGCCTTGGATCGCAGCTCCTCTGCCTGTTGACGTGACAGGCGCTCCTGCCGGGCACGTTCTTCTGCCTGACGCAGACGCTCTGCTTCAATCTGCTTTGCCTTCAATTGTGCTGCCTCGGCGGCTTTCTGTTCCTCTGCGGCTTTCAATCGCGCGGCCTGCTCGGCTGCTCTACGCTTCTGATCAGCCTTTTCCCTGGCTATCCGTTCCTTCCGTGCACGTTCAGCCACCTGTCGCAACCGTTCGGCTTCTTTCTGTGCAGCCTGCAAACGCGCCTCTTCGGCTGCTATCCGTTCCTGTTCCAACTTGAGTGCGGCCGCCTGTTCATCCGCCTGGCGTTTCAGCTCGGCTCGTTCATGTGCAAGCCGTTCAAGCCTTGCCTGCTCAGCGGCTTCGCGCACTCTTTCCGCGTCTGCCTGTGCAGCCTTTATCCGCGCCTCTTCCGCCACTATCCGTTCCTGTTCCAATTTGAGCGCGGCTGACTCCTCGGCTACCTTGCGCATCTGTTCAGTCCGCTCCCTTGCCAGAAGCTCACGCCTGGAACGTTCAACAGACAGGCGCAACCGCTCGGCTTCCGCCCGCGCAGCTTTTAGCCGTGCCTCCTCGGCCAGCCGCTGCTCCCGTTCGGCCTTGAGATCTATTGTCTGTTTCGTTGCAGGTAGCGGTTTTACCGGGGCTGGATCTGGACGTTTTGCATGTTGCCTGACTGGTACAATTTCCAGTTCCGCTTCTACGTCATCCTCCGGATCTGTGGCTTCCGGAGGTTCCTCAGGGGCAACGGGCAATATCGACTGTTGCGGGGGGATAACTTCGCTTTTTTGCAGGATGGCACCATCCGTTGATTCAACTTTTTCGAGCACGGCGGGTTGTTCTGTGTTCTGTTCCGATGCCGCTGTTTTAGGTGCCAGATAGGGGTCAAGCCAGATATAATCGAATCTCATGGCCGAGCCCACGGCCGGGTAGAAGATTGATGTAGATGCAAGGACAAGAAACAATACGACATGGAACAGCACGGACGAAAAGATCGCACATCCGAGGTCGATTGATTCTCTATGGTTTTTTTGAGGCTTCTGACGTTTCATGTCGTTGCCTGTCCGGGCTTACAGTAATAGGTGAATACGTGCTGGTGGCGTGGGGGCCAATGGGGCTATTTCATGGCATCATCCTTGTCCTCAATTATAGCAAGCTTTGTCAATTTGTATTTTTCAATAATGGGAGCATACAGGGGAATGTTTTTCACAAAAATACTTGCGACCTTATCTGAGTAAATAAGCCGCCAGTCTGATCTGCATTGCAGGTAACGGGACAACATCGAATTCGTGCCATAGATAATCCACGTAATGTTGTTCTTTGCAAGTAATTCTTCCCAGCCTGGGCTGAAGCTGATGATTTTACCATATTCCTTTAGCATTGCCGACCCGTACATGTCAGATCTTCCGTCAAAGAATACCTTGTAATCAGGCCATGTGGCATAGATGATATAGTCGCCAAACTCGTCATCATCGAACATATTGCCGTTGATATGTTCTTTTTTCAGGAATTCTACAGCCTCAACCGCCTTGACTTTACTGTCAAAAGAATGGTGAATCCTGCCGGACATACCCGCGATACTAACAATCAGGATAGCGACAATGGGCCAGAAGCACCCTTTGGCTGACGCATCGGCAAGCGTTATGTTTCGGGAGCGATGTGCAAAAAAACGGGTAAAGGCGTTGTCAGGGAATGCAGGTACGTAGTTTGCGTACCGGACAATCAGGGGAGCGACTATGAATGCGAAGAGTGGTATGTAGCGAGCCGAGTAAAGAGCCATATTGGTGAAAAGCAGAACCAATACAAGTTCGACAGCATCAAGGCGTTTCTTTGCCACGGCCAGTACGATGATCAGCAGAAACAGCAGGTATTTGAATGGCATGAACTGATGGAAATTGGGAGACAGGAATTCCGACACATGGTCCATGAGATATTTGTTGGAAACGAGTTTGAACGGAAACAGCAGAATATGGTAGCCGCGCGGGTTTATGAGACAGGCAATGAGGCATAGGCCAATAGTCAGGCCCAGTTGCCAGCATTTCTTCCGGTAGTTGTCCCGTTCGTCGAGGGGAGCGGTGAGCATACTGAACAGATTACCAGCAAGATATGCCCCAAGCAGCATAAAGCCGCCGAGGAAGCCGCCATGCAGGTTTACCCAAAGCAGCATGAGGAGGGGAAGAAGGTATAGCCGGTCCATCCTGTCCCGATGCCAGGCATCCAGCAGGTAGTACCAAGAAATCATCAGCAAAAAAGAGAATACGTGGGGTCGTGCCAGCCAGTGTATATGGGATGAACCTATAACGAGAATAATGACAAGAATGGGCAACAGGATGTCTGTTGTGTAACTGCGAAGAATCCTGAACAGGAAGTAATGGGTCAGAGCCAGAAGCAGGGCGAAAAAAATCACAACACCGGACAGGCCGAAGACGCTGTGGATAAAATACATGATCACTTCGGTTAGCCATTCATGGGCGGTCCAGGGAAGGGGAGGGGAGTGAAAGGAGAATATGTCCTGCGTCGGTACGGAAAGAGTCCTGACGATGTACTCACCGGCTCGGATGTGGTATCCCGTGTCACCGTCGCCGAGCATTCCCGATATGTCGTATAAAGAGAGGAACAGAAAGATTACAACAAAGACCAAGTCTGCAATAGAAGGGATAAAGAAACTTTTTGTATCAGACGAATTATTCATCATATGCTCATGACCTTATAGAAATCGGTAAAGTTATCGTGAAAACAGGTTGTATTTGACAATACAACGAAGGGCGCTGAATCCATCCTTCCAGCTGATCTTTTTCCCTTCCCGATATGACCGGCCCGAATAGGATATCCCGACCTCGTAGATGCGACAGTGCAGTTTCGAAACCTTGGCCGTGAATTCCGGTTCGAAGCCGAAACGATCTTCTTCCAGTGTTATCTTGTCCAATATATCTCGCTTGAAAGCCTTGTAGCAGGTTTCCATGTCGGTAAGGTTGAGGTTGGTGAGCATGTTCGAAAGCAGTGTCAGAAAGGTATTGCCGACATAATGCCAGAAATAGAGAACACGGTGCGCCTCCCCCCCGGCAAATCGCGATCCGTAGACGACATCTGCTTTTCCGTCAAGTATAGGTTGGAGAATCTTGGGATACTCAGCCGGATCGTACTCAAGGTCGGCATCCTGAACAATGACAATATCCCCGGTTGCCGCGGCAAAGCCGCTTCGTAATGCGGCTCCCTTCCCCCGATTTTTATCGTGGTAGACCGCTGTCAAATAATGAGGGCAATTTGCTGAAATACGAGACAAAGTTTCACGTGTTCCATCGGTTGAAAAATCGTCAATAACGACAATCTCACTTGGAAATGGAAGGGATACTGACTGGACACGGTTTATAATCGCCTCAATCGTCTCTGACTCGTTATAAACCGGGATGATTATGGAAAGTTTTGGCATCAATACCTCAGTGAATTGCAATAAAATTATTGAGTAAATATGGCCAGGATTATGTCATAGGAATGATGATTCCTTGTGTAGAGGTATAAATTAATTCGATGCAAACTTAAATAATTTGCGCATGAGATAATATTCGTTCAAAGGTTTGTCGTCAGACAGGGCAGCAACTCTTGGAAATGGGTCGGTAATGTCATGCAGCGATTTTTCCTGGGCAAGTACACATTCAAACTGTTCTTTTGGAGTTGCATAAGGTCCCCACTCCACAATGTCGGCTGCAACTTTTTCTGGAAGGCGTGCCGCAAGTTCAGTCGGGGATTTGGATGCTATCGGCTGTCTGCTGGCAAGCAGGTGAACGCCCCAACCTTCAACCGAAGTGAATGCACGCACATAGGGAAACTGACTGGTCAAAGCTTTGACAATTGCCGCCTGCACAACCGGTTCACCATTCGGTATCCACTGCTGAAAAATCCCCCCTTGGGTAAGATGCCTGTCCACAGAGGCATAAAACTCACGCGAGTAAAGTAGGCTCGATGCTGAAGCTTCAATTGGTGGAGGAGGGTCGACAACAATTACATCGAATAAACGTAATGAACGTTCAAGAAAACGTCGGGCATCGTCAACAACAATCGTACCATTGGCTGCACGCTGCATCTGCTTACCGTCGACTTGGTAAAAGGGCAGCAGTTCCTGAACGCTCGGCACGAGTTCAACGACCGTTGATGAAATGCCCCACGTCAACATTGAACGATATGATGTCCCCATGCCTAGACATAACACGAGCCCCTGTTCTGGAGGGTGTTCAAGAAACGCTAAGGGGAGATGAACCATCATTTTGGTTATGGGCGTAAGCAGCGTTATCCCGACACCATTCACATAGAGTGATTTTTTCATCCCGGCACCAGTAGCAATCACAGTGGCTGTGTGGTCGCGCATAACAATGCTCTGTGGAAATCGTTGTTCGAAGTCTCGGGTGCCAATAACCAGAATGATTGCTATGACAATCGTCACCATCCCGAACGCATACATTCTAGCCTTGCTCGACATTGTCAGTTCTGCTGCCTCTCTCCTGTTGGGAAGGAAACCTAGGACGAAAAGAGGGAGAGCAAGAAATATAAGTGACCAGCGCTCACCACATAGTGGTAGGAGCAAAAAACCCGCAACAATGGGGCCAATAATGCATCCTATAGTGTTGAGGGCATAAGCAAAACCTGCGCGACGTGGGTCACCTCCTGACACACGGTCAAGTATCCTAGGCGTGAGGAATCCCAGTATAGCACAAAACGGCCCGATTCCGATGACCATGCGTAGTGTGCCCAATGGTGCTCGGTAGTCTGCTGCTAGAAGAGGGAATAAGGATGTCAGCCCTGCAAGAATAGCCAGGATCCTCCAACTCTGGTCACTGTCAAGCAGCGGGTGATGTCGAATCCATATCCTATAAAATCTAGAACCGATCAATGTGAAAACTAGATATACCATGAGGATAACGGCAAAGGTATATACAAACGGGCCATAATGCGAAACAAACAAACGGGTCCAGATGACCTCCATCGCAAGACTGACAAGACCTGTCACAAATAGTAACACCAGCATACGGGAGTCATGCCTCGGTTCAGCGACTGTGACAGCAGTCTGATCAGGTTTACGAAACGTTGAGCCTGCGGGGATGCGAAAACTCAACCAAAAAGCCAGGAGGGTAACAAGTACATTAATGATTGCTGCAGCTAGCATAGTGCCGCGGAGTCCGAGCAGTTCAATTAAGACAAAGGCAGATAACATTGTCCCCAGCAATGCCCCCAAAACATTTGCAACGTACAGGTAGCTGAAAGAGGTTTCTGCATATTCATTGCAAGTAGAACGAACTGCCGCCATGCAGAGTGGAAATGTTGCCCCCATGCAGGTGCAAAAAGGGAGGAGAACCAATGCAATCCATATCCCTGAGGCTCCATAATAGGCGGTTGAATTCCAGGACGCTTCACTGAGACCAGCAAGCAGAACACGACCCTGCATAAGCATCGGAGCAACGACAATTCCCGAAAGACCTATAATTGCCTCAGCAAGCGCATAAAATCTTAGAAACAAAGGCGCACTTGTATGCTGCAGTCGGTCGGCAAGTCGACCTCCCCCCCAACTTCCAAGAGCAAGCCCTGCCATGAATATTGATAGTACAATAGAGATCGTCGGGGTGGTGACTCCGAAATCAGCCATGGCGACACGAAGCCATACGATCTGATACACCAGGCTGCAGAATCCTGAAGCAATAAAAAAAATAAAGAACCAAAATACAGGCAGCATATCGACTCCCTTAAGTCAGTTTCTTTTGTTCATAAAGAACAACGATTACACCTTGGAAGGGTCCCACTTCACGACGTTCGAAACCACGTGGAATAGAATATTCCTGAATCCATTTATCTACCCAATTTTTGTTACTTAATCGTCTTAATACAACAATAAATCTGTTTTGTGATGAAATTTCGTTTGTGATTTTTGATGCAAGATATGGGGTTGATTTTGCATTCAATACTGGGGGGAGAGGAATGACTCTGGTTTTGACAGGGTATGCCGACAAAGGACTCAGCAGATGGTCGTCAGCACTCTGGTGCTCCCAATTGGGTTGTAAGGTCTCCACGAGACCCGAATTAAAAAAAATAGGAATTTGCATGGGTTCGGCAATTGTCTTAACGGCTGCCAGGGCACCACGCCAATCTTCACTATGATTCGATGGGGTTACCCCGAAAGTAGAGACACTTATTACGCATAATGAAATCAATGCCATGTGACGGAACATGGTATGTCTGATTTTTTGGAGAGCGGACGCCAATAGCAAGGCAAGTCCAGAATATGAAATAATATAATATCTATCTACAAATATTTTATAGTCAGACACAATAGATACAATATAACAAGTTACAATTGGTAGAAATAACCAGAGTGTTACAAAAAAAGTGATACGTGTATCATATAAAGGTAAAAAATGTCTTACTTTATTGCGTAAAAAAACCTTACATGCAAGCAATATTATGATATATGTTATAACATAACTACTTATAACAGCTTTTATAAGTTCACTTATTGTAGGAGTATCAACAAACGAAATTATTGCTGTATCCTTGGAAGTTGTAAATATTAGTAATAATAGTGGTGTAATGAGAACAATTAATGCGAAATTAGCCCAAAACACCTTGTATGCAACGGTACGTTTTAACTTTAATACTGAATAAAACACCAATACTATCAAAAATGTAGCTGATATGTAATGCATGTAAACCATTGATGCTGCTGCTACTGAATAACCTGCCACATGACGCCAATTTCCAGTATCGTGAAGTTTTATCAGCTGCCAAAGTGCCCAGAGAGAACAAAGAATCACCAATGCATAAGGACGTGCATTGGAGGCATACAAATAAACCTGCGGGATACAGACAAATAGAATTGCAGTAAAAATACCTGTCTCAGTATCTGAGAATTTTTGCCCAATCCTAAAAATCAACCATGATGAACCGATTGATGCAATAATCGAAGGGAGTCGCAGGCCGAATTCATTCAATCCAAAAAACTTGGTTGAGAGTGCGGTTATGAACATATAGAGCTGGAATTGCCCCGCACAAGCGGCACTGCGCTCAAAAACATGGGAGACCCCCTTCATAACATTCCAGTAGGTCAAGGTTTCATCAAGCCACAAACTGGCACCTAGCGGCATGATCCAGAGTCTGAAAACAACAACCAAATATATCAATAGAAGAAGGTAGCGCAATTTGCATTCAGAAATCTGAGAAGTCGAGTTTGCGCTTTGAACATCAAAACCTGAATTCATGGCACACCCGCACAGTTTCCGGAACTCTTTCTCCAGTAGACAGAAATAAACACCAATAGAAACAGCATTCCGCTGAAAAGAAAAATTCTGTTATCCAACTGTACAGGTGAGGCATACGGAAGTAATGGAACCATAAACAGCAGGACAAGTTCCTTCCAGCTGAGTTTTTTAATCTGTGCGTGTATGCAGAAAGGGAGGAGCAGTACAACTTGTAGAACCTCAAACGAGGAAACATGGGGGCAGAAAAGGAGGTAGAAAAGTAAGCCAACCGACCAAAATCCACCAACTGTCAAACGCAGACGTGGACCAGCAGCAACAAGCATTGTCAATACTGCTAGCCAGACTGTGGATGATATCCTGCTTGCGACATCATCCGGAAGATTGCCATCGATGCTCAACACTCCCCGTAAATTAGCCATATGCTGTGGAAAATGACTGAACGCAAAAGCCTGGTCAGCCTGAATCCTGTTGTGAGTGGTAATAAGATGGATGTAATCCGTTATCCATCCTGGCCCCAGCATGGGACTAATTGAAAGAGTAGTTATTAGAACTAGAAGAGCGGCCAGCAATACTGGTCGCCACTGTCGCAGTCCAAGCAGTACCACAACTGCGGTCAGGGCCAGCGGCGGCTTGGCTGTCAGTGCCCACAGCACTGGGCCTGCAAGAGATGTTTGCCAGGAAACGATCCGCTCGAAACCGTTGCGTGATCGTTCGAAAAGAAACAGTAGACCAGCACCGGTCAGAAGGGCAGTCTGTCCCTGTTGAAAACAGGCTATAGACAGTGGGCTCAGAAAAGCTAATACCCCAAGACCAAAACGGCAGCGAATCGGCTGCGTCTGCCACCAGATCGCCAGCAGACCTGCGCTATTGAAAATACAGAATGCCATGGCGTGAGAAAAATAGACGAGTGGCGAAAGTACCAAAAGCATGGTTGGCGAATAGCCGAACGACAGTGAGTGGTTGTACTCTTGGCCGGCCCAAGCGCTGGTTATCTTCAAGTGGTTCGCTACGGAATACACAGACGAGCCTTGAGAGCGATGCTCAAGCCAGAATGCTTTTGTGAAATTGAAAATGGAGGGGAAATCGCAAATTATGTAAAGTCCGTTCACATGCCAGATTCCGAAAGGCCCTACACTGTCAAGGGCAGGAATCAGGACATTCCTGATGACCTCTATTGCCAACAGCGTCCATAGGAGGCAATGAGCCACTGTGCTCAGGCGATAGCCGGAAAGTTCAGGCACAGAGTCCCTTTTTGTTTGCAGTGCTCGCATGATTAGCGTCTGCTCCAGATTGACAATTTTCCTTTATAGTAAGATTTGTTGAATAGGGCATCCAAGCGCCCTTTGCCCTCTGGCTTGAGGTCCCAAGCCAATACTTTCTCAATTGAAGGGTAGCGCGAAAAGTCAATTTCTCCGTATCCATAAGCAAATTGTGCTTCATGGGGAAGCGGTCCCATCTCCATGCGGAAACGAATGGGGAAATAGGGGAGTGTCGCTTCATAATTTCCTAGATCCACGCATTTATTGAAGATACCGTAATACGAAGGGGCATGTAGAATCACGTCGATTTTTGCCCACGGTGGCAGGGACGTACGGTACAGCAGGATTCCCTCCCCTTTTGAACAATCGGCGCGAAGTCCTTCCAGGAATGAGGCAACCTCATTGCTTTGTTGACGGAAAATAGCAATATTAAAACAGAGGAACAGTATGACCGTTGTTGTAATGACGAGTTTTATGGCAGGATGTTCAAGCGAACTGGCACCAGCCAATAGTGGTAGGAGGAGCAATAGAATTACCCATGGAAATCTGTCGTTAAAAAAACTACCGTCTCCGAGCCTGAAAGGAGCTACCAGATAAATAGCGGTAAGAGTCAAAACCAGGAGGAGGATCGCTTTCTGTTCCGCATAAAGTCTGTGCTTTCCTTTGACTAGATCCTTAACGAAAGCGCGCAGCAGCAACAACAGAATAAACAGGTAAATCGAACCGGGAACAAGTTGTAATGGTGAAAAATAGACAGTAGAAAAGGTTAAAAGGTCGGTGAGAAGTGTCACGGCGCGTTGACCGGACAGTAGATAGAAAAAATCAGCTGGTAACGAGGAGGAAGAACCTGTTGAGAAATAATGGAGAAGAAGTGCCAAAAGTGGAAAGATACAGATTAGTTGTTTTGCCAGCGACCTCAATGAATCCAAAGTAATTTTTTTCTCAACAATTGCAAAAATTGATAACGCAATAAGAAAAAAGATAAACGGTATCAGATGAAGATAGAAAACCAACACACCGGAGGCGTTATAACCGACAAACTTTACAACCCAAGACCTGTTTCGGATCTCCCAAGCAAGGGATATAGCTAAAAGAAAAGCTGGTACAGCAATGGTGTAGCTGTAGAAGCCCATCATGAGGGTGAAGTTAAACATGACCGGAAGGGCGAGTAATTTTATGGTGTGGGAATAGGGTGCGGGAGATGCAAATGTTCTGATGAGCACAGGTGCGGCTATTCCCATCAACACGAGATACAGGGAGAGAAAAACCTTTTCCGCAGTAATTGGAGTTACAAAGGAGAGCAGGGGGTAGGTAATAAGGTTAAAACCCAGATTGGGAGTAGCTGTTATGTTATAGGTGTAATACTCTCCCCATACTTTTCCGCCATTCAGGAGGTCGTGCAGGATAGCCAGGTTGTAAATGTGACTCGGCCCATCCTGCGTGGGGAAGTAAGGAAGCAGCCAGACCAGACCGATATGTGCGGCGAGAAGCAGTATATAGAGTGTGAAACAGGAGGAAGAGCCTTTACAAGGAGTTGGTCCAGAGCCTGTCTCAAACAATTTCAATAGTATCTCCTGTTACAGTATGTGTTGCGTCTATTGTTCCTGCTGGAAGTTCAAGAACGCTTGATGCGCTGGAATAGATGCGGGACATTCGATTCGGCCGGAGTCTTTTGGCAAGTTCTACCACATGCTTTTCTCTATCAAGGAAGACCACATCGATAGAAAACTTCATGCCGAAGGTGTGGACTCCCATGCACGGTTTTATCCAGAGAGCTTCTCCGGAGGGGAGGGTACTCCTGCCAAGAAGCCCTTTCATTCTTGAGAGTAGGTTGTCGGCGATTGATACGTCATCGGCCAACGTCTTACCGGATATACGGTTTACAGCTTTCATTCTGCGCTACCTTTATAATGTTACACGAAAACAACCACCCTCAACCTTACTTATCAAGGAGGGGAGAACACCCTGTCCCCCGGAGAGGCGAGTGGTGGCATGGTGTCGGCTTGTATGTTTTTAAGAATTAAAACTGAAATTCCCCGGCCATGCAATGATACTTGTGCATGGCCGGGGAGGCTTGTTACTTCTTGCCTAGCTTCACGTAAATCAGGGCCAGCTCAACCGCGATAATCAACAGTAACATGGAATTGAAATCAATATTCATGACGTTGCCCTCCTTTCTGGTAGTGATGCAATACAGGACATTTACTGCTTGGTTAAGACCTGGGTAATCTGAATGAACGCAGGGCCAAGAATGACAACCAGCAATGCCGGGAAGACGAAAAAAGCAAGCGGAAACAGCAGTTTTATGGCGGTCTTGGCTGCTGCCTCCTCAGCAATCTGCCGTCTTTTTGTTCGAAGCGAATCGGCATGCACCCGTAAAGCCTGTGAAAGGCTCGTCCCGAACCGTTCCGTCTGGGCAAGCATGGTAACGAAGGCCTTGACGTCGTCCACCATGGTTCGTTCGGCCATGTCTTTCAGTGACTCAATTCTCGGTTTTCCTGCCCGCGTTTCCCGTGCAGCGTTTCGTATCTCGATTGCCAGCGGGTCGTTGGCAAACTGAGGCGTTTCCGTCGCTCTGATAAGGGCGGCGTCCATGCTCAGACCGGCTTCGACGCTGACAGTGATAAGGTCCAGGACGTCAGGCAGGCTATGGAATATCTGTTCCTTTCGTCTGTTCAACTTGCGATAGAGCCAGTAACTGGGAAGCAGGAAGCCGATGATGGCCAGTGTAACCAGTAGTAATAGGGACATTGGATCTATCTTCCCTGTGGGAACGACATAGAAAGCAAAGAACAGGAACGGCAGCAAGGCTGCAAGCAGGAGTTTGCTACCCATAAAAGCATAGACGCCTTCCTTGCGGTAACCTGCGGCCACCAGAAACTTTGTATACTTTGATTGTTCTTTGTCCGAAAGTGGAATGGCCGCCCCGGCTTGCTCAAGAAACACCTGCCATTTCTTCTTGCGGTCTTCTATTAGCGGTTGTGTCTGTTTTTCCCCGCCAAATTTTTCGAGTCTCTCCACAACCAAGCTTCTGCGGGAGATAGCCGGGTAGAGCACAGCCCACGTGACAAGTGCTATGGATATGAATACTGCTGCCGTAATAAAGTAGAGCATAAGATAACCCTATATCCGTATGTTGATAATCTTCCTGATGACCAGGAAACCAATTACCTGCATGAATACAGCCAGTAAGAGGATATATCTCCCCAATTCTTCCTCCAGCATTACTCGTTCATAATCGGGAAGCAGGAACTGAAAAATCACAAAGGTAACTATCGGCATTGCGGCGAGGACGTATCCGGACATGCGTCCCTGGGCGGTATATACCTGTATCTGACGCCGGATGCGCAGTCGTTCTCTGATGGTGTTGGCGAGATTGTCGAGAATTTCGGCGAGATTTCCCCCCACCTCGATATTGATTGCTATTGCCGTGGTAAAGAACCTGAGATCAAGAGAATCCATGCGTTCGTTCATGTTGTCAAGGGTGTCGGTAATCCTCATCCCGAGTTGCTGTTGATCATAGGCGGTCTTGAATAGTTCGCCGACGGGATCGGCTATTTCCTGTCCGATGAGTTGTATCGCGCTTGTGAAAGAATGTCCCGCTCTGAGCGAACGTGCAATCATCGTCAACGCTTCCGGGAATAACTCAGTGAACTTTTCAATACGTTTCTTCTTCATAATATCAAGGTAGATGGGGGGGGCAGCAAGTAGCAGAATCACAAAGAGCAGGCTGAACCAGAAGAGCTTTGTAATGACGAAGCTGAAGATAAATCCAAATAAGAGGAGAGCACTGACGATAAGCAGAAACCGGGCGGTGGAAATTTTAAGGCCGGCCTGGTCAAGGCGTTTGTCGAGAGTATTCAGGTACGGAATGTGTGACAGGAATTTGTCGAACGGCGGCTCTTCCTTGAGGATTTCGGATCGGAGGCCCTCGGACATGCTTTCGGCTTTTCTGTCCTTTGCCATGCGCCGCAATCTGCGCTTCAAGTCGAACTTGGAGGATTGGCGATATTCAGCAGTCCCCAGGAAAACGGCCGCCAGGATAGAAAGTACCGCCAGGAATGTAAAAAGGATTATCAGTTGCATCCGCTGTTATCTCCCCGTTTCGAATACATCCGGTGGCAGGTCGTAACCGTAGATTTTGAAACGTTCCGCGAAGAGGGGCCGGACCCCGGTGGCGCGATATTCGCCGACAACCCTTCCTTCCTTATCAATACCTTTCTGGTCGAAGACAAACACGTCATGCATGACGATAGTGTTTCCTTCCATGCCGGTAATCTCGGAAAGCTTTACCACTTTTCGTGTGCCATCAGAGAGCCTGACGAGCTGCACGACGATATTGAGTGCCGCGGCAACCTGTTCCCGGATAGCCCGTTCCGGCAGGTCCATGCCGGCCATGAGCACCATCGTTTCAAGACGGGCAAGTGCGTCTCTGGTTGAGTTGGAGTGGACGGTGGAGAGTGAACCGTCGTGGCCGGTATTCATTGCCTGCAGCATGTCGAGCGCTTCGCCGCCGCGGACCTCGCCGAGGATGATCCTGTCCGGCCTCATCCTCAGGGCGTTACGGACTAGGTCTCGTTGGGTCACTTCGCCTCTTCCCTCGATGTTGGGTGGCCTCGTCTCAAGTCTTACCACGTGATCCTGCTTGAGATGAAGCTCTGCAGAGTCCTCGATGGTAACAACGCGCTCGTTATAGGGAATGAATTCTGACAGGACGTTCAAAAGAGTTGTTTTTCCCGTACCGGTACCACCTGAGATAAGGATGTTATGACGCGTCTTGACAGCTCCTTCAAGAACCTTGTGCATCCTTTCGTCGAGAGAACCATTTCTGATCAGGTCTTCAATCCGAAGAGGTTCCAGGCCGAACCGACGGATGGAGAGAACCGGCCCATCGAGGGCAAGGGGAGGGATGATGGCATTGACACGAGAGCCGTCAGGGAGCCTTGCGTCCACATAAGGGGAGGATTCGTCAATTCGGCGGCCGACTTTCGAGACGATGCGCTCGATGATCTGCATGAGGTGAATATCGTCCCGGAAGTACACTTCAGTTTTGATGAGCTTACCGAATTTTTCGATGTAGACCTGAGAACTGTTGTTGACAAGGATGTCGGAAATTTCCGGGTCGGCGAGAAGCGGTTCTAGAGGGCCCAGTCCGAAGGTCTCATGCTGGATCTCGACGATGAGGTGCTCCCTCTCGGTCTGGTTAAGGGGGACACCGTCTTCCGCGATCAGGGCTTCAATGACGTACTTGATCTCCTTGCCCATGTCGCCATTGCCGAGCAGTTCCAGTTTGCTGAGATCGAGTTTGTCGATAAGGCGGCGGTGAATACGCGTCTTCAGGTTCTGGAAAAACTGCCGGTCTTTGATGATCACGTTGTCATTGCTCTTGAAATTATCATTGTAGATCATGTTATTCCCCAAAAGTACTGAACACGATTGAATTATTTAACCATCTCAGCCAACGCTTCGATCGATTTGCTGACCGGTGAGCGCGGGAGCAATTTGACTACGGGCATTCCCTTGTTGATCGAATTGATGACATCGTCATAGCAATTCGGGATAGTTTGAAATACAGTGAAACCGAGCACCTTCTCTGCGTCTTTTATCTGTATGTCAGCCTTGGGCAGATAGCGGTTGACGATCAGTTTTAGGCGGTCCTTGTGGAACCCCCGTCTCTCCATGGCGACCAGATAACGTTTGGTGTTCTTGAGCGCCGGCAGGCTCAGTGCCGTTGTGAACAGGATGGTAGTGGATTTCTCGAAAATTGCCAGGTTGCAGTCGGCCAAGGCGCCGCCGCAATCGACAATGACGTAGGTAAAAATCCCCTTGAGAAATTCCAGAATCCGCAGAATCTGCTCGGGGGTAATCGATATCGCCTCGTCTACCTCGACCGGTTCGGTAAGAACAAATGGACCGGATGAGTGCCGTGTCATTACAGACATGAGAAAATTTGCGTCCAGTCTGGCGATGTTGGAGGTGACACTGCTCAACGTATAGGTCGGGTTTACGTCGAGAAAGGTGGAGATGTCTCCCGAGAAAAGATTGAGATCAACGAGAGCAACCCTGGTACCCTCGGTGGCGAGGGACGCAGCCAGATTCACCGCGAGGGTTGTCGTCCCGACCCCACCAATGGGGTAGTATACGCTGATGATCTTGCCGTGATGTTTTTCTTCGGCAGGCTTGGTAAACCCGAACCGCCCGACCTTTTGCAAAGCCTGGAGAAGTTCCTGCTGAATGATGGGGCGCAGCAGATATTCTACCGCACCGGCACGCATCGCAGTGAGAATCCATTCGGAACTCTTTTCCGAAGAGCTCACTATTATGGAGGTGCGGGGATGTTTGGCAAGGAGGAGCCGTATGTCATTTGCTCCCTGCTGGATATCAGTGAGTTCCAGAATAATGACATTTGGTTCGGCTCTCTGGATGGAGACTTCTCCTTCGATGAAGGTCGCCACCGACCCGATGATTTTGATTGTGTCAGCGTAAGGCTTAAGGGTTGCTTCAATGGTCTCCCTTGAAGATTTGTCGCTATCGATAATAAGTAATGAAACATGTGGTGGCATTAATTCTGTTCCTTGTATTTAAGTTTAAATTAGAGATGTTTGATATTACTTTGCCAAAACCGGTGACAATCCCATTAGCAGTGGATCGTTGCAGGGAAGGCAAGTGAGTTGGCTAAAGGTTACTCCAGGCGACGCTCCTGTGTCTACGCTTGTTATATGTGCAAGAGCATACATTGTAAGGGGATACGGAATGGGTTGGTCTCCTGGAGGGCAGGCAGGAATTGGAGTAGCTAGCGGAAGCCCTGTATTCGGGTCATTTATTACTGGGCTAAGAATTGGTACGATTACTTCCCAGTATGGCAAACCTGTTTTCTGCTTTTGAATACTAAGTTCATCACTTAATCTGCTAACAGAAACAGATACGCCGTTATTGGTATATACAGCTGAATTGCAGACATCGGGGGAATGTAATTCACCACGAATATATTGCTCAATGACGCTTTGAGGTGTTGACTGAGATGTTGCGGAAAATACCGTCCATCCAATTGTCAGTTCAGTAGGAGGAGCATTTGCACCTGTTTGTTTGAAATAAAATTTTACGGGGAATGCTTCGGTGGGAGGTGTAGTCCAACTACAGGGGGTATTACACAAAGCAATTGGAATAGTTGGTCTTGGTGGACGGTATGCGATTGCAGATGCTGCAGCTCCCATCTCAGGCCAACCAGTACCGCCGCCAGGCAACAACGCAAAGACTTTTCCGAAGAATACGCGCACCATTCCCTGATTGGCGGCTGATTGGCCAGCAACAACCCTGCGAGCTACCACTCTCACCGCATTGTATGGTGTAATTGTAGTGCTGAATCTTTCATTTACAGGCCTTGAATAGTCCCAGTTGCCAATACTAATATCACTGTCCGTGATAATGACATTGTCACCTGCCGCCTTGTTGCTGGCGGCGAACTTCTTGGCTTCCAGCGTAACATTGTAGGTGTTCGGTAACTGGGATGCACCTGCCAAAGCCGCAGCATCCGCCGCATTCTGAAGTTGCCCTTTCGCGACGTACATATAGCCAATGTCTATCGCTAGACCGACGAACCCTAAAAGAACAACCAGCATAAGGGCGACGTAGACAATGGCGATTCCCTTTTTGTCTTTCAGTTTATTCATTCTCCCAGAGGCATCCATTTTAGTTCCCTCTCTTCTGCGGGAGTAAGCTTCCGGTCAGTAGGCAGTTCTGTCTTTGCCCCGGGAGCCATGGGTTTAATGATTTTCGGTGTGATGAAGAAAACCAGTTCTTTTTCCTTGATATCGTTCTGGGTTGAGCGGAAGAGTGCTCCCAGTATAGGGATATCCCCCAGCAGGGGAATCTTGGACATGTTCTTGATGGCTTCTTCCTGAAGAAGTCCCGCCATAATGAGGCTTTCACCATCCTTTAGCTCTACACTGGTGTTTACCGATCTCGTGTCGATAATCGGATACCCGTTTACCGGCAGGTATCCGGTTATACTGCTTACTTCAGCCGGATTTATTTTCAGAGAAATAAGACCGTTTTCCATAACCTGGGGTTTGAACTTGAGTTTAATACCAACGGTTTCGTAGTTAATTGATGCTGTTGAGGAACCCCCTGTGGTCTGGAGTATGGTGATGGGAATCTTTGTGCCGGCGAAAAAATCTCCTTCCTGGGCGCTATTTACAAGAAGATTGGGCTCCGCCAGGACTTTGGCGAGGCCTTTGGTGGTGAGTGCATTGAGCACTGCGCCAACACCGGCTGGGAAGTACGATACGCCGAGTTGATAGGCATCGAGAGGATTGTAATTGCCCAATGCCGCAGCATTACCTGAGATGTCATCTTTGGGGGAACCGATTAAATTGGAAAAACCTTCAGCCGTCTTCCCCTTGGCCAAGTAACTTATGCCGAGCTTCTTGAGTGAGGTTTTATCTACCTGGGCTACCTTGACCTGGAGGAGTACCTGCTGTGGTTCGTCGATGCGTATATGGTTGATGACCTTGGCCGAATATGCTTTGGCAATTTGTTCTGCCTTAGTGCGGGTCTGTTCGTTGGCTGTGTTTCCTGAGAGGACTAAGGTGTCGTTAGCGTACTGAATGTTTAACGTGTCATTCGGGGCAATTTCCTTCAGTTGAGATTCCATTGCTCCGGAATCGCCAGATATTTTTAGATCGAAAAAGGAAGGTTTGTCGTTCCCTTTTTCCCAGACGATGAGATTTGTCGTCCCGGGAGCTGTTCCGTTTATCTGTAACTGTTGAGGAGATATAAGAATAAGTTCCGCAAGTGCCGGATTGGCAATTGAAATCCGCGCGGCAGGCTTTTTCAGGTTCAGGAGGATACTCTTGTTGACGGTTACCTCCGTCGGAATCCCTCCCCAGCAGGTTGCCGCAGGCATCAGCAGAAGTAGCAGGTATATGGGCAACAGGCACGGGTTAGATCTGAATAGTTTCATTGCACCACCTCGTTGTCGTAAGTTTTGTTCTATTCCTGCGGTTACTCGGCAAACTGCTTCGATGTCCGCTCTTTTCCTTTTATGATCTCCACACTGCTGAAAGAGGGCGCCGGGGCAGAAGGCGCTTTTGATGCCCTTTTAATTACTTTGCGAGGTTTCGGTGTTGAGGCAATCGTTGTTTTGCTAACTGTCGGAGGTTCGCTCCCAGTGAGTACCTTGTTGATGGTTGCGCCTCTCGATACCACAGGAGCGTTGTCGGCAATGTTTCTCAAGAGTAGCTGAAGGGTTCCCTTACTAGCGCCTATTACCAGCTTTTCCGCATCTTCGGGGACAAGATCCAAGGTTACAGTCGGGACAACCGCCGGTTTCCCTTCTTTCTGTTCAGTTATCTGGCCGGTAGCCAGAACGGGAACGTTCTGCAGGACGATCTTACTGATATTTTGTGTTTGGGATCCCGGGATCTGGGTGGTCAGGACAACGTCGACCCGGTCATTGGGAGTTATGAACCCGCCGACACCTGCTACTTCGTTGACGGCGACGGTCACTGCCCGATGCCCGGTTGGAACCACGTAGGTCATAAAACCGGTGCCACCCGCACCAGCCTTTGGTTTGAGCTTCTGTTCGGTGACGCTGTCACCCACATTGATGTGTCTGATTGCCACCCTGCCGACCGCAGAATTCACGTCCTGCATGCTCCCTTGTGGGATGCTTTCCCTTGCCCACGAGGCAATCTTTACCTGGTTCGCAGCTATCTGGGTGCCGATGGGGATTTCCGTTGCGGCAACGACGACATTTTCTGGTTGGGCCGCAACGATTTTTTTCTTCTCTTTGCCCAGGTAATTGTACGTCAGCCAAGCGGCGGCTCCTGCAAAGACAAGTGCCAGGATCGCAACAACAATTACCGACTTGTATCTCAACATGATCCCTCCTCGAAGTGTGGGAATAGGATGCTATTCATAACGCATAGATGCTTGACCTGTGAGTGTTAAACCTGAACCCATTATTGTAACGTTAGTATTGCCAACGACGGGGATTGCTTTGTTGAAGAGTGTAGGGTAATTAGACCAAGTGAGGGTTACAGTGATACGGTCATTAGGACTTGGAGAGCTTGTTGCTGTACTATATGAGGTAAAAGCGGCGATTGACACCGCGGTACTGTCATTGCGAGGAATGCCGTTGGTTAAGCTTCCGCATATAATGTCATAAACAGATTTGTTCACGCCGCTGGAACCGCATGCACTGTTGAGAGGAACATTCGATACTGTTTGTAAGCCATTTGGATTAGTTGTTGCGTCGTATAGCGGTAAAACCACGGCAGCGCGTGCTCCCGCGCGGGCAGCATTGTTTAGAGTGTTCTTCACGTACATGGCCCTGCCGAATTCGAAAATACCAAGGACCAGTATCAGTAGAATTGGTAAAATTATGGCTGTTTCAACAATTGTTTGGCCTTTAGAATTCATCTGAATACCTGTTGTTCTATAGGTTCTATTTGATTTGCCAGATAACAGTGATGGCCAAGTGCGCAGATATTAAAAAACATCCGGGTGCTTCCGATTTATCTTTTTTATATAAATGTGAGAAGCACCCGGATACATACCAAAATTAAGCCTGTAGCACTATGTCAGTTAAGGATTCGTCAATGCACTAGTTGCAGTACTGAATACATTACTTGTGGTCCGACCAAGTACTTTCATGATGACAATAACAACAATTGCGATGAGTACGAGTATCAATGCATATTCAACGAGAGTCTGACCTTTTTCGTTGTTAAACTTGCTTTTAAACCCTTCAGTCATTTTTACATAGAGTTCAGTGAAGAAATTAAACATAGTGTTCTCCTTTCATATTTGACGATTAATGGGGGGGATGGGCCGGTACGCAGGCAGTTCGACTTTTGCTTCTGCCTCCTTTCTGTATTGACCGCAAATTAATTAGTATCGACCGCCTAATTAAAGCAATGTCTTAATATTGATTCTTAAATATGTAGTACAGTGTCTTTCTAATGTCAAGTAGTATGAGAAATATTTATAATTCTCGGGTGATAATATGTCAGCTTATGTTGTTATTGGGCTTTGCCCGTTACCGTGCTCCTGCGTCGGTAACACTGCTACTTATCTCCGAGTAGGTGTTATTGACTGTCTTCCCGAGACTGGCTAGAATGACAATCACGACTATGGCAATCAGCAAGAGTATAAGGGCATATTCGACCAAAGTCTGGCCACGAGAAGAGTGTAAGCTATTACTAACATGTCGGCGAATGCGTTTAATTAAAGTCATATTGCCCTCGAGCTGCATTTATGGGAGTGTGTGTACTAACTTTAGCTCAACTCATTGTTGACTGATTTGCTACATTTTAATGTTAGTGTAGCTGTAAATGAAATATTATCAAGATTTCTATGAAATTTTTTTCCGTACGATGATCTGCTAATGAATTTGATGAATTTGCCATATTCATTTAGATCGTATTTTGCATCTTTAATGAATGACTCTGACTGAGTAAATACGGCTGTACAGTTTACAATCAACATTTGCTAATGTACTATTTCCCAATCAGGGTATTACGGAGAATGTGGTTTTAGACTGTTAATGAATGGAGGCGGATATGTACCAACTTGGTCTTCGGATGATCGAGGAAGGCATTATAACTAAAGCCCAGCTTGACGTGGCAATTGAGAGACAGCATCGCATGGGTGGCCGACTTGGACAGAATCTGGTGGCCCTTGGCTTTGTGGCGGAAGAGGTTCTCAAGCATGAGTTCATCAGGACGCCACGTGCGCCTCAAACCGTTGAAGAGGCACAATTGGATCCGTCTCTGGTGACTGACCTTGTGCTCAAGCATCTCCTCTTTATGGGGGAGTTCAAGATGGCTGACATTTCCGAGCGGGTCAAATTGCCGGTGTCAATTATTGAGGGGGCGCTTGAAGAGTTGCGCAGGGACAAATTTATCGAGGTAAAAGGATCTTCCAGTTATACCAAGATGGCGTACGTCTTCAAGATAACCGAAGCGGGGATCAAACGGGGGACCGACCTGCTGGAACTCTGTCGATATGCCGGACCTGCGCCTGTTTCCCTGGAAGATTATCGTGCAACGGTGGAATTTCAGACGGTGAAAAGCACAACCATTGACGAGTCGAGATTGAAGAAAGCCCTCTCCCACCTCGTGTTAAATGAAAATATCCTGCATCGACTCGGCCCTGCCATAAGTTCGGGGCAAGCCATATTTATCTACGGCCCCTCGGGAAATGGCAAAAGCGCAATTGCCGAGTCAATCGGCAAGGTTTTTCCTGATACGATTTATGTCCCCTACGCCTTAACGGTGGGCGGCCAGATTATCAGGATTTACGATCCCGTTAACCATGAGCAGGTTGAGCCCGCGGACTCTCAGGAGGGTGTCGATCAGCGCTGGGTCCTCATTAAGCGTCCCATAGTGATTACAGGTGGCGAGTTAACCCTGAACATGTTGGATCTGGAGTTCAATCCCATCTCGAAATATTATGAAGCGTCTCTCCAGATGAAGGCGAATAACGGGCTGTTCATTATAGACGACTTTGGCCGGCAACAGGCCGAACCGGCCAGGATACTGAACCGTTGGATCGTACCGCTTGACCGCCAGATAGATTACGTAACGCTCAGCACCGGCATGAAATTCGCGATTCCGTTTGACATGGTGGTGGTATTCGCGACCAACCTGGATCCTCAAGACCTTGTTGATGAGGCTTTCCAACGGCGTATTCGCTACAAGGTTAAAATCGGCCAACCGAACGACGGGGAATTTCTCGAAATTTTCAAGATGGTCTGCAAGGCCAACGGTCTCACGTTCAATCAGGAGGTGTACGACTACTTACTGAACGATTTGTATGCCAGGGATGGCCGGGCGCGGAATGCCTGCCACCCCCGGGACCTTATCGAGCAGATAATTGTGGATTCGCACTATTATGGCAAATCCCCCCAACTTACAAAGGAGAATATGGAAAGGTCCTGCGACAATTATTTCATTTCCCACGAAACGGCATAAGACTCCTTCCAGGCTGGCATCACGTGCACCCCCCAAGGGGGAGGGGGTGATTTGATGTCGAGTAATCTGGTTTCGAGATAGTAATTCTGCTGCAAAAATAATTGATTTTCTACAGTTCGAATCTCTTGAAAGTATGGTATAATTACCGCGATAAGTGTAACCGTCTTCGGGGGTGGGCTATGCTTATTCGTGCGATTTTTGAAGATTATACCAGAGGTATGGTGCGGGACTCCAATCTCGACACTCTTATCCAGCAGGGAAAGATCGTTGGATTTTTCCGCTCTGACGGCTATGTCCGGGTCGGTCACGATCAGGTACGTGGCACTGGTGGAGAGTACAAGGGGCAGGACCGGAGACGGCATCATACCGAGTATCAGTAGTCAGTTTGTCGAACCGGACATTGTGGACTCCTGTCCGCAAGCAGTCATCGTGTCAAGGCCGACTCCCTGAAGGGGTCGGTCTTTTTTGTGTTCCAGGGGCGATGTGTCTTTACTTCGGGGGTGTATTTTGCTAGCATAAACCGCCTGTAAATCGCGCTGTAAAGGGTATTTAATGTCTGAGCTCACCCCGATGATGCGGCAATATCTCGAAATCAAGGCTGACCATCCGGATTCCATCCTGTTTTTTCGCCTCGGTGATTTTTATGAGATGTTTCTTGACGATGCCGTCAAGGCCTCCCGCATTCTCGATATAACACTTACCTCCCGCAACAAGAATTCCGATGGTGCTGACGTCCCTCTCTGCGGTGTCCCCTACCATTCGGCCAATCCCTACATCGCCAAGCTCATCGAAGCAGGGGAGAAGGTGGCCATCTGTGAGCAGGTGGAGGATCCGAAAAGCGTCAAGGGGATCGTGCGTCGCGAAGTCGTGCGCGTTGTCACGCCCGGTCTGGTGGTCGATGCGGACTGCCTCTCCCCCAAGGAAAACAACTATATCCTCTCTCTGGCAGCGTCAGGAGATTCATGGGGGGTATCCTATCTCGACCTTTCAACCGGTGAGTTTCGCCTGACCGAGCAGGAGGGATGTCTGGCGGCATGCGCCGAGGCTTCCTGCGTCAATCCCCGTGAAATACTCGTACCGGCTTCATTTCGCGATAACGGTCAGTTAAAGGCACTTGCCACCGTGACGGGCGAGCGGATTGTGACGTTCGTGGACGACTGGGTCTATGACATGGACTATGCGAGTCGTATCTTCCGCAACCAGTTCGGTGTCGAGTCTCCTGATGCCCTCGGCTGTGCAGATTTCCCGACGGGGGTGCTAGCCGCCGCGGCGGTGCTCCATTACCTGGAGGAGACCCAGAAGGGGAAGGCTGCCCATGTCAGCACCGTAGTCCCCTACAAGACCCGTGAATACCTGGTGCTGGACGAGACGGCGCGCCGCAACCTGGAATTGACGGCGACCATGAGCGAGGGTAAGCGTCGTGGCTCGCTCCTTGGTCTCATGGACCATACAGCGACGGCCATGGGGGGGCGTAAGCTCAAGCAATGGATTAATTATCCCCTGGTAAATCTGCAACAGATAAAGGACCGTCAGGATGCAGTAGAGGAGCTTTTGTCTGCCGGATTGCGTGGCGAGATTATTGAACAGTTGAAAGGCGTCTATGATCTGGAGCGGCTGAACGGGCGGATAAGTCTGGCCTCCGCATCTGCAAAGGACCTGGTGGCGTTGCGGGAATCCCTGCAGCGGATTCCGTCGCTGCTTGAACTTCTTTCTTCCCTGACCAGTCCGCTTCTTCGTGCCCTCGCCGACGGCATCGATCCCCTCACGGACCTGGTAGACCTGGTCGGGCGAGGGATCGTGGAGAATCCTCCGTTTTCCCTGCGTGACGGTGGCATCATCGCCGATGGCTACCATGCCGAACTGGACGATCTCCGCTCCACCAGCCGGGAAGGGAAGGGGTTTATCGCCAGGCTGGAGGCTAAGGAACGGGAACGTACCGGCATCAGTTCCCTGAAAATCCGCTACAACAAGGTCTTCGGCTATTATATAGAGGTGACCAAGGCCAATATTGCCGGTATTCCTTCAGACTATATACGCAAACAGACACTGGCAAATGCCGAGCGCTACATTACTCCCGAGCTTAAGGAGTACGAAGAAAAGGTGCTGGGTGCCGAGGATCGGATTACCGAACTGGAGTACTCCCTTTTCCAGGAGTTGCGTGTCTTGGTAGCTGACCGGAGCGAAAGGATTGCCCGCACCGCCGATCGCCTGGGCAGCCTGGATGTGCTTGCAAGCCTGGCGGAACTTGCCCATGAGCGTGGTTACAGCCGACCCGTCGTGGATGAAGGGGATGTCATATGCATAAGGGACGGCCGCCATCCTGTCATCGAGGCCATGACCCTGGGTGAGCGCTTTGTTCCCAATGATGTGTTGCTTGACAGCAGTGAAAACCAGCTTCTGATGATCACCGGGCCGAATATGGCCGGCAAGTCGACGTTCATGCGCCAGGTGGCGCTGATCGTCCTCATGGCCCAGATGGGCGGCTTTGTCCCCGCGGCTGAGGCCAGGATCGGGGTGGTGGACAGGATCTTCACCCGCGTCGGGGCCGCGGACAACCTGGCGCGTGGTCAATCCACCTTTATGGTGGAAATGACGGAGGCTGCACATATACTCCGTGATGCCACGCCACGGAGTCTGGTTGTCCTCGATGAAATCGGCCGCGGTACCTCGACCTTTGATGGTGTATCTATCGCGTGGGCTGTGGCGGAATTCCTTCATGACAATGCTGACCATGCCGCACGGACTCTGTTCGCCACACACTATCACGAGCTGACTGAACTTGCGGTGACCCGTGGCCGAATCAAGAACTTCAATATTGCGGTCAAGGAGTGGAACGACCAGATTATATTTCTCCGCAAAATCGTGCCGGGGGGTGCGTCCCATTCCTACGGGATACAGGTGGCGCGCCTGGCCGGTCTTCCCTTGATGGTTATCGAACGGGCACGGGAGGTACTGCTGAATCTGGAAAAGGGCGAATTCAGCACGGAAGGTATGCCTCGTATCGCCGGCAGCAGGAAAAATGCCCCGCCAAAACATTCGCCCCAGCTCTCCCTGTTTGGGGGAGATGGCGACAGGGTGGTTGAGCGTCTGAAGGAACTCAATCTCTCCACCATGACACCGCTTGAAGCACTGAATATTCTGGATGAACTGAAGAGGATGGTATAGCCATGCGTCGTAATTGTACGCTTTTCATAATGATCTGTCTGGCATGTCTGATGGTTGTGCAGCCTGCTCTTGGAGCTCGCTCTTCCGAAGATGGAGATGTGAACAAAAAACATCATGCCGTTAAAAAGAAACATAAATCCGGAACGGTAAAGAATGCAACCGGCACGAAGAGCACAAGAGCCAAAACCGCCCGTAAATCGTCCGGGAAGAAGCCGATGGTGGCGGAGAAGCACAAGACGGCACCGCTTCCGCCGAAAAGTGTCCCGGCCGCTGCCGGAACGGGAGTGGTTTCTGATATGCGATACTGGTCCAATCCCGATTATACGAGGATTGCCGTGAGTGTTGACCGGGAGGTACAGTTCGAGTACCACCAGCTGCCTGCAATCAGGGAGGCATCGGTGCCGCCTCGTCTCTACGTGGATATCAAAGGTGCCCGTTTGGTGCCGGGAGTCAAGGATATCCACATCGGGGATGGCCTGCTGAAGACGGCGCGGATAGCACAATATCGAGCCGATACGGTACGGGTGGTTCTTGATATGGAGAGTATCAAGGACTATAAAATATTCGCTTTTTCCGATCCATTCCGGATCATCATTGATGTAAAGGGTGAGCGTCGCGAAGAGTTGACCAAACCGTCACAGCCTGTACTGGCGCCCCTTGTTCTTACGCCACCTGTTGCCAAACCAGAACCTGTTGCCAAACACGAACCTGTTGTGCTGAAGAAACATCCCAAGCAGACAATCGGCAAGGTCAGGCGGATTGTTGTCGACCCGGGCCATGGCGGCCACGATCCAGGGGCGTTAGGTGCCGGCGGGACGAAGGAAAAGGACGTCGTCCTCCAGATAGGACTCAAGCTTGCCCGGTTGTTGCGTGACGACCTGGGGGTAGATGTAGTTATGACTCGCTCGACTGACGAGTTCATCGAACTGCAGGAACGGACAGCTATTGCAAACAAAGTGGGAGCGGACCTGTTCGTATCCATACACGCCAATGCAGCGCTCAACCGGAATGTCTCGGGGATTGAGACCTATTACCTGAATCTGGCCAAGACCGAGAAGGCCGCCCAGCTTGCAGCCAAGGAGAACGGAACTTCTTTGGAAAAGGTGAGTGTCCTCCAGGCTGTCCTGTTCGATCTTATGGCCAACTACAAGCTCAATGACTCAGCCCAACTGGCGGATGATGTGCAGAAAGCTGTCTACCGCAAGGTTGGTAGCCAATATACAGGGGTGAAGAATCTGGGGGTCAAGCAGGGCCCCTTCTATGTGCTCGTCGGGGCCACCATGCCGAGCATCCTAGTAGAGACGGCTTTTCTTAGCAACGAAAAAGAGGAAGGCAGGCTGACGGACGAGCAGTATCAGAACGCTACAGCATCCGGGATACTGGAAGGCGTCAGATTGTACGTGTCACGCTTGAAGTAAGGACACGATACAAGGCGTAGAGTTTTACGAGGGGTTATGGAATTCAACATAAATCGCTACTTTCCTGACATTTCCCAGACTGCCGGCGACGCAGGCCGGGCAACCTTTGAAGAGAAGCGCCCGCTTTATCTGGCTGCTAGTAAACATTTCCTCACCCATTACCGCGAGGAAATCAAGGCCAGGCACCGGGATGGAGCGAGTGGCAGCGATGTGGTGAAAGATATCACCGCCATGACCGACACCCTGGTCAGGAAACTGTTCACATCCATTACCCGTGACGTCGGCGGGAACCGGCATGACCGGGGGCAGCTGACCCTGGTCGCGGTCGGCGGCTACGGGCGCGGGGAACTCAACCCCTATTCCGACATTGATCTCATGTTTCTCTACAGTGGCAGCGATTCCCAGCGTGTTGAGGATATTGCTCAGAAACTCCTCTATTTCCTCTGGGACATGCGGCTGGATGTGGGATATTCGGTGCGGACCATTAACGATTGTGTTGAGATGGCGCGTTCCGACCTGACGGTCAAGACCGCTCTCCTTGACGCACGTTTTCTGAGGGGGAGCCGTCTTCTGTTCAAGAACTTCCAGAAAGTGATGCTGACCCAGATCCTTTCCAAGGGAAGTGATGCCTTCATCAAGGAAAAACTTGCCGAGGTCCGTAAACGGCGGGAGAAGTACGGCTCGACGGTGTACACCCTTGAGCCGAACATCAAAGAGAGTGAAGGTGGGTTGCGGGACCTTCACTCCGCCATGTGGGTGGCCAAGATCAAGTACAAGATCGATCAGCCCCAGGAACTGATCATCAAGGGGGTGGTGACGGAAGACGACCTGTCCCTCTATTACAACTCCCTCGACTACCTCTGGCGGCTTCGCAACGAACTTCATTACCTTGCCGGTAGAAAGAACGACCAGTTGACCTTTGGCGCCCAGACCCAGCTTGCCCAGTTCCTGGGATACAAGGGAAACGGCAAGGTGCTGCCGGTTGAAGAGTTCATGCGGGATTATTATCTCCATGCAGCGCGGGTCGAACATTTTTCATCCATGCTCATATCCAGCTGCGTCTGGCGCGAGGAGGGTGCCAGTAAACTGCTGGGCTATTTTTCCCGGCGGCCGGTCGGAGAAGGCTTTTACGTCCTCAAGGGTGAACTGGTCATCCCCGATGAAACGGTGATCGAAAAAGATCCGTCCCGCCTTATGAAAATTTTCGAGTATGCCCAGAAGCATGGAGTTTCCCTCAATATCAAGGTCAAGGGGCTGGTCAGGAACAGCCTCGATCTGGTGAATGACAAGTTCCGGCGGAACCGCGAGGTGAATGCCTCTTTCTTCAACATCCTCCGTTACGACAAAAGGGTCCCCGAAACCCTCAAACTGATGCACCACCTGGAGCTTCTCAACCGGTTCATCCCCGAATTCGAGCGAATTTTCTGCAAGGTGCAGCACGACCTCTACCATATCTACACGGTGGATATCCATTCCCTGTTCTGCGTTGAGGAGCTCTTTATGCTCTGGAAAGGGGAACGTCGGGATGAGCTCCCTCTGCTGACCCAGCTGGCCCAGGAGGTTGACAAGAGGGAACTTCTGTTCCTTGCTGTTCTGCTCCACGACATGGGGAAAGGTGAAGGGGGCGGTCACGCGGAGAAGGGGGCTGCAATGGTCCCGACCATCGCCCGGCGGATGGGTTTGAGCAAGGAAGACAGCGAGCGGCTGGCATTCCTGGTGGGGAATCATCTCCTGTTTGCCCACATCGCCCAGCGCCGCGATCTGCACGACGAGAAGATGATCATCCAGTTTGCCCGGCAGATGGGTGAAAGCGAAAACCTGAAGATGCTCTACCTGCTCACCTATGCGGACATCAAGGGTGTGGGACCGGACGTCTGGACCGAATGGAAGGCGCTTCTTACCCAGGAGCTCTACGAGAAGGCATTCCAGGTACTTGAACGGGGGGATTTCCGTTTCGAGGCAAGCAGTGAACGGGTCAAAAAGGTCAAGCGAAGCGTAATTGAAATTCTCGAAAATGACTATCCGCCGCTCGTTGTGAAGGAAGAGCTGAAGTCCGTCACGACCCGCCATCTGCTGGCAAATCCTCCGGCGGTGGTCGCCGATCATGTCCGTATTCTCCTCTCCCTCCAGGAACAAACCATGGTGATGCAGGTTGATCATGACATGGAACGCAATTACAGCACCTTCACCATCTGCACATTGGATGTGCCCGGCCTCTTTGCCAAGATTACGGGGGTGATGGCGGCAAACGGCATGAACATTCTTGGTGCCCAGATACACACCAGCCGGAACGGCAAGGCGCTCGACGTGCTCCAGGTCAATTCCCCCCAGGGATTTGTCATCGACGACGCTGGCAGGTGGAAAAAAGTCGAAGAAGACATGCTCAGGGTCCTGACAGGCAAAATCGATGTGGGAGTACTTGTGGAGAAGCGTCAGAGACCTACGTTGCTGGCGGACCGACCCAAGCCCCGTTTCCCGTCCCGTGTTGATATCGACAACGAGGTTTCGGAGGATTACACGGTCATTGACGTGTACACCCACGACAAGGTCGGGTTGTTATACCGGATTACCAGTTCACTCACGGTAATGGGGCTCTACATCGGTGTTTCCAAGATTTCAACCAAGGTGGACCAGGTGGCGGACGTATTCTATGTGAAGGATATTTTCGGACATAAAGTGACCAATCCGGATAAGCTGGAGGAGATAAAGTCACGGCTCCTGGCCGCTATCGAAGAGTGATGCATGCACCACTACCTGGATTTGTTCCTTAATTACCTGTTGGTGGAAAAGGGGCTGGCCGCGCACACCATCGAGGCATACAGCCGGGACATCGGGACCTATCTCGAATTTCTGGCGGCAGAGGGGTGCACGGCGGTCGACAGGATCCGTTCGCTTGACGTGGCGGCCTTCATAGTCCGGCAAAAAGATGCCGGTCTTGCCCCCCGCAGCCGGGCCAGAGCACTGTCGGCTATCCGTATGTTCCATCGTTTCCTTCTTGTAGAACAGTACGTTGATACTAACCCTACTTCCATCATCGAAGCGCCGAAGGTTGTGAGCAAACTGCCGTCGGTCCTGAGCGGGAGAGAGGTGGAGAGACTCCTCGCCGCACCGGCAGGTGACGGCTGGCTGCCGGTGCGGGACCGGGCCATGCTGGAAGTCCTCTACGCAACCGGTTTGCGGGTGTCGGAACTGGTCGGCCTCAAGGTGCGTGACGTAAATCTTGATGCCGGGTTTCTCCTCACCATGGGAAAAGGGTCGAAGGAACGGCTCGTACCTCTCGGGGAATCGGCGCGCAATGCCTTGCGGGAATTTACGGGAAGTGCCAGGAATTCTCTTGACCGGAGAGGGGACTGCTCGTATCTTTTTCTGAGCCGTTTAGGGGCCCCCATGAGCAGGCAGGCGTTCTGGAACATCATCAAGAAACGGGCGGCTGAGGCAGGGATACTCAAGAATATTTCTCCCCACACCCTCCGTCATTCCTTCGCCACCCATCTGCTGGAGAACGGGGCGGACCTGCGCAGCGTCCAGATGATGCTCGGCCATGCCGATCTGTCCACTACCCAGATATATACTCACGTTACGCGGGAACGGTTGAAGCGGCTCCATGAGGAGTTTCACCCCCGCGGATAAGGTTTTAAGATCTATCACAATCAGCTCATCGGAAACAAAATTATCTCGAAAGGACTTTTGTTCGTATGAAATACATCGTACTGCTCGGTGACGGCATGTCAGACGAGAAAATACCCCAGTTGGGGGACAAGACTCCCCTCCAGGCCGCAAAAACCCCCCATATGGATTACATGGCAAAGCGCGGCCGGCTCGGTCTCGCAAAAACGGTTCCTGCCGGACTTCCCCCCGGCAGCGACGTGGCCAACCTGTCGGTGTTCGGCTATGACCCGCGTAGTTGCTATACCGGCCGTTCTCCCCTCGAAGCCGCCAGCATGGGCGTGGAACTGGGGAGCGACGACGTGGCGTTCCGGATTAATCTGGTAACACTCAGCCCCCAAGGGACCACCCTCATCATGCAGGATTATTCGGCCGGCCATATTTCGACTGATGAAAGCCGGCAGCTTATTGAGGAGCTTCAGCGACAGCTGGGGAATGACGAATTCCATTTCTATCCCGGCGTCGGATACCGGCACCTTCTCGTCTGGCGTAACGGCAGTGACAAGTTAACGGCAACCCCTCCCCACGATATAACCGGCAAGAGCATCCTTGACCATCTTCCCCAGGGAGAAGGCGCCGATAAACTCATCGCCCTGATGACATCTTCCCAGATGGTCCTGAAGAGGCACCCCGTAAATATACAACGTCTGGAGGAGGGGAAATCGCCGGCAAACTCCATCTGGCTCTGGGGGCACGGCCGTTCTCCCCGCATGGAGACTTTCCAGCATCGGTTCGGCCTCAGCGGTTCTGTCATTTCGGCGGTTGACCTGATTCGCGGCATAGGCATCTATGCCGGTCTTGACATCATAAAGGTGCCCGGTGCCACGGGATACATTGACACCAATTACAACGGCAAGGCCGAAGCAGCGTTGGCAGCCCTTCAGAACCATGACTACGTCTATCTTCACGTGGAGGCTCCCGACGAGGCGGGCCATGGTGGCAACCTGAATCACAAGATTAAAGCGATCGAGGATTTCGATGCGCTGGTCGTGGGACCGATCCTGGAAGGAATCCGCCAGTTCGGCGAGTACCGTATCCTCTGCACCCCGGACCACCCGACGCCGTTACGGCTCATGACCCACACTTCCGATCCGGTTCCGTTCATCCTGTATAGCGGCGAGGAAACTGAAAAACCTGGTGTCGCCGGGTACGACGAAGATGAGGCGCGAAAGACCGGCCTCGTTCTGGAGGAGGGGTTCCGGCTGATGGATATGATGATGGGGTAGCGTAAGCTTTTACATGGCACTGAATTTCAGCAAGTGTGGATAGTTAACTTAAAGACCCATTTCAGAGATAGCCGAAAATCTGAAATGGGTCTTTTTGTAACAACAACTACCCGCATCGCCGGTAGCGTCCACGTACTAGTGTACTTAGGAAACGGTTCTTTCCCAACAATTATAATTGATAAAAAAGGCGGGGAGCACCCCGCCTTTTCTGCGTGCTGAAATCATTTGAACATAGGTTGCCCGGATGGGCGGAACGGGGCGGGGCCGGTGTCGTAGCCGTAATTATAGGGGGAGGGGGCGGAATATACTTGATCTAGGCCGGAGCCACGCCAGACATGGATTTCCCTGATGGCCACTACCGGATAGCTGTATTCGACCTCGTCCATCATGCCGGTCTTTTCCCCCTTGATCTCACCCAGAATAGTAACGAGACGCCCCGGCGCATAGATCATCCGGTCGAGGATGCCGGGGCTGGTGGCGAGGAAGCGGCCTCCTGTGACCATGATATCTTGGGGGTATAAACTGCAGTCCAGATCCATCTGGACCACTTCAAGGGTTGCTCCATCCTGCGCATTTCTGACGGCGGCAATCTTGCCGCCGAGTATGACGTGCTTGCCAATGTAGCTATCCGGATTCAGCCTGAGCTTGCCGTATGTGATACCGGGATCGGCAAGCTTCCGACCCGACTCACTGATTGCGTGGGTACAGCCTGTCACACTCAGCAGCAGTAGCAAAAAGCTTGCAAACCTTTTCATTTCTCTTCTCCCCCTGAGATTCTGCTCCAATAGTAGCGGTTTTGCCAAGGTTGTCAAACACTGGTTACGGTGCTCTTGCATCTATGCAACGTCTTCAGGTTGTGCTATACATATCACATTAAATTGTTGTAATCACGAGGGGCGCTTGGAGGTATTGGACAGCAGGACACGGCGGCAGGGGAGGGGAAACAGTGGATGCCCCTCTATCAGAGCCTAGGGAGCAAGGTGGTCAATGGAACGTCCTCTTCTGATCCCTTTGCTCGGGTTCATAGCTGGTCTTGTTGCCGCAGGCATTGCCGGTGTAAGTCTATCGGAACTCTACTTGCTTCCGCTTCTGGCTGTTACATTGATTGCATCGATCTATGCCCGCAGGCTGATCTTTCAGATCGTCCTTTTCATCCCCTTTTTTCTCGTTGGCAATCATGCCCTTCAGCCTTACCTCCATCCTGAACTCCCTTCCTCTCATATCGCTCAACTGGATTCTCGCGAACCTGTCGTCGTGGAAGGAATAGTCGTTGCGCGCCCCGAAACGACCGATAGGGGGTTCAGGTTGCTTCTCCAGGCGGAACGCCGATACGATGAGCGTTCATCCCTGCCCTCGCACGGGAAACTTCTTCTTTTTGTAGATGGTGATATAGGCGATATTTTGACCGGCGACCGGGTACGGTGCCGTGCCCGTATCAAAAGACCGCGTACGTACGGTATCCCCGGTGAGTTTGACTACCCCCGGTATCTGGCATACAGGGATATCTTTGCTACTGGCTTTGCTCAGACTGGCAAAGACATAATTCTGATGGAACGCGGAGCCGACTATCCCCTTCAGCAACGGATAGACGCAGTTGCGCGCCGTCTCGGGCTTTTTGTTGATGCCACCGTCTCACAGCCGGAAAGCGGCATACTCAAGGCCTTGCTGCTGGGAGACAGGGGAGGTGTTCCCCGGGAACTGGAGGACGCGTATACGAGAAGCGGCGTCAACCACATTCTCTCCATATCCGGCTTTCATGTCGGCATTATAGCGCTTTTCCTGTTTCAGTCACTGTTCTTTGCGGCCCGCAGTTCGGAGTTTCTCATGCTTCATCTGAACCTGCGCCGTACCCTTTTCCTCCTTACGCTGCCGGTGCTTTTGTTCTATCTATTCCTCTCCGGAGCAGCGCCCGCAACCGCACGATCTGTCATTACAATAGCCGTGTATGTACTGGCCCTTGCGCTTCAAAGAGAAACCGATCCGATCAATTCACTACTCTTGGCGGCATTGGTCATTCTCGGAATAAACCCGTCCGCAATTTTTGAAATATCGTTTCAGCTCTCCTTTCTAGCCATATGGGGGATACTCGTATTAACGCCTCTCTTTAGTCAGCCTTTTGCCGACAGGATGAACGGAATAGGGGAGAAAACACTTCTCTTTTTCTTCGTTTCCGTCGCCGCAACCCTGGTTACTCTCATTCCTGTCGCCTATTATTTCCACCGGGTTTCCCTGACGGGCCTCGTAAGCAATTTCATCATCGTGCCGCTCATGGGATACGGCGCAGTGGTTCTCGGATTTTCAGCTCTGCCGTTTGTCTATTTAGCTCCGTTCCTGGCAAAGCTGCTTCTGGCGGGAGCTGCATCGCTGGTAACTCTGTCGGACTGGTTTATCCACCATCTGGCCAGGATCCCTGTCGGGACATTCATCAATCCAGACCGGATCGATCTCTTGCTGTTCTATTCCACCTTGACGGTGTTCACGTTTGTTCCCCGTCGCCGGTTGAGGAACTGGGGTGCGATATTTTTGACGATCGCCCTTGTCATACATCTCTTCTTCCTCCCCGACCCCGGTGCCGGAAAACTGCGAATCAGTTTTCTCAGTGTCGGTCAGGGTGATGCCACGCTCATCCGGTTTCCAGGTGGTGAAACGATGCTGGTGGACGGCGGGGGAAATCCACGGGGAGGGACGTCTGACGTGGGAGAACGGCTCATCGCCCCGGCCCTTTGGAAGATGGGGGTATCGACTATCGATTACCTGGTGTTGACCCATCCCCATCCCGACCATTGTCAAGGGTTGGTCTTCGTGGCGAAAAACTTCAAGGTTGGCGAATTCTGGGAGGTGGGAGGGAGCGGTGAGTCTCCAGACTATGCCCTTTTGAAGGGAATCATTGTCGCGAGGAAGGTGCGGACAAGGATTGTTACCGCGGATTCCAAGCCATTTACCATAGGTGGTGCTGTTATTGAACCACTTGCTCCGTCACCAGCTTCCGGCGGGCGAGGTGAGGGGTTTTCCGGTGGCACCAATAATGATTCATTCGTATTTCGTCTGGTAGCGGGAACAACGTCGATCCTGTTTACCGGAGACATCGGTGCCGTAGCGGAAGAAGATCTGCTCAGACGGCATGCTGCTGTACAGTGCACCGTCCTCAAGGTTGCTCACCACGGGAGCAGATTCTCGTCATCCACACCGTTCATAACAGCCGCGGCTCCACGTTTTGCTGTTATATCAGCCGGTTTCGACAATAGTTTCCATCTCCCCGCGTCAGAGTCTCTGGCAACCCTCGAACGAAATGGTAGCAAGGTTTTCAGGACCGACAGGGAAGGTACCATTGAAATGGAGTGTGGTCCCCAGGGGGAGGGTGTCGTGATTACGCCAATGACAAGGCATTTTAATTGACACGCTTCCAAATAATCTGATAATTTGTCCAGTCGGTATCAATACCGTCCATATAATTACGTCTATTTTTTTAAATTCCAGGAGAACTGCTGCATGGAAAGAATTCTTGTCGTAGAGGATGACAGCTTTTTCCGGGAAGTGTTTTCCGATCTCCTTCGCGGAGAGGGTTATGACGTGGAAGTTGCCCTGTCCGGTGAGGAGGCGTTGAAAAAACTCGAGCAGCGGAATTTCCACGTGGTGGTGACCGATGTTGTCATGCGGGATGTCTCGGGCCTCGATATCCTAACAAGTGTCAAACAGAAGGACCCTGCCATTGAAGTTATTCTGGTTACTGGTCACGGAAACCTTGAAACTGCTGTCTATGCCCTCAAAAACGGTGCCCGGGATTATCTTGTCAAGCCGATCAATCACGAAGAACTGAAGCATGCCGTGGCTCATTGCATTGAACAGCGCCACCTTCTGAACGAAAACCTCGAACTGAAAGAACTCGTGAACCTGCTCCGGGTAAGTCAGACCATCGCCAACTGTCTCGACATGGACCGTCTCCACTCACTAGTTGTCGATGCACTGGCAAAGGAGATCGGCCTTTCCCGCGGGGTCTCCTATTTTCTTGATAAATCGGATATGCTTGAACTGAGAGAGGTACGGGGGGTAAGTGACTCAGCCGGTCCTCTGTTGGGAGACGCGGCTCTTGCAGGTTTTGATGTACATGACGAAAATGCGGAAAATTTCGTTCGCATTTCCAACTTTATGCCAGTAGGTCCCGTGCTTAAAGACGATACGGCTGAGGGTATCGATAAAGCTATCATCCTGTCGATCCGGTTCAAGAATGTTCTGCAGGGTGTTGTCATATTCTTTAATGATGCTGGACAGGATTTCCCTGCCGATATCAATTACAAAAACCTCAATTTCCTTCTTGATCAGTCATCCCTGGCTTTTGAAAACGCAGCCCGTTTTACCAGTGCAAAAAACCTTCTCTATATAGACGAACTTACAGGACTCTTCAATTACCGTTTTCTCGAGGTCGTTCTCGACAGGGAGTTGAAGCGCGCCGAACGTTACGGTTCGAACCTGTCGGTATTGTTCCTCGACCTCGATCTTTTCAAGAATGTTAATGATACCCATGGCCACCTGGTCGGGAGCAAGGTGCTCAAGGAAGTGGGAACCCTGCTCACGAAATCGGTCCGCGAAGTGGATACTGTCATTCGTTACGGTGGCGACGAGTACACCATCATACTGGTGGAGACGGGGATGTCGGGTGCTGCCACCGTCGCCGAGCGTATCCGCCGTTCCATAGAGACCAATGATTTCCTGGCTGCCGATGGGTATGCCATCAAGCTTACGGCCTGTCTCGGGTACTCCTGCTTTCCGGACGATGCGAAGACCAAAACCGAACTGCTTGATCTTGCTGATCGGGCCATGTACCACGGAAAAGCCAGCGGGAAAAACAGGGTTTTCAATATTTCTCCGCGCAGCGCGGAATAGTATCGAGCGGTGAAGGAGCGTAACGAACGTGGCAATTAACGGCATCAAGGGGTTTAATGACATTCTCCCCGGTGAGGTGGAGAAATGGCAGCATATCGAAGCAACGGCCCGCCGTGTATTTGAGCTGTATGGTTTTGCCGAAATCAGGGTACCAATTCTTGAAAAAACGGAGCTTTTCAGTCGTTCAATCGGAGATGCCACCGACATAGTTGAAAAAGAGATGTACTCTTTTGTCGACAAGGGTGAAAATTGCGTGACCATGCGACCGGAGGGGACGGCATCGGTGATGCGCGCCTTCATCGAACATAAGCTTTATGCGGCTGATCCGGTTGCCAAGCTCTATTACATGGGGCCAATGTTTCGCTATGAACGCCCGCAGAAAGGGCGTTATCGCCAGTTTCACCAGATTGGCGCCGAAGTGACCGGCGTTTATGATCCCAAGGTTGACGCCCAGGTTCTGACCATGCTCTGTCACTTTTTTGCCGAACTCGGCCTGGAGGAACCTTCTCTGGAAATTAACTCCCTTGGTTGTCCCGTCTGTCGGCCTGCATACCGAGATGCCCTCAGGGAGTTCCTCCTCGCCAGACTCGATAAACTCTGTGATGACTGCAAGCGAAGACTGGAGACCAACCCTCTTCGGTCTCTCGACTGTAAGGCTGCCGGCTGCAAGGAGGCGACCGCTAACGCACCGTCGGTACTCGACCATCTCTGCGGGGAGTGTGAAACGCATTTCGGCGCTGTCCGCCACCATCTGGATCTGGTCGGTACGACTTACACCATCAATTCGCGCATGGTTCGAGGTCTTGATTATTACACCCGTACAACCTTCGAACTGGTGACCAGTCTCCTGGGTGCCCAGAGCGCAGTGGCAGCAGGTGGCCGTTATGACGGACTGATCTCCGACCTTGGAGGGCCTTCTCTGCCTGGTATCGGTTTTGCGATGGGTGTGGAACGGGTAGCCCTGCTTCTGGCAGACCGGGAGTTCCGGAAGCGTCCCGATCTGTTTATTGCCGCTCTTGGCGAACAGGCGCAGCAAAAGGCATTCACTCTCATGTGTGCGCTTCAGGAGCGTGGGCTTGCAGTCGAAATCGATTACGCGGGGAATAGTCTGAAAAGCCAGATGCGGCGGTCAGATAAGTTCAAAAATCGCTTCACTCTTATCGTCGGAGAGAATGAGCTGTCGAGGGGGATGGCTGTTCTCAAAAATATGGATGCCGGCACCCAGGCGGACGTCCCCCTGACTGTTGACGGGGTAGCGCTCGGTATGCTCACATGAATCACCATGCGCACTCTTCTATGACCCAATGCCACCAGTACCGGTACTAATCCCGGTATATGTGGCATTTTTTATTTCTCAGTTGAATTTCATACTTTCTGTCAGGAGGCTGTGCCATGAAAAAGCTTTGGTGTCTTGTCGTACTGCTTGTCGTTTTCGTTGTATCTGATGCGATGGCGGCAAATGTTTACCTGAAGGATGGCTCGGTTGTGCAGTGCCAGTCATTCTGGCGCAGCAAAAGTACGGTCTTCGTCAAGGTCAATCGGGATGTGCTTCTGGAGTTCGCCCAGGGAGATGTAAATATCAGGAAGACGTTTCGCGCTCGGTCGGTGAAGAAAACCAAGCGGGTTAAGGTCAGGGAAGGGCAGCTTGAGAAGGCCGAGCCTGCGGTGAATTCAACGCCTGCAACCGGGACAACCAAACCTGCGCCTGTGACAACCAAACCTGCGCCTGTGACGGGTAAACCTGCACTCGTGACAACAGTTTCCCCTAAAACGGGGAACGCTCCCGCTGGTGGTTCGGTCGGTACGACTGCTGTAACCACGGCCGCGAATCACGCACCTACAGTCAATACCCCTTCAACGCCTGCTCAAACCGGCCTGTCTTCCTCGACCACAAACGTTGGCAGTGTGCAGCAGCCACCACAACCGGTAACTAATCCTGTAGTGCCGGCTCCCTCTGCCGTGTCGCAGGCTGCCGGTATGGGCTTTGGTATGACTGCTCTTCTCGTGCCACTCCTTTTGGTCATAATTATGCTAGCCTCCATGTGGCGAGTGTTTGAAAAGGCAGGGGAGGCGGGTTGGAAGTCGATAATTCCCATATATAATCTGTATGTCCTGATCCTTATAGCCGGTAAGCCCGGATGGTGGTTCCTGATCATCGCATTTGTGCCGCTCATCGGGCTCATCTTCTATCTGCTTGCCTGTCTCTCCCTGGCCCAGAAATTTGACAAAGGCCCGCTCTACGGGGTGCTCCTCTGCTTCTTCGGATTTATCATGTTTCCACTTCTGGCCTTTGACAATTCTACCTATACTCCGTAATCCCATCAAATGTATTACCTCTAACCGGCCATGGAAGTGTTCCCCCGAATCCATGGCCGGTTCCTTTCCCACTTCTCCTGTCAGCTCCCCGTCACATACCATTAACAAGGCAATCCGCGCTAGATATGCATTAAAAACTGCAAACAATGTTGGGTGGATGGCAACATAAGCAATTGACAAATGAACGGAAAAAATGTATACAGTATACGCTTTTCAACTATGTGTTCTTAATGAAATTGATGGGTTTCTTCGTCACTGATTAGTTTTGTAGTCGCGCCATACCAATAAACAGGAGGGGTTACCGCATGATCGAAGCTTATCTGCAGCATGAGAAAGAAAGGGCATCCCAAGGCATCCCGGCACTGCCGCTTACACCGGAGCAGACCGCCGAACTGTGTAAACTTCTGCAGAAACCGCCCAAGGGGAAAGAGAAATTCATTCTGAGTCTCCTTACCGATCGGGTCTCCCCCGGTGTTGATCCTGCTGCCAAAGTAAAAGCCGAGTTTCTTGCCGGTGTGGTTACCGGACAGATCAAATCGCCGCTCGTCACACCCAAGGACGCAATCAAAATCCTGGGCACCATGATCGGTGGTTACAACGTTGCGCCGCTCGTTGGCGCACTCAAGGACAAGGCTCTTGCTGATGATGCAGCCAAGGCTCTGTGTGGTATCACCCTTGTGTATGATGCCTTCGACGAGGTTGCCGCTCTGGCGAAAGCAAAGAATGCTGCTGCTGCCAAGGTTCTCAAGTCATGGGCCGATGCTGAGTGGTTCACCTCCCGCAAAGGGGTACCCGAAAAGATCAAGGTAAAGGTTTTCAAGGTTGACGGTGAGATCAATACTGACGATTTCTCCCCGGCCGGTGATGCATGGAGCCGTCCCGACATCCCGCTCCATGCACTGGCCATGGGGAAAACCCGCTTCAAGGGGGGGCTCGATACCATTGCCAAGTTTCGCAAGGACGGCTTCCAGGTTGCCTTCGTGGGTGACGTTGTCGGTACCGGTTCTTCCCGTAAATCGGCCTGTAACAGTGTTCTCTGGCATATAGGCGACGAAATACCCTGTGTCCCCAACAAAAAGACCGCGGGTGTGATAATCGGCGGCGTTATTGCCCCGATCTTCTTTAACACCGCCCAGGATTCCGGTGCCCTGCCATTGAAAGCTGACGTGACCGGCATGAAAACCGGCGACGTGATTGTGATCGACACCAAGAAAGGTGTCATTACCGATGAAAGTGGCAAAAAAGAGCTTTCCAAGCTGACCATCAGCCCCAATACGGTTCCCGACGAGTTCCGTGCCGGTGGCCGTATTCCCTTGATCATCGGCCGTGCCGTGACCGACAAGGCCCGCAAGGCCCTGGGCCTCAAGCCGACCACTGTTTTCACCCTGCCGGTTAACCCTGTTCCCAAGGCTAAACAGGGCTTCTCCCTGGCTCAGAAGATGGTCGGCCAGGCCTGCGGCGTGGCAGGGATACTCCCTGGCACCGCCTGCGAGCCCAAAATGACTACGGTCGGATCCCAGGACACCACCGGCCCGATGACTGCTGACGAACTGAAAGAACTGGCATGTCTCAAGTTCCAGGCCCCGATGTTCATGCAGTCCTTCTGCCACACTGCCGCCTATCCGAAGCCGGCTGACGTCAAGATGCACAAAAACCTGCCTGGCTTCATCGCCGAGCGCGGCGGTGTTGCATTGCGCCCCGGCGACGGCGTCATTCACTCATGGCTGAACCGCCTGCTGCTGCCCGACACGGTCGGCACCGGCGGTGACTCCCATACCCGTTTCCCCATCGGCATTTCCTTTCCTGCCGGTTCCGGCCTGGTCGCCTTTGCCGGCGCCATGGGCTTCATGCCGCTGGATATGCCAGAGTCCGTTCTGGTACGCTTCAAGGGCAAATTCAACCCGGGCATCACCCTGCGCGACGCTGTCAACGCGATCCCTTACTGGGCAATCAAGCAGGGCTTACTGACCGTTCCCAAGAAGAACAAAGTTAACATCTTCAACGGCCGCATCCTCGAGATGGAAGGTTTGCCCGAACTGACCGTGGAACAGGGTTTCGAGTTGACCGATGCGGCTGCCGAGCGCTCTGCTGCGGCCGGTTGCATTCAGCTGTCGGAAAAGTCGGTTGCCACGTACCTGCGCTCCAACGTCGCACTGATGAAGAAGATGATTGCCGAAGGGTATCAGGATAAGAAAACCCTGGCCAAGCGTATCAAGGATGTCGAGAAGTGGCTCAAGAACCCGACCCTGCTGAAGGCTGACAAGAGCGCTGAGTATGCCGCGGTAATCGAGATAGATCTCAAGGACATCAAGGAGCCGATTCTGGCCTGCCCGAATGACCCTGATGATGTCAAGCTGCTCTCCGAGGTGGCCGGCACCAAGATTCAGGACGTGTTCCTCGGTTCCTGCATGACCAATATCGGTCACTTCCGCGCCGCTGCCGAGATCTGGCGTGGTAGCAAGTTCAATCCCGATGTCCGCACCTGGATCTGCCCTCCAACCCGTATGGATCAGACCCAGCTCAAGGGTGAGGCGTATTTCTCAGTCTACAGCGCTTTCGGTGCACGGATTGAAATAGCTGGTTGCTCGCTCTGCATGGGTAATCAGGCACGTGTTCCCGATGGAGTAAATATGTTCTCCACCTCGACACGTAACTTCGACGATCGTATCGGTAACGGCGCCAAAGTATATCTCGGTTCTGCCGAGTTGGGTGCGGTGACAGCGCTGATGGGCAAGTTGCCGAAGCCTGCCGAGTATTTCGCTGCCTATAAAGAGAAAATCGAACCGAAGAAGGAAGAGATCTATAAATACCTTCAGTTTGATGAGATGCCCGAGTATAAATAACTCATCCAGTTGAGATGTTCGTAAACAGCCTGCCAGTGAATTCTGGTGGGCTGTTTTTATGTACGGCTTTACGTTGTACAACCGGTTTTATCCTATTATTCTGTTGTATCGCCTTTAGTTCTTGAAGCAGCAGGTTATTTTGAGTATACTGTCCCGATTCATTTTATAAACATCGGAGGTCGAGTTGATGATAGATTTTCTTGGTGACTGGAAAAGAACCCACTATTGCGGAGCGTTGACGAGCAAGGATATCGGACGGGAAGTGGTCCTCATGGGCTGGGTCATGCGGCGTCGTGATCACGGCGGTCTCATTTTCATCGACCTGAGGGACCGGGAGGGCCTTGCCCAGGTAGTGTTTGATCCAGACCAGAATGCGGAGGCACACAAAAAAGCCGAGTTGCTTCGTAATGAATTTGTCGTCGCAGTCAAGGGGAAAGTGATTCATCGCCCGGAAGGAACCGTCAACCCAAACATGAAGACCGGTGAGGTTGAGGTAGTGGTGAGCGAGTGCAGACTCCTCAATCGTTCCAAGGCACTCCCCTTTACCCTCGATGAATATGTGGACGTCGCTGAAAATCTTCGTCTCAAGCATCGCTATCTTGATTTGCGTCGTCCTGTGCTGCAGCAGAATCTCATTCTCAGGTCAAAGGTAGCCCAGGTTACACGACACTACCTGACCAATAACGGTTTTCTTGAACTGGAAACTCCTTTTCTAACGAAATCAACCCCTGAAGGTGCCCGGGACTTCCTGGTTCCGTCTCGGATCAGTAACGGTGATTTCTACGCACTTCCCCAGTCCCCCCAACTCTTCAAACAGATATTGATGGTATCCGGCTATGACCGTTACTTCCAGATTGTCCGCTGTTTCCGCGATGAGGACCTGCGTGCCGACCGGCAACCAGAGTTCACCCAGATAGACTGCGAAATGTCGTTCATTGACCGGGAGGATATCATCACGATCATGGAAGGATTGATTGCCACCATATTCAATGAAGCAAAAGGTGTGAACGTGTCGCTTCCTGTCCCGCGTATGACCTATGCTGAGGCAATACGCCGTTTCGGTGTAGACAATCCCGACTTGCGGTTCGGTCTGGAACTGGTGGAGCTGTCTGAAATCGTGAAGGGAGCGGGGTTCAAGGTCTTTGCGGATGTGGTGTCAGGAGGAGGGATCGTCAAGGGACTCAACGCCAAGGGGTGCGGCGGCATGTCTCGCAAAGAGATTGATGCCCTTACTGATTTTGCGAAGATTTACGGTGCCAAGGGCCTCGCCTATGTCAAGGTGACGGCGGAGGGGTGGCAATCTCCCATCGCTAAGTTCTTCTCTGCTGAGGAAATAACCGCAATGGACAAGATGTTTGCAGCGGAAGAGGGGGATCTGCTTCTTTTTGTTGCCGACAAGCCTAAAGTCGTCAACGATTCTCTCGGCAAACTGCGGAATCATCTGGCCAATCTGTTGGGTCTTCTGGATAAAGACGTCTTCAATTTTGTCTGGATTACGGACTTTCCCCTCCTTGAATGGGATGAGGAGGATAAACGCTGGTCGGCGGTGCATCATCCCTTCACCGCTCCCATGGACGAAGATCTTGCCTATGTCGAATCCGACCCTGGACGTTGCCGTGCAAAGGCCTATGACCTGGTGTTGAACGGCAATGAAATCGGCGGCGGCAGCATAAGGATTCACCAGGAGAAGATCCAGTCTCTCATGTTCAAGATGCTCGGACTATCCGAAGAGGATGCACGTTCGAAATTCGGATTCCTGCTGGATGCGCTCGAGTATGGAACTCCCCCCCACGGCGGGATCGCCTTCGGCATGGACCGCCTGATCATGCTTCTTACCGGCAGTGATTCAATTCGAGACGTTATAGCGTTCCCGAAAACGCAGAAAGGAGCCTGTCTGATGTCTGAAGCGCCTTCATCGGTAGATGCCAGGCAGTTGAAGGAGTTGGGGCTCAGATTGGCTGCGAAGTAATCATGCCTGTGAGGAACTGATGAGCGGGAAAGTTGCTTTTATCGTCGCTCTCGTGCTGGTTATAGCTGCTTGCGCGCCAGTCGTGCCTCGTTGGCGCCAGGAGGCACGACTGGTATATGACCGGGTCAGGCTTGACGGGGTAGACAGGGTATTCCCCACAGAGTATAGAACCCTGGAAGATGCCATGTTGAAGGGGGACAAGTCGGCTAATTCCGGAAATACCGCGGATGCCGAGCGCCAGTACCTCCTTGTTCTGGATAAGGGGAAACGGCTTGAAACTGAGTTTGCTGCTGAACAGCAACGGCGGGCTGAAGCGGCACGTTTAAGGGCTGACGCTGAAAAGAGGGAGCGTGAACGCAAGGCAGCCCAATTAGCAGAACAAATCAGGCTGGCAAAAGCCCGTGAAGAAGCTGAAGCCGCTGCCGAAGCTGCGGAAGTGGCACGAAAAAAGGCCGAAAAAGCTCGTCAGCAGCGTGAAAAACCGCTTCCCGCCTATCACACCGTAAAACGTGGTGAATCACTCCCCCAGATTGCATCCCGCCAGGATGTCTATAACGAAGCAAACCTCTGGCCTCTCATTTACAGGGCAAATCGCGACCAGATAAGCGATACCCGTCATATATGGCCTGGCCAGGTATTGCGTATTCCACGTAATGTGTCTCGTGAGGATATTCAGGAAGCACGTCGTTTCGCCCAGACTAAACCACTTCATTAATATACCCGCTGTCGAACGCCCCGCCTGTAGCGCAATGTCTCTTACTATGCTGAATTAATAAAATATTCTCACTCATTTTTCTTGACAGCCCAGACTGTTTTGTATACTGTATACAAAATTCCCACCTTGGTATATTCCCATGAAACAGGTTGTTTTGCGTGAAGTTATATATTGACGTAGTGTAGCGGAAGTATCTTGAGATGTCTTGAATGGCTTACGGATATGACAACAGTACTCAGTCGGCAAAGGAATGCATTGAGAGGGGCGGCTAGACGTAACTATCCCTTCGCGGGCCTCTGGTGTGCTGGCAAAAAAAACTAAGGAGAGAACATGACGACACAAACAGCAAAGATTATTTGGTCGAAAATCGATGAAGCACCCGCACTGGCAACATACTCTTTACTCCCTATCGTCAATGCCTTTACAAAGGCCGCAGGCGTTGTCGTTGAAACAAGAGATATTTCTGTTGCAGGCAGAATTATCGCAAACTTTCCCGACTATCTGACGGAGAGTCAGAAAATGCCGGATTATCTGGCTGAACTGGGCGAACTCACTCAGAAGCCCGAGGCCAATATCATCAAGCTGCCCAACGTAAGTGCTTCAATTCCCCAGTTGAAGGCCGCTATTAAGGAATTGCAGGAGAAAGGTTACAAACTTCCCGATTACCCCGAGGAGCCGAAAACGGACGAAGAAAAAACGCTTCACGCACGGTATGCCAAGTGTCTGGGGAGTGCCGTAAATCCTGTCCTGAGAGAAGGCAACTCCGACAGAAGATCGGCCAAGGCTGTTAAGGAATACGCCAAAAAGCACCCGCACAAGATGGGCGCCTGGAGTCCTGACTCCAAGACCCACGTATCGTGGATGGATTGCTGTGATTTTTATGAAAACGAAAAGTCCATTACCATGGATAAAGCCGGTAATGTGAGAATTGAGTTTGTTGATCAGGCCGGGAAAGTTACGGTACTGAAAGAGAAATTGCCCCTCCTGGCCGGTGAAGTTTTTGACGGGACATTCATGAATGTACGTGCCCTGCGCAAATTCATCGAAGCACAGATCGAAGATGCCAAGGCAAAGGGTGTTCTGTTCTCGGTGCACCTCAAGGCCACCATGATGAAGATCTCCGATCCGATCATGTTCGGTCATTTTGTTTCTGTCTTTTTTGAGGAAGTTTTTGAGAAGCATGCAGCTACCTTCAAAGAACTGGGTGTCAACCCGGATCTCGGACTGGGCGATCTGTACCTGAAACTCCAGAAACTGCCTGAAGCCAAGCGGGCAGAAATCGAAGCGGATATCCAGGAGACGTACAAAAAGAGACCTTCTCTCGCGATGGTGGATTCCGACAAGGGGATTACCAACCTCCATGCAAGTAACGACATCATCATCGATGCCTCCATGCCGGTTGTTATCCGTGATTCCGGCGGGATGTGGGGAACAGATGGCAAGCTTCACGATGTGAAATGCGTGATCCCTGACAGATGTTATTCAAGGTGGTATCAGGTATGTATCGATTTCTGCAAGAAGAACGGACAGTTCGATCCGACCACCATGGGTTCAACATCCAATGTCGGTCTCATGGCGCAGAAAGCCGAAGAGTACGGTTCCCATGACAAGACCTTCAAGGTGCCGGCAAACGGTACTGTTCGCGTAGTTGATGAGTCCGGCGCGGTGCTGATGCAGCACACCGTTGAGGAAGGCGATATCTGGCGTGGTTGTCAGGCCAAAGACCTGCCGATACAGGACTGGGTCAAGCTTGCAGTGAACCGTGCACGGGCAACCGGTGCACCGGCCATATTCTGGCTGGACAAAAACAGGGCCCACGATGCCCAGATGATCGTAAAGGTGAACAAGTATCTTAAGGACCATGACACGAAAGGTCTTGATATTCAGATCATGGAGCCATGCGACGCGATGCTTTACACGTGTCAGAGAGCAAAAGACGGTAAGGATACCATAACCGTAACCGGCAACGCCTTGAGGGATTACCTGACTGACCTGTTCCCGATTCTCGAACTGGGCACCAGCGCCAAGATGCTCTCCATCGTTCCTCTTCTGGCCGGTGGTGGTCTGTTTGAGACAGGTGCAGGCGGTTCGGCTCCCAAGCATGTGCAGCAGTTTGTGCAGGAAGGGTACCTCCGCTGGGATTCGCTCGGTGAATTCCTGGCTCTTGCAGTGTCGCTGGAACACCTGGCAAATACCTTCAAAAATGAAAAAGCTCAGCTTCTCGCAGATACCCTTGATCAGGCAAACAGCAAGTTCCTTGAGAACAACAAGAACCCGGCTCGCAAAGTCGGCCAGATTGACAACAGGGGCAGCCATTTCTATCTCGCAATGTACTGGGCCGAGGCACTGGCTGCTCAGACAAAAGACAAGGACCTGGCTGCACGGTTTGCCAAGGTAGCGCAGCAGCTCCAGGCGAATGAAGCGAAAATCAATGAAGAGCTGATCGGTGCCCAGGGTAAACCCCAGGATATCGGCGGTTACTATATGCCGGACCCTGCCAAGACGGAAAAGGCAATGCGTCCAAGCGCAACCTTAAATGCAATAGTAGATGCTATCGCATAAGGAATAGGAAACAAATAAATCTATTGAAGGAGGAATACCATGGCCAGAAAGAAGATTGCATTAATCGGTGGTGGACAGATCGGTGGCGTGTTGGCTCAGCTCTGCGCTCTCAGGGAACTGGGTGATGTGGTAATGTTCGATATCGTAGAGGGGCTGCCCCAGGGTAAAATGCTCGACATCGCAGAAGTCGGCCCTGTGGATGGATTCGATATCAACCTGAAGGGTACTAACGACTATAAAGACATCGAAGGTGCGGATGTGGTCATCGTTACTGCAGGTCTTCCCCGTAAGCCCGGGATGAGCCGTGACGATCTCATTGCAACCAACTCCAAGATCATGACCGAGGTAGCCAAAGGAATTAAGCAGCACGCCCCCAATTCCTTTGTCATCGTCATCTCTAACCCGCTTGACGCAATGGTTACCCTTTGCCAGCAGATTACCGGTTTCCCCTACAATCGCGTCATGGGCCAGGCAGGCGTTCTTGACTCCTCCCGTTTTGCCGCATTCATTGCATGGGAACTGGGTGTCTCCGTGAAAGACGTTACCGCTGTGACTCTTGGTGGTCATGGTGATGATATGGTTCCCCTCGTCCGCTACACCAGCGTATGCGGTATTCCGGTCATGGAGCTTCTTGAGCAGAAGTATAAAGACAAAGCTAAGGCTAAAGAAGTCATGGAAGCCATGGTCAAGCGGACCCGCGGAGCGGGCGGCGAAGTCGTTGCCCTCCTCAAGACCGGTTCGGCCTTCTACTCACCTGCTTCTGCCGCAATTTCGATGGCTGAAGCAATTCTCAGGGACCAGAAGCGTGTACTGCCGACCTGTGCATATCTGCAGGGTGAGTTCGGCGTCAGCGGCTATTATGTCGGCGTTCCCTGTGTGCTCGGTGACAAGGGTATCGAGAAGATCATCGAATTCAAACTTGATGCCGAAGAGCAGGCCATGATGGATAAGTCTGTTGCAGCTGTCAAGGAACTGGTTGGCAGCATGAAATAGCCATCCGCTCCACAGTTTGTCGTTAAGACAAAAGAAGGGCACTTGCCCTTCTTTTGTCTTATGGAGCGGGTTTGGCTTATGGCTGAAACCAGGCTTGAATTCCTTGAGAATATGTGTTAGATTCCCTCAGTTTGTCTGCCTAACGGCATTAATCCTAGATAAGGAGCGAAACTAGATGGAAAAGAAGCTTCCAACAATCGAGATTATCGAGAAGTACTGCAAGGGGTGTCACATCTGTGTAGAATTCTGTCCGACGAAGGTTCTGGAAATGCAGGGTTTTGTCGCGGCGGTAAAGAACCTGGATGCCTGTATCAAGTGCATGCAGTGTGAGTTGCGTTGCCCCGATTTTGCTATCAAGGTAACACCTTAACATTTTACAGGAGGTATTAAAAGTGGCAAAGAAAGTTGCTTTTTTGCAGGGTAATGAAGCTGCAGCTCAGGGTGCCCTCTACGCCGGCTGCAAGTTCTTCGCCGGTTACCCGATCACCCCCTCCACCGAGGTGGCAGAGGTGATGTCCGCAGAACTTCCCAAAATTGGCGGGAAGTTTATCCAGATGGAAGACGAGATCGGCGCCATGGCTGCGATTCTCGGTGCATCATTGACTGGGACGAAAGTTCTGACATCAACCTCAGGTCCGGGACTTTCTCTCAAGCAGGAACTGATCGGATACGGCTGTATCGCCGAGATCCCCTGCGTCATTTTCAACGTCATGCGTGGCGGCCCCTCCACAGGTATGCCGACCGGACCGAGCCAGTCGGACGTAATGTGCGCCAAGTGGGGTACCCACGGTGATCATCCGGCGATCTGCCTCGTGCCGGCCTCCGTTCAGGAGACCTATGAGGAAATGGTCCGTGCCTTCAACCTGGCTGAGAAATATCGTACTCCGGTTATGGTCATGCCGGACGAGATCGTCGCACACATGCGGGAGCGCATCGTTTTTCCCGAACAGGGTGAGTTGGAAGTAATTAACCGCACTGCACCGACCGTTCCTCCTGAACAATACAAACCGTACGACACCAGTTTTGGTGATGTGCCTCCTCTTGCTGCTTACGGTTCCGGCTACAAATACCATGTGACCGGCCTCAACAAGATGCAGGACGGTTTCCCGACCACCAAGGCAGAGATAGTTCAGGCAGAGGAAGAGCGTCAGATTCGCAAGGTGGAGGCCAACAAGGCCGACATCATGAAATGGGAAGAGTATCTCGTTGATGATGCAGAAATAGTTGTGGTGGCCTACGGCTCTACCTCCCGTTCTGCTCGATTCGCTGTCAACGAAGCACGTAAGAACGGTGTCAAGGCTGGACTTTTCCGCCTTCAGACATTCTGGCCGTTCCCCGAGGAACGACTCCTTGAGCTTTCCAAAAAGGTTAAGGCGTTCATCACTCCTGAAATGAACCTTGGTATGTGCCACGGAGTTGTCAAGGGGTGCATCGAAGGGAATGCTCCGGTACTCGGTATCTTCCGGGTCGATGGCGAGCCGATCAATCCGGGTCAGATCGTTGATAAGATGAAGGAGGTCAAGTAACCATGGCTTTTGATTACGATAAGTACATCCGTCCCGGTAAACTGCCCCATATCTGGTGCCCCGGTTGCGGTCACGGAATTGTGATGAAAGGGCTGATACGTGCCATTGACACCGTCGGTCTTGATACAAAGAATACCGCTATCGTTTCAGGTATCGGTTGTGCATCCCGCCTTCCCGGTTATATGGATTGTTGCACCCTCCATACAGCCCATGGCCGTGCCGCAGCCTTCGCTACCGGTGTCAAGATGGCTAAACCCGAAATGGACGTAATTCTTGTAGGTGGAGACGGTGACGGTACTGCCATCGGCGGAAACCACTTCATCCATGCCTGTCGGCGCAACATCAACATGACCTATATCATTCTGAACAACAAGATATACGGCATGACCGGTGGTCAGTTCTCACCCGCAACTCCGACTGGAGCCAAGGCATCTACGACCCCCTACGGCAACCCCGATCCTGCATTTGATATTGCCAAGCTGGCAATTGGCGCCGGTGCCACCTTCGTCGCGCGTGGAACTTCTTTCCACGCTAACCAGATTGACAAATTGATTGCCGAGGCGATTCAGCACAAAGGGTTCTCCGTTGTGGAGATTCTCGATGACTGTCCGACCACTTATGGCCGTCGTAATAAGTTCAAGTCAGTCGTGGAAATGATGAACCATCTCAAGGACATCGCCGTACCGGTTAAAGCCGCAGAAAAGATGAGTCCCGAACAGCTCGAAGGTAAGATACTTACCGGTGTTCTCTTCAAAGAGGAAAGACCGGAGTACACCAGCGAGTATGCTAAAGTCATCGAGCGCGCTAAGGCCGCGAAGTAATCACACGTAAAGGAGAATAACAGATGTCTGGACGTTATGAGATCAGATTTTCCGGGGCTGGCGGACAGGGGTTAATCCTGGCCGGTGTGATCATGGCGGAGGCCGCCTCGATCTTTGACGGCAAGCAGGCCGTTCAGTCCCAGAGTTATGGCCCTGAGGCCCGCGGTGGCGCTTCCAAATCGGAAGTAATAGTATCCGATGGACCCATCGATTATCCCAAGGCTACGGTGGTGGATGCCCTTCTGGCCCTCACCCAGGAAGCCTGTGACAAATATTCCCATGACCTTAAAGAAGGTGGCGTTCTGTTGATCGACTCCGACCTGGTCAAGAGACAGCCAGCTGGTAATTTCAAGGTAGTTTCCTTCCCAATCATTAATACTGCGAAAAACGAGGTTGGCCGTGAAATTGTTGCCAACATCGTGGCTCTGGGAGCAATGGTTGCCTTGACCGGTGTGGTTTCCAAGGAGAGTGCCGAGAAGGCAGTTCTCTCCCGTGTGCCTGAGGCTTTCCTCGAGTTGAATAAAAAGGCGTTCAATATGGGGTACGAAAAGGCAATGGCAGCGAAGAAGTAGAATCGAATACTATTTGTGTACGAAAAGCCCGGCATCTGAGATGTCGGGCTTTTTTTATCTACGACTTGCTGATGCTGTTCGTATCACGAGCACCAGATATGCTGGTTCTCGTATGCTGCGTAGCGCTGTCATTGACTTTACATACCTAATCTGCTAAAAAAAGAAGATTTTATCGCGCGCCTACCTGGGAGTTACATGGAACAATTTTTTCTCAAACTGTCGATCATGCTGGTCCCCGCACTCATGGCCATCACCTGTCATGAGGTTTCCCATGGCTACATCGCTGACAAGTTCGGCGACAATACCGCCCGCTCAATGGGGCGACTCACGCTCAACCCCCTCAAGCACCTGGATATCTTCGGCACTCTCATGGTCTTCATCGTGGGGATAGGATGGGCAAAGCCTGTGCCGGTGAATTTCAATAATCTGCGCAATCCGAAGAGGGACATGATTTGGGTTGCCGCAGCAGGACCGGTCACCAACTTTATTCTCGCAGCCCTTTCAGCTTTCGCCATGCGTGGTGTGGCCGTTTTCATGGAAGGGGTCTCCGATCCTTCATGGATGAAAATGTTTCTTGACCCCATTGCCTTAATGCTCGCTTTTTCTGTCTACATCAATCTTCTTCTTGCCATCTTCAACCTCATTCCGGTCCCTCCCCTCGATGGCGGACGTGTTGCAGTGGGACTGCTACCCTACCGGCAGGCGGAGGCTTATTCGCGCATCGAACCCTATGGAATGATCATCATCATAGTGCTGGTTTTCTTTACCAATCTTTTCAGCTACATAATCTCCCCCGTACTAAGTCTCGGGGTTCATTTGCTTGCCGGATCTCATAGTTCGCTGGTGTTCAGCGTGACGCAGTTGCTGATGCGTTGATAAGAAACTGTGCCCGGCTGAGGAACTACAAAGGAGTATCACCATGAGCAACAATCGTATCGTCAGCGGCATGCGGCCGACCGGCAAACTGCACCTGGGGCATTTCCACGGTGTGCTGGCCAACTGGCTTGAACTGCAGGAAAACTTCGAGTGTTTCTTTTTTGCTGCCGACTGGCACTCTCTTACCACAGAGTACGACAATACTGCAGCTCTCAAGGATAATGTATCGGAGATGGTGCTCGACTGGCTTGCATTCGGCATCGACCCGGAGAAGAGCACGATCTTTGTCCAGAGCAGGGTGCCCCAGCATGCAGAACTCAGCCTGATACTTTCCATGATCACACCGGTTTCCTGGCTGGAGCGGAACCCGACCTACAAGGAGATGCAGGATAACCTCTCCGCCAAGGATCTTTCCACCTTTGGTTTCCTTGGCTACCCGGTGCTTATGGCCTCTGACATCATTGTCTACAAGGCGGGACGGGTCCCCGTGGGACACGACCAGCTTCCGCATCTGGAAATCACCCGCGAGATAGCGCGCCGTTTTAACTATCTCTACGGCGAAGTCTTCCCCGAGCCGGTTGCGCTCCTTACCGAAACCCCCAAAGTTCTCGGGCTGGACGGTCGCAAGATGAGCAAGTCATACGGCAATGCCATTTTCCTTTCGGAGAACGGTGAAGAGAGCCGAAAAAAAGTCATGTCAATGGTGACTGACGTCCAACGCCCCCGACGCTCCGATCCCGGTGAGCCCGATCGTTGCGTTGCCTATTCCCTTAACCAGATGTATCTTCCCGAAGAGAAAAAGGCCGAAATCGTTGTCGCCTGCCGCGGTGCCCAGATCGGCTGCGTGGACTGCAAGAAAATCCAGGCGGAGTATCTGGTGGAAACTCTTGCACCGTTCCGGGCAAAGCGTGAGGAACTGACCTCGCGTCCCGGCCTGATCGGGGACATACTTGACTCTGGCAGCCGCAAGGCGGCCGCAGAGGCCGCAAAAACCATGGCGGATGTCATGAACGCCATCAAGCTTTAGTCGGAGAACAGGTTGATCAATCCCCAGCAGGATAGCAGCAGCCTCTTTGACGACAGTCATGGTCTTGGTTATCAGGTGCATGTCGAGGCATTCGAGGGGCCCCTCGATCTGCTTCTCCATCTCATCAAGAAAAACGAGGTGGACATCTACGATATTCCCATTGCTGCCATAACCCGTCAGTATCTGGAATATCTGGGGCTCATGAAAGAACTCAACCTCGACGTCGCCGGCGATTTTCTCGTGATGGCCTCGACCCTCCTGCAGATTAAGTCCAGGCTCCTTCTGCCGGTGCAGGCAGAAGAGGAGGGGAGTGAGGAAGAGGATGAGGACCCGCGGGCCGAACTGGTGCGGCGGCTTCTCGAATATCAGAAATACAAGGAGGCCGCACTGCAGCTGGAAGTGCTCCCGCTTCTGGGGCGTGACTTCTTCGTTCGTGCCGGAGATCTGACTGAGCTGAAGGAACTGCAGACCGCCGATGACTCCCCCGAGGTGGAACTCTTTGATCTGGTTGAGGCTTTCAGACGGGTGCTTGCCGATCTCCCTGCCCAGACCTTTCACGAGGTCGGCTCGGAGCAGATCAGCATAGCCGACCGGATTAATGATATACTTACACTGTTGCAGGAGCGGGAGGGGGTAATCTTCGAGGAACTCTTTACGGAGTTGACGACCCGCGACTATCTCATTGCCACCTTTCTCGCTGTCCTGGAGCTCTGCAAACTGAAAATGGTAAAGATCACACAAGCAGGAAGTTTCGGCGCAATCTGGATTACCAGCGCGGTTCTGGACTCTGCCGATGCACCCGAAGGGGTGGATGACCATGACCGGTAACCTCAGGTCGGTGGTCGAAAGCCTCATCTTCGTCGCGGAAACTCCACTGTCGCTGGATCGCCTTTCTTCGATCCTGGAGGAATATGAGCGGAGCGAGATCCGTGCTGCGCTTGAGGAGCTTCTGGCTGAGTACGAGCTGTCCGGACGGGGGATTGTTCTTGTCGAAGTGGCAGGGGGATACCAGTTCCGCAGTCGCCCTGAACATGCCGATTACCTGAAGCGCCTTTCCAAGACGCGCCCCCCGAAATTCGGACAGTCGTCCCTGGAGACCCTGGCGATCATTGCCTACCGGCAGCCCATAACTCGTGCTGAAATCGAATACTTGCGGGGTGTGGATTGCGGAGGGATACTCAAGACGCTTCTGGATAAGAAACTCATCAAGATCCTCGGCAAGAAGGACGTTCCCGGTCGCCCCCTTATTTACGGAACCACGCGGGAATTCCTTGAGCTCTTCAGCCTCAAGAACCTGGCGAGCCTGCCGACGCTAAAAGAGATCCAGGACCTGGTTCAGCCGCCGACTTATGAAGAGCAGGGAGAGCTTCCGCTGACCGTATCGGCTGGCGGCGAGGAAACGGGAGAGTAGGGTTGGGGCGGTAAAGAACTGCCCCTCTGACGACAAGGAGGGTTCAATGCTGCGACAACCCGCCGTTGCAGGTCAGTTCTATACCGATAACCCCCAACAACTGCATGCCGAGCTTGCGCGTCTGGTCACTTCGGCCGAGGAGAAAGAACGTCCCCTGGGGGTTATTGCTCCCCATGCGGGGTACATGTATTCAGGTGCCGTAGCCGGGGCATTGTACGGTGCGATCGAGGTGCCTGCCACCGTTATCATTCTGGGCCCCAATCATCACGGTATAGGTCGCCGGGCAGCCCTTTCTCCTGCAGACCAGTGGCAGACCCCCCTGGGTGTTGTTCCGGTAAATCAGACCCTCTCCACACTTGTTCGCCGCCACGCTCTCCTTGTAGAAGAGGATTCGACTGCCCATCTTTACGAGCACTCCCTCGAAGTACAGGTTCCCTTTCTCCAGCATGTCCGTCCCGACGTATCCATCGTTCCTCTCTGTCTCGGTTTCGGTGATTTTGAAAGCTGCAGGACATTGGGCGATGGGATCGCTGCGGCTGTCAGGGAGTACGGCGAGGAGGTGTTGATCGTCGCCAGTTCCGACATGACCCACTATGAGCCGGCAACGGCAGCACGGCGCAAAGACGAGCTTGCCATAGCCGCGGTCCTGGCCATCGATCCGCCGGGACTTCTTCATGTCTGCCACCAGGAAGGGATCACCATGTGCGGTGTGGTACCTGCAACAGTCATGCTTGTTGCTGCACTGTCTCTCGGAGCTACCCGGGCCCGCCTGGTACGCTACGCCACCAGTGGCGACGTGACAGGCGACAACCGGCAGGTTGTGGCTTATGCCGCCTTGACGGTTACCTGATGGATGTCATTACCACCCATGTAAATGCCGATTTCGACTGCCTCGGTGCGATGGTTGCAGCCAGGAAGCTCTATCCCGACGCGCGCCTGGTCTTTTCCGGTTCCCAGGAAAAGAGTATGCGTGACTTCTTCCTCAAATCCACCAGCTATGCCCTTGATTTTACCCGCCTGAAGGACCTGGAGTTCGACAAAATCACCCGTCTCATTCTCGTTGACTGTCAGCACTCCTCCCGTATCGGCCGTTTCGCCGAGATCCTTACTCGTCCGGGAATGGAGGTTCATATCTATGATCACCATCCCGAATCGTCGGGAGACATTGCTCCATCCGCCGGCATTATCCGCGAGAGCGGTTCGACCTGCACCATCCTGACCACCTTGTTGCGTGAGCAGCGTATCGTGGTGAATGCCACCGAGGCGACCCTCATGATGCTCGGCATCTACGAGGATACGGGAAGTCTCACCTTTCCCTCAACCACGGGGGAAGATTACCTTGCGGCCTCATGGCTTCTGGAGCGGGGGGCAAATCTCAACACCGTGGCTGATTTTATGACCCAGGAGCTGACTGCCGAACAGGTTTCGCTCCTGAACGATCTCCTTAAATCCCTCAAGACTACCACCCTGAACGGTATAGATATCTCCATAACCCACGCATCGCTGGACTATTACATCGGCGACATCGCCGTGCTTGCGCACATGATGCGCGACATGGAAAACCTTGAGGCACTGTTTATCGTAGTCGGGATGGGAAGCAGGGTCTATGTCGTTGCCCGAAGTCGCATCTCCGAAGTGAACGTGGGGGATATCCTCCGCGAACTTGGAGGGGGAGGGCACGCAACCGCAGCATCGGCGACAGTCAGGGAGCTGACTCTCATCCAGGTCCTTGACCGGCTCGAAGAAATACTCCGTTCGAAGGTTAATCCCCGCCGTCTTGCCAGGGACATCATGTCCGCCCCGGTAAAAACCATGCCAGCCGGTACGTCGTTATCCGAGGCACGCGATCTGCTGACTCGCTACAATGTGAACGCCATGCCGGTCCTCGAAGGAGAGACGATGGTCGGCATCATCTCCCAACGGATTGTCGAAAAGGCTCTCTATCACGGGCTTGGCGAGCTGCCGGTGAGCGAATACATGCACACGGAATTCATGAGGGGAACACCGGAAACGCCGATTGCGGTCATCCAGGAGTACATTGTTGGGCAAAACAGACGCCTCGTGCCCGTTTTTGACGGGGACGAACTCTGCGCCGTGGTCACGCGTACCGATCTGCTACGATCCATGTACGCAGGGGAAGCGCTCTACGACCTTGCACGTGGAAACCTTCCGGTCAGGAGCAGGGAGATGGCAAGACAGATCAGCAGGCAGCTTGTCCCAAGGGTAGTGCAGATTCTAAGGAATCTGGGACAGATCGGTGAAGAGCTGGACCTTCCTGTTTACGCGGTCGGCGGATTTGTACGCGACCTCCTTCTCGGTATCGAAAATTACGACATAGATGTGACGGTAGAAGGGGATGGTATCCTCTTTGCGACGACCTTTGCCGCGCGATTCGGCTGTCGGGTCAAGAGTCACGTGAAGTTTGCCACGGCGGTAATCGTCTTCCCCGACGGAACCCAAATAGATGTGGCCAGTACCCGCCTGGAATATTATGCCTCTCCCGGCGCCCTTCCCACGGTGGAGCGCTCATCCCTCAAGATGGATCTCTATCGTCGCGACTTTACCATCAATACCCTGGCCATACGTCTCAACAGTCCGGATTTCGGCCAGCTCGTCGATTACTTCGGCGCCCAGCGTGATCTGCAGGAACGCGTTCTCAGGGTGCTTCACAACCTTTCCTTTGTTGAGGATCCGACACGGGTGTTCCGTGCCATACGGTTCGAGCAGCGTCTTGACTTCCACATCGCCAAGCATACGGAAAATCTGATCAAGAATGCGGTGAAGATGAACTTTCTTGACAAGTTGGGGGGAAAACGGCTTCTTGCTGAGCTTGTGCACATTCTGACAGAGAATGATCCACTCCGGGCCGTAGATCGACTTTCCTCACTAGGTTTGCTCCGCTTCATCCATCCGTCCCTGCAGCTGACAAAACAGGTTCATCATTTCCTTGAAGAGGCTGTCCGTATAGTTTCATGGTTCGAACTCCTCTTTCTTGAACGCCATTATGAGAAGTGGGCGGTCTATTTGCTGGCGCTGACCGGTCTTCTCTCCGATGATGCTTTTCTGAGCACCTGCATTCGGCTTTCGGTAAACGAGCATTACCGGGAAAAGCTCTTCGAGTCACGCAAACTGGCAGGTGCGACACTGGAGGTCATGCAGCGTAACGCTGCGCGCAACGGTATACTGCGTCGAAGCGACGTTTACTTCTGGCTCAAGGACCTGCCGGTTGAACTTCTTCTCTACATGATGGCCCGCACCTCAAGCGAGGATGTAAAAAAATACATATCGCTTTACATAACCCAGCTTCAGAACGTGCATGCCATCCTTGACGGTAACGATCTCATACGACTCGGTGTGCCGGCAGGTCCCCTCATTCGCGAATTGCTCGGCATCATCCTCGATGCCCGTCTCAACAACGAGGTAGAGAGCCGTGAGGATGAAGAACGACTGGTAAAGCTCCGGCTAAGAACAGGCTCTTAACAAGGTGCTGTGATTTGTAACCGTGCCAGTGAATTGGCTGAAGTTTGATAACATGCTTAAATTACGACGTAACTCTAATTTTGTGGCGATGTTTTAGGCCATATGACGTGTGAAACCACGTTATTGGTACAACTTGTTGAGGTGATGTGTAAGTGCGGGCGTGTTTTCTCATGAAAAACTGACGTAACACCAAGGGCTTATAGCGTGGCAATATTTTTTGCCTGTTAATTGGCCCACATTTTGCAAATAAGTTGACATAATGGCTCAACGGGGGGGGGAATGAAAAATTTTAAGCGCGTAGTGATGGTTGCTCTGGCCGCGGTTCTGCTCACCAGTTGGAGTGTCCCCTGTAGTGCCGAAGACGGTGCATTCAAAAACATCTTTGAAAATGCTTTTTATGGCGGGCTTGCCGGCACCCTTGTGGGGGGTGCGCTTCTCGCTTTTACCAAAAGGCCGGGCGATCATCTGGATTACCTTTCCGTAGGCGCCGCTAGCGGTGTTCTCGCCGGGGCTGCCTATGGCCTGGTGAAATCATCCCGGGCGTTTGCCGAAATAGATAACGGCAAGGTGAGACTTGCCATGCCGACCATAATTCCCGAGTTTCAGGAGGCTAATGCCAGGGGTGCGTCGTCGGTTATGTTTAAAGCGGAGTTGATCAGGGGGAAATTCTAGGGTTCATTGTTGAACACTCACACTATTAGGGGGTATCTGCTTAGCAGGTACCCCCTTTTTTCTGTCACATAGTTGCCGGTTGTATAGAAGTTGTGTGTTTATGATTCATCAGTGACGCATCGGATGGATGCCTCAATGCCGTCCATAAGGAATTTCAGGTCATCGAGGGTGATGGCGAGAGGAGGGAATACCACGATGATGTTGCCGAGCGGCCTCAGGAACAGTCCATGTTGTAATGCCTCCATGCAAACTCGCATGCCGACACGCTCTTCCCAGGGATAGGGTTCCTTGGTTCTTTTGTCCCGCACCAGTTCAATCCCTCCCAGCATTCCGCATTGTCTGACGTTTCCCACATGGTGAAGTTCATTCAACACTTTAAGTCTCTCTTGTAAGTATCCAATTTTAGGTGGCAAACTTTCAAGAAGACTGTCAGCCTTAAACAGGTCGAGGCTTGCCAGTGCCGTAGCGCAGGCAATGGGATTTCCGGTGAAGGTATGGCCATGAAAAAATGTCTTAAGTTCACGGTAATCGCCGAGAAAGGCATCGTAAACCTTTTGGGTGGCCATGGTCGCTGCCAGCGGCAGATAACCGGCGGTTATCCCCTTGGAAAGCGCCATAATGTCCGGCGTAACCCCTTCCTGCTGGCAGGCGAACATGGTGCCGGTCCTGCCAAAACCTACCGCAACCTCGTCTGCGATCATGAGGACGTCGTAGCGGTCGCATAACTCCCGTACCCGTTTGAGGAATCCTGGAGGGTGAACGATCATGCCGCCTGCCCCTTGGGCTAGGGGTTCAATAACGAGACCGGCGAGTTCCTCCGCGTGCGATGCCATGAGCCGTTCCAGTTCCTTGAGGCAGAGACGGTCACATTTCTCCGCGTCCTGCTCAGAGCATAGTTCGCAACGATAGCAGTAGGGAGAAGGAGCCTGGATGGTCGGGAAGAGGAGAGGGCGGAATACGGCGTGGTAGAGATCGATGCCGCCGACGCTCACCGCTCCTATGGTATCGCCGTGGTAGGCGTTCGCAAAGGAGATGAACTTCGTCTTCCCGGCAGCGTTTCCGCCACGATGCTGCTGGTACTGGAAGGCCATCTTGATGCCGATTTCCATGGCGGTTGAGCCGTTGTCGGAGTAAAAAACCTTGCAGAGACCTGTCGGAGCGATCTCTACAAGCCGTTTGGCGAGGATTGCAGCCTGGTCGTTAGCGAGTCCTAGTTGGGTCGTATGCTCGATTCGGTCGACCTGTCTTTTTATGGCGTCATTGATCTCCCGCCGGCAGTGGCCGTGGACATTGGTCCAAACGGAGGCAACGCCGTCCAGGTAGCGGTTGCCATCGCTGTCGATGAGGTAACACCCCTCCCCGTGCGTGATAACAATTGGGGGCGATGCCTCCCAGTCTCGCATCTGGGTAAAAGGGTGCCAGACGTACTTCTGATCATATTCCTGCAGAGTTTTCGTGCCCAGTTCAGACAATGCCGATCTCCTTCAGAAGAAAAGGTGTCAGTATGTGGTTGTCGATTGCGTCCGTGAGCTGTGATATCAATGTGTGCTCATCTTCCGCATCCATGGCCGGGAAGACACCGAGGACTGGTGCGCCGCACAGGGAGCCGAGGAGGTGAGGCGCATACTCTTCGGCCTGACCCGGTTGAGCAGGGTAGTTGTTGATGATGATACCCCTGACGGTAAGCCCCATCTGTCGTGCGGCAAAAGTGGTCAGAAGTGTATGGTTGATTGTCCCAAGGTTCGGGCGGGCGACGACGAGGAGCGGCAGCGACAGTTGGGCCGCCAGGTCGGAAATGAGAAGTCCTCCGGCCAGGGGGACCATGAGCCCGCCGGCACCTTCGACGATGACAAAGTCGTGGCGGTTGGCCAGACGTTCGTATGATGCCCTTATGGCATGGAAGTCGATCCGTACCCCATCCTGTTCGGCTGCCATGGAAGGGGATATGGGGGCACGAAGGAGGTAAGGAGCAGTGTCAGGGTCGCCGGAATCGGTTCCGGCGGCCCAGCAGAGGAGTTCCGCGTCGTCCGACACAAGTCGGCCGTCTATCTCAGCGCAGCCGCTGGTGACTGGTTTCATCACCCCAACGTTAACGCCGTGCTGTCGCAGCAGACGGGCAATGACCGCGGAGACAGCAGTTTTGCCGACGCCGGTATCGGTCCCGGTTATAAATATTCCTTTTGCTGACATCGGTTATGTCCTTTGAAGATGGGAATACGGGAGCACTGTCTTACGCCCGTTTGAGAGTTGACTCGTGACAATCAATACTCATTCGCAGCAACTGGCGACATTAAGTTCCAGGTCCTTGAGCATCTGCCAGTCCTGCTCCGGTGCCCGCCCGGTGGTGGTGAGGTAATTGCCGATCATGGTGCCACTGGCCCCCGCCATGAATATCCATGACTGGAGTTCCCGCAGGTTATGTTCCCGTCCGCCACAGACCGAAATCCTTCGGTCGGGGAGAATAAGCCTGAATATGGCGATGGTATGGAGGCATTCCAGGGGGGTAATATTGTTGGCCTCCGCAAGTTGTGTCCCTTCAATGGGATTGAGGAAATTGAGAGGCACAGAGTCAACTGCCAACTCCCGCAGTGTCAGGGCGAGTTCAACGCGCTGTCGGGCGGTTTCCCCCAGGCCGAAGATGCCTCCGCAGCAAACCTTCATGCCGGCCTGCCTGGCAACTCGCACCGTCTCTACGTCCTGTTCGTAATCGTGGGTGGTGCAGACGCTGGGGAAAAAGCTGCGCGATGTCTCAAGATTGTGGTGATACGTCTCCACACCGGCTTCCTTGAGGGCCGTTGCCGTTGCGAGGTCAATAATGCCGAGGGAGCAGGAGGGGAGTATTCTGGTTTCGCGCCGTATACGCTGGACAGCGCGGCAGATCCGGGCTAGCTCCTCTCCTTTGCCGATGCTGGTGCCGCTGGTAACAATACCGTAGCAGCCGGAGCCGTTCTGTTCGGCCTCCTTTGCGCAGAAAACGATCTTCTCCTCATCCACCAGCGGGTAAACGGTTGTGTCGGTCTTGTGATGGGCAGATTGGGCGCAGAAACTACAGTTTTCCGGACAGCGACCTGACTTTGCATTGATGATCGAGCAAAGAAAGACATTATTCCCCACGAACCGCTCCTTTATCCGGCTTGCGGCAGAGAAGAGGGTGTGAAGAGCCGTACCGGTCACGTCGCAGAGCGCAAGTGCATCGGATTCAGATATCCGCTCCCCGGCGATTATCCTGTCTGACAATCTGTTGATATTCTGGTGCATGACGTTCCTCCGCTGATTCAGATACCACACAATAGACAAAGCTGTCAACCGGTTATGGCTAGATGGTTAACAAGTAATTGCGAGTGAGTGTGCGATTATTGCAGGGGAAATGGGGAGGGGCCATCAGGATGGCGAATGGGAAAGTCCGGAAATTTTGTCCAGTGCCTTGAGACGGTGTTGGTCGTCGTTGGGGAGTTCTACCTCATCCATCATGAAACCGATGTTCTCGGCGAAGGTGACGGCATCCTGGACAATCTTACGGCAGTTGCTTTCGTCGGTAGGTTGGAAGCTCGGGGCGTAGATAAGGATGCTTTTGTCCTCGGAGAGCTGCAGTGCGACATACACCTTCCAGGCTGTGCCCTTGTGCAGCGAGCAGAGGAAAGACGTGCATTTCTGGGCAGGGAAGCCTTCCGGTGATATCCGTGCGTTATTGATGGATTGGTAAAGGGTGATTATTTCGGACGGTGAGACGAAAGATATGGACTTCTTGGAACGGTCCAGGTTGAAGGTGGTCAAGGGGTCGGCAGACTGGCTGAAGAACTCCGCTTCTTTTCCATCTGAGCTGGGAAACTGCTCGAAACCGGTGGCACCGGATAATGCTTCTATGGTTGCCCGACGACGCTGCTCGGCTTCCGCGGCTGCAATCGGATCGAAATCGGCTTCCTGTTCTACTGACGCAGCGTTTTCCTCCGAACGGGACTCTTTATCGGCCTTCTTCGCCGCCTCCCACTCGGCTAACTGAAGTTCCCATGCCGTTTTCTTGTCGGTTTTGAGCTCTTTTGCCGCAGACTGTACAGCCTCCAGTCGTTCTTCACCGGCCCTTTTCAATGCCTTGTGATTCTTTTCTGCCTCTGCCAGTTCTTCTTCGGCTTTTTCGAGTTCCACACTTTCAAGTTCAATATTTTCGAGTTCGGTTTTTTCGGCTGCTAACTTCTCCGCAGACCGGCGCTTTTCTTCAATTTTAACCATGGACAGCCGATCCTGCTCCTTGCGTTCCCGCTCTTTCTTTGTAGCAGCTTCCTTGGCTGTCGGGGCATTATCGATCACAATCGCTTCGATCTCGGTCAATTCAAGATCATCCTTGCCCGATTGACTGTTGCCATGCACTGCACTCGTCGTGGCATCGGTGTATCCGCGGCTTTCCGCCCGTCCGGCCAGGATGGCCAGGATGGCCGACTTCTCGTCTGCTGCCTGTTTCGCTGCAAGTCGCGTATTTTCTGCCCTTGCGGCCGCAAGTTCTGCCAATTGCGTCTTCACTGAAGCCAGTTCTTCCGCAGCTGTCTGGAGCGCCGACGTTTTTTCGACGATGAGCTGTTCCTGTTCCTCAGTCTCTTTGGTTAATTGTTCCCTGAGGGTCAGGGACTCCTGGAGATCATTCGCAGTCGAACTTTCAAGGGCGATCATTTTCTCAAGGAATTGGAGGTCCTCGGTTTTCTTCGCACTCAGGCGCTCGATTTCTGCCCTGAGCTCCTCGATTTCACGACTGGCCGACCGCTCAAGGTCTGCCTTTTCCTTCTGTAGTTGCTCGATTTCGGCATTTTCGGCGGTCAATCGTTCGATTTCGGCGCGCACTTCGGCCACCTGCTCAAGGATGGCCTGTTCGGCTGAAGAGTACTCGTGAAACTCCTGCTCATGTTCAGTCGATATGCTCATCAGCCGTTCAAGTTCAGCGGTGATGGCTGCGAACTCCTGAGCGGCAACCTGTTCCGCTGCTGCTTTCTCTGCCGCCAGTTGCTGCAACTCCCTCAGTTCTACGCCCTTGTGTTTCAGTTCGGTCCGTGCAGCTTCAAGCTTCTCGGCAAGCTCTTGCTCAGAAATTTCCCGTTCGGAAATAAGGCGTTGCTGCTCGGCTGTTGCGGCAAGGAGACGCTCCAGTTCGGCAGTAATGGTTGCCAGTTCTTTTGAAGCAGCCTTCCCGGCAGCTGCCATCTCCTCCATGTGGCGCGTATGGTCGATGTCGATAGCCGACAACCCTGCCACATCTGCCTGGGCCTGTTTCAGACGTTCCGACGTGGTGGCAATGGCAGCCTGAACGGCGGCAAGGTCTTTTGACTGTTCCGCAGCAGCGATTTCCCGCTCCGTCTCGGCGGCAATCCGCTCGGCCGCGATCCTTTCCTGCTCCTTTTTTTCTTCCTCCAGGCGCTTTTGTTCAGCTTCAGCAGCTTTCTTCTCCGCGGCAAGCTTTTCCTGCTTGAGTTTACTCTCATCAGTTTGGCCCGGTTTCGTTTTCTGATCGGTATCGTCTTTGGCAGGTTCGGACTGTTGGGATGGCTCTGCTGATGGCGCTTTGAGCGTGCTCATTTTGAGCGAACCGGGAGGGACAAGCATACGGACATCCCTGATTATGACCTCCCGGAGTGCCTTGCTGTATTTCAGGTTTATCTCGCTTAACTGGAAACCCATCTCCTCTACGTCGGCAATAGTATTCTTTATGATTTTCGGGTATTCAGTCATGTCTACCGGTTGTTTTTCCGGTGTATAGATGAATATCTTATTGTCCTTCGAGACGAGCCCGACATAAATACGGGGGAGTTCGTTTTCCGTGATGCCGCAGAGAAAGGCGGTGCACGGTTGCTTTGACAGTCCGGAAACGGGAGCGGCAATTGCGGCCGTCGAGCGATAAACCACGAGTACATCGTCCTGGATTACTTCGATTGCCTGTAGTGACTTGTTGAGGGTAAGCATAATTGCACTCTCTGGACGAGATTTCCGGTCGGTCGGATATCCGGTTCACTATGTTGGATATGAGTCGTATCAACAGGAACAGTACCTATACGACTGTGTCATTACAAGGGAAAATAGCAAAGTGACGGTAGCAAGTCAAATTGATATTCTCTGTACTGGTATTTCATTTGCGATAATTCGTCCAAGCCGGTTCTGCACCAGAAAAGATCCCCTTACATTGTTACCCCTTTTGACCGAATTTGGGCTTGCATCCGCTTGAAGCTACTGATATTTTGACCCGACACTATCCAAGGAGGATTCGAGATACATGGGCAACGAAGTGAACAAAGTCATTTACTCCATGATCGGAGTGAGCAAGTTCTATGACAAGAAGCCGGTACTTAAGGATATCTATCTCTCCTATTTCTACGGCGCCAAGATCGGCGTCCTGGGGCTCAACGGTTCCGGGAAGAGTTCGCTCCTCCGGATTCTGGCCGGTGTGGATACGGAGTACAATGGAAAGGCCGTCCTCTCGGCGGGTTATACGGTCGGCTATCTTCCTCAGGAGCCGCACCTGGACGAAAACAGGACTGTTCGGGACGTGGTGGAGGAGGGTGTGCAGGAGACCGTTGATCTGGTAAAAGAATTCAACGAGATCAACGCGCGGTTCGCCGAACCCATGTCCGACGACGAAATGACCAAGCTTTGTGACAGGCAGGCTGCGGTGCAGGAAAAACTCGATCACCTCGACGCCTGGGATCTTGATGCACGGCTTGAGATGGCCATGGATGCCCTCCGTTGCCCTCCCGGCGATACTCCGGTAAAGGTTCTCTCCGGCGGTGAAAAGCGGCGTGTTGCCCTCTGTCGCCTTCTTCTCCAGAAGCCTGACATCCTTCTCCTTGATGAGCCGACCAACCACCTTGACGCCGAATCGGTAGCCTGGCTGGAACATCACCTCCAGCGATACGAGGGGACAATCATCGCCGTTACCCATGACCGTTATTTCCTGGACAACGTGGCGGGGTGGATCCTTGAACTGGACCGGGGGCAGGGGATACCCTGGCAGGGGAACTACTCTTCCTGGCTTGAGCAGAAACAGGCTCGCCTGGCCCAGGAGGAGAAGTCAGAGAGCGAGCGGCAGAAGACCCTGGCCCGGGAGCTGGAGTGGATCAGGATGTCCCCCAAGGGACGTCACGCCAAGGGGAAGGCCCGCATTGCCTCGTACGAGCAGCTCCTCACCCAGGAGAGCGAACGGCACGCGAAAGAGCTTGAGATATACATCCCTCCCGGGCCACGATTGGGAGATGTGGTCATTGAGGCGGATAATGTGGCCAAGGGGTTTAACGACCGGCTCCTTTTTGAGGGGCTCTCATTCAGGCTTCCCCCCGGCGGTATCGTCGGGGTCATCGGACCCAATGGTGCCGGTAAAACTACCCTGTTCCGGATGATCACCGGTCAGGAGGCGGCTGATTCGGGCACGTTCAGGACCGGCGAGACGGTCAAGCTTGCCTGTGTTGATCAGAGCCGCGACCTCCTCGATCCTGAGAAATCCATATGGGAGGAGATTTCCGACGGTCAGGACATGCTCCAGCTTGGCAAGCAACAGGTCAACTCCCGCGCCTACGTGTCCCGCTTCAACTTCTCCGGTGCCGACCAGCAGAAGAAAGTGGGGATGCTGTCCGGCGGCGAGCGGAACCGGGTCCACCTGGCCAAGATGCTCAAGGAAGGGGGAAACGTCATCCTCCTGGACGAACCGACCAACGATCTGGACGTGAACACCATGCGGGCGTTGGAGGAGGCGTTGGAGAACTTTGCCGGATGCGCCGTGGTCATCTCTCACGATCGCTGGTTCCTGGACAGGATCGCAACCCATATCCTCGCTTTTGAGGGGGAGAGCAAAGTTGTCTGGTTCGACGGGAATTACTCTGAGTACGAAGAGGATCGCCGTCAGCGTCTCGGCGCCGCCGCCGACCAGCCCCACAGGATCAAGTACCGGCAGTTGACGAGGGTTTAGACAGCAATCCATCAAAGATTTTGCCAATAAGTGGAGGTTCTGCTGCAGATCATGATCTGTCCGAAATGCAACTTTGAGCAACCGGATGGGATGCCGGAATGTGCAAGGTGCGGTGTTATTTTCGCCAAATTCAAGCCGCCAGCAGACAGGGGGGGCTGTCCTGAGGAAACACGATTACCCCCCGCAGCCGTCCCGACGAGCAGCAGGGGACTGCATTTTCGCATGTGGGAGCTGCTCACCGCCACTGAACCGGGTGAACCCTCAGCCTTTACGGTTGGTCGGGGAGTCCTTCTGGCTTTCTTGCTCGTCTGGGGATGTCGGTTCATCATTGCGTCCATTTCCAGTGGCTACGCTGCTGCCACCCCACTGCACCTGGTTCATCTGCCGTTCCATGAGGCAGGCCATATCCTTTTCGGCGTGTTGGGTATCCGTTTCCTGGCAGTACTGGGTGGTACATTAGGCCAGTTGATTATTCCCGTTATTATTATTTGTGCTTTTATCGTGCGGCGGAACCCATTCGGCGGAGCGGTTGGTCTCTGGTGGTTGGGACAGAGTTTTATGGATGTGGCAATCTACGCCAATGATGCCCGTTCCGGACAATTGATGCTTATCGGCGGGGTCACCGGCAGTGAGGTGGAGGATTACCATGATTGGGAAATCATGCTCGGAAAGTTGGGCTGGCTGACGTACGATCACCTCATTGCCCGATTGTTCTATGCGTTCGGGGCACTGCTGATACTCTTTGCCCTGATGTGGGGAGGGATTCTGGTGTGGCGTCAGTTGCAGTTATTGATCGCCGAGCGGACACAACGATGATCAGAACACGCTGTTCAGGGGGGACGCAATGATTCACGGTGATTTGCCGGGGAAAACAGTTGTTGCAGTATTATTCAGTCTTGCCATGAGTTTATCAGGTAACCACTCGTCTATTGCATCTGACTATCGCCTCGCCAAGGGGCAAACCATCTATGTGCCGGTTTATTCCAATATTTTCAGTGCCCCACGGAAAATCCCCTTCAATCTGGCAACGCTGTTGAGTGTCAGGAATACGGACATGTCCGCTTCCATCACCATCGTTTCCGCCGATTACTACGATACCAAGGGAAAGCTGGTGAGACGCTACTACCAGCAACCTGTTACGCTTGCTCCTCTTGAATCGACATCAATTTACATCCCGGAAGATGACACGGTCGGCGGTTCAGGTGCAAACTTCATCGTCAAATGGGCGTCAATCCGGGAAGTGAATGTCCCTATCGTTGAGAGCCTAATGATCGGCATGAAATCCGGTCAGGGGATCTCCTTCGTGAGTCCGGGCCAGGAAATTCGGAGTGGCGCCAGATAGAGGGGCTGTGCAGGTTACATGCGCGGCGAAATTTACACAGTTTATCGATTTTGAAAAACCGGGGTTGTCGGCTGTGCCGATAGCTCCGGTTTTCCGTATTGACATGCGATCACCCATCTCTGTTGTTGCCGTATGTTTTGCGCAACAGGTGGAAGAGAAGTGCTGCCACGAGCGCTCCAGCAACGACGAAAGCACCCGCTAGCTTCCTTTTGGCGCGCTGTTCGTCAAGCTTCTGCAGGGACTGGTCGATCTTGGCCAACTCACCTTGAAGTTTCGACGACTCTGATGTTACACGAGGCGTGTTGACCTCGTGGAATAGACGGTGATAGGTGTTCCTGATGGAAAACAGTCCCTTATCTGTCGACTCAGTATCAACTCCTTCCCCTTTGAACCTTGAGAGTTTTTCTCCAATATCAACGATCTGACGTTCAGTTTCCTTCATGGCAGCCTTGATTTTTGCGGCGCGCTCGTACGGGTGGCAGCGGCTGCAGCTCTTTTCGTTGATCAGGTCCAGGGTGACTTTTTTGATGTCATGGCTGCCGTGACAGGTGACACAGGTCGGTCCGCCTTTTCCCAGTGCCTGGCCGTGGGCGCTTTGCCGGTAATCGGCAAGAATGCCGACGTGGCAGCGCCCGCAAAAAGCCGGTACATCAGTTTCCTTCGGAACGCCGAGGAAGCCGCGTGCGGGGCTCATGGCGTTTGTCGCGTCCATCGGGTCTCCACCGTGGCAGTCATGGCAGGATATGCCGTTTTCGGCATGGATGCTCGATTTCCAGGGCTGCACAACCTGGCCGCCGCGACCAGTCTGGGACGAATGGCACTGAAGGCAAACAGTTGCCGCTTCCTGGGCGAACGTGTCCAAGGTGAACGAAAGCATGCAGAGAAGTATGAACGCTAGACGGAGAGCATGGGGAACGTCACCCTTCTGCAGGAAAGTACATTTCATGAGTAGTGCCCCCAGACCATAAGAGCGATATAGAGAATGATCCCCCCAATGGCACAGGCCATGAAAAGTGGGCGCTTTAGCGGATGTTTTTCCGTTCCCCTGTCTATGAAGGGAATTAATGCCAGGAATGTCATGGCGGCGACTTGAACGGCAATACCGAGAAATTCGCTGGGGAAGAGCTTCAAAGTTTGGTAGTTGGGAAGGAAGTACCACTCTGGCTTGATATGGGCCGGAGTCTGGAAGGGGTTGGCCGGAACGAAAGCAGTGGAAGGAAAGAAAATGTAAGGATCGAATAAGACCACGCCGAGGAAGAGGGCGCAGTAAACGGCAATGGAGGTCAGGTCCTGGAGAACATAATGGGGGAAAAACGGGATCCCCCCTGGATGGCTTTCGTAGCGGTAACGGTCGCTTTGCCACCGGTTAGTTGTATCCATAAGGCCGAACGGTGGGGTGGAGACTCCGGTACGCTGAAGGAAAAAGAGGTGGGCGCCGATGATGGCCGCGATGATGACGGGGATGACCGCCACATGAAGTGCGAAAAAGCGTCCAAGTGTCGGCGGGCCGACCAATTTGCTTCCACGTAGAAACTCCACCAGGTAAGGGCCGATGACCGGTACAGAGCCGACGCTGTTGGTCGCAACGGTGGTTGCCCAGAAGGAGAGCTGGCTCCAGGGAAGCAGATAGCCGGTGAGGGATATCCCCATGACCAGGTTGAAAAGTATGAATCCGGAGAGCCAGTTCATCTCCCGCGGGCTCTTGTAACTCCCCATGAAAAGAACCGACAGCATGTGGAAGAGGAGAATGAGGACCATCATGTTTGAGCCGACGGCGTGGCACATCCGTACCAGCCAGCCGAAGGGGACTTCGTTCATGATAAAACTGACGCTCTTGAATGCCTTGTCGGCATCGGGGACGTAGTAGACGAGGAGGAGCATGCCGGTCACCACCTGCATAGCGAAGATGAAGAGGAGGATGCTCCCCATGGAGAACCAGATGTTAATGTTGACGGGGAGGAGGTAACCGGTAAGCTCTTTCTCTACCAGCTCCCCGGTACCTACGCGAATATCGACCCAGTTGTAGATGCGTTTTACGAGATTCATGTTTTCTCCACGTTAACGGATAGTTCAGCCAACGTTGATGGTACCGTTGTTTGTGGCAATGGGGATTGATTCAAGCGGTTTGGGTGGCGGTCCGCCCAGGACCAGCCCGGCAGAACTGAAACGGCCGCCATGACAGGGACAGAGGAACTCTTCCTTATCTTTCTGCCATTGTACAATGCACCCGAGATGGGTGCAGACCGCGGAGAGGGCCACCAGTGTCCCGTTTTTTTGGCGTATGAGTACGGCGGGCTTACCGTTATAGTCGAAGAACTTGGCTGTTCCTACCGGTACGTCTGTAACGGGGAAAGACACGACGCTGTGGGCGTTACTGCCCCGGCGCGGCGCAAGGTAACCGAAAAGGGTGTAGAGAAGCCCACCACCTGCTCCTGCAAGTAATCCTCCGAGACATATGCCGAGGAATTTCCTTCTGCTGCCTGCTTCCATGATTACCCCTTTGGACAAAAATCTGAACCCCCCGGCGGAGTACACGGGCTTCTGCTGCCCTGTTATTGGATATCATGTAGCGGCATGAAGTCAAGTCAGTGGCTGTATTTCCGTTAATTTTTGCTTGCGTTGCCCGTTCATTTACATTAACTTTAGCCACACTATAATTTCTACAGGGAGGATTACGATGCCTTTCAGTGAACCGGGCAAGACCAAGTTTCAGACCGATCTCAGGCGTCACCTGCGAGCACAGAACATCGACAGCAACCTTATTCATCTGATCTGTGAGATCGCAGAGGCGAGCAAATACGTCATTAACGCCGTTCGGACCGGTGACCTGGGGGTGGCAGGTACGTCTAATCTCTACGGCGAAGAGCAATTGGCCCTCGATGTCCTCTCGGATCGGATCATCCGTAAGAGATTGATCCACTCCGGCGTGGTCTGCAAGATCGCCTCAGAGGAGATGGACGAGATTTTTGAGGTAACAACTGACTCGAATGGGATGTATTCCGTGGCCTATGATCCCCTGGATGGATCGTCACTGGTGGACGTCAACCTGGCAGTCGGGACCATCGTCGGTATTTACTCCGGCTGCGACCTCCTCCAGGAGGGGCGCAAGCAGGTGGCAGCCATGTATATCCTCTACGGGCCACGGGTTTCCATGGTCTATTCGGTGGGTGACGGGGTCCATGAATTCACCATGAACCACCTGATGGAATTTACTCTGACCAGGGAAAATATCCGCATGCAACCCGAGGGGAACATCTATTCACCCGGCGGTCTGCGTAACAAGTACAGTGAAGGAAACGAAAAATTCATTCGCTACCTTGAGGCAAAAGGTGCCAAACTCCGTTATTCAGGAGGTTTTGTCCCTGATATCAACCAGGTACTGCTGAAAGGGAAAGGGATCTTCATGTACCCCGCCCTCAATGGTTCTCCCAACGGCAAGTTGCGTTTACTGTTCGAGCTCAATCCCATGGCGTACATTATTGAAAACGCAGGCGGTGCTGCAAGTGATGGCAAACGGGCGATCCTCGACATCAATCCGGAAAGCCTCGATCAACGTGCTCCTGTCTACATCGGTTGCGAAGATGACGTAAACAAGGCGATGGAATACGCCAACGGCGACTGATTGCAGGGAGGTTCCCATGGAAAAGGAACAGGCTCAGAAACGACTCTGTAGCGAAATCCAGCTTTTCGACCTGTGTGACAAAGATGTTTGTGCCCATAAGGATGGCCGCTACTGCACCAAGGGGGATATCCTCGCCAGATTTGAAGCTATTCGGGAAGAGGACGACCGTCCTCCTGAACAGTTTCTGGCTGACGAGCTCGATGAGGTGGAAGGGGCTGATGATCTGGGGTACGACGAGGCTTACGGGGTTGATGAATACGGTGAAGAGGAAGAAGACTAAAACACGGAATGGTTCCGTGTGATGAATTTTGAGCGAACATGGCTGCCCTTATGGGGGTGGCCATTTTCGTTGACGGTTTTGCACAAATCAAATCCCTTGACAATCAGTTCAATTGATGGACAATCGACCACATCCGTGACTGCGATGCCAGCGAGGCCGCAATGCTAGATTCATCACCATGCGCAGTTATGTCATGGCCATGGTGTTTGATAAAAAAGACGACTGGTGGGGCTTTTGTTGAAAGGATTATTGCGGAGGAAACATACATGAAACAATTTTTGCTTGTCGTGTTCTCATTGACCCTCATGTGCGGAATCGCTGGGGCCGACGAACAATCATATCCTCTTGGGTTGAAGGAAGCTTTGCGACTTGCGGTGGAACGGAACCTGGACCTTCAGGCACAACTCTACACTCCGGCCATGAACGAGGCGGATGTCCGTTTCAACCGGGGTATCTACGATCCACTCCTGACTCTGTCCACAGGCTATACCGATACGAGTACCTTGCCGGTGAGTACGCTTACATCTGGAGGTATTGACAAGTTTCACCAGCAGACGTTTACCGTTGATCCGGGAATCAACCAGCTGTTCAGCACTGGCGCTACCGCTGGCTTGACCTTTACCAATTCTTATTCAACCTCGAATGCCCAGTCCCTCTATACAAGGAATAGTTACTGGCAGTCGGGTTTAGCTCTGAACGTGAACCAGCCTCTCCTCAAGAACTTCGGGCGAGACGCGACAGAGATCGGCATAGCTGTTGCCTTGGGGACAAAGAAAGGGTCGGTCTACCACTATGAAGGCCAATTGCTTGCACTGGTACTTCAGGTGAAGACTGAGTATTACAAGCTCTTCTATGACTACGAGGATCTTGAATCAAAACAGGTTTCACTCAAGGATGCGCAGAGAATTCTCTCCGACACCAATGCAAGGGTCAAGGCGGGGGTACTGCCGGCGATGGAGATACTCAATGCCGAGTTTGGTGTCGCATCGAGGGAAAAAGACCTGAATGATGCCGAGCGCGCGGTACAGGATGAATCAGACATTCTCCGTCTTCTTCTGCAACTGGAAGGCAAGGATGTCATCCGTCCCGTCGACAAACCGGCCAGTGACCGGCTCAATGTCAATGAGGAAGATGCCATCAGGACGTCCCTGGCTTCTCGCCCCGAGCTCAAAGAAATGCAGACCGGTATCGAAACCAGTGAAATTCAGTCGCGTGTGGCAGGAAACAATACACTGCCGAACCTGAACCTTGCCGCGAGCGTTGGTCTCAACGGCCTGGGGAGCGGTTACAGTCGGGATATGGAAAGACTGTCAAGCGGCGACTACCCCGCCTGGAGTATTTCTCTCCAGTTCGACTACCCGCTTGGCAACACCGCAGCTAAAAATGCTTACATCAAGAGCAAACTCAAAGTCAGTCAGGGGAAGGTGCAACTCCGGGGTCAGCAAGAGGCCGTTGCCAATGAGGTACGCGCGGCGATACGCGCCCTGACGTCCAGCTATAAACAGATAGAGGTCACTGATCGCGCCCGTTCCTATGCTGAGGAGAACTTACGCGCCTATATCCGTCGCAATGAAGTGGGGCTCGCCACAATAAAAGACGTTCTCGACGTAGAAAACGCATTGGCAGCTGCGCGCAGCAATCACAACAGGGCGCTGGTTGACTACAGCATCGCCATGAACCAATACTGGAAGGCTACTGGCGAGCTACTGGACAGGGAAGGAATTGTCGTCAGCGAGAAGGATGCAAACGGGCTTTATGACCGCACGAGGTAGCGGGAGAGCAAGTATTTGCTGCTGAGGTGTCAAAGATAATTCCAGTGCTTGGAAGGAAGCGGGTGCGGAGGTGTGCGGGACTTTCTAAAGCTGGTCGTTATAAATAGAAAAGGGGTTACGGTTTCCCGTAACCCCTTTTAATATTGGTGCGGTAGAATGGACTCGAACCATCACGAGGAAACCCCCGCCAGCCCCTCAAGCTGGTGCGTCTACCAATTCCGCCACTACCGCACAATACGTTTTTTGCTTCGTTATTAAGAGCTCAAACTTATATCACTGGCCGCATGCTGCTGTCAAGCCTAAAATTACTTGGCAGCCGGTACCGCTGGTGCTGGGGGTGCCTGTTGCGTCCCCTGAGGAGCTGCAGGTTGCTTCGTCTGCTGGGGCGTCTGAGCTGGTGCGGCAGGTGCCTGTGGTGCAGCCTTCTGGGCGGCCTTCGAGGACATGATTGAAGAGCTGCCGGTATGACCACCACGATAGGCCAGAACCAGCGATGTAAGCATGAAAATGATGGCTGCACCTGTGGTCATCTTGCTCATGAAGGTGCTGCCACCTCCTGCTCCGAATACCGACTGGCTGCCGCTGGCGCCGAACGATGCGCCCATCTCCGCCCCTTTACCCGATTGAAGAAGAACAACGGCGATCAGCGTAATGCAGACAATGGTGTGAACGATAACGAGAAAAATAGTCATAAGCCCTTTTCCTTACAATGATGTGGGACTTTCCTTCATACCACATTGTGACCTGAATGAAAAGCTAATTTTAACCACCATAGTTGGCAATGGCAGCAAAGGAATCGGCTTTCAAGCTGGCCCCTCCCACAAGCGCACCGTCGATATCGGGCTGGGCCATGAGCCCTTTGATGTTATCAGGCTTGACGCTACCGCCGTAAAGAATCCTCATGGCATCTGCGGTTGTCGGCCCATAGAGCCCTCCCACGACTCCACGGATGAAAGAGTGTGCATCCTGGGCCTGTTCGTCAGTGGCCGTTTTCCCGGTGCCTATTGCCCATACCGGTTCGTAGGCAATAACGATGCTGGCAAGATGGTCGGCGCTCAATCCCGAGAGACCGCCGCACAGCTGCGTTTTAAGGACATCGAGTGTCTGATCCCCATCACGTTCCGCCAGGGTTTCGCCGATGCAGAAGAGTACCGTCAGTCCTGCGCCAAGGGCTGCCTTGATCTTCCTGTTGACGGTAGTATCAGTCTCACCGAAATACTGGCGGCGTTCTGAATGACCAATGATGACATGACTGCAACCGGCATCGATCAGCATTTTGGGGGATACTTCACCGGTAAAAGCACCTTCTTCTTCCCAGAAACAGTCCTGAGCAGCCAGATTGATCGGCGAACCGGTAACGGCATGCTTGACGCTGCCAATCACGGTGAATACAGGTGCAACGACTATTTCCACAGATTTGTTATTCTCTACCATCGGCTTGAGGCTGGTAATAAGTTCAAGCGCTTCAGATGAGGTTTTGTAAAGTTTCCAGTTGCCGGCAATGACCGGTTTTCTCATAATTCCTCCCATAACAAGGCTTTATACTGTCAGTAGGGAGGGGAGAGTTGTATCTGCTCTCTCCTCCGGACGAAGGGCTATTTAGTGGCCGTTTTCTTCCAGAACCTTGATTCCCGGCAGTTTTTTCCCTTCCATCAGTTCCAGGAAAGCGCCTCCACCGGTGGATATGTAGCTGATCTTTGCATACTCGCCGGCACGATGCACGGCCGAATCGGTATCTCCGCCGCCGACGATGGTGAGGGCATGGGCATTGGCTACGGCGGAAACAATGGCGAAGGTGCCACGGGAGAAGGCATCCATCTCGAAAACACCCATGGGACCGTTCCAGATGATGGTCTTGGCGTTCTGAAGGGCTTCGGTAAAAAGGGTTACTGTTGCCGGACCGATATCGAGTCCCATCCACCCTTCGGGAATCTCCTGAACGGGTGTGACCTTGGTTTCAGCCTCGGGCTTGAACTGGTCTGCAGCCACACAGTCGACCGGAAGGTAGAACTTTGTCCCCTGCTTTCGGGCCATGTCAAGAATCCTGACCGCCGTATCCACAAGCTCCTCTTCAACCAGCGATTTTCCCACGTTGTAACCTATGGCCTTGAGAAAGGTGAAAGCCATGCCGCCACCGATGATGATCTTGTCGACCTTGCCCAGCAGGTTTTCCAGAACTTCCAGCTTGCCGGACACTTTTGCGCCACCGAGGATGGCAACGAGGGGGCGGATCGGGTTCTTCATCGCCTTGTCGAAATAATTCATTTCGTTCTTCATAAGGAAACCCGCGGCTACCACGGGGAAAAAACGGGTGATGGCCTCAACCGATGCGTGGGCACGGTGGGAAACGGCAAACGCGTCATTGACGTAGATGTCGCATCCATTGGCAAGTGCCTGGGCAAAATCCGCATCATTTTTCTCTTCCCCTTCATAGAAACGGACGTTTTCCAGCATGAGGACATCTCCCGGCTGCATGGCATCAATCATTTTTGCCACATCGTCACCGATGCAGTCGGATGCTAGTTTTACTTCCTTGTCGAGAAGGCGGGAAAGGCGTTTTGCCGCCGGGGCCATGGAGTATTTGGGCTTACGTTCACCTTTGGGGCGTCCGAGGTGAGAGGCGAGAATCACCTTGGCATTGGCATCCAGTGCGTAGTTGATCGAGGGTAGGACAGCCCGTATCCGGGTATCTTCCGTAATGTTCTGATGCTCATCGAGGGGGACGTTGAAGTCCACTCGCATGAAGACTTTTTTTCCGCTCAGGTTTTCAATTTCATCAATATAGCGAATCGACATGGTTCCTCCTGAAAAATATACTAGTAAAGTGGGTCGCGTTGCGGGCAAAAAGAAGGGGAGGAGTTTTCATCTCCCCCCCGGTCCGGGCTGAACTATCCGTTGATAAGTTTCAAGAGGTCAACGACCCGCTGGGAAAAGCCGGATTCGTTGTCATACCAGGAGAGGACCTTGACCATGTTGCCGTCAAGAACCTTGGTGCAGCTCGCATCGACAATAGAGGAGAGGGGATTGCCGTTGTAATCAATGGAGACGAGCGGTGATTCTTCAAAACCGAGAACGCCTTTCAATGCGCCCCTTGAAGCCTTTTTCAGGGCAGCGTTTACCTTGTCCGCATCGGTTTTTTTCTTCACAATGGCGACCAGGTCAACGACTGACACGTTGGGTGTCGGTACGCGGATAGCCATGCCGTCGAGCTTTCCTTTCAACTCGGGGAGAACCAGCGAAACAGCTTTGGCTGCGCCGGTAGTTGTGGGTATCATTGACATCGCAGCCGCACGTGCGCGACGGAGATCCTTGTGGGGAAGGTCGAGGATGTTCTGGTCGTTGGTGTAGGAATGGACGGTGGTTACCAGACCTTTCTCTATGCCGAACGCGTCATTGAGGACCTTGGCGACAGGTGCGAGGCAGTTGGTGGTGCAGGAGGCATTGGAGATTATATTGTGTTTCTTGGGGTCGTAGAGACTGTGGTTGACACCCATGACGACGGTGAGGTCTTCGCCGGTGGCAGGAGCAGAGATGATGACCTTCTTTGCACCCGCCTTGAGGTGGAGTTCGGCTTTTTCCCGGGCAGTGAATAGGCCCGTGGATTCGAGAACCACATCAACCTTCATTTTTCCCCAGGGAAGCTCTTCCGGGTTTCTGACCGCAAGTATCTTGATAGGCTTGCCGTTAACCACCAGCTCATCGCCCTTTGCTTCAACCTTGGCATTCAGGATGCCGTGGACAGAGTCGTATTTCAACAGGTGTGCAAGGGTTTTGGCATCAGTCAGATCGTTGATTGCGACGATCTCAATGCTCTTTTCCTTGAGCGCTGCACGGAACACCATCCGACCAATCCTGCCGAAACCGTTGATTGCTACTTTCAAAGCCATTATTCCCTCCTTCTGTTTGTATTTGCATCGTTAGATAATTGCAAAAGAATACAGCCGGTACGTATAACCCGTGCATAATAAACAAATCGTGCTTTTAACGTCAAGATTTTTTAAGGTTATCCGCGAATATGGCAAAGTGCCAGATAATTTCAGCTCGGATAGGAAGAATCGGCAAATTTAGTTATCATCTGCCCATAGTTGTATGTTAAGATTCTCTCTGATATTTTTCTGATCAGTAAGCGGAGCCATCCTTTTATTCATGAAGAATTCCCTCGAAAAGCGGATCATCCTGTTTTCATTTATCATCCTGTTCCTGACGATCCTAGCCGAGTCTGGCATGGGCATAGCCGGGGCGCGGCGTGATTATGTGAATTCACTTGTGCTCAGGTGCTCGACTATCGGTAATTCGCTCAAGGGAAATGTGGAAAAGGTCCTGGGACTTGGTCTCGATATCAGGGACATGGTCGGTATTTCCGAAAAGTGCCAGGAGTATGTGCAGGACAATGCCGATATCGCCTACTGCGTCATTTCCGACATGGACGGTACACCCCTGTATTACAGCAATCCCGAGTTCAAAACCTTCCATTTCAATCTGATCCATACCTATTTCATCGCAAAAGAAGGCCGCCAGGTCAATGTCATCGGGAAGGGCGTCCGGTATCTCGATACGGTGACCCACATCAATGCTCCCGACGGTAAGCCGGTGGCCCAGGTTCATGTGGGATTCAAGCAGAGCGTCGTATCGGACAAGGTCAGTGCCAGCATCCTCCGAGCGCTCTTCGTTCTGGTGGTGTTCTTTTGTATATCCTTTTCACTGGTCGTACTCTTTGTAAAGCGGAGCATCATGCAGCCTGTTTCTACACTTCTTTCCGGTGTGAAGAAAATATCAGATGGAGATCTGGACACTCGTGTCAATGAAATCCCTGTCTACGAATTCAATGAGCTGGCTAAAAACGTCAATTCAATGGCTGAATCTCTCAAGTCCCGCGAAGAAGAGGTTCAGAAGGGGTATCTTGAGCTGGAAAGCACCCATAATAAGCTCCATACCTCCTATCTCAAACTTGAGAGCCTCAGTCTGGAACTGGAGCGTTCTGAGGAACTCTATAAATCGCTTATGGAGGATGCGGGGGATGCTATCGTCGTCGTAGATGGCGATGAAAACATAAAGATAGTCAACAAGATGGCAGAGGAGTTCTTCGGTTATTCCGTCAAGGAACTTGTGGGACTTCCTTTGACCAAATTTCTCCTCCTTATCGCCGTTGATGATATTCCCCGGGTTCAAAGACTTTTCAGGGATTCATTGAGTGGCAGGCCGGTGGATGTGGAAGTAAACCTGTTCAGGAAGGCCGGGCATCAGGTTGTCGGCAGAATACACGTGAGTAGTGTCAAGAGTGGTGGAGATCAACTGGTTCAAGCGATTTTCAGGGACGTAACCAGAGAACGCGAAACCGTGAAAAATCTGGAGAAGAGTGCGGCCGACCTGGCCAAGCTCAACAAAATGAAGGACTCTTTCCTCGGCCTTGCCTCCCATGAACTGAAGACGCCACTCACGGTCATCATGGGGTATTCCGAACTGATCATGAACGACATGGCTGAGAAGGCGGACAGGTCCGTGATTGAGATGGTGGAGAATATTGCCAATGCTGCCTCGCGCCTTGACAACATCATCAAGGACATGGTCGACGTTTCTCTTATCGACGAACGGCGCCTTCAGCTCAAACTCGAAGATGTCAACGTGAACAGGCTGGTGGATGCCTCACTCAATGAAATGCAGTTCTTCTTTTCCATGCGCAGACAGGAACTGGTGGTCAATCTCGATGAATCCGTTCCGACCATAAAGGGTGATGGACTCCGCCTCATGCAACTCCTCTCCAATGTCATGGGGAATGCCATCAAGTTCACTCCAGACGGGGGCAAAGTAACCATCTCCACCAGTGCCAAGTTCCTGCTGCGAAGCAAGCAGCCTGCCTCTGGCGAGGGGGGGACTCCCGTGGTGAACATCGGCAAGGATCGCCACCTCTATGTGGAAATCACCATCGAGGATACGGGCATCGGCATCGACCGGGACGACCAGCTGCGCATCTTCGACAAGTTCTATGAGGCAGGGGCCATCGAAGAACACAGCACGGGAAAGGTAGCCTTCAAATCCAAAGGGACCGGTCTCGGGCTTGCCATTGCAAAGGGGATCGTGGAGATGCATGGCGGCGAAATCTGGGTGGAGTCCTCGGGGTACAACCCTGAAACCTTCCCCGGATCCACGTTCCATATACTTCTTCCCCTCAATCCTCTCGTCGGGGATGCAACCCTCGATTACCTGAACCTTCTCCGCTGACTCCCAAGATTAGCCTTGAATCTCCCCCCTGTTTCCTGTATAAAAATTGGCTGGCTGAATAATTCTCATCAGTGGTCCGGTTGCCGCCGGATGGGGTTGTCGGTGGCCGGAACAGACTTATTGACATAAGCCGTTTTGGTCGCCAGTTTATCGGAGGGGTCGTGCAGGTCTGCCTGCTTGCCAGTGGCAGCAAGGGAAATGCCATTTACATTGCCGCCGGCACCAGCAAACTCCTTGTCGATTGCGGGCTCTCTGCTACGGAGGCGTTGAATCGCCTCGGGGCAATAGGGGTTGATGGTGGCGAGCTAGACGCCATTCTGGTCAGCCACGAGCACACGGACCACACCAGAGGCGCCGGCACGCTCGCCCGTAAGTTGAAAATCCCTCTGCTCATCAGCTATCCGACCTGTCAGGAAATACATACCTCCTTGCGGAAGACCGAAGTTGTCGAATTCGAGGCAGGTTATCAGTTCACCTTCCGGGATCTCCTCATCGACCCGTTTCCCATTACTCACGATGCCTGCGATCCGGTCGGTTTCATCATAGAAGCAGCCTCCGGCAAGATAGGCATCGCAACCGACCTGGGAATCGCTACCCGCCTCGTGAAAGACAAGTTGCAAGGGTGCCGGGCGCTGGTCATTGAGTCAAATCACGACGAAGACATGCTCCTCAACGGCCCCTATCCGTGGCATCTCAAACAGCGTATCAAATCACGCCACGGGCACCTGTCGAATAACGATTCGGCCGAACTCCTCGGTGAGCTTCTCCATTCCCGGCTCGAAACCGTCTTTCTTGCCCATCTTTCCGAAGTCAATAACGATCCGTCCGTAGCACTTCATGTGGCGACGAAGCTGGTCGATTCGCAAAATCTCTGCACCCCCCGACTCGTCGTGGGTGAGCAGATCCGCCCCAGCGAAATCTGGGCGGCATAACACTTCAAGTTAACAAAGATAAGGAGATACGTCGTGATAGAACGCTACAGCCGTCCCGAAATGACCCGTATATGGGAAGCCCAGAACCGCTACCAGAAGTGGCTGGATGTGGAGATCTATGCATGTGAGGCCCATGTCGAACTGGGGAATGTTCCTGCTGACGCGTTGGAGAGGATAAAGAGCAAGGCAAGCTTCGATGTTCCCCGTATCGACGAAATCGAAAAAACGGTCAAACATGACGTCATCGCCTTTCTTACCTCGGTTGCCGATTATATCGGAGACGATTCCCGTTTCGTCCACCTGGGGCTCACCTCGTCGGACGTGCTCGACACCTCTTTCGCCATGCTTCTCCAGGAGGCAGCCGATCTCATTATCGACGACATTCGCCGGCTCATGGAAACGATCAAGAAACGCGCCTTCGAGCACAGGAACACCCCGATGATCGGCCGCTCCCACGGCATCCATGCCGAGCCGGTGACTTTCGGTATAAAAATGGCCCTCTGGTACGACGAAATGCGACGCAATCTCCGGCGGATGGAATCGGCACGGGAAACCATCTCCTACGGCAAGATATCCGGCGCGGTCGGTACATTCGCCAACATCGATCCCCATGTCGAGGAATACGTTTGCGCCAAGGCAGGCCTCAAACCGGCTCCCTGTTCGACCCAGGTAATCCAGCGGGACCGTCACGCCGAGTTCTTCACTACCCTTGCCATCATCGCATCTTCCATCGAGAAGTTTGCCGTTGAGATCCGTCACCTGCAGCGTACCGAGGTGCTGGAAGCGGAAGAATTTTTCAGCAAGGGGCAGAAGGGGTCTTCCGCCATGCCCCACAAGCGTAACCCGGTGCTTTCCGAAAATCTGACCGGACTTGCTCGTCTCATCCGCGGGTATGCTGTTTCCGCCCTTGAGAACGTCCCCCTCTGGCATGAGCGCGACATCTCCCATTCCTCGGTGGAGCGGATCATCGGCCCCGACGCAACCATCCTGATGGATTTTATTCTCAACAGAGCCATCGGTCTCATCGGTAACCTGGTGGTTTATCCCGACAACATGATGAAGAACCTCAACCTCATGGGGGGACTTTTCAATTCCCAGAGGGTACTGCTCAAACTTGCGGCAGCGGGAGCTTCGCGGGAGCGGGCCTATGAACTGGTGCAGCGCAATGCCATGAAGGTCTGGGAACAGAAAAAAGACCTTCAGGAAGAACTTCTCAATGATCAGGACGTGCGGGCTTATCTCTCCGAGGAAGACATCCGCGAGTCCTTTGATCTTGGCTATCATCTCAAGCATGTGGATACCATTTTCATGAGGGTTTTTGGTGAATAGGATTCTCGATTTTTATCGACTGCAGGAGTCCGACGGCCTGTATCTTTTCTGGCTCAAGGAAATCCTTGTCGCTCTTGCCATCTTTACCCTGTTCTACGGCCTGTCCTGCCTGAGCCGTTTTCTGCTGATAAAGGTGGCTCCACGGCTTACCTCTGCAACAAAGACCGACCTGGATGACCGTATACTGGAGCGTATAAGCCCGCCGGTCACCCTTCTCATTGTCTGTGCAGGTGCCTACTATGCGGTGCACTACCTGCAACTTCCGACAAAAGTGCAGACAATCTCCTCCGGCACCATATTCGTCATCAATGTTATCATCTTCACCAATATCGCCTATCGTGTCATCGATGAAATCATGAACTGGTATGCCGCCACCCTTGCGGAAAAGGGGAGAGAGGGGCTGGACCGACAGCTTATCCCCCTTGCGGAAAAGGTCATTGTCATCTTTCTCGTCGGCACGGCTCTCATTGTCACCCTCAAACACTTCGATTACGATATCCTCTCCCTTGTGACTGCACTCGGCATCGGCTCGCTGGCCATCGGAATGGCGGCCAAGGACACGCTTGCCCATGTGATTTCCGGATTTACCTTGATGATCGACCGCCCGTTCCGAATCGGCGACCGTATCCAGCTCGCCGGTGGGCAGATGGGTGATGTGGCTGATATCGGTCTCCGGAGCACCAAGATCAGGACCCTCGACAATACGCTTCTTATCATCCCCAACTCGGACCTCTGTAACACTATTCTGATCAACCAGGCGTTCCCCGATGTTCGTGCCAAAGGGCGGATCTCCGTGGGGGTTTCCTACGGCAGCGATATGGAACAGGTTAAGCAGCTTCTTTCGGGAATAGCCCTCGATATCCCCGAGGTGCTCCGGGACCCGGCCCCCGAGCCTTTTTTCGTCTCTTTCGGCGACAGTGCGCTCAACATGGCGCTCTTTTTCTGGGTAGATGATTACAGCAGTCTTTTTGCTGTCTCTGACAAGATCAATTCGCGCATTCTACAGCGTTTCCGGGAACAGGGGATCGTCATACCGTTTCCGACGCGGACGGTCCATATGGAAAAGGAACAATAATGGCCAGACGAATAGAAATAGCCCTCAAAGACCATATTCGCGACCCCCGCGGCGAGCGAATCAAGCGTGAAATCGGTCATTTCTTCCATCTGCCGGTGGAACGGGTTCGCACCATCGATGTGTACACGGTGGATGCCGAGCTTGATGATGCCGAGTTGCAGCTGGTGGCCGCCGGCCCCTTCTGTGACCAGGTTATCCAGGAGTGGTATCTCGACACCCCTGCGGCGACCGGTTTCGATTACCTGGTTGAGGTCGGTTTGCGCCCCGGTGTAACCGACAACGTGGGGCGTACTGCGCGGGAAGCGGTAGAATATCTGATCGGCAAGCAGCTTCGCGCGGGAGAGGGGGTCTACACTTCGGTACAGTACCTGTTGAGCTGCAAGCTTTCCCTGGCCGATGTCGAAAGTATCGCCACGGGGCTTCTGTGCAATACCCTTATCCAGCGCTACACCATCCTCGACGCTTCTGCCTTCACCGCAAATAAAGGGATGCCCGTCTTCGTCCCGAAAGTGCTCGGTGAAATCAAAACCGAGGTAAAGGAAATCGACCTTGAGGTCCCCGATCAGGAACTCATGCGGATCAGCAAAGAGGGGGTGCTTGCCCTGACCCTGGAGGAGATGAGGATCATCCAGGCCCATTTCCGTGATCCGCAGGTAGTAATGTCCCGACAGGCGATGGGACTCGGTCACCGCCCCACCGACGTCGAACTGGAGGCGCTTGCCCAGACCTGGTCGGAGCACTGCAAGCACAAGATATTTTCCGGCACGGTCCAGTACGAGGACGAGGCGGGGAACCGCCAGGAGATCAAATCCCTCTTCAAGTCGTTCATCCAGCGTACAACGAAAGATGTGCGGGAAAAACTGGGTGACAGGGACTTCTGTCTGTCGGTCTTCAAGGACAACGCTGGTGTCATACGGTTCAACGACGACTGGTCGCTGGTGTTCAAGGTAGAGACCCATAATTCGCCGTCGGCCCTTGATCCTTACGGCGGGGCGTTGACCGGCATCGTCGGCGTGAACCGCGACCCGTTTGGTACCGGCCAGGGAGCGAAGCTCATCTTCAACACCGATGTCTTCTGTTTTGCCGATCCCTTCTATGCCAAGCCGCTCCCTTCCCGCCTGCTTCATCCCCGGCGCATTTACGAAGGGGTTGTGGAGGGTGTGGAGCACGGCGGCAACAAGAGCGGTATTCCGACGGTCAATGGCTCTCTTGTCTTCGATGAGCGTTTTGCAGGCAAGCCCCTCGTCTTCTGCGGTACTGCCGGGATCATGCCGGCCACCATCAACGGCAAGCCGAGTCACGAGAAACATATCGAGCCGGGCGACCTGATCATCATGACTGGTGGCAGGATCGGCAAGGACGGCATCCACGGCGCCACTTTTTCATCCGAGGAACTGAACGAGAACTCTCCCGTTTCCGCCGTACAGATTGGCGACCCCATTACTCAGAAGCGGATGTTCGACTTCCTGATCCGGGCACGGGATAAGGGGCTGTACAACTTTATCACCGACAACGGGGCAGGGGGACTCTCCTCGTCCATCGGGGAGATGGCGGGTGAATGCGGTGGATGCAGGATGGATCTGGCCAAGGCTCCCCTCAAGTATGCCGGCCTCAACCCATGGGAAATACTTATCTCCGAAGCCCAGGAACGGATGAGCCTGGCCGTGCCCCCTGCGAAGATCGGGGAGTTTTCGGAAATGGCCAGAAGGTTCGGCGTAGAGGTGTCGGTGCTCGGCGAATTCACCGACTCGGGATATTTCCATATTCTCTATGGTGAAAGGACCGTTGCCTATCTGCCTGTCGCCTTCATGCACGAGGGCCTTCCCCCCATGCAACTGCCTGCCAGGTGGACACCGCCGCGCCATGAAGAGCCGTGCATCCAGATACAGAACGATTATACAGACGTCCTCGCGCAACTGCTCTCTTCCCTCAATATCTGCTCAAAGGAGTCGGTGGTGCGGCGCTATGACCACGAAGTGCAGGGGGGGAGCGTCGTCAAACCCTTTACCGGCGCGGCCAATGATGGCCCGTCCGATGCCGCCGTGGTCCGGCCGATTCTTGATTCATTCGAAGGGGTCGTAGTTGCCCACGGGATATGTCCCCGTTACAGCGACATCGACACCTACCACATGACCGCCAACGCCGTCGACGAAGCCCTGAGAAACTACGTGGCGGTGGGAGGCTCCCTCGACATGGTAGCCGGACTGGATAACTTCTGCTGGTGTGATCCGGTCCTGTCCGAGAAGACCCCCGACGGGGACTACAAGATGGCCCAGTTGGTCCGCTCCAACCAGGCACTCTTTGACGTCTGCATGGCGTACAACCTGCCGCTCATCTCCGGCAAGGATTCCATGAAGAATGACTTCTATGATGGCGAAGTAAAAATATCCATCCCCCCGACGCTCCTCTTCTCGGTCATCGGCCGGATTGAGGATGCACGCAAGTCGGTCACCATGGATGTCAAGCGTCCAGGCGACATCGTCTACCTTCTCGGGAAGACGGGCGACGAACTTGGTGCCTCGGAATACCTCGCCCTCAAAGGCTTTGTCGGCAACCACGTGCCGCAGGTTGACACGGTGAAGGCCTACAAACGCTACCGTGCCTACCATGAGGCGGTCGCAGCGGCCCTGGTGGCTTCATGCCATGACCTTTCCGACGGGGGGCTTGCGGTGGCTGCCGCGGAGTCGGCATTTGCCGGCAACTACGGCATGGATCTCGACCTTTCCCGGGTTCTCTGGAAAGGTGATGAAACAGGGCGAAACGACGTGACACTCCTCTTCTCCGAATCGGCCTCCCGTCATCTGGTCACCGTTCATCCCGAGCATTGTGCCGCCTTCGAGGCAATCATGGGGGGCAACTGCTTCGCAGCCATTGGTGTCGTGACTGCCGGACCGGTTCTGGCAATCAGCGGCCTTGGCGGCGGGACGGTGATCAAGGCTTCCCTTGATACCCTTAAAGATGCGTGGCAGCGCCCGTTACGTGATTTATAAACGGTAAGATAAAGCAGTTTTTCGACGATTTTCTCTTTTTTCCAGATAGGTACGGAGTTCATTATGGCGAGAGCTAAAGCGATTGTGATAACCGGTAATGGCACCAACTGCGAGATAGAAGCGGCACATGCCTGCCGGCTCGGTGGGTTCGATGAGGCGGTGATCGCCCACATATCAGACCTTCTCTCCGGCGACCTGCGGCTGGACGACTTCCATTTTCTCAACCTTACCGGCGGCTTTCTCGACGGTGACGACCTGGGAAGCGCCAAGGCCCAGGCAAACCGCTTCACGTATGCGCGGGTCGACGAACTGAACGAGCATCTCATAGACCAGCTGCTCCGCTTTATCGGGGCGGGCAAGCCAATCCTCGGGGTTTGTAACGGTTTTCAGCTCATGGTTAAAATGGGGCTCCTTCCTGCTTTCGATGGCAACCACCTTCAGCAGGTGGCGACTCTCACCTTCAATGACTGCGGCCGGTTTCAGGACCGCTGGGTCTACCTGAAGAATAATCCGGCCTCTCCGAGCATTTTTACCCGTGGCATCGAAAAGGGGGTCTACCTCCCGATCCGCCACGGCGAAGGGAAGTTCGTTGTCGCTTCGCACGAGGTGATGGAGAGAATCGAAGCGGGCAACCTAGCGGTTTTTAAATATTCCGGCCCCGACTACGGTGAGCCGACGATGACCTTTCCGGAAAACCCCAACGGCTCCGATCATGCCATTGCAGGCATCTGCGATGAAAGTGGTCTGCTCATGGGACTCATGCCCCATCCCGAGGCATTCGTGCATCGGACCAACCACCCCCGCTGGACCAGGGAAGAGCTACCTGAGGAAGGTGACGGCTTGATCCTGTTCCGGAATGCGGCTGAGTATGTAAGGACCAAGCTTTTGTAGCGTGCCGCTCGAAGATCATGTTGTTTTCTCTTTTTTCAGCGAACAATCGGAGTGAATAATGAAACTGTACCGTCCCGAAGAAGAATGCGGAATTTTCGGTATTTTTAACCATCCCGAAGCGGCCAACCTGACCTATCTCGGCCTCTATGCTCTCCAGCATCGTGGCCAGGAAGCATGCGGCATCGTTTCCTCCGACGGCACCAGCCTCCATGCACACAAAGGAATGGGTCTTGTAGCTGACGTCTTCGGTAATCAGGAGATATTCAAACAGCTCCCCGGTGACGGGGCAATCGGCCATGTTCGTTACTCCACCAGCGGATCGTCGGTCATCAAGAACGTCCAGCCGATCATGATTGATTACTCCCGGGGCTCAATCGCCGTCTCCCATAACGGCAACATTGTCAATGCCCAGATAATCAAGGACGAACTTGAGGCATGGGGCTCAATTTTCCAGACCACCATGGACACGGAAATCATTGTTCACCTCCTTGCCACATCCAAGACCAGTTCCCTCATAGAGCGGATTTCCGATTCACTGAAACGGGTCAAGGGTGCCTACTGCCTTCTTTTCCTGACTGAAACCCGCATGATCGCGGTGCGTGACCCCCAGGGGTACCGCCCCCTCTGCCTCGGGAAGCTGGGGAATTCCTTCGTAGTTGCCTCCGAAAGTTGTGCTCTTGACCTGATCGAAGCTGAATTCATACGTGAGATCGAACCGGGTGAGATTGTCGAGATCTCTAAAAATGGCATGGCATCCTATTTCCCTTTTAAAAAGGTCGAGCCTGCTCCCTGTATCTTCGAGTTCGTTTATTTCGCCCGCCCCGATTCCACCATCTTCGGCAAGAATGTCTATCTGGTACGCAAGGAACTGGGGCGACAGCTGGCCCGTGAGCATCGGGTAGAGGCAGATGTGGTTATCCCTGTTCCCGATTCGGGAGTACCGGCTGCCATGGGATATGCCGAGGAATCGGGAATCCCCTTTGAGCTTGGGCTCATCCGCAACCATTACGTGGGGCGTACGTTTATCGAGCCTCAGCAGGCAATCCGCCATTTTGGAGTCAAGATCAAGCTCAACCCAGTACGGGAACTTCTTAAAGGAAAAAGGGTGGTCGTCATCGACGACTCCATCGTAAGGGGCACCACGTCACGCAAGATCGTAAAGATGGTCCGTAATGCGGGGGCCAGCGAAGTGCATGTCCTGATTTCCTCCCCCCCTACGAGTTACCCCTGTTACTACGGTATCGACACCCCCAACAGGAAGGAACTGATCTCATCGTCACATACTATCGAAGAGATCAGGAAATATATCACTGCCGACTCCGTTGGTTACCTCTCCCCGGAGGGGCTGACCCAGGCGGTTGGGACCGAGAACACAAGTTACTGCCGTGCCTGTTTTACCGGCGATTATCCGATCAAATTTCCCCAGTTGCGCCCCGATTCGCAACTGGGACTATTCGAAAAGGAGTTATGAGATGACGGAAAGGGATCGACTCAAGAGTATCATCAAGGAACTGTCCTATGAAAAGCGGAAGGTAACGCTGGCATCGGGGAGGGAAAGTGATTTTTACTTCGATGGCAAACAGACAACTCTCCACGCAGAGGGAGGGTTCCTGGTAGGCAGACTGTTCTATGAGGCAATAAAGGATGTGGACGGAGTTCAGGCAGTCGGGGGTATTACCATGGGCGCCGACCCTATTGCCACCGCAACTTCCATAGCAGCACTTCTTGACAAGAAACCGCTCCATGCCTTTATCATCCGCAAGGAGCCCAAGGGACATGGTACCGGCCAGTGGCTTGAAGGGCGCAAGAATCTTCCCAAGGGGACAAAGGTGGTAATTGTGGAGGATGTGGTCACCACGGGCGGTTCTTCCATGAAAGCAGTACGCAGAGCCGAGGAGGAAGGACTCACGGTGCTCGGTATCGTCACCCTGGTGGACAGGGAAGAGGGGGGACGTGAAAATATCGAAAAGGAAGGGTACTGGCTCAAGGCGATCTTCACCAAGAGCGAAGTACTTGCCTGAGAAGCAGATAGAGGTATAGTCTGAGTTACAACAGGGGGCGGCCAAGGGGTCGCCCCTTTTTATAATGAGAAAGGAATATCCATGTCTCCTTCATTTCGTCCCCGCAAGCCCCAGACAGGCAAGGCCAAAAGTCAGGAAGAGCTTGACGCGCTTGTCCGTAAGATGAAGGGGGATCTGGCTGCTCCCGACAACTACCGGGAGCGTTCACTCAAAATCCATGGCTGGATCTGCGCAAAGTGCGGTCGGGAGTTCGAACTCGACACCCTCCACCTCCTCACTGTCCATCATCGGGACGGTAACCACCATAACAACCCTCCCGATGGGAGCAACTGGGAAAACCTCTGCGTTTATTGCCATGACGACGAGCACAGCAGGGCGATCCTTGCCGATTATCTGGCAGGGAACAGCAGGAAGGGCTAGTCCTGCTGCTCAGTCCTGATGAGCAGTGCCACGTTTTCCACATGGGGGGTCTGGGGGAACATGTCAACCGGCTGGACAAAGGTTGTGCGGTAGCCTAATCCCGAAAGAATATCAAGGTCTCGCGCAAGGGTCGTGGGTGAACAGGAGACGTAGATCATCCGGGGTGGAGCGAGGGCTGCCGCCTCTTCAAGAACCTTTTCGTCGCATCCCTTGCGGGGAGGGTTGAGTATCATGAGGTCGACCAGTTTCCCATCCTGCCGCAGATCCGCCAGCAGTTTTCCCGCATCCCCCGCCCGGAACTCACAGTTGTCGATTCCGTTCAGTCGGGCGTTTTGCGCCGCATCCGCAACAGCAGCTTCCACCACCTCGATCCCCAGGACTTTCCTCGACGATGGTGCCAGAAAAAGAGATATCCCGCCGATACCGCAGTAAAGATCCACAACGAATTCATTTCCCTTCAAATCAGCCCATTCCCTCACCTTTTCGTAGATGATCCGCGCACTACCGCTGTTAACCTGAAAGAAAGAGCGGGGTGAAATGGTGAACGCCGTTTCGCCAATACGTGCTCGAAGCGTTCGCTCACGAGTGATGAAATGGTCTTTTTCGCCGAGAATAACGTTACCCGTTGATGCATTGATGTTCTGGGCAACGACTGAAACCTCTGGTACTGCTGACTGGAGGTGTTTGGCGAGATGGTGAATTTCGTTGTAACTCCGCTCGGAAGTGACGAAGACCACCATTGCGCGGTTCTCGGTTTCATTCACCCGGATGACCAGGTAACGAAGGAGGCCGCGGCAGTTGCGCGGAGAATAGATGGGGACCTTCCCCTTCCTGATCCCTTCCCGGACGGCTGCGACGATGGTGTTGATGAGGGGGTGATGGAGGGGGCAGTCTCCAATCTCCAGCACTTCATGGGAATTGCGACGGTAGATGCCGATAACGGGGGCGGCAAACTTGCCGGATACCACGAGTTTGGCCGAGTTGCGGTAATGGACCGGTTGGGGGGAGGGGAGGACGTCGTGAATTGTCACGTCGAAGAGTGTACGGTAACGGCCCAGGATATTCCCCACCAGCTCTTTCTTCCATATGAGCTGCGCCGGGTATTTCATGAACATGAGAGGGCAGCCGTCGCACTGGCCGAGCCTTTTACAGGGGGTTGTCATGAGCCTCTGGGGGACATGACGAAGTATTCTGACCACTGTGGCGAAGCACTCCCGGCGTCCGGCGAACGTTATTCTGACCTGTGCTTGTTCTCCCGGCAGCACACCGGAAACAAGGAGCGGTTTCGTGCCGGTCGTCGCCAGGCCGAAACCATCTTCATTGAGGGTAGTTATGGTGACGTCAAGCAGTTGACCGATCCTTATGTCTTCTGTTTCAGTCGTTTTAGCCGTTGATTTTGGATGTTTTTTCATGCGTGTAACTAAACAGGAAAACTGCCCATATGTCAACGGTACTTTGTAGTGCCATGAATTGCAGAGTACATAATTACAACTGCAGTGTATGATATTTAGTCATAAATGTAATCATGCTTATATTTATCGCAGCGCCATAGCATAAAAAACGTGCTTGTATACACCTACTTGCATAATAAATATGCGCCAATGATGAAAAATGGTGCATGTCGTGCATTGTATCTGCGCAGTAAACAGGCCTGACTATTTGGCTTGCATAATCGATAAGCTGTTTGCTGCACAAATTTCAAGATAAGGAGTTACGTATGACGACAAAGCTGGGTGTAAAACTGGAAGGGATCTACCAGGACGTGCTGAAAAGAAATCCGGGAGAGATTGAGTTCCATCAGGCTGTTGCCGAGGTTCTTGAATCACTCGGACAGGTCGTAACCAAACATCCCGAATACCTCGAGCGCAAAATCATAGAGAGGATTTGCGAACCTGAGCGGCAGATCATCTTCCGGGTACCCTGGCAGGACGACAAAGGGCAGGTACATATCAATCGTGGTTTCCGCGTCGAGTTCAACTCTGCCCTCGGGCCCTACAAGGGTGGCCTTAGGTTTCACCCCTCTGTCTATCTCGGCATCATCAAGTTCCTCGGTTTCGAGCAGATATTCAAGAACTCCCTCACCGGCATGCCGATCGGCGGCGGTAAAGGTGGTTCCGACTTCGATCCAAAGGGAAAATCGGACGATGAAATAATGCGTTTCTGCCAGAGCTTCATAACCGAGCTCTACCGCCACCTGGGCGAGCACACCGACGTCCCTGCAGGTGACATCGGCGTCGGCGGTCGGGAAATTGGCTACATGTTCGGCCAGTACAAGCGTATTACCAACCGCTGGGAGGCTGGCGTGCTGACCGGCAAGGGCCTCAAGTGGGGTGGTTCCCTGGTGCGGCCGGAAGCTACGGGGTACGGCGCTACCTTCTTTATCAATGAGGCTCTCAAGATGCGCAAGGAATCTTTCGATGGCAAGACCTGTCTTGTCTCCGGATCGGGCAATGTTGCCATCTACACTATCGAGAAGATCCACCAACTGGGTGGCAAGTGTGTTGCCTGCTCCGACAGCAACGGCGTCATCGTTCACGAGAAGGGTCTCGATGTCGAACTGATCAAGCAGTTGAAGGAAGTTGAGCGGCGGCGTATCAAGGATTATGCTGAGTATCACAAGGATGCCAAGTACGTTCCCAACGGTAACATCTGGGATATCCCCTGCCAGGTTGCCATGCCGTCTGCTACCCAGAACGAGATCAACGGCAAGGATGCCGCTACTCTCGTAAAGAACGGGTGCATCGCTGTCGGCGAAGGCGCCAATATGCCTACCACGCCGGAAGGTGTGAAGGTATTCCTCGATGCCAAGATTGCGTACGGACCGGGTAAGGCTGCCAATGCAGGCGGCGTGGCTACGTCGGCCCTCGAAATGCAGCAGAACGCACAGCGTGACTCATGGACATTTGATGAAACCGAGAAGAAGCTTGAGAAAATCATGGTCGGCATCCATAAACTCTGCTATGAAACCGCTGAGGAGTATGGTGCTGGCGGTAACTATGTCCTCGGCGCCAATATTGCCGGCTTTATAAAAGTGGCAGATGCCATGGTCGCCCACGGTCTTGTCTAAGAAGCCAATTTACGTTTTTTGAAATTCTGGTGATCGTAGTGAAAAAAGCCGTCCGGTTACTGCCGGGCGGCTTTTTTTGTCCGAGCTGCCTTGACTTTACTCCTGTTAATCCGCTATTATTGCCCGCTATGAAAAAGATGACGAGACAGATCCATGTAGGGAACGTAAAAATTGGTGGTGGGGCACCCTGTTCGGTGCAGTCCATGTGCAATACCGACACCAGGGATGAGGCTGCGACCATTGCCCAGATCAGGACGCTGGCCGATGTGGGTTGCGAACTTGTGCGCTGTGCAGTGCTTGATATGGATGCGGCTCTGACGCTCGGCCGCATCAAGGCGGCAAGTCCGATTCCTGTTATTGCCGATATCCATTTCGATTACAAGCTGGCGCTCAAGGTCCTTGAGGGTGGGATCGACGGGTTGCGACTCAACCCAGGCAACATCGGCGAGCAGTGGAAGGTAGCCGAAGTTGTGGCGGCTGCCAAGGAACGGCTCGTCCCGATCCGGATCGGTGTCAATGCCGGGTCCCTGGAAAAAGAACTGCTCTCCAAGTATGGTCATCCGACAGCCGAGGCAATGGTGGAATCGGCCCTGGGGCATGTGCGGATTCTGGAGGAGCTCGGGTACGAGCAGATCAAGATTTCATTGAAGGCCTCGGACGTACTGAAAACGGTCGAGGCATACCGGCTTCTTTCCCAAAAGGTCGATTATCCACTGCATATAGGTATTACTGAGGCCGGGACGATCTTCTCCGGCACCATCAAGTCATCGGTAGGTCTGGGCATCCTGTTGGCAGAGGGTATCGGCGATACCATGCGGGTCTCTCTCACCGGTGATCCGGCGGACGAGATCAGGGTCGGCTTCGAGATACTGAAGGCGCTTGGTCTGCGACAGCATGGTATCAACTTCGTGTCCTGCCCCACCTGTGGCCGCTGCCAGGTCGATCTGATCGGAGTGGCAAATGAGGTGGAGAGCCGGCTCAAAGGGGTCGATGCTCCGCTCACCGTTGCAGTGATGGGGTGCGTGGTAAACGGTCCCGGAGAGGCACGCGAAGCGGATGTCGGTATCGCCGGCGGGAAAGGTGAAGGTCTTCTTTTCCGCCATGGCGAGGTGGTCCGCAAGGTTAAAGAGGCCGAGATGGCCGATGCCCTGGTGGCGGAAGTGCTGAACGTGGTAAAAGACCGGGGACCAGAGACTGGGGACCGGTAACAGCATTTTTGCCCGTACAGATCACAAGTGATGCACATACTATGCATCACTTAACTTTTTTGATGTAGACAGCTCAGTTTAACCAGTCCCGGGTTCCCGGTCCCGGATTTTACGAGGTTCTCAAATGCGTTACTCCCAGTACTTCATCCCCACCGTTAAAGAAACACCGGCCGATGCCGAGGTGATATCCCACCAGCTTATGCTGCGAGCCGGGATGATCCGGAAGCTCGCTGCCGGCATCTACAACTACCTTCCCCTCGGTCTTCGCTCCATCCGCAAGGTTGAGCAGATCGTCCGTGAGGAGATGAACCGTGCCGGGGCCATAGAGCTTCTCATGCCGTCGGTGCAGCCGGCCGAGCTCTGGCAGGAATCGGGGCGCTGGGAACAGTACGGCAAGGAACTCCTCAGGATAAAGGACCGCAAGGATACCGAATTCTGCCTCGGACCCACCCATGAAGAAGTTATTACTGACCTGGTTCGGCGGGAGGTGAAGAGTTACCGGCAGATGCCCCTCAACCTCTACCAGATACAGAGTAAGTTCCGCGACGAGATCCGTCCCCGTTTCGGTCTCATGCGCGGCCGTGAGTTCATAATGAAGGATGCCTACTCCTTTGACGTGGACAGCAATGCCGCGGATCTCTCCTATGAAAAAATGTACCAGGCGTACCGCCGCATCTTCCAGCGCTGCGGCCTTGTCTTCCGTGCCGTGGAGGCGGATACCGGCTCGATCGGTGGAACGGCTTCCCATGAATTCATGGTGCTGGCTGAATCGGGAGAGGATGCCATTGTTTCCTGTTCGGCATGCGAATATGCCGCAAATGTGGAGAAGGCAGAGTCACGGGTGGTCGAGTCGGCCGAACATGCCGAGCCGCGTCCGCTTGAAAAGGTTGCTACGCCTGGAAGAAAGACCATCGAAGAGGTGAGCGAATTTCTCGGCGTCCCTGCTTCAACCACGGTCAAGATGCTGATACTCATGGCCGACGATAAACCGGTGGCGGCGATCCTTCGCGGCGACCATGAACTCAACGAGATCAAACTGAAGAACTACCTCGATTGCGACACCCTGGAAATGGCTTCCGACGAGATCGTCATGAAGGCAACCGGTTCCCCTATCGGCTATATTGGTCCGGTAGGGTCAACTGTCCGCATTGTCGCCGATCTGGCGGTTAAAGGGTTGAAGAACTTCATCACTGGAGCTAACGAGGTTGACCACCATCTCAAGAACGTCAATCTGGGGCGCGACTGCACCATCAGCGAGTTTGCCGATATCCGCAACGTAGCCCACGGTGATCCCTGCCCTCGTTGCCAGTCCGGCACACTGGAGATGTGGCGGGGGATCGAGGTGGGGCATGTCTTCAAGCTCGGAGTCAAGTACTCCAAAGCACTCAAGGCTACCTACCTGGATGGTGATGGCAAGGAGCAGATCGTCTTCATGGGTTGTTACGGTATCGGTATCGGCCGTACGGTCGCCGCCTGTATTGAGCAGAATCATGACGATAACGGGATAATCTTTCCGCTGCCCATCGCGCCGTTCCACTGCATCATTTCCGCCCTCAATATCAAGGAGGAGCCGGTGCGGGCGGCCGCAGAAGACATCTATGCCGACCTGCAGCTGGCCGGCATAGATGTCCTGCTTGACGACCGTGACGAACGCCCCGGATTCAAGTTCAAGGATGCCGATCTGATCGGTATCCCGCTCCGTATTGTGGTGGGGAGCAAGAACCTTGCAGAGGGGAAGGTGGAATTGAAGGATCGCAAAACCGGCGCAGTGGAACTTCTTCCCGTTGCTGAAGCTGTTGCAAGGGTGCAGGCACAGGTGAAAGAAGCGCTGAATGGCTAATAGATTCCTGTCTGTGGAGACAGCAGGAACATCACCCGACACCCGGAGGGGAACAGACGACCATGACCAGAGAAGAAGCTCGCTCCAGAATACTATTTGCCCTTGACGTTGACAGTTTTGCCGATGCCAAACACTGGGTTTCGGTCCTCTCCGGCCACGTGGGGATGTTCAAGGTAGGGAAGCAGCTGTTCACGAGCCATGGCCCCGACGTCGTCCGGATGGTGGAGAATTTTGGCGGTGATGTATTCCTCGACCTTAAATACCACGACATTCCCAATACCGTTGCCAAGGCATCGGTGGAGGCGGCCCGTCTCGGGGCAAAACTCTTCAATCTCCATGCCCTCGGCGGATACGAGATGATGGCGCGTACCGTTGAGGCCCTTGATAAGGAGTTTCCCGGGAAGAACAGGGGCAAGGTGCTGGCTGTGACTATTCTTACCTCCTCAACCGAGGATACCCTGCGGCAGGTGGGAATAGAATACCCGGTACGGGAGATGGTGGTGCGGTTGGCGCAACTGGCACAGAAAGCCGGCATCGACGGCGTCGTTGCCTCCCCCCAGGAAGTGGAATTGATCCGTGCCGCCTGTGGCAGCGACTTTCTGGTGGTTACGCCGGGAGTCCGTCCCTCTTTTGCCTCCACTGATGATCAGAAGCGGATCATGACGCCTGCCGAGGCGATGCGTGCCGGCTCCGACTATCTCGTCATCGGCCGTCCCATCAGTGCGGCGTCAGACCCACTCAAGGCGGCAGAAGCAATTGTCGAGGAAATAATGACGGTTGAAGTCTGACTTGAATCTACAGCAATATCGCAGAGAACACAGGCGATTTACAGGATGAACAGGAAACGGCAATTCCTGCCTGGATATTATATTTGTGTAAAGGGTTATTGAATGAACGATGAAATGATCTACGGCATGAACCCCGTTCTGGAGGCTCTCCGCGGCAGCAGGAGGGCCTTCGAACTTTTTGTGGCCGCCGGTGCAAATGACCGGCGCCTGGAGAAGCTATTAAAACTTGCTGAAGAAAAAGGTGTGCCGGTTCGTCATCGCGACAAGCGGGACATCGCCCGCCTCTGTGGCACAGAGCACCACCAGGGGGTTGCGCTTCGGGTCGAGGGGTTCCCCTATACCGATCTGGCCGATGTAGTCGAACAGTGGCGAAGCACGGAAACGAACGGCCTCGTGCTGGTTCTTGATGGCATACAGGACCCCCACAACCTGGGTGCTTTGATCAGGACCGCGGCCTGTGCAGGGGCAAACGGCGTGATCATCCCCCGGGACCGGGCAGCTGCAGTCACTCCGACGGTGGAGAAATCGTCCGCCGGTGCTGTTGAGACGATACCCATCGCCCAGGTTACCAATATTGCACAGACGCTGGCAGAGCTGAAGGAAGCTGGTTTCTGGATCTACGGAGCGGTCGGCGAGGCTGCCGAACCGGTCTTTCGTCAGGACCTTACGGGCAACGTTGCACTGGTCATCGGTTCGGAAGGGGAGGGGTTACGACCACTGGTGCGCAAGGCGTGCGACCTCCTGGTTGCCATTCCTCTCCAGGGTGGAGTCTCATCCCTCAATGCCTCGGTAGCAGGCGGGGTGCTCATGTTTGAGGTAGTGCGCCAGCGCCTTTCTGCGGCGCAAAAAAAGGCCTGACGGAGAACCGTCAAGCCTGATTTTTTGTCTGGTACCGAAGGCCGGACTCGAACCGGCATGCCCTCGCGGACGGCAGATTTTGAGTCTGCTGCGTCTACCAATTTCGCCACTTCGGCAAGCTCACGGATTATAGCCAAAGGCCATTAGTGCGTCAAGGGGGAATTCCCCTCAGGGATAAAAAAGTATTGACACCCTCATGACCTTCTGGTATAAACGGGATTCTTGAATGGGGCTGTAGCTCAGTTGGGAGAGCGCTTGAATGGCATTCAAGAGGTCGTCAGTTCGATCCTGATCAGCTCCACCATAACAATCAAAAAGGGTTGGCGATTTTCGCCGGCCCTTTTTCTTTATCCCCTCCGCTCGTAACGTCTTTGTGTAACTCCTGATCACTTGATTTTAAACGGTAACATGAGCAGTCGAGGGAGGGTAAGCGCGTCCGGGTCGCGAAACTCCTTGAGTCCGATGGTCATTCCCCCGTGCCCTGCTTCAGGCTGTTCGCGATATGTGCCGCAGATCCGGTCCCACCAGGGAAGATTGAAACTGTAATTGGAATTTGTCTCCCGGGGTATAATTGAATGGTGAACGCGATGCATGTCCGGCGTCACCACCAGAAGGCGGAGCCAACGGTCAACTGGTTGAGGAATTACGATATTGCCGTGGTTGAACATGGATGTGGCATTGAGGATGATTTCGAAAGCGAGGACGGAGAGTGCCGGTGCTCCTGTCAGTATAATCGCCCCCATCTTGATTCCAACTGAGATAACGATTTCAAGGGGGTGAAAGCGGTTGCCGCTGGTAACATCCAGGTCAAGGTCAGTATGGTGCATGCGGTGAATGCGCCACAATAGGGGCATTTTGTGAAAGAGGACATGCTGGAGATAGATAACAAAATCGAGCATCACCACCCCTGCAATGAAACTCGCAACGGGTGGAATGTCTAGCGTGTTGAGCAGTCCCCAGTTACGCTGTCCCGCGATAAAGGCGATTCCGAGCGGGAGGGGGGGGAACAGCAGGCGTACAACCGCTGTGTCGATTGCAACCATAGACAGGTTTGCAACCCAGCGCCTTCCTTTCGCGGTAGTCAGTTGCCTGCGTGGGGCGATGACCTCCCAGAGGGCGATTGCGATGAATGTCCCGCAGAAGAAGAGTAATCGTGTGATGATTTCATGGGGCATGATTGTATAACCCGAAAAAAAAAGCCGTCCTATTGGGACGGCTTTTCAGGTTGAGTGGCCTGATGGATTATGCCTTTGCCTTTGGCGTCGCCTTGGCCTTCACGGCTTTCTTGACCGTGGGTGCTGCCTTAGCCTTGAGTGCCTGTTTTGCTTTCGGTGCTGCCTTTGCGGATGGTGACTGCTTGGCCTTGAGTTTTGCAGCCCGCACTTCACGTGCCTTGGCAAGATTGTCAGCCAGTCCCCGCTCTTGAGCCATCTTCCGGCGTGACTCGGAGAAGTTCCTGGCAGTCAGCGACTGCCCGCTGGGAATGCCGAACTGTTTCCGGTAGGCACCCGGTTTCATGCTGTGAACCTGGGCGAGATGGCGAGCCAGAGTCTTCATCCCCCCCTTGCCGCAGATCATGCAGACAACCTGGTCGGCCTGGAATGCCTTTTTGAGGGTGATGGTCGGTTTTGCCTCTTCGGCAGGGGTTCCTTCCGCACCGGTTCCTTCCAGCTTTTGCAGTGCTGCGTGAACCTTCTGAAGTTCCAGAAGCAGTTCTTCGCCAGTCATCTCGGTCACAGATGCATGTGAAGAGACTAGGTTGGCAGTCAGTTCTAGTATTGTTGATGCCATGTTACTCCTCCTTGAATGTTAAAAAAATGTGATAACAGAATATTGATTCTATTTAACTGTAATATGTTATAAAATCAAGCATAAATTATTTAGAACTGTCAAAATGCGTTGACTCAGAAGCTCATTTTCTGTTAGGTTGTTACTGTAAAGTGCTTCAGTTTACCGTTTCACAGCAGAAGGGAAGGCTTCATGGCAAAAATAATTATTGACGAAATACGTTGTAAGGGATGCGGGCTCTGCACAGTCGCCTGTCCGGGCAAGTTGCTCTCCCTCACTGAAAAGATAAACCTTCAAGGCTATACTCCCGCTACCATAACATGTCAGGATAAATGTACCGGCTGTGCACTCTGTGCTGAAATGTGCCCTGACGTTGCAATTACTGTCTTCAAGTAGCTCATCTGTCCTGTTGGACACAATCACCGGGCAATCTGACGTACTCACTATCATCCGGTTCACGCATGCCTTATCAGTGAATTCATGTCAGTGAGGCAGGCGGATATTCAATCAGATTGCATGGAGGACGTTTTGACGAAGCGTTTGTTCGTTAAGGGGAACGAGGCCGTAGCGATGGCTGCCATAGAGGCAGGGTGTCGTTACTATTTCGGGTATCCTATTACCCCGCAGAGCGATATACCCGAATACCTCTCGCGTGAATTTCCCCGTCTCAACGGGGAGTTTATCCAGGCTGAAAGTGAAGTTGCATCCATCAACATGCTGCTGGGGGCCTCAGCCACCGGTGTTCGGGCCATGACCTCTTCGTCAAGTCCCGGCATTTCCCTCAAGCAGGAGGGGATTTCCTATATGGCCGGGTCTGAACTCCCCGGCGTGATAGTCAACGTTTCCCGTTCCGGACCCGGCCTTGGCGGCATTGACGCCTCACAGTCCGATTATTTCCAGGCGGTCAAAGGTGGGGGGCATGGTGGGTATCATATCGTGGTGCTTGCGCCCGCATCTGTCCAGGAAATGTATGATCTGACCATGCTGGCGTTCGATCTGGTGGACATCTACCGGATGCCGGCCATGGTGCTTGCCGATTCGGTTGTGGGCCAGATGAAGGAACCATTGGTTCCCAACAGCCGTCCCGCTACCGACCTTCCCGCAAAGGAGTGGGCGGTTCGAGGCAAGGGGGATGGGGAGCAGCGCGTAGTCAAGTCTCTGTTCCTGGGTGACGGTGAACTCGAAGCCCATAACTGGAAGCTTCACAGGAAGTACCAGGATCTGAAGTCACATGAATGTCGCTGGGAGGCCTTTCACACCGACGATGCCGACCTGCTGGTTTCGGCCTTCGGTTCCACCGCCCGGATTGCCAAGACAGCCATAATGATGGCGCGGGAAGAAGGTTTAAAGGTCGGCCTGCTGCGCCCCATAACCCTGTATCCTTTCCCGGAGCGGGCTTTTGCGGATGTGACTGCGCGGACCAAGAAAGTGCTGGTGGTGGAGCTTAACACCGGCCAGATGGTTGAGGATGTCCGCCTTTCCGTGGCACGTGATGCTGAAGTTGGCTTTTACGGGCGCCCGCCGGGAGCTGGCTCGCTCCCTACACCGGAAGAACTGCTCGAACAAATCAAAAAAAACTACTGACAGGGAACATAAAGGGGACCGTTTAACGGGTTACTGCTTTCCACCGGTCCCCGATCCTGTCTACGAGGTTCTGACATGCAACAGGTATTCAAGCGCCCCGTCAGCCTGAAAGACGTTCAGACCCATTTCTGCCCGGGATGTCATCATGGCACCATTCATCGGCTCGTGGCCGAGGCCATGGATGAATACGATGTGCAGAAACGTACCATCGGCGTGGCTTCGGTAGGATGTTCCGTGTTCCTCTACGGGTACTTTGACATCGATGTTGTCGAGGCTCCCCATGGCCGTGCACCGGCCGTTGCCACCGGTGTCAAACGCGCCAGGCCCGACAGTTTCGTATTCACCTATCAGGGTGATGGTGACCTCGCAGCAATCGGCACCGCCGAGATCATCCATGCAGCTAATCGCGGCGAGGACATTACCGTTATTTTCGTCAATAACACGACCTACGGCATGACCGGCGGCCAGATGGCCCCGACTACGCTGGTCGGCCAGAAGACCTCCACCTCTCCCTACGGGCGGAACCAGCATAAGGACGGAGCCCCCATACGAATGGCGGAACTCCTCGCCCAACTTGAAGGGGTTGCTTTCTCTGCGCGGGTTGCGGTCAACAGTCCCAAAAACCTCATTGATGCAAAACGGCAGATCAAGAAGGCGTTCCGGTACCAGGTTGAAGGGAAGGGGTTCTCCTTTATCGAGGCACTTTCCGCCTGTCCCACCAACTGGGGGATGAACGCGCTTGCTGCCAACGAACGGGTCGGTTCGGAAATGGCGGACTATTTCAGGCTGGGTGTATACAAGAATACCGAAAATTTGTGAAAGGTGAAAAGTGAGTAGTGAAAGGTTCGTCCTGCACGAGTTCCTTTCTATTTGCCATTTACCTTTCACCTTTCACGAGGTTTCCATGCGTTACGATCTTTTCATAGCCGGTTTCGGCGGCCAGGGAGCGTTGCTGGCCGGCAATCTCCTTTCCTATGCTGCCATCATAGAAGGGAAGAACGTTTCGTTCTTTCCTTCCTATGGAGTCGAAAAAAGGGGGGGGGCGGCCATGTGCACGGTTGTCATTGCCGACGGCGACGTGGGATCTCCGGTCATCGGCAATCCATCTGTCATGATTGTTCTCAACCAGACTTCTCTCGACAAGTTCGGGGCAAAGGTAAAGCCTGGTGGCGTCTGCATTGTCAATACCTCCCTTGTCAACCTTGATGCATTCGAGCGCAGCGATATCGAAATCATCAGGGTACCGATGAACGAAATAGCCATGGAACTGGGTGATGCCCGCATGGTCAATATGGTCGCGGTCGGTGTCTATGCCGCCAAAACGGGCGCGGTGAACCCTGCGGCACTCGAAGAGGCCTTAAAGAGCGCGCTGCCTGAGCGTAATCATAAATTCATTCCCGCCAACATGAAGGCTATAATAGCAGGCACGGAATTCGCGGCAAGTAAAAGCTCTTGACGCAGTCTTCTTTTTCTGCTAGAAATTGACGTTCATTGGGGTGTCGCCAAGCGGTAAGGCACCAGACTCTGACTCTGGCATCCCGAGGTTCGAATCCTCGCACCCCAGCCATACAACTTTTTACCGGACAGTATTCCACTGCCCGGTACGGTTAATGGTCCCATCGTCTAGCGGTTAGGACACCGGCCTTTCACGTCGGTAACAGGGGTTCAAGTCCCCTTGGGATCACCATTAACCACCTGAACAGTGATTCTTGTCCGCAAGAGTTGCTGTTTTTTTTTGAGAGGTGATCGGATGCTTGCCGGGGTTATTTTCGATTTCGATGGTATTATCGTGGACACGGAACCACTGCACTACAAGGCGTTCCAGGAGATTCTCGTTCCGCTCGGACTTGGGTATGACTGGGATGAATACCTTGGCCATTACATCGGTTTTGACGACCGTGACGCATTTCGCGAGGTTTTCCGATTAAATGGCAGGGGGCTGTCTGCCGATGAACTGCAGCGTCTGATCGGTGAAAAGGCGGGCGCGTTCCAGAAGATAATTTCAACGGGTGTCGAACCTTACCCCGGCGTCGTTGAATTGATTTCCTCACTGTCCGGCAGGCTTCCCGTGGGGCTCTGCAGTGGTGCTCTGCGCAGCGACATCGAACCGATTCTGGCCCAGCTCGGTTTGAGCAGAGCCTTTGACAGTGTGGTAACCGCCGATGAGGTTTCGGCAAGCAAACCTGATCCGGAAAGCTATGCACTTGCCGTACAACGCCTGGCGGAGACGTTTCCCGATCGGCCCATCATCCCATCGGCCTGTATTGCCATAGAGGATACACCGGCCGGCATCGCTTCGGCAACCGGAGCAGGCCTCAAGGTGCTGGCTGTCAGCAACAGCTACCCGTCAGAGCGGCTCTACAGTGCCATACGGGTCGTCGATTCCCTTGCAGGAGTTGATTACCAAAGCCTGTTGAATCTTTTCTAAACTTCCCATGTCCTCTCTCCCCATCGACGAGATCATTCCAGATTTTCTCACGACGCTTCGGGGCAACCCCGCCGTTGTCCTTCAGGCTCCCCCCGGTGCCGGCAAAACCACTCGCATACCCCTTGCCCTTCTCGATGCGGAGTGGCTTGCCAACCGGATAATAGTCATGCTCGAACCGCGTCGCCTGGCGGCTACCAACGCAGCACGATGGATGTCAGTCTGCCTGGGGGAAGAGGTCGGCCACCGTGTCGGCTATCAAATCCGCTACGACCGGAAGATCGGAGCGGATACCCGCATCGAGGTGGTCACGGAAGGGATACTTACCCGCCGTCTGCAAAACGACCCCTTTCTTGATGGTGTGGGGGTTGTGATTCTTGATGAGTTTCACGAGCGAAGCCTCCATGCCGATCTCGCTCTTGCCCTCTGCCGCGATATCCAGTCTGGAGCACGGGACGACCTCAAGCTGGTGGTAATGTCGGCAACCTTCGATACTGAGCCGGTTGCCGCACTGCTGGGGAACGCACCTATCCTGCAGTGTGCGGGGAGGAGTTTCCCCGTTGACGTCCGGTATGCGGAACGTGAAGATGGGGGCGAAATTGCAGGGAATTCCGCCCGCGTCGTGCAGCGTGCCCTGCGCGAAACATCAGGTGACCTGCTGGTGTTTCTCCCCGGCACCAGGGAAATCAGGCGCTGTGAGACCATTCTGAAGCAATCATTGTCCGCTAACGATTCGTTACTGATAGTCCCGCTTTACGGCGATCTCCCGTTCTCTGCCCAAGAGCGCGCCATCCTTCCTGCTGACAGACGCAAGGTCGTGCTTGCCACCAATATCGCAGAGACCAGTCTTACCATTGAAGGGGTTACTGTTGTGGTTGACAGCGGGTGGAGCCGGCAACTCCGTTTCGACCCCGCATCGGGTATCGAGCGTCTGGTTACTGCCAGAGTCTCGGCGGCTTCGGCTGATCAGCGGGCCGGCCGGGCCGGCAGGCTCGGACCGGGCTTCTGTTACCGCCTCTGGACAGAACATCAGCACCGCGCGCTACTGCCGGCAACGGTACCGGAAATCCTTGCAACCGACCTTGCACCGCTTGTTCTGGAGCTTGCAGCCTGGGGAGTTTCCGATCCCGGCTGTCTCCCCTGGCTCGACCAGCCACCGGCACCGGCCATGGCCGAAGGGCGTTGTCTCCTGCAACTTCTGGAGGCTCTCGACACCAACGGACATCTCACCCCCCACGGGAAAGAGATGGCTGCCTTCCCGCTCCATCCCCGCCTCTCCCATATGCTCCTGAAAGCCCGGGAGCGAGGTTCCGGATTTCTGTCCTGCGATCTGGCGGCCATACTTTCGGAACGGGATATTTCCCGTCGCACATCTCCAGTGAGGGGGAAGGAAAAGAGTGAGAGCGATCTTCTGGACCGGTGCCAACTTCTTGCCGAATGGCGTTCAAACGCACGCCATTCCGGCGACAGTGTGTCGGTTGACATACAGAACTGTCAGACTGTTGACCGGGTAGCCCGCCAGTTGCGGAAACTGTTGAACGTAAAAGCTGATCACGACTTTTTTGACGCAGAATCGATCGGGCTCATGCTGGCCTGGGCCTTTCCCGATCGTATCGCCCGGCAGCGCAATCCCGGTTCGGACCGCTACCTCCTGGCTAACGGAAAGGGTGCCATCCTTTCGGACCGGAGCGCTGTGTACGACGAGCCGTTCATGGTGGCGGTCGACTGCGAAGGTGGCGACGGCAGTGACGATGTCATCAGACTTGCCAGTACCTTGTCGCTTGAGACCTTGCGCCGGGAGTTCCCGTCGATGGTTGTCCGTCAGAGGAAAGTGGAATGGGATGACCAGCAGGGGAGGGTGGTTGCAGCAGAGGAAGAAATGTTCGGTTCCATCTGTCTGGGGAGCAGGCAGGTAACGCCCACTCCGGACGAACTGCAGGCCGCCCTCATCAAGGGGATTGTCCGGAATGGCGGGGTGGCGGCACTTCCCTGGACGCCGGCGGCACGGGAATTCCAGGCACGGGTCATGTTGCTGGCACGGGTGTTTCCCGACGAAGGGTGGCCTTACCTCTCCGATTCATCTCTTGGCAATTCCCTGACGGAATGGCTCGGCGGGTGGCTCGAGGGGATAAAGAGCATGGCCGACATGGCACGCCTCGACATCCTTCCACCCTTACGCGGACTCCTTGACAGGGAACAGATGCGCCGCCTCGACGCGGGGGCCCCTCATGACATAACCGTGCCGACAGGTTCGCGGATCCGGCTTCACTATCCGCCCGACGGTCCGCCCGTTCTCGCGGTCAAACTGCAGGAACTTTTCGGACTCGCAGCAACGCCGGTCGTGGCGTGGGGGAGGGTGCCGGTGGTCCTTCACCTTCTTTCACCCGCGGGGCGACCCATCCAAATTACCCGGGACCTTCGCAATTTCTGGGATACCGTTTATCCCGAGGTAAAAAAAGAGCTGAAGGGTCGTTACCCCCGACACCCCTGGCCCGATGACCCCTGGAATGCCGAGCCGACCAGATACACGAAAAAACGCCTTGACCGAAAGAGGCAAGGAAAGTGAGGGTTCCCCGATCACGAGTCAGCTGTCTCCTGCCCGGGTTCAGTGTATGTTGGTGAAGAGGATTGAGCCGTCGGCCTGGATGGCCGTGCGGATGCGGTCGTGCTGGGACGGGACATAGGGACGCCCTTCTGATGCAGCTTCCATGAGGGTATCGGTGAGGTTGGCACCGTCTTTCCACGCTTCGAAATGGAGATGGGGACCGGTGGAACGTCCGGTGGAACCGGACAAGGCGATGGTAGTGCCATCGGTCACCTGCTCACCGACGGTGGAAAGATTCGTGGAGTTATGGGCGTAAATGGTGAGCATGCCGTCATCGTGCTCAACGACGATCATGTTGCCGTAACCGCCGCGGGGACCGCTGTAGACGACAACTCCCGGAGCAACGGGATGGACTGGTGTTCCCGTGGGAATGGCAATGTCAATCCCCTGATGGTTGCGCATCGTGCCGTCGATGGGATCGCGACGCAGACCGACGGGGGAAGTAATCCTTCCCTGAACGGGAAGTGTTGCCGACGTGGCCGCAACGCTTCCCGCCTGAGGGGAGGGAGCATTGCCTGTTGTTTCTCCAACACCGGTGGCCTGAAGGTGGCTGGGCACTTTCCGCTTTTTTGTCGACACTGAGGCATGTTTTTCAGTCATGATACGGGTTGCTCCATCCCTCAGAGGGGCGTCGGTAAAGCATTCAACACCCTCGTCATTCACGTAGCGGTAAATGTCGGCATGGGCTGCGCTACCGCTCGTCAGCAGTAGTCCTGCACAGAGGAAAGGGAGTATCATGTGCGGTGTCATGATGTGGAGCCTGGCGATCATGGCGCCTACTATAGCGGGTAACGTTCTATTTTACAAGGTAAAGTCCCATGCTTTCTTCAGCTTGGTGATAAAGACGTAAGGTGTTTTAAGGAGGGATTACAATGCGTATTGCCGTTGTTGGTGCCGGCGCACTCGGTCTCTATTATGGAGCCGTGTTACAACATGCAGGGGAGGATGTGTCATTTCTTCTGCGTCGCGATTACGATGCCGTCATGGAAAAGGGCCTCACCGTCCACTCAATTGACGGAGACTTCCATCTTGCAAGCGTTCGTGGTGCCCGTCGGCCGGAGGAGATCGGCCCTGTCGATCTGGTGATCGTCGGTCTGAAGACTTTTGCCAATGACCGTTTTCCCGATCTGATTACACCGCTTGTCGGGAAGGAGACCCTTGTTCTGACCCTGCAGAACGGGCTTGGCAACGAGGAGGCACTGGCCGGACTTTTCGGCCCTGACCGCATTCTTGGCGGTGTGGCATTCCTCTGCGCCAATCGCGGCGAACCGGGAACCGTCTACCATCTTGGTGCCGGCAGGATAGAATTGGGAGCCTTTGCCGGAGCGTCCTCAGACCGGGTTGCCGCTGTTGCTGAGTCATTCGCGCGCGGTGGCATAGACTGCCGCGTCGTGGCAGACCTCCGTGCGGCCCGGTGGCGCAAGCTGGTCTGGAATATCCCTTATAACGGACTCTGCGCCCTGCTTGACCAGTCGGTCGACCGGCTTCAGACCTTCCCCACCAGTCGCGGACTGGTACGGTTGATCATGATGGAGGTGATTGCCGCTGCCAACGCCCAAGGACTCCACGCTCCAATCGAAGAGGATTTTGCCGAACGAATGCTTGTTTTCACCGACGACATGGGTGTCTACCGTCCTTCCATGCAGATTGACCGAATGGAAGGACGTCGGCTTGAACTCGATGCCATATTTGCCCGGCCGCTTGCAGCCGGGACTTCCCAGGAGGTAGACATGCCCCGGGTGGACATGCTGCATGCCTTGCTGGCTATTGTTGATCGAAATGCCACTGGCGTGGATTCAACGGCTGACTAAATTGCGAGCAAGTGCTTGTTTGAACTGTTTAAATTATGTGCTACGATTTTTACTGCTCACAAAAAAAGTTCTATTCGTATTTATAACCTGGCTAAATTGTTAGCTAAAATATTTGCTGTTTTTTTGGTAAGCAACTTGCAAATGCATTGGCGTATCAGTTCTATGCTGATTATTCATTCTGCATGTACCCGATTCACCGGATGACTGACGATTGCCAGCAGCAATTAACCTTGTGTATTGCCGCCAAGCCACATATAATTCAGCATTTCAAATTCAGAGCGGGGGGTGAAGACTCTTGAAAAAAGTTGAAGCGATTATAAAACCGTTCAAGCTTGATGAAGTCAAAGAGGCTCTCAACGAAATCGGCATCCAGGGGATCACGGTTTCAGAAGTGAAGGGGTTCGGGCGGCAGAAGGGGCACACGGAACTGTACCGTGGGGCCGAATATGTGGTCGATTTTATACCCAAGATCAAGATGGAGATTATCGTCAGCGATGACGTCGTGAGCAAGGTTGTTGACACCATTGAACAGGCAGCCAAGACAGGCCGCATCGGTGACGGGAAGATATTTGTCACCACGGTGGAGGAAGTTGTCAGGATCAGGACGGGAGAACGTGGCGAAGACGCCCTGTAATAGTCTGAAGTATTCATTCTGAAAGGAGATCGTAGATGACACCGAAACAAGTAGTAGAGTTTGCCAAAGAAAATGGCGCACTGATGGTTGACTTTAAATTCATGGATTTTATTGGTACCTGGCAGCACGTTTCCGTGCCCATTACCGAGTTCGACGAGGATACCTTCGAAGAAGGTCAGGGATTTGACGGCTCGTCCATTCGTGGCTGGCAACCGATTCACGCGTCCGACATGATCCTGCTGCCGGACCCGGCCTCGGCTAAAATGGATCCCTTCATTGCCGTGCCGACCCTGTCGATCATTTGTAACATCTTCGACCCGATCACCAAGGAAGATTACAGCCGCGACCCGCGCAACATCGCCCGCAAAGCGGAAGCATACCTGAAGTCCACCGGTCTCGGCGATACGGCATTTTTTGGACCTGAAGCCGAATTTTTCATCTTCGACGAAGTCCGTTACGACTCTACCTCCAACCAGTCTTTCTACATGGTTGACTCGGTTGAAGGCGCATGGAACACCGGTCGCGAAGAGTTCCCCAACCTGGGCTACAAACCGCGCCACAAGGAAGGCTATTTCCCCTGTTCACCTGTCGATTCCCAGAACGACCTGCGTAACGAGATGGTCATGGAACTCCAGAAAGTCGGTATCCGTGTCGAGTGTCAGCATCACGAAGTTGCCACCGGCGGCCAGGCGGAGATCGACATGCGTTTCTCCTCACTGGTAGACATGGCTGACCAGCTGCAGTGGTTCAAATATGTCATCAAAAACGTCGCCTACCGTAACGGCAAGACTGCAACCTTCATGCCGAAGCCGCTCTATGGCGACAACGGCTCAGGTATGCACTGCCACCAGTCCATCTGGAAAGACGGCCAGAACCTGTTTGCCGGTGACAAATACGGCGGGTTGTCCCAGATGGCCCTCTGGTACATCGGTGGTATTATCAAACACGCCAAGGCCCTCTGCGCTATCACCAACCCGACCACCAACAGCTATAAGCGTCTGGTGCCGGGCTTCGAAGCGCCGGTCAACATGGCATACTCCAGTCGTAACCGCTCTGCCTCGCTGCGTATCCCGATGATGTCCTCCAATCCGAAAGCCAAGCGGATTGAGTACCGCACCCCGGATCCCTCCTGCAACGGTTACCTTGCCTTTGCCGCCATGCTGATGGCTGGTCTGGATGGCATCGAGAACAAAATCGATCCGGGTCAGCCCCTTGACAAGGATATCTACGGTCTTTCTCCTGAAGAACTCAAAGATATTCCATCCGCGCCGGGAACCCTGGAAGAGGCGCTCAACTGCCTCAGGGAAGATCATGACTTCCTTCTTAAGGGGGATGTCTTTACCCCCGACGTTATCGAGAAGTGGATCGAGTACAAGATGGAAGCCGAGGTCAACCCGGTCAGAATGCGTCCGGTGCCGCTGGAATTCAATCTTTACTACGACATCTGATCAAAACGTACCATCTGGCAGCAAAGAAAGGCGGGAGCAATCCCGCCTTTCTTTTTACATTTTACGCTCTGTGGCAGGTTGTGTAGGATGACTGCATCATGACGCAACACCTCAAGGATAAAAAACGTAACGACATGTCTATCGACGTAATATTGGATAGTTATGGGTCACTTCTTCGTGAAGTTGATGAATGGTTCAGGCGTTGTCTCAACGCCCGCCCCGATCTCATCACCTGCGAAAGCGGTTGCTCCTCTTGCTGCAGGGGATTGTTCGACATTACCCTGCTCGATGCCTGCTATCTCAACAAAGGGTTAGCTGAACTCCCCCCGGAGGACCGGGAAACCGTGCTGGTCAACGCACGACATCAGCTGGAGCGGCTCAGGTCTATCTGGACCGACCTGGACTTCCCTTACATCCTCAATTACAGGCCGGAGGAGGAGTGGGAGGAGCTTATGCCGGAAGACGACGAGACCCCCTGTGTCCTCCTCGGCACTGACGGGCGCTGTCTGGTATACGATAACCGGCCCATGACCTGTCGGCTTCATGGCATACCCCTGGTGGACCACTCCGGCGAAGTGATGTACGACGGATGGTGCACCCTCAACTTTGCCGATCGCGATCCCCTTGTCATGCCGGAGCTCCGCTGGAGATTCCGGAGTCACTTTGAGGATGAACTGTCTCTGTTCCGGGCATTTACCGATGAACTGCTGGGGGAAAGGATAGGCGAACTGGATACATTCATCCCGTTGGCGCTATTGCAGAATTTTACGGGATTCGACTGGCGCGGGTGGTGGGAAGGAAGAAGCAGGTAAAGGTAAAGGCCTGATGTTCTCTACCTGTACCTGTTTTTTTAAGCCGCTGGGTTTTCCAGACTTACAGCTGATGCCGGGGCGGAAGGGGTGATGACGACCCGTCGGCCTTCCACGGAGAGGCGTCCTTCAGCGTAGAGCTGGATGGCACGGGGATAAATGCGATGCTCCTCCACCTGGATACGGGCAGAAAGACTCTCCTCCGTATCGCCGTCCAGAACCGGAACGGCAGCCTGAACAATGATAGGGCCGGTATCGGTCCCCACGTCGACGAAATGGACCGTGCAACCTGATATCCGTGCTCCGTGATCAAGGGCCTGGAGCTGGGCATGAAGACCGGGAAAGGAAGGGAGGATGGCCGGGTGGATATTCATGATAGCCATGGGAAATGCTTCGATAAGGACCGGGGTTATAATCCGCATGAAGCCGGCCAGGATGACCAGCTCAACGCCATGCTGCTGAAGAGTTTCAACAAGGGCGGTGTCATAGGCTGAGCGACCGGCAAACAGCCGGTGATCGATGTGCAGTGCGGGGATATTGTGCCGGTGAGCCCTTTCCAGGCCGAAGGCCCCGGCGTTGTTGCTTATCACGCAGACGATATCGGCGGCGAGGGTTCCGTCTTCACTCCGGTCGATGATCGACTGCAGGTTCGAACCGCTGCCCGAAATCAGTACGCCAAGTTTTACCCTTCGTGACATACCGTCTCCGCTATACCATCTCAACGAATTCATTGCCCGGCTCGCATTTTGCCACTTCACCGATGATGACAGCCTGTTCGTTCAGGCCGGAGAGCCGGATCAGAACCTCATCGGCATCTTCTTCCGGAACAGCGAGAACCATTCCGATACCGCAGTTGAAGGTGCGGAGCAGTTCGTCGTCGTCAATGTTTCCTCCCTCCTGGAGCAACCTGAAAATGGCAGGGACCTGCCAGCTGCCCTTGCCGATTACCGCCTTGCACCCATTGGGGAGAACGCGGGGAACGTTTTCCAGCAGGCCGCCACCGGTGATATGGGCTATGCCGTTAATCTGGAAGTCCCTGAGCAGATTGAGAATACTCTTGACGTAGATACGGGTAGGGGTGAGCAGTTCGTCCGCCACGCTTCTGCCGATGCCGGGGAGCTGGTCGTTCAGGCCAAGTCCCATCCGGTCGAAGATCACCTTTCGTGCGAGGGAGTAGCCGTTGCTGTGAAGACCGCTGGAAGCGAGGCCAATGAGACGGTTGCCGACGGTGATGCTTGAACCGTCGATGAGGTTCTCACGCTCCACCACGCCGACGGTAAATCCTGCCATGTCGTACTCGCCGTCAGCATAGAAACCCGGCATCTCGGCGGTTTCGCCACCTATAAGAGCGCAACCGGCCTGCATACACCCTTCGGCAATCCCCTTGACGATGTCTGCACCCTTTACCGGGTCCAGTTTTCCCGTCGCGAGATAATCGAGAAAGAAGAGCGGCTCGGCCCCCTGGACAATGATGTCATTGACGCACATGGCTACCAGGTCGATTCCCACGGTATCGTGACGGTTGGCCATGAAGGCGAGCTTGAGTTTGGTGCCAACACCGTCGGTACCGGAGACGAGAACGGGGTTCTTGTACTTTCCGGTATTGAGGGAAAAGAGACCGCCGAAGCCGCCAATATCGGCGAGGACCTCGGGGCGGCTGGTGGCTTTTACCAGAGGCTTGATCATTTTGACAAAAGTGTTGCCGGCATCGATATCTACACCGGCGTCTTTATAAGTTGTTTTCGTGGTGCTCACGTTGGTTCCTCCGCTGAAGTGAACGTAATTTTTACCCCAACGAAGGTGAAATGTCAAACCGATTCTCCCGTGAAAAAAGAGTTTGCAAAGCCTCCGGTGTTTGCTTATTATGCGTGAAAATGAGCGACGGACTGCACGATATCACCATCTGTCCGATGCAGGAGCAGGACCTGCCCGAGGTCCTGGCGATAGAGAACGTCTCGTACCCCCGCCCCTGGAGCAGAACCCATTTTCTGGACGAGCTTTCATCTTCCTATGCATTCCCCCTGGTTGCCTTTGACCAAGACGGTTGCCTGGTCGGGTACATCTGCCCCATGCTGCTTCTGGACGAGGGGCACATACTTAATGTAGCCGTTCACAGCGATTGCCGCGGTCGGGGGGTTGGGGAACTGCTGGTCAGGCGGGTACTTGACGACTGCAAACTAGGGGGCGCGGAATCTGTTACACTGGAGGTCCGCACTTCCAATACATCCGCACGCTCCCTTTATCGCCGGATCGGTTTCGAGGAAACCGGCCTGCGCAAGCGCTACTACGAAAACGGCGAAGATGCGATCCTTATGGAATACCGCTTTGCTGATGAGGACAGGGTATGAATTTTAAAGCGACGGTTATCACCAACGTTGAGGTTTCCCCCGGTTACTACCGGCTACGCCTGACAGCCCCCCCGTTTTTTGTCACCGCGGCAACGCCTGGACAGTTTGTCATGGTACGGGTGAATGCGTCCATCGATCCCCTCTTGCGCCGTCCCTTTGGCATTTTCGATGTCGGGGTCATGGCAACCGAATATCCCGACGTTCAGCAGCCATTCCTCGATCTACTCTACAAGGTGGTGGGGAAGGGGACTTCGATGCTGGCCGGGTTCCACCACGGCGACCAGCTGGAGGTACTCGGACCGCTCGGCAAAGGGTTCGTGGCGGGTGATGCGTCGGAAGACAAGGTGCTGGTCGGTGGCGGGGTAGGTCTGGCACCCCTCTACTATCTTGCGAGGGAACTGGTGAAGGAATCCAGGGTTCACCTTTTCGCCGGGGGGCGGGGGAAGGGTGACGTCCTCTGCATAACCGAATTCGAACGTCTGGGTGTAGAGACCTACGTCTCCACCGACGACGGCACCCTGGGAGACCAGGGGCTTGTGACCGAGGTACTGGAGCGGTTTCTGGAAAGCGGTGACGGCGCAAAGACGATCTACGCCTGCGGGCCGTTCCCCATGCTCCGTGCGGTGGCGGAGATAGCCGGGCGGACCGGCATCCCCTGCCAGGTGTCCCTGGAGGCGTATATGGCTTGCGGGGTCGGGGCCTGCCTCGGTTGCGTCGTTAAAGGGCGAAACCATTCCGAAGCGGCACCCGACTACCGTTGTGTCTGCAAGAACGGACCGGTGTTCGACCACACGGATCTCTCATGGGAACAGCGTCTGTAGGACGAAGATTCAGCAAGGAGATGCAATGAACACGCCCAATCTGTCTGTTGAAATAGCTGGCATCAAGCTCCGGAACCCGGTGATGACCGCCTCCGGCACCTTCGGCTACGGCGCAGAATTTGCGCACTATATGGATCTTGAAAGTATCGGTGCCATAGTCACCAAGGGTCTCTCCATCCGTCCCAAGGCGGGGAATCCGACCCCGCGCATTGTGGAGACGCCTGGCGGGATGCTCAACGCCATCGGTCTGCAGAATGTTGGTATCGATGCCTTTATCGCCGAAAAGGTGCCGTTTCTCCGCACAATTTCCACCCCGGTCATCGTCAACGTCTACGGAAACACCCTTGACGAGTATGGCGAGCTGGCGGGACGTCTCGACCGGATTCCGGAGGTGGCGGGCCTGGAGGTGAACATCTCCTGCCCTAACGTGAAGCAGGGGGGGATCGTTTTCGGCACCGACCCGGAAGCCGCCTTCGAAGTGGTAAGGCAGGTCAGGGATGCCACCATCAAGCCGGTCATCGTCAAGCTCTCCCCCAACGTCACCGATGTGGTGGTTATGGCCAACGCCTGTGCCGACGCGGGGGCCGATGCACTTTCCCTCATCAATACACTGACCGGCATGGCCATCGATCTCGCCAAGCGCAGGCCGGTCCTCGCCAATATCACCGGCGGTCTTTCAGGACCGGCCATAAAACCGGTCGCACTCCGCATGGTCTGGCAGGTCGCGCGGGCTGTAAAACTGCCCATCATCGGCATTGGCGGCATCATGTCAGCTACCGACGCACTCGAGTTCATGCTGGCCGGGGCGACCGCTGTCCAGATCGGTACGGCGAACTTTCTCGATCCGACCGCTGCCCAGACCATCGCCCGGGATATGGAGCGTTACCTGGCCGAGCAGGGAATCGACGATGTCAAGGAACTGATCGGCGCCCTCCGGTCCTGAAGCAATGGAACCCTGGCAGAGACAACTGGCTGCTGCCATCATCGATCCGGCAGAAATTGCCGCCCGGTTCGGGGTGGACTCCAAGCCGCTGCAGGAGGTGACGGCCCGCTACCCCTTCCGGATCACCCCCCACTACCTCTCCCTTATCGAGGCGCCGGACGATCCCATCTGGCGCCAGTGCATGCCCGACCCGCGGGAACTCTACGATGACCGGCAGAATCCCGACCCGCTTAACGAGGAATCCCTAAGTCCGGTTCCCGGCCTGATCCATCGCTACCCCGACCGGGTGGTGCTCCTGGTTTCCAACGCCTGTGCCATGTACTGCCGCTTCTGCATGCGCAAGCGTCAGGTCGGTTGCGGTTGCCGGAAGACCGACCTGGCATCGGCACTTGCCTATATCGCCGTAACTCCCGCCATTCGGGACGTTACCCTGTCGGGTGGGGACCCTCTCCTGCTTCCCGATGACGAACTTGCCGACCTGTTGACCCGACTGCGGGCAATTTCCCACGTAGAAATGATCCGGATCGGCAGCCGGGTACCGGTTACCCTGCCGTCGCGCATCACTCCCAAACTTTGCCGTCTTCTTAAACGTTTCCATCCTCTCTATGTCAACACCCACTTCAATCACCCCCGCGAACTCACCCCCCAGGCTGCCGCTGCCTGTGGAAGACTGGCGGATGCCGGCATCCCCCTCGGGAACCAGACGGTGCTGCTCAAAGGGGTAAATGATGACACTAGCGTCATGAAAAGGCTCGTGCAGGGACTCCTTGCCATTCGGGTCCGCCCCTATTACATTCACCAGATCGACCTTGTCCGGGGGACAGGTCATTTCCGCACCAGCGTGCGGCGGGGTCTTGAGGTTATGGAAGGTCTGAGGGGACATACGTCGGGACTTGCCATCCCTTACTACGTTATCGATCTGCCGGGGGGAAAGGGGAAGGTGCCCCTGCTCCCCGATAACGGAGAATGGCGTGGGGACACTTTGCTGCTGCGGAACTATCTGGGGGAATGCATCGAATACGAAGACCTGGATTCAGGCAGTTAACCTTTCACTTTTTGCTTATTACTTTTTACTTTTCGCTATTCACTTTTCACCGAATCACAGCTCTTCCGGCGTAAAGGCCACCACATCATCGATACGCGCAGCGTCGAGGAGCACCATGACAAGCCGATCCACCCCCAGGGCAATCCCTGCGGACAGGGGCATGGCATCCAGTTCACCAAGAAACGGCTCGGGAAGGGGATAGCACTTCCGTTGCATCCTGGCCCGGTGTGCTGATTCCTCTTCGAACCGCCTGCGCTGCTCGACAGGGTCGTTCAGTTCCGAAAAGGCGTTTGCCAGTTCCAGACCGCCGATGTAGAGTTCGAACCGTTCGGCCACACTGCTGTCGTCGGCTTTCAGGCGCGCCAGGGCACCGCGGGAAGCGGGGTAGTCATAGATGAACGTGGGGCGGATCATTCCCAGCCGGGGTTCTATGAACTCCACCATGATCTCGTCGAACCGGTCGAGCTCCAGCGCATCCTCCAGCGACGTTTCCCCATAGCGGGCAAACGCCTCCCTTACCGTCAGCCGTTCCCACTCACCTCCGATATCGATGGTTCTTCCCCTGAAGCGGATGAAATTTCCGTGTCCAAGTTTATCCGCTACCGCACGTATCACCCCTTCGCAGTCGGTCATGATATCACGGTAGTCCGACCCGGTCCGGTACCACTCCAGCATGGTGAACTCAGTGAGATGGAGACGACCACGCTCATCGGCACGCCAGCAGTGACATATCTGGAACAGTCGCTCATAACCGGCCGCCAGCATGCGCTTCATGCAGAGTTCGGGGGATGTCTGGAGAAACCAGCCGTCAGTCACGACTGCATCGATTTGGGCTTCGGGGGCGGGGGCAGGAATGCGAAGGGGGGTCTCCACTTCGAGATACCCCCCCGTAACAAAAAAATGCCTGATTTCCTGGATTATGGTCGCTCTGGTCTGAAGAACCTGACGTTTTCTGCCCAGAGACCAGTTACCTGCCATGTTGATCCCCTGGAACCAAATCCGTTAACCTTTTACGCGCGTCGAATACTCGCCGGTGCGTGTGTCAATAGTAATCAATTCTCCCTCCTCGATGAAGGGGGGGACCCGGAGCACATAACCGGACTCGACCGTTGCCGGTTTGGAGTCGCTCCCCGAGGTGTCTCCCTTTGCCCATGGGTCGGTCTGGGTAACCCGCAGGTTGACAAAGTTAGGGATATCCACACCGATGGCCTTTTCCTTGAACAGAAGGATACTGACCGGGAGATTGTCTATCAGGTAGTTCTTGGCGTCTCCCATGGCGGCTTCACTCACATGAACCTGCTCGTAGGTCTGATTGTCCATGAAGCAGTAGTGGTCGTCTTCTTTGTAGAGGTACTGCATCTTCCGCTCTTCCAGGCTGGCCGGTTCGAAGGTCTCGCCCGAACGGTAGGTGCGGTCGAGGATAACGCCGGAGATCATGTTGCGCAGCTTGGTGCGATAGAGGGCCTGTCCCTTGCCTGGCTTGGCGAAATCGAAGGCGATGACGATGTAGGGGTCGCCGTCCAGGGTGACTTTCAATCCTTTTCTCAGGTCTGCAACAGTATACATAGGTATTCGGTCCTTTGCCGTGAAATCAAAACCTGTAATACTTACACTAAACCTACGCATTTGTTAAGAGAAAAAATACAGTCAGCCGCAAAGTAGGACCTGCCTCGTTTCTGCAATAAAGACTGTTGGTTTCCCCTTATTTTGCAGGGAAATAGCAGTTGACAACCCTGATTAAACACGGCTAGGATTAACGAGTTTTTACAGGTTCTGGAGCGTTGCGATGCCGCCTTTAGAAAAAATTCTCGTCATCGATGACAGCAAGGTAAGCCAGATGCTGGTACGGGATATCCTTGTGGGGAGCTATGAGCTCACCTTCAGGGACGATGCCCGGTCGGGGATCGTGGCGGTGAAGACGGTCGTGCCGGATCTGATTCTACTGGACGTTCGTTTGCCCGACAGGGACGGATTCGATGTTTGCCGGGAGTTGAAAAACGATGAAACCACACGGGACATCCCCATCATATTCATCACTACCATGGATGCGGAGTCCGAGCGGGTCCGCGGATTCGACGCGGGTGCCGAAGATTACGTGGTGAAGCCGTTTTCGTTGCACGAACTGCTGGCACGGGTCAAGGTTCATCTCGCTTCCCGCAAGGCACGGCGTCAGGAGGTTGAACTCGAACGTCTGAACCTGTTCCGAGAGATGGCGGTTGCGCTCAGCCACGAGATCAATAACCCGCTGACAACTGTTTATGCCTACCTCCACCTTCTGCAAAAAGAGATCGGACACCCCTCTGAAGAGTTTAAGCAGGCACTGGACGGAATCCTGCAGGAGGTGGGACGCATACGGCTTATCACCGAGCGGATGGCCAAGGCCACCGAGGCGGTCACAACCAATTATCGAACTGATATAAGGATGATCGATCTGCATAACATCTAAACGTGAAGGTTTTCCTGATGACTGAACGGAAGGAACAACAAATCTCTGCGATTCCCAGGGATGGCAGACATCCATCCCTGTGGAAGATATTCTTCTCGATCATCGTGATCGTCCTGCTCGCTGAATCTGCAATCATGGTGGTTCTCCACCTTTATTTTTCCTCGCTGCCACATGCAGAGCAAGCATTCGCCGACGTTTTTCTCCTCATGGTCATCCTCTTCCCCACGTTGTACTTTTTTGTCACAAAGCCCCTCCTCGGTGAAATACTGGAAAGCCTGCGTGCAGAACAGGAACTTTCTGCGGTCTGCCTGCAGTTGAATGAACGGAAGACTTTCGTCGAATCAGTCCTGACCAATATGCAGAGCGGTATTCTCGTTACCGACCACGATTGCAGGATCCAGCTGGCTAACCCCTACGTTCTCAACTTTTTCAAATTGGAATTAACTGATATACTTGGTCGAAACCTGACGGGCATCGCTCCGGGCTTGTGTGATACGATCCGTGCCGGTCAGGATGGGGGTGAGGCACAAGTACACCGTGACATCGATGATATCATCGTCGGGTTCAGAAGGTTCGATCTCAAATCTCCCGACGGGGCAGTCACGGGGAACATCATTTCATTTGTCGACCTTACCGAAATAATAGCGATCCGCCACAATCTGAGGATGAAGGAACGGCTTGCGACAATGGGTGAGGTCGTGGCGCGGGTCGCCCACGAAATCCGCAATCCTCTTTTCGGAATGACCGCCGCCGGACAGATATTGTCCAATGAACTTGCGTTTTCACCATCCCAAAGGGAATTGATGGACTCTCTCCTCAAAGAGGCAGCCAGGCTCAACAGAATGGTGGATGATCTGCTCTTCTGTTCCCGTGAGCCAAAGCTGAACCGTAAGCTTTTCCCGCTACAACTGCTGATCGACGAGACTCTGCGGATAAATGCACCCATGGCCGCAGACCGGGGAGTAGTAATAAGTTCATGCCTTCCCGACAAGGAAGTCGTTATTGATGGTGACCAGGAAAAAATTGAGCAGGTACTCCTGAATGTTCTCAAAAATGCAATAGAGGCAACACCCTTGGGGGGAAATGTTAGCCTGACTCTGGTTGCCGGGCTGCAGGACGCACAGATCATCGTTTCCGATTCGGGAGCCGGTATTCCCGAAGACGACCTGGAAAAGATATTTGATGTCTTTTTTTCCACCAAAAAGCGCGGCTCGGGACTGGGGCTCAGCATCAGCAAAATCATCATGGAGTCACACGGAGGGACCCTGACGGTCCGTAACAATCCCGAGGGGGGGGCACTATCCACTATTTCCATCCCCCTTCACGGAGAGAAGGAATGAGAGCGCTGGTTATTGATAGTGCCGACCTGACCCGCAAGAGACTATGCACGTTCCTTCGGGATCGCGGATATGATGTAGATATCGCAGATACGGGCGAGGAAGGGGTGCTGCGTGCACAGGGTTTTGCCCCCGCCGTGGCCTTCGTTGCCCAGCAACTTCCCGACATCGATGGAGAACAGCTCATCCAGCCATTGACCAGCCTTGGAGTCGACACGCGGGTCATGGTGATGGCGGATGCAGTCGAGCTGGACAGGGCGGTGCATGCCATGAAGCACGGCGCAGAGTACTATTTTGCCAAACCGCTCGATTTCGATCATGTGGCGATGATACTCGACGGCGTCGAGTCATTACAGCGATCCAGCCGCGAAGATGCGCACTCCCGGCGAATGGACCGGCGAAAATCATCCAGGACTCCTACCATCGGAGAATCCCCACAGATAGTCAAGGTGCAGCGTCTCGTAAAACTCCTCGCCCAGAACCGTACCACACCAGTCCTTATCATGGGAGAATCAGGAAGCGGTAAAGAACTTGTCGCCAGATCGATTCATGAGCTGAGCGGTATTTCCGGTCCGCTGGTGGAAATCAATTGCGCATCTCTGTCGGAGGCCCTTCTGGAATCTGAACTTTTTGGCCATGAAAAGGGCGCTTTTACCGATGCAAAGGTGTTGAAGAAGGGGCTTTTCGAAATTGCAGCCGGTGGAACCATTTTTTTCGACGAACTTGGGGAGATGCCACTTGCCATCCAGGCCAAACTCCTCAAAGTGCTCGACACCAACCTCTTCCGCCGTGTTGGGGGCACGATCGATATCAGGAGCGATGCACGATTCATGGCAGCCACGAACCGCGATCTTCCCCAGCTCGTTCGCGAAGGGAAATTCAGGGAAGACCTCTACTACCGGATAAATGTTCTCCCGATAAAGTTACCATCTCTTCGTGAGCGGGGAGGGGACATTCTGCTCCTGGCGGATTATTATGTCCGTCTCGTCGGTGAATCCATGGGCCGGAGCTATATGCGGCTCAATTCCTCCGTGGAGGAACTGCTGTGCGCATATAGGTGGCCCGGCAATGTCCGCGAGCTTCGCAACGTCATCGAACGGGCACTTATCCTTGCAGGGAGCGGCCCAATCGCTCCCGACCATCTTCCCGCAGACATCAGGGAATTGCACCCCGTCGAAACAGGTTCTGCTGAGAACGGAAAGCTGCTCCCTCTTTGGCAGGTCGAAGAAGAGCACATCAGGCGGGTGCTCTGTTCCACTAACAACAACCATTCCCGAACTGCTTCCATTCTCGGCATGAGCCGCTCAACTCTGCTTGCCAGGCTCAAGAAACTATCCCCACTGTCCTGAATTCGTACATGTACGATAATTGTACAGTCAAAGAAATCATCTTTCTTTCCCACCGTACCCCCCCACCAGTAACGCTTCGTTAACATAATCAAACTGATTTCTTCAGTTTTCTTCGCCATCAACTGAATGAAAACCGTACAGTATCTGCCCATGCATCAATTCTGATGAATTAACCAGCTGATTCAATGTGGTTTTGTATCGGGAGCAGTCCGGATCGACTTGGCATACTGTGTGCTGTCTCGTTAATATCCGTTATCAAATTCGTCATAAATGTCCAGGGGGGAAATCAGAAATCATGAAAAAGATACTTATTGTCGACGACGAACAATCAATACTTCTCAGCCTTTCTTATGCCTTGAAGACCGAAGGTGTTGAAGTAATAACCTGCAATGAGATCGAACAGGCTGAAGAGGCACTGGCAAATACCCATTTCGACCTTGTCATAGCCGATCTCAGAATGTCAGGCGTGAACGGCATCGAAGGGCTGGAACTTCTGAAGTTCATCAAGGAGCAGTATGTTACCGAAGTAATTATCATGACAGGCTACGGTACCCCTGAGATCGAAGCCCTCGCCTACGAACGTGGAGCTCTGCACTTTTTCAAAAAGCCCCTGGAAATCCAGGAACTCCTGGCAACAGTCGCGGGAATCGGGATTCCGGTCAAAAGTTACCGGCAGGATTAAACATTCTACTCAATAAACCAGAGAGGGATATATGATTAGCAAAGTTCTTGTGGTCGATGATTCGGCACTTATCCATCAAATGTACCGCCTCGTACTGGCACGCTACAAATGCGAGATCGCCGATGCCATGAACGGTCTGGAGGCACTGGATGTGCTGGCACAGGATACAAACATCCAGCTGATCCTGCTTGACATCAATATGCCGGTGATGAACGGTGTCCAGTTCCTGGAGAAGGCTACCGCCCTGGGAATACAACGGAAATTCCCCATTATCGTCATCAGCACCGAAGGTAAGGAGGAGGATACCATCCGTGCCCTCAAGCTGGGGGCAAAAGGATATCTGAAAAAGCCCTTTGCTCCTCCGGACCTCTACGCCCTGATCGAGCAGATCATACCGGGTGCAACGCCTGTGTAGTCAACCAAAGTATGGGGAGGACCGTTGGATACCATCGACATCTCAATTCTGCTTGACGAATTCCTTGAAGACGCGGCGACCCACCTTGAATCGGTGGAAGCCGGCCTTCTGGAGCTTGAACGACGGGAAGGGGAGCCCCCCGACCAGTCGATAACGACAATGCTTCTTGGCAATCTCCATACCCTGAAGGGTAATTCAGGGATGATAGGCCTCGCACCGGTACAACAGTACGTGCATAAGCTGGAAAGCGTACTCAAGGAGGTGTCGGAGCGGACCTCGCCGCTTCCGGCCTCCTTCTATGAGATATTCTACGGTGCCATAAATCTGCTGCGGGAAACCCTGCGCCGACTTTCCGCCAATCCCAAGGAGCATCTGGATTTCACCGATGAAATGATGGCGCTTGATTATGCCTTTACCGGCGACACGGCGGGAGCGAAGTCCGTCCCGCTGCCGGTCATGAAGAAGGACGATTTCTCTTACATCACCCAGAAGTCCACCACCTTGCGGGTCAACTTCGAAAAACTCGATGAACTGTTGAATCTGGTGGGGGAGTTGGTCATTCACCGCACCTCGCTGCTGGCACTTGAAAAACGGGTGAGGGAAACGGTCCAGGACCGGCAGCTTCTGGAGGCGTTCGCCGAATCGAGCCAGCTTATCGGCAAGAGCGCAGGCGACCTGCGCGAATCGATCATGAAGGCACGTATGCTGCCGGTCAAGGTGGTTTTCCAGCGCTTCACCCGTCTGGTGCGTGACCTTTCCCGCGAGCATGGTAAAGAGATCAACCTCGAATTCGCAGGTGAGGGGACTGAACTGGACAAAACCGTCATCGACGAAATCGGCGAACCACTCCTTCACCTGATCCGTAATGCGATTGATCATGGCATCGAAAAGCCGGCTGCACGGCGCAAGCAGAAGAAACCCGCCGCCGGGACGATCCGCCTGTCGGCGCGGCACGAGAGCAGCCATATCATCATCGCCGTCCAGGACGATGGAGGCGGTATCGATGCGGACAATGTGCGGAAGAAGGCATTGAACAAGGGGCTGATCGACAGTGAACAGGCACATGCCATGGATGATTACGACGCCATGCAACTGCTCTTTCTCCCCGGTTTTTCCACCAGCAAGGAAGTGACCGAAACCTCAGGCAGGGGAATCGGTCTCGACGTCGTGAAAAACACGGTCAATTCTTTCAACGGGCTAATCGACATAGACAGCGTACCGGGAAAGGGAACCACATTCACCATCAAGCTCCCCCTGACTCTGGCGATCATCAATGCCCTCATGATAGAGGTGGCAGGGGAAACCTTTGCCATCCCCCTTTCCGGTGTTCTTGAAAGCATCAAGATCTCGACAGCCGACATACATACAGTGGCAGACGGCGAGATCATCCAATTGCGGGAGCGGCTTCTGCCGGTCATTCGACTCGATCGCTTCTTCGGTCTTGGCCGGTCCAAAAGCGAGGCCGAAGAGTATGTGGTTGTAGTCGGCAGCGGTGAGAAGCGGGGTGGACTCGTAGTGGACCATCTCATCGGCCAACAGGAAGTGGTCATCAAGGGGATGGACGATTATCTGGGAGAAGTACCCGGAATATCCGGGGCAACCGTTCTGGGAGACGGCAGGGTTGCCCTGATACTCGATATAGCATCACTCACACAGAAAACAAGAAGAGGAGGCGCACATGCCGGACAATAATGAGATGGTACTCCCCCAATCGGGACTTGCGGAGGATATCCTGGCACAGTTCGTGGGGAAGGCACAGCAGGACCTGGATGCGACGTACACGGCCGCAGCTGCTCAACAGGAGGAAAAGCTCCACCACCTGGTCACCTTCAGCCTGGGTCGTGAGGAGTACGGGGTCGAGATCAGCAGTGTCCAGGAGATCATCCGTGCGACGGACATAACCCCGGTCCCCGGTGCCCCAATTCATGTGCGGGGCGTGATCAACCTGCGGGGAAAAATCATCCCGGTTGTGGACCTTCGAAGTCGGTTCCGGATGCCTCCGGGAGAGGCGACAGACGCCCAGCGCATCATCGTCATCGAACTGAACGGTAAACGTCTCGGCATGCAGGTGGATGCCGTCTCCCAGGTCATCAAGCTGTCGTCGGCAATCATCGAGGAGATTCCCGAGGAGGCAATCACCCTGGACCAGAACTACATCAGTGGGGTCGCCAAGCTGGAGGGACGGCTGATTATCATCCTCGACCTGAACCGGGCACTTCTGCTGACTGACGGGAATTAACCTATTCGAGACAATGTTCCAGTTAAATAAAGGAGACACAATACTATGTTAAAGAACATGAAAATCGGGGGACGACTCACTTTCGGCTTTACCATAATGCTGCTTCTCATGCTTGTAGTTGGGGGGGCGGGGTTCTGGGGGGTCAGGACCAGCACCGACAAAACAATCGAAATAATCAGGGGGGACGCATCCATATCCGAACATGGCGCCCGGGCACGGGCCAATGTCGTCGGCCTCAGGCGCTACGAGAAGGATATGTATCTCAATGTCACCGATCCGGAGAAGGTGGCTGAGTACGAGAAAAAGTGGAACGAGCAACTGGAACACCTGAACGCCCGCATAGCCGATCTGGAAAAAATAGTCATCCTGACTGAGGAAAAGGAGAAGCTGAAGACATTGAAAGCTGACCTTGAGACTTACACCAACGGATTCATCAAGGTACGCGGTAAAATAACAGCCGGTCTCATCAAGACTCCTGAAGATGGTAACAAAGCAATCAACGAGTACAAGGACGACATCCATAAACTTGAGGCAGGAGTACAGAACCTGTCCGATGAAGCAAACAAGCGGATGGATGGGACTGAACCAGAGTTCAGGGCTCTGGCCAAGCGGACCTTCACCATCCTTGCCGTCTGCATCGTTTTTACCATCATTCTCTGTGTCATCCTCGGCATAGTCATCACCCGGAGTATTACAACACCGGTCAATAACGCTCTCGGAGTTGCCAACAAGATCGCCGAAGGCGACCTGACCGTCACCATAGAGTCTACTTCCCGCGACGAGGTGGGACAACTGTTGGCCGCCATGGACAAAATGGCGGAAAGTCTGCGGAACATGATCGGGCGGATACGTTCCACGTCGGACCAGGTGGCGTCGGCAGCCAATGAGATATCCAGCGGCTCGGAGCAGATGAACCGGGCGGCCGCCAACCAGGCATCGGCTGCGGAGGAAACTTCGGCAACCATGGTTCAGATGGCTGCCTCCATCCAGACCGTGGCAGCCAATGCCGATTCCCTTGCCACTAACGTGGATGAGGTTTCCTCATCGGTGCAGGAGCTTGGCGCCTCCAGCGAGCAGATTTCCAGGAGTGCAGAGGTAATGTCAGCTTCGGTCATTGAGACCTCGGCCACCATCGAGCAGATGACCGTTTCCATCGACAGAGTTGCCCAGAGTGCCGAGGAACTGGCGTCGTCCGTATCCGAGACCTCCTCCACCATCGAGCAGATGACCGTCTCCATCGACCAGGTGGCGGGGAATACCCAGGAACTGCAGCAGGTAGCCACCGACACGGCGGCCACCGTCGAGCAGCTGGCCATCTCCATCAGGGAATCGGCCAAAAACGTTGGGTCGGCTGACGACGTGGCCAAGGCTGCCGCCAGGGAAGGGGCTGCAGGTCAAGAGGCGGTACAGCAGGCACTGGCGGCCATGGAACGGGTGGGAAGCGTCATCGACAAGACCGCTCTCTCCATCGCCAACCTGGGCAAGCGATCTGAGGAGATCGGCAGCATCGTCAAGGTTATCAACGAGATTGCCGACCAGACGAACCTGCTGGCACTGAATGCGGCCATCGAGGCGGCGCGGGCAGGGGACGCGGGCAGGGGATTCGCCGTTGTTGCGGAAGAAGTGCGCAAGCTGGCGGAGCGGAGCGTCAACGCCACCAAGGAGATCGGCGAGGTAATCAAGCAGGTCCAGGCCGATACCAACGACTCGGTAAAGTATGGGGAACTGGCGGCCCAGGAAGCCCGCTCCTCCATGGAACTGTCCGGTGCTGCGGGTAACGCGCTTTCTAACATCGTCAGGAGCATCGAGCAGACGAGCAATCTCATGTCCGAGATCGCCCTGATGACAGGCGAGCAGGCCAACGCCTCCGGGCAGGTCCTGAAGTCGGTGGAGCAGATGACCCAGGCGACTGCCCAGGTGGCCAATGCTGCACGGGAACAGGCTCAGGGTGGAAAACAGATCCGGATTGCCGTTGAGCGGATGAACACCGTCACCCAGGAGGTTACGGGAGCGACCCGTGAGCAGGCCCAGGGGAGCAGGCAGATCCGGATCGCGGTGGATAACATGAACAACGTAACCCAGCAGGTGAGTATCGCCACCAAGGAGCAGGCGCTGTCGGCGCGACAGATCGTGGAAGCGATCAACAGCATGAACAACATGACCATGTCGGTAGCCAATGCGACTGCAGAGCAGAAGAAGGGTGGGGAAATGGTGGTTCAGGCGGTAGAGACCATCAGCGACAGCGCCCGGGACAACCTCTCGTCGGTTGAGCAGCTTTCCAGTTCAGCCCAGGGACTTTCCCGGCAGGCAGCCGATCTGGCCGAACTGATTGCACAATTCAAGGTTTACTGATGTATCGGAAGTTTAATTGGAGTTTTCACAAATTTATACAGAGGAGGTAGCTATTATGTCTGACCCCAGTGAACTCAACAAAGCAATCAAGTCACATTCCGTATGGAAGATCCGGTTGAAAGATGCGGTAGATAGTGGCAAGAGCGAGTTTACTCCTGCGAAGGTGAAGGATAACCATATTTGTGAGTTCGGTATATGGTTAGCCAATCTTCCTCCTTCAGAAAAGGCGCAGGAAATCTACAAGCGCGTTCAACCGCTTCATGAAAAGTTTCACACAGAAGCAGCCGAGGTGCTGCAGATGGCCATCAGTGGCCAGAAAGAGAAGGCTCATCTTGCATTGACTGACATAAAAAGCGACTTTGTATATGTCTCATCGCAGCTTATCAATACTTTGTCGGAGTGGAAGCAAAAAGTCTCCCGATGAAGGCAACTTGCTAATTATCTTGCGGCATTGATTAGAGAAATGTCTCATGGAGCTGTACTGGGAGCGTTTCTGCAGCGTTACACGGTGGCACCACTACCCCCGTCTTTACGGGGGTAGTGGTGCAGTTAACGCCGGAAGCAAAAGTCGAACCGCATTGATATTAAGCAGGCACTGTCTGCGCGGCAAATTGTGGAACAGGCGGTTGAGCCCATCAGCTATAGCGACCGGGACAACCTCTCTTCGGTGGAACAGCTTTCCCGCTCGCCCCAGAATCTCTCCCAGCAAGCAGTGGACCTAGCCACCATGGTTGCCAAGTTCAAGGTGGCATGATAGCTGTCGATGAAAGAATATTAAATGAGGAGATTTTGCGATGTTCAAGAACATGCGAATCGGTAAGCGACTGGGAATGGCGTTCGGCGCGATCTTGCTTATCCTAATTGTGACGGGTGTCGAAAGCTATTTGAATATGGAGGAGATATACTCTGTCTCCATGGGAGTCATCAATACTGATGCATTTGTCGCTGAAAGGGCGGCACGAGTACGTGCCGGCATTAACTCTTCGAGGCGATTTGAAAAGGACGTCTTTCTGAATATCGATTCACCTGAAAAGGTCGCAGACTATATCAAGCAATGGGATGAAAAGCAATCAGCCGTTCTCGAGAGGTTACAAGACATCGATAAGGTCGTCAAGGGTGAAAAAGAGCAGGAGTTGCTTAAATCTATAAAGCAGCAGTTTAATATTTATGTTGGCGGGTTCAAGGGGATATGCGAACAGATACGAGCGGGTAAATTGACGGACCCCTTAAAAGCGAATCAAGCCATGGCTACGTATAAGGACGCTTCGCACAAAGCAGACAAGGATTCATTCGAATTTGCCGAACTAACTAAAAAGAACATGGAACCGAAGATTAAAATGATGGGGGCTATGAAAAGCCACGCGACGATCTTGATGATCATCATTATGGCAGGTGCCGTTCTTCTCAGTATGTTGATCAGTTTTCTTATAACCCGGAGCATCACGAGGCCGGTCGATGCAGCTCTGGGAGTTGCCAACAAGATCGCTGAAGGCGACCTGACCGTCACCATAGAGGCCACTTCCCACGACGAAATGGGACAGCTTCTGGACGCCATGGGCAAGATGGCGGCAAGTCTGCGGAGCATGATCGGGCGGATACGTTCCACGTCGGACCAGGTGGCGTCGGCAGCCAATGAGATATCCAGAGGCTCGGAGCAGATGAACCGGGCGGCCGCCAACCAGGCATCGGCTGCGGAGGAAACTTCGGCAACCATGGTTCAGATGGCTGCCTCCATCCAGACCGTGGCAGCCAATGCCGATTCCCTTGCCACTAACGTGGATGAGGTTTCCTCATCGGTGCAGGAGCTTGGCGCCTCCAGCGAGCAGATTTCCAGGAGTGCAGAGGTAATGTCAGCTTCGGTCATTGAGACCTCGGCCACCATCGAGCAGATGACCGTTTCCATCGACAGAGTTGCCCAGAGTGCCGAGGAACTGGCGTCGTCCGTATCCGAGACCTCCTCCACCATCGAGCAGATGACCGTCTCCATCGACCAGGTGGCGGGGAATACCCAGGAACTGCAGCAGGTAGCCACCGACACGGCGGCCACCGTCGAGCAGCTGGCCATCTCCATCAGGGAATCGGCCAAAAACGTTGGGTCGGCTGACGACGTGGCCAAGGCTGCCGCCAGGGAAGGGGCTGCAGGTCAAGAGGCGGTACAGCAGGCACTGGCGGCCATGGAACGGGTGGGAAGCGTCATCGACAAGACCGCTCTCTCCATCGCCAACCTGGGCAAGCGATCTGAGGAGATCGGCAGCATCGTCAAGGTTATCAACGAGATTGCCGACCAGACGAACCTGCTGGCACTGAATGCGGCCATCGAGGCGGCGCGGGCAGGGGACGCGGGCAGGGGATTCGCCGTTGTTGCGGAAGAAGTGCGCAAGCTGGCGGAGCGGAGCGTCAACGCCACCAAGGAGATCGGCGAGGTAATCAAGCAGGTCCAGGCCGATACCAACGACTCGGTAAAGTATGGGGAACTGGCGGCCCAGGAAGCCCGCTCCTCCATGGAACTGTCCGGTGCTGCGGGTAACGCGCTTTCTAACATCGTCAGGAGCATCGAGCAGACGAGCAATCTCATGTCCGAGATCGCCCTGATGTCGGGTGAACAGGCCAACACCTCCGGACAGGTCCTGAAGTCGGTGGAACGGATGACGCTGTCCACTGCCCAGGTGGCCAATGCGGCACGGGAACAGGCTCAGGGTGGAAAACAGATCCGGGTTGCCGTAGAACGGATGAACACCGTCACCCAGGAGGTTACGGGAGCGACCCGTGAGCAGGCCCAGGGGAGCAGGCAGATCCGGATCGCGGTGGATAACATGAACAACGTAACCCAGCAGGTGAGTATCGCCACCAAGGAGCAGGCGCTGTCGGCGCGGCAGATCGTGGAAGCAATCAACAGCATGAACGGCATGACCCTGTCGGTAGCCAATGCGACGGCGGAACAGAAGAAGGGCGGGGAAATGGTGGTGCAGGCGGTGGAGACCATCAGCGACAGCGCCCGGGACAACCTCTCGTCGGTTGAGCAGCTTTCCCGGTCGGCCCAGAACATGTCTCAGCAGGCAATCGATCTGGCCGCCATGGTGGCGGAGTTCAAACTATAATCATCACCACACCGCCCAGACCTGTCATTGGGTGTTGTTGCAAAAGGGAATTCATGGTTGATGCAGCATTTGATGATATTCGACAGTACGTGCAGGACCGGACTCGACTTTATTTTACGGGTCATAAGCAGGGTTTCCTGCAAAATAAACTGCAACAGCGAGTGAAGGCACTCTCTTTGCCGGGCCTGCCGGAATATAAGGAAATTCTGCTGACTTCACCTTCAGAAGAATCTGTGCTGCTGGATAGCATCACCACTAACGAAACTTGTTTCTTTCGCAATCCGCGCCAGTTCAACTATCTGCGCGACCATATTCTGCCGGATATTGAAGCAGAAAAAGGGACCGCCAGCTTCCGTCGACTTGCCCAGGGCGATCACCCCGGACAGTTGAACGACATGCGGCTGCGAATACTCAGCGCGGGGTGCTCCACGGGTGAGGAACCTTATACTGTTGCAATGACAGTTCTCGAAGGCCTACGATATCCCCGTGCGTGGGACATCGACATAGTGGCCGGCGACCTGAGCGAAAGCTGCCTCGAGGTCGCCAGACGCGGCTTCTATGAGGCGGAGCGTCTGAATGGAATTCCGAAGAAATTACTGAACAAATATCTGAATAACTCTGCCGATGGGGCCACCTTTAATGAAGATGTCAGGCGGCTCGTAAAATTCATGCGGCTCAATCTCAACGATGTCATGCAGGGTGGTTGGGGGGACAACATACTCCCCACAAACAGTTTTGATGTTGTCCTCTGTCGGAACGTCATGATATATTTTTCATCATCCTGCCAGCAACAACTGGTGAATTCTCTGTACAGGATCATCGCTCCCGGCGGATATCTGTTCACAGGAGACGCCGAGCCGCTCCACCTGTTCAGCCATGACTTCACGCCGGTTCGTGAAGCCGGCTGCCTAATCTATCGAAAAACGGGGTCCAATGCGCATGGCCAGACTGTCTGATCGGTTCCGTTCCGACGCTGCACGCCTGGAGGGTCGACCGGTTATCGAACTCCTCCTCTTGGTCGGCGACGAATCCAAGGGGTGCAGGCAGGAAGCCCTCGACCTGCTCCTTGACCGTGATTTTGATGCCATCTATCCCACGCTGGAACATGCCGTGCGAAATAATGCTCTTGCCGATCTGCGTAACGGCGCCATGGAAGTGCTGGTACATTTCGGCAGAAAATCCGTCCCTCACCTCGTTGATCTGCTTCATGACGGAGACGAAGAGGTACGTAATTTCAGTACGGTCATGCTGGGTGACATTGCTGTCCGTGATGCGGTAGAACCACTCATCGCCGCACTCAATGACCCCGATGCCAACGTTCGGCACGGTGCCGCCGAAGCCCTTGGGAGAATAGGCGACCGATCAGCGCTGCTGCCACTGTTGAAGCTCCTCGGGGAAGACTTCTGGCAACAGTACCCTGCCCTGGCAGCCATCCGCGAAATGCGCGACAACCGGGCCGTTCCCTATCTCCTGCCTCTGGTGAATGACGGGATGCTGGGGGAACCTGCCATCGAGGCGCTGGCTGCCATAGGGGACGGGCGGGCACTGCCGTCACTCGCAGCACTCCTTGTGACTCCCTCTTCACGTTCTGAAACGGCCGTACGGGCAATTTGCACCATCTGCATCGGTGAGGGAGGGGAGGGGAGGGAGTCTGCCCAGAAGTCACCACGGTTCAGAAGTTTGTTGGAGTCTGCCCCGGTCGAGGAGAATCTGCGTCGACTCGCCGACGGGCCTGAAGCCGACGCAACTGCAACCGCGGCCCGTACACTCCTGGAAATTCGTGATGGGGTATATAAACGGCCTTCCGGTAACACGAGCCATGAAGGTCCAATGGCCGGTCACCCCTCCGTGGGAAACGTTAGTAGTATCGAAGATGCTACTGTTAAGGCGGCACTTGCCGAAATAGAAGCGGGAATCCCTCTTGATGTGGTGCTGATGAATGCTCGGTCAGCTGGCGATGGGGTCGAACAGGCAATAATAGAAGCAGTGGGGCGACAGGGAAATGGTAACGCCGTCGAATCACTCCTCGCACTGCTGGAAAAGCCTGATAATCGGCGTCATGTTGATTTTGCCATTGTCCACGCACTGGCTGCGTCACATCCCGGCAGACCCGTCGCGGTGAACCGTTTGAAGCCCTTTACGGACCACCCCGACCCGGATCTGCGCCGTCTTGCCCTGCAGGCGTTAACCGGGCTCAATACCACAGAGGCTCTTCCTGCCCTCATCATCGCGACAGCCGATCGTCACTGGAGCGTGAGGATGGAAGCATTGCGGCTGCTACCGCGAGTTGACGTCAAACGGGCTGAGGACTCCTTGCTGGCGGCGCTTTGCGATTCCGACGTTCTGGTACGCAAATCTGTCATCGCAGAGTTGGGGAAGCTGGGCAGCCTGAAAGCCGTTGTGCCGCTGGTTAACCTGCTGAGTGACAATGAAGTCGGTCGAGGAGCGTTTGACGCTCTGTTGACGATTGGTGAAGCTGCGTTGCCAGAGCTTCATGCACATGCGCGGAGCAGTTCACTTGAAGTTCGCGAGTGGGTGATCGACCTGATCGGCCGACTTGGCTCGAAAAAAAGCATCCCGCTTTTACGCGAACTGGCGGATTCACCCCAGTCAACCATAAGGATGGCTGTAATCCACGCATTCTGGAACTGTCACGATTCATCGGTTCCACCCATACTCTCCCGTCTTCACGTCAACGACCCTGCCCCTGAAGTGCGTTATGCTGCGATGGTGGTCTCGACAGGACTCGACGGGGAGGTACAATAATAATGACATTCCCCTGCCATGGTTGAGATGAAACAGGAAGAGTTCAGGCTTATTCAGGAGTTTGTCAATGAGCAGTTCGGGCTTATCCTGAGTGAAGATAAGGCGGGGTCGCTGGCCAACAAACTGACTCCACGTCTCGTTGATTTACGGCTTAGTTCCATCACCGATTATTACTACCATCTGAAATTTTCACAAGACAACAAGTCTGAGCACCACAATTTGATATCCCTCCTGACGAACAATGAAACCTATTTTTTCAGAGAGGATGCACAACTCAAAGTTTTGGCCGAATCCGTACTACCCGCCATCAAAGAAAACAGGATGCGTAAAAAAGATCGGCGCATCCGGATCGTTTCAGCAGGCTGTTCCAGCGGAGAGGAGGCCTATACACTGGCCATGATTCTTCTTGAATCGGGACAATTCCTCTGGGAGTGGGATGTACAGGTTATCGGGGTGGATATCGATCAGGCCGTCATTGCCAAAGCTGAAGAGGGAATCTACGGCGGAAGGTCTGTGTCCGTTACCCCCCCTCAACTGCTGGAGCGGTATTTCAGAAAAGAGGGGGATGGTTATCGTGTCAAGGAGGTTCTGCGACGCATCACCAGTTTCCGGCAGGTAAATCTCCTCGAATTCACAGACCATTTTGCGGAGGATTCCCTGGACATCATTTTCTGCCGCAATGTCGTCATCTATTTTAACGACAATACCGTACGAGAAACAGTCGAGGGATTCGCCAAGGCTCTTCGCCCCGATGGATACCTCTTTCTCGGTCATTCCGAATCGCTGGCGAGAATAACGAAACTTTATGAACCACTTCGTTTCACCGGCGCTGTTATCTACCAAACGAGGCAATAATGAATACCTCCTCCGAACTACGAAAAATCAGGGTACTGGTTGTCGATGACTCGGCCTTTGTCAGGCGGGCGCTTATAAGGATGCTCGACAATAACCCTCTTATCCAGGTCGTTGACGTTGCATCGGACGGAGAAATGGCCATCAGCCTGGTGAAAAGTCTTCGTCCGGATGTAGTAACTCTCGACGTGCGGATGCCGGTGCTTGACGGCTTGGCGGCGTTGGAACGGATCATGGCGGAATGCCCGACACCGGTCATCATGCTCAGCTCCCTGACGGAAAAGGGGGGGGAAAACACCCTGCGCGCCCTGGAACTGGGGGCGGTTGATTTTATTGACAAGTCCGCCGCGGGCGGCTCCATGGATATAACGGCGATCGCCAACGAGTTGATCGCGAAGATACTGGTAGCCGCCAAGGTTGAGTTGCGCAAGCTGCAAGCTCCGTCGCGTGAAGTTCGGACAGAACGTGCAAGTCATCCATATCCCACGTCAGTCGGTACGGAGGCTGTCCTTATAGGTACCTCTACCGGAGGCCCTCCCGCACTTCAACAGGTTCTCACCGCACTTCCCGCGGATTTCCCCTGTCCCATACTTATCGTCCAGCATATGCCGGTAGGATTCACCGCCTCCCTTGCGGAACGTCTCAACCGGCTCTGTGCCCTTCATGTGAAAGAGGCAGAGGACGGTGAGCGTCTTTCCCGCGGTACCGCCTACCTTGCACCAGCGGGCCGGCATCTCAAGTTGACCAGGGAGGGGGGCGAGTTACGGGCAAAGCTCGACCTCAAGCCGGAGAATGCCCTCCACCGGCCTTCTGTCGACACGTTGCTTGAATCAGCAGCTGCGGTCTGCGGCAGTAAATGTCTGGCAGCCGTGCTCACGGGGATGGGACGGGATGGGGCAGTGGGTGCAGCGGCGCTAGCCGGTTCCGGAAGCCGGATAATGATTGAGTCGGAGGAATCAGCCATTGTTTTCGGCATGCCAAAAGCTGTGCTTGAGACAGTAAAAACAGCTACAGTAGTGCCGCTGCACAAGGTGGCAAAGACGTTGCTTGAAATGGTTTGATATAGATAGAATGACGCTTGAACGAATGCGGGGGTATCCTTTGTGCGGACCCCCCTTCGCTAGTGGAGGCGGGCTTATTTTGCGCGATAGGTGATACGGCCCCGTGACAGGTCATAGGGGGAAAGCTCCACAGTCACCTTGTCACCGGGAAGGATCTTGATGAAGTATTTGCGCATCTTGCCGGAGATGTGTGCCAGCACGATGTGGTCGTTCTCAAGTTTCACCCGGAACATGGCATTGGGAAGCGGCTCTACGACCGTTCCTTCAACTTCAATGGCTTCTTCTTTACTCATTATCTATGCTCCTCACATGGTATCCTGCCCATAAAGTCTTCTCAAACCCCGCTACTCTACAAGTTTTCTGCTGAAATTGCAAGCCGCAATTCTTTTGCAACGACGGCTGCACCGCTTGCCTTCCGTTGGGAAAATCCCTTTACAAGAACCGGTCAACCGTATTATTTTCACGGGGATTCTGTCGAAAGGACATACCACCATGGCTGACCTCCTTCGGGATATCCCCCTTGCCAACGGCCTTACCGTAAGCATTTCCGATCATACCCATCGTTATTACGGCGATTTTTACCGGGTAAGGGTGGAGTTTTCCTGTAGTGCACCTCTTCGTGAAGCATATTTCACAGACGGGCAGACATTCGGAGAAGCACGCCGCCTTCTGGGAGACATGGTTACCTATCGCCGCATCGTCGAACAGATGGGGGTACCATCCACCGAAATAGAACGGGTCCGGGAAAAACTCGTTCAGAATTTTATCGACCATTCCCTCCCGTATTTTACCGCCGATGATTTCCCGGAGAAACTCGTGCATGGAGAACTGCGTAAAATCTCCCGGAAGGGGGGACGGACCGCACTTCCTCCGTCGAAAAACGATGCGTGAGGCGTCCCTTGTCATTGAGAAACTGACCTTCGGCGGAGCCGGATTGGGGCACCTGGATGGCCGTGCCTGCTTTGTCCCGCTCACGGCTCCCGGCGACGAAGTACGCGTCAAAATTGTCCGGGAGAAGCGCTCCTATGTCGAAGCTGAGCTGCTTGAGATTCTCCGGCCGTCCCCACTCAGGACATCCCCTCCCTGCCCGGTTTTCGGCTCATGTGGCGGTTGTAACTGGCAGCACCTTGACTACCCCGCCCAGATTTCCGCCAAAGAGGAGATTTTTTCCGAACTGCTCTGGAGGGGGGGGAGGGTGCCGCGCGAACTGATTCTGCCGGCGCTCGAAGCACGAACCCCTTATGGCTATCGATCCCGGGTGCAGCTCAAACTGCGACTGGCGGCCGGTACGTTGCACATGGGCTTCTACCGAAGCGGCACTCATTTCGTCATTGCTGTTCCCGGTACCTGTGCCATAGCCGATCCCGTCATCAACAGCCTCATCGGCGAACTGCTCCCTGTTTTGACGGAATTCCAGCATGCAGGCAAACTTCCCCAGATCGATATCGCAGTTGGAGACGATGGCGCAGCAATCCTGATCTTTCACTTCATAGGCGAACGACCTGACGATCTCAATGATTTCCTGGCGCAACGACTGAACGTGCTTCCGTCTGCTACCGGCATCTTTGTGAGCTGTGGCAGAAAATCGCCCCTGACCCGTGTGGCGGGTATCGAGTCCCTGTCCTATAAAATTCCCAGCGGATTTCTCCCGGCCCTTCCTGAAATGACTCTCTCCTTCAGCAGGGGAGGGTTCTCCCAGGTACATTACCGTCAGAACCTGGCACTCCTTGCGACCGTTGCCGATTGGGCAGCACCGGTAAACTCGGATCGGTTGCTGGATATTTACTGCGGCAACGGAAACTTTTCCCTCCCCCTGGCCCGCTATGTGGCCAGGGTTGTCGGCGTAGAGGAATATGAACCATCAATTGAAGACGCGCGGCGGAATGCCTCAGTAAACTTGATTGATAACGCCACCTTTCGGTGCCAGGGCGCCAGGGACGGTGTCCAGGAACTGGTTGCCACCGGCGAATCCTTTGATCTCATACTGCTTGACCCCCCCCGGTCCGGTGCGGCAGACATAATTGCTCAACTTCCTGCGCTGTCTCCCCGTGCCATCATCTACGTGTCATGTGACCCGGCGACCCTCGCCAGAGATATTGGCCTCCTGCGTACACACGGCTATGCCGTCACCAAGAGCCGCCCCATTGACATGTTTCCCCAGACGTATCATATAGAAAGCATAACATTGCTTGAGCCATTCAGCGGATAGCATTACTGCAGCGAGGTATTTCAGAAAGGCGGTGTGAAGTGTTCGGCAAATTTTTCAGCAGGGATTACCGTTATTATGTGAGCCAGGGGGATAAGTATTTGGCAGCAGAGCGTTACGCGGATGCGCGAACAGCTTTTAACGATGCCTTGGAGAAGATGCATAATGACAAGATTGATGATGCCGCACTGGAAGCGGACATCAAAGGAAAAATGGTTCTTGCGGGCGACAGGTTGGGATTTGTCAATCTTGAGGAAGCGGAACACGCCTTCCAGTCAGGGATTGCGTCCAAGGCGCGTGAACATATCCATCTGGTCATGCAACTGGCAGAAGACGTAATCACTAGGGAAAAGGCTGAGATATTACTACGGCGTATTACGGAGGTGGAAGCGGGGGAACCTGCCGCAGCTCCCGTACATGGGTGTGCAAGTTGCAAAGGTGTTTCCCCTGAAGCAGTTGAAAATAGCGGCATTAGCGATGAAGATCTTTCATCGGATGACCGGTTTTACCTGGCAATACAGACTCTTCCCCATGAGTTGTCACTTCGGTATGCGGGTTTGGGAGAGGAATTTGCATGCGCTTATCTGACTGCTCATGGAGGTCGTGCTGATAGCGCGTTAAGCCTTTTTCATGAACTCAACGAAACGGCTGAATGCGACATTTATCACTATGAGATTTCACTCATTTACTATGAACAGGGAGATTTATCGCGTTGCGAACATCACCTGCAAAGAGCCATTGAACTGAACAGGGCAAACCCGCTCTGCTGGCTTGCCCTGGCTCAACTTACTGCGGATACCGGACGCTTCCAGGAAGCCCTGCAGTTGCTCGACCATATGGTTGTTCATCAATTTTTGCCCGACCAGGCGAGAAGCATGCAAGGGGATATTTACCAAAGCATAGGTGCAGTAGATAAAGCCATTGACTGTTATACCGAACTCCTGGCGTTTCCGGGGACGGCACGAATTGCCGCGGAAAGGCTGGTTCCACTGCTGGAAAACCAGGGACGTAACGACGAGGCTGAATTCCTCTTCAAGAAATACCTTAAGGGGTGCTGTTAATTTTGGACCGATCCGCGCGACGGTCCTGACTCAATTTAGGGACCGGCTACGCAGGAAACTTCCTGGTGCCGGCAGAGATACTACCAGGAGGGTTATATGAACAAATCCGAACTCATCGATGCGCTGGCGGTAAAAAAGAATATTTCTTTCAAAAAAGCGGAAGAGATAATCAACACGATATTCGATTCGATGTCGACAGCAATGCTGGCTGACGAGCGGATTGAAATCCGTGGATTTGGCAGCTTCGTCGTCAAGGAATACAAAGCTTATACAGGGAGAAACCCTAAAACAGGCGAAGCTATCGCCGTAAGCCCTAAAAAACTTCCCTTTTTCAAGGTGGGTAAGGAACTGAAGGAAAGGGTGGCTGAGTAGTCGCTGACAAACAAGGGCATCGCTTATTGCGTTCACTGCTGTTGTGCCACTGCGCACCATTTTAACGTGAACTAATTAATCCATGTCCACTGAAACTCCTTGAACTCTCCTTCGCAATCTGCTAACACTGAAAAGAAAATCCAGGCACCTATAATTATTTAATGAAAAAAATATTTTTTTCCATACTGGCAATTTTTATCGCTACTCCGTGTGCATTTGCAAATCCCACGCAAAGCGGAGTGTCAGGTCTACTGGCCGTACCTTCAGCTGATACGCTCGATTCCGGCAACTTGTGTATCGGGTTATGGGGAGATCTGAGCAAGAACAAGGATTCCGGCAAACACGCGGTAGTCCTTCCCGCCACCTTGACTCTCGGCATCGGCTCATTCTGGGAAATTTACGGCTCATACCCCAACCTGTTGTTCAACAATCAGCAGGAACTGTCAGGGAAGGGAACGGCCAACCTTGGCACCAAACTCCGCTTGTACGGAAAGAGAAACTCAAACGTCAAGATAGCAGTCGATGCCTTCGCCAATCGTCATGTAGCAGATGATCCCGACGTCAACGGCGTTACCGATGTCGGGGGGAGGCTTATCGCCTCGTTCATCACCCAACGTTTTGCCATCCACGGTTATGGCGGTTATCTCTCTAAAGGCAAGCAACCGAACATGGCCAACTCCGACCAGATGCTCTACGGCGGAGGTATCGAACTGTCCCCCACTTCAAGGACAAAGGTGACCTTGGAACTGACCGGAAGTCAAAACAGTAAGTCGGGCAATTCCCTGAAAGATGCTCCCATCGAGAGCCTGGTAGGTTTTCAGTACTACATTTCCCCCCATCTCACCTTCAATGCCGGAGCGGGCACACGTGTCAATTCGTCGGGCCAGGACTGGCGTGCAATTGTTGGATTTACTACATGCCAGGGTATCGGCACCTATATCAAGCCGGTGCCCCGCCTGGTACTCGAACCGGATGAAAAACCCCGCGAGGTCGTCAAGCCTGCTAAAATCACTCCTATCTCATCTCTGCTTCTTAAGTCCACGGCAGTAGCTCCGGTAAGTAAGCTCGAAGTCCCTGTCGACCCCGACCGTGAAGAGATTGTCATAAAGCCGTATGGCCAGGTTGTGATCCCGCCCCAACCGCAACGGGCACAGACATCGTTACCAGTTATGCCCGTACTACAGCCGGTACAGCCAGTTTCATCCATTCAGCCGGTACAGCCAGTTTCATCCATTCAGCCGGTACAGCCAGTTTCATCCATTCAGCCGGTACAGCCAGTTTCATCCATTCAGCCGGTACAGCCAGTTTCATCCATTCAGCCGGTACAGCCAGTTTCATCCATTCAGCCGGTACAAGTTCCGATACAGCCGATCCCCACTGTACCGCCAGTAGCCGCAGCTGCTCAACCGATTCCGGCAGTTCAACCCACGGAGGAGGTACACGTCTCTCCGGGCGAGCTTGTCACGCCTGACGATATTCAGGTCGAAGGGCAAACCCCCCTCTATTCCGTCGATGTAAGGGGAGACAAGGTGGAGGTTCTTTCCGGCAGTTCACAACTGCTCTCGAAAACCGTCACAGTTTACCGTAAATTCCGGTTCCCCGATGTCATGTTCGAATTCGGCCAGATGGACCTGTCCGATGAGGTAAAAAGATCTCTCTCCGAAGTTGCGGAGCATATCCGCTCCGACAAGAAGACTGCGTATATCAGGATCGACGGACATACCGACAGCATCGGCTCTGAAAAGTACAACATGGACCTTTCCCTGAAGCGCGCCATTGCCGTTGCGCACTACATGGTCACCCGGGAAGGGATAGATCCTAAAATGCTTTTCGTCAAGGGCATGGGTAAGACGAAACTCCTCTCCGGCAACGAGACCACTGAAGGACGCCGGATCAATCGTCGCTTTGAGATTCTCTTCCTGGTTCCCAAGGGGACATAATGCAACGGGCACATATTCCTGTCATTCTACTCCTGATGTCCTGTGCCATGCCGACCATGGCTGAGGAAAAATTCACCCCGCCTGAATGCACGCAGTTAGGAACAGTTCACGTAGCAAAACCCCCTACGGGTCTCGACGAGCATGCCAGGAACTCACTGGATACCCTGATGCCGAAATTAAAAAAAGTGGGCAGAGACAAACTGATTTGGATAGAAGGGAACGACTCCACGGGAACACTCTCTGAAAACAGGCTCACAGACTCTTTCAACCTGGCCAGGAATGTACAGATATACCTTGCATCCCGGCACAACGTTAACCACGACATCTACCTCAGTGCTGCACCTGATGATCCCTATTCTCCAGGCATTGCAGGGACTGTACGTATTTTTGTCTGTCCTAAACAGTTCAATGAGGATACTATTGAACTGTCGCGTAATCTCACCGATAGTACACGTGATTAATGCCCCGTCAGTCTCTGACAGGCGGCAAGGTCATACCTCCGGAGGTCACGACAATGAAAATTTCTGTTTTTTCCATGGGAATGCTGTTGGCAGTGGTTCTGGCGGGTTGCTCGTTGAAGGTAGTTCCTGAACAGACAGAATCAGGGGTCATAAATACCGCCGATAACTCCCAGACGATTGCCAGGAAAGGGCTTTCCGTTACGGTTAAACCGGCCGACATGGATCTCCGCAATTACAATCTGGAAGGGACGGTGTCGGCATTCTCGGTACTCATAGACAACCGTACCGGCAGCGAGGTGAGTTTCAGCAACGACTCGTTCGTTCTCCTTGACAATGAAAACCGGCAGTATCTGCCCCTCACCCCCGAGAAAGTCAAGGAGATCCTCTCCAAGGATTCCTACTACCTGATACCCTATCCCTATGTAGGCTTCTACTACATGGAAGACTATGCAAAATCCTCGTCCTACAACGAATTCAATTCCCAGGCTCCCTATTTCTACGACCTCTATCCGCAGGACATCTATACCAAAGCGTTGGGCGGCGAATCAATCATTCCGAATGCGAAAGTAGCCGGTCTCGTCTATTTCAAGATTGATCTTTCCACTGTTAAGGGTGCAAAACTTCTCATATTCCTGAAAGGGACCCCGCACTCGGCCACGCCCGATTTTGCCTTTCCGTTCAAAATTGACAAATAGTTCAGGAGACTCAATCCGATGCCTCTGACGTTACTCTGGCAAGCTCTGGGGGGGCTCGGTCTTTTTATCCTCGGCATGAAGTCGATGTCCGAGGGTTTGCAAAGGATTGCCGGCGAACGACTGCGCCAGACACTTGAAAAAGTCACCGGCAATAGACTGGCCGCGGCTCTCATGGGGAGTTGCCTCTCCTCCCTGCTCCAGTCCAGCAGCGCTGCCTCCATTATCATCGTCGGTCTTCTCAACGCCGGCCTGCTCTCCCTGTACCAGGCACTCGGCGTGCTGATGGGGACCGGCATAGGTACTACCCTCGCCATCCAGTTCATTGCCTTCAAGATCTCCCAGATCGCCCTGCCGGCAATTACCATCGGCGTATTTCTGAAATATTTCAGCAAGCGGAGGAGGGTCGTCTACGTCGGGGAGCTTCTGCTCGGGGCGGGACTGATATTTTTCGGCCTCCAGTTGATGGAGTCAGGCTTCGCTCCCGTTAAACAGACTGCGCTGTTCCAGACCATCCAGCACCCGTTGTTCAACTGGCGCATCAGTTACGTTCTTCTTGGTGCACTGCTGACTTTTCTCATTCAATCCGGCAGTGCTGTAATCGGCATTGTCATTGCCCTTGCAGGTAGTGGCCTCATAGGCTTCCCCAGTGGCGTTGCCATGGTCATTGGCGAGGTACTCGGCACGTCCCTCATCGCCCTGGTCGCTACTATCGGCGGTACAATAGCCGCCAAGCGAACCGCTATCATCTACTGTATTATCAACGTCGTTGCCGTTATCCTCGTCCTCCTCAGTTTCCCCCTGTTCCTCCAGACGATTCAGTTCTTTTCACCCGGTGAGGCAGAATTCACTGTCACCACCATCGGCAGCACCGACTCTCACCTTGGCCTCAGTCGCCCTAACATTGCGCGCCACCTTGCTAACGCCCATACCATCTTCAGTATATTCAGCATCCTGGTTTTCCTGCCGCTCCTGGGATTTTTTGTGCGCTCCGCCGCACGAATCCTCCCCGGCATCGAAGGGAATCTCGATTACGAACCCCGCCCCAAATTCATCGACAATCGCATCCTCAATACCCCGTCTATCGCGCTCCTCCAGGCAAAGAACGAAACCAGACGCATGGCGTCCATAGCGGAATCCATGTTCGAGGATGTAGTCAAGCAGTTTTACAAGTACGATGCCAGACGGACAATGCGTATCAAGCAGAAGGAAGAGGCGCTGGATGCTCTGCAGCGTGACATATCAAATTTCCTCGTCTCCCTGTCCAAGCAATCGGTTGGCCAGGACAGTTTTCTCGACATTCCGCTCATGCTCCAGGTAATCAGCGGTCTTGAGCACATCGGAGATCAGAACGAAGCGGTACTCGATTATCTTCGACGAAAAAAAGAAGACAAGATCATCTTCTCGGCGGCTGCCATGACGGAATTGCGCAATTTTGCAGCTACCGTCGGCGACCTGGTTAGTGTTGCTGTTGCATCAGTACAGGAGCCAGGCCACGACAGGCTGTCTGCCGGGACAGAACTTCGCGAGACGGTGACGCAGCTTCAGGAGAACATGCTCGACAACCATATCAAACGTCTCACCGATGGAGAATGTACGGTAACGGCAGGGCTGAATTACAGCGATATCGTAGGGGGATTCTCCAAGATAGCCGACGCGTCCATGCAGATTATCAAGAGCGAACGGGAGTTTTTTGATGCATCGTCTTCTGGCGGCCATTGATCTGGGAACGAACACCGCCCGCCTCCTCATTGGCAGACACCTTACCGATGGCACCGTGCAACCGGTCACCGTCAGTCGTCGCATAACCCGTCTCGGCGGTGGATTTACCCGTGAATCCGGCATATCACCGGAAGCCCGGGAGCGCACACTTGCAGCACTGCACGAATTTGCCGCGGAAATGAAGCGTCACGATGTTGAGCACTTACGGGCCGTGGCAACCAGTGCGGTCCGTGATGCTGCCAATGGGAAGGATTTCTGCCGCGAGGTCCTTGAAGCCACCGGAATCAGACTCGAAGTGATTGATGGAGAAGAAGAGGGGCTACTTACCCTCAGGGGGGTACTGGCCGTAATCGACAACCGTCCGGATTCCCTTTTCGTATTCGACGTAGGAGGGGGGAGCACTGAATACACCCTGTCCCATGGTGAGACACCGCTCTTTACCCGCAGTCTTCCCCTCGGTGTGGTCAGGCTTACCGAAGGGAAGGGTGAGTGCGGGGCGATGATCGAAAAGATCGACCGGGAGCTGAACGCCTTACGGGATGAGATGGAAAAAGAGCGGCTGCTGGTAAAGCTTGACAACGCCATGCTCGTGGGAACCGCCGGCACAGCCACAACGCTGGCTGCCATCAGTATGTCCATGATTGACTATGATTACCGCCGGGTTAACAATCACACCCTCTCCCGTGAAGAAATCAGCGCCATCTTCAAGAGACTCCTCCCCCTGTCACCCGCGGAGCGACTCCTGGTTCCCGGCATGGAAAAGGGGAGGGAGGACCTGATACTTGCCGGTTGCCTTCTCACTCTACGGACCATGGAATTGTTCGGGTTCGAGCGGATGAAAGTAAGCGATTTCGGACTGTTGGAGGGAATTCTGCTGTCGGTACAAGAGTAACGAAAGGGGAGCCCAGCTCCCCTTTCTGTCTGTCTGCACAAGGCTATTTCCCTGGTCCGGCAAAGGTTTTCATATACATGATAAGGGACTGCATATCGTTTCCGGCGGGATCGAGGGGGTTCCCCTTGAGCGCCTTTTCGATGCACTTGTTGACAATGCCGGTCAGTTTCCCCACGTCATAGGTAGCAGCCCACTCCAGCTTCCTTCCGCCCGGGTGGCAGCTTGCGCAGCTTTTACCAGTGGTTCCCAGTTTTGTGCTTTCGAAGAGTTCCTTCCCCCGTTCCAGTGTCGGGCCATCGGCAGCCTGTGCGGCAACGGCGATGGAGACAAGGACTGCAGCCAGCCAAAATCGTTTTACCATGTGATCCTCCTTTATTGGTCTCTGGAATGAAGAGTAGCTGAAAAACCGCTACTGTCAACCCTTTGACCCTTTCCTGATCTAGAAACCCGTTCTATAAACCAGTTGACATAAAAGCCCGTTTTTTGTATAGTTTCGGCACCGTTACGGGGTCCTGCCCCGTGTTTCTTTGCTGTGCAGTTGCTGTTTCCGAACCATATCGCTCCGCCTTCTGCCGGTAACCACACAGTATTCTCTCTACCAAGGACCGTATCCAATGCATGAAATTCTTTCCGGCAACGAGGCCATAGCCCGCGGTGCCTACGAAGCTGGCGTCAGAGTTGCCTGTGCCTATCCCGGCACGCCTTCAACCGAAATCCTCGAAACCATCATCCAGTACAAGGGCATCGACTCCTCCTGGGCACCCAATGAAAAGGTTGCCCTCGAGGTTGCTATCGGTGCATCTTTTGGCGGCGGCAGGGCGCTGGTGGCAATGAAACACGTCGGGGTCAATGTGGCTGCCGACCCTCTCTTCACCCTTTCCTATACCGGAGTAAACGGTGGTCTCCTGTTGGTCGTAGCCGATGACCCGGAGATGCACTCCTCGCAGAACGAGCAGGACAGCCGCAATTACGCGAAGTTTGCCAAGATCCCCATGCTGGAACCGGCCGACTCCCGTGAGTGCAAGGAATTTACCCGTCTCGCCTTCGAGCTCTCAGAACAGTACGATACCCCGGTCATGCTGCGAAGCACCACCCGTATCTCCCACGGCAAATCCATTGTCGACCTGGCCGAACCGGTCACCGGCCTGGCCGAACCGAAATTGTCGAGAAACCCCTCCAAGCTGGTCATGCTTCCCGGCAATGCCAAGGTCCGTCACCCAATGGTTGAAGAACGCTTGGTAAAGCTGGCAGCCGCAGGGTGCACCATGCCGGTCAACCGCCAGGAGCTGCGCGACACTAAAATAGGAATCATCACCTCAGGCGTCTGCTACCAATACGTGCGCGAAGTACTCCCCGACGCCTCTACCCTCAAGCTGGGGATGGTCCACCCTCTGCCCCGCGACCTCATCAGGGAATTCGCCGCAAAGGTCGACCGGCTTTACGTGGTTGAAGAACTCGATCCGTTCATCGAAGAACAGGTCAAGGCCATGGGGATTGCCGTAACCGGCAAGGAAATCTTCTCCCTCTGCGGCGAGCTGACGCCTGGTCGTATCAGGAAGGCTTACGGTCTGCCGGGAGATGACACCTCCGCTGGAGAAAAACTCCCGGGGCGACCTCCCAACATGTGCCCCGGCTGCCCACACCGCGGTGTGTTCTTTGCCCTTAACCAGCTCAAGGCATACGTCACCGGCGACATAGGTTGTTACACCCTCGGGTTCATGCCACCCCTTTCGGCCATGGACACCTGCATCTGCATGGGGGCATCCATCGGGACCGCCACCGGCGTGGTGAAGGTGGTGGGGGAGGAAGAGCGGAAAAAGGTGGTTGCCGTCATCGGCGACTCGACCTTCCTCCATACCGGCATCAACGGTCTCATGGACATGGTGTACAACAACGCACCTGCCACGGTGGTCATCCTTGACAACCGGATCACCGCCATGACCGGACGCCAGGACAACCCGGCATCGGGCTTCACCCTCATGAACGAACCGACCAGCAGCATCGACTTTCCCCTCCTCTGCAAGGCGCTCGGGGTGAATCATATCAGGGTCATCAACCCCCTCGACCTTGAGGAGACCAAACGGGTACTCCAGGAGGAGATGGCGCGCCCCGAACCGTCGGTCATCATAACCGACAAACCGTGCGTCCTGATCAAGCGGGAAGATGTCTTCACGAAGGGACCGGTGTACCAGGTGGATGCGGATCAGTGCACCGGATGCCGCGCCTGCCTCAAGATCGGCTGTCCGGCCATCGAATGGAAGCCCGGGGAAGGGAAAAAAGGGAAAGCGTTCATCGACCCCCTTCTCTGTACCGGCTGCGATGTCTGTCGTCAGCTTTGCAAATTCGGCGCCATCGGGAGGTCCAAATGAGCGGACAGATCACCAACATCCTCCTCGTCGGCGTGGGAGGGCAGGGGATCCTGCTCGCCTCGGAGATCCTCTCCGAAACCTTCATGCTTGCGGGATTCGACGTTAAAAAGAGTGAAATTCACGGCATGTCCCAACGGGGAGGGAGCGTCGTCTCCCACGTCCGCTACGGCAAAGAAGTATTTTCTCCCATTGTCCCCGAAGGGGAGGGGGACATCCTCTTCGGCTTCGAACTGATGGAGACCTGCCGTGCCCTTCCCCTGCTGAGACAGGGGGGAAAGGTGGTCGTGAATGATCTCCGCATCCAGCCACCGTCGGTACTGATGGGGCAGGAGTCCTATCCCGAAGGACTGGTGGAACGGATTAAATCCCGATTCCCCGATTTTCTCCTGGTTGATGGCCAGAAACTGGCTGTGGAGGCGGGAAATCCCCGAGTTGCCAACACGGTGCTCCTTGGTGCAGTTTCCAGGCGGCTCGACATCGATGAGAAATTCTGGCTCACCGCTCTGGAGAAACTGGTGCCGAAGAAGGCTCTGGAAATCAACCGGAAGGCGTTCATTCTCGGCAGGAACCTGTAAATCGGTGGTTATAGAGTAAGGAGCTACCCATGATGTTCAACGAAGAATTCGAAACACTTCCCCGACAGGCACTGGAGGCACTCCAGCTGAAACGGCTCCAATTGATGCTGGAGCGGGTCTATGCCAATGTCCCCTTCTATCGGACCGCCTTTGAGGGGGCTGGTGTTCGCCCGTCCGATATCGGATCCCTTCAGGATTTGCAGCGCCTCCCCTTCACAACGAAGCAGAACATGCGCGACAGCTATCCCTACGCCCTCTTTGCCGCTCCGCTGGAAGACATCGTCCGTATACATGCTTCCTCGGGGACTACCGGCAAACCAACGGTCGTGGGATATACACAGAGGGACATCGAGATGTGGAGCGAGCTCATGGCGCGTTCCCTGGCTGCCGCCAGCGCCAACAAGGGTGACATTATCCATAACGCCTACGGTTACGGGCTCTTCACGGGGGGGCTCGGAGCCCATTATGGTGCCGAGCGACTGGGGGCCTCCGTCATCCCCATTTCCGGCGGCAATACCAAGCGCCAGATCATGATAATGCAGGACTTCGGCTCCACGATCCTCACCTGCACCCCTTCCTATGCACTTTTTATGGCTGAGGAGGCAAGAACCGAGGGGATCGATTTCCGGAACCTGAAGCTCAGGGTCGGCATTTTCGGCGCAGAACCCTGGTCCGAGGCAATGCGGGATGAGCTCGAAGATAAACTCAATATCACGGCGCTGGATATTTACGGCCTCTCCGAAATCATGGGGCCCGGCGTCGCCCAGGAATGTTTCCAGGGGAAATCGGGTCTTCATATCTGGGAAGACCATTTCATCCCCGAAATCATCAACCCCGAAACCTGCGAGGTGGTGCCGGAAGGGACGAAGGGTGAACTGGTCATTACCACAATTACCAAGCAGGGAATCCCTCTTGTCCGCTACAGGACCCGTGACATAACGAGCATTACCTACGAACCGTGCATCTGCGGGCGCACCCATGCCCGCATTGCCCGGTTGAGCGGCCGAAGCGACGACATGATCATCATCCGCGGCGTAAACGTCTTCCCGTCCCAGATAGAGTCTATCCTTGTCGGCATCGAAGGGGTCGAGCCCCATTACCTACTCATTATCGACCGGCAGGACAATCTTGATACCCTGGAAGTTCAGGTCGAGGTGGATGAACATCTCTTTTCCGATGAGGTCAAGGTCCTTCAGACTCTTTCCCTCAAAATAGAAAAAACAATCAAGGAAGTATTGGGGGTCACCAGCAAGGTCAAACTTGTGGAACCCAGGACCATCCAGCGGAGTGAAGGTAAGGCTACGCGGGTTATAGACAAACGCAAGCTGCTGTAATGATTTTTTGATTGGGCGCAAACCGGTGCGCTCCCCATCAAACAGGTCAGACACAGGGGACTGCCCCTGCCAGGAGGCTCTATGCACGTAGAACAGATTTCCATCTTCATCGAAAACAAATCGGGGCGACTTGCAGAGGTAACCAGAATCCTTGGCGAGGCAGGGGTGAACATACGGGCACTTTCCCTGGCTGACACCTCCGACTTCGGCATCCTGCGACTCATCGTCAATGACCGTGAGAAGGCTAAAACCTTCCTCAAAGAGAAGGGGTTCACCGTCAGCAAGACCGACGTGGTTGCCGTTGAGGTCCCCGACCGACCGGGCGGTCTTTCGTCCATACTTCAGACTCTGGACAATGAAAAGATCAACGTCGAGTACATGTATGCCTTTGTGGAACGCTGCGGCGAGAACGCTGTGATAATCTTCCGTTTCGACGAAACCGACAAGGCTATAAAGGCCCTTCTGGCCAATGGCTTTAACGTCCTCGAAGGGGAACGGCTCTACTCTATGTAAGTTATGTGCGTGAGGGGTTAGAGGTGATGTGGAAGCCTTGAACCTTGAACGTTGAACTGTTTCCTAACAAGGGGGGATATGATGAAACGTCTGATTGCGGTACTGATTGGCTGCGTGGCTGTGTTGCATACCGGTATGGCGCTGGCTGCCAGTTCGGTCAGGATCGGAGCACTGTTCTCGGTGACCGGTCCCGCCTCGTTCCTCGGCGAACCAGAGAGGAATACCCTGGAGATGCTCGTCAAGAACATCAACGACAAGGGTGGCATCAAGGGGACGAAGATCGAGCTGATTATCTACGACACCCAGGGAGACAGCACCAAGGCCAAACAGCTGGTAAACAAGCTGATCAAGAATGACAAGGTCGTTGCCATCATCGGTCCCAGCACGACCGGTGATACCATGGCCATCATCGAGGACGTGGAAAAGGCTGGTATCCCCCTCATTTCCTGCGCTGCAGGGATCAAGATCACCGAGCCGGTCAAGAAATGGGTATTCAAAACCCCCGCCAACGACCATTTGGCTGCGGATAAAATCTTTAACTACATGGCCTCGAAAAAGCAGAAAACCGTTGCACTGCTGACCGTATCCGATGCCTTTGGTTCTTCAGGCCGCGAGCAGTTGAAGGCACTGGCAAAACAGAAGGGGTTAACGGTTGTTGCTGACGAAGTCTACGGTCCGAAGGATACGGACATGACTCCCCAGCTGACCAAGATAAAAGGGGCGAAGCCCGACGCCATCATCTGCTGGGGGACCAACCCCGGCCCGGCGGTGGTAACCCGCAATGTAAGACAGCTCGGCATCAAAATTCCTCTGTACCAGAGCCATGGCGTCGCCTCCAAGAAATACATCGCATTGGCCGGTGCTGAAAATGCGGAGGGGGTCCTGCTCCCTGCCGGTAAGCTGGCCGTCTATGACAAGCTGAAACCTTCCGACCCTCAGCAGAAAGTGCTCAGAGAGTATGACCAGGCATACCGCAAGGCATACAACATGGAGGCATCCACCTTCGGCGGTTATGCTTATGACGCTTTTCTGATGATCTCTGAAGCGATAAAGAAGGGGGCAACCACCCCCGCCCAGATCCGCACAAGTATAGAGCAGAGCAAAAAACTGGTCGGCATCTCCGGCATCTTCACCATGTCACCCGCAAACCATAATGGCCTCGACCTCTCCGCCTTCGAGATGGTTCGCATCGTCAAGGGTGACTGGGAGCTGGCCAGATAATGTTATTCCACTTTGTACAGGAGCTAACCATGCGCACGAGATTAATCACGGGAATCCTTTCTGCCGTTCTCTTGTCGGTCTTTTTGGGAAGTTCGTTGGCCCTTGCCGCTGAACCGATCAAGATCGGGGGTCTGTTCTCGGTGACCGGCCCCGCCTCCTTTCTCGGCGAGCCGGAACGGAATACGGCCCAGATGGTTGTCGATGAGATCAACGCTGCCGGCGGGATCAAGGGGCGCAAGCTCCAACTCATCGCCTACGACACCCAGGGTGACAGCACCAAAGCCAAGCAGCTGGTGAACAAGCTGATAAAGAATGACAAAGTCGTGGCCATCGTCGGCCCCAGCACGACCGGGGACAGCATGGCGATCATAGGTGATGTGGAGCGGGCAGGCATACCCCTCGTTTCCTGCGCCGCCGGCAGCAAGATCACCGACCCGGTCAAGAAATGGGTCTTCAAGACGGCCCAGAATGACGGCCTGGCAGTTGAGAAGATTTTCGATTATCTGAAAAAAATGAAGATTTCTCACGTCGCCATCCTGACCGTCTCCGACGGTTTCGGCTCGTCAGGGCGTGAGCAGCTCAAGGCCAAGGCGGCAAAATACGGCATCAAGCTCGTGGTCGATGACACCTACGGTCCCAAGGATACGGACATGACCCCCCAGTTGACCAAGATCCGTTCCAGCCAGGCCCAGGCGATCATCTGCTGGGGGACCAACCCCGGACCGGCAGTCATTGCCCGCAATGTCAAACAATTGGGAATAAAACTGCCGCTCTTCATGAGTCATGGGGTCTCCTCCAAAAAGTTCATCGAACTCGCCGGTGACGCCGCCGAAGGTATCATACTGCCGTCGGGACGGGTCATTGTTTCCGACGTCCTTCCCCAACAGGACAAACAGAAAAAATCCCTCATCTCCTTCGTCAAGGATTACCAGAAGCATTACAAGGCCGAGGGGGATCATTTCGGCGGTCACGCCTGGGATGCCATCATGCTGCTGAAAGGGGCCATTGAACGTGGGGGGGTTACACCTGCCGGGATTCGCGATGCCCTGGAAAAAACGGTTAATTTTGCCGGAATCGGCGGTGTCTTCACCTTTTCCCGTACTGATCATGCCGGTCTGACCAAGGACGCCTTTGTCCTCGTTCAGGTGAAGAATCGTGACTGGGCCCTGGTCAAGTAGCGACGGGAGCCAAGACCAATGCAGATTTCAGATCAATTGACCCAGTACCTTTTCTCCGGCTTAGCCACCGGTGCAATCTATGCCCTTATAGGCCTGGGTTTTGCGATCATCTACAATGCCACCGGGATCATCAATTTTGCCCAGGGGGAGTTTGTCATGCTGGGGGGGATGTTCACCGTCACCCTCATAAACACGACCGGACTTCATCCAGGGGTGGCCGTTCCCTGTGCCATCATCCTTACCACTGTTGTCGGCATACTATTCGAGCGCCTGGCCATCAGACCTCTCAAATCGGCTACCCCTCTGAGCCTGGTAATTATAACCATAGGCGGCAGTATTCTGATTCGCGGCATTGCCATGCTTTTCTGGGACAAAGATACCCATGCACTGCCCGGTTTCAGTGGGGATGAACCTATCACTATTTACGGCGCATCGCTCATGCCGCAGCACCTCTGGATATTTGCCGTCACCATTGTCGTCATCGGGATGAGCAAGATTTTCTTCAGCTACACCATCAGCGGGAAAGCAATGCGGGCCTGTTCGTACAACATCCGTGCCGCCAGTCTTATCGGTATCGACGTGCGGCGTATGGTCCTTTTTGCATTTATCATCAGTTCCGCCATGGGGTCCCTGGCCGGCATCATCATCGCGCCACTTACTATGACTTCCTACGATGTCGGAATCATGATCGGCATCAAGGGGTTCTGCGCCGCCATAATCGGGGGCATGAGCAGCGGATTCGGCACCGTTCTCGGAGGGCTTCTCCTGGGAGTACTGGAGTCACTGGGTGCCGGGTTGGTCTCCTCGGGATACAAGGATGCCATTGCCTTCGTCATTCTTCTCCTGATCCTTTTCATCAGGCCCCAGGGTCTTTTCAAGAAGGCAGAAACGGAAAGGGTTTGACCCGGTACTAGTAAAAAGTTACTGGTGAAAAGTAAAAAGATGTCCATAGCTGATTCCCCGAGGTATCGTGAAGCGCGAACTGCTAAAATTCCTGATTCTTGCAATACTGGTAGCCATTCTGCCCACGCTTCTTTCCGGCAGCTACCTGGTAAACGTTCTCATATTCGTCGGAATCCATACCATGCTGGCCGTCGCCTTGAACCTTCTCCTCGGTTTTGCCGGCCAGATATCCCTGGGCCATGCCGGGTTCTTCGGCCTTGGGGCTTACGCATCAGCAATCCTTACGACCACCTACGGAATAAACCCCTGGATTGCCATGGTTGCGGCAGCTGTAGCCGTCTCCCTCCTCGCTTTCGCGATCGGGTTTCCGATCCTGAAACTGAAGGGGCATTATCTGGCCATGGCCACCCTCGGTCTCGGCATCATCTTCTTCATCGTCTTTAACGAAGCAGTAGAGCTGACGGGAGGACCTTCAGGCTTTTCCGGCATACCCAACCTGAAGATCGGCTCCATTACCTTCGACAACGATCTCAAGAACTACGGCTTGATCTGGCTCTTTACCCTTGTAACGGTCCTCCTCTCGGTGAACCTGGCAAACTCCCGTATCGGTCGCGCACTGCGGGCAATCCACGATTCGGAAGTGGCAGCACGGGTGATGGGAGTCAACGCCCGGCTCCTCAAGGTCCAGATATTTGCTCTCTCCGCCGGCATCTCCGCTATTGCGGGAAGCCTCTACGCCCACACCATGGGGTTCATTTCTCCCACATCTTTTGGCTTCAATTTCTCGATAGAACTGATCACCATGGTCATTATCGGTGGACTGGGAAGCATCTACGGCTCACTCATCGGCGCCTTCATCCTGACGATCCTTCCTGAAGCGTTGCGCACCTTCCAGGATTACGACATCATCATCTACGGCATCATCCTGATCCTCATGACCATGTTTCTTCCGGGTGGCCTCGTACGAGGCATTCCGGGACTTCTGGCCAGGCTTCGCCCTGCCGACAAGCAGGAAGAAGGGTAGGTAAGATGCTGGAAATACAAGCCATAACCCAGCTTTTCGGCGGCCTGACCGCCCTGTGCGACGTCTCCTTCACTATCAGGCAGGGGGACATAACCGGTGTCATCGGTCCCAACGGGGCGGGGAAAACCACCCTGTTCAACATCATCAGCGGTATCTACCGTCAGACTTCCGGGCGCATCCTTCTACAGGGGAAGGATATAACGGGTTTACCACCGGAACGCCTCGCGCGGCTCGGCATCGTACGGACGTTTCAGAACATAGAACTCTTCGGCCAGATGTCCGTGCTGGACAATGTCAAAGTTGGGCTCCACACGAAAAGCCACAGCGGACTGTTTTCCTGCTCGTTCAAGCTGCCGTGGCACCTTGTCGAGGAGCGGCGGATAGCTGAATCGGCACGGCGCTGGCTTGATTTCTGTGGCATTCCCGATCTCGCCGACCAGCGGGCCGACAGTCTCCCCTTCGGTAAAGGCCGCCTCCTTGAGATCGCACGGGCTCTCGCGTCGGAACCCGGGATTATCTTCATGGATGAACCGGCCGCGGGACTCAACAGCCGCGAAACCCAGGACCTCGCGTCCCTCATCCGGAAAATCAGGGACGCGGGTATCACCGTCGTACTGGTAGAGCATGACATGGAGCTGGTCATGGACGTGTGCGATCGCATCCTGGTGCTCAGCCTCGGCGAGAAACTGGCTGAGGGGACTCCACGTGAGATTCAGGAGAATACGTCAGTCATCGCGGCATACCTGGGAGAAGGGTGAAAACCGGGAACAGGGAAAGCTGAACGCAGTACGCAAACATTGAACGGACCTTATGCTCAAAATTGTCAATATAAACACCTACTACGGCCAAATCCACGCCCTGAAGAACATTACCCTGCACCTGGGTGAAGGTGAGATCGTTACCCTCATCGGGGCCAACGGGGCGGGGAAGACCACCATCCTCAACTCCATCTCTGCCCTGACGCCGGTAAAAAAGGGAGAAATTCTCCTGGACGGTACTCCTATCCAGGATTTGCCACCCTCCCATATAGTGAGCCTCGGCATTTCACAGGTACCGGAAGGGCGACAGGTCTTTAAACCCCTTTCGGTGGAGGACAACCTTGAACTGGGGGCCTATCTCCGCTACAGGGGCCGGGAGGGGAGGGGGGCGATCCGCCAGGACCTGGAGGAGATTTTCACGCTTTTCCCCCGTCTCAAGGAGCGCCGCCGTCAGATGGCCGGAACCCTTTCCGGCGGCGAACAGCAAATGCTGGCGATCGGCCGGGCGCTTATGGCCAGGCCTAGGCTGCTGCTCCTCGATGAGCCGTCCATGGGCCTGGCACCGCTGGTGGTTCAGGAAATATTCGGCGTCATCGAGAATCTGCGCCGCGAAAAAGGGACCACCGTCCTCCTGGTGGAACAGAACGCCAAGGCGGCCCTGAAGATGGCAGACCGTGGGTACGTGCTTGAAACAGGTAAAGTAATACTTGAAGGAAGCGCTGCCGAGTTACTGGAAAATAAAGATGTTCAGCGAGCCTATCTTGGCAGGGACAAAAAAGAGGTGTGGGAACGGTAGGAACTCGGGACTGGTAACATAGGTAGTTAAATTTCTGTCGTGAGGGACACATATGCAGCAACTGATCTGGGACGCCGAATACGAATGCATGCCACGGGAAGACCTGGCGCAGCTCCAACTGGAGCGGCTGCAGGCCACGCTCAACCGGGTATATAAAAATGTCACCTGCTACCGGAACAAGTTCAACGAACTGGGTATCGTTCCCGAGGATGTTCAATCCCTGGAGGACCTCCAGAAACTGCCGTTCACCACAAAGGAAGACCTGCGCCTCAACTACCCCTACGGCATGTTCGCCGTCCCGCTGCGCGAAGTTGTCCGTATTCATTCGTCATCCGGAACGACGGGAAAACCGACGGTGGTCGGCTACACCCGCAATGACATCAAGGTCTGGTCCAACCTGGTGGCCCGGTTCGTAACTTCCGCCGGGGTAACCCACGACGACGTGGTACAGATTGCCTTCGGCTACGGCCTCTTCACCGGTGCCTTCGGGCTTCATTACGCTGCCGAGACCATCGGCGCTTCGGTCATCCCCATGAGTTCCGGCAACACCGAAAAACAGATCATGATCATGCAGGACTATAAATCTACCGTACTTGTCAGCACCCCTAGCTATGCCATTACCCTGGCGGACAGGATCGAAAAGATGGGAATCGATCCGAAAACGCTCTCCCTCAGGATCGGCCTGTTCGGCGGAGAACCGTGGTCGGATGGCATGCGCCGCGAGATCGAGGAACGCCTCTACATCAGTGCCACCGATAACTACGGGCTGTCCGAAGTCATCGGTCCGGGGGTCGCGGGAGAATGCCAGTACAAATCCGGCATGCATCTCTTCGAGGATTCCTTTATCCCCGAGATCATCGATCCGGACACCGGCCAGGTCCTTCCGCCGGGAAGCGTAGGCGAACTGGTGCTGACCACCCTGAACAAGGAAGCGTTCCCCATGATCCGGTACCGGACGCGGGACATCACCAGCCTCGACTACACCCCCTGTGCCTGCGGTCGTACCCTGGTCCGGATGAGAAAGACCATGGGGCGTTCCGACGACATGCTCATCATCAAGGGAGTAAATGTCTTTCCGTCACAGATCGAAGAAGTTCTCTTCGCCATCGAAGGATGCGAACCCCACTATCAGCTGGTGGTCGATCGTCAGGGAGCAATGGATGTCCTGGAAGTACAGATAGAAGTCACGGAGAATATCTTTTTCGACGAAATGAAGAAACAGAAGTCATTCCTCGAAGGAGTAGAGAAAAGATTGCAATCGACCTTGGGGGTCGGTGCCACGGTCAAGCTCGTTGAGCCGAACAGTATACCCCGTCATATAGGGAAGGCGGACCGGGTGATAGACAAACGGAAACTTTAAGAGGATTGATACTCGTGAAATCGCTCTGGAATGGGCTTTGCGCTGGTGGCCTCCAAATTTCCATTCTGAGCGGTTTTTGCGAGTCGGGCAAGGCCAACACCAGGGGAGAATTAGGCCCCTGTGTTTTCTGAAGGCAAAATATCCCCCGCAGGAAAGGATAAACCACTCGAATAGCATACACCGATAAAAGGGGATCAGGTGATGCCGATCTCCATAACGGAAACCAGGACCTTCTCATCAGATTCACACTTAACGTACTTTACATAATATATCTTATGGGACGTAACTAGTGTGGCCCAATCCAGCATTGAGTTTCTGGATTGGGCATTTCCGTCAAGGGATTAATGTTCCATCATCCCCCCATGCCTTCCGCCTTCCCATCGAGTTTGCCTATCCCGGTCCCCATGCCTTTCGGGACGAAAATGACCGTAGTTTGCATAAGAAACTTCGCCGCGATGTCTGTCCCAGCCATCCCTGAAGCTGCGTAATCTTGCAATCGGGTATCTGCGAAGCTTCCACGGTAGCGCCCGGTAGCCAACGCTTACCCACGGCCCGTTATAATAGGGCGCTGCATACCACGAGTCGCCTCGGCAACGATAGTAACGATTGTCTGCATAAAAAAGGTCATCGGGGGTGCCAACCGCTACATAGAAGCCTAATCCGGGCCGCGCCACGAATTCGGGCGGCTCGACGACTTCCACGGGTTGAGCAGCGATAACGGATACCGGGAGATTGCCGAGGTTGATGCCGATGTTGAGCCCGACATTGGATGCATGGGCCAGAGATACTGATGTTGCAGTTGCGAAAACGCTCAGAAGGGCAACAAGATACTTTCTCACGATAATCTCCTTCCCGAGATGCCAGTTGCGATGTTCACTTCACAACCACTGTTTAAGTCGAGACCGCTTTTCCCCGTATCATTGGCAAAGCCGAACCGGCACAGGCTACGCCCCCAGAGCAGGCAATAAGCGCAACTGCCACGGTTATGATCGAGGAAAAGCAGCCTCTTCACGTTTCTACCGTACTTGGTGAGCTACTAGAACTAGATCTTCTTCCCGGAAGCATTAACGTTCTTGTGTTCCGGACTTGTGGTACCCTTCCCATTACCGGTTCCCTGCCCTCTCCCGGCACCATTTCCCGCAGCATGTTGCGTACCTGTGCCATTAAGTAAACCCTGCTGCGAAGGACCACGCTGCGAACCTTTACCATTTCCCGCAGCATGTTGCGTTCCCGTACCATTAAGCAAACCCTGCTGCGAAGGTCCGCGCTGTGAACCATTACCGGATTTCGACCCCCCTTTTCCTCCGGAACCCTGCCTGGATCCGTTTTGCACGTTTCCGCCCTGCATATTGCCGCCACTTCCATGGGACAGGGATGACTCCATACCGCTTCCTCCACTGGGGCCGCCGAAACTGTGTCCCATGGAACCGCTCCCAAAGCCACCGCCACCCATGCCTCCGCCTCTGGCAAATGCCTGGCCGCCAAGAGATAGTGCGGCGATAACCGTTACAACCAAAGTTGTTCTGTTTGTTTTCATCTGTTTTATCCTCCTTGAAAGTTTGCTTCTTGTATGAGGAGGTATTTCACAGCACGTGCCAAGGTCATTGGATATTGTAACTGACCAAATTTATTCGGTTTTGTCGTTAATGACCAGGGATATCGCATCCTTTCTGGTGCAAGGGGTTGCGCGTGCGGTGAAAAGAATTGCACCGTATTCGCCGCGCCCTCACTGTTCCCAAAAGAATTAACGGCATATAACAGTCTCTTCTTCTGAAGTGTAGCACGCCCGGCACCTTGGCCATCTCTCCCCGACTGCGTTCGAACGTCCCTAATTGGGGGAAAAGCGACCTTGACTTCAACACTTACTGTAATATCATTTCAAAAGTACCGTTACGGGTCGAGTTGTCTCTTCGTCTTAGATCGATGGAAAGTGCACGTTTTCGTGGGGAGCCAGCAATGCCACCTTTTGTCTGATCGAGTACCTTGTAGTAATTTCCTCACCGTCACTCACGTATTCCAACCTTCACCTGCAGAAGCGATTATAGGGGGTGGTATCATGTTGAGAAAAGTTATGGCTGCAGCAGCGGTAATAACAGTCGGTATACTGGCAGGGTGCGGTGGCGGTGGCGGCTCGTCAGCCCCCACCGTATCAGGGGTCGCAGCAACGGGCGCTCCGATGAGCGGCACTGCCTTCCTGAAGGACTCCACCGGTACCCAGATGAGCACAACGATCAACCCGCAGGCTGGCTCGTTTTCCTTTGATGTCAGTGGTAAAACGCCACCATTCATGATCAGGGCCGGTTCGCTCTATTCAATGAGCGGTGGGCCGGGAACAGCCAATATCAACCCACTGTCACACCTCATGGTCGGCGACATGGCAGGTTTCAGCAACATGTCAACCATGAACTCCTTCTACAACAATCCGAACGGAACCACGATGCGGAACATGTTCAGCAACATGAGTACATCAAGGCTACATGTACGGGAAAAGATGGGCCCTCTGCTTTCTGCCTACGGGGTTCCCAATGTTGATCCGATCATGTCTCCTTACACCATTGGCAAGGGACTGGACCTGATGTTTGACAATGTTCATATGTCGATAGATAGATACGGCACTGTGACCATGATGAACAGCAGCGGAGGAACAATCTATTCCGGACCGATGGGAAACATGATGGGCGGTACGATGACGTCCGGAAGTATCATGCAGCCGGGCACAGGAACAAGCGGTATCACCATTTCTCCTGTCTCCGGAACGTTGCAGATTAACGGCACCCTGCAGTTCAGCGCCAACATTTCGGTCACCTGGAGTGTTGTTGGGCTCAACAGCGGCAGCATTACTTCTGGCGGCCTCTATACTGCTCCGCCGTACCAGGGGATGTTCCTTGTCAAGGCCACCAGCACCGCTGACTCTACCAAATATGCGACTGCAACCGTTTTTGTAGGCAGTATGGGCATGAGTATGATGTAGCCATCTCACTTCGGTAAATCCTCTCCAAACAAAAAGCCCTCACTCGACTCTTGTCGGGTGAGGGCTACTTTATGGTAATTGTAATTAAAGCAACTGGCTTACCAGTCATGCGCCTCAAGTTCACGCACGAGTTCAACCACCTTGCTCACCACGATCTCCTCGATCCTGCGCCCCTTGTCAGCAGTTGCCCTGGTCGGGTCACCCCAGACTCCGCCGGCCCAGTACTTTCGCTTGTCCCGCACCAGTATCCCTCCCTGAGGGAAATTCGGGAATTCCCGTATGCCTGTCCCCTTGACCAGGTGCGGATGGGTGTAAAGAATGCGGGAGGTCTCGATCTCGCCGGCATGGGAATCCCCCTCGGTCTCCACAATACCGGCGCCTTCACGGCTCGCCAGTTCGTACTCCGTCACCACCGCCATCCGGATATCGGCGTATTCGGCAATCAGCGCCTCACCGGCATCCTGAAGCGCCATCCGATGCGCTCCGCCCGCATGACCGGTAAGTACAATGAAATTATTTAGCCCGTGACTATGAAGAGATACAACTATATCTTTCAATAAACACTTTAAGGTTTCAGTGCTGATTGAAATGGTGCCGGGATGACGGGCAGTCGATCGGCAGTTGCCGTAGTGGACCGGTGGCGCCACGAAAAGCGGTATACGGAGCGACGCCTTCTTCCCCACTTCATACGCCTGGATGGTGTCGGTGGAAAGAGGGAGGTGGCTGCCATGCTCCTCAACCGAGCCGAAGGGAATCAGGACCGACCGGGTCCGTTCCAGCCCGGCCGCAAACTCCGTCATCGTCATTTCTTCGATAATCATCTCTAGTTCCAGTTAAATCCAGGGATCGGCAATCGGGGAACAGTAAAAATCAAAAACTGAGCCTATTGTAAGCATGTCGAATTCAGGGACTATTAGAGCGCCTCAAGTTTAACTAAAAATTCAAAACTCATAATTCAAAATTGCATTTACAATTGTCCCATAAATCGATGTGTCTGGGGTATGACCCGCACTTCCGCCAGGTTCCTGTACGCAAGCTCCTGTAGTTCCAGCACCAGTTGCGGTGGTATTGTCACCTGCCCTTCCCTGTCCGTTACCGGTTGGAGGATGAGGGGGATGGTCCGGTCGACGGCGGCGATGATCTCGCAGGTACGGGAGATTTCCCACTCCTCGGTTGAAGAGCCTATCACCGTCTTGACGAAAAGGTTTTTCTTCCGGGCAATCCGGAGAAAGTCGAGGTGATGGCTCCACTGGTCGCCGCAGTTAGAGGTCGAGGGGAGCTTTATGTCCATGCTGATATGGTCAATGTGGTGTATCAAGCTTTCCAGTGCGTTAGGGAGGACGCCGTTGGTCTCCAGGTAGATGGGAAGGTAGTTACGGAGCACAGGCAGCCACTCCTGCAGGGTCGCATGGTTGAGGAGCGGTTCGCCCCCCGTGAGACTCAAGGAATGGTGGAGACCCGGCCAGCCTCGTTGCCACCCTTCCAGGACGGCAACGATCCGGTCGAGGGTGACGGGGTTATGGGCGGGATGGAAATCACGTCTCCCCGGTGTTCCCTCCAACTGGCAGGTCGCTGGGGGAGCAGGAGTTACGGTGTCGCAGTAGTCGCAGGAGAGGTTGCAGCCGTGGAAACGGAGAAAAATCTGCCTGAGCCCCACCAGCATCCCCTCCCCCTGAATTGAGGAAAAGAGTTCGATACAGTCGGCGGTACGGTAGCTCATGAAAAAACCTCGGGGAAACAGTGAAAGGTGAAAAGTTAAAAGGGGTTTTAATTCAAAATTCAAAACTCATAATTCATAATTGCTTTTCACTCTTCATAGTACGTTGCGCACGCCATATCCGATTCCCACACCGTAACGAAGTCCACCCGCACGTTATCATTGTTGAGGCGGCGGGACAGTTCCCCGTGCAGGTAGCGGGAGATGTTTTCCGACGAGGGGGAGAGTCCGGCGAAGGGGGCAAGCTCGTTCAGGTACTTGTGGTCCAGGGTCTTGAGCAGGGCGTTGGTCTCAGCCTTGAGGACCTTGAAGTCGATCCCGAGCCCCGCCTTGTCCAGTTCCCGGGCGGTAACCGTCACTTCCACCTTCCAGTTGTGGCCGTGGAGGTTCTCGCAATCCCCCTGGTAGTGGACCAGATTGTGGGCGGCTGCAAATGATGTGAGAATTTTCAGTTTATACATTATGGTGTCCTATCGTTGGTGAAGTGTTAAGGAGAAATAGTAGTGCTCACGGAGTACAGTTTATCAAGCTACAACATTCTTAGCCCACTCATGCCCTGATTGTAAAGGTAAAAAACCAGGCGAAAAAGTATCATCTTGCTTATGGGCTTCCAGGTCATATATCTGTGACTTACGGCTCTTTTATCCTTGCATAACAGGTGCCGGTCAGTGTATGTAAACAGGGAGAAAATAAGGCAAGTGCATTTTTGAGGGGGCAGTGTTGTCCGATTGGAATATCGAGAAACGAGCAATGGCCGTTTGTGCCGGGTACCGACCGGTGCTGCGGCTTTTTTGCCACCAGTGGGGAAACAATGCGGATTGGCGGGTTCCCGCCAGCAAACAGCTCGACGACCATGCGCAGAGGGGTGTTATATGAACAAACGGATGATTATGTCGGTAAGGGGACACGTATCGCTTTTTCTCGCGGTGCTCACCCTGCTCTCTTCCTGCGGATTTGCCTATGGGGGGTCCAGCCGGGAGGGTAACCAGGCCTTGCTTCTGCCGCCGTCGCAAGAAGACCAGACCGTGCTCACGCGCCGCCTCCAGACTGCCAAGCGTGATATCGAGGCTTTCCGGATCTTCGCGGAAAATTTTCGCAGCAATGGCGATTCCAAGGCCCTCGCCCAACTCCAGTACCCCGTGGACGATTTCCTGAAAAAGCATGTGGACAATCTCCTGTCCCAGAGCCTGCAGCATGCAACCCTCGAAACCATCCGGCTGTCGGCAGAAATAATGTTCATCAAGGCGCGCGTCTTCCTTGACCTGAACCGGGGTGATGCCGCCAGAAGCGTCGTTGCCGAGATGAAGAACCAGTTCGGCTCCTACCAGAAGATGTCGGTTGAGCTTCCCGGCAAGACCACCACGCTGGACGAAGGGATTAGGCTGCTCGACGAGGAACTGGCGAAGTCCGCCACTAACGACCGAAAATAAGGAGTCTGCTGATCATGGAGTTTTTCGGCATCATCACGATAAATCCTGAAACCTTCAACGTCTGGTCTCTGCGGATATCCATGTCGCTGACTACGACCATCTTCCTTCTCGGCTGCTTCATGGCCGTACGTGCCTTCCTCTATGCACGGGGAGGCGATCCTGCCCATCTCAACAAGATAAAGAACCAGGAGATGTCGCCGGCCGACGGACTGGCCGAGAGCGTCGCCAAGATGCTCTGGTCCACGGCACGTGACGAGGAGCAGAGAGGGCACGGTGCGCCGCAGGCGTTTCTTCTCGATGCCACGCGCCAGGTTGCGGAAAACGGCTACGACGGCCGCTACGTCAACAAGATTTACATGTGCGCCAACCTCCTTCCCCCCATCGGCCTGTGGGGAACCGTCGCCGGCATGATCGTGATCTTCCTCTATACCGGCGATCCCACCAATGCCCTCAACAAGGGAGCCATCGGCACCAAACTCTGGTCGACGTTCCTGGCCCTGATGTACTACGTTACCCTCGAATCGATCTGCCTCTTCCTGACCATGCATTCGAGAAAATCCATCGACCGCGGTCTGAGCGTGAAACTCTGAGGAGCGACGACCCATGGCCATGAAACGCATCGCACGTCATACCTGGCTTTTTTCCTTCACGGATGTCGCCTTCCTGCTCCTGCTGGTGTGGACCCAGATCGCACGGCTGAACACGTCTGCAACCCCTGTGGCGGAAATGCAGCTCCCGGCGCCGGTCGTGGCGAAGAACCCCGAGCTGACGGCACTGAAAACCTCCAAAGAGTACCGGCAGGTGCTCATCGAGAAGCATTCCGACCGGCCATACCGGTTGACCAGCATCGTCAGCGGGAACGAGGTGTCACGCAGCGCCCCCATGACATTTGCGGAACTGGCCACCTCCCTGAATGCGGTTTACAGCGAGCGACGTGGCACGCCGCGCCCGGTGGTTGTGCCGCTCCCCGAGTCCTTCAGCAGTGACCTTCTCCAGGCGGCAGCGCTCGTCAGTAAGCTCTGGAACGTAAAGGAGAGCGCAGTGGTCCACCTGGAGAGCGAAGGGAAACAATGAGCCGGCTGATTCGCATGGCCTATGGCCACGGCGGGACCAGACTGGAGCGGATCCTCGTCACGGCTTCACCCGCAAAATCAAAGGCCATGCCACTCTGGCTGCAGTTTTTGCTGCTCTTTTCGTGGATCGTTGTACTGCTCCTGTTCAGCCGCTACGCGGTCACAACCGCCCCGAAACAGACAACAGCCATCGATACGAGCCGGCTGGAACTGATGCCCCCCCCCGCCATTCCTGAACCACCGCTGGTCAAACCGGTCGAACCGCCGCCTCTGCCGCCACGGCAAAGCGCGCAGGAACATCAAGAACAGCAGCAAGAAGATGTGGCCGCACCCACCATCACCCGCCCTGTCCAGCGCGCACCAGTAGAACCGGAATATCAGCCGCGCATTGTCCGGCAAAGAGCACAGACGGCTGTGGACGACGTAACGCCTGCAGCGCCCCAGGTACGACGGTCTGCCGCCATGGCCGAATCGGCTGCAGAACGAACGACCATCACGCGGAGCCGGGGTGCCGCGACTACAGACACGCCAGCTGCAATGGAGCGGGTTGCCCCTCTGCGTAGGGCGCGGGGATCAGAGGGAACGGCGACAGTAGCAGGACCGGAACTTCGACCGATAACCCGCAAAGAACGGCCAGGCGGGACTATTTCCGGGGGGACACCGCAGATGGTTGCCACGCGGGAACGGCCGGGCGGGATGGCTGCCGAGGAGAAGGGAAGCTCGCACCTCTCCATCTCCCGGGGAGTTTCGTTCTCAAGTCTGGACACGTGTACCAGCACCCGGGAAGAAGAGGAAAAAATCACGGCCGTGCTGGGGATCGTCGGCGGACGGCAGAGCTGCCGGGACGGTTCGGGCGAATACCGGTTCAGGGGTACGCAGCGAATCTCGTCGTTCAACCTCATCATTTATCCCGCCAAGGGACATAAACCAACCAACAGATGCGAGGAACTGGAAAATGCGTACAGGTGCCTTAAAGGCCGTTGACCTACGGTTCGTTCCCCTGCTTGCTGTCATGCTCTGTCTGCTGGCGGGAGCGACGGCGGCGCACGCGGCCGGACCGAAAAAGAAGAAGGCAGGGACCGCGGTAAAGTCCTCCACGACAATGAAGACCGATCGACCCCAGGCTGCAGCCGTGACGATCAGGGAGTGGGGGCCGTATCTGGACGTGGCCTACGAACTCACCTACTGGGACAGGGCCGAGATCAAAGAATGGCGTGAAAAGAGCGAACGGCAGCTCGGAGAGACGCTCGCAGCCTATATAGCGGAGTGGAACGACAAGCTAGCGGTTTCAGCCGGCAGCACCGTCAGCGCCGGCGGGGACAACCGGCTGCCGATCTACCGGGAGCGGGACTATCTGCGGTTGGCCATCGCCCAGACTATCGATTACCTCCAGAGCGAGAACCTGGAAAGTCTTAACAGCGCCGAACAGATCCTCGATAAACTGAAGGAGAAGGCGACAATGCCGGAGGTGGCCTTCTGGACCGGGTTCGTCAAGGCGCTGCAGGCGATGGAGGTAAACGACTCCCCACAGTTCGTCGCCCGGGTCTTCGATATCTGGAACAACGCCGTCATGTACATCGAACAGGGGACCGCCGCTGCGGCGAATGCGCCCAGCGGCAAGAGTGCCCCCTACCTCTACCGTAATATTGTCAATCTTGTGGTCAATCAGGCAATCATCGACCGGAAGATGAAAGATCTCAACGCCCTGGGACCACTCTTCCTCATGCTACGCGACCGGGACCTGGCAGAAAAACCGGACGAAGGACACTACCTGACATCTCTGGTCCGGCATATCGCGGACGGTTTCGAGGCCCCCGATGCGGATCGTTACCGGCTCAACTTTACCGTGGCAGTCATCGAGGCACAACGACTGCAGAAGATAGCCGCCGCCAAACTCGATTCCCAGGGGATGACCGACGACGCGCAACGGGTTTTCGAGCAGTCGCGGCTCTTTGACGATTATGCACTCAAATGGGCCTCATCCCGTCGGAGCAGCGGGGCAGCCCTGGCGATTGCCGACTACCTGGACATCACCAGCTTCGCCATCCAGCGCCTGGCAGACAACGGTAAAGCACCTGCCTACCCCTTCTTTGCCATGCTACCTGCCCACGATGGCTCGTCAACCATCCTCAAGGCGATGGATATCTTCAATGACCTGGCAGCTTATAACAACGGCGGCTGGGAAAAAGCCGGCTACGCCAACCGCGAACTCTACCTGAAGGCGACTCACCGGCTATGGCGGACCATCATGGAACTCGCCCTCTGGACAGGCGACTTCTACCAGATGAGGCTCGACTCCGCCAACGACCCGCAGGCCATTTTCACCGTCGCTGCGCCGATGCAGGCGGTTCTCAACTCCTATCTGGACTTCTTTGCTGCCCAGACGAGGTACGGTTATCCGGAGGTAGTACCCGACTCAGCCTGCTTCGGAGCCGCCGAGGCAGCAGAAAAACTTGCCCATGCCTACCTGCGCACCTACACCTACAGCACTGACAGCGCCAGTTACAACCTCTGGTTCGTCCGCCGCCTGCAGGCAGCAGAACTCTTTCCCCTGGCGCCGGGAGAGATTGCCCGGTCCGCAGCAGTGCTCCAGCGCGACGGTCGCTACAACCTCTTCCTCGATTACTTCCTCCCCCTTGCAGACCGTTTCAAACAGTCAGCCGCGGTGCAGAAGTGGCTGGAAGGCCAGAAGAGCGACACTGCGGCGGCTGTTCGTGCCTATGCTGGCACCATCGATCGTCAGTTTGCCGCCGATCCCGGCGGCAGAAAAAGTAGCGCTCCGGCTGCCACCACCGCACCGCTCCAACAGTTGCGGGAGGAGTTGCAACGCAAGCCTGACCATCCGGTGCACCAGTTCCTGAAAGAGTTTTACGTGGAAGAAATGGGTAAGGACACCCCCTATAGCCGGCTTCTGAAAGACGCGAACCGGCTCGGAGGAAAGCTGTAGTTCCCCATTGTTTTAAAGCGGACACCGCTCCGCACGACCAGATATAATGACGTGAGGACCTTTTATGCGATATATCCGAACTCTGCTCCTCGGGGCGCTTCTTTCATGCGCCCTTCCCTTTGCCGCCTCCGCGGGTGAAGCACCTCCTGCTCACGAATGGGATACGGTTCTCGACGAAATCAGCGCCCATACCTGGCACAGCCGGGACGAACTGAACACCGAACTGCAACAGCACGAAGCCCGCATCAAGCAGGACCTCCCCGGCTACATATCCGCGTGGGAACAGCGCATGGCATTGCCGATTGCCTATACCGCCAAGAACAGAACGGGCGACTCCTGCGGACCGCTTACTTACTGCGCTGCCGACTTCCTCGACATCCGGAAGCTCATCAATCAACTGCGGGAGCGTAACGAGCCGGTAGCACGCCTGATCTTCGACAAGCTCACACCGGAAGCGCAGCAGGTCATTGCTGCATCCGCCCCACCCGTACCCCAGCCTGGGAAGAGCGGCGCGACGAGTGCAACTGCCGGTGCAGCAGGGACCGCTCTGGCAAAAGCAGTACAAATCCTCCCCGGGGAGCTGTCAAAGATCGTACGGGAGGAAACCATCTACACTCCGGAGCGATTCAAGGAAGTCCGGCTCTCCTTTGCGACAAGAAACCTCGTCTCCGAGCACTACGATGCGCAAAACCGCGTCTGCGTCAACAAAAGCCTTCTCACCGAGGCGTTCCCGGAGGGGTTGGCACGCAACTTCAAGTGCGTCATTCAGAAGGACGAAACCTACCGGCGGGTGGTAGCAGCCAGGACAGTCCAGTACCTGCGCACGGGGGATACCAGTACCCTTGCAACAGCAATTGCCATCAGCAATAAATTCGAAGACAAACTCATGTACACCGACTTTGCGTTCTGGTACTACTACCCGCGGATGCTTGATGACGTGCATTCCGGGAATGCCGTCAGCTTGAAGCACGATTCCTATGCGCTGCTGAACGATGCCGTCCTGGGTGGCGAGCCGACCTCCCCGGCAAAGGCAGGTCCTGCCGAACAGGAGCGACGCAACTACGGCTGGAACCTCGCTGATGTAGTCCTGATCAGGGGAATCATGGAAGGACGCATGAGTGGTCTTGAAGCACTCGGCTCGGCCATCTGGCTGCTCGGTAATCGAAATGAAGCACCGGCCGGCAGCGGCCAGGAGAAAGAGCTGGGACTGCTCCTGACCGATCTGCGCAAGTACCTGGACGGACCCGAGTCCGACAATTTCCGTTTGAACTATGCGGTTGCAATGCGCGAGGGGATGAGACGCTACGCCCTCCTCGTACGTGCACTCGATGCACATGGAGACAGTGCAGCCACCGAAATTCATTTCAAAGAGTCCCGGAAATATCTGCGACTCGCCTATGAATGGGCAGAAACCGGGCAGGGAAAGGCAACAGCTGTCACGAACTATCTGGAGCTCATCAACCTGGCACTGGCACGGATGAAAGACACTCTTCCCCCAACTGCATACGCGGCTTTGGCTACAAACCCGGGCAAAGCCAGTGCCGATACGGCGGTCTCCCTGTACCACGAGATGGCGGCCAGGGAAAACGAAGGATGGGAACAGCTGCGCTTCGTAAGCCGCAAAGCCTACATCGACAGCGCCCAGAAACTCTGGAGCGCCCTGCGGCGGAATACAGTCCTCGTCGGCGATTATTATCTGCAACGGATGGACAAGGATGATTTCCAGAGCGTCATGGATAACGCTGAACCCGCGGAACGGGCACTCCTCCGCTACGTCAAGCTTTTTGATGAGATCACTGCCAACGGCCACCGGGAGATCATGCCTGATTCGGCTTACTTCGCCGATGCGGAATGTTTGAAAATGCTGGCGCAGCTGAAGCGCATCGTTTACGCCTACAACAACAAAATCGAGCTGCACAACCAATCCATTACCTACCTGCTGAAGGCAATCGAAGTTTATCCGTACGACGACAGCATCAACGTCTATGCGGTCATGAGCAGGAACATCAACACCCCCCTCGTCAACCGGTCGCTGGATAATGTCCTGAGCAGGATGGCCGCCAACCCGGTCACCGCCAAATGCCTCGACAGTTCCAGAAATTTCTGTGACCGGAGCCTCAGCCAGACGATGGAATGGAATCGGTACAAGGCAAAGAACAACCTGTCCGGGAGAACCGACGTTGACCGTCTGGAGGAACTCAAGGCACTGGTCGGCACCGGGCAGCCGGGAACCACCCTGCCCGGCCAGGACATGTATCGGCTCGCGGGGAGCTACATCGCCGTGGCCGAACAACTTGCATCCCTCACGGCGGAATCACGGGAACAACTCACCAAATGCATGGCCTCAGGGGTCGAGTGTGCGGCGAGTCCCGAAGCCGACAAACGTCTGGTAACGAAGAAAGATGAAGCGGAGAAGATGAATGCTGCACTGCTCGGCTCGTGCGCCGCTTACCGGCAGGCGCAGGGGAATGCGGGGGATGGCAATGGTCTGGCCGACGCGTCAAAACTGGCTACCCTCGCCACCGACGTTTCCTTGTACCAGACCGACCAGGTGATGGACATTACCATGCGGAAGAAACTATACGAACTGCGCCTCATGGACAACCACCCCATGCACAAGGTGATCAAGGCCTCTTTTTACGCGAACTGATACTGACCCGCATCACGTTTCACCCATAAAAAAAACCGGAGCAGAGATGCCCCGGTTTTTTTTGTGCCTTATAGTGAGTTCAGAAAAGGTTGGTCTAAGGACCCGTCATGTTAATCTTCAGCCCGTTGTCGGTTTCGGTGATCCGGTACGGGAGGAGTTTACCCTGGGCAGAATCGAGAACGATTCTGAGGAAGTTGGGGTGATTCCCGAAACGGACGGCGAGGATGCCGAATTTGTGGACCGGTACCCTGACCGCCCCCAGGCCGTTAATCCCGTCGCTGATATCGATGACAAGTCGGGCAGGTTGGGACAGAGTAAAAGTCCGGTACCTGGTGATACGCCCTGTGGCGATTATATCAATGGCATCCTGGTCGATAGATATCCCGGTCACCGTGATTTGTCCAGCCGGTATGTACCCTGTAGTTCCGGCAGTGAAAGTGACCGGTGCTCCATCTGCCCCTGCCGGGGCGGTACCCGAAACCGGTGCCGCCTGCTCAGTCTCGGCTGACGGCATCTGCTTTGCCGCATCCAGCTTCGATGGTTCGGTATAGGTCCATTCGGCTGCGCGGGGAGCCGCACCCTTTTCTTCCACTGGTGCCGAAGGGGCAACCGCCTGCTTCACCCCGCCCAGCTGGAACGTGAGGCCGGCGGTGTAGGCGATGTTATTATACACTTCACGCCTCCGGTTCACGTCCCTTACATTGAAGTCGAGGATATGGCGGACATCACCACGCAGAGCAAGATAGTCGGTAAGGAATATCTTGATGCCGGCACCGTAATCAACCAGGGTATCATGGTCAACCTGACCTTGCCGGGAATCGAAAAAAATTATCCCGCCACCCGCGGCCACATAAGGTACGAAGCGATTCTGCGGGATGAAATGGTAGAGGATGTCACCCCGCACTTCGTACAGGTTCACTTTCTGCTGCGGGGGAACGGCTGTTGAAGTGAGATCAGGGCTGTAGGTGCCGGTAAGTTCCAGCGCCCAGTTTTGGGTCACATTGTAACCGACTGCAAGGCCATAGACCTCGCTGTTCTTAAGCTGCTGGTTACCTTCGAAGACATACCCACCCGCAAATGGTGTAATAGAGAGCGAATAGGGAAGGTTTTCGCCCCGTGCCACAACAGGCTGAAGACAGCCCATCATCAGTAACGCCGCAACAATAGCTGCCTGGCATCGTTTCATTTCAGCTTCCTCCTTGAAGTAAATCCGGGACCCGATCCAAAAGGCTATCCTTAAGGGCTGGGTTTCAACTCAAAATTCAAAACTCAAAATTCAAAACTGCCTTTCGTCGCGTCTTCACGGCAGGCGATTATACCTGAAATTCAGCGACAGGGAAAGAAACAATTTCTGAAAAATAAATGTATTTCTAAAAGCTAAACGGCCGGGATATCGGGACTGGGTTTCAATTCAAAATTCAAAACTGCCTCATCATCCATCTCCACGCCGTTTCCACAATCGACTCCAGGTCGGCGTACTGCGGCTTCCAGCCGAACTCAGTCACCAGCTTCCCTGCCGAGGCGACGAGACGGGCCGGGTCGCCCGGGCGGCGCGGGCCGGTCGCTACCGGAATGGTGCGTCCGGTCACCTTGCGGCAGACCTCGATCACCTCGCGGATGGAATACCCCGTGCCGTTCCCCAGGTTGCAGGTGAGCGAGCCCTTGCCGTCCAGGAGAGCCTGAAGAGCCAGGGTGTGGGCCGAGGCCAAGTCGCAGACGTGGATGTAGTCCCGGATACAGGTTCCGTCCGGGGTATCGTAATCTTCGCCGTTGATGGTGATAACATCGCGTCGCCCCAGGGCTGCCTGGAGGATGATCGGGATCAGGTGCGATTCCGGATCGTGGGCTTCGCCGATCTCACCCGAAGGATGAGCGCCGGCGGCGTTGAAATAGCGCAGACAGGCCGATTGCAGTCCCCAGGCGTGCCCGCAGTCGGCAAGGACCTGCTCGATCATCAGCTTCGAATGGCCGTAGGGGTTTTCGGGACGCAGGGGAGCGGTCTCGACGACGGGTACCGTCTCCGGGGTGCCGTAGACGGCCGCAGTGGAGGAGAAAACGAAGCGTTTCACCCCTCCCCTTTCCATGGCGGAAAGGAGGTTAAGGGTATTGGCCACGTTGTTCTGGTAGTACTTCAGTGGCGCGGTGACGGACTCCCCTACCTGGATGAACGAAGCGAAGTGCATCACTGCCCCGAAGTCGTGGCCGGCGAACAGACGGTCGAGCCCATCCCGGTCAGCCAGATCCCCCTCGATCAGCCGCCCTTCCGGCACGGCCCAGGCGTGGCCGGTGGAGAGGTTGTCGAGAACCAGCGGATCAAAGCCCTTGTCGAGCAGCTCGCGGACCATATGGGAACCGATGTAGCCGGCACCGCCGACAACCAGTATTTTCATGGTGAAACCTCCGTGTGTTAGAAACGGGGACTAGGAACTGGGACCCAAAAATCGGGCCTAAAGGACCAGGGTTTTAATTCAAAATTCAGAATTCAGAATTGCCTTTTGTCGTTATCCTGTTTATCCAATGTATCCCTGTTAAACAGCCTTTGACTTTCAGAGGTTATGAACTTTAACTGAAAACTGAAAACTCAGAATTCAATCCTGCTTATAATGCTGCACATGCCGCATCAGCAGTTCCTTCACCACCTGCCGGTTGTCCAGCCCCGGCGCCACGTCGGGGAGGGCGGCGAATTCCGCCAGCATCCGGTCGATCTCCTCGGTGGTATGGGCGGCGCTGTTGCGCGCCACGAAGACCTTCTGGTGGCGGGTCGCTTCCGTCCCCTCCTCGGCGGTCAGGATCTCCTCGAACAGCTTTTCCCCCGGCCGCAGTCCCACGAATTCGATGGGGATGTCCTCGTACGGCTTCAGGCCGTGCAGGCGGATCAGCTCCTCCGCCAGCTCCACCACCTTCACCGGTTCACCCATGTCCAGCACCAGCACTTCGCCGTTGTTGCCGAGCACCGCAGCCTGGAGCACCAGCGACACCGCCTCGGGAATGGTCATGAAGTAGCGCTTCATCTCCCGGTCGGTTACCGTCAGTGGGCCGCCCCGCTTCAGCTGCTCCATGAACAGCGGCAGCACGCTCCCCCTGCTCCCGAGCACGTTACCGAACCTGACCGAAGTGTACTCCGTCCCCCCCTCGCGGCTGTAGGCGGTGCAGACGTACTCCGCCACCCGCTTGGTCGCCCCCATGATGCTCGTCGGCATTACCGCCTTGTCGGTGGAGATCATGACGAACCGTTCCACCCCATGCAGCTGGCAGGCCCGGGCCAGGTTGCGGGTGCCGAAGATGTTCACCTTCACCGCCTCCGACGAGTTGTCCTCCATCATCGGCACATGCTTGTAGGCGGCGGCGTGGAACACCAGCTGGGGGCGATGGGTCCCGATCACCCCCCCTACCCGCACGGCGTCCCGCACATCCCCCACCACGTAGTGGAGCCGGTCGGCCATTTCCGGAAAGGCCCGGTTGAGCTGCAGGCGCATGTTGTGCAGTTCCGTTTCGTCGATCTCGAACAGGATCAGGCTGGCCGGTTTGAAACCGCAGACCTGGCGGACGATCTCCGAGCCGATGGAGCCGCAGGCACCGGTCACCATGATCGCCTTGTCGGTCAGAAGCTCCTCGATCCGGTCGTACTCCACCTCCACCGCCTGCCTGCCGATCAGGTCCTCGATGCTGATTTCGCTCAGCTCCTTCAGGCTCACCTCGAAGCGGGCGTGATGCTTGTACATCTGAGGGACCATCTTGATCCGGGTTATCCCCGCCTCCCGGGCGGCATGGTGGATCTTGCGCAGCGACTTGAAGTGGGTCGAGGGGATGGCGATGATCACCACCTCCACGTCACGCTTCCGCACCGCCTCCGCCAGCCGGTCCGTCACGCCGAGCACCCGCACCCCGTGGATGAATGACCCCACCTTCATCGGGTTGTCGTCCAGGAAGCCGACCGGGTAGTACTCGGCAAAGTCCCGCCGCGCCATGTCCCGCAGCACCAGTTCCCCCGTTATCCCGGCCCCCACGATCAGGGTCCGCTTCCCCTGGGCGAAGCTCCGTTTGTTCCGGATCACCTCCAGGTAGCCCCGGCGGGAGATACGCAGGGCACAGACGAAAAGGAACGAAATGAGGCCGTCGAGGATGAAGAGGCTCCGGGGAAAGTGCACGCCATAGTGGTCCAGATGGAGATACGGGAGGGGGGTAATGACCAGCAGCACCATGAGGAATGCTTCCGCGACCAGGGTGGCAAGCCCGATGTTGTACAGTTCGATCAGGCCGACGAAGCGCCAGGTCATCTTGTAGACCTTGAAAACGGCGAACAGGGCGAGCTTGACCACGAGAAAGAACGGGAGTGCTTCGGTGATAAGCGGGATATAGCCCGGTTTGATCCGCAAGTCGAACCGGAGGTAGAGGGCAAGATAGAGGGAGAGGGTGACAATCAGCGCATCTCCCAGAAAAAAGAAGATGAAACGCTTGAGTGCCGAGGGGCGGATCAGCTTGTCGATCAACTGCTCAGGGGCAATGAAGGTATATTTATCGGGGTTATGAGATATCGGGGGCATGGGTTACCGTTCGTCAAGCATATATTTCTTTGAAATTAAATCATCACTAGTGCAAAGCAATAGTTACACCCAAAAGAGCAAAAAAACAAATGATTATAGTGGGTCGATGTACAACGGGAATTATTTCTGTGGAGTGTAAACCGGATACTCACTAGCAAAACCGTGATCCGGACCCAAAATGCGGGCCTGGTTCTAAGTTTTTCGTCGCGTCGTTGCGTCGTCGCGTGAGATCAGATTTAGACATCAATGTTTGACGCCTTCACTCTTCACCACTTTTACAAACGTAAGAAAAATAATCCGGAGGTCCAGGGCAAAGGTGCGGTTGTTCAGGTAGTACTCGTCAAATTCCACCTTGACCGGAATAGGTAGCTCGTCCCGGCCGTTGATCTGCGCCCAGCCGGTCAGGCCGGGGGGCAAAGCATGCACTCCCTTCCGGGTGCGGAGTTCGATCAGGTCTTCCTGGTTGAACAGGGCCGGGCGGGGACCGACGATGCTCATGTCACCTTTCAGGATGCTGAACAGTTGGGGGAGTTCGTCGAGGCTGGATTTGCGAAGGAACTTGCCAACGGGGGTGAGCCAGCGGTCGGGATCTCCCAGAAGATGGGTGGCAACAGCGGGGGTGTCGATGCGCATGGTGCGGAATTTGGGCATCTTGAAGATGACGTTGTTGCGCCCTACCCGGTCGGACCAGTAGAGGATCGGACCGGGGGATGTGAGCCGGACCAGTGCCGCCACGAGGAGCATGGGGAGGATCAGGAAAAGGATGGCGGTCAGTGCCATAGTAAAATCAAAGGTGCGCTTCAGCATAACATTTCATCCATTATCGTTCTTGTTTGGCTAACCCGAAATAACTCAAAACTGATAATTCAAAATCCAAAACTCAAAATTTGTCGCGGAACCAGGTGACGGTTTGCAAAAGCCCCTGCTCCATCGTGAAGGGTGGCTGCCAGCCAAGCTCTCGTCTGATTTTAGAGCTGTCCACCGTCAGGGAACCGGCAAGACGGTCAACAGCAGCTTTCTTACCGGTCAATGTTCCAGCCAGGCTCATGAGCGACAGCGGAACCGGGAAAAACCGTGCCGGGCGGCCGAAGGCGGCGGCAATCCTGCGCACCAGCTCAAGCGTTGAAACATCCTCGCCGTCGCTCACGAGATATGTCTGTCCTGTCGCACGGGGGTGGGTTGCGCAGAGAGTAACGGCATCCACAAGGTTCCCCAGCCCGATAAGGCTGCGTTTATTGCTGATGCAGGCGAGTGGCAGGGGAACGCCGCGCCGTACCGTCTCCAGCAGACGTCGGAAATTCGCTTTCACGCCGGGGCCGTAGACCAGGGGCGGCCGGATGATCACCACTTCAAGACCGGTATCTGCGGCAACCTTGCGGAGAACATTTTCTGCTTCCAACTTGCTGACACCGTAGGGATCTTCCGGCGCCGGTGGATCGTCTTCCGTGTACGGCACCACCCTACCTTCACCGTTCACCTTTACAGAACTGAGAAAGACCAGGCGTCGCACCCCGGCAGCGGCGGCCTGACGTGTCAGGTTTTCTGTGCCCGCCACGTTAACCCGACGAAACTCCGCCAAGGGGTCTGCAGCATCCTCGTTCATCACATGGACCCGCGCCGCCAGGTGTACCACCACATCGACACCGCGCAGGGCATCGGCATACACTGTCGTGTCCGACAGCGATTGCACCACGACCTTCTCCACCGTTTCAGGCAGATGATCGGTCCGTTCCCCGGCCAGCACCGCCGCGCGTACCTGACACGTTTCACGTCCCAACCGTTCGAGGAGTGCCGTTCCCACAAAACCGGTGGCTCCGGTGATAAGCAAGTTCATGTAGTCCCTACTATTTAGTATCTTACGGTCACAATATTGGTAACTGTAAGTAAAAAATTGAGTTTAAAAAAAGCACTATTTGGATTCTAAAAACAAATTTTGATATTTATCAGTTACTACGCTCCATAAATATCGTCTTTTTGCTATTTCTTTCATTCTTAACTTGTAAGGACTTTTATCAATTTTGTTTTCAAGATAGTTGTTTACTATAGCCTCTAACTCTTCCTTAGATCTGAAGTAGATTGCAGAATTTTCTGTTGTTTCTATATTATAAGGAACATTGAATACAACACAACATAAACCGAGATTCATAGCTTCAACTAACGAGGGATTTGTTCCGCCAACGCTATGCCCATGAATATATAAACAACAGTTTCCGCGAAGTTCGTCGAGTTCGGCTTGTTCGTATATAGGGTCTAATAAAATCAGGTTTGAACTGTTATTGTATTTCTTTCTCAGCTCAATTCCATAGCTACTAAAATTCCAATTCCCAATAACAACAAGTTTCAATGTGGTATTCTTGAAAGCAGCAAGTATCATATCAAGATTGTTCTCGGGCTCAATGCGACATACTTTGAAAGCATAATTGTCAGGTAGTATTGAATACTTATGCTGAGTCGTAATTTTCATAGGAACATATTTTGCGTTATCACCTCCGTATTCAATTAATTCTGAGTTGATCTTATATTTCTCTAAAACATATTCCTGGATTTTTATATTGTCTGAAATAACAATATCAGAATAATTAACACCGAATTTTTCGGATTGAAGTAGAAAAGCTTTTGCAAACCTTCCCCATTTTCCTCTTTTCCATTCAGCACCATCAATATTCAATATAATTTTTTTACTGAGCAGCCTGGCGATAGGCAAAAAAATACAGCCAGATGTTCCAAGAACTAAAAGAATATCGTACCTTTTATAAATAGCGTGAATCATAGATACTATATCGTAGGGTATGCTCTGAATTCCATTTGCTTTTAAAGGTATTATTTTTAACTCTGCATCGTTAAACTTTTTCAAACCTTTTTGTGCATTGAAAAAACTTGTGTACACAATAAATGAAAAATTTTCTTTCAAGTTGTCTGTTAAATGATTGAGTAATTGATCCCATCCACCATATCGGCCGGGAAGTCCGTTGGTTCCAATAATGGCAATTGTTTTTTTCTTAACCATTTTTCCTCGTCTCCAAGCGTGATTCTGAAATTAGCCGACAGATGTTTTCTGCAAACCGTCTTGATGAGAACTCGGCGGCTCGTTTCCGGCACTCAACTGACATGTGCGCGACTAAGTTCTTATTTCTGTAAAGATGCAGCACCTTCTCACTAAGTGAATCTATACCTCGTGAATCGACCATGAACCCCTGCACGCCATCCTCGACCAATTCGATTGGCCCCCCCACCGGCGGGACGATCACCGGAATGCCGAAGGCCATCGACTCCAGTATCGTCATGCCGAAGGTCTCCACCCACTGATCAACCCGCGAGAGGTTAAGGACCAGGCTTGCCCTGCCATAGTATGCCGTCGTGTCTGTCGTCCGCGGATGTACAGCGATATTAGACGGAAGGGTCCGGCAGGCGAAGTAGCGTTCAATCGTCTTTTGGTCATCATTCACCACCAGATCGAAGCGGATATCTGTCTGGTCATTCAGCGCATCTGCCAAGCTCAGGAGCTCTGGAACCCCCTTGTAATCGCGCAACGAAGCAATCATCAAAATATTGAAGTATCCGTCATGATTGTGCGCATATGCTGACGTTCCTGCCTTGGCGAAGAAACCGACATCGAGCGCATTGTACACACGTCGTGCGGGTATATCCGGAATGGGCAATGCCTTCATATGGGCATCGGAGACATAAATATTGAGTGATGAGGTCATTCGGGCGATGGTGGTAAGCAGGTATTTGAGCGGTGCCGGGTTAATGGAGATTTCGTGGACATGATAGATAACTCTTCTGCCGGTCAGCCTGCCATAGAGGGCCGCGCCGAAAGGGAGCAGAGTATTGACATAGATCACGGCGTTCTTGTCGATAGTGCGGTCAGCCAACAGTTTACAGAATAAAACAGCCTGGCTGAAGAAGTAGGTAAAGAGCGTCAGGATTCGGTGCTCCATCCTTCTGTACCAGTAGCGGGAGATGGGGATATCACAATGTGAAAGGACACCATCACCGCAACTGCCCAAGTAGAGTTTAGAACGAATCTTTTGCGAATGAACAGCTCCGATAGTCTCTTTCAAAACTCTGGGACTGCCGGAAGAGTCGTTAAGGAGGTGCACGAAGACCAGCTCAAATGACATGTGAATCAACCCTGGACTTGATGACCTTTGCCGGGACGCCTGCGATAATAGAGTTTTCTGGCATATCTTTTGTGACAACAGATCCGGCAGCAATAACACATCCATCACCGATTGTTACAGCATCTAAAACGGTAACTTTCGATCCGATCCAACAATTTCTCCCGATCTTAATACCCTTGCGAGTCGTTCCCTGGAATCTGATTTCTACATCAGGGTCGTCATAGATATGGTTTTCTGGGTGGCAACTCAGGTATTGACCAATGATACACCCATCACCTATTTCCAGACCGCCACCACCGCCGAGATAAGCAAATTCTCCAAGACCGACATTATTCCCAATTCTGATGTATTTCCCTGGATTATTGTAGGATGTGGAAATAATAAGCCTGCTGAACGCCCCTATGGAAACATTATTGCCAATAGCGAGATTTTCTTGCCCCATGGCACTTAGATAAACATAATCGTGGAGTTGCACCCATTTCCCAAATGTCATATTTCCAACAACATCTAACTTAACCCCCTTACCGAGAAACAAAAGTTTAGGGACTTTTAGAAAAATAAGCAGACGCAATGACCTGCAAAAACAAATCGCACGTCCGGCAAGCAAGGAAATGAGTGTAGAAACTGCAATTCTTTTATCTAACTCAAAACTGGGGTTCTTTTTTCTAATAATATAAGTAACGAACTTATGTATCATATTGACCCTCTGCGGGGATATTTACTCTGCCCAGAGCAAGATCCCATGTTGCTAGTAGCCAGTGCGCTTGTTGGTGGAGAGGTATTTGTTTCGTATAAAGACTTAAATAGTAACTGACTGTGTGACAAAGATACAAGGCATGTACAAGGTCATAATTTATATTAAGACTTGCGACTAGATCAGCCATTTCATGGCACTTGGATGTTTCAAGCAGAGTCTGTGTTATGGTATCAATGTTATTGTTTCCTGATAGGATATTGGACTGATAAACGAAATGGAAATAATCAAAAAGTATGGGCACGTCTTCTCTGGCTAATTCCCAGTCATAAATATGCAGCTTTTCCAACCCAACAAACATGTTCCATGGAGTAAAGTCGCCATGTGAAATAGAAGTTGTCAGGTGCAAATCAGGTTTTATTGACGCGATAATGTCTTCAATTCTTGAAACAGATCTCATAACTGTTTTATTATCAAGACCATTATCACTGAATTCAGCTTTTTTAAGTGTTTCAATATAAGTTATTATTTCCTTGTATATTGTGAGGTTACCAATAAGCTGTTTTCTTGAGTATGATTTTGCAAGTTCAGATATAACTCTTGTGTGCTTTACACCGTATGATGATTCTTTGATAATTTTGTCAGGCTTTATATTTGAAATGATTATTGTATTGGCTTGAATAGAATCTGATATTTCAGGGTGTTCAAAAGTTTTAAACTCTCTCAAAGAAAGTGATTTCAATATATTCTTTTCGTTTTGGACATTTTTACCAGATGACTGATTGACTGCAATTTTTACGAAATGCACAGGTTTTTTATTTTGAATCAGACATAATATTATTTTTCTATTTTCACCGGCTGTACCTGTAAATAATGTAATTGAATCATATGATAATGATTCTGGAACATATTTTTTAAGAGTATTGCCACATATAACTGTCACTCTATCAAAAAACAATCGTTGTAGTTTTGTCAGATAAATTATCTCAAAAACAATCTTATAAACTTTCGATAATAATGTGGGGGAATTATAAAAATTCAGAAAAAATGGATGAATTACCTCTGTCGGTATCATCCACCGAATAGAATGGTCTTTGTTTGTAATTATGTAAAAGGATTGATCGTTTTTGTTTTTATCCTTAGTTTTGTTAAAACAGATTACCGGTATTTGACCTGTTGGATAGATTTCTTTAGCGTCTGTAGAAACAATCAGTGTGTGATTCTCTGTTAAAGTTATTTTGTTTAACTCTTTGCTGGAAGTCACTTCATAATTTGGAATTTTTGCTTGGCTAATAAAAAGACAATCCGGATCAATTACTATAGTATTACTAGTATCAAGATCCCATAATCTGGCAATTGTGTTAATATCGTTAAGGTTGAATTTACTCATATACTTTCATAAACCTCTGTCATGGCTTTGCCTTTTGACGCCCAGGTCTGCGTTTTAGACAATTCAAGTGCTCCTAGAGACAATGATTTAAGATATTCCCTATCCATATAAAGCTTTTTAAGTGCTTCGCACAATTCAGTTACGCTTGTATCATAATCTTTATAATTTATTTTTACTGCTGAAGAATTTGTCACTGTCTCACCAGGGCCATAATTATTAAAACAGACCACAGGAACACCGTAGGATTGTGCCTCAGCTACAACCATTCCTGCGCCCTCGTGTGAGGTAAAGAGAAACACATCCGCTTTGCTATAATATTTCGGCATCAGTCCTTTATCAATCCATCCTGCAAAATCAATATTGTTCTCAACGCCGAGCGACCTTGAGAGATTTTTCAAATCCTGGATCAGTTCGCCCTGGCCTAAAATCAATAGTTTAATTTTCTGAGAATTAACCCCGGTTGACGTGAGGAATTTTGCAAAGGCTCTTATCGCCAAATCGAACGATTTAATATCTATCATTCTCCCGGCAGTCATTACGGTAAATAAACTGGTATCTTTCGTGTCGTCAAATAAACTCGGTGGATCAACACCAACCTGTGAAAATATGACTGCTTTTGCATCTTTTATTCGAAGCCGTTTTGCAACGCTAATATTTCCGCACAAAATCACTTTAGCTCTGTTTTTGCAGATAAAAAGAAAAGGATCAACGTTCCAAAACAATATTTTTATCACTAATTTCAGGCGATCCTTTGTATATGCGAAAAATCCAAAGCTTTTTTTTATGTAATCTACAGGAATCGGTTCGTTATGATTTATTGGACCCCATACGAATGGCCGCCCTAGCACCCATAAAAACGAAGGTGTCCAATCGCTGTGAAAATTCAAGCTGTGAACTATGTCGTATTTGACTCTGTCTGACCAAACAACATGTGGTATTGCCATTTGCCAGAGATAGAAATATAGAAGCGACCCTCTGCCCCCCTTTTTCCAAAACCGAAGGAAATATGGAAGATCGTAATAAATAAATTGGAGATTAGATATATCCAGATTGTTCTCTGAAATATATTTCTCAATATGCTCTCTGTTATTACGTCTGGTTACAGCAGTAACTTGATGTGATTGAGCAGACTGCCAGACAAAGTTCCAACCTGTGGCAGATTCTGATCCTTTATATGGATTGATATCGTAGGCAGTTATCAGGATTTTTTTCATTTTAAATCAGCACTCTCTTTTGCGAGCCACGACAGCATCAATTCGTCGCATGTATTCCTGTGAGACATGACTGAGCAGTTCCCTGAAAACTGCATCGGGAGTTTCGTCACTATTCAACAATTTCGCACCAATCGTTTTGCAGGTATCTAGGTAGCTCATCCGCAATTTAAATGCCTTTTCAAGCGTCAACTCTCCCTTGCGCGCAACCACGGCTTCGGGCGTAGCGTCCAGGTAAAATAAGAGGCCAGATGGCATCATCATACGCAGTAACCAGTCAGGCAGGCGACGTGCTTGTATCCTCGCTCTGGTCAGGTCTGAAGCAAAATCAAGGAAACTGCGATCCAAAATAATCAATCGCCCCCGCTTCATGCCGACCCACAGCGAAAGGCGTGCAAATGCAAAAGCGCAGAGATAGAAGGCAAGTCGCAATCCACCACTCAACCGTGAAGAGACAGGTGGCTCTGCATAGGGGCGCGTGTAGTTACTTTTGGTTTTATGACGTCGAAAAATCTGATGAGGAGTGGGTATCCATGACGGCAAGAGATGTACTAACTGGGGTTCAACGCCGCCTGCTTTTCTGTAGGTGTCTATGAACCGGTCAACAAGCGTGCTTTTACCCGAACCATCAAGCCCTGAAACCCCCAGAAGCAAACCCATCCCAGTTCCTGTTCCCAACTTGAACTTCAGATGGGCAGCGGCAGCGCGAAGAAACCAGACCAAGGCCGAGACAGGGCCACGCACCCCGCCAGAAGCCGCGCGTAATAGCCATTTGTCTACCCCAGTTACACCGCGTACTCCTATCTGTGCGCGTGTGATGGGTAAGCAAAGTGCCTCTGCAATCTCAGCTAAATAAGTCTCATTGGCACCGGTTGAAACGACACGAGCCCAATCACGTTCGCTTTCACAACCAACAATGAGAATTTTCTGAAAAAAGCTCGCAGCTCCTGACAGCTTACTCTCAATCCCTTGCAACGGCAGGACTGAATTAAAAAGCCGATGCCCCGCGACATCACTACCTACACCGTACCAACGTAGCCCGTCGAAGAAGTCAATCTTCAACGCATCATCAAGACCCCCAGGGACAGGGCGTATCAAAATAATCTGTGCCAAATAACCAATATCCCGAAATCCGGCTAGAAAAAACCCCTCAGACTGGGCTGCCTTGGCAACCACACTGCACGCTGACACTGCAAGGCCGGAAGGGACAATGAAGTCAAGATCGCCGCCCTCGCGAGCCAAGTCATCTGCACCTCGCAGCGACAAGACTGGCATCACTCCAGACAACGCTCGATTGACAAGCGTGCTAATTTCAACCTTCATGAATTTTCCGCCAAGATACTGTTATAAGCCTCCAAAATGTCGTTAGCCGCCGTTTGCCAGTTAAATAGTTCCTCGATCAAGAGGCGTCCTTTAGATGCCATCGCTTGCCAGTCTGCTTGCCTTTTAAACGCCATGCGCAAACCTCTTTCCAATCCAAACGTTGTGGGTTCGCACATGAAAAATGCGCCGCGATCGTAAAAATAGCTGGCATTAGATGTGCGAGTAATAACTAACGGCGTTCCAACCGCTAATACCTCCATCGCAGAGATAGAAAATACGTCGCAGGATGACGGGTGCACGAACAAGTCCATCGAGCGAATAAAATCGAATTTATCCGCACCGAACTTCGGACCAACCAATTCAATACCTTTTCCGGCGTAGCGGTGCAGCAGTTCATCTCCGTAAGCTGACGTCGGCCCGGCTAGCTTCAGTCGCATATTGCCTGCTGAATTAACCTTCAAAAACGCGAGACACAATGCCTCAAGATTCTTTTCTGCAGATAATCGGCCGAGATAACCAATATTAATTACAGCCGCTGAAGCATTATCCCGTTTCTCCAGCAGTGGGTAGTCTTCGAGATCAATACCGTTTGGAATGCAGAAGACAGACCGCGGCTGCGCAACCGAAAACAGGTCGGTTGCTTCTTCTTCAGTGAGAACATGCACGCCTGCCGCACGCGCGAGATGGCGTCGTTGCAAAACGGCATGAAAAACTTTCTTTTTAAATTGTCCTCGCGACCTTGCCCTTTCTGGAGCCAGGCCGTCGTGTAGTGTAATAACATAAGGACGACCATATTTTTTACATATACGAGCAACTAACAAATTCCAAGGGGAATACATCCCGTGAAGATGAACAATGTCCGCCCATTTGATGCCTTCAGCAAGCGCGGAACGCAATGGCGGTCCCCAACCGGAATACGCTTCCACAGTAAAACCATCCCGTTGTATGAGTTCTCCCTGGCATGCTACTGACTCAGCTTTACCAATAACTCGCACTTCTGCACCCTGTCGGGTGCAGTATTTAGCCAGGCCGGCAATAACTTGATTGACACCGTTGGCGCGGTCTTTGTTGGCTTTACCGAGGATAAAATGTAAAACTTTCATGGGTTAAACCTTTTGCCATATAAGTGGCGTGCTGCGTGGGTTAAATCACCCAATTGCCTTCGACAACAAACTGAAAAATTTGTTTGGAACCAATTAACTCACACGTTAGGCATGGCATATTGACGACCAAGTTCTTCATTAGCAATCACTTCGCATCTATGTTTATAGGCGCAGGCTATAGCCATGCCGAATAACATCCAGTACTCAGGTGCGAGTAAGGATCCATTTATCTGGCCGGTAACTAGAACCCCGACAAGTGCTAACAGCAAGCCCTCCTGAAATCTTGAAGGGGAAGTACTCCGTTGACAAAGAACTGCTTGCCGGACCGTGTTGATAGCAATCAACTGATAAAGAAAATAGAAAATTCCACCCAAAATGCCGGCATAACCCAAAGCAGTTACACTTTCTGCCCCGCCAGCCTGCCATTCTCTATCATAAGCAAAAAATCGCACCTGCCCCCAGCCATTGCCAATTAAAAACGTCTTTCCACTGTCAAGGAAAGCATGCAAAAGACGGCCTTGAGACTCCAATCGAAACGCGCTGGAATCCCCATGAAGAACCTCCTCTGAATCAAAAAAAGTTGCAGCTTTGTGGGTTGCATACTCATTGAATTGACCTGAAGTTGAAACGAAGACAGCCAAACAAATACCGGCCAAGCCCAAAAAAATAACCGGTCCTTTCGCAAACAGCCTTCGTCTCCTGCTCAATACGGACCAGAGGTAATAAATAAATAATGTTACTAAAAGACCATACAAGGCAGATCGAGTGAAACTGATCAGCATTCCCATCACCAGAATACCACCAACAAAAAGTGAAGTAGCTTTTCTTGCGTACGTCAAGAGAGTTGGCACTGTTAATAAAAAAACAACATTTAGATTTTTTGCAAACGAGTTCGCCTCTGTTCTAAATCCCGGAGCAAAGCCTCCAGTAATCTGCCCCTGCTGTGATTCAGACAGCCCCAAATTCAGTCCGCCCAACTTAAACGCTGCTACTTGTACAATTCCAAAGACAACCCCGGCGACAGCCACAGCCAAAGCAATTCGAATTACCTGCTCGAGATTAAGTCTCTCGCTGATCAGGATTAAAGCAACGGCAATGGCAATAGACATATTGGCAGCTAATAATCCCAGACTTTTAAAAGCTTCTGAAGGTATGTCAGCAAATGCCGCTGCCAAAGCATTCACTGACAAAAACCAAAACAATGCCCAGAAAAGGCCAGTTATCGGTAAGCGTGGAATGAATCGATTAAGTAAAAGGATCACAAAGAGAGCTAAAAAATGATAAACACGCAGAGCCCCACCGAAAACGTCGATGTAGTAGAACTCAGTAGCAAGGAGGATGACAATGAACAGAGTATAGAAAATGTTTTTATGTTGGTGCATTAGGTAACATTCCGCCTAGATCGAAGTGAAGCAAGGTTGCGATGCATCCATGCCAGCAGCGCATAAGACACTTTAAGTGCTTTAATTTGCCATAATGAATAACCACTGTACTTTTGCAGGTAATAGAGGCGGCTGTGAATAAAAAGCTGCATTCGATTGCCAGAATTTCCTTTTTGTGACGCGATATGCGCATGTACAGCAGTTATCTCTGGAGTGTAGAGGATTGCGCCGCCCGCCTTGCGAACCTTTGCGGACAGGATAGGTTCCTCACAAAAAAGAAATACATTCTCATCAAGATAGTCAGTCGCCTTGAGGAAGCTCATTCGGAGCAGCAAACAGCAACCAGACACTTTCGGCACATAAACAGGGTCGGACGATGTGATTTTTTGGACATAATGATTTCCCTTAAGTCGCTGGCGGATTGCCGTTAGCGGCCAGAGAAACTCCTCCCAAAATGTAGCATCCCTGAGCGGGTTCTGATCTTTACCGTCAAACCCAATGATGCGTGAGGCCGCAATGTAATTACTATCGTCGGCAAAGAGATGCAGTGAAAGCGCTGCCAGGTAACTTGGATTTTCAATGCGCATGTCCGGGTTGGCAATCAGCACTGCATCGGCTTGTAACTTGTTAGCAAGTCGAATGCCTAAATTGTTCCCTGCTGAATAGCCAAGGTTTTTCTCGCTTTTCATAAGAAAAACATTTCCTGAATGAGATAATCGATCTGGATATTCATTTGTCCAAGCATGTATCTCTTCTTCTGTGCCACAAATTGCGTCAGAGCGCCAATCTCTGATCCATTTTTTTATAGACTCAAAAGATTCTGATCGAGAGGCATTGTCAACCAATATGAGCGTGAGATTGACTCCTTCTTGCTTGGCAATCTGCTCTGCACATATTTTCAAATCCTTTTCGGTATTGTAGTTGAGGATAACAGCAGCAATATGTGTTTTTTTCATAAAGTCACATCCAAATCTTGAGTAACTTTAGAGGCAGACTTACGTGTAGAAAACAAAGAAGAAAACAATTCCGCGCCACGATTAGTTTTTAGCCAAAAACCTATCCAAATCACATACAAAATTACCAGGATCAAGCGCCAGTACCAAACTTCGTTCGCGATGCAACGTACGCCGCAAAGCGCAGTTACGACCATGAACATAGGATAGACAAACATTCGAAGTGATTTCTTTGGCAAGCCCGAAAATCTAAAAAGAAGCAGCGCATCTATTATCACTCGGACCGACCATGCCCAGGCTGCACCGGCGGCACCCCAAAAATGCAATGCTACCCATAGAAATAAAACAAAGGGAATGATTTCAAGTGCATTGAATTTTGCTGCGATATCAGGACGCCCGTTGCCCTGCAACAAAAAATAAGGGATATGTGCCAAGCTGTTCGCCCAAACACCAAGAAGAAGAATCTCCCCTAAAGGAGAAGCAATACCACCGAGTTTTCCACCAACCCAAACATTCATAAAGGGTTTAAGAAAAAGCATCCCGCAGACAACAACAGGTGTCATGACGACAACGAGAGTTCGCAAAGACGATAAAGCAAGTTGTTCGGCATCACCGGGCTTATCAGCCGAAAACTTCGGGAAAAGCGCACGTCCCAAGCTACCAGGGATAATCCTAGCTTTACTTACCAATTGATAAGGTATGGTGTAATATGTAACAGCTTGTGCACCAAGTACTACACCAATCAGAAATCGGTCTATCGTTTCCAACAACGGACTGATCATGCCTGTAACAGCAACCCACCCACCATAGGACAATAAGGACTTAGCCACTGTTTTAGAAAAATCAGGTCGTAAACTCAAGGGCACAGCACGAAAACATGCTATCAAAAACGGAAGATTCATCAGTGTCCGCGATAGGACAGCAGCAGGGATAACAACTGAGAGGCTGGGACTAAATGAATACGCGATAAAAAGCGGTACAAGCTGAAAAACCACAGTGTTCAGAATTTGCAGACTATTAACGATTAGAAACTGATTGCGACCTTCCAGTGCACCCGTCAAAACAGACGAAACCAGCGCAAGAGGAAGCGTTGCAATCATCCAGGGTAATGCAGTTACAGCTTCATTATGATATTCAGGTGGAATTTTTATTACGCTTGTCAGAAGATAATCGCCAATTACCCAAAGAATCAAAGCAGCAAATATACCGAATCCCGCATTAACTGAAATCGCCGTCCAGAAAATTGTCCCTCTTTCTTTGTCTGAAGAATCAGCAAGTCGGGCAATATGGTTAGCGGTCGACTTGCCCAAACCCATTTCCAGAAAACCAAAATAACCTAGCATCAACCAGACAAGCGCAAGAACGCCATAGCGCACATCACCCAAAACTTTAAGGTAAAGTGGAACGGTAACAAGCAAAACGAACATCGGAATGATCGAGCCAAGAAGATTAGTGAGAGTGTATCGCTTGATGCTCATGCAGCACTGCCTTTTAAAATTTCATCAATACAGGCTTTGGTGTCAGCTTGCACTCTTGCAACTTACACTTAAAACCGGAATCCGGGACCAATAAACCTTGAACGCTGAACGCAACACGCACCCTCTTCTCTCACGAAAAAAAACGCCCGATTCTGAACGAAGGGGCGTCTTGGGATGGGGCTCGGTTTTGTCCCGCCTTTTTGACAACCCGGCTGTCCGTGTCGCGTACCACGACCGAGGACCCGCAGCTTTGCGTCACCAGATCTCTCTGGTTTTGCCCTGTTTCCAAGGTAATCTGTAATGCCCCTGTACATTAGAATAGAGAGGGCTCAATGTCAATTTAATGTTTTATAATAAAGCAGCTAACATGCTGTTAACACACGGCCGACAGGACTTTAGAAAGATTACTGATTCGACGGATAACGTTTAATTAGCGCGGGTTTATTTTAAACCAGGGGTTAGGACCCAAAAGTCGGGCCTAAAGGACTGGTACAACCTTGAACCTTGAACGCTCATCTTCAAGGGGACTCACTTCTCCGAGAGAAACCGATTTAAAACATTTTACCTTTGGTCAGCTTGCTCTTTATCGAGGTGAATTCGTCCAGCATCCCTTCATGCTTTGACCAACGCTCTATCTCGACCAGATCAACGTCGTTGTCGGCGACAACAAGACATGCCTGCTCCAGACATTGCAAGTCTTTCCAATGATAGTATCCGGCCAACCGATCCTTGACACAATCAGTTGGTGACAAGATACGAAGCAGCCCCGTTGCGAATTCAAGCTCCACAACCTCTCTGACCGGTTCATCTCCGACAGCTAACGGGCCGGGCGGAAATTCGATATAATATTTGGATTCAGCATGTACGAAGTATCTATTTTTTTCACGAAATCCAAGTTCCAGGAGAGCTGCCTTTATCTGTTTTCCGCCAGCACCACGACCACCAATAAAATCCAGATCGAACGACATGTATCGATTACTGCTGTATATTGTTACGCAGCTGCCGCCAGTCAGTACAACATCAATGCCGGATGCCTTTAGATGACTTGCAACAAATGCAGCCAACTCACCTATGGACATCTCGCTAACCGGTTTCATAGAGGTTTGCCTCGACGTCTCGGCCTGCGTCTGTTCATCGTCAATTCCTCACGCATTTCTACAGGATAGAAGGAAATTGACTTTTCGAGAAGACTCTTCAGTTCCAGAAGAAATGGGTACCGGGGATTATAAGCATAAAGCCGGGTACGGCCAAAGGTGCGACTGACAAGAACTCCCCCTGCTTCAAGTTTTTCCAACTGTTTCTGGACCGGACCCAGACTTGTTTCGTAAAAACGCGCGATTTCTCTGGCGTACCCCTCATCACGGGCAACGAGATAAACAAGCACCCGTTCGCAATTTGATGATCCTAGTATCGATTCAAGCATTTCGACTCCTAAAGTAGGTCATATGACTTATAATAGATGTCGATAAATAAAAATGCAAGGTGAAAGTCAGAAGCTGGGACCCGGGACCTGTAACCCCGTGAGGCACGGATGACCATAGATTTACACGGATGAAACCTTGAGCGTTGAACTTTGTTCCACGATTACTCATGATTCAAAATCGCCTTTACCCCCTCAACATTGTGCCCGTCTGTTCCGAAGCAGCTGTAAAGTCCCATCTCCCGCAGCCGTTCGGCGCTGACCCGTGCCCGGTCGCCGTAGTAGCCGGCGAAGCTTCCGAGGTTGCCCTGGAACTGGCATCCAATTTCTTGCAGGTAGGAGAGCAGGGGGTTTGATGCCAATGTTGAATGTTGAATTTTAAATTTTGAATTAAATACTGAATTCCAAAAACTGTTCCGGTTGCTTTTATCTGCTGGTGGTTCGAGCAGCTTGCACCGCTCGGGGTGGGCGATGAGGGGGATGAACCCTTTCTGGCGGATGCGGAAGAGGGTTTGTTTGACCATTTCTTCCGGTGCGTGGCGGGGGATTTCGATGAGGAGGTGCTGGGTATCACCCAGCGGCAGGGGGTCGTGGAGGTAATCGAGGAGGAATTCATCCAGGCAGTATTCCCGCCCCGTCAGCAGCCGCAGCCCGATCCCTTCCCTGTCCAGCGCCGCCTGCAACTCCCCTGCCCCGCTCCGCACAAGCTCGTTGCCAGCCTCATGGACCCCCTTGATCAGGTGGGGAGTGCAGTATACCTCCCCATATCCCGCATCCCGCAGCAACCGCGCCATTTCAATCGCTTCGGCAATGGTCGAAGGACCGTCATCGAGATTGGGCAACAGATGACAATGATGATCTGTTGCCCAATTTTGAATTTTGAATTTTGAATTTTGAATTGTTAAACCTTATCTTGTATGTGACAGTGGTAATCCGATGTTGAATTTTCAATTATCAAACCTTGTCTGAATGTGGCAGTGGTAGTCTGCTGTTGAATTTTGAATTACTATCAGCCTTTATTTACTAAAGTTTTTGTTTTTGAGGTCGTTTTGACAATTGCTGTGAGAATATTGATGAGTTCCTCAGATTCTGAAAGCAGATTCTGAACCTGATCCTGACATAGTATTTGACTGTCACGCAACAACCGAAGCCAGTAGTTCGTTTCCCGCGCTTCTTTGGAAGCTATGGACATTTTGGAGATAAAATCCGCCCTGCTCTGACCGGCAAGGGCCTCTTCGACATTCGCCCCGATACTGGTTCCTGATTTCAGCAGTTGCTTTGCCAGTACATATTCCTTTGATTCTTCAAGCTTCTTGCACAGCTTGATAATCTTTACAGCAAAGGCATAACTTTTTTCACGAATTAGATTCTGCGACATAAACAATCCCGAAAGTCTTATTAGGTGTTCAATTCAAAATTCAAAATTCTTATTTTATGTCGTTTCGCTTTTCAATTCAAAATTCAAAATTCAAAATTCAAAATTTAAAGTCACTTCCGGATAATTCTGGAAACAAGCCTTCTCCACAGAGAACTTTTGCCTTTGGCAACGTTCTCTTCTTCTCCATAATACCCGTATCCATAACCATTCCCGTATTTGTAGCCGTAGTAGCCGCCGTAGGACATGCCGCGGCCGGTTTTGTCGTTGATGACGAGGCCGGCGACGGGGGCCTGGACGTTGGCGAGGAGTTCGCGCATGCGGGTTGCGGCCTTGGCGGGGATGCGGCCGGTTTCGAGGACTACCAGGACCATGTCGGCCAGGGTGGTGAGGACCGGGGCGTCGGTGACGGCGAGGACCGGGGGGGCGTCGATGATGATCTGGTCGTACTCTTCACGGAGCGTGTCAAGGAGGTCGCGCATCGCCTCGGAACCGAGGAGCTCGGAGGGGTTGGGAGGGGTGGTGCCGGCGGCCAGCAGATGGAGGTTGGGGATCCCGGTGGTGTGGACGGCGTCGGCAAAGGGGATGTCCTTCGCCAGGACCTCGGAGAGCCCCGGGATCTTCCCGACCTGCAGCTTGTCATGGAGGGAGGAGCGGCGCATGTCGCAGTCGATGAGGAGGACCGGGGAGCCGGTCTGGGCGACGGTGATGGCAAGGTTGGAGGAGACGGTGGATTTGCCCTCGCCGGGGAAGGAGCTGGTGATGACAATAACCTTCTTGTCCCGGTTGATGGCGGAGAAGTGGATGCCGGTCCGGAGGCTGCGGAACGACTCGGCCACGGACGACCGCGGGTCGGTGTGGCTGACGATCGCCTCGGCGCCGGTGCTCTCGGCATCGACCTTGCCGATATGGGGAATGGTCCCCAGGTGGGGGAAACCGAGAATCCGCTTCGCCTCTTCGGCTTCCTTGATGGTGTCGTCCAGGTACTCCTGGAAAAAGGCGAGGCCTACCCCGAGCATGCAGCCGACCAGGAGGCCGAGGAGGATGTTTTTCTTCTTCTGGGGCTTGACCGGCAGGTCGGGGGCGATCGCCGGGTCGACGATGTTGATGTTGCTGATGGTGGAGGCCTTGGCGATGCGGGCCTCTTCGTGTTTCTGAAGGAGGAAGGTGTAGATGTCGGCGTTAACCTTGGCAAGCCGCATGTAGCGGGCCAGGTCGCGCTCGGCGGCCGGGAGCTGGCGCAGGTTCCCTTCGTAGCCGTCCAGGCGCCGGGTGACGTCCGACTCCTGCCGCGTCAGGTTCTTGAGTCCCGTCTCGTAGGTGGCCCGGATCTTCCGCTGCAGCTCGTCGATCTGCCCCTGGACGGTCTTGACGGAGGGGTGTTCTTTCGTGTACTCCTCCAGGAGCGCCCGTTTCTGCACTTCCAGCTCGGCCAGGCGCGAGGCCATCCCCGCCACCAGGGGGTCGTCCTTCATGACCGCCGGCGAATAGGTCCTCCCCCGGGACATGCTCTCCTTGAGGGAGGCCAGGGCGAACTCCAGCTGCTTTTTCTGGATGCCGATCGCCGCCCGCTCCTTTTCCACGTCGGAGAACTTGTTGATCAGCGCCTGCGCCTCGGTATCAAGCTGCACTACCCCGGCCGAGCTCTTGTACTGCTGGAGGTCCGACTCCGCCTTCCCCAGTTCGTCCTTGATCCCGGCCAGCTGCTCTTCGACGAATTTGACGGTGCGGCTCGCCTCTTCGGTCTTGAAGGCGATGCTCTGGTCGAGGTAGGACTGGACCAGGGCATTGACGATGTCCCGGGACAGCTCTGGGTCGGTGTCGCTATAGGCGATCCGGATGATGTTGGTCTTCTTCCCCACTTCCGTCGCCTTGACCCCGCTCCGCAGATCGGCGACCGTAGCGTTGAAGTTGAGCTGCTTCAGGTCGAAGCTGTCCCCCTTCTTACCCTGCAGCTGTACCAGGAGGGTCAGCGCCGGTGACTGGAGGAGTATGCCACTTTTGCCGCTGCCGACGGTCTTGCCGTCCGCGTCTTTGACTGAGTAGCTGTCGGGGCCGGTGAGGGTGATGGTGTAGGAGGGTTCCTTCGCCGTCGACGTGAACGCCAGTACCTTGGGGGACAGGCCGGAAGATACGTCCTCCAGCTTCCAGTCCAGGTGAAGCCTTCGTACCACCTGTTCGGCGATGGTGCGGGACTTGAGGATCTCGATCTCCGCGTCGATGGGGTTGTTGCTGGCGAGCAGCGACAGTTCCCCCAGCACGCCGCTCTTCGCCTTGTCGTCCTTGACGTACAGCGTGGCAGTCGCCTCGTAGATGGGGCGCATGGCGAAGGTATAGAGGGCAACACCGAGGAACACCGCGCAGAAGGCGACGAGAAAGGTCCGCCGGCGGCGCATGATGACGTTGATGTAATCGGAGAGGTGGACTTCCTGGGGCTGGTTGGGCTGGGGGGCCGGGGGTTGGAGTATGGGGTTCATTTTTATCTCAATTTTGAATGTTGAATTATGAATTTTGAATTACAACCTGAACATCTGCCAAGCATAATCAACCATGTAAGGACAATATTTGAATTCGATGTACGTATTTTGAGTTTTTCAATTCAAAATTCAACATTCAGAATTCATAATTGCCTTTCTAGTTGTGCGACAAAAACTTGACCTGCACGAATGGCTGCAGGACTGCGCTGATGGCCTGGAGTGACGGGAGGATTTCGTTGATGGCGTCGTTCCAGTTACCCAGGGCGCTCTTCGGGACGTAGATGATGTCCCCTTCCTGGAGCTGGATCGGGAGCGCATCCCCCCGGAGGACCCGGTCGAAATCGACCACCAGCAGTTCGCCGCGGGTGGTGGAGAGTGAGCGGATGATCCGGATGTGGTGGAAGTCGTAGCCGATCTCCCGCAGTTCGGCACTGGCGATGGCCTGGGCCAGGTTGAGCCCCGAGGTGGGCATGGGAACCGGGCCGGGCTTCTTGACCGCGCCGAAGATGAAGACCTGCTGGGTCTTGTTGTCGGGGATGTAGATGGTGTCGCCCGACTTGAGCCAGATGTTCTGCCCCGTCTCCCCCCGGGTGAGGAGGTCGTAGACGTCCACCGGGACGATCCTGCTGTCGCGGGTCAGGCGGGCGCCCCGCAGGTTGGCGGCGCCGTCGAAGCCGTTGCCGAGGGCGACCCCCTGGACCAGGGTGAGGGGGCGGTCCATGTAGTAGGTGCCGGAGGCCCGGAACTGGCCGAGAAGATAGAGGGGGCGGCTCTTGTATTCAGCCACCTCCACCACCACCCACGGGTTGGCGAGGTATTTGCGGAGCGCATCCTGAATATGGGTCTGTGCCTGGGAAAGGGTGAGTCCCGCCACCTCCACCGGGCCGACCAGGGGGAGGTTCACCCGGCCGTTGCCGTCCACCCGGCTCCCCTGCACCTTGCTGTTACTGTTCCCCAGCGGGGTAACGAGGAATTCCTGCTTGCCATTGATGTTGATGTACAGGACGTCGTTGGCGCCGATGACGTAGTCGGCAGACGGAGGGGGCTCGGCCGGAACGGTCGGGACGGCAACGGCCTCCCTCTCCACCACTGCGGTGGAGGTGTCGGCTACCGCCGGGTCATCGATGGACTTGCGGGTGCCGGCGGGAAGGTCGGAGTAAGTGGCGCAACCGGCCGGCAAAAAAAGAAACATGCCCAGCAGTAATAAATTACATGAACGTTTCATAATAAACCCTCGGAAAAATTGACCTTATTTTGTAGCACTATTACTCTGCAAGGTCAATTATTTACATGAAATTATCTGAATAAGACGGGACGGGGAACCCGTGAAACAGGGGCTAGGGGCTAGGGACTGGTTGAAGGTTGAATGTTGAAGGTTGAAGGTTGAAGGTTGAATGCTGAATGTTGAAGGTTGAATGCTGAATGCTGAATGTTGAAGGTTGAATGCTGAATGTTGAATGTTGAATGCTGAAGGTTGAAGGTTGAAGGTTGAAGGTTGAAGGTTGAAGGTTGAAGGTTGAAGGTTGAAGGTTGAAGGTTGAAGGTTGAAGG
>PJFC01000003.1 GCA_003574885.1 Geobacter sp.
TCGACAGCCTGGGACTGTTCTCCCTTCAGGAGCAGTACCAACGGCTCCAGCGCGTTTCATGAACCGCCGTGCACGGAACCGTACGCACGGTGGTGTGGGAGGACGGCGGGGGAGACCCCGCCTCCTACCCGATTAGCCAAGAAAAAACTGAGGAGAAAACTACGAGTGAGTGATCCTGTTGAGATGCTTGGAAAACTTATCTTGCTTGCTGTCATCGGAGCATTTCTGGCGCATCAATCATGGTCGCGGAAAGCGCACCAGCGACAGAACGCCGATGTGTGTACAAGATGCGGAAAAGAACCAATCAATCAATTACCTCCTGAGCTTGGTGGCCAAGGAACGATGTGCGCTGAGTGCCAAAGAGTAACTCAAAGAAACTATAGAGCAGGCTCATTGTCCTTTTACTCTTTGGCCGTTCTCTTCGGACTAATATTCGCTATTAAGGTTGTCCCAGAAATTACAAGCGGAGTGGATCGCACTGCGGCAGAAGTAATCGTGATATTTATTTCTGTCATTGGTCTTTGCGCGGGAGCCGGATTTTGCATTCGCTTCTTTGGAAAGAAAGTCGTATGAGGTTGCTGCAACACTTGAAATAAAGGCTAACCAGCGGCGACAGCGGTCTCCGCTGACGCTCCGCCGCTGGCGCCTTGAGACGTTGGACAATGAAATGATAAAAATGACTAATAAAAAAAGAAAGATCGCCAAAGCGCTGATCGCTGCATTTGCATTTGCAATATTGATACTTATAACGATATTGGCAATTGTGCCTAAGAAGGACATTATTAATTTCATATTTAAGTTTGAAAGAGATGCAAAAATATCTGCGTCAGGCATCAATATTTTCGTAAACAAAGATAATTTTCTGGTGATATCTGACAAAGATCCAATAATTATTGTCAATAATGATACTGGGTTTAATTTAACTTTGACCCAACTAGATAAGGACTCCGATTTAAATATTTATAAAAATAATTTCAGACTTCTAGGAAAACAATTTACTTTAGCTAGATATAACGTTGGAGGTAAGATTGTTGAAGCTATTGAAGTCACTGATAAAGATCCATCAGGAGACAAACTGGAGATAAAAATGTTGTTGAAACCAAACCTTAGTCTCTCAATCGAGCTCAACACAGACAATGAAGAAGTAAAAAAAGCGCACATAAAGCATGTGCTGATAAACAATGTGAATTGGGTTGATAAATAAAATGGCTCACCCGATGGATATCAAACATCGGCGTAGACTCTGACGCGGCAAACTGCGCCGCGCAGGTCACGCCGCGCCCCGTTATGACAGGAATTAAAATGACAATGATGAATTCGATCACAGCTGACGATTTCATATCCTTTCGGGATTTCGACTTGAATTGGCGGTTTACCGACCCAAAACATAACCTCTTACCGGAAGAAGACCTCTCAGAAATTCACCCTCTCTCAAGAACAATGTCGATACAACTCTACGAACAAACAGAGAAATATCTCGGTAACGCCACCCTGGAGAAGTCAAAATTCCAAACAATCGAATCTCACGAAATAACTGAGGATCATGAAGAAGTAAGAAAATGGCTGAAAGAGAAAATAATTAATCCCCAAACCCAGGTAGCGGTCTCATGGGACAAAACAACTTGTGCCGTAACCACTTGGAAAATTTTCTGCAAATATTGGGATGACTTTTGTTATCCAAGCTCTGATGACATCCTGATATGGGCTTCATCAGAAGGTTGGATTCTGAATTACTGCCACCACGAAATTCTTGAATTTGGAGTTCTGAAGTCATAACCATCGGCACGACCGGGCCTAAAAACCCGCCCGGTCAGCCTCAGCACCGTTACCCAGAGAAAAAGAAGATGATCTGTCCAAAATGCAAAGCTGAATATCGAGAGGGATTTCTCACCTGTGCAGACTGTGAGGTTCCTCTGGTCAATGAACTATCTCCACTACAGGAAGTTGATCTTCCCGTAGACCTTGAAAAGTCCGAATTTGAGAAAGTCTTTGAAACCTACGACAGCTACGAATTTTTGGATGCATGTAAGGTCTTGAAAGATGCAGGAGTCCCATTCACAGGCGATGAGTGGTACACCGGCGAATTTCGCGCTACAAGACGTGCCCAAGCTCCATACGTATGGGCAGTTCTGGTGCCAGCGGAAAGGAAGAATGAAGCACTTCGGCTGCTTGAGGAAAAGAAAGCAGGTGAACCAATCACGTTTTCTCAAACAGAAACTGAACCTATGAAGCCGAAAGATGCTTGGATGCTATTGGCAATCATGGCGATCTTTGCTGCTCTCATGGTGATATTGATTTGGAGAGGGTAGTTAACTTGGCGCCTTGAACGTGCAATCACGGCTAACCAAGTGCAGCAGCAGTCTTCGCTACGCTCCGCTGCCATGCTCTCTCACGTTGAACAATCAAAAGGAAAATAATCCATATGTAGACCTGTCCCTCAATGGTTCTCCTTCTCCGGAATTTTCCGTTACACTATAGACAGCAACATATTACAAAAGTTTGTATAGTGGTAGAGACCCATGAAGATATTCATACCGACCAACTCATGGATCTGGACATTTTGCGCGAATTGTAAATCCGGACTTGGGGTGTATCTCATTGCTGCCTTGGCCATCATCTGCGGGAGTTCTCTCGGCATTACCGCTGCCGCTGCCGCCGATGCCGATGCAAAACCAGACTTTGTCCGACAGGATGTCCAGGAAGGCGGAGAATCCACTGGCGGTGGAGCCATTCAAACACCGCCACTCGCCGGCGAGGCGTACAAAACCGCATTATTCGGCAGGACCATCGAGATTCCGGCACGTAACCGCGAAAATGTTTGTTCCCTGACTCTCGGGGGGAATTACTATGCCCCTGAACTGGGTGGCGATTTGGCGGTTCCGATTGCAGCTTTTTATTATCGGCACCGCTGGGATAAATGGTGGACCAGGGATATAATTGGCCTGTTCGTCAATGAAATGGATGTCGCCCGAAGCTTCGGCCGTTTCCAGCTGCTCGGCCATTTCGAAAATAACACTGTGCCTTTTGCAGATGCCGAGGTTCTAAATGGCAAGGAAGTCAAAGCCAGTTCCGTCATCTGGGGAACCGTCTCCGGATGGCTGGGCGCCGGAATCCGCCTCCCGGTTGCGCCGTTCGAGGCGGATAACGACCTGCGGGTTCAGCTGTTTTATCACGCCGGTTATTTCTACGATATGCGGACAAGCGACACCGACGCCAACGTCCGTCTACCGCCAGATACCTTCGTCCATGGTCTTCATCTCCGCATTCGAAAAGACGGGCTGCGCAGAAACATTATGGAACTCCCTCATGAAGGTTGGGCATGGGGTAGTGATGTGGAACTTGTCAGGCGCGACAACTGGTCGGATAGCACTTTCGGCAGGCTGGTGTTCACCAGGGATGAAACCAGGGACTATCTCAAGCTCTCCGGCTACGTAATAGGAGCAATGGGAATTCCGTGGCTTTCCGAACAAAACCGCTTCATCTGGTACCTCCACGGCGGGGTATCTCCCTGGGGAAAGCTTGACCGGTTCTCCTCATTCCGTGCGGGCGGAGGTCCGTTCCCGAACGAAACCGACGACCTCTACCGGCTTCCCTACCCCGGCGCACTGTACAACAATTTTCCGGTTTCGGACTATGTGGTCAGCACCATTGAATACCGTCGGGAGCTTTTATTCTTTCTTTACCTGCATCTGCGTGGCACCTTCGCCTGGGGCGCCAATCGGCCAGACTATACTACGGATCAGGGTTTGAAACTCAGATTGAATTCAACAGACGGAGAGGCCTTTTCAGCTGGCCTCACCAGCGGGTTTATCAAAGATTCGCAACTCTACCTGGAATACGCCTATGACTCGAAGCTCCTGCGCAACGGCTCGTCCGGCAGCAGCATTATGCTTCTCTGGTCAAAGTCGTTCTGAAGCTGTCCGGTTTGCAGCAGAGGTTGCGTCATCTAAAACTGCGCTGCCATTATATTCGCTCCTTTCAACTTTATAGCGGAAATAACATAGGTGCCAGGCTATTGGTTGGAGTTCTCGGGCACAGCGAGAGAAAGTGTGGATAATGGAGAAAGAGACAATACCCACCCGTTGCTGTCATGAATCGCCGCCGGGGCAATTGCTCCTTGGCATCCGCCAGTTCAACGGTCAGGAGTGGTTTGAGTGTCATGAGACGTTGGAAATCCTCTGGCTCAAAGAAACAGGAGAGGTGCGGGATTTGTACCAGGGGATCATCCAGATTGCCATCGCACTGCACCACTGGCGCAACGGCAACTTTGGCGGATCACTCAGCCTCTTGTCAGGCGGCAGGGGTTATTTGCTCCGTGTGCCGGCGGTCTGCCTGTGGGTGGACGTGGCAGGTTTCATCTCCCAAGTTGACCGGGTGCACGATTTTCTGGAGCGGCTGGGTAAAGAGAAGATGGGTGAACTGGACCCTGCACTCATCCCGCGTTTGCAGACCGTATCAGTAACACCGCAATAAAGACGCTTCTGCGGCGCGGGGTGTGGCGGCGCCTGCTTCTTCCGCTTCTTCTTGATCAAGAAATATCAGGAGGTGCTCTCATGCAAAAGCTGGAGTTGAGCAAAGCCTTTACCCTGATGGAATCGGGGCCTGTTGTCCTTGTGACAACCCATGACGGGCGGAAAGACAACATCATGACTATCTCCTGGACGATGGTGTTGGATTTCACCCCGGTATTTGCCATCACCACGGGTGAATGGAATCACTCGTTCGCGGCGTTGCGGAAGAACAAGGAGTGCGTCATTGCCATTCCAACGGTTGACATGATCGATACGGTGGTCGGTATAGGGACGTGCTCGGGCGCAGACACGGACAAGTTCGCAAAGTTCAAACTCACGCCGGTACAGGGCAACGTTGTCAAGCCGCCCCTGATCAAGGAGTGCCTCGCCAACATAGAGTGCAAGGTCATCGACATCGTCAAGAAGCACAACATCGTCGTGCTGGAGGCGGTTGCCGCGTATATCGATACCGCACGCAAAGAGAAGCGCACGGTTCACGCTGTCGGCGATGGAACGTTCATTGTTGACGGGCGCAAGATTGACCGGAGGGAAATGATGGCTTCCAAGATTCCATCCGGCGTCTAGACTTCATTGGCTGGACATGGGGAAGCGTTGGGGGCAGGTCAGACCGATCATCGTCCATGGTAGTATATACGTGACATAACGTCTCACTGCAGTAGTCCCTCAAAGAGGAGGAGGTTTACCATGAAAATTCTGATTGTTCTCACCTCTCATGATCAGCTTGGCGATACGGGAATGAAGACAGGCTTCTGGCTGGAGGAGTTCGCCGCGCCCTATTACGTGTTCAGGGATGCCGGTGCGACCGTAACGCTGGCCTCGCCTAAGGGGGGGCAACCGCCCCTTGACCCGAAGAGCGACCTGCCCGACTTCCATACCGACGCCACCAGGCGCTTCCGTGCCGACGCCTTGGCACAGGCCCAACTCGCTGATACGATGAAGCTCGAAGAAGTGTCGGCTGAGGATTTTGACGCACTCTTTTATCCCGGCGGCCATGGCACCATGTGGGACCTTCCCGATAATCCGGCATCAATCGCCCTCATCGAGGCTTTCGTGAAGGCAGGCAAACCGGTCTCTGCCGTGTGTCACGCACCGGCCGCCTTTGCCAATGTACACGGAAAGGATGGGGAGTATCTGGTTAACGGGAAACGGGTCACCGGTTTTTCCAACACCGAGGAAGAAGCCGTGGAACTCACGAAGGTCGTCCCCTTCCTGCTGGAAGACAAACTCAGGCAGATGGGCGGCATCTACAGCAAGGGGGCCGACTGGGCTCCCTATGTTCAGGTGGACGGCAGTCTGGTAACGGGTCAGAACCCGGCATCCTCCGGGCCCGCCGCGGAAGAGCTCCTGAAGCTGCTGCGCTCTGCATGATTTCCGGAATCAACGTGACAACTTCCCCACCATTTGCTTGATTACCTCCTGCAAGACAAGAAAAGCCCCGGTGGTCACAGGACCAACGGGGCTTTCAGACAGACCTCTCCTCAATTTCTCCCCGGCGGCGGGGGTGCATACCCGCCATCGTCCCACATCCGGTTCCGCGGCGGCAGATGCTTCCTGCAGCTGATGATCCCCTTGCGGCAGAGGGTTTCTCGCCACTCGTACCGGATATAGATCTTTTCCCACGCCCCGGCCTCCGGCTCGAACTCTACCGTCCGCACGGGAGAATACTCTTCGCGGCCGTAGCCGGTCCCGGCGCTCTCCTCCGCCCGGTCGGCCGCCTTGGCTCGTTTTTGCACGGACGGTGCGGCCGGCGCAGCAGCACCCGATCTCCCCTGGTATAGCTCAACCGGTGGCTCATAGCGGCGCACCTCGGGATAGACGGCAACGGCGATCACCCCCATGGCCGACTCATCTTTGAAGGCCGCAGCATAGGAGTCGGCAGCGGTGGTGAAATAGAATCGGTTGACCCGGTCGTCCCCCGTGCGCCACCCATTGAACTCCCCTTCGCCATAAGGTTCCAGGATATACATCCGCTCCCTGTTGCCGAGCCACGACTTCTTACCCGAGATGATGTTGCGGCCATCCACGGCGATCACGATGCCGACCCGCCGGTCCAGCCGGTTACGCACGACGATGCTGTAGTGGTCCCCTTTCATTGCCTCCGCGTAAACTTTCCGGTTGTTCCCCCTCGACGTTGCCGGATACAGGGGGAGTTCGCGCCCGTTGTCCGTCCTGATCCTCACATCCACCCCATCGCCGACCGAACCCGCCCAGGCACCGGCGGCAAGCCCCATGAACACCAGCACAAATACCATCGTTCTCATACGTCCCTCCCTGTCATGCCGTGTAATGACTCTTTGTACGGTTAGACAAAAGAGGGATGAAGAATGTTCCCGAAAAAAATAAAATTTTCACCACCTGATACGCAGCTCGACCATTTCCCCATCCCGTGCGACGGCCGGTGGCTGTCTCAGGATTACCCCAACCCTTTCCAGGCGTGCAACGAGAGCCGGGATTTTACGGCCATCGATCCGGGCAAGGAGGAGATAGCCCGTTTCGCCATACGTGCGTCGCACGATCCTGCCACCGGCTCCCGTAAGCGCTGCCTCGATGCGCCCGGCAGCATTGGCTGGATCGTCAACCCGGAGGGCGATGTCGACCGGAGCTCCCCTCCCCTCTCCCGACGACTCCGTCCAAGGTTTCGGGGATGCTGACGGCGACGCTGACCTTTCCATGGTCTCAGAGGAAAGTCGATCGCGAGTTCCATCACGTTGCCCCACACCTCCGAACGCCTTCATTTCTTCCCGGGCACCTTTTTGTATCTCCATCACTTCGGAATGAGAAGAAGCCCCGTCGTTCATCGTATCCGCGCGTGGCGCCGCTGCCTTGGAACGTTTTGCGGCCGGACCGGATCCGGTCAAAGGTGGCGAATACACGGGGGGGGAAGGTGCCGGCGGCGGCGAAAGAGGGGCCGCAGCCGGAGGCGGCGGAGCGTAGCCGCCACTTTCGGCGGCAGGGGGGGTGGCAACGGCCGGTGCTCCCGGAAAAGCGGGGGATGGTGCAGCAGGTGCCGCAGGGGGGACAGCAGTACGGGGGGAAGCTTGTTGTGCAGGCTGCGGCACCGCGGGAGATTGCGAAGCTTCCTCCCGGCTCATGGTCGGGGTATCGCTAAGGGGTACTTGGGGAGCGGTCGTCCGCGCCAGGTAGTAGCCGGTAATGCAGAGAAAGATGAGAGCGACCGCCTCCAGGGAGAGCTTGACAGAGAGCGGCAGGAATAGCCGTTTCCAGAGAGCGGGCCGGGGTTCAGACGCCGCTTTCACCCGTGCCATGATCTTCGCGGTCAGCCAGGGGGGCGGTTCCACCTCGGGAAGGCTTTTCATGTGCGCGATCGTCCGTTCCAGGTCTGCCAGCGCCCCGCGGCAGCTCCTGCATGCGGCAAGGTGCGCCTCTATTTCCGACTTCTCCTTGGCGCTGACGGCATTGTCGAGATAGTCGGACAGCCTGCGGCGTATCTCCGTATGCTCCATCACAGCTCTCCCACTGCCCGTTTCAGGCAGTCCTTCACCATTTCCCTGGCCCGGAACAGACGGGACTTGACCGTCCCTTCCCGAACCTTGAGAATGGTGCATATTTCATCGTAGGAAAAATCCTGCAGATCCCTCAGCACGATGGTCTCCCGGAACTCGGCAGCAAGGGACTTGATACACCCCTGCAATTTTTCATGGAGATCCTTTCGCTCCAACCGTTCCAGGGCAGATGGAGCATGAGAGGGATAGTCATGGACCGGGCAATCATCGCCTGACGAGGGACAATCCAGCGAGAATGGCTCATGCATCCGCTTGGTCCGGATCTGCTGGCACCGGTTGCGCGACATGTTGACGACAATACTCGTCAGCCAGGTAGAGAAGCGGGATTCGCCGCGAAAGGCATCGATCTTCCGGAAGGCCGCAACAAAGACGTCCTGCACCACCTCGCAGGCATCTTCGTAATCTCCCGTGATCCTGAAGGCGACGTTGAGCATCCGCTTCTGGTACTTGTTCACCAGAGCCTCGAAAGAGGAAATGTCCCCCTTTCGCCAGGATGCGACCAGAGCGGCATCGTCTTCCATGATGGTATCACCTTCATGGCTCATCATATGAGACAGTCCCACATCAATTTATGTTCCCTGCTGTTTTCTGGCAATGGCGTGACCGGCAGAGCAATAGTAAAACAATTGCTGTCAACGAACAACAAAAAGAGGTTAGACGTTACGCCTAACCTCTCAGGACTTCAGTGCCGTTCACCTTCTACCTCCTTTAGTGTGAATCAAGCGATATGAAATGGTACGGACCGGAGCCCCGCTGACCGACACGAGACTCCGGTTGTTCCAGCCGATTCCCGCTTACTCGCAGAGATCGACCTTAATATCCCAGTTCTTGATCTTCATCGTGCCGTTCTGGGCGAGGTTCAGGTGCATCTTGAAAGCGCGGTCCCATAACTGCGGTTCGTGCCCCACCTTTTTTGCCAGACACTCCTTCTCGGCCATCTCCAGATACGCGGTAAGAATCGGCTTGTAGTCAGGATGGGCGCATTTCTCGATAATGCGTCGCGCCCGCTCCTTCGGCGCCACCCCCCGCAGGTCGGCCAACCCCTGCTCGGTGACGACACAGTCCAGGTCGTGCTCGGTGTGGTCAATATGTGAACAATGCGGTACCACGCAGGAGATACCGGTCGGATCGCTTTTGCTCGGACGGGACGACGGGGTGTGCATCATCTTGAGGTAGCCGTTCCGGAGAAAGTCGCCGGAGCCGCCAAGGCCGTTGATCATTCGGGTGCCGCCGACCAGGGTCGAGTTGGCATGAGCATAGATGTCGATCTCCACCGGCGTATTCATGGCGATGACACCGAGCCGGCGGATCGGCTCCGGGGCGTTGGATATGGAGAGGGGGCGCAGCACGATCTTGTCGGCATACTTGTCCATATTGTCGAAGAAACGCGGGAAACCTGGCTCTTCCGAGAGGGAGAGCGAACAGGAGGAGGCCATGTCGAGTTTTCCGGAGTCCAGCAGATCGAGCATCGTATCCTGGAGAACCTCGGTATAGACGGTGAGATTCCGGAACGGGGCCTTTGCCAGACCGCCGATTACCGCGTTGGCTATGGAACCGACCCCGGACTGAAGCGGCAGCAGGTTCTTCGGCAGACGGCCGGCCTTCACCTCATGGGAGAAGAAATCGATAATATTGTTGGCAATGGCCTCGGATGTATCGTCCTGCTCGGCAAAAGCCCGCCCCTTGTCACGATGCCTGGACTCGACCACGGCGATGATCTTGCTCGGATCACAGGGAACATGGGTGCTGCCGATCCGCTCCCCGGCGTGGGTAATGCCGAGAATCTGCCGTTTGGGGGGATGGTTGCAGATCAGCATGTCATGCATACCTTCGAATGATGGCTGGCCGGTATTGACCTCCACGATGATGCGGTCGCAGATCATGAGTATCTCGGGAATAACCCCGCCGGAAGAGGTCGGCACCAGACCGCCGTCTTCGGTAATGGCCGAGACTTCGATGATGGCCAGGTCCAGCCTGCCGCTTTCGCTGTCCTTGGTGTAGAAGCCGTAGCCCAGATCCTGGGCGAACAGGGAAAGGTGCTTGTCACCCATCCGTATGCGCCCTTCGTTGATGCCGGCGGCGATGTTCTTGCCGGTCTGGTACGGCCAGCGGCGGTCGATCATGTCGTTTACCGCCCAGCGGTCTTCCGTCTCGGCCCCGACTGATGCGCCGATGAACAGGTTGAACTTCAGCTTGCCCTGGAGGTTGTTCTTTTCCACATGTTCGGCCAGTGCGATGGGGACCGCCTTCGGGTAACCGGCCGGGGTAAAGCCGGACCACCCCAGATTCATGCCGTTCTTGAAGAACGGGATGGTCTCTTCCGGCTTCATGACCTTGCTCAAAAGTGATGTGCAGCGTACTCGATCCTGTAGTGTTCCGTAGTTTGACATTTTGCCACTCCTGTTTGATTGTACTGTTTACACACAAAAGAACGAAAAAAATGGTGGCTACTTCCTGCCGCCTTCTGCCGCCCACTTTTCCAGCATGGGGGTCGTCACGGACTTCGGCCGCTCAATGGCATATCCCAGGCCGCGATCCCAGGTGATGTTCGCCATGCACCCGAGTGCCCTGCCAACGCCGAAAAGGACGGTATAGAAGTCCCACTCCTTGACGCCGTAGTGCCACTGGATGACACCTGACTGGGCATCGACATTCGGCCAGGGGTTCTTGGTCTTGCCGTGCTCGGTAAGAACGCCCGGCGCCACTTCGAAAATCATGGCCACCAGCTTGAAGAGCGGATCGTTCGGAAGATGCTTCTGGCAGAACTCCCGCTGGGATGTGTAGCGGGGGTCGGTCTTGCGCAGAACGGCATGGCCGTAGCCGGGGATAACCTGGCCGGAGTTGAGGGTATCCCACAGCGCCTTGGTGATGAGCTCTTTGGTCGGCTCCTGGTCCTTGCAGTACTTCTCCTGGAACTTGATGGTCCAGTCGAGGACCTCCTGGTTGGCGCGGCCGTGCAGGGGGCCGGCCAGGCCGTTGAGCCCTGCGGCATAGGAGTAGTAGGGATCGGAAAGGGCCGAATGCACCAGATGAGTGGTGTGGGCCGAAACATTGCCGGACTCGTGGTCGGAGTGGAGGATAAAGTACATGCGGGCCACATCCTTGTATTCATCCCCCTGGCCAATCATATGGGCGAAATTGGCCCCCATGTCGAGCTTCGGATCGATGGCAATCTGCTTGTCGTCACGGTACTTGAGATTGTAGATGAAGGCCGCGAGCACCGGGATCTTGGCTACGATATCGCAGGCGTCTTCGTACACGTATTCCCAGGACGTTGCCTTGTTGAACTTGCCGGAGTTGTAGACGCCGGCGAACTTTGAGTCCCTCTGCATGGCAGTTATGCCTACCGAGAGCATCGCCATCGGATGACTGTCACGCGGCATAGTGCGGATGATGTCGAACACGTACCGGGGGACTTCCTGGCGTGTCTTCCATTCGTCCAGCACCGCATCCACCTGGGCCTGGGTCGGGACGTCACCGGTCAGGAGGAAATACCAGAACGACTCGACAGTCGGGTAGTCCGAACCGGCAGCCTTGGGGAGACAGGCGAAGGTCTCGGGGATGGTCTTCCCCCGGAAACGGATCCCTTCCTGCGGATCGAGGTAGGAAATGTCGGTCACAAGAGACCGGATGTCGCGGGCACCGCCGATGCACTGGTCAATGGTGACCTCGTCGATTTTCACCTTGCCGTACTCTTTGACGAGCCTGGTGACGCGGGGGCGAAACTCTTCCAGTTTGTGCCTGAGTGCTTCTTTCAACGCCATGTTTTCTTCTCCTTTGGGTTGTTTATGCCGCTTTGATGACAAACAGCGCCATGAATTCATCGACCGGTATCGCCTCGAGCCGGTGCCGGTCGGAGCAGAGAGTCATGATCTTCTCCGCCTGCCCCTGTGGAAATCGAGACGCGAGATTTTTCCTGAACTTCTCTTCCAGAAGCGGTATCGCCGCCGCACGGCGACGACGGTGGCCGATGGGATATTCCACCTCTACCCGTTCGCTCTTTGTTCCGTCCGTAAAGAAGACCTGCACGGCGTTGGCGATGGAGCGTTTGTCCGGCTCAAGATATTCACGGCTGTAACGCGGTTCCTCCACGACCTCCATCTTTTCCCGCAGGGCATCAATGAGCGGATTGCAGGCAACAGCATCCTCGTAATCGCCTGCCGTCAGATTCCCGAAGATAAGGCCGATGGCGGTCATGTACTGAAGGCAGTGGTCGCGGTCCGCCGGGTTATACAGTTTCCCGCTCTTGCTGATGATACGGATGGCCGATTCCTGGGTATGGATGACTACCTTTTCAATTTCCGAAAGGCGGTCCTTGACCTGGGGGTGCAGAGTCACGGCAGCCTCGACGGCGGTCTGGGCATGAAATTCCGCCGGGAACGAGACCTTGAAGAGCACGTTTTCCATGACGTAGCTGCCGTAGGGACGCGGGAAGCTGAACGGTTTCCCCTTGAACACGACATCGTAGAATCCCCAGGTGGGGGCCGACAGGGCACTCGGATACCCCATTTCACCACTCATGGTCATCAGCGCCAGGCGCACCCCCCGGCTGGTGGCATCACCTGCGGCCCAAGACTTTCGGGAGCCGGTGTTCGGGGCATGGCGGTAGGTCCGCAGGCTCTGGCCATCGATCCATGCCTGGGAAACCGCATCTACGATCTGCTCACAGGAGCCCCCCAGCAGCCCGGTAACCACTGCCGTCGTTGCGACCTTGACCAGCACCACGTGGTCGAGGCCGACCCGGTTGAAGCTGTTGTCCAGGGCCATACACCCCTGGATCTCGTGGGCCTTGATCATGGCGGAGAGCACATCCCCCATGGTGAGTGGTGCTTTTCCGTCGGCGATATGTTTCCGGCTGAGGTAATCGGCAACCGCCAGGATCCCGCCCAGGTTATCCGATGGGTGCCCCCATTCCGCCGCCAGCCAGGTATCATTGAAATCGAGCCAGCGGATGATACAGCCGATGTCGAAGGCTGCCTTGACCGGGTCCAGCTCAAACCGGGTGCCGGGGACGCGGGGACCGTTGGGCACCAGGGTACCCGGCACGACGGGACCCAGAAGCTTTGCGCACGCGGGAAATCCGAGGGCCAGCATCCCGCATCCGAGGGCGTCCATCAGGCTGTAACGGGCTGTTTCCCGCGCTTCCGCACTGTCGCAGGTGTACTCTTTGACATACCGGGCAATGGCAACCAGTTCCCGATCCGGCTCAGGACGGATGTTGAGTTCAGCAGATGTTTTCGTGGCGCTAGTCGTCGTCATGGGACTTCTCCGCAAACAGTTTGTCCAGTTTCCTCTCGTACTCCTGGTAGCCGATAATCTCGTAAAGCTCGCTTCGCGGCTGCATTGTTGCCAGTACCGGCTCCTGGCTCCCCGCGCAAAGAATCGTCTCATATACGTTCAGTGCTGCCCTGCTCATGGCACGGAACGCACTCAGGGGGTACAGCACCATGCTGACCCGCGCTTCCGCCAGTTGCTCTCTGGTGAAACAGGGTGTCTGGCCGAATTCGGTCATGTTGGCCAAGAGGGGCACACCGACGGCATCGGCAAACATGCGGTACATTGCCAGATCGGTCATGGCTTCGGCAAAGACACTGTCCGCGCCCGCCTCGACGCAGAGGCAGGCGCGCTCGATCGCGGCACCAAACCCCTCTGTCGCCAGGGCGTCTGTCCTGGCCATGATGCTGAAATCCGGGTCAGTCCGGGCGTCCACCGCCGCCTTTATCCGGTCGACCATGGTCTGCCTCGAAACCAGCACCTTGTTCGGACGATGTCCGCAGCGCTTGGGAGACACCTGGTCCTCGATGTGAACGGCAGCCGCACCCGCCCTGATCATTTCCCTGATGGTACGACCGACCGAGAATGCCCCTCCCCAACCGGTGTCGATGTCGACCAGCAGGGGAAGTTCGCAGGCGCCGGTGATGCGCCGGACATCCTCCAGCACATCGCTCAGGCATGTCACTCCGAGGTCGGGAAGGCCGTACGACGCATTCGCCACCCCAGCTCCGGAAAGATAGATCGCCTTGTGTCCCGCTCTCTCCGCCAGCATGGCACAGTAGGCATTGATGGTGCCGACAATCTGCAAAGGCTTTTGATCGCTGATTGCCGCGCGGAAACGATATCCCGGTGATTTTCTGTCACACATCAGGTTACCCCTTCTGCTCCTGTGAGTTTCTTTGCCGTTCTTCAATGCTCAAGCGGGCGGATCTTATATGACGGCGCATCAACAGGTCCGCCAGCTCGGCATCCCTTTCTTCAAGCGCCTCGACTATCCTGCGGTGCTCCTTGAGCGCCTGCAGAGGGCGCGGAGTGGAGGTACTGAACTGGTACCGGTACATGCGCATCAGCTGGTAGAGGCCGCCATCCAGAATACTCAGGACCTTTTTGTTACGGCTCCCCTGGAGAATGCGGTAATGAAAATCAAGTTCCCCTTCCTGCTGATAGTAGGAAAGCCCCTGGTCCTCGTTGATACTTTGCTCATGTTCATCGAGCAGTTTTTTCAGATCGTCGATCTCTGCATCGGTCATATTCCGTGCGGCAAGGCCGCATGCCAGGCCACCCAGAGCTTCGCGCACCTGATAAATATCAACCAGTTCCTCATAGGACAGGGTAACGACCCGCGCGCCATGGTTCGGGGCACGCACCACAAGCTGCCGTTCTTCGAGGCGGCTCAATGCCTCCCGCAGAGTGCCACGGCTGATGCCGTATGCTTTGGCCATCTCCGGCTCGGAAATCTTGCTCCCGGCGGGAATGTCTCCTTTCACAATCCCGGTCTGGATCTGCTCGAATATCCGGTCGGACAACGTCAATGATGATGAATCATTATCAAAAGGGGAACTTGCCATAATATGTCGACACCTTTTTTGTTTTTCTTGATTTTTTGTCATAATACTCCCACACTGACAGGTGTCAACTATAAAGTGTCGACACTTTTATTTTTAGTAAAAATATTTTCCAGCACTAAACATTTACACCGAAAACGGCAGTTGAACGTAGCCCGGAGAAAAGGACATTGCTGAAATATTGTCGCTCAGGTCGAATCGGAGCGGATGCAGGATGTATCAACAGCCAGACGTAAATTTATAGGCTCGTCGGAGGGGAGACAAAGGAAAGGGACCAGAAAACGAACAGAGGAAACCGCCCGGCCGACATCACCGTGACGGATGGTGAATATCGAAAAGTATCAGCAGAGACAGGTAATTTGGCACAGGAGGGGTTCGAAAGGAATTCCTCGGGGGGCATTTACCGGATGTGTCGGAATAGAGGAAGGTTCCATGCTGACCGGTTGGCCCCGGTCAGCATGGGTGTGAACGTTATTTCGGTAGAAGTTTCTTAACCGGGCAACCAGGTACTTTTCAAGCCACCCACCCTTCTGACGGCGGGTCAGCTCCTGCAATTCGATGGCAGCACGCTGTCGGCTGATTCACTCGTTTACAAGTGCTGGTGGTCCTGCTCTGAGTTAGAAGTCATAGGTGATGCCGATGGTGGAATAGATATACTGATAGCCGGAACCGACCTGGTTCGCCTCGGCCCGGGCCGCGATCAGCCAGTGATCGTCGATCCTCCAGGTTACGCGCACGTCTTCGAGAGCTCCGATGTGCGTCGTGTAGCCATCGTATTGGGAGACGGGGCCTGCCCATATCCTTAACCTGAGTCTGTCGAAGAATGAGTCGGCGTAACCGAAGAGGAGGGCGTGCTGGTCGAAGTGCTGTGGGCTGTAATACTCCGGGACTCGCTCATTGTTCCTTATTCCCCGGTACCGGTACTGGGCATGGAAATTGTCAGTAAAACTGTAGACGGCCCTCCCGACGTAAAGGTCGCGGCTGTTGTCGTCGGACGACCAGCGGTGCCAGTACCCGCCGGTGATGGTGAAGTTCTTCACCAGTTCCCAGTCAAGTGAGCCACCGGCGGACCAGTAGTCTATGCGCGCATCATAGGCCTTCACCGAGTCGATGGTACCATGGTCGATGCTCTCCTCAAGGCGGAATGGTCCAACAGTCTGGGATGAGCCGAAGGAAAGGGGAGTCTTGAACTCACCGTTCCAGGCAAGAAGTTTCAGCTGCCCCGTAAAGTCGACGTTGTCCAGCTTCTTGTATCCCTCCACCAACCCACCCGCAAAAATTCTGCTCCCCCCCGATTCATCGATGATGGTCTGGGTAGCACCGACACCAACCTTCGTCGTCTTGTCCTTCCCGTGGAAAACCTGGTCCAACTCGAGGCTGTGGGTGCCGTCGTTGTCGTTGAAGATTTCCGATCTGACCTCCACATCATGTTGCTGCCATGCATACGCACAGGTGGGGATGATCAGCATCAGTACCGTCAATAGTTCGATCGGTCTCATTATTTGGTCCCCCATTTTTTGGCCATGTTCAGAATTTCACTCAGGTACCCCGTAACTGTCGCCGGAGCCATGATTGCCTGATAGCCGAGCAGGTAGACAAAAAACCCGAAGGGATTCATCCTCACCTTCAGTCCATGCTCCGAGAATATCCTTTTCTGCTGCCAGTAGAAGAGTCCGTTGGCAATAAGGGCAAGGGGGAGGAGGAGCACCGTCATCATGCCGACGATGAGGTAGTTCTTGAAAAAGACCGCGGCGATCAGTCCCGGCAGGAAGAAGAGCAGGTAGGCGCTATCGACCAGCGGAAAGAAGAGATTGTACCAGATGAAGGGCGAGTTCATCCTGACCTTGACCAGGGTCGAGGGGTAGGACTTGAACGCCTCGATGAGGCCGCGCGACCAGCGCTTTCTCTGCCGGAAGAACTGTCGGTACGTCTCCGGGACCATGGTGAAGCAGAAGGCGTTTTCGGCATAGCCGACCCTGTATCCCAGGTCGCGCAGGCCCCAGGTGAGGACGATGTCTTCTCCGATTTTCGGGGGCCAGCCATTGAGTCGTTTTACGGCTGCGGTGCGATAGATGGAGAAAGCCCCCTGGGCCACGAGGGTTCCCTGGTACAGGGACTGCACCCGCTTGATGACGGCAATGCCATGAAAATAGTCCCATTCCTGGAGCTTGGTCATCATGTTTTCCCGGGAATTGCGGACCAGGACGTTTCCCGCCACGGCGGCCGTCTGTTTCGGACCGAGCACGATGTTCCTGGCCAGGTTTTCGATTGCTTTCTCGTAGAGGTAGGAATCCGCATCGATAGTGATGACGAACTCGGTCGTCACCGTTGCCAGTCCCGTAGAGAGGGCGGCGGCCTTGCACTTGTTTTCCTGATGACGGATCAGTTCGAAGGTCTTGCCCGTTGTCGGGTACTGCTGGATGAACTCCATGACCTTCTCGGCGGTCCGATCCGTCGAACCGTCATCAATGACCACTACCCGCACTTGTGCCGGGTACTGCTGGAGCCAGACGGACATGAGTGTATCGAAGATCTTGTCCTCTTCGTTGTAGGCAGCAATGAGCAATGTCAGCGGCGGAGCGACGAACGGCTTCTCGACGTACCTGGGCCGTCGGTCAAGGAGCAGGGAAAAGATCATGAAGGACATCGCCCATCCCGGTATGATGGCGAGTCCCAGCACGATCAATGCCGGCAGAGGATGGTACATCCGGGCAGACAGGCCTACATACCAAGGGATCGCGAGGTAGATGGAGGTGAGCGTCCAGAGGCACGACAGGATGAGTGCCAGGGTGAATTTTACCCGTACATAGACATACATGTTAGCTCCTGCTGTATCATTTGCTGGTTTATGCCCGCGACGCCATAAAGGCGAGGAGTGCGTTTCCCTTGACGACCTTCATAGCTGATCCCGTCATAGGAGAGGAGTAAAGGTGTAACCGTATTCGGCTCGTATCAAGTCAAGATATTACAGAGAAATTAATTAACATACTCATCGTTATCCGGATTTTAATACTGGTTACACTAATTACCACTAACTTGCTGCAAAAACAATAGTTTTAATGATATTTACAATATGCGGTATGTCTTGGAAATATAAAAGAGCGTTTCCAGTTTTTGCAGCAACAATCACGCCATAGTAATTCTATTAAGGTCATGACTAGAACACCAATAGACTGCAAATTCTTATCCGCCAGACCAGAAGCGGCATCAGGCAAAAACAATTATAAAAAGCCAATTGAAGCAGATTTGTATTCCCTTGGAAGAGTAGTAATCTTAACTCCACAGGGAGCGGTCGAGTCCCACACCTGGGACCGTGACAACCACCCACACAAGGAGGAGACCGTCATGAAAAAGGCACCATTGGTTGACAAGGAAGTATGCATAAGTTGCGGGCTCTGCGTTGGCAATGTTCCCGACGTATTCCGCTTCGATGACGACAATAAGGCTGAATGCTTCGACCCCGACGGCGCGCCCGAGGATGAAATCCAGAGCGGGGCCGTCGATGCCTGCCCGGTATCGTGCATCAGCTGGAGCACCGATCCCGAATATCTGAGAAACTTTTGCTGACATGAGCAAGAGTTGCCCGTGTCGGGGGGAATTCCCGAGAGTCCGTGCAACAAAAGGAGAATCACCGTGAAGGAACTATTTCCGTCCGCACTGGACGGGCTTTGCATTAACACCATCCGTTTCCTTGCGGTTGACGCAATACAGAAAGCCAACAGCGGCCATCCGGGGATGCCGATGGGGGCGTCCCCCATGGCTTACGTCCTCTGGACCCATTTTCTCCGGCACAACCCGGCAAACCCCGACTGGTTCAACCGTGACCGCTTCGTCCTCTCGGCCGGACACGGCTCCATGCTCCTCTATGCCCTGCTCCACCTCACCGGCTACGATCTCCCCCTCGCGGAAATAGAACGGTTCCGTCAATGGGGTAGCAAGACCCCCGGCCACCCGGAACGAGGGATCACCCCAGGGGTAGAAACAACCACCGGTCCACTTGGCCAGGGATTCGGCAATGCTGTCGGTATGGCTATCACCGAGGCATGGCTTGCCGCCCGCTACAACCGCCCCGGCAACACGGTGATCGACCACTTCACATACTGCATCGCCGGTGACGGCGACTTGATGGAAGGGGTCGCCGCGGAGGCAGCCTCCCTGGCTGGCCATCTGGGCCTCGGCAAGTTAATCTGCCTCTACGACGATAACAGGATAACCCTGGCAGCCGCCACCGATCTCGCTTTCACCGAAGACCGCGCAGGGCGTTTTGCGGCGTACGGCTGGCACGTGCAGACGGTCGACGACGGCAACGACCTGATAGCAATCCACGCCGCCCTGGATGCCGCACGTACGGAAACAGCCCGTCCCTCCCTCATACTCGTCCGGACCCACATCGGCTACGGCTCGCCCCACAAGCAGGACACCTTCGATGCACATGGCTCGCCCCTGGGCACGGAGGAGGTGCGGCTCACCAAGGAGCACCTTGGCTGGCCGGCGGAGCCGCTGTTTAACCTACCGGAGGAAGCTCTCCGCCATTTCCGGGAGGCGGTTGAACGGGGACGGATGGCTGAGGCATCATGGCACGAGAGGCTTTCCGCCTACGACGGGGAATTTCCCGAACCGGCCGCGGAGCTTCGCAAGGTGATGGCGGGAGAGCTTCCCGCAGGGTGGGAGGAATCGATCCCCTGCTTCCCCCCTGACCAGAAGGGAATCGCGACCCGTGTTGCCGCAGGGAAAGTAATGAACGCAATCGCCCCACGTCTCCCGCAGCTCATAGGCGGCTCGGCGGACCTTGACCCATCGACCCACACGGCCCTGGCCGGACTGGGGGATTTCCAGAACCCGGCCCTGGTCCCTGTCGACTGGCAGGGTGCAATCGGTGACACCTGGGGCTATGGCGGGCGCAACATCCATTTCGGCGTGCGGGAGCACGGAATGGGAGCGATCATGAACGGCATTGCCGCCCACGGTGGTGCCATTCCCTTTGGCGCCACCTTTCTCACCTTCTCTGACTATATGCGCCCTTCCCTTCGCCTGGCGGCTCTCATGGGTCTCCACGTCATCCAGATCTTCACCCACGACAGCATCGCACTCGGCGAAGACGGCCCCACCCACCAGCCGGTTGAACAGCTCGCCGCGCTCCGGGCGATCCCGAACCTGGTCGTTATCCGTCCGGGCGACGCCAACGAAGCGGCTGTCGCCTGGCAGGCGGCCCTGAAAATGAGTAACCGTCCGGTGGCCCTGGTCCTCTCCCGGCAGAACCTCCCCACCCTCGATCGGCAGAACTTAGCCCCTGCCGAGGGGCTGTTGAGGGGGGGGTACGTTCTCGCCGACACAGCCGGTGAGCCTCTCGACATCATTCTCATCGCCACCGGTTCAGAGCTCTCTTTGGCGGTAGCAGCCAGGGAACAGCTCGCCGCTGAGAACATCCGCGCCCGTGTCGTCTCCCTGCCGAGCTGGGAGCTCTTCGACGAACAGCCCAGGGAATACCGCGACGGGGTCCTCCCTCCCCGAATAGCCAGGCGACTGGCCATAGAGGCGGGCTCTCCACAGGGGTGGCACCGCTACGTTGGAACGGAGGGGGATGTGATCGGGGTAGAGCGCTTCGGCACCTCGGCCCCGGGCGAAGTTGTGCTGCGCGAATACGGTTTTACCGTGGAAAACGTCTGCGAGCGGGCTCTGAAACTGATAAGGGATGGGAAGGCGTGACGCAACAATGACTTCTTCAGGAGCGGTTTCGCCCTTTCCTGGGAGAGCAGATAGCAGGGTAACGCATGGTCCGGCATGGCCGTCTCACACGATCCGTGTCATTTTGTTGACGGTTTTTCCTTCAAGAAGGCTATCGACAGCGCTGACGTAGGCTTTGTAATGATCGGTGGTTGTGTGCTTCTCCAGACTGGCTGAACTCTCCCAGTTCTCGTAAAAAACGAAGACGGCGGGATCACCATTGTCCTGATGCAGGCGGTATTCAATGCACCCCCGTTCTCTCCTGGTCGGTTCAATGAGCTTCAGCAGTTCCGTTTTGACTGCTTCAAGGGAATCTTTCCTGGCTACGAGCTTTGCCACTACCGTAATCGTTGACATCATCGGCCCTTCTTTCTGCGCGCACGCGCGCTCATTCTTGAGGCACTTCTGGATTCAGCCAATAGTACGACAATCCAATATCCTGCCTACCGTCCCGAAGGCTGAGGTTGTACCCACACCGACACCTTCCCCCCCGGGCACCTGAACTCCCCCCACCCATCGCCATTGGTCACGACAGGAGTCCCTACATGGCCGGTGATGTCGATGTAGGTGGCGTTCCGTTGCCCTACCTCCATCCATTTCCAGCCATCTTCGCCATTGCTCATCAACACTGCCATGCCCCCTGGATGTTCCCCATCACCCAGACGAGTCCACCCGATGGTATTCGGGTGAGTGAAGTAGTCGTACTGGGGGCCGTAGGCAAAATGCCGGCGTGCATGGAGGAACTTGTCGATCAGGAAGCGGTGCGACGGCATGGTTATGTGGTACATGTTCCCGTCCCGTCCCCTGTCATCATACTCGGCACCGTAGTAATCCGGAAAGAACAGGCACGGGTAGCCGTCTTTACGGAGAAGGGTAATGGCGTACGCAAGCGGTTTGAACCAGGGTTCTATGCACGATTCCAGTGCCTGGAGAGGCTGGGAATCATGGTTATCAACGAACGTGACGGCATGGGTAGGGCGCTCTTTCACCAGCGTGTTGTCCAGAATGAACCTCAAGTCATAACTGCGACCAAGTTTCCCCGCCGCGTAGAAATTGAAGTGCAACGGGACATCGAACACCGTCAGGCGCCCCCCGACTTCATTGATGTACCAGTGCAGGGCGGGAAGGCTGTTTGCCCAGTACTCACCTACCATGAACAGTTCTTTGCCGGCATGCTTTTCGAGAGCATCGTGCCATTCGGGGAAAAACCAGGCTGCAATATGCTTGATGGCATCGAGCCGGAATCCGTCGACCCCCGTGGTATCCAGATACCATTTCCCCCAGCGGATCAGCTCATCCCTGACCTCCTTGCTCTGGCAATCAAGATCACACCCCATCAGGAAGGCAAAGTTGCCAAATTCAAGTGAGACCTCGTCGTCGAACTGCTTCCCTTCAAACAGGTATACGGTGTCGTAATCAGTCGGGTTGTCAGCCTCGTAATCAACGGCATCAAAGTGACACCAGTGCAGCTCAAAATCCGAGTACTTCCCCTTTCTCCCCGGAAAGGTGAAGTGGGTCCAGGATTTGATATCCCGCAGCGGTCCCTTGGGATTGATGCGATCCCCCTTGGCATAGGGAGTTGCACGACTCGGTTCCGCCTTGTCCGCTCCCATGCGATGATTGAGAACGGCGTCGGCGTACACCTGCACCCCCGCCTTTTTCAGTGCTGCAACTGCGTCAATATAGTGCTGTTTCGTTCCATATTTTGTTCGTATGGATCCCTTCTGATCGAACTCTCCCAGATCGTAGAGATCATACACCCCGTACCCCACATCGGCACCGCCTCCGATCCCCTTGTAAGCGGGAGGAAGCCAGAGAGACGTGATGCCGGCTTCGGCAATTTCCGTTGCGTTGAATGCAGCAAAATTCCACAGGGTGCCGTCTGAAGGAATGTACCAGTGGAAATACTGCATCATGACGCCGTTAAGGTCAGACATTATTCTCTCCTTGTCAGTTCATACAAACGGTTCAATTTGTGACGACAACTGGATTATGTCAGGGAAGATAATCTTGTATCAGCATGCCTGCAGGTGATTAATACGGTAACACGGGGGGAGGAAAACACAACCGGACGCTTGCAATAATACAATCCCGACTCAGTGGCCATGTCAGTAAGCCATTAGTCTATGGTATATACGGCAACTATATGAGGAACCAGGAAAAGATGGAGAGAGATTTTTCAACTACACGGGAAGGGTCTTCTTTTTCCCGGAGACGGTAATCAGGGGGCACATTTGTTGTGCATCACCTTCATATGATAATCCGGGGCGGCGTCGGGAGATATTTTTGTCAGACCGTGCACATTATCCGGCGAACTCTGTACTCGCCGCCTATCACCAGGTACTCACCTTCCCCCTTCAGAATACTGTTGGGAAGGAGGCCGTTGAAGAAAAAAATCTTCGCCAATGGCGCCCTGATCTCCCATACCGTATCGCCGAACTCCCAGGCACGTTCCTCGTCAGAGGTAAAAGAGATCAGGTTGTTCAGGCGGACGATTTGCTCCCGGTTCCCTGCCTCTTCCAGGAGTTCGTAATCGTCGGCGTCGTTGGTGCCGCGGAAGAGGGTGATGTGGCGGTCGTCGGGATGACGCCTGGCCAGTTCGAACTGGCAGTATTCATAGAGCAGATCGAGTTGTGAGTTGATGGCGTTGGTCCGGGCAGACCCTTTCATGCGGTCAGTGGCAAAGACCATGTACTCCTCACCGTGGATACCCGGGATGGACACTTTGTGAAAAGTAGGGGGGAGCCCGATGCGGCTCTCCACCCAACCCTTGAGCACTGCTCCTTCGATAGAGTTGGAGTCCATCATCCAGCCGCGAAGAAAGCGGAGGTAACTGTTCCGGATACTCCTTTTTGCCGTATCCGTGGACTGGTTTTCCCATTGATGGAGCTGGAACTTGACCGACATGTAATCGTTGAAGACAAGAGCCCTTTCCTCGGCCGAGGAAAGGGCATTGAGTTTCCTGAACAGGAATCGATTGGCCTCCCGCACCCCCTGGATCTCCAGCGACTGGGGATTGTCATTGAAATGACGCGAGGCGATGACCCAGGGAGGAAGATTACAGAGATTGAAGGACGGACTTTGCATGGACCATACCCCGTTGTATGAAGCAATTACCGCTGATCGGGGATGGAGCCTCTCCTCCCCTGACTTTTCAGAATATTTTTGACAGTTCCGCCAGCATGGGCTTGATCGGCCCGTCCGCAACAAACGTGTCAAACCCCAGCCGTTCCATTTCCATCTGCGGCCCCTGGCCGATCTGGGCACAGACGATGGCACGGCAGCCGTGCAGCGCATCTGCGATCGCCCGGAGCACATGCGCCCGCAGGGGATGGTCCTGATCATAGGAGCAGTAACGCTGGACCACTTTTTCGTCAACAAGCTTCACGCCATCGGCAGTCACATCATAGATGAGGAACCGCTCCGCATGGCCGAAATGCTGGTTGATCGTGAGGCCGTCCTTGGAAGCAACTGCAATCAACATAATCCCTCTTTAAAGGACGAAGATTTCCGGAACCTGGCTTCGTCTTGCTTCAGAGTCCGTTGTGCGACGTGGCGCTGTTTATGCCCGATGTTTGGGTACCACGTCTCCGCCGTCCTCCTCGCAAAGCCTTGCCAGAACCCGAAACTTTTCGCCCATAGGTATGGCAGCACTATGATGCACAAGAGTTCTCTCCACAGCTGTTTAAACCACAACCGGTTCAAAGGTGAAACATTTTTTGGAACATGTCCTGCCGCATGCCTGGCAGCCGATGCAGTTGCCGGGGTTCTCCACTTTCATGAACATTTTTGCCGAATCATCCTCATCCAGCTCCTCGAACGCCAGCACGTCATGGACGCAGACCTTGAAGCAGCGGCCGCAGCCGATGCAGGTTTCCTCATCGATCGCCACGATGAACTGGGGAGTGTACTCGGTCTTGTCTCTTCTCAATCCGGTAATGTAAGCCATGGTTCTATCCTCCGTTTGTTGGTAACTGGTGACCGGAGACCGGGTACCAGCGAAAGGCTTGTCACCAGTCCCCGGTCCCGCGTCCCTGTTATTATTCTTCGTCAAACGCCGGGGTGGTGCCCTTATGCATCGCCTTCCTCAGCCACGGCGGCGGATTACCCTTCAGCACTTCCTGCAGCTTGCCGACAATCTCGGCCACCGGTACCTCGGTGTTGGTCTTCATCGGGTGGATTTTCTGTGCCACCAGCTTTGCCGCCGCAGGCCCGCCGATAGCCATGGTATAGACGATGGCGCAGCCGCCGAGGATATGCGCCCGGGCGGCGATCTTGTCCTCCTCGTCCTGGCCATGAGCTCCCACCTTGAGCACCTCCTGGAAGCTCGCCTCATCCGGCCCGATCTCCCAGATGTAAAACTCCGTCGACATGCCGAAGTGCTGGTCGATCATCTCGCCGGTCTTGCTGGTAAATGCAATTCTCATGATCTCATCCACCTTTCTCGCAACGTAAGAAAGCAATAAATCAGTTGTGCGCCAGTTTCTGCGCTTCCTTCGCATTGGCCTGGAAAATTGTGGCCAGTTCGAAAACCAGGTTCATGGTCCCCTGGTATCCCACCCACATCTTCTGGTGGGCGCCGAGGCGGTCGAACACCGGCAGGCCGGTCCGCAGGTGCGCTTTGATCCCCAGCTTCGCCGCCGCCTGCCTTCCATTGGAATTCGCCACCAGCAGGTCGGCGCCCTGTGCGACACCCTCCAGGTCCTCCAGGTCGCCGACGAAGAGGTTATCCACCGGCAGCTGGTCCAGCCCCCGGGTCCGGGTGGCGGCAATGGCGGCCTGGATATGGCAGCCGAGGCCGGCGAGGAAGGTGGTCATCCCCTTCAGGTGATCGGCCTCCAGGGCCAGAGCGACCTTCTTCAGGCCGAACTGGTAGTGACAGTCGACCATGGCATCCATAAGGCGGCTCCGCCAGCGGCGGAAGCGTTCCGGTACCGGCCTGCCGGAGATGGCGGCAAGGACCGTCATCAGCAGGTCGCACTCGGTCAGGCCGGTGATGGAGGTAAAACCGTAGGCCGGAATGGCGAATTTCTTCTGCATCTCCCCCGCCGCCTCGGCCAAGGAATCGCCGAAGTAGAGGGTCGCCACGCTTCGCCCGGCAAGGCGAATCCGTTCCACCGACACGCCCCCCACGGAGAGGGCCGAAACGGTTTCGTCGATATGCCCGTCCAAGGCGTTGGATATGTCCGGAATCACCAGCGGATCGAGCCCGAAGGCCTCGCAGCTCTCCTTGATCTCCTCCACTTCGGCCGGAGTCAGCTGGCAGCCGGGGATAATAGTGACCTGGTTGGCGATGGTCACTCCCCCCTCGGGAATGGTCGAAACGATCGCCGTCACCGCCGCCGCGTATCCTTCCTGCATGGAGCCGCAGTAGTCGGGGGTCGATGCCCAGATTACCGGCACACCGTCGTGCTCCGGATGCTCCTGGCGGAACTGGACGATGGCGCTCCGCACGTCGTCCCCCATGGTCTCGGTGAGTCCCGAGGTCATGACGCCGACCACCCGGGGCGTGAATTTTTCCATGACCCGACCAAGCCCCTTCTTCAGGTTCTCCCAGCCACCGAAGATGGCGGTATCCTCGCTCATGCTCGTGGAGTTAAGCGCAATGGACTCCTTGAAGTGCCGGGAAAGCTGCAGCCGGATAAAGGTGGAACATCCCTGGGCACCATGGAGCAATCCGAGCATCTGATCGATTCCCAGGTAGGCCAGGGTGGCCCCCAGGGCCGGAGAGTTCTTCTGCGGGTTCACCGTGGCGTTTTTGACCGGCACCTTGACCCGGGAGACCTTTGCATCCTCCGTATCGAGCCGCGCCGCCAGCCCTGCCGTCCGAAGGATATCCGCTTCCCGCGCATCCTCGCTCTTTTCCCAAGGCGCCTTGCCGTTGAGCACTGGCCAGATGGGGTTGTTCACCGTCAAGTCCAGCTGTTTCGCAAAGGTGACCATCCCTTCGTACCCGGCGTAGGGGTGGGAACGGCCATGGTTGATGTCGAGAAACGGTGTCTTGGTCTTCAGCGCCAGGAATTTCGTCTTGCCGCCGGCCACGATCAGGTCCGGCATCTTGTCGTACATGACCGACAGGAGCCCGGCGGTGCTGGTATCCTCGATGATCCGGGCATCCTGGTGCATCAGCGCCTTCATCCGGTAGAAGTCTTCCAGGGTCGAATTCTGGGTGCCGGCTGCAAGGATCTCTACCCCCAGCTCGGCCAGGGCGTTAACCATGGACCAGGTCTTGACCCCGCCGGTGAAGAGTACCGCGCGCTTTCCGGCCAGCCGCGCCTTGTAGGGGGCAAGCCGTTCCCGGCAGCGGGGCTCTTCTTCTTCCAGCAGCTTCTCAACCCGATCCTGCATCACCCGCTTTTCCAGCCCCCCGACGATATCGTCCAGCTCCCGGGCGATATCCCGCAGCGCCTTGGCGGTGTCGGTCATGCCGTAGAACGACCCCTCAAGATAGGGCATGCCATAGGTCTTCTGCATCTTCTTGGCAAGATTGGTGAGGCTCTTGGAGCAGATGATCACGTTCAGCTTGGCCCGGTGGGCGTAACGCAGATCCTCGAACCTGGCGTCACCGCTGAAGCAGGAGAGGATGCGGATCCCGAGCTTGTCGAAGAGCGGCAACATCCCCCACAGGTCACCGGCGATGTTGTACTCGCCGATCAGGTTGATATCGTAATCGGTGGTGAATGCCGGTTCGGCAGTGCCGATGACGTGCTTGAACAGCACTTCGCCTGCCAGCCGGTTGCCGATGTTCTTGTCGCCGATGAAGCCGGGGGTGTTGACCGGGATCACCGGGATGGATACCTTCTGCGCCGCCACCTTGCAGACCGCTTCGATGTCGTCGCCGGTCATGGCGGTCACGCAGGTTGCGTAAACGAAAATTGCCTTCGCCTCGGGATAGCGTCCCGCCAGCTCCTGAATCGCCTTGTAGAGCTTCTTTTCGCCGCCGAAGATCACGTCGTTCTGGAGCATTTCGGTTGTAAAGCCTCGGCGGTAAAGCTGGGAATCGCTGGAGCGGGCACCCCGGTTGTCCCAGGAGTTGCCGGCGCAGGCAATGGGGCCGTGCACCAGGTGGATGACATCGGTAATCGGCATCAGCACCACGCGGGCGCCGTCATAGGCACAGGAGCGCTCGGTCCCTTCTCCCGGCTCCGATTTCTTGCAGAATTTGGGGGCACCGGCGTCGTGGGTTTCACAATCGGTTGTATCGTACCAGTCGGGCTTCGCCATGGGGCACCTCAATTCGGTTCAGGGAAAAAGTGGATTACATGGGACATCGCTGCCGCCATGTAATCCCATTAGAAGGAGGTCCAACTTTTCTGCAGCATGGGGAGCGACCCAGACTACACCTTGAAAAAAGTTTCCGCGGGGCAGGGCCGCACGGAGATCAGCGCATCATCTCGAAGAATCGGTCTTCACAAGTCTCATCCGTAATATCGATGAACTTGTTGCAGATGGTCGAGAGCATGTTGGTCACTCCCTGGTAGCCGACCAGCGGAACACGGTGCAGATTGACCCGATCGAAGATCGGAAACCCGAAGCGGAAAAGCGGAATCTTGGCGTCGCGGGCCGCGAACTTGCCGTGTGTCTCGCCGATCATGGCGTCCACAGGATCGGTCATGATGAGGCTCCGCAGGTGCCAGAGGTCTTTGTTCATGTAGATTTTGCCTTCCTTGCCGTACATGGAGGCATCGAGCAGGGCCTGGATCTCCTTCTCCAGCTTCTTGGTCCCCTTGGAGCAGAGGATGTGATAGGGGACTGCCCCCATCTCCAGGAGGAAGGAAACGTAACCCAGGAGGTAGTCAGGGTCACCGTAGACAGCAAACTTCTTGCCGTGGATGTACTGGTGGGCGTCGGTCATAAGGTCAAGGGCCCGGCCCCGCTCGGCCTTGAGCGACTCGGGAACCGGCTTGCCAAAGAGCTCGGAGATCTTCATCAGGAATGCGTCGGTCTTGGTGATCCCGAACGGGGTCGGCATTGCCACATGCTTGCCGGCATAGTTATCCTTGATCCAGGTGAAGGTCTTGGCCGTTGCATAGGGGCCCAGGGTAATGGTCGCCTTGCCGTTGATGGAATCAGCCGCGTCGTCCAGCTTGGTGCCGCCGGGATAGATCCGGTAATGACCGTCCAGAGGGGAATCGAATGTTTCGGAAATATCGGCCAGCAAGGTATAGGGGATGCCGAACTCTTTCAGTATCCGCTTGTACTCGCGGTAGTTGCCGGTGTTGGCGTCAAAACCGGCGATCAGGTTCAATTTACCGGTGCAACGCCCTTCCACCGCTTTCCCTTCCGTCAGGGTCTGCAGGATGGAGAGGAGCATGGCATCGTAGCCGTGGATGTGGGAACCGTTGAAGCTCGGCGTGTTGGCGTAAGGAAGCGGAAAATCCTGTGGCACGCACCCCTTGTTCTTGGCATTTTTGATGAAAGCGGTCAGGTCGTCGCCGATGATCTCCGGCATGCAGGAGGTGAAGATCGGCATCATCTTCGGCTTGTAGAGCGCATAGGCGTTTTCCAGAGCCTCGTGCAGGTTGTTCTGGCCACCGAACACCGCGCCGTCCTCGGTCATGGAGTCGGAGACTGCCGGTGCCGGTTCACGGAAATGACGGTTCATGGTGGAACGGTAGTAGGAGGCACACCCCTGCGAGCCGTGGACGAAAGGGAGACTCCCTTCGAAGCCATGGGCGGCCAGCTCGGCGCCCAGCGGCTGACAGGCATGGGCCGGGTTGATGACCAGTGAGGTCCGGGCAAAGTTCTTGTCCTTGTATTCTTCGGTGTTGATCCAGGCCGCAACCCGCTCGACCTCCTCCACGGGGGTCTCGGTTACGGGCTTCACTGCTAATCCAAGATTGTTTGCCATGATATAACTCCTTTGGTGAGAGACTCATCCGTCACACCACCATTATTTTCTTTTTGCATTTACCTAAGGGCGTCTGATTTTGAGGTCAGGTCGGTGGCTTCCGAGGAAGAGCGCGGAGGCGTAGCGGGGCTACGCCGCACAAGCGATGACGAAGGAAACGCCGAGATGGCCCAAAAGCGGGCGTCGCCTACCTAAAACGGTGCCTTGACCAGAGACCAGGTGGGGCTATTGATCGCCATGTCCACATCCCTTGCAAACGTCGGAAATCCCTTGTAGCCATGATACGGCCCGGAGTAATCCCAGCTGTGCATCTGCCGGAACGGGATCCCCATCTTCTGGAACAGGTACTTCTCCTTGATACCGCTGCCGATCAGGTCAGGCTTCAGGGTGTCGGCAAACTGTTCGAATTCGTACTCGGTGATGTCATCGTAAATGACGGTAGCCTCCGGCATTTCCGGGGAGGTCCGCTCATAATCATCGCCGTGGGCAAACTCGTAGCCTGAGCCAACCACTGCCATCCCCAGGTCCTCGTAAGCGTTGACCGTGTGCCGGGGGCGCAGACCGCCGACGTAGAGCATGACCTTCTTCCCCTCAAGGCGCGGCTTGTACTCGTCGATAACCGCCTGCATGAGCGGATCGTACTTGGCGATGACCGCCTCCACTTTCTCCTTGATTGAGTCGTCGAACAGTTCGGCCAGCTTGCGCAGACTGTTCCTGATCTTGGTCGGGCCGAAGAAGTTGAGCTCGATCCAGGGGATGCCGTACTTCTCTTCCATCACCTTGCACATGTAGTTCATGGAGCGGTAGCAATGGATGACGTTGAGTTTTACCTGATGGGTGGCGGCGATTTTCTCCATCTCGCCATCCCCGGTCCAGACAGACTTGACGTTGAAGCCGCACTCTTCCAGCAGCGGTTTCGTCGACCAGGCGTCGCCGCCGATGTTGTACTCACCGATCAGTGCGATGTCATACGGCCCGATCGGTTCGGGGAACTCGCGGGTCTCGATGATATAGTCACGAATCGTATCGTTACTGATGTGATGGCCGAGCGACTGGGAAACGCCGCGAAAACCCTCGCAGTTGCAGGGGATGATCGGGATGTCGAGCTCCTTGGCAGAGGCCTTGGCCACCGAGTTGATGTCGTCGCCGATCAGACCAACCGGGCATTCGGAGAGGACCGAGATCCCCTTGGCGAGCGGGAAGAGCTCCTTGGCTTCCTGGAGCAGCGTTTTGAGCTTCTTGTCGCCGCCGTAGACGATATCCTTTTCCTGGAAGTCGGAAGTGAACTGCATGGCGAACTGATCCACCCCGTTGATCCCTGACATCAGGTTACGCCGGGTCCCCCAGGAGTAATAGCCGCAGCCGACCGGCCCGTGGGAAACATGCACCATGTCGCGGATCGGACCCCAGACGACCCCTTTGGCGCCGGCATAGGCGCAACCGCGGGCACTCATCACGCCGGGGATGGTCTTACGGTTGGACTTGACGCAGGCCCCTTCGCCTTCATTGGGAGCCAAGTGGGGAACCCGCTTCTTCTTGGCCTTGTCCGGATAGATTTCAAGGGCCTTGTCGATCATCTCCTGGGTCGATTCCTTGGTAATGCCTTCTACTTTCTTTATTGGATGTGACATATACATCTCCTGTCGAGGGTACACGCCGTACGCCCCTTGCGTTTGTTTTCTCATGGACGAACGATTTTGATGTCAGGTCGGGTTCAGGCAAGGATTTCGGCGGAGGCGTAGCACCCAAACTTCGGGCATAAACAGCGCTACGCCGCACAGCGATGATCCGTAGCCTGGAGCCGAGATGGCGCAAAAGCGTTTGGACATCACTTCGCTGCCGCTTCAGCCACACCGACGACCGCCTCATCCTCTGCTTCCATGATGCCGAATTCCATCAGCAGATCTTCCAGCTCTTCCATCTCAAGTGGGGTCGGTACCACCAACATCTTGTTGTTCAGGATCTTCTCGGCAAGGGTGCGGTACTCCTGGGCCTGCGGATGCTCAGGCGAGTACTCGATGACCGTCATGCGGCGCATTTCGGCGCGCTGCACCTGGTTATCGCGGGGGACGAAGTGGATCATCTGGGTGCCGAGCTTCGCGGCCAGGGCGCTGACCAGTTCGAACTCCTTGTCGGTCTTGCGGGCGTTGCAGATCAGGCCGCCAAGACGGACCTTGCCGCTCGATGCGTACTTGAGGATACCCTTGGCAATGTTGTTGGCCGCATACATGGCCATCATCTCGCCGGAACAGACGATGTAGATCTCTTCGGCCTTCCCTTCGCGGATCGGCATGGCGAACCCGCCGCAGACAACGTCACCGAGAACGTCGTAGAAGACGAAGTCGAGATCATCGGTATAGGCACCGTTTTCTTCCAGGAAGTTGATGGCGGTGATGACGCCGCGGCCGGCACAGCCGACGCCCGGTTCCGGACCGCCGGATTCGACGCACTTGGTGTCGCCGTAGCCGATCTTCATGACATCTTCCAGCTCCAGGTCCTCGACCGTCCCCAGCTCCCGCACCAGGTCCATGACCGTGTTCTGCGCCTTGGCATGGAGGATCAGACGGGTAGAGTCGGCCTTGGGATCGCAGCCGACTATCATCATCTTCTTGCCGAGGTAAGCCAGCCCTGCCACCAGATTCTGGGTTGTGGTTGATTTGCCGATGCCGCCTTTGCCGTAAATCGCGATCTGTCTCATGGTAATCTCCTTTTTCTCTCGGGTCTGCCGCCTCGTCATGTCCCGTGCATCATGCGTGCTGGAAACATCCACTGCGTACCACACTGTACGCCTCTGATGCCTGCCCCTCGCTGATGCATGATCCATTTCCGAACCGGCAACCCTTTTTGGGGTTACTGGGATTAACGAAAAACGGCGCCCTGATCCCGAGGATCAGAAAGCGCCGTTGCCTTGATACGTGTTAGTTGTCTTGTTTGTTCTTTCATCTAGCACAGGTCGTGCCAAACACCTATAGAGTATATTTTACCTGTTATTCAAGCATGTTACCGTAGCTCAAAGTCTATCTTGTATACGATTTACCTGGTCGATGGTGCCAGGGAGCAGACAGGGATGCGTAAAATCTGAGCAGTACACGCTGACTGCTCCGCGTAACTGCCTACGGTCGCAGGTGATCCTGTGCCGAACCGACCAGGTAGCTGAAAACGTCTCCACGGGTGGCGACGAAACCGGGCATGACGTTCAACAGATCTTCCAGCAGATGCAGCACATGGCCGTCGTCTGTGCCGAGTTCATCCATTGCCGCGTTCATGACCGGCAGGATCTCGTAGAGATCATCACGGTTGAAAGGGGCCGGATCAGGCAGTCCGGAGAACTTTGGCTCATCGCGACGGTTTGTGTCACGCGGGTACTTGAACTTAAGGTCAGAAGCCTTGACAATAACACCCATTGCAACCTCCCGGTCAGTGAGCACCGCAGCCGTCACAGCCGCCGCCACAACCCGGTTTGAGGATATCCGATGGTTTGGGCTGCCCGCACAGCTTTAAGGCTGATTGATCGACATGCCAGCCGTCATCATCATGTCTGCCGGGCAACTCGTTTCTTTTCAGCATCATCAGCACCCGCGTCTCGGTGGTGGCCAGGAGACGGGCCGCTTCAGCAATAGGTACATACGCCTTTCCCTCTGTACACATGAGTCAAGCCTCCCTGAGCAGTTCGACACCGTCGAGGTAGATCTTCATCAATTCGCGATCCTTCAGATCGCGTTTGTGGCGAAGGGCTTCATGCCGTACCACCGGCAGTAACAAGGTTGCATCATCGCGGGAAAGGATGATCCCCAGTTTAAGATAACGTTCAATCACCCCGCTGGCGCCGGAATGCTTGCCGACCACAATCTGGCGTGTCAGCCCCACCTCGGCGGGATCGAAGCCCTCGTAGTTGTGGGGGTCTTTCAGCACGCCGTCGGCGTGCAGGCCGGATTCATGGGCAAAGACCCGCTCGCCGACCACCGCCTTCCAGGTCGGAAGGACCCGGCATGATGCCTTGGCCACCATCAGCGACAGTTCCCGGAAGCGGTGGGTCTCGATGCCGGTTTCAATACCACAGGAATGCTTGAGCCCCATGACCACTTCCTCAAGGGCAGCGTTGCCGGCCCGTTCCCCCAGGCCGTTGACGGTGGTATTCACAAAACGGGCGCCGGCCCGGATGCCGGCAATGGCATTGGCAGTGGCCATCCCCAAATCGTTGTGGGTATGGACCTCGATTTCAACTTCCGGTACAGCTGCCCGGAGCCGGGCAATTATGTCGTAGATGCTGAAGGGGTTCATAATCCCGAGGGTGTCGCAGAAACGGAAGCGGTCACCGCCCAGCTCACGCGTGATCTGCAGGAGCTCCACCAGGAAGCCGGGGTCGGCCCGGCTGGCGTCCTCCCCTCCTACCGAGACGTACAGGCCGTGCTCCTTGGCAAAACCAAGCGCCACCTTAAGCTGTTCCTTCACTGCCGCCCGGTCCTTCTTCAGCTTGCGGAAGATCATCTGGTCCGAGACCGACAGCGAAATATCCACCGCACTGACGCCACACTCCATACTGGCGCGTATCTCGGAGACCAGTGCGCGATTCCAAGTCAGGAGGCGGGCCGACATCCCCAGCTCCACCAGCGCACGGATGCTGTCACGCTCCTCCTCACCCATGGCCGGGATGCCGCACTCGATCTCCTGCACGCCGATGGCATCCAGCAAGCGGGCAATGGCCAGTTTTTCACGCAGGGAAAAGACCACCCCGGCGGTCTGTTCGCCGTCCCGCAGGGTGGTGTCGTCTATAATGATGGTGTTTGTAGTGGTCATGGCTGATTCCTTTGCCTACCCAATGCTCCCCAGTGAAGCCAATCCGAAGATATGTTCCGGGTGGTACTCCGGCGGCTGACCGGCATACATCAGTTCCACCTCGCCGACTGCCTTAAACCCGTGGGTTACCAGCTGCCGTTCCGCAATCCGGTTGGAGGCCGGCACGTCCAGCACCAACCTTCCTCCTGTTGCCAGCGCCTTCACCAGCAAGCCCTCCGCGGTCTCACCGTTCAGGGCGCCAAAAGGACCGATCTGGTGGCCGTTGCCCAGGCGCTGCAGCATCAAAAAGCCTTGCTCTCCGCCGATGACGCTGCCGCCTGCGGCGGCATAGGCAAGCAGTTCCTTGCGGGTATCGCCCCAGCCCAGGGAGTCGATCTCCTGCCAGACGGAACCGGTCTCTGGCCTCGGCGCGGCCTGTTCTGCAGCGCTGCCGGAATATTCCCAGCGCCGGATCCGGTCGCAGCTCCTGAACCCGAAGCGCTCGTAAATCGGCCGTCCAGCCGGGGAAGCGGTCAGCCAGACGGTGGTGACACCGCTCAGTTCCAGTTTCTCCGTGGCCTGCCTGAACAGAGCAGTGCCGATACCGCGCCCCCGATTCGTTTCTCCTACCAGCAGGTTGCCGATCCAGCCGGAACGGTCGTGTCGGACCGCCGTCACAAAGCCGACCGGACCGCCTTCCCCATGGCAGGCCAGACAGGCTTCCGGCGTGCATTCCAGCAGAAAAGCCAGTTCACGGCGATGGCTGATCCACCCCTCCTCCTGCGCCAGGGCTAAAAATGGATCGATATCCCCGGGAGTAAAACGGGTAATCTGCATGGTAATGCCTTTCAAAGGGTGACTCTCAAATGGTCCTACGGCAAAATACTTACAACAGGCCGATTGCGTCTGCCCGGCACTGCTTGCAATGCCGCATCTGCCCGATGATCCGCTCATTGGCATCCCTGACCTGGGAAAGATACGCATCGGAGGGTGCCGGGACATGGGCCATTTCCGCCTGGGGGATCAGCGGCATCACGTTCATCACGAAGACCCCCATCCCCTTGATTCGTTCGGCGATCAGCGGAATCTCGGCATCGTTGACACCGGGGATCAGTACCGTATTCACCTTCACTACCATCCCCAATTTACAGGCGCGCTGCACTCCTTCATACTGGCTTGCCAGCAATATCTCGGCAGCTGCCTCGCCGGTGTAGCGTATCCCGTTGTAGGTAATATGACGGTAAATTCGTGAAGCTGTGGCTACCTGTACCGCGTTAATAGTGACCGTCAGGCTGTGCAGACCAAGAGACACAAGCAGGTCAAGCGATTCAGGCAACAGCAGGCCATTGGTGCTCAGGCACTTCATGAGATCAGGAAACTCCTTCCCTACCAGCCTGAAGGTCTCAAAGGTCGCATGGTTGGCCAGCGGGTCGCCAGGGCCGGCAATACCCACCACCCGCATGGTCGGACCCAGCAGGGGCGATGCCATCACTTCCCGTACCTTGTCAAGTGCCTCCTGGGGATTCATCAGCCTGCTGGTCACGCCGGGACGGGATTCGTTGGCGCAGTCATGTTTGCGGGTACAGTAGCCGCACTTGATATTGCAGACCGGAGCCACCGCCAAATGCATCCGGCCGGTCTTGTGCTGCCCGCCGCCAAAACAGGGATGCCCCTGTACCTTCTCCATCTGTTCGCAGATTTTTGCCATGGCTCACTCCTTTCAAACGAAAAACGGCGCCGCGGGGGATGAGCCCCGCAGGCGCCGTTGCCTGTGTCACCTATGACTAGGCATAGAATGTGCCATTTTTTGTTTTTGAGTAATTTAAGTAAGTTACGCGCCAGCGCAGGCCCACATTGCCTAAATTATCAGCACATCTACACGATCCGGTGCACCCGCAACGAGGAAACGATGGCAGATATTTTCGACTCATATCGGTTGCACTAATTTTAAGCGAAGGCCAGCGCCACACCCTGCGCAGTACAACGACATTACCTGTTCGAACGGTCACCGGCTGAAAGTTGTCGCCTCGCGTCTGCGGGAACGCTCCTTGCTTGTCAACGGTTCATGCCCCCCCATCTTGACACAGAGGAATTGAGACAGCGTGCACGGGCCGCCTTTGTAGGCATGGCGATCGGTGATGCGCTGGGCGCCACGGTTGAGTTCATGACCGCTTCGGAGATAGCCGCCAAATATGGCGTTTTCAGAGAGATCATCGGCGGTGGCTGGTTGCGCCTGAAACCGGGACAGGTCACTGATGACACCGAGATGGCGCTCTGTATTGCCCGTGCGGTGGTGAAAACCGGGGGATGGTCGCGGGAGGCTATTGCCCGTGAGTTTGCTGCCTGGCTCAAGTCGCGCCCGGTAGATTGCGGCGACACTTGCCGAAGAGGGATCCGTTCATTCATGCTGCACGGCACCCTGGACGCCCCCTATAACGAGTGGGACGGTGGCAACGGCGCGGTGATGCGCATGCTGCCGCCGGCCCTGCTCTCGTTTCCCGATGGTGGGCTTCTCAAAAAATATGCCCTTGAGCAGGCCAGGTTGACCCATAACCAGGTGCAGTCCGATGCCGCTTGTCTCTGTATAGGCAGCATGCTGCACCTGATCCTGCAGGGCGCTTCCAAAAACCGTCTCAGGAAAGAGGTCGACGCTCTCGTGGCAGGCCATCAGCAGTTCGGTTTTGATCCCTATCGCAAGCTGGCCACCGCGTACGTTGCCGACACACTGGCAACGGTATTCCACTATTTTTTCCGGGGACGTGATTTTGAGGAATGCCTGGTGGGTACCGTCAATCAGGGGGGGGATGCCGATACGACCGGCGCCATTTGCGGTATGCTGGCGGGGAGCTACTACGGTATCGACGGGATTCCGAAGCGATGGCTGAAGAAGCTGGATCGCCAGCTGTTGTCCGAACTGGAACAGCTGGCGGTCCATCTGGTGGATGCCAGTCCCGACGGAAGTTAAGGACGCTGGATCCAGGTGCTCGTCCGTTCATCCTGTCTCACAAGTCAGGATGAACGTCAGCCCTTTGCACTGCTCCTCAAAGGGTCAGACACTGATTCCTTGGGCATTATCCCTCTCTGCTGCATTGGCGGAAATCGGCCCGTGAAGCACTCACATTTCCACCCTGGTCACCACCCCCTGCAACTTGCCGGCCGGGAGCTTGTAAAACTGGACGAAGTTGGGGGTCTGTCGCTTGATGGTTGCAAAGAGTTTCCATACGGGATTGTCCGTAAGTATTTCTTCTATTCCGTAGAATATGACCTTTTCCGATATCCCGAGTCCATGGAGGAGTTCTTCAAGCACTACCCGCTCCATATAGCCGGCCCGGATCTCTACGGCGTCAAGCCCTGTCCCCAGTTTCTTGATCAGCTTCGTTTTAATCCCGAAGGGATCGTCGGTCCGAATAAGCGACACAAAGACATTCCGTTCGTAAATGATGTTGCTCCTGATGATCGAGTGGAACACATAGGGTGGAACCACCGGGGTTTCCCGGGTGAAGAACAGCCCGGTACCGGGTATGTTGTGTCCCTTGGCATAAATCTGCTCGTAGGAGACGAGAAAGGTTTCCAGGTCAAGGGGGCGCAGCGCCTGGTAGAGGGCCCGCTGCCCCTTGGTCCAGACAAGGATGGTGACGAAGGGGAACAGTGCAAGGATGATGGACCAGTAGCCGCCGTGGGGAAGCTTGCTGAGGCAAGCACTGAAGAAAAGCAGGTCCACTGCGGTGACCAGTGCCGCGACCAGTGCTTTCCAGCGGACCGTCGTTCGGGAAAATATCATGATCATCATGATGCCGGTGATTACCATGGATCCCGTAACTGCCAGGCCATAGGCAGCAGCCAGGTTCTCCGACCGCTGGAATACCACCATTATAATAACTACCGCCACCATCAAGAGCCAGTTGACTGAGCCGATGTAAATCTGGGACTTCATGTGACTGGAGGTATAGTCAACCCTAAGCAGCGGCAGGATACGTGTGGTGATGCCTTGGTAGACAATGGAGAAGACGCCACTGATCATAGCCTGGGAGGCAATGATGGTAGCCATTATGGTCAGCAGCAGGAACGGAATGTAAAGTACCGGCGCCTGGCCCTGTACCATGCCGAAGAGATAGTTTTTGGCATCGGGATGGGAAAGGATGAAGGCCCCCTGCCCCAGATAGTTCAGGTACAGAGCCCAGAAGACAATGGACCATGCCCGCACAATGGGCTTGCGCCCCAGGTGCCCCATGTCGGCATAGAGGGCCTCGCCTCCCGTAGCGCAGAGAATCACCTCCGACAGGACGATGAAACCGGACAGGCCGTTATGAAGGAGAAACTGCACCGCATAGTGGGGGCTTACCGCCTGCAGCACTGAGGGGTAAGAGGCGATCGACACCACACCCGAGAGCGCCAATGCTGAGAACCAGATGAGCATGACCGGCCCGAAAGCTCCGGCCACCTTGTCAGTGCCCCTGAACTGGACCAAAAACAATCCGACGGCGGTGCTGGCGGCGATAAGCACCAGGTACCCATGGGGCAATCCGGCCAGCCCAGGGATCAACACCATCCCTTCCACGGCGGAAAGAATAGAGATGGCCGGGGTTATGACGCCGTCACCCATCAGCAGACAGACCCCCACGTAGGTGAGAAACACCACGAAGGTCAACTGTCGCCCTGGCTTTATGAGCTTGGACAGGATTTCCTTGAGCACGATAGCGCCACCCTCGCCCTTGCGTCCCAGACGCATGGCAAGCCAGGCGTACTCGGTTGTCACCAGGATGGTCATGGTCCAGAAGACCAGCGAAAGAATACCGAAAACATGATCCTCGGTGGGCCGGGTAAGAGCAAATACAACCGTCAAAGTATATATAGGGCTTGTGCCGATATCGCCAAAGACCAACCCCATGGACTTGACGATGCCGCCCCAGAAAGATCCTGCTTCATTCTGTTTCATGGTGTGCCTCCCGCACGGTAGGGTGGAGAGCAGAGCGCGCAAAAAAAAACCGCCGGCAAACGCCGACGGTTTTTGGAACCGCGCTCGTGCCCTTCCAGATGCCTACGAGGTTAGCTGACGGGCTTGAGGCTGAAAGTCCTCATCCGGAACAAACCGGATTCGCCCCTGTAAACTGGGTCCCCCGCATCCGTTCTCTAACGGATCTCGGCTGCTTGCTGCAGATTACTCTTTCTATTTCTCCTGTCAAGTAAGTCGATGTGAATGCTTAATGATCAACGTACGACGGCATACACAGTTTAGTAACTCGGGCTTTAAAATACAATTCATCGAGCCCCGAAAATTGAAAAACCCGGCAGTCTTAGGGACAGTACCGGGTACAGTTTCAATGTTTCAGCTGTAATAAACTGAAACTATGTAGTTTTTTTGGAGCGGGAAACGGGATTCGAACCCGCGACTTCGACCTTGGCAAGGTCGCACTCTACCACTGAGTTATTCCCGCTCAACGAGCTTTTTTTTATAACAAAACAGCTCTCAGGAGTCAACACTTTTTTTGCCAGCCAATAGAAAAAACCTCGCCACCCAAGTTTCAGGACAAGGGATACGTGCATCCCTCTCCTCAAAGGAAATACAGGTTTTACCACAAAAAAAGGTCGGAACACTTCCCGGCCTTCTTTCGTCATAGCTGATTAGCACTAGAGTGAATTCCCACCACTGTCCTTATAGGTAACAGTTACGACAAAATTGGATAGGGACAACGTAAGCGGGACACTCGGATAAGTCGAAGCACTGACGACTGAACCGACCCGGAAGCCAGGAATACCAGACGTTATGCCATTATATGTCAGCTGTATTATTGGCGTGTTTGCGACCGTAGTAAATCCTGCAGCACTTATAATACCTATTGAGATCGTATTGGCCGGGTCAGAGACTCCAGGACCCGCAGTAAGGAGAGAACCGGCATCTGCCAACAGCTGATTCAAACTGGTGGCACTCGTGTAGGTAGCTCCTGCGTCATTCACAAATTTCAAATTCAAGGAGTCCAGTTTCGCTATTGCACTGTCAAGGGCGATGAACACGTCGGCACTTGCCGGCTGGGGAATGAACTTTACAATCGTGCTCCCATTGGCACCCGCAAAGGAAGCGGTAATACTGACGGAAGCGTGCGCCGTTGACCTGGCCACAGCCGTTGCGACATTCCCCGAAGCAGGGGTAACATTACTGATGGTCGTTCCGCTGGGTGCCGTGAACGTGACGGCAGTCCCGTCGGGAACCGCAGGAGAGATGGTTGCCGTCAAATTGACAAGGTCACTATTATTGTTCAGTGCAATATTCTTCGACGCAGTCAGCGATATGGTATAAGTGCTGAGAGTAAAACTTGCGGTAATAGTGTGGTAGGCGGTGACATTGCTAAACGTGTAAGTGGGCACCGCCCCAACCGAAACCCCATCGACCATAACGTCCTGGATAGTAAATCCATTTGCTGGCGTAATGGTGTATATCTGACTGGAACCACTCGTCAGAGTTGTCGTACCGGCCGGATCTATACTGCCACCGGTACCTGCTGACGCTGCAATGGTGAACGTGGTCACAGGAGGCGGAGTCGTCCCTCCCCCACTGCTGCTTCCGCCTCCCCCACCGCACCCTGCAAGACTGATAACCACACCTAACGCCAGCAACCGGAAGAAGTTCCGTAGTCTTCTCATATCGATATCCTCCACTCTTTTTATTACAGTTTTGCAAGTTTAGAATTATTCCATACCGAAGGTAAAGATAAATTTTACATGGCGGATGAATGAAGACCCGGCCTGGCATTGCAGCCGGACCGGGTCCAAAAGGAGTGAGATCACTTATCCATGCATGGAACAAAGAAAGTTGTCATAGCTGCTGTGGCATCATCGAACGCTTGAGCGCAAGAAGCGCATCCATGGCATCTGAATTCTGTTCCTGCTGGTACACCTTTTCAAGGGAGGAAAGAACCGATGCATAAAGAAGATGCAATTCGTTCCGAGCCGCGGAGATGAAAGGGTTGAAGGGTTCTTCGGTGAGAAAATCACCCGTGTACAGATCCTGGGCAGCCTCAAGGAAGTCACGGGCGGATTTGTAGTCTCCCCGTGCCTGGAACTTAATGCCATTGGTTGCATTGTAACGAAACAGGCTCGCATCGAGAGAGATGGCATTGATGTCGATCCGCACCGCCTCCCCCTGAGTAATAACGGGATTGATGGTTTGGGGGCCACTGAAGGACTTCCTGAGACGACTGACGGTGGTCTTGAAGTTGTTTGCGCCGGCCTTGACATCACATCCCGGCCAGAGGACTTCGATAAGCTTGTCACGGTGGACCCATTGATCGTAGGTCACCAGCAGATAGCAGAACAGGAGGCGCGCCTTCTGACTTTCCCAGATAATGGTTATAGGAGCGCCCTTGTAATAGATGGACAACCCGCCGAAAGCACGTACATCGAGCTTTGCAGATTCACTTGCCTTGCTGTCGCTTTTAGCTCTTCTCACGCTAGTCCCGTCTGGTCCACTGTTCGTTGACAACCGTCTCTGTATACTACAATTGCGGATTCAGTTAAAGCTAAATCAACCTATACATCCAACGATATCGGCACGACAAAGGCAACGGAAGAGTTTTTTTGCTCTCCCGTTGCCGTACCGGTCCTCACACTGAATGAGTTGCATCGAACCTGCTACGGTTTGCTGACCTTCTTGAATATCTCCCATCCCTTCAGGAGATCCAGGGCGCGAAGAACCTGGTAATCACCTTTAATCTGCTCATCCGTCTTATAAGCGGGAAGCTTACCCTCTTCCTTCTTCACGGCGGGGGCTTCTTTCCCGTCAGCAGTTTCAAAATGGTTTTCCAGATCCTTCTCGCGCAGGTGTGCCCCTTCCTTCTTTTCGGTTGAAGGAAGTTCCATCCGCTCCACCGTGATATCAGGGGTGATCCCCTTGGCCTGGATAGAGCGGCCACTGGGAGTGTAGTAGCGGGCAGTGGTAAGACGCAGCCCAGAATTATCGGAAAGCGGGATAATGGTCTGTACCGAACCCTTGCCGAAGCTCTGAGTTCCCATGATAACCGCCCGTTTGTGATCCTGGAGGGCACCTGCCACGATTTCGGAAGCACTGGCGCTGCCGCTGTTGATGAGGACCACTATCGGGTAGGACGGCTCCTTTTCCCCCTTCCGGGAGGTGAACCGCATCTTGGATTCCTTCTCGCGCCCCTCGGTATAAACGATCAACTGCCCTTCATCGACAAAGTGCTCTGCAACCCGTACCGCCTGATCGAGAAGCCCGCCGGGATCGTTGCGTAGGTCGAGAACCAGGCCGCGGAGTTTTCCGCCGTTTTCCTGCCCCAGGGTTTCAAGGGCTTTGGACAGATCGTCATCGGTCTTTTCCTGGAACTGGGCGATCCGGACATAGGCAAAACCGTCGTCCAACGTCTTGAATTTGACACTCTTCACCTGGATGACATCACGGACCAGCGGAAACTCCTTCGGTTTGTCCAGACCTTCGCGGAAGATGGTCAGAACTACCTTGCTCCCCTTGGGACCGCGCATACGTTTGACCGCATCCATGATGGTCAAGTCCTTGGTAAACTTGTCATCAATCTTCAAAATCTGGTCACCCGCCTTGATCCCGGCCTTGAAGGCGGGAGTGTCCTCAATCGGCGAAATAACAGTCAGGAGACCGTCCTTGATGGTTATCTCGATCCCCAACCCGCCAAAGGAACCCTTGGTCTCAATCTTCATCTCCTTGTACATCTCGGGTGGCATAAAGGAGCTATGGGGATCGAGAGATGTGAGCATACCGTTGATCGCACCGTAGATGAGTTTTTTCGTGTCCACCTCTTCTACGTAACTCTTCTTGACGATTGCAAGCACGTCAGTAAAGAGCTCAATGGACTCGTAATCGTTCCCCCCCTGCGCCGCACACCTGCGCTGGGCACCCGTACCGACAAATACCGCCAGCAACGTTACTGCGGCAACCAGCAGGGCTAGCTTTTTCCCTTTGTTGCGAACTGACATCATGCCTCCCAATAGTCGTGTAATACCTGGCGTAATTCCCATCCGGAAACTACGGATGTGAAACTATCAGTTTTCGATGCGAAAAAGAACCTCTTCCGGGAAAACTAGCGTATCCAGGGGGTCGGGTCGATAGGCTTACCCTGGTAACGAATTTCGAAATAGAGCATTGAGCCCTGAGAGGAATCCACGTCACCCACGCTGGCCAGAACCTCGTTCCGCGTGACATTCGTACCCACTCTTTTCATGATTCGGGATGTATGGGCATAGAGGCTGAAGAAGCCACCACCGTGGTCGACGATCACCATGTTGCCATACCCCTTGAAATAGTCGGCAAAAATGACCTGACCGTCAAACACCGCATGGATGTCGGTCCCCACCGGTGCAGCGATTGATATACCGTTGCTGACCGTATAGGAATTGAATTCGGGATGTTTGTGCCTGCCATACCGTCCGACGATATCACCCCGGACCGGCATGCTGAGCCGCCCCTTCTGGGCACCGAATCCCTTGTCCGGAATGAGCGGGAGGGGCGGTCCGCCGCCGATTCCCTTATTGTCACTTTTTGCAGTATAGCTTTTTCTGCTGCGCGCTTCAAGCCTTTCCACCATTGATTGGAGTCGCCGGGCATTGGCCTGCAGTTCCTTTATCGACGTCTGGTAGGACTTCTTATCTTCCCGAACCTTGGTGAGATAGGCGGCCTTTTTCAGCTTTTCCACTTCGATCTCTTGCTTTTTTACCTCAATGGACGCCTTGATTTTCTCCTTCCGGGCGGCATCACCTTCGAGACGTACCTTGAGAATTCTCAGTTGTTCGATTTTCTGGTTATAGTCGGCAAACAACTTCTTGTCACGCTCAAGAACCGCCCGCATGTAGCGCTGCCCCTCGACCATCTGGGGCAGTGATTCCGCACCGAAAAAAATCCGGGCGCTGCCCATCTCACCAGTTTTGTAAAGTGCAACCAGACGACTGCGGATCTGGTCACGTTTGCGTTCCGCTTCCACCCTGGACACCTCTATCTCGCGTTGGGTCCGGCCAAGAACAGTCTCAACATCCTTAAGGTCACGTCCAAGGGCGACAAGATTGTTTTCCTTGTCGTGCAAATTTTTTTCTATTTGGGTCAATTCGGTGCTGACCTGAGTTTCCACCTTGCTGGTCTTCTTCAGGAGAAGCTTCTTTTCTTTGATCTGCTTTGCAACACCCTTCAACTCGTCACGGACATCGGCATGGAGCGGACCTGAACCGAACAGGCAGGCAAGTATGATAAGAAAAACGACGTTTCGGATCATAGTCAGACGCTGACGAAACGTTTAAGAGAAGTGATACTACCGATGAACCCGAGCAGTACCCCACTGACGAATAAACCCGCAATATGAACCGGCGGCAGAAAAGCAAGCCCGGAGGCAGCAGGGTTGAAAGAGAGGAAATTACCGGCATTGTGGAGAAAAGCGTAATAACACCCCGTAAGGATAACCAGTGCCAATCCGGCACCGGCCGCGCCTTGCAGGATACCTTCGATGAGGAACGGCGCCTTGATGAAGAACCGGGTCGCACCCACAAGTCCGAGAATCTCCAGTTCCTCTTTGCGGGAATAGATGGTCAGCTTGATGGTATTGGAGACGATGAACACTACGGCAAGAAACAGGAAACTCCCAAGGAGAAGCCCGGCCATCCGCATGAAATTCATAAAGGTCGTGTAGCGCTGCACCCATTCTTCCCCGTACTGCACCTCGGTTATGCCGGGAACCTTTTTGAGCCGGGCAACATAAGCTGAAATGGCATCGCTGTTCCGACTGGCGCTTTTCAGGCTGATCTCAACCGAAGAAGGGAGAACATCGGTGGTGATTCCATCCAGAAGGAGTTCCTGACCTTTGAGACGTTCACGGAAGCGGTTGAACGCTTCCTCCTTGCTGACATAAGTTACACGGTCAGTACCCGGAATAGCCTGAACAAGAGATTTCAGGGAGGCAAGTTCCGGAGGCGAGAGCTCCTGCTCAAAATAGGCCGTCACCTGTACCCGTTTGCTCCAGTCGTTCGACACCCCTTCCAGGTTGACAAAAACGAGCATGAACAGGGAAATGATGAGAATTGCCAGAGTAATCGTTCCGATGGTTACCAGATTAACGAAGATGTTCTGACGGATATTGAGGAGCGCCCTGTTGACAAAGAATGTAAACCTGCCGACAACCCCTTCATTTGCAAGTTTGGGCCGTTTAACCGGTTTATTGAGCGACATCGGGCCCCTCCACGATCTTTCCTTTATCGAGAGAGACTATCCGTTTGTGGGAGTTCTCTATCAGTCGCTTGTCGTGGGTTGCTACGACCACCGTGGTTCCCCGGATATTGGCGTCTTTGAATATATTCAGGATAAGGTCCTTGTTTTCCTCGTCCAGGTTGCCGGTCGGTTCGTCCGCCAGCAGTATCTTCGGATCGTTCACCAGGGCACGCGCCAAAGCTACCCGCTGCTGCTCGCCACCGGATAACCTCAAAGGAGTAGCATTGATTTTGTGCTCAAGCCCCATCTGCTTAAGGATATGGTACACCTTCTTATTGATGTCCTGCTTCCCCCAGCCGAGTACTTCAAGGGTTATGGCAACATTTTCCAGTACCGTGCGGTTGGGAAGAAGCTTGAAATCCTGGAAAACAACTCCGATGGAGCGCCTCAGATAAGGGATCTGGGAACGCGTCATGCGGGTCACGTTCTGACCGTCAATCACCACCTGGCCACGGGTGGGGATTAGTGCCGCGTAGAGGAGCCGCAAAAGCGTCGACTTCCCGGCACCCGACGGGCCGGTGAGAAATATGAATTCTCCTCGTGGAACGCGAAGGTTTATGCCGTGGAGAGCGGTAACTTCCTTCTGATAGGACAAGAACACATTATGCAGTTGAATCATTAATCATCCTTTGAGCGTTTCGAAGAACTTCATGGCACGGTACACGTCGAAGACTGTATCACCATGCCCTGCTACCACTCATTGTACGGAACACCGTTGGTACCGACCAGATTGGAACCGCTGTGTACATCATAAATGGAGCCCTTGACCTCGCTTCCGTCGGACGGAGCAGGGGGTGCAACCGTAACCCAGGTATCGCTTTTCCTGGTGAACGGATCCATCGGCAGTGAGCGGAAATATTTCTTGTCCACGAGGTCCTGAAGCGTATCAGGGTATTTCCCCTGGTCGGCATTGAACTGCTCGATGGTATTGCGAAAGTTGAAGAGGGCTTCACTGAGTACCGCTTCCCGCGCCTTGATCACCCCCACCTGGTAATTGGGAACGGCAATGGCTGCCAGTATGCCGATTATGGTTATGACAATCATCAGCTCGATGAGCGTGAAGCCTTTCTGTTGTTTCAGTAACCTTATCGTCATTTTTTACCAATCCTTGTATTTTGACCCGTCGATTGCCGTTTCTTCACTGAGAGAATAGATATCGTACACATCCTCCCCCCCCCAGCTGGTAGAATCAGGCTCATCAGTGTAGGAACGGAGTCCCCACTTCGGCTCCTCGCCTGCTTTGGTGGGATTGAACGGGTCAACTGGAATCCTGCGGAGAAACTTCTTCTTGTAATTAATCGCCCCGCCGAAATCGTACCCCTCCACCATCTGTTGCAAGGTCTCAGGATACCCGGACTTGTTCATGGAAGCGACGATCTTTTTTTCGTCCACCGCCTTGTCATAGGTCTTTTTAAAATCGTCCAGGGCGGTTCTCACGGTGCGCAGCTCGCGCCGCAACTCCAGCTCCTTCAACCTTTTTGCGGTCATCTGTGCCGACGGCAGAACGATAGCAGCCAGTATGGCAAGAATAGTAACGGTCACCACCAGTTCGATGAGGCTCAGGCCCCGGCTGTTCAGTCCTGGTATCTTCATGGTAGCGCTAGGCTATTGTACCTCAACGGCGGTATTATAGGGGAGGGTTTCGACTGATTTCCCGCCGGCGGCCACAAAATTGGCGTTTATGAAGCCCAGGCTCGCCGGCCCCTGGTTTTTTGCCTTGAAGATGGCGGTGGCAATGGTTCCCGCACCGGAAACACCCGGTACATCACCCACCCTGCCGAGGGTTACGTTCACCTGACCATTCTTCGCGTCCGGGATGTATTTGAAGATCGTCGGCTTCCCGTCACTCTTCATGAACGGTCCTTCCTCGATGCCGACGAAGTCGACGAAAAGCGGATCGTATACCAGGGTGAACGGCGCATTGTAGAGATCCTTCGCATCGGACACCTTTATCTCGGCCCTGAACTGGTTGTTAACCTTGACTGTTGGCGGAGCCAGGAGGTTCAGCATGACCCGTTCTGGTGGCGCAGGGGCGGGAACCGGCAGAACCGGAGGCGGCTCGGTCGTCTTCTGTGCTGCAGCAGGTGCCGGCTGCGTGGTGCTTCCCGGTAGGGGAAGAGTTGCCGCACCACTCGCCTTCTGTGGCTCAACAGGCTGCGCCGCGCCAGGCATTGGTGCTTCCGGTTCGGTATCCTGGAAGGACTTATAGAGCTTGCCCGCAACAGGTTCATCTTCTCTGCCGGACCAGAATGAGGAAACATCCGCATCCGGAATGGTTATCCCCCGCACAAGACGGGGGGTTATGGCCAGTACCAGTTCCGTTTTGTCATTTGTATTGTCAGTGCTGCCCAGTAGCGAGCCGAGAATCGGGATATCGCCCAGGAGCCAGATCTTCTTCTTGCTGGTGCTCTTGTTATCCTGGATGAGGCCGCCGATAATGCTGGTCTCCCCGTCCTTGAGGTTCAGCACCGTATCCAGGTTGCGGGTTCCGATGGTGACGACGGTGGTAAGTGATGTATTATCTCCGACTTTATCGCGGGAGAGAATGGAACTGACCTCCAGACTCAGCTTGATGGTGACGTCGTTGTTCAACTGGATGGTCGGCTCGGCGTTCAGTTTCACCCCCACGTCCACGTACTGGACGTTGACAGAGACACCGCCACCGGTAGGTGACGAGGTAGTGGTTATCGGAACCCGCGTGCCGACGTTGAACTTGGCCTTCTCCCGGTTCTTGACCCGAAGCTTGGGATTGGCCAGGGACTCGCCGTTGGCAAGTGTTTTGCCAAAATTGAACGTGGCATTCGGAACGGTAATGTAGCCGCCGAAGCTGCGCCAGGAGAAGATACTGAGCAAATTGTTTGCCGTCGATTGTGCCGTTGGTGCTGTCGTAGAGCCAGTTGGAATGATGGTTGTGGTGGTTGCCGGTGTAAATGTATCAGAAAGCCAGTTTGTCTTATCCGGCGCAAGGGTATTGAGACTGACATTGTACTTGCTCAACGCCAGGCCGAAACTGTCGGCCTTGTTCTTGGCAATCTCCACAACCTCGACTTCCAGCACCACCTCCGCATCGGGAACGTCGTTGGCCTCGATGATCTTCCGAGCCACCTCGATCACGTCGGCGGAATCACGGAGGACCAGGGCGTTCATTTCCTCGTTCACATAGATCTTCTTGACCTGAAGCATGGTGCGGAGCAGGTTGACCGCCTTTTTCGCCTCAAGCTTGTTGAGGTAGAACGTCTGCACCATCAGCTCTTCATACTGCTTTGCCTTATCCGGCGTGCGGGGATAGATAATAATGCTGCTTTCATTAAGGACCTTCTTGCTCAGTTTGTTGATGCTCAGGAGGATATCGAGGGTCTGGTTGAATGTGGCGTTTTCCAGAAAGACACTGACATTCTGGTCCTTGACCCCTTCGTCGAAGACGAAATTGATCCCAGAAAGCTGGGACAGGATGGTAAAGACCTCTTTGATCTTGGCATCCTTGAACTTGAGAGTAATCGGCTTGTTGGACTTGAGGTTGAGCTCGAAGCCGTCCATCCTGGGACGGCGAGCCTTAAGCAAACGCTCAACGCCATCCCGCGCTTCCTTGTTGCCGGGATCGAGATCGGCCGCCTTCTGGTAGGAACGGAGGGCCTCGCGGGACTTGTGCCCCCTTTCGAAATCTTCGCCTTCCTTGTAAAAGAGATGGGAACTGCGCAGCTTCAGGACCTGGTCGGCCTGCTGGCGGGCAATTTCAAGGGAGGGATCGAGGGTAAAAGCGGTCTGGTATTCGCGAAGGGCCTCATCATAATTCCCCTCCGCCAGAAATGCATCGCCACTCTTCTGATGTTTCTTCGCAGCCTCAACACCGGCCTTCAGAAAACGGACCCGGTACTCCGCAACGGACGGATTCTCCGTGGCAGCTTCGGCATACTTGAGCACCGCCTCATCAAGTTTGCCCTGCTGCTCCAGATCTTCCCCCATGTTGAAGGCGGAACGACCGGCGGCGCATCCACCCACCAGTAACATCAGGCAGCACATTAGAAATATTTTTCGTAACATTTGCATGCGAAGCATCTCCTTGATTCCGGGCCGGGACTGAATTCAACGGGCCGGCAAACTTAGCTGCGCGGAGCACTGAGCGCCCGGTTTTCCGTGAGGGGAATGACGATCTCGCCACCATCCCCCTGTACCTGGATTGTCAGTGCCTCGTCGGTGATGCTGGTTACCTCGTATCTGCCTGCCAGTTTATCACCCTTTTTGACGAGGAAAATATCCTTGTCCTTGGAGAGGAAAATTATTTTGAGAGCACCTTTTTTCAAAAAACCGAGGAACGTGAAACGCGCCATATCCTGCTGCAGGGGTGTTGGCTGCTCAATGGCTTGGGCAGGCGTAGCAGGCTGGGGTGGAAGAGGTGGAGGCGGTGGCGGAAGAGGAATCGCCATGGGGCGGGATGACTGCCCCCCGGGAAGTTTGGCTTCCTCATGAAATAGAGGCTTGAAGATGTTGCGCCTGAAACCGGCAAATGGGGGCTGTTCACGGTCCAGCAGATCCAGATGGAGCTTGGTATCGTCCGGCTGCTGGGCAGTACCGGGCCGCTTGACCTCAGCCCGCGAACCTTGCGTGTAGGTTAGTTTGGCGACCGTCTTCTGTCGTGGCATCCGGTAATAACTGGCAACCAGTGCCACGACGAATATGCCGAGCAGGACGGCCAGGGCCAATTTTTGCCGGTTCATGCCCCCTCCGTCTTGAAATACGCCGTAAGTTCGATCTTCATGTCAATAGCTTCTTCGGTCGTTTTGGTGCTGGACAATTTGATATTGTCCAGAATAAGTATCTCTTTGGTGCGCATCAGGTCGGCAATGAAGCTCTTGACCGCGGCGTACTTTCCTGAGGCACTGAAACTGATCGAGAAGGCAAGCAGATTGTCCTGTTTGACCGGTACCGGTCGGTAACTGACGGCACCGACCTTCAGGGAACTGCTGGAAGCCATGTCAAAAAGAGTTCCGATCAAGCGGGCGAAATCCTTTTTGGGTGTTATCCGTCCACGCCACGTGGCAATGTCGCCGGTCCCCTGACGGTAAATTCCCGCTACATCACGGACCCCGCCGCCGGCCCGCCGCTTTTCCGTCCATTGCTGGCGAAGGTTTTGCAGCCTCGGTTGCTGGGAGTATGCGCTGTAGAAAAACAGGCCGCAATTAAGAATGACCAGCAAGAGGACCACTGCTAGCGATTTCGGCCTTGATTTAACGATGTCCCAGAGTAGTTTACCGTTCATTTTCCCGGCACCTTGCACGTAATGGAGAACGTGATGCCCTTCTGTGTATCGGATACCTTGTTCTCGGCCTGACTCACCAGAAACACATCGGTAAAAAATCGCGATCCTTCCAGTTGTTCCACAAACGTGCGAAGTCCCTTAAAATTGAGAGCAACACCGGAGATCTCAAGAGCGTTCCCTTTGGTATCGGGGGTAAGCGAGGAAATGGACACGCCATCGGGCACTACCCCCTCAAGCTGATCGAGAAGTCCGAGCCAGTTATAGGATTTTCGGTCGATTATGGCATTAGCCGCACTGATCTTGCTCAGGAGAGACTGATACTCCTGGGGGGAAACATTCTTTAACTCCCCGGAGGCCTTGCCTGTCAAGCCGGCAGTCAGTCGCCCGATCTCAGAGGATGCAGTGGTAAAGGTAATGATGTTCGAAGCGAGCATCACTCCCAGCAGTATGACGGCCGCTGCCACACCCAGGTTGATACGGCGTTCATTAATATAGTACCTTGTCGCGAGATTAATGTCGAAACGCATCAGAGGTTCCTTGTCGCGGCACCGATGGCTGCGTTCAGCAGGTGCATTGTGGCGTTATCACTAATCATTCCGGATCGAAGGGTCATGAAGCGCCCGGCATCGAGAATCAGCGGGTCACGGCCAGTGGCCTCACCAACCACTGCGGCAAGCTCCTCCGCATTATTCGGACCACATAGGCAATATACCTCATCGATGACATCACCAGTGTGCTTTTCCTGGAAGACAAGGAAGGAACTGTTGATTTCCCGGAATAGGCGGGTAGTATCCCGACTCCCCTCCGGCAGTTCCTTGGACCGGTAAAAGACCAGATTCCCCCCGGAAAAAACCAGGATGCTGAACATTCCACCATAGGCCGCAACGAAGGCAACGTTTTCAACGAGTTCAAGCCGGGAAGCAAATAGCCGGTAAAGATTGAATGTCGTGAAGTCGATGCGGTTCGGCTCAAGCCCGGCTTCACTCAGCAGGTCTTCGTACTGGGTGATTACCTGCCGGGCGATAAGTGAAATCAGCGTTGAAATCTCACCGGTTTCCTTTTCCTGGATAATCTGGTAGTCAAGATGCATTTCATTGACGTTGAAAGGAAAATTCTTCTTCAATTTCCAGCGGATGATATCCGCCCCCTCATCCTTGTTCTTGAACCTCGTCTCCAGGTCGAGAAGGACAACCCGGCCTGCAGCATCGGGAATCGACACGGCCACTTTCCTGGCACCGGTCAGCAGTTGCAGGTAATTTTCCCGGATTGTCGCAACAAAGGCCCCCTGGTTCAGAACATTCGGCTCACGGTAGGAAAGCTTCACGGTATCGGGAGCGAAGGCAGCGACGCGAAACTCGTCGAGCTGTGGTTGACTCCGCTTGCCGCTGACCAGCACAAACCTGGCCCCCTCCTGGCAAAGCTCCAAACCGACGGCTTTACGGGCAAAAAGCATGATTACTCCACAAAGGTGACGCGGTTTATTTCCCGCAGACTAGTCTCACCAGCCAGAACCTTTTCAACCGCCGACTCCCGCAGAAAGATTGTACCTGCTTCGCTGGCAGCCCGCTTGAGCTGGGCGTTCGGTGCTTTGTCGATAATAAGTTCACGGATTTCGTCGTTGAGGTCCAATAGTTCAACGATGGCCGCACGGCCGCGATAGCCGGTATTATTGCATTCGTCGCACCCCTTAGCATCATAGAAAGTCACATCACGGCACTGGTCGGGATCTATCCCGGATTCCCTCAGAGCCTCGTCCGAAATGGAAACCGGAGACTTGCATTTAGCGCAGAGTTTTCGCACAAGTCGCTGAGCCATGACGCAGTTGAGGCAGGAGACGAAATTGTAGGGATCAATCCCCATGTGGGTGAAACGCCCCAGGACATCAAAAGCATTATTGGCATGGACCGTGGTGAAAACCAGGTGACCGGTAAGGGCCGACTGAACCGCGATCTGCGCCGTCTCCGGGTCTCGTATCTCGCCAACCATTATTTTGTCCGGATCATGCCGCAGAATGGAGCGGAGACCCCGGGCGAAGGTAAGACCTTTTTTCTCGTTCACCGGAATCTGGACAATACCGCGCAGGAGGTATTCGACCGGGTCTTCGATGGTGATGATCTTTTCCTCCCCCGTGTGAATTTCCGTCAAGGCAGCGTAGAGGGAGGTCGTCTTCCCTGAACCGGTCGGGCCCGTGACGAGTACCATGCCGTAAGGTTCACGGATCATCTTGCGAAGGCGTTTGATCTCCCTTGGTGCCATTCCGAGGGTTTCAAGGGTAAGCCCCTTCAGGTCGGTGGCAATGCTCTCCTTGTCAAGGATACGGATGACCGCATCCTCGCCAAAGGCGCTTGGCATGATGGAAACCCGGAAGTCGATGGACTTGCCATTGATCCTCACCTTGAAACGACCATCCTGGGGTATGCGCCGTTCTGAGATATCTAGCTCGCTCATGACCTTCAGACGGGAAATTATAGGTCCCTGGAAGTGGGTATCTATGGGGTCGGTTGCCTTGTAGAGGACGCCGTCAATACGGTATTTGATGATGACGCCCTCTTGGGCAGTCTCGATATGAATATCGCTCGCCCGTCTGTTAAGAGCGTCAAGAACGGTGGAATTGACCAACTTTATGATGGGACTGGTGTCGGCGGATACCTTTTCCACCGACAGGACCTCTTCACCCTTGTCGGTTTCCGTTACCAGCTGCAGCATGAAATCCTCGGATACCTCTTTGAGGACCCTGCTCGTCCCTTCGCCCCGCTTCAGCACATGCTCGATCGACGATTCCGTTGCCAGTTTCATGACGAGAGGCTGGTTAAGAAACAACTCAAGTTCGTCAAGCGTCACAACATCAGTCGGGTCGGAAATTGCCACTACAAGAGCGTTGTCTTGCAATTCTATGGGTACGAACTTGTAACGATAGATACTGTCGGGGGTGATTGAGTTCAAGAGGGTATCATCAATTTTGACACCCTCAAGATCAACGTACTCCATGCCGAACTGCTCAGCCAGCGCCCGTGCAACAGCCTCATCAGTAGCAAGACCGTCCTGAATGCAGATTTCGCCAAAACGAGCACCGCTGTTTTTCTGGCGATCGGCAGCATACATCTGCTGATCAGAGGTCAAATCCCCCCTCTCCACCAGGATGTCGCCGATTCGTTTCTGTTTGAAAAATTCGCCCATGGACTGGTCCGTTATCAGACTGCAGTGCCGATTTTGAAAATCGGCAGGTAAAGGGTGATGATGATAACACCGATGATGAGGCCAGTAACAACAAGTATGGCAGGTTCAATGGCAGTGGTAAGAATATGGAGCTGCCGATCGATTTCCTCCTCGAAGTAATCGGATATGTCAGCAAGCATCTCCTCCAGTGCCCCCGTTGTCTCGCCGACTCCAAGCATCCTGAGAGCGAGGGGGGGCATCAGTTTCACGCCCTCCAGAGCCTTCACCAGCGTGGTTCCTTCCTCGACCCTGGCGACAGCCTGAAGAAGCTTGCGTTCAAGCACCTTGTTATTCAACGTTCCGACTGCCATCTTGAGAGCTTCTACGATCGGGATACCACTTCCGAGGATCGTGCCCAGAGTACGGGTAAAACCAGCCACGGCATACTGGGTCGCCAGGGGACCAATAAAGGGGATACGCAACAACAACCGGTCGACTGTGTACCTCCCGGCGGTGGTCCGTAGCCAGCGACGCACCAGAGCACCCGTAACTACCGCAATGATGAGCACCACGGGCGAATAGGTCCTCAACAGAACAGTGAACCCGATAAGAATGCGGGTCGGCAGGGGAAGCTGCGATCCGACATCCGAAAATATCTGGCTGAAAACGGGGACAACGTATAGCAATAATACGGTAACAACAACCGTTGCAAGGGTGAGCAAAATTGAAGGATAGATGAGCGCGGAAACGATTTTCTTCCTGAACCCCTCCATTCTCTTCAAAAATGCGATAAAGCGCCGAATAGTCTGGGGAAGGTCGCCGGTTCGTTCGCCGGCACGCAGTGAAGCGACGTACAGATGGGAAAACGCTCGCGGGTGTTTTTCAAACGCATCGGACAGTGCCGCGCCACCTTTAATGTCTTCCCTGACCTCCTGCAGGATCTCCGGCAGCTTCCCTTTGCCACCATGTTCAAGAACGACATCAAGTGCCTGTATAATCGGCATACCCGATTTGATAAGGACAAGCAACTCCTGGTTGAAAGAGATGAGTTCACGGTTATCAACTTTTTTTCGGGCGGCCCCCTTGTCCCACAAAAACTGTAAAGATTTTTTTTTCAGCTCAAAAACAAAAAACCCCTGATCTTCAAGGCTCTGCCGCAAGGATTCCCTATTGGTAGCCTCAAATTCCTTGACAATGATTCTGCCGTCGCTAGAACCAAGCTTGCAGATATAGATAGCCATAAGTACTCTATTTTATCACAATAATGATAAAAGTTAAATACAAAAACCACAGGTTTGCACCCGTGGTTTTTTAATCAACTGACTTAAAACATTAGACTATTGGTGACGAACTATTTGTCGTGACAGGAAAAACAGAGATTTTCACGTGACGCTCTTAAATGGTATTTATTCTGAACCGGGTCGTCACTCTTGACATGCATGTTATGACAGGTAATGGCACAGGCTATTGTCCCGTCGGCATCAAGTCTTAATCCATCGCGATTCAGAGTCGGCTTCTTGCCGGCGCCATGACCAAAATCTATTCCGTGGCATTGCTGGCACATGGCGTTGTAGTCCGACTTGAACTTTTTCTTGTTCCAAGAGAAGGTGAACCAGCTTTCAAGGTCCGCCTTAGAGGCCACATGACAGACAGAGCAATCCGCATCTGCACCATGTGGGGATATCTTGACTTCTAAAGGAGATAACCCTTCATTCGCAAACCCTGCACCGGATAGCGTGACTATGATGAAGCCGGCAATGAGGATTCGTTTCATAGATCTCTCCCGGATAGTCATACTCAGTAGCTCTTCGGGTTGTGGTCAACACCGTGGCACGTGAGATAGCACTCGCCACGAAAGGAGTTGGTCCCTTTTTCCGTAAACTTAAGAAAACCGGACGAACTGGCCGAAACAATGTCACGGTTGAAACGCAACAGGTATTTATTCTCGGTACTGCCATGGGAATTATGACAGGTGTAGCAGGATGTGCCATTATTCATTCCCACTGTCACCTTCCCCTTGATGTGCAGCGAATGGAGGCGAAAGCTCTCGTCACCCAGAATGCTCGTGCGGTTGTGGCAATGGTAACAGAGGGCATAGGCGGTTACACTCTCCGGTTCCCTGTCCCTGGTGGAGTAATTCTCTACCAGTAGGTACTGGTTTTCCGAACCGTGGGGCCCCTTGGGAGAAGAGGGTGTCTCGCTGCGATGACACTCCCGGCAGCTTATGATCGAAACATCAGAGGGATCTATCTTCTTCTCACGATAAGGCTTGAGAAGACTTATTACTGAAAGGTTTTTCCCCTCCCCTTCCACGGGGTGGAAGGAAGGGTTGTTAACGGAGAATTCGGCCCTCTTGTTGGTTGCCCGACCCGGCAGATTGAGACTGTCGCCATGGCATCGGTAACAGAGTTCATACTCGTTGGTAATTTCGGTGATACTGTTTCCAACCCTCTTGCCCTTCAGGCCGGCAAAGACGTTGCCCGTCGTTACCAGATGGGGATTGTGGCAATCCACACAGTCGGCATGACGGGGCGCATTGGGGTCCTGCTCAGGCAGCACTTCATTGGCCTTGTGCACACCACGGACGTCAAAGGTCGGATGGCGATATCTCTTCTTGAACTCACTCTCCACGTCACGCAAGGGAGCACTTGATTTTACGAATTCCGACCTCGTCTTGGTCTTGCCGTGGCAACTGATACAGCCATCAGATCCCCCACCAAAATTGAAATCGAACCCAACATGACAGGAGCCGCAACCATAGGGGAGGCTGTTTCGGTCAATATGGGGCCTGATATTCTGGCCGGCGGCCAGTAGCGGAACAGCCGACCCCAGGATGAACATGAAGATTATTAAGGGCAGTTTTACCATACGCATGGGTTCCTTGAAGAATATGACTAGGGCCATGGCCAGGCCGTCGAATAGGTACTGTACTTGGTTATGTTATGACATGTCTTACAAACATCGTCGTGGTCGGTAGTTGCATTACCCGTTGCGCCACGAACCCAAAACGGTGCAATTTTTCTCTCCTGCCAATAACCGGCTGGGTATGTAGTTTCGGCCGTCTGGTTCTGATGGGGATCGTGACAGGACGTACACTGCATCCAATTCTTGCCCTGCATCTTCTGGAGCTTTACATAAGGGTCATTTTCCGGCGGCAACTGATACCCCTGGGTGCTTTTAAGAGAGTCAGCCTGAATTTGGCCAAGCACCGCTCCATCATACACGAACGACACCGGATGGTGCCCCTTTTTCACCTTATTGGCATCAAAAGCGGCAACACCCGTTATTTTCTCTTTTCCAGCCGGAAACGCGATCGGGCTGTTGCCAAGGATATTCCCCAGCACGTTCAATTCAGCGGTAATGCCATCATGGCAACTGAGACAAAGGCGGGATGAGCCGTTCGGTTCACCGTAACTGGAGGGCACACCTGCCCGTCGGATGATGAGAGTGCCAGACGTGTATATGCCGAAAATAGAGGTGGTGTCCTTGCGGTTCCAGAGTGCTCCCTGGGGCGACGAGTTGTGGGGGGTGTGGCAGAAGATGCAGATTTGAGTATCTCTTCCCAGAGCATCACCGGGCGATGCGGCGTACGTAACGTTGGCAGCATTTCGGGAAGAGAGGTTATGCTTATTACTGTTAAGGCCGTTATTATCACCTAATTTCGGCCCTGCAGCGACCACCGAACCGTCACCCGCAGCTGAAACAAGCAAAAGCAGTGCGAGTATCAAAGGTTTACATCTCATCGCGTACCACCTTCTGTCATGTACTGGAATATCTGAATCCGGTGATTGTAGGTATCAGCTACAAAGATGCGGTCTTTGCCATCGATAAAAATACCGCTGGGCAGGGAAAACTCGCCGGGGCCTGCACCATTCTTCCCTACAAAAAGGAGAAGTTTCCCGTCACGGTCAAAGATCTGGAAATTTCCGTGGCTTGCATCGACAATATAAACGTGGTCTTCGCTATCAACGGCAACCCCTTTGGGCCTCGCGAAAGAACCAGGCGCATCCCCTATTTGACCGATGCTTTTTTTGTAGGTGCCGGCATGGTCAAAAACCTTGACCTTGAAGTTCATGGAATCGGTCACATAAACGTCGTCATTTCGGCCAATTGCAACATTAGAAGGAAGATTGAGCGGCTCCGGTGAATCTGCTTGGGGAAACTCGCGGACAAATTTATCGTGAACATTGAAAACTTTCAATTTATGTGCCAACACGTCAACGACAAATTTCTCTCCGCGACTGTTGATGGCAATCCCCGCCGGACGCTGGAATTGCGCTGCCAACTCGTGCAGGAACTCGCCGTTTTGGTCATACTTGAAGACCTTGGCACTACCCGCATCGGAAATATAGACATTCCCTTCCCGGTCGATTGCTATACCCGCCGGGCGAATAAGAGGCTCATTGCCAGCCTGGGTAAGATAGCTAACGGTTCGTTTCGCCAGGTCATAGCGGTGAACCACACCTGCAGCAATATCGGTTACATAAATGACGGAATTACCGTTACTGGCAACACCGTATGGAGACTCAAGTTCTATTTTCGTCTGCCCCTCACCGGTGACAAACTCCATAAAGCGCGCAAGATTCCCTTTTCCCGGCAACACATCGTCAGGACCCTTCAGGTCGCGCAGAAACGTGATACGGGGTGGGTTGGGAGGCGGTGGCCACACGGCATTAATCGCGGAATTTCGCCAGGGAAGAGGTTCACCTGTAGCACAGGCAGACAGGAGAAAACAACTGCAACATACTATCAATTTCAGCAGCAGATACCCACTCTTCATGCGTGCACCATGCTCACGACCCAGAGGACATAGAAAAGAACAACCCCACCTCCCCACAAGAGGGAAATTCGGTCACGAAAAACACCTGGCGACGGGAAAGCCTTGACAATGAAGCCGACAGTGGCCAGAACCCAACCCCAGAAGCCGATGACGCAGAATAGTGCCCATGTGCCGTTAATCATGATCTCATCCCTGTTGGCAGGAACTTTCCAATAAGGGATCCCAGCTTGAGTTTCCAGACCATGAGAACCGCTTCCCGTACGATCTTTTTTGACATTTTGGACGAACCGGCATGCCTGTCGATGAATATAATGGGCACTTCCCCAACTCGATATCCCTTTTCCACACAACGGTAATTCATCTCTATCTGGAAGGAATAGCCGTCGGATTTGATCTGGGAGAGATCTATCGCTTCAAGCACCCTGCGGTTGAAGCATTTGAAGCCGCTCGTGCAGTCGGAAATCTTTAGTCCGGTAATCGCGCGGGTATAGACACTTGCAAAATAGCTGAGCATGAGCCGCCTGAGTGGCCAGTTTACGACACTTACACCGTTGAGGTAACGGGAACCAATCACAAGGTCACAGGTTCCCATCCGGGCAAAAAAGAGCGGCAATACCGCCGGATCATGGGAGAAGTCCGCATCCATCTCGATAATGTAGTCCGCTCCCTTATCAAGGGCAAGCCGGAAACCTTCCCGATATGCTGAGCCAAGGCCCAGCTTGCCGGCACGGTGGAGAACATGGACACGGTCGGAAGAAGCGGCGAGACCGTCTACGACCGCACCTGTCCCGTCGGGCGAATTGTCATCGACGACCAGAACGTGGATACAGGCATCCTGAGCCAGCACCTCACCAACCAGTCGTTCAATATTTTCCCGTTCGTTATAGGTCGGGATGACGACGAAAGCCTTCACCAGTGCTAACCCTTACCTGGATAAACAATCTTTGCCTTCGACCTCAGGCCGCCCATCCACTCGTCAAACAGTCTTTTCTTTTCCTTCTCGACCAATTGTGTCCGTATTTTATCCTTCACCTCTTCGTAGGGGAGCTGTCGAGGGGCTTTTTTGTCAGTAAGTTTGATGATGTGATATCCATACATCGATTCGACTATTCCACTTACTTCGCCGACCTTGAGCTTTTTCACCGCCTCCTCAAACTCCTGCACCATCCTTCCAAGGTGGAAATAGCCGGTGTCCCCACCCTTAATCCTGGACATATCATCGGAATTGTCATACGCAAGCTGACCAAAATCAGCCCCTTCCTTGACTTTTTTCATCAATGACTCGGCGCGCTCCTTAAGTTTTGCACGTTCCTCCGTATTTGAGGAAGGATCAACTTTTACCAGAATGGTGCTTGCCCGGTATTCCTCCGGTTTCATATATCTGTTTTTGTTAGTTTCGTAGTACTCCGCGATGGTTGCTTCGGTTATCCTGACCTTGTCGTCAACCTCCTGTTTACGAATTTTTTCCGATAACAGGTCTCGTGCTATGAATCGTTTCAGCAACTTCTCGGTAAACCCTGCTTTCTCGATCGCCTTGTTAAACTCTTTCCGGCTGCTGTAGTTTTCTATAACTCGCTTGTAACTCTCGTCCACGGCTTCACTATCCAGCTTCACTCCCCTGGCAAGCCCGTCCTGGTACTGAAGTTCCTTCTCAACCAGCGTTGCCAAGGCCTTTGATTGAATATTTTTGATTTTTTCAGCCGACATCCCGCCGTGATAACTTGCCTCCATGGGAACAAGTTTCTGTACCTCCTGATTCAACTCCGCAGCAATCAAATTCTCACCATTAACGGTGACGACAACACTGTTAACATCGCCGGCGAACGCAACGCCGTAACAGAAACAGATGAAGCAAAGCAGCAGCACAGTCAGACGCATAACATCCCCTTAGATACGTATTTCAGCAAAGATAAACGATTTCTGTCCGCTTAGTCAAGGGAAAGGGACTGCCTGACAAGGCTGGACGGATACGTACCGAATGCCAATAAAAAAAGGGCCATGAAAAAATCATGGCCCTTCAGGTACTGGCGGGGTCGACGGGGCTCGAACCCGCGGCCTCCGGCGTGACAGGCCGGCGTTATAACCAACTTAACTACGACCCCAGTTACATCAAATTGTAGTGGTTTAAAAAAACCGGAAATGCATGGTGGGCGAAACAGGGATCGAACCTGTGACATCCAGCTTGTAAGGCTGGCGCTCTCCCAGCTGAGCTATTCGCCCTGAAAAATGGCGGGGTCGACGGGGCTCGAACCCGCGGCCTCCGGCGTGACAGGCCGGCGTTATAACCAACTTAACTACGACCCCGAAATATATCGTCCAGTAGTGACTCTGCATACTTCTGCTCAAGGTTCCCGAGCAAAATAGAATGTGATTTATAGCAGAGCAGAACCGGAAGTGTCAAGAATTATTTCCTCACCATCAGCAATCAGTGTGCCGTCACCGCATCATCATTCCGTGATTCACCATCCATGACAAGCGGCAAGGGTAAAACGTCAATTACGGCCAGGAGCGCCAGCTCCAGAACCTGATCCATATGCTCGACCGGGCGAACAGTGATTCCTTCCGTAATTTCCGGAGGAATTTCAGAAAGATCTTTCTCGTTGTCAATAGGGATAAGAACCATTTTGATCCCGCCACGTTTCGCTGCAAGAATTTTCTCTTTCAGTCCCCCTATGGGGAGAACCCGCCCTCTCAGGGTTATCTCACCAGTCATGGCTATGTCGCGGCGTACCGCCTTGCCGGTCAGTGCCGATGTAAGTGCCGTAGCCATGGTAATGCCGGCTGACGGACCGTCTTTAGGGATAGCCCCTTCAGGAACGTGAATATGGATGTCGACATTTTGGTAAAACTCCCGCTCAAGCCCTAACAGCTCGGCCCGCGACCGGACATAGGTCATGGCCGCCTGAGCCGACTCCTGCATGACGTCGCCCAGTTTCCCGGTAATGGTCAGCTTCCCCTTCCCCGGCACCACAGCCACCTCTATGGCAAGCAGTTCTCCGCCAACTTCGGTCCACGCCAAGCCGGTGACAAGCCCCACCGCGTCATGTTCTTCAGCAATACCATGCCTGAACCGGGGCACCCCAAGATAATCACGCACCTGCTTTGGCTGCACGTTGAATTTACATCGGGACCCCTTGACCATGCTATGGGCTATTTTACGACAAATGGAGGCAAGTTCCCGTTCCAGGTTGCGCACTCCGGCCTCGCGAGTGTAATAGCGGATGACCTCAAGTATAGCCCGATCAGTAACGGCAACAGCTCCAGGCTGGAGTCCATTTGCCGCAAACTGCTTCTGTAACAGATGCCGGCGTGCAATCTGCAATTTCTCGTTTTCCGTATAGCCCTCAATCCTGATAACTTCCAGTCGATCCAGAAGCGGACGGGGAACAGTATGGAGGGAATTCGCCGTAGTGATAAACATGACGCGGGACAAATCGTACTCAACTTCAAGAAAATGATCGGTGAACATGGCATTCTGTTCGGGGTCGAGCACTTCCAGCAACGCAGATGCCGGATCTCCACGAAAATCGGAGCTCATTTTATCAATCTCATCCAGGAGAAATACGGGATTGTTACTGCCCGTTTTCTTGAGATTCTGAATGATTTTGCCGGGCATTGCTCCAACATAGGTGCGACGATGCCCTCTGATCTCGGCCTCATCCCGAACCCCACCAAGGGACATCTTGACGAAATCACGCCCGGTAGCCGCGGCAATCGAGCGAGCAAGGGATGTTTTTCCGACACCCGGAGGTCCGACCAGACAGATAATCGGCCCCTTTATCTTCTTGACAAGGGAGGTCACCGACAGATATTCAAGGATGCGCTCCTTGACTTTCTCCAGACCGCAATGGTCTGCGTCGAGGACCTTTTCAGCCAGCTCGATATCATTTTTTTCGTCAACACAGGTTCCCCATGGGAGCGATAACAGCCAGTCCACATAGTTTCTCACGACTGCAGCCTCGGCAGACATAGGGGACATAAGCCTGAGTTTCTTCAGTTCCGCCTGCGCCTTCTTCCGTGCCTCGCTGGAGAGATTCAGCTTCTCAATCTTCTTCTCCAGTTCGCTGATTTCCTGCTTGAACTCGTCCTTGGCCCCCAACTCTTTCTGAATGGCGCGCATCTGCTCATTCAGATAGTACTCGCGCTGGGATTTCTCCATCTGTTTCTTGACCCGTGTACGAATTTTTTTCTCGATCTGAAGGATCTCGATTTCCGATTCCATGAGCGCAAGAAGCTTTTCCAACCGCCGTGCGACGTTTCGCATGGCGAGAAGTTCCTGCTTATCGACAATCTTGAGATTGAGATGGGCAACGAGACTATCCGCCAGCTGCCCCGGGTCGCTGTTGCCGATCAGGGTTCCCACAATCTCGGTCGGCAGCGACTTGGCAAGTTTGGCGTAGTTCTCGAAGGTTGTCGTCACACTTCGTACGAGTGCCTCTACTTCCGATTTAGGGCTTCTTTTCTCCGCAACCTCTTCAACGTCAACGATAAAATAGTCTGCAGACGTCTCATAGGAAACAATGCTCCCCCGCCGCTTCCCCTCAACCAGAACCTTTACGGTTCCGTCAGGCAGTCTGAGCAACTGAAGTATCTGGCAGATGGTTCCGGACGTGTAGATGTCATCAGCAGTGGGCTCTTCCGTCCGGGCATTCTTCTGGGTTGCCAGGAAAATCAGCTTGCTGTCGTCCATGGCCGCCTGCAGGGCCTGGATAGATTTTTCCCTGCCAACAAAGAGGGGAATCACCATTGAGGGAAAGACAACAATATCTCTTAATGGCAAGAGAGGGAATCTTGCGGGATTCCCTCTCTTGCTGATGCTCATCGATTTCATGTTAAGTCCTGTCATCAGGCGGATTCCGCCACGTTTTCATAGACAATAATCGGCTTTTCCTTGTTGTAGATGACATCATCGTTGATGACAACCTCTTTCACCATGGTCTGGGAAGGGATGTCGTACATGATGTCAAGCATGGCATTTTCAAGGATGGAACGCAGTCCGCGCGCACCCGTCTTCCGCTTCAGGGCTTCCCGGGCAATGGCGACCAGTGATCCGTCAGTGAACTTGAGCTTTACGTGCTCCATCTCGAAAAGCTTCTGGTACTGTTTCACCAGGGCATTTTTCGGCTCCTTAAGAATCTGTACCATGGCGTCTTCACCCAACTCACTCAAGGTGGCAAGAACAGGCAGACGACCGATGAATTCCGGGATAAAACCATACCTGAGCAAATCTTCCGGAGTCGCTTCCGCCAACAGTTCACCGGCCCGCTTCTCGATCTTTTTCTTCACATCAGCGCCAAAGCCAAGGGTCTTAACTCCGATCCGCTGTTGAATCACGTTGTCCAGACCGGCGAACGCCCCACCGCAAATGAAGAGTATATTGGTTGTGTCTACCTTGAGAAACTCCTGCTGGGGATGCTTGCGGCCGCCTTTGGGGGGCACACTCGCAACGGTCCCTTCGATGATTTTCAGGAGCGCCTGCTGGACCCCTTCACCGGATACATCGCGGGTTATGGAGGGAGAGTCGGACTTACGGGCTATCTTGTCGATCTCATCGATGTAGATGATCCCCTTCTGGGCACGTTCCACATCGTAATCCGCTGCCTGCAGAAGATTGAGGATGATATTTTCCACATCCTCACCGACGTAACCGGCCTCGGTGAGATTGGTGGCATCCGCCATGGCAAACGGGACCTTGAGGATCCTGGCCAGAGTCTGTGCAAGAAGGGTTTTCCCTGAACCAGTGGGGCCGAGCAGCAGGATGTTACTCTTGTGCATCTCCACATCGCCCGGCTTCCCCATAGCCTCGATGCGTTTGTAATGATTGTAGACGGCTACGGCAAGGATCTTCTTGGCACGCTCCTGACCGATAACGTACTCGTCCAGGACCTCCTTGACCTCCTGGGGCTTGGGGAGCTTGCGTACGTCCGGCCCCATGGCCTCCTCGAGCTTGGTCTCTTCGGCAATAATGTCATTACAGAGCTCAATACATTCATCGCAGATATAGACCGTCGGGCCGGCGATCAATTTCTTGACTTCGTCCTGACTTTTACCGCAAAAAGAACAGATCAGATTATCGGATCTATCGTCTCTTCTGCTCACCGGGGGCCTCCCGTAAGGGTATTTCTCTCAATTATTGAGTCTATGATACCATAGTTACGGGCGTCTTCTCCAGACATAAAATAATCACGTTCCGTATCAGCTTCCACCTTCTCCAGCGACTGCCCGCAGTGAGAAGCGAGTATCTGGTTCAGCGACTTTTTCATACGGAGTATTTCCTGGGCATGGATGTGAATATCGGTCGCCTGTCCCTGGAACCCTCCCAGCGGCTGGTGTATCATGATGCGGGAATTGGTCAGGCTGAAACGTTTACCCTTCTCACCGCCGGAGAGTAGAAGAGCAGCCATGGAGGCGGCTTGACCAACGCAAATCGTTGATACTGGCGCCTTGATGTACTGCATGGTATCGTAGATGGCCATCCCCGAGGTAACCACCCCTCCGGGGGAATTGATATAGAGATGAATGTCCTTGTCCGGGTCCTCCGCTTCGAGGAAAAGGAGTTGGGCAACGATAAGGTTCGACAGGTTATCGTCGATTTCACCGCCGAGAAAAACAATACGGTCTTTCAACAGGCGCGAATAGATATCGTAAGAGCGCTCGCCCCGGCCGGTCTGCTCAACTACAATGGGTACCAGCATTTCGCCTCCGCGCGTTAAATTTCGCCCTTGTCTACTTCAGTAACGTTCGCTTTTTCGAGCAGAAATTCTATTGTCAGGTCTTCCTTTATCTGTGCAACAAGATTATCCAACGCCTGCTGGTTCTGCTGATAATAAGCATTGATCCGTTCGAAAGGCTGTCCGTTTTCCTCAGAGAGCTTTCTCAACCGGGCTTCTACATCGGCTTCACCGACGGTGATCTTCTCCTTGCCGGACAGTGCATCCAGAAGCAGAGAGCCTTTTACCTGCTGCTCAGCGACGCTCTTGAACTGGACTTTGTAACTCTCGTCATCAAGTCCCATGATCGCCAGTGACATCTTCTGGCTGGCCAAGCGCCGCTTAGTGCTCTCCAGCATCATATCGAGCTGCCGCACAACCATTGACTCGGGCACCTCGACATCATTCTTTTCGATAAGCGCCTTTACCAGTCTGTCCCGCAGATCGGCATCAATCCTTTCCTTCTCACGCTGGTCATGAATTTCTGCAAGTTTTGCCTTTAAATCCGCCAGAGTCTCGAACTCACCGAACTGCTTGGCAAACTCATCGTCGAGAGGAGGGAGTTCCTTCTCCTTGATCTCCTTGATCTTGATCGCAAAGGTCACCTCTTTGCCAGCCAGTTCTGCACTTCCGTAATCCGCCGGGAAAGTAACAGCGATCTCCTTCTCCGTACCGGCTTCCAAGCCGACCAGTTGCTCCTCGAAACCGGGGATAAAACGGCCTGAACCGAGTTCCAGCACGTGGTCAGTAGCTTCTCCGCCATCAAAGGGGACTCCGTCAAGGAACCCCTTGAAATCGATGGTCACGAAATCGCCCTGAGCAGCGGGCCTTCCCGTTACCGGCTCCAACTGAGCCATCCCTTCGCGCATTTCATCAAGGCGTTTTCCGATGATCGCCTCATCCCGAACGTATTTTTCCTTCTTCAACGAAAGACCGATATAGTCCTTCACGTCGATATCAGGAAAGACTTCTACCGTCGCGGAATACTTGAACGATTCCCCTTTTTTCAGCACATCGGTATCTATGGTTGGGTGGGACACCGGGTAAATCTTATGCTCTTTCAAGGTGCTGAAATAGGTGTCGTTGAACAGACTCTTAAGGACATCGTCTGCCATCTTGTCACTGTAATGCTTTTCCAGCATCGCCTGGGGGACTTTCCCTTTCCGGAACCCTTTTATGGCTGCATGCTTTCGGATTTCATCATAGGCCTTCTCAATTTCCGCGGCTACACGGTCAGCGGGAATTTCAAAACTGATTTTTTTCTTCACTTTGCTGAGAGCTTCCACGTTAATCTGCATGTTCGAACCTCACTATAGTATTCTGGATTAAATTTGGCCGGTTTGCGGTCGGGCACTCTGCCCATCGGGAACTGCCGGAGGGGAACGGACGGATGGTGCGAGAGAGGGGATTTGAACCCCTACACCTTTCGGTGCTGGATCCTAAGTCCAGTGCGTCTGCCAGTTCCGCCACTCTCGCAAAACCTGCAACGGCATAATACAATAAGCCCCGCTTGAGCGGGGCCTGGTGTTTAAATGGGGTGGCTAGTGGGATTCGAACCCACGTATGAACGAGTCACAGTCGTTTGTGTTAACCGCTTCACCATAGCCACCATACTGGGATCTGGCACGCCTGAGAGGATTCGAACCTCTGACCTACGGCTTAGAAGGCCGTTGCTCTATCCAACTGAGCTACAGGCGCAGAGTTTTGGTCGGGGTGAGAGGATTCGAACCTCCGACCCCCTGCTCCCAAGGCAGGTGCGCTAGCCCGGCTGCGCTACACCCCGAGAAAAATGCATTTATACCATAGGCCCAACAGCCATGCAAGTGTTTTTATCGCTCAGCATATCTCAGAAAGGACCGGTCAGAGACAGGTCACGACCTGTCGTGTGCATGCAGGTAATTCCCCAACTCCTTGAGTGCCCGCCCCCGATGACTGATACGGTTTTTCAGCTCTAATGGCAATTCGGCGAGCGTTCGCCCGTACTCAGGGACAAGAAACAGGGGATCGTAGCCGAAGCCACCGTCGCCCCGGGGAGCATCGAGGATGATCCCCGATAACGTACCGGTGAAGGTACGGCACTCGCCATCGGGTTGACAGAACGCGATCACGCAGTGAAAAGCGGCGCGGCGCGACTCTCCGGGCAAGCCGTCAAGTTCACGCAGCAACTTGTCGTTATTTGCCCCGTCATCGGCAGCATCACCGGCAAAACGGGCAGAGTACACACCCGGGCGCCCGCCGAGTGCATCGACCACCAATCCCGAATCATCGGCAAGTGCCGGCTTACCGGTTGACCGTGCGGCATTTCGTGCCTTCTTTTCGGCGTTCTCCGCAAAACTGGCCCCATCCTCCTCAACCACCGGAACTCCGGGAAAATCAGCAAAGGAGTAGACCCGGGGCACGATATCATGGAGTAGAGCCTCGAACTCCCGTAACTTCCCACGGTTGCCCGTCGCCACAAGAAGCTCTTTCATCGGCCGAGAACCTCGTTCTGTAGTGCAAACAATTGCCTGATTCCCTGCTGGGCCAGATCACGCATGGCATCCATCTCGGCAATGGTGAAGGGTGTACCTTCCGCCGTCCCCTGCACCTCGACGAACCGGTCGGAGGAAGTCATGACGATGTTCATGTCCACCTCGGCCGATGAATCCTCCAGGTAGTCCAGATCAAGGACGGGAACCCCCGAAACGATGCCGACACTCACCGCGGCCACCGCTTCCTTAAGGGGGAACCGGGACAGGACACCTTTACCCATCAGCCAGTTAACTGCATCCACGAGCGCCACATACGCTCCGGTTATGGAAGCAGTGCGGGTGCCACCATCGGCCTGAATGACATCGCAGTCGATGAGAATGCTCCTCTCTCCGAGAAGCGTCAAATCTGTGACGGCGCGTAGGGAGCGGCCTATCAAACGCTGAATTTCATGGGTCCGCCCGCCTATTTTACCCTTTGCCGATTCCCGCGATGAACGGGTGTGAGTAGCACGAGGCAGCATGGAATACTCAGCCGTAACCCATCCCCCCCCCTTCCCTCGCAGGAACGGTGGGACGCTCTCTTCTACCGAAGCCGTGCAGATGACCCTTGTATCGCCGAATTCGACAAGAACAGCTCCCTCGGCATGTTTCAGAAACTGCCGTGTAATGCGTATCTCCCTGAGGCTTTCAGCCCCTCTTCCATCACGTCTCATAATACTCCCTGTCATCGTAGTCTCTGCCATATATATCCGGAATCCCGACCGCTTGTCAACCACGACGCCCGATAAGTTGACGAATCGGCAGTTCGGTCACCCCCAGTCCCTCAAGAAATCTCTTCTTCAAGAGATCTTCCATAGCCCTGATGGTAGCCGGTGTCAGGAAAGAGATCTTCACCTTGCCTCCGGCCATCATGCCGTGCCCCCCTGCAACACCATAACCCTCGACCAGGCACCTGAGAACCTCACCGGCATTTACATCGTTCCGGCTGCTGCGCATGGAGAGGATCAGATCATCATTGTACAGGCCCATGACAAGAACCATCTCAATATCTTCAAGCCTTAGCAGAAAATCTGCCATTTCAGCTACGAGTTCAGGGAAAACCACTGCTCCGAGACACGAAATGAGCACATTCCCGTAAATAGAAGTATTGGACAGCGCAGCGCTGACCGTTATGAAATATTCAATTGGTTGTTTCGGATGGGTAATCGAGTTAAGAAGCCTCTTGTTGGTCAGGGGAAAAAGCCGATGATACGCCTCACGGTCCGGATCATTGGCCTCTCTCCCAAGGTCCTGGGTTTCGGATTTTATGGCGTAAAAAAGCGCCGTTGCCAATTTCGCTCCCAGGGGCACGTCCTGAACCTGCAGATATTCATAGAGGATGGTGGCTGTCACACCGTACTCTTCGCGCACATCGACCCAACTGCAACTCCTCGTGGCATCCCTGAGAGGATGGTGATCAATGACAAGATCCACGCGGGTTCCCGGTGGAAGTGAGTTGTTACCCGTTTCTGGTTGGGTGTCAAGCATGCATACTACCGAAAATTCGGACAGTTCCGTTATACCCAGGGGGGTTAGGGGAATGTGCAGTTCCTTTGCCATGGCCAGGTTTTCACTCCGGGCTATCATACCTGAGAAAGTTATGACTGCTTCCTTATCAAGTTTAGTCAGGAACAGATGGCGCAACGCCATGGCAGAAGCAAGACAATCAGGGTCCGGATTATCATGGACGACAATAGCAATTTTTTCTTTTCCCCTGACCCAGGCCAACAGTTCATCAGTAAACAGCCTGGTACCATTCCGATCGGCGATTGTTGCCATAATGCCCCTCCGTTCCACTGAACCACGATAATTGTACCCCATCACCCACACACAACAAGTCCTGGTCATTTTCAATAAACCGCTGCCGCACAAAAAAAGAGGGGGAAGCACCACTTCCCCCTCTTTCGTCACTGCTATGTTCAGACCGGCCTACCCCAGATAAAGATTCTGGTTCCTGGCCCGGTTGGCAAGTATTGTTGGATCAAGCACCTCACCGCAGCACGTGCACTTCCATGCATCGAAGGACCTGACAAAATCATAAAACTTCTCGGCAAACATACGACCTTTACATTTAGGACAATTCATAACGGTCACCCCCACCTAGGAAATATCTGCAATCACAAGTACCGGAGGGTAATTCATCATATGTGCCAAAGCGCATGCTGAAATAAAGATAGTGCCGTTTCGTTGCACTCATTGCCTGTTTATTGTTTGATTACGTGCAGTTATACTTTCTTAGAAATAGCGCTTTAATGCCTCGACACGTTTTGGCCCGATACCGGGTACTCTTTCGAGGCACTCGACAGCACCGAATTCGCCATTTTTATGACGCTCGTCAACAATGCTTTTTGCCAGTTCGGGCCCGACACCCGGCAGAGCATCCCAATCCTCGCAATCCATAAGGTCCGGGTTTAACGGAATCCCGAGCAGCATCCGCTCCCGCGCGTCCATACTTCCTACCGTTAATCCAGTATGTTCGTTTGCCCCCGGACGAAAGGTCACTATGTCACCGGTCTCCATTTTACGAAAAAGCAAGGGATCTCCCCATGAACTGACAGCCGGCCTGGATAGTGTCATATTTATGACGTAGCCTAACGTAGCGCCCTTGGGAAACTGGTACACTCCCGGCTTCGGCACGTCACCCGCAATGCGCAGAGAAATTGAGGAACCGGGCCTATGCATAAAAGCCACGGAACCCCCTTGTAGGGGAGTACCGTGGCTTTTATGGAAACACATCACGCAGAAGCCGGCTGAAAGAAGCCAGAGTACAAAGCTTTCGCTTCGTCGGGTCACTTTTTACCCGCCTCCCCCTCCTCGCCCTTGTGCAGCTTATATTCGATGCTGTCGATAAGCGCCTGATAGGAGGCGTCGATAATATTGTCGGAAACGCCAACTGTCCCCCAGCGGCTCTCCTTGTCCCCCGACTCAATGAGTACCCTGGTAGACGATGCAGTACCTTGGCCGGAAGGGAGCACCCGAACCTTGTAGTCGAGGAGTTTTACCTCCTTGAGCCGTGGATAGAATTTCTCCAACGCCTTCCGGATGGCGTTATCCAGTGCGTTCACCGGACCGCTCCCTTCGGCGGCAGTGTGCTCCACTTTTCCCCCAACCCTGACCATGATAGTGGCTTCGGACAACGGTTTCTGGTCTTCGTGCCGCTTCTCGTCGATAACCCGGAACCCGATGACCGAGAAGAACTTGCGGTGGGTTCCGAGGGCGCGTTTCATGAGCAGTTCAAAGGAGGCTTCCGCACCTTCGAACTGGTACCCGCGGTTTTCCATCTCCTTGATGTTGTCGAGAATATCGAGGGTGACGGGGTCCTTGCTGTCCAGGTTGATATTGAACTCCTCGGCCTTGGCAAGAATGTTCGAGCGCCCGGAAAGGTCTGAAATGAGCACCCGTGTGGTGTTCCCCACCAGCTCGGGGCGCATGTGCTCGTAGGTCTCAGGATGGCGCTGGATGGCGCTGACATGGACCCCTCCCTTGTGGGCAAAGGCGGAATTCCCCACGTAAGGCTGATGCTTATCGGGGGAAAGATTTGCCAGTTCGTAGACATAGCGTGACAGTTCGCGAAGCTTGCGGAGTTGTTCGGCACTAACGCACTCTTTCTGCATCTTCTGCTTCAAGGCTGGAATGATCGAACACAGATTGGCATTACCACACCGCTCACCGAAACCGTTGATGGTCCCTTGCACATGAACGATCCCCAGATCCACGGCATGAAGGGAATTGGCGACGGCACACTCGGAATCGTTATGGGCATGGATGCCGAGGGGTGTCTGGATATGTTTTTTGACATCCTTGATGATCTGGGCCAGTTCAAACGGCAACGTGCCGCCATTGGTGTCACAGAGGATGATACAGTCAACCTTGGCCTGCTCGGCCGCCTTGAGGGTCTTTATGGCATACTCAGGATCGGCCTTGTACCCGTCAAAGAAATGCTCGGCATCGTAAAAGACTTCCGGAGCATGGGATTTCAAGTACTCCAGGGAGTCGAAGATCAGCTCAAGGTTTTCTTCAAGAGAAATGCGCAGCGCTTCCCGCACGTGGAAGTCCCAGGTCTTGCCGAAGATGGTAATGGCATCCGGTTCTGCCTGGATCAGGGTCCGGATGTTCTGATCCTTGTCTGGCGTAATCTTTGCGCGCCTTGTGGAACCGAAGGCGGCGATCTTGGCTTGTGAGAGCTTTTCCTTTTTGATGTCCTTGAAAAAAGCGACATCCTTCGGATTACTCCCGGGCCAGCCCCCCTCGATGTAGTTGATACCCATCTCATCCAGCTTGTGGGCGATGCGGATCTTGTCTTCCACCAGAAACGAGATGTCCTCTGCCTGCGTCCCGTCCCGCAATGTCGTATCGTATAATTTTACCAGGCTCATACATTCACCTTCGATCAGATGGATTTTAGTCCCAACAACAAGAGGCACAGAGCACAACGTCGGTTAGAATTTCCAACTCGAGTACCCCTGTGCCCCCTGCTTGAGACTAATGGATGAAACAACGGTTTAAAAGGGACTATTCCCCTTTCGCATCTTTCCCCGACATGCCGAATGCGTCATGCAGCACCCGCACCGCAAGTTCGGTATACTTGGCATCGATCACCACCGAGACCTTGATCTCTGATGTTGAGATCATCTGGATATTGATCCCCTCCTTGGCCAAGGTCTGGAACATCTTGGTGGCCACACCGGCGTGGCTCCGCATGCCGACACCTACAATAGAAATCTTGGAAATGCTCTCATCGGTCACCACATCTTTGGCCGATATCTCCGTAGCGGTCTCTTTGGTAATAGCAAGCGCCTTCTTGAAATCGGCTTTGGTTACGGTGAAGGTAAAATCGGTGTGGCCGGATTCACTCACGTTCTGAACAATCATGTCAACGGAGATGTTGGCATCGGAAAGAGGAGAAAGGATCTTGGCAGCGATCCCCGGCTTGTCGGGAACATTCATTACAGCGATCTTGGCTTCGTTCTTGTCATAGGCAATGCCTGATACGAGTACTGCTTCCATTTCCTTATCCTCCTTGGTAACCATGGTACCCTGATTATCATTGAAGCTTGAGCGGACATGCACGTCCACATTGTATTTTTTGGCGAATTCCACCGATCGGATCTGGAGTACTTTCGCACCCAGGCTGGCCAGTTCCAGCATTTCCTCGTAGGAAACTTTTTCGATCTTTCGGGCATCAGTGCATATGTTGGGATCGGTAGTATAGACACCGTCCACGTCAGTGAAAATCTCACAGACATCTGCCTTGAGGGCCGCAGCCAGAGCCACTGCCGATGTGTCGGACCCCCCGCGGCCAAGGGTGGTAACGTTCCCTTCCCGGTCGATACCCTGGAATCCGGCAACCACAACAATGGTTCCGTCCTTCAGGTCCGCGCGCATTTTGGTGTCGGGAATCTCTTCGATACGCGCCTTGCTGAAGGCGTTGTCGGTGACGATCGGCACCTGCCAGCCGTGATAGGACTTGGCCTTGTACCCCATGGATTTCAGACAGATCGAGAGCAGTGCGATGGAAACCTGTTCACCGGAAGCCACCAGCACATCATATTCGCGATTATCGGGAAACTCGCAGATATCATTAGCCAGGGCAACCAGCTTGTTGGTTTCTCCAGACATGGCTGACACGACAATCACCATATCGTTGCCGGCGTCATAGGTTTTAGCGACCCGTTTTGCCACATTTCTGATCCGGTCGACCGACCCCATTGACGTACCGCCGTATTTTTGTACCACCAGTGCCATCTGAGCTATCCTCCTTTGCTTAAAACCTTGTCTCACCCATTCAAGCAGGGGTAAACGGTTGGAACGTTTCTATTATCAGGAATCCTGCAACGGGTCAAAACATTTTTTCAGATCCGCGGGAAAAAGCTGCTTCAAGAGTTCCTCATAGCGCCTTCCGTGGGGTTCGAACAGCAGGCGGCGGCTATCGTCACCTTCATGGCTGAAGGTGATGGTCAGGCGCTCACGGGGCATCTCCCCGTGCAACTGCTCCGCCCACTCCACAAGACAGGCCCCGTCACCATAAAAATATTCTTCAAAACCGAGTTCCAAAATATCACCAGCACCGGCAAGCCGGTAAAGGTCAAAATGGTAGAGCGGTAATCGCCCCTGATATATGTTGAGGAGAGTAAACGTGGGACTGGTTATAGGAGTACTCCCATCCACCCCTATGCCTGCAGCCACACCACGGGAAAACCCGGTCTTACCCGTACCGAGATCGCCTGTCAGGGCCACAAAATCTCCCGGCCCGAGCAGGACACCGAGTCGCCGTCCCAGGGAGGCGGTTTCCGCGGCACTGCGGGTAATCACCTCGACCACGGTTAGTCCTGGCCGGTCATGGTACGGATGAGGTCGATTCGGGCAACCATGCCGACTACCTTCTTGCCTTCAACCACCGGCAGGGCATGAAGCTTCTGACTGCTCATAAGGTCAGCGACAGTGCTCAAGGGGGTGGCCGGCGTAACCGTTACCACATCCGTCAGCAAAATGTCGCCAACAGTCTGTCCGGTCATTTTCTGCAGTTCCCGTTCGAACTTTTTCTCGCTCTCAAGATAGATCACCCAGTCAAAGAGAGAAATAACTGTCGGGATATGGAGGTTCTTGTCCTGTTCGATCAGGTCACTTTCGGTGACGACTCCGATGAGGTCCCCGGCAGCATCGACAACCGGCGCGGTGCTGATACGGTGTCGGGTAAACAGTTCGGCCAGGGCCCGAATGGAAGTGTCCTTCGTGACGGTGATCACTTCTTTGGTCATTACATCGGCAACGGTCAGCATAATATTCTCTCCATTCATGTCATCAATTGTTTAAACGCAAAGGGAAGCCGGTCCTGAACGTCCACGGCGGACATCCCGACCTCTCCCATCTCCGCCGCCACCATATCGGCCGCATGCCCATGGAGGAACACCCCGATCCGACAGGCAGTGAACGGCTCGTATCCCTGGGCGAGAAGTGCTACCAGGATGCCGGTGAGGACATCCCCCATCCCTCCCGATGCCATGCCGGGGTTACCACTTCCGTTAATGGCCATTCGTCCGTCGGGAGCGGCAATGATGGTGCGCGCCCCTTTGAGAACTACGTGGACTCCGTAGCGTTCGGCAAACTCCCGGGCGGAAGCTATCCGGTCACGCTCCACATCAGTTACCGAACAACCGGCCAGGCGGGCCATTTCACCAGGATGTGGGGTCAGAACCACGGTCTGAGACTGTTTCCGGAGGAGCACCGCCGACTCCTCGGCCACAGCATTCAGCCCATCGGCATCAAGCACCAGTGGTTGGGTAATAGTCGAAACCAACCGCCGGACCAGCTGGGCTGTCTCGGGATGGAGTGCAAGACCGGGACCCACTGCCACCGCACTCTTCCCCTCCAGGGCATTGTCGATGAACGCCTGGTCAGCACCGCCCAGATGGCCGAGATCACCGTCGGGGAGAGGGAGCGTCATGGCCTCGGTGGTTTTGACCTCAAGAATGTGGCCGAGACTGGCCGGCACCGCCAGGGTCACCAGACCGGCACCGCTTCGAACTGCGCTATTGGCGGCCATGGCCGCAGCGCCCGTTTTGCCGGTGGAGCCGGCAACAATGAGACAATGGCCATAACTCCCCTTATGGGCATTACGCTCGCGTTTGCGCAGCAGAGGGCGGACTGTTCCGGCATCGAGAAAGTCAAGACCCGATGCGGCATCAGTCACCCCGGCTGGAATCCCGATGTCCACTACTTTCAGCTTCCCGGTGAACTCTACCCCCGGATACAGGACATGACCGCACTTGGCGAGGGCAAAGGTCACGGTGAGGTCTGCCCGTACCGCACTCCCCAGCATTTTGCCGGTGGCTGCATCGACCCCTGAAGGAATATCTACCGCCACCAGCGGCCGACCGGCATCGTTCATCAGGGAGATGGCCTCGGCATACACTCCCGTCACGTCACTTTTGAGACCGGTCCCGAGCAGGGCATCGACGATGACGTCCGCCTCCCGCAACGACGTGACGTAATGACCGAACATGCCGGGCTCGGGACAGTAAGCGACCGCACCGTCTCGCAGGCGTTCAAGATTGGTGCGTGCATCGCCACCAATATCATCCTTGCGGGCGATGACGAATGTTGCAACGTGCCATCCCTGCTCATGGAGGAGCCGGGCGATGACAAAGCCATCGCCGCCATTATTCCCCTTCCCCGCCACCACAACGACACGCTTTCCGCCTTGGCAGCCATACATCTCCACAATAGCCGCGACACAGCCGGCACCTGCATTCTCCATCAGGACAAGCCCCGGCACTCCGAATTCATGGATAGCACGCCGGTCGATCTCCTGCATGGTTGCGCCGGTAACGACCTTCATTCTCCCTCCAGGATCACGGATGCGGCAGCCACGTCGCCATCGTGGGACAGGGACAGAAAGTGGCGCTTCAGCCCGTGTCCGTCGAACAGTTCACGGGCACGGCCGGAAAGACGAAGTTCCGGCTTGCCGAGAGAGTCGTTGACGACCTCCACGTCATGCCAGCTTATACCGTCACGGAGCCCCGTGCCGAGAGCCTTGAGAAAGGCCTCCTTGGCGGCGAAACGGAGGGCATAATGCTGTGCGCTCCGCTTGCGGACTGCACAGTATTCGCGTTCGTGCGAGGTAAAAAGCCGCTCCAGGAGCGGAACGTTGTTCTCCACCACAAAACGCTCGAAGCGGCTGATAGCCACGATATCGATACCATTTCCGAAAATCATATCTCCCCGTCAGGCATATTTTACCAGGTCCATCATTTCCCGCACTGCACGGTCGAGTCCGACCAGCACTGCCCGGGAAATTATGGAGTGTCCGATATTGAATTCCTCGATCCCGCCAAGGGCCGCAACCATCTTGATATTGCTGTAGTTGAGGCCATGTCCCGCATTGACGCCAAGACCGAGTTTTGCAGCGAGTTTGATCGCATTCTCTATCTTTCGTAGCTCCGCATCCTGCTCACGATAGCCTCGCGCCTCGGCAAAGGAACCGGTGTGAATCTCAATATAATCGGCTCCTATCTTGCTGGCCGCCTTGACCTGGTCCGGATCGGGATCGACGAAAAGGCTGACGAGCATCCCCCCCTCCTGGAGTTTTTCAACCGCATCTGCCAGGCTCTCCTGGTGGATGCGGACATCCAGGCCTCCTTCCGTTGTGAGCTCCTGGCGCTTCTCCGGCACAAGGGTACACATCTCAGGTTTCTGAGTACAGGCAATGGCCACCATTTCAGCAGTGGCGGCCATCTCCAGATTGAGCCGTGTCTTGACGGTCTGGCGCAGGATTTTCAGATCCCGATCCTGAATATGGCGGCGGTCCTCTCGCAGATGGATCGTGATCCCGTCAGCGCCTGCCAGCTCGGCAATGACGGCGGCGGCAACCGGATCGGGCTCTTTGCCTCCCCGCGCCTGGCGGATGGTCGCGATGTGGTCTATATTGACTCCCAGCTTGGCCATGCTCACTTGCCTCCGATCTTGCTCTCCACCAGGTCCGCGATCTCCTTGGCCCAGGTGGTAATCTGGTACTTGTCCTGCCCCTCCAGCATGATCCGGAGCAGCGGTTCCGTGCCCGAATAGCGGATCAGTACCCGCCCCTCGTCCTTGACCTTCTCTTCAATCCCCCGGATTTTTTTTGCAACCTCGGGGATGGTCATAATATCGGTTCTTTCCCGAACCCTGACGTTAACCAGCACCTGCGGCAAGGGGATCATCACCTCCGCCAGCTCCGCCAGGGTCTTCCCGGTCCGGCGCATGATAGCCAGAACTTGCAGGGCGGAGAGAGCACCGTCGCCGGTGGTGTTATGGTCGAGGAATATCATGTGCCCCGACTGTTCTCCCCCCAGATTGTACCCCCCCTTTCGCATCTCTTCCACAACATAACGGTCACCGACGGCGGTTTTGATGATCTTTCCACCAGCCTTCTTGACGGCGATATCAAGCCCCATGTTGCTCATCACCGTGGCAACCAGCGTGTTTTTCCGCAGTTTCTTCTGCTTGATCAGATGGGTGGCACAGATGGCCATGATATGATCACCATCCACCTCGTTACCGAACTCATCAACGAAGATTACCCGGTCGGCATCGCCGTCCAGGGCAATCCCCAGGTCGGCGCGATGTTCCTTGACCGCCTCGCTGATAACCTCAGGGTGGAGTGAACCGCAGCCGGCATTGATATTGACGCCATTCGGCTTCACGCCGATGGAGATCACCTCGGCCCCCAGCTCCTCGAATACCGCCGGAGCCACCTTGTATGCGGCGCCGTTGGCACAGTCGAGAACGATTTTCAGCCCGGTCAGATCCAGTTCCTTGGGGAAGGTGTTCTTGAGAAAGACCACATAGCGGCCCACTGCATCATCGATACGGTAGGCCTTGCCAACCTCGGTGGCGGTCGGGCGGAGGGAATCTATCTTTTTTGAGAAGATGAGTTCTTCTATCTTCAGTTCCATTTCGTCCGGGAGTTTGAAGCCGTCGCGCGAAAAAAACTTGATGCCGTTGTCCTGGAATGCATTGTGGGAGGCAGAGATAACAACCCCTGCATCGGCACGCATGGAGGAGGTGATGTTGGCAATACCGGGGGTTGGGAGCGGTCCGACGATCAGTACATCCACTCCCATGGAACAGATACCCGCAACCAGGGCATTCTCAAGCATATACCCGGAGAGGCGGGTGTCCTTGCCGATTACGATACGGTGCCGCTGGCGACCGTTCTTGAAAATATAGGCCGCAGCCCGACCAATCTGCATGGCCATTTCGCTCGTCATGGGATAAACGTTCGCCACGCCGCGCACGCCGTCGGTTCCGAAAAGTTTCTTCATACTGCACTCCTGTACCGGTCATACCGGTTTGATATCTGCATACTTGCATGGTTGCGATGCCGTTCTGCACTCATTCCCCGCCATGGGCCGGAGTTGCCGTTCCTCCATCGCCTCTGGCCAAGCCAATTTCGATTGTAGCGGGGTAGATACGGGTGATCCGCACACCAGCCGGCAACGGCAACCTCGTTTCCAGCGCGGCAAAGGACACACTCCCTTCCCGCGCCCCGTCAAGGTCGAGGGATATGGACAGGTTGTTGGCCGCCGCTATTTTTGCCAGCAGCAGACGGGGTCCTGCAAGGCGTACCTCCACCCGCTCTACTGGCCTACCCGTCATGACCAGCCCGGCAGGCAGATTCTTTGTCGCGACCCGGGCAGTAAAGCCACGCTCCGTCTCACCTCCACCGGTCACATAGGCCCAGAGGAAAAACGCCAGGACAAGAGACATGATCCTGAGCCCCGCATTTTCCTGTAGCCAGGAGGGGGTTTTCATGAGAGCCACCGTGCTTCCAGAAGCCGTTTCAGCACCTTGCGCAGGGTCGTGCTCTCAAGGTCGTGGGTGATCTTTCCGCCGACCGCAACCGAAATTTTCCCCGTCTCCTCTGAGACAACAATCACCACCGCGTCGGCAACCTCAGTAAGCCCGATTGCAGCCCGGTGGCGGGTCCCCAGCGCCTTGTTTACCTCGGGATTCTGGGTCAGGGGAAGGAAGCATCCGGCCCGGGTCAGCTTTCCATGCTGGATGATAACGGCTCCGTCATGAATCGGCGAATAGGGGAGAAAGATGGAAGAGATTATTTCGCTCGTCACCTTGGCATCGATTTCCGTTCCAACCGCCATGTAGGTATCGAGGGACATCGCCCTTTCGACAACCATGAGGGCCCCGATCTTTTTGCCGGCCAGGCCTTCTGATGCCATGACCAGTTCCTCGATCAGTTCGGGCGTCGTCTCGCTGTCCGGTTCCTTGCCGTATCGGCTGCGGCCAAGGGCGACAAGTGCCCGGCGGATGTCATGCTGGAAAATGATAACGAGAACAAGAACGATGGAACCGAGGAGATTATCGAGGAGCCAGGTGACCGTCCGGAAATCGGTCAACCGTAACAGGCTGTGGCAGACCAGAAGAACAATCAGGCCGAACATCACCCGTGCAGCCATCGCCCCTTTTACCAGGAGCATGAGGCGGTATATGACGTAGGCAAGCAGCAGAATGTCCAGCAGGTCGACAAGCCATTGCCAGTTGTGGAGAGAATCGAGCATCGCTGCCACCTGACCGGGTGAAGGTGCCTAACGGTGTAGGCGAATGATATGCACGGGCTGACATGAACTCAATGTTACCTGATTCCCTGTACAATGGCACGGCTCATATAGGCAACATCACGCATCGCCCTGACATCATGGACCCGAAAGACCGTGGCACCGTTAACCAGTGCCAGAGCAACCGTTGCGGCCGTTCCGAAAAGACGGTCGTCCACGCCCCGATCCAGCACCTTTCCTATGAACGCCTTGCGTGAGGTACCGACCAGAATCGGCCGACCCAGGGAGGAAAATTCGTCCAGACGGCGGAGTATCTCCAGGTTCCCCGCACAATCCTTGCCGAAGCCGATGCCGGGATCGACAACCATCTGCCCGTCAGTGATCCCGGCCTGCCTGGCCCTCCGGATTGCATCCTCCAGAAACCTCGTTACCTCACCGACAAGGTCGCCATAGGAGGTGTCGTGCTGCATCTCTACGGGAGTGCCCCTGGTATGCTGGAGCACTACGCCTGCGCCGGCAGCGGCTATAACCCCGGCCATCCGGGCATCGAAGGTCATGGCACTGACGTCATTGATAATCTCGGCGCCGGCGGCCAGAGCAGCTTCAGCCACAACTGCCTTGGTGGTATCCACGGAAATGGGTATCCCCAGCCGACCGGCCAGGCATTCCACGACCGGCACAACCCGGCGCAGCTCTTCTTCCGCAGATACCGGCGGAGCATTGGGGCGGGTGCTCTCGCCACCGATATCTATGATGTCCGCACCGTCCGCTTCCATCGCCAGTGCACGTTCAACTGCCTTCTCCGGGAAGAAAAACCTGTTCCCATCGGAAAAGGAGTCAGGAGTGACATTGAGTATCCCCATGATACAGGGGTGCGCCGCCAGGTCTATGGTGCGCCGGCCTATCGTCCAACGGAGCGGCTGCAGGGAATTGCTGCGACAACCGGTCAGGATGGCGCGACCTCCCCGTGCTGACTGGCAGACGACCCCTTGATGATGGCGTCAACTTCATCCCCCGTGAGGTTTTCCTTCTCGATGAGTTCCTTGGAAATCAGATGAAGTATGTCCACATTGGCACTGAGCAACCGGATGACGCGGCTGTAATTCTGCTCCACGATTCGGCGGATCTCGCCATCGATCTCAACCGCCGTCGCCTCGCTGAAGTTCTTCTGGGTAGCCATCTCCCGGCCGAGGAATATCTGCTCGTCTTTCTTGCCGAAGGTAACCGGCCCGAGCTTTTCGCTCATCCCCCACTCGCAGACCATCTTCCGCGCAATATCGGTAGCCCGCTCGATATCGTTGCCGGCGCCGGTTGTCATGCTGTTGAAGATGATCTCCTCGGCAGCCCGGCCACCCATGAGTACGGCTATCCGGTCGAGGAGCGACTCCTTGGTGTAACTGTGCTTGTCCTCGATGGGAAGCTGCATGGTTACACCGAGGGCTCTTCCGCGGGGGATGATGGAAACCTTGTGCACCGGGTCGGTTCCGGGAATCAGCTTTGCAACAAGCGTATGCCCCGCCTCGTGGTACGCGGTGTTTTTCTTCTCCTCATCGGAGATCACCATGCTGCGCCGTTCAACCCCCATGAGAACCTTGTCCTTTGCATCATCGAAGTCGATCATCTCCACTACGTTCTTGTTCTTCCTGGCGGCAAGGAGCGCCGCCTCGTTCACCACGTTGGAGAGATCGGCACCGGAGAAACCGGGAGTGCCGCGGGCGATGACCCCCAGATCAACCTCGGGGGAGAGAGGTACCTTCTTGGCATGCACCTTGAGAATCATCTCCCGTCCTTTCACATCGGGGCGGGGGACAACCACCTGGCGGTCGAAACGGCCGGGACGGAGCAATGCCGGGTCGAGGACGTCGGGACGGTTGGTAGCGGCGATCAGGATGACCCCCTCGTTGGACTCGAAACCGTCCATCTCCACGAGAAGCTGGTTCAGGGTCTGCTCACGCTCGTCGTGACCACCGCCAAGCCCTGCACCACGATGACGCCCGACGGCATCGATTTCGTCAATGAAGATGATGCACGGAGCACTCTTTTTCCCTTGGACAAAGAGATCACGGACCCGGCTTGCACCGACCCCGACGAACATCTCCACGAAATCCGAACCGGAGATGGAGAAGAACGGCACCCCTGCCTCACCGGCGATGGCACGAGCAAGAAGGGTTTTACCGGTACCCGGAGGGCCCATGAGGAGCACCCCTTTGGGGATGCGCCCCCCCAGTTTGGTGAATTTCTTCGGGTCCTTGAGGAAGGATATGATCTCTTCAAGCTCTTCCTTCGCCTCTTCGATCCCGGCCACGTCCTCGAAAGTAATTTTACCCTGGGCTTCGGTCAGAAGCTTGGCCCTGCTCTTGCCGAATGACATGGCTTTGCCGCCACCGACCTGCATCTGGCGCATGAAAAAGATCCATATCCCCACAAGGAAGAGGAGCGGGAACCAGGAGATGAAGATGGAGAACCAGGAGAACTTTTCTTCCTCCGGCTTGGCGTTGATTGAAACCTTCTTCGCCAGGAGCGTCTCGGAGAGCATGGCGTCGGAGGGTTTGTAGGTGCGGAAATCCTTGCCGTCCGTGAACTTGCCGTAAACCTCATTACCCTGAATGGTAACCGCGTTGATCTTGCCCGAATCAACCGCCGTGATGAAATCGCTGAAGGCGAGCTTTTCCTGGGTCGGCTTCGGTTTGTTGAAGAGGTTGAAGAGAAGTATCATCATGAGACTGATGACGAGCCAGAGCGCGAGGTTTTTATAAAACTGGTTCAAGGTGCCTCCTCTTGAGTCGGGTAAGCTGCGGGGTCATGGCCGGCAGCATGGGGTGTGGTCTGTAATCGCTTTTATAACGCGTTTTAGCGAAGAAAAGTACCATAAGAGTCCCTTATTTACAAGCCATTTAAGGCATTACGCCGAGAATTTCAACTTTCAGCACATCCACAGTACCCGGTGTCAGACGTGCTCCCGCACAAGCTCTCACGCCAGCCACCCAGACCAGGTCCTTCATGCTGAATACCAACGGGATGCGCCATCTCCGGTCACGGGGGATCTTGTCGTCGATAAAGAGCTCCTTTACCTTCTTCCTGCCTGTCATCCCCTGGGGGACAAACCGATCCCCCGGACGGAAGTTGCGCACCAGCCAGGGGAACGGTGCCCGTTGCCGGTCCAGGAAGGTAACTTTCGGCGATGCAGCCTGCGGAGCAGTATCACGTGTCGACGGCTCAATCACCAACACGCTGCCGCCGGGGAGACGATAGCTCCCGGGGCCGTCCACCATCACCTCCCAGTCAGCGGGAAGGATCTCATCATCTCCCAGAGTAAAAACGAGGTGATCGTAACTCTTTATCACCCGGCATCCTCCCGGCAGATTGAGGCTCGAACCTGAGGCGGCGCCACGTACGAGACGGTCGATGGACTGGAGGTGGGTGAAGCCGATCCGGGCCAGGTCACCCCGGACAAGGCGAAGGGCATGACGGTAAAGGCGAAGTCTCAACCCTCGGGATTCGGTGGTCAGACCCGTCATGAGCAGCCTGGCCTCCATCCGTTCAAAACTGCCATGGCGGGCGAATGCTGTGGCAACGGCCTGCTCAAGAAACTCCTCGTCGTTAGCCAACACTTCAGCCGTTGCTGCAAGACGCGACGCGATATTAGCATTATAGCCGGCAAGAAGGGGCAGCAACTCGTGACGCACCCGGTTGCGCAGAAAACCCGTATCGATGTTGCTGCTGTCCGTGCGGAAAGAGAGCTTGCGCGCGGCCAGGTATTCTTCGATTTCCCGGCGGGTCACTCTCAAGAACGGCCGCACATATCTGCCGTCTGCCGAGCGGGGAAGCATGGCGGACAGACCGCTCCCTGCCGCCCCACGCAGCAGGCGCAGCAGGACCGTTTCGGCCTGATCGTCGGCGTGGTGGGCAAGGGCGACGCAGTGGGCACCATGGCTTGCAGCAACCTCATCGAAAAAGGCATAGCGGGCCACCCTCCCCGCCTCTTCCAGAGAAAGCCTCTGCCGGCGCGCCAGTTCGCGCACATCCACCCGGCGGGTTTCCATGGGGAGTCCGTATACACCGGCCAGGCGAACAACGAAGGCCTCATCACCGTCAGATTCCGAACCTCGAAGCAGGTGGTTGAGATGGGCAACCACGAGGGAAAGCCCAAACTCCGGCAGATTTGCCAGGAGGTCGAGAAGCGCAACGGAATCGGCTCCGCCGGACACTGCCACCACGACCCGTCCCCCTTTGGGGAAAAGTCCATATTCCCTTATGGCGTCCATCACCTGCCGCTGCACAATATTTCCTCCACCCGGTCATCCTGCTCATGCAATAGTAACAAATTGCGGGCATAAAAAAACCCCTCTTCTATCAAGAGGGGTTGCATATGGTGGCGGTGCAGGGACTTGAACCCCGGACACTACGGATATGAGCCGTATGCTCTAACCAGCTGAGCTACACCGCCAAGCTCGTGTATGAAAAACCTCCCTGGATTGGCCAAAGAGGTCGGTATGTATGGTGCGTTGGAAACGTCGCGACGTAACCTGAACCTCAGGAAACAAAGTTTATAAAACAGAACCCTTCAGGTGTCAAGAAAAAAGGAAGTGTATCTCGTTTGGATTGCTTACCTGCCGTCAAGAGCCATAGTTTCCATGTTAGTTCGCCCTCCCTCACCCCTCCAGGGCTGCACAGCGCGCTGCACCGAGGAGCGCGCTCCTCTCATTGAGGATTACCCGCACCGGGATAGTTTCCAACAGAGGGCTGAGACGACCCTTGGCGGTGAAGGCTATCATGAAGGCCGGCTCCCTGAGTTTGTCGATGATCTTGGGAGCTATTCCTCCACCCACATAAATCCCGCCGGTGGCAAGGTACCGCAGCGCCACATTACCCGCTTCGGCACCATAGAGAGAAGCAAAGAGGTCAAGGGAACGTACGCAAAGCTCACAACTTCCCTCCAGGGCAGCAGAGGATATGACTCGGGAGGAGTCGTCCGCCAGCATTTCCACGGCTACCTTCGGGCTCTCCGGAATCTGTTTACGATCACGAAGAAAACGGTAGATATTACGGAGTCCCGGCCCCGATATCACCCGCTCGCAACTTACCCGCCCATGCTCGGTGCGCAGATAGAGAAGAAGTTCCGCTTCCAGCTCGTTCCGGGGGGCAAAATCGGCATGCCCTCCCTCACTGGGGAGCGGTCGGTGAGCGGTGCCGTCCCAGTACGCAAAGGCGACTCCCAGGCCGGTACCCGCAGAAATAACGGCTATGGTCCCCCCTTCCGTGGCAACACCAGAATTAAGAACAGCAAGATCCTCGTCTTTCAGGAGGTCGATGCCGTAGGCATGTGCCTCAAGATCATTGATGATCCCAACCGCCGGAAGACCAAGTGCCCGCGCCAGTTCCGCCCCGTCAACGCTCCAGGGGAGGTTCGGCGTCTGCACCCTCCCCTCCCTCACTGGGCCGGCGACTCCGAAACAGGCACGGTCCACCGTTACTCCGAACTCATGTACAAATTTCCGGACCACATCAATGGGGCTGCCGTGCTCGCGGCTCCTGTACCAGCGTTCAGCAAGGGTTTCGCATCCTTTCTCCTTCACGGCAACCCACGCCAGCCGCGCCGATGTCCCGCCTATATCACCCGCAAGCACCTGCATCAGCCGTACACCTTTCCCGTAGCTCGCCCGGAGTCAGCCTGATTCGTTTCAAACACGGATCACACTGAGCACTGGAGTTAAGTCGATCAGAATCCACAAAGCCCGCCTTACCTGCCCCGACCCCCGCCACGCGGCACAGGGACATTTCCACCACCTTGGAAAGAGCCGCCGCCTGAAGGGCGGGAGTAACCACCACCGCGCGGAAAGCTGCTTCCTCCCGAGGGACGGGAATAACCGCCAGCCGGTCGCTGGTATCCCTGTGGCGGCCGGTAATCCTGGGAGCGTTGGTAACTCTGGGGGGGACGATAACTCTGCGCCCGCTCAATCCCTCTCCTGCGCCCTTCATAATCACGATCAAGTGCAGCACCCGCGCCGCGGTTCATTGCCGGTCGCACGTCTCCTGTTGCACCCGCTTTTCTACCGACCGGTTTCCACGTCCCCTGCTCCCGCCTCTGCCAGCTGCCGTCCCCGCTGCGGCGCATGACATTCCCTTCCCTGTCGGTGAAGACATTGTTCATCTTCCCCCTTGTTGAGAGTCGCGGGGCAACAGTCTGCCTGCCCACTCTGTTCCATGCAGTTCCACCAGCCAGCATCCTGGCGTTATCACCGCGACTGTAGAGGTTTGTAACATTTCGGAGAGGGCGACTACCACCGACAGACCGGGTACCGGTTCCCCTGACACCGACATTCGTGCCTACCGGACGGTAAATATTGACCGGCCGGTTGTAATAGTTGTAGTTAGGACGCCATGCGTACCCTCCCGGCCCCCACCAGCCGCCGTAATAACCGAACCCGAGGCTGAAATCCAGCCAGCCGGCGCTCCAGCTCATGCCATAGCTCCAGCCGGTCCAGGGATTGAAGTTCACATGGAACCCCCAGGTAAAGGGACGCGGGTAGTAGAAGATGGGACCGATGTAAGGGGGATAATAGTAGCCGGTGCCGTACACGACCGAACCATAATAGGGATAACACCCAAGATAGGAGGGGGTGTATCCCACATACACGACATCGGGAGTCGCGTCGTAGACCCGGACATACTTCACGTTGTAGGCCGGGCTCTCAGGCGGGATGGTCTGCACCTCGGGGGGGACGTAGTCGGCCACAGCCCACGGTCCTTCCGGCGAATCGGCCACGTACCAGACCGCCTGGTGACAACAGTAATAGCTGTCGCCAATCCTGAGCACCGTTTCCTGGGTGTTGACCGCCATGTCTATTGTCGTTTTGGGAATCGGCTCAAACCTCGGTTCGCCATCGTAGACGACATCTAGACTGCCCTCATTACGCTTGATGGCGGCGGTCTGGGGAATCTGGGCATCCATGGACGCCTCCTGAGCCTGCCGGGTGCCGGAAACAAAAGGAAGCACCTTACCCTTTTCCGATGATTCGGGTATCCGGGCGAATGACTTCGGAAGGTGATCGGGGCGAACAAACTCCCAGGGCCCCTTGAGCGAACCACTCCGGTACCACCGACCGGCAAGAACCACATAGTACCGCTGGCTCGTCATCTCCAGGAAAACATCATCTTCAGTATTGGTCACATAGAGGAGGTCACTGTCGATGAGGGGGGTAAACTTTGGTTCACCGTCGAAGACAATCAGTTCCGTCGGTTCGGTGGCAACGACAATCTTGGGTACCCGCTTGTCCGCCGGATTTTCCGCCTTGGAAGTTTTCAGCTTTGCGGTGCCCAGTTGGGATGAGAATGCAGTTACGACCTCTCGGGGTGGGGTAGTATTCCGTTGCCACCGTCCCATGATGTCAGACGCGGCAAACCATGTGGTGCCGCCGTTCAACCAGTAGGTCCCTGTCGACGTATCAAGGACGATGAAAAACGGGGTATTTATAATCCGCTTCAGCTCGGTGCCGGCCACTTCACGGAGTCGGGGTTCACCGTCGATGAGCACCAGTATCGCCGGGACCGTTTCAAAAATGATCTTCGGCGGTGCCGTATTCAATTCTTCTGCTTCTCTCCGCTCCTTCTGGGTAACACTGAGGCTGGCAAGAAGCTGGTCGTAGTTAATGGTGAGAGGAATTGCGTTGATTTGGTTTTCAAGGAAGCTGCTGAAATGCTCCTGCTCTTCTGAAGTGGCATCAGCGAAACGTACCCGCGGCACGTCGGTGCTTATAATTTGCACGGTCCGACTGTCCCTGTCGATTGCAACTTTTGACTCAAGCCAGACCGCACCGAACACCGGCTCTTTCTTCCCCTTGGGAATCAAGGACACGGCAGCCATCCCCTTCAATACGTTCCCCTCCAGGGACTCCGGTTGCGGCTGGTAAACGGTAACAATCGTTCCCCCATCATTGAAACTCCGTGGCCATCCCACATCGCCGTTGTCGGCAGCGGCATGACCAGGCAGGAACGAAACGACACAGAGCAGCACCATCAGAAGGAGAATGGGGACTGGTTTGGAATAACTATTCATCGTTGCCTCCTTGGAAACGTCATACACTTGCCTGTTACGGTGAAAAACGAGAAAGTGCCCATCCGGAATACGTCGGTGGGCACTTTCAAGCATACCTCAATTCGGATTATTCGCATCTCTGGCAACGCGTCATTCAACGTTTTTCCAGCGTTTGTACATCCACATCCATTCGTCAGGATGGGTTCGTATGTAGTTTTCGATATGACCTGTCAACTCCTGTGTAATGGCTACGGAGTCCATATCTGACGTATCGTCGCCGGACAGATCTAGTATGGGGGAGATGGTGATTACGTGCCCATCACCTTCCCGATGGATAAATATGGGGACAAGAGGAACTCCGGTCTTTGCTGCTATGATGGCCGGAAGGGTCGGTGTCCAGGCCAGTCTCCCCAGGAAGTCGACCATAGCCCCTTCCTCTGGTTTCACCACCTTGTCCAGCAGTATCCCCACAATGCTCTTCTGCCTCAATTCATAGAAAACCTTCCGGGCCGCACCATCAGTATAGATAACGCCATTGCGGAAGTTGCTGCGCAATTTGTCTATCGCCGAATCGAAAAACTGGTTACCCTGATGCTTCGCGACAACAGAAACAGGAGCATAACGAGCACCGAATGTCAGGGCCATCAACTCCCAGTTACCGCAATGGCCCGTTACAAAGATGATCCCTTTGTTCCGTTCACTGGCTTTCCGGTAATGCTCCAGCCCCCGGATTTCCACACTGTCGATTATCTCCCGTCCAAATCCGTAGTAGAGTTTAAGGACTTCAACCACGGATTTGCCGAAATGGGCGAATGTTCGCCGGGCAATCTCGTAAGGCGACCCGTACGCAGGGTCCAATCCCCCGTTTCGTTCGAAATAGGAGAGAGAACCCTGAATGTTCTCGATGGACCTGAGCCTTTCGCGACGGAACAGTTGAAATACGAGAATGCCGACAAGCTCGCCGAGTTTTACGGCAACCCTCCGGGGGAGCAGAACCACGGGGAGGGAGAACATTATGAAGACCACCACCCCCACACGCCATTTCAATTGTTTGACAAAGCGGGAGCGACGTACTTTACCTACAGTCGAAGCTTTTCCCCTAACGATTTGAATTGGTTTTATCCCTGCAACAGCTTGTTCTTTCATGATTGATAAAGTCTCGCAAACTATCCGGTCAGATGAACCTATTTAGTACAAATTCTGACATCCCGGGAGGAAATGTGTCAAGCAGTTTCATTAAGAAATGGAGGTCGGGCAAGCCCCTAGGGCGATTCCCCCTCCGGTTTTGCCACTTCATTCAGAATGATAACCTCCACCCGCCTGTTCAACTGGCGGCCTTCAGGCGTGTCGTTGCTTGCCACCGGGTCCCGCTTGCCGAACCCCCTCGTCGTGATCCGCCCGCCATCAATTCCCCGGGCTACAAGCTCATTCTTGGCTGACTCAGCACGTTTCTCCGACAGGTCAAGATTGTATTTATCGCTCCCCACGCTGTCGGTATACCCCTCGATCACAACGTTGCGGTTCGGTTGCGACGTGAGAAAAGCTGCCAGCTTGTCAATGCTACGCTGGGCATTGCTCCTTATTTCGGCCTTGCCGGTAGCAAAGAGCACGTCACCGATGGTCAGCACGATACCTCGATCTGTCTGCCTGGCCTTGAGCTCGGAAAGCTCCTTGAGTAACTTTTCGGCAAGTTTCGCGGAGTTCTGTGCCTCGTTGGCGCGTGCCTCGGCTTCCCGTTTCAACCTGTCAAGTTCGCGCGTCTTTATTTCGGATTCAAGTCGTATTTTTTCCAGTTCCGCCGCCGTTGCATTGGCACGGCTCATTGCCATCTTCGTTTCCCGCTCCCGCTTCATCAGAAGTATTTCAGCACTCTCCTTGTCGAGAAGCCGGGTATCGTTTTCAGCAACTTTTCCCTCGGCAATGGCAACGGCAATGAGCGATCGCTGTTTGGCAAGACACGACAGGTGTTCGATTTCGGCCGGGTCCTTAGCCTGCTCCGCCAGTGACATCGCTTTTTCCGCCTCAATCAACGGTACGGGCGCATACACCTGGACATTCTCATTGCTCTTTGCCGAGTCATATACCTCACGCGCCTGTTCAAGCCGGTCCTTGGCCATCATGTCCGACTGCGACGGACCACATCCGGCCACCAGCAAACTCAGCAGAATGACGATACCCGTTCTTTTCCCCAACACTGCAGATACAAATCTGGTCATGGGCTACCCCCTATCCGTAAATTTGAAATAAAGCGCCCGTCACCGGGGCCCATATTACTGCAATGGCATCGATTCGACTTCCTTTTTCAGGGCATTTACCCTGGCTCGCATCTCGTCGGCTGCTTTTCTCGCTTTGATCGCATCTGCCCGTGCCCGGGCGTAGTCGGCAGTAACCTGTGCCTCTTCGGCCAACCGGACACCTTTTTCATACTCCTTCGCAACCTCTGCCGCGCGGGCAGCAGCAAGCAGTTCCTCAGCGCTCTTCAGCTCTGCAGCTGCAGCGACCGAGGCCGAACTCTCTCGAGCAGAAGCGACCGCAGTCTCACCTACCTTGATCTTTTCGCTCAGCATGGTGCCATCACCAGCGCACCCGGCAAGCAGGCACCCCAAGGCTATGGCCGTTAGACACCCCGATTTTTTAAGCAGTACGTTCATATTCCGCTCCTTTCAAGGGAAATGAACCCGCACCCGTACGTGGTGCGGGAAACAAACACTATGGAATTGCAGTCCAGGACGTCCGTCACTGGAGGGGGAAGGCAGAAGAGTAAAGGACTTCAAATACCTGACCATCCCGCGAAAACCTGACGCAATTCTCCTTGATCTCAACAACACGGGCTCCCCCCACTACGGCACCTTCCCCAACCAGTGCTCCGTTTATCACGGCTCTCCGCAGCTCCCGTTCATCCTGCCACGCTATCCCCGAAATGGTCACACCGGCATTACCTGGCGTTTTCACTTCATGAGGAAGAGGCGCTTCAACAGGGACCTTCCGAACCGGCAACGGAGGCGGCGACACAGGAGCCGGCACCGGTGATGGCTGAGGAATTGGCGCAGGAGGGGTAAGGGTTCTGATTGGGGGTTGGGCATCGGGAACCTCGACAGCCCGGGTTTCCTGGAGGGACAGACGGGGCGACACATCGTTTCCCCCGCTTGTTGCCCAAATCCCCAGACAGATCCCGGCAGCAACGAGCACACATCCGGCGATGGGTGCAACGAAACGATTCCGGCGGTTATTCTGCCCGCTGCCCCGATAACTGAGTACCTCCGGGCGCAAGGCAGCCGCTCCCTGACGCCGGATCTTGCGATCCTGTTCCATCTTCCGCAACGCATCGAGTATCATGCTCATCGCGACTGCCCCTCTCCCGCCTTCACGGGCAACTCCCTGCTCCCCGCGCTACGCCCTCCCCTCGCCTGGACCGATGGGGAATCGGGGGTGAGCTTTCCACCGGATCGCTGGTAGAGGCGCGCCAAGGTTTTCCCCCCCGGCTTTCCGTCAACTTGCAACCCCTCCGCACGCTGAAAGCTCCGGACAGCATTCTCCGTCACGCCGTCGAACACGCCGGTCGGCATGCCGTCGTAATGCCCCACCCTCTTGAGCATCTGCTGGAGCATCTTCACCCCACCGACAGCCTCTTCCTGTCCCGCAACAGGGCGTTCAACAGGGGTGGTGACCGGTTTTGCCGCCTGCTCGAGGCTTTTGACAAGAAATGCCATCCCAACCAATGCCACCAGAATAACGGCGAGCACGGCAATGACTGCACGGCTGCCCCGCAACACCGGGCCCCGCTCTTCCCTGCAGATATCACGGATCGACCGTGTTGCCATGGCAGGTGAAATCTCCCTGGTCCCCATCGTGTAGGCCAGAAGCAGTGCCCGATCACAGGCGGCGTTGATGAGCCGGGGGAGTCCCCTTGAAAAACGGAATATTTTCATGACAGCACGGGGCGAAAAGGAGACCGGCTCCCCGCCTCCGGAGGCAACCTTTATCCGGTGACGGATATAGTCATGCACATCATCACGCTCCATGGGTTTCAGGTGATAGCGGACCGTAATCCGCTGATCAAGCTGGCGTAGTTCCCGGCGGGCCAGAAGGGTCTGCAGCTCAGGCTGTCCCACGAGCACGATCTGGATCAGTTTGGCATGCTCGGTTTCCAGGTTGGAAACGAGGCGCACCTGTTCGAGCACTGCAGGGGAAAGGTTCTGGGCCTCGTCAATGACAAGAACTACCGTGCGATCTGCCCGATTCTGTTCCAGAAGAAATGCATTGAGGAACTGGTGGAGTTCATGAGCTTCACTGCTCGTACAGGGGAGGCCGAATTCACGGTTAATCTCCTGGTGGAGACCGAGGGGAGAAAGGGTCGGGTTGAAAATCAGCGCGGTCCGGTGGGTTTCCGGGTCAAGCTGATTCAGGAAGGTCCTGACGATGGTTGTCTTGCCGGTCCCGACCTCCCCCGAGAGTTCGATAAACCCGGTACGGGTATCGATGGCGTACAGGAGATGGGCGAACGCCTCCTGATGATGGGGACTCAGAAAGAGAAAGCCGGGGTTCGGCGTAAGGGCAAACGGCGGTTCGGTAAATCCAAAATGCTCCCAATACATTGGTTATTCCCTGACTATGGTTTTCCGTATGATGGGAATACTCTATTACCACATTTGCCTCCAGTCATAAAGCGTAAAGCTGTACACAAGCCCTGCACTGGAATATTCACCCGGAGAAGCCGGCTTAACTCTTTTGTGACTGAAAACAAAAAGGGGCTAACCTTTGCAGGTCAACCCCTTTATTTTTTTTGGAGGCGGCGAGCGGATTTGAACCGCTGAATGGAGCTTTTGCAGAGCTCTGCCTTACCACTTGGCTACGCCGCCGATTTTTGTTCCACTCCCCCTGCATTCGAGGCAAATGGAATTAGCTTTATACACGTTTACCGCGATGCTGTCAACGCCTAAGATAAACTCTTACCCTTCCAAGTTGTCCCGGTCCAGAAAACATCTCATTTTGCAATAACACGCATGAACCTGACCAGATAATCAACGCCCGACCAAATGGTTATGATCGTGGCTATCCAGAGGTAAAAGATTCCGACGTTGTGCATATTAACGTACAGCCAAGGATGATCGATGGAGAAGAACCAGTGATAGTCGTAATGCAAGAGAAGGGCAATAATGGCAACGAGTTGAAAAATAGTCTTGAACTTGCCCAGGTCGCTGGCGGAAATAACGATACCCTCCGTAGAGGCAATCCCACGCAATCCGGTAATGATGATCTCGCGACCGAGAATAACAAGCACCATCCAGGCTGGCACACGGTCGTAGGGAAGAATCATGATGAGCGCCGCCATAACGATCAGTTTGTCGGCAATCGGATCGAGAAACTTGCCGAAGACCGTGACAATTCCCATGCGGCGGGCAAGGTATCCGTCAAGCCAGTCGGTAAGAGAGGCTACGGCAAAAAGCGCCGCTGCCCAGAAACCTGCTTCTTTTGAAGGAGAGAGAAGGAGAACGACCAAAAGCGGAATTGCTGCGATCCGGAGCAAGGTAAGAATATTTGGAATATTCAAGATTGGGCTACCGTTAGCCTGCGACATAAACGTCCTTATTCAGTGGCTGCTATAGGATTGTTTGTAGCTGAGGACCTTGCTGACGTAGTTTTGTGTCTCCGCGTAAGGAGGCACGCCACCATGTTGGGCAACTTTGGTCAGACCAGCATTGTATGCGGCAAGGGCGAGCCGCTCGTCACCCTTGAATGTGGTGAGGAGGAATTTCAGGTAACGGACGCCACCACGGATGTTTTGCTGGGGGTCGAAGCTGTTGTTGACCTTCAGATCCTGGGCAGTCTTTGGCATGAGCTGCATCAGGCCACTTGCCCCCTTGCGGGACAGTGCATTGGGGTTATACCCCGACTCAGCATGGATGACCGCCTTGACAAGAGATTTTTCGACGCCGAACTCGAGGGCGCATGCATTGATAATAGGATCAAATTCTTCGGGATTGCGGCAGGTTGTCATCTTGAAGTTGGTACGCAACCTCTTGTCCTTCTGAATGTCACGCATGAAAATCTTGAAGCGATGATCGGTGGGAGCGTCGGTGAAATGAACGATACCATCCGCGTCCTCATATTTATAGATATCGGCTGCAAAAGTCACCACTTCCCCACCGAACAGCACACACACTGTGGCCATGACAAGAAGAAACAGGTATTTTTTCACCGGCACATCCCCTCTCCGTGAAACTTAAAAATCATCTAATTGCATATAATTTCATTCAATTTATAGGCCAATACTCTTCAGTTGGCAAGACCAAACTTTCTCAAACACAAGATAACACCCTAAAATGCCTTGACATACCACCGTTGGAGGTAAATAATTCTCTGTCTTGACGACTACTTGATCTGCATCTGAAAAAGGAGGATTTCATGAAGGAGAAAAGCGATTTTCTGGTCATAGGCAGCGGTATCGCCGGACTTTCATTTGCATTACGGGCGGCAGCCCATGGTAAAGTAGCGCTGGTTACTAAACGTGAAATAACTGAGTCGGCTACAAATTATGCCCAAGGGGGAATAGCTTCCGTATTTTCACAGGAAGACACTTTCGACGCCCACGTTGAGGACACACTGGTGGCTGGAGCCGGCATATGTCACGAGGATGTGGTTCGCATGGTGGTTGAAGAGGGTCCCAGGACCATCAACAACCTTATCGACTGGGGGGTGGAATTTACCACCAAGGGTGAAGATTATGACCTCACCCGAGAAGGGGGACACAGTCAGCGGCGCATACTCCACGCCGACGATGTCACTGGCCGGGAAATAGAACGGGCACTGGTAGTTGCAGCACGTGAAAATCCCAATATATCCATCTACGAACACCACATAGCCATCGACCTGATTACCGAATCCAAGGTGATCCAAAAGCGCCTCAAGCAGAATCGCTGCCTCGGTGCTCACGTTCTCGACATAGGAAGCGGCATAGTGAAAACCTTTGCGGCAAAGATAACCCTGTTGGCAAGCGGCGGCGCAGGAAAAGTCTATCTCTATACCTGCAACCCCGATGTGGCGACAGGAGATGGTGTCGCCATGGCATACCGGGCTGGCGCCACTATTGCCAACATGGAATTCATGCAATTCCACCCCACTACACTCTTTCACCCCAATGCAAAATCCTTCCTGATATCCGAGGCAGTCCGCGGCGAAGGGGCAATCCTGCGCCGTCGTGATGGCACGGCATTCATGGACAAATATCACCCCCTGAAGGATCTGGCCCCCCGCGATATCGTGGCACGGGCCATCGACCATGAAATGAAAACCCATGGCGATGACTGCGTCTACCTTGATATTACCCACAAGGACCCGGAGTACGTTCGCACCCGTTTCCCCAACATCTACCAGACCTGCCTTGAATATGGCCTTGACATGACAAAAGAAGGTCTGCCGGTCGTGCCGGCCGCCCACTATCTTTGCGGCGGTGTCGCCGTTGACCTGAACGCTGAAACAGATATCAAGCATCTTTACGCAATCGGCGAAGTCGCCTTTACCGGGCTTCATGGTGCGAACAGGCTGGCCAGCAACTCGCTACTCGAAGCAGCAGTCTACGCCGGACGTGCCTACAAACATGCCGTCGAGCAGCTCACCGCCAACCATTTCGATTTTCCCGAAATACCCGTTTGGGATGCGGGGACTGCTACAAACAGCGACGAAATGGTGGTGGTTTCACAAAACTGGGATGAAATTCGCCGTTCCATGTCGAATTACGTTGGCATCGTCCGCTCGACAAAGCGCCTGGAACGGGCAATGAACCGGATAAAGATGATTCAGGAAGAAATAGATGACTATTACTGGGACTTTATTATCACCTCTGACCTCATCGAGTTGCGCAATATCGCCACCGTCGCCGAACTTATCGTTCGCTGCGCACAGAACCGCAAGGAATCCCGCGGGCTCAACTACAACATCGATTATCCGGAACGGGACGATATTCACTACAAGAAAGATACGTTCATCAAGAAAAATTTTTGAGGCCCCCATGACCATCGATGAAATCAGACAGGAAATAGATCGACTGGACAGTGCGCTCCTCCGCATATTTAACGAGCGGGCCTCCCTGGCCCTCAAGATCGGCGAGATAAAGAAGGGCTTGCAGCTGCCCGTCTATGACCCCTCGCGGGAAAAGCGCATATTCGCTCGCATGAAGGATGAGAACCATGGGCCGTTGGATGATCAGGCCATCGTCAGGCTGTTCGAGCGGGTGATCGACGAATCGCGGCGATTGGAAAGAATTATGACGAGCCAGGAAGGGAAATAGCCGAAGGGAAACTGTGCAAATCAGGGGAGGAATCAGTCGTGCTGATAATAATGAAAAAAAGCGCCGACGAAACGGCGCTTGACCAGGTTAAAGAATATTTGATTACCAAGGATTTCGACATTCACCAATCGACCGGTGCCAACCGGATCATTATTGGCGTGATCGGCGACACGGACACGCTCAATATCAACACCATCGAATCAATGCCCGGCGTTCTCCAGGTGATACGGATTACAAAGGAGGAATGACCGTGTTCTGTTACGGACCGTTCCCCTTTTACCTGAGCAGTCGATAAAGGTAGATAAACGTTCCACCGACCGAAAGAGCCGACAGCATGGCGGCGGCCTGGTTTATCATCATCGAAAAGGCGATGCGGCCGGAATAAAGGTCAAAGGTGTCTGCAATACTGTTGTTGGTGGCAAAGATGTGCCAGTCGCTGTCCCAGCAGAAGACCTGGAGATAAAGCTCCGATCCCTTCCAGAGAAAGATGAAAAAGAAGACAATTCCGAACGCCACAAATCCCTTGGAAATTACCGAATCCCGTATCTGGATATAGATCTTGCGGATCAGGTCAATGTTTATGACGGCAAGGAACACCCAGGTGGCGTTCTCAATCATCTTTATATTGCGGAGCACGGTGTACGTCGGTTCGGGGTTGATGAAGATAAATGCGGATGACACGCAGATTACACCGAGTGTACCGAGGTAGACCGCCAGCTTGCTCCCCCCAATGTCCAGTGTCCGGCTAAAAACGTAATATTCCTGGAAGCCGTGGGTCATGACCATAATGGCGACCGTACCGATAATGTAGTCAACAGCCTGAAGTTGGGTATAATCTGCCCACGACGGTTCGAGCAGGTAGAGTTGGCTCAGGAAAATCAGGAAAAAACCGACGGAGATACTCGTCCACACACGGGCATTGCCGATGCTGAAATAAAAACTCACCCCACCGGCCAATAACCAGAAAACGACCTGAACAATCCCAACAATGGCACCAAATTCCGTCATGTTCCCCCTCCAGATTAATACAGCAATGCAGACAAACTATATGGCATGCTCGACAGAAGTGTCTTCGATGTGAATTCAGGGTTTAGTACGTCCCGCAATTTCGTCTTTCATGGTGGTAACCATTTCCTTGAGCTTTGAAAGACTGGTCAACAACTTGGCGCTTCTTTCCACACCAGCAAGAAACTTTGTGACGTCATTTTCATTCAGGAGAGATTCACGTCCGCCGACCGATCCCAGCTCCTTTTCAACGAGAGTGCGCCCCATCTTACCGAGATAAGCCGACACAACCTCTTTCAAGTCTTCCTCCAGCTCCCTCAGTCGCGACTCGCGCTCCTTGACTTCACGCTCCTGTCCTTCCCGTTTCATCTGATTCATTTCCAACGCATAACGCGATTCGGTCGACCCCCAGAGCTTATCAACATTAACCATTTCGAGCAGATCGTAATCCATCAGCTCATCAGCGCTCTTGGTCGAAAGAACATCTATTTTCGCCCCGGGCAGACCGGCGATTTTCTGGGATTCGGATGCCGACGTATCGATATCCTGGGTACCGTCATGGAAAAAACCAAGCGGCGATCCATCCTTATAAAAGATAAGCGCGGATCGGTCCTCGGTGTAGATACGAAGACAACCGTTCAGCCGTTTGGCCTTAACTTTTTCAAGTAAGCCTTTTATATCTATGAGTTTGACTTCCTGCCCGCGATACAACATCTCACCGTGAAGCAGTGCATGGAGCCCCATCGTCAGGTCTTTCGACAATCGATAGACGTTGAGACTGCCACCGCCGGCCATGATATTGTTACAGACACCGGCCATGGCCTCGAATCCGGTCTGCTGCGTGGTACCACGTTCCAGCAAAGCGCTGATGAGTTTTCCGCTCTCGAAGAAAATAATTGCGGCCGACGTGGGGAAATTAAAATTAAGATACCCCGTAAAGTTGCCACTCTTGAGCTTCCCGAGCATTTCCGGCAACTTGATTTTCGCGGCCGGAATATTCTCGTACAGCGGATTTCCTTTGGGCAGAAGGAACATCCTTGTCTCCTTAGTCAATTTTGTATTTTATAATTAATGGATTTTTTTTGTGGTGTCAAAAGTAAAATACGTCGGAACGTTAAAGATCTTCACCTGTCAGGCTGTCATAGATACTTTCAAACATATGTTCCAGTCTGAAAAATATCGCCAGCAGGTTCGGATCAAAGTGATTACGGGGGTCGATCCGATGGTCCCCATCCCTGAATATGCCGACCGCCTCGGCATGCGTCAGAGGTGATTTGTAACTTCGCTTCGAACGGAGTGCATCATAGACATCTGCCAGCTTGACAATACGTCCCGACAGAGGGATCTCGTCTCCCCGCAAGCCACGGGGGTAACCACTGCCGTCCCAGTTCTCGTGATGGGAAATGGCGATCTCGCGAGCAATCTGCAAACGGGGTGAATCACCCAGTATCTGTTCACCATAAGCCGGATGCATCCTGATTACAGCCAATTCCCGTTCGTTCAGAGGTCCGTCTTTGAGAAGAATTGATGCAGGAACCTTGATCTTCCCCACATCATGCATCTGTGCTGAATAGGAAATCACGTCCACATAATCGGCTGACAGTCCAAAATTCGCCGCCAGAGCTCCGGCATAGCGGTTAACTCTCACAATGTGCCGGCCGGTATCCTCTTCTGCAGCCTCGCAAGCCCTGGCCAGAGACTCGATGGTATAAATGAAGGCCTTTTCCGTCTCCCTCATCTGGTCGGATATGGTGAACACCGAACTGATTACTACCGCTAAACCGCGAAGGACATCTGCATCATAATCGGTAGCCCGGCCAGGATAGTTGAAGGCAATGATGGCTCCCGTTGTCTCGCCGCTTATGCGGTAGGTAACGAAGTTACTAATCTCATCGCCGACACATTCCTTGACTGCGGGGGGAAAAAACTCCTGGTCCATTTCTACCGTTTTATTGGAAATTACCACATCGGCACGGGTTTCGGCCTGAACCAGAATTCTTGCATAGTCTGCCAAGGTATCGATGGTTATCTCACCCGAACGCTCCACAACTTCACCATCACGGAGACTATACACCCGGCCACATAGCAGCCCTTTATCTTTCCCGTTGAACGCAACGTATATACATGCAGGACCTCGTCTCCCCTTCCCTTTCAACACCATCTGGAGCGCCTTTACAGAAAGCTCCTCACCAGTAAAGCGCTTGCAGCAGATATCCTGCAGAGCCTCATCGGTAAGCCTAAGCAACTCCTGGGTCTGTCGCAGGGACATTTCGCAGAGTTCCTGGGACATATGCTCCTCTCTTCCTGTCGGCGCATGCAGCAAAGATGGCTATTTATACTCCACAAATCGTTATCCTGCAAGGACTTATAGATGATTCTGCACCTTGACATCAGACCAAAACTAATTATAATAATTTTATTCACAGGGAGGGAATCGAATATGTCCGCATACGTGCAACCCTTCAATGTCAGACGGAAGCGGCACTCCGCGGATGTGCTCAAAAATGTTCCGTTTTTTTCCTGTATGAACAAGAATGAACTCGAGGAGATTGAAAAACTCCTGACCTCCAAGCATATCTGCAAAAATCAGGTAGTGCTGTTTGAAGAGGATACGCCAAACTACATGTATGTCGTTTATTCCGGCAAAGTACGGGCCGTTCACGTGAGCGAGGACGGCAAGGAACGGATACTGGCCATACACAAACGGGGTGACTTTTTCGGCGAAATGGGTCTCCTGGACGGCAAGACCGCTCCGGCATCGGTTATTGCCATGGAAGACACCGAAATAGGCCTTCTCTCCAAACAAGATTTCGAAAAATTCATGTTAAAGAACAACAATGTGCTTTTGAATATTATCACTCTGCTCTGCGCGCGATTCAGGGAATCGCTCCTGATGCTCAAGGCCATGAGCTTTGCAAATGCAGAACAACGCCTCAGGGAAGTCCTTAACAGCATGGCCAGGTTGTACGGGATCAAAGAACAGCGTGGTGTGATAATAGCCCTTAAACTAACCCACAAGCAAATTGCCGATTATGCCTCAGTTTCCCGCGAAACAGCTACCCGCCTGCTTGGAAAGCTCACCAGCGATGGGGAGATTGAAATTCTTGCCAACAAAAACATTCTTGTAAAGTCTAATTTCATGAACAAATTGCAGTGTTTATAAAATTGTTTAAAATATTTTATTGACTTTCCTCTCTTCATCGTGTAGCTATCTTCTCCGTAAATAACAGCCGGAGATAGACGACAATACTAAACCATCCGCAAGGGTGGGACGGAAAGCCCAAGGGTCTCACCGAGACAGCCGGGTCGCCGAAATATCTGAAATGATATTCAGCCCCGGCTTTTTTGTATTCGAGTTCATAAATCTGCCTATAAATTGGCAGGACACAAGGATCTAAGACATTACTAACAAAATAATGCAAAACATGTGACACAGGTCACAACTTTTTTTCAAAGATTACTGTATTGCTTTACGTAACAACTGCATAGAAGAGATACACGACAATACTAAACCATCCGCAAGGATGGGACGGAAAGCCCAAGGGTCTCATCGAGACAGCCGGGTCGCCGAAATATCCTTCATAGATATTTTGCCCCCGGCTTTTCTGCGTTCAGGCCACCATGTTTCCGGGGCAATTATATGGAGGTAGTAACCGACATGCTTAGAGCCCTTGAAACATTTGCGTGTCATAGATGCCGTTTAAGCGCCATCACGATTCAAAGACTCTTTCTCTTTCTCATCATCTCTCTTTTTCTCCCTCTTTTTGCCGTAACCACTACCTTTGCAGCACAGACTACCCTCGCATGGGATCCGCCGGTTAATGCCGACGGCACTCCGTTCACCGGTGTTGCAGGATACCACCTGTATTTCGGAACGTCATCCGGCACCTACTCCCAGAGCGTCAACGCCGGCAACGTAACAAGCTATACCATCAGTAATCTGGCCGAAGGGGCGACCTATTATTTCGCCGTTACCGATTACGACGCTGCAGGCAACGAAAGCGCCTATTCCAACGAGGTCAGCAAGACATTTTCCGCTACCTACTCACTGACAGCAACTGCAGGCACTGGTGGCACGATATCGCCGGTTGGCAGCATAACGACAAGCACTGCAACTAACGGGACATACATCATAAAGTCGGTCACGGCACCCCAAGGCACCAACGTCTCTTTCACGGTAACGGCAAATCAGGGTTACCAGTTATCAAACGTTACGGTTGATGGGATCTCGGCCGGTAAAATTTCTTCCTATACCTTCAACAACATAAACAGCAACCATTCAATAACGGCCACCTTCACTACAACGGCTGGCACTACCCCGCTCAAAGGGGATGTTGATAGTGACGGCGTCGTATCTCTCGACGATGCACTCACGGTCCTTCGATCTGTTACCAATAACGCTCAACTGACAACCGATCAAAAATCGCGGGCCGATGTCTGGCCGCTCGATGCATCAGGAAAACCGCTGGGTGATGGTAGTGTCAATCTGAATGACGCGCTCCTCATACTGCGGAGAGCTGTTGGACTGGTTACCTGGTAGAGCGCAACATGTTTAGATGTTTCTAACAAAATACATGCAAAACATGTGATAAGGGTCACCGTTTTTTCTCGAAAATTCCTGTAATAGTTTATGTAACAATTGAATAGAAGTGATACACGATAATACTAAACCATCCGCAAGGATGGGACGGAAAGCCTAAGGGTCTCACCGAGACAGCCGGGTCGCCGAAATATCCTTCATAGGTATTTTGCCCCCGGCTTTTCTGTGTCTTGTAAGATTTGAAATAACAGCCACCTACTGAATGATTTAACAATAAGAAGAGAGGTGAAACAAACAGGAAGCACGCACCAGCTTGAAAAGGGCAAACCGTCCGAAAGGGCGGGACGCAAAGCCGCTGGCCTAAGTCCCCGTACAAGGGATATGGCAGCAGGGATGCCAGGCGAATATTCAGTACCTCATGTGAATGGGCTGATTTCGTTATGGCGAATAACCCAAACATGGAGGTACTAAATCGTGAAAACTCTCTGCCAGACACTACATAAGTTCGACCATTACTTCTACCGCTCGTTAGCCTTAATGACGCTAATAACTATTATGGTGATCCATCTCGCATCGACCTATGTCCATGCCGCCCAGACGACACTGGCCTGGGATCCGCCGGTCAACTCCGACGGAACCCTCTATGCGGGCGTCAGTGGCTACAAGCTCTACTGGGGGACTACCTCTGGCAACTACACTCAAAATATTGACGTGGGAAATGTAACCTCGTATACCGTCAATAATCTCTCGGATGGGTCAACCTACTATTTTGCCGCTGTCGATTATGACGCAGCAGGCAATACGAGTGGGTACTCCAACGAGACGAGCAAGAATCTTCCTTTCACCTACTCCCTGACGGGAACTGCCAATGCCGGCGGTACGATATCACCGGTAGGCACCGCAACGACAAGCACCGCCACCAGCGGAACTTCAACCATCACCTCAGTGACAGTCACCCAGGGTGCGACCCAGACATTTTCCATAACACCCAATTCCGGTTACGCTATCGCCAATGTTGCAGTTGATGGGATTTCGGTCGGCGCAGTTACCAGCTACACCTTCTCCAACGTCACCGCCAATCACACCCTGACCGCAACCTTTGCAAGCTTCACCGCATCCAGCACCTTTACCGTTACCGCCACTACGGGCACCGGCGGCAGCATCTCCCCGTCCGGAACATCAACTGTCAGCTCAGGCGGAAGCCAGGCATACACTATCACCCCTAACGTCGGTTATTATACTGTCAACGTGTCTGTTGACGGAACGATCGTAGCGTCAAATCTTGGTGGTTACAATTACACGTTCAGCAATGTAACGGCAAATCATACCATTTCGGCAACATTTGGCGTAGCGACCTACACGATAGCTGCATCGGCCGGCACCGGAGGCAGCATCTCGCCTGTCGGAACGACGCGCGTAAATTACGGAACGAGCCAGTCTTACACCATTACCCCTGCAACCGGGTACTCAATAGCCAGCGTGACCGTAGATGGAACCTCCGTTGGCGCGGTCTCTGCTTACACTTTCAGCAGTGTGAATGTCAACCATACGATCGCCGCAACCTTTGCACCGACCACCATTTCAAGTTACTCCATCACAGCATCAGCCGGCACTAACGGCAGTATTTCTCCCAGCGGCACAGCAACCGTCAGTTCAGGTGGAAGCCAAGCGTACACCATCACCCCTAACGTCGGTTACTACACTGTCAGCGTGACTATTGACGGGACGGTCGTCGCATCAAACCTTGGTGGTTACAATTACACTTTCAGCAATGTAACGGCCAACCACAGCATCTCGGCAACATTCGGCATAGCCTCCTACACAATAACTGCATCGGCCGGTACCGGCGGCAGCATCTCGCCTGTCGGGACGACGCGTGCAAATTACGGAACAAGCCAGACTTACACCATTACCCCTGCAACCGGGTACTCAATAGCAAATGTCACCGTGGATGGAATCTCTGTTGGCGCGTTATCCAGCTATACATTCAACAATGTGAATGGAAACCATACGATCGCCACAACCTTCGCACCGACCACCATATCTAGTTACACCATCACGGCGTCGGCCGGCATAAACGGCAGTATTTCCCCCAGCGGCACGACGAGCGTTACTTCCGGTGGCAGCCAGACCTATACTATTACCCCTCTAAAAGGCCATAAAATCACCAGTGTGCTGGTTGATGGCATCTCTGTCGGGGTTGTTAAATCCTATGTGTTCTCAAATGTAAAGGCAAACCATACCATCCAGGCAAATTTCAAGTGAGAGAATAACCAGATCAGGGCAATTAGAACTGCAGTAAACAGCCTTCTTTCTTCGTAATGGGGACCTGACCACATGCTATGCAACTGTAAATTTATGATAGAATCTAGAAAGATCTGAGATAAGTTCTGATTGCACCACGGGAAAACCGGTGTTTCGAGAGGAGAAATAAAATGAGAAAAAGCATACTGGCACATAAATCAAGGATCGTGATATTCATAACCCTTATTAGTGCCTGCCTGACATCCGCAGGTTGGGCAGCAAGTTACTATGTAGATTCAACTGGTGGAAACGATACCAGCTCGGGTGCGCTGACGGCACCTTGGAAAACGGTTGCAAAAGTTAATAGTGTTGCGCTCAGAGCCGGCGACTTCGTTTATTTCAAATCCGGTGGGATCTGGAATGAGGCGCTCTATCCAAAATCAGGCGTCAGTGGGGGTGTCGTAACTTATGGTGCTTACGGGACCGGAAGCAAACCAGTCATAAAGAATTTTTACGCAGACAACAAGTCCTATATCAGAGCCCAGGACATCGAATTCAGGAGCAAAGCAGGCGACATACCATTTTTGATTTACAATGGCTCAAATCACATAAGTGTCTATAACTGTAACATTATAGCCGATACTGCTTGTACATCATATGCAGCACTTTGGCTAACGACAAACGTCAGTTACAATGAAATTGTCAATTGTAATCTTCAGCATAACAACGCTGGCATTCAATGTGATGTTATAAATTTACGTCGTAATGCAAATTACAACGTCATTGAAGGCAATACTATTTCCGGATCTACACATTACTGCCTTGCATCTGAAGGGTCTGATTCAACTTACCCAACGTATACATGCAATTACAATTTCATCAAGGGCAATACAATAAAAACTACTGGTGCTGCATTAACTCTGATATCTAACTCAAATCGGAATCTTGTTGAAGACAACGTCATCATGGGAGGGAAAAGCTCAACTTTTAATGTAAATCTTCCCCGTTCTTTAAAATCTGTATCTCAGTACAATATCATTCGCCGGAATATAGTTCGCGACAACACCGATCCTAATTCCAGCGGTATATCAACAGAAGTGTATCGATACGGAACTGATCCTGCGAACGTTGCAACAGGCAATCACATCTACAACAATCTTATAACAAACATTGCAACCTATCCGATAGTTTTTGCAACAGACGGAAGTGTTGGAGCAAGTGCTTACAACAACTATTACAAGAACAACATTATCTACAATAACGGCTTTACCTATCAGCTCTGGATCATGAATTCTCCAGTCATCTACGATAATTATTTTAATAATAATGTTTTTTATAAATCAGGAATAACCAATATAATGAACATTCGGGGGCTTTACACCAGCGTAGCAGGCATACAGTCAAGCGATCCATCACATTTCTGGGGCAATATCCAACAGGACCCAATGCTTGACGCCAATTATAACCCTTTAGCAGGATCGCCTTGTATAGATGCCGGCGATTTCTTGACAAAAGTCACCTCCGCAACCGGTACAGGCACGACTTTTACTGTTGCTGACGCCAGCTATTTTTCATATGGCTTTGGCATCGCTTCTGGTGATCAGATTAAAGTTGGTAAAGCAACTGCCACTGTTGTGGCAATAGATTATGTAAAGAATTCGATTACAGTGGCTACCGCAATCTCCTGGAATAGCGGCGACCCGGTAAGTCTTCCGTATAATGGCACTAAACCTGACGTTGGGCCATTTGAATATGGAGCGACAACTCAGACAGCACCTACAACCCCTCAACCAATACCATTGAACTTACACTAAACAAAATCCTGACAATAATCAAAGGGCGGGATATCTTATATCCCGCCCCAGATTGCTGAGAAAGTCCTCGCAAACGCCATTAACATCTGGTCTTTGCGGGGACTTTTTTTATAATGTGTCATGCTCAGAGAACAAGACAACAGTCAGACATCATTGGAGTTTGTAAGCATCGAGCAGTTGGTTCCAAAGGATCATTTGCTGCGCAAAATTGACAGGATCATTGACTTCGGTTTCATTCGAGAGAAGGTCAAAGATCTCTATTGCGCCGACAACGGTCGTCCGGCAATTGATCCGGTGGTGCTGTTCAAGATGCTCTTCATCGGCTATCTCTATGGCATCCGTAGCGAGCGGCAGTTAATCCGGGAGATTCAGGTCAATATGGCTTACCGCTGGTTTATCGGATACGGCCTCACTTCCAAGATCCCGGATGCCTCAACGCTTAGCCAGAATCGCCGTCGCCGCTTTACAGAGAGCACGATCTATCAGGACATTTTTGACGAAATCGTCCTACAGGCGATAAAGCGCAAGATGGTTGAGGGAAAGATTCTCTACAGCGACTCAACCCACCTCAAAGCCAACGCCAACAAGAACAGATACGTGCTAAAAGATGTGCAGAAATCGACGCTGGACTATCTGGAAGCTCTTGAAACAGATGTTGCCAAGGACCGGGAAGGCCAAACCCTCAGCTACCGTACTACCGACCGCTTAGGTTACCGCCATTACGCCTCCAATCCTGAATTATGCTCAACATGTCCGATACGCAATAGCTGCACGAGATCGGCGAATTGCACCAAAGTCGTCACCCGGCATGTTTGGCAAGATAGTAAGGACCGGATCAACAGCCATCGTCATACTGACGTTGGGAAACAGATCTATGCTCGACGCAAGGAGACTGTGGAACGTAGCTTTGCTGATTCGAAGGAGCTGCATGGTCATAGGTATGCCAGACGAAGGGGCCTAAAGAAGGTCTTCGAGCAATGCCTGCTCTGCGCAGCAGTGCAAAACATGAAGAAGATAGCGCTGGTGGTCAGCAAGAAGGATTTATTGCTTTATTTGCGCTTGATCTGGCAGCTTGATTGGAGTTATGAAGCAGCTTTATTGCGAGCTTGTGCCGGATAGAAGTTTAACCATCCCCCCGGCTCCTCACCCGCCAAAACAAAACCCCGCTTCCGAAAAAGCGGGGTTTGTCATAAATCTGGGACGGGATATCTTATATCCCGCCCTTTCCTGTTTATGATTGTTGAGTAAAATGGATTTGCAGCTGAATATATCCAAAATGTCGTAATGCGATTATTTTAACATCTCAAATAACTGAATCAAATGTTGTCCGTTTGTCTGTGGATTAAAATATATATCGCATTTTTTTCTGCCATTCTCCCCGATTGCTATTGATTCGTCAGGATTGTCCAAGCAGTATTCGAGAGCTTTCTGGATTTGATCAATGTTATCTGGTTCTACAATAAATGCATCTCTAAAATTTTCGAGATAATAATTAACATCACTGACGTTAGAAACTATCACTGGATTGCCTGTCGCTAAATACTCACCTAATTTAAACGGAAAGCCAGCATTCGCAAAATCCGATCCGGATCTGGTTATACACATGACATCCGCTTCTTTCAGAAAAGGATAAAATTCATTATCATCTAGATACCCAATGTAGTTTATCTTTGGATTTTCGGCAATACGTTCCTTGATTATGGGTAGCCTATAACCATTTCCAGCCAATAGTAGGACACAATTATTTTTTCGCTTTGAAATATTCTCGAATGCTGAAATCAATAATTCAACGCCATCTTTTTCAGCAAAAGTACCAGCATAGACAATCTTTACTGGATTTGAATACTTCAACTTCCTCTCGTCCTGATTGTTTATTGCAGCAGAGATTGGAATTAGCATGACAGGTATATTGCCACAAGACTTTTTTATATATTTATCCCTCAGGTAGCCTGAGACTGCGACAATGCCATTTGCCAATTTAACTGTATACTTATCCAGTTCTCCAGAGACCGTATGCTTAACACTTGCCAAAAAGTGAGTCTTTTCGCGGAAATAGCTGCCATCCTCAACAATGTCAAAAACTATGTAGTACCCAAGCAATTTGGCAAATACGATAAACATAAAGCTTTCGATTGATAACCCTGCATAACAAAACACAATATTTTTTTTACTATTTTGCTTCCATGCCACTAGAGTTGCCAAACCTTTAACTAAATATATCGTAAGAGTTAATGGTATTAATATATTTACTTTTACATCATTGCCAATAGTTTTGAAATAAACTCCTTTATGGGTTCCTTCAAATTCAGCTTTTTTTAGACTGACACCGCCCTGCCGCAATATCAAGAGTTTTACATCGATAGATTCCTGTGTCAGATAGTCAATAAAGTGTTGAATTCGCTTAGTCCCTGCCATCCCCTGTGGATAATGGAAGTTGCCCATAAATACAACATTCATAAGTTTATCCGTCATAGTTACCACCAACGCATGTTTACCCACTAATATCCATACTGAATTTTAATTTACTGATAGTACTTTCATAGCAACTAATGCTATTTTGACTATTTATTTAATGTGCCAAGCTACTTGAAGTTTTTTATTATATTGTCCGCAGCCTTACCATTACCATAAACATTAATATCTGTCTCAATAATAGTATATTGCATGTCATTGAATGCTGCTAAAATTGATTTTTTATCAGAGCCAGCAATAATGTTAACTTTGAGATCTATCAACTCGCGCCACTCTGTCTCATCACGCAACGTCACACACGGCTTTGAAAAGAAAAAAGCTTCCTTCTGTAATCCCCCACTGTCAGTCAAAACTATCTTGGTATTTTTCAAAAGTTCAATCATATCAAAATACCCAACTGGTTTTATGATCATTAATTTATCGCCACAATTCGGTATTAGTAAGTCAATAGTCGATAATATCTTTTGGGTCCTCGGATGAAGCGGGATAACAACTGGCATACATTCACTGATTTTCTGTAATGCTCCAAAAATGTTCCTCAAACGAATTGGGTCATCTGTATTTTCAGCCCTGTGAACAGTACAAAGGACAAAGTCTCTATCAACTAGTTTTAAATCTTTTACTATGGAGCTGTTTTGAGAAGAGAATGTGCTGTAATAAAGCGCAGCATCTTGCATTACGTCTCCTGTTTTTACTATTAAAGGGTAATCATTGGTTAGCACATATCCTTCATTTTTAAGATTTTTGACTGCTGTATCAGTCGGGCAGCAAAGTATGTCACTTATCCGGTCCGTCAGTATTCTGTTAATCTCTTCAGGCATTCCCATATTGTAACTGCGTAACCCAGACTCAATGTGAACTACTTTAATGTGAAGTTTTTTTGCTGCCAGTGCGCCGGCAAGAGTAGAATTGGTATCACCGTATACCATGACGTAGTCAGGCTTCTCCACCAGCAGAACCTCTTCAATTTTTTCGAGCATCCTACCTGTCATCGCACCATGATTCATCGAGTTTATATTCAGATGGTAATCAGGAGTGGGGATTTGCATTTCTTTGAAAAATACCTCAGACATATTTGTGTCAAAATGCTGACCGGTATGAACAATGACTTCATTGATAGTTCGCTCTTCTTTCGCATATTTAGCAACCATGATGTTTCGGGCCTTGATAGCCCTGCTCACAGCAGCCGCCTTGATGAATTGTGGCCTTGCTCCAACTATAGTAACGACTTTTACTCGTCTCTCACTACCAACTTTTAACATGGAGCCCCTTAAATTAACCACGAATCAAACAAGTAACATAATCATTGTCGACTGTGATCGTGCACTGACTGACGGTCAAAATTAATTTTATCCTATCAGCCTATCACTTCTTCTTTAGTTCATCATAAAAAGCTTCACCCACTGCCAATTTTTCTGGAAGAGAGTCATCTTCTGACAAATCAAGGCATTTGAGCAGGCCAGGTTCCACTTCTTTATATCGCATAGAGCTTTCAGGGCAGGTCATGATACCTTCTGCATCGGGATTATACAGTAGGTGCCCATGGCGGCTCATCCAACCTTTCTGGCGTGCGGGTACGCCGACCATCAGGGCATAGTCAGGAACATCCTTTGCCACCACTGCACCTGCGGCAATGAAGGCATAACGACCAATGGTTATACCGCATAAAACTGTGGCATTTGCACCAATGGAACACCCCCGCTGTAGAAGGGTCTTTTCGTAGAGAGTGCGACGAAGTATCTGAGAGCGAGGATTCGTTACATTGGTAAGCACACATGAAGGGCCAAGGAAAACATCATCCTCAATGGTGATTCCTTCATAGATGGAGACATTATTCTGCACCTTGACGTTGTTGCCTATGATGGTACCACCTGCCACAGAGACATTCTGTCCAAAGCTGCACTTTTCACCGATTTTTGCACCGGAGAGGATATGGGAGAAGTGCCATATCTTGGTCCCCCTGCCTATCTCCGCGCCTTCATCAACATATGATGATTCATGTACGAAGTAATCCATGTGCCCTCCGGTGGGTCTACTTTTTTTTCAACATAGGATGGATATGGGAAGCTTCTCCCATTGTCGCCGAGGAGTTCCTCAGGTCGTAAACCAGGTTAATCGATGGGCGGACATCCTCAATTCCAAAGCCACGGCCAGCGAGTATATCCCTGTACACAACGGTATGAAGGTCGGTAAAGCCATCTGAAAATTCGAACTCTTCTCCATCAACAGAAATAGAGCGATAGGTCGACTTGCCAGCAGACGTGGCAACCTCGGGAAGACATTCTTTTGCGACAGAGAGGAACCAGCGTACATTCGCTTTTTCAAGCTCAAAGAACCCTGCCATCATCCTGTCGGTGCTCAGGTGAACCTCCTTGCGTTGCACTTTACCGAATATCCACATAAGCATATCGAAAAAATGTACTCCAATATTCATGGCCACCCCGCCAGATTTCTGAACGTCCCCTTTCCATGAGTTAAAATACCAGTTTCCTCTGGAAGTAATGTAGGTGAGGTCTATTGAGAATTTGTTATCTGCGGAAGTAGTATCTATTTTTTGTTTAAGGGCCATAATTGCAGGATGTACACGTAGCTGGAGAATATTATATACCTTTTTCCCGCTCTCCCGTTCCAACTCTCCAAGAGCGTCCAGATTCCAGGGGTTAATGACAAGGGGCTTTTCACAGATTGCGTGAGCGCCAACGCGCAAGGCAAAACGTATATGCGCATCATGCAAGTAATTCGGAGAGCAAATGCTTACATAATCAATTTTTTTACCTTCCCCTTGACGTCGCAGTTTATCAACATGCCGGTCAAACCTCTCGAATTCATTAAAAAATGATACATCATAAGAAAAGCTGTCGATAATACCGACGGAGTCAGACTTATCAACAGCAGCAAGTAAACGGTTACCCGTATCGCATATAGCTTTCATGTGACGGGGTGCTATGTAACCAGCTGCGCCGATAAGAGCAAAATTACTTACGCTGTCATAAGTATTCATATTCCATCCTTTATTCCAGATGACTTGTAATATTCTGACTGTGCATATAACATTGGCATTACTGCCCAGCGGAGATAACTCATTTTGTTCAGTTTACCCAATATATCTATCTGATAACCATAAGATTCCTTGGAAGGGACATAGAAGTGTTCATGTATTGCCTTATATAGTTTTTCCGCTTCAGAGCGTTGTCCGGTCAATAACAACAAATTGAGAAGTTCGGCTTGGTCGTAAATATCAAATTTAGCCAATGTCGGGTTTGCCTTAACAGTAAATTTGCGAGCCAAACCGTATTTTTGATCGTAGAAGTTTGTCAATATGTATTCTATACCGCGGTTTATTGTAGTTGTGGTATCTTTGCCCGTGTTTTCACTATATTTTATTATATTTTTAAGTATATAACATGAATGATAACAATCAATAAAGTTGCCATTGGCCTTATCTGCATAATAAGGCCAACTACCGTCGTCATTTTGGTTTGATTCTATGAAATTACAGATGCGGTGAGCCTTATCCTGAAGTATATTATTTAACCCTGCAATTCTGTTTGCCAACAGAGAATACAACATCATGGCATAGGCATTACCATTTATAACAATGCGCTTATCACGTGAGGGGCCATAGCTCACAGCCAACATCTGAGCATTATCAACAAGTTTGTGAAGATCATTATCAAGAAAATGCAGCGACGAGAGGGCTATTTCGAGATATTTTTCATTTTTTGTAACATCTGAGAACTTCACTAAAGCTTCAACACAATATGGCGTTGTTGTGATAAAAGGAGTCAACGGGGGGAAGCAGCCGGTTTTTGTCATCCAAGGCATGTCAAACCCCCAACATGCCCCGCTATATCCCTTTGACTGGTTTGCCACAAGCCAATCAACTGATTCTGTTGCCAGGTCAACGAACTTCTTTTGAGATGTCAGTTGAAAGTAATTCAAGGCAATCAACACAGCAAAAGCTCTTACTGCTGGATATTCCTGAGGTTTAATAAATAACCTGATAAGCCGTGGAGCATACATATCAAGCAGATAAAACGGGCCGACGATCGGGATGGTAATCTTACCTTTGCCGTAATAGAGTTTCTTGAGCCATAACCCAAACCCGGTTCTCCATAGATCATACGGGTCATGAGTTCTCAAATCAGATCCCAATAAGCGCTCGATATGGGAAAATTCAACATTCATTGAGCTACCTCCCAATACATTTCCTCGAGCCTCTTAACTACGTTCCTTATTTCATAATTTTCTCTTGCTTTCAGTATGTTATTAAGAGAAATAAACTGCCAAAGGGCTTTATTCTCGATCAAATACTTAACTTTAGCTGCAAAATCAATCGGTTCTCTGGATTCTACTAAAAAACCATTATCACCATCTATCAATACATCCGGAATACCGGCAACCGGTCTTGTGACTATGGGAAGCCCCATTCCCATACCTTCGATTACACATATCGGCATACCCTCACCATAAGAAGTTGGGAACAGCATAATACCGCACTGCTGCAAGAGAGTATATTTGGCATTCCCCTCAATCCAGCCCGTGAATTCAACATTATCACTCAGATTATGTGCAACCACATATCCCTGCATATCTTCAAGCAATTCACCATCTCCGGCCATGTACAGTTTAACCTGTGGAAAATCCCTGGCAACTATTTCGACAGCTTTAATAGCCTCAAGGCAACCCTTGCCTCGAGCGAATCGTGACAAGAAAATTATCTTGAAGGGGTCTTTAGTGCCATCGACCTCATGATGTTCGAAAATTGTAGTATTCAGAGATATACGTCCAGGATCATACCCCCATCTTTCAAGAGTTACTTTAAATTGGCTCGCAAGTACCAATCCCTTGTCAAAACAAAAGATTGATCTGAACAGACATTTTGCATATTTCTCGATCTTTCCTTCTAACCCATGATTCCACCCATGAAAGAACACGATGGTTTTTTTATCGAATATCGTCTTTGCAATTAAATGGTATACTCCGTCGCGTAGTATTGCTCTCATATCAAGTGAAGGGTTAAAAACTATAAGGTCCTTACCACGAAACACCTTAAATAGATTAGATAGGTCTTTAGCAGATTTATATACTCTATTTAAGAATGTAGTATTTGTATCGTATTTACCTGTGTAATAGAATTGGAGCGCCATTCTATCGGAATTGAAATATTTTTCAACCATCTCATAATAATCGGCAACACCACCTTTAGCGTTAGGAGAAGGGCATAATATAAGTATTGATTTGTATTTCATAAAGTAGTGTCTCATGTTAGTTTTTATACTCGTATCTATAATAATGCTATACATTTAATTCTCAAATATTTAGCATTATGCCCTTTGCACGCTTCGTCCATTCCTCCTCAACTTATCAAAACGTACAGATCTATCAATAAGAACTTTATTTCTTGATTCTGACAAACAACCAATGCATCTTCCTGCCAATAAACAAATCAAATAAGAATGCGGAGTAAGAGAAGGGTTGAGATACGTGCTGAAACCGGTACAGGCCAGTCCCCACAATACGACAAGAATTGCAGCAGCAGCATCATCACCGGTAACTCTACTAAAAAACAATTTTATTCCCGGGAAAACAATCAGGACAAAATATGAGATCATCATTGGGAATCCGCCAATAAAAGCCATCCAGAGATATGCATTGTCAAAATAATGGTACTCTTCACGTCCCTCGCCAGTACTAAATTCCCACGACGCATCCGGCCCACTTCCAAGAATCAAGTCTGTAGCTTGCACTTGGGAGAAAAATTGCACATATTGACCAATACGGCTTTCTTCAAAGCTTCGACTACTGAATGTATCAAATGCGCCAGCCAATGGCCCATGCAAAAACAGAATTGCAATCAATATCATCACAATCGACAATCCAATGCTGGCAGAATATCTTTTAATGAATGTCTTTTGGGTCTTATATTTTATTGCACTAACATAATTGAATGCAATAAATAGAAATATAGACATCAAGAACCACGATCGTGTTTGTGTGAATATAGTTGTAATAATAAATACAATGTATGGCAAAAATCTTACATACAATTTTGTACCGCGACTGTTCCAGGAAGTTAACAGTGTCCAACCAGAAAACCACATCAGTATAACCATATACTGGACAGGTGCAGACAGCCATCTTTCTTCCATAACTATTAGATGATAGCCGTAGATAGAATACAACGCTAAAGCAGCTGTTATATAAGAAAGATAACGTACCAACGGGTCAAGTACCTTCCAGACACTTTTGTCCATGCCCGCAAAAACAAGTATACACGAGAGCCAAACAAAGGGGCCGGTAGCACCTAAAGCCTTCCATGACAAGTAATCCTGAAACGTGTAGGAAAGCAACGCCCAGATAATACTGGTTATTTGAAGAAGCCAAAAAGCCAGCCGAGTACCACCACCTGCTTTCCGGTACCAACCATTTAACATAGCAACTGAACTTCCCGCTATCATTGATATTATTCCAGTGCCGTGTAACAGGTAGTAGATAAATGGCTTACTTTTAGGATCAGCGAGAACATCGTATCCCATTGGATCGGTAGTTATAGCCACAATCATACTTGCACACCAAGATGCAATCATTCCCAAAACGATCAGAGTTCTTGGTATTCTGTGAATGAAGTTGGCATGTCTGGTAGAATTCATCACTATGTCATAGTCCCGTGTTAATGTACTGTTAAACAATGGTTGAAGCGGCTATTGTTTTACTGACCCATGGTTCCTTTATGAGTTTAAAAAGCGCATAAAACAGCGGGATTATGGCAAAAGAGTAGCTATAAAGATACGCCAATGCTAAATCATGCGCATTAATTGCAAACCCTGTCAAACACAGCCCTAACAATAAAGAACCTCTTATCATATCAAGGGAGAACATCTGATTCGATTTCTCGGCTGCCCACAGCCCCGCAGTAGACACTGTCCAGATAGCACTTATAATGGCTCCAAATGCAATGATTCTGAGGATTCCTGCCCCCACAACAAATTCAGCTCCATAAAGCTGCATAAGGTCCTCTGCAAAGAAAACCAGCACTAAGCATCCTGTTGACGTTATAACGATGGTGAACAGTCCTGCACCCATAAGAGCTTTTGTGAAACCTAGACGATTACCTTCTGATTGCAGATTTGCCAGAACAGGTACAGTCACATCGTAAATTTTCTTAGGGATGAAGAGAAGTATACTTTGGAAGCGACTAGCAGCATTGAACATTCCAAATTCAACCAGACCATTTGGTTGTTTTGCCAACAAAATACCAACAAACCAATTCGTTGCATACATGGCAATTCCACAAACGCCCACCATAGCTGACATCTTCAAAATACCCCGCTCTTGCCATACATTATGATAGGTTATTGATATGTTGAACTGTTTACATTGTTTTCTGAGAAGAACCTGCCCAACAATACAACTGATGATACTCACGAGCGAAAACGCAATAATTGTTCCTGTCAACCCACCATAATATGCGCCCCAAATTGCAAGTGGCAATTGAAGGACAGCCTGACTCAGATTATATGCTGCTGTATTACTGAATGCTTCAAAACCATTCAAAACTCTAATTTGCAAATAATTTATCATTTCGAAAATTATCCAAAGGCTGGCAAATCTGATTTCGGTTGAGATATCTTGCTCAGGCAACACTGCTTTGGATATAACTGTTGCAAAAAAATATAAGCTTGACCCCATTAATGTCGCACAAACTAACGTAAATATGAGTGAGAAGCCGATTATTCGACCAGTTCTCTCCGAGTCTATAGATCTCATGCTTGCAACGTATTTTGTTGCTGAGAATCCAACGCCAGCTTGTCCAAGTTCAGCAAGCATATAAATCGTGCTTTGAATAACTGCAAGTTTTCCGAAATCTTTTATCCCAATCATCCTCGCTACATATATACCAATAATGAAATTAACACTCTGCCTGCAGAGAGAACCCGCAGTAACCCACATCATCCCCCCTACAAATCGCTTGCGTAAGGAATTTGCAGGGAAATGATGATTTAGTAATTGTTGTAATTTGTTAAAATTCATTTAAGTTGGATGTCCGGCAATTATTAATAATAATTAGTAGTCAATTACCTTTCTATTATATCCAGGTATCGTTCTGCCATAACATCCCAGTTATATTCCTTGAAGTGTACATAGGCCGATTCTGCCATCATATTTATTATTTCTCTATTCAAATATGCATATTCTATTTTTTGGGCTAAGTCGTCGGTATTTGCTGCTTCGTAAAATAAGATATGTTCATTGGTGAAATAGAACTTAACACTATCCAGATCGCTGACAATTGTCGGTATTTTCATGTAGACATATTCAGCTAACTTATTTGAGAATGAAAGGTTCAAAAACACATCTTTTCTCATTGATAGAATACCAAGGTCCATCTCTCCAAGCGATTTTAAAACTTCCTTATGCGTCATTGCACCATGAAAAATCACGGAGTTTTCGAGATTCAATTTTTTTGTCAGCTTTTTAAGTTGAAAAAGGCACTGTCCGTCTCCATAAATGTGAAACAATATATCCGGGAACTTAAATTTGACTTTTGAGAACCCTTCGATTGCAGTGTCCAGCCCATATATGTCGGTAAGTGTACCGTGATATACGCAATTGAATCCCACGTGAGACCTTTTAATATCGCTGTCGACCACAGAGGTACTCACAGTATTCATTACAACTGTGATAGGTTTATGCGGTATTGACCTTTGATGAAAAATGCTTTTTATAGGTTCGTTTACCGTAATAACCTCATCTGCAAATTTTAAACATATTTTTTCGAGGATACGTAACAGGAATACAATCGGATGATGAAAACCAACTCCAAATTTCGACATAAAAAATTCTGGCATGATTTCATGCATATCAAGAATGATTTTTTTGCCTTTAAGTTTTTGTATCAACCCGGCGAACACCAAAAAGTCAGGCAATGTATTGATGTGAACGATATCATACCGGTATCTGAAATCCAGGATGTTGAGCCTGATAAATGAAAGAAAAAAGAAGGTAAAATACTCAAGAACATATCTAATTTTACCTGATCTCTTCTTTTGCAAGCCGATCCTATAGATTTTTACATTATCAATTACTTCATGTCTGGCTTCTCCCGAGTTGCGCAAAGCAATTATAGAAACAGTATGGCCGTGAGACAATAGCGCCATAGCTTCTTTCCTAACACGGACATCACCAGGATATCCACTTTGAACTATAAGACATATATTTTTTGTCATAATCTTCCCTGTTTTAAAATTTAACCAAATTGACAGTTTTTTTTATTTGCCAACTAGTTCGTTTGCCAGTCCGGTTTCGCAAAATTTACGTTGAAGTATCTGAATATTGGGCTTTATACATTTCCTCCAAAAATTTTCTATCTATCTTTCCAGTTGACGTTCTTGGTAAATCATCGAGGATTTCAACTGATTCAGGCACCATATATTTCGGAAGGAACTGGCTGCAGTGAATCAGGAGTTGATCGACATCAATACTGCCCTTCTCTGATTTTGCAACATAAGCAATAATCCTATTCCCAATCAATTCATCTGGCACAGCAATAACGACAGCCTGCCCGATTAAAGGATAACCGGACAGAAGAAGTTCTATCTCATTCAACTCAACTCGATACCCCCTGCTTTTTATCATATGGTCTTTTCTGCCTACAAACTGATAGTTACCATCTTTATCAGTACGAACAATATCACCTGTTTTATACACTATAGATCGGAATACAGAATTACCTGTTTCCTGAACAAATTTATCCCTGGTCTTATCTTCATCGCCCCAGTAACCGAGTGCCACCGTTGAACTCTTAACAACGAGTTCCCCCTCTTCACCAGGATGAGCAACAAGTTCGTTACAATCATTCAGGAGAAAGACGTCAAAATTGGGAAAAGGCTTCCCTATTGGTATCTTCCATGCGTTGTCCCCGGGAATCTCACCAATAGGGTAGAACATTGATGAGTTTGCCTCTGTCTGTCCATAAATATTGAATATTGCTGTCTTTTTAAAATGCTTCCTGAGCACTCGCAGATATTTTGCAGGCATAAGATCACCAGAAAAATGTATGAGCCGCAATGAGTCGAAGGCAAACCGTTCAAGTCTACCTTTATCCGCAAGCATGGTGAGAACTGATGCAACAGAATTCCATATTGATATTCCCTCGTTATTTATGAATTCTGCCAACTTGACAGGGAATGTGGAAAGGAATTCAGGCACAGGAAGTATGGTTGCACCTTTTTTCACTGCCCCGAAAATATCAAAAACCGACAGGTCAAAATGGAGTGGAGCATGACTGGCGATCCGGTCATCCACTCTTATTTCAAAAAAATCGGTTGCCATGTCCACAAAACTCAAAGCATTGCGATGGGAAATCACAACGCCCTTCGGTGTTCCGGTTGACCCCGAAGTATGAAGAATGTATGCGGGGTCAACGTCGGTCACACATACTGTGTTCAGATCAAACGACACACCATGCCAGATCTCTTCCCATGTGATACACTCGAAATCAGATAGTAGACAATTTGAGTAATTAATACTTGATCCGACAATAATGACTTTTCTGAGGGGCAAATCTGCATACCCCTCGGCAAGTATATCCGATATACCCTTGAGCGAAGTTATAAGGCATTCAATAGCGCAGTTTGTTATTATGTATTTTGATCTGACAGGCGGAGCAAGTGGATCGATCGGGACATAGATAGCCCCGGCCTTCATGATTCCAAATAGAGAAACAATTGATTCAATCGATTTATTTAGCAGGATACCAACACGATCGCCATGTTTAACTCCCCAGCGAATAAGTACCGAAGCCAGTTCGTTGCTTTGACTTTCCAGATCGGAATAGCTTATAGAGGTATTCTTAAAGATAACAGCATCTTTATCAGGGTATTTTATAGAGCTAGCTGTCAAAAGATGATTTAAAAGATACATGATTTACTTGTCCATTATTAGTGTTAAAGAGCCATAGAACCGTGAGAAACATGGCTACAATCATATTTTCGTAACAAGAATGCATTACCCTGCTTTCTGATAATCAAAGTAGTTCTTCAGAGCATCGACAAAGCATACCTTAGGTTCCCAACACAACAGATTTTTTAACTTCTCATTGCTGTAAATATTCCCTTTCCAGGCAGCCGAGCATTTCTTGCGGTTAAACGGAAGTGGCAATTTATTATTTGATAATTTTGAAATATTCTCACATAAATAACTAAATATGTAGAACATCCTGTAAGGAATATTTATGGATAAAAAATCTCGTACATTTTGTTTATAGAGTCTCAAAAAACATTGGCTCGTCGGAAGGTCATCATCAACGACATTGAATATCTCTCCATCAACGCCTTTCTTGACCCCGGCAAGGGCAATTGCCTCTGTGCAGTTGTCAACATAAGATAACGGCAGCACATTCTGACCCCCCAAGTGGATAAAAACAGACCATGGTCCTATTTCTTTCATACGACCAACCATACGATGTAGTCCCTTGTTCCCTGGCCCATACACTATGCCCGGCCTCAGAGTTACGCAAGACAGATTATTGCTATTACAGACTTCTGTGACCAGTTCCTCCTGCATAACTTTTGCAGTACAGTAAGCATCACTCCTACCGTCAAGATCTGCTTCGATATCGCATGATTCGTCCAATAAAGCTCCACGTTCAAGATTGATATTTGAGTAAACTCTCAGGGAACTCATGTTCACAAATCGCCGCAGTGATTTGTATTTTATGACAGCATTGAGAATATTTCTGGTAGTCTCAACGTTATTTATATAAGAACTCTCAAAAGATGTATCTCTCATTGCTGCCGCCAGATGGTATATTACCCGTACACCTTCCACCAACCTGTCGCAGTCCTGTTGAGACAACAAATCTCCTGTGCACATTTGAACGTTTTTTGATGAATGGCAGCTTATAACACTCCTAAGCGCGGTTAAGTCGCTCGTTGATCTCACACTACATTTCAAATTATAATAACCGTAATCAAGCAGGGTTTTCACCAAACGAGGACCGATAAATCCATTTGAACCAGTGATAAGAATCTTATCAGAAAAATCAATTATCCTATCATTAACACTCATGGCCGATGCTTTCACCCTGCATGACATAAAAAATAATTTGTACGCTATCAACTACAATATCTTAAAACTAATGTTGTATACCTATTACAACAATGGCCGGTCAACATCCCGCCTCTTTGTTGGCATAGCTACTATTTCGGCAGCTTACGTATCCAACAAAGAGGCTTGATACTGATCTAATTAGTCATTTGACCACAAAAAGCTAAGGTAAAGTAATTGTTTTTGTGCTATCTCCTAACATGCCAGTGTAATTAACATTCAGACCAAATGTAAGCGTTCCGTTACAACTCGACGTTGACTTATATGTAAATGTGTAATTATTGCTTATTACCTTAAATATCTGATTTATAACTGTAGTTAAATCAGTAATCTGCGAATTATAATATTTTCCGCCAGTTTCATCCGCCAACCTTTGTAGCAGTTGAGGATTCCCCCAAGTACCACCTTTAAAAGTCGGATCGACATAATATACTGTAAACACCGGAATCCCTTTAGACTTAGCATGATTAATCACTTCATCTATCGTTTTAATCGTACTAGGAATGCTTCCCGGAGCCTCTACTCCGTCAGACAAAACGATCACCACACGTTTACCTTTACTTCCCATAGCAGCTCTATCGATAGACTGAAAAACCGAATCGTACAATTTTGTTCCTGGATCTATTGCCATAAGTTTGTCAATAAATGCTTTTAATTCAACTTTTCCTAGATCATCTCCGACTACAAATGAAGGTGTTATTGGATTGATTTCTATTTGGTTGTTATATCTCCATATTGCAGCTTCGTCTGCCTGATCCAACTGGTCGACAAAATATTTTCCAGCATTAGCAATGGTAGTTGTGATTTGCGTTACACTTTCGCTCCAATCCATGGCCAATACAACAGATACAGGTGTTTGTTGTAGGTTTGACAAGCTGATTCTTGATGAATCTACAACTGTACCATTCTCAGTCAACATAAAGTTTGATAATGCCAAAGAGGTCAGGTCTGTTCCATTTGGATCATCAACTGCAGCATTTACGCTAATATCTGGGCCTGGGCAGGCACCTGTACTGACTTTGTCGATCCAAGTGCTGAGGCTATTTCCATGTCCCTTTACACTAATGTTTATTGAGCTCAAATCAGGATCATTTGAAGGAATAGAGAATAAACTCTCATACACACCTTGCACTGTTGGTTTGAAATAAAGATATATATAACATGATTCAGTTGGGTTTAATGTTGTATTTGAACATGTCTCGCTTGTAATGCTAAATGGTGAAGCAGGATGCGTAACATTACCTATTACCAAGTCAGCATTTCCTTTATTTTGAACAACTATAGTATTATCAGCACTGTTTTTCAGGACAATACCGCCAAAATCAACGGTTGATTTTGATGCGGTAATATCCGGGGTTCCACTTACTCCACTTCCAGTATTATTTGATGTAGTAGTGCTTCCACCACTACATGCTGTCATGAACAACAGAGATACTAATACCATCATTACCATCTTTATATTATTCTTCGCCATGCGCTTTTACCTCCTGTGATTTAAGCTCTTTCGCTAGCAATGATCAGCCGAACAGTAGGACGATGAAACACAAGACATACTTTTCTTACTAATGCAGCAATAACCATAGGCCACCCCTTTAGCAGAATTTTGAACGCGACCCCCCACAGTTGCGCTCGGCAGGCTTTCCCTACCCATTCATTTACAATGCCGCCTAAATATGCATATCTGTCAAACAGCCTGTCTTTACCTTGCCGAACCATGTCTATCAAGTACAAGACTCCCTGACACATTTTAGCGATATTCTTGCTGCTCTGGGTTTCATGGTATCGGTAGGCAAGCGTAATCGGCCGTGTCGCAATCACACATGGTCCGTATATCCCGGCCCGTAATATCAACCGATAGTCATTCATATTTCTGGCCAGAGGGGCTCCCGTCCCCTGCTGTGCCTGTTCGAACAGTGTCTTTTTCATAACTATTCGGCTTTGGGCAAGGCCGATAGCTATATCTTTGGACAGGTAATCACGATATTTATAAACCACGATATCCTCGTCAATACCTCCTGAAGCAATGACAACTTCCTCATCACTGCTAAAACGCTGCATCGCGCCGATAATTATCGGAGGAGAGTCAAGCGCTCTTATGATCCTGTCATACGTAGCCAATGCATTCGGCAGGAAGTAATCATCACTGTCTAAAAATGCCATATACTCGCCAGTAGCATGGGATACACCTGTTTTGTATGCCATTTCAGAACCCTGGTTTTCCTGCCATATATATCTGACTTTCTCGCCATAGGAGATGATAATTTCCTGAGTCCTGTCCGTTGAACCATCATCTACCACTATAAGTTCGTAGTCGCTGAACGTTTGTGACAAAACAGAATTTATTGCCTGACGTATATAATTTTCTCTATTGTATGCTGTAATAATTACACTGAAAATCATCTCTTTAAACCTCTCTAGCTTCGAGATAATTGTGATTCTGCTTTTTATAGATTCAGTATTTATATACCTTTACATAAATCACTTAGCATTCATATCCCAAGGAACTGCGCAATTATATTTCTTTGAATTTCTGAAGTACCTGAATATATTCTGCCCGCGACAGAATCACGAAGATGCCTTTCAAAATCCAGTTCTGTAGAGTAGCCATATCCCCCATGTATCTGGATCGCGTCGAGGCAATTCTGCACATAGCTTTCACTGATATAGAGTTTTGCCATTGCAGATTCAATCGGTGCCCTCTTGCCCTGTGCTTTCATCCAGGCCGCCTTATAGAGAATAAGTCGTGACAGTTCCACGCGCACTTTCATATCTGCAATCTTATGAGAAATGGACTGGTTACTGCCAATAGGCTTTCCGAACTGTTCACGGTTTTTTGCGTAATCGATACATTCTTCGAGTATTTTTTCCATTGCACCTACATGAGTTGCAAACAGGCAGCTGCGCTCATATTCCATCTCCGAATTGAATATGGCCGCGCCGGCTCCCTCATTACCCAATCTGTTTTCTTCAGGCACTTCGCACTCCTGCAGCAGGACTTCTCCTATGGGACAGGTTCTCAACCCCATCAATTCCTCGCACGTGCCGATTGAAAAACCCGGAAACGATTTTTCCACCAGAAATACTGATAACCCTGAAAACTTGTTGGATGTATCGGTAACGGCAAAAACAAGAAGTATATCGGCAAGTGGTGCATTTGTTATGAAGGTCTTTGTCCCATTAAGGACATACGAATTACCCTTTTTAACGGCCTTGCACTTTATGCCGAAGGCATCGGAACCGAAATTCGGTTCCGTCATGGCATGCCCACCTTTTAACGATCCGTTTGCGAGGCCCGTAAGGTATTTGTCCTTCTGAACGTCTGTTCCGAATTTAAGAATCGGCATTTCACAGGTCCAGATATGAGAATTCAGTGAGAAAAGAAGTCCACTGTCGCTGCAGGCATACCCCATTCCCTCCATCGCCGCGATGCTGGTAAGCACATCCATTTCTAACCCGCCATAGCGTTGTGGCAATGTCAGCCCCTGTATTCCAAATCGAGCGCATTTATCCCAACCCGCCTGATTAAACTCACGGTCCCTTTCGCGCTGTTTTGCACCTTCATTGAGTTCGCGTCCGGCAAATTCTATTGCTGCATTTTTGAAAGCTACCTGGTCTTCGTTCAATGAAAAGTCCATAAATGCATCCCTTTGTATCAATTGCTACATGAGCATACCGACCTGATTTACTTAACCTGCGATTTGCCATCGGGAAAAACCTGTTTCCCTCTTTTTTTTGATGCCAGTCCCGCCAGCACGTGGATCAGCCCCCATGAAGCAAGATGAGAAGAAAATGACATCGGATCCTGCTTGGGATATATCTCCACATAGTCAAGACCGGCTATTCCCTCTTCGCCAAGCCGATACAACGCTGAAAAAAGCTCATACGGGAAAAGACCGTTGAAATCGGCGGGGCCACCGGGGTTGAAGGCAGCATCGATGCAATCACTGCAAATCGAGACAAAGAGGTGTTGTGTATCTTTGCGGGCAATGGAAATTGCCTGCTCAATAATGCTGTCAATTCCTTGTTGCCTGATGTCCCTGATAGTAAAGATCGAAGCACCTATTTTTTTAGCGTAGTCAAACTGCGATGGGGAGTTTCTCGGCCCCCTGATCCCTACATGAACTATGCTTTCGTTTCGGACTTTATCTATCAACGAGGTTCTGTGAATGGGACCGCACCGCGGGAATTCATCGTTCCCGAAACTCCTCGAATTGTCAAAATGGGCATCAAGATGTATGACGCCGATGCTTCCTTCGAAATTTGTACTGTGCGCTTTGATTATCTCTTGGGTAAACGAGTGATCTCCTCCCAACACGATGGGGATGCTGTTATTTTTGTATATTGCGTCCATTGCTTCATATACATTTTTCATCGTTTCTGCGGGATCTGACGTGGCGACTTTTGTGTCACCGATATCGCCAATTTTGAGATAATCGAAGACATCTATTTCATATTCGGGGAGGAAGCCACCATAACGGGCAGAGGCATGTCTGATAGTACGTGGCGCATGCTCGCAACCGGAAAAAGACCCCCAGGTTACGGTCCCTTCCCACGGCACCCCGACAACAATAACGTCATATCCTTCCTTAAGTGAACGGGGATCAAGAACATCAACGCCAAGAAAAGACGGAGTATCTCCAAACACTACCGGCATTGAAGCTTTTCTATTCGGGACCATCGGAATGTCTTTCCTGTTGTTACGCATAGGTGCCCCCTTCTTGTGGAAGACAGGTCATGAGAATCGGCCTGACAAAAGCTCATCAGGCAACAGCTTGCTTGAAAAACAAAAATCTGTTTACTTTCAACCGTTTGACCTCGCTCCATTTCCCCATTCTGTGTACCCAGAGCGCCGGTACGTTATCGCTCCAGTAATACCCGTACGCCTTGGTGAATCCCTTTTGGCGGAGTACCTTCAAAGCACTGGTTTGCAATAATGACGCAAAATTGTTACCACGTTCATCGGGGCTCAAAAACATATCAAACGTGTATACCTGGTCTTCTGCACAACTTATTTGCAGCCATTTGCAGTCGGGGTGATAATAATTCTCAGCACTCGTATTTGGCGTCGTAAACCAGATATCCCCTACTATCTTTTCATCTTTTATGATTGCACAGCCTCCATATCCTTTTTTTAAATACTGAGTAGCCTTCAGATATCTGTTTTTCACGGTATAGTTACATTTGTTTTCTGCCAGAAATTCTGGCCGCAGTTCTATCACGTTAATTGGACAATTTTCAGGCTGTTCTTTATCAGCATCAAATTCAATCAGGCTTTTTTCAACAACAATTGCAGTTCTATTACGATAATTAACTTCATGTAAAAATGATGATAATCCATTATGCTTTATGAATTCATATACTTGTATCACTCTCATAACAAACTGTTTCATAAAGGCTATCTCTCTTAATTATTGAACTCAGTTGTTGAATAATTACTGTTCGCCTCTGGTGACAAAAGCCCATATAGCATCTATGGTTTCGAAATTATCAGGGATCAAATCTTCATCAGCTATAGAAACCGAAAAGTTTTTTTCCAGAAACGAGATAAGAATCTGTATACCAAGGGAATCAATTACACCCGTCTCAATTAAATTATCAGTAACCTTCAGATCAGAAACATTCTTACCTCGCATGAGTTCACTCATTATGAATTGTCTTATAATTTCATTATCTTTCATAAGGGCCCTCCTTTCACTAACACTATTCAGGCTTGCAATATTCGCTTTTCCAGAACCTTGCCACGTCCCTTGGAAGTGCGTTCCAGTATTGTCCCGCATATCTCTCTTTGACATATTCGAGAAATTCTCGATAGAATTGCGCTGGATATCCTTCTTTCGACTTATTCCCGTTAAAATCCATATAATCGGGATGCGTGTTGATGAGCACCATCCCCCCTCGATCTACAACCCAATCCAGCTTCTGTTTCCAGATATCTATATTTTTCTTTCTCATAAGGATAAAGAGCGAAAAATCCTGCGGCAGAGTGTACGGTAACTCGACAAACCCCCCTTGCGAATCCGGGTCTTTCACGAAAAAGGGTAATATACTGCAAACACCTACAGAGTGTGGCTCAAAGGGGTCGGTATCAAACGTTGAAGCATCATATTCGATTTCGAGGTCATGGAACCACTCCAGCCGGTGATACATCGAAGGAGCCCTATAGCCCACCGCCTGCCATTTCCTGAGGTAATCATTTATCCTTGCAGCACGCTTTGAAAAAATATCCCTGGACAGATAGTACAAACCGTCGTGATACAGCCCGTGCACTCCCACTTCGAAGCCCTGCTCTCTGAGTGTATCGTGAACATAGAGTGACACCGAATATCTGAGAGGAACAAAGTTGAATGAGGACCGGAAACCTAAATCCGCATCAAGTTTCATGAGATCGAGACATTTACTCTGGCCTCCGTGTGTATCAACATCGTGGGTGAGAACCAGGGCAAATCTTCTTCCATCAGGCCATCCCCGCCACCCATCCGGTTCCTTGCGCACCTTTTCATCTATAGGCCAGATTTTCCTGTATTTAACAAGTTGGTACTGAACAAACAATCTCCGGATATATATCTGCACCCTTCTCGGGATGAGAGGTTTTAAACAGTAATAGATTTCATTACGATAACTGTTCATAAATATAGTATCCTGGATATTCCAGCTCAGCCTGCATGTCGGTACAGCACAGATCCAGCTAATTTGAGCAAAGGGAGCGGCATCATGCGAAAAATACAGTTATGCAATCCTGTCGCTTTTATGGGGTCCGCGACAAATGCCCTTCGTCTGAAATCATATTTATAGTAATTGATCGGGTATTCACGAGCCCCCCATCCCCTTTTGAATTGCAGAAGACCATCATTCCCCTGCTCGGTTCTGCCGAAATCGAAACGGTGATAATCCTGTCCGCAATACCACTGAATCGCTTTCCACATGATCAGATTATTGGCCCTGAGATGCTGATACTCCCTGTTGGATGCACCGTATTTATAGATCACCCTGTTCCCGAAATGAAAAAAGACAGCCCCGGCGATATTTACCCCATCTTTTGTAGCGATAGCCACAATTCCGAGTTTTTTCGAGATGATGTGAGAATAAATCTTTTCAAAAAATATATAAGGCTGACAGGGGAGGCCATGTTCTCTTCTCGTCACACAGTTAAGATCATAGAACTCTTTGACCGAATCCTGCGACTGGGCAATGGTAACTACAACCCCCTCCTTTTCGGCCTTTCTTATGTTTCTCCTTGTGCTGTCGCGGAAAGCTGAAACAATCGATTTCTCATCTCCTGAAACATCCAGAGTATGGCCATAGAATTGAGAAGATAATGGAATTTTTGCCGACAGTGGATTTTCAGTCCTGAATTCAAAGGACTTCCATTTTGCTTGATCGCCGTATTCGATCAAACCGTTCATGATGTCCTCGAACACCACGCCATCCGCCAGGATGGGATCGCAATAATCAGTAAACGGAAGGGACACCCCTCTTTTCTCTGTCAATGCGGTGTTAATTTCCATGGTCGCAACCAAAGCGGTTGAGTGGCCATTCAGTGTAAGCATAAAATAGAGCGGTTTATAGTTGTACGATTCAGAAAGTACTGATGCCCAGTTTGACGAATGAAAAATTGTGCAGCGCGAATCATCAAGAATAGAATCGTTCCAGGAGGAATGCTTAACAGGGTTTATGATCTCGAATTGTATTTTCATAACCCTTGATGAATCCTCCGTTAGAGCCGGATATGACATTAAAACATCTGAAGCCCCAGGGAACTGTTGTCTGTTAAACACCTTACAACGCTAAGCCTGGACGACCTTTGAACTTTCCCGACGGTATACCCCCCGCGTATCCACAATCAACGGAGCATTGGCATATACTGCTTCATAATCAAACGCATCGTGATTGGTAGCAATCAGGATGCAATCGTAACTTTTCAGGTTCTCTAAGGTGAGATCGACGCTGGTCAGATCGAAATGGCAACGTCTTATCCGGGGGAAGACCGGTACGTGGGGATCTGAATAGTCGACAATGGCCCCGTGACTGACCAGCTTTTGCATGAGCACGACGCTTGGTGACTCTCTCATGTCGTCAATGTTCTTCTTATAGGCGATACCCAGCACCAGGACACGTGCTCCATTCAATGTCTTACCCCGGTCGTTGAGTGCGTGCATCACCTTGGTGACCACCCATTCCGGCATGGCCGTATTTACTTCGCCCGCCAGCTCGATAAACCGGGTATTGAGCCCGTACTCACGGGCTTTCCAGGTAAGATAGAACGGGTCGATTGGGATGCAGTGTCCCCCCAGTCCGGGCCCCGGATAATAGGGGGTGAAACCGAACGGTTTTGTCGCTGCCGCATCGATCACTTCGCGGATGTCAATGCCCATTGTGTCACAGACCATTTTCAATTCGTTGACCAGCCCGATATTCACCGCCCGGTGGATATTTTCCAGTAGCTTCGTCATTTCGGCTGTTTTAGTGCAGGAGACCGGTATCACACGATCAATGACCGCACCATAGAGCGCCTTTCCCACATCAAGGCAGTCGGGAGTAACGCCGCCGCAGACCTTGGGAATGGTGCGTGTACTGTAGTGCTCATTGCCCGGATCTTCGCGCTCGGGGGAGAACAGCAGAAAAAAGTCTTTCCCTACCCTGAACCCACTTGATTCAAGCCTCGGCAGCAACTCCTCATCTGTGGTCCCCGGATAAGTGGTACTCTCAAGACTTACCACCTGGCCCGGTCTGATGTAGGGTAAAACTGTATCAACCGAGTTGATGACAAAACTCAGGTCTGGCTCACGGTGACCGGTGAGAGGTGTCGGCACGCAGATTATCAAGGCATCGGCTTCACCTGCCCTGCTGAAATCGCTTGTTACGCCGAGCATGCCGGTTGTCACAGCCATAGCGATAGGCTCAGCAGGGATGTGTTTGATATAACTCTGGCCGGCGGCAAGTTTTTCAACTTTGTCCTTATCCGTATCAAAACCGAGCACACGATAGCCTGCTTTTATAAAGCAGAGCAGCAGGGGCAATCCCACGTACCCGAGGCCTATGATACCGATAACAGCCGTCTTGTTTTCCAATCGTGAAATAAGTTGCCGTTTCATCTTCCTGGCTCCATGACATACATTGTTTGGTCGTCTCTCCTTGCATGAGTACACAACCGCCTACGCGGAGCAAAAACGCCGTATTTCACCTACAACAAAGTTAATCTGATCATCAGCCAGTTCAGGAAACATGGGGAGAGAGACGATTTCATCCGCGCAGCTTTCCGCCACGGGGAAACTTCCTTTCCCCGCTCCCATATACTTATAGGCATTCTGCAGGTGAATCGGCACAGGATAGTGAATGCCGCAGCTTATGCCCTGTTCTGCCAGTGCCGCCATGAGAGGATCACGGTTCCTGGCCTTTACCGCATAGACATGGTAGATATGCCGCGCATAATCCATTTCCCGGGGAGGAGTAACGCCATCAATGGTACTCAGGAGGCTGGTATATACCTGGGCATTTTTACGGCGTGCATCATTCCAGCCGGCAAGATACTTGAGTTTCACACTGAGAATGGCTCCCTGAATACCGTCCATCCTTCCATTCCAGCCGATCATGGCATGAAGATATTTCCTCGACTGGCCATGATCCCGAATCATCTTTATCTTCTCACTCATTTCATCACTGTTTGTCACGACCCCCCCGGCCTCACCGTATGCGCCGAGGTTCTTGCCGGGATAAAAGCTGAAACAGCCGAAATTGCCTATGGAGCCGGCTGGTCGACCGTTATACTCCGCCCCGTGGGCCTGGCAGGCATCCTCTATAACAAACAGGTTATGGCGACGTGCAATCTCCATGATCGGCGCCATGTCTGCCATCTGGCCAAACAGGTGGACCGGGATGATAGCCTTGGTGCGTTCCGTGATCGCTGCTTCGATAAGGGAGGGATCCATGGTCTGACTTTCCCTGTTCACATCGACAAAGACCGGTGTAGCGCCGCAAAAACTGATGGCTTCGGCAGTGGCGATGAAAGAGTTGGGAACGGTAATGACCTCATCCCCTGGCCCCACATCAAGCGCGGCAAGGGCAAGCCAGAGAGCTTCGGTGCCGCTTCCGACGCCGATGGCATGCTTGCACTTGCAGAATGCAGCGAACTGTTCTTCGAATGCACTCACAAAAGGGCCTCCCGAAAAAGCGGTGCGATCGATGACCTGCCGTATGGCGGCGTCGACTTCTCCGGCAATGGCAACATACTGGGCTTTCAAATCGAGAAACGGAACGTTCATTGCTCTTCCTCCAGGTATCTACAGTTTTTTCAGGATGCGGGCAGGGTTTCCCGCCACAACGGTATTGGGGGGGACATCCTTGGTCACCACACTCCCCGCCCCTACAATGGAGTTTTCACCAATGGTTACCCCGCACAGAAGGGTAGAACTTGAACCGACCGATGCACCCTTCTTTATGAGGGTTGTGCCGCACACCCAGTCCGCTTCGGTCTGAAGCTGACCACTCTCCGACGTCGACCGGGGATAGAGGTCATTGATGAACGTTACATTGTGCCCGATAAAGACGTCGTCTTCGATGGTCACCCCTTCGCATATGAAGGTGTGGCTTGAAATCTTGCAGTTCTTGCCGATGAAGGCGTTCTTCTGGATTTCCACGAATGCGCCGATCTTGCTGTTATCGCCGATCGTACAACCGTAGAGGTTGATGAACTTGGTGAGCTTGACATTAGCCCCCAGCTTCACGTCGTCGGATATACAGATATACTCTCCCATTCCACTCTCCTGTCATCTTGATCTGTAATGATATGCATTTAAAGATAGACGAGCTCGCCACCCTTTTTGATGGAGCGCTCGGTCGCTTCAAGCATCTTTATTACGCGCAACCCCGAATATCCGTCATTGAACGGTTTTTTGTCGTTGGATATGCAATCGATGAAATATGCTGCCTCTTCTTTCAGAGCCTCTGTCTGATCAACCCTGGGTGCCCACATATCACCGGAACGATAGTTGACTCGCAGAGGATAGGCGCTCACCTTGTCTTCAGGTTCGACTCCCCGATCATAGACACGCAGTTTTTCATCGGAAACCAGGTCATTCCAGACCACCATTTTCTTGCACCCTCCAATCATGGTCATCCGGATCTTGACCGGCGACAGCCAGTTCACATTGATATGAGCAATGAGGTTTCCGGAGAGATAGACCGTTATGTACGCCACATTTTCCAAGTCGTTGTCGAAGTGGGCCATACCGGTAGCAGCGACAGCAACGGCATTCTTTTGAAAGAGGTGGTCCATGATGGAGAGGTCGTGGGGAGCAAGGTCCCATACCACGTTCACATCCTTCTGGAACAGTCCGAGATTTACCCTGGTGGAATCGAAGTAATAGAGATCGCCGATGGTCCCGTCGTCGATGAGCTGCTTGATCTTCTTGACCGCGCCAGTAAAGAGAAAGGTATGGTCAACCATGATCTTCAGGTTCTTTTTATCCGCCAGTTCGATGAGTTTTTCGGCCTGGTCTACCGACGAGGTAAACGGTTTCTCGATAAATATGTGCTTGCCGTTCTCCAGTGCCTGCCGGGCAATGTCGTAATGGGTGGAAACGGGTGTGACGATAGCCACCGCGTCGATGCGAGGTGAAAAGAGTATCTCCCTGCAGTCGCTGATGATGTTTGTATTCGGATAGATATTCTTTGCCCGTTTCAGGGCATTTTGCTGATAATCGCAGATTGAAACGACTTCTGCATCGGGGATGCCGTTGAAGTTTCTTACGACGTTTGGTCCCCAGTAGCCGTATCCGATAACACCAACGTTTATCATTTTATCCCCCTTGGTTCTTATCCAGTCACGTTGTCAGGAAAACCGTTTAGTATGCTCCCCTGCACTTGAACACCGCAAACGGCGTCAGGCAGAGTATCTTGATATCCAGCCAGAGCGACCAGTTTTTGATGTAGTTGATATCCAGCCTTACCATAGAATCGAAGGTTGTCGTGCTCCGGCCTGTGACCTGCCAGAGCCCGGTTATACCCGGTTTCATTTTCAGCAGGCGGTAGCGGTGCCATATGTCGTAATCCTCAAACTCGTAGGGAATTGGTGGACGCGGCCCCACCAGAGACATATCACCCTTGAGCACGTTTATAAACTGGGGCAGCTCGTCCAGGCTGCTCTTGCGGATGAATCGTCCAAACGAAGTAATACGGGGATCGTTTGTGATTTTGAAAACAGGTGCGGCGTCACCATCCTCTGCCGTAGTCACTTTGCCACCACTGATAAACTGTTTAAGAAATTCACGGTGGATTCGGTCGTCGTTGTTCATATGCATCGACCTGAATTTTAAAAATGTGAATCTGCGGCCGAACTGACCGACACGCTCCTGTCGGAACAGCACCGGTCCTGGGGACGTGATTTTTATGATGAGAGGAATGGTAATAAAGAAGGGAGAAAAGAGAATTAGGCCGACAATACTCCCCACCACATCCATTACCCTTTTCATGACAGTGGCCATGTTCGTCTCAGTGGCAAGCTTCGCCATATCCGGATAGAATGTTGGATTGAGATAGTTTTTGGGTTTCTGCTTATCGAATTTCTCCGGGAAGACATGAAACATGATTTCAAGTTTACTAACAACTGCAGGCGGCAGGTTTCTTGCAATATTCACCTTTACCTTGCTTGCAATGGCCTCTATGGCATCCCATACAGGATCTTCACTGAACACGGTGAACATTACGCCGATAACAGCACCTCTCTCATACCAGCCGCACAGGTCAACTTCCCGAATGGACGAAGTAAGCGACTTGACAATATCCCGTATCGTCCTTTCCGACCCATTTTCAGCCGCAATTTTCTCTATATTAAGCAACATAAGAAGTATTGGTTTATGGGTACGTTCAGACCTTTTACGTTCAAGACAGAGAATTTTGTTGAAATAATCCTCAATATACAGATCGTAATTTTTATCTATAAGCTCATAGAAAATATTGTCAGATTTTTTGTATATATCATTTTCTGATTTTTCCTGTACATTTACCGTTTTCATAGCTGCCTCCCTACAAAAATACTATCATGCTCGACGCCATTATATTATTTGCAACATCTCTACAATAACATTACAGCCATTTATAGACAGAATCAGGAATGTGGAATCGTCTTTTATTGAGAACTACACCGAGGATATTCCCACCACTCTTGATTATTTTGTCTCTCACAGCTTCTACTACCTGCCAGCGGGTCTTCTCTGCCTCTACGACGAGGATTACGCCATCAGAGCTGCGGCTCAGGGCGATACAGTCAGGCGAGGAAGTGGCAGAAGATGAATCGATGAGAATCAGATCAAAGGTTTTCTTTAAATCCGACAGAAGCTTACCTGTTGCCGCAAAATCGTAGACGTAGGGTGACAGAGTCGTATGTGGGACAAGCGGAGAAAGATACAGATTTGAGTTTCCCGCTTTGAAAATTGCATTTTCTACCGGTTCTCCATTTTTCAACGCGTCTTTCCATCCGTAATCGGCAGGTATGTTGAAAAAGATATGCTGGCTGGGGTTCCGGTGGGCCGCATCAACGATAAGAACTGATTTACCCATGACAACAGCCGCTTGACGGGCAAATTCCCGGACAACGGTTGAAACCCCTTCTCCCTCGTGGGAACTGATAAACTGAATAGCCCGCTGCGGAGAGTCCGGGAGGACGAAATCAATGTTCTGGTAAAGGGCTATCATCTCCGCCTCGATAGTGGATCCAACATTCTGCAAGGGGTACTTGTCGGCCCGTACTGGTCTTTTCTCTTTCGTTTTCGGCGGAATGGGTATTCCCTCAGGCAATGTGACGGCATGCCGCTCGTGAGCGTTTTCCCGCTCTTTTTCTGCCAGTTGCAATGCCTCAAATATATTGCTCATGGAATGCCTCCCTTCTATACACAATCAATGATGATAAAATTCGATCTCCTAAACTTACTCCCCGATTAATCTTGTTGATTTATTGCCGGGGAGGAAAAATAATCCTTTCACCTTCTACAATTTTATTAACGTTCCTGATCCAGGGGTTGCTTTGTCTAACCTGCTCGATCAATTGATAATCAACTGTTCCATAATGGTCCTTAACCAGATTGGCAAGGGTATCACCCCTGCGGATCAGTTTCTTCCGTAATGGTTTTCCTTTATCGTCTACTGAGATCTCAGACTCAACGGCTTCCGGCAATTCACTGTTCTTGCGCGGATGCAAGGCTGAAGATGAACTGCTTTCTGCTTTTGCTATTCCAGAATTTACGTACATGTCACTTTGAACATCAGATTGTGTTCCGTTCCTTCCGGCACGCTGCTGATTGTTGACATAAATCATTATGCAAAGTATCCCGATGATAAGCAGCATAAGAGATACGAAGAAGGCATCTCTTCTCGTCGACTTTGCTATGCCGAGATCGGAACTTATTTCGTTCAGTACTGAGAGTTTTACTTTTTTCTGTTTGTTCCCGAACGACGTAATAAGACAATTGTCGCAGAGAATGTTTATGGTGCGTGGGATGCCTCTAGCCTTCCGGACCAGCTGTTTGAGTACTTTTTCGGGAAAAACCGATCCAACGTTAACTGATGCTTTGCCAAGTCTGTGCTTGACGTAATCCATACCTTCATCCATGGTCAGGGGCCGGATAGTGGATTTTACGGCAATTCGCTGATGCAGCTGTCTCAGTTCGTAACTGTCAAGATTCTTTTCGAATTCGGGCTGCCCGCTGAAAATGATCTGGATGAGCTTGTCGGTTGAAGTTTCAAGATTGGAAAGCATCCGGAGATTTTCCAGGGTCTGCCGCGACATGTTCTGTGCCTCATCAATTATGAGCACCACATTGCACCCATTTTTGTATTCTTGTATCAGCACATGGTACAGTTGATTCAACATTTCATAGACATCGTCCGTCTCTACAGTTCTGCCCAACCCTTCGTAAATGGTGTGGAGTAAGGCGTTGAACGAAACATCAGCGTTGAAAACGTAAATTACTTTCACATGCTCTTGATCGACTGTTTTCAGGAATGAGCGGAGAATGGTGGTTTTGCCCACTCCCACCTCGCCTACTATGGCGATAAATCCCTTTCTCTGTCTGACTCCGTAGACTATCGAAGCCAAGGCTTCTTTATGGCTGGGACTCAGATACAGAAACTCCGGGTCCGGAGTCATCCGGAAAGGCTCCCTTTGCATATGGAAATAGCCTGTGTACATAATGTGCCCTATTCGTTGTAAGGCAAGGAAGCAAGCACCGGCAGACAGAGCCGCTTCTCAGCAATTGCCGGAGTGGAAATGATCGGTGAAAATATTTCGACAAGAAAAGCGCTGCCGATCGCCAATACTGCCCCAGCAAAACATCCGGCTATTATGCCGAATAGCTTGCTGACTGACGCAGGCGCAGAAGGGGCGACTGCAGGCTGGATAACACTCACATTGGCCAGCTTCAACCGGTTCATATCTTCCGACAAGCGGGCTTCCTCTGCCTTGTTTTGATATGTCAGATAGTTTTTCTCAGTCGTAGCGACATCACGTTTCAAACTTTGAAACAGTTGGGCATTCCGGTCAAGCGATTGGATCTGTCCGTCAACCTGGTTCAGTTGACCTCTCACTGTGCCAACTCTCGCTCTCTGGGAATTCAGCTCTGCTTCAGTCTTCATTAAGTCCATACGAACCTGCTGAAAGATAGAATTGCCAGTTTTCTGTTTAATCTGCAGCTCCTCTTCCTGCCCTTTCAGAAACGCTTTTACTAAATCAATCTCTTTACGAATATTCACAACCATACGACTGTTCTCGTTATATTTTTTCAGAAGCTGCTGTTCTTCCAATTGTAGGGCAAGAAGTTTTGACCTTGTTTCCCCGACCACCCGATCAAAGTCAGACGGGCTGTTCAGGTTTTTGTCTTGGGCAACAAGCTTGTTCTGCCTGGAAAGAGTCGCAAGCTTTTTACTTAACTCGTCTACCCTGTTCTGTGCATCCTTCAGAGTTGTATCAAGAGACATCCGCTGCTGAAGGAGTAAAGTCCGCTGTTCTTCCAGAGAAAACACCTGGTTTTTCTGCTTGAATTCTTCAAAATTCTTCTCAGATGATTTTAACTGCTGCTGATAGGCGGAAAGCTGTTGATCGAGGAATGAGGATCGGGGGCTGCTGAATACCTGCAGATGTTTCTCGTTGTAAAGTTCAACAAGCATGTTTACTGCGCTGGCGGCAATTTGGGGATCAGTATGCCGGAACGATACAGTAATCACGCTGGAGTGTTTGACCTCTTCAACAACGACATTTTTCTGAAACTGGGCAACAGCTTTTTGCAGAGCATCTTTTTCACCGGCCAGTGATGGGTATAGGCGATCAATCTTTATGTTGGAAACGACTTTTTCCGCAAGCTCCCTACTTGTCAGTATTTGAATCTCAGTCTTAATTATGTCTAGCATATTGACTGTCATCAGCTTTTTCTCCTGACCAACTTCAGGATCATTCAAATATTCACGCCCTATCTTCACCAGAACACTCGATTTCGCCAAGTAAACGGGCGGTGTGAGCAGTACCGCGATGGCCACAAGAGCTGTAACTGACAAAAATAGTGTCAATATCATGACTTTGTGCTTGAAAAACATTGAGAGACATCCCCGTAGGCATGTTGCTTCTGTTTGCTGCTCAATTGGATATATATCTGACATGATTTGATCCCTCTATTACCTTAATAATGATTTAGAATCCTATCCCGTAGCTAATCCCAAACGGAACAGGGATATTTTTTCGAATATACTGATCCACCCATACGTTCACATCAGCTATAGTAGACTTCGGAACATACACAATGTCATTGGGTTGAAGAAGTATGTCCTGACGAATTTCGGTACCATCCAACACTAACTTCAGATTCACGACCATCGATGTGACTTTGTTTTCTCCTACACGGCGAATGACGATGACTTCGTCGGCTTTTGCGGTATCTTTCAATCCCCCTCCTTGGGATATTGACTGGAGGACAGTCAGTGGCCCGATCATAGATACAAGACCGGGCTTATAAACCTCACCGTCCACAAACACCCTTTGAGCGTTAAATGCTTTCACAATGACGGCAATCGAAGGCTTCTCAAGCTCTGCTGAATAGGCTTTGGTAAGTTTTTCAGTCAATTGTTGGGGGGTCAGTCCAACCACCTTTAATTCCTGCACCAGTTGGAGTGAAATGCGTCCATCCGGTCGGACCGTCACTGAGTCGTTCAATTCGGGATGATAAAAAAACTTTATGTCGAGCTGATCACCAATCTGAAGGTGGTAGTCTTCCGCAGGAACGGCAGCGGCCTGCACTCCGGGATAGTCCAGCGGAGTCGGGTTGCGTACCACACTGCATGCACTCAAAAGAAGAAGCGTAATGAGCATTTTTACTATTGTTGACATCGTTTCCCCCTCATTGTAACTGCTCTGCAGGTAGACAGAGCGTTAGCTGCCACCGAGTTTTAATTAACTGTTGCCATCCCGATGCAATATCTTTGTTCAATTTAATTATATGTTTATAGTTTACTCATAAATATTCTGGTTGGGTGTCGGACCAAATCTCTTTATTTTGTAGGATTAACAGAAGTATTTATGTAGGAATTATCTTACACGCTAATAATGCAAGGCATTTATCAATCATTTCAATTATGACAATGGTCTCACACTGTATATATAAGCCACACAACACATTTATATTATTCACTTTGTTATATCTTATAAAATAACAATGGTCATATGTTCCGGAATACAGATAAGCGGATTATCTTAATGTGAAGGATAGTTTTGCACATACAAAGGGATTGGTATGCGGGACAAAATCAAATCGGTTAATTAAAACCAGAGGAGGTTATTATTAGCGCAAAGGATTTAGAGGGGTAAGGTCAGACTCGATAACGGCTGATATTGGGTGGGGGAAGGGTGTGCTTCGAGAAGCCATAACTCAATCAAGGAGGCCGTGTTTTATTACATAATTTATAATCTCTGCGTTGTTCTTCATTTGCATTTTTGTGAGAATCCTTTTTCTATAGGTGCTGACCGTCTTGACGCTAAGAGAAAGGCCATCGGATATCTCCGTAACACTCCTCCCGGCAGCTAGCTGGCACATGACCTGGTATTCCCGGTTGGACAACTCGTCGTGACTCGGTCCCGCGATATTTCTTCCCAACTCCGAAGCAAGCTTCTCTGATAACGAAGCAGTGACATATTTCCCCCCCCAGTAAACCTTGCGAATGGCCGTAATCAACTCATCCGGAGCACTCACCTTAGTCAGATAACCAGCAGCACCCGCCCGCAAGGCTCGGAAGGCATACTGCTCCTCGGGATACATACTGAGAATCAGCACCGGAAGGGTCGGTTTTTCCCTATGCAGCTGCTCGAGAATTTCCAGACCGTTTCGCCCCGGCATGGAAATATCCAGGAGGATCAGGTTGCACTCCAACGCACCGATTTTTGCAAGAAGTTCGCTTCCGTTGGAACATTCATCCACGACAACCATATCGGGTTCTTCGTCGAGGATCTGCTTCAAACCTTTGCGTACGATGGCATGGTCATCGGCAATCAGTATCTTTATCATTCCGACCTCCTGGCAGAATTAACCACTGGCGATGGTAAATCACTTGAGTGTGGCATTTCTTCCCTGGGTTAACCAATGGGTATGACGACGGTGAGAATGGTCCCTTCATCCGCTACGCCGCTGATTTGTGTCTCGCCACCCCAGAGATGGGCACGTTCATTGATACCAATCAAACCAACCGATTTCGGGTCGTTGATTTCCGTATCCCGTATCCCCCTGCCGTTATCCTTGATCTGGAGCATTATTCCCTTTTTCTTTTTCTTAAGGGAAACGTTCACCCGTGTGGCTCCGGCGTGACGCATGACGTTGGTGAGCGCTTCTTTATATATCTTGTAAAGCGCGGTCGAACGTGCCGGATCCAGCTTTAATCTACCGATATTAAGCGAGAGATGGCACTCGATGCCGGTTCTTTTCCGGAATTCATCCGCATGCCATTCCATTGCAGTTGAAAGCCCCAAGTCATACAGAAGTTGTGGTCTCAACTCTGTCGCAATCCTCTGCACCGTTTCGACTGTTACATCGATCAGCTCCGCCATAGCCCTGGCCTTTTCAGTGAGAGCAGGTTTATCGGCCGGGAGCCTGTTAGCAAGCCACGATACATCGATTTTCAGAGCCGCGAGCAGTTGCCCCACATCATCATGAATTTCCCGGGAAATGATCTTTCGTTCCTTTTCCATCAGTGATTCCAGGTGGGATGAAAGGTTGCGAAGGCTTTCGTGGGATGCCAGCAGTTTCTCCTCCGCCTGTTTTTTCTCGGTGATATCCGTGTGCGAACCAGCAAGGCGGTACGACTTCCTCCTTGTATCCCGGAAACTGGCCCCCCGTGTCAATATCCAACGGTAACTGCCGTCCTTGTGGCGCATCCGGTACTCCACCTTGAAAAGGGGGCTATCTCCCATCAGGTGAGCGTCCAATGCTGTCATCACACTATCGAAATCTTCTGGGTGAATCCGTTTTTTCCACTCATCAATCGAATTACTGATTTCGTACTCTTCATACCCGAACATACTCTTCCAGCGTGCCGAAAAATAGACCTGCCCGCTGGCAATATCCCAGTCCCATATACCATCATTTGCCCCGATCGCCACCAGAGCGTTCCGCTCCTGGCTCTTCAGCAATTCGTTTTCGGTCTGCCTCCGCTCGGCGATCTCTCCCTGCAGAGTCGCCACCGTCCGGGCAAGCTCCGATGTCCGCTCCCCTACCCTCCTCTCGAGTTCGTCGCGTCCCGCCTGAAGCGCCTCCCGACCCGCAAGGTTGCGCATCGTCAATGAGGCAACTGCCGCCAGCTGATTCAACAACATCAAATCTTCACCCGTAAAATCACCGCCGTCAATTTTGTCGGAAACCATAATGAAGCCGCAGGCGTTATCATCCTCACCGATAAGCCGCACGCCGAGCAGACCCCGCAACCGGGGATGACCTTCCGGCATCCCTCTCCACTCGTTATGATTACGCAACATATCATCCGTCAGATTCAACACATCGACCTTATTCAGCAACGCAAGATGAACTCCCCCTTTTTTAACCGGCAGGGTCCTATCGCCTGTCGGGAGAGGCTCACCCGCTCTTGTTGCGGCAAAGAACCTGAGTGAGTCAGGTCTGTCACCATAGGCAATCATCCCTATCCTGGCACCGGTCATGAAGCAGGCCGACTTTGTTATGGGGAGAAGGATTCCGTCAAGGGATGTTTCCGAAAGCATTTCCAGGGAAACTTCAAGAAGACGGCTCTGCCGCTCCCGATGGATTTTATGTGCCTTCTCGGTTTTGCGGGCGAGGTTGCGTTCAGATGTTTCACGAAGGGCCCGTTCAATGGAGGGCACCAGGCGGGCAAGATTTTGTCGGAATATATAATCGGTTGCACCATGTTTGAGGACTTCCACCGCCCGCTCTTCGTTCACATCCCTCGAAATGAATATAAATGGTGCTTCTGGGCACAACACACGGGCAATCCTCAGGGCCGCAATACCGTTGACGCCAGGCAGTGAATAATCCGCGAGGATCAGATCGGGAGTAGCATCCCTGCACTCCTTTTCCATATCCTCCGTCGACGCTACCCTTGTCAGGGAGAACCGCAGTCCTTCCTCACGAAGTTGCTGTTCTACCGATCCCGCATCGTCGGAAACAGCTTCTATCAACAGAATCTTGATCATTGTGCTCCAGACACATGCATGGGGACATGGCGCAGAAGTCCGGCCATATAAGATTCGGGAATACACCCGTCTGCTACGTTAAGCTTTTGCACGTGGATTAATAATAACATACTTTCCCCGGCACGCTTGTACGGGCCGAAATGGATAAGGAATTTGCTTTTAAACAGGTAGGGAAAATTCAAAGGGCCTTCCCCAATGTAGCAATTTATGCAGCACACTGAAAAAGGCCCCTTAAATGGGAAATAACCTGAATAATATAAGCAGGTTACCTCAAATGGTGGAGGTGCCGGGAATCGAACCCGGGTCCGAAGATCTTACACAGAAGGCGTCTACATGCTTATACCAGTTTTTGTTTTAGCTCCCTGAAGCTCCACTGGCCGGGATATTCAGGGTTCGATCCTGCTAAATTTCGCCTCGGGGCCACAGGCACTCCCCTCAGCTATCCCACTAAAATGACGATCTGTCCTCCCCCGTGGGAGAGGGCAGGCAGATCGGTAGCAGGGTATTAAGCTGCTACGGCGTAGTTATAATTATCGGCGCTTAATGCGTCCCGGATTGTTTAACGAGCCACCCGGACCTCGGCATGCAACCTTTGCTTAGTATCCCCGTCGAAACCTTTACACCCCCTTAAAATCGGAGGCTAGGGCCTAGTAGCTAGGGTCTGGCAAAAGCCCGACCCTAGTCCCTAGTCCCTAGTCCCTGTTTCTTTCCTTGAGCGCCTGAGCCACGTCGCGGCGCATGTCCTTCTCTTTCATGTCCTCACGTTTGTCATGGAGCTTTTTCCCTTTGGCCAACCCCATTTCAACCTTTACCATCCCGTCCTTGAAGTAGAGCCGAAGCGGCACGAGAGAATATCCCTGTTCACGTATCCTTCCAAAGAGCTTGGTTATTTCATTCTTGTGGAGGAGGAGCTTGCGCATCCGGTCCGGATCGTGATTCGCCCGGTTTCCAAAATCGTAGGGGGAGATGTGGAGGTTGTGGAGAAAAGCCTCGCCGTTCCTCACCATGGCAAAGGAATCATTCAGGTTGGCCTTGCCCTGGCGGAGGGACTTCACCTCCGTCCCCTGAAGCACCATCCCCGCCTCGAATTTTTCTTCGATAAAGTAGTCGTGATAGGCTTTTTTGTTGTTACAGATCAGCTTTTCTCCCATGTATTCATAGTAGCAAAGTGGATAGAATAATGGCAAGGGAAAAGGTCGGATGGAAGGGCAGGCCACAATGGCGCTATGATAACTGCTTTCCGGAAACGAATACTTCCAGGAGTTCGCTTCTCTCAATCAGGGCTTCCGGCAGTTCCAACAGGGGAACACCGTTTCCCGGACGGACAACAAGAAAATCGGCCATTTTGCCTGCAGCAAGTGAGCCCAGTTCGTCTTCCCGCCGGATCGCCCGCGCCGCCCCGGTGGTCACCATTTCCAGGATTTCGGTTGGGGTGAATACCGCCGGGAACTCCTGCCGCAGGAAACGCATCTCGTCCCAGAGTGACAGTGAATCGTTGCTCGCCAGGGAATCGGTGCCAAGAGCCAGGGGGATCCCCGACTTTTTCAGCAGCGCTGTCGGTGCCTTTCCGACGACAAGCCGGTCGTTGCTCCGTGGGCAGAGGATGGCGGCAACCCCGCGACGCTTGAGGATATTCACGTCGTCAGGGGTTACATGGACGCAGTGCACCACGGCGGTGTCCTGCCGCAGCACCCCGAGGGAATCGAGGTATGCCGTGGGAGTTGTCCGCAAGGGGGGTGGAATATGAGCGTCCCATCCGGCGAATGGGTAGAGGAGCTCGCCGATCCTGCCGCTGGAATCGTGGAGAAACGTGGTTTCCTCCCTGGATTCAGCCAGATGAACCATGGTCGGCAGGGCACGACTCCCGGCCAAGTCAGTTACTTCGGCCATGAAACGGGAGGAAAGTGTGTGGGGAGCATGGGGAGAGAGGCCCGGCTTGAGCCTGCCGAATGGGAAAATTTCCAGAGCATGACTGATTTCCTTCAGCAATGAGGAACAGCGCCCCTCATCATGGCCGATCGCTTCGAAATAGAGTCGCCCGCCGAGCCCTCCCCTCTCATGACAGGACACCAGATTCCGGTCGGTAAGGATATCCCCAACTGCCGTTGTCCCCGATTCCAAGGCAATGCGTATCCCCTCTTTGATGGACAGTTCCAGTTCGTCCCTGGTCAGGCCCCGCTTGACCTTGATCACCTGGATTACCCAGTCCACATAGGTACGGGGAGAATAATCAATTCCCTTGCGCAGTTTCCACGACGGAAAATGGGTGAGTTCCAGGTGGGTATGGGCGTTGACAAGCCCCGGCATGATGGCGCAGCCGGGGAAGTCGGTTACCGTGCAGCCGTACGCAGAGCGGAGTTTTGCCAAAGTGTCAACCGCGACGACACGGCCGTCGGCAACGGCAATCGCCCCACCTTCGATGGCAGGCGATCCCATGGGAACTACGTATGATGCGGCAAAAATTTCCATCCCCAGTCACTCCCTCCTGCAGCTGAAGTACCAGAATTGTAGCAGGCGAACGCCCAAAAGCAAAGGGCCAAGGGGCGGCACTCATACGTGCTCCCCCTGGCCCTGAATTTGATTGGATACAGCGAAACCGGGAAGCCGCCTACCAGGCTACTTTTTTCAGGTTCCCCTGCCCGGCTTTTTCTTTTCTCGTCTGCAGCATCCGGTTCTCGTCATCCACGAAAACCAGTTTTGGCTCGTAGTTCATTGCCTCTTCTTCCTTCATGTTGACAAAGCTGGCGATGATGACCAGGTCACGGGGGGCAACAAGCCGGGCCGCCGCACCGTTCAGACAGATGACTCCCGACCCGCGCTCACCTTCGATGGCGTAAGTCTCAAGACGGCTGCCGTTGGTCACGTTCCAGACAGCAACCGCCTCGTAGGGGATGATATCCGCAGCTTCCATCAGCTCCTTGTCGATGGTCACGCTCCCCTCGTAGTGGAGGTCGGCGCCGGTCACCGTGGCTCGATGGATCTTGCTCTTCAGCATCTTTCTTTCCATGGGTCACTCCTCTCCCAACAAACAGTTATCAATCAGTCTCGTCGTGCCGATTTTGACCGCAAGCGCAAGGAGGGTCCGGTCGTCGGCAACGCCCACCTCCTCCAGGGAATCCCCGTTGCGGAATTCGATATAATCTGCCACTGTTGATGGTTCGGCAGCGATAATCGCCGTCACACGATCCCGCAACGTTGCAACATCGCGCTCACCGGCACGATAGAGCCCTTTTGCCGTCCGGAGTGAACGGCTGAGACAGAGGGCCGCCTGTCGCTGTTCAGGCGACAGATAGGCATTGCGGGAACTGAGGGCAAGGCCGTCGTCCTCCCGCACTATGGGCATACCGACCACCTCAACCGGCATGTTCAGGTCGGCCACCATCCGACGGATCACCGCCAGCTGCTGGTAGTCCTTTGCACCAAACAGGGCAACGTCGGGTTGCACAATATTGAAGAGCTTGCTCACCACGGTGGTCACCCCGCGGAAATGCCCGGGCCGGTTTGCTCCGCAAAGGGGAAGCGTCAGGCGCTCCACATCTACATAGGTCTGGTAGCTGGCAGGATACATCTCACCGGCAGGGGGGGCAAAGATAACGTCTACGCTGGCGCTTTCTGCCACCGCACGGTCCCGCACCAGATCACGGGGGTATGCCTCGAAATCCTCTCCCACTCCAAACTGGGTCGGGTTGACGAAGATACTCAGCACCAACAGGTCACCCCTGCGACGTCCCTCCCGCAGCAGGGAAGCGTGCCCTTCGTGGAGGTACCCCATGGTCGGAACGAGAGTAATGGTTCGACCGGACCGGTGTGCAGCCCGGGAGAGGTTCTGCATAGCGACTACTGACTCGACTGTCTGCATCTAGTTGAACGAGTGCCCCTCGGTGGGGAACTCTCCTCCCTTCACATCGGCAATGTAATGCTCGACCGCGTCGGCAATCAGGGCGCGGGCGTCGGCGTAGCGTTTGACGAACTTAGGTGAATACTTTTCACAGAGGCCGAGGATGTCATGGATCACCAGCACCTGCCCGTCACAGTGGGGACCGGCGCCGATGCCGATGGTCGGGATGCTCAGTTCGTCGGTAATGCGCCGCGCCAGCTTGAGAGGTATTCCCTCCAGCACAATGGCAAACGCCCCTGCTGCCTCGACGGCGCGGGCATCGGCCAGAAGCTGTTCAGCCTGGGCCTCCTGCTTCCCCTGAACCCGATATCCCCCCATGCGGTGGATCGACTGGGGTGTCAGGCCGATATGGCCGACCACCGGAATGTCCATATCGACGATGGCCCGGATGGTTGGGGCCATATGCTCTCCACCCTCCAGCTTGACTGCAGCCGCCCCCCCCTCCTTCACCAATCTCCCCGCGTTGAGACGAGCATCCCGCAGGTCCACCTGGTAGGAAAGAAACGGCATGTCCGTCACCACAAGCGCTTTCGGTTCGGCACGCAGCACCGCACTCGTATGATAGAGCATCTCTTCCAGCGTGACCGGTAGAGTGTTATCATGCCCGGAAACGACCACACCCACCGAATCCCCCACCAGGATCATGTCGATACCGCAGCCGTCCATAATGCGTGCCGTCGGATAGTCATAACAGGTGAGAACGGTGATCTTGTCACCATCAGACTTCATTTTTTGGATGTCGAGAACTGTTTTCCGTTTGTTCATGTGCCCTCCGGACGCAAAAAACGCCTTCCGGTGACAGAGGGCGTTGCAAGACGACGACAGAGAGGGATTACCCCTCCGGCCTGGTCGGCTATTGCCTTCCGTCCCGGTTCGGATACCGAATCCAGGCGGTATATTCAGTTGCGCAAGGCATGTTCGGCTCCACTCTTCAGTAGCGTGCCTTACCTTGCAGTACGAGTACCCTTTACCACACTCCCCGAAAAAAAGTCCATGAATTTTTTCGAGAACTTTCTGTTCATGACAAGATTATGCTGCGTTCCCCTTGATCATCTCCAGTTCGGCCACGACGGCGTGGCTTTCGCCGCGACGTTTTTCCAGGTCCTCAAAAAGCCCGATGACCATCTCGCCGACTTCGTCGACCGCCACCTTTATGGCAGTGCCGTCCTCAACCTGACGTCCCGTAGCACCAACCATTTCCTCCGCCATATCCTTGATGGAATCGACAGCCCTGACGATGCTCTTGGTCGCGTTGGCCTGCTCCTTGGAAGCATTGAATATCTGGGACGTCATGGTACTGACATCTTCCATTGACTGGGTAACGAGGCGAACGCTCTTCGCCTGCTCTTCAGTGGCGACTTTGATCTCTTCGGTCATATCCATTGACCGTGAGGAACTCTCCAGAATCACCTGCAGTGCTTCACCCGTCTGGTGACCGAGGGTGACCCCTTTCTGCACGAGTTCCCTGGTGACGCTCACACTGTCGGCTGCAGAGCGGGATTCGTTCATTATTTCTTCGATTATGTCGGTAATTTCTCCCGTTGATTGACCGGTCTGGAGCGAAAGGTTGCGGATTTCGTCGGCGACCACGCCGAAGCTCTTGCCGTACTCGCCTGCCTGGGCAGCAATGATGGAGGCGTTGAGGGCAAGCAGATTGGTACGCTTGGTGATGTCATTGATGACATTGACGATGCTGTCGATACGGTTGCTCTTCTCGCTCAAGCGCATGATACTGCTGTACGAGAGATCCACGGACGTCTGGATATCGGCCAGAGCAGTGATGGTTTCGTGAACCACCACCCTGCCCCTGTCTGCCTGCTCCTTTACCTGACTGGCCATCTGGTGGGATACGGCTGTCGTCGTCTCGACATTTTTCAGGGTAGCGCTGATCTCCTCCATGGCGGAAACCGACTTGTCCACCACATCCGAAAGGGAATCGAGATTCCGGCTGACCTGCTCAATGGCCACCGATATCTCCCCGACCGCAGAACTGGTCTCATCAACTGAAGAGAGTACGCTCTCCGAAGCCGACGCAATATTGGCGGTAGTTTCCGACAATGAGGTGACGGCGCCTTTCAGGTTCAGTATGTTGCGGGAGAAAACTTCGCGGTTTTTCAGGAGGCTGGCAAAAGTGTTTCCCAACTCCACCGTCAGAGTGTCGATCGCCCCGAGCAGGTTGATGCGGGTAATGGCGGATGCAGCCTGGTCGGCGAACAGTTTGATGGTGTCCACATCCGTATCGTTGAGGGAACGGTGGCTGAACTTGTTGTCGATACCGAAAACGCCGACGGATTCACCTTTCACGACAATCGGGCAAATGACGAAATTACGGGAGCGGAGCGGACGGATGCCGTCGAAGGGGGGGTGAAGCTGGTACTCCTTCGGATAGGTACTGATGTCCTCCACTAAATAGAGACGCCGTTCATTGAAACATTTGAAAATGATCCCGCTCCGTTCATCGAGGGGGAGAGTCACCCCGGCGGTGTCGAATCCTTCGGAAGCGGTAGCAGCGACAAAATGGAGCAGGGACCGCCCATCGTCCGCCATGAGGATATTGACCCGCTCGTAACCGAGGACCTCATGCAACCCCTCGGCACAGAGGGATAACACTTCTTCCACATCAATCGATTTCTGTATCCGGCTGCTGATCTGATGGAAGTTTTTGATATTGTTGTCCAGAACTTTATAGCGGTTTTCGAACACCTCTTTCTGGGAAGCCACCTCGCGATGGAGGCCATCGAGTTCGCCGGCACGTACATGGAGTTGATCAGAGGCGCGGCCGATGTAAAAACCGAGAACCGACATGACACAGGCCGTTCCTACCCCCATATACGTATAGAGAGCTATCTGGTAAGAGTCCTTGGTGATATCGGAGAATATCTGATGCCAAAGCGTCTGGGTCGAATCGGGAAACAGGATGAGCCGGATTACGGTCCACGCAAACGGGGCTCCGATACCGAGGATGAATCCGAGCACAGCATAGATGATGCTTCTGTTCTTTGAGGTTGTGTACGGTTGCATGCGGTAACATTCCTCCTCGGCCGATGTGAACGGATTGTTCTAGCGCTTACCCCTGATAAAATCCGCCCTTACGGGCATTGGCGCAGTCTATGCCAGGCATGGGGCAATGTCAACATGAACCTTCAGCGCCCCAGCATGATTCCCAGTTCTTCCGCAGCCCGAACCATGTCACCGGAAGGGTTGACCAGCTTCAGTTTTCTGACCGCCTTTTCTATCGGCACCGAATGGATGTCTCTCCCCTTGAGGCAGACCATCTGGCCAAATGCTCCCTTTTCAACCAGTTCAAGCGCCTTTATGCCGAATCGGCTGCCAAGCCCACGGTCGAACGTGGTTGGAGAACCTCCCCGCTGAAGATGTCCCAGCACCGTCACACGGGTGTCCATATCGAGACAGGTACCGATCTCCCGAGCCACATACTCACCGATGCCTCCGAGACGTTCGATCTCGTGGGCGGCTTCAGCCTTTTTCCTGACCACCCGTTCCCCTCCCTTGGGGAACGCACCTTCGGCGACCACGATGATGCTGAAGCGCCGACCCCGTCGACGACGCTCGTCCACAGCACGACAGATTCTCTTGGTTTCGAAGGGGATCTCAGGGATCAGAATCACGTCTGCGCCGCCGGCAATGCCGGACTCCAGGGCGATCCATCCTGCATAACGTCCCATCACTTCCAGAATCATGACCCGATGGTGACTCTCCGCCGTGGAATGGAGCTTGTCGATTGCATCGGTAGCAGTCTCCAATGCCGTGTTGTACCCGAAAGTAACATCGGTCTCCATGAGATCATTGTCGATGGTTTTGGGAACCGCGACAAGGGGAACCCCTTTAAGCATGAGCTCCTGGGCAATCTTCAGCGAACCGTCCCCCCCGACGACCACCAGTGCCTCGATGCCAAGTTCCTTCAGGGTGGCGACAACCTGGTCAGAGATATCTACGAACACCGTTGTGCCGTTCTTTTCCATCGGAAAGGAGAAGGGATTTCCCCGGTTTGTCGTTCCGAGAATAGTCCCCCCGCGGGGGAGAATGCCGCGCACATCATCAAGGGTCAGGAGACGGCACTTGCTCTTGTCGAGAAGGCCGTCGAAACCATCCTCAATGCCGATGACCTCCCATCCGCGCCGTATCACCGCGCCCTTGACCACTCCCCGAATCACCGCGTTCAAGCCGGGGCAATCTCCACCGCCGGTAAGTATCCCTATCCGCTTCATGCAATTCTCCTCCAGCTAAAGTGGCCGCGAAATGTTATCAGTTCCCCGAATCGCCGCAAAAACGGGTTCCAGACGTTCGTAAGTGGTAATGAGGTTTTCAGGCATGACCCGCACGTCATCGAGAACCGACATAAAATTGGTGTCACCGTTCCAGCGGGGAACTATGTGCAGATGGAGGTGCTCGTCAACCCCGGCACCGGCAGCACGCCCCAGGTTGATGCCGATATTGAACCCCTGCGGCGACGCGGTCGATTGAAGGGCATTACGACACAGGCGAACGGTCGCGAACAGGTCAAGCATTTCCGCCTCATCCAGTTCGTTCAAATCAGCAGTATGACGGTAGGGGGCGACCAGGAGGTGACCGTTCGTATAAGGATAGCGGTTCATCATGACGAAACTGAGGGGGGTCCTGTGGAGGATAAGACGCTCCCGGTCCCTCTCCGACGTTTCGGCACTGCAAAAGATGCAGCCGGAAGGTTTATCGTTTATAATGTATTCCATTCGCCAGGGTGCCCACAAACGTTCCATACTTCCGCCCCTATCAATTTTCGGCAAAGCCCGCACTCCACAGACGCCCCCTCCCCTGGAAGGGATTACCGCCTGAGGCACTCCCAAAGAACGAGGGAAAAGAGCATCCCAGCAAGCACAGACAAAGCGCTCGTTGCACGTTTTTGGATTATTCACGAAAAAGCCGGGTTTTTCAATGTATTAAAATAAGCAAAATGCCCCATGCAAATAATAAAATGATTTTATATTTTACCAATAATAAATACTTGACAACAACCGGCCAAAGGCATAGGGTGGTCCAACATGCAGTTATATAAGCCATTTAGACACAGGAACTGTTGTTTTAATCGAATATTTTTTTAACCTAAATAAAACATCAACAAAGGAGAAGATCGATTATGGGAAAGAAACAGGAGGCATTGGATTATCACTCAAGTGGCCGCAAAGGCAAGATCGAGGTCATCTCGTCCAAGCCGTGCTCGACCTCCCGTGACCTGTCGTTGGCCTATTCACCGGGGGTAGCCGAACCGTGCCTCGAAATCGAAAAAAATCCGGATGACGTCTTTAAATATACCGCCAAAGGGAATCTTGTCGCTGTTATCTCCAACGGAACGGCCGTCCTCGGCCTCGGCAACATCGGCGCCCTGGCCGGCAAACCGGTCATGGAAGGGAAAGGGGTTCTCTTCAAACGCTTTGCCGACATCGACGTCTTTGACATCGAAGTCAACTCGGAGAACCCGGATGAGGTCATCAAAGTCTGCCAGCTTCTGGAGCCGACCTTCGGGGGGATCAACCTGGAAGACATCAAGGCGCCCGAGTGTTTCTATATCGAGGAAGAACTGAAGAAGACCATGAACATCCCGGTCTTCCACGACGACCAGCACGGCACCGCCATCATCTCGGCAGCAGCTCTCATAAATGCTCTCCAGTTAATCAATAAAAAAATTGAAGCGATACGTATCGTGATCAACGGTGCGGGGGCGGCAGCAATAGCCTGCGCCAATCTGGCCATATCCCTGGGTGTAAAGCCAGAAAACATGATTATGTGCGATACCAAGGGGGTCATCTACAAGGGACGTACCGAAGGTATGAACAAGTATAAGGAGCGCTTTGCCGTCGACACCCAGCTCCGCACCCTTGAGGAAGCATCGGATGGAGCCGATGTTCTGTTCGGTCTCTCTTCCAAGGGAGCGTTCACCCCGGAGATGGTGCGCAAGATGGCAGTCAACCCGATCATCTTCGCCATGGCAAACCCCGACCCGGAAATCACGCCGGAAGAGGCCCGGGCAGTTCGCGGCGATGTCCTCGTAGCCACCGGCCGTTCCGACTACCCGAACCAGGTAAACAACGTCCTCGGCTTCCCCTTTATCTTCCGCGGCGCCCTTGACGTACGCGCCACGACTATCAACGAGGAGATGAAGAAGGCGGCTGTTTTCGCCCTGGCCGAACTGGCTCGCGAAGAATGCCCCGATTCGGTCTGCCGCGCCTACGGTAACGTCAAGTTTTCCTTCGGCCGTGACTACATCATCCCCAAACCGTTTGATCCCCGCGCACTCCTGCGGGTTGCACCGGCTATCGCCAAGGCGGCCATGGAGTCGGGGGTTGCCCGCCAACCCATCGAGGATATGGAGAAATACGTCGAACACCTTGAATCTCTGCAGGGGAAAGCCAAGGAAACCCTCCGGATGATCATCAATAAAGCCAAGAGCGATCCTAAACGGATCGTCTTCCCGGAAGGTGACAACGAAAAGATTCTGAGGGCAGCCCAAATTCTCATGGAAGAGGAGATTGCCACCCCGATCCTCATCGGCAACCACGACAAGATCATGGCGCAGATCGAAGCGCTGAATCTCAACTTCAACGATAACTCGCCGGTCATCATTGATCCCTCATCCTATGAGAAATCCGAGGAATATGCCCAGGAGCTTTTCAGCCTGAGGCAGCGCAAGGGGCTGACCCTCTCCGAGGCGCGCCGCCTGATGACCCGCAAGTCCCGCACCCATTTCGGCTGCATGATGGTCCGTCAGGGTGATGCCGACACCCTCCTCTCCGGCATCGACACCCACTACCCCGAGACCATCCGCCCCGCTCTCGAACTCATCGGCAAGCAGCAGGGACTCTCCAGCGTCCACGGCCTCTATATGATGGTCTTCAAGAAGGGTATATTCCTTATGGCCGACACGACGGTCTGCATCGAGCCCACCGCCGAGGAGTTGGCCGAAACTGCCATTCTCGCCGCCGAAAAAGCCCGGCTGTTCGATATCGAACCGGCAGTGGCCATGCTCTCCTTTTCAAACTTCGGGTCGGTCCAGCACCCCCAGGCTCTCAAAGTGAAACGCGCCGTGGAAATCGTCAAGGAAAAGGCGCCGGGGCTCATCATCGATGGGGAAATGCAGTCGGACACCGCCGTCGTTACGGAAATCCTGCAAAAGAGTTTCCCCTTCGCATCCCTCAAGGAAGCGGCCAACATCCTCATCTTCCCCGACCTGAACTCGGGTAACATCTGTTACAAACTGCTCCATCACCTGGGAGGGGCCGAAGCCATCGGTCCGATCCTCATGGGGATGAAAAAACCGGTCCATGTCCTGCAGCGGGGCGACGACGTAACGGACATCGTCAACATGGCCGCCATCGCCGTGGTGGACGCCCAGAACTCATAACTGGCAATTTTTACGTGGTAACAGAAAGGGGACTGACTCGAAAGTCAGCCCCCTTTTTCTTTTGTTGCCCCGACATCGTACAATTTGCTACTATCTATTCTGTTCATTTCTGCTCCGGCGGATAACCATCTGAACGGCAGGGGATTCCGTTAAAGCTAAGTGGCTTGTTCAATCACCGGATCAATCTAATTAATCCTCGACACCCCGACACACCCTATTTCAGGAGTCCGTACAATGGACGCAGTACCGCAATTGCAGCCGAAAAAAAACTTCTTCCCCCTCATGATTGCAACGTCATTTCTGTGCCACGCCCTCTTCTCACTCCTCCTGCTGCAGCCCCATCGGGGACGGGACATGACACCCTCCATACCGGTTTTCGACCTGCAGATGACCAACCCGGGCATCCCTTCACCGGCAGTGAAATCCAGGGCGGCACTCCCGGCAGCGACCGCAGAACCGGAAGTCCCCGCACCGGCAGTGAACGAAGAACAGGCCACGCAGAACACTGCCGCAACCACTCCGGAGGAACTCCGGAAAAACAGCATTGGACTCGGCCTGACGAACGGCTATTTCAGCGGAATTGGAGAAGGGGAAACCCTGAGGGATGATGTACGGGAGTACTACTTCACCATGCTGCAGCAGATAAACGAAAAGTGGTGGCTCCAACCGGGAAGCCGGCAGGGAGCAGCGGGGAACGCCGTTGTTAACCTGCTCATCGCCAGGGACGGCGTGATCGTGCGGAGCTTTCTGGTTCAAGGGTCGGGCAATCCCGTTTTCGACCGACAGATCCTTCAGGCAGTCGCAGCAGCAAACCCCCTCCCCCCGTTGCCGGAGTCATACCAAGGTGATCTGTTCGTTGCACCGCTCCGGTTCAAGGCGCCTCTGAGCCTTATGTCGTCGTAACGGCGGGATTCTCCTGGTAATCAGTCACCATCGAGGTCAAGAATATTGAATCTCTTGAGCTCTGAATCATCTCCCCCGCCGAGAGCGGCAATCCGGTCTAACGTATCGCGGAACCCGGGGCTCATGGCCCGGACCTCCAGATAATAGGAAAGCGCCTCGTCGGGGCGGTCAGTGGTTTCCAGTAGAAGAGCAAGCTCATAGGCAAGACTTTGTCTCTCATCCTTTCGCAGCCCGTTCAGGGCCACGCCATCGCGCAGAAGTTCCTCAGCCTTCGCCCCATCCCCCTTCTCCCGATAGCACATAGCCTGCAGAGTGATGCTATCAACCTTCCGCTGAGGGTCGTGCACCGCCTGCTCGAACTCGCCGATCGCGTCGTCGTAGAGCCCCATTTCCTTATAGGCAATACCCAGGTTGAAATGGGTTTCCGTGTCGCCGCTCTCCACCTGCTGGTCGAGCCCCTTCTTGAATGCCGAGAAAAGGCTGTCCATGCTGTACTTGCCAGCCGAGTCAGTACCAGTACCAGCACCTGCACCGGCGCCTGCAGAGCCACCATCGGCTAAAAGCTCTTCGCCCAGGGTGTCAAGGTCCAGGTCTTCACCCCAGAAGCCGGACAATTCCTCCGTTACCTCGGGGGATGTCTCCCCGAGTACCTCCGTGAGGTCCAATTCCGCAATCGCCTCCAGCTCAATGCCAGCAACACCGGTCGAAACTTCATCCACCGCTTCCCCAACAGTCGGCTCACCAATTCCCTCCCGGGCCAGCCAGTCGTTTTCGGAGTCGATATGCAGAACGAGCGGAACAGTGCCTTCCTCGTCAAACGGTGCAATACCGCCAGCCAACGATTCAGGAACGGTCAGCTCAAGCTCCTGGGGCAGGAATGATACATCTTCCACGACATCGAGCTGAAGCTCTTCAAGCTCCTCACCATCGGTGACATGGCCTTCCCTTTCACCATAATCGGAGGCGAGAAGTTCGCCAGCGTCAATCTCAAGCTCTTCAAGTGACACGGCACCCAGTTCCAGCTCGAGGGGATACTCTTCCTCCATTTCTTCTTCCGGAAGTTCAACTTCGGGCTCACGTGACTCGGCAACCAACGGGGCAGGGAAATCTTCCGGCATAGCGGATACAATCTCCTCAGTCTCCGCCTCCAGGATCTCTTCCAGCTCTTCTTCAGCCTCCAGCTCCGGCTCAAGCTCCGGCTCAAGTTCCGGCTCAAGCTCCTCAACATCCTCAACATCCTCAACGTAGTCGTCCAGAACAGAGACTTCGTCGGCGAATTCACCCAGGTCGACAGACGGAGGGAGTTCAACCTCCGGAAAAGGGGGCGGGATTTCAGGTTCCCCGGCGGAGTCCCCATATTCTCCAGCCGTTTCCGTCATATCTTCGGGAAGTGACAGCTCGATATCTTCTTCCCAATCCGGTACTGCAGCCTTGGCGGATGCAGGCGTTACCTGCGGTTTTTCCTCAACTACACCCTTTTTGACAGCAGGTGGTGCCTCGACGGTTTTCCGCGGCGGAGCGTGTGAAGCCTGGGGAGCTGTCTCGGAAGCAATTCGAGCCGTCAGAGCCGCCAGCTTCCCCTTGTCACCCGCCGCTTCATAGAGTGTCCGCAGCCCGGCGTATACCCTCTCGTCCTTCGGCAGAAGTCTTTCGATTTCCGTGTAGAGAGGCTCCAGCCGGTCGAACTCACCCGCGTCAACACACGCCTGCTCGGAGCCTGCAAGAAGTTCGAGGGCTGCCGAAGCGTTCTGGTCACCCAGGTGCAGTCGCGCGAGATCCGTACGGAGCGACACCTGATCCGGAAAGGCCTTAAGAATCTGCTGCAGTACCCCTTTAAGCTTTTCGGTTTCCCCCAGTTTGCGACAGACATCAACCAGGAGCAACCATGCGCGCAAATTGCCGACATCGGTGCGGATGAGTTGCTGCAACAGGGGAATAACCCCCAATGTTTCTCCCTTGTCCAGGAGGGCAGCGATGAAATCGAGCTGGAATTCCTTCTGCTCGGGGAAGAGCGTCTGGATTCTGATGCATACCTGATTAAAGGCTTCGAGGTTTTCCTGTTTCCAGAGTAAGAGCGCCAGTTGGGTGAATTCCTGGTAGGATTTATCAGGCTGGCCCGCGGCGAAATGGAGTTCGGCAAACTGGAACTGGGTATTGAGGTTTTCCGGCTCAAGGTTGATCATCCCCTCAAGCACCTTGAGGGCTTTATCGAGCCTGCCGGCACGCTGGTAATGATTGAGCACGATGCCGTACTCGGTAAGGGCATTGCCGGTCAACCCCTGTTTCTCGTTGAGAGTGGCAAGGGTGAGCGTTATGTCGATGTCGTCGGGGGTAAGTTTCTGAATCTGCTTATAGACCGCAATGGCTTTGAGGTAATAGGTATTGTCAGCATAGTACTTGCCGATTGCCTTGTACTCGGCTACAGCACCATCCTTGCGATTGACCTTTATCAACAGTTCGGCAAGACGCTGCCGATTGCGCATATCACTGGGATCGAGGGCGACAACCTGCTCGTAATCCTTTATTGCACGGTCGAGTTGACCTTTGGCAATGAATTTCTGGGCGGTTGCCAGATATTTTTCTTTAGGTGTACTCAAGGATATCTCTGTGAAATTTCAGTGTTTTATCGCCGTTAGACTAATGGAATCGGAACGTCATGTCAAGCCTAATGAGGTGCTGCGCGCAGTTCCGCCAGGAGTGACCGAAGCTGGACATACTCGTCGCGGGAGAGTTTCAGGTCCCGGTACACCGTCTCCCCGTAAATACCAACGAACTGCGTTATCCGTGGCTCGTTGAGCTTCCCGGCCAAATCGTACAATCCCCTGTCCGGCGGCCATTCAATCCCGTAACGACGTTTCACCAGAGAGAAGAGTGCCTTCATCAGCCGCTCCTCCCTGCTGACTCTTCGCCAGGCACGGAATTGCCAGAACAAAACGGCTGCCAGGAGCGGCAGGACAGAAAAAAGTACCGGCCGGAGGGACACATGGCCCGACAACGACAGATGGCGAAGGCCGGCTGCCCGGTTAAAGAGGGTCATCTGTCGTTCAAGATCGTAATTGATGACCGTCAGATTCCAGAAATAACTGAGGGAATCCAGGTACATCCGGAGCCGATGGGCGATCCCCCGCTCCCCTGCCTCCCCCACCCCGGCAAAGTTTATTGCCCAGGCACTCGGATCAACCGTGACCCACCCCTTCCCGTCGAGATAGGCTTCCACCCAGACGTGGGCACGGTCTTCAGTTACCACATAATAGCCCCCGACCTCATTATAGTCACCACCGTAATAGCCACCCACCAGCCGTGCAGGGACGTCGGCAGCTCGGAGAAGGACCGCCAGGGTCGAGGCAAAAAACTCACAGTTGCCGGGCTTCCCGTCGAACAGAAACTGCCCGAGGGGATCGGTACCGGTCGGCAGATCCTTCGTCGAATAGCGGAGCTTGCGTTCGAGGAAATGCCTTTCCAGAAGAGCCAGTCGATCGGCATCCGTCATCGCCCGCCGGGCAATCTGCCGTCCCAGAGAGATGAGACGGGGCGACAGATCGGGAGAAAGCTGCCGGTAGAACGTCAGATCAACACCGCGACTGGTACGGATAACCGCGCCGGGAACGGACTGAGTACCGTACCTGATCCTCCGCCCGATCAGCATAACGGAATTCACGATGTCGGGAGAAGTGGCAACACGAATGCCGGTCAGTTGGCGAGGAACGTTAAGGGCCAGCAAGTAGCGCGAACGGCCAGGTTCAGGAAAGATTGTCTGAACAACCACGTTCCCCGGCCCCGGAAAGTCCCTTTCGCCGGCGGGGATCGGGCTTCGCACCCAGCTTCCCCCCTCTAGCGTGTTGAGCACGACGCCACGCCAGTAAAGCTGGTTTTTTGCCAGGGGTGGAGAATCAGCGCGAAATACGACATTCTTGACATCGGCCACGGCAAGAGCCGAACCGGGCTGAACCTTGTCGCTCAGGCCTGTTGCAGTGGCGCCGGACGCAACGTTCAGCACGTTCCAGAGCGGAAACTGGGTCCGGGGGAGAATCACGAAAAAAAGGAGAATGAGCGGCAGGGCCGCCACCGGCATGCTCCCTGCAACCGTTATAACCTTGGCCATGCCGGCCCGGTCCATAACGGTATCGCCGTCCCGATCGTAAAAGGTCAGAAGCACGAGGGAGACTGCAATAAGCACGAGCAGAAGGAGGAGGTAGAAGAGGAAGACGGCACTCAGGCTGAGAAGGGATGAGCCGGCCAGTGCGAACAGGGACAGGGCATAGATCTGAAGATAGTTCCGGCTCCCTTTCTCGCTCGCGAGGCGGACCGCCAGAAGGATGACGAGGAAGTTGACCGCCGGTCCCACAAGATTGTCACGGGATAACTGGATGACGTAATAGATGAAGAACAGGATGGATACGACCGTCGGCAGATGGCCGCGGAGCAGCCTGCCGCGCCGATCGGCTGCAATTGCGAACAGAAACACTGCCGGAAAGAGGAACCGGGGAATCATGTCCAGGTAGGCAACGAGCGGGACAAAGCCGAGAAGGGCTATGCCGTACGCAAGTATGTCCAGTACCGATTTAATTCTTACCATACAACGCCAGTTCCGTCAGGAGCCGCAACCGGTGTCCCCGGGAATCGGATGGTTTGAGCAGCCGCCTGCGCAGCTTGAGCCCCACCGGGCGCCCCTCCCGCATCAGGCGGTTCACGAGGTAGGTCGCGCAGGAAAGCTTCTCTTCCAGGTTACCCACCGGCAGCCGGTCAATGTCGATCACGAGGGGTTCATTCGCCGTGGCACTCAGTTTTTTGACCCTCAGCTCATCATGGCGAGCCGACAGGCGCCAGTGGATCATCTTGAGGGGATCACCGCCGCTGTAGGCAACGATCCGGTGGAGATCCCCCTCGTACCCTTCCCCCTGCGAGGACAGGGAACCACTCTTGCCATAGGAGCGTGAATCGGCCCCATGTTGGCAGCCAAGGGGCGCGGGGAAAACAACGGCCCGCAGGTCGAGGGGAAGCGTGCGACAGCGGACAAAAAAATTGATGGGAAAGGGGGAACAGACCGTCACCCCGTCGACGGTATGGGTGCCGCGCCCTGTGAACGCGGTCATGAATGATGACGTGGCCGTCCCCTTGCGGTCAACCAGCTGAAAATCGGCAGTCGCGCCGTTCCAGTGGATCCGGAGAAGAAACGACGGCAGGAGACGCTTGCGGTTGGTGAGGCGCAGTGTAAACAGGGTGGAAACACCGCTGTACAACTCTTCGGGATGGGCCAGGTCGGCATCGAGGCCATGGATGTTGAGCCAGCCGAGGACTCCCGATACCGCCATGAAACCGAGCAGGGACGAAACGATAAAGAAGAGCAGGTTATTTCCCGTATTTACCGCAGCGAAGCCGACCAACAGGGTTATGGCTATGTAAAACGCACCGGCCCTGGTAAGAGTCAGACCAGCGGTACCGGTATGCTTCCGAGAATGGCGGATAGGAGTTCCTCCTTATTGACACTCTCCTGTTCGGGGCGACAGATGAGGCGGTGTGAACCGACCGCTACCGCAACCTCCCTCACGTCCTCGGGCACCACATGTTCACGCCCCTCCAGGTAGGCATTGGCACGGGCGGCCTCGGCCATATTGATCCCCCCCCGGGTAGAGATTCCGGAAAGGAGCAGAGGATGGTTTCTTGTCGCCGCTATGATCGCAAATATGTAGTTCGTCACCTTGTCCGACAGGAACACACTCTCCTTCACCGCCCGCCGGGCAGTCAGGATGTCGTCGGAGTTCACCAGCGGCTCGATGTGCTGGATGTCGTCCCTGATGCTGCCGTAGGCGATGATCGACTTTTCCAGCTCTTCGGGCGGATAGCCGATGCCGGTCCGTATGGTGAAGCGGTCCAGCTGGGATTCGGGCAGGGGATAGGTACCGACCTGCTCAAGGGGGTTCTGGGTAGCAATAACGAGAAACGGTTCGGAAAGAGTATAGGTCACCCCCTCCACCGTCACCCGGCGCTCTTCCATCGCTTCCAGCATGGCGCTCTGGGTCTTGGGCATGGCCCGGTTCACCTCGTCCACCAGGACGATACTGTTGAAGATCGGCCCCCGGATGAACTTGAATGAGCTCTCCTCCCGGCTGAAGACGGAGAGGCCGGTGATGTCCGACGGCAGCAGGTCGCTTGTGCACTGGATCCGGCCAAACGACAGGCCGAGCACGTTGGCCAGGGCAAGGGCCAGGGTCGTCTTGCCAAGGCCAGGAATATCCTCCAGAAGGATGTGCCCCCCCGTCAACAGGGCGATCAGCGACAGCCGGACCGCCTTGTCCTTCCCTTTCAGGTGGCGGCCGGTGAGTGTTTCCATGACGGTGAGGATTTCGGCACGTTTGGCAAGGCTCATGGTGGAGTCGATTCCTTCGTTGTGGGATGTAAAAAGTGTACCACAGGATCGGTGGATTGCGTAAGAGAGAGCCGTTGAAGGCGTGCAGACAGGGATGATTCAGGGGATGATGACATGATGGCGACAGGGGCAGCTGTCGCCATCATGATATACTTACTTACCGCAGCATTTCTTGTACTTGGCACCGCTACCGCAGGGGCAGGGGTCGTTGCGCCCCACCTTCGGCTCGCTCCGTACAAGCGGTTTGGGTGCCACCAGATTCCCATCCGAGAAATACCAGCGGCCGCCATCCTTCTCAAAGGAAGCCAGTTCATGGTGGACCTTCCGTCCCCCTTTGTCACGGTAGGTAGCCTTGAACTCCACCTCGCCGGCGGTATCGTCCGCTCCGCCGGCGTTGATGGCAACAATTTCCAGCTTCTCCCACTCCGCACTCTCAGCCCACTCCCGGGTCCCCTTGTGGTCATACCCCTCGCGATGCTTAGGATGGGTGGTTTCAAAGATATAATCAGTATCGACCGTCACATAGGCGCTGTAACGGGAACGCATCAGCTGTTCAGCGGTCTGGGCCGGCTGTTTCCCCTTAATGACAGGTTCACAGCAGTCGGCAAAGAGAAGGTTCGAACCGCAGGGACAATTGGACATGTACATACTCCTTGAAAGAAAATGGGAAGAAACCTTGGCTACCGCGTGGAAACGGTTGCCGAAAATACGACACCCGCTGTATAAACTTTTCCCGCCCCGATTGTCAAGTAATGCATTTTAAATGAAATGAAGGTACGGAACTAGGGGATGAGTACGATCTTGCCGAGCGTGCTCCCCTCCAGTACCGCATGGTGGGCCGCCACTGCTTCGGCCAGGGGTAATTCCCGGCTCACCAGCGGCCTCAGGGTGCCATTGGCAAGACCTGCCGAAAAGGCAGCATGCATACTGGCCAGCTCTTTTTCCGAGGCATTGAAGAGGGTCATGCCGAGGATAGCTGCCTCCCGTCCCATGGCACTGCGAGGGTCAATCTCCACCCTGCCCCGGCTGCCGATGACCACGACCCGGCCGTCTTTCGCCAGCGCGGCCAGATCATGGTCCAGATTCACGTTGGCCAGCATCTCGACGATAACTTCGACCCCCTTGCCACAGGTCAGTTCCGTCAGCTGCTCCATATACCCTGCGGTATGGTGATTGAGGACGTGCCGGGCACCCTGAGCCAGCACCAGTTCCATCCCCTTCTCAGAACCTGCGGTCCCTATCACGATGAGGCCGGCTGCAACGGCCAGTTGAAGGGCGGCGATCCCCACCCCGCCGCTGGCACCATGAACCAGCACAGTCTCTCCCGCCAGGGCGTGCGCCCGCTGAAAGAGAGCACGATAGGCGGCTCCGTACGGGACCCCGATGGCTGCTCCCTGGCCAAACCCAATCCCTTCCGGCAGCGGATGGGTCTGGAACTCCCGGCAGAGGAGCTCTTCGGCATAGGTACCCGAGAGCGAACCGGCGACATAGACCCGCTCCCCCACCCGTCGATGGTGCACATCCGGACCGACGGCACTGATGACCCCGGCCGCGTCGAGGCCGGGGGTATAGGGAAGCTTCAAGTCCGGCCGGTACAGGCCGGAACGGATATAGGTATCCACCGGGTTTACCCCGATGGCGGAGACCTTGACGACCACCTGGCCTGGACCGGGGGTCAGACCGGGCACCTCCTCAAGGCGCATGGTTTCGGGAGGACCAAACTCATGGACACGTATCGCTTTCATGGATTCCTCTCCTTTCAGTAGGGTTTCGTCTATCTGCCGGAAATTCGGCACATTTCGATACAGTATAGCACCCTTACCCCGGAGGGCCACCTTCTCCACCGGGATAGAATTCCCGCGCGGGTTGACCACCGGGGAAATGCACCTAAACTTGAGAGTAGGTGTTTTCATGGAACAGACCATATCGACAGGAGAGATGACGCCATGCTCACGGAGGAAATCAGACGTTTCATTGCGGGGAACCCCCTTGCGTTCGTGGCCTCCACGGACAGCACCGGCAATCCCCACCTGGCAACCGGATGCGAAGTCAGGGTCCTGGATGCCGAGCACCTTGCGTTCGAGAACTGGTTCTGCCAGACCACCCTGCGCAATCTTGGCGACAATCCTCAGGTGGCGGTTGCGGTGATGGCGCTGGATTCGAGAACCGGCTACCAGTTCATCGGCAAGGTGGCCCACGCCTTCGATGCTGCCATCCTGGACGGCTACGCACCGGGAGCCGAACCGCCGGATATTCCCCAGACACTGACCCGCTTCGTGATCCGGGTGGAAAAGGTCCTAGCCTTCTGCAGCGGCATACACACCGACCTTCCTTTGCCTGAATGATTGTGGGAACCTTGAATGGCAGGACGTTGAAAGCCCGCTAGTGCGGGCTTTTTGCTGTGTGGCGCAGAAGAATAAATTCTTCTCAATCCTCGCGGAGATATGGCTTGTATACTTTTCCAAACAGCCGTTTTTAGCCGCTCCTTGTCCAGCACATAGCCGCGAATGGCAAAGTCGCGCAAAACCCCCGTCGCCCACTGGCGGAACTGCTCGGCGCGCGGAGTTCACCCGAAAGCCCACAGCAATGATGGCGTCGAGGTTGTAGAAATCGACATTCCTCGCCACATCACGGTTGCCCTCTTTTTGAACTATCCGGAATTTCCGGATAGTTGCCTCCCGGTGCTGCTCACCGTTTTCATAGATATTCCCCAAGTGCTCATTGATCGTGCGCACATCCACTTCAAACAGCACTGCCATCAGCTTTTGCGTCAGCCAGACCGTTTCATCCTCAACGCGCACCTCAATGGTGTTTTCACCCGCCTGTGTGGTAAAGATCAGGAACTCGACTGTGCTGTTGCGGATTTGGAGTTTTTTTCTTTCCATAGGAGACCTGCTCGAATTCATGCAATTGTAAAATTAGGTCTGAAGCCAGAGGTGAGTTACTGATATAGTGCATGCAGGTCCGTGATTTTCCAGCCAATCAAATTCCCTCTTATGGCTCGAGCGGTAAATGGAGTGTTCAATGATTTCGGAATGACTTTTCGTTTTCAGGCTAGCACTCAGTTTGTCGTCATTAAGAACTGCTGCGAGCTTGTTGAAGGTATATCTACCAGTTACATATCCTACCATCATGCTGTCCTGCATAGCCCAGGCATAGTCTCCGTTTACGAATCGAATCAGGCCCTTTTGACAGTAGCATGATGATAAGGGATGATCACTGTCAACGGGCTTGCATTCAACAAAGAGCCCATCCTGATCGCTATAGACGGGGTATTTCTCCCGTTTAAGATCAAAGAAGATATCCGGTTTTTTGTCCGGGTGATTCTTGTCAAAGTTTGTAATTTCCGGCCCGCGAAACACCTTACCGAAAAAAACGTGGTTGAATCCCTCAACTTCTCCGTTTTTCCGCAAACGGTTTTCGATGATCTCCACCAGAATCTGGGTAATAACGTCTTCATTCGCTGATTGTAGATGAAAGTTTGCAGGTGGATTGTCAGCGAGCAGTTGCCAGGCGCGTCTGATTACATTGCAGAAAAGCAGAATAGTTCGCTGGGGGATGGGTGGATGTGGCAAGGTAAACTCAATGCCCTGTGTAAAGAAGCCTACGGCCATCAGCTTCTCCCTACAGGGAAAACGTCAAGGTGATTACGCTGTATCTCCAGGGCGCATAGGCGGGCGCGGCTCAAAGTCCAGTATCGGTATTGGCCGATAATTCCCACAAGCAACGTGCCGTCTTCATGAACAATCACCCGGCTGCATCCTGTTTCATTGACTGCTTGGGCAATGTGGGCAATTAATTTTTTCTGAGTTGCTTGCGAAAAGACCGCGGGAGAATTGGACGCCGAAACGGCGAAGAAGTGCCAAGGGGCAAGAATATCCGAGCTCTCGGCTACTACTTCACCAACCTTTACCGTTTCATTGGTGATAGCAAAAGAAGGCGCAAGCAGCCGCTGCAGTTCGGCATAAAACACCTCGCGTTCTTTACTGGCCGGGGCGCTATTGGCCCGGTCTCGTGCCTCTTTATAAGGTGGCGCGACTTCAAGGGTGTCTTTCACAACCTGACGGTCATATTTATCAAGACCGTAAAGGTCGAAGATGAAGTCGTTGATCTCCTGCCAGGGCTTGTCGGGAGAGGTTTCAAGATGTTTGGATAATTCTATGGCACGTTGGCGCTGATTATCTGAATACAGATTGAGCGCCGGGAAAGGGAATTTATCAATACTTTCTTTTAGAAAAGTTCTTCGTTCCGCCCCCATTCTCGAACTCGTCATCAATAAATAATATCTGAACAGTTCAGAGTTGGTAATTAGATGAAGAAGTGCAATGGTACAATCTGCTTCCTTGCTACCATTAGCTGAAAAACCGTAATAGCTTTTACTGAAAACAACAGGGGCCAACACCACCCATGATTTTGGAGAATTAAGCAAACTTCCGGGTGATTCGGGAACGATGAGTAGTGGTGGGGCATACAGTTCAGGGTTTCTAGATCTATGAACCGTGATGTGCCTGAATTTTATAAGTACGGACGTATCAACAAAAAAACCATCATTCTCAGGAGGGATAAAATCTAGCAGTTCGCGCATGAACGAAACCTTGTTTTTATCCATCTGAGGCTGGTCGGGTGATAGGTCGTAACCTCTTTTTGAGTGTAATTTATGATTTTTCCAAAAAGAACCAACTGTCGGCCAATTCAGTTCATGAAATTTTCGAAATACTTCAGCATCAAGCGCAGTTCCCACTGCCAATGTCTTCAAGAGCCAAGGGTCATTTGTGACTGCTGATGCGGCAATCGGTTGGGCTGATTGGTAATCTATACGCAATCGCCCCTTGTCGTTCAAACGCTTTTCATAATGAGGAGTAACAAAATAAAAATGATGATTCTCAGCAGGTACTTTATTCCTTGCAAAAAAGAGCATGAACGGCTGATTCATACGCGGCCACACAGCGGTGTCCGACAGGTTTGAGCCATTCAGAATGCCGGTAATCTCAAGCCCCTTGAGAATAGCGTTAAACGCACGGGTGCCTGGAGGTGTCTGCTTCAAAAAAATCCTTCCGTGCAGTGCCATGGCGATAATGCCGCCCGGCTTCGTCCATTGCGTTGATTTCCATAAGAACGGCAGATCCGGGTTGTTGTCGGGATTACTGTATGTCCTTGCAATATCCCCAAGCCCGCGACCTTCCAGAATACGACGGGTCAATGCGGTAAATTCCGCAACATGGGTTTTATTTTCTTTCTTTGCTTCGTCGTCTTCTCCCTTAAGCTTGCTCCATGGCGGATTCCCTATGACCAGATCAAACCGGCCATTGAACTCTTCGGAAAGGTCAGGACGCAGGCTCCCCAAAACAAACCCACGGCTGTCATGCTCCTCGGGCTTTCTTTGATTATGAAGAACAACGCCCTGAAGCGGCTCGAAAAACTTCAATTTTTTCGGGGGGCGTGGTGAATCATTCAGTTCGATGGCGGTAATGTAAAGCGACAACGCCGCCAGGCGTAGTGCCGACTCACTGACGTCGAATCCGCACAGTTGTTTATACAAGATATCCTGAATAACCTTGGTATTCGGTCGTTTCCCATCATGAGCCCAACGGGCGGCGACAAGCTTCCGGAACGCAAGAACCAGAAAGATCCCCGCACCACAACTGGGGTCAAGGACATGAGCGTCTTTCTTGTTGGCAACCCCTTCAAAAGCATCATCCACCAGATAACGGGCAATGTTTTTGGGTGTGTAGTAGACGCTGGTATTTTCCGAGCGCTGGGCATCCCATGCCCTGCTGAAACTTTCGTAAACCTGACTGAGCACTCCAATGGGTATATGAGCAAAGTCCAGATCACCCCAATCTAATTTGCCTTGATATTGCCCGTTTCCTACATAGACCCATCCTTCAAGTATGGCCCGTAAATGATCAAATATTTTGCTGCCGGTACTCCTGTCAGCTTGAGTGAAGACATCTTCAAATGAGCTGGAAAACGGCAGTAAATCGCCATTGAAAGTGTCATCAAGCCACTGGCAGGTAGCTACGGAATTGGCAACATTACGGAAACAGTCACCGTGGGATTTCGCCTGAGGGCAAATGGTGGCCAGTTCATCCGGCCTGATGATCTGGCGGTCCCACAGGAAACGAAAAAAGAGTGCCCGGCCAAGAAACGAAAGAACATCCAGAGGATTAATACTATCAATGAGGTCCTCGGATGAGCGGCGCATCAAAGTGTGAATTTCTTCAAAAACATAGTCAGGGGCTTTTGGCTGCCCTTTCAATTCGAACAAATCGTTAACAATATTCTGAAAGAAGAGCGGCGCTGCCGCAGAATCCGGTCTGATGGTCTCCTTATAACCGCGCGCCAGGACGGCGCGGTCCAGATTGATGGGATAGACATTCAACTCACCCGGACTCAAGACACCCAGGTAAGCCCGCTCCCCCCTGTTGGCCAGAAGGTGCTGCAATTCGATAATCTTTTCTTTATCAAGCTGTTTTGCCCGGTTTTCCGATACGATGTAGAGCAGAGGTCTGGCCTGGAATTCGGCAACAGCGTCAACTTTCAAAGTGCTGTTACCGGAAGTTTTCAAAAGATCGAGGTAGTCCAAATGTCTTGGAGTAGTGCCGTCCAGCAAAACAACATCATTACATCCATACTCTTTGATAGAAGCCAGAAGATTCATGGGCAGCACCGATTATCTGCGGTTCGAACGATTCCCTGGTAGCGTCCAAGGATACGGACAGAGTCGCCCTTGTCCATGTCGTAAGTAAGGTCTTTAAATGCGGGGTTTTCCGATTTCAGAACCAAGGCTGCCGATGAAAAGAATACCCGCTTCAACGTGGCTTCCTGTTCTACCAGCACAGCAGCGATTTCTCCATTTTCAACCCGATCCATCCTTTTGATTATGGCGATATCCCCACTATTGATACCGGCACCGATCATACTATCGCCAAGAACATGAAGAGCGAATATTTCCCCGCCGCCAAACAAGGCTGGAGGCACAGGTAGATGACCTTCCAGGTTTTGCTCCGCCCAAATGGGTAAACCTGCTGCAATTCTGCCGAGTAAGGGGATTGAATTGTCCGACTGTTCAATGACCGGCGTTGGCAACGATAACAACTGAATCCCGCGGGCTTTTCTGGAGTTCAGTTGGATATGACCTTTTTTTTCGATAAGCTGCAGGTGGTTCCGCACAGCATTCTGACTACCGAAACCAAAGTGTTCACGAATTTCCGCCTGAGTAGGGGGGAAGCCACTGTTTTTTTGGCTTTCGCCGACAAAATCCAAGATTTCAGACTGTTTTTTAGTCAGTCCTTTCATCAAATCCTCACACGCTACAAAATAGTGTTACTATAAACAGTGTTATAATGCACAGTGGCAATAAAAGCAATGGCGATTTTCAAGCAGCTAATGACGATAATAGGCTATCAATCCGACCGGCAATCTTCTTTTACTTTGTGACTCGGGTGACACGATCCGCATTTTTTGCTTAAATATCACTCTCCAACTTTCTCCCGCCCCTTCCAATCAACCCATTGAAATTCTCCCTCATCACCACCTGCTTGCCCGGCTGCTTATAGATGTACGATTTCATCGTATAACTCAGGATAGTCCTTTTTGAAGAGTTCCATTTGACATTACACCAATAAAGCTTCGGAATCCATGCTTATCCCGGTCTTTTCCTCGTCACAAGCCTCGCCCTGGTCATCCGCTCCCGCAGACCACCTTCTTTCAAAAGCGTCTGTTCCAGCGCTTTCAACTGTTTATCCAGCAGAAAACTGGCGACCCTGATCAGGCCGATAATCATTGGCAGCAATCGCTGAACGAAAACCGGGATACTCCCCGTTTTTTCTCACTCCCCACCTTCTCCCGCCCCTTCCCGATCAATCCCTCGGAATTCTCCCCCCGTCACCACCAACTTGCACAACCGCTTTTTGATATCCCGGTGGGTGTCGCCATCAACGGGAAAAAACAAAGGAACCGGGTTATGCATGCAATAAAGGAATTTAGGAAAAAACCGCTTCATCAGCTATCACACTGACAAAGCGGCGCTATGAACCTGCATTCCCGCGTCCCATCCGTCCCTCCAAGGGTTTTACATAAATAATTCCTCACCTACATACACCCGTGAAGACGGGAGTGCCAAGGTTAAAGGCGGGCTAAGGGCAATGGTCTCCAGGCACTGTGGAAAATATGAAAGTAAACCTAAAACAGTTAATAACTAAATGGTTAGCTAGCAACCCATCAACCTTAACATAAAATATTTACCCTGCATCGCCCCCGCGCTCCTGCCCACCTTATTTTCGGAGACATCAGAAGCCGTAATGTCAGCATAACATTAGATCAAACAATTACGTCTCCACGCTAACTCGACATTTTTAAACAACTAAATTGACCGCACAATACACGCATCGACTTACCACCATACCTGCTTACCTACACACAATCCTTCATTTCTTCAGCTATACGACGTTGCGCCACTCTGTACCCCCCTTACGTGCAAAGACTTCCCATTTCGGCAATTTCCTGCTAGACTGCGATCACTTGCTGTGCCTACTCCATTTACAGGATGAACCGATGAAATACATAAGCACCCGTGGCCAGATCGAACCGGTCGGCTTCAAAGATGCCGTCATGATGGGACTCGCAACCGACGGGGGACTTCTCCTCCCCGAGCGGATACCGACCCTTTCTCCGGCGACCCTGGACGCATGGCGCGAACTCTCCTACCAGCAGCTCGCCTTCGAACTCATTTCCCTCTATGCCACCGATATTCCGGCGGATGACCTGAAGGAGCTCATCGACCGCTCCTACGCCACCTTCGATAACCGTGAGATCACACCAGTGGTACATGAGGACGGTGTCTACATTCTGGAGCTGTTCCACGGCCCGACCCTCGCATTCAAGGACGTGGCTCTGCAACTCCTGGGAAACCTGTTTGCCTACCTGCTCAAGGAGCGGGGGGAGAAGATGAACATCGTCGGCGCCACCTCCGGCGACACGGGAAGCGCCGCCATCTATGGCGTACGGGGGAAGGAGAACATCAATATCTTCATCCTCCACCCCCACCAGAAGACCTCCCCCATCCAGGCGCTGCAGATGACCACGGTCACCGACGCCAACGTTCACAACATCGCCGCCAAAGGGACCTTCGACGACTGCCAGAATATCGTCAAGAGCCTCTTCAACGACCTCCCCTTCAAGGAGAAATACTCCCTCGGGGCGGTCAATTCCATCAACTGGGCGCGGGTCCTGGCCCAGGTGGTCTATTATTTCTATGCCTGGTTCAGGGTGACCGACAACGGCGGCGCCAATGTTGCCTTCTCCGTCCCGACGGGTAACTTCGGCGACATCTTCGCCGGCTATCTTGCAAAGCGGATGGGGCTCCCGGTCAGCAAGCTCCTCCTCGCCACCAACGAGAACAACATCCTCACCCGCTTCATAAACGACGGTGATTACTCTCTGGGAGAGGTGGTACAGACCGTCTCTCCTTCCATGGACATCCAGCTGGCATCAAACTTCGAGCGTTACCTCTACTACCTGTTCAATGAAGACCCGGCACGGGTGCGGGAAGCCTTCGTCGAGCTTGCGAAATCGCGGCGGATTGCGTTCAGCGAAACGGAACTGGCCAGAGTTCGCGAGGAGTTTCTCTCCCGCTCCGTCAACCAGGAAGAGACCCTGGAGACCATCGCCGCCTTCCACAAGGCCACCGGCTATCTCCTCGATCCTCACACTGCCGTCGGTGTCTGCGCCGCAAAAAAACTGTTGCCGGCAGACGCCACACCGGTTTGTCTCGCCACGGCCCACCCGGCAAAATTCGGCGATGCGGTGGAACAGGCAACCGGCATAGCGCCGCCTTTCCCCGCAGCCTTGGCAGGTATCGACAAACTCCCGAGCCGCTGTACGGTGCTGGATGCGGACCGGGCAGCAATCAAGGCATTCATAGAAGAAAAGGCCCTGTGACGTGCCTTTTTCTTGAACATTCACCAAGCACTTACCCTACACAGGTAAACATATGTACTGCGACAACATACCGATTGCATGAGCTAATTGTTATGGCGATGCAGATATCAATGACCTGGAGCGTTCATCCTGCTTATCCTGAATATCCCTGTTAATTCAGATTTCCCATGCTCGTAAACTGGAACGACATCGACACCGTCCTCCTCGACATGGACGGCACCCTGCTGGACCGCCACTTCGACGACCACTTCTGGCTGGAGCACGTCCCCCACACCTACGCACGGAAACACTCCCTCTCCGTGCAGGAGGCGAAGGAGATCCTCATTCCCCTGTTCCGCTCCCAGGAGAAGACCCTCAACTGGACCGACCTGGATTACTGGTCCGACCGGCTTGGTCTCGATATCCCCCTCCTGAAGCAGGAGGTAGACCACCTGATCGCCGTCCATCCGGGGGTGATTGAGTTCCTCCTCTTTCTCAAACAGCACGGAAAGCGCATCTACCTGGTGACCAACGCCCACAGCAAGACGTTGGAACTGAAGATGCGGAAAACCCGCGTCGGGCAGTACTTCACCGACATCATTTCGGCCCACGAACTGGGACTTCCCAAAGAAGAACCTGCCTTCTGGGGAAAACTCAGGGAGAGAATCCCCTATGACCCGGCACGCACGCTTCTGGGAGAGGACAGCGAGACCAACCTCTCCACCGCCGCCGCGTACGATATCGCCTACCTCATCTACGTGAGCCGGTTCAGCTCCACCGTAACGCCGGTCCCCTCCTCCCGCTTCACCTCCATCCACTACTTCAGCCAGCTCATTCCGCCGACGGGCTCCCTGTCGGTCCGACTGTAATATCTCCTCACCCATGGATACATGGTCTTCCCCCATTTCAAGGGGCTTCCGTCGTGGTCCCGGGTGTGGAGGAAAAGTCCGGGCTGCAGGCGGACGAGACTGCAACGGTTGTCCCTCGTTCCCGGAATTACCAGATACTACGCAAAAACGGGGCGCCCCTGTGGGGGTGCCCCGTCATAAGAAATCGCTGAAACGTGAAAATTACTCCAGGTTGTCTTCGATGCGGATCAGATTGCTCTTCTCCCTGATGAAATCAAGCTCGTCGATCTCCGCCAGCGAAGCACGCACATCCTTTTCCTGAGCCTCGTGGGTCATGATGACAATGGGGACCGTTTCGCCAGCGCTCCGCCCCTTCTGGATCATTGACTCGATGCTGATGCCATGCTGACCCAGCGCCCCGGAAATTTTGGCCAGCACCCCCGGCTTGTCCAGGGTGCTGAAACGCAGGCAGTACTTGCTGACGATCTCTCCCATCGGCTTGATGCCGAGCTTTTTCACCCGGCCGTCAAGGTAGCCGAGGGGGGCAGTTCGCCGCCCGATTCCGGCCACGATGTTGCGGGCGATGTCCATAAGATCGCCGACAATGGCGCTGGCAGTCGGGTCCATGCCGGCCCCGCGGCCATAAAACATGACCGGGCCGACGAAATCACCTGACAGACGGATGGCATTGAAGACGCCATCCACATCGGCCAGGGGGTAATTGACCGGGATCATGGTCGGGTGGACCCGTGCCTCGATCCGGTCGCCGTCCCGCTTGCCGATAGCAAGAAGCTTGATCTTGTAACCGAAATCACGGGCGAAATTGACGTCGATGGCGGATATGGCGCTGATCCCCTCGGTATGGATAGCTTTGAAATCGACACGGGTTCCGAAGCAGAGGGAGAGGAGGAGGCTCAGCTTGTGGGCGGTATCGACCCCTTCGATGTCGAAGGTCGGATCCGCCTCGGCATATCCCAGTTCCTGGGCATTCTTCAGCACTTCACCGAAATCCGCGCCCTCCTGGGTCATCCGGGTAAGAATGTAATTGCAGGTTCCATTCAGGATGCCGAACACCGTTGTGAAGTTGTTCGCCGCCATGTTCCCCTTGATGGCAGAGAGAACAGGGATTCCTCCTCCAACCGCCGCCTCGAAGAGAACCTCTACACCCTTTTGGGCAGCCGCCTCGTATATCTCTTCCCCGTGTATCGCCAGAAGCGCCTTGTTGGCGGTAACCACATGCTTGCCGTGCTCTATGGCCCTGAGAACGAACCGTTTGGCAGGTTCATAGCCGCCGATCAACTCGATGACGATAGCTATCTCCGGGTCGGCCAACACCTCGTCCACGTTGGTGGTAAGCATTCCCGCCGGCAGTGAAATGCCCCGGTCAGTGGTTATGTCAAGGTCGGCGATCCGTTTCAGGACGAGCCGGACGCCGAGTTTCTCTTCAATTAAGGTACTGTTGTTCATGAGCAGCTTGGCCACACCGGTACCGATGGTTCCGAAACCAAGCAGGCCAATCTTTATTTCCTGCATAACCCCTCGCTTAGATAAGAAATAAATGAGGCAGAAGCAATCGCGAAATCGCCCCTACTTGTCCGGCACGTGGGAAGCAACTTCATCGATAATGCCGTTGATAAAGGCGGCGGAATCTTCGGTGCCGAACTTCTTTGCGACCTCGATCGCCTCGTTTATGGTCACGTTTTTCGGTATGTCGGGCCGATAAAGGAGCTCATAGACAGCGATCCGGAGGATGTTCAGGTCGATTCTGGCCATGCGGCCGAGACTCCAGTTCTTTGATTTCTCCTCGATCTTCCGGTCCAGTTCTTCACGGTGTTCGGCCACGCCAACCACAATCTGCTCGGCAAAATCCCGGACCGACGGCGTTGCCAGGTTGTGCTCCCAGAACGACACGATCGACTGCCTGAGCTCCATCGGATTGAGGTCAATAGAATAAAGAGCCTGCAGCGCCAGTTCGCGCCCTTCACGGCGTGAGCCCACTATTTAAGCTCCTTCAGTACATTGACGGTCTCGATGGCGGTCATGGCCGCATCAAACCCCTTGTTCCCTGCCTTGGTGCCGGCCCGCTCCACCGCCTGCTCGATGGTGTCGGTGGTAAGAACGCCAAAGGCGACCGGCACACCGCTTGAGAGTGAAACCTGGGCGACCCCTTTGGAAACTTCCGACGCAACGTAGTCGAAATGAGGGGTAGAGCCGCGGATAACAGCACCAAGGCAGATCAGAGCGTCGTACTTGCCCGACTGGGCCATCTTGGCCGTGGCAAGCGGAATCTCGAACGCCCCCGGCACCCGTGCGACATCGATGTTCTTATCATCAGCACCGTGGCGGATCAGGGCATCCAGCGCCCCCTCCAGCAAACGCTCGGCAATGAAGCTGTTGAACCTTGCAACCACGATTCCGACCTTGAGCCCTTTGGCATCCAGCTTACCCTCAAAATATTTAGGCATATGCCCCTCCTGGCAAATAGTTCGTGTTTTATCCGTTAAGGAACACACCGATTGAGAAAAAATTGCGCTCCGAAATAGTTTCCGGGCGAAAACTAAATATTCTCCAGCAGGTGTCCCATTTTTTCCCGTTTGGTCTGCAGGTACTTCAGATTGGCAGCAGTAGGTTCAATCTCAATGGGGACCCTTTCTACTATGTTGATGCCGTACCCTTCGAGGCCGATAATCTTCTTCGGATTGTTGGTCATAAGCCGGATGTTTTTCAACCCCAGGTTGACGAGTATCTGGGCGCCGATCCCGTAATCCCTGAGGTCTGCCTTGAACCCGAGGGCCAGGTTGGCCTCCACGGTGTCCTTCCCCTGGTCCTGGAGAGCGTAGGCCTTCAGCTTGTTGACGAGGCCGATTCCACGACCTTCCTGGCGCATGTAGAGAATTGCCCCCTTCCCTTCCCGCTCAATCATCGCCATGGCGGCATGGAGCTGATCAGCGCAGTCGCACCGTCTGCTGCCGAACACGTCGCCGGTCAGACATTCGGAATGGACCCTCACGAGGATCGGCTCGTCCCCCTTGATTTCGCCTTTCACCAGAGCCAGATGCTCCATCTTGTCCACGTCATTCTCATAGGCAATGGCACGGAAATCACCACCATAGCTGGTAGGAAGGACAACATCGGTCACCCGGCGCACCAGCGATTCGTGCTTCAGACGGTAGGCTACCAGGTCCGCAATGGTGCAGATCTTTAGCCCGTGCTCCTTGGCGAACTTCTTCAGCTCGGGCATCCTGGCCATTGTCCCGTCTTCGTTCATGATCTCGCAGATGACGCCGGACTGTTTGAGCCCGGCCAGGCGCGCCATATCCACGGAACCTTCGGTCTGGCCGGCACGTACGAGCACCCCCCCCGGCTTGGCGCGGAGCGGAAATACATGGCCTGGGCGGCACAGATCATCGGGGAGCGCATCGTCAGCCACGGCAGTAAGGATGGTGTGTGCCCGATCGGCTGCGGAAATGCCGGTGGTAACCCCCCGCCGCGCCTCAATGGAAACGGTGAAGGCCGTCCCGAAGGAGGAGGTATTGTCGGTTACCATGGGGGGGAGATTAAGCTCGTCGCACTTCTCGGCGGTCATGGTAAGACAGATGAGTCCGCGGCCAAAACGAGCCATGAAGTTGATCGCTTCCGGCGTGACCTTCTCCGCGGCCATGGTCAGGTCACCTTCGTTCTCGCGGTCCTCGTCATCCACGAGAATGACCATCTTCCCCTGGCGAATATCTTCTATAGCGTCTTCTATCCTGGCTACCGTCATATTTACGAACCCCGATACTAGTGTGAATTGGTACAACAAGCTTCGCTGCATAGTGAAAAACAAGCCGCAATTCAGACGATTGCGGCATCATCTTTTATGTCATAGAAAGCCGTTTTTGGCAAGGAGTTCCAGCGTCAGGCCGGTTCCACCTTCCTTCTTTCCCGTGAAGAGGCGTTCCACATATTTCCCCAGGATGTCGGTTTCGATGTTAACCTCATCCCCCGGCTTCCGGAACTGCAACGTGGTGCTGACCGCGGTATGGGGAATGATGTTGACGCTGAACCCATCACTGGTGGCAGTGTTGACCGTCAGGCTGATGCCATCGATGGTTATGGAGCCTTTTGCCACCACATAACGTGCGGCATCACGGGGAAGCCGGAAGGTGAAGACCGTATTGCCCGACTGCTCGCGCCGCTCGGCGACAGTCGCCACGCAATCCACGTGTCCGGTAACGATATGGCCGCCGAGGCGGTCGGAGAGACGGAGTGCCCGTTCCAGGTTCACCGGCGTGCCGGTCTTGACCCCCCGGAAAGCGGTTCGTTCCAGGGTCTCGGGAGAGACGTCGAAGACGAACGTGCCCCCTTCCATGGAGACAACGGTGAGGCAGACGCCGTTGATGGCGATGGAATCTCCCAGCCGCACGGCATCGCCGGGAAACGCGGCGGCCACCGCAAGGCGGGCGGCACTCCCCGCACGGTCAAGCTGGACCACCTTCCCCACCACTTCGATCAGACCTGTGAACATGAAACCTCCGGATACCCTTCCACCAGGATGTCATCGCCGAACCGCCGAATGGCGATGCGCGTCAGCCGCAGTGCATCCTCGATTCGCCCCGCTCCCGGCCCGGCAAAGGGATCGACGCCGTCCCCGCCGATGATCTTCGGCGCATAGAAGAGGAGAAACCTGTCGATGAGCCCTCGTTGGAGCGCTCCCCCTGCCAGCTCACGACCCCCCTCCAGGAGCACCGACTGTACCCCTTTCTCTCCCAGTTGCCGGAGCAGGTCCGCCAGGTCCACATGGCCATTGAATGCAGCGCAGTGAAGCACCTCCGCCCCTGCCGCCTCCAGCTTCCCTATTTTTGCCACGTCAGTGGAGGTGGTCGCTATTATGGTATTCGCAGGAGAGTCGAGATGAAGCAACCGGGCATGGAGCGGAATGCGGAGGGTACTGTCCACCACCACCCGAAGCGGGTCTTTCCCTCCCGGCAGGCGGGCAGTCAACTGGGGGTCGTCGGCCAGGACGGTCCCGGCCCCCACCATGACCGCATCCATCTCGCTTCGCAGTCTGTGGACGTACCGCCGCGAGCGGTCGTTGGTTATCCAGCGGGAATCCCCCGTCGCCGTGGCGATCTTGCCGTCCAGGGTCAACGCGCTCTTCAAGGTGACGAAGGGTCGGCCGGTGATGACATGCTTGATGAACGGCTCGTTGATGCGGCGGCATTCCTCTTCCAGGATACCTGGTTCAACCGGAATACCGGCGGTCAGAAGCTTTGCCATCCCCCCGCCATTGACCTTGGGATTGGGATCGACCATACCGGCGAAAACCCGTCCCACCCTGGCTTTTATGAGCGCCTCGGCACAGGGAGGGGTCTTGCCGTGGTGGGCGCACGGCTCCAGGGTCACGTAGACATCGGCTCCCCGCGCAGCATCCCCAGCCTGGGCAAGGGCATGCACCTCTGCGTGAGGAGTTCCCGCCTTCCGGTGCCACCCCTCCCCCACGATCACGCCGTTCCTGGCGATGACGCACCCCACCGCAGGATTGGGAGAGGTCTTCCCCACCCCCCTGCGCGCCAGCACAAGAGCCCGCCTCATAAACTTTTCGTGAACATCATGCATGTTAGGATCGATTACCGCCGGGTCAAGGCTTCGAGAAAGGCTCCAGATGCAAGGCGCGTGAGGCGTGAGGAGCGAGGCGGGAGGTACGTTGAGCGACGAAGGCCTAACGCAACGCCGCAGATGGACCTTTATCGAAGCCGCTATTTTTTGAGCAGGTCCTGCAGTTCCGACATAAACTCGTTAATATCCTTGAATGACCGGTAGACCGAGGCAAAGCGGACGTACGCCACCTGGTCCAGAGCGTGAAGCTCATTCATCACCCATTCGCCGATGGTGGTGCTCGGCACTTCCTTTTCACTGCTCTCCTGAAGCCGCGTCTCCAGACGGTCTACCATGCGCTCGATCGCCTCTGCCGAGACCGGCCGCTTCTCGCACGCCTTCTGAATGCCGGCAATAAGCTTGAGCCGGTCGAACGGTTCCCGACGACCGTCCTTCTTGACGACCAGGGGAAGGATATCCTCAACCCGCTCGTGGGTAGTGAAGCGCTTCCCGCACGATTCGCATTCGCGGCGACGGCGGATGTCGGCCCCCCCTTTGTCGGGGCGTGAATCGACCACCTTGCTGTCAGCAAAGGAGCAGAACGGACATTTCATGGAGAGACTCCCTGTGTGGGGAATTTTTCGACAATCACCCCCGACTCGCGGATCATCTCCTCCGCAAGCTGGTCCGAATACCCTATTTCGTAGACGATGCGCCGGATACCGGCATTGATGATCATCTTGGAGCAGATGATGCAGGGCATGGTAGTGCAGTAGAGCGTGGCGCCGTCGATGTTGGTGCCGTGCTTGGCTGCCTGGATGATGGCATTCTGCTCGGCATGGAGGCCGCGACAGAGTTCGTGGCGCTCACCTGAGGGGATCTGCAGTTTTTCCCGCAGGCACCCCGCCTCAAGACAGTGGGCCACGCCTGACGGGGCACCGTTGTAACCGGTAGTAAGGATATTCTTGTCCTTCACCACCACCGCACCTACCTGCCTGCGCAGGCAGGTGGAACGCTTGGCGACGAGATGGGTGATCTCCATGAAGTATTCATCCCAGCTGGGGCGGGGCATAGGGCGCTCCTCTACGGTTAATCGGCATAAAATACCCCATTGAGGGCGGATGGTCAAGAAATTAGGGGGTTTACAAAAACGCCGGTCACTCGTCCCCCACCTTACGATGCTGGCGGCGTGCGGCGTTGCGTTTCTTTTCCACAAGCCGCCGCTCCTTTTCCCCCTTGGGGATCCGGGTCGCAACCCGTTTTTTCACCTTCCGTTCCCTCTGGCGGAGAGCCCGTTCAAGTCTCTCCAGAGCCACTTCCCGGTTGCGAAGTTGGGAACGGTTCTCCGTTGCCTGAACCACTATACCGGTCGGGAGGTGACGGATGCGCACCGCCGAATCCGTAGTATTGCGGTGCTGGCCACCGGGACCGGAGGCGCGGAAAAATTCTATCTTAAGGTCCGACTCTTTGATCTCCACCGGCATACATCTCCCCGTACGGCAAATCTCCCGGGCGTTGACAGCAGACCCAGGACTGTTCCATAATACCCGCAATCTACGCCGAGGTAAACAATGGATGCCGTAGCGCTTCTTCAAAAGTATTTCGTCGATGCACCCGATGCCGGCAGAATCGTACTTGATCACAGCCGTCTGGTGGCGGCCAAGGCTCTGCAGATCGCCCGCAATTGCGGCATGACAGGACTCGATCTCACGTTCATCGAAGAGGCCGCACTCCTCCACGACATAGGCGTCTGTCGCGTCCATGCTGCGGGGATGGGGCTCACGGGGAAGCAGCCCTACATATGCCATGGCATTCTGGGAAGGGAAATCCTGGAGAAAGAAGGGTTGCCGCTTCACGCTCTCGTCTGCGAGCGGCATATCGGGGTGGGACTGACCATCGACGACATCCTGGCGCAGCAGCTCCCCCTCCCCCATCGGGATATGGTCCCGGTCAGCCGCGAGGAACGGATCATCTGCTGCGCCGACCTGTTCTATTCAAAACATCCGGGCCGTCACCTCAGGGAAAAGTCCCTGGGGGAGATAGGCAGGGGTCTGGAGAAATTCGGCAGCCACAAACTGGCCATCTTCACCGAGTGGGTCAGCGACCTGGGCATCTCCGCCCTCGCTCCCTGACAAACCCTAAACCTGAAACGTTGCGCCATACTGCTTGAGCGACCCGATGACTTTCATGGCCCTGTCCAGCTTGCCGGAGTAGCCATCCACGTTCGCCGGCCCGTTGTAGCGCCTGGCGAAGGAACGCCAGTCCCTGTCGATGATGTAGCGCTCCAGTTTGTTCTTCGTCACGAATCCGAAAAAGCCCGCCACCTGCTCCGTGCAGGAATCCTGGAACGCCAGCACCATCTCCCGGGCATTCTTGAAACGGGTGACCCAACTGTTGAACCCCATGAGCTGGGGGAGACCGAAACTCGTTGCAAGGAGCGCCGCCTCCGGATTGACTCCGAAGGCTGTCTCGAAATTCCGCCATTCCGTTTTCTGTCCCCCGCGCGCCCACGCAACCTCCTTGCCTGCGTGTTTCCGGAAAATGTGGGGTTCGAAACGGATGATGACCAGTCCGGTGGCCGGATCATACGCAGTTCCCGACTCCACGCAGAAGACCGCAAGGGCCGATTCCAGGGGAATCCCGTGCTGTCCGGCCTGCCCGCCGATGGCCGCGCCGTACCTGTTCCAGAGTGAGCATATCCGCCGTTCCTCATCGTTTCTCCCCGCCAGTTCCGACCCCGGAGGCGGAGCGACCGGCTCCCGTGACTTTTTAAGTACAAGATCACCAATAGTCTTCAAGACAGTGCCGGGCGACGGTTTCTCGCCGTACTTTTTCCGCAGCAGCTTCAGGGTGTTGGGCCCCAGCTTGGAGTCGGGATCCTTCACCCCCACATCTTCCTGCACATCCCCCACCGCCTCGGAGAAAGCAATCCAGTCGATCCCTTCCAATTCCTCAGGCTCGATGGCCAGATCGTTATCAAGGTCGCCCCTAAGCAGGATTGCGTACCCTGACCACTCGGCGGGGAGGTCGCGCAGGTTCCAAAGTGTGCCGATAGCGTTCCGGTTGTACGTAGCTGGTGATGACATGGTACCTCCTGTGGCGTCGTTCTTGCCACTGATTGATTTGTTTTTTTTAATTTTAAATATCTTATTTATCTTTGCATGTAAAATACAATTTGCGCATAATTATCACAGCGTCGAGCCGACCCCGTCGGACCAGATGCGATTGATGACAAGACAGATCGCCAATTAGCGGTTATACGAGAGATGTGATATATTTTAGGATGTCTATGCTTGCCGGCACCATGGCAATGCGGACCTTTTCCCTGCATCATGTCCCTACACGGCGGAGAATCAGCCATGGCCGTTCCGAGCGCACTCAGAAACATCTCCCCCACAGTGTGGGAGCTCCCCGTCGGTTACAAACCGGGGATGCACGTGCCGGCTCGGATCTTCGCGACGGAGAAGCTGCTGCACGCCATGGATGCCGGCGTGTTCGAACAGGTGTCCAACGTCGCCTGTCTCCCCGGCATCATCAATCACGCCTACTGTATGCCCGACGGCCACTGGGGATACGGCTTCCCCATCGGCGGCCTGGCCGCCATGGACCCGGAATCGGGGGTCATCTCCCCCGGCGGCATCGGTTTCGACATCAACTGCGGTATGCGGCTCGTACTGACCAACCTCACCTACGAAGAAGTAAAGCCCCAACTGCGCCACCTGGTGGATCAGCTCTTCTACCGTGTCCCGGCCGGCGTCGGTGGACACGGTTTCGTCAAACTCTCCCACGATGAGTTCTGCCGGGTGGTGGAACAGGGATCACGCTGGTGCCTGAAAAACGGCTATGCCTGGCCCGAGGATCTGGAGATGACCGAGGAAAGTGGTTGCTTCCCCGGCGCCGACGCCACCAAGGTAAGCGCCAGGGCCATCGACCGGGGATACAACCAGATCGGCACCCTCGGCTCAGGGAACCACTACCTGGAGATCCAGGTGGCCCGGCAGGAGAACATCTTCGACCCGGAGACCGCCCGCGCCTTCGGCATCTCCCTCCCCGACCAGGTAGTCATCATGTTCCACTGCGGCAGCCGTGGCTTCGGCCACCAGGTGGCGACTGACTACCTCCAGACTTTTCTCGCTGTGATGGAGAAGAAGTACGGCATCCAGGTCAGCGACCGGGAACTGGCATGCGCCCCCTTCCGCTCCCGGGAAGGGCAGGACTACTTCGCCGCCATGAAATGCGCCGTCAACATGGCCTTCGCCAACCGGCAGGTGATCCTTCACCGGATCAGGGAGGTGTTCGCCGACGTCTTCCACCGCGACCCCCTCGACATGGGGATGAACATGGTCTACGACGTTGCCCACAACACCGCCAAACTGGAACGGCACATGGTGAAGGGGAAAATGAAAGAGGTGCTGGTCCACCGGAAGGGGGCGACCCGCGCCTTCGGCCCGGGGATGGAGGGACTCCCCGACTGTTATCGGGAGACCGGCCAGCCGGTCATTATCGGCGGGAGCATGGAGACCGGCTCGTACCTGCTGGCCGGCATGAGCAGCGGGGACCAGGCCTTTTACACCACCGCCCACGGCAGCGGCCGGACCATGAGCCGCCATCAGGCTAAAAAGCTCTTCAAGGGGCAGAAGCTCCAGCGGGACATGGAAGCACGGGGAATCTACGTGCAGACCGCTTCCTACGGCGGATTGGCCGAAGAGGCGGGTGCCGCCTACAAAGACATCGACGACGTGGCGGAAGCCACCGAACTGGCAGGGCTGAGCCGCCGAATCGTCAAACTGACCCCGGTCGGCAACGTAAAAGGGTAGACGTTGGAGTCCCCCTTTGCTCTAGGGGGTAACACCAATACAATGTTTATTTTATTTTCGCGGGGGAATTCATGGCAAAGAAAGTCTTCATCGGTGCAACGGGTCAGAACTGCGGCAAAACCACCATCAGCGTCTCACTCATGCACCTGGCGCGGAAAAAATACGATCGTGTCGGTTTCATCAAGCCGATCGGTCCGAAGATAGAATACTACGACGATTTAATGGTGGACATGGATGCGGTGCTCATGGCGAAGGCCTTCGGGCTCGAAGAGGACATCGCCCTCATGTCGCCGGTGGCGCTCCACCAGAACTTCACCAGGGACTACCTCGCCGGCCGCCTGGCCGACCTGGACCTGGGGAAAAAAATCCTGGATGCCGTCGAGGAACTGGACGCCAAGTACGATCTTCTCATCATCGAAGGTGCCGGCCACGGTGGCGTCGGATCGGTCATCAACCTGAACAACGCCCGGGTGGCCAAAATGCTCGACGCGCCGGTAGTCATCGTCACCGAGAGCGGCATCGGCCGAGCCATCGACGCCATCAACCTGAACTTAGCCCTCTACCGCCAGGAAGGTGCCGACGTCCGCTCCGTCATCATGAACAAGCTCCTCCCCGCCAAGCGGAACGATATCCTCGGGTACCTGCGCACCGCCTTCGACGGCAAGGGAATCCACGTGGCCGGCGGCTTCAACTACTCACCCATCCTGGCCAACCCCACCCTCTCCCACATCGGCAAGCTCCTCAAATTGCCGGTGCATGGCGCTCCCGACAAGCGGAGCAGGATCATCCACCATATCCAGCTGGGGGCCGCCTCGTCCCAGCGGGTCGTGGATGCCCTCCTGGAATCGACCCTCGTGGTGGTGACCGGTTCCCGGGACGAACTGCTCGTCACCCTCGCCTCCCTCTACCATATCCCCGATTACCACGACAAACTGGCCGGAATGGTCATCACCGGTCACGCACCGGTCTCCAAGATCAGCCAGCAGATCCTGGACGACAGCACCATCCCCTACATCCGCGTCAAGGAAACCACCTCCATCGTATTCACCACCCTCCTGGATGACGTGGCCAAAATCACTGCGGAAGACCAGGAAAAGCTCAACTGGATCAAGGCAAACGCCGAGCAGGATATCAACTTCGCCGCCCTGGACGCACTTCTCTAGTATCAGGGTAATCACTATGCCCTACCGCTGTATTGAAGACATCGCCACCGCCGACGTCGCCTTCGCCCTCTGGGGAGAAAGCAGGGAAGAACTTTTCCGGGCCGCAGCCGAAGCGCTCCTGTGCGAGATGATGGAAAATCCCGCCGCTGTCCATTCCCGTGAGACCCTGGAATTCCGCCTGGTAAACCGCGAGCTCGACCTGCTCCTTCTGGACTTTCTCAACGAGCTGATCTACCTGAAAGATGCCCGTCAACTCCTGCTCGGGGTTGACGTGCTCACCATCGCAGACGGTCCGGACGGTTTTACGCTGAAATCCCGCTGTTCCGGCGAGAAGATCGATCCGGCGCGCCACCGTCTCATGGCGGACGTAAAGGCGGCAACACTCTACAGGCTGAGAGTCGAGAAGGTGGATGGACAGTGGGAGGGGACGGTAGTACTGGATATTTAACCAACCCTATTCGTTGAAAAAATATTTTTAAAATGATATAGCTTAATTAATTGACAATAATCTATGTGTTTATGCAGTCACTGGGGGCCCATTGAAGATCGGGGCAAAGATAACGGGAATAGCAATACTGCCTATTGTTCTTACCGTGGCCGTCGCCCTTGGCGTTGCACTGTATCAGGCGGATGTGCTCAAAACGTTCTTCGGCAGGGAAATTGAAGAACAGGCAAAGAGCGAGTCGCAAAAGATCGCCCAGGACGTTTACCTCATGTGCCGCTCGGCCCAGGAATCGGTTCAACTGACGATGAACCACAACCTTTCAGTGGCGGCAGACGTGCTGAAACATTCCGGACCCGTTTCTTTCGGGAGCGAAAGAGTCGCCTGGACAGCCGTCAACCAGCTGGACCATAAGGCAGAGACGATTACACTCCCGAAGATGATGGTGGGTGCAAAGTGGCTGGGACAGAACCGGAGCCCGCGTGTAGTCTCACCCGTCGTGGACGAAGTGAAACGACTGGTGGGTGGTAGTGTCACCATTTTCCAGCGGATGGACGACAAAGGGGACATGCTCCGGGTCTGCACCAACGTGGGAAATGCCGACGGCAGCCGCGCCATCGGCACCTACATTCCCGCTGTCAACCCCGACGGCAAGCCGAACCCGGTAATTTCGGCCTTGCTCCGTGGCAACAGCTATCAGGGACGGGCCTATGTCGTCAATGCCTGGTACGTCACCGCCTACGAACCGATCTGGAACACCGGTCGGAAAAAGGTCGTGGGCGCCCTCTACGTAGGCGTCAAGGAAGAAAACCTGGAAAGCCTCCGCAAGGGGATAATGGATATTGTCGTGGGAAAGAGCGGGTACGTGTACGTCCTGGGGGGGACGGGGGAGCAACAGGGCCGGTACATAATCTCCAAGGATGGCAAACGTGACGGAGAGAATATCTGGAACTCCCTCGACGCCGACGGGCACCCATTTATCCAGACCATCATTAAAAAAGCTCTGGCGCTCAAGAAGGGGCCGACAGACACGATACCGGTGGATTTCATGCGCTATGCATGGGAAAACCCCGGCGAAACGTCACCCCGTTACAAATCGGTCGCCATCACCTACTTCGAGCCATGGGACTGGGTCATCGGCGCCGGCTACTATGAAAACGACCTTGCGGACTCCCAAAAACGCATGGCTGCTGCCCTGAACAGGATGGCCACCTGGATCATGACAACAGCATTTATCATGGTGCTCCTGTCCGTACCGGCCGGCTATCTGGTCGCCCGTGGGATAAGAACCCGCGTGGACAGCATCCTCAAATCCGTCACTGACATCCTCATTGTCACCGACATCCATCAACGGATCATTCTCCTCAGCCTATCGGCCGAGAAAATCTTCGGTATCCCGCTGAAAAAAGTTGCCCACCACCCCATCGATGCCCTTATCGGCACCAACAAACTTCCGGAGGAGATCAAGTCGGTCCTCGCGCAACAGAAGAGCGGCATGCGGTTCGAATTTGAGATTGCGCCGGCCGGCTCGGAGCAACGGCACATCATGCAGGGAAGGACTTCGGTCATCCAGGCCAGGGGGGGACGTACCCTCGGCATGATTACCATCATCCATGACATCACCAGCGAAAAGGAAATAGACCGGATGAAGAGTGAATTCATTTCCACCGCTGCCCATGAGCTCAGCACCCCCCTCGCCTCCATCATCGGCTATTCGGAACTCCTGTTGTCGGATGGAACCAATTCACCCGACGTGCAGAAAGATGCCCTTTCCTATATCAACAGGAAGTCGTGGGCGCTGTCCAAGATCGTCGACGACCTGCTGGACCTGAGCAGGATCGAAGCGGGACGCTCCATTCCTGTGGACAAGAAACCGTGTGACATCAACGAAATTATCCGCCAGGCAGTTGTGTACGGGCAGAAGATATCCATACGGCACACCTTTGACCTGGAACTGTCCGACCAGCCCGGCACACTGGTCGCCGACAGCGGCAAACTCGAGCAGGTGATGGAGAACCTCCTCAGCAATGCGGTGAAATACTATCCTGACGGAGGGCCGGTCCGCATCAGCAGTACCAGACTAGTAGACGCCTGGCAAGTCTGCGTGGAGGACAGGGGACTCGGAATCGCGCCCGAACATGTGGAAAGGATATTCGACAAATTCTACCGGGTTGACGCCTCCAACACGGCCATTGAAGGGACCGGCCTCGGCATGTGCATCGTCAAGAGCATCCTGGAGGCCCATGGGGGAAATATCTGGGTGGAAAGCACACCCGGAGTCGGCACGAAGGTTTTCTTCACGGTTCCCCTGGGGACATGATGGACGTCCCGACGGGTTGCATAGATTTACGAATTGACGTACGACGACAAATACGGTACTAAAAGAGCTCTACGGAGGTACGTCCGTCGCTGGTGGGCGGCCTAGTCTTCAAAACTAGTGGGGGGGATGAGAAATCTCCCCGGTGGGTTCGATTCCCATGTGCCTCCGCCATAAATATCCAGTTATTCAATCCATGAAATAACCATTAAACTGGACGTAGTCCCGGGTATTTGCGCTGGTGAAGACCGCATCGGGGATGGTGCCGAAATTCGCCCACTTGTCCCGGTACATGTAATCCAGGTCGAATCCGGCCGCCATGCCCGTATGAGGAAGTTCCAGCAGATTTCGGCGCATCCCGTCATAACGGCCCCGCAGTTTCACGCCGTACATCATTGTATCGGGCGGCAGCACCAGATTTGGTCCCGTATCGCTTGTCCGCTTGGCATAAAAGTACCTGACCTTGCCGAGCAGTTGGAGCCTCAGGTCGTTGTCGACCTGGAAGGGGGCCACCTTGTAGCGAAGTCCGGGACCCAGCGAGGCGGTCACCGTTCCCCATTCCGCGTCGGACGACTTGATCTCCTGGTTGTTAACCACTTCCCTCCGGCCACCCGGAATTCCCTCATCCTTCCCTGCAAAGTTATCGGAGATCTTCTTCCGTCGCTATTTTACCATGATTAAACCCTCCCACAATTCCGTCTGTTTCAGGTCATGCCTTTTGAATCCTTTAAAAGCCTATTCCTCTTATGATTTGACAAACATTATTAATTATTTACAATTTTCAAGGGCAGCTGTCATCGAGTTACCAGGCACGCTGAAAGAATCCGCCGCACTGGCCCCCCAATATTGCTCAACAGCAGGCGTTGCCCTCAGTGCACGTCCCATCCTGAATCGGCACAGGGGTGCAATTTCACGGCTGGGATGCTTTTTCGCCAAGGAGGTATCACATGAAGAAAATCGTTACCAGCATGATCATTTTCATGGCACTTTCCACCACTGGGTTTGCCGGAGAAAGGCCCCAGGCTCTTTCCGTTTCCCCGTTCCTGGGCGGGTACACCTATGACGGAACCCAGCACATGTTGACAAGGCCGGTTTACGGCCTGCGGCTCGGTTATGACATCACTGAAAATTGGGCGACTGAGGGTGTATTTGACTATGTGGCCGGCGAAACAACCGGCAAGTACCCGGATGTAACCCGGAGACACCAGGATTTAAACGCATATTCTTACCGATTGGATCTGCTCTATAATTTCATGCCGAGGGAAACATTGGTTCCTTACCTTGCCGTAGGTGGCGGGGTGACCACCATTGAATATCGGGATGACCATGAAAACACCGACGCCACTTTCAATTTTGGTGGCGGTCTGAAGTATTTTATTGCCGACTCGATTGCCTTGAGAGGGGATGTTCGCCATGTGCTCGCTTTTGATACCCATACCCTGAATAACTGGGAATACACCGTGGGTTTGAGCTTTCTGTTCGGCGGCGAAAAACCTGAGACACCCATCGCGAAGACGCCAGAACCTCCGGCGCCGGCAGTAGAGGCGGCACCCGAAGCCCCGCTCGAACCGATCCCGGCCGCTGAACCGACACCGGAGAGAATGAAATACTGCGTTTCCCTGGATATCGAGTTTGACATCAATAAGGCTGACATCCGTCCCCAGTATCACGATGAAGTGGCTAAGGTCGGCAACTTCATGAAAAAATACCCGACGACCACCGCCGTCATCGAAGGATATACCGACGAGGTCGGCAGCGATGATTACAACATGCAACTCTCTCAGCGGCGCGCAGAGAGCGTGGTAAAATTCCTGGTGGAAAGTTTCGGTATCGACCCCTCCCGCCTCTCCGCCAAGGGGTACGGTAAAACAAAGCCAGTCGCCGATAATTCAACTGACGCAGGGAGGCAGAAAAACAGGCGCATCAATGCCATCATCGACTGCGCCCTCGACGTCAAGGAACTCGCCCCGCCCCCCGAGAGGCTCTGCATGACACTGAAAATGGAATTCGATACGGATAGCGCCGAGATCAAGCCCCGCTATTACGACGAAGTCAACAAGGTCGGCGAGTACATGAAGAACTACCCGACGACCACCGCCGTTATCGAAGGGCATACCGACAACATCGGCAGTTCTGAACACAATAGGAAGCTCTCACTGCAGCGTGCCGAAAACGTGGTGAAGTATCTGGAGGGGAAATTCGGGATCGAACCTTCCCGCCTCTCCGCCAAGGGGTACGGTTCCACCCGGCGTATTGCCTATAACAACACACCCGAGGGGAGGCAGAAAAACCGCAGAATTAACGCCGTTATCGATTGTGTAATCAAGAAGTAACAAGAAGAATCTTACGAACAAGGGCGCATCTCGGTGCGCCCTTGTTCGTTGAACTTAAATTGTTCCATGCCGGGATTTCGTGGCCTGAAGGAACTTCCACATTTGGATGCGCGTACCAATGTTAATTGTTGCCCCGGCCTCGGTCCTCATCTTTCATCTGCCCTTGCCCCTGGCCACGATTGGGCTCCTTCGACTCCACCCTATCCTGCACTCTTGGCGCTCGTTGCTGCTTCGGCTGCTGCACAGCCGGTGCCTGTTGCTGGGGCGGCGTTACACGCTTGATATCCTGCTGCTTAGGGCTTCTCACCGGAGCCTCTTTCTGCTTTTCCCGCTGAGCAGGTGCGGGCGCTTTTTGTGTTTGCTGCGGCTGGAAGTGTTGGCGAACTATCGCGTCATGCGGCTGATAACGATAATTCTGGCTGCGAATCGTCTGCTGCTGCTCCACCTGCCGTGGATACCGGTCTCCTGAATATTGACGCTGGTAGACAGGCAGCGGAGCGGGCGCCGGAGCAAAGCCGCGATTCCATCTGTCCCATCCACTGCGACGTTGCTCCCATCCATGGCCCCAGTGCTCGCCCCAGCGGGGCGGCGCATTCGACAGCCACCCACGGAAGTACACAGGTGGCTGCCGGTAGTAGCGCACGGGAACACGCAGTACGAACAGCGGCACATCCTCTGGCTGCACAAGTACGCTGATGTGGCAGAGGCTCATGTCGGCGATCACTACAAGTTCCTGTTGACCACGGTGACGGGCGAGTTCAAGCGCATCGCTCCGTACGCCCGCGAGGTGACCAGTTCGGTCGGTAACGCCATCGTTCACGATCCGAACTCTTTTCGCAATGATCGGCGAAACCACAAATGGAGGTTACTATGAAGTACACCATTATCATGCTGAGCATCATATTCATAACCGACGTTGGAACATGTTTGGGTATCGACCAATCGATCTGTAATCCCGGTTCTGAAATTATCTATCATCCCAACGGCCAATTGAAAGCTTGCACACTCAAAGACGATTTTGCACTCAATGGCGTGAACTGTAAACAGTATGCAGCTATCACCTTATACAATACCGGTAAACTTGAAAGCTGCGTCACGAGTGACTATTTCAATTATGGCGCAATCACCTGCAATCAGTATGGCCAAGTCAGCTTCTATGCATCGGGCAAATTAAATACCTGCATTCTTTCCAAGCATATACAGCTTGATGGAAAAACCTGTGTGCCATTCGAATCGATTTCTCTCTTTGAAAATGGAAAACTGATGTCCTGCAGCACGCCCCATTGATTGCAGAAGCGACGAAGGAACAGCTGTTCGAAAAAGCCTTACGGGACCTGCTACGATCCTGAAACCGGCAAGAGCTACAAGTGCAAACCGGGTCAGTCCTTGGTGCGGGTACGGGTAACCCCGGTCAAGATTGCAATGCCGACAAGGATGACAATTGTGATCATCACGTAGAGGGTCTACTGCCGGATTTCCCCCTGGATGGAGTCGGAATCGAGGCGCCGCTACCTGCCGGGGACGCTCATCCTCGAGAGAGCCGAGGCATTTCATCCTTTCCAAGGTCATGTGCTGGTCTGCCCTGGATCGGGGGTGGCCCTCGCCAGAGAACTGGACCGCAAGACACCTATCTCAGCGTGGGAGCGAGAACGTAATGAAATCCGGCGCACTATAGAGGCGCGGGGATATGACAGTAAACGGGGAATTTTCGTTCAAGCGTTCGACTCGACCGACATGGATGCATCGCTCCTTCTCCTGCCGACAACCGGTTTCGTGACATACAGGGACGACCGAATGCTTCGAACAACGGATGCTGTCATGAAGGAACTGTCGGAAGGTGGAATTTTACGCCGTTACCCCGCCGGTTCCGATGGCCTTGCGGGGGAGAGGGGGGGGTATTTGTAGCCTGCTCATTCTGGCTGGTCGAGTGTTTGGCTCACCAAGAAGACTGACTGAAGCACACGAAGTTTTCCAGCGAACTGTCCATACAGGGAATGACCTCGGCCTCTTTGCCGAGGAGTTCGATTCTCTGCAGGCGAAATGCTCGGGAATTTCCCCCAGGGGCTATCCCACCTTTCGCTCATTGCAGCTGCCGTATCCTTGGCGGAAGAAGACAAGAAGTGACGTTCAGGACGTTATCCAATTACCATATCTAAGGTGACCATGATATTGTCAAATCTCACGACCACGCTTAAAAACATGCAGTACACTCACTCTCCTGCCTTTTCCCTTTGGGTAGCGACTTCCTATGTTTCAAGCCATCTCCGAGCCTCCATAAGCTCATTGTTGCCAAAGACCCTCAGCTTTCCCGACAGTACAAATCCGAATGCTTTCATTGCGACACGGATCCATTCCACATCGGTGACCACGGCAACCCGCTCCCAGGCAGCGAGGTGCTGTAACCCCACCTTCGCATCGTCCCACATGGCTTTGGCATTGAATCCCGTGAACTCGTTTCCGAGGTGGTAAAGAAAACGGATGCTCTTTCGCTGTGCGAGCATCTTCTCAACGGCCGGAATGAGCACGGATTCGTAGTCGGCCCCGGTAACCTCTCCCTTTGCCTCAAAGCCGAGAACATTTTCAGGCAATCCCTGAATGCGTTCCAACATGTGCGTCTCCTTTTATTTTAGCGGCACGGGTGAATACTTATCTTTAACCAGTATAGTGCATGGGATGCTAACCGCCATGGGCAAAATCGGGATAGTCGGTCATCCCTCCATCAACGAAAACCGTGCGGCCGGTCACATAGGTGGCAATATCCGAAACCAGCACCACTACCATACGAGCGACTTCTTCCGGCTCGCCAATGCGTTTCAGCGGTATTTTCTCCAGCAAATCCTTCAGCTTTTCTGGATCGCTCCAGGCTGAACTGTTGAGGTGTCTTGATTGCTCCGGGCGCAACGGCCAGAACGCGCACACCGTGTGGCGCAGCCTCCTGTGCCAGGGTCTTGGTAAGCATGCTCACGGCAGCCTTGCTGGCGGTGTAGGCGCTGTATCCGGACCAGGCAATCTCTTCATGGACCGAGCTGATGGTAAGGATGACACCGCTTTTTTGCGGTACCATCCGCCGCAGGGCTTCGCGAGAGCAATAGAAGGCTCCCAGCAGGTTAACCTCGATCACTTTTTTCCATGCTGCAATAATGGACTCCCAGCCGAACGCTCGGCCACCATCGATGCCCGCATTATTTACCAGTATATCGATCCCATCCCAGGCAGTTTCGATGCTTTCAAACATTTTCTCGACTGCAGAGGGGTCGGCTACGTCGGCCTTGATTGCCATGGCTGTGCCGCCTTGCTCCTTAATACGCTACACCAATGCCTGTGCAGACTCTGGATCGGCCAGGTAGTTTATGGCCACTCGCGTGCCAGCTTCGGCGTATGCCGGACCTTTATGTTGTCTTTGACATTTCGGTTGTGCTTTCCAGCAAAGCAACGGGAAAACGGACAAGAACATCGGCCAGAAGAAAGACTGATTGCTCCTCGTTTCGTTGCAGCGACGAGACCTCGCCGGTAAAGATGTTGCGATAGCTGCTCCCCCGTTCGGCAAATGGTTGCAATACCCTCGTATCTCCCCACGTTTTAGCTCCAACAAGGATTCCTTCTCCATCATGCAATAATTTGCTGTGGAACCGGGATACTATCACCATGATTGTCCTGTTGTTCGTTGAGCGCTCGAAGGCGCAGACATGATCTTTAAGCACTCCCTCCACAGCGAGCGGCAAGTATCTTCCGGACTCGAACAATTCCCTGTTGGCTCGGCGATGGTTCAATGCTTTCCAAGTAAGATAGAGCTTGATTCGACCGTCTCTTGGGGTTGCCATCAATTCCCTCACCAGTTCCAGGGTGCCGACAGATGACTCCTTCTGTACCAAGTCGGTAAGAAGCCCGGAGCGGACGCTGAAATCAATCGGCTGACGATTGTCCGGGTCAACCAGGCTGAAGTTCCACAATTCACTTCCTTGATAAAAATCGGGAATGCCCGGCGAGGTAATTTTGAGGAGAGTCTGGGCAAGGGAGTTTATCATGCCAGCGGCAGAAGTAATTTTCTGAAATGATTCGATATCGTGCAGAAACCCATTGTGGGGCGACTCTGTAAGTAATGAATCGACGAAATAGAGTACCGCGTCCTCGTATAATGAATTCGGGTTGTTCCAACTCGTATGTACCTTGGCCTCACGCATGGATTTCAACATATACTTCTTGATTCTCACTCGGAATCTTGTGAATTCTTCATTGCCCAGCCTGCAGAACGGCCAGGCCCCCAGCAGGGTCTGGTAGAGCAGATACTCTTCGTTGCGGTCGGGTGCAGGTTGGCCATCCACCGACATCTTGCATTTACGGTTGAGCCTGCTCCAACGGATAACCGTCTCCTTCCATATTTCCGGCATTTCAGAAAGGACATTTATTCTGGCCCGTACGTCTTCGCTCCGTTTGGTGTCGTGAGTTGACGTAGCGAGCATGGCAAACGGTCGCGCCTTGGCGCGCTGGATATTCTGGCCGTGGAAGGCGTCAAGGGTTACCCCGAAGCGCTCGGGGCTTCCGCCAACCTCATTCATAGAAACGAGACGGTTGTAACTGTAAAATGCGGTATCTTCCACTCCCTTCGCCATGACCGGGCCGGAGATCTGCTGAAATCGCATTACAAAATCGAGCCAGGCGTCCCTATGCTCCTGGCAGAGATTTTCGGAAAAGCGCAGCAGCAGGATGTCACGGAAGAAATCGAAAACAGATGAACTGATCGCCGGGTTCTTGCGACGCGCACGGTTAATTGCCGTTTCTATGTATTGCCGGTCCCGTTCCGCAATATCGAAACTGTTAATATAGGTCCGGTAGACCGGGAAGGAGGCTATAACCTCCACAATGGCCTTGGTCAGACTGTTCAGGGTGAAGTCCCTCGTGTGCCGGTTGGTCTCCGAGATGTTATTGAGCCTATGGCCGAGCATATTGATCTCGCTTGACATGGCCACTTCCATGACCAGTTTCTTCTTTTCGTAAATGACTTCCTGGAAGTCTAGTTTCTCACGGATGATACGGGCATACAGCGCATCGAAGTGCTTTGCATTGAGGGTATCCACGAAGAGACCATTTACCTGGTTGACAAAACTGTAACCGGTGGCACCGAAGATGGGCCAGTCGTCCGGGAGCGATTCTCCCTTCAGCAGTATCTTCTCGCCAATGATGTAAAAGGGCCTGTAACAAGGATCCGCCTGGAGAATACTTTCGTATGCCTCCTCAAGCCGCTCAACGAGATTATTTTCTCCAGTTGTTTGTGAATTTTCAATGGCATCCCTGTATAGTTCAAGGAAACAACATTTCTGGAGCCTGCAAAAATACTCAGCCGGATCGCGTAGCCCATCGGCATGATCCACGCGTAAGCCGGTAATTTTACCCTCTCCTATAAACTTTAAAATCATCTGGTGGATTTTCTCGAAGACGGTAGGGTTTTCGACTCTGATAGCACCAAGGGAATTGATATCAAAAAACCGTCGGTAGTTGATTTCCTCTGTTGCCACCCGCCAGTGAGAGATGCGATAAACCTGCTCCTGGAGAAGCCCGTCGAGCAGGTCGTAGCTCTCCGGCACCCCCTTCGTCCCGTTGAAAATGTCTACATTTCCGTCGATGAATCGCCCGATAGCCTCATATTCCTGATAGACGGCCCAGAGGCGGCGTTTGACAACCTCCTTTTCCCGGTAGCGTTCAGCAATCAGTTCAGGGTCACGTTCGGTTGAGAGTGGGAGGTGTTTCAGTGCTGTGATTATGCTCATCAATTCGTGGAATTCCGCCGCTTCTCCGGAAAGGGATTGCTCCAACTCCTCGATTCGATGTGCCAGGATGATGCTGTATGTTTTGGGGATGATCGGTAGTTTATGGTCATAGTACCGGAGGACGAAGGCCCCTTCGTCGAACTGGAGGGACAATTCGCCATTTTCTAGTACAGTTCCATACTGGTCCCCCAATATCGGGATCAAAATTTTGTTCTCCAACTCTTTCTTGGCGGGGTGCCAATCGACATCAAAAAAATCCGCTTGGATAGAACTGGGGCCGTTTTCCAGCAGATCCATCCAGAAGCCGTTCTCGCCTTCGACACACATGTGATTGGGGACGATATCAAGCACCTGTCCCATGTTATGGCACTTGAGTTCGTTGCAAAGACAGGTGTGCTCCTCATCGGTCCCCACTTCAGGATTGAGGTAATTCTGATCCAGCACGTCGTAACCATGGTTACTTCCTGGCCGGGCCTTGAAATAGGGGGAAGCATAGATATCGGTAATGCCGAGAGCATGCAGATAAGGTACGATCTGCCGGGCATCGTCGAAGCCAAAGCACCGGTTGAATTGGAGACGGTACGTTGCCGCCGGAATCCTAAGCCCTCTTATTTTCATTGACTATCCCGATGGCGACAGACCACAACCGCGAAAGGCGCCAGATCAATACATGCCTGCTCGACCACATGCTCAGCCGCACTTCCGGTATCCTGGGTGCCTGCCGGTGCAGTGGATTCAAGGGCAACACGCCATTGTCCCGGAGTCGGCGGCAGTTCAACCGAACGAAACTCTTCGCTGAAATTGAACAGGCAGAGGAGGGTTCCGTCACGGTGACTTCTTCTGACTATCAGGACTTGTCGCATCCCGTCGGCAAAGATATTAATATCTTTGCCATCAGATTGGACAGGTGGCGTCAGTTCTTTGCGCAAACGTATAAGTTCGCGGTAGAAAGCAAACTGTAAGGCATGATCTCCACGGGAATGCAGGACAGGATCGATTTGTGCGGAAAGAAACGTCGCCTCGGCCTGAGGGTCGGGGATTTCCTCAGCCCAGGAAGGCGGGGCGAATCCACGTTTCCTCCCCACACGAACCGCCTCGATCAGATCCGGGTTGCCATGGCTAATGAAATAAGGGAACGGAGCAGGTTCGATGTATTCCTCCCCCATAAAGAGCAATGGGATATAGGGGGAAAGGAGTACTGTTGCCGCGGCCAGTCGGAGCTGTTCATACGAGAGGTATTCGTGCATACGCTCGCCGTACATACGGTTCCCCAGTTGGTCGTGATTCTGGGAAAAAACTACCATCTGGGAGGGAGGACACCCGACCGATGAGCTGCCATGGCGACGTTTGTAAAAAATTGAGTAAACCCCATCAAGCACGAAACCGGTGGAAAAGGCCTTCACCAAGTCTGAAAATGTGCCAAAATCAGCATAATAGCCACTCCGATCGCCGGTGAGAAACGTACGTAGAGCATGATGAAAGTCGTCGTTCCACTGGGCATCCAGGCCGTATCCTCCCCTCTCTGACGGAGTGATCACCCGCACATCGTTCAGGTTGCTTTCGGCTATAACGTAACACTGCCGTCCGAGACTTTTAGCCTGTTGATGCACAGCCTCTGTCAATTCCTGCAGAATATGACGGGCGCTGAAGTCGAAGATACAGTGGATTGCATCAAGTCGCAGGGAGTCCATGTGATATTCGGTAACCCAGTAGAGGGCGTTGGATATGAAGTAATGGCGGACCGGATCACTGTCGGGGCCATCGAAATTTATCGCATCACCCCAAGGGGTGCGGTAACGGTCGGTGAAGTATGGGCCAAAGGCTTGCAGGTAATTGCCTTCCGGTCCCAGATGGTTGTAGACCACATCGAGAATGACCGCCAGTCCTTTGCCATGACAGGCATTGATCAGTCGCTTCAAACCGTCGGTTCCTCCGTAGCTATTCTGAGGAGCAAAAGGGAATGTTCCGTCATACCCCCAGTTGCGGGTACCTGGGAACTGGGCCACTGGCATCAATTCCACGGCGGTTATGCCGAGTTCACAAAGATAATCGAGCCGGGAAACGACCCCGTCGAAGGTCCCCTGCGGAGTGAATGTCGCCACATGCAGTTCGTAGATAATATACTGTTCCAACGGTAAACCGCTCCAACCCTCATCGCTCCAGCGGAAGTAATCTGGATCAACGATCTGAGATGGGCCATGTACGCCGTCTGGTTGACACCGCGATGCTGGATCCGGATATTCCACTGTTTCATCGAGGAGGTAGCGATAACAATCACCTTGTTTCACTTCGGCAATCGTGCCTTTGAAATAGCCGTTTCCTTCCGATGCGATCGAAACCGGTGCACATTCACGACATGTTAATGCAACTGCTACAGTCTCTGCCAGGGGCGCCCAGACTCTAAAATGGGTCGAACCGTCAGCAAGAGGGATGGCGCCGATATCGTGCTTACGGGGAAAACCCGAAGTGCACGGGAAGGATTCTTGTAGATGATTTTCAAACATAGAACATCTTCTCTCCACGTTTACTGAGGAGTTGATGAAAGAGAGTCAGGTATTCCTGAAGATGCCTGGTGAGCAGAAAATTTTCCCTCACGTATTCCCGAGCCTTGACACCCATGTTGTTCCGCAGTTCACCATGATGGAGCAGGAACCGTATTCGATGGGCTGCACCTTCTGGGGTGTTCACTAGAAAACCGGTGTGGTAATTGACAACCTGGCTGCGTATCCCTCCCACATCACCGCCGATGACCGGCTTTCCTTTCCAGAGACCTTCGGTAACAGTCAATCCGAATCCTTCCCTGGTCGACTTTTGAATGACAATATCGGCCAGTCGTTGCAATGCGTTGATGGTACGATGGTCATCGGGAGGAAGAAGCAACACATGGATATCAGGGTCACCGGCAGCAGCTTCAAGCACCTCGTCCAGCATGGCTTTTCCTTCTGGATCATCGACTGCCCCGCCACCGGCCAGAACCAATTGGATCGGGCTGACCCTGCGTACGAGACGATAGGCTTCAATCACGCCGACAGGGTCCTTGAAGCGATCAAAACGGGATATTTGAACTACAAGCGGTCGGTAAGGGTCCAGCCCGAACCTACCCCTTGCTTCCTCTAGTTCGCCTTCGCCGAGATCGCAGTTTTTGTCACTCAATGGATCGATGCTGGGAGCAATCAGGAACTGGGGATGAGGAAGTGGCAAGGCGAACTGACACATGGAAAAGATGCTGGCGTCATATCCCACGACAAACTTTTTCAGTGCTTTCCAGGTAGGGTGAAACGGATGACTGATATCGATGTGACCGCGCCAGATCCATTTTCCTTTCCTGTTGCTGCAGAGGTTGAGCAGAGGCGCAGGCTGGGGATCATGGATGACGACCACGTCGGCATCCTCCAGTAGCGGGCGTAACCGCTCGAAGTTCACGGCATTGGCATCTTGGTAGATCTGCCAGCCTGTGGAGGAAATGTTGACCGGAAACCCCTGCAGTCCATTGTGTATGGCTTTGGTGATGGAAAAAAATTCGCCGGCCCCATTGAGAACTTCCCAACGAGCATTGAGGCCGAGTCCGCACATGAGGGGGATCATCCATCCCAGTATCTCCGCAACTCCTCCCCCCTGCCGCGTGGAATTGACATGCACGACTCCTGTCCCTTCCAGCTTTTGGCCCAGATGCTGGAGTTGACGTATGACCGCCGCACCTACAATCCCTTCATAGGCCTCTAGTTTTGCAGTCATGGCAATCCTCCTTTTCCTGCCAAAGCATTGGCCAATTCAATCTTGAGCTCGGAAAGGGTAAGAAACATAAAATCAATAGACCGCAACGATTGAATAGCTTGTTCGAAATCACTTCCCCAATCGGCAAGCCAGACAGAGAAATCGTCAATGCAAACGGGTGGACGACGCTTTGCCTCCAGAAAATGAAAATAGATGCTGCTGTTGGTCATGTTGAGAATGGCATTTCTAAGTCCTGTTGGATGTTCAATTACGGTGCCGGCATCAAAAACGACGGTTGTTGCTTCCAGGAAATAGAATTCGGAGCCGGGGAGTGCAGTGGGTACGACCTGAATCTCACTCAAGCGCTCATCTATAATGTCAAGAACCTGAGACCGTAGGGTTTCGATATCGTCGACAAGGTAGGGGTCAATGATACCGATACGCTCTGCCAGCACCCGGTCACTGAGATGGAGCTTGGACCAGACGGCGAAATCATTGCGGTAGTCGGGATTGTCGAAAAAGGGGACCATCGGTGTTTCACAGAAATGGTGATAGAGGACATCAGCACTGCATATGGCAATTCGGTCACGCAGTTCCCGCAAATTCACGGCAGCCGGTAGGCCGCTCATGCTGGTCAAAAGGGTACAGTCGCTGACGCGAAAAGGTCTCATCGTGCGCCTCCGGTGGTTGAGGGAGACTTATAACCTCCCTAAAAAGCGTGATCCCAACGTTTGCTGAGACGGATGGCAGAGTTGACAAGTCCGACCATGCTGTAAGTCTGAACGAAATTGCCCCATTGCTCGCCGATGCGGACATCAAGATGTTCGACCATCAATCCATGGCGATTGTGACGCGCCAGCAGATTTTCGAACAACTGGCTGACTTCAGCGCTCCGACAAAGCGCCACCAGAGCATATATATGCCTGGTTGCCAACCCTGACCGGTCCCGTACCGAGGTAACCCGGGAGGGTAATGATCTCATTCTCATCGAGTCCCGCCCGGCCTTATATTTCATCGTTTGAAAATAAGAAAGCCGGGACGCTGAAGGGTCATCCTCCGGCAACTCGGCCATCTTTACTATGAAGACCCGCCGCTTTCCGTCACCTCCTTGCGTCGGGTTTGGCTTTATCGGCAAGTTTATATGGATTGTTATACCTAGAAGGTTACAGCGATTATTAGTCTTGTCAACAAGCTTGCCGATGTATCTAGTGTCTCAAATTAATCTAACCGAAGCACAAGTCATTGAAAACTAAAGACCCAAGGGAAGCCCAGCTTGCCGTACTTCCTTACCAGCAAGGCATCATAAAGATTTTCAATGACCTTCCCTAGCTCTTGCCTGCCGAAGGATGTGCGCGATCGATTGCTGCAGACAGCTCTTCAATGGTAAAGGGTTTTTTTAGCTTTCCTGCCCATCCGTCCATGGAATCCAGAGCAACTTCCGAGTATCCGGTGGAGACGATCGCCACCGCCTTCGGATCCAGTGTCTTGATACGCTGCAACGCTGTCTCCCCCCCCGTTCCCCCCTTTACCGTGAGATCCAGGATAACGGTATCGAAACGATCTCCCGCGTCAATCGCTTTGGCGTATTCTGCCACTGCTTCGTCTCCGTCGCTACAGCCGACTGTCTCGAAACCAAGATACCGCAGCATCGCTCTTACCGCGAGAAGAACAGCCGATTCGTCGTCCATGACGAGGACGCGGCCTCCCTTGCAGGGAGGAGTGACAATTTTTTTCTCCGCGTTTCGGCTGGCCGTAGTTTCATTCGTAGCAGGGAGAAGGATATGGAAGGTGGTGCCTGAAAAAGGCTTCGAATCGACGGTGATCTCCCCCCCATGTTTACGAACGATCGAGTAGGCCGTGGCAAGGCCGAGACCGCTTCCTGTCTTCTTCGTCGTAAAGTAAGGATCGAAGATTCGAGGGAGGATCTCGGCGGGAATCGGTTCGCCGTCGTTGTGGATCGATATGTGAGCATACCTTCCCGGCGTGAGCGCGAAGTCCGAGGATTCTGCGACTTCGACGTTGGCGGCACGTATGCTGATTGCCCCCTGTTTGGGCAGTGCCTCGCGGGCGTTGATCAGGATGTTCGTTAAAACCTGGCTGATCTGACCTTCATCGACCCGGACCGGCCAGAGATCGTCCGCCAGATCGCAGGTACAGGCGATTGTAGTCCCGTGGAGGATGAAGTCTGAGGCTTCCCTTACCAGATCGACGACTGACGCGCTTGTAAGGTGAAGCGATCCGTGCTTGGAGAAGGTCAGGAGCTGTTCGGTAATTTGCCGGCACCGCAAGTTGGCCTTTTCGGCTTCCTGCAGGACTCCCTCTACCTCCCGGTTCGCATTCACGTGCAGCGCCAGCGAAATGTTTGCGAGCATCACCGCCAGCAGGTTATTGAAATCATGGGCAATCCCTCCCGCCAGCAGGGCAAGCGACTCGAACCTCTGCCCCTTGGCAAGCTCCTCTTCGATTTTCTTCTGTTCAGTTATGTCACGTACGACCTCAATGGCGCCAATGATCTCACCTGAGGCGTCACGAACGGGCGTGGCCATAGCCTCCAGGAAAATATTTTTATCTTCAGATTCGGCAACAGTCTCCCTGCGATGGGCTCTGCCATCTTCGAATCCCATTATGACCTGGCACTCGGGACAGGGAACTTCGCGCTTGTGGAACGCCCGGTAGCATAACTCGCCGGCATGATCCCCCTGTTTCTGGCGGTGAACCTGATTCTGGAACACGATACACAGATCCCGATCGACCATCATAACGCCATCGGTAAGTCCCTTGAGCACCGCTTCAAGCTTGTTCTTTTCCTCGATCATGGCACTCTTTACCCGAATCCTGTCCGAGATATCCCGAACGATGGAAACGCAGTAGTCCCGGTCGTGGAAAGTGACCCTCCTGACATGAATTTCCACCGGAATCGTGGACGAGTCGCGCCGGCGTTGACGGGTTTCGATATAGACATCCCCCGTGCGAAGCAGTTGCAACTGGAGTTCATCCCAGGACTTCAAGTCTTGAACATTCTCGCCGAAATCGATTACCCGCAGCTTTGTCAGCTCTTCCGCTGTATACCCAAGGTGCCGGCAGGCAGCTTCGTTGGCATAGATGACTCTACTGGTGACGGCATCGACGAGAAATATTGCGTCACTGGCCTGGCTGAGGAGGAAAGAGAAAATGTCCCGATCCTGCAGGGCTTCCTTTTCTCCGGTGACGTCCCAGCAAAGGACGATCTTGGCCGCACCATCCGGAGAGATGACGGGAGACTGGATAGTACGGTACCATTTCCCGTCTTTTGGGCTGAGGATGTCACGGGCAGTGCATTCTCCCCGGAGCATCGCCTCCTCAGGGCACCAGGAGCAGGGTTTGTCGAGACCGAAAAGAATATCGTAGCAGAACTTTCCATCCGCCATTCCTTCTTCGATAAAGGCCTTGAGCTTCTGGTTCATCGACAGGATCTTCCGGTCAGCAGAGCAGGAGAATGCAAAACCCTGGAAAAGGTCAAAAAATGCTCCTACATTTTCCGCTGTAAAGTTCTTTGTTTCCGAAGTCATCAACATAACGCAGGATTCCCCATCATGTGAACATGGATAAATGCAAATCTGTTGCTACTTTTTCGCTTTACCTGCCGTCCTGGGAGGTACAGCTTTCCCGGCCTTGGCAGGCGCTTTGGTTTTCTGCGCTTTTGCCGGCACTGCGGCCTTCTTGACCTGTGCCCTCGCGTCCCTTGCCGCCCTGGCCTTAGCCAGGACATCACCCAAGCCTCTCTCCTCTGCCATCTTCCTGCGCGCCTCAGAATAGCTCCTGGCTGATAAACTCTGGGTGGATGGAATGCCAAACTGCTTACGATATTGACCGGGCTTCAGGTCATGTGCCTGGGCCAGGTGTCTCTTGAGGGTCTTCATCCCTCCTTTGCCGCATACCATGCAGATCACTTCATCCTTCCTGAATGCCTGCTTTACGGTAAGTGCGGGCTTTTCTTCTGCCGCGGGCTTACCCGACTCCAGGGCTTGAAGTGCAGCGTGGACCTTGTGCAGTTCCTCTATCATCTCTTCGGTAGTCATCTGGGTCGATCCTGCATGGGCTCTTACGATCTCGGTTGTCATTTCGAACAGTGTAGGCATCAGGTGGTCTCCTTTAGTCTGGTGAATACTTTATCGAGATAGGTACATGCTTCGTTATAGATCCCTTCTGGTAATTTTGACTCTCTTGGTCCTGCAATGTTCAACACGCTTATGAATTGTTCACGTATCCAGCGGGTTACAATGACCGGGTCTATCGGCTTCTCAAGCTGCACGATGAGGCATGGTTTACCATATTTTACCGTGAAGTCCCGGGTGAGCTTTGTCCCTTCGGACAGGGGGCCTTTATTGAGGATCAACGTTCCATCGGATTTGATGACATTCTGCTCTGTCCTGTAATAGGTATCGGGTGATTCCAGCTCGATCATCGGATACTTTGCAGGTATTGTTCCATCTTCAGCTATCCTTCCCTTTGGGCAATAACCGCCAACAGGAATAGCAGCTTTCAAAGCTGCATCCAGTCCTGCCCGATCTACTCCTGTCTGACCACCTGAGATTACTTTTTGGAGCATTTCGGCCTTCTGTTAATTGAGTCATTATCCTTCGATTATTTTCCCTGATATGCCTCGGAATGCCCCTTATGCTCCTCAAAGTTCCCGATATACCTGTCCACCAGCTCCTTATTACCCTTGATCACCAGCAGGTTCTCCGCATTCCTCTCCTCAGCGGCTCTCGTGAAATTGAAGCTTCCCGTTATCAGGGTGCTTCTGTCCACGATCATTATCTTGTTGTGAGCAATAGCGTGTTTATCATCTATATACGTAGGTATTCCTGCATGGGCTACAAAGTCTGCCGAGGTGTATTTTTCTTTTCTCTGGCTCCTGTCCAGGACTACCTCGATCTCAACTCCTCTCTTCCGTGCATCGACAAGGGCCTTGGCTATGGGCTTGGATGTGAAGGAGTAGGCCTGAACCAGAATCCCGGACTTTGCTGAATTGATCTCGTTAACGATGGCCTCAGTGGCTCCTCCGTTGGGAGAGAAGTAGACTGCTGTGGTGCCTTGAGAAGGTAACTGTTCAGAATGGGGTTGAAATAGACGAAGAGGGTCTTTTGCTATTGCAGACAGCAGGAGCAACAGAATAACCAGGAGCGGTATGACTATTTTGATGACTGTCTTCACGTCATACCCTCCAGCAATCGAATGAAGAGGGTACGCAGGCAGGGGACAACTTAACCCGGAGGATTATGCGGGTGGGGGTACGAGAGATGAAATTGCACGGTGGGTGGAAGATCATGTCATCTCAATTCTTGTGGCAGGATGTCCCGGTATACATGGATATTCTGATAATGTCAATTAATGGATGGCAATAAAGGACCCCGGCTGATGGCAAGGGTTCCTGTATCAATCATATAAAAGCGTACGTTATTCCTTGGTCTGATCAGCTATGACATGGACCTTGATAATTCCCTTGTCAGCATCAGGGAGGCTCACATCAGCAATATCAACAGTTTTTACCGGTCTCTCATCCGTTGACTCCAACAGTTCGGCAGCCAGAGCTTCTTCGGGAATTGAATCGAGGGATTTAGCCGCCGGTCTTGATTGCTTCCTCTTTTCTGCCGCATAGGCAATGCTGCCGACAAGCAGAATGGCAAGAGTAAAAGTTACGATTTTGGTTCGTTTATTCATCTGGATATTCCTCGCGTGGGATGATGGGATTATTTGCTCGTTTCGACCATCGAAAAGTTAAGCCTGAGGTAATGATTGCACATATTCTCACCATGGATCATGTTCAACTGCGGGCAGGAGATCGGGTCTTCTACAAGACACAGATAGTACGACGTATCAAATAGTTGACGTGTTCGACATATCCCGGGATCAGGTAATTTACGAATCGTTTCCATCCGCAAAATATATCACTTTTCGCCTCATTCACAATCGGCACAACGAATGCAGATCGACAAAGCATGTTACGCTAGCGGCAGATCGTCGGGTGCATGTTCGGAGACGACCGGGCAGTAGATTATCTCCCGCTCGTCGTTCATGCCGACCGGCTTCTCCGTCTTGAGGAGCGTTATCCAGACGCGCACGTTTTCCACGATTATGACCATCACCAGAACAAGGATTACGATGCTGAGAACGGTGTTAAGCATCATCCCTTTAGCCAGGTAGAGGTTGATGTTCATGAAACCTGCCGCGAATGTTGTGACAGTAATAAAGGCACACGGCAGCGCCGTGATGAGGGCGTAGGACTTCTTCGCCGCAATCCGGATGATGATCGTTGTCCCGATAGCCAGTGCCAGCGCCGCCAGCGTCTGATTCGTCACCCCGAACAAGGGCCAGATGGTCGAGACGTCCCCTGTGTAGAGGATATACCCCCATGCAAAGGAAACGGCACCGCTCGTCAGTATGACGCCGGGTATCCAGTCTGTCTGCTTGAGCGGTTTATAGATGTTTCCCAGGATATCCTGCAGGATGTAGCGCGCCACCCGGGTTCCGGCATCTATCGTTGTCAGGATGAACAGCGCCTCGAACATGATGATGAACTGAAACCAGTATTTCATCGTGTGTTGCAGCCCCTCACCGACATGGGAGAAGATGTACGCCGTGCCGACGGCAAGCGAGATCGCCCCGCCGGGGCGATGGGCGACATCGAGCCCCACGAGGCTGCATAACTCCGGCAGGTTCCTGACCGGCATGTTGAGCTTTGCAAAGGCGGCCGCCGACGTGTTGATGGCAAAGTAATCATTGGGAACAAGTGTCACGGCAGCAAGGAGCGCCATCAGGCCGATAAACGCTTCGGTCAGCATGGCGCCGTACCCCACCATGCGTAGCTGGCTTTCCTTTTCCAGCATCTTGGGGGTCGTACCGGAGCCGATCAGGGCATGAAATCCTGAGATGGCGCCGCAAGCGATGGTAATGAATACATAGGGCCAGACCGGTCCGGGGATTATCGGCCCGCCGCCATCAATGAATTGGGTCACAAAGGGCATCTGCACGGTAGGATTGACGAAGAAAAGCCCGAGCGCCAACCCTCCGATAACGGCGATCTTCATGTAGGTACTGAGGTAATCCCTCGGTGCGAGCAGCAGCCATACGGGCAGTGCCGCCGCACAGAAACCGTAGACCGGCAGGATGACCGAAAGGCTCTCCTTGCTGAAGGTGAACCATCCGGCAAAGGAAGATTCTGCAAGGGGTGCCCCGAAATAGACGGCGGCAAGCACGGCGACAACGCCGAAGACAGTTCCGGACAGGATCGCGCCCGGTCTGATCTTGAACATATAGACGCCGACCACCATGGCAATGGGAATGGTCATGCCGATGGTGAACACGCCCCAGGGGTTGTTGTAAAGGGCATTCGCGACTGCCACGGCAAGACCGGCCAGGGCGACGATGATTATAAAAAGGGTCACGAACGCGGTGGTCACGCCGGTAAGACTGCTCACGTCCTTCTTTGCGATAACCGACAGGGACTGCCCCTTATGGCGGACCGACGCAAAGAGGATGATCATGTCGTGGACGCAACCGGCAAAAACAGAACCCAGCAGTATCCAGAAAAACCCCGGTCCCCAGCCGTACTGGGCCGCCAGCGTGGGTCCGATCAGCGGCCCCGCCCCCGCAATGGCCGCAAAGTGATGTCCGAAAACAACCCACTTGTTCGTGGGGACGTAATCCTTACCATCATTGCAGGTAACGGCCGGCGTGATATTCCGGTCGTCAAGCATCAACACCTTGGCGGCAATGAAGGCCGAATAGTAACGGTACGCCAGGGCAAGGGCGCAAAGGGCGGATACCAACAGGTAAATTACACTCACGGGTCAATCCTCTTGCATGTTTTATTCACCCCGGGGGAGAAATCACTCTCACAGGGAGGACAATAAATGTTCCTGCACGTAAAAAGTCCCTGCATAAAGTACACAGGGATAAATTCTTTGTAATCCTCTCATACCGTTGATGTCAACAGTTTAAAAGTGAAGGTTTTTATCACGTATCTTTGTGGAAGAGCGAAACAGCCGGTACAGGTATTTTTCACCCTCTGCAACCGCCAGCATGCCGACGGCGAGGAGAAGCGTGACGGCCAGTTCGACGGAAGCAAGGGGAACCGTTATGAAGACGGAGTTGGACAGCGGCAAGTAGATTGCCGCCAGTTGCAGCAGAAGGGTGAAAAGGACGGCAGCGGTGAGCAGCCGGTTGCTGAAAAACCCGATCACAAGCAGAGACTGATGGCCGGAGCGGACGGTAAAGGCCACAGCCATCCGGTTCGCAACCAGGAAGGTGAAGACCATGGTCTGCCACGCCATGCCGTTGGCCATGGCGTAATGCTGGAGGAACAGGGCAACAATTCCGATCTGGAGACCGAATCCGGCGATGAACCAGCCGCGACCGCCGTCAAAGATTCCTTCGTCCGGTTTCACGGGGGGGCGTTCCATGATGTCCGGCTCGGAGGGCTCGGCCGTCAGTGCCAGACCGGGGAGGCTGTCGCAGAGCAGGTTGAGCCAGAGGATCTGGATGGGAAGGAGCGGCAGCGGCAGCCCGATCAGGGGGGCAAAGCAGATGGCGACCAAGGTGCCGGCGTTGGAGGTAATGGAATAGGTGATGAACTTGAGGATGTTGGCGTAGATCCGCCGCCCTTCCCTGACCGCTTTGACGATGGTGGCAAAGTTGTCGTCCAGGAGGATCATGGCCGAGGCCTCCTTCGCAACATCGGTACCGGTTATCCCCATGGCGACCCCGATGTCGGCCCGCTGCAGGGCCGGCGCATCGTTCACCCCGTCGCCGGTCATGGCGACATAATATCCCCTGTCCTGGAGCGCCCGGACGATCTTCAACTTCTGTTCCGGGGCGACCCTGGCGTAGACCCGCACCCGCTCTACTTCCCGCTCCAGTTCCTCCAGCGACAGGTCCGCCAGTTCCCGGCCGGTGAGCACCATCTCACTTCCATCGGTGAGAATGCCGACCCGCCGGGCGATGACCCGGGCTGTAACCGGATGGTCGCCGGTGATCATAACCGGTGTTATCCCCGCCCCGCGGCAAAGGGCCACGGCTGCCACCGCCTCCTCGCGGGGAGGATCAAGCATCCCGACCAGACCTATGAGGGTAAGCTCCGATTCCGCATCAGTTTCGAGCAGGTCGGGCACCCCTTCCCAGCGGCGTATGGCCAGCGCCAGCACCCGCAGTCCCTGATCGGCCATGAGCTCACTGGCACGGTGCAACTCCTCCCGGTCGTAGGGGCTGGGACCGGCAGCAGTCAGGAGGTGCGTGGAGCGAGCCAGCACCACCTCTGCTGCCCCTTTGGTAAGGGAGACCACCCCGCTCTCCCCCCGGTGAAAGGTGGTCATGCACCGGCGTTCTGCATCGAAGGGGAGTTCGGCCAGTCGGGGGAAGCGCTGAATCAGCTCCTTCTTGCCGTATCCCCCCGCAGCAGCCATGGCGTAGAGGGCCACCTCGGTGGGGTCCCCCATCCCCGCCGCCGTGCCATCGTAATGTACATCATTGCAGAGGGCTGACGCCGCCAGCAGCCATTCACCGGGGGTCGTGGCAGGCGGGCCTGCCGGTGCCGGCAGTTTAATCGGGGAAAGAAGTCGCCCTTCCAGCCATACCTGTTCGACAGTCATCCGGTTCAACGTAAGAGTACCGGTCTTGTCGGAACAGATGTGGGTCACGGAGCCAAGGGTCTCCACCGCCGGCAGACGGCGGATGAGGGCGTTCTGCTGCACCATCTTGCGCGCCCCGAGGGCGAGGGAAATGGTGACCACGGCGGGGAGCGCCTCGGGAATGGCGGCAACGGCAAGGGAAACGGCGGTAAGAAACATGAGGAGGGGGGGCTCTCCCCGGAGGAATCCGAGCATGAAGACAGCGGCGCAGATGAGGAGGATCACCAGGGCGAGCCGCCGGCCGAAACCGGCCAGCCGCTTCTGCAAGGGGGTCTTTACCTCTCCCGTCTCTTGGAGCATGGCGGCGATCTTCCCCAGTTCAGTCTCCATGCCGGTGGCAACGGTCACTCCCCTCCCCCGGCCGGTCACCACCACCGTCCCCTTGTAAGTCAGGTTGGTCCGGTCCCCCAGGGGAAGACGTTCTCCGGCTATGGGTGCAACTGATTTCTCGACCGGAACGGATTCGCCGGTCAGGGCCGACTCCTCTGACTGGAACCGTACCGCCTCCATGAGCCGCAGATCGGCCGGCACCACGTTCCCCGCCTCCAGAAGCACGATATCCCCCGGCACGATCAGGGATGCCGGTATCTGCTCCGGCACGCCGCCGCGTAACACCGTAGCCGAAGGTGCGGCCATCCGCTTCAGGGCGGCAATCGCCTTTTCCGCCCGGTATTCCTGGATAAACCCGATCACGGCATTGAGAACGACAATGGTCAGGATCGCCAGGGCGTCGTGGAGGTCCCCCACCGCCGCCGACAGGATCGCTGCCCCGAGGAGCACGAGGATGGAGAAATCGATGAACTGGGCAAGGAGCATGGACAGCGACGTCCGGCCCCGCTTCTCCACAAGTTCGTTGGGACCGTGAACAGCCAGGCGCGCCGCTGCCTCCTCGGCAGTGAGTCCACCGGGAGACGAGCCGAGTTCGGACAGGGTATCAGTAATACTTGTTTGGTACCACTCCATGGTTGGCCCCTATCCACTCATACTGACTGCAGGTGGCGCTGTCCGTAGGGAGCGACTAATCGCTGTTTCGTCGTGGTTCTTGGCGAAATGGAGCAAAAGTAGCCGATCCTGTTTGAGCCCAAAGGGCGAGTTGATCGGCTGCTGCGTAATGAGCCTTAGAACCACAGAAATGGGATCCCGGAACGAACGCAGGATAGCGCCACCTGCTCATCTCATAATGCTTCTATCGCCCGCCGCGTCGCGGCAACGATCTCCTCCGCCCCTTCCCCCCGGAAGCGGAGCGGCTCGCCGAATATCACCGTCACGTCACCACGCTTCGGCCAGGACGCCCCGCGGGGGTAGACATACTCAAGCCCCCGTATCCTGACCGGCACCACCGGCATTTCCAGTTCCTGGACCATGATGCCGAGCCCCTGTTTGAACGGAAGCAGGTTGCCGTCCTCTGACCGTTCCCCTTCCGGGAAGACCAGCAGGTTTATGCCATGGTCTGCCAGCCGCCCCATGAAGCGGAGAGAGCTGCGAAAGCCCCGTGTCTGGGGGAGGGGAAAGAGATTGAGGGCGATGGTGCCGTACTCGTAGGTGGAACGCTTCCATATCTGCTGGAAGATGTTGCTGAAATTCTGGAAGAAGAACTCGGCCCAGACGGCCGTGGCGGTACGGTAGCGCAGGGAACCTGGCAGGGCAGACATGATGGTCGGCTGGTCGAAATAGCTCAGGTGATTGGCAGCAAACAGCACCGGGCCGTTCAGGTCCGTCAGCCGCTGGGAACCCTCTACCCGCAACCGGACGTAGCAGGCAAGAAGCGGCCGGTGAATAACGAGGTCGCAGACCATCCGAATGAAGCGTCCCCATGGTCGGTTCGGCCAGAACCGGAACTGGTCACGGCTTTCCACCTTTTCCCGCCGGGTAACGAGGACGCGAAGGTCGCTCACCCGGGTCTGGGGCCCGATGAGGGAATCTTCCAGGTCGAGCCGGAACTCCTGCTCCAGAAAATTGACCAGTTCGAGCCGGCCGATGGAGGTAAGCCCCAGATCCGCAACCAGGAATGATTCCTCACGGATATCCGCCGGGGAAGCACCGGTGGCACGGGCGATGAGACCGACAAGGAGGTCCGCAGTCACACCTCCCGTAACTTCCCGCCCTTGCTGCAGCTTCTCCTTCACCAGAAATTTGCGAACCTTGAGGGTGGTAGTCTTGGGAAATTCCGCCTCGGGCCAGAGGGAAAAGCCGGTGATCTGGTGGAGAGAATCGAGCCCTTCATTGGCCTCCCGGACGATCTCGTCGGCAGGACGGCCACTCCCGTCCAGGATGAGGACCGCATGCACCTCCTCCCCCGCACCCCGGTCGAGACCGATCACACACCCCTCCCGCACCCCCTTCACCCTCCCGAGCACCCCCTCCACCTCGTCGGGATAGACGTTGATCCCCGCCCCCGTGACGATGAGCTCCTTCTCCCGCCCACGGATATGGAGCCATCCCTCGGCATCGATCTCCCCAAGATCACCGGTGCGAAACCAGCCATCGGGTGTAAAGGCGGCGCTGGTAGCTTCGTCATTGCCATAATAGCCGGGGAAGACGTTTTCCCCGCGGGCCAGTATCTGACGATCCTCGATTCTCACCTCCACCCCCGGCAGCGGGGCACCGACCGAACCCATCAGCTGTCGCTCCATGGTGTTGGCGGTCAGGACCGGCGAGCATTCGGTCAGTCCATACCCCTCCACCACCGTGGAACCGAGGCCGCTCCAGAACCGGAACACCTCCGGATCGAGAGGAGCGCCGCCGGAGACGAAGAGGGTGAAATGGGGGCCGAACTTGCGCTGGATGGGAAAGAAGAGCCGTTTCCTGGTGGCCGGGGAGAGCCCCGCCGAACGCTCCAACAGCCAGCCGACCGGTTTTTCCAGATGATGTGCCGCCAGTTCCCGCATGATGGAGGTCTGCAGCAGCTGCAACAGGCGGGGGACGGCAATGACGGCGTAGACGTCCTCCTCCGCCAGCGCTTCCATGATGGCCGACGGCTTGAGTGTACGGAGATAGACGATGGCACTTCCCCGATAGAGGGGGGTGAAAAAGCCCCCCATCTGCTCGAACATATGGGAGAGGGGGAGAAGGGAGAGAAATCGGAACCGGTCAGTCACGACGGGGATATGGTCGTTTACCTGGAGGATATTGGCCATCAGGTTGCGGTGGGTGAGGATTACCCCCTTGGGGTTGCCGGTAGTCCCCGAAGTGTAGATGAGCTGGGCCATGTCGTCCGGCCGGGGAGAAGCCGTTGCTGCCAGCGGCGGCGTCTCCGTCAGCAGGTGGGGGAGTTCTTCGAGCATGACCGTCGGCCAGCCGGTCAGCCGCTCCGCCTTGAAGCGGCTCTGGATGACCAGCCGGGCATCGGTCAGGCGGGCAATGGTCTCGGCCCGCTCCCGGCCCGACATGAAATCCACCGGTACCACCACCGCTCCCCGGGCCGTGAGTCCCCAGAAGGCAACCACCCACCAGGGAGAATTGGGACCCCAGATGACCACCCGGTCCCCTGCCCCCACCCCCTGGGCAGCCAGCCACCCGTTCATACTGAGAGAAAACTCGGCAAGCTCATGGTAGGAAAGGGAGAGGCGGCGGACACCGGTGCGAAATACCAGGGCGCACTGCTCTCCGCGAGGGGCAAAGGTCTGGAACAGGTCAAGCAGGGTCTGCATCGGAATTCCTTGGCAAAAAGGGTAATGGCGCGGGCTCTGCTTGCAAGAGTAGTCAATATTTCGGGATTGTCAAAGAATCGGCGTGGTGGGAGTTGGGGAAGATACACAATGCAAGTGAAACGCCCCGGCTTTTATGACCGGGGCGTTTCTGCATGCAGAAAATGAACGGATTACTGCTGATATCCGTCAGTCAGCGTTTTCATGAAATCCACCAGAGCATTTTCCTCGGCGTCGTCCAAGCCAAGATTGCCCAGCTCTGCCGTGTTCACGGTGGCAGCGACCTCTGGAGGCGGCCAGCACCCCATCACTTCAGCCTCAGCGTCCGTAACGGATGAGTCACACCGGGGCAGGACGTCGCGAGTGTTGTAGAAGTGAACGATCCGTTTGAGGCTTTTGAAGTATCCATTGTGTCCATAAGCCTTGACAAAATCGGGTGAGGGCCGTTTGTCAACATTGCGCAGTGTGGGCACTTTGTGTTTGCCGTAGTTTGCATCAGCAAAGGCAGCAAATTCGGCGCGTGTCATCAGGAAGCCTCCCAGGCCGGGATCGATCCAGTTGTATCCGTCAGGATTGAAACCGGGGGCGGCAGTATAGAACGGGTTGTCCGGATAGCGAGGAATGCCGAGGTTGTCAAAGGTGTAGTCGGTGAACAGCGCCGGTCCGTTTTTCTTGCCGAAGCTGATGACATGGCATTTGTTGCATTTGCCCTTGCCCATGAACAGGGCGAACCCCTGCAGTTCGGAAGGTGCCAGGCGAGCTTTCCCCTTCAGGTGAGCGTCGAATTTGGAAGAGAAGGCATTTGACTCGAAAGACCCCTCGAAGGCTGCAACGGAGAGCCCCACGCAATCATATGCTTCATTCACGTTCGCCTGGTCGCAGGCAGCTGACCCGCAGACAGTACGAAAAAGGTCCGCATAACTGCTGCCGCAGATTCTGTCGATCACGTCGGTCGCTGCCCCCAGGGCCTGCTCCAGGGGGTTCAAAAACGGGCCTTGCGCCTGCTCGGCTGCCGGATTCCCCAGCCTTTCACCCCTAGCGCGGCCATCCCAGAAGTTGCCACCGACAAACAGCCCTGCTTTGGCGTCGTAATGAAAGATGGAGCTGGTGGTGGCATAGGCCGAGCTGGGTGGCTTGCGATTGCCGAAGCTGCCGGGGATTGATCCCTCGTAAACGACGGTACCTGCGTTCACTTCCGATGTGGAGCCGGTCCATCCGGCGGTGGGGTTATGGCAGGAAGCGCATGACTGGTTTTGGTTGCTGGACAACGCTTCGTCGAAGAATATCGATTTGCCGAGTTGTTCCTGGTCGGAAAGATCCGCCGCGCCTGCAGTACCTGCCGCCATGCAAACGATGGCAGTGATTGCGATGATGCGAGACAGTGCCATATGCTGTTCCTCCTTACTATTGTGGCTCTTACTGCATTGGATTTTACCTGGCTACGAGTACGTACCCCCTCTTTCATCTCCTTTCACGACAAATTTTATTAGCATGTACCAACATAACATGAAACTTTCGAATGACAAGGCCGCTTGGCTGGTTAAACAAAAAAAGCCCACCTGCCGTAGCGGGTGGGCTTTTCCATGTTGAGGTGAAGGCTTATAGCAGGCTTTTGTCAACCTGACATAGATGCTTCTTCTCTTTCGACAAAGGTGAGCTGGACAAGCATGACGTCACTGGCCCGTTCGGCATCCCGGTCATTAATGTGGCCTTTTTGCCTCAGGGAAGGGGCACCTCGCCATCGGGATGGGGCGGAATACCTCTGCCTTGCTTCCTGGGAGGGCGAAGTTTTTCCAGCTTCGCCTGCTGTTCGGGGGTGAGGAGAGCGTTGATCTGGTTCCGTACCCGGGCGCGAGACACGGCCAGTTCGATCTCCGTCTGTGCCCGGTTCGTAGCGACGGACCTTACCGCCGCCTCGTCGAAGGGGGTGGCCTTCGCTGCGTCACGCATCTGTTGCCGGTAGTCCCTCATTTTTTCCATGAGCGGTTTGCTCTTCTCCCGCTCGGCGGCGAAGATCGCCTTGATCTGCCCCTGCTGGGCATCGCTCAACCCCAGTTTTTTGGCCATATGGGCAAGACGTTTCTCCGGTGACATCCCTCCCCTCGGCTCGCCACAAGCCCTATCCCCTTTCGCCGGTCTGGTGGCTGCAGCGCAGACACCCCACGCACCAAAACTCCCACCCGCCAGCGTTGCCGCCAGCATGCTGCCAATGATGATCTGTCGTTTCATGATTGTTCTCCTTTCGTCTCTCCATTATGGACGCCACCAACTCGACGTCGTGCGTTGGAAATACAGATACCAGGGAAATGTGGCGCAATTGTGGAGGAAATGAGGAAAGACGACAATGCACCATTTTGATGATGGTTATCCGCCGATTTCTTGTGGTAATGTTCAATCAGCAGTTACTGAAAAGAAGCGTGAGTTCACGTGGGGTAGAACATGAAGATCGGCATCACCCAGCGGCTTTTCCTTGCAATCCTGGCCGCCGCGTTTCTCTCCGTAGTCAGCATGTTCCTCATCATGCAGTGGAACATCGACCGGGGATTCAGGCGTTATGTCGAAAGTCTTGAGCAGACGCGACTTACCAGGCTTGCCGAACAGCTGGAAGAGCGCTACGCGACGCAGGAAAGCTGGGATTTCCTGAAAAACACCCCGGACGCATGGCGTCGCATCCTTGTCGCGTCAATCCCCGACGATGAGCCGGGCACGCCGGACCGACCGCGGCGGGGAGATACGAACGCCTCTCCTCAGAAGGGAAGGGACTCTCGCCCTCCCCTCCCCCCACACCTGAGGCGTGGCTTCGTTATGCGGGTTTTCCTGCTCGATGCCGACAAACAGCCGCTGGTCGGTCCGACGGACATCCCGGTAAATACCGTGACCAGGGCACTCCAGTACCAGAACCGGGTCGTGGGATACCTGGGGCTCCTGCCGCGCAAACAGCTGTCCGACGAGCACCAGGTCCGTTTCCTGAAAGAGCAGAAATTCGCCCTTGCCCTGGTGGCCGGGATGGTGGTACTGGTGGCCGCCGGCTTCTCCCTCCTCCTGGCACAGCGCCTGGTCCGACCGATACGGGCACTGGCAGCGGCGACTGACCGCCTGGCCGCCGGGGAATTCGCCGTACGGGTACCGGTAACCTTCGGCGACGAACTGGGTCATCTGGCACGCGATTTCAACTCCCTCGCCCTGACCCTGGAGAAAAACGAGCAGGCACGGCGCCAGTGGGTGGCGGACATCTCCCATGAGCTGCGTACCCCTCTGACCGTCCTGCGGGGAGAAATCGAGGCCCTTCAGGATGGCATCCGTCCGACAACCCCGACGGCAATCCACTCTCTCCATGGGGAGGTGCTCCGGCTGGGGCGACTGGTGGAAGACCTCTACCAGCTCTCCCTCACCGACCTGGGAGCGCTGGCCTATCACAAGAAAGAGATGGATTTGACCGTTCTCCTCTCCACCGCACTCGCTCCGTATCGCCAGGAATTCGCCCGCAAGAACATCAAGCTCACTGCCGCCATCCCCTGGGAAAAACCGGCGATGATCTTCGCCGACGCCGAGCGGCTGCACCAGCTCTTTGCCAACCTGCTGGACAATGCCCTGAAATACACCGACCCGGGAGGAGAAGTTGCCATCAGCCTCGCCTGCGGCGACGGTGTGGCGACGGTCGATATGGAGGATTCGGCGCCGGGAGTGGCGGAGGGAGATCTGGGGAGGCTGTTCGACCGGCTTTACCGGGTGGAGACATCCCGTAACCGGGCTGCCGGTGGAGCCGGACTTGGCCTTGCCATTTGCAGAAGCATCGTCGAAGCCCATGCCGGCACCATCACCGCACGGCATTCGGCACGGGGGGGAATAGGGATCAGTGTGGCACTGCCGCTTGCGGAGAGTAACCGATGACCGGGAAGATACTGATTGTTGAGGATGAACTGAAGCTTGCGGAACTGCTGCGTGATTACCTTGAAAAGGGAGGGTTTGAGCCGTTCTGCCTTTCAAATGGTGGAGAGGTCGTCCCCTGGGTCCGGGAGCGGAGGCCCGATCTCATCCTGCTCGACCTGATGCTGCCGGGACGGGACGGGCTGGAGATCTGCAAGGAGATCCGCACCTTTTCGTCGGTACCGATCATCATGGTCACCGCCCGCATAGAAGAAATCGACCGCCTGCTGGGACTGGAACTGGGAGCCGATGACTACATCTGCAAGCCCTACAGCCCCCGGGAGGTAGTAGCACGGGTCAAGGCGGTCCTGCGCCGTACCGGCGGGGGGCAGACACTCCAGGCATCCGGACTGGTTCTCGACGAGCCACGCCTGCAGGCAACACTCAACAGCCACAACTTGGAGTTGACGGCGGTGGAATTCAAGCTGCTGCAGTTCCTGGTCGCCAATCCCGGCCGCATCTACGGCCGGCAGCAGCTCATGGACCGGATCTATCCCGACCAGCGCATCGTCAGCGACCGCACCATCGACAGCCACATCAAGAAGCTGCGCAGGAAGATCGAAGAAGCAAGCCCCGACGCAGACATCATCCATTCGGTCTATGGCGTCGGCTATAAATACGAGGCGACACAGCCGGACGAATAATCCGAAACATACCCTTTGGAAGGTAACTGCATGAACGGAAAAAGGCCCACCTGACGAAACGGGGGGGCCTTTTCATGTTCATATGAATGGTACTCTCAGTTTTTTGTCTGCCGGACGTAAGCGCTGCTCCGCTGTTCGGCAAACGTGAGGTGGGCGAGCATGGCGTCCCGAGCCCGCTCCGGGTCCCGGTCGCGAATGGCGAGGAAGATGGCCTGGTGCTGGCCGAACAGGGTGCGGTGGTCCTCCGCGCTAATGTAGACCGCCCGCCAGACGCTGTTCTGGAACTCCTGCATGGCATCGAAGATGCTCTGCATGAGGTGCTGCCAGACCACATTGTGGGTGGCACGGGCAACAATGATATGGAAATTGGCGTCAAGGTCCTGTGATGATTTCATCCCGTCCAGATTCCGCTCCATCTGGGCAACGACTTCCTCCAATTTCCGCACATCCTCCGGAAGGGCCCGCTGGGCCGCATAATAGGCAGTCCAGGTCTCCATCCCCTTCCGCACCTCGACGACGTCCAGCGCCCGTGCCCGCTCCACCTTGATGAGATCGGAGAGCGTATTGCCGGCTGAGGTCTCCACCAGAGACTTGACCACCGTCCCCCCCCCCTGGTAGGACTCCACCAGCCCCGATGCCGCCAGCATGTTGAGGGCCTCCCGCACCGACGGACGGGAAACGCCGAACATCTCCGCCAACTCCCGTTCGGGGGGGAGCTTGTCGCCGGGATTGAACTCACCGGCCAGGATCGAGGTGCGGATCTGGTCAGCTATCTGGGTGGAAACCTTCTTCGGTTTGATCGGTTTGAAATTCATACTGTTCCAATAAAAAAGGGCTGATTTCAGCCCTTTCTAATACTACATTACCCCACCAATGGCAACAAGATTGCGGTACATGAGCCTTGCGGACAGGTGGAGTTATCCTGCGTGTTCCGGACAGCTTCAGTCAAATCAGCCGTTAATGCTCGCCTGCAACAGTTCGGTCAGATGGATAACCCGGACCTGGGGTTCCGTTTTGGCAAGGGCCTGCTTCAGTTGCAGCAGGCAGCCGGGATTGCTCGTCACCAGGTAGTCGGCACCGGTTTTCCGGATCGTGTCGATCTTGCGCAGGAGCACCCGGTCGGCCATCTCGGGGCGCTCGATATTATAGGTACCGGCACTGCCGCAACAGGCATCTGCGTCGTCAAGCTCCCGGTAGTCAAGCCCCGGCACCATCCGGAGAAGCTGCCGCGGCTCGTTCCTGATCCCCTGGCAGTGGGCGATGTGGCAGGGATCGTGGTAGGTGACCCGGTACGGCAGAGGGCGCAGCCTTTGCCCGAGCAGCGCAGCACCTTCGACGAGCACCTGGGAGATGTCACGCACCTTGGCACTGAAAACAGCCGCCTGGCCATCGTCTTCCAGGTGGTGGCCGTACTTCTTCAGCTCGGCGCCGCAGCCGCCGCAATCGGTCACGATGAAGTCCAGGTCGTAGCTGCTGAACAGCTCCACGTTGAAGCGGGCCATCTCTTCCATACCCGCCCGGTCGGAGGCGAGCATGTTCGGCGCACCGCAGCATTTCTGGGCCTTCGGGGTGATAACCCGGTAGCCGAGGGCGGAAAGGAGCTGGACGGTGGCGAAGCTCGCCTCGGAAAAGACCAGGCTCATGACGCAGCCAAGGAAAAAACCGACGGTCCCCCGCTCTTCCCCCTGAGCCGGCGTCACTTCCTGAAGGGTCCGCCGAAGCGGTTGCGCCGGCAGGTGGGGAAGAAGCCCCTCCATCCGCGACAGGCGGGGAGGGAACATCTTGAGCAGCCCGAGCTTGCGCACCACCTTCTGCAGGCCGGAACGCTGGTAGAGCTTCAGGGGGTAAGCAGCCGCTTCCAGACGATCCGGGTGGGGAAGGAGCCAGTGCAGTACCAGTTCCTCCATGAAGGAGAGTCCATCCCGGTCCTTCTTCTCGCACTTGAATTCGGCAACCAGTTCGCCGGCGTTCACCCCGCAGGGGCAGGCGGACGCACAGGCCTGGCAGTCGAGACAGAGGGAGAGGTAGTCGAGGAACCGTTCGCTCCCCTCCAGATCCCCCTCCTGGAATTTCCGCACCAGCGCCACCCTCCCCCGGGGAGAGGCGGTCTCCAGGAAGGTCTCTTTGTAGGTCGGGCAGTGGGGGAGGCACATGCCGCAGCGCATGCAGTTGATCAGTTTTTCGTAGCCCATGAATCCGTTTCCCTATGTTCCACCTTGGCCGTGGGAGAACGGTTGCGAATTTCCGGAACCTGGCGGCGTTGGACTGCTGAGGCCACTTGTGCGGCGTAGCGCTGCTACGCCTCCGCGGGCCTCCTTGTCCGCCTTGCCAGAACCCGAAACTTCACAACCGGTAGGTTTGAAGCTAAACCAGAACAAAATCTGCGCCATGTCTAAATAATTTTTCCAGGGTTGAGAATCCCCTTCGGATCAAATGCTCCCTTGATATTCCGCATTACCCTGATCCCCGTCTCGCCCACCAGCTTCGGCAGGTATTTCTTCTTCGCCAGGCCAACGCCGTGCTCCCCGGTGATGGTCCCCCCCATGGCGATGGCCGCATCGAAGATTTCGGCAAACGCCTGGTGGGCGCGGGAAATCTCGTCCTTGTCCCGCTCGTCGGTCAGGCAGGTGGGATGGAGGTTGCCATCCCCCGCATGGCCGAAGGTGCCGATGGTGAGGTCATATTTCCGTGCGGTCTCCTGAATCAGCTTCACCATCGGCGCGATGCAGCTCCGGGGGACGGTGGCGTCCTCCAGGATGGTGGTCGGCTTGACCCGGGCCAGGGCGGAGAGGGCCACCCGCCGGGCGGTGGCGAGCTTCAGTGCCTCGTCTGCCGTAGCGGCGGTCTGGAAAAAGGAGCAGCGGTGCTTCTCGCAGATGGCCCGTATGGCCGCGGCATCGTCCTGCACCATCGCCGGGTGGCCATCCACCTCGATCAGCAGCACCGCCTCCACGTCCAGCGGCAGCCCCACCTTCGCGTAATCCTCTACGCACCTGATCGTCACCTTGTCCAGAAACTCCAGGGTGGCCGGTATGATCCGGGCGGCGATGATATGGGAGACGGTCAAAGCCGCCTGCTCCAGTTCGGGAAAGTGGACGAGCATGGTTTTCTTCGCCTGGGGCTTGGGGATCAGCCTGACCATCACCCCGGTGAAGATGCCGAGGGTCCCTTCTGACGAGACAAGCAGGTCGTTCAGGTTGTACCCCGCCACGTTCTTGACCGCCTTACCCCCCGTTTTCAGGAGTTCGCCATTGGGAAGTATCGTGGTAAGCCCCATGACGTAGTCCGACGTGACGCCGTATTTGAGCCCCCGCAACCCGCCTGAGTTTTCCGCCACGTTCCCCCCCATGGTGGAGATGTTCATGCTTCCCGGGTCGGGTGGGTAGAAGAGCCCCCGCGCCTCCACATCCCGGTGGAGGGCACTGGTAATGACCCCAGTCTCAACCGTGGCTGTCAGGTTCTCCTCGTCGATCTCCATGATCCGGTTCATGCGGCTCGTCTGAAGGACCACCCCGCCGGCCGAAAGTGAGCCGCCGGAGAGATTGGTCCCCGAACCGCGGGGGGTGACACAGATGCCGGCGCCATGGCAGAGGGACATAACCCTGGCGACCTCCCCCGTCGTGCCGGGTAGCACCACTGCCCCGGGCAGGCTTTCCAGTTCCGGCGTCGAGTCATAACCATAGACCGCCAGCGACTCCTTGTCCGAAAGGGTGAATTGCTCACCGACGATCTTCTGCAAATCGTTCACAAATGACTGTTCCATACATTACCTCGCCCATCACCCCAAGCCGGCTAGGGAATGGGTCTTTAAAGTTGATTCTCATTTTCTCGTAATTGGTTAGAGACGAGCGACCGATGGTAGTATCCGACATTTCCTTGCGCTGCGTATGGCAAATAATGCAACACGGTTTTACGAAGTTGTTATACCAATTAACAAGTTATTTTTTTCCTGTCAAGGTCTTTTTGAAAAAGCCGCTATTTCCGGTTGACTCGTGGCGTTTTATACATTATTCTGTAAATAATTTTTGGTAATGCCACTTCATTGAGGTGCGTAATGGTAGAACGATTCCAGATTGCTGCAGAAGCAGTGGGTGCCATTGTAAAACGGTTTACTACTCTGATCGACGGGGCCGGCTACGTGACATCCGTAACCGGCACCACCACCGTCGCCGCCCCTACCCTGCCGCCGGCTCTCCGCCGGGCACTCCCGGACCTCACCCTCGCCGAACCCGCTGATTTCGCCGTCGCCGGTGCCGGCATCAGCGTCGCCCGCGCCGGCATCGCCGCCACCGGCAGCCTCCTGCTGGAACTCACCGACCCGACGGACCGGAGTGCCACTGCTCTTCCACCGGTGCACCTGGTATTACTCGACATAACTACGATCGTTCCAACCCTGGCCGACTTGGCCGGACTCCTGGCGGAAAACCTCAACCGCCCCTCTCCCGCCTATCTCTCCCTCACCACCGGTCCCTCCCGCACCGCCGATATCGAACGGGTCCTCACTATCGGCGTCCATGGGCCCAAGGAGCTGCACATCCTCATGATGGAAGGAGACGCGTCATGGACAAGGGACTGATCCAGCAGAAACTCGACAACACCTTCCTGCGCCGGGCTCTCAAGAATTTCGCCGCCGCCTACCCCGTGGCACGGGCCAAGGCGTTCGAAGGGATGGATTTCGAGGAACTGCGAGTGAGGATATCCGGCTTCAAGGAAGCAGGTCTGGAGCAGCTGCCAGCCCTGGTGGAGCAGTTCACCGCCAGTGCGGAAAAGGCCGGTGCGCGGGTCCACCTCTGCACCACCCCGGACGACGCCAACCGGACCATTCTGGAGATCATCCGTTCGAAAAATGCCGACTTCCTCGTCAAGTCCAAGGCGATGACCTCGGAGGAGATCGAACTGAACCACTATCTGGAAAGAAACGGCGTCAGCTGCCTGGAAACCGACCTGGGGGAATGGATCATCCAGTTGGCAGGGGAACGCCCTTCCCACATGGTGATGCCTGCCATCCACAAGAACAAGGAGGAAGTGGCGGAACTGTTCAGCCGGGAAACCGGCCGGGAATGCCCCCCCGATATCCCCTCCCTGGTCCAGACTGCGCGCGACTCCTTGCGGAGCGGTTTCCTCACCGGCCAGGTAGGAATGTCCGGGGCCAACGTTGCCATGGCCGACAGCGGCACCCTCGGCATCATCACCAACGAGGGGAACGGCCGGCTCGTCACCACCCTCCCCCGGACTCATATTGCCTTGGTCGGGGTGGAAAAGATCGTCCCGTCGCTCACGGAAGCCCTGGACATCATCGAAATCCTCCCCAAGAACGCCACCGGCCAGAAGATCACCTCCTATGTCTCCTTCATCAAGGGACCGACGGGGGATGAGGGGCGCGAGCTGCACATCGTTCTTCTCGACAACGGACGCCTGCGCCTTGCCGCCGACCCCGCCTTCCGCGAGGCACTCAAGTGCGTGAAATGCGGCGCCTGCGCCAACGTCTGCCCCATCTACGAGCTGGTGGGAGGACACGTCTTCGGCCACATCTACGTGGGAGGCATAGGACTCGTCCTCACCCCCTTCTTCCACGGCTTCGACAAGGCGGAGGAGATCCTCAAGCTCTGCATCGGCTGCAGGAAATGCAACGAGGTCTGCGCTGCGAAAATTGACATCGAGGGACTCATCGTCGACCTGCGGGACAGGATCAGGAAACCGTTCGGCCAGAAGTTTCTGTTCGGCACCCTCATGAAGAACCGGAAACTGTTCCACGCCGCACTCCGGACCGCCTACCTGGCCCAGAAACCGTTCCAGGGCGAAGGGGGACGCATCCGGCATCTGCCGCTCGTCCTCAACCGGGAAACCGCCAACCGTTCGCTCCCCCCCATTGCGGAAAGACCGTTCCGGGATCTGGTTGAGACAGGTACAGGTACAGGTAAAAGCAAAGGGGAAAAGGTTCTTTTTTACTCGGGGTGTCTGGCGGATTTCGTCTATCCGGAGATGTGTCGGGATACGGTGACGAGTCTGGAGAAGCTCGGCTACACTGTCACCTTCCCTCAGGAGCAGACCTGCTGCGGTATCCCGGCCCGCTATTCGGGTGAGATGGAGGTGGCGCGGGACATGGCGCGAATCAACACGGATGTGCTTCTGAAGGAAGAGGCGGACTACGTCGTCACCATCTGCCCCACCTGCACCATGTCCCTGAAGCACGACTTCGGCAAACTGCTGGCGGACGATCCGGTCTACGCAGAAAAGGCGCGACGGCTGGCGGCAAAGACGTTCAACTTCTCGGAACTGGCGGCGCGAAAGGCGGAGACTGGGGACTGGAGACTGGGGACTGGCAAAGTCCCACAGACTGTCACCTACCATGATGCTTGTCATCTGAAGCGGGGGTGCGGGGTGCATGAGGAACCGAGAAAGGTCCTGCAGGAACTGGCAGGTGTGGAAATCGCCGAAATGACTGACTGCGACAAGTGCTGCGGCTTCGGCGGCTCCTACTCCATCAAGTATCCGGAGATATCCCAGGAGGTCCTGAAAAACAAGCTGGAAAACATCGCGGCCACGGGAGCAAAGACGGTGGCGGTCGACTGCCCCGGCTGCAAGCTCCAGATCGAGGGTGGCCTGGAGGCGGCCGGCAGCCCCGTGAAGGTGGAGCACAGTGCGACGCTGGTGGCGAGAAGGATCGGTTAGGCAGAGGTAGAGGTAAAGATTGAAGTAGAGGTTTAGGCTTGAAACAGCCGGGGAAAATCCCCGGCTAGAACTCCTTGAGCAGCAACTCCTCCATCCCCTTCCGGCTCGACCGCTGATTGCGCGACGCCGGATGCCCCACCGCCAGCACCGCCATCAGCTCGTGGCGTGCCGGCAGTTCAAGTACAGCGTTAACCTCGGCACTCCGGCTTACTATCTCTCCCAACCAGACTGCACCCAGTCCCAACCCATGGATGGCCAGCAGCATGTTCTGCAGGCAGGCACCCATCGCCTGGTGGTCCTTGGTGTCGTTGTACATCACCTCCCGGTCACTGAAGACGGCGATAGCGACGGACGCCCCCACGATGATCCGCCGGTATTTTGTAAGAGAGGCCAGTTCCCGCCGTTTCCCTTCGCTCCGCACCACAACGAAACGCCACGGCTGGTTGTTGAGTCCCGACGGCGCCCAGGAGCCGGCCCTGAGTATTTCCTGCACCTGCTCCGGCGTTACCGGCTCATCGGTGTAATCCCGTACGCTCCGGCGGGTGTAGATGGCTTCAAGCACGTCCATAACAACTCTCCTTCTTCTGGCTCTCGACGAATCCAAATTCAAGAAACAGCTCCCTCAGATGATGCCATGCAACGGTCCCCCCGGCGCCCCCAGGGCATCCACCCTCTTCTCTATCTCGGGATCGTCAACAAGCGGCGGCGCATGATGCGGCTTCACTCTGGCGTCGATGACCAGCGGCCCTGCGCACCCCCAGTGCTTGCAGCGGCTGGCGGCACCGATGCCATGGATGTCGCTGGCGGGGTTGGAACGGGTGAAGGTGACCCAGAGGAAGTTATTGAGGGTGCGGGCGGTGAAGTCGCTGTCGTCCACGATGACCACGAGGGGAAAGGTAGCCAGATCGCTGCGACCGGCAAAAAAGTCGCAGAATGCCGCCATGTCGGAGTCGTCACACCCGCAGGACAGGGTGCAGGGCGGTCCCTGCACGGCGAGGATACCGGGGAGACAGAGACGGGGAGCGGTGAATTTTTCAGGCAGGCGGAGGTCGGCAGGAAGCTCCGCCGGCAGTTCCCGGAGTTTCTCCCCCACGGCGGCAATGACTACCTTGGAACCGCGGTTCAGCCCCTCCCCAGAGTAATCGAGGGTATCGATGGTGGTACGGGTCTGGAAGTGAAGGTCCCGCCGCCAGTCGACCCGTTCCAGCATGTGCCGGAGGAAGGCAGGAATATCGTGGATATCCAGTCCCGGCGCATCCTCGTGGGCGCAGATCCAGAGATATTTGGCGAGAGAGAGCTGACCCTGGCCAAGAATGGCGTTGGCGATGGTGAGGATCTCCCGGGGCTCCCGCTCCCGGCTGTAGGGGACGTAGCGCTCGGAACCGATGGCGAGGAGAAGGGGATGGACACCTGCCGCATCTACCGCATGAACTGCCTTGACACCGGGAAGCACCTGGGGAATCAGGTCTCCCGTAAGTTCGTGGATGAAGGCACCGAAGGTGGTGTCTTCCTGGGGGGGGCGGCCGACGGTGGTAAAGGGCCAGATGGCGTCGGGGCGATGCCAGACCTGCTCCACCCGGAGCACCGGGAAATCGTGGGCCAGGCTGTAGTATCCCAGGTGGTCGCCGAAAGGCCCTTCCGGCAGGGTCTTTCCCGGATCGATGGTGCCGGTAATGCAGAAATCGGCCTCGGCCGGCATGGGTAGTTCGCCGGGGCGGCAGACCATCTCCAGCCGGTGTCCACCCAAAAGGCCGGCAAAGGCGAGTTCTGGCATTCCTTCGGGGAGGGGCATGACCGCCGCGACAGACAGGGATGGCGGGCCGCCGACGAAGATGCTTACCTTGAACGGTTTACCCGCCTCCAGCGCTTCGGCGTGGTGAACACCGATCCCCCGGTGAATCTGGTAGTGGATGCCGATCTCTTCGTTCTGCCGGTACTCATTTCCCGACAGTTGAACCCGGTACATCCCCAGGTTCGAATGGCGGATGCCGGGGCGGACTGCGCTTTCCGAGTAGACCTGGGGGAGGGTAATGAAGGGGCCACCGTCGTCGGGCCAGGATTTCAGCTGGGGGAGCTGGTCGATGGTAGTGGTGCGAGAGAGGACCGGCCCGGTGAGAACCTTTTTGGGGAGCAGATGAAGGGCGGCAAAGGGGGTGCGGGCAAGGGCCAGAGGCTCTTTCAGGAGCGCAAGCGGATTGACCTTGAGTGCCACCAGCCGTTCCATGTCCCGGCGGGTGTCCCGGAAGATGAAGCGGGTCCGCTCCATGGTCCCGAACAGGTTGCCGAGCAGGGGGAAACGGCAACCGGCAACGCAGGTGAAGAGAAGCGCCGGCCCACCTGCCTGGTAGACACGGCGCTGAATCGCCCCGACTTCCAGATTCGGATCGACCTCCGCCTCAATCCGGACCAGTTCACCCTTCTCCGCCAGTTCCACCACACATTCCTGCAGGTTGCGATACCCCATTCCGTAAACCTCGTTCTCAAAAGTTACAACCTGTTTAATGCAGCCACCGGGGCAAGTCAACAGGTAATTACTGCTCCACCGTTAAACTTGCAAGCCCTCGAACAACCAGATGGCCGGTTTTGTACACCTCTAATTATCGGCATACGCAACCGCCATAATTACAGCATATTAGCACAGGCAGAAATCAATGCATGCTGGCTCCAGATAAATAAAACAGTTTTTTATTTTAATATTACGCTTTACCCAAGGAAAGAGCCTTTTCCGTTATGGTACATTTCTTGAGTTTATTCCCAAAGCAGGTACACTTAAACAGCGTTACATATTATATAAGGAGGTACGACAATGAAAAGAGGTATTGTTTTAGTGCTGGCATTCTGCCTGGCACTGCCGGGACTCTCTCTGGCAGCCAACGTGAAGATCGGCTTCATTAATTCCATTACCGGCCCCGAGGCCCCCATCGGTGAAAACCTGTCCAACGGTGTCACCCTCGCCATCGAAGACCTGAAGAAAAAAGGCATTAACGTACAACTCCTGAAAGAGGACGACACCGGCAAGCCACAGATATCTATGAGTGCCATGGAAAAGCTTGCCGGCCAGGGTGTCGCCGGTGTAGTCGGCCCCTATACATCTGCCTGCGCCAACGCCGTCGCCAAACTGGCGGAGAAGTACAAAGTGCCGTTGCTGGTGCCAGTCGCAGCCAAGCAAGAGATCACCCGTCAGCACCTGAAGTACGTCTACCGGCTTAATGCCCCGGCGGACCAGTACGCCTCCTCCCTCATCGACGCAGCCTTGGCCATGGGAAAACCCAAGACCATTGCCTTCATCTATGAGAACACCGATTTCGGCACCTCAACCACGAAATCCGCCAAGGAATATGTGGCAAGGAAGGGAATCAGAGTGGTGGCCGATGAACCCTATTCCCAAGGCGCCCCTGATTACCGTTCGACCCTGACCAAGATCAAGGCCCAGAAACCCGACCTGGTCTTTATGGTCTCCTATGTGGCAGATGCCATCCTCCTGATGCGCCAGTCCCGTGAAATAGGCCTTCAGCCCCAGGCGTTCCTCGGTGGCGGCGCCGGTTTCACCACCGTCCAGTTCGCAAAAGAGAAGGAAATCTCAAATAATGTCTTTTCCACCACGCAATGGACAGAAGACGTGAACTGGCCGGGTGCCAGGAACTTCTTCAACCGCTACAAATCCAAGTTCGGCAAAGAGCCGACCTATCACGCAGCCTGCGCCTACGAGGCAATGCTGATTATGGCAGAAACGGCCAGCAAGAATGGCGGTGACCGTGAGAAGACCAGGGCAGGACTTAAGAGCGGTTCGTGGAAAGGGATCATGGGAGATGTCAAGTTTGAAGACTACGATGGGTTCACGAACCAGAACAGGCACCAGATGCTGATTCTTCAGATCCAGAACGGCCAGATCGAAACTGTCTTCCCGACCAGGTTTGCATCGAAAAAGCCCATATTCCCGTTCCCGAAGTGGAAATAACAGCATAAACGGTAGGGGCACCCCCCTGTGGGTGCCCATTTCACGGGCAGGCACTGGGGCCTGCCCCTACCCGTCCTCCTGGAGAACGTTTTATGATGGTATTACTGCAATCACTCATCAGCGGCATTCTGATCGGCGGGGTGTATGCCCTGATCGGGATCGGCATGACCATCATCTTTGGTGTCATGCGGGTTATCAACTTCGCCCATGGCGATATCCTGATGGTCGGTATGTACCTTACCTACACCCTCTTCTCGTCACTCGGTATCGATCCGTTCGTCTCCATTGTCATCACGATCCCGCTCATGTTCCTCTTCGGCGCTTTCCTGCAAAAGGTCTTCATCAACCGGATGCTGGGAGCGCACCCCCAGAACCAGATCCTGCTCACCATCGGCCTGGGCTTGATCATGAGCAATACCATGATGTTGATCTTTACCTCGGACTATAAAATTATCTCCACTTCCTATTCGTCAGAGAGTTTCAACGTGGCCGGCATCTCGATCTCCTCACCACTTGCCATTTCATTCCTCATCACAGCCGCCATCACCCTGCTTCTCTACTGGTTCCTGCTGAAAACCAACACCGGGCAGGCGATCCGCGCCACGGCACAGGACCGCGAAGCCGCACAGCTCATGGGGATCAACGTCCGCTGGATGTCGATCCTCGCCTTCGGCATTGGATCAGCGCTGGCCGGCACTGCAGGCGCACTCATCTCCCCGACCTACTACATCTTTCCCCAGATCGGTGGAATATTCACCCTTAAGGCCTTCATCATCACCGTCCTCGGGGGGATGGGAAGCATCATTGGCGCGACTCTCGGCGGGATCATCATCGGCGTCGCCGAATCCGTGAGCGCTGTCTATATCTCTTCCGGATGGAAAGACGTGGTTGTCTTCGTCCTCTTCCTCCTCGTCCTGCTCTTCAAGCCCGCCGGCTTGATGGGCAAGTCCAGAATGTAGGGGGATCGACGGCCATGAAATCGACATTAGCGCTCATTCGCACCACAGCCGGCACCTCGCCGGTTGCTACAGCCCTGGGACTGGCGGTCCTCGCGGGGCTCTTCCTCTTCCCCAGCTTCGTCAAGAGCCCCTATACGCTGCATATCATGATCCTCTTCTTCCTCTCCACCATCCAGGGGGAGGCATGGAACATCATCGGAGGTTATACCGGACAGTACTCGATCGGCCATGTAGCCTATTTTGGCGCCGGGGCCTACACCACCATGATTCTCATGCAGTACAAACAGATCCCCCCCTGGTATGGCATGTTGGCCGGTATCGGCGTCGCGCTGGTGGTATCGCTCATCATCGGCTCGATCTGTTTCCGGCTGCAGGGCCCCTACTTCGTCCTGGCCTCCATCGCCGTAGCAGAAATCATGCGGCTCTCCGCCATAAATCTGAAAGACATAACCAACGGCGCGGAAGGGATTCTTATCACGGAGATTCCGGTTTTCAAGATCGGCAATACCGTTGTGACCGATTTTCTCTCCAAGGTACCCTTTTACTACGTCGGCCTGGTTATCACCCTTGTCACCATCCTGGTCACCTGGATGGTCCAGAATTCGAAACTCGGGTACTACTTCCAGGCGATCCGCGAGGATCAGGATGCTGCCCATTCGCTGGGCATCAGCCTGCCGCTATACAAGAACATTGCCCTCGCCCTTTCAGCGGTCTTCACCTCACTGTCCGGCAGCTTTTACGCCATCTACATCGGATACATCGACCCGTCGACGGTCCTCAACCTGGATATTTCAGTCCAGATCGTGCTTGTCTGCATAATCGGCGGCATCGGTACCATCTGGGGGCCGGTGATTGGCGCGATGGTGCTGGTTCCGCTCTCCGAGGCACTCCGGAGCGACCTGATTGCCGGGATGATCTTCAAGACCGGTCTCACGTCCGAAGGATCAGCAATAGGGACGTTTCTCAAGGAAAACCTGGCACATGCACATGCCCTGATCTATGGCATCCTTGTGGTAGTTGTCATCCTCTTCATGCCCGACGGCGTCCTCGGCTGGGTAAAGAAGCTGACGGTGCAGAAAGGACGGGGGTAGCGACCATGGCAACCATTCTTGAGATAAAGCATGTAAGCAAGTTCTTTGGCGGCCTGGCAGCCAACTCGGATGTATCCTTCTCCCTGGAGGAGGGGATGATCATGGGGATGATAGGGCCCAACGGCGCCGGGAAAACCACTCTCTTTAACTGCATCACCGGCTACTATCCGCCATCTCGGGGAGAGGTGATCTTTAAGGCACAAAAAATCAGCGGCCTGGAGCCCGACCGGATATGCCGGCTCGGCATGGTGCGGACATGGCAAAAAGTCCGCCCTCTGGCAAAACTGTCGGTCATTGACAACGTCATGGTCGGCGCCCTTTGCCGGACAAATTCTCTCAAGACCGCTCGTGAACTGGCCATGGAACAGTTGAAAGTGGTCCGGATGGAGAACAAGCCCGACTTCCCGGCCGGCGGACTCCCCATCGGCGAACAGAAAAAACTGGAGGTGGCCCGAGCCCTGGCCACCCAGCCCCAACTCCTTCTCCTCGATGAGGTTATGGGGGGGCTCAATCCTGCCGAAAGCGACGAAATCATCCAACTGATACTGGAGATCAAAAAAGGTGGCGGTATTACCCAGATGGTCATCGAGCACGACATGAAGGCGATCATGCGGATATCGGACCGGATCGTGGTCATCAACTCGGGCGAAAAGCTTGCCGAAGGGACACCACAGGAGATTGTCAATAATCCGGAAGTGGTACGGGCCTACCTGGGGGATTTCCATGCTTAATATCGACAAACTGAATTTCAGCTATGGAGACATGCAAGTCCTCTGGGACGTGGATTTGACGGTGAACGAAGGAGAAATCGTGACGGTGGTCGGCGCCAACGGTGCCGGCAAGTCAACAACCCTGAAAAACGTGTCCCGACTCGTGAAGTGGAAATCCGGCTCCATTGCCTTCAACGGAATCGATCTGGCAAGGCACGAACCCCACGAAGTGGTGGAGATGGGAATCGTACAGGTTCCGGAAGGGAGAAAGATATTCCCCGAAATGACCGTCGTGGAAAACCTCCGGATGGGTTCTTTCATCAAGAGCGCCCGCCCCGATCGGGACGCCAATATCGACCGGGTATTCCAGCTCTTCCCCCGCCTCAAGGAGCGGGAGAAGCAACTGGGTGGTACAATGTCCGGCGGTGAGCAGCAGATGCTCGCCATAGGGCGCGGACTCATGGCAAACCCGAAACTGATTCTGCTGGACGAACCGTCACTCGGGCTTGCCCCCCTCCTGGTAAAGTTCATCTTCGATATCATTCAGGAGATCAACAAGCAGGGAGTCACGGTCCTCCTGGTCGAACAGAACGTGTACCAGTCGCTGCGAATCGCCCACAGGGCCTACGTCCTGGAAACCGGTCGGGTTGTCCTGACCGGCAAGGGGGAAGAGCTTCTCAACGATGAACATGTGAAAAAGGCATTCCTGGGGATGTAACGTTTCAAGGCGCCCCTCTGCGGGCGTCCATTTCCGGGCTGCACGGGTTTTTACCCCACAGGAGGAAGCCATAATGACCAAAGTCGAAAAATGGATGACCAGGAACCCCATTACCATCGACGCCGACGCCAGCATCATCGAGACCATCCATCTCATGAAGGAAAAGAACGTACGCCGACTGCCGGTGATGAAAGAAGGAAAGTTCGTCGGACTCATCACCGACCGGATGATCAAGGAATATACACCCAGCAAGGCGACATCCCTCGACACGTGGGAAGTCCACTATCTCCTGTCGAAAACCCCGGTCAAAGAGGCGATGAATGCCAAACCCTACACGGTCACTCCCGATACTGACCTGACCGACGCTGCGCAGCTGATCCACGACAAGAAGCTCTACGGTCTCTGTGTGGTGGACGCAAAAGGAGACTTGGTCGGCATCATGACCACGACCAACATTCTCGAAGCACTCATCTCCATTTGCAAGAACTCCCCTACTCACCGGTAGGAGAATCTACGGGACACAATCATCATTTTTCATAAAAAAGGGGCATGCGATTGCGCATACCCCTTTTTCGTAAAACATTCAAGTTGGCTACTTCACCAGCATCTCCCGGCCAAACGGAGAGATCTCCCGCAGCCGCCGTATGATGGGGGGAAGCTCGCGGATTACCGTGTCGATCTCTGCATCGGTAGTAAAGCGGGAAAGGGAGAAACGGATGGATCCGTGGGCACAGGTGAACGGCACACCCATGGCACGCAGGACATGGGAAGGCTCCAGGGATCCGGAAGTGCAGGCACTGCCTGACGAGGCGCAAATGCCATGTTCGGAGAGGAGCAGCAGGATTGCCTCACCCTCCACGAATTCGAAGGCGATGGACAAGGTATTGGGAAGACGCTCCGCTCCTCCGCCATTGATGCGGGCGTGGGGGATAAGGGTCAGCAGCTCACGTTCCAGCCTATCACGCTGGGCGAGAACCCTTGTATTCTCTTCCTCCATATGCAGGGCTGCCTGCTCGCATGCTTTGCCGAGAGCAATAATCGAGGAGGTAGCCTCCGTCCCGGCACGGCGGCTCCGCTCCTGGTGCCCCCCTACCAGAAATGGCCGGAATGGCACTCCCTTGCGGAGGTAGAGCGCGCCGATCCCCTTTGGTGCATGGAGCTTGTGTCCGGAGAGGGAGAGCATGTCGATGGTTGAAGTTGCCATATTGAGGGGAATCTTGCCGACCGCCTGGACTGCGTCGGTGTGAAACAGGGCTCCCTTCGCCTTGACCATGGCACCGATCTCTTCGATGGGAAATACCACCCCCGTCTCGTTGTTCGCATACATGAGCGAAACGATGGCAGTATCATCATCCAGCGCCCTGGCAAGTTCTCCAAGGTCAAGCCTGCCGGCACTGTCGACATTCAGCTCGGTGATGCGGCAGCCGCGCTTGCTGAGGTTGCGGCAGAGCGTCAGGACCGCCGGATGCTCAACCCTGCTGGTGACGATATGGCGCTTCTCGGGAAAGACCTCCAGGGCCGAACGGATGGCGGAATTGTCACTCTCTGTGCCGCAGGCGGTAAAGATGATCTCCTCCGGTTGGGCGCCGAGGAGAGAAGCCACACGATTGCGCGCCTCATCCACCTTTTTCTGCACCTGGCCGCCGAAAAAATGCATGGAGCTCGGGTTGCCGTAGAGTTCGGTGAAATAGGGGCGCATCTCCTCAAACACTGCCTCGTCCACTTTGGTGGTGGCGTTGTTGTCCAGGTAGATCTCTTTCATCCCTCCACCTCCTCGACCGTGATGTCGTCACTCACCAGATCCTTCAGCTTCTGCTCCACAAACTTGGCGGTGTAGCCAGACGACACGCAACCGGCACACGCCTTGCGAAAGGCGATCTGCACATTGGCACCGGCAATGTCGACCAGTTCCAGGTCGCCGCCGTCGGCCCAGAGGAGTGGCCGTATTTCCTTCTCCAGAGTCTCCTGGATAAGCTGCATTTTGCGCAGGTTGGTCAACTTGCCCGGCTTCCGGGGTTCATCCTTGGCCTGCTCACCGAGCACCTCGGCAATCAGTTCCTTGATTTTGGGGATACAGCCGCCGCATGCCCCGCCTGCCTTGGTAAAATGGGTGACCTGCTCGGCTGTATGAAGTTTGTTGCTGGCAATGACCTTCCTGAGGAAGCCATCCGTAAGACCAAAGCACTTGCAGACGATCTCTCCCTCCTGCTCATGATCATGGCCATGGTCATGGGATGGCACCGGACCGCCCCGATACTTGGCGATTGCCACCTCCAGCGCCTCCTGCCCCATGACGGAGCAGTGCATCTTTTCCTCGGGCAGACCTCCGAGGAAATCGGCGATCTCCTTGTTGGTCACGTCGAGGGCCTCGTCCAGGGTCTTTCCCTTGATCATTTCGGTCAGTGCCGACGATGAGGCAATGGCACTGCCACAGCCAAAGGTCTGGAATTTTGCGTCCACGATCCTCTCTTTATTATCGTCCAGCTTGATGAACAGCTTGAGGGCATCGCCGCAGGCCAGGCTTCCCACCTCGCCCACCGCATCCGCATTCTCTATTTCACCCACATTTCTCGGATTCAGGAAATGTTCCTTTACCTTGTCAGTGTAATCCCACATCTGAAGCCTCCCGGAAGTGTTTATTGGACATCGGATACGACATCGGTTCCGGTGTCGTACGCGTCGTAATCAAAATACATTGCCTGAGTAATTTAGTCAAGTATAGACCTGTAACAAAAGACGCGTGGGTATGATGATCTCACCACGCGTCATTGCATTTCCTGTCAAAGCGCTGATTCAGCTCAGGATGAACTGTTTTCCGGCAGCCATGACATCCTTGAGCCTTTCCGGGGATGCAGCCTCGCCGTAAAGGCGCACCACCGGCTCGGTACCCGACTTGCGGAAAAGGAGCCAACTGCCGTCCTCGAGAAGAAACTTGTTCCCATCGATGGTGACAACGTCCTTGACCCGCGTCCCGGCGATTTCGGACGGTGTGGCCCCCATCTTGTCAGGAAAAGCCCCCTCCAGTTCTGGCGAAAGGGTTATGTTTTCACGCTTCGTGACGACACGCCCCACCTGGCTGTAGAGCCTCTCAAGGAGGGCACCTACCGACATCCCCTCCCGGGCGACCATCTCTGCAACCAGGAAACAGGCAAGGATGCCGTCCTTCTCCGGCACATGCCCCCGGATGGTGAGACCGGCACTCTCTTCGCCACCAATGATGATCTTGTCCTGGGTCACCAGTTCACCGATATACTTGAAGCCGACGGGAGTCTCGTAGACCTCGATCCCGTGCTTCCGGGCGACCGCATCGATCAGGTGGGAGGTAGCGACACTGCGCGCCACGCCCCCCTTCATCCCACGCATGCGGACGAGATAATCGAGAAGCAGCGCAATGATGTAGTTCGGCTCGATGTAGGTCCCGTCTTCATCGACAATGCCGAATCGATCGGCGTCACCGTCGGTGGCAATGCCGAGCTTGATTGCCGGATCCCCCTTCACGAGCGATATGAGATCCTGTATGTTCTTCTCGGAAGGTTCTGGGGGAAACCCGCCGAAATAGGGATCGCGATGGGCATTGAGGAGCCGGATCGGAATGTTCCGCTCCAAAAGCGGCGTATCCAGATAGCCACGGGCAGTGCCGTAGAGGGGATTGACCGCCAGGGTGCCAAGCCGGCCGATAGCGTCAAAATCGACCTTCTGTTCCAAGTCTGCCAGATAGGCAGGACGCGGGTCTATCTCTTCCAGAAGCCCCTGGCGCCGTGCATCCTCAAAATCAAGCTCCTTGTAGCAGAACTCGCCGAGCATCTCGTTGGCTCGCCGTTCGATGTCCCGGGTTGTTTCAGGCAGCGCCGGCCCTCCCGAGGCCGGAGAGAATTTAAGACCATTGTACTCAGGAGGGTTGTGACTGGCAGTAAAATTAATCGCTCCCGCCGTTTTGCGGCGCAGTATTTCAAAAGCCACAACCGGCGTTGGCGTGTCACGGTTGCAGAGGAACGTCTTGATTCCGGAACCGGTTAACACCCTCGCCGCCTCTTTGGCAAAACGGTCCCCCATAAAACGGGAATCACAGGCGACGATGAGCCCCTTATCCTTCTCCCCCTGGTCGGCAATATGGTCAGCGATGGCCTGGGTGACGACCTTGACATTGTCGAAGATGAAGTCCTCGCACAAAATACCGCGCCAGCCTGAGGTTCCAAAGGTTATACGTGACATTGTGCCCTCCCGGATATGAAATAAATGCATAAGAAACGTATCAACGGAATAACGGCCAGCAGATGCAACTCTCCTGCAAAAAAAATGATTCCAGGAAAAGAAACGAGTCAGCGGATACCTTGTCAAAGGTCCGACACAAAAGACAGTGCATGGGCATGCAGCTGCAATGCCGCATTATTGCTCATTTGTTGAGGAAAAGGTTAATACATAGGCCTCGACGAGTCAAGGGAAAGGGGATGTTTGAAGGGATTTTTCCTGTTGACTTTTTTCCAGCAAAATTGCTACATTGACTGATAGACAGTTACGCGGCACGCGAAAAGAAGAGGAGGAGGAGAGTTTATGCAATGCCAAACCGTACTTCCTGGTACCGAGTGTACCTTCTGGGGTAAGCAGGGGTGTGTTTTTTCAGATGGCTCCTGTCAGGTGGTAGTAGAAAATTGTGAAGGGTGCGAGCGCATCGTCGATGGCTCCATCGGCCGGGTCTGCAGCGCCTATCCTGCACCGGAAAAGAAATGGCTGGCCGGCCTCTGCAACTTCGCAACCCACGTCAAGGTGGAGATCAAGAGCGAAGAGACCAAGGTCAACCCGCTCAAGGCTTCCAAAAAGGCTTCGGGTGGTAGCAAGAAGAAGTAACACAGCCCCGCACATCATAAGAAAGGGAGGATGCTATCCTCCCTTTTTTTATTCCCGAAACATCTCGGAGGAGACATGCCCCGCGACTACCTGGCCTGTCCTGCCTGTGGCGCACAGGTCCGATCCTACCGCAACCCCTTTCCCACTGTCGATATCATTATAGAAATGGCTGAAGGAATCGTGTTGATCGAAAGGAAAAACGAACCCTTCGGCTGGGCACTTCCCGGAGGATTCGTGGATTACGGCGAACCCCTCGAACATGCGGCCGCAAGGGAAGCCCGTGAAGAGACGTCCCTCGAAATTACTTCTCTCCGGCTGGTGGGTTGCTATTCGGACCCGGCCCGGGACTCGCGCATGCATACCATTTCCACGGTTTACGCGGCCAAGGGGTCGGGGGTTCCCTGTGCTGCAGACGATGCAGCCGGGCTTGCCGTCTTTCCCCTGACAGCTCTCCCCGCCATGCTCTGTTTCGATCACGAAAAAATTCTGGCAAATTACGTAATGCTCAAGGAGAAGGGCTTACTCTGAGTCAGCCCCTTTGGCAGTCCGGGAAAGTTCGGTAACCCTTTCACGCATGAAGGCGGCAACTTCGTCCGCCGGCATCGGCCTGCTGAAGAAATACCCCTGCATCTCATCACACAGGTTATCCTTCAGAAAAGATACCTGCCCTTCCGTTTCGACCCCTTCGGCAATCACCCGCAGATTGAGGCTGTTTCCCATGGCAATGATGGCTGTCGCGATAGCGGCATCCTTTGAATTGATCTCAACATCCCTAACGAACGATTTGTCGATCTTCAGGGTGTTGACCGAGAACCGCTTCAGGTGCGCGAGTGACGAATAGCCGGTACCAAAATCGTCAATGGATATCTCCACCCCGAGTTCCTGCAATTCGCTCAGTATGCTGATGGCAAAATCCGGGTTCTGCATGATGACCGTTTCGGTGATCTCCAACTCAAGATAGCAAGGGTCCATACCGCTTTGGGCAAGTGCCCGTCTGACCACTTCCATAAGATTTTTCTGCTGCAACTGGTAGCCAGAGAGATTGACGGCTACCCGGACCGGCGGGAGTCCCGCCAGTTGCCATTCCTTGTTTTGCAGGCACGCCCGGCAGAGCACCCATTCGCCGATGGGGACGATGAGACCGGTCTCTTCTGCGAGGGGAATGAACTCCGACGGAGGAAGCAGTCCCAGTTCGGGGTGGACCCAACGGAGCAATGCCTCCATGGCGGTTATTGCGCCGCTCGTTGAATCGATCTTCGGTTGGTAATGGAGGCGGAACTCTTCCCCATCGAGCGCCTTGCGCAGGCTGTTTTCCATCACCAGCCGTCTATGGGCATCCTCATCCATCGCGCTATCGTAGAACTGGTAGTTGTTCCTGCCCAACCCCTTGGCGTTGTACATGGCTATATCAGCCTTCTTGACCAGATTATCCAGGTCCTCCCCGTCTTTGGGGTAGAGGCTGATACCGATACTGGTCGTGGCAAAGAGCTCATGGCCTTCGATGTTAAACGGTGTAGAAAGGGTCGTGAATATTTTCTGTGCAACCTTTTCAGCGTCAGAATCACTTTTCAGGTTGACCAGCACAATAGTAAATTCATCTCCCCCGATACGGGCCACCGTATCGATTTCCCGCACACACTCTCTGAGCCGCTGGGCAACTGACTGGAGCAGTTTATCGCCGATAGAGTGTCCCAGTGTATCATTAATGATTTTAAAACGGTCCAGATCGAGGAAAAGCACGGCCATATGAAGTTTTTGACGGTGAGCCAGAGCCCGGGCCTGCGTCAGGTGATCGAGGAACAGGATACGATTAGGTAGACCGGTCAGGATGTCGTGATGGGCAAGCCGGTATAATTGTTCCTGGGTCTGCTTACGATCGCTTATATCACGACATATACCCCAAATAGCCGCTGTCGTGTCATCATTGAAGATGCCCGTCAGATTGCCTTCTACCGTTATCTGCCGACCGTCGCGTGCTTTAAAAACGGCCTCGAGGGGATCGGTCTTTCCGCCGGCAAGGATATCACTAAATTCCTTCATGCAATGATCTTTACTCTCGACAGAAATGAGATCGAACATCTTCAGCGAAGATATCTCGTCCGGATGATAACCGAGAATCCGCTGCCAGGCGTGGTTCACATAAAGAAACCTGCCGTCGGAGTCAATGCTGAAAATGAGATCATTCGCCGTATCCAGGAAATTGACCAGCCGCTCCTCGCTCCTGCGAAGAGCCTCAGTATCGTTGCGAATCACCTTCATGAGGAAGGTTCCGATGAAGGCCACCGTTGCATTGAGAATCACGACCCAGAACCACATGAGAATGAGATAGAGGACGTCATGATGAAGCCCCTCTGCAACAAACGGCATCATAATATAGGGGATCAGCTGGGAATAATGGCCCGCAAGAAGCGCCCCGTACAACAGGGAGCCGACGACACCGATTATCCAGACTTCTCTACGTTTTTCCAGCAAGTAGGATGCTTCTATGGTAACGATGAGATAAACAGGCCAGAACCAGCTGGACACCCCCCCGCTGAACTGGATGAGGATGGATACGAACAGCAGATCCAGAACTACCTGCAGAAGACTCAGGAAATGTGCTCTTTCAACTCGGTGCGAAGCACGTTCAAGAAATAGATTATACGAGGCAACGCCTACAACAGAGACAAGCAGGAAAGTGAGTTGGGAAAGGGACAGGAAAAATCCGTATTTGCTGAAATAAAAAAAACCTCCCGCATAACAGCAATAGAGACCGATGAGCAACAGAAGCACCCATCTGGTTTTGGCCACAATCGCAATCCGCTCGATGATTTCTGAGGAATGCTCGCTATTAGCCGCTTCACGGCTCAGGTTTAATCTTCTGGTCAGAGAATCAAGCCAGTCAATAGTTTGCATTCAGGTTCTTTCCTTTATCCGCAAATAACAAAACAGATGCCCGATAAGTCCCTACGGCTCCGGGAAAATACGAATTTGGGGTTCGCGGGGAAGGATACCCATCTCCGCTGCATGCCGAAAGAATTCCTTGACACCTTGCAAATGGAATGGAGACAGATCATAGGAAATGCACCGCCAGTAGTCAACAAGGCTTTCCCGGCCCATCCAGCGCTCTTCCTCGCATGTTGCTGCGATCGCATCGTAAGATTCATAGGCAATACGCTTGGCAGCCCTCAGGTGGGAGAGAAGTGTGGCAACCTCTCCATGCTTTCCTTCAACCGCCTCCCTGCGGACAATCCAGAGGGCAAATACGAATGGAAGTCCGGTAAACCGGAACCACTCTTCGCCAAGGTCATAAATATACTTCCCTCCCCCCACCATGCTTCCCCGCAAGGCGGCATCACCTATCAGGAGAATCGCGGGAAAGGCTTCAAGTGCTTTGTCCAGTGAAAGGGAAGTGCGTTCAAAACTGCTCGCAAAGCCATAACTCCTGGCCATCAATATCCTGAGCAGGTTTACCGACGTATCCGAATCGGTGGTCAATCCCACCGTGCACCCCTCAAGTTCATCAAGGGGAACCCGGGAAAAGAGAAGTACGCTTTTGACAGGGCCGACAGAACTGATGGAGAGGTCAGGTAAAAGGTAGTATGAATCAGGTGATTTGGCGTATTCAATGGAAGAAGACGGACAGAGGTCAATTTCGCCACGAGCCAGAAGCGCATTCAAATGGGAAGGCACACCCCGCACGAACTGATAGGATACTGTGGGGAAATTCTGCATCAATGCGGTAAATATGGGGGTAACATTGGCGTAACCAATCTGGCCGATGCGCAGGGTCATAACAGTATCTCGATACCGTGGGAATTATCGTTCTGAATAGAGTGCTTAGCCTATACTATGAACAATGGTTATTCAAGGCAAAACGACTGAAAGCCTAGGGTCAGTATCCAACAAAAAAAGAAGGCGAGAATTTCTCGCCTTCTTTTTTTTGCACAAGCCATTTTAGCAGCGGTTAATCCTGGTCCTCCTCGACATAGTCCATGTAGTCCTCTGCCGACATGAGGGAATTCAACTCTTCAGCGTCGTTAACACCAACGGTCACCAGCCATCCGCCATCGTAGGGATCATCATTGACGAGCTCCGGCGATACCTGCAACTCCTCATTCACCTCAAGTACCGGCCCACTGAAAGGTGCATAGAGATCGGCTACCGTCTTGCGCGCCTCAATGGAACCGAAGGAATCGTCCTGGTCCAGATCGTCACCCGCATCCGGCAACTCGACCGCCGTAACGGTACCCAGTTCCTGCTGAGCATAATCGGTAATGCCGATAACCGCCCTGCCCCCTTCAAGCCTGACCCAGATATGCTCTTTACTGTACTTCAACTCTTCGGGAAAATCCATGGGCTACTCCAGCACAATCCTTTCAAGGAAACTGGTGTCGATGTTCCCTTCTATGAAATCTTTGTTGGCCATGATCCGCTTGTGAAACGGAATCGTCGTTTTTATCCCCTCGATAATGTACTCATCCAGCGCCCTTGCCATCCGCCTGATAGCATCCTGCCTGTTGTCGGCATGCACAATCAGCTTGGCAATCAGTGAATCATAGTGGGGGAGCACGGTATACTGATCATAGACAAAGGAGTCAACCCTGACACCTGGCCCTCCGGGAGGATGATACCCGATGATCTTGCCGGGAGACGGCGTGAACTTGACAGGGTCCTCAGCATTGATCCGGCACTCAATGGCATGGCCGTTAATCTTGATATCGCTCTGCTTGTAACGAAGCTTATGCCCTGCAGCCGAATAAATCTGTTCTCTGACAACATCTACGCCGGTCACCATTTCGGTGACGGGATGTTCCACCTGAACGCGGGTATTCATCTCCATGAAGTAGAAGTTGTTGTTCTTGTCCACAAGAAATTCCATGGTACCGACGCTGTTATAACCAACGGCCCTGGCAGCCCGAACGGCAGCTTCCCCCATCGCCTTGCGCAACTCAGGCGTGCTGACGGTCGAAGGCGCCTCCTCAATGATCTTCTGGTGCCGCCGCTGGATCGAACAATCCCGTTCCCCGAGATGAATCACGTTACCGTGTTTGTCGCCAAGAATCTGAATTTCCACATGGCGCGGCTGCTCGCAGTATTTCTCGATATAGACTTCAGGGTTGCCGAACCCAGCCTGAGCTTCGGCCCGGGCAGTTGCAAAGGCATTGGGAAGAGTTGCGGGCGAATGGACTATCTTCATCCCCCTTCCCCCTCCGCCGGCAGTGGCCTTTATGATAACGGGGAATCCGATCTCCTTGGCAATCCGGATCGCCTCGTTGACATCGTGTACCCCCTCTTTGGTACCAGGAAGAATGGGAACCCCTTCCTTGATCACCGCCTGCCGACCGCTGATCTTGTCCCCCATGATGCGCATGCTTTCGGAGGACGGCCCGATGAAAACAATGCCACAGTTCTCGCAGATTTCGGCGAATGCGGCATTCTCGGACAGAAAGCCGTATCCGGGATGGATTGCCTCCGCATCTGTCAACTCTGCGGCGCTGATAATTGCGTTGATATTCAGGTAGCTCTGAAGGCTGGGGGCGGGGCCAATGCAGACACTCTCGTCGGCAAGCTTGACATGGAGTGATTCACTGTCGGCAGTGGAATAAACCGCAACGGTCTTGATCCCCAATTCCTTGCAGGCACGGATAATACGCAGGGCAATCTCCCCGCGGTTGGCAATAAGGACTTTATGGAACATCAAAGGATCTCCGATTGGTTGATTAAGCAAGTATAGTATGCAGCGGCTCTACGACTAGAGAGGCTCCACCAGGAAGAGGGTGTCGCCGAACTCGACCGGTTGGGCGTTTTCCTTGCAGGCCTGAATGATTTTGCACCGGAACTCCGCCTCGATTTCATTCATCAGCTTCATCGCCTCAACTATGCAGAGGACCTCTCCCTTTTCAATGATCTGACCGACTTCAACGAACGGAGCGGCATCAGGTGCCGGCGCACGATAGAATGTACCCACGATCGGAGACGTGATCGCCTGTCCTTTGTCGGGTACTGCAGGGCCGGCAGAGGGAGCCATATTTTCAGCAACTTGAGCAGCAAGGGGGGAAGCCATCTGGGGCATAGCAAACTGCTGAGGAGCCTGATACTGGACTATCTGGGGAGCACTCCCCCGCTTGATGGAAATTTTCTCTTCGCTATTTTCCATCTCAAATTCGGTGATATCGGTTTCCGTAACCATTTTTATCAGTGTCTTGATATCCTTGATATCCATGTGCAAATCTCCTTTAACCATTGAAATAACAACCTTAACTACAGCCGGTCCGCGATGACCTCACCCCGGTGATCGACCGACAGACAGGACTCGTCAGAGAATCATCAATTCCTTGGGGACTATCGTCAGACAACGGTATCCGTTAGTGGTTACTGCTACTGTATCTTCGATTCTGACACCACCCCAACCGGGAATGTAAATGCCCGGTTCGATGGTAAACACCATTCCCGCCTCTACCTCCCCTGCGTTGCGAAACGACACGACCGGCTGTTCATGAACTTCAAGTCCGACCCCGTGCCCCAGACCATGGCCGAAATATTCGCCATACCCCTGCGAGGCGATGAACTCACGCGCGATTGCGTCAAGTTCCCGGAAAGTTACACCGGGCCTGACTGCTGCCAGGGCAAGATCGTGAGCCTCTTTGACTATGCCGTAAATCTCACGCTGACGGTCATTGGGCGTTCCGACTGCTACCGTAACCGTTTCGTCAGAGCAGTACCCCTGATATACTCCACCAAAGTCCAGGGTAACCAGCTCGCCTGCTTCGATAATCCTGTCGCTGGCCTTACCGTGGGGAAGGGAGCCGCGGACACCTGAAGCAACAATGAAATCGAAGGACTTCTCCTCGGCACCTGCCCGTTTCATGGCAAATTCAAGGGCGAGCGCCACATCCCGTTCCCTGGCCCCCGGTCGTATTTCGCTGCATATGCCGAGCAGGGAGCGGGAAGCCACTTCTGCACTTCGTGCAAGCAGTTCCAGTTCCTGCGCATCCTTAACCTGGCGGAGAGCAGCCAACTCCGCACCGATGGGAACAAGCTCGACCCCGGGCAGAACATCGGTCAGAGAACTGAGCTGAGCCACCGGCATGTGCTCGGATTCAAACCCGACCTTGCCGGCCCTGAACTCCTTAATAAGGGAGGCGATCCCCTCAAGCTTCCCCCGATATTCACGGCTTGGGAACCGTGTCACCTCCTGGGAAGCCTGGGTGGTGTACCGGGAATCTGTGAGGAACATCCCTCCCTCGCGGGTAACGACAAGGGCCCCATCACTGCCGGTAAAACCGCACAGGTAGCGGATATTGCAGAGGTCCACAAAGAGCATGGCATCGACGCCAAACCTCTCCAGATACTCCCTGGTCGAAGAGATTCTGTCTTTTAACACACCTGCCACTCTGATTACAATCCTTTTTTAATTTGATTAAAAACAGCTCTCAGGCCGAGAAGATAGCTGTCAGGACCGAAACCTGATATCTGCCCGACAGCCACGGGTGCGATGAAACTCCGGGTTCTGAATTCCTCGCGACGGTGGATATTTGAAAGGTGCACCTCAACCACAGGCAGGGCGACAGCGGAAAGGGCGTCGCGAATGGCGACGCTGGTGTGGGTATAAGCTGCGGGGTTGATGACAATACCATCACACGTGGAAGCGGCTGTGTGAATCCTGTCTATCAGCTCCCCTTCAGAGTTCGACTGGAAACATGTTACCGAAATGCCAAGCTCAGCAGCAAGAGTCGTGATAGCCTCGTTAATTCCACCTAGGGTGTCGCGGCCATAAACATCAGGTTCACGGGTTCCGAGCAGGTTAAGATTCGGTCCATGCAGCACGAGAATATTCACGGTTCCCCCCATCTCCTACTGCAAACCTGCCAGCAAAGCAGGGGTTTCACGTTTGAGCAGGTAGCGTCCTTTGCCGTAATTCCCATCGCTCAGCAACACCAGTACGACGAAAAACTCATCGTTGATTGCGCGAACCAGTACCCGGTACAGGCTTGTGGCGATTGTCACTTCCTCCATGTCCCCGGATTTGAGAACCTCGACGGTCTTCTTCACTTCCTTGAGAACTGTGGCGTACTCCACTGCCAGGAGTTGGACATCAAGGGCACTATCCTCCAGGCCATAAGCATCGATTTCAATGCCGTCATACCCCATGATAATAGCACCAACACCACCTTCGACACTTTCCACGATGGTTTTCAGCGTAATCTTAAATGACATCAGCGTCTCCTTCCGATATTCTCAAGCCAGTGTTCAAGAGTTCGGAGCACATCTCCCGTGCCGCAAGTTTCAACAGGCGCCCCTGATGCGTTCGAAGCAGCCGGAACGGAGGCATCATACGAGGGAAGTCCTTCCAGAGCGTGATCCCGCGCGGACTGCTGGTCCCTGTCGATTGCTTCCTTGATTTCAAACATCCGGGCTTTCAACTCTTCATTATCAGGCTCGGTTTCAATCAACTCCCGGTAAATAGTCAATGCACGTCTGAGGAACCCCTGTGAGACATAGAGCTCAGCCAGGGTGGCCGTTGACAGGGGATCGCGGGGCGGTTCATTTCCGGTGTTCAGGGAAGTGACAGTATCCTGTACCCCCTCATCGGCAGTAGAATCATCCTCCCAGGAAAACTCATCCTCAGGGGATTCCTCCTCAGACAGTTCCACCATCAGATCGTCGTCATCAAGCACGAATTCCTCCAGATTCTCCGTGTCCATAAGGCACTCCACAGTAGAAACCATTTCCCTGCCATTTTCCTGAAGCTTTTTAAACTCAGCCCCGGTTGAAGTCGAATTCAGAACCATTAATCACGTTCCTATCCCGCAGACTGCCAGCAGCGTGGTGAGCTCAGTCACCCTACCAATATGAAAATCACCAATACCCTTGTTGAAAACAAAATTGAGCCCCCCCTCGCGGACCTTTTTATCATGCCAGAGTGCGTCGGTGTACTCACTGGCCGAAAACTTCGGCAGTTCAACCGGCAAACCGAGACGCTTCAACAGTGTCACAATCCTCTCCGTGTCTTCATTACTGGAATAGCCGGAATGTTCGGAGAACCTTGCAGCCTGAACCATACCGATGGCAACCGCTTCACCGTGCTTGTAATGACCGTAGCCCGCCAAAGTCTCGACCGAATGCCCGAGGGTATGCCCATAATTAAGAACGGCCCGCAGCCCTGCTTCCCGTTCATCCTTCTCCACTACCGAGGCCTTTATGGCACAGGATCGACGAATAACATGAAGCAGTGAGTCAAAATTTCTTGCCAGAAGCTTTTCGCAATGAATCTCAATATACTCGAAGAGTTTACGGTCCAGCACAATTCCGTACTTTATAATCTCCGCAAGACCGCACAGGAATTCCCGTTCAGGTAAAGTCGACAGTACAGCAACGTCGATTAAAACCAGACGCGGCTGATAAAACGCACCGATAAGATTTTTACCCTGCGGGTGATTAACGCCAGTTTTACCGCCGACACTGCTATCTACCTGGGCCAGGAGCGTTGTCGGTACCTGGACAAACGGAATACCTCTCAGATAAGTGGCAGCTGCAAATCCAGCCATATCACCAACTACGCCACCACCCAGGGCAAGAATGAACGCACTGCGGTCAATGCCAAACTCAACACAACGGTCATAAATGATGTTGAGGGTCTCGGTGTTCTTGTATTCCTCCCCATCAGGAATTTCAACCAAATGCACGGTAAAACCGGCGGCGAGCAGGGAATCGCGAACAAAGGCATAATAGAGAACACCGACTGTCGGGTTGGTTACAACTGCCACACTCCCCCCGAGACGGAGGTTCTTACATGAGTGACCTATTTCTCCAAGTAGACCGTTGCCGAAAAAAATGGGATAACTTCTCTCCCCCAACCCTACGTCAAACCTGTCCAATCACGCCACCTTTTTTAGCCGGATTAAAATTTCCTCGACAATTAAAGCCACACTTTTACAGGTTGTCTCGACTCTGATATCAGCATCAGCATAATACGGTTCACGGAGAGCAATCAATGTTTCTATCCGTTCCAGCGACTTGTTGTCGTTCAGGAGCGGACGGTCTTGTTCGTGCTGAAGGCGCCGCTTGATCTCCTCTGCCGAAGCAAAAAGATTAACAACTAAACCAAGGTTGTGAAGAAGCCCGCGATTGGCCTCCGAAATGACGGCACCACCTCCGGTGGAAAGGACAATCCCCTCCTCACACTCAAGTGATTCCAGTATCCTGGATTCAATGTCGCGAAAACCTTTCTCCCCCACACCGGCAAAAATCTCGTTTATAGAGATACCGGCGTCCGCAACAATCAGAGTATCCAGATCAATATAACGGTAGTCAAGCCTCATGGCCAGCAGTTTTCCCACACTGCTCTTGCCGGTGCCCATAAAACCTGTCAGTATAACGTTTTTCATGTCAGAACGAACGCAAATAATCCAGATATCCATCATAATTACGACGGATCTCGACCAGAGAGTCTCCGCCGAACTTTTCCAGAAACGCGTTAGCGAGCTCAATTGCCACCACCGCCTCGGCCACTACCGCCGCAGCGGGCACAGCACAGGTATCGGAACGCTCCACCGTCGCTTCAAAGGGCTCTTTTGAAACCACATCGACCGACTTAAGGGGTTTGTAAAGGGTCGGAATGGGTTTCATTGCGGCACGGAGAACAATAGTTTCTCCATTCGTGATGCCCCCCTCTATCCCCCCCGCATTATTAGTCTTGCGATAAAAGCCAGTAATCTTGCCTTCAACGAGCCGGACCGAATCATAGTATATCTCGTCATGGACCCTGGAACCGGGATTACGGGCCGCTTCGAAACCACAACCGATCTCAACACCCTTAATGGCTTGTATGCTCATAAGTGCCATGGCAAGACGACCATCAAGCTTCCGGTCCCACTGCACATGGCTGCCCAGCCCCACTGGAGCACCATGCACATTCACCTCAATGACGCCACCGACCGTATCGCCAGACTCCTTTGCACGGTCGATCAGCCCTTTCATTTCTGCCTCAGCGATATCATCATAGGTAAACAGCTCTGATTTAGCAACCTTTTGAAGTAAAGAGTCGAGAGGAAGATTGGGACGCTCTGCCTTGACCCCACCGAGTTCGGTAACAAAACCGGAAACCGAGATATCGAACTGGGAAAGGAGCGCTTTCGCAACTGCGCCCACGGCGACACGTACAGCAGTTTCACGAGCGCTGGAACGCTCAAGGATATTACGGACATCGTGGTGGTCATACTTCATGGCGCCGGGCAAATCAGCATGTCCTGGCCGGGACCGGGTAACAGCAAGTTTGTCGTCACGATGTCTGACGTGAGGTGACATCTTCTCCTGCCAGTTCACCCAGTCACGATTGACCACACAGAGCGTGATAGGAGACCCAATGGACTTCCCCCAGCGAACGCCAGATAGAATCTCCACACGGTCCGTCTCAATCAGCATCCTGCCGCCACGACCATAGCCAAGCTGACGGCGGGCCAGATCGATATTAATTAATTCGGCAGCCAGGGGAAATCCAGCCGGAACCCCTTCGATAATGGCTGTGAGCTGTGGGCCGTGTGATTCCCCAGCCGTCAGATAACGTAACATCTTTTCTCCGTTTTCTTACACAAATGCCAGGGAGACCCTGGCATTTGTCCGAACTATGAATATTGATGATGTATTAAACTAAGGTACGACTGGAGCTGGCGGTACATAGTCTGCTGATCGCGTTGCTTTCAGGGTCGTTGACCCAGTAGCCGTCAAACCGGTAAACTGATCGGTTGCTTGCCAGCTGATAACGGCTACATTCGAACCGGTGGTGTCAGGGTAGGGAATCGTTACAATAAACCCGGATAAAGATGCAACTCCAGCCGTATCAGTATAAATAGTTTGCGAAGTAGGCGTAATGGTTGCACCCGATGATGAAGTGAGGGTAGCAGTAACTATAATAGGATGGTTCAATACGTCCCCACTGAACGGATCGGTAATAGTTGCAAAAGTAGGCGCATTCAACGCAAACGTTGCTGGGGCACCACCGGGAGCGGTTGTAGCGCCGGCAGCCGACAATTCAGTATCAACTGGTGGAGTCAGTTTAAATGTTGCACCAGTCACGGTGACAACGCTGTAGTTGGTAACATTTCCTGAACTCGCCTGCACTACTATATCCTGAGTTCCAATAAAAGGGTATGGGGTAAAATTAACTGCAATCGAACCGCTATTATTAGTGTTAAAAGTCCCCATATCAACGGTAGTGGTAACACCGTTTATACTTTGCTGAAAAGAAAAAGTTATTGGCACACCAATCAGATTGGTCTTTGTAGGATTCGTATAGGTTGCAGTTGCAGTCACATTGGCCCCTTGAACATCAGTAGTAAGTTCAATTGCACCATTAAGACCGTCCGAACCACTTCCACCGCAGCCTGAAAAGATAAATAAACTCATAATTGCAATCGATTTAAACAGCATCTTTAGCTTCATCTTACCCTCCGTAAGTTATTAATACTAAGAAACAATCTTCGGTGTTATGAAGATCAGCAGCTCCGTCTTGGTTTTGGAGGTGGTATTCGATTTGAACAGCCAGCCGATGAGCGGGATTTCACTCAAAAACGGCACGCCCTGATCGTTGGTCGAATCGCTATCCACATAAATACCACCTATTACTGTGGTTTCTCCATTCTTGACCTGCATTTCCGTCGTTGCCTCCTTCTTGTTGATCGGAGGAGGTGTTCCCGTCCCAGCAGAGTTGTTCGAAGCTTTGATTTTCATGCTGACGCTACCGTCGGCCGTTATATGGGGAGTAACCTCAAGGGTAAGCGCCGCTTCAACAAATTCCGTCTTTGTACCCTCAGAAGAGACCGTCTGGTAAGGAATAGACTGACCCTGTGATATCTTGGCTGCTTTATTGTTAAGGGTTACTACCTTCGGCGTCGAAACGATCTTTATAAGCCCGGCTTGTGCAGCTGCAGACAAACGCATGTCAATCTGAATGTTGCTTGTCAATTTGCCAAAGGACATACCGATTGCACCGCCAGGGCTATCAGCGGCCGGGAAGCCAACACCCGGCGGGGGAGTAACCACACCGCCGAAGCCGGTGTCGAGTTGATTAATGCCAAGTATTGAAGCAGCACCATCGGCGTAGTGAATACCCCATTGAACGCCAAGGTCGCGGGTAAATGTGCTTGTGGCCTCAACGATCCGCGCCTCTATCATCACCTGTTTCTCAGGGATATCGAGTTTATCAAGAAGGTCTCTGTATAACGCCAGTTTCTCTTCGATATCGGTAACGATAATTTTATGAGAACGTTCATCAGTCGTTATGCTGAAATTAGGGTTGGATGACTTGCGCTCAGTAAGCATTTTCTTCATGTCATCGATTTTTGCGTAATTAATATCCCAGACAACTGTTCTGGTAGGAGCTGATTTTTCACTTTGCAGTTTCGCCGCAAGTTGTTCCTGTTCCTGAGTTACGAATTTACCTTTTGGCTTGATCTGAACGATGTTCCCTTCCCGCTTCATATCCAGATCCTTGGATTGAAGAATTGCGTCAAGGGCCTGATCCCAAGGTACATTCACCAGTTTTATGCTGATGGTACCTTTGACATCGTCGGCAATAAGGAAATTGAGATTGCTGACTTCAGCAATCAGCTGAAAAATTTTCCTTATGTCCGCATCGGAAAATTCCAAAGTAACCCTTCTTCCCGTGTAAACCTTTTTATCACTGCCGGATTTCTGCAAGGTCTTTTCGGTAATTGCGACCGGTTCAGCTGTCGTCAATTTACGTACAGGTGGTTGTGTCTTGGCGACCTCGGACATAAGAGTCGCTTCACTGATCCCGTCATTTTTAATATCCCAAGTAATGACGTTTCCTTCCTGCTTGACTTCCGAAGGGGCATCAGCTCGCAATTTTGCGACTAACCTGGCATCATAGCCGCGTTTAACCTTTGCCTGGTACGGTGTTATTTTAAGCACCGTGCTCACAAATGAACTGGTATCAAGAGTTCTCTGCAGGTTACGGGGAATCTGGCATCCGGCAATGGAGAGGCTCAGACCATGCGAAGAGCTGACCGGCTTACCTGCTGTACAATTCCCTGCATACTTGATTGTAATCCGTGAAACTCCGTCCAGGACCTTGAAATCAATTGATTCCAAAGCAGAACGCCCATGGGCTTTTTCAGGTGCACCAGATGGTAGACCTGGTGCTGATGCGGCTGCCTGCACGTTTTTTCCGATAGCGACCATGAGGCCATGGTCGGTCTTGGTAACTGCATAAGGAGCGAGAGAACCCTTTGCTGAATCAAGGACAATCCTGACTTTGTCCGATGTCAGGCCTATGCGTGCTTTCCCAACGCCGAAGGCATTCACCGGTACAGAGTTTGGGCCAATACTGGTTTTAGCCCCGAAGACATCAACGACGATCCGGTCAGGTTTCGTCATTTTGAAGGCATTGTAGGTATCCACTCCTCCGGCTACATCGATCTCGACTCCACTCTCGTCGGCACGTACCCCGCTCACAACCCTTTCCTGAGAAGAACCGTTCGTTTGATTCTGACTCGTAACAGGAGCTATCGGTTCAGCCGGGACAACCGGAGCTGGAGTCGACGTGTTCATTACAGGTGCGGGCTCCGTAACTGGTGTTTGTACAGGGGAAGTTGTTTTTTCTCTCGACTGTGCGGGAAATTTCACAACCAGCTTGTTTTTGTCGGCTGGGTCAACACCAACGGTAAAATCAACATCTTTTACAAGTGTTATTTCGACACGAGTCAGGTACCCACCACTGAATACATGTTTCGTGGCATCAATCCGTTTGATATCTCCTGCATTGACATCAAGATATTGAAAGTTGCCAGGCTCAGTATCTGCCAGATCAATGACTGCTTTTGCTGGATCTGTTGTCTTGTAGAACGTGAATGTACCTGGATGTGAAACCGAGATATCAACCTGGGAGGCATCTGGTGCCACACTCACGGACTGAATAGTCACGGGCTGAGCACCATCGGATGATTTATCATCCGTCAGGTTAACCCTCTGTTGTGCACAACCGGCGCCGAGCGTCAACATGAGCAGTACGGCAATTTTATTAAGGCAAACCCGGGTTGAATTCATTCTCATCTGGAACTCTCCTTACCGTTTTGGGGACAGGGTAAGCTTGATAACCCTTTTTTTCGTATGACCATCTTCGTCGCGGTACTGCTCGACAATTTCAACAGCGTTATTGCTGATTTTAGTTATCCGTCCATTATTGTTGCCAATCAGCATGCCCCGCTTTACAACATACCCCCTACCATTCGGATCAACAATAAGGGCTTTGCTTTCATTGATGCCTGCAACAATGCCCGATAGTTTGAATTTACTTGCATCAATAGCCTGAATCGGCAACTGGTTCAGATTCAAGGGGAGCCCCCCGCCAGTTTTGCCTGCACGCGGAACCTCCGTAGCAAGTAGCGGCTTAAAAGGGTCCTTCTTTTTCGAGAAATCCAATGCCGATATATTGGGCCCTTGAGTGTGCACAGACGATTGCTGGGCCTGTACCGGCTTCTTCTGGGTTTGCGCTACCACCGCCTGTGGCTTCTGAGCCTGAGGTGGAGACGTAACCCCCTTATTCTTACAACCGGGGAGCGCCGCGATCAGGACCAAAGCAAACAGAACAAATCGTCTATTTATTGCCCGTTTTAACATCCTTACCCTTTTTATCATCCTTGCCTTTTTTATCATCCTTAATCTCTTTCTTGTCCAGAAAACGGAATGTTGTAGCAAGACAGTTGATGGTATAGACTGTTTTCGCACCAACGTTTTTCGGGCTCGTAAATTCAACGTTGCTAATATTGACAATCCTTGGGAGGTTTCCAACCGCAACGAAAAAATTACCTACATTGGCATACGTGCCGGAAACCTTTATATCGACAGGTACAACTGAATAGAAATCCTTCGGTTCCTCAGGTTTAGGCTTGAACATAAGAAAGTCAAGCCCGGCACCTTTCCCTGAACTTGTAATACTGGTGAGTAGCGTCGGAATTTCCTTCTGGTTAGGTAATTCGGTCAATGCATTTTCGAGCTCTTTGTTCAACTGGGCATATTCCAGCTTGAAGCGAGGAAGATTGTCAGCAATTTTCTTGCTTTCCGTCAACTGCGCACGAAGACCATCCAACTTCTTCTGAAGCTCTTTTTGCTGTTTGAGCTTCGGCTGTATCAACCCGAAAAACATACCTGCACCTATCAGCGCGACAATGAGCCCCAAAAGAGCTGCTTTCTGTTTGTTCGGGAGCTTAAGTAATTTTTCTACACGTGGGTCCATGAAATGTCCTCAACCGTTTTAGACATAGTAGATACAGATTGTCTGAACATACTGCATCGCTCGTCCTATTTCTTCTGCGAAGCTTTGGGCGCAACCTTGGTTCCCTTAGGTTCTTCCTTAACGAAACCTTTGACCATACAGCTAATGTCAAATTTTTTCACTTTGACATTAGAGATTTCCTTCTGTTCAGAAACAACCAGTTCCACATCGGAGAAAAGGTCAGACTTTTGCAGATTCTGGAGAAAAGTAGCAATCAAGTCTTCGTTATAGGCAAAGCCAGATATTGTTATCTTGCCTGAAACTTCCTTGTAATTCGTCAACCACAGCTTGTCCGGAGTCAAATCGCTCAAACTGACCAACCTGGCGGCAGGGCCGGTCTTCTCTTTACGCAATGTATTGAGAACATCAAGTTTTTTCTTAACCTCATCCTGAAGCTTTTTTATATTGTCGATTTCGCCTATTTTGGTCTTCAATTGCTGCAACTCGGTCTCAGACCTCGTAATTTCAGCTTTTATGCCGCTTACCTTTGCAAACGTAACCGTGTAAAACGCCAATCCGGCAGCAATAACTGCTGCAACGGCAACAATCAGTATCATGATCTGCTGCTTGGCTGTTTCCTTCTTTTTCGTAGCCCTGATAGGCAATAAGTTGATTCTGGTCATTTGTCGCCTACCCTCCTTGACGCCAACCCCAAAGCTACGGTCACAAGAGGTCCGATCTCGCGCAGGTAGTCGACATCAAAGTCCTTGTCCGCATATTTTACCTTGGCAAATGGATTCATGGTCTCGACCGGTAATCCCAACCTCTGGCCAACAGCCTCTGACAGCATGGAGGTCTTCGCACCTCCACCGCTAAGGTAGACCTTTGTTATTCTTCCATCGCCAGCAGTAGTATTGTAAAAATCCAAAGAGCGCCGAATTTCCATTGCCAGTGTCTCATTGACGCGGCTGATAATGCCCTGGAGGCGTTCTTTGTCAGGGCAGGCACCGGAAACTTTGAATCGTTCGGCCTCTTCACCGCTCACACTGAACTGTTTCTGGATTTCTTCAGTGTAAATATTGCCACCCATCTGAACATCACGTGTGAAGAGCGAGATACCATCCTTGACAATATTGAGGTTCATGATGCTTGCCCCGATATTTATCAGGGCGACAACATCTTCGTCCCCCATGTTGTAGTTGATCTCAAACGCATTCTGCATTGCAAAGGAATCGACGTCAACTACCGCAAGCTTGACGCCTGTCTCATTGAACACCGTCTGGTAATCGTTAATGATATCCTTCTTGCTGGCCACCAGTAAAACATTCATTCTGGTAGGATCGTGCTCATCGGGGGGGAGAAGCTGAAAGTCGATATTCACATCATTGATGTCAAAGGGAATATACTGCTCTGCCTCCCAGTGAATCTGGTCATCAAGTTCCTCAACCGGCATGGCAGGTAGTGAAATTTTACGAATGATAACCGAATTGCCTGAGACAGAACAGACAGCCTCGCACCCCTTGCCTATCTTAAGACTGGCAAGAAGGTTTTTAACTGCCTCTACAATGGAAGAACTGTCCATCATGGTATTATCGACAATAGCTTCGGGAGGAAGGGGGACGATCCCGGCATTCTGAAGTACATAGGCGCCCTTAAGCTCTTTAAGCTGAATGAGCTTGATGGAACTGGAACCGATGTCAATACCGATTATTTCTTTCTTTTTAGAGAATAGCATGGTTAGCTTCCTGTAGAGAATTAGTCCTGAAACACCTTGTCCTTCTCGGCCAAAGAATACCCCAGAGCAAGAATTATCTTTCGCTTTGTTTCCATACGACAGGGCATTCCGCTCTCTATCCTGTCAATGGTAACCGGCGAAACACCAGCAAGACGAGCCAGCTCAGCCTTGCTTATCATTTTCTGCTCGCGCATCTTTTTGACGTTGTTTTTGCTTTTCATGCAAAGATACCCACTCTGAGTAATTTACATGGAATTTACAATAAACAACACAAATGTCAACAAATTTATTATAATTATATCAAATTATTTATAGCGATACACAACCAACTGATATTATTTAAGTATTTGGCTGAATTTCAACTGAGACTTAAGTTTTCAAAAAAAAAGGTTGCCCAATATCGGATGATATTTCGGCAACCCGGCTGTCTCCAAGAGACCCAATAGGCTTTCCGCCCCATCCTCGCGGATGGTTTAGTATTATCGTTACCATTGTATGGAGGCTGTCCTGCATAGCCCTGCGATATCGCACTTTTCAAATAACAACATCACACATCAATATTTCATTATGCAAGTAAGGTTCCATCTAGCAAGCCAACTGCATTTCTAATGATTTTAACATATTACAATATGAATAGATATTAGGCATACCGTGCAGGTCAGGGCTTTCACAATATTTGACGTTATTTGACACCGTTAAATAACGTTTTTGGGGCCCAATTACCTATTTACTGATCACATCAGAATACTATAGAAGCCATACCCTACGAAAATACTCAATATGCATAAAGCACTGACAGCATTGCCTTCTCCTTGGGATTATCTTCCCGTTCGCCTAGCACTTCGAACGTAATGAGGCTGGGGTCATGCTTAGGAGCAATTCCCGACCCAACCCCCGCCACCCCGATGCCTGCGTCCAGATCCCTGCCACTGACGTCTGAATTACCGGATACCGTATCTATTATCTTGTTGTACACCATAAAGTTGCCGTTTTCCCCGGCTAGTTTAAAGGTTATGTCCGGTTCGACTTTCGCGTCGGGTGTCATGTTGTTCGAAGGCAATGACCAGGCAGATGTGTCATTTTTTATCTTCTTCTCTAAGTTGCTATTGAACACCAGCCCGATTCCGCTGAAAGTGCTTGCCAACGATCTGCTGCCTGACGAGTAATCGCCGAAGAGTTGGGGAATGACTTCCTTGGTAACAAACTCGACTCCGCCGTAGGATGCCTCCAGGGAGTTGCGGTAGACTTTCTGGCTGGCCGACATCTTCGTCCCCATGAGGACCAACTGCAGCAGCGCCATAATGATCCCCAGCGAGATAAGGGTGAACATGAGTGCCGTCAACAGCGCTATTCCGTTTTCGTTTCGAACGTATCGCATAATCTCCACCCACCGGTTATTGAATCAGATTTTTGGGTCGCACCACTATTGTGTAGACCTTCCAGCGGTAATTCTTATAGTCGTCGCCGATGCGGTCCTTAAGATTGAAATCACGCCCCAACGTAGTCGTCTCCGACAACTTTTCCCCGACTGTAATGGTTTCGGAGGGGAAACTATATGTCCTGTCCCGCTTCCCTTCCTGGGCCAGGATATAGAGCCGTATTTCCTTCACCTGGCTTCGGATGGATTCCGCCTGGTCCAAATAAGTACCTTTTTCAGGGGGGGTAGTCTGGTGCAAGTTAATAACTCCCGATGCATTAGTATCGAGTCCATACACGACCTGCATATCGGCGACGCAGTCGAGCAGGGGCATTTCGGGAGAAAGGGAACCGTCTGCATGACTGGCAACCGCCTTGTAGAGTATCCCCGTGTTGGGGGCGCAGGTCAGCGGTATGTTCGCCGGTCTCTTTATGTAGTAATCCGCACGGTTGAAAGGCATCCGGAGTTTACTAGCAGCGGGTTTGTCTATACCGTAGATATGGAAGACGTCCCCCTGCGTGTGGGGAGTTGACATGGAACTGTATTTACTGAAGGTCGTGGAATACTCTCCGCCTTTCACCATGAGCTGCTGTTTAGGGATGTTGTCCGTAAAAGTGGTTTTGATGAGGATGACACGGTCGTTATCACCCAGGTCCCGGTCGTCCTGGTTCCATATAGTTGGTTGAGTACTTGCGGAGTCCGTGTAGCTTTTGGTAGTCCATTTCTTGGCGGACGGGTCAAGGCCGATCACTGTGGACTTGATGACCAGGTACTGTGCCCCGATTCCAGCCGAGTCCAGGTTGAAGCTCGTCGAACCATTCTGAATGGCACAGGGGGGAGATGCCGGCGAATTATTGAAAAACATGGCGCTGTCAATGGATGTCGGAAACTCAACCGGCTCATTGCTGCCGACATTCACCTCGGTATAGGCACTACTCGCAGGTGCTTCCGTAAAAGCCCAGGGGAGGCCGAATCCGGCCTGTTCCAGGTCTGCCCGCAACATCTCCAGTCCGACTATCCCTTCGATCTGGGACTGGGCAGATTTCCCCTGTTGCCCCGCATGGTTCAAGACAATCTCAAAAGACTTGCTCGTAATCAAGATAACGACCATGAAGATGCCCATAACGATTAACATCTCGATAAGAGTGAAACCACGCTGATCACGTATCATAAAGTACACATCCTCGCATAAAATACGCCGTGCTGCATCCGCTACTGATGAATTTTGGATCGAACCGTTACAACTTTGTTCTGAAATGGCCTGCCTTTATAGGTCCACTTTACCGTCACATCATACTGCTTTGTATCGGCCCCCAACTCGGTAACATCTCTTTCCACCGTATACCTGCTAGGGATCCCCCTTATATTCATGGGAATGGTGGTCTCGTTGGTAAACGCGGCGTCAAAATCCTGTCCCCGCATTTCATTCAAGACCATCTCACCAACATGGACACCCTGGTCACGCATCTGGTTCCTGAGATTGTGCTCCATTGCCACGTTCAAAGACTGCAGGACTCCGATCATCCCCACCATCATGATCAGAATAGCAATCAGTACTTCAACAAGCGTGAAACCGCCGTTATCGTTGTACGATGGTACCTGTGCCACAATCGCCTCCCGATACTCTCTTCCCCATATTGACTTTCGCCGCCGAGATTACGATACTGTCGATGAAGCCCGGATTATCGGCCTGTTCGATGCATACGGAACTGAAGGCACCGAAGGTAAGACCGCTCGTTGCGAACTCAAGCCGGTTGTCCGTGGTATTCAGCACGACGGGATGCTTCAATGTCATCGACGACAGGGTCGCGCCCGACGTTGCATCGACAACTTTAAAATCCGTACCGCTCACGATAACGGCACGTGGCTGTTTGGTATAAAATGATTGCAACCGTGCATTCACGATCTCCGTGTACATATCCCGCACCTCTGCCTCGATGATGGACTTCCGTTGCTCCCTTTTGAACTCATAGGTCGCAAGACCGGACAATATACCGATAAGAGCAACGACGATAAGCAGTTCCACCAGTGTAAATCCGCGCTCATTCATATCAGCGTTCCTGTATGTGCAGAATGCGTTTGATCGGCTTGTTGCCGCTCGTACTGAGAATTGGCGGAGCATCCCCCGGCGGCTTGCCTGTCATGGCTGTCCCCATCCGCCTGCCATCTCTTGCAGTGAACACTTCGGACAGGTTGACCTCTTTGAATTCACCAGTGGAGAGCTGGATGAGCGCCTTGCCGACAAGTGTCGAGTCGGGGGGGCGGAGACCGGTATTGTAATCAAGCGCCCAGAGGAAGGAGTTGCCCCCGAAACCACAGGCATCCGCCGTCGGCTCGAACGTCGTGAAGAAAATGGCACCATTGGTCAGGGTAACCGTGTTGGTGACCACCCGTTCCGCGCCATAGGAAGCCCCATAGGGTTCAAGGTCGACCTTCCACCCACCTGTCCCGACAGTGGGATCGGGAGTCGTCCCGACGGTGGTTCGGTCGGTGATGCCCGATATTAACGGGTTAGGGTCAGACGAGAGCTGTGTGGAGCAGGTCGTATCGAGAGAATCATCCACTGTGTAGCATGGCTCCTTGACCCCGTAGAGCGTCCGTTGGCTGGAGTAGTCGTCTATATTGTTACCGTAGCGGAAGAAATATCTCCCCGTCCCGAAATAGAGCCAGAGCTGATGGTTCTTCCGGTCCTGGAGCCGGGCGATCGCCGTTGTCACCGGCCCGATGCCATCGATTAGCACCTTGGGCTGCCACGTAGCAGGGCCGGTTGCAGCAGTGAGAGGGCCAGTTAAATCGGTGATTTCCTTGGTCATTATCCGCAGCACGCCGCCGTCATTCCATTCGCCGCCAGAACCCTTTTTGGTGTACCCGACGTAAATGGCCTCGTCCTGGTATCTCCCCTGAGAACTGGTGTTCCAGCGGTCCGTGTCGATAGATCCGCCGGTCATGGAACTGGTAAAGGCATCGGCAATGTCGGTATCGATAACCCAGTAGTTCGAGTTCAAGACAAATGGCGGTTTAGCATTCAGGTCGACGACAAAGAACTTGAGGGTCTGGTCGGACCGCCCCAGGAACTGATGCGTTATCGTATCGATCGGACCGGTGGGACCGGAGCCGAACACCGCGTACCATCGGCCGTTTTTACCACTGGGACCGACCCTGACAATAGCCGGACCTGCTGTGGTGTAACCAAGGGCAGGATTGCTGAATTCCCACATAAATTTAGGGTTGTTGTCATCGGACACGTCCAGGGCAAAGTAGGACGAATATCCGAGTCCATTAATCGGAGTCTTTACACAGGTGCCCGCCGAAGTGTCTATGCAGGTGTCACCGGCATTGCGCGACGCCCCCCCGAGCCCCATGCCGCCGATCAGAACGGTACGCCAGGTGTTCTTGGCGGGATCCAGGTTGTTTGAAGTATCCACCACTGTCGGGTTCTTTTCGCAGACATCATACGTGTCGGCAGTACAGCCATTGGTCCCGGTATAATCGCCGATACTTGCATCCAACAGGGTTGTGGAACCATCGACGAAATAAATATGGTTGTAGTACTTATCGGTCGTGTAGCCCAGGTAGGGCAGGGCATTCTTCGGTATAAAAGACCACACCTCTTCACCGAGGCCCGTCCCTTCAAGAGTCGCCTTGGTAAAATTGTCTGGTGTCATCTTCAGTATGCCAAGCCTGAAGGCATGAAGCATGCCGTCATTAGCCCCCACGTACACCATTCCCCGCTGCTTGTACTGATTGGATCTGAGGAACGAGGCGTAGGACGTATCACTGTAGCCGGCGGGAGCGGAATAGTCGTAGGTGTTCAGACGGCTTGTGGACTGGAGGCGCGGTGTCGAGGAGATGATGTCGCCCAGTTTCCAGACATGTGTCTCGGTCAAGCCGCTCGGAAATTTTTTGGTAGTTACCGTTCTGCTCCGGTAGTCCGCGTCATAGTAGGGGTCAGTTGTAGAGAGGGTTGACAGATCGATCCCCTGGACATATTTGATGATCTTTGTAGCAGTGTTCGTGTCAGGCGCCTGCAGATAAGAACTCAAGGTAGAGGCGTTGGTGGTGGAAAAGTCCATCAGGCCCGAGGTGCAGCTAGCGGAACCGACACACGGTGTCCTGATGTCCCGGGCGGTGGTCCTGGCCCAGAGCTGGTTGCCGGCAAACCAGATACTCTTCAGATCATCAGGGTTTTTTATAGTAATGGCACCGTCGGCAACCCCGTCACCATTGGTATCCTGCTGCACTTTAACGACGGTCTGATTATCTACGGTATTAAATTCAAATGTAGCGACATAATCGTCGGTCAGATTCAGCTTGTGATCCTGGATCGTATCCTCCCGAATCGTGCTTTTGCTGATCCGGGGGTCAACGTAGTACCAGAGGTTCTGCATCTCGCCGACCCAGTTAGCCGTCGTATCGTTAAGGAAATATTTCTTCGGGAAGAACACTGCCTGCAGGATATTCGCCCCGCTCCCCTCGCTGTTGCTGAGGATAGAGGCCGCGGTTCCGGATGCAGACTTCGCGACCAGGCCCATAAAGGTCCCCCTGAGAGCCGCGTAGAAATCTTTCGGGTCAGAAGCCTCGAGGAGGTCCGTTCCCCCGTTCGTGGCAGTGAGCTGCATCTGGGTCCTGGGGTCGCAGACCCCGGTCAGACCGCTTGTTGCCGGACCGGTATAGATTACATGGGTGCTTATGGTCTGGGCACTGTCGCAGTTCCCCGAGGCACAGGAAATCGTCGGATCAAAGATGTCCCGGTGTCTTGCGTAGTAGCTCAGGTCATGCAGAAAGGGACTCCCACTGTAAGGACCGCACTGGTCGGATGTTGAACCTGCTTCGGCCAAGGTATTCGGGTCGCGGAAAAGATTGGAGGCATCTTTCACCTTGGACTTCATGGTGCTGTTCTGGTCGGCTGTCGAACCGCCGTCGGTTATCAGCATGATGTTGTTAGCCTGACAACGGAACTGGATGGGGTTCACGTTGGTATAACTGTCGGTGCCGGCGAGTGGCTCGGCAATGGCAGGAGAACCAACCGGCGGAGTAAACTTGTCAGCAGGCAAGATGCTGTTTGTGGCAACGGCATCCTTGGCAAAATAGGCAATGGCGTTGTAATATGCCTCGGCATAGGGCGTCCAGCTTCCTGCATCGATCCCGTCGATGTGTTGGACGAGTCCGTTTTCGTGGCTCCCCGCAGAATTGCAGACTTCCCCGCTGGGACAGTCGGCGTCGATACTGCACAAGGTAGCGGTAGTAACCGAGCAGATGCCCTGGGCGCCGATGAAGGAAACGATTTTCCCTCCATCCTTGTTGCCGGAAGGAACCGGGCCCGGCATGGTTTCCGACGCCGATCCGATCGGATTGATCTGCATGGCGCCGATCCGCATATAGTTGCCGTACTTCTGAAGAAGTCCCGACGGCGGTGTTGTGGCAGCCACGTTGGCAACATAGAACAGATTTTGTTTTGCACCTGTAACCGGATCAATTGTACCACTCCCCACCGGGCCGATAGGCTCTCCGACAGCCCTGATGCCGGCATCCATGAGGATCCCAGGTATCCCTCCCCCGGAGGGGGCGGTGGACGTCGGGTCGATGACTTCGGTTTCCTGCCCCATGCAGTAGTGTAGAAGTTCTCTCTCAATGCACGTAGTAGTGGCAACACCATTATTGTCTTTGAAAGCTAGGCTGTTAGTGTTCCAGCATTGGCCGATAAAACCGGACTGGTCAACACCGCCGGCAGCCCATGCCCCAACCGGCAACTGGTGGGTATTGGGCCAAACGCCCGTCAGGGCGCTCGTACAGACGTATCTGCCGTCGGCCTTATTGGTGATGCTGGAGGGGGGGGTGGCGTCTGTGGTGTACACTTTCTCGCAGTCACCGGTTACGTCGGTGGTGTTGACCCCCTGCCAGATGGCATTCATGGTGGTGGCACCCTTGCGGATGTTGTCCTTGAGCAGCCAGCAGGTCTGCATGGTATGGTTGAGGGTGGTCAGGGTCCGTTTGATCCCGGTAGGGTCGGAACCCGAGATATCGAGGCAGTTCCCTGTCTGGGTCGAGGCGGTACCGTAGTTGCCATCGTTCCAGTTCGTGGCGGCGGAGCTGCACGCGGCTTGATTGAAATCGGCCTCAAATATCTCGATCCTGCTTAACCCACCCGCGGTATCGGGGCTATAATTGGGTTCCACCGAATTCGGCCCCCTGGCCGCAAAGGTAATCGGGTTCACTGTGAGGCCAGAGGGAGAAGTCCAGGCCGAGAGAGGGAGTTCCCTGACGAAGCGCCTGCCGACGCAGCCGCGGGACTCGCTTATCAGGTACTGATTTACCATATCGTACTTGCCGCCGGTAAGGGCCTGCTTCTGGGTGTCGAATTTGGAGGCGGAGAGCCAGTTGAGAAACCGTCCAGAAGCAGCGAACTCTGATACCTGCCTGTCGGCGCCCCCCTTTGTTCCGGTCATCGTGATGTGAAGATACGGGGTCTGATAGGTACCACCCGTGGGGAGTGCCGCCACTTCGACAAATTTGCTTTTGAGTGGGGCGGAAGTGTTGTATGAGAATTGGTAATACGGATAGGTAATATTGCCTTCGGTGTCCAGCTTGCTGAAATAGCCTATATAATCCTTTGTATTGTCGTAGCTGTCATCATAGCAGTCGACACCGCCCGCCTTTGTGTACGCAGGGTCGTACATACTGGCCGAGTTGTCCAGCATCAGGAGGAGGTTGGGGGGGATACCGCCGGCAATAAAGGCAGGAGTTACGCAGTAGTTGTTGCCGGGATCGGCCTTGACCAGTCCGGGAATCAGTGAGATGAGCAGGGCAACGACGACCGGGAGCATTTTTATGAACGTACTGACGGCCTTCATGGTGTACCTCTCTGTTGAATTCATCATGGTTTTGCACCTTTATCGCTGACGGTTGACATGAGATCTTTGATCTCTTCGGCTTTTTTGAACCCGGCCATGATCCGACCGTCGGGAAGGATCAGGGTGGGTGTTGAACTTATCCCGATGGACTCGCCGTATTTTATGGTGTCGTCCACCGGCTTGGCAGAATCCTTCGGACCCGGCGCAGGCAGGGGTTCGCCAGCAAATGCCTTATTGAGGAGTTCCGGCGTGCCGGCACCCAGAATGACCCGCGCCTTGTCATAGGCGGCGGGATGCATCTTGAGGGGGAACATCTTGACGTAGATGGTCAATTGGGGAGCTAGGGTGGTGAGCTTCCAGAGTTCCACGTGGAGTTTGGCACAGAAAGGACAGTCGGGATCGGTGAAGACAAACAGCTTTCGGGTCCCTTCCGGGTTGCCGATGATGATGGAGTTTTCCGTCGGAACCGTGGCAATGTCCACCTTGGTAAGTGGAGGAGAAATGTCCACAGGCGCGGGGGCAATCGGCTTTTTCGTTGCAAGGCTGAAAATGGGGCCAGGGATGAGATGCTTGCGGGCGTAGTCCAGGTAAACGGTGGCCTGCCGGCCCTTATTGACGATTGACAGTTCATACAGACCCGCCACCGGTGACGGCTTGACCGATTTAACCTCTCCGAGACCTTGCAGTATGCCGTTGGCCTCACCAACTGTCATCATCGTGACATCGGCACCGGTGTCATGGCATTCCTCAGCGTTAGCCCCGAAGGAACCGCCTGCAACAGCAAATAAAATGAGGACGGGAACAACGAATTTCAGCATGGATTCCTCGCGAAAATGGATTCATTCCAGTAAACATATATACAACTACGTTCTTATTCCATAGCAATTTTCATACCCTAAAAGAATACGCGTTGACGTATGAATTTTTTTAGTATTATCAGAGGGTTCGAGCCGACGTAAAAAACAAAGGACTATGCAAAAGATGCACAGTCCTGTCCCCAACACTGTCATACCACCTGATACGCTGCTACATCTTCACCCACGCAGTGCCGTTCCACCGCCGCTGAGTGCAACTGAAGTCCCGGGAATTGACGGTTATGGCGATTGCAGCACCCCCCGGTGTATTGAGATAGACTGTGCCAGCATTCCCGGTCAGCCCAGGATTGCAGACAACAGTATTGTTTTCCTGAAATGTTATGCCATCATCCGCAGAGGCATATCCGGGGATCGGGCCATAACTGCCATACCCGAACCGAACGACACGACTTTTCAGGCTGAGTGAACGCAGTATCCGGTCGTCACTCGTATTCCACTCTCCGTCCAGTCCCCGGTCTGCAATAAGGGAAACCGTGCCCTGAACCGGGTCGAAACCGACGCTGAAGTAACTTCCATCGCTAAGGGAGTGCATTTTCGCCTCTTTGACCATGCCGACGATCTCCCATGCGACAGATTTCAGGCAGAAATTGTCATAGTAGGAACAGAAAGCAGGAAATGAAAGAGCAGCGATAATTCCCATTATCCCGATCACGAGAACCAGCTCCAGCAGTGAAAACCCGTTCGCTCCCCCCCTTCTGTCCATGGAGAAATTCCCCGTCGTCATACCAGGTGCCATTTCATCCACCTCCTGGGGATGATATCTATCAGGTATTACAACAAAAAACGGCCATGCAGTTATTGCATAGCCGTTAACTAATTACAAGTATTTTATTATTTTATTCTAACATAACAGGCCTTCCCTACTCCATCCCGTACTCCTTTAGTTTGTAGAGAAGCGCACGATGGCTGATTTCCAGCAACCTGGCAGCATGGGTCCTGTTGCCGCCCGTCTTCTCCAGGGCACGACGGATGAAGTCCCGCTCCATCATTTCCCCTGCCCGTTTAATAGAAAGGGTGTCCGCCGGGAACCAGGGGGCGGGGGAACTGCTCCGTATGCTATCCGGCAGACAGTCGATGGTCAACAGGTCGCCGGCGCAGAGGATGAGACCCCGCTCTATGGCGTTCTCAAGTTCCCGCACATTGCCGGGCCACCCGTAAGCCATAAATTCCTTCAGCACCTGGGGGGCACATTCGACCCCGGGCCGTCCCAGCTTTTCGCCGTGCTTTGCCAGAAAATGGGCAACCAGGAGGGGGACATCCTCAAGACGCTCCCGTAATGGCGGAAGTTTGATCGTGAAGACGTTAAGCCGGAAGAAGAGGTCCTCCCGGAATCTCCCTTCACGCACATCTTGTTCCAGGTCCCGGGAAGTTGCGGAGATGACCCGGACGTCGATTCTTTGTGGTGAGGTCGCCCCGACCCTCCGAATCTCCCCCTCCTGCAACACCCGCAGGATCTTTGCCTGCAGGGAGAGCGGCATCTCGCCTATTTCGTCGAGAAAAAGGGTGCCGCCGTCCGCCTGCTCAAACAGCCCTGCCTTGTCGGCCGAGGCATCGGTGAAGGACCCCCGTACATGACCAAACAGTTCACTTTCCAGCAGGCTCTCGGGGATGGCCCCACAGTTCACCGCCACGAACTCGGCGTTGGTGCGCCCGCTGTTGTAATGGATGGCCCGCGCGATAAGTTCCTTCCCCGTCCCCGACTCACCCAGGATGAGTACGGTGGTCTTGTAGTCGCTCACTTTTTCGACCAGGGAAAATATCTCTCCCATGCGCGGATTACTGCTGACGATATTGGCAAATGAGAACTCCCGGTGCATCGCCTCCTTCAACCGGCGGTTCTCTGCGGTAAGATGCAGCCGCTCTTCGGCCTTTTTCAGAACCAGCTGGATTTCATCGTTCTTGAACGGCTTGGAGATATAGTCATAGGCACCGAGCTTCATACATTCGATTGCCGTATCTACCGTGCCGTAGGCGGACATCATGATGATGGTGGCAGCAACTCCCGCATCCGACGCCTGGCGGAGAAACTCCGGACCATCCATGACCGGCATCCTGATGTCGCTGAGGATGAAGTCGTAATTCCCCTTCAGAGCCTTTTGCAATGCCTCCCTGCCGTCGGCAGCCTCTTCCACTGCGTAATCAAGTTTCTGGAGCATGACCCTCAACATGTGCCGAAGGTTATTCTCGTCCTCAACTACAAGGATACGTGTTTTCAGCGTTTCACGGGTCACGGCTCCTCCTCCGCCGAACATGCCGGCAGCCAGATGGTAAAGCGGGAGCCCTGGCCCTGGGCGCTCTCCACCGTAATGCGTCCGCCAAATGAATCGATGATGCTTGCTGATATGGAGAGGCCGAGGCCGGTCCCCTTCCCCGGTTCCTTGGTGGTGAAGAAGGGATCGAATATCTTCTCCAGACTTTCGGGGGAAATCCCTTCCCCTGAATCGCTGACGACTATCCGCAAACAGGGAGCAGAATCCTCTCCACCCGGAAACGGTGTCCTGAACACCCCTCCGAAGTCCTCCCTGCGCCGTCCCATGACACTGAAATGACTGGCAGATTCCGACCTTTCAGGTGTCGTACCCATAACATCGGCAACGGCGCTTAACTCCAGTACTCCACCCTCCGGCATGGCATCACGTGCATTGAGAACAAGATTGATAAGCACCTGCAACAGCTGGTGCCGGTCGAGGCATACCATCGGCAGATGCTCGGCGATACTGAGGTTCAGGGAAACCTTCTTGAAAACACCCTGCCGTTCCAGCATATCCACCACATTCCCCAGGAACGGCGCAATGTCGACACGCTCGTTTTCAGGGGGAGACGGCCGGGCATAATTCAGCAAGTCACGGACGATACGGTCGATCCGTCCCGCTTCCTGCTCGATGCGCCGCAGGTAATCGGCTCTGTCAGGATCGTGCGACATCTCGTCCCGCAAGATACCCGCATAGCCGATTATGGCTGACAGGGGCGAACCGATCTCATGTGCCATCCCCGCGGCAAGCAGCCCCACCGACGCCATTTTTTCCGAGCGTATCGTCTCTTCCCGGGCCTCTTGAAGCTCGACATTTGCCTTCTGCAGGGAATGCATGTGGGATTCCACCTCTTCCTGCTTTTCCCTGAGCACCATCTGCATCATATTGAACGAATCGGACAGTTCTACTATTTCCGAACAACCGGGGATATGAAGCATATGACTGTAGTCGCCGGCAGTTATCCGCTCCGTTGCCGCCAGGAGCTTCCTGATGGGCGTTACGACAATGCGGGCGAGAAGAAACGACCCGAGTCCAAGCAGGAGGAGAAAGTCAATAATGAAATAGGCAAGAAAAAGGTGGCGCGAGCGGGCCAGTCGATCCCGTTCTGCCGCCAGGGAGAGGGTAAGGCGGGCCGCTCCTTCAATCTTGGGTCCATCCTGCAACGGCGAGTAGCGGTACAGCAGCCTGCCGTCACTGCTGAACAGGGAAGAAGCTGCCCCCGTCCGCAATGCCTCTGCCAGGGCAGCATCCATTTCACCCTTGTCTGTAACCCGGTACATCACCCCTCCCCCCGTGTTAACGACTGTCAGTCCGGTGATGGCGCGTTCGTTGACAAGACGCCGCGCAAAGATTCCGGCCGGGGACGCGTCGTTCAGACGGATAAGGGGGAGCGGAACAAGATTGACGAATGACGAGAGGAGAATTCTCCCTTCCTCGTTTTTCTGGGTCAGGAGATCTTTTTCAGCAGTCTTGAACGATATGATGCTCAGCAATATCCAGGTAAGACTCAGCAGGCAGGCAAGGGAAGCCAGGATGGCAAAGGTGAGATTGATACGGATCGGCTTCATGGGTTGCTATCCTCCCCCCCCCCTCCCGAGGCTTAAATACCAGGTTATCATCTGCGGCCCGAAGAAGATGTAGAGAACCGCACCAAACGCCAAAAAGGGACCGAAGGGAATGGCCAGTTTGCTATCCTTCCCCTTGGCAAACATGATGCTCACGCCGATGACCGACCCGACCAAAGATGCAGCGAAGATGATGAACGGGACCGATTGCCAGCCGAGAAAGGCACCGAGCATGGCCAGAAGCTTGATATCTCCTCCTCCCATCCCCTCTTTGCCGGTCAGGAAGTGGTAGCCGTAGGCCACCAGGAGAAGGCTCCCTCCTCCCAACAGAATGCCGGTAAGAGAGTTGAACCATCCGAGCCCGGGGAGGAAGAAGGAGCAGGCAAAACCGACCACGATGCCGGGGAGGCTGATGACATCGGGAATGATCTGATGTTCCAGGTCGATGAAGGTGATGACCACGAGGGACGAGCAAAGCAGGAACAGGACGGCAAAGGTGACCGAAGGCCCGAGCCGGACAAAGAGAAAGAGGGTCAAAAGACCATTGAGAAGCTCTACAACGGGGTACTGGACAGAAATTGGTTCCCGGCAGGAACGGCATTTCCCCCCCAGGAGGAGGTAGCTGATAACCGGTATATTGTCATAGAAGCGTATCTTGTAATCACAGCGGGTGCAGTGGGAGGGGGGAAAGACAATGGACTCTCCCTTGGGGAGCCTGCAAATGCAGACGTTAAGAAACGAGCCGACCGTGGCACCGAAGATGAAGGCAAAGATGTAAAAGATGATTGGCAATGACAATGGAACCCCTGCAGGAACGATTCTCGTTCGCCTCAGCTCGGCGAACAACTGGTCACTCCTAGCGTAATCTGCGAATCTTGACCAGGCTTTCTTCCAGAAGCCGCTTCTTGTCGGCTAACTCCGTCAGCTTCTCCCGTTCCTTTGCCACCACGTCAGCCGGGGCGCGCTCTACGAAACTCGGATTCGACAGCTTTTTATCAAGGAACTCGATATCCTTGTCCACCTTGCCGATTTCCTTGAGAAGGCGCTTTTCTTCCTCTGCTACATCCACCAACCCCTTGAGCGGCACAACGATCTTGATGTCTCCCGCCACCTGCACGGAGGCATCCTCCGGGACGTCCACGCCGTTGCCGATGGCCAGGTCGGAAATCCTGGCCAGAGACATGACATAAACCTCGTTCTGCTTCAGGAGATGGCAGCTCTCCTCCGAACCGCAATCGAGGATGGCAGCGATCTCACGGGAAGGGGCAACATCCATCTCCCCCCGGATGGTACGGATGCCGGTGATGACCGCCATGACCAGTTCCATATCGGCGGCTCCGTCGGCAAACTGCCACTCCGGGCGATGTAGTGGGTAGTCGGCCAGCATGATGCTCTCTACCGGCCTCTCCCCCGGCAGGCTCTGCCAGATTTCTTCGGTGATGAACGGCATGAACGGATGGAGGAGCCGGAGCAGGTTCTCCAGAACGGTCCAGAGAACCTGGCGCGCTGTCTGCCGGCGTTCGGCATCGCCCCGGTAGAGGTCGTCCTTCACCAGCTCGATATACCAGTCGCAGAACTCGCTCCAGGTAAAGCGGTACAGGGTGCTGGCGGCATCGTTGAAACGGAAGGCATCAAGGGCGTCCTTCGTTTCCCGGGCCGCCTCGTTCAGGCGGTGGAGAATCCAGCGATCGGCATTGGTAAGGGGAAGGGTCGCCGGATCCAGATCGGCAGGTACGAACCCCTCAAGGTTCATGAGAGCGAAACGGGAAGCGTTCCATATCTTGTTGGCAAAGTTACGGTAGCCTGCAATCCGTTCTTCCGCCAGCTTTATGTCCCGCCCCTGGGCGGCAAAGGCTGCCAAGGTGAAACGGAACGCATCGGTACCGTACTGGTCGATCACCGTCAGGGGGTCGATAACGTTCCCCTTGGACTTGCTCATCTTCTGCCCCTGGGCATCCCGCACCAGGGCATGGATGTAGACATCCCTGAACGGCACCTCACCCATGAAATGGAGCCCCATCATCATCATGCGGGCAACCCAGAAGAAGAGGATATCGAAACCGGTCACAAGACATGAGGTCGGATAGAAGCTCGACAGCTCAGGGGTCCGGTCCGGCCACCCCAGGGTAGAGAATGGCCAGAGTGCAGAGGAGAACCAGGTATCGAGGACGTCGGTCTCCTGGCGGATCTCGTCGCTGCCGCAGGCGGCACATTTTGACGGGTCTTCCTTGGCGACCGTCACCTTGCCACAGTGGTCGCAGTACCAGGCGGGGATGCGGTGCCCCCACCAGATCTGACGGGAGATGCACCAGTCGCGGATATTCTCCATCCAGTCGTAATAGGTATTTTCCCACTGCTGGGGAACAATCCGGGTCCGGCCATTCTTCACCGCAGCCAGCGCCTCTTCCGCCAACGGCCCCACCTTCACGTACCACTGGAGGGACAGGTACGGTTCCACGACGGTCTTGCAGCGGTAGCAGCCTCCCACCGCCAGGGCGTGGTCCTGGATCTTTTCCAGGAGCCCCGCACTCTCCAGGTCCTCCACGACCTTTTTACGGGCGGTAAACCGGTCGAGCCCTTCGTACTGGTGGCCGGCGGCGTTGATAATCCCCGACTCATCCAAAATATTGATGACATCAAGACCATGCCGCCGTCCCACCTCGAAGTCATTGAAGTCGTGGGCCGGCGTGATCTTCACCACACCGGTGCCGAATTCCCTGTCCACATACTCGTCGGCGATAATGGGAATCTCCCGGTCAACCAGGGGGAGGAGGACCTTCTTGCCGATCAGTTCCCGGTAGCGTTCGTCGTCAGGGTGAACCGCAACGGCAGTGTCCCCCAGCATGGTCTCAGGGCGGGTAGTTGCCACGACGAGACAACGGTCAATCCCGACAACAGGATACCGGAGGTGCCAGAGATGGCCGGCCTTCTCCTCGTGCTCCACCTCGATGTCGGAGAGTGCTGTATGACAGCGGGGGCACCAGTTGATGAGGCGGTTGTCCCGGTAAATGAGCCCTTCATCGTAGAGGCGGACGAAAACTTCCCGCACTGCTTTGGAAAGCCCCTCATCCATGGTAAAGCGTTCCCGCTCCCAGTCACAGGAGGCACCAAGACGCTTGAGTTGACCGATGATCTGCCCCCCCGACTCCCCTTTCCATTTCCAGACCCGTTCGATGAAGGCTTCGCGTCCCAGTTCGTGACGGTCCTTCCCCTCGGCTGCGAGTTGCCGCTCCACCACATTCTGAGTGGCAATGCCCGCATGGTCGGTCCCCGGCATCCAGAGAACATTGTAACCTCTCATCCGCTTCCAGCGACAGAGGATATCCTGCAAGGTGTTGTTGAGTGCATGACCCATGTGAAGGGCGCCGGTGACGTTGGGTGGGGGGATGACGATACTGTAGGAAGGTTTGTCCGAAACGGCCGCGGCATGGAAATAGCCGCTCCGCTCCCATTCCCCGTACCATCTGCCTTCAACGCTCTGCGGTTCATATACCTTTGCCAGTTCTCGTTCAGCCATGCTGCAACCTCGTCATTTACTGATGTAGTGCGTCAGGGGAGACATGCCTTCGCTTTATCCTCCCTGACAAAGAAACTGTGGCAGGTATAAATCAAACGGGGGATTCATCATCCCCCGTTCGCCTGCATTAAAGATTCAATCTGCCGGTCGTTGCCGGCCGGACAATCAGGCCCCTTCCTTGAGACGGCGGACCTCTTCCCTGATAATGTTTTCAGCCAGGTCCGGCACCACTTCCCAGGCGATCCGCTCGATGATATCTTTCGATATTTTCGCCACCAGCGTCGTCAGCTGCTCTTCACTCAACTCCGCAGGCAGGGCGGGGGCCGGGGCCGTTACCGCAAAAGTCGGCACTGCTGCTGCGGCAGCTGCGACTGCAACGTCAGCTACAGAGGGGATTACTGTCTCCTCCGGTGGTGCAAAAGAGACATAATCTTCTTCGGGAGCAAACTGTAACTCTGTATCAGGTGCGGTGACAGCCAGCGGCTCCGCCGCTGCAACCGAGGCCATGACCTGTACGGACTCTTCCTCAGAGGCAAATGGCGGTTCGGCAGCAAATTCAGCCATCTCATCCTGAACTGCCGCTTTCGGAACAGTTGCGGGTTCCGCAAAGAAATCCTCGGTCGGCGCGCTCTCCTCGGGAAAGGAAGTCTCTTCCTGGAAGTCAAAGGTCTGTTCATCTACCGGCAACCACTTGTCACCAAAGTCCCCGGCAGCTTCCACCATGACCGTAGCAGGCTCGACAGCGCCATCCTCAAGCTCGTCGCCGAAGACAAAGTCGTCTGCCACCTCTTCAACGGTAGCGGGTTTTTCTTCGACAAAGGCTGTCTCGAAATCAACCGGGGTATCTTCCGGCATTTCTTCCAGGTCGAAAGCCCCCCACAGATCATCGTCCGCAGAAACCTCAACGACTTCCGTCTCGAAGGATGCCGTAGCAGGAGGGACAACCGCGGGCTCGCTCATATCGGCGAAGAGAATATCTTCCGTCGGAGTCGATGCGGCTGGAACCGGTTCGGGTTCGGCGGCAAAAGCATCAGCATCGGCAAAAGTCTCCCAGGCTACGTCAGGCTCGGCAGCAGGCTCAACCGGTGGCTGGACAGACACTGCGGCGGCGACCGGCTCCGGGGGAACGGACGGGGCCGCATGCCGTTCCGTACCGAGTTCGATCAGCGTTTTCACTTTATCTATGAGTTGTTGGGATTCGAATGGTTTGGAGATGAAGTCGTCGGCACCGCTTTCGCGGGCCTTCCCTTCATCAAAGGGCTCAAAGGCACCCGTAAGAAGCAGAAGGGGAACATGGCGAAGGGCCGGCTCGCCACGGACGGCTTCACAGACCTCATAGCCGGTCTTGCCAGGCATGAGGGCATCCACCATGATGATGTCCGGTATCAGCTCCCGGGCCTTCTCCAGTGCAGCGTTTCCGTTATCGACAACGGTTAGTTCATAATCCTCGTTGGCAAAGATTATCCCTACGACCTTCTGAATGGTGATGCTGTCATCGGCGAGGAGCAATTTTTTGCCCATCGAACCCTCCTCCGCGGTAAAAGTTGGTCGGGAAGTGTCCTAAACTCTGCACAGGTGCGAAAAAGCTAGCACAAGAGCCAGAACGTGTCAAGATATTTACCGTTTGCAATGATCTTACTCGGCAGCGCCGCCAGCCATGCCGACTATTTCCAAGGGGGTCGCAAAGAGGCTTGCCGCAAGGGTTGACAACTCACTCCGCAACCTGCTGAATTCCTTTGTTTTGGCATACTCGACTCGGGAGGTGAGGAGGACCACATAGGTGTCGGTTGCCGGGTCGATCCAGATCGAACTGCCGGAGTACCCCGTATGACCGAAAGAGTAGCGGGAAAAACCGTTACCCTTTGGAGAAGAGAAGGGGGATGCGATGTCCCAGCCAAGCCCCCGCACCACGTTCCCACCCCGTGAAAAATAGGGGACCGTCATCTGCCGGACTGCCCTCCCGGACAGCACCCGAACACCGTCGAGTTCCCCCTCGTTGAGCATCATGCGGCAGAAACGGGACAGGTCGTTTACCGTGGTGAACACGCCGGCATGACCAGCCACGCCACCTAATTGACGCGAGAGGCTATCCTGAACCATCCCTTGCAGCAACTGGTTCTCTGACCCCCGCGTTGCAGCACAACGGGCCATTTTTGCCCTGTCGGGATTAAAGCCGGTATCGTCCATCCCAAGGGGACCGTAGAAGTTGTCCGCAGCGTACTCCTGGAGGCCGACCCCGCTTACCCGCCTGACCAGTTCACCAAGCAAAATGAAATTGATGTCTGCATACCTGAAACGGCTCCCCACCTCACCCTTCAGTCGCTGTTGGGCTGCCCCTTCTATGGCACTCCGAAGGGGGTTGGCACTTCCGAGGGAAAAGTCGTCAAGGCCCGAAGTATGGGTCAACAGATTCAGAATAAGCAGGTCGTCCTTCCCCTTGCCGGAGAATTCCGGGAACCATTTGACAACGGGGTCGACGAGGGAGATTTTCCGCTCTTCAGCCAGTTTCATAATCGCCGGCGTCGTAGCAATAACTTTGGTGAGAGAGGCGATGTCGAATATCGTATCAAGAGAGAGGGGAGTTGCTTCCTGGCCACCAAGACCCCGGCCGTAGACCTTTTCAAACAGTACACCCTTGCTGTTGCCGACTAGCACAACACCACCGGTGATAAGGCCCCGGGTGATGGCGTTTTCAAGCAGCTGATCGACCTTCTCCACATGAGACTTATCCTGTCGTGATATCTCAGCGGAACCGGAGACCGACGTGGCAAGAACCACAAGGGATATGATAAACGTTTGGACAATTCGCACTGCGCCACCATCTAAAACCGAAGAGGGGAAACCCTCCTGTCGTCAGTTTACCCTGAATTTAACGCTCTTGAGCAGGGCACCCTCTCCATCGAGGACATCAACACGCCATTCTCCGGGAGACCCCTTGTCGACGGACTTCTTGCTGTAGGTCCTCCAGCGTTCCCCTCTCACCGGCAGTTTGTACTCGCCAACCTTCTCGCCGTTACGGTACCAGACGTGGGTAATTGATTGCTCCCCGCCGTCGCTGGAAACGAGGCGGGTAAAGCAGTAGAGGGAAGGGACGGAGCGCCAGGAGATGCGCCGCACCGAATCTATCGGATTCCCGCGGACTATCTTGGTGGTTACCGCCATCTCGGTGATCTTGATTCCGGTACCGGCAGCCAGCGCCTGTCCGCCAAAGGTAATGGTCAGCAGCAGACTCATAACGGCCAGGACGACCGGCAGATTACATTTCATAGCTCCTCCAGATGGTAAGTCCGTGAGAAAGAATCAAATCAGCCCTGCAGTAACTATCGTGTAAAACAGATGTACATTCCAGGCTCTCGCCGCCTTTCAGACAACGCTCCCCACCACTGATTACGTGCGGTAATCCGCATTGATTTTCACGTAATCATAGGAAAGGTCGGAGGTATAGACCGTGGAGCATCCCTCACCCAACCGGAGGTCGACGGTAACCGTGAATTCCTTTTTGTGCAGTACTTCCGAACCACGGGTCTCAGCATCGCCACCCGCAAAAAAACCGTTATCGGCCATCAGCACATCGTCAAAAAACAGTGCCACCCGGTCCGGATCGACCGCAACCCCCGCATACCCGACAGCGGCCAGAATCCTTCCCCAGTTTGCATCCTGGCCGAAAAAGGCAGTCTTGACAAGGGACGAATTGGCCACTGACATGGCCGCCCGCCGGGCTTCTTCGGCCGTTAAAGCTCCCTTGACCGTAATGGCAACGAACTTGGTTGCCCCTTCCCCATCCCGGACGATCTGCCGGGCCAGAGCCAGTACCACGTCCCGCAGTTCCCGCATAAAACGGTCCGCTTCCGGCGTCCCCCCCTGAATTATGGGATTCCCCGCCGCACCGTTGGCAAGAAGCAGGGCTGTATCGTTAGTGGAGGTGTCGCCGTCTACGGTTATGACGTTGAAGGACGCGTCAATCACCTGACAGAACGCCTTCCGCAGCCAGGCCGGGTCGACCGCCGCATCGGTAACGATAAAGGCCAGCATGGTCGCCATATTCGGCATGATCATTCCGGCCCCTTTGGCAACGCCGGTGATGGTGTAACAGACGCCGCCAGCCTCACCCTGCCGCGTTTCCAGTTTGGGAAAGGTGTCAGTGGTCATGATGGCCCGGGCGACATCATCAAGGGAGCCGGAGCCGAGCCCTTCCACCAGTTTCGGCAGGCCGGACCGCAGCCGTTCCATGGGAAGCTGCACGCCGATAACACCGGTTGAAGAAACCTGCACCGCCTCGTCGGGGATACCGAGCCCTTCCGCAACCAGCCGCGAGGTCTGCCGGGCATCTTCCATCCCGCGGGGACCGGTGCATGCATTGGCGTTGCCACTGTTCACCACCACAGCCTGGCAGATACCGTCCTTTGCCCGTTCCATCCCCAGAAGCACCGGTGCAGCCTTCACCTTGTTAGTGGTGAACACCGCCGCCAACGTCGCCGGCATTTCGGAAAAGATAAGCGCCAGGTCAAGCCGTCCCGGCTTCTTGATGGCCGCCTCAACAGCAGAGAATTTGAATCCTTTTGGCTGCATATACCACTCCTTCGACCAGGAAACGTCAATTTTTCGTCAGATCAAGGCTGTCGAGGGAGTGCGCGGAGGCGTACATCAGTACGCCGCACAAGTACTCCCAAAGACTTACGCAGAGCTGGCGGAAAAGTGGCGTTTCCCTTATTTGCCGCAGCATTGCTTATATTTCTTCCCACTCCCGCACGGGCACGGCTCGTTTCGCCCCACCTTCTGGCTCTTGACCGGCTGCTGCTGGACGTCCTCTCCCCCCAGATTGAAGACCAGCCGTTGTTTCTTCTGCTGCTGCTCTTCGATCCTTTCCACGTCCTCATCACGAGCGAGCTGTACCCAGAAGATCTTCTCCACCACCTCTTCGCGGATACGACCGATCAAATCTATAAAGAGCTGATAGGCTTCTTTCTTATACTCCTGTTTGGGGTCCTTCTGACCGTAACCCCGAAGGCCGATCCCTTCCTTCAGGTGATCGATGGAGAGGAGGTGGTCCTTCCACTGTGTGTCGATCGCCTGGAGCATGACAACCTTGATCAGGTGATCCATCACCTCGTCGCCGAACTGGCCAAGCTTGGTGGTGAAGACCTCACGCACTTTCTCCTGGAGAAGTTCCTTGAAATTGACCGGATTGAGCACCGCCATGGTTTCGGGAGGAATGTCCAGATGGAAACCGAAGGACTTGTACGCCCAGTCCCCTACCCCCTGCCAGTCCCACTCCGCCGCCGAAACCTTGTCGATGGCATAGGCACTCACAAGGTCCTCCACGCTCTCGTCCATCATCTCCATGAAGCTTGCGCGGATGTTTTCACCGGCCAGGATCTCACGACGCTGGGTGTAGATAACCTCGCGCTGCTTGTTCATGACGTCGTCGTACTCGATGAGGTGTTTGCGGATTTCGAAGTTGTGGGCCTCCACCTTCTTCTGGGCATTCTCGATGGACCTGGTGATCATGCCGTGGGTGATCGCTTCCCCCTCCTCGATCTTGAGAAGGTCCATGATCTTCGATACCCGCTCGGAGCCGAAAATACGGAGAAGGTCGTCCTGAAGCGACAGGTAGAAGCGGGACGAACCCGTATCCCCTTGGCGGCCTGAGCGCCCCCGCAACTGGTTATCGATACGGCGGGACTCATGGCGCTCGGTACCGAGGATATGGAGACCGCCGAGCTTGATCACCTCCTCGTGCTCCGCAGCACATTGCGCCTTGAACCGCTCCAGCATCTTTGCGCACTCCTCCTCGGTCGCTTCCGGTTCGGACAGGCTCCACTGACGCAGTAACCCATCAGGGTTGCCGCCGAGAACGATATCCGTACCACGCCCCGCCATGTTGGTAGCGATGGTGACCATCCCCTTGCGGCCAGCCTGGGCGACGATCTCCGCCTCCCGCTCATGCTGCTTGGCGTTGAGGACGTTATGGGGAACCCCCTGCTTCTTCAGCAGGTCGGACAGCACCTCCGACTTATCGATGGAAATGGTGCCGACCAGCACCGGTTGACCCTTGGCGTACAGCTCCTTGATCTCCTCGATGACCGCCCTGAACTTCTCCATTTCGGTCTTGTAGATGACGTCGGGGAAGTCGGGACGGAGCAACGGCCGGTTAGTCGGGATAACCACCACGTCCAGCTTGTAGATCTTGTGAAACTCCTCCGCTTCAGTATCGGCGGTACCGGTCATCCCCGAGAGCTTCTCGTACATCCGGAAGTAGTTCTGGAAGGTTATGGTGGCCAGGGTCTGGTTCTCATTCTCGATCTGCACCCCCTCCTTGGCCTCCACCGCCTGGTGCAGGCCGTCGGACCAGCGACGACCCGGCATGAGTCGGCCGGTGAACTCGTCGACAATGAGGACCTCACCGTCCTTCACCACGTAATCCACGTCCCGCTTGAACAGGGCATGGGCTCGCAGGGCCTGTTGCACGTGGTGGAGTATCTCCATGTTGCGGGGGTCGTAGAGGTTGTCGATCTTGAGAAGCTTCTCCACCTTGAGCACCCCCTCCTCTGTCAGGGTGGCGGACTTGGATTTCTCATCCACGGTGAAGTCACCGGTATAGCGCTTTCTCTTGCCGGAGAGAGTGTTGGCCTCCTCCTCGATCACCTCCCCCTTCTTGAGAGAAGGGATGATCCGGTCGATGACGTAATACTTGTCCGTGGAGTCTTCCGTGGGACCGGAGATGATGAGCGGGGTCCGCGCCTCGTCGATGAGGATGGAGTCAACTTCGTCGACGATGGCATAGTGGAAGGAGCGCTGGACGTAATCCTCCAGGGCGAATTTCATGTTGTCCCGCAGGTAGTCGAACCCGAATTCGTTGTTGGTGCCATAGGTGATGTCGGCATTGTACGCCTCGCGCCGCTCGTCATCGTCCAGGCCGTGAACGATGACCCCAACCGACAGGCCGAGAAACCTGTATATCCTCCCCATCCAGTCGGAGTCACGCTTTGCCAGATAGTCGTTCACCGTCACTACGTGAACGCCGCGGCCGGTCAGGGCATTGAGGTAGGCGGGAAGGGTCGCCACCAGGGTCTTCCCCTCACCGGTTTTCATCTCGGCGATCTTGCCGGAATTGAGCACCATGCCGCCGATAAGCTGGACGTCGAAATGGCGCATGTTGTGGACTCGCTTCCCCGCCTCGCGGCAGACGGCAAAGGCCTCGGGAAGAAGGGATTCGAGGGACTCGCCACCGGCGTACCGCTCCTTGAATTCGAAGGTCTTATTCCTCAACTGATCGTCGGAAAGCTTCACCATCTCCGGCTCCATGGCGTTGATCCGCTCAACGATGGGCCAGAGTTTTTTCAGCTCCCGTTCGTTCTTGCTACCGACGATCTTCTTGATGATTGCTCCAAACATGCACACGTCTCCTGGTAACGATCTTGAAAATAGAAACAGGTAAGACTACCACACCGGGGGAATTTGCTCAACTGAAAAGGGGGAAAGAGAGGACGGGGACAAGACAAGAGGGGGCGGGTTTGAAACCCGCCCCAACGCGATCAAGTTGATATGGACTCCCTGCTGTCAGTGCCCGCTCACGTCCAACGCGGCGATGCGGAGAGAGGGGGAACCAACTCCGCCGAAGAAGCGGAGGTCATCCCCCACCCCCTCCACGGAGCTGAACAGCTCCAGAATGTTGCCGGAGATGGCGATCCCCTTTACCGGCACGGTAACTTCACCCCGTTCGATAAGAAAGCCGGCTGCGCCAACGGAGAAATCGCCGGAGATAGGATTGGCGGTGTGCATCCCCATCACGTCGGTGATGAGCACCCCCCGCTCGATCCCCCCCCGCAGTGACAGCGAGGGAATGGTGCCGTTCTCGATGAAGAAGTTGGTCACCCCCATATGGGGAACCCCCTTGACGCCGCTTCGCACCGAGTTGCCCGTAGAAGCAGCCCCATCCTTGCAGGCACAGTAGGTGTCGTAGAGAAAGGCCTTCAGTACGCCGTTTTCCACAAGGACGTTGTTACGGTGCGCCACCCCTTCCCCGTCGAAAGATGCTGTGGCCATGCCACCGGCGAGGGTGCCATCATCCCTGATTCGGAGGGATGGGGCGAAGAGCCTTTCCCCCAGCCGCCCCGCCAGAAGCGATTTCCCCTTCTGCACGCTTTCCGCCAGGAAAGCGGGGGCCAGCACTTCGAGTATCTCGGTGGCGACATAGGTGTCGAGCACTGCCGGACAGCGCATGGTCGCGATCTTTTGCGCCCCCAGGAGCCCCGTCGCCTTGCCGGCGGCGATGCGTGCTATGGATGCAATGTCCACACCGGCAAATCGGGTGCTGAAACCGAAATCCCACCCCATCTGTGAATCGCCGTCCGCTTCGGCTAAGGCGGAGACGCTGCTGGAGACCGAGGTCCCCCGGTAACTCCCCTCTACCCCGTGGGAATTCCGGATGAAAACCCGGTAGTCCGCTTCTCCGTAACTGCTCTTGCGCACCTTGCGCACCCGCGGGTCTTCCGCCAGCACCAGCCTCTCCAGTTCCAGGGCACGGCCGATCTTGGCTTCCTCGGTAACCGCCGCCAGATCTTCATCCACGAGTCCCGTGAGCACCGGGTATTCCTGGGGAAGGGGAAAAGCGTGGCATGAATCTGGCGTCTGGGTCTCGGCCCCCACCAGGGCGTTGTCAATCATCAACGCCAGGTCAGCCTCTTCCAGACTCGTGGAGTAGGAAAACCCCATTCCCGCCTCTTTACGCACCCGTACCCCCACCCCCACCGGTTGGGAACACCTGAACGTATCCACCTTCTGCTCCTTCACCTCGATGGAGAGATTGCGGGAACTACCAAGCATGATCTCGTAACCGTCCAAGGCACGGGATGCAATGATCTTCTCGATGCGGCCTGCTGTTTCCTTGAAGTCCATGGCTATCCTATCCTCTATCAGTCCAAGTCCAGAATCATCGCAATTTCGTCACAGTCCGGAAACTTCACACACTTCAGACAATCCCCCCAGACCTTGTGGGGAAGTTCAGCCTTATCCACGATGCGAAAACCGAATTTGGCAAAAAAATCCGGCTTGTAGGTGAGGCAGAACACCCGCTTGAGGCCGATGGCTCGTGCCTCGTCGATACACGCCTGCACCACCTGGCTGCCGACCCCCTTGCGCCCCGCGTCTTCCTCCACCGCTACGGAACGGACCTCGGCAAGGTCCTCCCACACGATATGGAGGGCAGCGGTCCCGAGGAGTCTGTCCCCTTCCACGACCACGTAAAAATCCCGCAACACCTCGTACAGTTCGGCAAGGGAGCGGGACAGCATAGCGCCGCGACTGGCGTGGAAGGTCAGGAGTTTCTGGATGTCCTTCACATCCTTGATCTGGGCCTTGCGGAGCATTTTCGGTCCTTTCTGTCAGCTGTTGGAGGCGCACCCCCTGCGGGTGCCCTTTATGCAGGCAGGCACGAGGCCCGCTCCTACAGATGGGCTTCGGCTATCATCTCCCGGGCATGCACCAGGGTAGTTTCGGTAATCTTCACCCCGCCGAGCATGCGAGCCATTTCCGCCACCCGCTCATCATTTCCCAGAAGGGATACGACCGTTGCGGTCCGGCCGTCAGTGACCAGTTTTTCCACTTGGTAGTGATGGTCGGCGAAGGCCGCAACCTGGGGAAGATGGGTGATGCAGAGCACCTGCTGTTTCCGTGCCACGTTTTTCAGCTTTTTCCCCACCAGCGCCGATGTGGCGCCACTGATCCCCGTATCCACCTCATCGAACACCAGGGTCGGTACGTCACTTTCGGGATGGACCTGTTTCAGGGCGAGCATGAGCCGGGACAGTTCGCCACCTGAGGCAACCCGGGCCAGGGGGCGGGGCACCTCTCCCGGATTGGACGAAAAATGGAACTCGACCCGTTCGAATCCGCTCGTCCGGGGTTCAGCCAGCGTCTCGAATACAACTTCGAACAGTGCATGGGGCATGGCAAGCTCGTGGAGTTCCCGCTCCATGGCCACCTTGAGAGTACCGGCAGCCTCGCGACGCCGGGCGGAAAGGTCCCGCCCGCTTGCCCGCATCTGTTCGTCCAGTTCCTTCAGCCGCCCGTCCAGCTCACCTCTCGCCTGTTCACGGTTTGTCAGGAGCGCCAGTTCCCGATCAACCTGTTCCTTGAAGGCGATGATCTCATCCACTGTCGGGGCATATTTTTTCTTCAGGCGGCCGATCAGGTCGAGCCGGTCATCCACCGCCTGCAAACGCTCCGGGTCGACTTCCGCCCGCGCTGCGTAGTCTCGCAGAACAAGAGCCCCGTCCTCCAGTTGAAGGGCAGCTCCCAGCAGGGATTCATGAAGATCTGTCAGCGAAGGATCGATCTGCCGTATGTCGCCGACGGCGGTCGTCACCTGGCTGAGCTGGCCGAGAATACTGGTATCACTGCCGTAAAGAAGGTCATAGGCCCCCTGACTGTTGGCCAGGAGTTTCTCTCCGTGGACCAGCAGCTCCCGTTCCCGCTCCAGCCCCTCTTCCTCGCCGGCAACCAGAGCAGCGGCGCCAATCTCATTACTCTGGTAGGAGAGGAGGTCCAACTGCCGGGCAGCGTCCCGTTCTCCTTCCTCCAGGCGCAGTATTTCAGCCTTGACGCCACGGAACTCGCCATAAAGAGCGGCAAAGTCGGCCCGCAGGGAATCGAGACCGGCGAATCCATCCAGAAGTGCCAGATGGTTTTCCTGCCGAAGAAGGGTCTGGGATTCATGCTGTCCGTAAATATTGATCAGTTCGCGTGTTACCGCCGAAAGGACCGCAAGGGTTGAGAGTCCACCGCAGATGAAAACCCGGTTCTTCCCTGAGCGGGTCACCACCCGTTTGATGAGAAGTTCCCCCTCCGACTCGATACCGAGCTCGGTCAGGCTGGAGAGGAGCGCATCGTTCCCCGTCAGGTCGAAGAGCGCCTCCACGGTCGCCTCCTCCGCCCCGGTCCGGATCATATCCGCCGCTCCCCGCCCGCCAAGAATCAGGTTGACGGCATCGATGATGATAGACTTCCCCGCCCCGGTCTCGCCGGTAAGAATGGTGAGCCCCGGCTGGAACGCCACGTGGAGCGAATCGATGATGGCAAAGTTTTTTATGTTCAGGTCAGTTAGCATAAAGTCAATTTTGAATTTTGAATTTTGAGTTATGAATTTTGAATGAAATACTAAGAACCGTCTTGAATTAAACGAATCGAGCCAGGTTAATTCAAAACTCAACATTCATAATTCAAAATTGCAGTTTATCGTTCGCCCCATTTGAGCTTCGTACGCAACACCTCGAAATAATCCTTGCTCCGGGACATGATGAGCCGGGTCCGGTGGGCTGCCCGCCGCACGGTGATGACGTCCCCTCCCTTAAGCTCCATTCCCACCTGACCATCCAGGGTAAGAAACACATCCTCGTGGGCCGACTTCAGGGTAACCGTGACCATGGCATCGGCATTGATGACAATGGGGCGGTTGGTGAGGGTATGGGGGCAGATGGGGGTAACGACGAGGCACTCCAGGGGAGGATGGACGATCGGTCCGCCCGCAGCGAGGGAATAGCCGGTGGAACCGGTAGGGCTGCATATGATAAGGCCATCGGCCTTGAACGTGGTCAGGTAATAGTCGTTGACCATGGTCTCCAGATCGACGATCCGGGCCAGGGCGCCCTTGTTGATCACCACGTCGTTCAGGACCCGGTGGGACATCACCTCTACCCCGTCCCGCAGGACGGTCGCCTTGAGCATCATCCGTTCCGAGACCTGGTAGTTACCCGCCAGACAGCTGTCGAGCACGGGATAGAGCTCGTCCAGGGTGATCTCGGTGAGAAAACCGAGGCTCCCCAGGTTGACCCCGAGGATCGGGATTTCCTGCTCACCGATGAGCCGCGCCGCGGAGATGAGGGTTCCATCCCCCCCCAGCACCACTACCATATCGGCAGATGCGGGGATGTCCGTCGAGTCAATGCCGGTGGTATGACTGAGATGACGCGCCAGGTGGGATTCCACAAGGGGCACCAGTCCCCGCGCCTCAAGCCAGCGGACCAGATCTTCTGCCACCCCTTGGCATCGGGGGTCGTGCACCTTTGCGAAGATCGCGATTTTTTTCATCCTGCGTGCCCCTAACCTGTGGTATAAGTACGATTTTACTAGCATAGAACCGTTACCATGTCCATGGAAATTCCGCTGATAGCCGCTATACTTTCACCGTGACGATAACCTTTCCGTAGCAGACCACAGGACATCAGACGAGGGCACAATGCACAACGACAACCTGGACCCGCCCACCGGCACCCCTGAACTCGACAGCCTCATGCTGACCATAAAATCCTTCCTGGAGCACCTGGAGTACACCCTTGGCAAGGACAAATACTCCGCTTCACGGAACGACATATTCAATGCCCTGGCCTATGCCGTCCGCGACCGGATGGTGGAGAGGTGGCTCGACACCCAGCAGCACTACTACAACTCCGACCACAAGCGGGTCTACTATCTCTCCATGGAATTCCTCATGGGGCGCACCCTGGAAAACAGTCTCATCAATCTGGGACTTCTGGACGAATTCAAGGAGGCGGCCTCTTCCCTCGGCTATGACTTCGACGAACTGGTGGAAGACGAGCAGGAAGCGGGCCTCGGCAACGGCGGGCTGGGGCGTCTGGCAGCCTGCTTCCTCGATTCCATGGCCACCATGGCCATCCCCGCCTACGGCTACGGCATCCGCTACGAATACGGCATATTCCGCCAGAAAATAACCGACGGAGCCCAGGTCGAAATCCCCGATAACTGGCTCCGCTATAGAAATCCTTGGGAACTGGACCGCCAGGAGCACCTTCACCCGGTTAAGTTCAACGGTCGGGTAGTGACGGTCACCATCGACGGCAAGCCGCGCCACGAATGGGTCGATACGGAAGACGTCATGGCCATGGCCTACGACACCCCGATCCCCGGCTACGGCAACAACACCGTCAACACCATGCGCCTCTGGTGCGCCAAGTCAAGCCGTGAATTCGACCTCAAGTTCTTCAACGAGGGGAACTACATCCGGGCAGTGGAAAAGAAGATGCTGACGGAGAACATCTCCAAGGTCCTCTATCCGGCGGACAATGTCATCGAAGGGAAAGAGCTCCGCTTCAAGCAGGAGTACTTCCTCGCCTCCGCAACGGTGCATGACGTCATCTACCGCTTCAAGAAGATGCATAAAGATCTGCGTCTTCTGCCGGACAAGGTGGCGATACAGCTGAACGACACCCATCCATCCCTCGCCATCCCGGAACTGATGCGGGTGCTCATCGACCTGGAAGGGCTCTCGTGGGACGATGCCTGGGGAGTGACGGCAAGGGTTTTCGCCTACACCAACCACACCATCCTGCCCGAAGCGCTGGAACAGTGGCCGGTCTGGTTTTTCGAGCAGATACTCCCCCGTCACCTGATGATCATCTACCAGATCAACGACCACTTCCTCGATGAGGTGCGCAGCCGCTTTCCCGGCGACGATGCACGCCTCGCACGGATGTCCATCATCGAGGAGCACTGGGAGCGAAAGGTCAGGATGGCATACCTGGCCATCGTCGGCAGTCATTCGGTAAACGGGGTTGCCGCTCTCCACAGTGAGATTCTCAGGAACAACCTGTTCCGGGATTTCTTCGAGATGTACCCGGAACGGTTCAACAACAAGACCAACGGCATCACCCAGAGACGCTGGCTGAAAAAGGCCAACCCTCCCCTGGCCACCCTTATCGGCAGCCGAATTGGCGCCGGCTGGGTCACCGACCTGTATGAACTGGAAAAACTTCGCCCCCTGGCGGAAGATCCGGCGTTCCGGGCCGACTGGCTGCGAGTGAAGCAGGAGAACAAGGAACTTCTGGCAGCGTACATCCTCAAACACAACTGCATTCAGGTGGATGTGAACTCCCTGTTCGACTGCCAGGTGAAACGAATCCACGAATACAAGCGGCAGCTCCTTAACGTCCTCCACATCATCACCCTCTACAACCGGCTCAAGGCAGACCCGACCCAGGACATCGTTCCCCGGACCTTCATCTTCGGCGGCAAGGCAGCGCCGTCCTATGTCATCGCCAAACTGATCATCCGCCTCATCAACGCCGTGGGGGACGTGGTCAATCGCGACCCGGACGTGGCAGGGCGGCTCAAGGTCGTCTTCCTCGCCAACTACAGCGTCTCCCTGGCGGAAATGATCTTTCCCGCCGCTGACCTGTCGGAACAGATATCCACCGCCGGCACTGAGGCATCGGGAACCGGCAACATGAAGTTCGCCCTGAACGGCGCCCTGACCATCGGCACCCTGGATGGCGCCAACATCGAGATCATGGAAGAGGTGGGAAGGGAGAACATCTTCATCTTCGGCCTCACCGCCGAAGAGGTGGCCGAACTGAAGCGAAAGGGATACAACCCGCGGGAGTACTACAACCGTATTCCGGAGCTGAAAAAGGTGCTCGACATGATCAGCGACGGATCCTTCTCACCCTTCGATCCCAACCTGTTCAAGCCGATCGTCGATTCACTCCTCAACCAGGGGGACAACTACCTGCTGCTGGCCGACTATGCCTCCTACATCGCCTGTCAGGACGAGGTGAGCCGCCTCTATCGCGACCAGGACGAATGGAGCCGGCGGGCCATCCTCAACTCGGCGGGAATGGGAAAATTTTCCAGCGACCGGACCATCGCCGAATACGCCCAGGACATCTGGGGGGTAAGCACCGTCGAAATCAGCGCCCAAGCCCAGCATTGCCTTCATGACGGGGTCTGCCTGGTGGAACACAAGTAATGGATCTATTCGATAGCAGAGCAGCCGCCGACACCCTGAAGGAAGCCCCCCTCGCCGAGCGAATGCGACCGCAAAACCTGGCCGAGTATGTGGGGCAGGAACACCTTCTGGGGGAGGGAAAGCTCCTGCGCCAGCTGATCGAGACCGACCAGCTCACCTCCCTCATCTTCTGGGGGCCCCCCGGCTCGGGCAAAACCACTCTGGCCCGGATCATCGCCAACGCCACCAAGGCCCATTTCATCTTCTTCTCCGCCATCCTCTCCGGTATCAAGGAGATCCGGGAGGTCGTCAAGGAGGCCGAGGATATCCGCAAGTTCAAGGGGATCAGGACCATCCTCTTCGTTGACGAGATCCACCGTTTCAACAAGTCCCAGCAGGACGCCTTTCTCCCTTACGTGGAACGGGGGGTCTTCACTATCATCGGCGCCACCACAGAAAACCCCTCGTTTGAAGTGATCGCCCCCCTGCTGTCACGCTGCAAGGTGCTCGTCCTCAACCAGCTGACGGGAGAGGAACTGAAGGGCATCCTCCGCCACGCCCTCGCCGATACCGAAAGAGGACTCGGAGCCCTCAACCTGTCAATCGATGACGAAGCACTCAACTTCATGGCCGAACAGGCCCAAGGAGATGGCAGGGTAGCCCTCAACACCCTGGAGACCGCGGCGCGCCTGGCTAAAAACGGTGTAATCTCCCTGGAAACGGCCCGCGAAGCGGTGCAGAAAAAACCCCTTCTCTACGACAAGGGGGGAGAAGAGCACTACAACGTCATCTCCGCTTTCATAAAGTCCATGCGGGGGAGCGATCCGGACGGCGCCCTCTACTGGCTGGCCCGAATGATCGAGGCTGGAGAGGATCCGATCTTCATCCTGCGCCGCATGGTTATCCTTGCATCGGAAGATATCGGCAACGCCGATCCCCGGGCGCTGCAGGTGGCGGTGACAGCACTGCAGGCATTCCAGCTTGTAGGACTCCCCGAGGGGCGGATCATCCTCGGCCAGGCGGTCACCTACCTCGCCACCGCCCCCAAGTCGAACGCCTCCTATACCGGCATCGATGCGGCCCTGGCCGAAGTCAGAAAGAGCGGCGCCCTTCCCGTCCCGCACCATATCCGGAATGCACCGACAAAACTGATGAAGGAACTCGGCTACCACGCAGGCTACAAGTACGCCCACGACTATGCCGGTGGTTACACCCCCCAAACCTACCTGCCTGATCAGCTTGTCGGGCGGAAATATTACGACCCCACCGGGCACGGGTACGAGAAGACGATTAAAGAGCGGATGGAGTGGGTGCGACAGCAGGCGGGCACGGCAACTGCAGCACAGGAGAAGGAGAACCAGAAGAAAGAATGACAGCGGGAAACTATCGTCCAGAACGAAGAAAGGCGCCGATCAAGGCGCCTTTCTTCGTTCAAATGCTACAATTCTGTTCAGACAAAGAGTGCATTGAGATCGCTGACGATATCGTCAACGTTCAGCCCGTGGGCACCACATCCCTGCGCCAGGGTTTCGGCCTGGGCACCCATGCAGCCGATGCAGCCAAGGTTGTACTTGGCAAGCACCTTAACCACGTCAGGGTGCATCCGCATGACCTGGGCAAACGTCATATCTTTGGTAACTGTCTGGCTCATCTATGAATCTCCTTTTGTGAATGGTAAATGGTAATGAGTGGTGGAAAAGCATCACTGGCTCTATTCCCTTTCGCCATTAACTTTTCACTTGTTAATTATTCGTATTTGATATCAACGATCTCGTATTCCTTCATCCCGGATGGGACGCTGACCTTGACTGAATCGTCCAGTTTGTGGCCGATGAGAGCCTTGCCGACCGGCGAGGTACAGGATATCTTCCCGAGCTTGATGTCGGCCTCGTCCTCGCCGACGATCTTATAGGTGCTCTCCTCTTCTGAAACAGTATCGTAGAGGGTGACGGTCGAACCAAATACGACCTTATCCGGTTTCAGATTTGACAGGTCCACCACATAGGCGCGTGCCAGCTTGTCCTGCAACTCGGCGATGCGCCCCTCAATGAAGCTCTGGCGGTGCTTGGCGGCGTCGTACTCGGCATTCTCCGACAGGTCGCCATGTTCACGCGCCTCGGAAATATCCTGGATCACCCGGGGGCGCTCTTCACGGATAAGACGCTTAAGATCATCCTGAAGCGTTTCAAAGCTTTCCTTCGTCATGGGTACGGAATGGGACATCTTCCTGACAACTCCTCTAATAAAATGGCGAGGCAGCCAGAACGGCTGCCCCGCATGTTCACTTACTGTTAGCCCGTTGTAAGTATTTTAACCCAGATAATCCTGGATTGGTTTCACGTCCAGCTCTTCCATTTTTATCGCGATCATGCCGTCCACAACAGCCCGGGCACCGGAAGCAGTGGTGTAGTATGCAATGTTGTGCATAAGGGCGTTGCGACGGATGGAGAAGGAATCGGCAACCGCCTGGGCACCCTGGGTGGTATTGATCACCATGGCAATATCGCCGTTCTTGATAGCATCGACGATGTGGGGACGCCCTTCCAGCACCTTGTTGATAACCTGCACGGCAAGCCCCTTTTCCTGCAGAAAGGCGGCGGTACCGCGGGTAGCAACCAGCTCGAATCCGTTATCATACAATTTTTTGGCTGCGGTGACAATATGTTTCTTATCGGCGTCACGCACACTTATGAAGACCCGGCCACTGGTGGGAAGCTTAACTCCCGCCCCCAGCTGGGCCTTAGCAAAAGCAGTGGCGAAATCGGCATCGATCCCCATAACCTCGCCGGTGGACTTCATCTCCGGACCGAGAATGGTGTCAACGCCGGGAAATTTCACGAACGGAAAGACCGACTCTTTCACCGAAACGTGGTCCGGCACGATATCGCCGCTGATTCCCTGTTCATGGAGGCTCTTCCCCGCCATGATACGGGCTGCGATCTTCGCCAGGGGGCGGCCGGTCGCCTTGGAGACGAAGGGTGCTGTCCGGGAAGCGCGGGGATTCACCTCAAGAATGAATATCACCCCGGCCTTCACCGCATACTGGACATTCATCAACCCCTTTACATTCAGTTCCAGGGCCATGGCAACGGTCTGGCGCCGTATTTCATCCACGATCTCCGGTGAAATGGAATAGGGAGGCAGGGAGCAGGCCGAGTCGCCGGAATGGATACCCGCTTCTTCGATATGCTCCATGATGCCGCCAATCACCACCTCGCGACCGTCGCAGAGGGCATCCACATCCACCTCGATCGCCTCGTCCAGAAACTTGTCGATAAGGATGGGATGTTCCGGTGACGCCTGCACGGCGGTATGCATGTAACGGCGCAGGTTATCAACATCATAGACGATCTCCATGGCGCGTCCACCGAGGACGTAGGAGGGACGGACCACCACCGGGTAGCCGATCCGTTCGGCCACCTTTTCCGCCTCCTCGAAGGAGCGGGCGGTACCATTCTCCGGCTGGCGGAGCCCAAGCTTGTGCAGCATCTCCTGGAACCGCTCCCGGTCTTCAGCCCGGTCGATGGCATCGGGGGAGGTGCCGATAATGGGCACTCCCGCCTTCTCCAGTGCCACGGCCAGCTTGAGCGGCGTCTGGCCGCCAAACTGGACGATCACCCCGTACGGCTTCTCCACATCGACAATACTGAGAACGTCCTCGTAGGTGAGGGGCTCGAAATAGAGACGGTCGGAGGTATCGTAATCGGTGGAGACAGTCTCCGGGTTGCAGTTGACCATGATGGTTTCATAGCCGTCCTCCGCCAGGGCAAAGACCCCGTGGACGCAACAGTAGTCGAACTCGATCCCCTGGCCGATCCGGTTGGGGCCGCCGCCGAGGATAATGATCTTCTTCCGGTCGGTTACCTCCGCCTCACACTCCTCCTCGTAGGTCGAATACAGGTAAGGTGTGTAGGCAACGAACTCGGCGGCGCAGGTATCAACCCGCTTGAAGACCGGCGTGACTCCCAGAGAAAGGCGAAGCTGCCGCATTTCCTCCTCGTTCTTTTCCCACAATTTGCCGAGGAATTTGTCGCTGAATCCGAACTGCTTCGCCTCGCGGACGATGTCTTTCAGCTTTTCCTTTGCCTCAACCTCAACCTTTACCTGTTTGAGCTCGTCCTCCATCTCTATGATCTGCCGGATGTTGTGGAGGAACCAGGGATCGATGCCGGTGATGCTATAGATCCGGTCGACCTCCATGCCGCTTCGGATCGCATCTCCCACGAACCAGAGCCTTTCCCAGTTGGGGGTGCTGAGCTTGTCATGAAGGAGTTGCTGCTCGGCGGGGGTGAGTGCCCTGCGGGTTTCATTCTTCAGGTCGAAGAGGCGTGATTCGAGGCCGCAGGAGCCTATTTCCAGGGATCTGAGCGCCTTCTGGAACGACTCCTTGAAGGTCCGGCCAATGGCCATCACCTCCCCCACCGATTTCATCTGGGTGGTAAGGGTGGCATCTGCGGCGGGGAACTTCTCGAAGGTGAACCGGGGGATCTTGGTTACCACGTAGTCAATGGCCGGCTCGAAGCAGGCGGGCGTTTCCCGGGTGATGTCGTTGGTAATCTCGTCGAGGGTATAGCCGACCGCCAGCTTGGCAGCGATCTTGGCAATGGGGAAGCCGGTCGCCTTGGAGGCAAGGGCCGACGAGCGGGAAACACGGGGGTTCATCTCAATTACGACAAGGCGGCCATCCCGAGGGTTGATGCCAAACTGTATGTTGGAGCCGCCGGTGTCCACGCCGATCTCCCGGATGATCTTCAGTGATGCATCCCGGAGAATCTGGTATTCCTTGTCGGTAAGGGTCTGGGCCGGCGCCACGGTGATGGAATCGCCGGTATGGACCCCCATGGGGTCGAAGTTCTCGATGGAACAGATGATCACCACGTTGTCGGCAGTGTCCCGCATCACTTCCAGCTCGTACTCCTTCCAGCCGATGACCGACTCCTCCACGAGAATCTCGTCGGTGGGGGAGGCATCGATCCCCGCCATGGCCATCTGCTCGTACTCTTCCATGTTGTAGGCAATGCCGCCGCCGGTCCCCCCCAGGGTGAAGGAGGGGCGGATGATGGCCGGGAAACCGATTTCTTTGATGACGGCCATCGCTTCCTGGCGATCATGGGCAAGGCCCGAACTGGGGACAGACAGGCCGATCCGCGCCATCGCCTCCTTGAACAAGGTCCGGTCCTCCGCCATCTTTATGGCGGGGAGCTTGGCGCCGATGAGTTCCACGCCGTACTTTTCCAGGGTTCCGTTCTCCGCCACCGCTACCGCGGTATTGAGCGCAGTCTGTCCCCCCAGAGTGGGGAGAATCGCGTCAGGGCGCTCCTTGGCGATGATCTTGGCAAGCATTTCCGGCGTCACCGGTTCGATATAGGTCCGGTGGGCGAAGTCCGGATCGGTCATGATGGTGGCCGGGTTGCTGTTCAACAGCACCACCTCGAACCCCTCCTCCTTGAGAGCCTTGCAGGCCTGGGTGCCGGAATAGTCGAACTCGCACGCCTGGCCGATGACGATCGGGCCGGCGCCTATGATGAGGATCTTATGAATGTCAGTACGTTTGGGCATCTATGACTCCTGTTAGTGATAAACGAATCTTTTTCATCCTCTGAATATGAAGAACACCGCTCCGGCCAGACAGCACCCCGCCCAGAGAAAGTTCAGCTTTAGCGGCTGTCCCATGTAGAAGATTGCGAACGGCACGAACACGGAAAGGGTGATAACTTCCTGCATGATCTTCAGCTGCCCCAGATTGAAGGTTCCGTAGCCGGCCCGGTTGGCCGGCACCTGGAGCATGTATTCGAAGAAGGCCAGTCCCCAGCTGACCAGCACCGCGATAAACCAGGGGGCGGTCCGGAGGTTCTTCAGGTGCGCGTACCAGGCAAAGGTCATGAAAATATTGGACAACAACAGCAATACGATCGTTCTCACGTCAAAACCTCAATAACTAACCATCGAGAAGCAAAGATTTTTCAAATATCTGCTTCTCATTCCTGCACCCAGCCGTTTTCCAACCCCGCCTCCTCCAGCGCCTCCACCGCCGCCTCGTACTCCTCGTCGGTAATCTTCCGGTTGAGGCCGGGGATATTCGCCGCTTCGTGGGCCGGGAAGTACTGCTTCATCAGGGAGATATGGGTCTCCCGTCCAAGGTTTTCCCCAATCCAGCGGAGTGTCTCCCGGCTGCCGGCGTGCCCCTCGGGGAGGACCAGATGGCGAATAATGAGGCCGCGTTGAGCGATACCGTTGTCGTCCAACTGCAGGTGACCCACCTGGCGGAGCATCTCAGCCACAGCCGCCCGATTGACCTCCCGGTAGCCGGGAGCCGATGAAAAGTTTACCGCCGGTTCCTCCGCCACGTACTTCATGTCCGGCAGATAGATGTCCACTACCCCGTCAAGGAGTTGCAGGGCATCCACCCGCTCATAACCGTTGGAATTCCAGACGATGGGAAGCAAGAACCCCTCTTTCACCGCCAGATGGAGCGCCGCCAGAAACTGGGGAAGAAAGTGGCTGGGGGTGACCAGGTTCAGGTTATGGACCCGCTGCCGCTGGAGCTTGAGCATCCGGGCCGCCAGCTCCCGGATGGAGATATCCTCCCCGTTGCCCAGCTGGCTGATGGGGAAGTTCTGGCAGAAACGGCAGCTGAGATTGCAGTTGGAGAAGAAGATCGTCCCCGATCCACGAGTGCCGGAAATAGGAGGTTCCTCTCCCCGGTGGACATTGGCCGACGCAATACGCAGCAGCGCCCCGCTCCGGCAGACCCCCGTCTCCCCCGCCAGTCGGTTCACCCGGCAGTCGTGGGGGCAGAGGTCGCAGCTTCGCAGGCGGTCGTAGGCCAACCGTACACGTCGCAGTAATTCTCCTGAATTGTAAAGATCGAGGTAGTTCATAGGGACTAGAGACTAGGGACTAGGGACTGGAAAAAGCGATTTACTCCCCAGTCCCCAGCCCCTAGCCCCGGTTCTTCTCCATCATTTCCACGAACCGCCCGAACAGATAATGCGAATCATGGGGTCCCGGCGACGCCTCCGGATGATGCTGGACCGAAAAGATGGGGAGTTCCTTGTGGCTCATCCCCTCCACTGTCTGGTCGTTCAGGTTCTCGTGGGCCAACTCACAGGCATGTCCCAGCGACGCAATATCCACCGAAAAGCCGTGGTTCTGGGCGGTAATCTCCACCTTTCTTGTCGCCAGGTCCATAACCGGCAGGTTGGAGCCGTGATTGCCGAACTTGAGCTTCATGGTCCGTCCACCCAGGGCAAGCCCCAGAAGCTGGTGGCCGAGACAGATACCGAATATTGGCTTCTTGCCCACGAATTTGCGGATGTTCTCTATCACGGCGGTCATCGGTTCCGGGTCGCCCGGGCCGTTACTGAGGAAAATCCCGTCCGGATTCATGGCCAGTGCCTCTTCGGCCGGGAACGCAGCGGGAACCACCGTTACATCGCATCCCGCGGAAACGAGACAGCGGAGAATGTTGTACTTGATGCCGAAATCGTAGGCGACCACCTTGTACTTGAGTTCGGCAGGCACCGCCTGAAGATACCCTTCCCCCAGTTCCCAGAGCCTCTCAGTCCAGTGGTAGGGCTTCTCGCAGGAAACGCCGGTGGCAAGGTCGAGGCCGGCCATGGAAGGAACCGACCGCACTTTCCTGAGCAGGCTCTCCGGATCGAAATCGACGGTGGAGATGATGCCGTTCTGTGCCCCCTTGTCCCGCAGATGCCGGGTCAACGCACGGGTATCGAGCCTCTGGATACCCACCACCCCGTTCTCCTTGAGGTAGCTGTCCAGACTCATGGTTGCCCGCCAGTTGGAATAGCAGTCGTGGTACTCCTTGACGATGAAGCCGGAAAGGTAGAGCTGCTTGCTCTCGATATCCTCCGGATTGATACCGGTGTTGCCGATCTGGGTATAGGTCATGGTGACCATCTGCCCCCGGTAGGATGGATCGGTCAATACCTCCTGGTAGCCGGTCATGGCGGTATTGAACACCACCTCGCCGGTTGCTTCACCGGTAGCACCGAAGGATTTTCCCGCAAAGATGCGCCCGTCGGCGAGCGCGAGAACTGCTTTCATGCTTCACTCCTAATGTAGACATCTACCACAGAGGCACTGAAACACAGAGAGAACCTCTGTGACTCTGTGGCAGGTTTTCACTACTAACGTTTATAAACTATTTTGCCACCAAGGATGGTGTAGGCCGCCCCACCCTTCATCTTCTCTCCGAGCCAGGGTGAGTTCTTGGACTTGCTGGCAAGGTTCTCCGCTGTTACCATCCATTCGACGGCCGGATCGATCACGGTGATGTCAGCGACGGCGCCCGCCTTGAGGGTCCCCCGGTCGATGCCGAGGATGGCTGCCGGTTTGCAGGACATCTTCTCAATGAGTTGGGGGAGCGTAAGCACCTTCTCTTCCACCAGCTTGAGGGAGAGCGGCAGGGAGGTTTCCAGGCCGACGATGCCGTTCATGGCCACGTTGAACTCCACGTCCTTCTCATCGATATGATGGGGTGCATGGTCGGTGGCGATGGCATCGATGGTGCCGTCTTTGAGCGCTTCCTTGACGGCAGCCACGTCGTCCGCCTCCCGCAAGGGAGGGTTCATCTTGGCGTTGGTGTTGTAACCGCGCACCGCGTCGTCCGTCAGGCTGAAATAATGGGGAGCCGTCTCGCAGGTGACCGGCACGCCGCGTCCTTTAGCTTCGCGGATGATACGCAGGGAACCGCAGGTTGAGACGTGGGCGATGTGAAGCGGTGAGCGGGTGTACTCGGCAAGCATGACGTCACGGGCCGTAGCGATATCCTCTGCAACGGACGGAATCCCCTTGAGCCCCAGTTCCGTTGACGTGAATCCCTCGTTCATCACCCCTTCCCCGACAAGGGAAAGGTCCTCGGCATGGGAGATGACAAGGATTCCCATTCCCCGGGCGTACTCCAGTGCCCGTCGCATCAGTTCGGAGTTCACCACCGGTTTGCCGTCGTCGGAAACTGCCACGCACCCCGACTCCTTCAACTCCCCCATTTCCGCCATCCGCTCGCCGTTGGAGCCGTAGGTTATGGAGCCGATGGGGAAGACGTTGGCGAACCCTTCTGCCCTGGCCTTGGCGATGATATAGCTCGCCACGGCCTTGTTGTCGATGACCGGCTTGGTGTTGGGCATGCAGGCAACCGATGTAAAGCCCCCCGCCGCCGCCGCCCGGGTCCCGGAAACGATATCCTCCTTGTACTCCAGCCCGGGGTCCCGCAGATGAACGTGCATGTCCACCAGCCCCGGCACCACGTAGTTTCCGGCGGCATCGATGGTCTCGGCATCGGCCGGTGCCTTGAGCCCCTTGCCGATCTCCTTCACCAACCCGTTTTCCACCACCACGTCCAGCGTATCGTCGATCCCCTGGGACGGGTCGATCACCCTGCCATTCTTGATCAAAAGGTTCATATGGTCACCTCGCATGAAAGTATCGAAATTAAGTCTCTTGCCAAGAACGCTCAATTTTGTGCAAGGTCAAGGAAGATGAGCGTTTGCGCGGAGGCGTAGCAGTGCTACGCCGCACAAGGAAACGAGAATCTGACGCCGAGATTGCGCAAAAGTGTGCGTTCTCACTCGGCCAGTTCGCCGCCGCAGACGTGGTACAGCATCGCCATCCGTACGGCCACCCCGTTCTCCACCTGCTTCAGGACATGGGACCGGGGGCCGTCCACCACGTAGGAAGACATCTCCACGCCGCGATTGATGGGGCCCGGATGCATGACAATGGCATCAGGCTTGGCCAGCTTGAGGTTTTCCGGGTTCAGGCCGAAGTAGCGGGAATATTCGCGGGCATTGGGCATGAGGGTCTTTCCCTGGCGCTCCTGCTGGATACGAAGCATGATCACCACGTCTGCGTCCTGGATCGCTTCCTTCATGGTGGCACAGGCCGTAACGTTCCCGAGTCGTTCAACCGCAGGGGGCACCATGGTGGGGGGACCAGCCAGGAAAACGTGGGACCCCATCTTGGTCAGCCCCTGGATATCGGAGCGGGCCACCCGGCTGTGGGTAATGTCACCGACGATGGCGACCTTCAGTCCGTCCAGCCGTCCGTACTTGTCCTTTATGGTCAGCATGTCCAGAAGCCCCTGGGAAGGGTGTTCGTGGGCACCGTCACCCGCATTGATAACGGAGCAGGACACCTTCTGGGTAAGGAAGTAATGGGCACCGGAGACGGCGTGGCGCATGACGATGATGTCCGGCTTCATGGACAAAAGATTCAGCGCCGTATCCGCCAGGGTCTCCCCCTTGGTGGCCGAACTGGTGGAGGGGGAGATGTTGACCGTGTCGGCCGAGAGCCGTTTGGCGGCGATCTCGAAAGACGTCCGGGTCCGGGTCGAAGCCTCGTAGAAGAGGTTGATGATAGTCTTGCCCCGCAACGTCGGAACCTTCTTGATGTCGCGGCTGTTGATCTCCCGCATGCTTTCCGCCGTCGAAAGAAGGAGTTCCATATCCTCCTTCGTCAGGTCCCTGAGCGCGATGATGTCCTTATGTTTGAAACCCATGGCGTCCCCCTGTCAGCTCGCCCTGCGAGCAGGTATAGGTATTCGTTCGTTTCACTCACTGGCAGAGGTTGAGAAAAAGGATTATGAGTTCTTTACCTTTACCTCTACCTTTACCTGCTTCATTTTTGCAGAACCACGTCGGTCGGCCTGTTGGCGGCATCGAATATGACCTGGATATTCTCCGTCCGGCTGGTCGGCACATTGCGCCCGACAAAGTCGGCCCGGATCGGCAACTCCCGGTGTCCCCGGTCAACGAGCACTGCAAGCTGGATGGAGGTCGGCCTGCCATGATCCATCAGGGCATCCATGGCAGCCCGGATGGTACGGCCGGTGTAGAGGACATCATCCACCAGGACCACGTTGAACCCCTCGATGGTGAAGGGGATCTCGGTCTTCCCCACCGGCAGATGCTCCGCATGTTCCTTGATATCGTCCCGGTAGAGGGTGATGTCAACGGCCCCCACCGGAACATTTTCCCCTTCGATCTCAGCCAGGCGGGCTGCCAGCTCATGGGCGAGATGCACCCCGCCGGTTCTGATGCCCACGAGCACCAACCCCTTGACGCCCTTGTTCTTCTCCAGGATCTCGTGGGCAATGCGGGTGAGTGCCCGCTTTACCCCAGTCCCGTCCAGGATCACCGTTCCCTCTGTCGCCACTGTTCCCCCTCCTGTTCTCGCAGGGGCAGACATCAGCGCCTGCCCGATTCACGGGCAACCACAGGGGGTTGCCCCTACAAACCGAACCTACAAAAAAGAGCCCTTCCGCGGACAGGCGGAAAGGCTCTCAGAACACAATTCTGGTAACTGTTTTCGACACCTTTGATAACCTCACGGGGTTAAATTAAAAGGCAGTATGGGAAGGATTTGGAGGACTTTACCACCCCCTGCGGGAAGGAGTCAAGGGATATTTAAAGGTTCTTCCACTGTCAATTTTCATAGCGCCCCCTGCGCCGATCTCACTATTTTTCGCGATAGCTGATCCGATAGACGAAGCTCTTCGGTTCATAGAAATCGAGGACCTTACCCCCAACCTCGGCATAGGGATAGCCAAAGGTATTCAGGGGAGCACCGGCCTGGGGCGGGTTAAGGATAAGGTCACGGCCCACCGCCAACTTGACCCGGTACGGATCGATCCCCCCCCAGAAATAGGCGCGGTATTCGATCGTTTTCGGATCCTTCAATCCCAGTTTTTCCATCAGCATCGCCTTCCGCACATCGGCCGGATCGACCGGCACCCAACCGTATCCCGGCAGGAAGAACTCAGCCCAGCAGTGCTGCCAGGAGGTAATGTCCTCCATCTCTTTCTTTCCGAGCCGGATGCCGAATATCTCCCGGGCAGGAACCCCGGCCGCCCGGCAGAGGGCGACGAAGACCGAGGAAATGTCGGTGCATTTCCCCCCCGGTTTCCGGAGAAGGTAACAGACGTCTCCCTTGCCGCAGCCGCGTGTGGCGGGATCACGGTAGGTGTTTTCACAGGTCCAGTCGTAGATGGCCCCCGCTTTCTCCAGGACGGTCTTTTTCCCTTTGGTGATGCTGTCGGACAGCTTCTTCACCTCACCGTCAACGGGACCGAGACTGGTTGCCGCCAGATAGGGTGCGAAATCAGCCTTATTCCAGGGCTTCTCCCTCTGGGGCAACTCACGTCGCAGCACCTCCTGACGCTCCACGGCAAAGGAAAACGTCAGCTTGCGGCTCTTCGCCGACTTGTCCCAACGTGCATAGAGCATCGGCGTGCCGTTGACCCTGTCCGTATAGACTCCACTCTCCCCATAGTCGCCGGTAACGTTGATACTGCTCACCAGCTGGTCCTCGTCGGAAACAGGGTACGGTAACCACAACTTCGCTTCCTCTCCCTGTTCCTGGGCCGACAGGTCCACCTCAACCGTTACCACACCGGACCGGGTCCCGGCCCAGGCCGAAGTCCCCGAGAGGATATTCCCAACGAGCAACAGCAACAGCAACATTCTTTTCATATGCTTTCCCCTGACACAAGAAACTGTAAGCCACACATGGCCGAACATTAATAAGCCATTGACAGCCACAATGCAAATTGATAATTTTCATAAAACCAATCAGATCTATCGTATTTTTAAATGGTGAACATGTGAATCTCAAACAACTGGAAGTGTTTCTGGCGGTGGCGGATACGGGGAGCTTTTCACGGGGGGCCGAGGCGACATTTCTCACCCAGTCCACCGTGAGTCAGCACATCGCCGCCCTGGAAAAAGAGTTCGACCTGAAGCTGTTGGACCGGACCGGCCGGGGTGCCCTCATGACCGAGGGGGGGAAGCTACTGCGCGAGCATGCACGGCAGATACTGGCCGATACCACTAGCCTGGAACATGCCATGCGGCGGTTCAAGGGAATTGAAGAGGCGGCACTCAGGATTGGCGGCAGCAACATTCCCGGCGATTACCTGATACCGGCTGCCCTCCCCATCCTGCTGGAGCGTTTCCCTGGTCTCCAGGTAACACTGGTGCAGGGGGACAGCCACGAGATACTGGAAAAACTGGCACGGGAAAACGTCGAGATAGGAGTGGTCGGGAACGCCGATTCCCGGGAAGATGTGGACTTCGAGCCGCTGGTCCGGGATACGATCCGCCTGGTCATCGGACGCGGGCATCGCTGGCGTAACAGGAATGAGATCGCCTTGGCAGACCTCATTGAAGAACCGTTGATCCTCAGGGAAGAGGGATCGGGCACCGGAGAGGCGCTCGCCGGTGCACTCCGGAAAGTGGGGATCGACATCGGCAAATTGGCCATAAAAGCACGGCTGGGAAGCAACGAAGCGGTGAAACAGGCGGTTACTGCTGGAGTTGGAGTTGCCTTCATGTCAGAGCTATCGACAGGAAAGGAAGTTGAGCGGGGAGAACTGGTGTCGATGCATGTGAAGGGGCTGCAGGTGGTGCGCTCTTTCTATATCGCCACCCGCGCGGGCCGCGATCTCTCACCGGCGGCACAGGCCTTCGCAACGGTGATGAAAGAGAAACATCAACTGGCCCCGGAAAGGTAGCCATAGCCGGCGGCAACTGCTCCAGACAGCCCTGCTCCTCAAAATGCCGAAGGGAACACTGCGGTACAAGGGAGTGTAAATAACGAAAAAACCCGCCTCAGAGACAAAGAATACTCTAAAGCGGGTCTTAACCGGACTCTCCGGATTCCTTATATTAGCAACTTTACTTCAGAAGCTCCTCCAGCTGCGGGATATTAGCCCCGACCACCTGTTTCCCTTCAATGAACATGGTCGGCGTCCCCTGCACTCCCATCTTTTTACCCAGTTCCAGATGCTCCTGGGCCAGCGCCTTGATTGCTTCGCTGTAGTTTTCCTGGGGCTTGGGCTGGGGGTTGCCGAGCATCATCTCCTTGTAGGCCTTTTCCTTATCCTTCGCGGCAAGGATGTAGTACACCTTCTTGATTGCCTGGGGATGGGCCAGGGGGGTAAAGAAGACGTATTGTGTAACATCGGTCCGGTTCTTGAAGAACTCGGACGCTTTCTTGCAGAAGGGGCAGTCGGGGTCGGTGAATTCGATCACCACCTTCTTGCCGTTGCCCACCTTGACTGCCTTGTCAAGGGGAAGGGTCTTTACCAGCTTGGCGGCCAGCATCCCCTTCTTCTCCGCGGTGAGGCTCTTCCCCGGCGGAGCATAGATTTCCCCCACGAAGAGATATTGCTTCTCCGGGTAGAAATAGACGAGATTCTGCCCCGCAACCACTTCATAGAGGCCCTTGATATCGGTCGGCTCAATGCTGTCGTACTTCAACTGGGGGAAGGCTTTCTTCAGAACCGCCTCGGGCGTGTCGTCTGCCGCTGCAGCCAAGGATGCATGGGTGAAAAGCAGCAGCGCCAGTATAACCATGAGTAGGGACAGCGTAGCCCGTTTCGTCGATTTCATGATGTTCCTCCTATGGGTAGTTGTTGCTACTTCCCGGTAAACATTGAAAAGAGCGACTTCCCGTGGATGCGGGGGTTGTCGCCAATAACTTCCACAACCGGACCATCCTCAAGCTCGTCCAGTTCGCCGGTATCGTCCTCGTACTCTGACTCCCCCACTGCCCAATTGTAGAGCTTTTCGGAATCCAGCAGAGCCGGCCGGGCGGGGATACCGTAAACCCTCTCCTGCATAGATTCATCGTACACCCCGACACAGCCGTGTGAACCGGGACGCCCCGGCAGGTCGCGGGCATGAATCCAGTACGACACGTTGTCAGGGCCGATATGGAAGCGGATGGCATTGTCCATGGGATACTGCTCGCTCTCGTCTTCGGTTTTGTAGAGGGAGGAGGTGTGATTCCGATGGCGGGCATCAACCCTGAACAGGCCGGTTGGGGTTTTGTGGGTATCGCTCCCGGTGGCGGCAGGCATGGAGAACTTCAGCTTCCCGTTTTCATAGGCTCCGAGCCACTGCTCCGTGAGGTCGATGAGAATGTACTTCTCACGACGACGGGCGGGCTCGTAAAAACGCGGCAGGGGAGTATAATCGCGGATGTCGTCCATCCTCTTTGGGACTTTGATGGTCATGCCGGGATAGACGTGGCGACGGTCTACCCTGTTGAAACGGGCCACCAGGGGCCAGTCCTTGCCGAACAGCGATTCGATGGTGTCCTCGGGGCGGATGAAACGGGGCTCCCACTCGATCTTTTCCTGGCTCGGATAATCGACCCTGCTTAAATCTTCCTTGGCGGGGTCAAGCGGGCTGGCCGATGGGTCGGACGTGGCTTCGGGCTTGTAGACGACAATGGCGACAAATGAAATGAGCAGCAGAATGTAAACGACTTTGCGCAGCATGGAACTCTTCCCTGTCAATTAAAAAAACAAATGGGGCAAACGCCCCAAGTTGGTTTATCAAGTTACCATTTCCCCCCAGCAGGGTCAAGCAAAAGGGTCAACTGCCGGTCCGGAGCCGCTCCGCCACAATCTCTTCCACGGCACTGTAGGGATCCTTCTCCCTGGTCATCATGCCGGCAACAATCTCCCGAAACCGGCCGTTCACCTCGATATGGCTGAACACCTCGCTAAAGAGCCGCTCCCGCAGTATTTCCAGGAACTGCTTGGCGTTTTTCTCTTCCAGAAGATGATGAATGGCACCGGAATCGTGGAGATAGACTCGATGGGACTCGAATTCGTCCACCAGTTCCTCGATACCCCGGTTGCGGCTCGCCTCGGTCTTGAGTACCTTGGGCTGCCAGCCTTTCCCCCTGTCGGGATTCATCTCCAGCATGGTGGCAAGCTCCCGTACGGTTCGGTCCGCATCGGCCCGATCGGCCTTGTTGACCACGAACACGTCGCCGATCTCCAGTATTCCGGCCTTGATAGCCTGGATGTCATCGCCGAGACCGGGGACCATCACCACTGTCGTGGTATGGGCCATGCTGACGATGTCGATCTCGTCCTGACCTACACCGACCGTTTCGACAATGACCACGTCCATCCCCATGGCATCGAGGACGTTCACCACGTCCCCCGTGGACCGTGAAAGTCCCCCCAAGTGCCCACGGGTGGCAAGACTGCGGATGAAGACACCGGGATCGTCGGCATGGCGGTTCATCCTGATCCGGTCTCCCAGAATGGCACCGCCGGTAAAGGGACTGGTGGGATCGATCGCTACGATACCCACTGTTTTGCCGCGCCGTCGGTAGGCGGCGGTTATCTGGTCTACCAGGGTGGACTTGCCGGCACCAGGCGGCCCGGTGATGCCGATAATGAATGCCTTGCCCGTATGGGGATAGAGGATTTTCAGTTCATCGACGGCGCTTCGAAAGCCGTCGTCGATGTCGCGCATGAGTCGCGCCGCAGACCGGATGTCTCCCGTCAGGATCTTTTCAGCGAGTGCCATGGTTCTTCTTTCTCTCAAGCAACATTGTTTTCTCAGGCCCGGGGAGGGACGTTGTCCTTCACCCATTTAACGATGTCCTCGGTGGAAGTTCCCGGGGTGAAGACCTCCTTCAGGCCGGCTGCCTTCAGACCAGGGATGTCGTCGTCCGGAATCACCCCACCGCCGAAAATGATGATATCGTCGGCCTGTTTCTCCCGGAACAGTTCGCAAATCCGGGGAAGCAGGGTGTTGTGGGCGCCTGAAAGGATGGAGAGCCCGACGCAGTCAACGTCTTCCTGTATAGCGGCCGCCACGATCTGCTCGGGGGTCTGGTGCAGCCCGGTATAGATGACCTCGAATCCTGCGTCGCGGAAGGCGCGGGCAATAATCTTGGCCCCACGGTCATGACCGTCCAGTCCCGGCTTTCCCACCATTACCCGTAATTTTCTTTCAGCCATGGCATTCTCCTTTTGATAAGGTTGTTTGAACTCTCTAGACGTAAAGTTCCAAGGAAGGCACTCTCCGGCGAAGCCGGTGACACCGTGGAAAGATGCCGCTACTTTTCAATACCTATCCGGGCACGTACGCCGGTTTTGTAATAGTGCTTGATCTCCCGCATCTCCGTCACCAGGTCGGCGGCGTCGATGATTCGGGGGTCGGCGTTGCGCCCAGTCAGGACCAGTTCCACATTCGCCGGCTTCTGCCCCATGAGTTCAAGCACCTGTTCCGTTTCAAGCAAGCCGAAGGAGATGGCGCCGTTGACTTCATCGAGAATGACGAGATCGTAGGTGCCGCCCGTAAGCGCCCGTCGGGCAAGTTCCAACGCTTCCTGGGCGAGGCGCCGGTCCTCAAGGTCGGGGTTGTCCCGGTCCACCCACCCTGCCCTGCCGGTCGGAATAATCGTCAGGTACGGTGCGAGCCGCTGGGCAGCCAGGTGTTCTCCATAGGGACCTCCCCCCTTCATGAACTGAATCATGCATACCATCATCTCCCGGCCGACAGCTCTGAGGGCCAATCCGAGGGCAGCGGTCGTCTTCCCTTTGCAGTCACCCGTATAGACCTGAATATGTCCCTGTTCAAGTTTCATGGCTCTCTCCTCTCAGCGGCCGGGAAATCTTACCGGTCCGCCTCACGGACAACGTCGCCCCACCCTTTCGTCCTGTCATTGGTCGGGAAACGGAAGGGCGCGTAACCTGCTGACATCAAAACGGACTCCCATTTTAGCAGGAGTAAAAGGCGGTGTTGAATATATCAACCGGGCTGTTTTGCTGTCAAGGTCTATTCAGAGCAGTATAACGATTTTTTAGTTTTGATAAAAAGCGCTACCGGCGGGGCTGCCGGTGCTTTCCTGCTTGACAGACGTTCCGCCATTTGCTATTCAATAGGGACATCCGGGCGATTAGCTCAGCGGGAGAGCACTGCCTTCACACGGCAGGGGTCGCTGGTTCGAACCCAGCATCGCCCACCAGAAACAATGAAAGGGTCAGCCACGCGGCTGGCCCTTTTTTTACAGATCAACAGGTGAGGCCGTTATCGTGACTGCCATGATGCCCCAGCGTCTATGCTCCCTGAACGGTGCCCCCGCCTCCGCAGGTCCGGTCGTGTACTGGATGAGCCGCGACCAGCGGGTGGCCGACAACTGGGCGCTTGTCCATGCCCAGGCCCTGGCCCTGGAACGACAGGTCCCCCTGACCGTGGTTTTCACTCTTGCGCCAGAGTTCCTCGGCGCAACCCTCCGACAGTATGCCTTCATGCTGAAAGGTTTGTCGGAGACAGCCCGCCGCCTCGCCCACCTGAACATTCCCTTTCAGCTTCTCCAGGGCAAACCGGCAGACGAGATCTGCCGCTTTGCCAGGCTCAACAGCATCGGAACCGTGGTAACCGATTTCGACCCCCTGCGGATCAAACGCGCCTGGCGTGAAGAGGTCGCCCGACGGCTCAACGTGGCTGTCATAGAGGTTGATGCACATAATATCGTGCCATGCCGGCTGGCATCGGGAAAACAGGAGTTCGGCGCCTATACTATCCGCCCCAAAATCCAGCGACTCCTCCCCGATTTCCTCCATGAGTTCCCGAACCCGTTCCCCCATCCCTTTCCTTGGCCATACCCCACCGAGACATTTGCAGTCGGACTTGTCCTGAACGCACTCACAATCGACCACACGGTGCCTGAAGTGGTCTGGCCCCTACCGGGAGAAGCAGAGGGCAACGAACGGCTGAAGTCATTCATCGCCAACAGTCTCACCAGCTACGACAGCCGGCGTAATGACCCGTGCGCGGACGGCCAGTCAGGGCTTTCACCTTATCTGCACTTCGGCCAGCTGGCACCTCAACGGGTTGCGTTGGAGGTACGACGCCACCATCCCCATTCCGCCTCTGCCCAGGCCTTTCTGGAGGAACTGATCGTACGGCGGGAGCTGTCGGACAATTTCTGTCTGTATAACCCCTGCTATGACACCGTGCAGGGATTCCCGGCCTGGGGAGTGCGGACCCACGACGAACACCGCCATGACCGTCGGGAGTTCATCTACACACAGGAGCAGTTTGCGGCGGCCGCGACCCACGACCCTCTCTGGAACGCGGCCCAGCGGGAAGTGGTTACGACCGGCAGGATGCATGGCTACGTGCGCATGTACTGGGCAAAAAAAATCCTGGAGTGGACACGATCGCCGGAAGACGCCATGGCGACCGCCATATACCTCAATGACCGGTATCAGCTGGATGGACGAGACCCCAACGGTTACGCCGGCATCGCCTGGAGCATCGGCGGGACCCATGACCGGGCGTGGGGCGAACGGCCCGTTTTTGGCAAGATCCGCTATATGAACCTGGCCGGATGCAAGCGGAAGTTCGACGTGCAGGAATATATCCGACTATGGCAGGATGCAGAGTGAGCCCGACACGATTGAACACAGCACGATGACGAGGAGGAGCCGTGACGAGTCAGATAAAGATTGGCGTTAGCTCCTGCCTGACGGGAAATAATGTCCGCTATGACGGGAGACACAAGCACAACTGTTACATTACCGATGTACTCGGTCGTTTTTTCCAGCTCGTACCGGTCTGCCCCGAGGTTGGGTGCGGCATGCCCATCCCGCGGGAAGCGATGTGCCTCGCAGGGGACCCCGCGGCCCCCCGCCTGATGACCATTCGAACCCGTATCGACACAACCGCCCAGATGCTCGAGTTCTGCAATAGAAAGGTCGGGGAACTAGAAAGCGAAGGCCTCTGCGGTTTCATCTTCAAAAAGGGTTCCCCCAGCTGCGGGCTTTCCGGCGTCAAGGTCTGCAACCGGGGAGTCCCTGCCAGGAGGGGCAGCGGGCTGTTTGCCGCCGCGATGGTCGGCCACTTCCCTCTTCTTCCGGTGGAAGAGGAAGGACGACTCAACGACCCGGCTATCCGTGAGAATTTCATTGAGCGGGTCTTCACTCAGCGCCGGTGGATGGATTTCATGCTGGGTGGGCAGAGTATCGGGGCGTTGGTCACCTTTCACACGTCCCACAAGCTCCTCATTATGGCCCACAGCCCTGGCCATTACCGGGAAATGGGGGCAGTGGTCGCCCATGGCACGGAGATGCCGCTTGACCAGCTGCTTGAACGCTACCGGCTACTCCTCATGGAGGCCATGGCCCTCCATGCAACTGTCAGGAAACAGACCAATGTGCTCCACCATGTCATGGGATATTTCAGGAAGGTTTTGACGGCGGCCGAAAAAGCGGAACTGGTTGAGGTTATCGCCCGCTACCACGACCATCTCGTACCACTCACCGCCCCCCTGACCCTCCTCAGGAACTACGCAAGCCGATACGACCAATCCTACCTGACGGGACAGGTCTACCTCAATCAACATCCTGCCGAGCTGATGCTGCGAAACCATGTTTAGACCGTCGACCATGGAAATTATCGTCGCTACTGGACCACGGAGGGAATTGGGATATACTTGATTTACCGTCATTTTTACGGAGGAGGGTGCAGCCATGGAGAAGCGCCAGTTCAAGCGATTGGGTTATTGCGCTGAGGCAGACCTTTCCTGCAACGGCAAGGAATTACGGGGATCTGTGGAAAACCTCAGCTTCAGAGGCCTGTATTTCCGATCCAACACCCCCCTCCCCGCCTGCGAGACGGCGGACATCACCGTCCATTTCATCGGCAGGGCATCCCCTCTCGTTATCAACTTCCACGGAGCCATCGCATGGCGGACAGAGCGGGGAATAGGTATGGAGTTCACCCGAACCGATCCGCGCTCCTTCTCACGGTTGAAAAACATTCTCGCCTACAACTACAAGGAACCGGAAGAGTTCAGTGATGAATCCCGCCACTGTGCATCAATCCTCGAACATGAGGACAACTGAATCAGATTTTCAGTGAACACGGTTACAAAAAAAGGGACAACCACGTGAATTGTCCCTTTTTTCGTTTCTGAAGCGGAATGGGTTTAACTGAGCCGTTTGGCGTAGAGAGGAAAGCGCCGCATGAGCGCATTTACCCGGCTCTTGACCTCCGCCAGTTTTGCCTCGTCTGCCACATTGGCAAGGACATCAGCAATACAGGCAGCGACCTCTTCCATCTCCTTCTCCTTGAGGCCGTGGCTGGTCGCCGCCGGAGTACCGATGCGGATTCCCGAAGTTACGAAGGGTGAGCGGGTCTCGAACGGGACGGTATTCTTGTTGACCGTGATCCCGGCACGGTCGAGGGCTTCTTCAGCAACCTTGCCGGTCAGCTCGGTGCCGGAGAGATCGAGCAGCATCAGATGGTTGTCCGTACCGCCTGAAACCAGCTTGTAGCCGCGTGCCATGAGCCCAGCGGCAAGCACTTGGGCATTTTTCACGATCTGCTGCTGATAGGCCTTGAATTCGGGCGCAAGGGCCTCCTTGAAGGCCACCGCCTTGGCAGCTATCACGTGCATGAGCGGCCCCCCCTGGATACCGGGGAAAATATTGGAATTGAGGGTCTTGGCAAACTCTTCCCGGCAGAGAATCATGCCACCACGAGGGCCGCGCAGGGTCTTGTGGGTGGTAGTCGTGACAAATTCGGCAAAGGGGACAGGGCTCGGATGGAGTCCGGCAGCGACCAGACCAGCGATGTGGGCCATGTCCACCATCACTACAGCGCCCACCTTGTCGGCGATCCTGCGGAAAGCGGCAAAATCGAGGATGCGCGGATAGGCACTCGCCCCAACCACGATCATCTTCGGTTTGTGTTCTACAGCCAGCCGCTCGACTTCATCATAATCGATGGTCTGGGTCTCCGGCGAAACACCATAGGGAATCACGTTGAAGAACCGCCCCGAAAAATTCACCGGGCTGCCGTGGGTAAGATGGCCACCGTGGGAAAGGTTCATCCCGAGGATGGTGTCTCCCGGCTTGAGCACGGTGAAATAGACCGCCATGTTGGCCTGGGAACCGGAGTGGGGTTGAACATTGACATGGTCGGCGCCAAACAGCTCCTTCGCCCGGTCGATTGCCAGGTTCTCGACGATATCCACGTTGTTGCAGCCGCCATAGTAGCGTTTGCCCGGATACCCCTCGGCGTACTTGTTGGTGAGCACCGACCCCTGGGCCTCCATAACCGCTTCGGAAACGAAGTTCTCCGAGGCGATCAATTCAAGGTTATACTCCTGCCGCTCGGTTTCAAGCCGGATGGCACGGGCAACTTCAGGGTCAAACGATTCCAGAATAGACATGCTGTCGCTCCTTGAGAAGGTTATAAGAAAAGGAAACGGGACCTCATCAGTCCCGTCGAAATTACTTTGTATGCGTCTCGCTGCTACTTATACAACCCCTGCTCCAGTGCGGTGATCTTGTCGAGACGCCCCTGGTGCCGTCCACCTTCGAACGTGGCGTCGAGCCAGATAGAAACCATCTTCCGGGCACTGTCAGTATCAAGTACCCGCCCGCCGAGCACCAGGATATTGGCGTTGTTATGTTCCTTCGCCATTTGGGCCATGAACGGGTCAGTAACGAGTGCAGCCCTCACCCCGGGGTATTTGTTGGCGACGATGGACATCCCTATACCGGTACCGCATATAAGGATACCCTTCTCAACTTCACCGGAAGATACTTTGCTTGCCACCTTCTCGCCGAAGTCTGGGTAATCCACCGAATTGCCGTTGTCGGTACCGCAATCCACCACGTCGATCCCGCGCCCTTTGAGAAGCTCCTGCAGGGACTCCTTCAGCTCAAATCCGCCGTGATCACTACCCAACGCTATCATCACTTCCCCCTACACCTTCTTGAAGAGCAACGTGGCGTTTGTGCCGCCGAAGCCGAGGTTGTTGCTCATGGCACAGTTTACCCTGGCATCCCGCGCCGTATTCGGTACGTAGTCCAGAGTGCATTCGGGATCCGGCTCGCTATAGTTGATGGTCGGAGGGACAACCCCCTTATCCATCGCCATGAGCGTATAAACCGCTTCGAGACCGCCGGCTGCCCCGAGGGCATGACCGGTCATGGACTTGGTGGATGACACCATGAGTTTCTGGTCGCCGAACACCTTCCTGATAGCCATGGATTCATAGAGGTCGTTCATCGGCGTTGAGGTGCCGTGGGCGTTGATGTAGTCAACATCCCCAGGATTGAGCCCGGCATTTTTGAGTGCCATGGCCATGCAGCGTGCCGCCCCCTCACCACCCGGTGCCGGTGCGGTCAGGTGATAGGCGTCGCCGGTAAGCCCGTAACCGACCACCTCGGCATAAATCTTCGCTCCCCGTTTTTTTGCGGACTCGTATTCCTCAAGCACGACAATACCTGAGCCCTCGCCCAGAACAAAACCGTCGCGGTTCTTGTCAAAGGGTCGCGAGGCACCCTGTGGATCGTCGTTACGGGTGGAAAGAGCCTTCATGACCGCAAAGCCGCCGATCCCCAGGGGGGTGACGGTGGATTCCGTCCCGCCGGCAATCATGGCGTCCGCATCACCACGACGGATGATCTGGTAGGCGTCGCCGATGGAATGGGATCCCGTGGCACATGCGGACACGGAAGAGATATTGGGTCCCTTGGCACCGTATTTGATGGAAATGTGGCCCGGCGCAAGGTTGATAATCAGCATCGGGATGAAAAACGGCGAAATCTTCTTGTAACCACCCTCTTGCAGCGCGGTATGGTACTTCTCGATGGAAGGAAGGCCACCGAGGCCCGCTCCCACGAGCACGCCGACCCGCTCCGCGTTGCTTTCGTCGATAACGAGGCCGGAATCCTCCATGGCGTAATGGGCTGCACCAAGGGAATACTGGATGAAGAGATCCATCTTCTTGATCTCTTTCTTGTCGATGAAATCTTCGGGATTGAAGTCCTTGACTTCACCGGCGATCCGGACCGGCATATCGGTGGCGTCAAACCTTGTGATCTCGCCAATCCCCGACTTGCCAGCGACAAGGGCATCCCAGTTTTTTCCGTTGCCACAACCCAAGGGGGATACAACACCGACCCCGGTTACCACTACTCTTCTCATAAACGCATTCTCCTCGGCATCAACATCGCTTCAATATTGGTGACACATTTCCTGAAAAGGAAAGGGGAAGTGTGTCTTCCCCTCCAGTATCTTAGGTATGGTCGGTAATATAGTCTACAGCGTCCTGCACGGACTGGATCTTCTCGGCGTCTTCGTCGGAAATTTCGATGTCGAATTCTTCTTCGAGAGCCATGACAAGCTCAACAGTATCGAGGGAATCGGCACCGAGATCGTCCATGAAGGAAGCTTCGTTGGTCACCTGGGCCTCATCAACGCCGAGCTGTTCGGCTACGATTTCTTTTACTCTTTTGTCAATCGTTGACATTCTTCCTACCTCCGTTGTTTGTGTTTACCTTTTCAGGTTTCAATGACTAAGCAATGTAGCTTCATAACATGAATCAGGGAAATTGCAAACGATATTTTTCTACATGTACATGCCGCCGTTTACCGACAAAACATGGCCGGTAATATAACCGGAAGCCTCTGCCGTGAGGAATGTCACGGCATTTGCGATATCCTCTGCCGAGCCGAGCCGTTCCAGGGGAATCTGTGCGGTCAGTTCGGCCCGCACCTTCTCGGGGAGGGCATCGGTCATCGCCGTGGCAATGAAGCCGGGGGCAACGGCATTGACCGTTACATTGCGTTTCGCAAGTTCACGGGCATTTGACTTGGTAAGGCCGATGAGACCTGCCTTGCTCGCGCAGTAGTTGGCCTGGCCGGCATTCCCCATCTGCCCGACGACCGAGGCAATGTTGACGATTCGGCCGTAACGCTGTTTGGCCATCACCTTGGATGCCGCACGGGTGCAGAGGAACGCTCCCTTGAGGTTGACGGAGAGAACTGCGTCCCAATCTTCGTCCTTCATCCGCAGAAGGAGGCCGTCACGTGTTATGCCGGCGTTATTGATCAGAATATCGACACGGCCAAACGCCGCAACCGCCTCATCGATCATGCGGTTCGCGTCTTCAGCAACGGTCACATTACCCACAACAGCCAGGGCCTTGACTCCTGACGCCTTCAACTCTGCAACGACCGCATCGGTTGCCGCCTGGTCAATGTCAACGGCCACGATCGTGGCTCCGGCAGCAGCGAGTGAAAGCGCAATGCTTTTACCTATTCCACGGGAAGCTCCCGTGATGACAGCTACTTTATCCTTTGGCACTGGTCTCTCCTTTCAGTCTGTATACTCGTCAGGTTGCCGAAGACTATCCGTCACGTATCGGCAAAAGTCGCTTTTCAATCCACTTTCAGCCACAAGCCTGTCCAGCACGAACGCCCGTCCGATGAATACCCGGCGAAAAGCTATCCGCAAAGGGACGCAAGTCCCGCCGCATCTTCGAAGTTGGCGGTGGAGACTTCTTTGGTGATCCGCTTGACGAGGCCGGACAGTACCTTGCCGGGACCGATCTCGATGAACGAGGTTACCCCAAGGCTTACCATCTCCTGAACGGATGCATCCCACAATACCGGTGCGCTCACCTGGCGAACAAGCAGTTCCTTTACCCGTCCCCTGTCGTCGTTTGCCTTCGCCTCAACGTTGCTGATCACCGGAACCGTCAGTTCGTTCAACGCGACATTGTCCAGAACACCTGCAAGTTTTTCTCCGGCCGGCACCATGAGGGGCGAATGGAAAGGGGCACTTACCGGCAGCAGCATCGCCTTGCGGAACCCGCGCCCCTTGGCGATTTCGATGGCGCGATTCACCGCACCGGCATGGCCGGCAATCACAATCTGGCCGGGGGAATTGAAGTTGGCAGGAGCTACGACCTCTCCCTGGGCCGCCTCGGCACAGATTGCGGCAAGGACATCCGCCTCTACACCAAGTATGGCGGCCATGGCACCGACACCGACAGGCACGGCTTCCTGCATGAAGGCACCGCGCGAACGGACCGTCCGGAGCGCATCACCGAACTCCATGGCACCGCTGGCAACGAGAGCGGAATATTCACCGAGGGAATGACCCGCCAGAAAAGCAGGTGTGAGACCCGTCTCTGCCTTCAGCACCCGCAGCGCAGCCACACTCGTGGCGAGAATTGCCGGCTGGGTGTTCGTCGTGAGCCTGAGATCTTCTTCAGGCCCCTCGAAACAGAGCGTGGAGAGTTTGGCCCCGAGGGCGTCGTCAGCCTCGGCAAAGGCATGCCGGGCGAGGGGAAAATTATCAGCCAGGTTCTTGCCCATACCCGCGTACTGGGATCCCTGACCGGGAAAAATAAATGCTTTCATTGAAAATGATTCCTTTCTATGACTGCCAGCGCAGCAGAACCGATCCCCAGGTGAGACCACCGCCGAAGGCGTCGAACATCAAGAGATCGCCGTTCTTGAGTCTGCCGGACCGGTTCGCCTCATCAAGGGCAATCGGAATCGAGGCACTCGAAGTATTCCCGTAACGCTCGAGGTTTATGAACACCTTGTCACTGCCCAGGCCGAGGCGCTTTCCGATGGCATCGATGATGCGCCGATTCGCCTGATGGGGGATAAAGAGATCAAGATCAGCCACCGTCAGGTTATTGGCATCCAAAGCTTCATGGGCAACCTCTTCCATCGCCCGCACCGCCAGCTTGAATACCTCGTTCCCCTGCATGGAAATGTAGACGAGCCTGTCGTCGAGCGTCTTCTGGGTTGCCGGATTGCGGTTGCCGCACCCCGGCTGGTAGAGGAGTTCCCAGTAGCTGCCATCACTGTGGATGTGGGTTGAAAGAATGCCGCCGGTTCCGTCCCCGGCTTCGACGACAGCTGCGCCTGCACCGTCGCCGAACAGGCAGCAGGTATTCCGGTCGGTCCAGTCTACGATTCGGGAGAGGACCTCTGTCCCTATCACGAGGACCTTACTGGCAGACCCGCTACGGATCGATTTGTCGGCAAGGGAAAGACCGAAGAGAAACCCGGAACAGGCAGCCGATATATCAAAAGCGGCAGCTTTTGTGGCTTTCAGGTTCTGCTGCACGATACAGGCAGTTGAGGGGAAGGGGAAATCGGGAGTAACCGTTGCTACGATGATCAGATCGAGTTCATCAGCCTTGACGCCGGCCATTTGCAAGGCACGCTCGGCAGCCAGAGTGGCAAACGTCGAGGTAAACTCCCCTTCGCCTGCTATGTGACGTTCCCTGATGCCGGTCCTGGTGACAACCCACTCGTCGCTTGTATCGACCATTTTTTCCAGGTCATGATTGGTCAGAATCCTGTCGGGCACCGCTGAACCGGTGCCGGTAATCGTCGCCCGCTGCATCCGTCCCACCTTTTCTAACCAGCCGCCTGATCCTGAACTGGCACACGCTGTTGTACTGTAATCGAGTAATTTGCCTGGAGTTTTTCAGCCATCCGCTCGTTCACCCCTTTCTCTGCGTACTCATGGGCAAACCTGATGGCATTCTTGATTGCCTTGGCATTGGAGCCGCCATGACTGATCATGCCGACACCGTTGATGCCGAGAAGCGGGGCACCACCATACTCGGCATAATCCACTTTTTTCTTGAACTTTTTGAACGCCTTGCGGGCAAGGAGATAACCGACCTGCGCAAAGATACTCTTCTTGAACTCATCCCTGAGCATCTTCCCCACAGCTTCGGCGAGCCCCTCCGAAAGCTTCAGCACGACATTGCCGACAAATCCGTCACAAACCACGACGTCCACGAGACCGTTGAAGATGTCACGGCCTTCCACATAGCCAACATAATCAAGGGAGATATTTTTCAGAATGGCAGAGGTTTCCCGCGTCAGGTCATTCCCCTTGCTCTCCTCTTCACCGTTGGAAAGCAGGCCGATGCGGGGATTGGCGATGCCCATCACGGATCTCGCATAAACTTCACCCATGATGGCAAACTGGACAAGGTTGAGTGGTTTGCAATCCACATTTCCCCCGACATCCAGCACCAGCGTGCGGTCACGCAATGTGGGGAAAAGCTGGGCAATGGCGGGGCGGTCGATACCGGGGAGTCGTTTGAGCACGAACATTCCCGCAGCCATGGTCGCACCGGAATTACCGGCGCTCACCACTGCGGCGGCCTTCCCCTCCTTCACCAGATCGAAGGCGACCCGTATGGAAGAGTCTTTCTTCTTCCGCACGGCATCCGACGCTGAATCATGCATTCCGACGACTTCACTTGCATGGTGCACATCGATGTCAAGCCCTTTGCAATCGTGTTTTGCAAGTTCCTGACGCAGCCTGTCAGTATCGCCCACCAGCGTCACGGGAATACCGAATTCCCTCACTGCGGCAACAGCCCCCTCAACTTCGACAACCGGAGCATTATCGCCGCCCATCGCATCAACAGCAACTCTCATATAACCCCTGGGCGTAGCTGCCCGGCCAGGGCGGCCGGGACAAACGACTTACAGATCTTCTGCCTTCAGAACTTCTTTGCCTTTATACGTGCCGCAGGAAGGACAGGCACGATGGGGAAGCTTGGGGGCCTTGCACTGGGGGCAGGTCGAGACATTGGGAGGGGTAAGAAAATCATGGGCCCTCCTCATATTCTTGCGGGACTTGGAGGTTTTCTTCTTAGGTACTGCCATGGTAGTTTCTCCTTTACTTTTCTGTCTTAAAGTTCTTCAAGGCGTTGAATTTCAGATTAACATCCTGCCGGTCGCAGCCGCATTCAGCCACATTAAGGTCTGTACCGCAGTTGCCGCACAACCCCCGGCAATCCTCCCGGCACAGGGGTTTGAGAGGGATAGCCAGCAGGACCTGCTCGGTTATCTCGCTGGTAAAATCTATTTCGTCCCCTTCGTAAGTCACCGATATGAGGTCTTCCTCAGCCAGCTCGACCTCTTCCTCATCCTGCTTCAAACCTGCATCCTTCGAGTAGACGATGGTGAATGCGGACACCACGTCATGAACTGTCTCGACGAGACAGCGTGAACACCCCATCCCCACGGCGGTTGCTACGTTACCGCTGACCCGGATGTGGTCGTACTCCCTGGCTATGGAGAGATGTATGTCGAGCGGTCGCACAAACCTGCATTCACCCGACGTCTCCATTGCAAGCAGCGTTGGGTAATCAACGATCTGCTCTTCGCCGGCAAGGGTAATCGCCTTATCCTTTATATCATGTACACGAATATTCACACAATGCCCCACAGTGCCGTTTCCAAAGCTTTTCAGTATATAGACGGGGAAGTTTTTGTCAAGGGAAATCAGATACTACGGCATGATAAGCACCAGATTGCGGGAGCTTCCTAAATACCCTATTGCCCCATATTTTGCAAGCAGAAAGGGGGGAGCCCGGCGACTCCGGACAAACCGCTGTTCCGTTTCAGATAACTATTGTCTCGTCCGGTCTTAAGGGAGATTGCTGCGGTGAAGTGAGACTTCGGTAGAAGAGGGCAAAAAACAGCAGTATAACCGCAATGAGAACCAGCAACGTGCGGACAAGCCTGATGTTACTGCTGTCCGCCCGGCTGCGGAGTGCTCCGGCCAAGGCAATCATGATTCCCAGACCACTGCAGAGGCCGCCACAAAAGAGCCCAACGGCAATAAAGGTCTTCTGGGCCGGGATCGTGAGAGAAAAAAGCCGGGTCACCCCGTCATTAAAAAATGTGCCCAGGATAATGGCAACGATGCCTGCTATGATCAGATTCAGACCCGACCTGACGGTACGCTTGTTCATGGGGGAAAACAGCCTTTCAGACGCACCAGCTCACGTCGCCCATCCCCTTGCGGAGCACCTCGGGGACATCGCCCACCAGGCTTACCACCGAACTCACCTCGGCAGAAAGGAAGCCGCCGTCGATGATAAGATCAAGTTGCTTCCCCATTGCCTGTTCGACGAGGAAGGGGTCCCCAATAGGTTCTTCGCCCGAGAGGTTGGCACTGGTGGTAATGATAGGATGACCGAGCCTCTGCACAAGGGAGAGACAGATCGGATTATCGGGAATCCTGATCCCGACGGTCTTCTGTTTGGTCTGCACGAGATCGGGGACAATGGACGAAGCATCCATGACAAAGGTGTACGGGCCCGGAAGGAGGCGCTTCATCACCTTGAAGGCATAATTGCTCACCTTGGCGTAGCGGGCAACTTCGGAGAGATCGGAACAGATGAACGAAAAGGGTTTTTTCTTCTCCCGCTGCTTGAGGATATAGATCCGTTCGATCCCCTTTTTATTGAAGATGCTGCAGCCGATACCGTAGGTCGTGTCGGTGGGATAGGCTATGATGCCGCCACGCTCCAGTACCTCTGCAACCTTGGCAATCAGTCGTTCCTGCGGATTTTCCGGATTTATCGCCAGTAACATGTCAATCCCGCGGGTTGAGTTCAAGCAGGCTCTTGTGAACAAACCGGCCATCTTTCTGGATAAGGGCACTGTCGAACCATATCTCCCCGTCACCCTTGAGCAGCTTCACCATGTCCCAGTGGACTGCCGAACGGTTGCCATTGTCACAATCGTCGTAACACTGGCCGGGGGTAAAGTGGATCGACCCGAATATCTTCTCGTCAAAGAGGATGTTCCTCATCGGCTCCGCAATGCCGGGATTCACGCCAATAGCAAACTCGCCGATATAGCGTGCGCCGGGGTCGGTATCGAGAATCCTGTTGAGTTCCCTGTCCATGCCGGAAGATGTGGCCTTGACGATCTTCCCCTTGCGAAACTCCAGCCGGATTGACGTAAACTCCTTCCCCTGGTAGAGGGTGGGGCAATTGTACGTGATGTACCCTTCCACCGACTCCTTGACCGGCGCGGTAAACACCTCGCCGTCCGGTATGTTGAACCGTCCGTCACACTTGACACCCGGAAGCCCTTTGATGCTGAAGGAAAGATCCGTATCGGAGGCAATGATCCGAACCCGGTCGGTCCGGTCCATCAGTTTTTTCAGTTTATCCTGCTTGCGCGACTCCTGTGCCCAGTCGATACAACAGGCGGAAAAGAGGTAGTCCTCGTACTCCTCCAGGCTCATCTTGGCTTCCTGGGCCGCACCATGGGTCGGATACCGGGTAATGACCCAGCGGGTATGCTTGACCCGCCAGTCGCTGATCGGCCTGATTACCCTGGCGTAGGAGACCATCGCCTCCTGCCGCGCCTTTGCCATGACCATGGAATTGTCGCCGGCGGAGATGGCAATGAAGACGTCCACCTTTTTCATAAAGTCGAGCTTGTGCTGGGGGAAATAGGCAAGCTGTTCCTTACCGGCACTGTTATAGAAGTGACGGCTCAGTTCGGGGAGGGAAAAGTCGTACTCCACGTAACGGGCACCTTTACCGAGGCACTGGATGTAGAGCTCCTTGACGAGCGGAGCCGCCTCGAAGCCACTGGCGCTGATAAGAACGATGTCGCCTTTTTTGACCCTGGTCGAGTAATTGACCAGGACATCTGCCAGTTCGGTAATGCGCGGGTCTTTCATCTTTCATTCCTTGTCATGGGAAAGTGGGCAGTCTCGTCAACTTCCGATTACCGCCCCGTATGGCCGAATCCACCGTCACCCCGGTGGGTCTCGTCAAGGTCGTCAACCTCCACCAGCAACGCCCTGATGACCGGAGCCACCACCAATTGGGCGATCCGTTCGCCATTCCTTATGACAAACGGGTCCCTGCCGTGATTGATGACAATCACCCCGATCTCGCCGCGATAATCCGCGTCGATGGTGCCGGGAGAATTAACCAGGGCAATACCATGCTTGAGGGCCAGACCGCTTCGGGGGCGGACCTGAGCCTCATAACCTTCCGGGAGCGCAATGGCGATGCCGGTGGGGACCAGGGTCCGTTCGCCGGGCTGAAGAATCAGGTCAGTAGCCAGCTCGGCCGAGAGGTCCATGCCGGCGGCATGGGACGTCATATACCGGGGAAGGGGAGCAGCCCCCCCCCTAACCCGCTTGATCCGTACCGGAATTGTCATTGTGTTGTCGGTCATGAAAGCGTCTACAGTGTGATGTCGTCTGTCGTGAGTTTTACGTCAACGAGTTTTCCCATCATTTCCAGTGTCAGACTGGTGTCATCGAAAAGCTCACGACTCAAGGCAAGCAGGCTTTCGAGGGTGACCCGATCGAACCCGCTCATGATTTCGTTGATGGGCTGGTAGCAGCCGAAATAAATCTCATTCTTGGCCAGTTTCGACATGCGGTTGTCGCTGCTTTCAAGAGAAAGGAGAAGATTGCCTTTCAACTGCTCCCGGGCGGAATCAAGTTCTACCTGGGAGACCGGCTCATCTTTCAGGCGTCTGAGCTCGCGCAGAATGATCTCCAGAACGTCCAGGCAGCGCTCACGGCTTGTTCCGGCATAAATGACCATGGAACCGGCATCGGAGTGTGAAGCCATATATGAATAGATGGAGTAGACAAGGCCGAGCTTTTCCCGAACCTCCTGAAACAGCCGGGAGCTCATGCTCCCTCCGAGGATAGTATTGAGGATGTAGGCGGAAAAGCGCTGAGGATGGTTCTGTGCAGGGCCGCGGCTCCCGAGACAGATATGCACCTGTTCCAGTTCCCTGTCAATCAGTTCCACCTGTTTCCTATAAATTGGCAGGTGACCGTTGCTGCGACCACTTCCCTCGACAATACCGGTGAAAACCCCGTCCAGCAGCTCGAGAAGCGCTTGGTGGGTGACATTGCCGGCGGCGGTAATGATAATGTCCTCCGCACGGTACATCGTTTTTTTGTAGTCGAGAATGGCGGAACGGCTAAGGGTATTGACACTCTCCTCGCTTCCGAGAATGGACATGCCCAGAGGATGACCACGCCAGAAATTCCGGTGGAACAGGTCGTGGATGTAATCGTCCGGATTATCCTCCAGCATGCCGATCTCCTGGAGAATGACCTTCCGCTCCTTTTCTATCTCTTCTTCGTCGAAACAGGAGTTGAGGAAGATATCGGCCAGAAGATCAACGGCTCGGGGGAGGAATCTGTCGAGCACCTTGGCATAGTAGCAGACGTATTCGCGACTGGTAAAGGCATTGAGCACCCCGCCCACCGAGTCAATCTCCCGGGCTATGTCCAGGGCGCTGCGCCGCTCAGTCCCTTTGAACATGAGGTGTTCGATGAAATGGGCCACGCCGTTCAGGTCGGGAAGCTCATGCCGGGATCCGTTGGCCACCCAGATGCCGATGGAAACGGAATGGGCATGAGGCATCCGCTCGGTGATAACCCGGATACCGTTATCCAGAATGGTTTTATTGATCATAGGTAACTATACCGTCTTACAGACAAATTTCCATGGGTTCAGTGAACAAGGGAGGTTGCCCCTGCGTATGAGTGAAAAAAGGCGGCGATATGCATCGCCGCCTTTATCTCAGAATGATAGCCGTGGTGCCGGGGCTCAGTTTTCCGGCAGGGTAGCCCCAAGGGCTTCCTTGCGGGAGAGCTTGATTTTCCCCTGCTTGTCGATGCCGATACACTTGACGAGTACCTTGTCCCCCTCGTTGAGAATATCGGTAACGTTCTTCACCCGCTCCTTATCCAGTTCGGATATGTGCACCAGACCATCGGTCCCCGGGAAAATCTCCACGAAGGCGCCAAACTCCATGACCTTCCTGACCGTACCCATGTAGAGCTTGCCTTCTTCGGCTTCGGCGGTCAGATCTCGGATCATCTTGATGGCCAGGTCGCAGGCAGTCTTATCGTGACTCGCGATATTGATCTTGCCGGTATCCTCGATGTCGATGGAAACGCCGGTCGCTTCGGTGATACCCCGGATGTTCTTGCCGCCGGAACCGATAACGTCGCGGATCTTGTCGGTCTTGACCCAGATGGTGGTGATGCGCGGTGCGTAGGTGGAGAGGTCGGCACGTGCAGCGGAAAGGGTTTCCGCCATCTTGCCGAGGATATGGAGCCGTCCTTCCCGTGCCTGGGCAAGGGCTGTCTTCATGATCTCTTTGGAAACACCGGTAATCTTGATATCCATCTGGAGGGCGGTGACCCCTTCGGAGGTACCGGCCACCTTGAAGTCCATGTCACCCAGGTGGTCTTCGTCACCGAGGATGTCGGAGAGGATGGCGACATCGTCACCCTCCTTGATGAGGCCCATGGCGATGCCCGCCACCGGTGCGCTGATGGGAATACCGGCATCCATCATGGCCATGGAACCACCGCAGACAGTGGCCATGGACGAGGAACCGTTGCTCTCCAAGGTATCGGACACGATACGGATGGTGTAGGGGAAATCGTCGTGCTGGGGGAGTACCCGCGCCAGGGCACGTTCGGCAAGGGCGCCATGGCCGATCTCGCGGCGGCCAGGTCCAAGCCGGAAGCTCGTCTCACCCACCGAGAACGGAGGGAAATTGTAGTGGAGGAGAAAGCGCTTCTTGCTCTCGCCATAGAGGGAATCGATCCGCTGCTCGTCGCTGGAAGTACCGAGGGTGGCGGCAACCAGGGCCTGGGTTTCGCCACGGGTGAAGAGCGCAGAACCATGGGCGCGGGGGAGCAGGCTGGCCTCGGTCGTAATCGGCCGGATAGTCTTGGTGTCGCGACCGTCGATCCGTTCACCATCCTTGATGATATGTTCACGTACCAGCGCATACTCGAAATCGCCGAGGATTCCCTTTATTTCCTTGCCACGGCCTTCGTACTCGGGGAGCAGTGCCTCCAGCACCTCGTCGGTGATGGCATCGATACGGTTATGACGCTCACCCTTGGCCTTGATCCTTACAGCTTCCTTCATCTTGGCGTAGGCGAGATCTGAAACCCGCCCCCTGAGCGCCTCGTCGACTACCGGAGGAGCGATCTCCCGCTTGGGTACGCCGGCTTTCTTCTTGAGCTCTTCCTGTGCTGCAAGGATTGGCTGGACGGCGGCATGGCCGAAGAAGATCGCCTCCAGCATGACATCCTCAGACACGACCGCTGCGCCACCTTCCACCATACAGATGGCATCCTTGCTGGCTGCAACCACGATCTCGATGTCGCTCTTTTCCAGCTGCTCGGCGGTCGGGTTGGCTATGAACTCGCCATCGACCCGGCCGACCTTCACACCCGCGATGGGACCGAAGAAGGGGATGTCGGATACTTCCAGAGCGGCTGATGCGCCAATCATGGAAAGGATACTGGGATCGTTGTCCTTGTCCGCAGAGATGACCGTCGCCATGACCTGGGTATCGTTGAGGAAGTTCTCGGGGAAAAGGGGGCGAATCGGCCGGTCGATGAGCCGGCAGGTGAGGGTCTCATTGTCCGAGGGGCGTGCCTCGCGCTTGAAGAATCCACCCGGGATCTTACCACCCGCATAGGCCTTCTCCTGGTAGTTAACGGTCAGGGGAAAGAAATCCTGCCCCTCCTTCGCTGTTTTGGTCGCCACCGCAGTCACCAGCACCATGGTGTCGCCGCAGCTTACGACTACCGCACCGTTGGCCTGCTTGGCCATCTTGCCGGTGGCGATGGTAATCGTTCTGCCACTGAATTCTACCTGTACTTTTTGTTCCATGTTGTTACGGTCTCCTCTAGCCTTGTTTTAGGGCAGTTGGGGCCGTCGATACAACAGCATAGCCTCACGGCTTTGCTGCTCGATCCACGCCCCCAACAAAATAAATGGGCCTTGCAGCCCATTGGTGAAAATAGCAAAGGCAATATACCTCCGGCGGACGCAAGAGATATACTGCCTTTCCTTACCTTCTTATTCCGAGTTTCTCGATGACGACTTTGTATCGCTCGACGTCTTTGCTCTTCAGGTAATCAAGAAGCCGCCGTCTCTGGCCGACAATCTTCAGCAGACCGCGACGACTGTGGTGATCTTTTTTGTGCACCTTGAAATGTTCGGTAAGGTACGTAATCCGCTCGGTCAGAATGGCAATCTGCACTTCAGGAGAACCGGTGTCGCTGTCATGCAGCTTATAAGTATTGATGATTTCCTGCTTTTTCTGGGTTACCAGCATCTGGTCACACCCCCTTTCTCGTCCTTAATTAGTTTAGATATGAGTCAACGGCCGATCTGGCACGCGATTTCCAACGCATCAAGTCTTTTAACACAAATACCGTCGTATGTAAAGAATAAAGCTAGTTAAATACCCGTAACAGGTGCCGGATTTGCACCTGTCTACCGGATTCCTCCACATCTGCTTCGGCTACCGCCACGAGACATCCGCCATGGGTGAGGCATACCCGGCCACTGGGCAGTACCTTGTCCCGGCCTGATTCCAGGTCATCGACATCGGGGACAATGCCATTACCGACCTTCGCCGCCCCCCGTTCCGTCAATTGAAGTTCCGGCAGGTGCGAAAGTGCGGCCAGAGGAGAAACCAGCAGTGATTCAAGCTCACCGGACACCGCTGCCTCTGCCAGTTGTTCAAGGGTCACGGCATCCGCAAGGATGAAAGGTCCACTACGGGTGCGGCGCAACTCCCGGAGGTGAGCACCGCACTCAAGGCGCTCGCCCATATCGGCAGCCAGAGTCCTCACATAGGTGCCACGGGAACAGACAACAGAGAAAGCAACGTCGGGGAGATCAATCCGGTCTAAGTCGAGTGAAACTATCTCGATATTCCGCGGTTGACGTTCGACCTCCGTACCCTGCCGGGCAAGTTTGTACAAAGGAACGCCATCCCGTTTGAGGGCTGAAAACATGGGAGGAACCTGGCTGATTGTGCCAATAAAAAGCCGGGCAACAGCCTCGACACGGTCGGGCGTCAAACAGCGCCAGTCACCGCGTGAAAGCACCTGTCCGGTCAGGTCCTGGGTATCGGTTGCTTCTCCCAGACGCATGACAGCACGGTACGCCTTGTGTGATTCATCCAGAAAAGGTATTGCCTTGGTCCCCTCGCCCAGGGCAATCGGCAGAACCCCGGTGGCAAAGGGGTCAAGAGTCCCGGTATGGCCGACCTTCTTCTGACGCAGGAGACGCCGCACCCTGGCAACAACGTCGTGGGACGTCAGCCCTGCCGGCTTGTCGAGAACGAGAAATCCGTCCATGCTCACATGACGTTCTGAAGGCGGGTAAATACGGTCTGCTTAACTTCGTCCAGCGTTCCCGACATGTTGCATCCCGCGGCGTTATGGTGGCCACCGCCGCCGAAATTGGCCGCCAGCGACGAAACATCCACTTTCCCCTTGGAGCGGAAACCGACCTTGTAGAATCCCGGCTCGATCTCCCTGAAGAAGACCGCTACCTCCACCCCCCGGATCGAACGGGGATAATTGACAAACCCGTCGGTCAGTTCGGCATTCGTGCCGGTCTTCCTGTACATGTCCAGCGTAACCGCAATCGCAGCAAGGTCACCGCTGGCCGAAACCTCCAGAGTAGCCAGGGCAAGGGCCAGGAGCTCCAGACGCTGGCTGGGCTGGCTTTCGTAAAGCTGTTCGGCGATGAACCAGGCATTCACTCCCCGAGCAATCATCTCCCCGGCGACGGCAAAGGCCTCGGGGTTTGAATTGGAATACCGGAACGAGCCGGTATCGGTAATGATCGCCGTATAGATACAGAGGGCAGTATCGTAATCGACATCTTGGCCGGCCGCTTTCATTATCCGGTATATCAGCGCGCCGGTGGCGCAGGCCTCGGAATCGATGAGGTTCAGCGCTCCGAATTCCTCGCAGCTCAGATGATGGTCGATATTGATGAACTTGCCGATCCGCTTGAATCCGGCGATTTGCTTACCGGCACGGCGAAACTCTCCCACATCGAGAACAAAGCAGATGTCAAAATCCCGGTCGGGGATGGAGGAAAGAACGGTGTCAGACTGGGGAAGGAAGCGGTAGATATCGGGGACGGGGTCGCAATAGTGGACAGTCACATCCTTGCCGAGCCGCCGCAGATAATTTGCGAGGGCCAGGGAAGAGCCAACCGCGTCACCGTCGGGATTTTCGTGGGTGGTAATCAGGAAACTGCTGCAGGCTGCTATCTCCGCATTGATCCGCTCAATCATTACCCGGTTCTCCGCTGCCGATTTCCTTGAGGATGGACTCGATACGCATACCGTACTCAACCGATTCGTCATAGATAAACTCAACGTCCGGCACGTATTTCATCCGGAACTTTTTGCCCATCTCCTTGCGGATGAAACTGCGGGAACTGTTCAGCCCTGCAGTTGTAGCCTTTTTTTCCTCGTCGGAGCCGATGACGGTGAAATATACCTTCGCCTGGCGGAGGTCGTCGGTAACATTGACCCCCGTAATGGTGACAAAACCGATGCGGGGGTCTTTCAACCCCTTCACGAGCAGTTCGGAAACAAGCTCGTGCACAGCCTCGGAAACTTTTTCGGATCGTTTGAACATAAAACTCCAGGTAAAAAATAAAGGTAAAGGTAGAGGTAAAAGATTGGTTCTTTCTCTCAACCTTTACCTCTACCTGTTTCTATAACTTTGTCGCGACCTTCTCGATTTCAAAGGCCTCAATTATGTCGCCAATCTTGAGATCGTTGTAATTCTCAAGACCGATGCCGCATTCGTAACTGCTCGCAACTTCCTTGACGTCGTCCTTGAAACGGCGAAGGCTGGACATTTTACCCTGATAAATGACCACGTTGTCGCGCAGCAGTCTCACCTGGGCGTTGCGGAACATCTTGCCGTCCAGAACGTAACATCCGGCAACCGTGCCAACCTTCGGCACAGAGAAGATTTCCCGGATTTCGGCCCTTCCCAGGTATTTCTCCCGCAAAGTCGGCTCCAGAAGACCTTCCATCGCCTTTTTTACGTCCTCAACCGCATCGTAGATGACATTGTAGAGGCGGATGTCAACACCCTCCCTCTCGGCAAGCCCTTGCGCCTTCACTTCCGGCCGGACATTGAAACCGATGATGATGGCATTGGATGCGGTGGCCAGATTGACGTCGGTTTCGGTAACTGCACCGACAGCGGAATGGAGGACATTGAGCCGTACCGCGTCAGTGGAGAGCTTGCGCAGCGACTCGCCGACCGCTTCCACCGAACCCTGTACGTCTCCCTTGATGATAACGTTGAGGTCCTTGACCTCTCCCTTCTGGATCTTCTCGTAGAGCTGCTCCAGCGAAAGTTTGCTGTGTTTGGCCAGCTCAACCTCCCGCTGCTTGATCTGCCGCAGGGTCGCGATCTCCTTCGCCTGTTTCTCATCCTTCATGGCAACGAAAATATCGCCGGCATCGGGGACGCCGGAAAGGCCAATCACTTCAACCGGCATGGCGGGACCGGCTTCGACAACCTTGTCTCCCCGGTCGTTTTGCATGGCACGCACCCGGCCGGAATGGATGCCGACCACACAGTAGTCACCAAGTTTCAGGGTACCTTCCTGAACCAGCACGGTAGCAACCGGTCCGCGCCCCTTGTCGAGCTTGGCCTCCACAATGGTCCCCCGCGCTTCCTTGTCAGGGTTCGCCTTAAGATCCATCACATCAGCCTGGAGGAGAACCATTTCCAGCAACGCTTCCAGGTTGAGCCGTTTCTTGGCCGACACTTCGACCATGGTCGTGTCGCCACCCCACTCTTCCGACACCAGGCCATGCTCGGTCAGTTCCTGCTTCACCCGCTCCGGCTTGGCATCGGGTTTATCTATCTTGTTGATGGCGACGATAATCGGCACACCGGCGGCCTTGGAGTGGTTGATCGCCTCGCGTGTCTGAGGCATAACCCCGTCATCCGCAGCAACAACGAGAATGACGATGTCAGTAACCTTGGCTCCGCGGGCCCGCATGGCAGTGAACGCCTCGTGACCCGGGGTATCAAGGAACGTGATCTTGCGTCCATTGAGCTCCACGTCGTAGGCACCGATATGCTGGGTAATTCCGCCCGCCTCACCGGCGATGACGTTGGCCTCACGGATAGCGTCCAGGAGAGAGGTCTTGCCGTGATCGACATGCCCCATAATGGTCACAACCGGCGGCCGCTTTACCAGGCTCTCCGGAGAATCGGGAGTGGTTTCCATCATCTCGTCAAGATCAATGGCCACGTTTTCAATTTCGTAACCGAACTCGGTAGCCAGAAGGGTGGAGGTATCCATATCGAGAGGGTGGTTAATAGTCGCCATCATCCCCATTTTCATCAGGGCGCGAATGAGGTCGTTCGCCTTGACCCCCATCCTTTTGGCCAGTTCACCGACAGTGATGGTTTCGGAAATCTTGATAATCCTCTTGATGGCCTTGGGAGTGGTGATTTCGGTCTTTTTCCCCTCGGGCGCCCGCTCCTTTTCCCGCCGCTTCCCTTTACCGGGACGGAAGCCGGGCTCAAAAACCCGCTCCCGCTTCTCCATGATGTCCCCCCTGGAGAAACCCTCTTTCTTCTTGGCGGCAGGGATGCTCTTTTTCGCGCCCTTGGCTGCATCCGTCGCAGGCGCTTCTTTTCCCTTGCGCCCCTTCTTGCGGTCGCCACCGTTCCCGGGCATTTCCACCGCCACAGGAGCTATCGGCCGTGCGACACCAGCTCCGGCAGGTCCTCTATCAGCGGGGCGAGCGCCAGGCGCGGGTCGGCTGCCGGGAGCGGGGCGTGCACCAGGAGCAGGACGGCTGCCGGGGGCAGGACGGCCGGCTGCGGGAGCATGCTGGTATTCACGGCGCTCGGGCTGTCTCGCCGGGGGTTTCAGACCGGGAATTTCCACGTGGCCGAGGATCTTTGCCCGGTTAGCCGTCGGCTTATCAAGGGGAGGCTCCACGACGGGCTCAGCCTTCGGCTGTTCAGGTTCCGCAACGGGAGCAGTAATCTCAGGCGGTTGCACTGCAACTTCGACGGAAGAAGGGGTAACCGTTTCGACGACGGGCTTTTCCTTGACCGGTGCAGTTTCTACCGGTGCAGCTTGCACCGCCACAGGTTCCGCTACCGGAATCGGAGCCGGTTCCGCCACAGGTTCCGGAGCAGGCGTTTCGACGACCTTGGCGCGACGTCTGATAAGTGTCGTCGTCACCCGGACTTCTTCCTTGGAAACCTCTTTGACCGTCGGAGGGACCTTGAGTTTATTGGCATCCGCTTCTTCTATAACCGACATATGGCTCTTCACCTCAATCCCCATGGCCTGCAGCTTGGCCATAAGCTCCTTGTTATCCATCCCCAGCTGCTGAGCCAGTTCATGTACGCGGATTTTAGTCATGTATTCGCGCCCCCCTCCAAGAAATTCCTGTACCTGTTCAACTCATTCCGAATCGGTGCGATAAAACCGCCTTGCTCGATCGCCACCACACCACGCAGTTCCTTGCCAAGCAATTGGCCCAACCGCTCCTTGTCGAACATGACGCAGAGTTCGACCCCCGCATGTTCAGCCTGGCGGGCAATCTTCTCCCTGCTGTCCGGCGAAAGATCGGCAGCAATAAAAACAAGGCCGGGAGCCTTCCGCTTCAGCAGCGCCATCACATTATCCGTACCGGAAGCCACCTTGCCCGCCTTGTTGGCGAGAGCCAGGTACGCCCCGATCCGTTCTACCAGGCGCGTTGTTACCTGTTCTACCAGCTCCGCCGGAGAAGCGGACCGTACCTCACCCTTGAAAACCCGGGAGAACTGATTCCTGGTCGCAGCGGCCGAAAGACAGGTCCTGCTTATGCAGGTGTAGGCACCCCTCCCGGGAAGCTTCCCCTGCAGGTCCGGAACTAACGTCCGGTCGGGCGAGAGCACGAAACGCAGCAACTCCCCCTTGTCCCGCACGGTGCGGCAACCTATGCAACTCCTCTGGGGACCGGTTTCATTCATCAGTTACTCTTCCGCCTTCTCCCCTTCGACAGCCTCGACTTCGCCAGTCTCAGCTTCTGCAGCCTCGACATCCGCAGTCTCAGCTTCTGCAGTCTCGACTTCAGCCTCTTCCTCTTCCTCAACGGCAGAACCGTCAAAGGAGGCATACTGCTGGAGTTCGGCTTCGGCCGCCCTGGTTTCACTCTTGATGTCGATCCGCCAGCCAGTCAGCCGTGCCGCCAGCCGGACATTCTGCCCCCGCTTGCCAATGGCAAGGGAAAGCTGGTCGTCGGCAACGATTATCTCCATGGCCCGGTTCTCGTCATCCACATACACCTTGGTCACCACAGCCGGAGCCAGCGCGTTGCAGGCAAAGCGTGCCACATCTTCCGACCAGGGGATTATGTCGATCTTCTCGCCACGGAGCTCGGAGACCACGTTCTGCACACGACTACCCCTCATCCCGACGCAGGCGCCGACCGGATCGACATCCGAATCGTTGGAATAGACGGCAATCTTGGAACGACTCCCTGGCTCCCGGACCACACCCATGATCTCGACGATCCCCTCGGCAATCTCCGGCACTTCCGCTTCGAACATTTTGGCAAGCACGTTGGGATGACTGCGGGAAAGGAGTATCTGCGGCCCCTTGGTGGTCATGCGGAGATCGGTGATGAGCGCCTTGATCCGGTCACCCTGGCGGTAAACCTCGCGAGGGGCCTGCTCCTTGTGGGAGAGGACCGCTTCGGCACGGCCGAGATCGACAATCAATTCCCCCTTCTCGAAACGGCGCACAACACCGTTGATCAGTTCGCCGACACGGTCCCGGAACTCGTTGAAGATCGTCTCCCTCTCTGCCTCCCGAACCCTCTGAATGATAACCTGTTTGGCGGTCTGAGCTGCAATGCGGGAAAAACCGGTGGCGTCCATCTTCATCCCGAGAGAATCGCCAACCTGCACTTCGGAGTCGATCTCCTGCGCTTCCGCCAGATCGATCTCCTTGTAGGAATCCTGTACTTCATCTACTACGGTGACGAACTCGAAGAGCTCAACCTCGCCAGCATCTTCGTTATAGTGAGCTTCCAGGTCGCGGGTATTGCGGAATTTCTTGTTGGCTGCCGTCAAAACGGCCTGCTCCAGAGCTTCCAGCACGATCGCTTTGTCAATACCCTTCTCCTTGACGATCTGATCGATGGTGTGCTTAAGGTTGAAATTCGTCTCCACGGTCCAGTCTCCTTGATTCTTTCGTAAGTAATGTTTGTCTAAAATTCAAATTCCAGGTTGGCCTTGGCCACCTTGTCGAGAGGAATGGCAGCGGTCTGCCCTTCGGTAAGCCGGAGGTGGATCACCCCGTTCTCCAGACCGAGCAGCTCGCCGAGAAAGGTCTTTCGCAGGTTTCCCCCATCGTCCGCCAGGAGGTCAAAAGTCCTGACCTTTATAAGCCTCCCCCGGTAGCGTTCGTAATCGGACGGCTTTTTCAAAGGGCGGTTGAGGCCGGGTGAAGAAACCTCCAGTGTGTAGTTCTCCGGAATGACGTCTTCCACATCCAGAAGCTCCGACAGTTCCCTGCTGACAGAGGCGCAGTCGTCGAGGTTAATGCCGCCCTCCCTGTCTATAAAGAGGCGCAGAACCATGTCGCGCCCTTCCTTCTTGAACTCGAGCTCGACAAGCTCAAGCCCTTGGGAGGCAAGGAGCGGCCGGGACAAATCCATAACCCTGCTTGCCACATCAACTTTGCTCATGACGATTTTTCCCATAAAAAAAAGCGAGCCGGAGGAGCTCACTTTTAGCGAATCAATAAAAGTGTAGAATAGTTTCTAGCATGGGATGGCCGAAAATGCAAGCACTTATTTGATTTTCATTTGTCTGACATTCCGGTGGTGGTCCGGATGAAATGCCTGCTAAACATTGCCCGTCCCGTACACGGTCGGCACGGCTCACTCTGCCGTGGACGGGACGGGTATATCAGTTACTGGAGAAGCGATTGGGGGGTCGTCGGGCTGTTGGGAGGCAAGATCGGATACTCAACCTTCGGCTGGCGACCGGTTAGAGTGTCAAGGAATGCAACGATCTTACCCGCCTCGTCATTATTCAACTTGATACCGAGCTGGGCCGACCCCATGATCGCCACCGCCTCATCAAGCTTCCAGACCTTGCCAGAATGGAAATAGGGGGGAGTCAGGTCGACGTTCCGGAGTGATGGTGCCCTGAAGACGTATTCATCGCTGGCCGTATGGGTGACTTTAAATCGCCCCGTATCCGCAACCGGCCGTATCTCACCGGCTGGTTTTTCCACGACCCCGAAGGGGAAATATCCGCCCCCCCCCACATTCACTCCATTGTGGCATGCCCCACACCCCTTGTCCATGAAGAGCCGGAGTCCTTCCTGTTCCTTTGCAGTAAGCGCCTTACGGTCCCCCTTGAGGTAACGGTCAAACGGACCGTCGGGGGTAAGGAGGGTCGCTTCGAACACTTCGATGGCCCTGGCCATGTTGTCGAAGGTTACCGGGTCTTTCTGCCCGGGAAAAGCTTTGGTGAAAATAGCCACATACTCTGGAATGCTCTTGAGGGTTTCCACCACTCGCTGGGGGTTATTGTTCATCTCCACCGATGCCTGAACCGGGCCTTTGGCCTGCTCCATCAAGTCCTTGGCACGTCCGTCCCAGAACTGCGCCACGTTGAACACAGCATTCAGGACTGTCGGTGCATTGCGCGGCCCTTTCTGCCAGCCATGTCCGACGGAGGTCTCCTGGAGATCGCCTCCTCCGAGACCGACATTGTGGCAGGTATTGCAGCTTATGAGATTGGATGCAGACAGGCGCGGATCAAAATAGAGCATCTTGCCGAGCTGAAGTTTGGCCGGTGTCGCTTTGTTTCCCTTGAAGACCGGAGCTGCATGGGGCACCGGCTTGAACATCCCCTGAGCCCGCTTCTGCAGATCATCCGCCCCCAAGGCTACACCAGACATCATGGAAAACGCCACCCCAACAACAATCAAACGTTCGAGAACCATTGTCGCCCTCCCGACAGACACAAATTATTAGACTCACATAATTTAACCACACCGGGGCGAAAGCTCAACCTTCTGAAAAGAAATTTGCAAATAAAACCATCAAAAGTCTGCCCGGCTGTGGAAACAAATCGCCCCCTGTGCCGGTTACCCAACGCACAGGGGGCGAATTCCTGCCTGTCAGTACGCCTGCTTGTCAGCCTCCACATCGTCGATACTGAGCGTCCCGCGGAAGATCCGGTAAACCCAGATCTTATAGCAGATGACGATGGGGACGAAGATGAACGCCACGACCGTCATGATCTTGAGGGTATAAAGACTGGAGGACGAGTTGAAGATGGTCAGGCTGTAGGCCGGATCGAGATTCGACGGGATGAGATTCGGGAAAAGACCGACCAAACCGGTACCCACTACCAAAAGTACCGTGAGGCTGGAAGAGGCAAAGGCAGCGAGGGGCTTCCCCTTGGCCAGAAAGATCCTGATGGCGAGAAGGGCGACTACGGCGCAAAGTGGCACGACAATGAGCAGCGGCTTGGCGAGATAGTTGTCGTAGAGCCGCGTGGCAAAGTTGGTGTACGCGAGAAAAGCCACCGCCACCACAAGAAGAGCAGGCCAGATTCTGCCTGCAGTTGACAGGGCTCGACGGTTAAGATCACCGGTCGTCTTGACCGCCAGATAGAGGGCACCATGGACGAGAAAGAGAAGGACGAACAACACGCCGGTCAACAGGCCGTAGGGATTGAGCAGATACAGGAGCGAACCGTGGTAACCGGTGGCATCCATGGGAAGACCGGCGAATATGTTGCCGAAGGCAACGCCGAACAGCAGGGCCGGCAGGAAATTACCGACCATTATAGCCATGTCCCACCCCTTCTTCCAGCCATCCCCCTCCCCTTTGCCGCGGAACTCGTAGGAGACCCCGCGAACAATGAGGGCGAAGAGGAGGAGAAGCAAGGCCGTATAGAGATAACTGAACATGAGGGCATAGGTGGTCGGAAAAGCGGCGAATGTCGCACCACCGGCGGTGATGAGCCAGACCTCGTTACCATCCCATACCGGCCCTATTGCATTGATCATGACCCGCTTCTCCCCGTCGCTTGTGCCGAGTAAATTATGCAGGATACCTGCCCCCATGACGAAACCGTCGAGCATGAAATAGACTCCCCAGAGGACCCCCCAGAGCACGAACCAGATAATCTGAAATTCCATGTTACGCCTCCTGTCCGCGTGGTTTGATAATGGCTGAAAGGTCGTTGTCCGGCCCCTTGCGGGCAAATTTCACCAGCAGGTAGATGTCGATCACCCCGAGAAAACCGTACAGCAGCACGAAACCGATGAGAGATCCCATGACCTGGGAGACGCTCACCGACTTGGATACCGCGTCGGAGGTTTTCAGGACACCATAGACGATCCAGGGCTGACGACCCATTTCGGCCACGATCCACCCGAACTGATTGGCCAGGTACGGCAGGGGAATGATAAGCACCAGCATTCTGAGAAAGAGGGGATACTTCTCCAGCATGTCACGCCGGGATAAAAACACCGCCACGATGGAAACGAGGATGAAAAGGGTGCCAAGTCCTACCATGGTGCGGAAACTTAAAAAAACCGGCAGAACGGATGGCCGCTCGTCCTTCGGGATATCTTTCAGTCCCTTTATCTCCGCATCGGGAGAATGGAAGGCAAGGAGGCTCACCCCCTTGGGGATGCAGATCTGTTCAATGCTGTTGCACTCGTTGATCGGATCGGGCACCAGGAGCAGATTGAGTCCAACCCCCCGTCGGGTTTCCCAGACCGACTCCATGGCCGCAAATTTTGAGGGCTGGGTTTTGGCAACTTCCACGGCATGAATATCGCCGATAAGAGCCACGAGAATGGTCGACACCAGCCCGAAAACCGCCGCCATCCGGAACGACGTCTTGAAAAATTCCGTCTCGTTCTTCCTCAACAGGTGCCAGGCCGATATCCCCATGACGAAAAAGGCCGCCACCGTATAGCCGGAGAGGATCTGGTGGCCGAACTTGATAAGGCCGTAGGGATTGGTCACCAGCGCCATGAAATCGACCATCTCGGCCCTCCCGTTGCGCAGAACGTAACCGACCGGATGCTGCATCCAGCCGTTGGCAAGAAGAATCCAGAGCCCGGAAAGGTTGGTGGCGATCGCCACGAGCCAGATAGAGAGCGCATGGATTTTTTTCGACACCTTGTTCCATCCGAAAATCCAGACGCCGATGAAAACAGATTCCAGGAAGAAAGCAACCGTCGCCTCAATAGCCAGCGGCGCGCCGAAAATATCCCCCACATAGCGGGAATACTCGGCCCAGTTCATACCGAACTGGAACTCCATCGTTATGCCGGTCACGACGCCGAGGGCAAAGTTGATCAGGAACAGTTTCCCCCAGAACTTGGTCATCTTAAGGTAGATGTTGTTGTTCGTCACCAGATAGCGCGTTTCCATGTACGCGGTCAGAATGGAAAGACCGAGGGTGAGCGGCACGAAAATAAAGTGAAACGCGCTCGTGGCGGCAAACTGGAGCCGGCTCAAAGTTACTACATCCATTGGTTCTCCTCCTCTTTCAGTGTGATACGTTTATCCTAAGTTTGGCAGTTGAAGAAGTCCTGCGTTCACTCCGCTTCCCTTCAGCTGTGGCTCTAAGGCTCACTGCGCCGCAGCCGCAAACTCACCCTGCGGGTTCAGACAATGCTGCTGCTGTTCGCTCCGTTTCGCCAAGAGCCACAATACTTCAGGGAAAGTCGTTCTCTGCGGACTACGTTCAACTGCCGTTTCTAGTTTTCAGTGTTCCCAAGGAATAGAATAAACCTGAAAAATAATTTAGCCACAACCGTACACCGAATAATCGAAATCTGAATTTGCCATAGCAATACAATAGGACCTTTTTTGTCTCATATTGCGGCAAAAAAATTATTTCGTTTCCCTAGCCAGTTCTTCGATGGTAACGGATTCCAGTATCCGTACGACCTCGCTCTGGACACGGCGCCAGACTGGGTGGACATTGCAGTGACTGTCGAAATCGCAGGCGCTCCCCCCCATCAGGCAGCGGTTCGGGATGATGGGCCCTTCGACCGCTTCCACGACCTCCCGCAGGGTAATCCTGGACGCAGGACGACCCAGCATGAATCCCCCTCCTGTCCCCCTGTAGGAATTCACCAGGCCGAGCTTTGCAAAATTCTGGAATATTTTAGCGAGAAACGTCTGGGGAACCTCGGTCGCCTCAGCGATTTCGCTGATAAGCGCCATCTTCCCCGGCGTCTGTCGGGCAAGATAAATGATACCCCTGATTGCATATTCACCCTTGCGGGTCAACTCCATCATTGTGGCACACCTTTAGGACCTGTTTTGTCTTTTATAACCAAACAAGCGACCGCTGTCAAGACAGAAATCCCCCGAGAGAAAAATACTGCCTGAATTGACCGGATCTAGAAAATAACCTTACGCCAGACATCCACAACCGTCCCGACGACTCTGGTGTTCGGTTCCGGCTTGAAGGGGGCATAGGAGGTGTTGTCCGGCGTAAAAACGGTCTCGCCCGCGGAAACCCGGTAACGCCGCATGATTATATCACCCCAGAGATTGTTCAGCATGACGACGTCGCCGTTTTGGGGCTCCATGTCGGGGACGAACAGCACCAGGTCTCCGTCGAGAATGGTCGGGGCCATGAAATTGCCGTAGCAGATGAGCCCGTAGCAACCCTCTGGCGCCTTGGGAAGCCGTATGTACTCGGCAACATCCTCCGCCAGTATCGTTTCAGGGAATCCCTCTGAAATTTTCTGCAGGAGTGGAATGCTCCCCGATTCTCCACGCGAACGAAGCCCTCCTCCGATCCGGCGCATTTCGCCGCGACCCGTGCAGATCCATTCCTGATCAGCATTGAAATAATGGCAGAGGGCAATAATGAGTGTTTCGGACGGGATTTTCTTCCCCCGCTCGATACTGCTCAGAAACCCCTGGACGATCCCAAGGGAATCGGCAAACTTCTGCTGGGTGAGGCCGACGGACTGCCGTACCTGCTTGATGCGGCTGCCGATATTGTTGTCCGGTTGCAATTTGTGTATGGCCATAAAGACTCTCGCCGTGCGGGATTATGTCCGGGGTCGCCGGAACAGTGAAAATTTCCTGCAAGTATTACACACATTGACCCGGTCGGCAAGCACAATAAATTACAGTGAGATATACAGGTTAGCTACTCCGGCGCCAGGTGCTCCTGTTCACCATATTCCTTTGTCATATTCCCCTGCCATTCTTTCACCACCCCGGAATAATCAATGCCATAATCGGCGAGAGCCGACCCGATGGCATCCTGGACCGACATCTCGGTCTCCAGCAACCGGAGGATCTCTTGCATCTTGTGCCAGCCGTACCTGGCAACCATGAAGTTCACCAGGCCATAGCTCTGCTGGTAGGCCAGCGTGACCTGCCGGCCGGACAGCGTGCTGAACGGTTGCTCCAGGAGAGGGAAGGAGAGGAAACCACCATGCCGTGCCACCCTCCCCAGATCTGCCATGGGCTGATTGAATTCCTTCCGTCCCTCAAGCTCGGCCAACCCCTCGTTGAGCCAGGTTGGGCAGTTCCCTTTTGTCATCTCATAAACGACCACATGGGTATATTCGTGGACCAGTACGTTCCGGAGAAGCGGGGTCAACTCGGTGGCACCACCGACGGGGACACGTATCTTACCGTCGTAAAGGCCGCCCGACCAGTCGGGGCTGGCGGTCAGTTCCTTGAAATCTTTTCTGGTATAGAGAAGCACCTGTACCCGTGCCTCGGGGAAATAGTCCAGATCGGCGCCGACCCGGTTGTATGCGGTCTCCAGCACATCAAGTATCCTGCCGGCCGGCAGGGATTTCAGTTCAGTATCGTAGGTGAGAGAGAAACGGGAGCTGAACCACTTGTCCATACGGGTCTCCAGTACCAGCTCACGCCGGGTCTTGTCCACCAGTTCCCGGATTGAGGAACGGGAAGGATCCAGCTCCAGCGCTTTCTCCCACATCTCCACGGCATGGGAAAGGTCGCCACTGTCGTAATAGACGCTCCCCAGATGGTAATAGAGTTCGGGCGAAGCCTCGCCAAGCGAGCGGGCCCGTTCGAGTTCATAAATGGCCCCTTCATAGCGCTTGGCTGCATGCAGGGCGATGCCACGGAGAACAGCGTAGCGGGATGCATCGGGAAACAGTTCCCGCGCATGATCGAAACTGTCGGCCGCAGCATCGTAGATTTTCTGCTCCATCTGCCGCATCCCCACATAGGTATAGGTCTCGGCAAGATTTCTCCGCAGGGTCAGGTCGTAGGGGGAGAGACCGACAGCCTTCTGCAGCTGATCAAGGCCCTTTTCATACTCTCCCTGCTCAAGCAGCTTGAGGGCATAATCATTATGGAGAATGGGATCGTTGGCAAAAGCGGGGAAAACCATGGTGATGACGACCAGAAAAGCGTGGATGAAAATGGTGCGACGCTGGGAAGGAAGCGAGGCCATGGAGCTACTTGCTCCCCCACAACGGCGCATCGGCAAACTGGCGGCGGAGCCGTTCATCGGGATTCTGCTCGTAAAACTCATCTTCGGCGAAGGAATAGCGGTAATCATCAACGTAGTCACGAATGACCTTGTAAGCGGCGTTGATCGCCCGTATCCGCTCAGGGTCACTTCCCTCACCGCTGTCGGGATGGTAGCGCCTCACCAGTTCACGATGGCGGCTCTTGATCATGCGCAGGGTGGCCCGTCGGGGAAGGCCGAGCACAGAAAGCGCCTCGTTGAGCTCTTCATGGGTCATAAGCGTACCTTTAATCCGGGAAGGACGGGCGCCCCGTGGAATGAATGTGCCCGATAACCTGAAAAAACAGGGGCTCCCCGATTTCACGCATGCATCTTCTCCCGGACCCGCGCGGCGATACCTTCCGCGTTGAGACCATAGAGTGCTCGCAATTCCGGTTGCTCTCCCTGTTCGATGAAACTGTCCGGGAAGCCCAGGCGTGTGATCGCCAGGTCGGCGTACCCCTCATCCGCGAGAAGTTCCAGAACCGTCGTGCCAAAGCCCCCCTGCAATACGTTCTCCTCCACGGTGAACAGCGGGACGTGCCGCTCGGCCAGAGAGATTATCAACTCCTGGTCCAGCGGCTTGACGAAACGGGCATTCACCACCGTCATCTCGATCCCCTCACCAGCAAGGAGGGCAGCAGCTTCCAGCGCCGGGACGACCATGGTGCCGAGAGCAAGAATAGTCCCGCTCTTTCCGTCCCGTAACACCTCGCCTTTGCCTAAGGGAAGGTCATGGAAGCTCTGGTCCAGCGGCACTCCGTACCCGTTTCCCCGGGGGTAGCGCACCGCAACTGGCGTTCCCAGATCGATGGCGGTCTGGAGCATGTGCTGCAGCTCATTTTCGTCCTTGGGTGTCATGATGGTCATATTGGGGAGCGAACGGAGATAGGAGAGGTCGAACACCCCGTGGTGGGTCGGCCCGTCGCTCCCTACGACCCCGGCCCGGTCGATGGCGAATACCACCGGCAGGTTCTGCAGGCAGACATCATGGAACACCTGGTCGTAGGCCCGCTGGAGAAACGACGAGTAGACGGCAAAGACCGGCTTGTACCCCTCGGCTGCAAGTCCGGCGGCGAAGGTCACGCCGTGCTGCTCGGCTATCCCCACATCGAAGAAGCGTGAGGGAAACTCCTTGGCAAAAGGGGTAAGTCCCGTGCCATCGGGCATGGCGGCTGTGATGGCGCACACCTTGTCGTCCTCCGCGGCGATCTGCATCATCGTCTCGCCGAAGATTCCCGTATAGGAAGCCGCCCCCCCCTTCCCCTTGATGACTTTGCCGGTGGCGATCTCGAAGGGACCGACACCGTGGAACAGTGATGGGTTCTCTTCGGCTGGCCGGTACCCCTTCCCTTTCTTGGTCAGCACATGGATGAGCACGGCATCGTCGAACCGCTTCACCCGTTCCAGGGTTTCCTGCAGGAGGGGGAGGTCATGGCCGTCGATGGGGCCGATATACTCGAAACCGAAAGCCTCGAAGAGCATCCCCGGCGTGAAAAGCCCCTTGAGGGACTCCTCGGCCCGTTTCGCCACCTGCAAAACATTGCGGCCAAGGTCATCGAGCCCCTCCAGGAATCCTTCCAGATCCTTTTTGATCTTGTGGACGAATTCACTGGTTATGGTACGGGAGAGAAAATTGGAAAGAGCCCCCACATTCTCCGCGATAGACATTTCGTTATCGTTGAGGATAACCACCAAGTCTTTGTTAAGGTGCCCGGCATGATTGAGCCCCTCGTAGGCGATGCCGCCGGTCATGGAGCCGTCGCCGATGACGGCAACGACCTTGTCATGCCCCTGACGCAGGTCACGGCCCACGGCGAGGCCGAGAGCAGCTGAGATGGAGGTAGAGGAATGGCCCACGTCAAAGGCATCATGAACCGACTCGGCCCGCTTGGGGAAACCGCTTATCCCTCCCATGGTCCGGAGAGTGCGGAAACTCTCACGCCTGCCAGTCAGGAGCTTGTGGGCATAGGCCTGGTGCCCCACATCCCAGACGATCTTGTCCCGGGGGGAAGAGAACACCCGGTGAAGAGCAATGGTCAGTTCCACCACGCCAAGACTCGGCGCCAGGTGGCCGCCATTGGTAGCGCACGTTGCGATGATCTCCTGGCGCAGCTCCTCCGCCAGCAGTACCAGTTCCCTGGCGGGGAGTTTTTTCAGATCCTCGGGCCCGTTGATTTTTTCAAGAATTGGAGCCATCACGATTTCCGGTACACGACATACTGGGCGATCTCCCGCAGGGGATCAGCCTTGGCATCGAACTGATCGAGGGCGGCCAGTGCCATGTCGGTCAGCTCGGCGGCCCGCCGCTTGGATTCAGCCAGTCCAACCACCGCGGGATAGGTCGCCTTCCCTCGCTCCTCGTCGCTCCCTGCGTCCTTGCCTATCTCTTCCGTAGTCCCTTCGATATCCAGGATGTCATCGGCAATCTGGAACGCCAGGCCGATCGCTTCGCCATACCTGGTAAAGGCGGCGAGCCTCCCCTCGTCGGCACCGCCGAGTATGGCGCCTGCCTTTACGGAGGCCTTGATGAGCGCGCCTGTCTTGTGGGTGTGGATGTACTGGACCGTCGGCAGGTCGATATCCTTCTTCCCCTCGCTCTCCATATCCACCACCTGGCCGCCGACCATGCCGTGGGACCCGGCACAGCGGGCAATCTCCTGGATGACCGCCAGCCGCTCACGTGGGGGGAGACCGGCGCCGACCTCCGGATTGCTGAGAAGAATAAATGCCTCGGTCAGGAGGGCATCGCCGGCAAGAATCGCGGTCGCTTCCCCGAACACCTTGTGATTTGTCGGGTTTCCCCGCCGGAAATCATCGTCGTCCATGGCCGGGAGATCGTCATGAATGAGGGAATAGGTATGGATCATCTCCATGGCGCAGGCTGCCGCCATGGCCTGGTCGACGGTTCCCCCCGCCGCCTCGCAGGCGGCCAGCATGAGGATCGGCCGCACCCTTTTCCCCCCCGCAAACACCGAATAGCGCATGGCGCGGTGCAGAGAAGACGGCAGTTCGTCCTCCCGGGGAAGGTAGCGGTCCAGCGCCTCGTCAACCACACGACAGCGCTCTTTCAGATATGATTTAAGGTCCATGGTTCTCTCTCTTTCCAGAATCCGTGAGGGGTGAGTACCCTGTTCCGCTCAGCGTCCCCTCAATCCGCCGCTGTACGTCTCATTTCGCGCTGGCCGATCAACTCGCCCTGACGGCCTCAAACAGGACCGGCCAGCTTTGCTCCATTTCGCCTACAACGGCTGGACCTCGGGCACATTTGCTCCACAGGGAACGCACCCCTCATCAGATAGATATTATTCGTCGTCCAGCTTGAACGGCACTCTCCCGAAGCTCCCGTCCTTCTGCTTGAGGAGCATCTCCACCCGCTGTTCAGCCTCGTTGAGCTTTTTGTTGCAGAAAGCGGCCTGCCTGACCCCCTCTTCGAAGGCCTTGAGGGAGTCTTCCAGGGAAAGTTCACCCCCTTCGAGCTTCCTGACCACCTCTTCCAGTTTCTTCAGGGATGTTTCGAATTTTTCAACGGCCATGGCACAACCCTTCCCGACGAAATTAAACCGCTATTATACAGAATACCCGCCACCAGTCAAGTCAAGCCTGCCGGCCCGTCAATCCTCTCAGCAGTAGTTGCAGGGGCGGAAGAGAACGACGTTCCCTGAAACTACCACTTTCCGGTTAATCCTTGCAGGACTCGACATGGCACAGGGCGGTCCCCCTGAAAAACCTGAGGCTCAATCGGTCCCCCGCCATGAGCTGGCCGCTTTCCCGGATAACAGCTCCATCAGGCAGCCGGTTGGCAATGGCATAACCCCGCGCCAGGGTCGAAAGAGGTGAAAGTGCTTCCAGCTTCCCGGCACTGACCGCTACCCCTTCCCGCGCACTGTCCATACGGCGCCACACGGCCCGTTCGGCCCTGTTCTCCAGTCCCAGCAGCAGTTCGCGCCCCCGCTCCACCTCCACTCCAGGATTCTGGAGGCGCAACCGGTTGACAAGAAACTGCAGCCGCTGGCTAGGCCGTTCCTCTCCTCCCCGGAGAGCAAGGGTGAGGCGTGCGGCAAGGTCATCGACCCGCTGGGACAGGTGGCCGAGGAGCAGGGTCGGATCCTTGAGGGAACGGCTGAGCAGCTGAAGTTCCCCCTGGAACTCCGCCAACCGGTGTTCCATCACCTGCCGGAGACGGTGGACCAGGGAATCCACCTCGGTGGCAAGTTCACCCTTGCTCCGGACCACGAGTTCCGCGGCAGCTGACGGAGTCGGGGCGCGCAGGTCGGCGACGAAATCGGCGATAGTGAAATCAACCTCGTGCCCCACCGCTGAGATAACCGGTATGCGCGACTGGTGGATGGCCCGTGCCACAACCTCCTCGTTGAACGCCCACAGGTCTTCGAGGGAGCCGCCACCCCGGCCGACGATGAGCACATCAGCCGCAGCGAGGCGATTGAAATCCCTTATGGCTCCGGCTATTTCCGCCGCCGCCCCCTCACCCTGAACCCGTACGGGATAGAGCAGTATCTCAAGATTGGCGAAACGCCGGTTCAGCACATTGAGAATATCATGGATGGCGGCGCCGGTGGCGGACGTGACGATGCCGATCCGCCGGGGAAGGCGCGGGAGCGGTTTCTTGTGCTCCTCGGCAAACAACCCCTCCTTCGCCAGACGCTCCTTGAGCTGAATGAAGGCCATCTGCAACGCGCCGAGCCCCTTGGGCTCCAGGTATTCAGCCAGCAACTGGTAATCGCCCCGCTGGTCATAGACCGTCAGGCGCCCCCGGACGATAAGCCCCATGCCGTCCCGCGGCTTGAACTTCAGTGCCCGGGTAGAAGCGCGGAACATGACGCAGCGCAACTGGGCACCGGCATCCTTGAGAGTGAAATAGAGGTGGCCCGACGACGGCATGGCAAGGTTGGAGATCTCCCCTTCCACCCAGACGTGTTCGAAATTCTCCTCCAGCACACCCCGGATGAGGCTGGTCAGCTGGCTGACCGTCAGTATCCTTTTTTCACCGAAAAGATCCACCATGCTCTCCTTCGCTTCCCAACTACTACCACATTGTATAAACAACATCAGATTTGAGATGATCACCAGGCGGCGAGGAGGAGGCCCCGGAGGCGTACCTGAAGGTACGTTGAGAGGCCGACGACAAAGCAACGAGGTGAGCGCTCAAATATGGCGTTGTAGCAATGGGAGTCAAACCGGTTGACGATACGGCTTGTTCCATACTATCATCACCCCCATGGAAAATCACGCATATCCCTACGTCATCACCGTATCGTCGGAAAAAGGGGGGGTCGGCAAGACCACCCTCGCCACTAACCTCGCCATTTTCCTCAGGGCACTCCACGAAGAGCTGCCGGTCTCCATCTTTTCCTTCGACAACCACTTCTCCGTGGACAAGATGTTCGAATTCAAGGGGCAGGCACCCCGGGGAAACGTGGCCGACCTCCTGATGGAGAGCCCCGGCTGCGACCTGCTCCATACCGGCCAGTACGGCATCAACTACATCCCCTCATCCTCCGACCTCGCCGACCTGAAGGGAGCGATCAGGAGCCCCATGACGCTGGCCAGGCTTCTTGCCCAGTCACGTATACCGGGAGTGCTCATCATCGACACCCGCCCCGACCTGGACATCCTTACCCAGAACGCCCTCTACGCCGCCGACCGGGTGCTCATACCGGTGAAGGACATGTCCTCCCTGGAGAACTGCCGCAATATCTTCGAAACCTTCGACAAGCGCGGCCTCGACAGGAAGAGCCTCTCACTCATCCCCTGCCTGATCGACGAGCGGATCAAGTTCGACGGCCCGTTCCAGGACCAGAAGGGGCTGCTCCGGGCCTATGCCATCAACCGGGGCTACCGCTGCGTCGACACCTTCATATCCAAGAGCCCCAAGGTGGAAAGCCTCAACACCAATCCGGATGGCCGTATCTATCCCATCCTCACCCATGCCAAAGGGACCGACGTCCATGGCCAGTTCACCGAACTGGCCCGGATGGTTCTGGATGAAATCCAGGCAACTGCCGAACCTCGTGCACTCCTCTTTCACCAGTGGCAGACGGCGGAAACGGACCGGAAGAAAGCCGCCTTTTACGGCCGTATGAGTGGGGTCAAACAGGAATGCCTCTTCTGCGGCCGACAGGCGGGAAATGGCTCAGCCGGTTACTTCTTCGAAACCGCCGACAGGGGGGCCAGCGGCTTCCTCGACACAGAATGCTTTGACGGTTTCCTCACCGCAAACATCTACGGTATCGGCCCGGAGCAGGCCACCTCCCCCGCGGCCCAGATGGTGCGGGACGTGGCCCGGGATTCGGTGTTCGTCTGCCGGCCGGTGGAAAACGGTGCGGGGCTGCAGGTGGAATTCAGCCGCTTCAGCCGGGAAGGATCACCGCTGCAACGGAAGGATTTCCCGGTAAAGGAATTTGAAGGTGGATTTCTCAGCAGGGAACGGAGCAAGCTCCACCTGCTCATGACGGAAACTCTGGCAGGACGGGAGAACGGGTTCAGGGAAGGGGTACTCCTCATTCACCCCGTCAACCCCCGGGAGCCGGAGTCGATTCTCCAGGAAGAGCGCTACAGGGAATTCACCCGGCTGAAACGGACGATCGTGGAGCAGTTACCGGCGAGAGACTGAATTCAAGTCGGCATCAAATCAGCAACGACGTAACTTCGCCATCAGAAAGTCTGTTGAAACGCCCGCTCCCTCCGGTCGCTCAAGACGTAAAGGGCGCTAAGAAAAGCTGGAATGTCCACAACCCTTCCCTTGCGGATTTTCTTCGCGGTCTTTGCGTCTTCGCGGTTAAAGGTTTAAACCTCTATCAATTAACCAGTTCCGATGCCGCCACGAATTGTATCCCCTCCCTCTGCATCCGGGGCATGGCGGTGGCAAGGGCCTGGATGGTCGCCCGGTGGGGATGGCAGATGGCGATTGCGCTCCCCCGCTTGCGCGCCACGGCGGCTACCTGATCCAGCTGGGCGGTGATAGCGCCTACGTCCTGAGTGTTGTCGAGAAACACCTGGCGCGACCCCGCCCGCATCCCCATTTTCTTCGCCACAGAATACCCGACGGAGACCGGCGATGTCTTGGAATCGATGAAGAAAAACCCCTTCCCCCGAAGTACCCCCAGTACCACTCCCATCTTCTCCCTGTTCTCCGTGAAACTCGACCCCATGTGATTGTTGGCCCCCACAGCATACGGCACCGCCTGGAAATAGTCGGCCATCTGCCGTTCAATTTCGGCATCGCTCTCGGAAAGGAGCAGGCCGTTCTTCTCCAGTTTCTTCTGGGGAAAGCCCTTCGGTTCCATGGGAATATGCAGCATCACCTGACGCCCTTTTGCATGGACCGCCTCGGCCACGGGACGGGACTTGGCCAGCCCCGGAATTACGGAGAACGTCAGGGGAATATTGATGGCGAGCAACTGGCGCGCTTCCTCCATGCTGCTCCCCATGTCATCGATGACGATCGCAACGGTACCGGAGCCGACCACTCGCGCCCGGGGTTTCGCTTTCGGGGCAATTTTCGGTGGGGTGACCGGCGCAGGCGGAGTGACCACTGAGGTGTATTCCCTGAGGATGACCGGCGTCTCGGCAGCACGGGAGGGTATCTTCTGGCGCTCAATCACTGCAGGAGGAGCGGAAGGGACCGGAGGGGTCAGCGGGATACTGGATTTGGTCCACTCCAGCAGGAAAAAAATGCCCACTATCAGCACAACCACGACAAGGAGCAGAATTAACGGCCTTTTCCCCCCGGGTGAAGGTTTACGACGGTTGGTGACTTTGCGACGTGTAGCCAAGCGGACTCCTTCCCGATGCAGCGGCAATTAAATAATGGCATCCACCATAGAGAACAGGCCCACCGCCGTCATGGCAATGGGCCTGTTTCCCCCTGGAATCAAGGCACCATCCCCACCTTACTTCTTAACAGGCTTGACACCAGCCTGTTTTTTCGACGTCAGGACCAGATAATTGGCAGTGAAGATGTAATCGTCAAGGTAGTCCCGTTTCCCGTCCTTGTTCAGGTCGAAACGGGGGGCCTTGTCCGTTCCCCTCTCCTTGAGGAACTGGCTGAACTCCACCTCCGTCGGCGGCACTCCCGGCTTGACCACGGTTATATCCGCAGTCGGCGACACAACGACCGGTATCTCCGATATCACGCCATCCAAAAGCATGGTAACCGTCGCGGTGGAGGTTCCCTTCACCGGCTTTGTCTCCACAATCCATGCCCCGTCGCTGTCACGGCGGAGGGAAACCAGCTTGGAATCCTTCAGTGCAAAGTTGGGGGCACTCTTGGCAGTTTTGGGTACCATCAACCAAACCTTAACCGGCGTCGCCCCGTCCGACAGGGCAACGGGAGGTTGCTGGCGGTAAGTCGCCCCCTTCTCAGGAGTAAACAGACCCATCAGTGCCTGGGGAGTCCGCTCACCCTTATAGTCACGGAATTTGGCCAGTACGCTTTTGGCGACAGACATTGTTCTTTCGGGAGACGGGGCAACCTGCGGGGACGCGGTTACCGGTTCGCGGGACGGAGCCCCCGGGGAAGGCGCTGCCCTTTCCGGGGAAGGTTCCGCCGTCGGCATGACAGGTTCTTCTTTCCGCTCCTTGGCCGGCGTCGCTGTGGGATTAGTGTCGGTCGAAATAGTCATCCCCACCGGCCAGGTCGGCTGACCCGTGCCGACGGTGACCGGGGTAACGGTGGACCCGGTCGTGGTGGTTGTCGTGGATCCGGTTGTACTCCCCCCCGACGTACCATCGGCAGTCGTCCCTTCCGATGTCTTACCGGTAGTCGTTTCTCCCGAAGCTGTATCACCAGCGGCAGGCAAGGTAGTCGTGACAGCCGCCCCAGTATAGCCTACGGGTATCACCGACATTTGCCGGCCATCCTTATCCACCACAGAAGCCGTTATCCCCAGGTTACCGGTGCCGCTCCCCTTGCCGGTAAAGGTAACGATGGCCACCGGACCGCTCCCCTGCAAGGGGGTGGCATTGATGATGGCGATCCGAACCGAACCGGTCGCATTGGGATTGGCGGCAAACAGTGCCGATCCGGCCGCGCTCCCCTTCTCCACCACCGGGCTGACCAGCATTCCGGCATCGTAACTGATGATGATATCCAGAGCGGCAACCCCGTCCAGCGGACTCCCGTTAACCACGAACCGGTTGGTTCCGGAAGGGGCCAGCGACAGGGTCACGGCGGCATACGCCGATCCCGCCTGGAGAAGGAAGAGTGTTACAAGAACCGTCAATAGGGAATAAAGCGACCTTGGTTTCATGGTAACCTCGCAAACAGTCAGGATGTTCTCGTCGTTTCTCATTAGCCGAAACGCCGCACCAGTATACTGCAATGGGGTCATAAAATCCAGTGGTGTGATAGACGTAAATTTTGGAGCAATCGGTCTCACGGGTCCAACAGACTGTCGTCAATCAGTAGAGCGGCAGCGGCGCGGGGACCAAGGGGATACGGGCAGGGTCGAAAGATTTCACGGCCCAGCCGATAATTTCCGTGCAGGGAGCCCCGTTCAGGTCCGGTGGCGGGGACTGGCCAAGAAACCGGAGTGCCGCGAGCAGGAGGGTCCATCCTTCCCGTGCCAGGTCGCGGTCCGCCAGGGAAACCGCGTTTTCCCGCTTGGAGAGCTTCGTCCCTTCCGGATTGACCACAAGGGGAAGATGGCCGTAGACCGGCGTCGGGAAACCGAGGAGCTTCTGCAGGTAGATCTGGCGGGGGGTCGAGGAAAGGAGGTCGGCCCCGCGTATCACCTGGTTGATGCCGCCCTCCCCGTCATCCACCACCACTGCCAGGTGATAGGCGAAAGGGCCATCGGCACGCTGGATCACGAAGTCACCGCAGGATGCGGAGAGGGCCTGGCTGTATTTACCCACGACCAGGTCGTCGAACTCGATCAGTTCGTCGTACACCTTGACCCGCAAGGCCCGTTCGGCCTTACCCTCCGGGAGGCCGTCACGACAGGTGCCGGGGTAGACCAGCTCGGCACCGTGGGGAGCAGAGGATATCCGGGAAATCTCCGACCTAGTGCAGCCGCAGGCATAGGCAAGGCCTGCCCCGAGCAGCCGCTCCATGGCCGACCGGTAGGCCTCCGTGCGGCGGCTCTGGTAGACGACCTCCCCATCCCACCGGAATCCGAGGGCCTCCAGGGTGCGAAGCATGTCGTCGGCAATGCCGGGGACCACGCGGGGAGTATCAAGGTCCTCCATCCGGAGAAGCCACTTCCCCCCCGCCCGGCGCGCCATGACATAACTCCCGACGGCCGCCACCAAGGATCCCAGGTGGAGCGGCCCCGTGGGAGACGGGGCAAAGCGGCCAACGACGTGCACTTCGGTGATGTCAGTGGCAGGGGTCATGGGAAAATCCTACCATCCGCCATTATCAAGATATTATCCGCTTTTTCCGCGTCCAATTGCCGTTTCCAGGATTACATCAACCAAGGTATGAACAGCAATAATCGGTGAGAGAGTTGACCTTCATGGTAAACGAGGAGTTTGCAGCCACCGTGAAGGATTCTCCGCCGACGACACGGTCCCACAGATCGTTCCCCGGCAATTTAACATCCAGTTCTCCGGACAGGATTTCCATGGTCTCCGCCACGCCGGTGTTGAAGGTGTACTCACCGGGCTGCATGACCCCCAGTGTCTTCTTCGACACGTCGGGAAAGATTATGGTGCGGCTCGTCACGGCGCCGCCGAAATAGGCGTTCAGCTCGCGAACTACGGTTACATTGGTAAATTCTGACATCTTTTCCTCCGTTTTTATGAGTTATGTTACGCAATACCGGCAAGTTCCAGCCGCCCACCCCAGCGCTTCACCAGTTCTTCCCTGAGCAGAGGGTGCCGCTCCAGGGCAGGGTCCTGCTCCAAAAGCCCGAATGCTTCCCGGCGGGCCTCTTCCAGCAGCCGTCCGTCCCGCAGGATGCTGGCGACGCGAAAATCGGGGATTCCCGCCTGGCGGGTACCGAGGAAATCTCCCGGGCCGCGGATCTCAAGGTCCGCCTCGGCGATCCTGAAGCCGTCGGTGGTCGCCTCCATCACCTGGAGCCGCTTCTCCCCGTCCTCGGAAAGCCGGCCGGGGGTAAGGAGAATACAGCGTGATTTTGCGCTCCCCCGCCCCACCCTCCCCCGCAGCTGGTGGAGCTGGGAGAGGCCGAACCGCTCGGCATGCTCGATGACCATCACCGTAGCATTGGGAACGTCGATTCCGACCTCCACGACGGTGGTGGCAACCAGGATATGGATCTCCCGGTTCTTGAAGGCGGCCATCATCCCCTCCTTCTCCTCCGGCTTGAGGCGGCCATGGAGAAGGCCGATCTTCAGGTCGGGGAAGACGTCCTGTTGCAGGTGTTCCGCCATCTGGGTCGCTGCCTTCAGGTCCGACTTCTCGGTCTCCTCCACGAGGGGGTAGATGACATATGCCTGCCGCCCCTGCCCCACCTCATCGCGGATGGTCGCGTAGACCTGGGGACGACGTGACTCGAAGAAGATCCGCGTCTCGATGGGGGTCCGTCCCGGCGGCAGCTCGTCGATAACCGACAGGGAGAGGTCGCCGAAGACCGTCATGGCCAGGGTGCGGGGGATGGGGGTGGCGGTCATCACCAGGATGTCCGGATTTATCCCTTTTTTCTTCAGCAGCCCCCGCTGGATGACGCCGAACCGGTGCTGCTCATCCACGATCCCCAGGCCGAGGCGGGCGAACTCCACCTTCTCCTGGATCACCGCATGGGTGCCGATGACAATATGGGCCGTACCGTCCGCCACCCGGGCCAGCACCTCCGTTCTCGCCTTCCCCTTCAGGGAGGAGGTGATGAGGTTGACGGCAATGCCGAGCTGCTCGCACCAGCGGTGGATGGTAAGATAGTGCTGCTCGGCGAGGATCTCAGTGGGGGCCATGATGGCGACCTGATAGCCGTTCTCCACCGCCACCAGTGCTGCCATGAGCGCAACCAGCGTCTTGCCGCTCCCCACGTCCCCCTGAACCAGGCGGTGCATGGGGTGGGGAGCCATCATGTCCCCCTTGATCTCGGAAAGGACCCGGCGCTGGGCGTTGGTCATCTGGAACGGGAGGAGCTGCAGCAGGGCTTTGGTGTATTTGTGGGTGACGGCAAAGGGTATCCCCTCCTCCAGCGTCACCCCCCGCTTCTTCAGGGCCAGCCCGAGCTCCAGGAAGAAAAACTCGTCGAAAACCAGGGTGCGGTGGCCGGGAGTCTTCCCCTCATTCAGCGCCTCTATGGTAGCGGATTCACCAGGGAAATGGACCTCCCGAAGAGCATCGGGCAAAGGGATCAGCCCGTTGAGGGTGACGATATCCGCCGGCAGCGGGTTCACGGCGGCAGCGGCGAAACCGTCCACCACCTCCTTCTGCACCTTGCGCATGGTCTTCTGGTGGACCCCCTCGGTGAGGGGATAGACCGGCACGATCCGGCCGAAGTTGAACGGGTCCCGGGCCATCACCGTCGCCAGGCTCTCATCCTCCGCCAGCCACTCCACGTCCGGATGGTGAACTTCCCGCTGGTAGCCGTACTGGGCAACCTCGCCAGTAAAAATCCCCTTCCGACCCGGCCGCCAGGCCTTCTTCTGCCAGGCGGGATTGAAATGGAACCACTTGAGGGAGATGGTGCCGCTTCCGTCGCTCACAATCGCCTCGAAGAAGCGCCGCCCGCCACGGGTAGCCACCGTGTCGGCGGTCAGCACCTCGCCGTGGAACACCTCCGTGTGGCCGGGGCGCAGTTTCCCCACTTTCCGGAGCTCCCGCCGGTCCTCGTAGCGGTTGGGGAGGAGGTAGAGGGCATCCTCCACCGTGGCGATCCCCTTCTTCGCCAGCGCCTCCGCCAGTTTTGGCCCGACCCCCTTGATGAACCGGAAAGGGGTCGCCAGGTTCTTGCGGTTGATGGACTCGGCCAGCGGCACCGGCGCAGATGGCGCAATCGGCGGCAGATGGCGCGCCAGCAGGTATCCCCCTTCCGCAGGGGTCAGTTCTACGCTCTCCCCCGGCTTGAGTCCGAGTTCTTTCGCCACCTCGGCGGGGATGGTCAGGGTATTGTTGTCGGAAAGTCTGATGATGGGCATGGGAAGCGCCGCCCCCCTCCGAAGCGGCGGGTGCCATAGTAGCATTCCTGCGGGGTATTTGTGGAGAAAAATTGTGGGCCTTACCTATCAGACAAAATAACACTTGCTCCCACATTGGGATCAGGTTATAATTCACTCACCATGCGCATTATATCCCGCAAAACCCTCCGAGAATTCTGGGACCTGCATCCCGACGCACGGCAGCCGTTGCAGGCGTGGTATGATGATGTGAAGCGCGCCGAATGGCATTCTCCGGCAGACATCAAGAGAATTTACCGCAACGCCAGTTTTCTGGCCGACAACCGAGTCGTATTCAACATCAAGGGGAACAAGTACCGCCTTATCGTGGCCGTCCAGTACGCTCACGGCATACTGTTTATCCGTTTCGTGGGCATTCATCGGGATTATGACAAGGTCGACGCAACAACGATCTGAATGGAGAACTTCATATGGATATCAAACCGGTAAAAAACGAGGCTGATTATCAGGCAGCATTGGAAGAAATCGAGCGACTGTTCGACGCCGCCCCGGATACACCAGAAGCGGACAGGCTCGAAGTGTTGACAACCCTTGTCGAAGCCTACGAAGAAAAACAGTATGCCATCCCCTTCCCCGACCCGATCGAGGCCATCCTGTATCACATGGAAAGCAGGGGTCTTTCGCGCCGTGACCTGGAAGCTTATATCGGCAGCCGCGCCCGTGTCTCCGAGGTGCTGAACCGCAAGCGACCATTAACAATGGAAATGATCAGAAATCTTCACAGAGGTCTTGGCATCCCGGCAGAAGTTCTTATACAGCCTTATCATACGTTCAAGGACGCAGCTTGACGGTCACTGCGACGGAGCGAGTTCGGGCGCGGGAGAAGCGAGAGCTGCACCTCACGGAACAAGTAACTGCACTATCACAACAAATTGCACAACTGCAAGCCCTTGAGAACGGGAAATGAAAAAAGGCAGCCTTGTGGTCGCCCTTTCTAATAATTGAATCGAAACATTACGTTTTTGTCATGTAATTACTTCGAGTTATCCACGTTACTTCATTTTTTTATCGGTTTTCAATTTGTCGTATATTTGCAATAAATACACTGTGTACAAAAATAACTATTGACACGTTATTACAAGTAGTTAGACAAGCTGCCTAACTGTTGTGCAAAATGCAAAACCACCCGTTGTAACATTGCATTTTTGGAACTTATCCACAGCTATCGGGCACTTTTCCACATGGCTTGTGTATACACTTATCCACACAAACTATTCTAATAATCCTGTCCTTACATATTGTGATTAATGCAGGAGTGTGCATTGGAAAGAGCGCTCAGCCGAGGCGGATGAGAAGTGCCCCAGCCAGGATCAGCAGCGCCGCCCCGAGCCGTATGCGGCCGCACGACTCGCCGAGGAAGAAGATGCCGATGAGTACCCCTATGAGAATACTCACCTGGCGCACCGGCACAGCGTAGCTCACGGCGGAGAGGTTGAGACCGTAGCGGAAGGTGAGGAACGATGCCATCATCACCGGACCGCTGACGAGGATGAGCCCCCAGTGCTCCCGCAACTCGGCGGCAATAAGGGAGTGGTAGCGGGGGCGGAGGATGTTGAAACTCATGATCCCCAGCATGATCAGGACAAGAAAATAGGTGAAGTAGAGGGGGGAATAGTTACGCACACCGACCTTTTCAGCGATGGAACCGATGGAGTAGATGAATCCCGCCGCCAGTGAATACCGCACCGAGGAGGAACGGAGATTACGGAAGGGACGGGTGAACTCGGCAAGGGAGACCCGCTCCATCTGCACCGAGTAGGCCCCCAGGATCACCAGCAGGATGCCGGCGATCCCGAGAGGGGACAGCCGTTCCCCCAGAATGCTCATCCCCCAGATGGGGACGTAGATCATGGAGGTCTGGCAGAGGGGATAGACCACCGACAAGTCGCCCCCCTGGTAGGCGCGGCCGTTCAGCAGATGGTAGAGGACGAAGCAGACCGCCCCCACTGTCACAAGCAGCAGAGTTGTCAGGTCGGGCCAGTGGAACTCCGTTGTCACCAGCGGCAGGGTGACCGTAAAGAGTCCCCCCGAGGCGACGAACATCCACCAGATAAAGACCGTCTTGTGACGGCTCCGCTTCACCAGCAAGTTCCAGATGGCGTGCATGACAGCAGAGATGGCGATGAGGGTAAAGGCGAGGGTACTCACCCGGGGATTATAGCGAAATCAGATTTTTTTAGCGAGATTAAAAATCCTGACTGAGCATCAGTTGTGGATGGTATGAGCACTGTGGTTGAAGCAACCGACTGTAATGATTATCAATCGCATATCATGAAGCGGTATGACGGCTAACAACATATTACTGCAAAATATTTAGTGCACAACTAGATGCACCTATAAGATATTTTTCGTGCAAAACAGGCATGTTTGTGTATACTGCAATAACATAAAAAATGTCTTGGCATAAACTAATTCGAATTTTTTTATGGGTCATGACAAGGAACCAGCGTTAACGTACGGCTCTTTTGGGTGGCCGCATGCCCCCCTTTCTCTTGACGTCACTCCTTGTTGATATGCAATGCAACCAAGTTATACTTAAATAACCACTAAGCACTATCGATAGTACTCTCCGAAAAGAGCAAATCCGGGGCAATCCGGAGGCGCAGAGTCACGGATCCCTGGAAGGGGTGGCCGGGCCGCCGAAGAGGGTTACTTTACAACTGCAGGTGCATCTGCAGTTGAATGCCCCATTCGGTCTCTCGAATTGGGGCATTTTTGTTTGGATGGAAGCGTGACGAGCACTTTCTCTGAAGCTTGACCTGCAAGGCAGAAGGGGCGGATTTATGGAGGGGCTATGGACAGAGCTGAAATTTTCAAACATATGGGGAAAAGGTCTCTACGGCCGGCACAGACCGTTCTTCTGTCAGTGCTGGTTGGCCTCGGCACATATCAGGCTGCAGAAGCATTCCATGCCGGCTGGACCGGTGACTGCGACGGCTGCCATGCCCCTTCATCTCTTACCGGTGAGGTAACGGTCGGGCTGAGCCTCACCTCGAGTGAAATATGTCTTCGCTGTCATTCGGCTGCAAAACCTGTTGATTATCAGGTCGCTACTAATCCGATCCCCCCTCCCGGCATCCCACCTGTCTCGCTGACACCAGGGGGAGATTTTGCCTATCTGCAGAAACGGTATTATTGGACTGATCCCGAAGAAGGCAGCAGTCCGGGAGAACGGCATGGCCACAATATCGTGGCCCCTGCATATGGTTATACTGCCGACGTGTCACACCCGTTTGCGCCAGGCGGATCCTATCCTGCCGCCGGACTTTCCTGTATCAGCTGCCATGACCCCCACGGCAATTATCGCCTTGTCGACGCCTCTGGCACCATTGTCCAGGAAGGCAACCCCATCATCGATTCCGGGTCATACGGCACCCCTCCCACGGCTACGGAAGCGGTCGGAACCTATCGGATGCTGGCCGGCAAGGGATATGGCACCAAAACTGTCGGCCATACTTTCCTGTATGATCCGCCGATTGCCGTTGCGCCACGGAATTACAACCGGCCTGAGATCTATGTGGATACGAGGGTAGTCTACGGCAAGGGGACCAGCGAATGGTGCCTGAACTGCCACGAAGAGTTTGCGAGCCGAACGCAGAGCAGCAGTCATATACATGCGGCCGGGGCAGAACTCGGTAGCGCGATCGCCGACACTTACAATTATTATGTCAAATCCGGTGATCTCGGCGGGAATCAATCTACTGCCTTTACATCTATGGTCCCCTTCCAGAGTGGTGATATGACAGGTGTGCAGCAGCTTGCAGATCTGAGAACGTCCCTCGGGGGACCGCGACCGGAAGACAAAATCACGTGTCTCACCTGTCATCGGGCACATGCGTCGCCCTGGAACGGCATGACCAGGTGGAACACCGATGGAAGCTTCCTGCTTGTCGATAGTGATTATCCGGGAATAGATGCTGCCGGAAAGGGTGGTGGCAGAAATGCCGGCGGCAAGACCAGGGCCGAGTACAAAAAAGCGATGTACGATCGCGATCCGTCAAAATTTGCCACTTTTCAGCGTTCACTCTGCAACAAATGTCACGCGAAGGACTGAAAACGCACTATCACTGAAGAACCATAGAGGGGTCTATCATCGGATTTTAGCAGATGATAGACCCCTCTATATTTTCTAACGTTATGCATTGGTATAATTAACTTCATTGGAGTAAATTTACTTTGCGTTGTTTACTCGGCTATAGCTAGCCGGGACGGGAATGGGGTTCATATGGTATGGACACCGTGCTGGCCTTGAAGAAAGGAAGGCACCCCCTGTAGGTGGAAGTTGAGACTGGAGAGTGAGACAGAATGAGAAAAGCGAGAAAGGAACTGCCATGACCAGAAAAATATCGGGAAATTTTGACGTGTTATTTGTCGCTGGGTTCGGTCCAGTTGTTCAAGACGTAACTGAGTCTCATAAGTTCTATCTGGATACTCTCGGTTTATCCTTCGACAAGGATGGAGACTATCTGCACACAGATAAATTAAATGGCGTCAATCATTTCGCTCTATGGCCACTTTCTCAGGCAGCACAATCATGTTTTGGGACAGATAGCTGGCCGTCAGACCTCCCTGTTCCTCAAGCATGGTTGGAATTTGACGTTGATAACATTGAACAAGCCACCGAAGAACTGGAAGATAGAGGATACACTTTGCTGACGAGAGCGCAAAAGGAACCTTGGGGACAGATTGTTACACGTCTGCTAAGTCCTGAGGGGTTATTGGTTGGGGTCACGGTAACGCCGGGGATGCGTGAGTAGTCACAATTTTATGATGCCTGACATGCGAATAGACCTGTTTCGCTTTGCTCTATGAAGTCAAAATCGACTCCAGTTGGTCAATGGCAAGGTATTGCATGCTGGAACCGGTTATCCTCCACAAGAGAGGCTGGGATTCTTCAGTCGGCAGCTGAATTTCAGTGCTATAGACACACGGCATCCCCCAAGCGAATTTAGACTTCAGCCCGCTCGTTGGCAGCACAGCTTGCAACGGGAAGCTGGTGGAGATAAACTTACCGCTCCAATACTGAATAAATCAGAGGTATGAACATGAAAAAGGTGATTGCAATAGCCTCCATGGTGCTTCTCTCGTCAGGCAGCGCTGTGGCTGGCGACGGGTATGACCGGTGCGTACGGGAAGAAAAGGCGTTACGTGCGGAAGTTGTCGACAGTTGCAGCGGCTTGCGGTATCTTTTCAATCCGAGCGGGTGCTTCACCGCCCAGAAGGCGGTGAAGGTATACGACAACGACAGGTGCAGGAAGATCGGTGATGCAGAGAAGGTCGCCGTCCCTTCTCCATCCGCGGCCGCGCCGGAGAAGAAAGCCGGTGCGGGTGCAGGTCCGGCGCAACCGGAGAGTAAACCTGCCGTTCCCCGTCAGGAGTCCGATGTGGAGCGGCTGAAAGCTGAAAACGCCCGGCTTGAAGCAGAGATAACCCGACTCAAGGCTGAGATCGAACAACTCAGGAACTGCACCGCACAATAAAGTCACGGCTGTTACGCCCGGAGGAACCATGAAAAAGATCGGAATTTTGAGTAGCGGCGGTGACTGTTCCGGCATGAACGCGACCATCCGGAGCGCGGTCCGCACGGCAATCCGGATGGATATAGAGGTTGTCGGTTTCCGCAAAGGATACCTGGGTCTCATGAAGGGTGACTGCTTCCCCCTCGACTCCAAGGCGGTTTCCGGTATCCTCCATCGGGGAGGGACCTTTCTCCAGTCGGCCCGCTCCCCGGAATTCCGTACGCCGGAAGGTCAGCAGAAGGCGGTCGCCAAGCTGAAGGAACTGGGGGTGGAGGGGCTCGTGATCCTGGGAGGAGACGGTTCACTGGCCGGAGCGCTGGCCCTCCATAACCTCGGCTTCCCGGTCATCGGCATCCCGGCCAGCATTGACAACGACATACCCTTCACCGACATGGCGCTCGGGGTCGACACGGCGCTGAACAACATCATCTACGCGGTGGACTGCATCAAGGACACTGCCAGTTCCCATGCCCGTGCCTTCGTCATCGAGGTAATGGGGCGCAACTCAGGCTATCTCGCCAGCGTGAGCGCAATCGCCAGCGGCGCCGAATATGCCCTGGTGCCGGAACGGGAGTTCGACCTGACCGAGATATGCCAGCAACTCCGGGCACGCTACGAAGAGGGGCGGGACAACGCCATCATAATTCTCGCCGAGGGGGTGGGGAGCGGCCAGACCATCGCCGACTCCATCAAGGACGCCATCGGTTTCGAGACCCGGGTAACGGTGCTGGGCCATTACCAGCGCGGCGGCGCGCCGACCGTCTTCGACCGGCTCCTGGGAAGTCGCTTCGGTAAAAATGCGGTCGAGCTATTGATCTCGGGTCAGCAGGGGCTGATGGTGGGGCTTTCCTGCAACTCCATCCTTGCCACTCCCCTCGACGACGTAATTAAAGGTGAAAAGCGGCCCCAGGACGAAGTGCTCAGATTGGCTGAGGTGTTGGGAGTCTGAGGAGGTCTAGAATCTCCCCATGCCGGTCGATCCGGGCAAAGGAAGGGAGATCGGCCTTGTAGGCGACAAAGGGGACGCCGGCAGCCTGGGCCGACTGACGGTCCACATCGGAATCACCGACGAACAGCGCCTCGGCGGGGGGAATGCCATAATGATCGAGCACGCGCAGGAGCGGCTCCGGGGAGGGCTTGGGATTGGCGACCTTGTTGGCGGTCATGACGCAGCCAAAGTAGCGGGCAAGGTCGAAGGACTCCAGCACAAGGTCCATTGAGGAGGAGCGGTTGGTGCAGACGGCAAGGCCATAGCCCGGAGTGAGCAGTTCGAGGGTTTCGCGGAACCCCTCTTCCATCCGCATGTACGGCACCAGTTCCCGGTAGTCGATGGCGGCGGCAGCACGGACAGCCTCGTCGAAGAGCGCCTCGTCGGGGAAAAAATAGTGAAGGACTTCGCGATTGGCGTAGGTATGGAGGATCCGCATCTGCTCCCCATCGCGGCGATCGAGAGTGGGACGCCCCATGAGAGCCATAATCCGGTCGTAAAAGGCAAGATTCGCCTCGAATGAGTCGAACATCACACCGTCACAATCATAGATTATCGCTTTATAGCCGTTACCTTTCACTCTTCACCTTTCACGTTTTTCTGATATTCATCCCACTCAATGGGCAGGAGATGTTTCTTCCTGTTGTTGCACTCCTTGCAGGCAGGGACCACGTTCCCCCGCGTGCTCTTGCCGCCGCGGATCACGGGCACTATGTGGTCCATGGAGAGTTCGTCCGGCGGGAACGTGCCGCCACACCAGTGGCAGACCCCCTTCGCCAGCCGGTTCTTCCACCACTGGGACGCACGCAGTTCGCGGGCTTTTTCCCGTTCCCGCTTTATCTCCTGCTCTGAGACTTCGATGATGAAATAGGTCATAAAATCGGTGAAAGGTGAATAGTTAAAGGTGAAAAGAGAAACCGCTATGCTTTAGCCTTTCACTTTTTACTTTTACTTTTTACTTTTCACGCCCCTTAAATTCCTCAATCGCCTTCCGGGCCAGTTCATCGCACCGCTCGTTCTCCAGGTGGCCGTTGTGTCCGCGCACCCAGACCCAATGGATTTTGTGCATTGCGGCCTGCGCCTGCAACCTCTCCCACAGATCCCGGTTGAGCACCGGCTGCTTCTTGCTGTTGACCCACCCCTTTTTTACCCAGCCGGGAAGCCATTCGGTCATCCCCTTGACCAGGTACTGGGAATCGGTGGTAAGAAATACCTCGCAGGGACGTGTGAGCGCTTCCAGCGCTGAGATGGCTGCCGTCATCTCCATACGGTTGTTGGTGGTCTCCGCTTCCGCCCCGGACAGTTCCTTGACCGTATCGCCGTAGCGCAGAATGCTCCCCCACCCCCCTACCCCCGGATTGCCACTGCAGGCGCCGTCACTGAATATCTCAATCTTCATTAACGTAAGCCCCCTCGGCCTTCAGCAGGTCGGCAATGCCGTCCATGACCCGGTCGACGATCATCTGGTGGGTCTCCTTCCGGTCTTCCAGTTGAAACAGGTCACTGAAATCAAGGGGGGAGCCGAAGACAATAGTCGCCTCCTGGCCACGACCGGGAAATTCCCAGCGGTTGAGCCCGATGAGGGCGGTGGGAACCACTGCCGGCCGGGTGTCATAGATAATCTTGCCAACCCCGCGGTTCCCCTTGCCGAGTACGCCGCTCTTGTGGCGGGTTCCTTCGGGAAAGAGCATCACCTTTTCGGTCTGGAGAAGGTCGTTGATAACCTTGCCGGCGCGGACATCACGTCCCCGCTTGACGGGGAACGCTCCCCACGACCCGTAGAGCCAGCGCTGAAAGCTGTTGTGGAAGAGCTCTTCCTTGGCGGGAGCCCAGACCATCTGCAGGGGATAATGCTGTAGAACGGCCCAGGGAATAAAAATGGTTTCGTAGGCAGATATATGGTTGGAGGCGATCAGCACGCCACCATCCTTCGGAAGGTTTTCAAACCCTTTAACCCGAAACCTGTTGATGGTTGAAGCGTAAAAACCGATTACGTGGGCAGAGAATGTAACCCAAACGCGGCGAAACAGGGAAACCTTCAATTGAAAACCTCTATAACACTTAGGATAAACCGGTTATAGCATTTTTCAAAATGGTGGGCAACCGTGAATACCGGTAAGCGCCGTCAGTAGCGGCTGATGATCCAAATTAAATGCAACGGTGTGGCGCCATCGACACCTCCCCGTTCATTCGTCACAAAACATCAGGGTTTATGCTTGACTACCCCAAGCCTCAATGTAGCATTTGAACGGCGCAGATGGGCAAATCAAGCTCCGTCACCTCACCATCACCGTTAATGTCGAGTTTGAGGTTACCCGTCCCCCACCCCGCCACAATAGTCCTGATGTCATCGGCATTTTTCAACGAGGTAAAGAAAGGAATGGATGGAATGAGAAGTGACTGAACGGGAAGGCTTTTGCTGGACAAGGCACTGATCAGGGCGAAGGTGCAGAACTCATCTGCTTGAGGGTGAAATAGAAGATAGCCCCCTTGCCGACTTCCGCCTCTGCCCATACTGTTCCGCCATGGCGCTCGATGACGCGCTGAACGGTTGCCAGCCCAATGCCGGTGCCGGGGAAGTCACTTGTAGCATGCAGGCGCTTGAACGGAGCGAAAAGCTCAGCGGCATTTTTCATGTCAAATCCGGCGCCGTTATCGCGCACGAAGTAGACTGTCTCGCCGTCGCGCTCGGTAACACCGAATTCTATCCTTGCGAATGGAGTCTTCCGGGAATACTTCCAGGCATTCCCCAAGAGGTTTTCCAGAGCAATCTTCATCAGTTGAGGGTCACAGAAGGACGTCACGCCGGTTGCAATGACAAAATCAACCCTGCGTCCAGGCGCAGTAATTTGCAGTTTGCTGGCAATGGTCTTTGCAAGACCGCTCAGATCAACATCTTCTGTATGCATCTCGCTTCTGGTAACCCCGGACAGAGCAAGGATCGCCTCGATCAATTCTTCCATGTGCTCGCTCCCCTCACAGATGGCATGGAGGAACGTTCTGCCGTTTTCATCAAGGGTCTCGCCGTACATTTCAAGAAGGGCCTGCCCGGCCGCGTAGATACGGGTCAGGGGAGAGCGCAGGTCGTGAGAAAGGGTATAACTGAAAGACTCCAGTTCCTTATTCGACGAAATCAACTCCAGGGTCTGCTGTTGAAGTAAAGCGGTCTGCTCTTTGAGTGCCTGTTCCGACTTCACTTGCTGGGTCATATCTCTGACCACTTCGATGCCGGCGATGATGTTCCCCTCTGCGTCGCGCAACGGCGATGCGGTAACCCCGATGGGGATACCCGAAGGAAGGATCTTGAGCAGCTTATGGATAAGACCGTCCTTGTAGCATCGGACGATGGGACACCCCTCACAGAGCTTGTCACGGCAGGAGTAGGCCTGATAGCAATAACTCCCGACAAAACTGCCACCGACAATATCCTGATGGACCTTATTCTGGTACATTACCTTGAAATCAAGCCCTTGGATACTGACGCCATCACCCATGGCGGCAATAATGGCCTCTGATTTGTTCTTCTCCTCCTCCGCGCGGTTCTTCGCCGCCAGCAGGTCCGTATTGGCCACGAGCAGTGCGGCGGCCCGATCCGCCAGATCATGGCTGAGCGTTTGAATCTCCTGATCGATGCGCTTACGGTCGGTAATGTCCCGGACAACAACAACAGTATTCCCCCCTTCGCTCGCAGTAAGGGATATCTCCATGGGGAACGTAACAGCATTTTTCCGTTTACCGATAAGCTCGCCGCGCCATCGCCCCTCACGGAGGAGAATGGGCCTGTCTTCCCGCTCGTAGCGCGCCAATTCTTCGGGAGGCAGGAGAATCCGCCACGACGCCTCCAGAATCTCGCTTGCGGAATCATAACCGTACAGTCCGACAAACGCTTCGTTCAAATAAACAAATCCTCGACGGTCGTGATAAATGGCAATCCCGTCCATGGAGGCTTCCATGGCAATCTGCTGCTGGCGAAGCTTCTCCTCAGCTTCCCGCCGTTCGGTGATATCCCGGATTGATTCTATGCCGGCAATGATGGTACCGCCGGCATCCCGGAGTGGTGAGGAGATAATCTCCACATAACGCGTCCCACGCTCCGTAACGGTACTCACCTCACGGCGATGGCGAAAACCGTCACGGAACGACCTGGCCAGATGGCATCCCTCACACATGGAATCCTTCTGCTGGTAGGCGGCGTAACAGTACTCACTTTCATGTTCTCCCATCATCTCCTTGTGGGCCTGGTTCTGATAAAGAATCTTGAAATTGAGATCCTGCACGCTGATGGCATCGCTCATGGCGGAAAGGATCGCTTCCGAACGGACTTTTTCCGCATTATATCGGTCCTGGGCCTCATTCAGCGCGTTTTTCAGTCGGGTTTGAAGCCTTGCCACCCGCCAGACGAACCATACTACAACTAACAGCAGGGCTGACAACATGAGGCGCATAAACACCTCATGGGCTATGACTACTGAAGCAAAACCCCCTTCCTTTAAGAGGAGCGCATCAAGCATCTCGTCGAGAAACCAGAAAGCGACCAGGAGCACGCAACCAATCAGGAAGAATATTTTCCAACTCAGATTGTTATACGGGGGTTTCTGCATGAATCTCCCGTCCACAGGGAAGGTGACGACGGCAGCAACGCCGGTACGTACCGGATGCATTTTTCAAATTCGTTACAGCAACGTTAATACGTCATATCACACTCTACTCCATGAATCAATAACCGTCCCTTCCTCAGGATATACCATCAGTCCCAGACACCGGCCAACCTTGCGGCACAATGGGGGCAGCTCCCGCGTTGAAGTGAATTATCGCTGATGGCGTACCCGACACGGTGTATGACCAGTTCTCCGCAACCGGGGCAGAAGGTATTCTCCCCCCCTTCGCCAGGTACGTTTCCTTCGTACACATAGCGAAGCCCCGCATCAAGCCCTATCTGCCGAGCCCTGCGCAGGGTAGCCACCGGTGTGCGAGGCCGATCGATCAGCTTGAACGTGGGATAGAACTGGCTTACGTGCCAGGGGGTGTCCACTCCGACCTGCTCGGCTATGAAGCGGGCAATCCCACCCAGATCCTCGTCCGAATCGTTCCACCCCGGAATAATAAGGGTGGTGAGCTCAATCCAGATTCCGGCACGCTTGTACTCCACTATGGAGTCGAGTACTTCGGTGAGCATGGCATGAACCACCTCACGATAGAACCGATCCGAAAACCCTTTCAGGTCGATATTGGCAGCATCCAGGTAAGGACGGATATGGGCAAGGGCTTCGGCGGTAATGTAGCCGTTGGTGACGAACACGTTTTTCAGCCCTGCCTTGTGGGCCAATACCGCCGTATCGTAGGCATACTCGAAAAAGATGGTCGGTTCGGTATAGGTATAGGCAATTGAACGGCAACCGGCCTCCAGTGCCCTCTCCACGATGAGCTCCGGCGGCAGGTCGCTGCCGGATATCCGGAGTATCTGCCCTTCATCGGGCTGGGAAATGGAGTAGTTTTGGCAATGGAGGCAGCGGAAATTACACCCCACCGTTGCAATGGAGAAGGATTGGCTTCCCGGCATGAAGTGAAAGAGCGGCTTCTTCTCGATCGGATCCACATGTTCGGCCACCGCTTTGCCGTAGACCAAGGTGTAGAGGGTTCCCGATCGATTCTCCCGCACGCCGCATATGCCGCGGCTGCCATCGCCGATCAGACAGCGGAACCGGCACAGACCGCAACGGACCTTACCTTCTGCCATTTTCTCGTAAAACATCGCTTCCCGCATGGTGGACCTCCTCTCTCAACCCTGCACCAAGTATATCAGCAACATGACCAATTACAGCGACCGCAAACCAGAGTTTAGAATTCGCTTTTCACATTATTTTTTACAACCGCAATTTTTTTATCGTGACTAAAAAACAAGCTTTTGCGTGAATACATACAATCATGTTATATCGCAATTAACATATAATTTAAGGTAGTTAGCACAACACAGGACAACTTGCACGAAATTACTGGCACTTAACCCAAATAATGATTTGCCCGACATCGGCCAGCAATACATAAACTACTGTTTTACTTTGCTTTTAACTAAAATATCCCCTTGCACTTAGTTTTCCGGTCGATTATAGTCATATCAAACAAGCTGAATATTCATGAAAGGACAAGCAAATGAAGTGCCCCATCTGCAACAACAGCACCGGCGTCCAGATCGACATGCATTCGGACGGCTACGCCAGGGACATCATGGAATGTACCAATTGCAATGCGCTCTGGATCGCAACGGCCGATGAGATCATCCTGCTCAACAAACACGTCGCCTAGTCCCCTGCAACATCCGTAGTCACTTATGGCGGGAGAGGCATAGGCTCTTTCCTGATGCACCAACGACAAAGGCCGCTCCCCTGGGGGAACGGCCTTTGGTGTATCGGGGAGGGTCATGCTCCGTCAGAACATGAACCGGCGCATGCTTATGTTGAGCAGGATTCCAACCCCGACCATGGAGGTAACCATGGAGGTGCCACCGTAGGAGAAGAACGGCAGCGGCACACCGACCACGGGGAAGAGGCCGATAACCATCCCCATATTTATGATGACATGCCAGAAAAGCATGGCCGTCACACCCACCGCCATCAGGCTCCCGAAACGATCATTGCAGCGGCTTGCGATCTGCAATCCCCACAGGATGAGGAACATATAGAGGAAAAGCACCAGCATGCAGCCAAGGAACCCCCACTCCTCCGCAAAGACGGAGAAGGCAAAGTCAGTGTGCTGTTCGGGGAGGAAATGGAGTTGGGTCTGGGTTCCCTGCAGAAATCCCTTGCCGGTCACTCCCCCCGAACCGACCGCTATTTTGCTCTGTATGAGGTGATAGCCGCTTTTCAGCGGGTCCCGTTCAGGATCTATGAAGTTGAGTATCCGGTTCTTCTGGTAGTCCCGGAGGACGTAGTGCCATGCCAGATAAATGGAAGGGAGAGCAGCCAGCACTACCGTTACGACCGTCGTCCAGCGCAGCCCCACGTAGATAAGCATGGAACAGGCAATGAGTACTACAAGAATGGCAGTCCCCAGATCGGGCTGCTTCATGATGAGAAGCGCCGGGCCGCCAAGCAAAAGGGCCGGATAGAAAAGATCGCGAAGAGCAAGCCCCCGGGGAAGTGGATAGCGACTGAAAAAACGGGCATAGGCCATAACGATGACTATTTTCATCGGCTCGGACGGCTGAAGGCTGAATAACCCGAGATTAAGCCACCGCGTGGCTCCCATGGACGTCCTGCCGAAAAAGAGGACCATGACAAGGAGAAACAGCACGACACCGTAGAACCAGAAAGCAACGTCCTCCAGTATGTGATAATCGAAACTGCAGACCATGGTGACAAGAAACAGACCTGCCAGAATCCAGTAGATCTGTTTGACGAAGTACGGGGTGGATACTACCCCGTAGGATGCCGCTGCACTGAAAATATTGAAAACACCGAGGGAGGAGATTATCAGGATAAGACTGAACAGCGTCCAGTCAAAGCTGGTGAACAATCGTCGATCAATCATGTCGTTCCCTCAATTTCCCGATACCTTTTCGCTGTCGCTGTTTTCCGGCACTACCGCCTCACCCGCCGTTTCACCCGCATCTTGTTCATCACCGGCCTTTGGAACCGGGGACTTTATGACACCTTTCCCTTCGAAATAGGCTCGCAGAATACTTCCTACAATGGGAGCCGCCGCTGAACCACCGTGCTCGCCATGTTCAACTACCACAGCCACGGCGATTTCAGGTTTTTCATAGGGCGCAAAAGCGACAAAAAGGGCATGGTCACGATACTGATACGGCACATTACCTTTACTGTCGCGCAATTTGACAACCTGGGAGGTGCCCGACTTCCCCGCCACCTTTACTTCGTAGAGACGGGCCATGCTGCCGGTGCCCCGCGGTTCATTGACCACCGCCAGGAGACCCTCTTTAACCTTCCGGTAGAGTTCCGGGCGGAGCGACAACTTCTTCAGTACTTCGGGAGGGAACTCCTTTAGAACGCGGCCATCGGGGTCCACAACCCGCTTAACCAGGTGGGGGCGGTAGAGGGTCCCGTCGTTTGCCACACCGGCAATCATGGCCGCCAGCTGGATAGGGGTCGTGACGGTATACCCCTGGCCGATGGACACCGGCAAAGTTTCCCCACGGTACCATTTCTTCCCGTATTTCTTCTCTTTCCAGTCAGTGGTGGGGACAAGCCCTCCCTTTTCATTTTCAAGCCCCACCCCCATCGGGGCGCCCAGACCAAACTCCCGGGCATAGGCGGCAATCCGGTCCACCCCGAGCCGTTCTCCCAGCCGGTAAAAATAGACGTCGCACGACTCCTTGAGCGCCCGCTTCAGGTTGACAACTCCGTGCCCTTTTTTGTCCCAGCACCTGAAGGTATCCCTGCCAACAGTATAAGACCCTGTGCAAGATACCGTGGTATTTTCGTCAATCAGCCCCTCCTGCAGGCCCGCCAGAGCGGTGATGATCTTGAATGTCGATCCGGGAGGGTACAGCCCCTTCAGAGCCTTGTTCTCGAGGGGATGGCGTTTGTCGTCAAGATATGCCTGCCACTGTTTGGCTGGCAGATGCCCGGTGAAGAGGGCCGGATCGAAGCCGGGATTACTGACGAACGCGAGGATCTCACCGCTATTGACGTCCAGGGCCACGGCAGCACCGGCCTTGTCGCCAAAAGCCTGCTCGGCACGCTTCTGCAAGTCACGGTCTATCGTCAGGACGATACTGTTGCCGATTGTCGGGCTCGTCTCGCTGATGGTGCGCAGATACCTGCCGCGGGCATCAACCTCGATCTGCTTGCCACCGTCAGAACCATGAAGGTAGTTCTCCCAACTCCGTTCGATGCCGCTCTTGCCGACGTAATCCCCGGGGTTATAGGATTGGTAAGTCTCCTTGTCCAGTTCAGTTTCTGATATTTCACCCAGGTAGCCAAGGAGGTGAGCAGCCAGTTGGCCATTGCTGTATTCACGGATCGGCTTGATCTCAATGTCAAGTCCCGGCAGCCGGAGACGGTTCTCTTCCAGGAATTCCATCTGTTCGCGGGTTATCCCTGAAGCGATGATGATGGGATAGAACTTGGCGCGCCCCTTTCCTTTCTCCCATTTGTCCTGCAAATCGGCAAGGTCTAGATTGAGATACCGGGCGAGGGTATTCAGAAGTGCATCCTTGTCCTTTACGTCCTGGGGGATCACCGCCACGCTGAATGAAGGTGTATTATTAACGAGCACCTTGCCGTTCCGGTCGAGGATTGCACCCCGTGATGCTGCCACCGGCACGAAGCGGAGCCGGTTGGTCTCGGAAAGCTTCCGCAGGTTTTCCGATTCGATGATCTGTAGATACCAGAGACGGGAGAGCAGCACGAGAAAAATGGCAGCGACGGCGATGGACATCCCGAGCACCCGGCGGCGGGGTTCCTTTACCTCCCGTATAAAGCGCTGTTTTTTCATTGCTGCGTCACCCAGCTTCTGCGGGAAGCTATGGTCACCACAATGGACGCGGCAAGGGCATTGACGAGCGCCTGGGGAAGCAGAGCCGGGAAGATTGCGGCGTAGACGCCGGGAGCGGCAGAAAAGAGGAGCAACAGAAACAGGTGGAGCACGCCGTTGCCGAGGGTGGCAAGGAACACGACAAGTATCATGAGATACCGGCTGTCGGTATAGAGACGGTGGGCAATGCTCTGCAGCAGAAAGTACATGACGAGATAAGTGAAAGCGTTAAGCCCGAGGTAGAGACCACTGAACGTATCATGGAGCAGCCCGAGCAGGACAACGACCACTGCCCCCAGCGGAGGCCGCTTGCGCAATCCGACCCAGGCAACTATGATCACCACCAGGTTGGGCTGGAATGGATCACGCAGATAGGCCGGGAAAAAACTCTCCTGCAAGATGAGAGCTGCAAAGACTGCAATGATGAATTTTAGCGTTATCAACATAGGCGGACCGTCAGTCACCGTGATGCGTAAGAAGGACAAGGACCTCTTCGAGTCGGGTTATGTTGATTGCAGGACGGACCTCGATGGTCTGAAAGATGCCGTATTCCCCCTTCTTCACCATGGAAACTTCCCCGACAGCCAGCCCCTTGGGGAAGACCCCGCCAACCCCCGAGGTAAGGATCGTGTCGCCGACCTTCACATCCTCCTCGCGCAGGGTGAACTCGAGGGAACAGCGGCCACTCCCCTTCCCCTTGACGACGCCACGGGCGCGTGATCTCTGGATCATTCCCGCCACGGAACTTGCATTATCCGTGAGGAGAAGGACTCTGGAACTGTTTGCAGCCACCTTGACGACCTGGCCGACCACCCCCTCTGCCACGACTACCGGCATCCCCTCCTGCAAACCGTCGGATGCCCCCCGGTTGATGGTGAGAGTCTTGAACCAGGGAGCTCCGTCTTCACCAATGACGGATGCCGTCAGGGAAGGGATTTTGAGCGAGGTTTTCAGATCCAGAAGTTTCTGCAAACGATCGTTGGCGAGGAGAGACTCTCGACTCTCCAGAAGCCGACCATTAAGGATCTTGATACTCTCCCGTAATTCCTTGTTTTCCTTACGTACATTAACAAGATCCACATAGTCGTTCCAGACACCGTTGATCGCCCTATTTACCGCGGCAGTTCCGTTTTGGAGAGGAGCCGTGAAATTAAGCACTGCCCGCTCGAAGAAATTGGCATGTTCCCGGTTCCTCAGATTGAGGGAATAGAAAAGGAATGCCAGCAGCAGGACCCCACCCGTCACCAGGTGGATGCGATATTTTTTAAGGAGTTCCCACATATCAGACCAGAAATTCGCAAGGGAAGACCATCCGTCTCCCCTCTATTATTTCGACTTCGTTGCACGACCAGATCGGCCATTACCGGCATCACCCGGGATTGAGCTCATTGCTCCGGAACAACTCGGCAAATGATTCATCGGCCGATTAAACACGCCTTGTGACAATCGCTTCAGCAGCCGCCAGAAGGTCATCGCAAACGGCTACCCCTTCAGGGACCTTTCCGGCATCCCTTTCGCCGTAACCTGTCCTGACCAGGACGGGTCGGCAACCGGCAGCCAGACCCGCTTCCACGTCGGCAAGCTTGTCACCGACAATGTAGGAGCCGCCGAGGTCGAGGCCGAAATCACGGGCTGCCCGGAGGAGCATCCCCGGCAGGGGTTTGCGGCAATCGCACTCCGTGCGGTATGCCCCGATCCCGTCCAGCGGATGGTGGGGGCAGAAATAACAGGCATCCACGGCGGCACCGTACCTGGCCAGTTCCCGATCCAGATGCCGGTGAAGTTCCTCCACCGCCTGTTCATCATAATAGCCACGGGCTACTCCCGACTGGTTGGTGACCACGATCACCCGGAAACCGGCCGTACGGAGAAGCCGGATCGCCTCCGGAACGCCGGGGATGAACTCGAAATCCTCGGGGAGGTGCAGGTACTCCTTCTCCACGTTGATGGTGCCGTCCCGATCGAGGAAGACCGCCCGTTTGAGGTTTTCATTTTCTGTCATACCAACTCACTACCCAACTGAAACGACTATTTTACGTTCTGGCAAGGCTGTCGAGCGTCTGTGCGGAGGCGTAGCACAGGCTATGCCGCACAAGCAGACACGAAGACTTACGCAGCCAGGGCGAAAAGAGGCGTTTCAACCGTATGTCTGGAGAATTTTTTCGATTATATTCGTCGTCGACTTCCCGTCCACGAACTCCACCAGTTCCACCCGACCGCCGTAGGACTCGACCACGTCCTTGCCAACGACCCCGTCAGGGGTGTAATCCCCCCCTTTGACCAGCACGAGCGGCTTGAGGGTTTCGATGAGTCGGAGCGGTGTCTCCTCGTCGAAGATCACCACGTAATCGATACAGTCGAGGGCGGCCAGAATGTGGGCCCGTTCCGTTTCCCCGATGAGGGGACGGCGCTCCCCCTTGAGGCGGCGGACCGACGCGTCGCTGTTCAGACCCAGCACCAGCAGGTCGCCAAAGGTGCGCGCCTTCTGCAGGTACTTCACATGTCCGGCATGGAGGAGATCGAAACAGCCGTTGGTGAAGACAACCCGTTTCCCCTTCCGCTTTTCTTCGTCGATGATGCCGGCCAGCACATTCAGGTTCTTTATCTTGGTATCGCTGTCCCGGTGGCTGAGGCTCACTTCGTTGATGATCTCGGCGGGGGAGACGGTGGATGTCCCCACCTTGCCGACGGCAATCCCTGCTGCAACGTTGGCGAGCCGAGACGCCTCACCGAAATCGAGACCGCAGGCAAGACCCAGTCCCAGCACCGCCAGAACCGTGTCACCGGCACCAGTAACATCGTAGACCTCACGGGCAACGGTCGGTATATGGTCGATAGCGCCTTCCTTGAGAAAAAGGGACATCCCCTGCTCGCTTCGGGTGACGAGCAGCCCCTCCAGCGACAGGTCGTGCAGCAGGGATGTTCCGGCCCCGATCAGGCTTGCTTCGTCCCGGATCGGGATGCGGGAAGCGATCTCGGCCTCCTTACGGTTAGGGGTGAGGATGGTAGCCCCACGGTACTTGGAGTAGTCATCCCCCTTGGGATCCACCACTATCGGCACTCCCGCCCGGCGGCCGCTTTCGATGAGGCTCGCCAGCACACGGTGGGTCAGAACCCCCTTGAGGTAGTCGGAAACAAGTACGACATCATAATTTTTTACATGGTCATGGAGGTAAGCGATAACGCACGATTCAAACTCGGCGCTGAGGGGTTCCCGGGATTCCCGGTCGATCCGGACGATCTGCTGGTTGACGGCAAGGACGCGGGTCTTTTTGCTCGTGGTCCGCTCCAGGTCCTCGAACAGGCCGCTCACGTCGACCCCCTTGCCGCTGAAGGCGTGGCGAAGGATGGTGCCGTTGTCATCACCGCCGATGACGCTGCAGACCCCCACCTGACAACCGAGAGCCACCAGATTATTGATGACATTCCCGGCTCCGCCGAGCCGCATGTCCTCGCGGGTGATATCCACCACCTGGACCGGTGCCTCCGGGGAAATCCGCTCGGCCTTTCCCCAGAGATACTCGTCGAGCATCAGATCGCCGACCACCAGGACACTGATATCCCGCGCCCGGGCAAAAAGCGATTCAATTTCCTTGCGTTCCATTGGAAGTTCTCCACATGCGGTAAAGACAGAGCACAAAAATGAGTAAAGTGGTTCTGGACGGTTTCAATGTTCCTCAGGGTTTCATGGCGACATCACCGAACATTCTGCGCTCCACCAGGTCGCAGAGGATGTGGATCATGGTGATGTGTCCCTCCTGAATGCGGGGGGTATCCTGGCTCGGCACGGTCAGCTCCAGGTCGACTGCAGGCCCGATGGTTCCACCATCCCGGCCGAGAAGGCCGACCGTCCGGCACCCCATTTCCCGGGCCAGGGTCAGGGCCGCCAGGACGTTGGGGGAGTTGCCGCTCGTCGAAATACCGACAACCACGTCGCCGGGTGCCGCCAGCGCCTCCACTTGACGCCGGAACACCTGCTCAAAACCGTAATCGTTGCCGATAGCCGTGAGGATTGACGTATCGGTGGTCAGGGCAATGGCCGGCAGAGCGCGTCGCTCCAGCTTGAAACGGCCGACGATCTCGGCCGCCAGATGCTGGGCATCTCCGGCGGACCCGCCGTTACCCATGACAAGCAGCTTGTTCCCCCCGGCAAGGGCCGTCACCACCAGATCCACCGCAGCCGCCAACGGTTCGGCAAGCTGGGTCTCGATCAGCACCAGGACCTCCCGGTGGGCCTGCAGCTGGGCTCTGATTTCACGTATCATGGGAGACCCTCCGTTTTTCGGCAATTTACCACGAATTGGTGCAAATAGCATCCGCTTTGTCGGCGGTGTACAGCTCAGCAGCGGTGCTGTTAACCCGATGCTCCAGATCGGAAAAGGGAATGGCATCCGCCGCCCCGGGGAAAGGAAGTCCATCGACGCCGGTTACCGCGACCAGTGCGGAGTGTTCAGCTCTGAGTGCCGCCAGCGCTTTTGCAGCACCCCTCTCCGGCATAATGCGGGGAAGGCGGTGCACCCGGATGTCGTCATGGCGCTCAACATATCCCGCCTGCTGCATATCCCGATAGAGCTGCGCACGGACAAGGAGATGAAACTGGCTCCCCTGACGCGCCCCGGCAAGGACAACAGAGAACTTCTGCTCCACGATATCGAGATCGACCCCTTCGGGGAAATTGATGCAGTAGACCCGTTCTTCTCCCCACCGCTGCAGATAGAGGGCAATGCTCCGCTGGAGCGTCTCGGCACGCCGGACTTCCGAACCGAGCAAAACCTCATCACGGTACCAGACCGTGCAGGCAGGAACGGTCCAGGTCAGGAAACCGCTCGCAAAAGCCCGCCGGGAGTAATCCTTGAGGCACCAGCCCCCGCCGTCCATTTCTTCCGAGAGACCACCGATCCGGTCGAAGAGCTGCTTTTTCACGAGCATGGCGGCGAGATTGCCGTGACTCACCTCGAACGGCACCCCCGCCCCTTTGCTGTCCGCGCCGCTGCGCCCCCCGTTGTCCGGGACAAGGCGCGGTGTTATGATGCCGGCATCGGGATGGCTTTCGGCAAAGGCAAGGAGCGGTTCCAGCCAGCCGGCAGTAACACGGGAGGTGTTCCGGACGACAATCGAAATGTCCGCCTCGGCCCGGGCAAGACCCCGGTTGACAGCCCTGACGTACCCCTGGTTGACGTCGTTGCGGAGCAGAAGAGCCCGGTCATCGAGTATTTCCGCAAATTCCTGGAGAAGCCGCTCCGTCTCGCGGTCGCTGCCATTATCCACGAGAATGAGGCGAGCCCCGGGCGCATGCTCCATGAGGGTAACGAGGCAGTCGCGGGTTTCAACCGGCCGGTTCCATACCGGCACTATGATATCGATTGAATGGGAATTCACTGCACGCTCTGGTTTCCGGTCACGGTCCATTGAACAATAAGGGGATGAAAAACAGGGAAAATAATGAGCAGGCGGGTATGGTTTAAAGAGGGTAAGGGGCTGTACAGAAGTTAATGCACAGCCCCTTTACCCGGTTTATGAACTGACCGCAACGCTCCGCAGCAGATTCAGCTCGTCAAGGACCTTGCCGGAGCCGAGTACTACGCAGGAAAGGGGGTCTTCGGCGGTAACCACCGGCAGACCGGTTTCCTCACGCAAAAGCACGTCGAGATTGCGAAGCAGTGCCCCGCCCCCGGCCAGAACGATCCCCTTGTCGACGATGTCGGCGGCCAGTTCGGGGGGAGTGCGCTCCAGACAGATACGGACCGCATCGACAATAGCATTGACCGGTTCGGAGAGTGCATCCCGGATCTCGTCCGAGTTGATCTCCTGGGTTTTGGGGATACCGGATACGAGGTCGCGACCCTTGACCTCCATGGTTTTCACTTCGTCCCCCGCAAAAGCCTCGCCGATTTCTATCTTGATGATCTCCGCCATCCGGTCGCCAATGAGGAGGTTGTACTTGCGCTTGATGTACTGGACGATCGCCTCATCCATCTTGTCGCCACCGACCCGCACCGACTTGGTGTAGACGATGCCGGCAAGGGAGATGACCGCCACTTCAGTGGTTCCGCCTCCGATATCGACAATCATGTTGCCGGAGGCCTCGGTGATGGGAAGGCCGGCGCCGATTGCGGCCGCCATCGGCTCCTCGATCAGGTAGACCTCACGGGCGCCAGCCGACTCGGCCGACTCCTTGACCGCACGCTTTTCAACCTGGGTGATCCCCGACGGGACACAGATGACGATGCGTGGCCGTACCAGGGTCTTGCGGTTGTGGACCTTGTGGATGAAGTAGCGGAGCATCTCTTCGGTGATGTCGAAGTCGGCGATAACCCCGTCTTTCATGGGACGGATGGCAGTGATGCTGCCGGGAGTACGCCCCAGCATCTTCTTTGCCTCCATTCCGACAGCCAGCACCCGCTGCTGCCCCGAATGGGTCTTCTGAACCGCCACAACCGACGGCTCCCGAACTACAATCCCCTTACCTTTCAGATACACCAAGGTATTGGCGGTTCCAAGATCTATGGCAAGGTCGTTAGAGAACATTCCGAACACAAAATCGAAAATTTTCAACATGACTTTTTATGACTCCTCTCGCGGCCCCAGACCGCACGTTATTGCAAAGTGATGAATAATAGCAAAATCACTCACGGGTTGCAAGTGATAAAGTTATCAACTAGTTAATCGAGATCAGCATTGAGTTTGTATACGCGGCAGACCTGCGGAAAGCCCAGTTCCGACAGCCGGAGGCCTGGTGCTGTTACGCGAAAAAGTATCCGCTTTGCAAACAGTTGAAACCCGTCATCAGTGGTTGCTTTTGAACGGCAATTATATTAGTATGCAGGACCATTATCCAAACGCCTTTACGCCAATTCCCCCCCATAAAAGGAGTCCCCCCGCAATGCTCGGTATCATGCGAAAGTACAAGCAGTCCGTTATCATCAAAGTGGTCTTCGGCATCATTGTTTTCTCCTTTATCGGCACCATGTTCCTCGTCTGGGGCCTGGGAGACAGGAATTCCGGCGGCAAACTCGGTTACGCGGCCAGAGTCGACGGCACAAAGATATCGCTTGAAGATTTCCAAAAATCCTATTACCGCATCAAAAACATCTACGAACAGGTCTATGGACGTTCCCTCACGCCGGAGATGGAAAAACAGATGGGGGTCAAGAAAATGGCCCTCGACAATCTGGTTGATTCCCTTCTGGTCCGCAAAGAGGCCGACCGGATGGGGATCAAGGTCTCCAAGGACGAGGTGGCCAGCGCCATCGCTGCCATGCCGGAATTCCAGAAGAACGGCGCCTTCGACTTCCAGCAGTACCAGCAACTTCTCAGGTCGAGCCGTATTACTCCCGACAACTTCGAAAGTTCACAGAAGGAAGAACTGCTGATCAAGAAAGCCCGTCAGAAAGTCAAGGACAAGGTTCAGGTGAGTGACGACGAAGCGCTGCAGGCCTTCAAGAAACAGCACGACAAGGTAGACCTCCAGTTCGCCTCATACTCCCCCGCCGATGTGCGAAAAGAGATCAAGCTGGGAGACCAGGAACTCACCGCCTACCTGCAGAGTCACCAGGAGGAATTCAAGGCACCGGAACAGATCAGCATCTCCTACGCCGTGATGGATCCTGCGAAAGTCACTGCAAAGCTGACCGTCAGCGAAGAAGAGGCCCAGGCCTACTACCAGAAAAATATCGACCGCTACCAGGGGAAGGGCGGAATCCTTCCCTACGCCGAAGTGAAAGAGCGGGCGAAAAATGACGCCCTCAAGGCAAAGGGAGCTAGCCAGGCCTACGAAGCAGCTGCGGATGCCATGAACAAAAACATGAAGGGGGCAAACCTGGCTGCTGCGGCAGCATCCCTCGGAAGCAAGGTTGCGGAAACCCAGCTCTTTACCATGACAGCCCCGCCCGCCAGCCTGGCCGGTGAGACGGAACTGATCAAGCGCGCCTTTATCCTCAAGGAAGGGGAACTGGGTGGGCCGGTAGAAACTGCAAAAGGGATTTATCTCTTCAAGATCCGGGAGCGCAAGCCTGCCGCGGTACCGCCGCTCGTCCAGATACGGAATCAGGTCGAGCTCCGCGCCGTCGCAGACAAGGCGAAGGAACTGGCAAAGAAAAAGGCGGAAGACGCCCTCGCCTCCCTGGCAAAAGGTGGCGCCGGCCTGCAACTGGGAGAGACCGGCAGCTTCGGGTATACTGCAACGGGTGAGGTGCCCAAGATCGGCAAGTCGCCTGAAATAATGGAAGCGGCATTCGCCCTTGCCCCGGGCCAACCGGTAGCCAAGACACCGTTCCAGGTGGGCGACCGCTGGTACGCCGTGAAACTCAAGAACCGCCAGGCGGCTGATACCACCGAATTCCAGAAGACCAAAGACCAGCTCAAGCAGAGCCTCCTGCCCAAGAAGCAGCAGGAAGCTCTTGACACCTGGCTCAAAGAGCTGAAAGCCAAGGCCAAGATCGAGATCAATCAGCAACTTCTTGCAGACTGACGTCATTCCCATCCGTAACCCAGGGCACCATGACCCGGTGACGGATGAAACCCAAGGAGGATCACTACAATGTCAAAGCCCGTTTTGAATACCGACTTCCCCGACCTTAAGCTTGCCGCACGGGGCAAGGTGCGCGATATCTACGACCTGGGGGAAGCCCTCCTCATCGTCACCACCGATCGTATCTCCGCCTTCGACGTGATCATGAACGAAGGGATTCCGGACAAGGGGTACGTACTGACCCAGATATCAGCCTTCTGGTTCCGCCAGATGGAGGACATCATCCCGAACCACATCATCTCCACCGACGTCAGGGATTTCCCCGCTGTCTGCCAGAAGTACGCGGCGGACCTGGAAGGGCGCTCCATGCTGGTAAAGAAGGCCAAGCCGTTGATGGCTGAATGCATCGTCCGTGGCTACCTCTCCGGCTCCGGCTGGAAGGATTACAAGGCGACCGGCACCGTTTGCGGCATCAAGCTTCCGGCCGGGCTGGTGGAATCGGACAGACTTCCCGAGCCGATCTTCACCCCTTCCACCAAGGCCGAACTCGGCACCCACGACGAGAACATCTCCTTCGAGAAGATGGCTGAAATGTGCGGGAAGGACATCGCCGAAAAGGTCCGAGACGTGACACTCAGGATTTACTCCAAGGCACGGGACATCGCCGATGCCAAGGGAATCATCATCGCCGACACCAAGTTCGAGTACGGCATCTACAACGGCGAACTGATCATTATCGACGAGTGCATGACCCCCGACTCCAGCCGCTTCTGGCCCAAGGACAGCTATAAGCCGGGTGGCCCCCAACCCTCCTTCGACAAGCAGTTCCTCCGGGATTACCTGGAGACCCTCGACTGGAACAAGACCGCACCGGCCCCGCCGCTCCCCGAGGAGATCGTGCGGAAGACCGGCGAGAAGTACATGGAAGCGCTGGTAAAACTCACCGGCAAAGGGAAATAAGCGGTAACCTTATCTTGGACAAACACGAAGCCCCGGTCGGAATCGGCCGGGGCTTTTTTGCGTTCACTTTGCCAAAGGAATCAGAAATCGAGAGGGCTTCGTGCCCGCTAAAGGTGCGGAGGAAGCCGATTCGTCGTCTATTACTTACTGTTTTTAATTTACGTTTTATCAGAATTTGCGTATAGTTGGCGACAAATTTCACTCTGAATCAAATGAGACCTTCGTGAAAACTCGCCGTCGCCGAGAGCTTTTTCCAGCTGTTAAAGCGAGAGCGAATTAAACGGCGAATCTACAAGAACTGAGAAGATGCTCGTAGCGACATCTTTGATTACATCGAAATGTTCTACAATGCGGTACGCAGGCATGGACTCGTCGGAAATCTATCTCCCGTTGAGTTGGAAATGCAAAGGAAATGCAAAGGGGACGCCCATAAATTTATAAATTTCGTAACCAAAGGATGAGAAGTAATGCCACGTAAGGCTCGTATCGACGCAGTTGGCACGCTTCACCACATTATTTGCCGTGGCATCGAAAGCCGCAACATCTTTGCTGATGACGCTGATCGGGATGATTTTGTCTCAAGGTTGGGTGCGATTCTCTCTAACACGTCGACACGATGCTATGCTTGGGCTCTCATCCCAAATCACTTTCACCTGCTGCTTCAAACGGGGACGGCCCCCGTTGCCACGGTGATGCGTCGCCTCCTGACGGGATATGCGATTACGTTCAATCGCCGGCATGGCCGCCAGGGGCACCTTTTCCAAAACCGTTACAAGTCAATTCTCTGCCAGGAGGAGCAGTATCTGCTGGAGTTGGTCCGCTATATCCACTTGAATCCCCTTCGTGCGGGTGTTGTTTCTTCCCTGGCCGAATTAAATAGCTACCTGTATTGTGGACACAACTGCATGCTTGGCCAAAGAAGCGAACCGTGGATTGCTGTCAACGAGGTGCTCAATCGATTCGGAAAGCGGCAGAAGGAGGCATGTAAATCCTACGAGGCATTCATAGCTGACGGTGTTGCCAAGGGAAGACGCCATGACTTGATAGGCGGCGGTCTGTTTCGTAGTGCCGGGGGTTGGAGCGCAATCAGGTCGGCACAATCTGCTGGAATCTTCCTGAAAAGTGACGAGCGTATTCTAGGTGATGGCGATTTTGTAGAAAGAGTTTTGGGGGCAGCTGACGAGGAAATGGAAAGAAAGTCGCGGTACCGGCAACTTGGATTTGATCTTGAAAAGTTATCAGCCCTTGTTGGAGAGATTCTCGGCATCGATTCAGCCGATGTCGAGACCCCGGGGAGACAACCCCGCCGTGTCCAGGCTCGTGACCTTTTCTGTTATTGGGCTGTCAGGGAACTAGGGATCTCTGCGACAACCTTGGCCAGACGTTTTGGCCTGACTCAGCCAGCTGTCAGTATGTCAGTGGGCCGCGGAGAAAAGTTTGTTGCCGAAAAAGGATTGCTTCTTGAGGAACATGTCAGGAGACAAAAGTCGGACAGCACGAGTAATTTATAAATTTATGGGCGTCCCCATAGGTCCTCCACAGATTACGTATTCCAATGCATCGGACATTCTTACGCCATGCTTGGTCTGAATGATAAGGCTTTGAAAGCATATCGAGAAGCTCAACTGCTGAATCCTGCAGATGAGGAAATAGCAAAGGAAGTTAAGAGACTAAGCGCTAGCTGCTAACCATCGGCGGCAGACGGTCGGCGCGATAAGGCCGCGCCGCCGCTGGCGCCTCACTGCGTTGGGTGAATAAAAGAGGAAGAATGACAAAGAACCGATTCATAGCAGTCGCAGCATTTCTTGCTGTCCATTCTGCCGTAATTGCCGGGGACGTCCTTCGCACCGGAGAAATCTCACGTTTTTCCCCGCAAGGGTTCAGTGCCCTCACAACGCACATCATTTCCTTCCTTTGCCTCTCGCTTCTGGTTTTGACCATAAAACAAAAATTATGGCGAGTCGGCGGGGTACTGGCGGCGTTATCTGCATTGCTTCGCTCCTGCACCACGAGCTTCCCAGAACAGAAAATAATCTTTGGAATTATAACGCTAATAGTCAGCTTCGGTTCAATAGCCGCACTCTTCGCTTCGTGGCGGCTTGAGACATTTGATATGTGTTGGTGGGAGCGGAGCGGCCAGAAAAATACCATGAAACCCATTCTCATACTCCTTGTCGCACTCGGAGTAGTGGCAATATTCCTATACTGGGGAAGACCGTAAGGCACCCAACCAGGGCCTTGGACGCCGACCGGGGCTGAGAAACGCCCCGGTGCGGGTCAAGGCCCGATCTGTTATGCAAGGAAACGGAAAATGATTAAAAACGAAATGACAAGAGGCAGATTTGTAGTGATCGGAGTTGTTGTTGTCTCGCTGTGCTTAATTTTTTATTCATGGCGAGGACTCGTTCAGAGTGGCGAGATTACAGCGATGATGGCAATGGTTATCGCCTATGCTGGTCTGCTCCCTTTCATTATCGGATTTATAGTTCAGTTGGTATTTCTGAAGAGAGCTATTCCATCATATGCAGCTTGGGCACTAGCATTGGCTGTGGTTGTCCTTCAATGGATGATCTCAGGAAAAGCACCTCTTATGGTTATGGAACAAGGAGCTATTAGCATAGTGGTCTCTTTGATAATCACGGGTATGTTTGTAAATTTGGGACTGAAAGCCACGCGTGCCTTTTTTAAAAGAAAAGTGAACTGACAGGCAAAATGGGAACTTCTCTGAGGAAGAAAAAAATGCATAACATGCGCTTAGACCGTGACCGGGCGATAAAGCTGCCCGTCAGGTCAAGCGCAGGCCCGTTAGGCGTCAAGAAAAATGAAAATGAAAATACAAACAGAAGAAACTGAGATTAAATGGAGTTGGATGGTGTCAGACGGCGGGAATATTGTCGCCGATGACAACTGCCGCAGAATTGAGTGGCTCACAGCAACTGTCCTCAAAAAAATTTGCTCCGACTACAGTGGGTGGGAGACTTTATATCAAAATCCTGAAGACGGTCGCTACTGGGAACTCACCTATCCTGAAAGTGGCTACCATGGTGGCGGCCCACCAAGCTTGCGAAATATCACCGGAGAAATGGCGACAACAAAATACAAAATGAGCGAGGATATTAAGGTCGGCAACCAGAACGTTAGACAAGAAAAAATGAAAGAAATCGAGATCGAAGAAATCAAAATCGATGAAGAGAATCGACTTTTAGTTCGTCCTAAGATCAGTCCCGATTACAGCTATGAGTACATCTATCGTGATGCATCGGGAATAACATGGATTAACAAAGCGCGATCCCTTGCGGCACGAGAGCCGGAGAAGTGGAATCACTTTGACTTGTTCAAGCAGATCATTGCAGCAGTCCAGAGTGAATATGGCGACTTCCTTCAAGTTTCAGTCGATACAAGATGGGTTAATATTCCAACCGCTCTAGCAACTCAAATAAGGGAGTGGAAACGGAGCTGACACGCCTAATAACGGCGCAGACACAGACGCGGCAAAAAAGCCGCCGCGCTGGTCACGCCGCGACACGTTGGCAGTATCAGAACGCATACCCTGCACTCAACCCCACCATATGGATGTCGGAACCGTAGATGCCGTTGGCAGCTCCGGCCGGTGCCCCGAGGGAATTGACCTTGGCCCGGTCGTGCAGCACCTGGTAGGCGTAACTCAGGGCAAATTTGAATTTCCGGTACGAGAGCTCCGTTCCCAGACTGTAGACATCGGTAACCGAATCGGGGATCGTGGGATCGAATGTGGAATCGGGAACCGGACTGTCCCCATGGAGATACCCCGCCAGCAGGGCAACGGCAGGATTCACCTGGTACCTCGCCCCCACATTGTAAGAAAAAACATCCTTCCAGTTTCTCGGCGTAACGTCAGACCGCCCATTTGCCAGGTCTATCTTCAGTTGATCGAAGGATGACCACCCTTCCCACCGCACCCCCGCTTCCAGGGTCAGGGGAGCAAACCCCTTGTAGGCGATGCCCGCCAGTACCTGCTGGGGAAGGGTCAGGTCGGCTGAGCCACGACTGTTCTGCAGCAGTGCCACAACCGATGGAGGAGAACCGGCAGGAACCGTAAAGGTCGCGTCCCCCTCGACCTTAACTTTGACCTCGCTTCGGTAGGATGCACCGAAGGAAAATCCTTCAGGAAGATCGAGGAGAACACCGACGTTGTAACCAACGCCATTCCCGTCCCCCTTGAATTTCTGCCCGGCATCGGGAAGCCCTGCCGCAGCCAGGCTCCTCTTCTTTTCCAGGGTCGCGTCAAGCAGGATAAGATCGACCCCCGCGGCAAGCGTAAGGATAGGGAACACCTTGTAGGAAACTACCGGGTTGATGTTGAAGGTCTGCAGTTCCGAGTTGGTGCTTATATACCGCCCCTCCCAGCTGTCTCCCCATTTTGTTCCCAGACCGAAGGGGCTGAAGACCCCGAGACCGGCACTGAGGTTATCAGTGACTGCGTGGGTGATATAGAGAGTGCTGGGGAAGAACAGCTTGTTGTCGGCCTCGGTCGTTATCCCATTCAGGGAGCTCGTATAGCTGCGGGAGGGGGTCATGAGGACAGTCCCAACCATAACCTGGGTACCGGGAAGGGTATTGATCAGAGCAGGGTTGTAGAAAACCGCCGATGCATCGCTGGTATGGGCGATAACAGCATTCCCCTGCCCCAGGGCTGAAGCACCCTGGGTAAACAGGGCAAAGCCCGAGCCGAAGACAATCGTCGCCGGGCACAAAACCATAACAAGCAGCAGGGCAATTAATGACTTCTTCCAGCGCGGCACTACAAAACACAGCATAGACGCTTCCCCCATGTATCAGCTTGATCTCCAAATGTCTCAGAACAATTAACCGTAGGCCAGTGAAGGCCATTAATCGTTGCCATATTGCGCGGCTGATGGTATATAGTGTCGGCCTGCGGCCGCAGGAGCTTGAATACGGCGCAGATATCACAACCCGGACAAAGGAACAGGGATGTCGGAAAAAGAATACTTGATGGAAAGTACCGACGAAGTCATTCGTCTTGACCTGAAGACCGATAACGAAGTCACCGGGAGACAGGCCCTCTGGGCCGGAATCCGGCCAGGCATGCGGGTTGCCGATATCGGCTGTGGCTCGGGGAAAACCACCTCTAAGTTATTTGAACTCGTTCAACCGGGAGGCTCTGCTCTGGGGATCGACATCGCCCCCCAGCGGGTCTCCTATGCCCAAGCCAATTACGGCCAGGCCGGCCTGGAATACGTCTGTGGCGACGCACAGAAGCCCCTCGATGACCTCGGAGACTTCGATTTCGTCTGGGTCCGTTTTCTCCTGGAGTATTACCGCACCGGCAGCAGCGAAATGGTAGCCACCATCTCCCGGCTCGTGAAGCCAGGCGGCATCCTCTGCCTCACCGACCTTGACCACAACTGCCTGAGCCACTATGGGCTTTCATCCCGCATGGAACAAGCAATCCGGGAAATAATGAGCGGACTGGAGGAAAAGGCCAATTTCGACCCCTACGCGGGACGTAAGCTCTACTCCTACCTCTATGACCTCGGCTTCGAGGATATCGACGTCAAGGTCGCCGGCCATCACGTGATCTACGGCGACCTCAAGGACAGCGATGCGTTCAACTGGCTGAAAAAGGTCGAAGTCGCCCCCCAGAAAATAGGCTACCAGTTCAGTGGCTACGAAAACGGCTACGATGAGTTCCTGGCGGAATTCCGGGAGTTCTTCCACAACCCGCGAAGGTTTACCTATTCCCCCATCATCTCTTGCCGGGGGAGAAAACCCGTCTGATCATTTCCACGAAACTGCCTGGGGAGTGTCGCAGGCATACGTCTTATTGTAATAGCTGATCAATGCTTCCACCAGACGGCGATCGAAGTGCCTGCCACCCCCCTCCCGCAACAGATGGAAAGCCTCCTCGATGGTCATGGGGTCTCGGTAATGGCGCTTGGCGGTGATCGCTTCAAAGAAGTCCGCCACGGCAATTATCCTGGCACCCAGCGGAATCGCCTTCCCCTTGAGCCCGTTGGGATAACCACTCCCGTCGATTTTCTCATGGTGGGAACCTGCTATTTCCGGAACCATGCTGAAAACCCCCTCGAAGCTGACCTGCTCAAGAATCTCCCTGGTCTTGGATGAGTGGGCCTTGACGATCTCGTACTCATCATCGGTCAGTATGCCGTTCTTCTTGAGAATGGCATCGGGTACCCCAATCTTGCCATAATCATGAAGAAGCGCAGACACCCGGATCACCTCCCGGTGTTCACCTGAAAGCCCCAATTCGGAACAGATGCCGATCGCATATTCGGTCACCTTCTCGGAATGGCCGGCGGTCAGGGGATCGCGGGCGTCGATGCTGGCTGCCATAACCTTCAGGATCGACCGGAACTGCCGTCCACGAGCGTCAATCAGATCAGCATTACGGATGCTGATGCCGATCACCGGCGCTATGCCCATGAGAAGGCTCATGTCGCTCTGCAAAAGCGGTCGCTTGGACTTGAGATGGTCAACGGCCAGAATGCCCAGCTTTTCATCCTCACAGATAATCGGACAACAGATAAACGACTGGGAGCCGAGCTTGTTGACAAAAGCCAGGCTGTGGGGGGAAAGATCCCCTTCGATTTCGTTCACGTCGTTGATCAGAAGCGGTCTCTGCTCCCGCAACGCCACCACGAACGCACCTCTCGACTCCGGCCGGTTCAGGTGAAAGGAAGTTTTTTTCAGCAGAGCGAAATGCTCGTCGTTGTAACCGAACCCCGCCCGAAATACCAGCTTGTCCTTATCACGGTTCGTCAGCAGGATCATACCCCGATCGTAATCGAGCCGCTTTTCCAGGATCTGCACCACGTTCGCAAGAATGTCGTCGATATTGGTCTGCCTGCTGATAGCCTGCCCCACCTCATTGGCCATGAGGGCATTGTTGTAGTTCATGTTGATCTGCTCGAGGAGCTGATCACTTGAGTTCCAGAGATTGTCCAGGCTTGTCTTCATCTCATTTTTCTCTATGAGTTCGGCAATGAGAGTCAGAAGCAGGACAACAACAACTGAAAATGGCAGGAGTATTTGAACAACAGACCAGACATTAACGAACAGAGTGATAACAATCGTGAACGAAAGAAGCAGCACTACTATGTTTCTGGCACGAAACCATGTAGAAGAAACATTTTTCTTCCAATTAATTATATAGCGACAAACCTTGTCACCTTTAAAAATACATTCAGGATGTTCGATATGGGGAATTTCGTGCTTGAATATTATTGACGCTGCTTCAAGAAATCCGGTTCTGTTGGCACACTGAAACGGTTCTTCCCTTACATCCTCAAAGGGAGTGGCCGTCACTTCAATCTTGTCACCGTCTATTTTGCGCGACTCATAGCGGGAAGACCGGGTGAACTTGGTGGATGCTTTGCCAAACATTTCGTATGCCTTGGAAGGCCCAACCAATCCGAGTATATATTGGCGCATCACCCCGATTGCTTCGGGAGAAGCTGCGTACCGGCCCGCTTCACGGGCAATATCCGCATTGCCGGTCAACTTCCGTAACCGCTCATGAAAGAAATTAATCTGTTCCTGGGTGAACCAGTGCCCCTGATCGGCCACTTCGTAGGGTTTCATACCAGCATAGTTCAGCAAATCACCGATATTGATATAGCTGTACTTCCGCTTGATCAGCTTGATGTACGTATCGATGATACGGCTGTTGTACAAGGGTTTGGACATGGGTGGCATCCTTTGACTCAAGGACCTGCACTAGAGTCCGTATTTGTCAGTTTTTAATATTTTTTCCATGAATTTCATGTATTCGTCACTGTAAAGCAGATTCAATACCCACATATTATATATCTTGTCGTAAGGGATCCCGTTGAGTTCAGCATAAGTTGTCGGATAGACAAGGACAGGCACGTCATCCTTGTTGAACTTGAGGGTAAGGCATGACAACATGAGATTAAACATTTCCCGTGGGAAATTCTCTTCATCTACGACAAAAACTTTTATGCAATTGGTCAGATCGGAAAGGTTGAGCCCGACGTCCGATATGACGACCATGATAATCGCCTTGAGAATGCCGTCATAGGTAACGGAATACAGATGCCGTTCTCTCTTGAACCCGAGTCGACGATATTCGGTATCGAGACTGGAACTGTCCATCATGGACGGCTCAAGGTCCAAAGCATGAAGCATGAGTCCGCCGGAACGGTGAGTGTAAAAGGCTTCCAGCTCCACAAGGTCCTCTGGACTGCTTCTATTCAATCCCCACGGACCCGAAATGTTCCATTCCATGTCGTAAGTCCGTTGGTAATGGAAGTAGGCGAATCCATCAACGGAACATTTGCGGGAATCGTTGATTGCCTCGGCACACCCCCCAAAGACCTTGCGAGGGAATTTGTTGTCGGGCCTGAAATATCCCACGATATAGTTCATGTGGGCTGAGAAAATCGTATTGGCATCGTTGATATATCGCGACAACTGGTTCAGAACTACCAGACCTGCTCGATGAGAACTCGATCTGGTAGCGGCATGGTGGTGACTGATCCAGGTATTTTCATAAAATCGCAGAGTAGAACAATGTCCGTAAATTTTGCCGTTTTCCTGGTAAATGAAATGCCGGGCGATATTCGGATGCTGTGTATAGAGCTTTTCGTAGGTGGCCTTCAGCTGTTCCTTGTTAGCTTCAATGTAAGCATATTTCTGGGGGTAGATGAATCCGGCTTCGAAGAAGAAGTCCCAGAGATTGTCCATATCCACAGTGTTGCAGACGTAGGATGATTTGTCCTTTGCCTGGTTAAGGAGCGCGAGCATGCGTACATGGTCGTGCATATCCATGTCGAGAATGGCGAAACCGCTTTTTACTCGGTGCTCATCCCTTTTATTGCTGTAACTGTTGCGATAGACGACTTGGGCTTTGCACGAAAAACTGAAATTGCCGGCAAAGTTGAGCGATAATTCAGGGATGATCATCCCCGGCAACAGAACAGAATTTTCTTCGTCTTCTTCAACGGAAAAACCGGAAGTTGACAGGTCAATGGCCTTCAGATCAAACTTCTTGCCAATGAACGGGTGCAGAAAAACAACATTGGGGGAAGGAACGAGGATTTGCCGTAAACTTCGAATCTCCTTTGGCTTGAACCTGCGGACATGTTGATGCAAAGGTTCCAGCACGTAGGTCTTTATCTGTTGATCAAGAGACTGCTTTAGCAACCGGCATTCGCCGGAATAGAGCACTTCGCCGGCAACTGAAATGACAATGTTTACCGGAGATTCCACACGGATCCATTGGAATGTCTGAGGAGGAGCAGCCGTAACTTTTATTCGTAAAGAAAAGGCATTGAAATCGACAAGGACGCCCTTGAAAAGTGCGCTGTTTTGAATAAGTTGTACGTCAACACCATCGCACTGATACCGACAGGCCCGACGAAAACTGAACTCACGACAGGTCTCGGGCAAAATGAGCCTGATTCCCGTTTCGCTGATGGCAGCAATTTCCGCTTTTACTATATAGAATTTGCGCTCATCGGCGATAAGCAGATGTTGGAATTTATAAGCCTGTAATTGTTGGGGGGTGATTTCCGAATCGGTCAAGTTACAATCAAGAATGCTGCTGGTGCAGGGTTGGGGTTTTGCGGAGATTGATATTGTTCGGTCGTACCGTGAATGCTTATAGATTATCTGGAGGGTGCCGTCTTGAAAATTTATGAAATTGAGTTTATTTAGAAGCGACTTTTGACTGACATTCTTCCCGTCGCTCTGCTCGTTGACTTCAGGGCTTGTACTGATCAGTCGAGGGAACTGCTGCGCAAGAGTCATGCCCACCTCACACCAACAACCATCACAAACCGCCAATGTTCAACACGGCTGAACGAGCAACAATCCGTCAAATAATCAAGCTTTACATCGTTACCCATTGAATTTTTAGCAACCTACCACATTCAAAAATGTTTTACAAGATATAACCATGAAATAAATCACACAACAATTAATTTATTTTAATCACAGTAACATTCCCTCCTGCTTGTGACTGCAAGCTATTCGACGTAAAGAAGAGAGGGAGGGAATTAAGGGGTAGCCGGCCAGAGAGTATGGTTTTCCTGCCATGGGAGGAGAAAGAAGTCTATGCGGGGGGAGCTTGTCTCTTGGTGCGTTCGGCAAGACGCCGGAAATACTCATTGCGGCACCAGTTTTCCACTTCGACCATTGCCCGGAAGGCTTCGGCAAAATCCCGGCGACCGGTGGTGAAAACCCCATGACCGTACACGAGAGCCCGGCCGGACTCGCCAATAACCGGCGGCACCCGCTTTGCCAGTCCCCCCGCGCCGATCTCGCCCGCTACCACCGGCGTGCCTCCGAGATAGCGTACGTACGGACAGTCACGCCAGCAGTCCGTGATCCCGCACTCTTCCCGATCGCACTGCATGCTCATCACCACGGAAAATTTCGGATGGCCATGGAGAATAACCCGGGCATCGCCGGTCTCGTAAATACGGCGGTGGGCCGCCAGTTCGCTGGAAGCGGTAATGCCGGTGGTTGAGGTGGGTGCGAAGGGAACCGGGTCGATACAGCCGTCAAGTTCGTCGAGACTGGCCGCCGTCTGGGAAATGTAGATCGTGTCGTCGCTGCGGCAGGAGATGTTGCCGAAAAAGGAGTCCACCAGTCCCCGCTCCACGGTGTAGCGTCCCACCGTTGCCACCTCGGAAAGGATGGCGGCGGGTTCGACCAACGGCCCGGTGCGGAAAACCAGTCCATCGGCGGTAAGCGGCCTGAGCCAGCCATTCCGGAAGTCATCAAAGGCCGCGGGCTCGCCGGGGATCAGAAAACCGTCGGCGAGCAGGTCCTGCAGATATTTGACGAATGCAGCATGAAAGACGGAAGAATAGTTGATATAGGCCTGCTCCACCGTAACCGCCCCGACGGCGACGATCCCCACCCCTTCCACGATAACCCCTTTGCGGTTTCCCAGCAGGCGGGCAAGGAGTTCCGGACCGCCGGCCTCATAATCGCTTCGGCGGAGAAAGGGAATGTCGTGGAGAAAGGTGCGGGTTTCGGTGTCACGGGGAATGATGCATGATTCCCCGGAAGAGATACGTCGCACGAGGAATTCGGCAAAGGGGAGAGCTGGACGGGCAGCCACCAGGGCGAGTGCGTCGAGACGGCCGAGCACGTCACCCGCCAGCCGTGCACGTTCAGGCTCGCCGGTGGTCAACAGCGTATCGTCCTGGGCGGCAAAGGCTATCCGGTCACGCAAAGCCGAATGGTCGGCGACGAGCTTGTTCGTGTATTTGGAAATCTGATCCATCATGGCTGGCGCCCCAGAAAGCCGGGATATGGGAACGTCCCCTCCGACGTCAGCCCCCTGATCCGGTAGTACTTCTGCAGCTCTTCATCAAAGCGGGCACGGTCAATGGCCGGAACCTCTATGCCGTCACCGCTGGATCCAGGCTCAGAGTAGAACCGTTCGGGAAGATGGTCATCGGCCACGGTAAAACCGTTGTCGCAATTGTAGAAACGTTCCGTGAGATAGATCCGTTCGCCGGTCTCCCTGAGTGTCTGGGGGGAGTACTCCATGCCGGTGACGGCAGAGAGGATCTCGGCATACTCCTCCAGCGTCGCCCCCAGGAAGGCGAAGGTGCATGCCATGAGCGAATCCACAGCGGCGTTGCTATCCTCGGCAATCTTTATGATGCGGGCCTTGCCGGAGAAGGAAAAACGGTCGGTCGCCACCGGCTTGCGGAGAATCTCGTGGGAAAGGGGATAGGCCCGCAGATGGCAACCTCCCCGGTTGCTGGTACAGTATGCCAGTGCCATGCCATAAGCACCGCGTGGATCGTAGGCAGGGAGTTCCAGAGATTTGACGCTCATGGAAAGCCCCGGGGTCCCCAACTGTTCGGCAACCCGGCGCGAGCCAAGGGACAGGAGCTCTCCATCCCCCCGCCGGTAGCCGATATCGGCCAGGAGGCCGGGGAGCTCATCCGCCGTCAGGAAGCGCCCCCTCCCCTCTCCCCAGGCGGAGAGGGTCGCGCCAGCGGAGATGGCATCGAGGCCAAGTTCATTGCAGATGGTAGTGGCGCGAACAATGGAGGAAAGGTCCGAAATGGCGTTGAGTGCACCGAAATGGGAAATGGCGTCATATTCCGGTAACTGCTCTCCCAAGGGCGTTCTTTTAAGGCACTGGATAGGGCAACCGTAGCAGCCATCCCTTTGCGGCTGGTACTCGCGGCGGATCGCCGGCCCCGAATAGTTGCAGGATCCGGCAAAATACGTCCGCCGGAAGTTCTCCGTGGGAACCATGCGGCGCTGGCGTATCAGGTCAACCAGGGCGGGCGTCCCGTACTCGGCAATTCCCAGTTCACCAAAGATGACCGGCGATGCCCGGAACAGGCGCATCACGTCCTGGCAGGCGTTCTCAAGCCGCTCATGGTCGGCAATGGGGACGGTTCGGGCGCCGTTTACCACCACAGCCTTGAGGCGTTTGTACCCCATGACCGCGCCGAGCCCGCCCCTCCCCCCACCATCCCCCCCATCCATCATGATGCTGGCAAAGAGGACGCCGTTCTCACCCGCAGGACCGATAGCGGCAACGCTGCCAGCGTCAGCCAGTGAGTCAAAGGTTTCTGGAATCGTTTTGCCCCACAGGGTGTCTGCCGGCACCAGTTCCGCACTGTCACCTGCGACGCGGAGTACCACCGGCCGGGAACTGGCACCGATTATGAACAGGGCATCCACCCCCGCGCTCTTCATGCTCCAGGCGAAGCGGCCACCGACCGGACAGTCACAGATTGTCCCCGTAAGGGGTGAGCGGGAAACCACCGCCAGGCGGGCGGATGTAGGAGCGGAGGTACCGCAGAGAGGGCCGGCAGCGAAGATAAGCGGTATCTCCGGCGCAAAAGGGTCGAGGGAGTGAAAACCGCGCATGAGCCGCACCCCCAGGCCGCGTCCCCCCAGGTAGGCATGGAGGATCTCTGCGGGAAGAGTTTCACGCCAGATACGACCGCTCGTCAGATCGACCTTCAGAATTGTGCCAGCCCAGCCGTTCATTGCCGATCAACCTCGAAGGGCCACCGTAAGGCAGCCCCGAGTAGAAAGCCTGTGTTCATTGTGACTAGAGGCACTCTTTCCGTCCCTGCCGCTCCAGTTCCTCGACAATCTTCTTCACATCCTGCGCCCTTTCCTTGGGGCAGACCAGCAACGCATCGGGACAGTCGACCACCACCAGGTCGTGCACGCCGATCAGGGCGGCCACCTTGTCATTGCCGTACACCAGGCAGCCGGTGGCATCGATGGTCACCAGGTGCCGGGTGTTGATGGCCAGATTACCGTTACCGTCCAGAGGCATCACCTCCGGCAGAGCGTTCCAGCTCCCCACATCGCTCCAACCGAAATTGGTCGGAATGACCATCACATTTTCCGCCTTTTCCATCACGCCGAAATCGATGGACTCAGAGGCAACGTCCTGGTAAAGCCTTGCGATCTGGGGCTTGAGATCTTCCGGAGCCCAGACGTCAGCAGTGAAGGTAAGGTCGGCCAGGCGAGCGGCTAGCGACGGCATGTGAGCCAGTATCTGATCGAGGATGACATCGGCCCGCCAGACGAACATGCCACTGTTCCAGTAGAAATTCCCCGCAGCAAGAAATTCCAGAGCCTTGTCCAAGGGAGGTTTTTCAACGAAACGGCGCACCGGATAGGGACCGCTCCCCCGCATCTCCTCCTCCGCCTCGATGTAGCCGTAGCCGGTCTCCGGGCGGGTGGGGACGATGCCCAGAGTGACAAGATACCCGTTCAGGGCAGCTTCCCGCGCCGCGCCCAGCGCATCGCGGAATCCCTCTTCGTCGGCGATGTAGTGGTCGGCAGGCAGCACCACCATAAGCCCGGACGGATCGTGAGCGGCTATGATGGTCGCCGCCAGGCCTATGGCCGGCGCAGTGTTACGCCCTACCGGTTCCGCCACGATGTCGATGCGGACAGCCTGCTGGTATTCTTCGAGCTGCCGAGCGGTCTCCTGAGACTGCAGGGCATTGGTAACAACCAGGAGCCGCTTCGGCTTCAGTGGCAGAACCCGCTCGACGGTTCGTTGCAGCATGGATTTTCCCCCGAGCACGGACATGAGCTGCTTGGGGGAATGCTGCCGCGACAGAGGCCAGAACCGGGTGCCGGACCCGCCGGCAAGGATGACGACATACATGGGAAGAACCTCCTATCGCTGCTCGTGGCGGGTATGTGACGGCTGCATGAAGAGACCTGACGGGATAGGGAAAGGAAAAGGGGCCATGGTTGCACGGGAGCATCGCATGACAGACGTCACGGCTCCGGCTCGGCCGGTACCCGCTGGTAATCATCCTGGTAGCGGACGATATCGTCTTCGCCCAGGTACTCGCCACTCTGCACCTCGATAATGATGAGGGGGATGAGCCCCGGGTTTTCCAGCCGGTGGGATTTCCCCATGGGGATGAAGGTCGATTCGTTGACGTTGACCATGAACTCCCGGTCATCGCAGGTTACCCTGGCAGTACCGGAAACGACTATCCAGTGCTCGCTGCGGTGGTGGTGCATCTGCAGCGACAGCCGCTGGCCGGCAAGCACCTCGATCCGCTTGATCTTGTAGCTCTTGTTTTCCTCGAGGACTGTATAAGTCCCCCAGGGGCGTTCGCCACGCTCCAACTCCATTATCTGGCTCCTTTGCAGAGAGATCCGTCCAGGCTGTAACTCAATTGATACGTGCGATCTCACACCCTTCCATCATGGGGCTACTGCCTGTCCCGCAGTTCCAGGTACTGCCGGAGCGCCCCCCGCCACTGCTGCGGCTGGAAGCCGGTGTCCCTGGTCAGCTTGCCGCAGTCGAGAACGGAATAGAGAGGCCGGGGAGCCGGTCGGTCGAGCTCCGCCGTGGTCATGGGCTTCACCGTAATGGACAGGCCGGCATCAGCAAAGATGGCGCGGGCAAAGTCGTTCCAGGAACAGGCATCGGCGTTGGCCGCATGGTATGTTCCCCGGCACCCCTTCTCCAGCAAGGCACGGATGGCCAGACTGAGGTCCATGGTCCAGGTGGGGGAGCCGATCTGATCGTCCACCACCGCCAGTTCATCCTTCTCCCCCGCCAGGCGCAGCATGGTCTCAACAAAGTTCTTGCCATGCAGTCCATAGAGCCACTGGGTACGGACCACCAGGTGATCAGGGTTCACGCGGGCGTTCTCTTCGCCGGCCAGCTTGGAAATGCCATACATACTGAGAGGCCCGGTCGGGTCGTCCTCGACCCAGGGAGAGTTTTTGCTGCCGTCGAATACGTAGTCCGTGCTCACCTGCACCAGGCAGGCCCCGATCTGGCTGCTCACTTCGGCAAGGTGTCGCACCCCCGTGCCATTGACCGCCATGGCACGATCCCGGTTCATTTCGCAGCCATCCACATCCGTGTAGGCGGCGGCATTCACCACCACCCGCGGTTTGAGGGTCAGGAGGACCTTGCGCACCGATTCGCGGGAGGTGATGTCGATCTCCTCAATGTCCACTTCCCGAACGTCCCCCGGCAACACCCGCAGGAGGTCCTGCCCCAGCATCCCCTTCGCCCCGACAACCAGAATCATCCCTTCATTTCCCCCATGCAAGGCTCGTATCAAACGAGACCTTGAGCAGTTATCAATCCGTTTTATCTGTTCCCGTACTGGTTATCATAGTAATCACGGTAGGCACCCGACGTCACTTCCTCAACCCATTTCTGGTTGGCAAGGTACCAGTCAATGGTTTCGGCAATTCCGAGCTCGAACGTGTAGGAAGGAGCCCAGCCGAGTTCCCGCTTGATTTTCGAGGCGTCGATTGCATAGCGCCGGTCGTGCCCCGGGCGGTCCTTGACAAAGGTTATCAGACGGCGATTTTCACCGGGCGAGCGTCCGAGTCGTTGGTCCAGAAGGTCACAGACGAGGTTGACGATGTCGATGTTCTTCCACTCGTTGTTCCCCCCTATGTTGTACACGCCACCCAGCTGCCCCTTCTTGAGCACCGTTTCGATGGCCACAGAATGGTCCCTGACGTGAAGCCAGTCACGCACGTTGAGACCGTCGCCGTAAACCGGCAAGGGCTTTCTGGCGATGATGTTATGAATCATGAGGGGGATCAGCTTCTCAGGAAAATGGTAGGGACCGTAATTATTGGAACAGCGGGTATTGAGGGTCGGAAACCCGTAGGTCTCATGGTAGGAACGGACGAGCAGGTCCGCCCCCGCCTTGCTAGCCGAATAGGGAGAATTGGCAGCGAGTGGCGTCTCCTCAGTGAAGTATCCCGTCGAGCCGAGACTCCCGTACACCTCGTCGGTGGAAACCTGGAGAAAGCGGAACAGGGGGGCAGCACCGGACTCCCAGTGCTTGCGGCTCTCCTCCAGGAGCACCTGGGTGCCGAGGACGTTGGTCCGGACGAAGACCTCCGGTCCCGAGATGGAGCGATCCACGTGGGATTCGGCTGCGAAATGAATGACAGCCTCGATCTTCTCGTCGGCCAGGATTTGCGCAACCAGCCGTGCATCGCAGATATCACCCTTTACAAAATGGTAGCGTGGGTCATTTTCCACGCCGGTCAGGTTCTCCAGGTTTCCGGCATAGGTGAGGAGGTCCAGGTTGATCACCCGGCAACCGGGGTTTGCCGGGAGAAAATTATTTATGAAGTTCGAGCCGATGAAACCGGCGCCACCGGTCACCAGAATGGTAGAGGGGTTGAAACTTTCCGTCATATGTCGCTCCTCATCCTCCACGGGGAGGCATGCAGTAATATTTACGCTGGTTCAGAAGGGTTTGATCTTGCCAAAGGAGCCAAGACCGTACAGTGTGAAGCTGACCAGAAACTCCCGGTTGCCGGGCCTTTCCTGGAAGCTGAAGTCCAGGCTCCAGCACTGCTGACGGTACTCCAACGCATAGAGGGACTCAAGAAAGCCCCCCTTGTCAAAAGAGTACCGTGGAGTGTAATTGAAAACGAACGGTTTGACAATGGAGATGCCCAGTCTCCCCTCCAGATAGTTCAGGCTGTTGCGCCCATAGAAATAGCTCGCCCCGATCGTGTCGCCGATCCCGTCCGTCACGTCAAATCCGGCAGTGGCTGTAGATATCTTCCCGAGATTGGGATTGTAGCGACTGTCAAGGTTAACGGTGAGGTGCTGGTCCGGCTTGGCCCGCATTTCGAGCCGCAGGTCGGTCAACCGGTCCCGGTCGTCATCCACCATGTTCAGCAGGTCCCGTCGGCTCCCTGAGAGCTGGTACCCCTGGCTGAGCCGGAAGAAGAGAAGTTCACGGTAATCCGGCGCAGCACCAGACGTCCCGTAGCGACCGGTAAGGTAACTGGTCAGCGCCCACCCCACAAGCTGCTGCCCCAGCGGCCGATCATCGTAGTCGAACAACGGCAGATGCTCCTGGCTCCTCTCCTGAGTATAGGAATAGTCAATTTCCGGCACAAGGGTATGGCGAAGTCGCTGCAGGTCTCCATGGCCAACCTCATACACCCGTTCCAGCGGTGCGGAAAGGGAGCCGTTTGCCCAACCGAGGCCAATGCCGGACGCACCATTGGCAGCGCCGGCATCGTTCACATTGTAAAGTCGCAGTTGGTATCCCCCCCGGGCGGCAAGATTGACGCCGGCAGGGAGAGACCGATAATAGGAAAGAGACGGGTTGAGGATAAACCGTTCACCCCGGCTCCCGTCTACGCGGTGGAAGTTGGTGAACTCGCTGTCAAGAGCGGCGTAAAGCGGCGTCCCCACAAACTGCTGGGGCATTGCGCTGAAACGGGCCACGGGCAGCCGCTGAAGAGTAGCCCGGTTGTTTGGCGCATTCAGATTTTCTGCATATTTTCCTTCTATATCAGCCAGATAGGCCTGCCGGTGCCAACTGAGGGAAGCGGATGAATCGAGGAACTGCCGATTATATACCCCGGTCGTCTCGCCATAATCATTTAGAAATTCGCGGTCAGAGGTAAGGTCCAGGTCCGATCTGAAGGCCAAATCTGTTGCAATTGACTGCAGTTGTACAAGCTTGACTTCTCCCCGCTCACGCCGCTGCTGGGTATCGTAGATGCCGTAACCAGCCAGGTTGCCATGATTCCCGGCATTCCCCAAATAGCGGTAATCAAGACCAAGTCCCACACCCCGTTTTGTCTGCACATCCACGTCTACCGTCAGATCCTGGCTGGGAGAAACTGCCCAGTAGTAGGGGATGCCGAAGGTGAACCCCTTTTTGTTCGAGCTGCCGATATGGGGGAACAAAAAGCCGGACTGGCGTTCGCGCATGACGGGGAAGACAATGTAGGGGGTATAGAAGAGGGGGATTCCCTTGACGTAGAACAGCACGTTGCGGGCTGTCCCATACTCGTCGAGGGTCACGTTGAGTTTGCTGGCAGAGAATTTCCAGCCGGGAGAGGGACCATCACAGGTCGTGAAAGTCGCCTGCTCCAGGCGGTAATCTTCCAGGCCGGTCTTCGCCAGCCGTCGGCCTTTCACGTACAGGTTCTTCTGTTTGTAGAACAGTTCGGCGTTTTCCGCTTCACCCTTCTGGCTCTCGATATTAACAGAGAGAGATTCACTTGCCAGTGTGTTGCTTTCTTTCAAAAGCCGTACTTTTCCCGTGGCAACCGCATCCCCCGTGGACTGCTGGAACGTTGCACGATCGGAAAAAAGTGTGGAACCGTCCCATTGCAGTTCGACGTTGCCCGTCGCCTGATAGGTGTCGGTAGGTTTGTCATACGTAAGGGTATCCGCCTGAATCTTCAGGCCCGCCGGCACCTGAGCATCCGCTGCAGTGGAAATCCGGGGGGAGAGGAAAAGAAGGACAACTCCCAGAAAAATTGTGACAGAACGACTGATCATGGTCACCATATGGTCATTATTTACATTCATTGTTTATTCACGTCAGCCGCGTACTGCCTCGAACTCCCTGCCGGTCAGGAAGGCCCGGGCAGCGCCAACCGTGAAGAGAGAACCGCATACCAGTATCAGGTCATCCGGGTTGGCCACTTCCTGCGCCCTGCATATGCCATCGGCAACGGTCCCGGCGGCAGAACACCGGCCCGCGCCAAATTCCCTGCATCGTAAAGCCAGGTCCTCCGCAGGAAGGGCACGCTCCAGGGGAGGAGTAACGGTAAACACCTCATGCACCAGCGGGAGCAGAGGGGCAAGGATAGCAGCCACATCCTTGTCACCCATGACTCCAATCACGAGGACGAGCCGCCGGCGCGGGACATCGGCCAGGGAGCCGGCCAGGGCAAGGCTTCCCGCAGGATTGTGTGCCCCGTCGAGAAGAATCCGGGGCGTTGTATCGAATAATTCCATCCGTCCCGGCCAGCGGGCCGCGGCAATGCCGCGTTCCAAGCTGTTCCTGTCGATGGTCAGTCCCTGTCTCCCGAGAAGTTCCGCAGCAGCAAGAGCGCAGGCGGCGTTCATCGCCTGGTGCCTCCCCGCAATGCCTGGTGTCAAATGTGAAAGAGACATTCCCAGTCCGCGGTAGGCAAGTCCCTCATCTGTCCACTCCGCATCGAAATCCCGGCCGCAGAAAAAGAGTTGACTCCCCACTGTCTCGCAACTGTTCGCGATAACTTCAAGCGCCTCCGGTTCCTGGATGGACGAGACGACCGGTCTGCCGGGACGGATGACACCCAATTTTTCCCCTGCGATAGCGGCCAGCGAGTCCCCGAGCCAGATACAGTGATCGAGGGCAATGGGTGTTATGACCGCAAGCTCGCCGGAGGCGGCATTGGTGGCATCGTAACGCCCCCCCATTCCCACCTCCACCACCGCGAGATCGACCCGGTGTTCGACAAAATGGAGGAACGCCATGGCAGTGACCAGCTCGAAAAAGGTCGACGCCGGCGGCGCCACGGCAATGACACGGCGGGCAAGTGAAACCACCTCTGCTTCATCGATCTCCCTGCCATTGATGCGGAACCGTTCGGTGAAACTGATCAGGTGCGGCGACGTAAAAAGGCCTGTTTTCGCCCCGCCGGCCCGGAGGATCGAGTCGAGAAAGGCAGCAGTAGACCCTTTACCGTTGGTTCCGGCCACATGCACTACCGCAAGCTTCTTTTCGGGGTTGCCGAGCGAAGCAAGCAGTGCGGTGATCCGCTCAAGGCCCGGCTTCATGCCGAAGCGCCCGAGGGCGTAAAGGTGATCCAGTATCTCCCGATATGTCATGACAGGCGGGATTATAGGAAATCCCCCGGTAAAAGTCCATAGATTTAGCCCGGGAACAACCGCGGAAAGCCCTCAGGTGCAGCTATAGGCTGTCAGGGCTCGATATCCCATGAAAAAAGCCCTCCGGGGAAACCGGAGGGCTTTGGAGTAAGTGGGATCAGAAGGCTCAGGCTGCCGTTCTATAGAGCATCCTGAGAATGCTGGCAAGCATCTTGCGCATCTCGCGCCGATCGACGATCACATCCACCATACCATGGTCGAGGAGGTATTCAGCCCGCTGGAACCCTTCGGGAAGTTTCTGACGAATGGTCTGCTCGATGACCCGGGGACCGGCAAACCCGATAAGAGCCTTTGGTTCCGCCATGTTTATGTCACCAAGCATGGCAAAACTGGCGGTCACGCCACCGGTGGTCGGGTCAGTCAGGATAGAGACGAACGGCAGTCCCCGTTCCTTCAATTTAGCCAATGCCGCCGAGGTCTTGGCCATCTGCATGAGAGAGAGGATACTCTCCTGCATGCGGGCGCCACCGGAAGCGGAAACTATGATGACGGGGGTGTTCTGCTCCAGACCGCGCTCGATTGCACGGGTGATCTTCTCCCCGACAACACTCCCCATGCTCCCCCCCATGAAGGAGAAATCAAAGACCGCCACCTGCAGCGGTGCCCCCTCGATGGTCCCCGTACCGCAGATGACAGCATCCTTGGAGCCACCCTTGGCCACGGCCGCGTCAATCCGCTCCTGGTAGCTCTTGGAGTCCTTGAACGCAAGGAAATCCACCGACACCATGCCGGCATCATGCTCGACGAAACTCCCTTCATCAAGAAGCACCTCCAGCCGCTTGCGGGCGGAAATGCGCGAGTGATGACCACACTTGGGGCAGACATTGAGGTTTTTTTCCAGATCCTTGCAGTAAATCGTCTCACCGCAACCGGGGCATTTGCTCCAGAGCCCCTCGGGGACGTTCACCTTTTTCTCTTCTCCACGCCCCAGGGGGGCCTTGTCTCGTTTGAACCATGCCATGGGATATGCCTCGTCGGAGCCGGTGCCCCTTTTTAGTTAAATTGAACGCGAGTGATACCAGAAAACCCGCCCGATGTCAAACCATTTGCCCCAACGGCGGCCGCAGCGGACCACCGCCTCACCCCCGTCCGATACCGGCCCTTAGTGAGGCAACGAAGGCCGTTACCCGGTCCTGAAGAGCCGTCCCCTGATGGGTTTCGAAGAGCTTGACGATTGCGCTCCCGACAACGACCCCGTCGGCAACGCTTGCCACTTTTCCGGCCTGCTCCGGGTCGGAAATACCGAAACCAACCGCCAGCGGCAGCCGGATTTTCCCCTTGATCCCCGTCACGGCATCAAGCACCGAACCGGCAACCGACCTCCGCGCACCGGTCACACCGGTCACCGACACATAGTAGATGAAACCGCTGCCAAGCCGTGCGACCTTATCGATCCGGGCCTTGTCCGAGGTGGGGGTGAGGAGGAAGATCACGTCAAGACCGTGGAAGTCAGCCAGCGCCTTGAATTCGCCCGCCTCTTCGGGGGGGAGGTCCACCAGCAACACCCCGTCCACGCCGGCAGCTGCGGCATCGGCAAGAAACCTCTCGGGTCCGTAGATGAAAATCGGGTTGTAGTATCCCATGAGGAGGAGCGGCACCTGACTGCGACTGCGCACCGATTTTACCATTGCTAAAATTTTTGCCACGGTGGTGCCGGAGGCAAGCGCCCGTTCCGAGGAAAGCTGGATTGTCGGTCCATCGGCCATCGGGTCGGAAAAAGGGACTCCCAGTTCGATGATGTCGGCGCCGGCCTGCTCGATCAGGGGAATGAGCAGTTCGGTCGTTGCCAGATCGGGATCGCCGGCAGTGATAAAGGTGATAAGCCCCTTTTCTCCCTTCCGGGCCAATTCCGTAAACTTGTCCGCTATTCTGCTCATGCCGACTCCCTTACCTTGAAGGAAGCCATCTCCTGCCGCAGAATCTCGGTCTGTCGGAAAAGGTTTTCCACCGCCTCATTCATGGTCCGGGTCGCCTCCAGATTTATGCTGGTGGACTGCTGTATATCCTCAACAGCCGTTACCACCTGTTCGCTTCCCCGTCGCTGCTCATCGCAGGCGATCTTTATCTGGCGGATCATATCGGTGATGTCCTCGGTGGATTTGGCGATGAAATTACCGACCTTGCTCTGTTCCCGCGTTGACGAACGGACCTGTGTGGTGAGATCCTTCATCCGCTCCACCGCCCCCATGATCATTCCGCTCCCCATCCCCTGTTCCTTGGTCGCATTGGCGATCTGCCCCACCATCTCGGATACCTGCTCCATGGCATCACGGATGACATGGCTCCCCCGTGCCTGTTCCACCGTAGCGCGGGCTATTTCGGCCATCTGGTCACTGGACTTGGTCACCCCTTCGAGAACCTTGTTCAGAGCTTCACCTGACCTCTGTGACAGCTCTTCACCTTCGGCAATACTCGTTTCCGCCTGGTTTATCGCATCGACCGCCCGCCGGGTCTCGTCCTGCACCGCCTTGATGAGAGCGGCTATTTCACGGGTGGAACTGCTGGTCCGCTCCGAGAGGTCCTTGATCTCGTCGGCGACCACGGCAAACCCTTTGCCGTGCTCACCGGCCTGGGCCGCGATGATCGCCGCATTCAGGGCAAGCAGGCTGGTCTGCTCAGCCACTTCGTCGATAACCGAAAGAATGGCACCTATATCTTCCGCCCGTCCCGACAGAGTATTTACCACATCAAAGGTGATTCTTGATGAGGTACGGATCGCGTCAATCCCCGCAATGGTCGCCTCCACGGTCTTTTTGCCGTTCTCGGCATCTTTCCTGACCTCATCCGAAATGGCAGCAGTCTCCATGGCATTCCGTTCCACCTGCTTGATGGAACTGTCCATCTGCATAACCGATGACGCCGTCGTTGTGGATGCCTCCATGAGGCTCACCACACCATTCCCGACCTCTTTGATTGAAAGGGAAATCTCGCTGATGGAAGCGCTGACCTCTTCCACCGACTGGGTAAGATTCTCCATGTTGAGGGCCACTTCCTCAATGCTGGCCGCCATCTCAAGGATGGAAGAAGAGCTTTCCGATGCCGACTGTGAAAGGGCGTCTACCCCTTCGGCAACTCCCTTGACAGAAGTATTGATCTGGGTCATCGCCGAAGAGGTATGGCTGACCCCGTCAGCCTGGAGATGGGCCGCATTCACTACCTGCTGCGATGCATGGGTCAGGCTCTCAGAAATCCCTCCCAGGTCGGCAGTCGAAGCATCTACCTTGCCGACCATCTCGGACAGCTTCTGTACCATCGCATTGTAATCGTCCCCCAGCTTGCCGAGTTCATCGCTCGAATCAATTTTGAGCCGCGAGGTAAGATCTCCCTGTGAACCGCGCAACATAGCGCCCGCAACGGTGTTGAGGCGCTCGATGATGTATCTTGATGTGGCCACGCCAAAGCCGGCCGCCACGATAATGGCGAGGACAATCACCACCGCAAAGGTGACTCCCGACGAACGCTGGATCGCACCAACCTCCGCGTTGGCCTTGGTCATCCGGCTTCCGACCGCCACAAGGAGTTCGTCCACCGCCAGCTTGGCATCATCGCTCACGGCAGTGAGTTGATCCTCGATCAGCTTCTGCAGCTGTCCATTACTCCCTCCCCCCTTGAGCGATTGTTCCTTGGCAGCCAGAAGCTCTTCGGCAACCTTGTCGAAAGCATCCCATTTCTCAAGGGCCACCCTGGCGCGCTTCTCGATGTCGCTGCCCGGGGGAGCCGGAGAGATCCCCATCTTCTTGTTTCCTTCGAGGATTATCGTGCATTGGCTTCTGAACTGGTCCCGCAGCATTCGGTAATCGTCCGCATGGTCCTCGTAGGCAGTTGCTTCGGACTGGACCATCGCCGCCCGCAAAAGGCTGACCTGGCATCCCTTCTGGGTCGACCCCATGAGAAGAACCAGTTTCTGCTGACCAGCCAGGTTCTTGAGCAGGTCCTGGATTCGGTCTCCAACCCGATTCATGCTGAACGCCCCGAATGCGCCGGTTATGGCAACAATCAGGGCAAGGACCATGAATGAACCGATCAGCCGCTGACCAAGTTTTAGACCTTTCATCTCTCACCCTCTTACGTTCGGGATACAGTTCGCAGCAGATACCAATAGCCGTTAATCTATACCAGACGAAACAGCCGCTACGCAAGAAAAATCAAGCCATTTCAGCCTTGTGGCTGACAATGGCTTGGCTGTCTGCTTTGAAATGGAAACGTGCCATGAAACGAAGACTTTACCGGGAAAAGTACCCGAACTCCTCGTTATAGAAGTGAAGCACCTTCTCCACCTTCGCCGATGGTTTTCCTTTGGTTGTCAGAATAATTGGTGCCGTTAGGATGGGGATATCAACCCTCCCGACAGTTGCAATGGCCATTCCACGCGGGTCGATGCCGATGGAGCCGGGATTGGCTTTCACCATTTCCCTGATGCTCTGGTAATCGGTCGCTTTGATGGCCTTGTCAGTCACCTTTTCACCATCAAGAATCTCACTGATGAAGAGGGCATTCTGGCCGGGCGTTTCGGTTCCCCAGACCACGATGACCGGAAGGTCTGTCCCTCCGAACGCCTTCCAGTTGGTCACTTTGCCGGTAAATATCTTTTTCAGCTGTGCCTTGGACAGCTTCTTGACCCGGTTGGACTTGTGTACGAAGGCCACCACTTCATTTCTCCCGATTTCCTGTTGCTGGAGAGAGGCAGCATCGATGGTAACCCCTTCCTTCGCAGCATCCTCAAGGATAGTTGCCAAAGGAAGCGTTGACGTCATCGCATCGAACTCCCCCTTGTCAAGGGAAACGATGGCCTTGACCGGCAAGCACTGAATGAGGGTCAGTTTGTCGCCGCTGCTCTTCTCGAACTGCTCCTTCATGGGGCTGAAAATTGTTGAAATGGCCGCCCCGCCACCTCCAATCCGGATTTCCTGGGCACCGGCCGCACCGGCCGCCAGCATACCGATAATGCCCGCGATGATCATATGTCGTAAATTCAAGTGCATGGTCCTGATCTCCTGTGGATAAGAATTTATTGGTTCGCCTGGTCAAGGAGCCAGTTCATCAGCTCTACCGTCGCCTTGACCTCCTTCTTGTTCATGTTGGAATCGGGCTTGCGCAGCATCTTGACACCATACGCCTTGGTGGCGTTCCGATCAAAAGGCTGGCCGGAAATGGGAGCGATACCGGTCTGAATAGCGACGACGGTCCGTTCCAGAGTGTGGCACTTGATACACTTGACCTTCATGATGTCATAACTTGCCTTCATGGCAGGCGGGAAACTGGACGGGTCATAGTGCATGTTGTCCCCCTTGCCGACCACCTTGAGACCGGCGTGAGCAGAAGTGGCAGCCATGCAGAGCAGTACGAGAAAAGAAAATGTTTTTTTCACGGATAATCCTCCGACCTGTTTTGAAATATGATCAAAAACAGAAAGTTACGCCCATAAGGGCAATCCTTCTAATTGTCTCAGCATCCTCATGGCGATATTCAAGCGAGAGTTTCACATTCTGTAGAGGGGTATATACTATGGCGGGTGAATAACTGCGTGTTATTCCCAGGCCGTCATCCAGGTACTCATAGCGGAAAAGCGCTGCGGCGTTGATCGGTGAGCCCAGGTAATATTCGGCCTCAGAACCGATAACGACCGAGTTTCTCTCCATTGGAGCAGAGCTGTAATCAGGGTTCTCATCCCAACCGTGAACACCGCTCACCTTGATTCTCAGGCGTTTGTACTGCAGGTCCATATCCCCACCGGCACGGTAGAAGCGATTCTTGACTGCAGAAGCCGTGTCATCCGGAGTATTGCGCCCCACATACCCGAAGCCGCCGAACGTCACCGTCAGGTAATCAAAGATACTCTCGTTATCCAGGTCCATCTCAGGTTCATTGCCATGGAGGTCGGAACCACCAATCTTCAACGAGACATGTCCATACCCCTCTTTTCTGTCCTGTCCGTCCCGGTCAACGATGCCGCCGGCAACAAACAACCTCTTCCAGAGGATGGCATTGGCTTCCAGGGCATCCTGGCTGGACGTCTGGGTAAAGCGGTAGGGATAGACACCTGCAACGCCATAGGACAATGGGGCCAACAGGGAGGAAGTGGTTATCTTGTTGTTGGCTTTCCAGAGATTGAGTTTGGGCTCAAAACGGCCGAACTTGATGTTGATCGGAGTACCGACGGCATTTCGCCACTGGACAAAAAGCTCGTGCAGTTTGTCGACGTGAGCCTCCGTTTCTGCATGGGAGTCCAGGATGTACGAGGCGTAGAACCCGAACATGTCCCGGAAGGAGCCGCCTCCGTTGAGGACAAAGGTACGGGTGGCAAAATCGAACTTGTGATTGTCAGCAGCATCGTTATTGAAGACAATATTCTGGGTAGCCCTGAAGGAAATGGGTATGAGGTCGGGAATACCGGCAAGCCAGAGCGCTTCATTCCCCTTGGCCTTCTGTTCCTCTCCCTTTGATTTTTCTCCGCCGGTAGCAGCCTGGGCCTTGAGCTTTGCCAACTTCTCAGCATCACCTTCACCGGAGACTTCAACGCCGGCATCAGACACCGTAGCTTTATCCTCGGCTTTTTTTACATAACTGTTTTTCTGGAATGCCTCACCGTATTCATTGAGTTCAGGATATATGGTATGGCATGTGGAACATTCTGTCTTGTGCTGGCGGGTGAACGCAGGTATTGCATCAGCATTTTTGAGGTTAACCAACATGATTACAGATGCCGCTAGCAAAAACAGGACGACCTTGATTTGGCTGTGCATGCCCCCCCCACAATATTAACAAATACACATTAATTCAGAAAAGCTTTTAAAGATGCATATTTTGAATTAAATAATCGCCACACACTTTTACTATATTGCAGTGGTTAAGTCAACACCGCATGAAATTGAGAAAAACATTTACTATGACAATAAGATAACCTATATTTTCCATGTAAAAACTTTCAGGGAAAATGTACAATGACGCTTTTAGTTAAAGGGGGCAAATGAGATGAGGTGCGTTTATTTGTTACTGCTGTTTTTAACATCACTGACAATTTCTCTTTCAGGCTGTGGCAATGATAAAACCGCAAGCCAGACAGAATCAAACTTCGCAGCCTCCGAGACCTGCATCACGTGCCACAAGACCTCAAGGACAACTTCATCAGTGACCCTCGCCAGTATAACTGATGAATGGTCCGCTTCAACACACAACACGATGAAGGGTGCAAGCTGCATCGACTGCCACGGCAGCGGCAACGGCCACCCAAGCAGCTGCGGCGGCTGTCACGGCGGGTCAACAACCGTCGGTCTTGAGTTTCACAATCCAGTCGCCGCCGGGCGCTGTATTAACTGCCATGGAGTCAATGCCTCAACGTTCCCCCTCGGGAAAGGGAAAAAGCACTTCGACATCTATACCACGAGTAATGCCGTTGGCACCAAGGTAGCCACAGCCACGTACGTGGGGACACAAAATACCTGCACCAATTGCCACGCCCCCCATAACAACACCCTTCTGCCCCAGCACCGTGAGTGGGCGGAGTCCGGCCACGGTAAAGTTGATGCCGATCCATGGATACACTATACATTTAACACGCGGAATTCGTGCAATAGATGCCACACTACAACAGGCTTCCTCAAATACATAAAGACTGGCGACGACGCTGCCTGGTCAACCAAAGCTGAACAGGAGATGTTGCGTTGCAACGGTTGCCATAGCGATTACAGCTGGACTCGCATCACCCCGACTATTGACTTCAAAACTCCGTACACGCCCTCTCTTCAGGCCTCAAGTGGTTTCCCGGCCGATATCGGCGACTCAAAACTCTGTGTACCCTGCCATGCCGGCCTTAGCGGCGGTAACGCTATTGAAACAACTAACGCGGATCTGACCAACACCAGTTTCGGCACCTTCAATTCTCACTACATGGCAGCCGCCGGGCTGATGTTCGTAAAAAATGGCTTTACGGCCTTTGCCGATCCGACAGCCATGAGCGGTACCCTTGCAACCAAAAACGGTGTCACCAGCACACCGGTTACCTATGGTGAATCCCTTACCTCAAGTGATGACGGTGGAGTTCTCACGAGCACACATCGCAAATTCGGAACTATGGCCATGGCAACGGACTCGCACGCAGGGGGCCGGAATCTGTTGACAGGCGGCCCGTGTGTCACCTGCCACCTGTCGGGCAAGCACCATACGCTGGAAATGGATGCCTCTGCATTCAATAATGTCTGCGTAAAGTGCCATACCAAAGAAGGCACGACTGTTCTGACGGCAGATAACTTCAAATCGGTATTCATCGAGGAACAGTCTGCTCTTTTCCAGAACGCCATCACGCTTGCGCGTACACTACTCCACACTAACTACGGCATCGACTATGACAGCGCAAACTATCCATACTTCTTCCCTGTTGGGGTGGCTCATATCAGAGACAATGGTTTCACCGACTGGACTCTGACGGGCACACTGACCGGTACGGACGCAAAAAGACTGCTGGGAGCCTGCTTCAATATCAATCTGCTCTCAAGAGATCCGGCTGCCTACGCCCATGCCCGCACGTATGCCCGGAGGCTCCTGTATGATTCGATTGACTTTCTTGACGACAAGACGATGAACCATTCGGTCAGTACAACCATCGTCGCAACAGACCCTGCCCTCTTTACCAATGGGGGAACATCCACTCTGTCCTCTCCTTCTTTCAACTATCTGGTAAGGTTTAACGGGCCCAAAACTGACGGAACCAATGCGACATTGGACACAAACATAGAACGGCCGTAAGCTGAATCACGTACCAACAAAAAAACCCCGCCTCTTTTGAGCAAGCCGGTGGCTAAACGTGTGCTAAATTCTTTCTAATGTATACCAATTACCCCCGATCTGAAAAGGTCGGGGGTTTTGTTTTGCCTTGTAAACAGGGCGTCTACGGATTTAGCGGGGGAACTGGATTTTGAAAGCGGTTTTCAGTGGGTCGGGAAAGATATCTTTTTTGTTAATCGTCAACATAATTATCGATTTTTGTGCGAGTGGTGGCGTGACCGAGCGAAATTCTGCACGGATGACACAGACGGAGGTCATGTCATATATGACAAATATCTTGCATATATGACAATATTGTGTTATGCTTCCCAAAAAAATGGTATAGATACTGCGTGACGAGACGGCGCCATGGCAAACACTAACTGGAACGAGACAGCAAAACGACTGCTGAAGGCTGAGCTAGCCAGGAGAAATATAAGTCACAAAGAGTTGGCGGCCCGTTTGCAGTCGCATGGCGTCACAATAACCAGAGCAAGCATAGACAGCAAGCTTAGCCGAGGAACCTTTAGCGCGGCATTTTTTCTGCAGTGTTTAACGGCAATAGAAACTCGGACTCTAAACTTGGAGGATTGATTAAACCCTATGAACCATAACCTGAGACATCAGAGCTCTATCGCTCAGCCGCTGCCAAGCGCGGCCCCTTGCCTGGATATAGCTATGAAACGCACTAACGGCAACGCAAACAAGATAAGTGTCGCCGACCGTCCTTTCCATGATTGGTATCGCTTTGTACTTTCGTTCCCGCCTCATCTGGTCCGTGATTACCTCGGTAATTTTGAGCTTGAAACGGGCAAATGCGTGTTCGATCCCTTCGCAGGAACTGGCACAACAATAGTTGAAGCAAAACTGTTGGGTTTTGTGGGGCTTGGTACGGAGATAAATCCCATGGCTCAATTTGCCGGTTCGGTTAAGTCTACCTGGAGTGCAAACGGAAGAGATTTGCTCCTTGAGGCAGAGCGGATCGCCTCGCTGGCAGAAACTCAAATCAAACGTAGCCGCAAGCTACGAGAATTAAGCGAAGAACAAAGCTCTCTATTGCTTACAAACTCGATTTGCCCGATTCCTCTACACAAATCACTAGTGCTTCGTGATGTCATTATGGCAAGCGGCCAGCATGGTTTTGTGGACTATGCAAAGCTGGCGCTGGCCAAGACATTGGTCTTTTCGGCGAGTAACCTGCATTTCGGTCCGGAAGTTGGTGTGCGTGGCAGGAAAATTGATACAGATGTCGTAGCTTCCTGGCTGGAAAACATGCGGCTCATTGCGCGTGACCTGGCTTCGGTTGAAGGCAACCGTCACCTCAACTCAAACATCTATTTGTCCGACGCTCGCACGCTTATCGGTTGCTTACAACCTCAATCTATCGATGCGGTTTTCACGTCGCCGCCTTACCCGAATGAGAAAGACTATACCCGTACAACACGTCTTGAATCGGTACTGTTGGGGTTTGTGTCCTCCAAAGAACACCTGCGGCAGCTTAAGCAGGGGCTGCTTCGTTCCAACACAAGGAATATCTATAAGGATGACACAGATGATAAGTGGGTAAGCAGCAACGAGAAAATACAAAGGATTGCTGGCGAAATTGAGCAGATAAGGCTGGGCCGAGGTAGTGCTTCCGGATTTGAAAAGCAGTACCACAAGGTTGTTAAGCAATATTTTGGCGGCATGGCGAGACACCTAAGCGAGCTTCGGCCATATCTCCGTCCCGGAGCACATCTGGGTTATGTTGTTGGAGACCAAGCATCTTTTTACCAGGTAATGATTCGGACTGGCGAGATACTGGCAGAAATTGCCGAATCATTAGGGTACGAAGTTCTGCGTATAGATTTGTTCAGGACCAGACTTGCGACCGCCACCAAACAGCAGATGCGGGAGGAAGTTGTCATTCTCCGTTGGAATGGCAATATCTAGCAGACTCCAGGCACTTCGGGACTTAACGTGCCGAACGATTCCTTTCTTAGGACAAGGTCTTTCAATAATGGTTCTGGGCCATCAAAAAGAATCGGTTGGTACTCTGCCATATATATCTTCGAATCACCGACAATTTTCATTGCCATCGGGAGAACCTGCAAGGTTTTGCTCCCATCGAGAAATTCCTTTTTGTTGTTTTTGATGTTGGCCATTCCTTGTACCGACTTAACCTGTGACAGTATCTGGGTTTCCAAAATATCATCTTTTTTGTTTTTTGCTTCTACCGTTATTATCATTATGTCGCCATGTTTTGTTTTGCCATAAAACAACGAATCAATTTCAGCGTTGCGCAACTTTAAGCCATTTTGAAGGTGGTCAACAAACTCGAAATCATGCTCAGAGCAAAACGCAAGATGGGATTCAATAAGCCTTAATTTAACAGCAATTTGCAGCAACCAGGCCTCATCTCTACGCCCCATAAGCCTTGTTACCACGGGCAGGCTCAGGCTTTGAACTTTGAATTCTTCTGCGGCCCCTAACTTTGGGTATGATGCTACGGATTCGACAAATGGGGTCTTCTGCCCTGTTACTAAAGAAATGAACCTAAACACATCTCCCTTTCCTGTCTTTTGTTCAGCAGTGTATCCACGCTTGAAAACATCATCAGGCCAATTTTTATTGGCACTTATGGAGCTCCTGACAAAATCTTTGAAAAAGTTGGCAGGGTTACTAACGCTTAGTTTGGCTTTAGGAGAAGATGCCTTTGCGTTTATGCCTCTTATGGCGTCCGCGATGTCATCTTTGGTAACGACATCCCTCGTAAGCTTTTTCGCCTTTTCATCCCACAAGTCATTAAATATATTTCTAATGACCTCTGTTTTCTTTGAGCTCACTCATTCCTCCATCTTGTGACTCTCCAACACCTGCGCCTCGCAGGTGGGAGGGCTTTCACGCTGAACTTTGGTAAATTCATAAAAGCTTTATGGGCGCTTATGCAAGATATTACAGCCAGTCCGCGCTCTGGCATACAGCAGTCCGACTTATCTCAAAACATATGTTAAATGTCAACATAGTTCAGGGGCGCCAATAAATGAAGGCCCGCGAACCTTACGGAACGTGGGCCTTCTGTTTTGCTGCGCCGGCGGCGCTGTCGCCCGCTGTTTACCTTGGCAAGTAGTAGATGATATCCTCCACCTTCGCCGGCCCTCTGGCTAGCCCAAGCCTCATGGCCGGCGTCTTGCCATCATCCCCCACCTTGACGTAGTTGTAGAACACCCGGAAAATCTCGATAACCTTGGCGATGTTTTCCGGCTTGTAGGGGCTGTAGCCGTACCAGGTCCTGCCCGTGGCACTACTTGTCTTGATTGGACGCTCCAGAAGCGAAATACGGCGGCGCAGCTGCATGAAGAAGCGGTCAATACCATGCAGCGAGGCCTTGCTGTAGAGCTTGGCGAGATGAAACGAACTGTACCGCCTATTCTTCATGTCGGTCTGCCAGGAAACCATCTTCTCAGGCTCGTTCATCGCCGGCGCCGGATAGTCCAGCCAGAGGTCCTTGTAGTTGCCTATGGAGTGCAGGATGCCGTTCTCCAACATCTCCTCAATAAGCAGCTGGCGCAGGCCGGTTTCGGATATCCCCTCCCAATGCCCCTTTCTGCAGCGGAATTCTTCGAGGTCGCGTTTGCCAAGCTGCACCAGGCGCTGCCGGTCGTGGATGTTAAGCTCTTTATTGATGGACACAAAGAAGGCGTCGCAGCGACCATCCTTGACCTCATCCGCGAATGCCGCCAGGCAAGCGGCCCGGAGTCCCGATTCCCGCTCGATGAAGAACCGTACATTGCTAACTTTCGGCAACAGCTTGTGCAGGAAGGCCATGTGGCCGTACATGGTGTACTCGGCGTGGATCTGCAATCCGTTGTTCGGCAGTTGGACAACTGACGACATCTCCTCGTAGGCTTCGATGTCCTCGCGAGCTTGTGCCTCAGCGTAGCTATCAGCAACAGTCTCCTTGAGCTTCCTGCTGCGCCCCTCCTTCTTTGCCCCTTTGGCGAGCGCCTTGGACTCCTGGTAATCGCATTCAAGCCAGAAGCGGGCGAACCGGCGAAATGGTGGCAGAACCTCAGGGTCCTTGCACAGCCTGGCATTCTCTTCAACATCCGAAGACCTGAAAGCAGGGTCGAAGTTCAGATGCATCCCGAATACAAAGCCTGAGTGGTTGTCCGCGCTGCCGAGCGCATGCAGGATGATGTTGCGTTTATCGTTGGTGACAGCCCAGTTGACCACATAGTCCTGTCGGTCGAGCGAGATGTACATGCGGGCCTTCTTCAATTCCGGCAGATTGCGTTCGTAGCTGGCCGCGAACGCCTGACACTGCCTGTGCAAGAAGTCCACCTTGCTATAAAGCGTGTGCATATCCATTTCGAGGACTTCGCATATCCTCTGAAATGGCATTTTGTTGACCAAGAGCTTGAACAGCATTGGGTTCTTATGGGATGTGCTCTGTGGTTTTGCCGTGGTTGTCTTTATGGAAAAGGTTGCGCCACAGGTCTTGCACCGATAGCGCTCCGACTTACCGTTTGAAGTGCCGTGGAAGGTATAGAGCCACTTAAAGTCAGCCAGCGGCAAGCCGTAAGATTTGCATTTTTTGTTCCTGCAGGCTGGCGATTTGGGTGGCCTCAAATACGACATTATACGCAGGAGCTCTTCGTTGACGCCCTTGTTGCTCTTGATTGGAAGGCTCGCCTTGCAGTCATTGCAAACCATCCTGACAACAATTCGGCCCGATTTCCTGCTCTTTCCTATCGTATAGTTGTCGCGATGCCGTCTGCCGGTCAGAGTCCCCGGAGCCGCGGGCAACACCATGCCCTTAATGTTTTCCTTGGCCGGTATCCCGAAGTTGACGCATGCCGGGTTCTTGCAGAAGTTCACCTGGATTCCATCGGCGGCGGGTGGAATGCGCTGGCTGCGGCTAGGCTTTGCTTTCGGCGTTGACGGTGTTGGTGCAGGCATAAAAAATCCCCTTTTACCTGTTTGATTATCATATGCAGGGAAAAGAGGGAAGAGTTAGCGTTTAGGCAAAAAAATAGCTCTCCCTGGTTTCAGGGAGAGCTAAATAGTTAACGATTGTTCTTGAATAGCCGGTGATCGAGACAGAAGGGTGCAGTGTCTTTGATTTCGACCATGGCGATTTCTGGGTGCAAAGGGTTTATGATGTAGTTCCAGCCCTCCCCCGAGACCACGGCGGATGGAACCTTCAGTAGCAAAGCATCCTTCCGCTTTGCCCAGCTTTTGCCAATTGAATGCAATCTGTCATAGGATTCGACCAATTGCCAATCTGTCGGCAGGTCGTCAAGGCTAACGGTTTCGATACTTGCTGTGTCTGGCACCGCGATGATATTTCTGGAGAACATCTTTGGCGTTGGCACCCGAACAAGAATCTCCAACGCGCATAGAGCGACGGACTCGGCTGTATAGATTGCAGGGATACCCTTTGGGGTCCACCGCCCGCCATGAATACGTGTGCCTTCGCCCGACAGGTCATGAGCAAACTCTAGCGCCGTAAGCTTGTATAACTCCATCAGACAAATATCCCATGTTGAATGCGGCCAAGCTCGTCAAGTACGTCGGCGCCGCCTGCAAAGGTCCTTAACAGATCCAGAGGCCGCGTGTAAGAAAAGGCGTAATTCGGCGTCTTAAGCCAGTTTAGCGCATATTCTCGTGTTTCCATGACCTCCAGGGCGCGCTCGTAAACACCTCCGAGCAGCACAAGATGGTCCGCCAAATCAATACCAAGACGCTTCTCCTTGTGCCGTTCCAGGGTTTTTTGCGAAACTGGCAGGAGATTGCAAAATTCCGAAATTTTGAGGTCGTAAAGTTCCGCAAGCCGCTCAATGGCCGAGTAATCCAAACCGTTTAACACTATAGTGCGCGGTAGTTGCTGCTGGTCTTCGACTCCCAAGATTTCAGCTAGTGCTGTGCTAGACATATTCCTATCTCCTTTCTGGTCAATTGTCCCTTTAAAATAGACATTTGTCAAGATAATGTGACGCGCAAGAAAACGACGGTAGGCAATGAGTGGTATTTGGGCTCTTGAGGCTGGATCAGCGGGAAATATGCCTTGGAATTACCATTGACTGCACTAGCTGTCAAGTACAAAGCTTCCAGCAAAAGCCCGCGAAAACAAATAGCTCCCCCTCGAAACCGAAGGAGAGCTATTTGTTAAGAGAAACATACGACACGTTTAGAGATCGGCTTGCATGATGCCAGGGAGAGCTGAATTATTAAGAAACATTTACCACACGTTTAGCCACCGGCTTGTCTTTTGAGACGGGGTTTTTTTGTTGAATTGATGTGCGTCTGCACGTGCAGTTTTTCCTACGAAATGAGGGCCTTCTTCATTTCCAACTCTTCCCAACGTGCATATTTCCCCGCCAGTTCCTGCTCAAGCTTCGTATATTCGGCTGAAAGCCCGGCAATTCCCCCAGGCTTTTCCGCGTATTCAAGGGGATCAGCCAGTTTTGTCTCAAGAGCATTCTTCTGCTGCTCAAGCGATTCAATCAGGGGTTCCAGCTTCTCCAGTTCGAGACGCTCCGCATAGGTCAGTCCTTTCTTCGCTTTAGAGGGGACGGAAAGATCTGCCTTGACCGGTTTGCGCTCATCCCTCCGGGTTGCATTCTTCTCTTCCAGGCTTAACTGCGCTTTGAGCTCCCGGTAATGGCTGTAATTCCCCTCATAAAACACGGCACTGCCATCCCCCTCGAAGGCGAGGATACCGGTAGCGACCTTGTCGAGAAAGAAACGGTCGTGGGTAACCATCAGAACGCAGCCGGGAAAATTGGACAGGGCGTCGTCCAGAAGCTGCATGGTCGGTATATCCAGGTCGTTGGTCGGCTCATCCAGGATGAGCAGGTTGGCATCCGCCAGCATCAGCCGGGCCATGATGAGCCGGCTCTTCTCCCCCCCCGACAGGGTCTTGATCTGGCGCCGCCGGTCCGACGGGACAAACAGGAAATCCTCCAGATAACCGATCTTGTGACGTTTCTCCCCTGCTACCTGAACATAGTCACCCTCACCGAGGAAATCGTAGATAGTCTGTTCCGGCTCCAGTATCTCCCGTTGCTGGTCGAAATAGGAGATACGGGTCTTCCGGCCGACAACCACCTCTCCCTGGTCAGGCGACTCTTCCCCCATGATCATCCTGAGCAGGGTGGTCTTGCCGCAGCCGTTGGGACCGATGATACCGACCCTGTCCCCCCGCTTGAGACGGAAGGTGAGATCCTTCACCAGTAACCGTTCACCGTAGGATTTGCCGATATCAAGGAGTTCCAGGATGGTTCCCCCCAACCCCTCGTCGGTGGTAAACGCAAGCCGCGTCTCCCTCTGCGACGTACCGGCTGTACGAGCCTGGAGATCATTGAACCGGTCGATGCGCGCCTTCTGTTTGGTGCTTCGTGCCTTTGCCCCACGCTGAATCCATGCAGTCTCGACCCGCAGCAGGTTCAGCAGTCGCGACTGGCGCTGACCTGCCTGCTGAAGCAATTCTTCTTTCTTCACCAGGTAGGCACTATACCCCCCCGGGTAGATGGTGATACGGCCATCCTCCAGCTCCAGCATCCGGCTTGCCAGCCGGTCGAGAAAATAGCGGTCGTGGGTGATGAGGAGAACGGCACCCGGGTAGGACAGAAGGTAATCCTGCAGCCACTGGGTGGTATCCGCATCCAGATGGTTGGTCGGCTCATCGAGAAGAAGCAGATCGGGAGCCTCCAGAAGAAGCCGGGCCAAGGCAACTCTTCGCTTCATACCGCCGGAAAGGGTCCCGACACGGGCGTCCCCATCAACAAGGCCGAGATGCCCCATGATCTCCGCCACCCGGTGTTCAGTGTTCCAGCCACCATGGTGCTCGATCCACGATATCAGCTCCCCCTGCCTCGCCATCAGGCGTTTTAGGTCTTCATGCTGGCCGGCCAGTCGCGCAGTAACCTGCTCGTACTCGGCCATGACACGCCGGACATCCACGAGCCCCGCCTCGATCGTCTCGACCACGGTCAGATTCTCATCCAGTTCCGGCTCCTGGGGAAGATAGCCGATGCAGGCTCCACGTCTCGTAACGACAGTCCCCTGTTCCGCCCCGTCTCGACCGGCAAGAACCTGCAAAAGCGTCGATTTTCCACAACCGTTGGCACCGATGAGACCGACCTTCTCAGTCTCATCAATAGCAAAGGTGACATCGGCCAGCACCTGGCGCGCCCCAAAGCTCTTTGCAACCCCCGTGACGTCGATCACGTTCATCGGCGCACCTTGCCAAGAAAATCGCTGAATTGCATGAGCAGTGAGGCAGGGCGATATTTCTGCGGGACAGCAAAGGTTCCGGCCGCATCGATGGGGAGCGTCATCGCTCCGACCGGCAGATCAAGATCGAGGCCGGCGTTGAGCTGGTAAGGTATACGGTCCAGGTCCGGACGGCTTGCAAGTATCTCCAGCAGGTCAGCATAGGAAATTTTCACCGGGATGCGAACGTTCGTCGTTTTGTCGGAGGCGAACACCATGGTCTGCCGGACTGCTCCGCTGGCAAGGGGAAGAGACTTGATCTGCAGCGCGTAGTTATACCCCTGGAGGCTTATCTGGTAAGGATTGGGATTGGTCACGTCGATGCCGATCTCCAGCGTGGCTCCGGCGCCGTCAAGAGCGACCAGAGAGACATCCTTCACCGCTACCTCGGGATTCCTGACCAAGAGGGAACAACCGGTCATAAACATGAGGGATACGAGTAATAGCCGTTTCAACAACTGCTCCTTTCGTTCACGCAAAGAAAAATAGGCGAACCCCTGCGGGTTCGCCTACCTTACCACGTTCTGCTCTGGCGTTTAACTGATATTTTCAGCTTCAGGAAGGATTGGCAACCGCTTGTCGCGTGATTTCTGCCCGCTTCTCCCCCTGGCTAGCCAACTCGTCGAGAAGCTCCCGGCGAAACTGGCGCCGCTTCACCTCATAGGCATCGGCATCAGGGCCGACACCGCAGTAGAGCTTCTTTGCCCGCACCAGGTTTCCTTTGGCCATCGCCATCTTGCTGGCAAGCTCGCGCACCGCAGCCTCGGCGCACTTCTCTTCGTTTTCCATTTCTTCAGGAGAATAGCCGTGGCTCTTGGCTCGGTAGGGCATGAGCTGCCAAACGCCGAGAGCACCCTTCCGGGAAACCGATTTTCCCGAAAGCCCGTGTCCTCCGGTCTCCGCGAGGGCGATTTCGGCGATGTCCATCGGCATGAACGGCGTGCCGAGGGTTTTCAGGTAACAGAGTGCAGCGAGCCAGCGGGCCCGCTGCGGATCGGTACGACGGGCAAAGGCAGCGGCGATGGCCGGCACCTGCCGTTGTCGTTCTTCCAGATTTATTCCTTTTTCCATCACCCGGCGAATCTCCCGGTCCAGTTCCGAATCCCCCGCGTTGCTCTGCAACTGGGCCTGACGCATATGGGACTGATCACAGGAAACCCCGAGCAGCAGCGTCGCTGCCATGATAATAATTGTTTTTTTCATAGTTTGTTTTGTCGGTTGTTTTCAGCTTTGCCGGATGGTTCTGGTAACCCTCAGTGTTTTCGGTAATCTCTCCGGCCTGACCTCCTTTCTTTTGATGTAGAAGCCCCAAACAACTCCGTCCAGCATCGGGACGCGGCCTCTCCATAACATAGCGGTATCACAGCAACTACACTTTTTAATGAACTTTTATTCTTCCACATTCATTAAATTTTAACCAAGAAACGCCAAAAGGACCCGATTGGGTCCTTTTTCTTTCCCTGCGACATATCACAGGTTGCTGAACTATACACGACAATGGCGTACGTGTCAAACGATAAACTGTATTTTACATTAATATTCAACAGGTTAGCTCTGTTTTGACTAGCCTGGCAACCCGATAAAAGCTCGAAAGAGTGCTATAATTTGACCCCCATGGCATCAGCCACGGTATGGATATCCTTGTCCCCCCGTCCGGAAAGACAGACCACGATGGTCTGGTCCTTGGACAGCGTGGGTGCCAGTTTTACCACTTGGGCGATGGCATGGGACGACTCCAGGGCCGGCAGAATCCCCTCTTCAAGGGTCAGGAGTTGAAATGCCGCCATGGCTTCCTCATCGGTCACCGCTACGTATTCAGCCCGGCCGGTCTCCTTGAGCCAGGCATGCTCAGGACCGACCCCCGGGTAATCGAGGCCGGCCGAAATGGAGTGGGCATGGGCGATCTGGCCATCGTCATCCTGGAGCAGGTAGGTCTTGTTGCCATGCAGCACCCCCACACGCCCTGCGCAGAGCGGGGCGGCATGTTTCCCCGTCGGGATGCCAAAGCCAGCCGCCTCCGCGCCGACCATCTTCACGCCGGTATCATGCAGAAATGGGTAGAAGAGCCCGAGTGCATTGCTCCCTCCCCCGACAGCAGCCACAAGATAATCGGGAAGACGCCCCTCTACTTTGGCATGCTGTTTTTTGGCCTCGCGGCCGATGATCGACTGGAAGTCGCGCACCATCATGGGATAGGGATGGGGGCCGGCTACCGTGCCGATGACGTAAAACGTCCGGTCCACATAGGTGACCCAGTTCCGGAGCGCCTCGTTCATGGCGTCCTTGAGGGTGGCGGTACCGGCAGTAACCGGCGTCACCGTGGCGCCGAGGAGTTTCATCCGGAATACGTTGAGAGACTGGCGATGGATATCCTCCTCTCCCATGAAAACCTCGCACTCCATGCCGAACAGTGCCGCAATGGTAGCGGTCGCCACACCATGCTGACCGGCGCCGGTCTCGGCGATCACCCTCCGTTTCCCCATCCGCTTGGCAAGAAGCCCCTGGCCGATGGTATTGTTCACCTTGTGGGCACCGGTGTGGTTCAGGTCCTCCCTCTTGAGATAGATCCGCGCACCGCCGAGCTTTTTCGTCAACTTTTCGGCAAAGTAGAGGGGATTGGGGCGCCCGACATACTGGCGGAGATAGTAGGCGAATTCTTCCTTGAACTCTTTATCGTTCTTATAGTGGGCATAAGCCTGTTCAAGTTCGTACAGCGCCGGCATGAGTGTCTCGGAAACGTAGCGGCCGCCGAACTGTCCAAAGTGCCCCTGCTTGTCGGGATATTTCAAGGTGATGCCTCCTTCGCCCTGCGGATAAATTCCCTTACCTTTGCCGGATCCTTTTTCCCCGGCACCGCTTCTACGCCGCTCGACACATCCACGGCATACGGTTGTACCCGGCTCACCGCCTCAGCCACATTTTCCGGAGTAAGACCGCCCGCCAGGATGAGCGGGCCATGCTGTCCCGCCTCCCGGGCAAGCTCCCAGTCGAATGTCTGACCTGTCCCGCCGTAGGCGGCGGAAGACCAGGCATCGAGCAGATACCCCGCCACCCGGTACTGCTGCATGGTGGTGATGCTCGCCCCGTCCTTCACCCTGAAAACCTTGACGACCCGCCGTTCCATCAGTTCGCAGTAGGCCGGTGTCTCTTCGCCATGGAGCTGGACAATGTCCAGACGGCACGCTTTGGAAATCCCGTTGACCCGTTCCGCCGACTCGTTCACGAACAGACCGACCGCCTGCACGAAGGGGGGAAGCTCCCGGATGATCTCCGCAGCCTTCTCCGGCGTCACGCAGCGGGGTGACTTGGAATAGAAGACGAACCCGAGGGCGTCGGCTCCTGCCTCCACCGCCATCAGCGCGTAATCCACATTTGTTATGCCACAGATCTTGACCCTGACCATACTGAAACTCGAATCTGCCACAGAGGCACGGAGCCCCCAGAGAAAAGCTTGTCGGAACAAAACCAATCAACAATGATACATGGGATATTCAGGACAAAATCGGAACTGTGCGGATTCCCCTCTTATCGTTCAGTGTTGCGGTTCTCCGTGACTCAGTGCCTCTGTGGCGGGTTATGGTAAATTCACACCGAAACCTTCGGCAGTCGCTCCAGTGCCTCCCGTATCTTTTCCTCCGGATATTCGTAGTCCTCAAGGTTTCCGGACAGATAGGCGTCGTAAGCCCCCATGTCCAGTTGACCATGTCCGGAGAGACCGAAGAGGATGGTCCGTTCCTTCCCCTCTTCCTTCGCCAGCATCGCCTCGTCGATGGCGGCCCTGACGGCGTGGGACGACTCGGGAGCGGGAACGATCCCTTCGCTCCGGGCAAAGAGCACCGCCCCTTCGAAGCAGGCGTTCTGCTTGTAGCTCTTCGCCTCGATGGCACCGGCGGCATAGAGCTGGGAGACCAGCGGCGACTCCCCGTGGTAACGGAGTCCTCCCGCATGAATGCCGGGAGGCATGAAATCGTGCCCCAGGGTATACATCATGGAGATTGGAGCCATCTTGGCCGTATCGCCGTAGTCGAAGGCGTAGACACCCTTGGTGAGAGTCGGGCAGGAAGCGGGCTCAACCGCAAGGCAGCGAACCTGTTTCCCCGTGGCCCGGTCGGCAATGAAAGGGAAGGCGATGCCGGCAAAGTTCGAGCCGCCGCCGCAGCAGGCGATGACCACGTCCGGGTAATCACCGGCAATCTTCATCTGCTCTTTCGACTCCTGGCCAATGACGGTCTGGTGGAGACAGACGTGGTTGAGCACACTCCCCAGGGCATAGTTGGTGTCGTCGTGGGTGGCCGCGTCCTCCACCGCCTCGGAGATGGCAATCCCCAGGCTCCCCAGGTTGTCCGGATCGTGTGCCAGGATGGAGCGACCCGCGTCGGTGAACTCGGAGGGGGACGGGATGACATTTGCCCCCCAGAGCTGCATCATGCTTTTGCGGTACGGTTTCTGGGTGCAGGAGACCTTGACCATGTAGACCGTACACTCCAGGCCGAACATGCTGCAGGCCAGGGCAAGGGAACTCCCCCACTGTCCGGCACCGGTCTCGGTGGCAAGGCGCCGGATGCCGGCCTTCTTGTTGTAGTACGCCTGGGGAATGGCCGAGTTGGGCTTGTGGGAACCTGCCGGCGATACCCCTTCGAACTTGTAGTAGATTTTCGCCGGCGTGCCGAGGGCCTGCTCCAGGCGTCGGGCTCGAAACAGGGGGGACGGCCGCCAGAGGCGATAGATGTCCCGTACCTCGTCGGGAATATCGATCCAGCGCTGGGTCGAAACCTCCTGCTCGATAATGGCCATGGGAAAGATGGGAAGGAGGTCGTCCGGCGTCACCGGTTGCAGCGTGCGGGGATTGATGACCGGATGGAGCGGTCCCGGCATGTCGGGGATGATGTTGTACCACTGTTTCGGGATCTGCTCCTCGCCAAGGGTAATCTTGGTGTCCATCATGTCTCCTTTTTAAGTACGCGCGGAAGAGCGGAAGTTTAAATGCCTATTCTTCCGTTCTTCCCGCCTTCCGTTCTTCCGCTCCCTAAAAGCTCTCGCAGCTTGGCACCCACATCCCCTTCCCGCATGAGCGACTCGCCGATCAGGAAGGCCACCGCGCCGGCCTGTTCCAACCGCTCGATGTCGGCCCGACTGTTGATGCCGCTCTCGGAAACGACCAGCCTTTCCGCCGGAATGGACGGGATGAGCCGCTCCGTGGTCCCCAGGTCGGTGACGAAGGTCCGGAGGTTGCGGTTGTTGATGCCGATCAGTTCGCAGTCGGTCTGAAGCGCCAGTTCCAGTTCCGCCTCATCGTGGACCTCCAGGAGGACGTCGAGAGAGAGCTCACTCGCCAGGGAGATGAAGTCCCGCAGCTGATGAAGGTCGAGCATGGCGGCGATAAGGAGAATGGCATCGGCGCCGGCAGCACGTGCCTCGTAGATCTGGTAGGGATCGAAGATGAAATCCTTGCGCAGGAGCGGCAATCCCACCTGTTCACGGATAAGAGCAAGGAACCGGAGGTTGCCGAGAAAAAAGTGCTCCTCGGTCAGGACAGAGAGACAGGCCGCCCCGTTGTTCTGGTAGATCCGGGCGATCTCCAGCGGATCGAAATCGGGCCGGATCAACCCCTTGGACGGGGACCCCTTCTTCACCTCGGCGATGATGGCCGTCCACCCCGAATCGCGGCAGGTACGGAGCGCCCGGATAAAGCCGCGGGGGGTGTCTTCCAGGCCGGCAATGGCGGTCCTGACTTCGGACAACGGCCGGTCCGCCATGGCAGCAGCCAGTTCGCCCCGTTTGTGATCGACAATTTTCTTCAGGATGTCGGGAGTTTCGGACATGATATCCATCCAGTAAAACATGGAGGTGTAAATTACGATGCATTTAGAGAAAATAGATTTGCTTCTTTACCTCAACCTTTACCTGCCTCATTCGTTGGTCAGCTTCACCAGTTTTTCCAGCTGCCCCATGGCCCTGCCCGAATCGATCGCTCCGGCAGCCATGCCGAGACCTTCGGGAATGGTGGCTGTCTTCCCTGCCGCCACCAGGCCGTAGGCCGCATTGAGGAGGACGATATCCCGCTTTCCCCCCTTCATCCCTGCCAGAAGCTCACGCACGATGACGGCATTGCCCACCGCGTTCCCCCCTTTGAGTTCCGCCATGGAACAGCGCTTGAGGCCGAAATCCTCCGGCTTCACCAGGGTCACGGTCACCTTGCTGGAAGTCACCTCGGCAACCCGTGTCTCGGTGGTCAGGGTGATCTCGTCCATGCCATCCTGGCCATACACCACGAAGCCGTGCCGGCACCCCAGCCCCTGGAGGACATAGGCAAGTTTTTCCACCAGGTCGTCCCGGTAAACCCCAAGCACCTGGCAGGGTGCGCCGGCGGGGTTGGTAAGGGGGCCGAGGATATTGAAGATGGTCCGGATGCCGATCTCCTTGCGCGGCCCTATGGCGTGCTTCATGGCACCGTGGAGGGCCGGGGCGAAGAGGAAACCAATGCCGATCTCACTGATGCAGCGTTCCACCGTTTCCGGCGTGACATCCAGGTTCACCCCGAGGGCTTCGAGCACATCGGCGCTGCCGCAGGAGGACGAAACGGCACGGTTGCCGTGCTTGGCTACCCGTACCCCGCAGGCGGAAACCACGAAAGAAACCGTGGTGGAAACGTTGAAGGTATTGGTCCCATCCCCCCCCGTTCCGACCACATCCAGCATGGTCTCCTGATCGATATTGATGTCATCCCGGTCGATATCCAGAACATTCTTACCGACCCGGATGGGGGTCACCCGGTCGCGCATGACCCGGGCTGCGCCGGTTATCTCCGCCACCGTCTCCCCCTTCATCCGCAAAGCGGTGATGAAGGCAGCGATCTGGGCCGGCGTCGCCTCACCCGACATGATCTGGTCCATCACCTCGATCATCTCCGCTTCCGTCAGGTCGACCAGTTCGACAACTTTGGCTATGGCTTTCTTGATCATGAATTTCTCCTGTAGGGGCACGGTTACCCGCCCCGGGCGGGGAGAACCCCGCCCCTACGATCGCGTCATCTCCAGAAAGTTCTGAAGAATGTCCATTCCACCTTCCGTCAGGATCGACTCGGGGTGGAACTGAACCCCCCAGAGGGGCAACTCACGGTGCCGCAGCCCCATGATCTCACCCTCCTCCACCCAGGCGGTGATCTCAAGGCAGTCGGGAAATGTGGCGCGCTCCACGATGAGGGAATGATAGCGGGTCGCTTCGAAAGGATTGGGAAGCCCCCGGAAAAGCTCCCTGCCATCGTGATGAATGGGGGAAGTCTTGCCGTGCATGAGGGTACTGCTCCGGACGACCCTGCCGCCGAAAGCAGCACCGATGGACTGGTGGCCGAGGCAGACGCCGAGGATCGGAACCTTCCCCGCAAAATGCCTGATCGCCTCGACCGATATTCCCGCTTCCTCAGGGGAACAGGGGCCGGGGGATATGACGAGCCGGGCAGGGTTGAGTTCCTCGATCTCGCCGATGGTAATCCGATCATTGCGGAAAACCTGTACATCTTCACCCAGCTGACCGAAATACTGGACGATGTTGTAGGTGAAGGAATCGTAATTGTCGATCATCAGCAGCATATGAATTTCCTAAAGGGACTGCGGCTTTCACGCCATCTCGCCGTCGTCCTCGGCGCTTCCTTGTGCGGCGTAGCGCTGCTACGCCTCCGCGGTCGCTCCTGCGGGTACGACGACCTGGCGCAAAATCCGCAGTCCTATGTAGTTTACACAGCCGAAGGGATTTTGCTTTCGGCCGTCGGGGTTAGTCCAGACCTTGTTCGACAGCCTCTATCGCCTTCACCAGCGCCATCGCTTTGTTCACCGTCTCTTGGTACTCGGTGGCCGGCACCGAGTCGGCGACGATCCCGGCGCCCGACTGGAGGTGCACCCTGCCGTCACGGATCACCAGGGTACGGATGGCAATGGCAAGATCCATGTTGCCGGAGAAGGAGAAATAGCCGACCGCACCACCATACACCTCTCGCCGCACCGGCTCCAGTTCGTCGATGATCTCCATGGCTCTTACCTTTGGAGCTCCGGAGAGGGTGCCGGCAGGGAAAGTGGCCCGCACCACGTCGAAGGAGTCCTTCCCCTCAGCCAGTTCTCCCTGTACGTTGGAGACGATGTGCATAACGTGGGAATAGCGCTCGATCACCATCAGCTCGGACACCCGGACACTCCCCGTGGCACAGACCCGCCCCAGGTCGTTGCGGCCAAGGTCCACGAGCATGACATGCTCGGCTCGCTCCTTGGGGTCGGCCAGGAGATCTTCCCCCAGGCGCGCATCCTCTTCCGGGGTGGCACCGCGGGGGCGGGTACCGGCAATGGGTCGCAGTTCCACCCGCTCCCCCTCCTTGCGGACCATCACCTCCGGCGAAGCGCCCACCACAAGGGTATCGTCGAAACGGAGAAAGAACATGTAGGGAGAGGGGTTGAGAGTCCGAAGCACGCGGTAGATGTCGAGGGGGTCCACCGTCAGGTCGCCGGAGAACCGCTGGGAAAGAACCACCTGGATGATATCGCCGGCACGGACGTACTCCTTGGCCTTTTCCACTGCCGCCTCGAAATCGGCCCGCTCCACGTTGGATGAAAAGGAGACCTTCCGTGTCGCGGGAGCCGCCACCAAAGGAGGAAGGGGAGTCTTCAGCTTGGCGATGAGGGCATTGATCTTGGCAACCGCATCGGCATAGGCATCCTCGGCCGTCTTCCCCCCCTCCAGATGGGCGTTGGATACCACCTTGATCTTCTGGCTCACGTTATCGAAAATCAGGATGGTATCGGTAATAACGAAGTAGGAATCCCAGGCGCCGATGACCGCCGGTCGCTCCGAGGGGAGCTGTTCGAAGTGGCGCACCATGTCGTAGCCCAGGTAACCGACCGCACCGCCGAAGAAACGGGGGATGCCCGGTATCTCCACCGGCGTGAACCGGGCCAGGTAGTCCCGCACGAACCCGAGGGGATCGGCCACCTCCTCGCGACGAGGCGGCTTGCCCGTCTCCAGCACCTCCACCGTCGTTCCGCGGCTCCGGATCACCACCTCCGGCGATGCGCCGAGGAAGGTGTAACGCGCCCACTTCTCCCCCCCCTCGATACTCTCCAGCAGGAAGGCGTAACGGCCGTCGTCGATCTTGCGGAAGGCGGAAACAGGGGTATCCAGATCGGCCATGATCTCGCGGTAGACAGGGATCAGGTTCCCCCGGGCGGCAAGTGCCTGGAAGGTTGTGAAATCAGGGCGGTACATGGGAGCTCCGGAAGCAGGTAAAGGTAGAGATTGAGGTAAAGAAAGACGCAACCGCAACCACGTCATAAGCAAGTCTTTAAGGGTGTTTAAGCTAACACAGTGGCCGATTTGTGTCAAGAAATGGAGAGAATTCAGGCAATTGACCCAAAGACGCAAAGTCGCAAAGTACATCGGAGAAACCCAATACCACGTTTTGACTTTGCCTTCAGGTCTCTGCGCCATGCAGGTGAGCCTTCATGCAACGTATTCTCACAAAAATTACGCCGTCACCCTTGCAAAATCGGGTCACGATGGTTATGTTATGCGGGCCGTACATCAACTATTTAATATTATCAACAAAGGAGACACGCGTTTCATGTCCAAAACCACCAAACAGTTCCAGACCGAAGTCCAGCAACTTCTCGACCTGGTCATCCATTCCCTCTACTCCAACCGGGACATCTTCCTCCGGGAGCTGGTCTCCAACGCCTCCGACGCCATCGACAAGGTCAAGTTCGAAGCCCACTCCAACGAAGCCCTCCTGGAGGGGAACGCCGACTGGCAGATCAGGCTGATACCGGACAAAGCGGCCGGCACCCTCACCATCAGCGACAACGGCATCGGCATGACCCGGGAAGAAGTGGAGACCAACATCGGCACCATCGCCCACTCCGGCACCCGCGCCTTCCTCTCGAACATCAAGGAGCAGAACCTGGCGGAGCACCCGGAAATGATCGGCCAGTTCGGGGTCGGCTTCTACGCCTCCTTCATGGTGGCCGACCGGGTAACGCTCGTTACCCGCAAGGGGGGTGACGGCACCCAGAACGGCTGCCAGTGGGAATCCGCCGGCGACGGCAGCTACACCATCGAGGAGTGCACCAAGGAGGGGCGCGGCACCGACATCGTTCTCCACCTGAAGGAGGAGATGCGGGACTATCTGGACGAGTGGAAGATCCGCTCCATCGTCAAGAAATACTCGGATTACGTCCAGTACCCCGTTGTCATGGACATCACCCGCGAAGAACCTGTCACCGACGCAGACGGCAAGGTCATCGAGGGGGGCGGCACCATCGAGAAGACCACCACCGAAACCCTCAACTCCATGAAAGCGATCTGGACCCGGCCGAAAAGCGAGATCAGCGACGAAGAGTACGAGGAGTTCTACAAGCACATATCCCACGATTACGACAAGCCGTTCAAGACCATCCACTACGCCGCTGAAGGGGTGAGCGAATTCCGTGCACTCCTCTATCTCCCCGCCCACAAACCGTTCGACCTTTTCATGCCGGACCGGAAACGGGGGGTAAACCTCTACGTCCGGCGGGTGTTCATCACCGACAACTGCGAACACCTCATCCCCGACTACCTCCGCTTCGTCAAGGGAGTTGTTGATTCCAGCGACCTTCCCCTCAACGTCTCCCGCGAGATTCTCCAGGAAGACGTGCAGATAAAGAGGATCGAGAAGAACCTGGTGGGGAAAATCCTCTCCACCCTGACTGAGACGAAGGAGAAGGAACCGGAAGGGTATCTGGCGTTCTACAAGGAATTCGGCCCGGTCCTGAAGGAAGGTATCCATTTCGACCACGCCAACCGGGAAAAGCTCCAGGAACTGGTGCTGTTCGAGAGCACCAGGACCGACGCGGGGCAGTTCGTCTCCCTCAAGGAATACGTTGCTCGGATGGCCGAAGGGCAGAAAGAGATCTACTACATCACCGGCACAGCCCGCGAGGCGTTGGAGCAGTCACCCCACCTGGAAATCTTCCGGAAGAAAGGGTACGAAGTCCTCTTCCTCACGGACCCGGTGGACGAATGGGTTGTTCAGCAGCTGACCGAGTACGACGGGAAGAAACTGAAAGCGGTCGACCGGGGGGACCTGGAACTGGATTCGGAGGAGGAAAAGAAGGAGAAGGAAGCCAAAAAGGAGGAAGCGGTCAAGCAGTACAAGGACCTCCTCGGCTTCATCCAGGAGCGGCTCAAGGAACAGGTCAAGGAGGTGCGCTTTTCCGGCCGCCTCACCGACAGCGCCTGCTGCCTGGTGGCAGACGACTACGGGCTCAACGCCAACATGGAGCGGATCCTCAAATCCATGAACCAGGCGGTGCCCGAATCCAAGCGGACACTGGAGCTGAACCCGGAGCACCCGCTCCTCCAGGTCCTGGGGAAACTGTACGAAAAGGACAAGGAAAACGCCCGGCTCGCCGACTACTGCGAACTCCTTTACGACCAGGCGCTCCTGACCGAAGGGTCCCCCATCAAGGACCCGCTCCGCTTCACCCGGTTGGTAGCCGAACTGATGGTAGCCGAGGGGAAAGAGCTCGCCGGGAATTGACCGGAAAACCCGGTACAGCCCCTGTAAACGTCCGGATGATGGGGCTGCGACTGGGCTGCCCCGCCAAAACGGAGGGGGCAAAGTTGACTTTCGGGAACAAAGCAGGTATGGTCTGAACGACTTTAAAAAAACAGCAGCAGATAGACGACAATACTAAACCATCCGCGAGGATGGGACGGAAAACCCATAGGGTCTCATCGAGACAGCCGGGCCGCCGAAATATCTTACTAGATATGGGGCGGCCCGGCTTTTTTTATGCTCTGCCCGAGCTATGGCCAACCCACACTGCACTGAAAGAGGTGACGTATGAATAAAAAAATACATACTATGGCGGTCTTCATCGAATTCCTTGCCGGCTCAGGCCTGGCTATCTTTTTCCACTGGGTTCTCGACTACAAGGAAGCGGCCTACACCATCTTCGCCATCGGCATCCTGCTGTCCCTTGTCACCTGGCTGCTGCGCGAAGAGATCGAAAAGACCCGGGAGGAGTTGCGGGACCAGTATTTACAGGCCCATGAAATTCCTGAAGCCATCGCCCGAATCACCGACCCGGAATGCCAGACCAAGGCCAGCGAGCTCATGACCGGGACGAAACGGACCCTCGCCCTCCTCCAGCAGGGACACATCCCCCTCGACGATACCGAGTTCTATCTGGAAGGGGCCAAACTCGCCGACCAGGCCACCCGCTCCATAAAAGCGGTCGACCCCCTCACGAGCGGCTGGGGCAGCCGCGGAGCGCTCGTCAACTTTTACCAGTCCAACCTGCGCGCCCTCGACCGGGGGGTACGGATCACTCGCATCTTCGTGGTAGGGAGAGACGAACTGATCGATTCTGAAGTACAAAAAGTACTTCTCACCCAGTATCACGACGATATCGACGTGCGGATCGTCTACCGGGACGAACTCCCCGTTGCCAACGACATCAGTGGCCGCGACACCAACAGTTCCTGCGACTTTGCCATCTACGATGACCAGTCGGCCACAGACGTCTTCATCCAGCCGGGCAAATATTTCGGCCGTAAGACCAGCCAGCCGACGGAAGTGGAAAAATATCTCCGTCTCTACGAACTGATCGAACACAGCGCCCAGGCAATAACCATTGAAGGCGACCGGATACTATTGGCTGGAGAAGCACTGGCAGAGGCATCATGACCCATATACCACAATTAAATTTTCATATTGGTAACAAAATAAATACATTTTCCCTTGACACGGAAAGGTTGTTCGTCGTAGGATTCATTAAAACGATTCAGACAACTTTAATTGCCGATAGACGACAATACTAAACCATCCGCGAGGATGGGGCGGAAAGCCTACAGGGTCTCACCGAGACAGCCGGGTCGCCGAAATATCATTCGATATTCGGTCCCGGCTTTTTTTGTTTCCGCGCTGCGGGCGTTGAAACCAGGGAACGGCAGATACACAAAACAAAGGAGACATCAATGCGAAAAACCATCACGAGACTGATTGCGCTCTGTAGCGCAGCCGCCACCATCGCGCTGGCCGGCTGTGGCAGTGGCGGAAGCGGCACGTCCACAAGCACCGCAACTCTCTCCGGGGTAGCAGCAACCGGCGCCCCCATTGTCGGCACCGCATACATCAAGGATTCGTCATCTCCACCCCGCGAACTGTCCGCACCCACCGGCAACGACGGCTCATACAGCTTCAACGTCGAAGGGATGACACCTCCTTTCATCGTCAAGGTAACCTGGGGAACCCAATCCCTCTTTTCCTTCGCCACCACCCACGGCACCGCCAACGTCACCCCCCTTACCCACGTCATCGTGGCCAACGCCGCCGGGGTAACCGACCCCGCACCGCTCTACGCCGGTTTTACACCCGCAACCCAGCAACAGATGGCAGCCAACATCGCCGCATCAACCACCGCGCTGCAGACCCGGCTCAAACCCCTGTTCGACCTCTACGGTGTAACCACCAACCCCCTCACCGGCACTTTCATCGCAAACCACACCGGCCTCGACGCCATGCTCGATGCGGTAACGATCACCATCAGCAGCGGTAACATGGTGGTCACCAATAAAACCACCAACGCCACCATCTGCACGGCCCCGATCCAGAACATGACCGCCGGCACCTTCACCATGGGGAATATGCCCACCACCGGCCAGGTCCCTCCCTCAGCGACAATCGACGGTGCCGCTCTTTACGGCACGAAATGCGCTTCCTGTCACGGCATACTGGCCAGTTCAAGCAAAAAAGGGAGAACTGCCGCCCAGATCCAGACCGCCATCAACAGTAACGTCGGCAGCATGGGATTCCTCAACACCTTGACTGCGGCCGAAGTCCAGGCCATCGCCAATGCCCTCGGGACGTCAACGCCAGCACCGACGCCAGCACCGACGCCAGCACCCACACCAGCACCCACACCAGCACCGACGCCTGCACCAACTCCTACGCCAGTTGATGGTGCAGCACTCTACACCAGTAACTGCACCGGGTGTCACGGACCGCTGGCCACTTCCAGCAAAATCGGCATCACCCTGGCACGGCTTCAGTCGGCCATCAGCGGTAACGTTGGGGGAATGGGCTATCTCTCCTCACTGACTGCCGCCGAACAGCAGGCAATCGTCACGGCCCTCGCACCGACGACACCGACACCGACACCGACGCCTGCACCTGCACCGACTCCTGCTCCAGCGCCGACACCGACGTGCGGAAGCTGCCATGCAATTCCTCCGGCGACAGGCCAGCATTCTTTCCATACCGGATTTCTTTCATGTGCTGACTGCCACGGCACCGGTTACAGCAGCACAACCGTTAACGCGGCTACGCACAACAACGGCGTCCTTAATCTGCTCAGTTCCGTCGGCTGGAATGCGACGACAAGTTCCTGCGCAAACTCCTGCCACGGTTCCAGGAGCTGGTAAGGACCTACGCTGAATCCGCAACAAAAAAGGGGCTCCGCCGGGAGCCCCTCACCTTGCACCAGCTATATCGCGTAACACAGCAACACCTCCTTCGTAATGGGGCCTGCTTCGGCAGGCCCATTTTTTTCATTTCACCTAGTGACAACTACTAACAACAAATCCCTTCCACATTATAATCCAGCAGCATCCCCTCCTCCCCGCATCAACCTACAAAAAAAGAGGGCGACCATCGGCCGCCCTCTACTTTACCTGAATTTTTGAATTACAACCTAGCTCACTTTGACGAACACACTCCCCTTCGCCCCACATACCTCGCAGGTATCGGGCGCCCCGCGCTCCACCGTGTGACCGCAGACCGGACAGATGTAGTAATCGAACGGCTCGGCCGCAGACCCCAGGGTGTCGAGCGCCTTCTGGTAGAGGGCTGCGTGGACTTTCTCCACGGCATTGGCGAACACGAAGGAGCGCCGTGCCAGATCGGACCTTTCCAGTTCCGCATCGGCGATCATCTGGGGATACATGTTCATGAATTCGTGGGTCTCACCGGCGATTGCCTCCATCAGGTTCTCCCGGGTTCCCTTGATGCCGTCCAGCGCCCGCAGGTGGTTGTGGGCATGTATTGTCTCCGCCTCGGCAGCGGCACGGAACAGTTTTGCAACCTGGGGGTAACCGTCTTTGTCAGCCTGCTTTGCAAAGGCCAGGTATTTGCGGTTTGCCTGGGATTCCCCGGCAAACGCCTCCTTCAGATCGTTTTCCGACTTTGGTCCGTTCGACATTGCTACCTCCTCTGGATTGATTATACGGCACTGCATCGCAATGCATTCTAAGCCGGTGCAGTCCTTCTTCTCTCGGGTCCTTCAAATTTCCCTTCGCCTCTCCGGAGTGGGCCACGTTTCACATGGACCCAGCCGGTGGAACGGAAGAAGGCCACGACCTTTCCCTTGGCGATCAAATCCTGAAGCAGTGAATCAGACACCATGCCGCTGCTGTTGTCACTGTAGAGCACCCGAATATTCATGGCGCACCTCTCTTGCCTACCATTCGGGATACGAGGATACTCGCTGCAGGCAACCGGATAAAGTATACACCAGCCGGTGGGAATGGCAATCAGAGGTCGCAATTTGCGTTAGAGTCGAATCAGATCTTCGTGTTCTTCGTCATGGGGATTAATGTGGATCATGACATCTCCCACGTTGGGAAACCGCTCGAAAATGCGCCGCGTTACCTCGGTTGCGATATCGTGGGAGCGCTTGACCGTCATCTCCGGGTCCATGTCGAGCTTGAGGTCAACGATGAGATACTGGCCGGAGCGCCGTCCCCGTATTTCATGGACATGTTCGACCCCGGGAACCCCTTCGGCAAGGGCTCTCATGTCGGCGATAAGTTCCGCCGGGGGTTGACCGTCCATCAGGTCGTGGGCCGCAGAGAAGAAGGTTTCGAAGCCGATGTGGAAGATGAAGAAGGAAGTGAGCCCCGCCGCCAGGGGATCCATGATGGGAATGCCGAGGTAGGCTCCACCTACGCCGACGAGGGTTGCAACAGAGGTGACAGCATCCTTGCGGTGGTCCTTGGCGATGGCGATGACCGCCGGGCTTCCCAGGCTGCCGCCGACCCGGATGGAATAGCGGCAGAGCGTCTCCTTGATGAGAACTGTCGCCAGGGCGGCAGCGACAGCGATCAGTTCCGGCTCACCATAACTGCGGTCCATGATCGTATGGACCGCCTTGTAGAGAATTCCCCCACCGGTGACAAGGATGATCAGCGCAACGACGATTGCGGAGATGCTTTCCGCCTTGCCGTGGCCGTAGGGGTGCTTTTCGTCGTATGGCTTGCGGCCGATCCTGAGCGCCATCATGGTGGCCGAAATGGCAATGAAGTCGCAGGCGCTCTCCAAACCATCAGCAAACACCGCTTCCGACCGCCCGAAATGCCCGGCCAGGAGCTTCATTACCATGAGTACGGCGTTGATCCAGAAACCGACCTTAATGACCTGGTCGGCCCGGCTGAAGCGCTCTTCCCTCTGCATCCTAATTCTCCGCCCCCCTGAAATCCTTCAGGCGCAATTGAAGATGTTTTTTGCCGTTCCAGGCATTCACCCCCAAAGTGAAAACCACGTCCCATCGTTCACTCGGGTTATCTCTCTCCGCCATGTTGAAGCCGATTGCGTCGAAAGTCCTGCCTGACGCCGTGAGCCGGAGTTTGAGATGGCGTTCCTTGAGGACACGCCGTTCCGCCACCATCGCCCCGCGAAGTATGAAGACCGGTTCCGGGTTACCCATGCCGAAGGGAGCAAGTGCTTCAATCTGTTCCGCAAGCTGGAGCGTAAGGTCATCCGGCCCGAGCTCGGCATCAATCGCCAGTTCGGGGAGAAGGTCTTCGGTGGAAAGGAGTCCGTCCGCAACCGACTCGAACTCGGCCACGAATTTTTCCAGAGTCGCCTCGTCGATGGAGAGGCCGGCGGCATACTTGTGACCGCCGAATTTTATGAGGTGATCGGCACAGGCATGGAGGGCATCATGGAGATGGAAGCCCGGAATGCTCCTCCCAGACCCACGTCCGTTGCCGTCCTGCATGGCAATGAGTATGGTGGGGCGGTGGAACAGATCGACAAGACGGGAGGCAACAATGCCGATTACCCCCGGATGCCAGGCTTCGGATGCCAGGACGATGCTCTTTCTCCCGCACACTCCGGGCTCTCCCTTTACCATTGCCAGGGCATCGCGCAGTATCTGCTGCTCAAGTGCCTGCCGCTCGGTATTGCTGGCATCCAGTGCCTCCGCCATAACCTGGGCCCGTTGCCGCTCACTGCAAAGGAGAAGATCGACACCGAGAGCGGCGTCCTCTAACCGGCCTGCCGCATTGAGGCGCGGCGCAAGACGGAATCCGACCGTACCGGAGGATACCGCTCCGTCAACCCCCGAAACGGCTTTCAACGCCTGAATGCCGGATCGGGGCGAAGAGGTAAGTTCCCGCAGCCCGTAGGAAGCGAGTATGCGGTTCTCATCGGTCAGCTGTACGACGTCAGCAATGGTACCAAGGGCAACCAGGTCAAGATATTCGCGCAGGTTCGGTTCAGGCCGGCGATCAAAATAGCCGGCATCGCGCAGCCGGCTTCTGATGGCGATGAGGAGGTTGAAGGCAACGCCAACACCGGCAAGATTTTTGAAGGGGAACGGGCATCCCGGCTGGTGAGGATTGATGACAGCATGCGCCGCAGGTATCTTCTCCCCCGGCGTATGGTGGTCGGTAATGATGAGATCGACACCCATCTGCCGGCACAAGTCAGCCTCGGCAACTGCCGTTATGCCGCAGTCGACGCTGACAATGACCCTCGCCCCCTGTTCGGCCACGCCGGCGATCCCTTCGGCGGAAAGACCGTAGCCATCCTCCAGTCGCAGGGGAATATGGTAAAAGACCGTCACTCCGAGAGCCCGGAAAAAACTGACGAGCAGCGCAACCGCGGTTATCCCGTCCACGTCGTAATCGCCGTAGATGCAGATCGTCTCACCGCCGTCCACCGCTGTGGCCAGCCTGGCGACGGCCGTCTCCATACCGCGCAGGAGGAAAGGATCGTGGAGATCGGCCAGACCCCCTCCCAGGAAACGGCGGGCTGCATCCGTTTCAACAATGCCGCGATTGACCAGGAGTCGTGCGACGAGGGGGTTAACAGCACATTCGCGAACCAGTTGTTCGACATGTGACTGCTCTGATCCCTTTATTTTCCAGCGCCGGGCGGTAACCGGTTCCACAGATGCTCCTGCTTTATCCTGAAAAAAAAACCCCGCCTGAAAGCGGGGTCATGTATTTCCTATTTCCCCGAAGACGGGGACTTTAGCTGTTTCATCATCCCCTTGATCTGCTGAGCGGTCGGGCTGGTGGAGTCCAGCTTCAGATAGCGGTCCCAAGCTTCAGCGGCCTTTGCCGGCTGCTTCAGGTCCTGGGCATAGACCACCCCGAGATTATAGAGGCTCTGCAGATGGTTCGGATCGAGTTTCTGTGCCTTCTCGAAGTTGGCAATGGCCTTATCGAACCACCCCATCTTACGGTACATGACTCCCTGATCGGTAAGGACATTTGTGTTGTTCGGATCGAGTTCCAACGCCTTCCCGTAAGCATTGATCGCCTTCTGGGTCTGGTCGGTATCAAAATAGTCGTTGCCGAGCTGGATCCATGCCTGGGTGTTGTTCGGCTCCTTCGCCACGATCTTTTCCACCTCGGCGATCCGCTGCTGATAGTCGGCAGGCGCACCTCCACCCATGGGAACTCCGCCACCGACCTGCGCCGAATCTTTCTTACCCCCAAAGAAGAGTACTCCCAGCAACAGTCCGGCGATCAAAGCAATTACTGCAACGAGAATCTGCTCTTTTTTCACAAGGCCCCCTTCTCTTACGGTTTAACCTGAGCGGCATTGACAGCACGCTCTTCCCACAGTGCGACGATCGGGCTGGCGACAAAAATGGATGAATAGGTCCCGACCAAAACGCCGACGACGAGGGCAAAGGCAAAGTCGTGGATCACCTCGCCACCGAAGAGGAACAGCGACATGGAAGCGAGGAACGTGGTCAGGGAGGTGATGATGGTCCGGGAAAGGACCTCGTTGATGCTCCTGTTGAAAACGGTCTGCATCGACTCCTTCAGGTTCTTATGGAGATTTTCCCGTATCCGGTCAAAGACAACCACCGTGTCAGTGAGGGAATAGCCGGCGATGGTCAGTACGGCAGTGATGAACAGGAGGTTGACCTCCTTGTTCAGAAGAAGGAATACCGCGAACATGGCCAGGACGTCGTGGAGTGTTGCCAGCGTAGCGCCGATGCCAAATTTGAAATCGAAACGCCAGGCGATGTAGATAATAATCCCGAGCAGGGATATGGCCACGGCAACAAGGGTATCCTTCCGGAGTTTGTCTCCGATGGAGGGGCCGATTTCCGTGGAGCTCTCCACCTCGAATTTGTTTCCCGGCATCTCCTTCGTAAAGACATCGACGATGGTATCGGCTGCCTTGCCGGTGGCCAGGGTGGTCTTCCCAATCTTGATGAGCAGCTTGTTCCCATCCGTGATCTCCTGAAGGTTTGCCTCTGAAAGGTTATGCTTCGCAAGGGCAGCCCGTGCCTGCGTGATGCTGACCGGCTGGCTGAACTTGAGCTGGACCGACGTACCGCCGGAGAAGTCGATCCCCATGTTGGCGGCACCGCGACCGATCTGGACCACGCCGATGAGGCCGACGATGGCAATAATACCTGAAATCACGAAGGAAATTTTCTTCATTCCCATGAAATCTATTTTTGTTTTACCGATGAGTTCCATGAATGCCCCCTATATGCTCAGTTTCTTCACGTGCACGCGGCTCAGGAAGAAGTCAAACACCACCCTGGTCGCAAGCAGCGATGTGAAGAGATTGATGATGATACCGAGGCTGAGGGAAACCGCGAATCCCTTAACAGGCCCGGTACCGAACTGGAACAGGACCGCCGCCGTGATGAGCGTGGTAACGTGGGAGTCCATGATGGTAAGGAACGCCTTGTCGTACCCCGCATCGACTCCAGCAGCCGGCGTCTTGCCAAGCCGAAGTTCCTCGCGAATCCGTTCGAAGATGAGGACGTTGGAGTCAACGGACATCCCGATAAGGAGGACGATAGCGGCGATGCCGGGAAGAGTGAGGGTCGCCCCGAGGGCCGCAAGTGAACCCATGAGGAAGATGATGTTGAGGACCATCCCGAAGTTGGCGACGAGACCGGCCAGCTTGTAATAGATGGCCATGAAGACAACAACGAGAAGGACCCCGACAAGACCGGCCATGAGACCTTTATGGATAGAGTCCTGCCCAAGGGATGGGCCGACTGTAACGTTCTGGATGATATGGACCGGCGCAGGGAGCGAACCGGCCCGCAGAACGATGGAGAGGTCCGCAGCTTCCTTCTCGGTAAATGAGCCGGAGATCTGGGCGCTGCCGCCGGAAATGCGCTCCCGGATGACCGGTGCGGAATAGACGCTGTTGTCGAGGACAATGGCGAAGCGTTTACCCACATTGGCAGCGGTAACCTGGTCGAACAGCCTGGCACCGGTGGAATTAAAATCAATCGCCACATAGGGCTGGTTGAACTGGGAATCTATCCGCACCTGGGCGTCGGTCAGGAGATCGCCGGTAATCATCGCCTTTCTCTTTACCACGAGCGGGATTTCGGTAACAGCTCCGGTGGTCGGATCGGTCCTCTTCTCGACAAGAAGTTCATCGTCCTCGGGAATGGTCCCGGGGGTGGCGGTAGCCGCATTGATATTCTCGTCCACCAGCTTGAACTCAAGGCGCGCAGTCCGGCCGATCAGCTCGATGGCCCGTTTCGGGTCCTTGATGCCGGGAAGCTGAACCACTATATGATTGATCCCCTCCTGCTGAATGACCGGCTCCGAAACGCCAAACTGGTCAATCCTGTTGCGTATGGTCTCCAGGGCCTGCTGAACAGATTTGTCCCGGCGGTCCTGGGCGACCTTCTCGCTCATCCGGAGCGACATATTGACATAACCGCCTTCGTCGAAAGTCGGCAGCTGTTCCATTTCGGGATACTTCTTCTTGATCAACTGCTGGGCATTGTCGGCCGTTGCCTTGTCGTAAAGGACGAGTTGCACCTTGTCTGACCCGACCCGGCTGATATGTTTGTAGCGGAGATTCTGGGCGGTGAGTGAATCTTCCAGATCGGTGGCGATGATGTCAAGGGTCCCTTCGACCGCCTTCTGGGTTTCAACCTCCATCACCAGATGAGTCCCCCCCTGCAGGTCAAGCCCGAGATGGATCTTGTCCTTGGGGAGATACCCCTGCCACCAGGAAGGGAGGCTGCTGACCAGAGTCGGGGTCAGATAGAGAAACGACAAGAGCAGAAAAACCAGAATCAAGCTGACGCGCCAAGTTAAGCCCTTGGACATGGGGGTTGCTCCTTTCGGCATGGCATAACCGGCTCATTGCCGGACCGCCTGGAATGACGATGTTTATACGTGCTGGACAAGCTTTGTGAACGCCCTGGAGGGACAGGCACGGGGCTTGCCCCTGCGAGCACTACTTGGTTACGCTGGCGATGTGCCCTTTGTTGACCTTGATATTGACGCCGGTGGCCACTTCAAGGGTAACCACCGACTCATCGATGGCAGTGACTTTCCCGTGCACGCCGCCGGCCGTCACCACCGCATCCCCTTTTTTCAGGGCGTCGAGAAGTGCCCGGTGCTCCTTCGCCTTTTTCTGCTGGGGACGTATGAGCAGAAAGTAGAAGATACCGAACATAAACACCAACGGTACCAGGTTCATGAGCGCCGACTGCCCGCCCCCTGCAGCTCCGCCCGGTGGTGTACCCATAGCAAATGCCAGACCTAACATAGTTTAAACCTCCGAAGTAATTTTGGGACCTGGAACTGGAACCAGGAACCCGTAAAGGACTTGACTAATCACCAGTCACTGTCTTTGTGCGTAAAATTCTTTCCTGAACTCCCCGAACCGTCCGGCAGCGATGGCCATCCGTGCCTGGGCCATAAGATTCAGGTAGAAGTGCAGATTATGCCATGTATTGAGCCGTGAAGCCAGAATTTCTCCCGACCGGTACAAGTGGCGGAGATATGCCCGGCTGTAATTCCTGCAGACATAGCAGTCGCACGCGGGATCGATGGGGGAGCGATCCTCTGCATACGCGGCTCCCTTGATGTTCACCCGGCCAAACGAGGTAAAGAGCATGCCGTTCCGGGCATTACGGGTCGGCATGACACAGTCGAACATGTCAAAACCGGCGTGGATTCCTTCTATCAGGTCCTCCGGCGCGCCGATTCCCATAACGTAGCGGGGCTGGTCGACAGGCAGGATGGGTGAGCAGTACCCCATAACCTCGTACATCAGCTCTTTTTCCTCCCCCACCGAAAGCCCGCCAAGGGCATAGCCGTCAAAACCGATCTCCATGAGCTCCGCGGCACTCCGCTCCCGAAGGTCACGATGCATCCCCCCCTGGACGATACCAAACAGAGCCTGATCGGCACGGCCATGGGCAACCTTGCAGCGCCGGGCCCAGCGGGTAGTGAGGCCCAGGGATTTTTCCACATAAGCCCGTTCCGACGGATAGGGGGGACACTCATCGAAGCACATGATTATGTCCCCGCCGAGTGCCTCCTGGATAGCCATGGCGTTCTCGGGGGAGATGAAGTGGTAGGATCCGTCAAGATGTGACTGGAACCGTACCCCATCCTCGGTTATCTTGCGCAGCTCCCCCAGGCTGAAGACCTGGAAACCGCCGCTGTCAGTCAGGATCGGCCCCTGCCAGTGCATGAACTCGTGCAGACCGCCAAGCCGCCCGATCAGTTCGTGCCCAGGACGGATGTACAGATGGTAAGTGTTGGCGAGAATAATCTGGGCGCCCACCTGCCAAAGCTCCTCAGGGGTCATTGCCTTGACCGTCGCCTGGGTCCCCACCGGCATGAAAATCGGAGTCTCGATTTCACCGTGGGGGGTTGTCAAAGAGCCGAGCCGGGCCGCTGTCGCCCCGTCCTGTTTTATAACCTTAAAATCTATTGCGGGCAAAATATTCCTGACAGTGTTTAAATTTTGAATGTATGAATTACAAGTTTTGAGGTTTTCAATTCAAAACTCAAAATTCAAAACTGCTTTCACCATATCATCATTGCGTCGCCGTAGCTGTAAAACCTGAACTGCCGCCGCACCGCTTCCCCGTAAGCTTCAAGCAGCAGGTCCTTACCGGCAAAGGCGCTTACCAGCATGAGCAGGGTCGATTTCGGCAGATGAAAATTGGTAATCAGTGCATCAATGACTTTGAAATTGTAGCCGGGACGGATAAAGATATCCGCCTCCCCCGCTCCGGCTGTTACGGTCCCGTCATCACCGGCAGCATGCTCCAGCGCACGGGTGGTAGTAGTGCCGAGAGCCACTACCCGCCCCCCGTCCCGTTTACGTTGGGAAATGGCCAGCGCGGTCTTCTCCGGGATAATGTATTCTTCCCGATGCATCCGGTGATCGTCCAGGTTCTCAACCCGTATCGGCATGAAGGTGCCAAGCCCCACGTGGAGGGTTACGGTCGCAATTTCAACCCCGTCTGCCGCCAGGGCGGCAAAAAGTTCGGGAGTCATGTGCAGACCGGCAGTGGGTGCGGCAACGGCCCCCTTTGCCCGGGCAAATACTGTCTGGTAACGTTCCCGGTCATGCTCTTCCGCTGCTCGCCGGATGTACGGGGGGAGGGGCATACTGCCGTTCCGCTCCAACCAGGGGGAGAAATCCTCGACAGGAGCGAAGGCAACCTGCCAGATGTCACCCTCTCCACGGCTTTCGACCCGGGCGGTCATCCCCTCCGCCAGGAGAAGCACCGTTCCCGGTTTCGGCGATTTGGAAGCCCGGATCAGGCAGTGCCACAGCTCTCTGTCTCCCGGCACTCTCCGGACAAGAAAAACTTCTACTCGCCCGCCACTCTCCTTACAACCGAGAAGCCTTGCCGGTATCACCCGCGTGTCGTTCACCACCAGCAAGTCGCCAGGGCGGAACAGACCTTGGATTTCGGAGAAGACCGTTTCGCCGATCTTCCCCGTGGTACGGTCCAGGGTCATCAGCCGGGCTGCATCCCTTCTTGCTGCGGGAACCTGCGCAATCAGTTCGGAGGGAAGGTGAAAATCGAATTCTTCCAGGTCCATTGCTCAGTCGCCGTTATTCTTCACCAGCTGCGTGCCGGGATAGTAATAACTCAGTATCTCCCGGTAGTCGAATCCGTCGCTCGCCCGCTGCTTGGCTCCCCACTGGCAGAGCCCCACACCGTGACCGTAACCGGCACCGGCAAAAACGGCGTTGTCACCGACAACCCTCACCTCGAAGTTTGTACTCCGGATGACCGTAGAACCGACGGCCATCCGGAACTTTGGCGCAGGCAACGTTTGGCGGCCATTTGCCGTGACGAGCACCAGATCGGTCAGCCGGCCACTTGCATTGCGCCGGCCGGGCCGGATATCTTTGAGACCGGCAACCTTGTAGCCACTGTTCCTGAGTTGAGATTCGATCCGTCCGAGCGTCAGGGTCTGTTCCCATTTCACCGACGGTGCCGACTGACAGTACTTGCAGTCCACTCCCTTGAGGTAAGGGATGGGAGAACCCCAGACGTTTTCAGCCGCCTCCGTATGGCCGCCACAGTTGGAATGATAGAAAGCCTGGATGACCCTGCCGTCATAGGTCAGAACTTCACCGGCAGTTTCCTGTACACCGCGGGCAGCCCGGCTGTCTTCGATATCGCACCCGTCATACACCTGATCAAGAACGCTCGATTCAAGATGATAGAGGGCATTTTTCCGGGTTTCGCGCTGGTAGACTGCATAGGAACGGGCAATCACCGCCTGGGCCTTGATTGCCTCCATCGGCCACTGGGACGAAATCTCGCAGTTGATGAGACCTACAAGGTAATCATCGAGAGGAAGTTCGTTGACAACCAGCAGCCCTTTGTCAGAAGGGGTGATTTCAATGGTTCCCCTGTACCCCTTCCCATTGACAATAAGCACGGCGGGTGCAGAGGCAACCAGCTTGCGGACCGTTCTCCCGTTTACCGACACCCCGTTCATGACTCTTTTCAACTGCACCGGGAGGCTCAACCGGAGGGGCTCGACGTCATCGGCTATAGCAAGGACACCGGTGCCATCCAGCCGGATCGTCTCGCTCCCCTTCTGCAACGCCACCCGAATGGTATCGGCCTGGAGCGGTGCCGCCGCCCCGGTCTCACCGAAAATAAAACAGAGGCAAAAGAGTATGGTAAAAAATAGTTTCAAGTAGTACAATCCTTTACACTAAACTTGCCGATAGAATCACAATTCATGGCGTAAAGTCAACGATTTTGTCTCGTTGTCCCGCTTCAGGGAATACCCTGTGACACCAGGTAACTTGGCAAGCCAATTGCATTTACCAAAGCTGTTAGTTGCCACATACAGTTAGGAAGAGAAGTATTTATGAATGCTGACCATCTTTTCAGTCAAATGACGTAAATCGATTCTTCAGGGCATGACCGGTGGGAAATGGCTTCCTGCCGGGGGTTAGCCCCGGCAACGCACTCGACAGATAACACAGGCTTCATTAATCCTGAAATATTAACCAGTAATAAACAATATCCCCTAATCGCGATTTAGCTTGATATCCCCGGTGATATAGAGTAGGGAAAAGTTATCGGGGTATTTTCTCAAGAGCGGATTACATGAAATCATTGAAAGTCAAAATTCTCGGCCTCATAACGGTAATCGTGGTTACGATCCTCGTAATCTCCGCCGTCTTTAATTTCCACCAGCAAAAAGAACTGATACAAACCCTCGCCGACCACAACGCCACCGTCATCATCGAAACCGTCAGGAGCAGTGTCAACAATGCCATGCGCTCCGGCCATTCGGACGAGGTGCGGGAGCTCTTCAAGCGGATACAATCCCAGAACTTCGTAACCGGCCTCCGTATCGTCTCCGAATCTGGCACAATTCTTAACTCCGCCCAGACGGACGAGATCGGCAAACTGCTTCCCGCTGACGACCTGGCGCGATTCCGCAGGGGGACTTTCCCCGTCAAGGAATATCTCCCCGGCAAAAAAATCTTCGACTCCTATGCTCCTATCATAAACACACCCGACTGTCATAGTTGCCATCCAGCGACCCAGAATATCCTGGGAATCCTGGAGATAGAGATTTCCCTCGCCAACCTCGACGCCATTGTTGCAAAGGAACGGAATAGCGTCACGACATCGACCTTGATTATCATCGGCCTTATCATCATCACCATCTCACTGTTCCTCATTCATTACGTCGACCGCCCGATCAGACATCTGATTTCCTCCATGCAGAAAGTGGAAGGGGGAGATTTCGACTGTTCAACCCTGATCACGAGCAGCACGGAGATGCGACTGCTGTCTGACAAGTTCAACCGGATGGTGGAGCGGTTGAAAGGGATGGTTGAATCTGCCATCAGTCACGAACGTGAACTTGCCCGGGCGCAGGAGAAACTTGCCCATCACGGGGAAATGCACTCAATGAACCACCGGCTGGAAGGCCAGCTGAAAGAAATTGAAAACCTCAACGTATCACTGGAAGAACGGATCGAAGAGATCGAGGAAGCGAACTACAAGATCGCGGACCTGGCCGGCGAACTGGAAGACAAGAACACCAACCTGGAAAAAGCTGTCACCAGGCTTTCCACCCTCTACAAAGTCGGCCTGGCCATAAATTCCACCATGGAATCGAAACCGCTCTTCGACCTGGTCATAAGAACCACCATGGATAGCCTTGAAGCTCAGATCGGTTACATAATGCTTCACGATCGTCAACAAGACGTTCTCAGGGTCACCACGCTCATCGGCCACGACAGTTTCGCCCCCGAAACAGGGGTACTTGAAATGAAGCCTTCCAGTGTCTCCGCATGGGTTATCAACAACGGCAAACCCCGGCTCATCACCGATATCAACGATACTCCGGAATTCGACAAGATGAGCGCCATGGGGTACGAGCGCAAGACTCTCATCTGCGCTCCCCTGAAAACCAAGGAAGAGATCATCGGGACCATTACCGTCGTGAACAAACTCGACAATTCGGTTTTCAACAACGAGGATCTTGAACTTCTCAGCACCATCGCCGCCCAGGCAAGTATTGCCATCAAGAACGCCCAGCTCTACGAAGAGCAGCAGAAAACCTACATGAACACCATCCATGCCCTGGTTTCCGCCATCGAAGCCAGCGACAGCTACACCCGGGGCCACTCGGAAAGGGTCACCCGCTACTGCATGGCACTCGCGAAAAAACTGGATATGCCCCCCGAGCGGCTCAAAATAATCGAACGAGCCGCCGTCCTCCACGATATCGGCAAAATCGGCATCGACTTGAGTCTCCTCCACAAGGAAGGACGACTTACCCCCGAAGACATCCGTGAACTGCAACAGCACCCTGCTATCGGCATGAAGATACTGGCACCGATTGAATTTCTGAGCGACGTTCGCCTCTGTATCGGCCAGCACCACGAACGTTTCGACGGGAAGGGGTACCCCAACAACGTGTCAGCGGATCAGCTTCTGCTTGAATCCCGCATGCTTGCCATCGCCGACTCCTTCGACGCTATGACGTCCGATCGCCCCTACCGCAAGGCGCTCTCTCTGGATGTGGCCATCAAGGAACTGATGGAAAACGCCGGCACCCAGTTCGATCCCGATCTGGTACCACCTTTCGTCGAAGTTCTCCAGAGTGGCAACTTTTCCTTCCCGACCACCAATGCCGGCAGTGGCCAGGAATACGGGCAGCCCCGTGTCCCCATCAGCATCTCCGCCGCCTAGTAGCACAGGCTATTTTATGACCCTGCAATTACTTCAAAGGATTTGCCCCTCCCCCTGTTTCGTGGTATAAATGTCGGACGCCCCCCTCTCCCGCAATGATTATTTGCATATTCACTACCCACCCGCAGGAGTGAGCACGTGCCCCCCCTTCTCTGCGTTACCGGCCTTGCCACCCATTTTCATACCGACACTTCTGAACTGAAGGCAGTTGACGGCGTCGACATCTCCCTCGACGAAGGTAAGACACTTGCCATCGTCGGCGAATCAGGATGCGGCAAGAGCATGACCGCATACTCTATCATGCGCCTTGTCCCACCTCCGGGAAGGACTGTCGGCGGCAGCATCATTTTCGACGGCAACGACCTTCTGCGTCTGCCTTACAGGGACATGCGCGGCATGCGCGGCAACAGCATCTCCATGATATTCCAGGAGCCCATGACTTCCCTGAACCCGGTACTTACGGTGGGAGATCAGATCATGGAAGTGCTCCGGCTGCACCGGAAGCTGCCGCGTCGTGAAGCTCTCAGTGAAACCATCAGATTACTTGGGCTGGTAGGCATCCCCACACCGGATCAGCGCGTTGGCGACTATCCCCACCAGCTCTCCGGCGGGATGCGGCAGCGGGTCATGATTGCCATGGCCCTTGCCTGTCAACCGAGGCTCCTCATTGCCGACGAACCGACCACCGCCCTCGACGTGACCATCCAGGCCCAGATCCTGGAACTGATCGACCAGCTGCAACGCGAAACCGGCATGGCGCTCCTTCTCATCACCCACGACCTGGGAATCGTTGCCGAGCGCGCCGACCATACCGCCATCATGTACGCTGGGAAAATCGTGGAGACGGCTCCCACTGCTGAATTGTTCGACAACCCCCTCCATCCCTATACCCGTGGGCTCATTGCATCACTGCCCCAGAACGCTGTGCCGGGCAGACCGCTCCCGACCATACCCGGCCATGTCCCCAACCTGGCCGATGAACGGCAGGGGTGCGGTTTCTGCCCCCGCTGTCCGGTCAAGACCTGGGAGTGCCAGCAGTCGGCACCCCCCCTCAAGGAGGTCAGCAGCAGCCACCTGGTCCGTTGCTGGAAGTTCCCATGACCGTCCCCCTGCTTGAAACAAGGGCTCTTGCCAGGCATTTCCCCGTTTCCGCCGGCCCCTTCGGCCCTCATCAGATGCTGAAGGCGGTGGACGGCATCGACCTGAGCCTCGCCCCCGGCGAAGCGCTCGGCCTTGCCGGGGAATCGGGGTGCGGCAAATCCACCGTAGCCCGACTCCTCCTCGGTCTTACTCCCCCCACATCGGGAGAGGTCCTGTTCGAGGGGAAAGATCTCGCGAAGCTGCAAAAGCAGGAACGTTCTGCATTCCGCCGGGCCGCCCAGCTGATTTTCCAGGACCCCTTTTCCTCCCTCAACCCGCGTCAGCGCGTGGGGGACATTATCGGTGAACCCCCCGTCATCCATGGCTCCGTTTCCGGGGAGGAACTGCGAAGCCGCGTGATACGCCTCATGAAAAAAGTCGGCCTTGCTGAAGAGCATTACTTCCGCTATCCCCATGAATTCTCGGGCGGCCAACGTCAACGGATCGGCATCGCGCGTGCCCTGGCTGTAGAGCCGCGCCTGCTCATTGCCGACGAACCGGTATCGGCGCTCGACCTCTCCATTCAGGCCCAGATCATCAACCTTCTCCAGGAGCTGAAGCAGGAATTCAATCTGGCCTTCCTCTTCATAGCCCATGACCTGTCGGTGGTCCGGCACCTCTGTGACCGGGTCGCCATCATGTACCTGGGGCGGATCGTCGAAACCGGCCCCCGTGATGCGGTGTTCGACCGATTTCTCCACCCCTACACGGAAGCGCTTCTCTCTGCCGTCCCCCAAATCCACCCCCGGCACGGGATGAAACGTATTATCCTGCCGGGCGATCCCCCTTCGCCACTGGCCCCCCCTTCCGGGTGCCCGTTCCATACCCGTTGCCCTTACGCCCAGGAAGAGTGCCGCAGCCACGTCCCAACACTCGCAGAGCACGAACCGGGACACCTTGCCGCCTGCCATTTCAGCGAAAAACTCTACCGCTCATAAGAATTTTCTTATTGACAACCAGTTAAGGAAATAATATATATATAAATATACACTTTAAAGGAGCTGGTTCGATGGAGTTTGACAAGAGCAGAAACTTTGATGACGAGGCGGAAATACTGAAGGTCCTTGGTCATCCCGTCCGACTCAAGATCGTTGCGGGTCTCTGCACCAAGGAATGCAACGTCAAGCACATCTGGGAATGCCTCGGTCTCCCCCAGGCCACCGTCTCCCAGCACCTGGCGCTCCTCAAGAACAAGCGGATCATCGAGGGGAAACGGGATGGGGTCGAAGTTCATTACACCGTAATCCACCCTTTGGCCAAGAAACTCATCCAACTGCTCGGCTGACCCGAACCAGCACCGAAAACACCATCGTCAATCCCCTCTCCGCGAGGGGATTTTTATTTCAGAAGCACAACTGGATGGAAAGGGACCAAACCCCATGCTCAAGATCATACTCGGAAAAGGGGAAGACAGACGTATCAGAAGCGGCCATCCGTGGGTCTTCAGCAACGAAATACGCGAACTGCAGGGTGACAAGCAGCCGGGGTGTACTGCGGAGATATACGACGCCGGCGGCGGCTTTATCGGCACCGGATACTACAATCCCCACTCGCTCATTGCCGCTCGGCTCCTCAGCCGGGAACGGACAGACATCGACTCATCTCCGTTCTTCCGCGAGCGGCTGGAAAAGGCGCTTGCATGCCGTCGGGAGCTCTATCCGGAAATGACCTCCTACCGGCTGGTCCACGGCGAAGGGGATTTCCTCCCCGGACTGGTGGTTGACCGGTATGGCGACTACCTGGCGGTACAGTTCCTCACCTGCGGCATGGACGTGCGCCGGGAGCCCGTCATCACTGCTCTTGTCGAGCTTTTTGCGCCGAAGGGGATCATTGCCCGCAACGACGTGGCGGTGCGGGGGCTGGAGGGGCTGCCGGAAGCCGTCGAACTTCTTTACGGGGAGATACCCGACGTCGTCGAGATGGAGGAACATGGTTTCCGCTTCCGGGTCAACCTCCGGGAGGGGCAGAAAACCGGCCATTTTCTCGACCAGAAGGAAAACCACCGTCTGCTGGAGCGGATTGCCCCCGGCAGGGAGGTGCTGGACTGTTTCTCCTATTCGGGGAGCTGGGGTGTGCACGCGGCGGGTTACGGCGCTTCGCACTCCACCTGCCTCGACATCTCGGAGCGGGCGATAGCCCTGGCACGGGAGAACGGGAAACTGAACGGTGTGGCGGGACGCATGGCCTTCGAGGCGGTGGATGTGTTCGAACGGCTCCGGAGTCTGAAAGCAGAGGAGCGTACCTTTGACGTCATCATTCTCGACCCGCCCGCCTTCGTCAAGAGCAGAAAGGCGCTCAAGGAGGCGGAAAAGGGGTACCTCACCATCAACCGCCGGGCTATGGAGCTCCTCCGGCCGGGGGGACACCTCATCACCTGTTCCTGTTCCTACCACATGGGAAGGGAGCTGTTTCACGACCTGCTGAAGACCGCGGCCTTCCAGGCGCGGCGGGAAATGCGGGTGGTGGAAGTCCGTTCCCAGGCACCGGATCACCCGGTGCTTCTGGCAGTGCCCGAAACCGAGTACCTCAAGTGCTTCGTACTCCAGGCGGTATGAGGACCCAATCGACCGATTGTGGTTGATAGAGGATCATGTATAGTAAAGGATAGCTCCGTTTCGTAGATAACCGTGAGGTCCCCATGGCAATTCTTTCGGCACTGGTCGGCGCAGCCCTTGTCCTGACCGTTCTCTGGGAAGGATTCGAGACCATCGTTCTCCCACGGCGTGTCACCCGTCGCTTTCGCTTTACCCGCCTCTTTTTTCGCACCACCTGGCGTCCCTGGTCCACACTGGTTCGCCACCTGGTGCCGGAAAAACACCGGGAAACCTATCTCAGCTACTTTGGTCCCATTTCCCTCCTTCTTCTTCTCAGCGTCTGGGCCGGCGGGTTGATTGTCGGCTTTGCCCTTCTGTACCGGGCTACCGGTGCGGTAACCGGTACGGCATCTGGCGAAGGGATCCTTACCGACCTGTATCTCAGCGGCACTACCTTTTTCACCCTCGGCATAGGTGACGTCACCCCCCGCACAAACCTGGCACGGATGTGTACAGTCGCAGAATCAGGGATGGGTTTCGGATTTCTGGCCCTCATCATCGGCTATCTCCCGGCCCTCAACCAGTCTTTTGCCCAGCGGGAAGTGAGCATCTCCATGTTGGACTCCCGGGCCGGCTCTCCACCCACCGCTGCCGAGATTCTCCGCCGGCACAGCCACGAACGGGGAATGGAGGCTCTCCGGGAACTGCTCCACGACTGGGAACACTGGTCGGCGGAGTTGCTGGAAAGCCATCTCTCCTATCCCGTTCTCGCCTATTTCCGCTCTCAGCATGAAAACCAGTCCTGGCTGACGGCCCTCACCTCCATACTCGATACCTGCGCCTTCCTCATGGTCAGCCTCGAAGCCAACTGCAGACGCCAGGCGGAACTGACCTACGCCATTGCCCGCCATTCGCTCGTGGATCTTTCCCTCGTCTTCATGATGCCCCCCCGCGAGCCGACCCATAATCGCCTCCCCCCCGAGGAACTGTCAAAATTACGCACCGACCTGACGGCAACCGGGCTCATACTGCGCCAGGGTGAAGACGTTGACCAGGAGTTGACGGAGCTGCGGCGGCAGTATGAGCCATACGCCAATGCCCTCGCTCTCTACCTCCGGATAACTGTGCCCCCCTGGGCCATCAAAACCGGACACAGTGACAACTGGCAGGCAAACCCGTGGGAAAAGCGCGGCAGAGCCAAGGCTCAGCCTCACCTCCCGGCGGAAGAGGATGATGAGCACTTTTAACAGCTTGTCATTACATAACCGTCGAAAATTTTGAGACGAGATGGGATACTTGATGAATGGCAAAAAAATACTGGACAGGTTAGCAGAGAACGTGCGGGAGAACAGTCCGGTTGAGACAGCCACGTTAACAACGTGGCATGTCTACATCATCCTCTGTTCCGACAACTCGCTCTACGCGGGAATCACAACGGACATCGACCGGCGGTTCGGAGAGCATGCAACGGGAAAGGGGGCAAAGTATTTCCGGATCCACCGGCCGAAAATGTTATTCTACCTGGAAGGTGGCCATAGCAGAAGCACGGCCGGCAAGAGAGAAATCGAGATCAAGCGAATGAAGCATTCCGAGAAACAACGTCTGGCCGCCTCGGCAAGAAACGAAGCCGCAGGTCACCCTTTCCGCCCCACTCCGTAGATAACCTCGTAGGTAGCCGGAATGAAACCATCCGCAGCATGTTCCCGCCGATAAATATCCATCATCTCCAGCATGATACGCCGCTCGGCAAGGCCACGTCCCTTCGCCGGCGCGGCATTGCCTGCACCGACCCGTTTGATGGCACGTAGAAGCGCCGGCACATCGGCATGAAGCTCCACCTCCAGTTCGGAACTGGCGCGCGGAGAGGCAAAACCTGCCCGTATCAGGGCATCTTGCACCTGCTCCCGCGTGAAAAACGTGTGGGTACGGGATTCTTCCGTGTGGCAGATGGCTTTATGGGCCTGACGATAGGAACTGCGAAGCTCATGGAGGGTTTTCCCGCCAAAGAGGGCGAAACAGAAAAACCCACCCGGTCTGAGCACCCGCAAGGCTTCGGCAAAGGCCACCGTCGGCTCCTCCAGCCATTGATACGTGGATGTGGAGACCACCAGGTCGAAAGAGTCATCCCGGAAGGGAAGCCGTTCCGCGTCCCCCGCCAGCACATTCGCCCTGTCGGAACCATCGAAGCCCTGCCGGGCCGTCCTGCACATGCCAAGGGCAAGGTCGAGCCCTATCAGGCGGGCGGGCGGATACTGCCTTTGAAGGGACCTCAGGAGCATTCCGGTGCCGGTACCTATATCGAGCACGTCGACCGGTGTCAACACCTCGCCTGCAAGCATTCCGGCCAGCCGAACGACAACCCGTTTCTGCACGTCGGCATAGGCTTCGTATTCATCCGCATGGCGATGAAACGAGGTGCGGACCCGCCTGCGGTCAATCCCGACCATGGAGACCCTCCATGAAACCAGACAGAATCAGGTTGAACTCCTCGGGGCGGGAGAGAAAAGGAGCGTGCCCCGTTCCGGCAAGCTCCACGAGGCGGGGATGGGGTAGGTGTTCTGCCATGTAACGGGAAGCCGATGGCGGGCAGATGACATCCGCAGCACCATGGATGAGCAGAACCGGCCGGTCCACGGAGGGGAGCATTCCCCGCAGATCGGCGGTAGTGAGGATGTCAAGGGTAGCCAGGGCCACGAAAGGTTCCGGCAGCCTGCCGGGAATCACGATTTCCCGGGCGATGCGGTTTTCCTGTTCCCGTGAGAGTTCACCTGGGGCAAACATTCGCCGGAAGAATCCTCCCATAGTCTTCTGAAAGTCCCGCCGGATCCCCGTCCCCATACCGCGGGGTTCCGATGGGGGGAGCCCGTGGTCATAACCTTCCGCGAGGGTAAAGCGGGGGGTACCGCCGACCAGGACAAGGCCGGCAAGCCGCTCCCTCAGGTGGGGAAACGCGGATAGCACCACCTGTGAACCGAGGGACCAGCCGAGGAGAACCGCATCCTGAAGGGAAAGCGCATCAAAGAGGGTAATGAGATCGTCTGTCAGGTCGGTGAGGCCATAACCGGATACAGGTGAACTGGAGCGGCCATGGCCGCGCAGATCGACGGATATGAGACGACAGCTCTCCGCCAGCGGTTCCTGGAACCGCCAGAACGAACTGGACGCAGACCAGCCGTGGACAAGCACCAGCGGCTGGCCGGAGCCGGACTCTTCATAATGGATGGATACCCCCGAGGGGGATTCAAACAACGGCATAAAATAACCCTTTGCGTGTCACGTTATCCCCAACGCCCTCCCCGCCTTGCCAATAGCCGTCACCGCCCGTTCCAGCTGGCTCTCCGTATGGGTCGCCATGAGGGTGCAGCGAAGCCGGCAGCTCCCTGCAGGAACAGTGGGGGGACGGATTCCCTGCACGAAGAACCCTTCGGCCAGAAGCCGCCGGGAGAACTCCATGGTTGGTTCCGCCTCGCCGACAAAGATCGGCACGATCTGCGTCTCGCTCCCCATGGTATTGAACCCCGCATCGTGGAGGGAGTCTCTGAAAAGGGCGGTATTGCGAGCGAGCTGCCGCCGCAGATCGGCACCGGCAGGAGAATCCACCAGATCAACTGCCGCGAGGGACGCCGCCAGCACGCCTGGCGGCAGGGAGGTGGAAAAGATGAAACTCCTCGCCTTATTGACAAGGAGCTCGATGAGATTCCGTGAACCGGCGACGTAGGCGCCACAACTCCCCAGTCCCTTACCCATGGTCCCCATCTGGACATCCACCTCTTCCACGACCCCACAGAGTTCGGCGCTCCCCCGTCCGGTGGGGCCGAGGACGCCGGTGCCGTGGGCATCGTCCACCATGAGAAGTGCACCATACTCCCGCTTGAGGGCAGCCAGTTCCGTCAGAGGAGCCAGGTCCCCATCCATGCTGAATACTCCGTCGGTAACGATGAGGCGCCGGCCGGCAACATCGGTCGAAGCAAGGAGCCGGCGCAGGGCTGACATATCTTTGTGGGGGTAACGAATATACTTAGCGCGGCTGAGGAGCGCACCATCCACGATGCTCGCATGATTGAGCCGGTCGGAGAATATAACGTCCCCCTTGCCGACCAGGGCCGGGATGATGCCGGTGTTTGCGGCGTAACCGGAATTGAAGACAAGGGCCGACTCCGTCCCCTTGAAGGCTGCCAGTCGCACCTCCAAAGCTTCATGTAGTTCCATGGTGCCGGACACCAGCCGTGAGGCACCGCTGGATACACCGTACCGTTCAACCGCACGAATCGCCGCTTCCTTGAGCGCTGGATGATCCGCCAGCCCAAGATAGTTATTGGAACAGAGGAGCAGTACCTCCCTGCCGTCAAGTATCACCCGTCCGGCCTGGGGCCCCCCTATCACCCGCATGCTCCTGAACAATCCCTGTTGCCGCAGCACATTGAGTTCTTCGCGCAATTCGTTCACGTGATCACCCCTTTACCCAATCCGTCCACTCCTTTTAGCACATCTCAGCCCAAGCCGTCAACCTGTTGAACCGCATAGGTTAACAAACCGGGAATCGATGTGGGTACTACGGGAGAGCTGGCATCAATCCAGTCCAAGGGGGGGTAAATCGGGAGTGGAGCGAATCAGGAAGAGGGTCTACTCACTGGAAGCCGGCAGCAGTTCGATCACGGTAACTTCCGGCGGGGCCAGAAACCGGAGAGGAGGTCCCCAGGTGCCAGTTCCCCTGCTCACATAGAGGGATGAACCGTTGCCAAGAGCATTAAGACCGGACTTTACCGGGTAAAAGAGGTAGGTAACGAGATTGAAGGGGAAGAGCTGCCCCTTGTGGACATGCCCTGAAAGCTGCAGGTCGAACCGGCCAATGCTGGTATTCTCAACGGCAGGTCGGTGTTTGAGCAGGATGGTAAACGTGTCGCGGGGAAGTGATTCCAGGAGGTGTTTTTCTGCCGATGCGGCATTTCCTCTGCCGCGGTTGAATGCCGGGTCATCGATGCCGGCCAGGGTCAAAAATGTGGTTACCTGTACGGCATTCTCCCGCAGTATGGTGAAACCAGCCCGTTCCTCGAACGCCAGGGACTGCTTCACGCCGGCGTAGAACTCATGGTTTCCCGTTACTGCATATTTGCCGTAGCGTGGGTTGATCTGCTGGAACTGCCCAGCAAGTCCTGTCAGTCCGTTGATCTGGCCGTCCACCAGGTCACCGGTGACGACAAGGAGGTCTGGAGCTGCTGCTCTGACTTTGGTCAGCATCGTCGCCAGGCGTTCTTTCCTGACGATCAGCCCCAGATGAACGTCAGACATCTGCACAATGACCAGTTTTCCAGCGTCAGGGGGGATTTTGGAGCTTCTGAGCACTATATGCTCGGTGCGGATATCCCTCGCCTCATAATAACCATAAGCCGACGTCGCCATCCCCCAGGCAAGGGGGACGTAAAACGCTGTGCGGGGAGATACAGTAAACCGGTCAAGGTCGAGATTCCAGAGATGTGCAACCAGGAAGAGAAGAAGACGGTAGCAATCGATGACAACTACCGCGGAAAAGAAGAAAAAGAGAAACCCCATCCAGCTGTAGCCCGCATATGCAAGGAAACGGGCCGCCGTTTCGTGCCCCAGTCGTTCGATGGAGCGGACCAAGAGCGGGACAATCACCATCACCGCAAAAAAAAGAGCAAGCAAAGCGCCGGGCAATGGGCCAAAACCAATGGCATGCTGTACCTTGAAAAAGGTGTAGACATGGACACCGCCGTACACCAGTATGAATGTGAACAGTAAAAGGCTCATGGTCCCTCCAGAGCGCCGCCTTTGTGCGACAACATTACAACAATACCATAGACACAGTTACACGCGAAGGGGGTATTATTGTGTATAATTGTCGCCATGACCTCCCGACGTTTCGTCATTCCCGATATCCACGGATGCGCCCTCACCCTCCGACATCTGGTTGAAGATGTACTTCAGCCTGGGCAAGCGGACGCACTCTACCTGTTGGGAGACTATATCGACCGCGGGCCCCGCAGCAGGGAAGTGATTGAACTTATCCGCTCCTGGAGCCAGGAAGGGCTCGCTGTCCACCCTTTGCGAGGCAACCACGAGGAGATGCTGCTGGACGCCTGCCGTGACCGAACTTCGTTCCGGCTCTGGATGCTCAACGGCGGCTACGCCACCCTGGCAAGCTACGGAGTGGAGGATGCCTGCGAGTTACCCCTCCCCCACCGCGCCATACTTTCCGACCTCCCTCTGTATATGAAACTGGACGATGTCGTCCTCGTCCATGCCGGTCTGAATTTCACCCTTGACGATCCGTTCAGCGATCGGGAAGCAATGCTCTGGGTCCGCTCCACCAAGGTAGACAGCATAAAACTGGATGGGCGCAAACTGGTCTGCGGACATACCCCAACAACCCGTAAAGCCATCGAGGCAAGCATGGCAACCGACCTCATAACCCTGGATAACGGTTGCGTCTACGCCGGTGCTCCCGGTCTGGGAAGCCTGGCTGCACTGGAGCTCAACACTCTTACCCTGCTATTCCAGGAAAATATCGACGTGTAAGGAGACTACGATGCGCCACTACCGGAAGGTGACGTGATTAGTGTTGTTCATTACAATATCTCTTCTTTATTCTGGTTGACGCGGCATTTCATGCACCAAGAAAAGGGTGCCAACGTGTGACTTGCGGCCGGAGCATGTTAGAATATGCTAAAGTCTGCAATATACAGTTCTTGCACGGCAAGAATGCACTCTATTGGGGGAGAACTTCACACCGGCACTATGGAATCGACAATATCTCTAAAAACAGGCGCCTGGTCCGGCGATACACCAGTTGATTTACAGTTTCCTGCTGGCTGGGAGGTGAACGTATTATGGCCTCTCACCCCGCCACCTCTTACGGCTGCAGAGATGGCGGGAATTCTTGAACAACCTGTCGGCCAGGCGTCTGTAACAGAACTGTGCAAGGGAAAATCGCGGCCGCTGATTATTGTTGATGATATGACTCGCCCAACCCCCGCCTCGGAAGTCATGCCGTTACTCATAAGAAGTATTTGTGCGGCAGGCATACCCGTTGACGCCATTACAATTTTGATGGCAACAGGTACCCACGGCAAACCACGATCTGACGCCTTTCTGAAAAAAGTCGGCAATGAAGCCGAACCCTGCCGACTGCTCGTACATGACTGCTTCACCGATGTGAAAAGAATTGGCACAACAACTAACGGCACCCCGGTATTCGTTAACAAAGCAATTTTGGGCTCCGATGTTGTCATCGGTGTTGGAGGGATTTATCCCAATTCTCCGGCAGGATTTGGCGGAGGATCAAAACTTGTTTTAGGTGTCCTGGGGATTAGCACTATCTATCACCTGCATTTTCGACACGAGGCGATTAGTTGGGGTGATACCAATACTGATACTGTTTTTCGCAGGGAACTGGATGAAATTGCTAAAATGATCGGTATGGAATCAACTGTTTCAGTAATAATCGACGCCAATCGCAGCATAATCAAAATGTATTGTGGAGACCCGCGTAGATATTTCCCTGAGGCTATATCTTTCTATCATGAAACATTCTGCACGCTGAAACATGACGATGTAGATGTTGTAATTTCCAACACATATCCAAATGATTCGTACCTCACCTTCGCAAAAATGAAAGGATTTGTGCCACTAGATAATTGCAAAAGATGCGTGTCGAGAATTGCGATTGCCTCCTGCAATGAAGGTTTGGGGCTTCACAATATTTGGCCCCTGGTAAATCCGCCGCAATTCCATAAGGTCAAACATATCCTGAGACTTCTCTCGGTGATGCCTTTTAGAAAAATCGTGGGTAAGATCTGTCACGTATCGCAACGCGCGTTAAGCGCCCGCCTCAATAAGTACCTGTCTGTCCAACACCACGAGAGTGATGACAAAAAACCGTTAAATCCTATATGGCTTTATCGAACAGGTGATCAATCTGTTGAGCTGCCGCCTCGTGTGCCGGGCATTAATGTCACTGAAGATTGGCATGACATTCTAGAAGCAGTTTCCAAAGAACAATCACATCGCGTCAATCTAAAGGTAATTGTGTATCCGTGTGCTTTTCTTCAGATACCTAAAGGTTGACTGTCATATCATGATGTCTGCACATACCTGCTTATCAGTCCGGTTTTCTTACTATTAGATCGCACCGTTTGTGCCTCATACCGGTGGTGATTTACTCCATTCCGGATGTGTCACAATAGATTTGCAAGCAACATTTCCCTGCTGTAGAGGGCCAACCATGTCCCACCACATGCCTAAAACAGGTTACCGGCAGCTAGTGGAACGTCTCAACCGATTCCCCCAGGGGGCGTTCCCGTCTCCGCTACTCTACGAAGTCCTCGCCCTGCTCATCAGCGAACGGGAAGCAGAGCTCGTATCCCGTCTGCCTGTCATGCCCTTCACCGCGAAGCGTGCTGCAGGAGTCTGGAACATGACGGAGCGCGAAGCCAGGTCTCTACTGGACGGACTTGCAAGCCGGGCACTTCTCCTTGACCTGACGCGTGACGAGGAAACATTCTATATCCTCCCTCCCCCCATGGCTGGATTTTTCGAATTCTCACTCATGCGTGTCCGCAACGACATCGACCAGCAGACACTGAGCGAACTCTTCTACCAGTACCTCAACGTCGAGGAGGATTTCATACGCGACCTTTTCACCCGCGGAGAGACAAAACTGGGGAGAGTGTTCGTGCATGAACCGGCACTTTCATCCGAAAACGCCAGTCTGGTGCTCGACTACGAGCGTGCAAGCGAGGTAATCCGCACCGCACGGCAAATAGGTGTGGGGCTCTGCTACTGTCGACACAAGATGTCCCACATCGGGAAGGCATGCACGGCACCGCAGGAAATCTGCATGACACTCAACACGGTGACTGAGCCGCTCATCCGTCATGGCCATGCCAGACAGGTCGAGACAAGCGAAGCACTCGATCTACTCCAGGAGGCTCGTGACCGGCAACTTGTCCAGTTTGGCGACAATGTCCGTGAGGGAGTCAATTTCATCTGCCACTGCTGCAGTTGCTGCTGCGATGCACTGCTCGCTGCACGGCGCTTTGCCAACCTTCATCCGATCCATACCACCAATTTTGTGCCTATTATCCGGGAGGAACAGTGCGCCGGCTGCGGCAGATGTGCAGCTGCCTGTCCGATGGAGGCTATTCTCCTTACTTCGGTTCCCGACAGCGTTCCGACAGGCATGAAGAAACCCCGCATCGACATGGAGCGCTGCATCGGCTGCGGCCTCTGCGTCCGAGCATGCCGTTTCGGAGCACTTCGCCTCGAATCGCGCACGCCAAGGGTCATCACCCCCGTAAACTCCGCCCACCGCGTCGTACTTATGGCGGTCGAACGCAACTGCCTGCAAAACCTCATTTTTGACAATCAGGCACTCACCAGCCATCGGGTAATGGCCGCAATTCTCGGGGTGATTCTCAGGTTTCCCCCTCTGAAACAGCTCCTGGCCAGCAAGCAGATGAACTCTCGTTACCTAGAGAGGTTACTCGAAACGGTCCATCTCCCGTCAGGCATCAGATAGCTTTACGATTGAAGATACTGAAAGTCTGGGGACCAGAATCTTTAAACAAAAAAAAAGCTCCACCATTCGCATGAATGGTGGAGCTTTCAATAAAATTCCCGGCGGCGACCTACTCTCCCACACAGCTGCCCGTGCAGGACCATTGGCCCAGAGAGGCTTAACTTCCGTGTTCGGGATGGGAACGGGTGTGACC
>PJFC01000004.1 GCA_003574885.1 Geobacter sp.
CTGTCACAACTCCCACGGCTCCAGCGTGGCGGGGATCACCAGCCGCTACTCCAGCGCCACGGGGAATAAGCGGGGCGGTCTGCTGAAGGAGACCGTCAATGGTATCGGCGGCTATACGACCAATTACAAGCCCCAGGGGGGGGGGAGCGCAGCGGACAGGAACGTACGCAATCCCGGCGCCAGCATCTGCCTGGACTGCCACATGAGTGCCACACCGACCCAAGCAGTTGCCTTCCGGGGATACACCACCCCTTGGGGATACACTTCTACCTACGGTGCCAGCCAGGCCATCCTCGGTTACTGGGATTCTCCTTACATGGGATACAGTACCGCCGGAGCCAAGACGAGATATTCCTATAAGAAGATGAATCTTATCAAAGGGGGGCACTTCGGTGCCACGTCACCCCTCTCCAGCACCCCCATGGGGTCCGTCGACGGGCTCTGCACCCCCTGCCACGACCCCCACGGAGTGAGTCCAACCCTGGGAGCCAACCAGCAGTATGCTGTGCCGCTCCTGAAAGGTACCTGGCTCACCTCTCCCTACAGGGAGGATGTGTCCCCCAAGAATAACTCGCCCCAGACAGCATTGACCGAGCCGAACACCTATCACATCGATCAGAATACCTTTGGTTCACGTATTGGCGATACAGTTGCTGGAGTCAATGAGTCAGTTGACCAATTTGCAGGTCTCTGTCTTCAGTGTCATTCAAAGAACAGCCTTACCGATGGCACTACCCATACATGGAAGAGCAAGGACCGGATTCACGAGTCAGTCAAGGGGTGGAAAACCGCCAATGGGACGATCAAACATGCCTACACCTGTTCCAAGTGCCATGCCCCCCATACCAGTTCGGTCCTTCCCCGGCTGATGGTATCCAACTGTCTTGATTCACGGCATAAGGGTCGCACGTGGTATACTCCGTCCGCCTATACGCAGTGGGCAAGTTCTGGCGATATCGGTGCTGGCCATGGCCGTATACCCGGGGTTTATGACAGTTACGGCGATGGAAATCCCGGCACCTACTGGCCTGCCTGCCACGAAAGCAACACTGGCAACGGTACCGACCAGAGCTGGAACGTTGTAACGCCATGGGCCTATGAGCCTCCCATTGCCATTGTCTCAGGCCCGTCGGCAGGTAGCTTCGTGGCAGCTCTCAGCAATGTCTATGCAACCATAACCTGGGGCACCAACCTAGTTGCGACCTCCTATATTGATTATGGCCTCACGACCGGCTATGGTTTGACGGCTGGCAATAGTTCCCTAGTAGCAGGCCATAGTGTGCAGTTTTCGTCACTGACCAATCACAGTACCTACCACTATCAGGTGCGCTCCGTCTCCGGTACCGGCAGGTCGATAACCTCGGGTGATCAAACCTTCTACGTTTCTGTTCCGCCAACGGTTCCGACTCTTGTGGCGCATGCCAACATGGTCAGTGCAACGAGTACGCCGGTTACCCTCCAGTGGAACGCCTCCACCGATCCGGACGGTGGCCTGATCCAGTACAATGTGGAAGTGGATACCAGCAGCAGTTTCACTACCGCCAACAAGCAGAGTTCCGGCTGGATTGCCGGGACAAGCTGGACGCCGACCCTTGCCACCAACTCTATTTGGTACTGGCGGGTTCAGGCGCGGGACGGCAACCATACCACGCTCCAGGATCCGGTCTCAGCGTGGTCGGCCGTTGGCAGTTTCTCCATTACTGATGGTGCCCCGCCCCCCGCGCCCGTGTTGGTATCGCCCGCGAACGGTTTCTCCGATTGGAGTTGCGGTAATTATTACTACATATACCTCAACTGGAATTCCATCGGCACACCGGTGGAATATAATGTTCAGGTAAGTACGGATCCCTCGTTTGCCACGGTTTCCTATACTTCCGGCTGGATTACAGCCACAACCTGGGGGACGGGGCTGACCACTACCAATGCCTATTACTGGCGGATCCAGGCACGGAATTCCCTGAACCTGGCCCTTGGCCCCTGGTCGTCGGTAAATTCATTTATCATCACCGATACCGGCCCCTGTTCATATACCTGTCCCATTGTGTACACCTGGGACGGGCAGCAGTTTGCCTTTGAATCGGACGTTTATACGAAGGGAAAACTGGGGCTCAAATACTCGACTGGCTTCCTGAAACCCAATCCCAATGATTACTATCTTCTGTTGAACGAGCCGGCGAAGACGTCTGACAACAGTTATCAATTGCGAATTGTTGAGGAAAGGGAAGAAACTGACTACCTGGATAACCTGAAACTCTATACCCTTGACTATCCGGAGGACCGGAACATCTACTCCGAGATATTTTTCACCGGCACCTCTTACGTGGACCCGGGCACGCTTGTCCATACGGTCGCCAAAACGTTGCAGGTTCCCCGGAGCATGACATTGGTGGAGACAGGTGTCGACGTTGCTCCTCAACTTGCAACATCAGACGGGAATTACCTCGTCCTGAGCAATGACAGGAATCTGGATTTCAACTGGCAGACCGTGGAACTCGATTTGGGAGATCAGTCGCAGGCGTCCCAGATAAAGCTGGTCATTGATGCCGTGAGCGAATTCCCCACCACTCCTGCGGGCAACCAACGGGCAAGCTCCCTCGACAAAAACGGACAACGCACCCTGCTCGAGGTGCTGGACGCCAGCGGGAACTGGGTGGTCGTTCCGGCTACAACGAAACAACTTCCAATACCGAAGGGGTTCCGCAGACCCTATGTCCTGGATATCTCCAACATCTTCCTGACTAATGTCTACAAGGTGCGGCTGAGCTTCCTGTATAAAACCGACATCGATGCCATATCCTTTGACACCACTGCCGATGAGCCGGTAAGCCTCAATGTCGTGCCGCTCCAGTCGGCAAGTCTCGACTATCACGGGGTGGACCCGACAGTGGGCAGTGATGCCATATACCGTTATATATACAGCAGTCTTGTTGACACTACACAGTCATACATGCCGGGCAACTACACCCGGTTTGGCGATGTTACGCCTTTGTTGACAGGGACCGATGACAAATTTGTCATATTCGGGAAAGGCGACCAGTTGTCGCTTAAGTATGGTGGTGAGAGCAGCAGGCCTGCCGGCACTTCCCGAAGGTTTCTTCTCTATTTTGATGGTTATTACAAGGCACAGAATAATGTCAGCATACCCAACACGGTTGAACCATTGCCGTTTGCCGCAATGAGCAATTTCCCTTATGATCCGGCGGTTGAGAATTATCCTGCCGATACCGACCATAACCGTTATCGCCAAGAGTACAATACCAGGAGTTATGGTCCTTAATTGCAAAGGGGCGTGGTAGGAAGGTCGGGAGGCAAGATCCTCTCAGTCTTCTTAACAAACGAAACGGGTCGATGCCATACGCATCGACCCGTTTCCATGTGACGTAGGGAAGAAGGAGCGGGGAGTTCAGTGGCCGTTGCGCTTCAGCTTGTAGATCAGCCCGGCGTTGTCGAGGGCGATGGCGGCGTGGGTGGCCAGGGTGGTCATGAATTCCACCTCTGCATCGGTGAAGGTGGTGCCGTCATGGCGCCCAGAGATGTTGACTACTCCCGCCACCCGGTCTTTGACCCGGAGGGGGATCGACAGGATGCCCGGCGTGCTGAACAGGTCGCCGCTGAAGTCTTCCTCCAGGAGGCGGTGGGTAAGGGCCGCCGGCACATCCGTATCAATGCGGAGCGGTTTGTTGCTGGATGCCACAAGTCCGCTTATCCCCTGGTCGTGGCGCAGCACGAAGCGCTTGGCCAGGTTGTGATCGATGCCGACGCAAACCTTCATTCCGAAGGTGGTCCCCCCCTTGTCAAGGAGGAGCAGGTAGCCTTTCTTTGCTTTCAGCTGCTCAACCGCGCTCTCAACGAGCATGCGGAGGATATCGCCGATCTCCAGGGTGGATGCGATCATGGCGCAGACCCGGTTGACGGTTTTCATCATCTCAAGGGACGCTTCCAGTTGCTGGTTCTTGATGGAGAGATCACTGAAGAGCCGCCGGTTTTCATGCCTGAGAGCTTGTTTCTCCAAAGTCCGATCCACCACGTTGAAAAGTATCGCGTCGTCATCGATCGGTTTCACGATGTAGTCGTAAGCGCCGAGACGGAGCGCCTTTATGGCGGTGAAGGTCGATGCGTTGCCGCTGACGATGACCACGTCAGTATCCGGGTTTATTTCCTTGATCAGCTTAAGGAGGATGAGACCACTCATTCCCGGCAGAAGTATATCAACGAGAACGAGATTGAATGTTTCGTCGCGGAACAGCTTGAGCGCTTCCTCGCCGGACGTGGCGCAGCTTACCCTGTATCCCCTCCCTTCCAGCAACCGGCTAAGCATCTTCAGAATGGCATCTGAATCGTCGACCAGCAGTATGTGGGGGATTAGCGTCTGGGTCATGGTACGCTCCTCAATATTACCGTGATTTGCCAGCTGATGGTAGATGAAGAGCGCCCTAAAATCAACGGTAAATGTGCCATTTTGCCGTGCAAAGCGCCGAGGCAAGCCATTCGACCAGAAAAACTTTGACAAAAACGCCGGTATTCCTTTACTATTGCCCCATTACGAGACGAGGTTCATTGATGGACGCAGCGCTTGCCCTGATCGGGGAAGATCTTAAAAATGTGGAACTGCAGTTCAAGAAAGACCTGCAGTCAAACGTGCCGCTTATCCGCAAGGTAGCGGAGTATGTCGTGTCCAGCGGCGGCAAGCGCATACGGCCTGCTCTCCTGCTCCTCGCGGCAAATCTCTGCGGTTATCGCGGCGAGCGCCATGTGCCGCTGGCGAGCGTTGTCGAATTCATCCACACTGCGACCCTGCTCCACGACGATGTGGTGGACAATGCCAACCTCCGTCGTGGTATCGCCTCCGCCAATACCCTCTGGGGTAACGAGGCGTCCGTCCTGGTTGGGGATTTCCTCTTCTCCAAATCCTTTTCCCTCATGGTGGCCGATGGCGACCTGCGGGTCCTCGCAGTCCTTTCCAACGCAACCACCCTCATCGCTGAGGGGGAGGTGCTCCAGCTTGTCTCCACGAGCGATCTTGATATGACGGAGGAGCGCTACGTGGAAGTGGTTCGCTGCAAGACAGCCATACTTCTCTCCGCTGCCTGTCATGCCGGTGCAATTGTGGGTGGGGCTCCCCGCGAACAGGAAGACTCCCTGCGTGATTTCGGCATGGATCTGGGGATAGCCTTCCAGATGATGGACGATACCTTGGACTATGTGGCCACCGAGGACGAATTCGGTAAAAGCATCGGCCATGACCTTGAGGAAGGGAAGATAACTCTCCCGCTGATCCATACCCTGGAGCGCTGCACATCTGCGGAACGTGAACTGATCGGTGACATCGTCGCCAAAGATGTTCTTGCCGCGGAGGACTTCCATGCAGTATTCGATCTCGTCACTGCTTACGGTGGTATTGACTATGCTATGGATAAGGCACGGGAATATATCGAACGGGCCAAGGTTCATCTCGACACCTTTGCAGAATCCCCCGGCAAAACCGCACTCCAAGGCCTGGCAGACTACGTAGTGACCCGCGCTAAATAGCAGAACCTTCCGTTAAATAACAATATTTTAAAATTGTTTTCCACTGTAATTCAGCATGTTAGCCTCTGTTAAGTTGTTGGCGCAGAAATTGCTCATAAATGCAAAGATGTTAATTTAAGTGCATTGTGAATGGATTTGTGCCGATGAACGACGAGAAGCTCGTACACAAGACGGAAATGGAATTCCAGGGCGACCGCTATGAGGTCCTGGTTTACTGCCGCACCGACGGCCGGCATTTTGCCAGGACCTACTTCGGTGATGACGATGTCATCATTAACGATGGTTCTTCCCTGGAAGAAGTCCTGGCCCGGCACGAACGTCTCCTCCCCCTCGCGGTGAGTTCCCGCAGGATACTGCAGGAATACACGGGAGTCCCCCGACGCAGTCGCAGTTCCCGCCTCTGAAGAGGCGGCTGTTCTCCCCTCCCATCTTACCCACCGATTGGTACCACGGAAAAATCCCTTGCATTTAGTCTGAAACTGGACGTAAAGTGACCCCCTGAGCGGAGTGACGTGTTGCGCTTGACGCTCATGGCAGTAGTTGTTGCGGGGACACCACATCCCCCCCTCCAATGTGATTTGGCAATAATCATTATCTCTCAACAGGAGCGAATACGATGAAGAACGTCATAATCTGGTCGATGTTGTGTTTAATGGTTGTCCTGGCTGGCTGTTCCAAGGAACAGAACGGTGCGGCGGGAAAACCAGTGGCGCGGGAAGGGAGCCAGGCGCCGGATTTCACCCTCAAGAACCTTGACGGGCAGGAAGTCCGCCTGTCCTCTCTCAAGGGTAAGGTGGTGCTCCTCAATTTCTGGGCCACCTGGTGTCCTCCCTGCCGTGAAGAAGTTCCCTCCATGGTAAAGCTTAACGGTGCCATGGAGAACAAGCCGTTCCAGATGCTCGCAGTTTCCATTGACGAGGGGGGCAAAAAGGCCGTCGAGACCTATTTCAGGGAATCGGAAAATACGCTGCCGGCACTCCTGGATTCCGACCGTGCTGTCGGCAATATTTACGGCATCACGGGGGTACCGGAAACCTTTATCATCGATATGAAGGGTGTTATACTGAAAAAAGTCGTCGGCCCCATGGATTGGAGCAATCCTGAGGTGATCGGCTACCTGGACGGATTGACGAAGAACTGAGAGGTCTGACATGGAAGCAAGTCACATAACATTTCTGGGGGCTTTCGTGGCAGGGCTTCTGTCCTTTCTTTCTCCCTGCGTTCTCCCCCTCATTCCTTCTTTTATCACCTACATAACCGGTCTCTCATTTACCGAGCTCCAGTCGGAGCATCCGACCCACGAAGTCCGCCAGCAGACCATCCTTCATACGTTGCTTTTCATCTCCGGCTTCACGGTTGTCTTCGTGTTGCTCGGCGCCTCTGCCACGTTTATCGGCGGCCTCATGCAGGAGCACATGGTGGCCATCCGCCGGGTCGGCGGCGTGCTCATCGTGCTGTTCGGTATTCACCTTACGGGGCTTTTCCCGATCAAGTTTCTCCTCGGCGAGAAACGCATCGCCTTGCACCGCAAGCCAGTCGGTTACGCGGGGAGCTTTTTCGTGGGACTTGCCTTTGCTGCGGGCTGGACCCCCTGCATCGGCCCCATTCTCGCCTCCATACTCATGGTGGCAGCGGCGGAGGAGACGGTGGCGCACGGGATCGCGCTGCTGCTCACTTACTCCATGGGACTTGCCATTCCCTTCTTCCTGGCTGCTCTGGCCATGCATCAGTTTCTCGTTGTCTTCAACCGTTTCAAAAAATACATCCGTATCTTCGAAATCGTTACCGGGGTCTTTCTCGTCATCGTCGGGGTGATGGTATTCACCAATTACCTGACAGTGCTGAGCCGCTACACGACCATCTGGTTTGGGGAGTAGCATGGGTGCCGCACCGGCGACGGTCTCTCTTCAGCTTGCGGTCGCCGATCTCGGTACGACGGAGGCATTCTATGCCGGTATCCTGGAGCTCCCCATTGAGAGGGCGCTGACCTCACGGGGGGCTCCGGAACATCTCGTGCTGCGGCAAGACGGGTTGGAACTGATCTTTGTGGATGAGGATGCGGTCGGGAGAGCCCATCCGGTTCTGGCTGAGCGGCTGGCTGATTACCCGAAAGGCGTGGGGATTACGTTCCATATCCGGGTGACTGACATTGAGGATGTTTTTGACGCGATTCTGGAGGAGGATTTGACGGTTCTCTACCCTCTGGAGGAGAAGCCATACGGGACAAAGGAGTTCTGGTGCTTCGATCCAGACGGGTACCTCCTGGTGCTGGAGGAGTGAGGGGCGAGGGGTAAGGAATTGCGGGCAACCAGGTACAGAGCTGGTTGCCCGTTGTTGTTATGGCTGGTTCTTTTTTTTCTCCCGATCCTCGGGAGCGCAGGAATCAGCCATTCAGGTGGGGACTCCTAACCGGGGGAGGATGTACTTCTGCAGTACGATCCAGAATGCCACGAAGCCGAAAATAATAAGCAGATCTTTCATCTGTTTCCCTCCTGACCGCCATGCTACCATATATTCCGAAAATTATATAGATCAAATTCTTTCCCCCTGGGGTTTCGAGCTAAAGCGGGGCGTAAAAAAAATCTGTTGACATTGTCTTGCCGGATAACTATTATGAAAATCACTTTCAATATAAGGGGGTGTGCGTGAAACGGGTCAAGAAGAAAGCTTTCAGTGATTTTATCGCCCGTAAGGGGCTCAAGACTACCCGGCAGCGTGATACCATTCTGGATTTCTTCCTCGCTTCGGACCGCCACATGAGTATCGAGGAACTCTACCTGAAGGTCCGAGCCAAGCACCCCAATATCGGTTATGCCACCGTTTACCGCACCCTGAAACTCTTCGCGGAGGCCGGGCTTGCCCGCGAGATCCAGTTCGGCGATGGCCAGACCCGCTACGAGCACGTCAACGAGGGGGAGCACCATGACCACCTGGTCTGCACCCATTGCGGTACCATCGTCGAGTTCGAGAACCCCGTTATTGAAAAGTTGCAGGACGAGGTGGCCACGTCTCACGGGTTTTTGATCGAAACCCACAAGATGGAAATCTACGGACTCTGCCCCAAGTGTCATTAGGGGACCTTTGCCATAGAGCCACGGAGTCACAGGGGAGAATCGGTATGTCTTACATGTGCTGTTTTGTTTGTCAGGATTCTCTTTCTGCCCCCGAGTCTCTCTGGCGGATTCAAAACTAAAAATTTTTCCGAGAACATTGAAAGTGATATTCATAAACATCAGCTGAAGCAGCGAAGAAAGGTAGTACCGTAAATGTCATTCTTCAAGAAGAAAGCAAGTTGTCACACTCCCCATGATGATGCCCCCTCCCACGCCCGGAAGGTAGTGCTGGTAGGTAATCCGAACGTGGGGAAGAGTGTCCTCTTTAACGCCCTGACCGGCGCCTATGTGACGGTCTCCAATTATCCCGGCACTTCGGTGGAAGTTTCACGCGGTTCGGCGACCATCGAAGGCGAGCAGTTCCAGATCATAGACACGCCGGGGATGTACTCCATCCTCCCCATAACGGAAGAAGAGCGGGTGGCCCGGGAGATACTCCTCAACGAATTGCCCGACGTGGTTATTCATGTCATCGACGCCCGTAACCTGGAACGGATGCTGTCCATGACCCTCCAGCTTATCGACGCCCGGCTGCCGGTGGTACTGGTGATTAACATCATGGACGAGGCGGAGAGCATGGGGCTCACCATCGATATTCCGCTGTTGCAGGAAAAGCTCGGCATCCCGGTGATCGGAGCGGCTACCGCCAAGAAGCGGGGGCTGGCGGAGATCCGTCGCGCCATCGCGACCTATACGGGGAAAACCCATGCAGTGTTCGGTTACAGCCGGCGGCTTGAAGGGGACATCGACAGCGTAGCGACCCTTATTCACGGCAGCTACCCGATTTCCTCCAAATCCCTTGCCCTGCTCCTCCTGCAGCGGGACGACGAAGTGACTGCACTGGTGAAGGAGCGGGAGGGCGAGGGTTACACGGCCATTGCAGCCCAGGTGAAGGAGAAGTGTTTCGAACGGCGGGAATCCTTCCATATGGACCTCTCCATGGAACGGAAAGGGATCGTCACGGGACTGCTGGGCGATGTCTTCCGGGTTCCCTCCCAGCGGCGTGTGACCTTCAACGAGAGGCTTTCACGCTGGGCGGTCCGTCCCCTGACAGGGGTACCTCTCCTGCTGGTGGTCCTCTACTTTGGCCTCTACAAGTTTGTCGGCGATTTCGGTGCCGGGACCCTGGTGGACTTACTGGAAAAAGGGCTGTTCGAGAATCATTTCAACCCCTGGATAACCGCCCTCACCAAGGCCGTCATCCCGTGGGAGGTTATCCAGGAACTGTTCGTCGGGGAATACGGCATCATAACCCTCGGGCTCCGCTATGCGGTGGGGATCATCCTCCCCATCGTGGCGACCTTCTTCCTCTTCTTTTCCATTCTGGAGGACAGCGGGTATTTCCCCCGCCTGGCGCTTCTGGTGGATCGGGTATTCAAAAAGATCGGCCTCACAGGACGGGCGGTCATTCCCATGGTGCTCGGCTTCGGCTGCGACACCATGGCAACCATGGTAACCCGTACCCTGGAAACGGTGCGGGAGCGGATCATCGCCACCCTGCTCCTGGCCCTGGCCATCCCCTGCTCCGCCCAGCTGGGGGTGATCATTGCGCTCCTTTCCAAGGCGCCGGGAGCGCTCCTCGCCTGGAGTGTCTGTCTGCTCGTCATTTTTCTCGTCATAGGCTTTCTGGCCGCGAGGATCATGCCGGGGGAGACCCCCATGTTCTACATGGAGCTGCCACCCATGAGGCTCCCCCAGCTCTCTAATATTATGACCAAGACCTATACCCGCATGCAGTGGTACTTCATGGAGATTCTGCCGCTCTTCATCCTCGCCTCGGTGCTTCTCTGGGTCGGCAAGATAACCCACTTCTTCGAGATAGCGGTGGAGGGTTTGAGCCCACTCATGGCAGCCATCGGTCTTCCCAAGGAAGTGGCAGTCGCCTTCATCTTCGGCTTCTTCCGTCGGGATTACGGCGCGGCAGGACTCTACGACCTGCAGACCAAGGGGCTCCTGAATCCACGCCAGCTGACGGTGGCCGCCGTGACCCTTACCCTCTTCATCCCCTGCGTTGCCCAATTTCTTATCATGAAGAAGGAGCGGGGGATGAAAGTGGCTCTGGGAATCGGTCTGTTCGTCAGCGTGCTCGCCTTCGGGAGCGGCTGGCTGCTCAACCGGTTTTTTCTGATGACGGGGATTTTGTAAGGCGACAGGCAGGGGCCAGGGATCAGGGACTAGAACCTTGATTTCGGAGGTTATAATGATACGATGCGGATTTTGCGGACATGAGTATACTGAAGAAGAGGGAATCAAGGGGTGTGGCAAGTGCGGGAAGCCGTGCCATTCAATCCGCTGCCCCAAGTGCCTCTATGAGAATCCTGTCGAACCGGCGGTAGTGAAAAAATTGAAAGAAGTATTCGGCAGGAAATCGTAGGGGCAAACCATGTGATTGTCCCTGAACAGGCGGGTGAGGGTGCAGCGTTGATTTGCCTGACACTGTCCCCCCTCCTCATCCGGCCTTTGGCCACCTTTTCCCTCAGGGAGAAGGGACGAGCGGGAAATTAGTACTAATCAGGTATTTTTCAAAAGGAGATATGCAGCATGAAACTGTCCGAAAAAGCCGAAGAAATTCTTGAAGAGCTCTGGATTGCCGTGGAGGAGGAAGGACGTGGTTTCCAGGAACAGGAGCGGATCAGTGTGGCGGCCGATGACCCGGCCTATCAGGAATTGACCGGTCTGGCTTTGATCGAGGTGCGGGAGGGACGGGTCTATTTCCGTTCCGAGGGGAAGGAGGAGGGGCGCAAGACCATCAGGCGTCACCGACTGGCTGAACGACTGATGATGGACGTCCTCAACATCCGGGGGGAGACTGCCGAGGACAAGGCGTGCCAGTTCGAGCATCTCCTCAACGAAGGTGTGGATGCAAAGGTCTGTGCCATGCTGAACCATCCCACCACCTGCCCCCATGGCAAGACGATCCCACCCGGCGACTGTTGCGCGGAGGCGCGGCAGAGCGGCGATCTGGGGGTTGTACCGCTGACTGAGCTGAAATCGGGTGAAGAGGGGGAGATCGCCTACATCCTGACCGAGGACAGCAAGAAGATGCAGAAGCTGATGGCCATGGGGGTCCTTCCCGGCAACCGGATCATCCTGATGCAGAGTTTCCCTTCCTACATCTTCAGGGTCGGGTTCTCCGAATTCGCCATCGATACTGCCATGGCGAGGGAGATATTCGTCAGGAGATAGGGTCTGTTCCGTTCCGTAGGGACGTATTTCTGTGCGGAATCTAAAATTTCGGTCAGTAACCACGGCGGATTCAATCGGAATCCGCCATTTTTTTGTGGCTATCGTGACAGCTCCCAACTCATTAAAGCCCGGTCTGGTGGCGGTTTACGGTTTTTCTTCTGTCCTGCAATAAATCGTTGACATCCACAGGTTGGAATGCTACCAACAGAGTGTTACATTTTTATATTAAGTAACACCAGGGCGACCGGTTGCCGGGCCCTGATGTCAAGGAGCACGTGGTCATGCACATGGCAGACGCGCTGTTATCCCCTGCGGTGGGGGGAGCTATGTGGGCGGCTTCGGCCGGAACCATTGCCTACTGCGCAAAGAAGGTCCGAACCGAACTTGATGACAGCAGGGTCCCCCTTATGGGGGTGCTTGGGGCATTTATCTTTGCCGCCCAGATGATCAATTTCAGCATCCCGGCGACCGGTTCCAGCGGTCATCTGGGGGGTGGGCTCCTGCTCGCCATCCTGCTTGGCCCCTACGCAGCGTTCCTTACCATCGCCTCGGTCCTGGTGATCCAGGCCCTCTTTTTTGCCGATGGCGGCCTGCTGGCCTTGGGGTGCAATATCTTCAACCTCGGGTTCTTCCCGGCGTTCATCGCCTATCCCTTCGTCTACAGACAACTGGTCGGCGCGCAACCGACTAGGCCGCGCATGACCATGGCGGCGATCGTTGCCGCCGTCACCGGATTACAGCTCGGTGCGTTCGGGGTGGTCCTTGAAACCGTCACATCGGGGCAGACGTCGTTGCCGTTCTCCACGTTTGTCGTCATGATGCAGCCGATTCACCTTGCCATCGGCATTGTGGAAGGGTTTGTAACCGCGGCAGTCGTCTCGTTCGTGTACAAGGCCCGGCCGGAACTCATTCAGTTTTCCCCCGAGGCGAAATCCGCCGGCAGCCACCCGGTGCGTGGTGTCCTGCTCGCTTTTCTGGCCGTTGCCGTTCTGACCGGAGGTATCGTTTCCTGGTTTGCCTCAAAAGACCCCGACGGCCTGGAATGGGCCATTTCCAAAGTGACCGGCAAGGAAGAACTGGCCGGTCCGGCGCAGGGGCTTCACGGAACGTTGGCCGAGGTGCAGAAGAAGACAGCCCTGCTGCCGGATTATTCCTTCAGGACCTCCGGCGAAACGGTAAAGGGCGAGTCACAACATGCCGGGAGGAAAAACGCAGAGGGGAGCAGGCTTGGCACCAGCGTCTCCGGGGTCATCGGCGCGCTCGTTTCCCTGGCGTTCGCCCTCCTGATCGGGTTTCTCCTCAGAAAGCGGCACCAGTCCGCCTGACGAACCGGGAACAGATTGCCTATCCATTGCAAAGATTGGGGGAGGGGCGTTGCCTCTCCCTCGTTTTATGAGAGACCACCATGGCATCCATCGACGGCGCACTCCTCGATTTCAAAAGGCTTGACCGGTTGGCTAACGGGGATACGGCGATCCATCGCCTCGACCCGCGGGCCAAGGTTCTGGCGACCCTCGTATTTATCGTAACGGTGGTCTCGTTCGGGAAATACGAGGTGACCGCGCTCGTCCCCTTTTTCCTCTTCCCCGTGGTAATGATTGCGCTCGGGAATCTTCCGGTCCCCTACATCCTCAAGAAGATTGCCCTTCTCTGCCCCTTTGCCCTGGTCGTCGGCATGTTCAACCCGATCTTCGACCGGGAGGTGCTGGTCCAGGTCGGATCGCTCGGCATCACCGGCGGCTGGCTCTCCTTTGTCTCCATCGTCATGCGTTCGATCCTTACGGTCGGGGCGGCGATAGTGCTCGTGGGGGTGACCGGCTTCCCCGGCGTATGCCTGGCCCTCGAACGGGTCGGGATGCCAAGGGTCTTCGCTGTTCAGCTCCTCTTTCTCTACCGCTACATCTTCGTCCTCACCGATGAGGGATCACGGATGGAGCGGGCGCGAAAACTCCGCGCTTTCGGCAGAAAGATGCAACCGGGGATCTTCGGCTCCCTCGTGGGGCACCTTCTGCTCCGGACGTGGCAACGGGCCGAGCGGATCCACATGGCCATGCTGGCACGGGGGTTCACCGGCGAATTCCACACGCGGACAGATACACGTTTCGGCGGCAGGGAGCTGCTCTTCCTCTCCAGCTGGTCCACTTTCTTCATCATCCTGCGATTCCTGAACCTGTCCCAGGTCATGGGGTCGCTCGTAACGGGAATATTTTCATGAGCCATCATATCGTTGAAGTCAGGAATCTCCGCCACGTCTATCCCGACGGCACCGTTGCCCTGCGGGACATCTCCTTCCGCATTACCCATGGCGAGTCGGTGGCGATCATCGGTGCCAACGGCGCGGGCAAATCGACGCTGCTCCTCCATCTGAACGGCTTTCTCTCCCCCACGGCGGGAGAAATCCGCATCGGTGACTATCCCCTGACCAAGGCCACCCTTCCCGAAATCCGGAGGACGGTGGGGATGGTGTTCCAGGACCCGGACGACCAGCTCTTCATGCCGACGGTCTATGACGACGTTGCCTTCGGCCCGCTCAACCTGGGGCTGCCCGGAATGGAGGTGGAACAGCGGGTGAAAGATGCCCTCGAAAAGGTCGGGGCCGGACATTTGCGGGACAAGCCTCCCTACAACCTTTCGGGTGGAGAGAAGAAACGGGTGGCCATCGCCACGGTGCTCTCCATGTCTCCCGACATCCTCGTCATGGACGAGCCGACGGACGGGCTGGATCCCCATGCCCGGCGCCAGCTCATGGCGCTTCTCAAGGATTTCAGCCATACGAAGATATTCACCAGCCATGACCTGGACATGGTACTCGATCTCTGCAGCCGGGTCATCATCCTCCACGAGGGTGAGGTCAAGGCAGACGGTCCCGCCCTGGAGATTTTCCGCAATGAAGAACTCCTTGCCGGGTGCCGGCTGGAGAAGCCGTTGTCGATGCAGGGTTGCCCGGTCTGTGGCGGGAAGGGGTAACCCGTGCCCCGACCGTGATGCCGTAATGCAATCGTGGCAGTGAGAGAAATGCGTTGACAAAGATGATTTTGATATCTATTATCAAAACACGTTTGCGCATCTCGCGCCGTTACTGCACCTTCTCACGGAGATTGTCCCATGCACCATCTGCTCCTTGCAACCCTTTGCCTTACCCTTCTTGTCCCCTCACCCCGCTGTTTCGCCGAAGCACTCATGCTGTCCTCGTCATCCCCGCAGCAGTCCGCCGATTCCTCCTCCTGCCGTGAAATAGCCGCCCTGGCCCAGAAATATGGAGCCGACCGCAAGCTCCCCGATTCCGTGGTAATTGACGGACAACCGTGCCCGCGGGGAGAAGCGGCGGCGTGCCTTCTTGCCGTTATCCTCAAGGTTCAGGAAACGTGCGTGAGGCTGGGCCGTGATGCAGTGTCACCGGAGGATCTGGACCGGATCGCCGCCCTGCACGAGGCGTTGAAGACCGAGCTCGCCCAGCAGGAAGGGTACGCCACGCGTCGGGATATGATCGAGAGCATGCTCGCCAAGCCGGAGCTGCCGGAGTTCATGTACAAGGTGGGGGTCAACGGCTTTCTGCGGAGCGAAGGGGTTGGCAACTTCCGGCTTCCCGATTTCAGCTACAATCCGGGCCACGGCGAGGGGCGCGTCCTCTACCGGGTGAAGCCCTATGCCTACTGGCATCCGACCGATTGGCTCGATATCCATGCCGAGGGTCAGGGGTACGGATTCAGCGGCGGGAGCCAGTATGCCGGCAAGGTTTCACTCTACCAGGGGTTTGCCGAACTCCGCTATCCGGCGCTGGAAGGGTATTCCCTCAAGGCGGGAAGGCAGGAGTTCATCTACGGCAGCGCCTTTGTCCTGGGGAACGACTCCTTCTACAACGGGCTCAGCTTTGACGCGCTCCGGGTGCGGCTCGCTCCGCTCAAGCCCTTGACCATCGACCTCCTTGGCGGCTGGTATGCCACCCCCTTCTCCGACGGGGTTAAGGGCGATCTGGCCGGAGGCTACGGGACCTGGACCTTTTCCGAGGGGAACGCGCTGGAAGCGTATGCCCTGCGCGACACCGGCTCGGTGGACCACCATGGCGGCGAGCAACGGGACACCTGGGGTCTGCGGGGAACGGCAGAAATCGGTGCGGTCACGCTGGAAATCGAACCGGTCTACCAGACGGGGCGGCTCTTCAATGGCGCAACCGGCGAAAAAGAGCGGATTGCGGCCTATGGTGGCCACGTGGATCTGTCCGCCGATACGACGGTTGGCGCGTTCCACAACCATCTTTTCGCCAGCTACGCCCTCGGCTCCGGCTCCGGCGACGCGGCCACCGGCGTTTCCTCCCGCCGGGAGTTCCGCAATCCGAATAACGACAATCCGCTGACCGGCGATATGAACGTGGTCGGGTCACTCGCAGGGGCGGATGCTGGAGGGCACCATGCCAGCGGTCTCCATATTTACACCCTCGGCTGGGGGATCGACGTGACGAAGGAACTCAACCTCTCCGCCACCGGCCGCTATTTCCGTGCCGACAGTGTGGAACCGGGCTTCAGCCGCAGTATCGGCCTTGAGACCGACTTAACCCTGACCTACGCTTTTTCCGACAACCTGTCGCTTATCGCCGGTTACGACCACTTCTTCACCGGCGGCTTCTTCCGCGACGCCTCCGGGAGCGACAAGGGCATCGACTACGGCTACGTCATGGTCCAGTTCGACCTGTTCCACGCCAAGCCGAAAGTGCGGGCCAAAAAGGGGAGAGGGTAGGGTGCGACTCCGCACCTCTTCTTTATTGATGATTGACAAAATTTCGACGGTCAGGGTATCCTTTCATAACTTTCATCAAAAGGCCCGATTACCGATGGCGCATTCCCTCCTGCACAAGTTCGTTACGCTCCTTCTTCTGGCGATCGTCATTTCCGCCAGCGTGGTGGGACTGTGCCGGGAGACCCATGCTGCCCAGCAGTGCTGGGGACATGACGAGGAGAAGGCTGACTGCTCTCTCGCCGGAGTTGGCGACCAGTGCCCCTCCTGTCCTGCCGGCGAGCACACCGACGACGGCGACTGCGCCTCTTCCTGTTACTGCAGTTGCCACCTCCCCGTGATGAGCCAGTTCGGCTTTTCCGTCCGCACTCCCCATGTTTCCACCCTCGTCCCCTTGGACTCTTTTTTCCGTTTTCCGGAAGTCTATTTCCCCAAGTTTATCCCCCCGCAAAATCTCGCCTAAACGCCATGACGGGAGTAGTTCGTCCTGATTCAGGGAAAATTGCATCCGCGTCTTCTGTCGTGGTGGGTCCGCAACTCTTTTAAATCTAAACCAAAACTGAATAAAGGAGGTTTTTCCTTTGGGAACAACTGTATTTGCTCGGGGCCCACAGCTCCTTGTGCCGGCAATCCTGTGTCTGCTTGCATCCGCTCCGGCGTGGGCGGAGACACCACCGCTGACACTGCCCGATGTAGTCGCCTTTTCGTTGCAGAATAACGGCGACCTGAAATCGTTTCGTGAAGAAAAAGGTATCCGCGAAGCCGGTACAACAAGAGCCGGACTCCTTCCTAACCCAACCCTTGAACTTGAGGGAGGGACAGGCGCCCTGACCGGCAGCAGCGCCGAAAACAGCCTGTCGCTCGGGGTGTCGCAGGAGTTTTTCCTGGCGGGACAGCGGAGGAAGCGTCTCACCCTTGCCGAGCGTGAACTGGAAATGTACCGCTGGCAGGTGGCCGACCGGGAGAGGCTGCTTCGCGAAGAGGTGAAGACGGCATTCTATGATGCCATCCTTGCTCAACAGCAGATATCCCTGGCAGACCGCTCCGTCGAGCTCAACAGGCAGCTCCTTGACGTAACCAAGGAGCGGCTGGCGGCAGGAGACATCCCGGAACTGGAGATGAATCTGGCAAAAGTGGAGCTGGCACGGGGTGAAGGTGCCAGGATCGACGCCGAGAAAGCGCTGATTCAGAAACAGGCGAAACTTTTGACGCTCATGGGGCTTCCCCCTGGCGAAAGTCCCGGGATTCCCGGCACCCTGAAATTTGAAATAACCATGACGAAAAATCTGGTCGAGCTGAAACAGCTCGCGCACCAGAACCGCCCGGACGTCAAGGCGCTGGAGGCTGAAAAAAGCAGGAATGAATCGGACATCATCCTTGCCCAGGCCTATGGTGTCCCCAACCTCACGGCCGGTCTCGCGGTGAAGCGCGACACGACAACTATGGAGATCGGCGGGATCGAGGGGAAGGACACGGCCTATACCATTGGGGTTAAGCTGTCGATCCCCCTTCCCGTATTCGACAGGAATCCGGCTGGCGTTCAGGAAGCGCGGACCAGGAGGAACAGCAGCGAAAGCCGTTTGTCGGCTGCCACCAGGAACGCTGAACGGGATGTGGAGACGGCCTATGCCGGCTACCTGAACAGTGAAAAAGTCCTTTCCCTGTACAGGGTAAATATCATTCCCCAACTTGAGGAAAACCTGCAATTGACCCAGGAAGCCTACCGGCTGGGGGAGGTCGGCATTCTGACCGTCATTCAGGAACAGAAGAACTTCTTCGAGGTCAACGAAGGCTACCTGGCGGCGCTGCATGACCATCAGTTGGCGCTTGTGAAGCTCGAATCAGCAGTGGGGACGGAGTTGAATTGCACAATAATCGGAGGCACCAGTGAATAACAAGGGAATCATCATAGGAGTCATTCTGGCCATCGCCCTGGGGGGCGGCTTGTACTATTCCACCCGGCATTCGGACAACAGTGAGAAAGATGCCGAACATAAGGAAGCCGGTCACACTGAAGAAAAAGCCGGCAGCCATGGAGAAGGCAAAGAGAGCGAAGGCCAGGAAGGCCATGGCGGGCACGGCGAGGCGGGTATCGTCAAGATGACCGTCGAGTCGCAGAAGGAGAATGGTGTGGTCGTCGCCGCGGCGAAAAAACAACGGCTGGCCGGCATGATCAGCGCCACCGGTAAGGTTGAGGCCAACGCCGACCGGATCGCCCATGTATCGCCGCGCATCTCCGGCAAGATCGTCGCCGTCAGGGCCTCGTTGGGTGACAGCGTCTCCGCCGGGCAGGCTCTGGCGAGTCTGGACAGCGTCGAGCTCGGCGAAGCGCTCAACCGCTACCGTCAGTCAAAGACCAAGCTTTCCCTGGCCCAGGCCAATATGGATCGGATCAAGACCCTGGTGGAGAAGAAGATTGCAGCCCGCAAGGACATCCTCCAGGCGGAGACCGACTTCAGGACGACCCAGGCCGAGTTGCATACCGACGAAGAACGCTTGTCCCTGTACGGCGTCTCTACCTCCGATCTTAAGGGAGACAACCACAAAAGGCTGCTCCTTCCGGTCCGTTCCCCCATCGGCGGCATCATCACCGAGAAGCACGCCATCGTGGGGGAGCTGTCCGATCCCTCCAGGAGTCTCTACACCGTGGCCGACCTTTCCTCGGTCTGGGTGCTGGTGGACATCCACGAAAAGGATCTGGCCAAGGTGCGCAGGGGGCAGGCGGCAATCGTCACCGTCGGCGCGTTCCCCGACCTGAAACTGAAGGGGCGTATCACCTACATCGCCGACCTGGTCGACGAGGCCACCCGCACGGTCAAGGCGCGGATCGAGGTTGCCAATCCTGGACGCAAACTGAAGCCGGAGATGTTCGCAACCGTGGAACTGGCGCTGGCGGCTGATGCACCGCCGGTGCTGGCGGTACCTGAAGATGCGCTGCAGGACCTGGATGGCAAGAAAGTGCTCTTCGTTGCGGAAAATCAGGCTGAGTTCGCGGCGCGTGAGGTTCAGACAGGCCGGGCGGCAGGCGGCATGGTAGAGATTATTTCCGGTCTGAAAGAGGGGGAGAATTACGCGGTCAAGGGATCATTCATTCTCAAGTCGGAAGTGAAGAAGGGTGAAATGACAGACTAATATGGCCACGGCAAGTGATTAAGGATGAATTATGACGGATGAATTATGTAAAAAATGGAAATCAACCTCTCACCTTCATAATTCATAATTCTGAACAAACTGGAGATTATTTCTCATGTTAGAAAAATTGATAGCCTACACCTTACGGCAGAAGGGAATGGTCATATTCCTTTCGTTGCTGATTATTGCATTTGGCGTGTACTCATATCTGCGATTGCCGATTGATGCATTTCCGGATGTTACGAACATTCAGGTCGAAGTGGTAAGTCATGCGGATGGACTGTCGGCATTGGAGATCGAGCGGAATGTGACCTATCCGATCGAGATGTCCATGCGCGGTCTCCCCGATATCGAACAGATGCGTTCGGTAACGAAGTTCGGCCTGTCCATAGTCACCATCGTGTTCAAGGACAATGTGGACATCTATTTTGCCCGGCAGTTGGTGTTCGAGCGACTGGCGGAGGCGCGGGAGAAGGTTCCCAAGGGGGTCGAGGTCGCCATGGGGCCGATCGGCACGGCCATGGGGGAGATCTACCAGTATACGCTCGAAGGAAAGATACCGGATGACCCGCAGCAGAAAATTGCCTACCTGACCAACCTGAGAACCATTCAGGAGTGGATTGTCACCCCCCAGTTGAAAAGTGTTGCCGGAGTGAACGAGATCAACTCCTTCGGCGGCTATTTCAAGCAGTACCAGGTGATCGTGTCACCGGAAAAACTGCTGAAATATGCCATAACCGTGGATGATGTCTATTCCGCCATCGGCAGCAACAACGAAAACGTCGGCGGCAATCTCCTCGAACGGGGCACGGACCAGTACATCGTCCGCGGAGTCGGGTTGATAAAGGATGTCAGCGACATCGAAAACATTGTCCTGAGATCCGCTGGCGGCACGCCGACGTATATCCGCGACGTGGCACTGGTAAAGGTCGGTGAGGCCGTACGGATGGGTGCCGCCATGAAGGACGGCAAGGATGAATGCGTCGGCGGTATCGTGATGATGTTGCGGGGCGAAAACAGCCGCGACGTGGTGCGCCGGGTCGAGGGCAAAGTCAGGGAGATGAATGAAAACAATGTGCTTCCGGAAGGGATCAGGATTGTTCCCTATTACGACCGGAGCGACATTGTCAAGGCGAGCGTCTCAACGGTCAACAAGGCGCTGATCGAGGGCTCCATTCTGGTCCTGATCGTGCTGTATCTGCTGCTGAACAGTATCCGGGGGAGCATCGTGGTCCTCATCGCGTTGCCCCTGTCGCTTCTGGCCACATTCATCGTCATGAAACTCACGGGGATCACCGCAAACCTCATGTCCCTCGGCGGCCTGGCCATTTCCATCGGCATGATCATCGACACGACCATCATCCAGGTGGAAAACGTCCAGCGCCATTTGAGCGAAGAGGGGGGGCGGCATCCCAAATTATTGACCGTGCTGAAAGCAGTCATGGAAGTCAGGAAACCGAGCATCTTCGGCGAGCTTATCATCGCCCTCACCTTCATCCCCATTCTTTCCCTTGAAGGGATCGAAGGGAAGATGTTCAGCCCGTTGGCCATAACGGTTGCGGTTGCACTTCTTGCCTCACTGTTCCTTTCGATATTCGTCATCCCGGTTCTCTGTATCCTGTTCCTGAAGCCGCAGCAGGAAAAAGAGAGCTTCATCATGAAGCATGCAAACAGGCTGTACCTGCCGCTTCTCGACTATGCAATGAACAGGAAGCGGGTGGTGTTGTGTGTTGCCGCCTTTTTCCTGGTTGTATCGCTCTTTCTGATAACCCGGCTGGGAACGGAATTCATTCCGACCATGGATGAAGGCTCGTTTGACATGGATGTCTCCATGCTTCCCGGTGTTTCCCTGGCCAAGGCGATGGAGGTGAATCAACGTGCCGCGGCAAAGCTGAAGCAGTTTCCCGAGCTGGATACTATCGTGGGACGAACCGGGCAGACCGGCGTGGCCCTGGATACCAGGGGGGCTGACAAGACCGGCTATGTGGGGATATTCAAGCCGAAGAGTGAATGGGAACGGGATATTTCCAAAGAAGAGCTGACCAACGAGATGCGCAAGTCCCTGGAATCGGTTGCGGGAATCACCTTCGGTTTCAGCCAGCCGATCCAATGCCGGATTGACGAGCTGGTCGCCGGTACCCGGGCGCAGCTGATTCTCAAGTTGTTCGGTGAAGATATCAATGTCCTCAGTGAAAAATCGGCAGAGATAGCCAAAGTTCTGTCCACGGTAAAGGGCGGGACTGATCTGAGTGCGGAAAAGGTTACGGGGCAGCCCTACCTGACCGTCAATATCAACAGGTCGAAAATTGCCCGTTATGGCCTGAATATCAGCGATGTGCAGAAGGTGATCGAAATTGCCGTGGCCGGTAAAGCGGCATCCCAGTTGTACGAGGAAAACCGCAGCTTCGATATTTCGGTCCGCCTGCCGGAAGAGAAAAGGAATTCTCTTGAAGCCATCAAGAATCTGCTGATCACCACCAAAACCGGGATAAATGTCCCGCTTGAACAGCTGGCTGAGGTGAAAATGATCGAAGGACCGGCTCAGGTCAGCCGTCAGGACGGGGTGAGAAGAATCGGTATCGAGATGAACATTACCGGCAGGGACATCGGCAGTTTCGTTGCCGAGGCAAAGCAGAAGATCAAGGCGGAGGTCAAACTGCCGGCCGGTTATTATGTCACCTGGGGGGGCCAGTTTGAAAATCAGCAGCGGGCCATGAACAAGCTGCTGATCATAGGGCCTGTTGCCATCGGGCTGATCCTGCTCCTGTTGTACGTCACCTTCAGATCGATCCGCCTGGCGCTGCTGGTCATTTCCAACCTCCCCTTTGCCTTGATCGGTGGAGTCTTCGCCCTCTTCTTGTCCGGACAATATCTGTCGGTTCCCGCATCCGTCGGGTTTGTCGTTCTGTTTGGCGTTGCCGTGCTGAACGGACTTGTGCTGGTTTCGCGCATCTCGCAATTGCGTGACGAAGGACTTGAATTGCAGGAGGCCGTCAGGAAAGGAACCCTTGACCGGTTGCGCCCGGTTTTAATGACCGCATCGATATCGATTTTCAGCTTGATCCCGATGCTCCTCGCCGGCGGAGCGGGGTCAGAGATACAGAAACCGCTCGCCACTGTCGTTGTGGGGGGATTGCTTACCTCAACGCTGCTGACGCTGGTGATAATTCCGTCGGTATACGGCTGGTTCGAGAAGAGGAAGGTCGAAGCGGAAATGTAGTCTGGCTCCACGTGGCGTACCGATACACCGGCACCTTTCGCGTGACAAATCGGCCGGATTCGGCTAATCTGACCACCTATTCACCCGTTAAGGAGAGAAAAATGAAGGAAATTACTGCATTATTGATGGTTCTTGCCGTGACGACGATTGCCACAACCGCCCTTGCCGCGGGGAAGGCGACACTCCCCAAGGGGTATGCAACGTGGGAGAAGAGCAAACAACAGATCGTCACCGACAAGAACTCCCTGTTCTATGGCATCCATTACACCTACGTGGACAAAAAAGCCTTCCCGGTCTACAAGTCGGGAGGCAAATACCCGGAGGGGAGCCAGTTCGTGATAGAGTACTTCAACATCAAGGATGTGGGGGGGAAGCCGACTGCCGGGAAGAAGAACATGGTAGTTCTCATGCGCAAGGACAAGAAGCAAAAAGAGACCGGTGGCTGGCTCTTTGCCGGCTTCAATGCCGACGGCAGGCTTTCCGGTGTTGACCCGGTGAAGAACTGCTATGAGTGCCACCTGAAGACGGCCAAAACAACGGATCTGGTGATATCTAAATTTGCGGAATTCAAATAGGAGGGATTCCCTTTCCCGTGAGAGGAACCGGTCTCGCGAAGCTGCGGGGCCGGTTTTGACCTAGGGGAGGGTTGTTGCAGCGCTATCGTCAGGTATCTGCTGCGTTTTATTGGCGCTGCCTCCCGGCTTCATCCCGGTGCCGGCTGCCGGCAGGCGGATGGTTGCTGTCGTTCCGCTGCCGTGCTCTGACTGGAACTCCAGGGTGCCGCCGTGTTCTCTGATAATTGAGTCCGATATGTAAAGCCCCAGACCGGTTCCCCCTTCGTCCGCCTTGGTCGTGAAAAATGGTTCCTTGAGCTGTTCCAGTTCCTCCACTGTCATCCCTTTTCCCTCGTCCCGCACCGTTATCACCACCTGTCCGGCCGAATCGTCCAACCGGCTCGTCACCCACACCCCCCGTGTCTTGTCCGGCAGTGACTGGAGCGCATTCATGATGAGGTTGATGACGACCTGCTCGATCTGTTGTCCCCTCCCCATGAAGGGGGGGACGGCAGGTGGCAACTCCAGGTGGAAATGGTCGGTATGTTTGTGGATGTGGTGCCAGAGGATGGAGGTGGCAGCCTGAATTATCCTGTTGATTTCAACGGGTCTCTGGCGATTGCTCTTTTCAGTCTTGACGAATTCCCTCATGTTGTTGACAATCTCGGTGATCCTGCGGGAGCCGTCGATAATGCCGTTGAAAAGCCGTGGCACCAGGGTCTCGATTTCGTCGGAGGGGAGTCCCCCCAGAGAGAATTCGCCATGTTCCCTGCGATAGTCAAGCAGGATGGGGGAGGCGTCCTGCCATGCTTGCGCCAGCATGGTGGCATTGGCGGAAATGTACGTGTTCGGGTTGTTGATTTCGTGGGCGACACTGGAAACGAGCAGTCCGAGCGACGCCATCTTGTCGGCATGAATCAGCTTTGCCTGGCTTGCCTGGATTTCTTCCATGAGGCGGACTTTTTCGGTCATATCCCTCATGGAGCAGTAGACAATGCATTCATTTTCAAGGGTGAGGATTTTCCCCCGCAGGGAAACGGTGATCTCCCCTTTGCTTTTGCTGAAACTCGTAGCCCGTTCGGTCTGGAATAACGGCGCGGAATCGCTGATGGCGCCCGACTCGACAAATGCCTGGAAATCTTCGGCGAGAACGAACGACTGAATTTTCTGACCTATGATGTCCTGCCTGGTCAACCCCAGGAGTTCCAGGGCCATCGGATTGACGTCTATCACCTCGAAGTTCTCCGGTCTGAAAAGGAGAAGGGCGTCATCGTTCTGTTCGAAAAGCTGTCGGAACCGTGCCTCGCTTTCCCTGAGAGCCATGCGGACCCGGTCTTGATCATCCTGTCTTCGCCGGAGGTAGACTAATCGGGCTCCGAGGAAGATCAGACCCAGGAGCCATATGCCCAGGTGGACCTGCAGTTCTGCCTTCCGGTGCGGATGAGCGAAGGGCTCATAATCTTTCATGGGGACAGAGGCGCTGATGCCACCGTGCATGGCGGCCCCTTGCCGGTAGTGGGGGTCTTTTTCATGACCGGTCCCCCCGGCGACTATCGCCAGATCTTCAATCGTCTGGCGGATGTGAATCATGTCCCACCAGAAAGATACAGCAACCAGGATCGTCCATGTGGCCGCCAGCGCAACGATCCACATGAGGGTTGTTTTTTTTGTGGTGTCTGAAAATATTTTCATGGTTTACTCCGTGCTAAGACTAAAAAACCGCACGTTGTTCGGAGGGGCGTCTCAGTTGTAATGCTCGGCACAATGGCCAGGCAGGGCTTTTTTCTCTGCAGAAAGTCTGTGCTGCCATGACGTCATTTGACAGTATTAATTTCTACAATATCAGAGGAACTTCATAATGGAAATGAAAAAAATTTCACCGGCAATTGTGCTGGTGGATGATGAGCCGGAGATTCTTTTCAGCTCCACCGTCATGCTGCGGCAGGCGGGGCTGCACAACGTCCAGGCTATCGAGGACAGCCGCAGGCTCCTCCCCTTTCTTGCGGAAAATGAAGTCGGGGTGGTCGTGCTCGACCTACAGATGCCCTATCTTTCCGGCAAGGAACTCCTTGCGGATATTGCCGAAAATTATCCCCATCTGCCGGTCATCATTATGACTGCCGCCAACGAACTGGACACGGCCGTCGCATGCATGAAAATGGGAGCCTTCGACTATCTGTTGAAACCGATCGAAAACAGCCGGTTTGTCGCCTGTGTCCGGAAGGGACTGGAAATAAATTCCCTGAGGCGCGAGATATCTTCCCTGCGGGACTACCTTGTTTCGGGGCAGCTGCACAACGAGGCCGCCTTTGCCGCCATCAATACGCAAAGCGCCAGAATGAAGGCGATCTTCGGCTACATGGAGGGTATTGCTCCTTCTGACCAGCCGGTACTCATCACCGGTGAAACCGGGGTGGGAAAGGAACTGATAGCACGGGCACTCCATGGCCTGAGCCGCCGTACGGGTGAATGGGTCGCGGTAAACGGGGCGGGGCTCGACGACCACATGTTTTCCGACACCCTCTTCGGTCACCGGAAAGGGGCGTTTACCGGCGCCGACCAGGCACGGGAAGGGATGGTCGCCCATGCTGCAGGAGGTACCCTGTTCATCGACGAGGTAGGCGATCTGACACCCCCATCCCAGGTGAAACTCCTCCGGTTGCTGGAAGGGGAGTACCATCCCCTCGGCTCCGATGTTGCCGTCCGGAGCAGTGCCCGGATAATCGTAGCCACGAACAGCGACCTGACCAGCCTCGTTGCGGAAGGAACCTTCCGGAAGGATCTTTATTACCGTCTCCGCGCCCACCATGTGCATATTCCCCCCCTGCGGGAAAGGGCCGAGGATATTCCGCTCCTTCTGGAATGCTTCCTGGAGTCTGCTGCCACATCTCTGCACAAAAAAAAGCCGGCCTATCCACCTGAACTGCTTGGCTACCTCCGTGCCCACACATTCCCGGGGAATGTGCGCGAGCTGCGTGCCATGGTTTACGACGCCATGGCACGGCACCAGGGGGGTGTGCTGTCCACCGGTTCCTTCCGCGAGATAATCGGCAAAGAGGTTCCGTCATCGGACATAGTTTCTCCCAAGCCATTCTCAATCGAGCAGTGGATGAACGTGACGGGGAAGTTTCCCACCCTGACCGAAATGGAAGAATTCCTCATTGCCGAGGCCCTCAGGTTGTCCGAAGGGAATCAGGGTGTGGCTGCATCCCGCCTCGGTCTGTCCCGCCAGGCATTGAACAAGAGGCTCAGCAGAAAATAGCTGCCGGGGGCGTTTTTGTGTCTCTCCCGGGTCCGTATCCCCCGATGAACATGTCTCTGCTGAAAGGGGTGCGACATTTTTTGCACTCACCCTTCATGTCGCTCACGCTGTAACTCCCCGCTACCATGACGTATTTACTGCCTCCGCCGGCGTCCCGTCAACATTCGTCGTACCCCTCCCTCTCTGCCACAATCCATCCTCTTGTGCAGCAACCATCCGATATGACTGGTTATTCGTTTCGTGATCATGCCTGGGCACGTTTAGTGCTCTAGTCTCTGCAGTTGCTACGTTGGCGGGGCGGGGCAAATCCATTCAGGCACACACAATCGGTAGGGGAGGATGTCATGGTGAAGAAAATACTGGTCGTCGACGATTCGGCACTTATCCATCAGATGTACCGTCTTGTCATGAACGGCTACAAGTGTGAAATCGTCGATGCCATGGATGGCCAGGAGGCTCTGGATATCCTGGCCAGGCAGCATGACATCCAACTCGTTCTGCTCGACATCAACATGCCGGTCATGAACGGTATCAGGTTCATGGAGAAGGCCGCGGCTATTGGCATAACCAGCAAAATTCCGATAATTATCATCAGCACTGAGGGGAAAGAGGCGGACACGGTGAGAGGTCTGGCGCTGGGGGCCAGGGGATATCTGAAGAAGCCGTTCCAGCCTTCCGACCTCCATGTCCTCATTGACAAGGTCATGACGGGAGCTGCCGTGCCGGCGAATGGGGAATATGCTTCCCCTCCCGCAGCGGCGGCATTCTGAACGACGGCGTTAGCCAGACAGGTGGCAGTGCTATCGCACAAAATATACTGAAACCAGAGGAGCAACAGATGTCGGAGCATAATGAGATAACTCTTCCCCCCTCGGGGCTGGCAGAGGATATTCTGACCCGGTTCATGGGGAAGGCACAGCAGGAACTCGATACGACCGCCACTGCAGTTGCCGCCCGGCAGGAAGAAAAGCTTCACCATCTGGTCACCTTCAGCCTGGGGCGCGAGGAGTACGGAGTCGATATCGCCAGCGTCCAGGAGATCATCCGGGCTACGGACATAACCCCGGTCCCCGGAGCTCCCGTCCATGTGCGGGGGGTAATTAATCTGCGCGGAAAAATCATCCCGGTGGTGGACCTGAGGAGCCGGTTCCGGCTGCCGGCGGTACAGGCAACCGATGCCCAACGGATCATCGTCATCGAGCTGAAGGGTAAGCGCCTCGGCATGCTGGTGGATGGGGTCTCCCAGGTAATCAAGCTGTCGTCTGCGACCATCGAGGAGATACCCGAGGAGGCAATCACCCTGGACCAGAACTACATCGAGGGGGTCGGCAAGCTGGAGGGACGGCTCATCATCATCCTCGACCTGAACAGTGCACTGTTGCTGATGGGAAAAATGAACATTCAATAGATGTCTATTTAATTAAGGAGAACGATTCACATGAAAAAGCGCACTTTTTTTCAGGGCTTGCAAGGAAAACTGTTACTTTTTTTCCTGGCCATATCTTTGATCCCTCTCATTATTGTTTCATCCGTATCTTTTCAGCGCTCCAAATCGGGCATGCAGGGAATGGGACAAGAGATGCTCGCCGATACTGCAGACGGCCTCATGCGAACAATCGATGTCATGATGAACGACCGGCAGGATGACATCAAAACATGGGCCAGTCTGCCTGCCGTTTCAGCAGGACTTCAGAGCAAGAATTATGGTGAGGTAACGAGTCTGCTTGCCAGCATCGAAAAGGGATACGATATTTACAAGTACATCATGCTCTTCGATGCAGCCGGAAACATGGTGGCGGCCAATGACCCTGGCTTGCTGACGAGGTCTGATGTTCAGAGGAACCAGAACAACCATGAATGGTTCCAGCGGGCAATGAAGGGAGAAATTACTGTCTCGGATGTTGCCTATTCCGATACCGCCAAGGAAAATGTCGTCAGTTTTTCGGCACCGGTCAAGGGGGCGGGGGGAAAGATCATCGGGGTCATCACCAGTCGGATGAGCTGGGATATCGTTGAAAAAATCGTAGATGAGGAGAAATCCGGCCTTACGGGTCATGCCTATCTCGTGAACAAGGATGGCATCATTATCGCCCACCCTAAAAAAGAGAAGGTCCTCAAGGAAGATCTGTTGAAAGTCCAGAGTCCGGCACTGGCGGAACAGGCCAAGAAGATGGTTAAAGGCGAAAAGGGTGAAGGGGAGTATACCTACGAAGGAATCAATTATCTCGCTGCGTTCGAGCCATCCAAGGGGTTCGGCGACTACAAGGGGCTCGGCTGGAGCTATGTCGTTGCCCAAGGGACAAATGAAATTTACGCGCCGGTCAACACCCTCCGCAACATCGTCTTTGTCATCGTTATTGTGGCAGCAATACTCATAGCGCTGCTGGCCATCTTCATAGCCCGCTCCATTGCCAATCCCATGATCAAGGGGGTTGCCTTTGCCCAGATCGTCGCGGCAGGCGATTTATCGCAGACATTGGAGGTCCGGTCGAAGGATGAGGTCGGAGACCTTGCCAATGCACTGAATGCCATGGTCGAGAAGCTCAGGGAGATGATCGGCAAAATACGGGACTCTTCCAACCAGGTGGCATCGGCTTCCGATGAAATATCGGCAGGTTCCGTCCAGTTAAATCGTGCTGCCCACAACCAGGCATCGGCAGCGGAGGAGACCTCCAGCACCATGGTGCAAATGGCGGCCTCCATCCTGACCGTGGCAGGCAATGCCGACGCCCTCGCTTCGAACGTGGAAGAGGTTTCCTCATCGGTTGACGAATTGGGAGCCTCCAGCGAGCAGGTTTCCAAGAGCGCCGAAATAATGGCATCATCAGTTGCCGAGACCTCGTCTACTATCGAGCAAATGACTGTTTCAATCGACCGCGTGGCCCAGAGTGCCGAGGAGCTGGCGTCGTCCGTAACCGAGACCTCCTCTACCATCGAACAGATGACCGTTTCCATTGATCAGGTAGCAGGGAACACCCAGGAACTGCAGCAGGTAGCCACAGAGACGGCGGCCATCATCGAACAGCTGGCCGTGTCCATCCGGGAATCGGCCAAGAATGTGAACACGGCAGATGACGTTGCGAAGGCGGCCGCCAAGGAAGGAGCTGCGGGGCAGGAGGCGGTACAGCAGGCACTGGCGGCCATGGAGCGGGTAGGGAACGTCATCGAGAAGACCGCTGCATCCATCACCAACCTGGGGAAACGGTCCGAGGAGATCGGGAGCATCGTTAAAGTGATCAATGAGATCGCCGACCAGACGAACCTCCTGGCACTGAATGCGGCCATCGAGGCGGCGCGGGCGGGAGATGCGGGGCGCGGGTTCGCGGTGGTTGCGGAAGAGGTGAGGAAGCTGGCTGAGCGGAGCGTTAATGCCACCAAGGAGATCGGCGAGGTAATCAAGCAGGTGCAGGCCGACACCAATGACTCGGTGAAATACGGGGAACTGGCGGCCCAGGAAGCGCGATCCTCCATGGAACTGTCCGGCGTAGCGGGTAACGCCCTGGCAAACATCGTCAAGAACATCGAGCGTACGAGCACACTCATGTCCGATATATCTCTGATGACGGGCGAGCAAGCCAACGCCTCCGGGCAGGTCCTGAAGTCAGTGGAGCGGATGACCATGTCCACGTCTCAGGTCGCAAACGCGGCACGGGAGCAGGCCCAGGGAGGAAAACAAATCCGGGTTGCCGTGGAGCGAATGAACATCGTCACCCAGGAGGTGACAGGGGCGACACGGGAACAGGCAATGGGAAGCAAGCAGATCCGGATTGCCGTTGAGAATATGAATAACGTTACCCAGCAGGTGAGCATTGCCACCCGTGAGCAGGCGCTGTCAGCTCGACAGATCGTGGAAGCGGTAAACAGCATGAACGGCATGACCCTGCAGGTAGCCAATGCGACAGCCGAGCAGAAGAAGGGAGGCGATATGGTGGTACAGGCAGTGGAAACCATCAGCGATAGCGCCCGGGAAAACCTCTCGTCGGTCGAACAGCTCTCCCGCTCGGCCCAGGGGCTTTCCCAGCAGGCGGCCGACCTGGCCGATATGGTGGCACAGTTCAAGGTTCAATAGGACGGTTACCATGGAACTTTTAGGTAAGGAGAGAGGCGAAATGTCAGAAATGCGCGCCCGGAACATGTTCCCCTCCGCTCCATGGCCAGCAAGGGGGATTGAATCGCTCCTGCTGTTCATCAGCAATGCCGACTCGTCGTTCAGGCCGAATGCAATTGCACTTGTCCTCCACCGGGGGATTGAACGCGTCGCTCCGGTTCTTGAGAGGGCACTGCGAAACGATGCCGATGCCGACCTGCGGAATGCCGCCATGGAGGTGCTGGTGGCCTTTGGCGAGGCGGCGGTCCCGAGGCTGGTTGCGCTGCTCGGGGATGCAAATGAGGAAGTGCGGAATTTCTGTACGGTCATGCTCGGTGATATCGGTAGCCGCACGGCGGTCGAACCCCTGATTTCTGCGTTACGGGATCAGGATGTCAACGTCAGACATGGTGCGGCCGAGGCGCTCGGCAGAATCGGCGATGCACGGGCAGTGGAGCCTCTTCTTGAGCTTTTTGTCGATCACTACTGGCTGCAACACGCAGCGGTTGTTGCGTTGGGAAAGATAGGTGACCGCCGGGCGACCTGTTCCCTTCTTCTCCGTCGTCATGACCCCCTCCTTGCGGAGCCGGTGATCGAAGCGCTCGGCAGGATCGGCGACCCAGATGCTCTGGCTCCGTTGATGGATGATCTGGATGGATCGTCCGTCGAATGTGCTGTCCTTGCCGCCAGGGGCATTGTTTTGCTGGTGGATGGATGCTTCGGCAAGGACCGGCGGGGGACCGGTTCGCCGGGAGAGTACTTCCGGTCGTCTGCCGTTGACATCGGTTCCCACGTCATCATGAATCTGGGGAGGATGAAATGCTCCTCAGCGGAAGGTGGAACCGTGGCTGCCGCAGTAACACTTCTTCAGTGGCTGGCGGGAATCGACCGGACCTCATCCTGCCGTCTTTCAGACTGACAAGCGCTCCGGGTCGGTCTCCGATTCGGATTTCCCTCCTTGACACGTCCCGACCTTTTGGGGTAACTTACTACGTCCCGCCACATGCCTGTCGTGAGGGACACTACTCCACGAAGGAAGGTCCCCCGCTCCATGAAGATCACCGCTGTGATCCCTGCCCGTTACGCATCGACCCGTTTTGAAGGCAAGGCCCTCGCCGACATCGTCGGCAAGCCGATGGTGCAGCATGTCTACGAGCGTACCTCCCGTGCCGGTCTGGTTTCGGAGGTGCTGGTGGCGACCGACGACGAGCGTATTGCCACCGCCGTTCGTGCGTTCGGCGGCCGCGTGGAGATGACCTCCCGTGACCACGAAACAGGTACCGACCGCTTGGCAGAAGTTGCAGCCCGCCTCGACTCGGACATTATCGTGAATGTCCAGGGGGATGAGCCGCTTATCGAGCCGGCCATGATCGATGAGGCGATTGAGCCCCTGGCCAAGGATCCCTCGATCCACATGGGGACCCTCAAGAGCCGGATCAAGTATCTCCACGATTTCCTGAGCCCCAATGTGGTGAAGGTTGTCACCGACTGGGAGGATTACGCCCTCTATTTCTCCCGTTCTCCCCTTCCCAATTTCCGCGACAAGTGGAACGATCTTAAGGACGAGGCCTTTGCCTCAGGCAAGCTCCTCTGCTACAAACATGTGGGGCTCTATGTCTACCGGCGTGAGTTTCTCCTCCAGTACGCCCAGATGTCCCCCACCTACCTTGAGATGGCGGAGAAACTGGAGCAGTTGCGAGCCCTGGAGAACGGTTACCGGATCAAGGTGGTTCCCACCGAGCACGAGTCCATCGGCGTGGATACCCCCTGCGATCTGGACAAGGTACTGGAAAAATTAAAAAACAGGTAGAGGCAAAGGTAGAGGTAGAGAACCTGTTCGCGGTTTTCTCTTTCTTTACCTTTACCTCTATCTTTGCCTGATTTCGGAGGTTTATACGTGAAGACCAAATTCATCTTTATCACCGGCGGGGTGGTCTCGTCCATCGGCAAGGGGCTTGCTGCCGCTTCCCTCGGGGCGCTTCTCGAAGCGCGGGGCTTAAGGGTTACCCTGCAGAAGCTCGATCCCTACATCAACGTCGATCCCGGCACCATGTCCCCCTTCCAGCACGGCGAGGTGTTTGTCACCGATGACGGCGCCGAGACCGACCTGGACCTGGGGCACTACGAGCGGTATACCACTGCCCGGCTCAGCAAGAAAAGCAACTTCACCACCGGCCAGGTCTATTTTTCGGTGATCGAGAAGGAGCGTCGGGGTGACTATCTGGGCGGGACCGTGCAGGTCATCCCCCACATCACCGACGAGATCAAGTCCAAGATCCTCGACAATGCCAAGGGGGCCGACGTTGCCATCGTTGAAATCGGGGGTACGGTCGGCGACATCGAGTCCCTCCCCTTCCTGGAAGCGATCCGTCAGTTCAAGGCCGACCGGGGGGTGGGTAACGTCCTCTACCTTCACGTCACCCTCGTCCCCTATATCCGCACCGCCGGCGAAATGAAGACCAAGCCGACCCAGCACTCGGTCAAGGAACTGCGGGAGATCGGCATCCAGCCCGATATCCTCATCTGCCGCTGTGAACGGGAGCTTCCCCAGGATATGAAGGCGAAGATTGCCCTCTTCTGCAACGTGGAGGAGAAGGCGGTCATCACGTCGGCAGACGCCGAGCACATCTATGCCGTCCCCCTGGCCCTCAACCGGGAAGGGCTCGACGAACAGGTGGCGGAGAAGCTCAATATCTGGACCAAGGCGCCCGATCTCACTCCCTGGCAGGCGGTGGTGGAGAAGCTTACCAACCCTGGAAAGGGGGAGGTGCGAATCGCGATTGTCGGCAAGTACGTGAACCTCACCGAGTCGTACAAGTCTCTCTCCGAGGCCCTGACCCATGGCGGCATCGGCAACAACTGCCGGGTCGTCCTCACGTACCTGGATTCGGAACGGATCGAAAAGGAAGGGGTGGACGGCCTGCTGGATGACGTGGACGGCATTCTGGTCCCCGGCGGCTTCGGCGAACGCGGGACGGAGGGGAAAATCAAGGCGATCGAATTCGCCCGCACCCGCAAGATCCCCTTTTTCGGTATCTGTCTCGGTATGCAGATGGCGGTGGTGGAATTTGCCCGGAACGTCTGCAAGCTTGACGATGCCTTTTCCAGCGAATTCAAGCATGACTGCGCCTATCCGGTGATCCATCTCATGGAGGAGCAGAAGGGGGTTTCCCGCAAAGGGGGGACCATGCGACTTGGCGCCTACCCCTGCACGCTCACCAAGGGGACCTTCGCCCAGAAGGCTTATGGTGCCACCGAGATATCCGAACGCCACCGTCACCGGTACGAGTTCAACAACGCCTACCGGGACCGGTTGATTGCCTGTGGCCTCGTGCTCTCGGGCATCTACAAGGACGGCGACCTGGTGGAAATGGTGGAGATTGCCGATCACCCCTGGTTCCTCGGCTGCCAGTTCCATCCCGAATTCAAGTCCCGTCCCCTCAATCCCCACCCCCTGTTCCGTGACTTCATCGGTGCGGCGCTGGGGAACAAAAAATCAAAAGCGTGAGGCGTGAGGCGTGAGGGGTAGAGTCGTCAATCCGGCGACTTTTTTCACTCCTCGCTCCCTGCCCGTCGTCAGGAGCCCCCATGGTAAAAGAAATCATCATCGGTAACGTGAAGATCGGCGGCGACCGGCCACTCGTGCTCATCGCCGGGCCCTGTGTCATGGAGAACGAGGCGGTGACGCTGCGGACCGCCGAACGGCTCATGACCATCTGCAACGGCATATCCATCCCTCTCATCTTCAAGGCATCCTACGACAAGGCTAACCGCACGTCGGTAACTTCCTACCGCGGCCCCGGCATGAAGGAAGGTTTGGCGATCCTGGCCAAGGTGAAGGAGGCCCTCGGGGTTCCGGTCCTTTCCGACATCCACTCCATAGAGCAGGTGGAGCCTGCAGCGGAGGTGCTCGATGTCATCCAGATACCGGCTTTCCTCTGCCGCCAGACCGACCTGGTTGTAGCCGTTGCCGCAACCGGCCGGGTGGTAAACATCAAGAAGGGACAGTTCCTTGCCCCCTGGGATATGCCGAACGTGGTGGGGAAGGCCGCCTCCACCGGCAATGACAAGATCATCCTGACCGAGCGGGGGGTCTCTTTCGGCTATAACAACCTGGTTTCGGACATGCGGAGCATCCCCATCATGCGTTCGACGGGGTATCCGGTGGTGTTCGACGCCACCCACAGCGTCCAGCTTCCCGGCGGCCAGGGTGGCTCCTCCGGCGGGCAGCGGGAGTTCGTGGAGTACCTCTCCCGGGCCGCAGTGGCTACCGGCATTGACGGGATCTTCATGGAGGTCCACGAGGACCCGGAGAAGGCGCTCTGCGACGGACCCAACTCCATCAAGCTGGATGATCTGCCGCTGTTGCTGAAGAAGCTGAAGGCCATCGACGCCATAGTGAAATAGGGAGACGCGCCTTTTCCGCCATCTCTGCGTTCCCCTTCGTCGCGTGTCGCTCAACGTACCTCCAGTACGCCTCGCGTCCCGCTCCTCGGGCGCCTTGACCTGGCGAAAAAATCGCGTCTCCATGTGATGGGCTTAGAACCTTTCTCTATTCACCTTTCACGGAGTTTAAATTGATTCTCGAAGAAGCGAAAAAAGTTATACGGATCGAGGCTGAGGCGCTCCTTGCCCTGGCTGAGACCATCAACGGCGAGTTTGAACGGGCGGTGCGACTGGTCCTCGATTCCCGGGGACGGGTGGTGGTGACCGGCATGGGGAAATCGGGACTGGTCGGCCAGAAGATTGCGTCTACCATGGCATCCACCGGCACGCCGGCCTTTTTCCTCCACCCGGCCGAAGGCATTCACGGTGACCTGGGGATGATCATGAAGGGTGATGTGGTGATTGCCATCTCAAACAGCGGCGAGACCGAGGAGGTTGTTCGCATCCTCCCCGTTATCAAGCGCCTCGGGGCCTCCCTCATCTCAATGTCCGGCAATGCCGCCTCCACCCTGGCGAAGGCCGGAGATGTCTTTCTCGATATATCGGTGAAGGAGGAGGCCTGCCCCCTGGGGCTGGCACCCACGGCCTCTACCACCGCCACCCTTGCCATGGGGGATGCCCTTGCCGTTGCGCTCCTGATTGAACGGGGTTTCAAGGCAGAGGACTTTGCCCTGTTTCATCCCGGTGGAGCACTCGGGAAGAAACTGATACTGACGGTGGATGAGCTGATGCATGCCGGCGATGCCGTGCCACTGGTGGCAGCGGACACCCTCATGCGCGAGGCACTCTTCGTTATAACCGCCAAGGGGTTGGGGATTGCCGGCGTAACCGACGCAACCGGGGCCCTCGTCGGGGTGATTACCGATGGTGACCTGCGCCGTGCCCTGGAGAGGGGGGTGGATATCATCAATCAGCCGGCCGAGCTTCTCATGAGTCGCAACCCCAAGCGGATCAGGCGGGGTGAACTGGCCGCCAAGGCGCTGCAACGGATGGAGGAATTTTCCATCACCTCCCTGTTCGTCTTCGAATCGGATATCGATCCGCGGCCGGTGGGGGTGGTGCATTTGCATGACCTCCTCAAGGCAGGCATCGCCTAGCGGAGAAACGCGCCTTTTGACTCGGCCTGATGGCCGCCCCCTACGGGGCGCCTTCGCGGTCCAATTCGCAGGGCGAATTGTGCGCAATTTCTGCGTAAGTCTTCGGAATTACTTGTGACTCGGCCTGGCGGCCGCCCCCTTCGGGGCGCCTTGGCGGTCCAATTTCACAAGTGAAATTGTGCGGCGTAGCGCTGTTTATGCCCGATGTTTGGGTGCTACGCCTCCGCGCAATCCCTCGACAGCCTTGAACTTGCGCAAAAATCACGTTCCCTGATAGCAAAGGAGAAAAGCTCTGGAAGAACGACTGAAAAAGATAAAACTGCTGCTCCTCGATATTGACGGGGTTATGACCGATGGCCGGATCATCTTCGATTCCAACGGTGTGGAATCCAAGTTTTTCAACGTCAAGGATGGCCATGGCATCAAAATGCTGCAGCGTGCCGGCATCGAAGTGGGGATCATCTCGGGGCGCCAATCGGTTGTGGTGACCAACAGAGCTGCTGAACTCGGCATTGAACGGGTCTACCAGAAGTCCCTCGACAAGCTTACCCCCTACCTGAAGATTCTCGAAGACACCGGCCTTGCCGATGAGCAGGTGGCGTTCATGGGGGACGACATCATCGACATCCCGGTCATGCGCCGGGTCGGCTTTGCCGCTGCTCCCGCCGATGCGGTGGCGGAAGTGTTCCCCTACGCCCACTTCGTGGCGTGCAACCGTGGTGGCTGGGGTGCGGTGCGGGAGCTCTGTGACCTCATCCTCAAGGAGCAGGGGGCGTGGACGTCCGTCACCGCCCGCTATTTCGATTGATTCCCCGGCTTCCGATGTCCATCAATAAAGCCCGCAACCCGTTTTAGTGCAACTATCTCTCCCCTTCGAAAAAATACCCCCTCTTCCATCTGAAAGATGGTGTTGCGCCTGGTCGGACTGAGTATCTTGTCGGGCCTTTCGCGGATTTTCCGTTCCTTTTTCAATCTTTGTGCCAATTCCTTCAATGCGCGCCACAAAGCGCTTTACACCCCATTCCCGAGATGGTATACTTCGCCCGAGAGTGTGTTTCGTATGAACAAAACCAGGCTTTTACTTGCCGTGATCATACTGCTTGCCGGGGGTGCCCTCGTTGCTACCATCGTCCTGAAGGTCGCCTCGGATAAACGTCAGCCTCCGGTGCTTCCGGGGCTGCCAAAGAACGTCGATGTTTCTCTGCAGAAAATCCACTTTACCGAAACGAGGGATGGCGTCAAGAAGTGGGATCTCGTGGCCGACAAGGCGGAATACGACAAAGGGCGCGACATGACCCATCTGACAGGTATTCGCATGGTTGTAACGGGGAACCAGCAGACCGGCGACGTTACCCTTACCGCCGACCGGGGCGACTATGACAACAAGAGCAGGGATGTGAAGCTGAACGGCCGGGTGGTGGCAAAAAGCGCCAGCGGCATGGAGTTCTCTTCAGCAACGGCAGAGTATGTGGCAGCCACTGGCCTGCTGCGCAGCCCGGACCGGGTTCGGTATGCGGACCGGAAAATGACCCTTGAAGGGGTGGGGATGGAGATGATGACTGGCACGCGGAACCTGAAAATCCTCCGGGACGTGACGGCAAGCATAAAGAGCGGGGCGGAAAAGTGATGCGGACCGGTATTGTGGCTGTTCTTCTCTGCGTGATCGTGGTGACCGGCGTTCTTGCCGCCGGCGATCCTATGAGCAGGCGGAATGATCAGCCGATCAAAATAAAATCGAATGAACTGTTCACCGATAATGCCGCCGGCACCGCCACCTTCGTCGGCAAGGTCGTGGCCCGTCAGGGTGATCTTGTCATCTATTCCGACCGGCTCATTGTGCACTATGCCGATAAGGACAAGGAAGTGGACCGGGTCGAAGCTTTTGGCAATGTTCGCATTGTCCAGGAAAACCGCCGCGGTGAGGCGGACCATGCCGTGTACGAGAGACAGTTGGCAAAAATTACCCTCGATGGCGGCAAACCGAAGGTTTCCCAGGGTGAAGATACGGTCACTGGCGAGGTGATCACCTATTTTCTCAATGATGAAAAAAGTGTTGCGACCGGAGGAAAGACCGGTCGCGTAGAGGCAACCATACAACCCAAGAGCAAGGGACGGAATGTCGGGACAAAGCCTTAATCAAACTCTTTCAACCCGTGGGTTGCGCAAGAGTTACCGCTCGCGAACCGTGGTGAACAGTGTCGACCTCGAAGTTGCGACGGGGGAGGTAGTGGGACTTCTCGGCCCGAACGGTGCCGGCAAGACCACGACGTTCTACATGGTCGTCGGCCTCTGCCGCCCGGACAGCGGTCAGGTGTTTCTCAACGGCACAGCCATAACCGACCTTCCCATGTATCAGCGGGCTCGCAGGGGGATCAGCTATCTTCCCCAGGAACCGTCTGTGTTTCGCAAGCTTACCGTCGAGGACAACCTTCTGGCAGTGCTGGAAACCAGGGACATGGATCAGCGGCAGCGTCGGGAGCGGGCGGACGAGCTCATGACGGAGTTTCGCATCACGCACATTGCCAAAAACCGGGGTTATGCTCTTTCCGGCGGGGAACGCCGCCGGGTAGAAATTGCCCGTGCCCTGGCCACCGAGCCTTTATTCATCCTTCTTGATGAGCCGTTTGCCGGTATCGACCCACTGGCGGTGATCGACATCCAGAATGTCATTACCGAGCTCAAGGCGAAGGGAATGGGAATACTCATCTCGGACCACAATGTGCGGGAGACCCTCGGTGTCTGCGGCAAGGCTTATATTCTTAATGAAGGCGAAGTCCTGGAATGTGGCAACCCTGAACAGATCGCCGCGAGCAGGAAGGCCCGGGAGATCTATCTGGGAGAAAAGTTCAAGCTGTAGAGCTGTTCAACGTTCGAGGTCCATAGTTCGGCGCTGAACACTATCAATCTAAACTGAACATTGAACTGATGTCGAGGTCGTAACCACCTATGGCCATTGAGATGCGCCAACAGATGAAACTGAGCCAGCAACTGGTGATGACTCCCCAGTTGCAGCAGGCCATCAAACTGCTTCAGCTTTCCCGGCTGGAGTTGCAGGACGTTGTTCGCCAGGAACTGGAAGAGAACCCCATCCTCGATGAAGTGCAGGAACTGGAAGATTCCCGGGAGGCCGAGCAGCTGGCCCTGGCTGAGAAGGAAGCGCTGCCCGAATCCCAGGAGGAACAGTTCCAGGAAGTCAAGGCTGGCGAGGAAACCCTCCGGGAGATGGATTGGGACAGCTATCTGGAGGGGTATAATTACAGTGCCGGCGAGCAGTACTACGACGATGACGACGACCGCCCTTCCTACGAGAACATTCTGACCAAGAAGGGGACCCTGTTCGATCATCTCATGTGGCAGCTCAATCTTACCCGTCTTGATGAGACTGAAGCCCGGGTCGGGGCCGAGATCATCGGCAATATCGATGAAGACGGTTATTTCCGTGCATCCCTCAGCGACGTTGCGAGCGTCTGCCAGGTGGAAGAACCGTTCGTTGAGGCGGTGCTTGCCCGGATACATGATTTCGACCCTCCCGGCGTCGGAGCCCGGGACCTGCGCGAGTGCCTTCTCCTCCAGGTGCGGCAGCTCGGCATGGGTGAGAGCCTGGCTGAGGTGATCCTCCAGAACCACCTGAAGGATCTTGAACTTCGCAAGTACCGGCAGATAGCCCGAGCCTGCGGGGTGGACGTGGAGGATATTCTGGCTACGGCCGGCTTCCTCTCCACTCTGGACCCGAACCCGGGCCGGGTGTACGGACAGGAAGAAGTGCAGTACATCTCGGCCGACATCTTCGTATACAAGAACGGCGATGAATACATTGTGGTGCTTAACGAAGACGGGCTCCCCAACCTGCGCGTCAATCCGCTCTATGTAACCGATGGCAAGGCGGAGCGACAGCTCGATGCGAACACCGAAGAGTATGTCAACGACAAGATGCGGTCGGCCATCTGGCTCATAAAGAGCATACAACAGCGCCAGCGGACTATCTTCAAGGTAGCCAAAAGTATCGTCAAGTTCCAGCGGGATTTTCTCGATCGTGGTATTGAATACCTCAAGCCGCTGGTTCTGCGGGACGTGGCCGAGGATATCGGTATGCACGAGTCCACCATCAGTCGCGTTACCACCAACAAATACATGCAGACGCCCCAAGGGCTGTTCGAGCTGAAGTATTTCTTCAATAGCGGCATTTCGACAGGCGAAGGAGACTTCATTGCGTCGGAAAGCGTGAAGAACAGGATCAAGGAAATCGTCGAGGCAGAAGACCCCCGCAAACCTTACAGTGATCAGCGGCTTGCCGAACTCCTGGCAGATCACAGCATCAACATTGCGCGGCGCACGGTCACCAAGTATCGGGAAATGCTCCATATCGGGTCGTCATCGGAACGGAAAAGGCTGTTCTGAGGCGACTGACGGGACGCAAGCCGTCTCACTATTCCCAGTTTCGGGGTGCGTGGCCCCGGCAGCACTTCAATGGGCAAAGCCGAACGCACGTGCCACGGAACGCGAACCACTGAACACATCACAAGGAGGCATTTTATGCAGATTGCAACCACATTCAGGCACATGGAGCCGAGTGAAGCCCTGAAAAGTTACGGGGAAGAAAAGCTGGACCGGGTTAAAAAATATATCGATGAGCCGATTGCTGCCCAGGTATTTCTGACTGTAGAAAAGATCCGGCACTCGGCCGAAGTCACCATTACGGCCAAGGGGATCACCATCAAGGCGGCGGAAGAGACAAACGACATGTATGCCGCCATCGACGCCGTGGTGGACAAGATCGAGCGGCAGCTCCGCCGTTACAAGGAACGGATCAAGGCGCACAAGCCGGCCGCTGATAGCCGTGATCGGCAGGTTCGCAAGACGGTCGTCGAGGCGGAGAGTATCGATCAGAACCAGCAACCCGTGGTCATCAAGTCGAATACCTTCTCCATCAAGCCGATGTCGGTTGACGAGGCAGTCATGCAGATGGACCTCCTGCACAAGGATTTTCTCGTCTTTACTGATGCGGGAACCGAGAACATCAACGTTGTTTACCGCCGTAAGGACGGCAACTACGGCCTTATCGAGCCCACCAAGGGTTGATCTGCAGTGTTCATGGAACTGAGTGCCCTGCTGCAGCCGGCAGACATCATTGCCGACCTGACGGCCACCTCCAAGGATGATGTCCTGGTGGAACTTGCCGGTCTGATTGCCGAGCGCCATCCAGGGCTGGACCGGGATGAGCTTATCCGGGTTCTGATGGAGAGGGAGCGGCTGGGAAGCACCGGCATCGGCGATGGTATTGCCGTCCCCCACGGCAAGCTGAAGCAGGCGCGTGAGCTGGTTCTGGCGTTCGGTCGCAGCAGGAGCGGTGTTGAATTCAGTTCCCTCGATGGGCGGCCTGTGCACTTGTTTTTCGTGCTCATTGCACCCCAGGATGCCGTTGGCAGCCACCTTAAAATGCTTGCGCGGATTTCCCGGCTCCTCAAGGACCCGGGGGTTCGCCGCAGGCTCATGGAAACGGCGGACGCCGTGACGATTCATCAGATAATCCAGGATCGGGACAGCCGCCAGTGAACACGATCAGTCTTTCCATTCAGGATATGCTGGAGGACCGGGAGTACGGTCTCGACCTGGCCCTCCTCGCCGGCGGAGCGGGACTTACCCACCGGCTCCACAGCTCCCGCATCCAGAAACCTGGCCTGGCCCTCACCGGCTACACTGAACACCTGCATCCCGATCGCCTCCAGGTGTTGGGGAATACGGAAATCTCCTATCTCCAGCAGCTCCCTGAGTCCGAGGCGATCAGCTTCATCGCCAATCTCTGTTCGTTCCCCATATCCTGTTTCGTCGTCACCAAGGGGCTCGACCCCCCATGGTTTCTCAAGCAGGAGGCGGAAAAGGCCGGTGTTCCGCTCCTCGGCACGTCGTTGCAGTCTTCCACCTTTATCTCTCTCATCACAAAGTTCCTCGAAGAACGGCTCCTCCCCACCACCAACATCCATGGAGTCCTTGTGGACGTGCTTGGAGTCGGGGTTCTTCTGCTGGGGAAAAGCGGGATCGGCAAGAGCGAGTGCGCCCTCGACCTGGTCATCCGGGGACACCGGCTGGTTGCCGATGACGTTGTCTACGTCAAGAAGAAGGTTCCCCTGGCGCTGGCAGGCCAGGCCGGCGCGGCAATACAGCATCTCATGGAGATCCGCGGCCTCGGCATCATCAATATCAAGGACCTGTACGGTGTTTCGTCCATCCGGGAGAAGAAGATCATCGACATGGTGATCGAACTTATGGAATGGGATTCTGCCCAGGAGTACGACCGGCTTGGCATCGATGACCAGCGCTATACCATCCTTGGCGTCGATCTCCCCTATCTTAAAATACCGGTCCGTCCCGGGCGCAACCTTACTTCCATCATCGAGGTGGCGGCGCGCAACCACCTTCTCAAAGGGATGGGGTACCACTCGGCACGTGAGTTCCAGGAAAAGCTCCTGGCACGCATGGAACTTCGTCCCCTTGGCGACGAGGTGGAATAGCATGCGGATAGTCATCATCACGGGCCTTTCTGGTTCCGGCAAATCCACGGCGGTCCGGGTTCTGGAGGATGAAGGGTTCTTCTGCCTCGACAACCTTCCCATCACCCTTTTCCCTACCTTTGTGGAGCTCGTTGACAGGTCCAAGGACAAGGTGCGAGACGTGGCGCTGGTGATGGACATCCGTGGTCGCGACTTCCTGGAAGGCTACGAGCAGGTGTTTCAGCAAATCCGGGACGCAGGGCACACGGTCGAGATCATCTTCTTCGATGCTACCGACGAGGTACTTATCCGCCGTTTTTCCGAGACCCGGCGACGGCATCCCGTCCAGGAGAGCGGCGGTTCCGTGCCCGAGGGGATTCGCCTGGAACGTGAGCTCCTTGCCGGTCTACGGCGGCTGGCGACCCTGGTGGTCGATACCTCGGAAATGAACGTCCACCAGCTCAAGGAGCAGGTCAGTGCCCGTCTCAAGGGAGAGGTGGGACCGGCCGGCATGACGGTCCATCTCCAGTCCTTCGGCTATCGCTACGGGCTCCCCCTGGAGTCGGACCTGGTGTTCGACGTCCGTTTTCTTCCCAATCCCCACTTCGTCCCGGAACTGAAGCCGTTTCCCGGGACCGACCCGCGGGTCATCGCTTTTGTAATGGAAAAGCCGGCGACCGCAACCTTTCTCGCAAAACTGCAGGAGATGCTCGAATTCCTCATTCCCGCCTACCGGCAGGAGGGGAAATCGTACCTCACCATCTCCATCGGTTGTACCGGCGGGCGGCACCGTTCTGTCGTTATCACCGAGCAGATGCGCGTTTTTTTCAATGACAGGAATGTTCAGGTAAAAGTAACTCACCGCGATGTTGATAAGGGATGACACAATGACAGGACTGGTACTGGTAACGCATGCGGGGCTGGCCCGCGAACTGCTGGCGGCTGCCGAGATAATCATGGGAAAGATAGAACGTGCCGAGGCGGTCTGTATCAGTGCCAGCGACCCGGTGGAAGCCATCCGGGACGCCATCACGGAGGCTATCGGCAAGGTGGGTGGTGAGGGAGTCATTGTCATGACCGACATGTTCGGCGGCACCCCTTCCAACATGAGCCTTTCCTTCCTGGAAGAGAACCGGTTGGAGGTGGTGACGGGGGTCAACCTCCCAATGGTAGTCAAATTTGTCACCGACCGCACGAAGCAGGGAGTTGCCGCATTGGCTGAAACCCTCAAGGAATCGGGCCGCCAGAGCATTCTGGTGGCTGGCGACTATCTGAAGAAATAGGGACAGGTACACGGATCATGCTCGAAGAAGACTTTCTCATAGTCAATAAGCTGGGGCTCCATGCCCGGGCGTCGGCCCTGCTGGTGAAGACCTCCAGCCAGTTCACGTCGGAGATAAAGATCGAGAGGGAAGGGGTGTCGGTTAACGGCAAGAGCATCATGGGGATCATGATGCTCGCCGCAGCCAAGGGGACCACTATCCGGGTTACGGTGGAGGGGGACGACGAGGCCCTCGCCATGTCTACCCTGGGAGAGCTGATCAGAAATGGGTTCGGCGAAGAGTAACAACAGGCTGCTGCAGGGGGTCGGTGCGTCCCCCGGCATTACCATCGGGCAGGTCCGGATTACGGACCGGCGTCGGGTGGTGGTGAACGAGGAGCGAATCGGTGTCGGCGAGGTTGCCGCAGAGATCGGGCGTTTCAAGGATGCCCTGGCCAAGGCGAAGCAGGAACTCCTCCAGGTCAAGGACGACCTGGCAGCCCGGCGCGGGCCGGAACACCTCTACGTGCTCGATACCCATCTGCTGATCCTGGACGACAGCATGCTGACCCGGGAGACCGTGGCGTTCATCGAGGAGGAACTGATTAACGCCGAGGCTGCCTTGAAACGGACTCTCGCCCGGTTCAAGGAGTTCTTCGCCGGAATCGAGGACGAGTATCTGCGCGAGCGGAGCGGCGACGTGGAAATCGTCGTGGAGCGAATCCTTCGCCACATGGTCGGTCAGGGTCAGGAATCGCTTACCGATGTGGCACTGGAAGGGAAGGTGGTCATCGCCGCACATGACCTCTCCCCTGCCGATATCCTTCAGATCGACAAGGAAAGCGTCATCGGTTTCGTCACCGACCTGGGGGGGAAGACCTCCCACTCGGCCATCCTTGCCCGGGCACTGGAGATACCGGCGGTGGTCGGCCTGGAGCGGATTACCGCCGAGTTGACGAACGGCGATACCCTCGTCATTGACGGCACCACCGGCGTCGTTGTAATCAATCCCGACCATGAAACCTTCCGCGACTACCTGAAGCGCAAGCAGCACTACGAATATATGGAGCGGGAGCTGCGGAAGTACCGGGACCTCCCCGCCGAGACCACCGACGGTTTCAGGATGCGGCTCAAGGGGAACGTGGAGTTTACCGAGGAGGTTCCTTCCCTCAAGGGACACGGCGGCGAGGGGATCGGCCTCTACCGGACCGAGATCCTCTTTTTCAACCGACCCGTTCCCCCCGACGAAGAGACCCAGTACACCGCCTACGCTGCCATGGTGAAGGCCATGGCCCCCCATCCCGTCACCATCCGCACACTGGATGTTGGGGGAGACAAGTTCGTTGCCGACCTGAATCTGGCCGACGAGCTGAATCCGGCCCTCGGCGTCCGTGCGATCCGGCTCTCCCTCCGCCGCCCCGATATCTTCAAGGTGCAGCTGCGGGCTGTTCTCCGTGCCAGCGCCCTGGGAAAGGTCCGGATGTTTTTTCCCATGATCTCCGGGGTGGCCGAGATCCGCACGGTCAAGTCGCTCCTTGAGGAGACCAAGGCCGAACTCCGGCAGGAAGGGGTGGCATTCGACGAGGCGATCGAGATCGGCATCATGATCGAGATTCCTTCCGCCGTCATCATCGCCGATCTGCTGGCCAGGGAAGTTGACTTCTTCAGCGTCGGCACCAACGACCTCATCCAGTACTCCCTCGCTATCGACAGGACCAACGAGCACCTCTCGGACCTCTACGAACCGCTTCACCCGGCGGTTCTCCGCTCTCTCAAGATGGTGGTCGATGCGGCCCACGAGGCCGGCATCGACGCCTGCATCTGCGGCGAAATGGCCGGCGAGCCCGAATATCTCCCTATCCTCCTGGGACTCGGTTTCGACGAACTCTCCATGAACGCCATCTCCATCCCCCGGGTCAAGAAGATCCTCCGTCGCTGCAACAGAGCAGAGGCAGAGCAGCTCGTCTCCCGCGCCTTTACCTTCTCCACTGCCCAGGAAGTTCTCTCCTTTCTCCAGAGCGAGATTGCCGCACATTATGCCGATAGTTTCGACTGATTTTTTGACGCTTTGTTTATTCCCCCCTCTGCGTCAATGGTTCCCACCAGTCCCCACTCCCCTTGTTTCATCCTTGACAAATCCCCGGCCCCGGTGCTAAAAAGTACAGTCCAATTCACGATTTTTCCGCATTGCGCAGAGGAGGCTTTTACCCATGGAGATGAAGGATTATATTTTCAGTTCTGAATCGGTTTCCGAGGGGCATCCTGACAAGGTTGCCGACCAGGTCTCGGACTCCATTCTTGATGCCATAATTGCCCAGGACCCGAAGGCCCGCGTTGCCTGCGAGACCATGGTGACCACCGGGATGGCCGTGGTTGCGGGCGAGATCACTACCACTGCCGTCGTCGACTACCCGAAGATCGTCCGGGAGACCATCAAGGAAATCGGCTATAACGACTCCGCCATGGGTTTCGACTGGGAAACCTGTGCGGTCCTCACCTCCATCGACAAGCAGTCTCCCGACATCTCCCAGGGGGTGACGGAAGGGGAGGGGCTTTATAAGGATCAGGGTGCGGGCGACCAGGGAATCATGTTCGGCTATGCCTGCCGCGAGACCAAGGAGCTGATGCCGATGCCGATCCTTCTCTCCCACAAGCTGGTGAAGAGGCTGGCCGATGTGCGGAAGGGGGGGATTCTCGATTTCCTCCGCCCTGACTCCAAGTCCCAGGTATCTGTCGAGTACGTGGACAACCAGCCGGTGCGGGTGGATACCATCGTCATCTCATCACAGCACACCCCTGAGGTCTCCTACGAGACCATCAAGGAGGGGATCGTGGAGGAGGTCATCCGGAAGGTGGTGCCGGCCGGGCTCATGGACGACAGGACCCGTTATCTCATCAATCCCACCGGCCGTTTCGTGGTGGGTGGCCCCATGGGTGACTGCGGCCTGACCGGGCGCAAGATAATCGTCGACACCTACGGTGGTGCCGGACGCCACGGCGGCGGCGCTTTCTCCGGCAAGGACCCCTCCAAGGTCGACCGTTCTGCTGCCTACATGGGGCGGTACGTGGCCAAGAACCTGGTTGCGGCAGGACTGTGCGACCGGTGCGAGGTGCAGGTTGCCTATGCCATCGGCGTGGCCGAGCCGGTATCGGTCATGGTGAATACCTTCGGCACCGGCAAGCTGGAAGACGCCCGCATTGCCGCCGTTGCCGCCGAAGTATTCGACCTCCGCCCCCGCGCCATCATCGAGCAGCTGGACCTGCTCCGCCCCATCTACCGCAAGACTGCGGCATACGGCCACTTCGGCCGCGAGCTGCCGGAATTTACCTGGGAGCGGACCGACAAGGTGGATGTGATCAAGGCAAAGGCAGGCGTTTAACGGCAATTATGAATGTTGAATTATGAATTTTGAATTGAAAACCTGAATACAGCAAAAAGGCCGACTGGATAACCAGTCGGCCTTTTTACGATTTTAATTCAAAATTCAACATTCATAATTCAAAATTATCTCTTGTTATCTTTCTCGTGAACCGGTACCCCACCCCCCGCACGGTCTGGAAGTAGACCGGGGTGGCCGGGTCGGGCTCGAAGTACTTCCGGAGCCGGACGATGAAGTTGTCCAGGGTGCGGGTTTCGGTGTCGGAGCTGTATCCCCAGACGTTTTCCAGCAGGGTTGCGCGCGGGATTGCCTCACCCTCCTTCCGGAAGAAGAGGGCGAGCATCTTTACCTCCAGGTCGGTCAGGTCGATCTCTCCCTGTGCGGTCCGGGCGTGGTAGGAGAGGAGGAACACCTCGTTGTCGCCGAACCGGTACCCTTCCTCTACCGGTTCGGGCCGGTACCAGGCGGAACGACGAAGCATTCCCTGGACCCGGAGCAGGAACTCGTTCAGATTGAACGGTTTGGTCAGGTAGTCGTCGGCGCCGCTTGCCAAGCCGGTTATCCGGTCCCCTTCCTCGGAGCGGGCAGTGAGGATCAGCACCGGCACCCGCGAGTCGGCCTTGCGGATCTCCTTGCAGACGGCAAAGCCGTCCATCCCCGGCAGCATGACATCCAGGATCACCAACGCGAAGCGGTCGTAGCTGAACCGCTCCAGCGCCGCTTCGCCGGTTTCCACGTGGCTAACCCGGTACCCTTCCTGCTCCAGGTTGAAGCATATCCCCCGGGCCAGGTGCATCTCGTCTTCGACGAGGAGTATGTGGGGTTTCTCTTCCGACACTCGTAACCTCGTGGGGAAACGGCCCTTTTTCGCGATATCTGCGTAAGTCATCAGGATCGCTGTGACTCGGCCTGTCGGCCGCCCCCTTCAGGGCGCCTTCGCGGTCCAATTTAGCAAGCGAAATTGTGCGACGTAGCGTGGTTTATGCCCGATTGTTGGGTACTACGCCTCCGCGCGATCCTTCGACAGCCTTGATCTCGCAAAAAATTGCTCGTTTCTTGATTGGGGTGCCCGTGAAAAGGGATCGCCCTCTAAGAAATTTTCACGTTGCCAGGGGGAGGGTTATTATGAAGGTGCACCCCTTGCCACGCCCTTCGCTTTCCACTCGTACCTTGCCGCCGTGCTCGGCGATCACCGATTTGACGATGTGGAGCCCGAGACCGGTGCCGCGGATATTCTCTCCCGGCTGGCGGACCCGGTAGAACATGCTGAAAACCTGTTTCAGGTCGGCTGCGTCGATCCCCATCCCCCTGTCCTTGAAGGTGAGCTGACAGAAGCGTCCTGTCCGCTTCAGCTCCACCCTGATATCCGGTGCACCAGGGCTGTAGAGGACGGCATTCTCGTAGAGATTGCGCAGGGCAGTCTGCATCTCCTCCACGTCGGCGGCCAACCGCAGCCCTGGCTCGATCTGGAGGCTGAGGTTTCCCCCTTCCGGGAGCTTGGCCCGCTTGGATTCCATGGAAGCGGCGACGAATGCCGAGAAGTCGATGACCGGGTACTGTGCCCGCCGTCGTCGATGTTCCAGCTTGGCGGCCATGAGCAGGTTGCTGATCAGGTTGTTGAGCCGGTCCGTATCGGCCAGCATGGTGTCAAGAAAGCGCTCCAGCTTGTCCGGGGCCGGCTTACGGAGCCTTATGGTCTCCAGGTGGAGCTGGATCGATGCCAGGGGCGATTTCAGCTCGTGGGTTACCTGGGCGGTGATCTCCTTCTGTTCACGATAGAGTTTGGTCTGGCGTCGCCAGTAGATGAAGATTATGTAGATGCCGGCAAGGATCAACACCAGGAGCACCAGCCCTACGGTCAGGACTGCCCAGTTGAAGCCGGGGCCGGAAAAGTCGGAATGGTAACGGCGGGCCAGCTCCCGCAGTTCCTTGTGGCGCGCGACGAACCAGAGGATCCAGAAGACCACCACCAGTATCCAGATGACCTGGATGCCAATGAAGGCGATGAGGGGATCGAAGATTTTCTTGAGCCATTTCATGGTTTCTGTGTAGCACCTGAACGGCTGATTTGCAAGGCGCAAAATGGTTTTACATTTCTATTACAAATAGTAGCGGAGGTTTTTTGGTATGGTGATAGTGCGATAGCGTTCAAAATCTCGCCATCCAGGAGAAAAACAATGGTAAAACCCTTGAAAATAGGGAAATACGAAGTCAAATATCCGCTCATCCAGGGTGGCATGGGGGTACGTATTTCCGCCGGCTCCCTGGCCGGGCACGTTGCCAAGTGCGGCGGGATCGGCATTGTTGCGTCAGCCGGGATTGCCCTCAATAGCGGTCTTTACGACGGTACGAATTACGAGCAGGCCGACAGTGAGGCGTTCAAGGCCGAACTGGCAAAGGCATACCGCATCGCTCCCGACGGGGTTATCGGCGTGAACGTCATGGTGGCCCTTGCCGATTTCGAGCAACTGGTGACCGCCGCCATCGAGGGGGGAGCAAAGGTAATTATCTGCGGCGCTGGTCTTCCCATGACTCTGCCGGGTCTGACCGCCCACGCCCCCGACGTGGCGCTGATTCCCATCGTTTCCTCGGTGCGGGCCGCCCAGCTCATTGTCAAGAAGTGGGTCAAGGGGTATAACCGGCTTCCTGACGCGGTGGTGGTGGAAGATCCGGACACCGCCGGCGGACACCTGGGGGAGAAGATGGAGAACATCGGCACCGGCGAGTATGACCAGTACGCTACGGTGCGGGGCGTGAAGGCCTTTTTGCTCGAGGAGTACGGGGTTGACGTGCCGGTCATAGCGGCCGGCGGCATCTGGGATCGAGCTGATGTGCTCAATGCCCTGGAACAAGGCGCCGACGGGGTGCAGATGGCCTCGCGCTTCGTCCCTACCGTTGAGTGCGATGCCGACGACGCCTTCAAACAGGCCTATCTCGACTGCCGCAAAGAGGATATCGGTCTCGTCATGAGCCCGGCCGGGCTGCCGGGGCGAGCAATTCTCCGGAACCAGGAACAGATCGTTCTCTATGACCAGATCCAGTCGACCACCTGCTCCAACGGCTGCCTCAAGAAATGTACCTACAAGGAGTCGGGTGAGCGGTTCTGCATTGTTCATTCTCTCGACCGTGCCCAGCGGGGGGATGTGGAAACCGGCCTTGTCTTCTGCGGCACCAATGCCTGGAAGGCGGACCGTATAACCACGGTCCAGGAGATATTCGACGAGCTGTTTGCGGAGGCTGCGGCGGAAGAAGCGGCGTGAATCGGTGAAAAGTGAAAAGTGAAAAGTGAAAAGTGAAAAGTGAAAAGCAGGGGGGCGAATCGATTGCCCCCCTTTTTCGTGGCTGCCGGGGAATGGTTTTGACCTCAGGGGCCAAAGATGGTATAAATCCCTTTCTTTTAGCGAACAATCAATTCTTTTGGAGGATATCATGAGCTTTTCCGATTACCATGTCGCCGACCTTTCCCTTGCCCCCTGGGGGCGCAAGGAGATGATCATTGCCGAGTCGGAGATGCCCGGTCTCATGGCGATCCGCGAGGAATTCGCCGCCAGCAAGCCCATCAAGGGTGCCCGCATCGCCGGCTCGCTCCACATGACCATCCAGACCGCCATGCTCATCGAGACCCTGACCGCGCTCGGTGCCGAGGTCCGCTGGGCTTCGTGCAACATCTTCTCCACCCAGGACCACGCCGCTGCCGCCATCGCCGCGGCCGGTATTCCGGTCTTCGCCTTCAAGGGAGAGTCCCTGGCCGATTACTGGGAATTCACCCACCGGATCTTCGAGTGGCACGACGGCGGCACGCCAAACATGATCCTGGACGACGGCGGCGACGCCACTCTCCTCATGCACCTGGGGAGCGACGCAGAGAAGGACCCTTCCGTCATCGCCAATCCAACCTGCGAAGAGGAGGAGTACCTGTTCGCCTCCATCAAAAAACGGCTCGCGGAGAAACCGGGGTGGTATGCTAAAACCGCTGCCGCCATCAAGGGTGTCACGGAAGAGACCACTACCGGCGTCCACCGTCTCTACCAGATGCACGAGAAGGGGCGGCTCAAGTTTCCTGCCATCAACGTCAACGACTCGGTCACCAAATCCAAGTTCGACAACATCTACGGCTGCCGCGAATCCCTGATGGACGGCATAAAGCGGGCCACCGACGTCATGGTTGCCGGCAAGGTGGCGGTCATCTGCGGCTACGGCGAGGTGGGGAAGGGGTCGGCCCAAGCGCTGCGCGGCCTCCAGGCCCAGGTGTGGGTAACGGAGATCGACCCGATCTGTGCACTCCAGGCAGCCATGGAAGGGTACAAGGTTGTGACCATGGAGTACGCCGCCGACAAGGCTGACATTTTCGTCACCGCCACCGGCAACTACCACGTCATCACCCACGAGCACATGAAACGGATGAAGCACAACGCCATCGTCTGCAACATCGGTCACTTCGACAACGAGATCGAGGTGGCGTCCCTCAAGCAGTACACCTGGGAGAACATCAAGCCCCAGGTGGACCACATCATATTCCCTGACGGCAAACGGATAATCCTCCTGGCGGAGGGTCGCCTCGTGAACCTCGGCTGCGCTACCGGCCATCCCTCCTACGTCATGTCCTCCTCCTTCGCCAACCAGACCCTGGCCCAGATGGAACTCTACTGCAATCCGGGCAAGTATCCGGTGGGAGTCTACATCCTTCCCAAGCAGCTGGACGAGAAGGTGGCCCGGTTGCAGCTCCGGACCCTCGGCGCCATGCTCACCGAGCTGACCGACGAGCAGGCGGCATACCTGGGGTTGCCCAAGGAAGGGCCGTACAAGACCGACCACTACCGGTACTGAGCAGTCCCTCCACCCCTATCCCCTCACCCTTGCCCTCTCCCTGAGGGAGAGGGTGGCTGTTTGCAACAGCAGTGAACAGAACCGCCGAAGATAAATCTCCGGCGGTTTTTGTTTTTTACTGCTATTGCTATGCAATTATTTATTGGCAAAATACGTGCATGTAATTAAATTCAAATTGGCATGTTGATTTTCTATAACTTTGTTTGATGGCCGATAATGCGGGTCCTTGAGGGGTGAAGGTATCTGAAATTACATGGAAATATAGTTAAATGGCGTTGGCCTGCGTTATATGGCGTGACGCCTCCGATTGTCCCGGTAAGGGCCTCTTTTCCGGCCTGTCCACGCTGTGGTTTTATTACTTTGTTTATAAAAATTAATCTACTGATTCGAATAAGATTGTGCAGTTTCGCGGTTAGCGACAGGGGAGGGTGTATGAAAGGTTTGCGTAGCTTGGTGGTGCGGATGATTCCGGTGGTGGCGTTTCTGGTGCTGATTGTCGGCGTAGTGGCATCTTATGCCGCGACTATCTCCGGAACGGTGACGAACAGTTCAAGCTCCACCGGCCGGGTGTATGTTGTTGTCATGGATCCGAACAACAGCGGAAACGATCCGGTTTATGGCGTCTCACTGGACCCGTCGGTGTCCACGGCATTCTCCATAAAGGGGGTGCCGGACGGGACCTATAACCTTGCCGCCTTCCTCGACCGGACCGGGACGGGGGTGTTCCACGCCAACGACCCGGCAAACATGATAAGCAACGTGACGGTCAGCGGAGATGTTAATACCGGTACAATTACACTGAGCGACATGCCGCCGGTTGCCCCCTCCAGCACATTTAAAGACGGTAACCATGTCAACCTCCTTCCCGGTACCAGGGGGGCAGTACTGCTCATCAACCACGAGACCGACCCCAGCACCGGCGGCATCGTTGCCGACTCCTACGACGTGGCCTGCAACAGCAGTACGCAGGGAACCATCAACCGGACCATCTCCGTTTCCGGCATGGACAAAAAGATGGCGCTGCTCATCATCGGGGGACTTGATCCGGCATCAACGCTTTCCTGCACCGTGACCCCTTATGTGGGGACAACGCCCTATTCTGGTGTGGCTGCAAGCGCAAACACAACAATTGTTGATACCTGCAACGTGTTCAGTTCCTGCGCTACCGGCGCCACCGTCACCGGCCGGGTCGATCTTTCCGCCTTCACCCCTACCGAGCTTGCCGGTAAAACTCTGGCGGTTGCCCTCAGTGACTGGAGCGACAATCCGCCTTATATATGGGCCGTTACCAATCCGTCAACCCTACAGACCTTCTCTATCCCCGGCGTGGCGGCCAATCCCCGGGCCTACCGCACCGAACTGTTCCTGATGGACAGTTCCACCAACAATCCGGGAACGCCCTTCTACCGCCTGAACGAGAAGAACGAAGAGGCCCGTCTGCTCGTCGAGAGCAGCCAGCCGGTCATTGCTCCCGATCAGAAAATTTCGAAGCGCGACAGCTACATCTCGGTCAACACGGTCGCCCAGTTCAACCAGGGGAATACGTCGCCCGGTTACGGGCTCACCTTTTCCTACGGCGACTGCGGGAAGCGGGCGGTCAACATCCAACTGGCAAACGGTACTAACGGCGCAGTGCTCCCCACGGAAGGGGTGTCATTCACCGGTTCGGGAGAACTGTACATCAACGCTTCGTCGAAGCCGCAGGGGGGTGACGACTACACGGCCACCATAACCTATGCCGACGGCACAAGCGCAACGCAGCCGGTGACGGTTGTCAAGGGGACCATCGACGATTTCCTCGGCCAGAGCTTCCCGGTCGGCAATGTCACGATCCCCGGTGCCGACCTCTCCGCCCCCATGTTCGGCTGGCACTATTCCCTTCCCCAGACCATGATCCCCTATACGGTCAGTGTGAGTTCGTCCAATGGCGGCTATGGCGAGAACTATACGTCGGCCACCAACTGGCTGAAACCGACCATGAGCGGGCCGTTGTCGGTCGGAGCCACCACCTGGAGCTGGTTGCAGCTCGACGACGTCATGGGGGATTCGCTCAGGTATAATGGGAGCTTCACCCTTGTGTCAGGCGGGCCGACGATCTCCTCATTCACCCCGGCAACCGGCGCCACCGGTACCGTTACCATAACCGGCAGCGGCTTCACGGGGGCAACAGGGGTTACGTTCAACGGTATGCCGGCAGCATCGTATACGGTGAACAGCGACACGCAGATAACCGCCACGATCCCCTGGGGCGCGGCCCGTGGCCCCATAACCGTCACCGACGGGTCGGGAACGACCACGGCCAGTTCCACCCCCTTCGAACGGACCTACACGCTTTCGGGGAAAGTAACCAATTTGTCAGGCACTGGCCTAAACGGGATAGCGATGCGTACCATTGGCACCGGCACGCCGGTCACGGCAACCTCTTCTTCCACCGGCGGTTACTCCCTCTCCTCCATCTCGGCCGGTGTTCCCCATGTGGTCAATTTTCATGACGGCACAAATTTCTACCTGGATGTCTATACCCGTTTCATGACCAACACGGAGGACAGCAGCGGGCAGAACTACCTCATGCTCTCCTCTGCCGATCTCAGTAATTTCAGTGCCATCGATAGCTCCTTCGGGGCGATCGGTGCAGGGACGGCCGGCATGATTGCCGGCAAGGTGATGGATACCTCCGTCGGCACTCCCCTTAGCGGTGCCGTCCTGGATGTTCACAGCAAAAACTACGCAGCCAGCCCCACGACACCATACAAAGTCATCTACGGCAACAGCAGTGGCGTACCCGATACGACCCTCACGTCAACCACCAGTTCCGGCCGTTTCTTCGTTACCGGCATAGAACAGGGGGACATGGTTGTCCTGGATGCCGCCGCAACGGGGTACACGTTTTCGCCCTCCATGTACCAGGTGTATAAAGGTACCGTCAGCGAAGGGCCGGTGCTGGGTGCCCAGATGCCGACCGTTTCCCTTGATCCTCCCTCGGGGAGTTCGCTTGCCAGCGGTTCCCCGGTTACGGTGACCTGGTCGCCGGCTGTAACCGGCACGCTCTTCTATACGACGGACGGCTCGGACCCGCGCAATGGCGGAAATACGATCGGCACCAGCGGTTCGACAATTACGCTTTCCAGTCCCTTTGCCACCACAATCAACCTCCGTTACGTGTTCAAAAGCGGCGCGGGCATTTACGGCAGCGACGGGAGCGCCAGCTACAACATCACCGGCACCGATCCGGTCATCACCGATTTTACCCCGACAACTGTGCTGCCGGGCGATACGGTGACCATCACCGGGATGAACTTCAACACCACCGCCGGTAACAACATGGTTTACTTCGGTGGTGGCGCATCGGTGGCGGCATCAACCGCTACTGCGACGCAACTGACGGTCGTCGTGCCATCGAATGCCTACTCCGGCTCTATCCAGGTAACCGACACCGGCACCGGTAAGACCAGCCAGTTCAGCACTAGCCAGCTTACTGTCCTGCAGATGATGACGGTCTCGGGGCAGTTTACCGACGCTACGTCGTCAAACATAATGTCAACGACTGCTTCTGTCACGGCCACCTTTACTGTAAACTCGATAACGCGTACCAGCAGCATAAACATGAGTGGTACGAGCAATAACTATAGTTTACCCGGCGTCCCCTGGAATACGGACTTTGTTCTCAAATTTTCTGCACCTAACTATGCATCGGCCTACTCGGGAACCCTCAACAACGCCAGCTGGTATAGCATGGCGCTCTATCCGACCGCGACCTTCAACTCCTGGAATAATAACGATGCCTCCACCGGGGTAATCCGCGGGCACGTTTCCGACCAGACCTCCCCCGACGCAAGCGGGTTCATCATCGCGACTACGCCGGGCTTTACCGTCAAATATGACGATGGTAGTGGAAATATCTCCCCCACTGCCACTTCCACCAGCAGCAACGGCATCTTTTACGTCACCGGCATAACCGACCTCGCAACTGTGACGGTAACGGCAACAAAAGCCGGATACCTTGTCAATCCTGTTACAGTGGTCGGCCACGCGGGCAGCGTTAGCAGCGTTGACATGCCGGCGGCTCCTGTCATCTCCGTCTCTGGCACAATCGTCAACAGCGACAATCAACCCGTGACCGGTGTTGCTGTAACCCAGCTGGGAACATCCAATATTGCCGGCTCTTCAGCTGGTGGGGCATTCACCATCAGCGGCCTCCCTGGAGGTTCAAATTTCGAGCTGATGATGAGCCAGACCGGCTATGTGCCGATTTATACCGGGCCGCTCAACTTCTCTGCCGATACCACGATTCCGTATCCGTTCGTCCTCTTCAGCGACCTCACCAGCCTCGGCATCACCCCCGGCAAGGGGGCCATCATCGGACGGGTCGTCAATAGCCAGAACCCGGCGGCAGCCATCAGCGGCATGCAGGTCACTGCTTCACCCTATACCGTTGTCTATTACGACCAGACGTACGGAACGGGGGGATTCAACCCGTCAGCGACGGCAACCGACGATACTGGCATGTTCATCGTTATGAACGTGGATGATCAGGCGTGGGTGAACATCTTTGGCAGCAATCCGCCGTCAAACACGATATGGACTACTGGCACGAGTTTATCTGCCCACGGCAATGCGGTTTCCGAAATAATGGTGCCGTGCAACGTGCCACAGACGCTGCCGCAGTGGGGAAATCTCCAGTGGCCTACCGCCACAACAGTTACGACTAACCAGGCCACAGAAAATATTTTCGGACAGGTATACCTCCCTGGTGTGACCGACGTCGGCCCGGGACCGGCACCGGGACTGGTCGCGGAGCTGGGGTATGGCCCGACCGGTACCGATCCCTCAATCCCTGCCAATGGCTGGATATGGAAGACAGCGCCTTACAATTCAAGCTACGCGTGGAGTAGTTCTTCAGGCAAGTACGAATACGTCACGACCCTTACTGTGCCGACTGCCGGCTCGTATGATTATGTCTATCGCTATTCCTATAACGGTAGTCCTTATATCTACGGTGATTTGACCGGTTCCTCCGACGGGTACAGCAGCGCTGATGCCGGCAAGCTGACGGTCAATGATCCCGCTCCGACCACGACGACGGTGAGCGCCAGTCCTGACCCTTCGACCTACGGTCAGCAGGTAACATTTACCGCTACTGTATCTCCTTCTGCCGCAACCGGCTACGTGGGATATGCCATTGATGGAACCAGTTATGCACCTACTGCGCTTAGTGGCGGAACCTCCACCTCTTTCCCCTATAGCCTCCCAGCCGGTACCCATACAATCCTTGCCACGTATTTCGGTGACTCAACCTACGGCACCAGCAATTCAACCACCACCATAACTGTGAACAAGGCAACGCCGACGATCACCTGGAACAATCCGGCTGATATCACTTATAACACTCCCCTGAGCACCACCCAGTTGAACGCGACGACGACGGTATCGGGAACATTTGCTTACGATCCTCCGTTGAATGCCTTCTTGAATGTCGGCACGCACACCCTTTCAGTTACCTTTACTCCCGACGATACGGCCAACTATACCACCGCGACGGCTACCGTTTCGATTACGGTCAATACTGGCCCGCTGCATCATTTGGCCGTTTCAGTAATCAACCCGCAGACGGCGGGGGTAGCCGCGAATTTCACCGTAACGGCCCAGGACCTGTGGAACAATACTATAACCGGCTATACCGGAACGGTGCATTTCACCAGTACGGACAGTCTGGCGGTCCTGCCGTCAGATTATACGTTTGTCGCCGGAGACAACGGCACACATACTTTCACCAGTGGGCTTACTCTGAAGACAGCTGGGTACCAGCATGTTACAGCGACTGATACCGTCACCTCAACGCTTACCGGTACTACCGGCCCGATCACCGTAAATCCCGGTCCTGCCACGCACTTTAATGTAGCTGCGCCATCGCCTGTTACGGCCGGCACGGCATTCAACGTCACCGTGACAGCGAGGGATGCCTACGAAAATACCACCAGTTTCGGCAGTGGTATTAATTTCACCAGTACTGACTCTGCAGCGTCTCTCCCCCCATGGGGTGTTGCTATAGGCACCTACAGCATTACTCTTTATACTGCGGGGAGCCGGACGGTTTCTGTCACCGATTTCTCTACCGGCACGATTAGTGGCACCAGTGGTATTATTGCAGTGGCAGCAGCTCCTGCTGCCACCTTTGACATAACCGCTCCGGTATCTTCAATCGCGGGATCGGTCTTCACCGTTACTGTGACCGCTAAGGATGCCTATGGCAATATCGCTACCGGCTACACGGGGTCTATGTTCTTTCTCAGTACTGATTCCCAGGCAGATCTGCCGGCAAGTTACGCATCACCTTATACCTTCATCGGTGCTGACAACGGAACCCATACCTTTACCAATGTGACCCTGAAAACAGCGGGGAGCCAGAATGTCAACGTTCACGATACCATTAATTCGATGTTAGGTGGTGTCAGCTCAAACATAACGGTAAGCCCGGCCGCTGCCAGCAAGCTGGCCTTTACCGCCCAACCGACGAATGCGGTCTCCCTGCAGGCCATAACGCCGGCAGTGCAGGTGGCGATCCAGGACCAGTACGGCAACACTGTAACGAGCAGTACGGCGTCCGTTGCCGTGGCCCTTGGCACAAATCCCGGCAGTGGCACGCTTTCGGGAACACTGACAAAGGCGGCTGCCAGCGGTATCGCCACCTTCTCCGATCTCTCCCTCGACAGGGCGGCGGCCGGGTACACCCTGACGGCGACCAGCTCCGGTCTTGCCGGGGCGACGAGCAACACGTTTACCGTAGCCCCGGGGCCGCTCAACCATTTTGGCATCTCGGCGGTCGGTACCCAGACGGCACTGACTCCTTTCTCCATCACAGTGACTGCCATGGATATGTCCAGCAATACGGTGACCTCCTTTGGAGGGACGGCGAACCTGAGCGTGTCCGGTGGATCGACAATTAGTCCCCTCACGACGGGGGCGTTCACAAACGGCGTCTGGACCGGTAACGTGACGGTTTCCGTTGCTGGTACTGCACGGGTCATTACGGTGACAAGCGGCACACCGAGCGGAACGAGCACCGCTTTCGATGTGAACCTGGCCAGCCAGACGACCCTGACGGTAACAGGGATGCCCGTCACGGCCCAACCATACGGCGCAACCTTCACGGTGGGTACCTCTGGCGGCAGCGGCACGGGAGCGGTCAGTTATTCTGCGAACGGTTCTTGTTCAGTCGATCCGTTGTCGGGACTGGTCACCATCATTAGTGGCACGGGAACCTGTTCCGTCACCGCAACCAAGGCGGCGGACAGCAACTACAGCAGTGCGACATCGGCAGCGGCAACTGTCGCTGTCACCAAGGCGACGCCGGTGATCAGTTGGGGCGCGCCGGCGGCGATCACGTACGGTACGGCGTTGAGTGCAACGCAGCTGAACGCGACGGCGTCGGTACCTGGGGCGTTTGTCTACACGCCGGCAGGAGGGACGGTTCCGAGTGCGGGGACCCAGACGCTGTCGGCAACCTTCACGCCGACGGACACGACGAACTACAACAACGCGACGGCGACGGTAAGCCTGACGGTGAACCAGGCGACACCGACGGTAACGACATGGCCGACTGCCAGTGCCATCACCTATGGCCAGCCCCTGGCTTCCTCCAGCCTGACGGGTGGTACGGCGTCGGTAGGCGGCAGCTTCGCCTTCACCGCACCGAGTACGGGGCCCAATGCGGGGACGGCGAACCAAAGTGTTATCTTCACGCCGACTGACACCACCAACTACACCACGGTGAGTGGTACGGTTAGCGTAACTGTTAACAAAGCGACTCCGGTCATAACCTGGGCCAACCCAACGACGATTGTCTACGGGACGGCGCTAGACGCAGCGCAACTGAATGCGGCGGCCAATCCGTCTGGCGGGACGTTTGCGTACTCACCGGTATCGGGAACGGTGCCGAATGCTGGCAGCCAGACACTGTCGGTGACCTACACGCCGATAGACACGGCGAACTACAACAACGCGACAGCAACCGTTAGCATAACCATCACCCAGAAACCGCTGACCATCACCGGCATCACGGCAGCGAACAAACCGTATGATGGCGCCACTGCGGCAACCCTGACTGGTACCGGTACGCTGGTGGGTGTTCTGACGGCCGATGTCGGGAATGTAACCCTGTCCGGCACGGCCACCGGAGCCTTCAGTGACAAGAATGTCGGCACCGGCAAGACCGTCAACTTCAGCGGGCTGACCCTGACGGGTAGTGCAGCCGGGAACTACAGTATTACCGGCACCGCCAATACCATGGCGAACATCACGGCGGCACCCCTGACGGTTACGGCCGCCGCTCAGACCAAGGTATACGGTGCGGTAGACCCTGCACTGACCTATACCCCGTCCGGACTGGTGGGTGGTGATACGACTGCGGTCTTTACTGGCGCTCTCGCCCGGACTGCGGGTGAAACGGTCGCAGGCGGCTCCTATGCTATCAATCAGGGGACCCTGTCTGCCGGTGGCAACTACACCATTACCTTTACCGGCGCCAACCTAACCATCACGCCGGCACCCCTGACGGTAACGGCTGACAACAAGCTACGCTTCGAGAAATTGGCCAATCCGACCTTTACCGCGACGTACACCGGCTTTGTGACCGGTGAAACGGCGTCGGTACTCGGAGGCACCCTGGCAATCACTACCACGGCCACCTCTGCCAGCGCGCCTGGAAGTTATCCGATTACGCCGGCGGGACTTACTTCAACCAACTATTCTATAACCTTCGTGCCCGGCAACCTGACTGTCAGGATCATCGGTGATATTGCCGGCAGCCCGACCGGAACTTCCGACGGTACCTTCAGCATTGCCGATGCCCTGAAATACCTGCGCATTTCCCTTGGCCTTGACCCTGCTCCTGCAACCCTTGACGGTGTCAAGCTGGCGCCGGTAGTGGGTGGGGTGCCGACCCTGTCTACGGGGACCGGCAGGATAACCGTCGGAGACGTGGTTGCTGCGTTGGAGCACTTGGTCGGTCTCTGGTAAGCGGCAGAAGAAGTGGAACGAGATAATTCAATATTGGATGGAGATACTATGAACAAGAAACTCGTGAGCAGCATAATCGTGGCGGGATTTTCAATGCTGGTCTTCGGTTGTGGTGGGGGAGGTGGCGATACTTCCACTCCTGCGCCGGCACCACCGACTACACCGGCACAACCGACTGCAGCGGTGCTGACTCTTGCTACATCGGGAACCCAGTCAATCCCCTATAAAGGAATGGAGTTGACGGTCAACCTGCCTGCTGCGGTGACGGTGGCAACCGATCCCGCCAATCCGAAACAGACCGCACCTGGCGTGCTCAAGCTGTCGGGGGTGTTCTCCGCTTATTCTACGCAGGTTTTCCCCCGCCCATTCTGGGGAAGGTATTCGTCGGCCGGGGGCGGCAAGCCGAGCACGGTAATTATTAATATTTCAAGTGGTACCGCCACCTTTCCGGTGGGTGAGTTCGCCACCCTGAATTGTGGCCTTGCCAGCGGCACAACAGTCAGCCTGACCGATTTCAGCGTGGTCAATTTTGCCGCCTATGGGGCGGGGGGGGCTACGGTAACCGGCTTGACGGCTTCACCGCTGGGCGTGACACTCAAGTGATAATGTAGGCTCGCTGCTCAAATGGCAGCTGCAGGACGGTTGTTTGTCCTGCAGGGCAGCTATAAAAGGGCAGCCGGCCATAATCCGACTGCCCTTTTTATTGGTAATTACGAAAAAGGAGCGAACCCTATGGCGCCGTAGGCGTTATCCGCTTCAGTTCACCCGTTATCGAAACAACATTTATCACGAAATTTGTTGGTTAACCAACTGTTATCACAAAGAGATTAATTTCTGGCAAGATGCATGCGAATCGTAAAGATCCTAAATCAACGAACGAAGTTGTTTTACTTGGTAAATAGTTGCTGAATGTGATTTAATGTGCTGTGCTAAATGTAACGATGTGTCGTCAAAACTCGTACCTGCTCTGCGTTGGATGGCGTAGTGGTTATTGATTGTCTTAATGAAACCATGTTCCAGCATGTTCTTTCGATGTTTTTTTGTTTTGTACGGGAATGTTACAGGTCATACCGTTGCTACAGAGCTACTGCTATGCAGGAGGTTTTGCAGATGAGAGGGATTCTTCAAAAAAGCTTTTACCTGACGATGCTCGTAACGTTGTCGGCCGCTTCAGTCGCACTTGGAGCACCACCCGATGCCGGCCAGTTGTTGCGTGAACAGCAGCCGCAACGTCAGCTGCCGACGCAGTTTCCAAGGGTCGAGGGAGAAAAGGAAAAGGCCCCCCTGGTTGACACGGGAGTCCGGGTGGCGGTCAAAGCCTTCAAATTTACCGGCTACGAGGGGCTCGCAGACGAGAGCGAACTGCAGGCGCTGGTCGCCGGAAGCGTGGGCAAGAGCCTTACTTTCGGAGAACTGCAGGCGCTGGCGGCCAAAGTCTCGTCTTACCTGAAAGACAGAGGGTGGTTTCTGGCCCGGGCCTACCTGCCCAAACAGGACGTGACCTCCGGCATCATCGAGATCGCCGTCATCCAGGGGAAAAGTGACGGCAACCTGGTCATCAAGCGCGACAACAGTGCCCGCATACGCGAAGAACGTGTCAGGAGCATCGCCGGCCATGCCATTCGTCCTGGCCAACCCCTCAACGAACAGTGCCTGGAACGTTCAGTCCTGTTGATCAACGACCTGCCCGGTGTTGCTGCCCGTGCCTCCATGGCTGCCGGCTCTACTCCCGGTACAACTGTTGTTCAGGTCGCTGTGAGCGAAGGCCCGCTCTTATCCGGCACCATTTTCGGCGATAACCTGGGCAACCGTTATACCGGCAGCTGGCGTGGCAGTGGCATGCTCAACGTTAATGACCCTTTCCGCTACGGTGACCAGATCTCCCTGCTCCTGACCGGAGCCGAAGGGTTTACCCAAGGGCGGGCCGCGTACTCATTTCCGTTGACCACAACCGGTCTCAAGGGGAACCTTGCCTACACCGGCATGCGCTACGAGCTGATCGACGATCTGGCCCCCCTCAAAGCCGAAGGCCAGAGCCACACCGCCGACGCCGGGATCAGCTATCCCCTGCTGCGCAGCCGCACCGCCAATGTGAACACTTCCCTTGGCTACGAATTCAAATACCTCACCGACAGCGCCTTCGATGTAGACCTCCGTGACAAGAAACTCCATAGCGGCACTATCGGCTTCAACGGCGACAAGTACGACACCCTTCTGGGGGGCGGTTACACCACCTGGAATGCCGGCGTCACTACCGGTAGCCTGGACGAAGACATCGCCGATATCGCCATCACGAAAACGGAAGGGAGCTACACCCGCTTCAATCTGGGGCTGGCACGACTGCAGCGTCTGGCTGAACGGGTCAGCATCAACCTGTCCTGGAGTGCCCAGTTCGCTCTCGACAACCTGGACACCAGTGAAAAATTCAACCTGGGCGGCCCCTATGGTGTACGTGCCTACCCGGTGGGTGAAGCCTCTGGCGATGAAGGGCAACTGTTCAACGTCGATCTGCGCTACGACGTGCCGCTGCCCCTCAAGTGTGGCTCTCTCCAGCTGAGCGGTTTCTATGATGCCGGCTATATCACTCTGCACAAGGAAGTCTGGGTAAACTCCATTGCCACAGCAACCGACAAGAACAACTACTGGCTCCAGGGTGGCGGCGTGGGGCTTGCCTATGTCTATAACTCTATATTCAGTCTGAAAACCAGCTGGGCCCATACCATCGGTGACAACCCCGGCCGGAGCACCAGCGACCAGGATGCCGACGGCAGGCATGATGACAACCGCTTCTGGCTGCAAGGGATGATTTATTTCTAGTCACTCAACGAAGTCACTTTTATTGCGTAGAAAGCATAAAGGAGCGCCTCAATGAACAAGATCTTTCGTCTGATCTGGTCCATGGCCAAAGAAAAATGGGTCGTCGTTTCCGAGAAAGTCGCCGCCAGGGGATGCTGCCCGGCGGCAACCGTTGGGGCACTCACCCTTGCCGCGCTGTTTGCGGCGGGAGGGAATGCATTCGCACTGGACCCCGGCGCCTTGCCCACGGGCGGGAAAATCACCTCTGGCAGCGGCTCAATTGCCACCGGCGGCAACCAGATGACCGTAAACCAGACCACCCAGCAGATGATCACCAACTGGAACAGCTTCAATATCGGGCAGAACGCCGGCGTGCAGTTCAAGCAGCCGAGCAGTACTGCAACGGCGCTGAACCGGATCAATGACCAGAACCCGAGCCAGATACTGGGGAGCCTCTCGGCCAATGGCAACGTCTTCCTGCTCAACCCGGCCGGCATCATCTTCGGCCAGACGGCGCGGGTGGATGTGGGGGGGCTGGTTGCCTCCAGTCTCTCCATGCTTGACAGTGATTTCCTGGCCGGAAAGTACACCTTCACCAATGCCGGCAACGCCGGGTCCATACTGAACCAGGGTGTTATCAATGCCATACCGGGTGGTGTGGTGGCACTGATTGCTTCCAAAGTCATTAATGAAGGTGCCATTAGTGCCAACAGCGGCAGCGTGGCTCTGGCGGCGGGGAACCAGGTGTCACTCGACTTCAAGGGTGACGGCCTGATCACCTACACCGTCGACCAGGGGGCGGTGGATGCCCTGGTGGACAACAAGGGGCTGATCAAGGCCGATGGCGGCCTGGTGGTCATGACCGCCAAGGCGGCTGACAGCCTCACCAGTGCGGTGGTCAACAACAGCGGCGTGATCGAGGCGCAGGCCCTGGCAAACAAGGGTGGGCGGATTCTGCTCCTGTCGGATATGGACAACGGCCAGACGGTTGTCAGTGGCACCCTGGACGCCAGCGCGCCCAACGGTGGCGACGGCGGGTTCGTGGAAACCTCCGGCGGACGGGTGAAGATCGGCGATAATACCAAAGTAGATACCCGTGCTGCGCAGGGGAAGACTGGCATGTGGCTTCTGGATCCCACCGACTTCACCATCGGCGTTGACGAGAGCGGTGCCAGCGTCTCGGATTCGCTTGCCACCACAGACCGCACAATCCAGGCGGATAACAACATCAACGTAAATGATAACGTCACCTGGAACGCCAACACGCTCACGCTGCAAACAACCAGCGGCGATGTCAACATCAATGCCGTCATGACCGCAAACGACACGGCCGCCCTCGACCTCGAACCGGGGAGCGGCAAAGTCAACGTCGGCATGACTCCGGATGGCTTAGGCTTTACCGGGAGGGTGGATTTCTTCCAGGCGGACGGGGTGACCCCCCGCTCCGGCACCGGTTTTCTGACCATCAATGGCAACGGTTATACCGTCATTAACGAACTGGGTGGGGAAGGTAGTACTACCGGCAGCGATCTGCAGGGGATCAATGGTGACACCTCAGGCTACTTTGCCCTTGGCAGCAATATTGATGCTACCGCCACCTCCGGCTGGAATTATGGTGAAGGCTTCATGCCGATCGGGACGTATGGCGCGTTCACCGGCATCTTCGATGGTCTCGGGCATACCATCAGCAATCTGACGGTCAACCGTCCCGGCATATATAACCAGGGGCTGTTCGGTGCAGCCTACTATGGCACTCTGCGCAACGTTGGTCTGCCCAACCTTAACGTTACAGGTTATGGCAAGGTCGGCGGACTGGTGGGATACGGCTGGTACACTACGATCGGTAACTCCTATGCAACCGGTAGTGTTTCTGCAGGTAATTATGCAACCGGCGTTGGCGGGCTGATGGGTTACGACTATGGCGGTAGCAACATCACCAATTCCCATGCCGCCGTTAATGTCACAGCGGGCAACTATTCAAGAGGTGTTGGTGGACTGGTGGGTTCCGGCTGGGGCTACGGTTCCGGCATCTCAATCACCAACTCCTCTTCTACCGGTGATGTCACCGCCGTCAATTCAACCGGCGTGGGCGGGCTGATGGGTTATGGCTATGCCTACAACTCCGGCAGTATCATTCTGGATTCCTACGCCACTGGCAAGGTTACCGGTGGAAACTATGTAGGCGGTCTGGTTGGGTATGGCTATGACGATTCCATAACCAATTCCTACGCCACCGGCGATGTGAGCGGGACAGGCGACTATGTTGGGGGGCTAGTGGGTTACAGCAATGGCAATCCCCTCATCGACAACAGCTATGCTACCGGCAAGGTAGGGGGGAATAACTATGTCGGTGGTCTGGTTGGTTACATGAATAACGGCACCATCAACAATTCCCATGCTATAGGTGATGTGTCAGGTACAAACAGCATTGGTGGTTTGGTGGGGTACGGTTACTACTCTTCCCTTACGGATTCTTATGCTACCGGTGCGGTGACGGCTGGTGCTTACAATTCAAACGTTGGCGGTCTGGTGGGCTATCTCTACGGCTCTGGTAGCTCTATTGCCGGTTCCTATGCGACCGGTGCAGTGCTGGCTGGTAACTACAGTTCCAACATTGGTGGACTGGTGGGGCGTAATGACGGCGGTTCTGTTACCGATTCCCATGCCATTGGCAACGTGACGGCTGGAGCCTATAGCGACAGTGTCGGCGGCCTGGTGGGGAACAACTATACCTCTGGCTATGGCATTACCAATTCATATGCGACCGGCACGGTGACAGCGGATGCCAATTTTAGCCAGAATGTTGGCGGCCTTGTGGGCTACAATAGCAACAACTCCAGCATCGACAACAGTTACGCAACGGGCCCGGTAACGGGCAACAACTATGTCGGTGGTCTGGTGGGCTACGATAATGGCAACACTATCACTAATTCCCATGCCATCGGCGCAGTGTCAGGGGCGTACAATATTGGCGGCCTGGTCGGGTATGGCTGGAACAGTACAATCGGTAGCTCCTATGCTACCGGTGCGGTGACGGCGGGCACATACAGCCAGAATATCGGTGGTCTGGTTGGGTACATGTACAATTGGTATGGAACCGGCAGTATCGTCAGTTCCTATGCCACTGGCCCGGTGGCGGCGGGTGCCTACAGTTCCGACGTCGGCGGTCTGGTGGGGTATAATGACGGCAACTTCATCACAGATTCCCATGCCGGTGGCAATGTAACGGCAGGGAACTATAGCAACAGTGTCGGCGGCCTGGTGGGGTACAACACCAACAGCCCCATTAGCAATTCCTACGCCACCGGTACGGTGACAGCGGGTGCCATTAACAGCAACGCTGCTGGTGGTTTGGTGGGGTACAACAGCAGTAGTGCCATCACCGCTTCGCAGTCCACCGGGGCTGCGGTTTCCGGCGGCTCATATGTAGGTGGCTTGGTGGGGCAGAACAACAGCGGGACCATCACCAATTCCCAGGCAACCGGCGCGGTTACCGGCACTGGTGACAGAGTCGGCGGGCTCGTGGGGGAAAACTATGCGAGTGATATTAACAATTCCTATGCCACTGGCACAACGATTAACGGCAACAACGATGTCGGCGGGTTGGTAGGTTTCAATTTCAATAGCATTATTACCAACTCTTTCGCTACGAGCGCGGTTACCGGCAGCGGGAATAATGTCGGCGGGTTAGTGGGTAACTTGTACGGGTGGTACGGAACCAATAGTATCACCAATTCCTATGCAACCGGCCCCGTAACGGGAGTTGACTCTGTTGGCGGTCTGGTGGGCAACGTGTATGCCGGTGGGTATGGGGCCGGTAATACCATTACCACTACTTACGCAGCGGGTGTGGTGACAGGCAGCAGTTCTGTCGGAGGGCTTGTCGGAGGAAACAGCGGGCCTGCCTCGGTCATCGCTTCCTTCTGGGACACGACCGTCAATCCAGCTCTGGCCGATAATGGATTCGGCACCGGCAAGACCACGACCGAACTGAAAACCTTGACCACGTTCGCCGATGCCGGTTGGGATATCGACGCCAGCGGCGGCACGCCCGCAGTCTGGCGCATCTACGACGGCAATACCATGCCGCTTCTGCGCAACTTCCTCACGCCGCTTACTATCACCGCCGACTCGGTTACCAAGACCTACGACGGTACGGCATACAGCAGCACCACGGCCTACACCCCCGATCTTACCGGTGTGGATACCAGTCAGATTCTCGGCAGCGTCAGCAGCCCCGGTATCAATGTCGGTTCCTCTGTCATTTCGGCCGGCAACCTCTATTCGACGCAGTTCGGATACGATATTTCGTCAGTTGACGGTTCCTTGACCGTCAATCCGGCACCACTGACCGTCACCGCCAGCAACGCAACCAAGACCTACGGACAGACCGCCAGTTTCAGCGGGACGGAGTTCACTCCCAGCGGCCTGCAGAACGGCGAGACCATCGGCAGTGTTACCCTGGCCAGTGCCGGCACGGCAGCCACAGCCGGCGTCTCCGGCAGTCCCTACACTATCACGGCTAGCAACGCCAGCGGTGGAACCTTCAACGCCGGCAACTACACCATCACCTACAATAACGGGGCATTGACCGTTACGCCGGCCTCCTTGACCGTCACTGCTTCCGACGCAAGCAAGACCTATGGTCAGACGCCGACCCTTTCCTCCTTTACCTCCAGCGGTCTGCAGAACGGCGAGACCATCGGCAGTGTTACCCTGGCCAGTGCCGGCACGGCAGCCACAGCCGGTGTCTCCGGCAGTCCCTACACAATCACCGCCAGCAACGCCAGCGGTGGAACCTTTAGCGCCGGCAACTACACCATCACTTACAACAACGGCGCGCTCACCGTCACTCCCGCTCCTCTGAGCGTTACAGCCAATGACGATGCGAAAAACTACTCGGGCATTCCCTATGCGGGGGGCAACGGTGCGACATACAGCGGCTTCGTCAACGGAGAAGGGAGCGACGTCCTTGGTGGAACGCTCACCTATGGCGGCACCAGCCAGGGGGCTATCAATGCCGGCACCTATACTATCATCCCCGGTGGCTTTACCGGCGGTAACTACCAGATAACCTATTCCAACGGGGCCTTGACTATCACTGGCAGCGGTACACCAATACCAACGACACCAACGCCAACGACGCCTGTACCAACCGGCGTTACGGCAGCTGCCAGCCATGAAGAACCGATACAGGTGCCGCCGCTGCCACCGCAGAATGCAGATCCCTTCCGGCAGCTGGGTCCATCGACGATGCCACCGCCGTCGGTCATTAACTCGCAGACTCCGGCCTCCCGGACTGATACGGCGGGGGGACCTGCGGTCCACGTTGTCAGCCAGCCGACAACACAGGAAGCCGGCATTATCAACGTCACCGTACCCGGCAGACTGGCCCGGCCCGGTTCCGGCTTCAGCTTCCTTTTACCGGAAGAGGTGTCAAATGCAGCTGTCGCCGGCGCTGTTACCGAAACGGTATCCCTTCCTGACGGCAGTCAGTTACCGGTCTGGCTGAAGTACTATCCGGACTCGAAACGATTCGTGGCCAGCGATGTGCCGGCCGGCTCCCTGCCGATTACCGTTATTGTGCTGGTGGGGGGACAGAAATGGCTGGTTGAGATTACCGCACAGCAGGATATCTAGTCCCAAAGAAAAAAATGTTGTATACTTCGCGGGGCGGCCAGCCGGTCGCCCCGCTTATTTGTTTGATCGGGAGGAAATCATGACCGCACGTTTTGTCGGTGTTGCCGGCCTGCCGAGAGCGGGTTCGACCCTGCTTTGCCAGTTGCTGGGAGAGCACCCGGAGATCCAATGCGAGGGGCACAGTTCGCCGCTGTGCAACTCGCTTCTGGCAACACGCCGCTTCATCAGTGACGACCAGTTTTTCCTGTCGCAGCTGGATGTCCAGTTCGACACTACCTATGCCCATCTGCATTCGGCTATGGGCGGTTTCCTGCGCGGCTGGTACGACCGCTGTGACAAGCCGGTGGTGGTGGACAAGAACCGGGCGTGGTTGCACTGCATCGAACTGTTGCTTCATCTCGACCCTGAAGCTCGCCTGTTGATCTCCATCCGCGAATTGGGCCAGATTTACGGCTCCATAGAGTCACAGCATCAGAAGACGATCCTGATGGATTTCATCGACCATCTGGCTGACTATGACCGATTCGGCAGGGCTGATCAGCTCTTTGCCAAGGAAAAATCCATCGGCGCCCCACTCTCTTCCATTCAGGCGGTTCAGGACTTACCCCAGTCGGTCAAGGAAAGACTCTTTTTTGTCAAGTTCGAGGACCTCGTTTCCCAACCGGAGGAAACCATGTCGCGCATCTATGCCTGGCTGGAGGTATCCCCTCACACCATTGATCCCAACCTTCTGACGGTGCGCCCTCATGAAAGCGACAGCCATTATCGCCACAAATACCTGCATCGTCAGCAGGGGAGCATTTCTCCTCCCAAAAGCCACGAGATACCGCCCCGCATCCAGAACCGGATCGAGCAGGCTTGCGGGTGGTATTATGAGTGGTTCTACCCCAAAAGCAGGTAAGTGCGCGACCCGTGACTGACCTCCTTGCCAACCAGCTCTTTTTTGTCGGCCTTGCCCTCGGTTTCTGTGCCCAGCTGATCGGTAGCTCCCTCGGCATGGCCTACAGCGTTACCTGTTCGTCGGTGCTGCTGGCCATGGGGATTCCGCCGGCCATGACCAGTGCCACGGTGCATACCTCTGAGGTGGCAAACCGCCTCTTCTCAGGCCTTTCCCATTTCCGCTTCGGCAATGTCGATCCGGCCATCTTCAAGCGGCTTGCCCTGTTCGGCATGGCTGGCGCCCTGTGCGGCGCCGTGGTTGTGACCTCATTGCCGGTCGTCATCCTGCGCCCCATGGTGGCGGGCATGTTGCTGCTTATGGGGCTGCGCATTCTGCGGATGGCTAGTTTCAGCGGCACTCAGGAGCCAAAGCTGACCCGGCTGGGACCTCTTGGTTTTGCGGGTGGTATGGTTGACGTTATCGGTGGTGGCGGATGGGGGCCGGTAGTCACTTCAACCCTGATACTACGAGGCAACGCTACCCACCTGGTGGTTGGCTCCATAAACTTTGCCAAGTTCTTTGTGGCATCAGTTGAATCTCTGGTACTTCTGACTTTGGTCAAGGCGCCACAGTGGACCATCATAGGCGGCCTGGTGACCGGTGGGCTGCTTGCTTCGCCGCTGGCTGCCTGGGGGTGCCGCAGGCTTCCCCCCCGGGCTTTGATGGTTCTTGTAGGGACTCTGGTCTGCGGGCTCAGCATCAGGACTCTCGTGAGGGCATTGCAATGAGCAGGATGACGGCATTGACACAGTTGGAGCAGGAGTCGATCCGCATTATCCGCGAGGCGGTTGCCGAGGCGGAGCGTCCGGTCATGCTCTACTCCATCGGCAAAGACTCGTCGGTCATGCTCCACCTGGCCCTGAAGGCATTTTATCCCCTTAAACCTCCATTTCCCCTGTTACATGTTAATACCACCTGGAAGTTCAAGGAAATGATCCAGTTCCGCAATGAAACGGTGCGTCGTTTAGGTCTGGAACTGATTACCCACACGAATCCCGACGGTCTGCGGGACGGGATCAGCCCCCTGGTCCATGGCAGCCGTCTCTATACCGATATCATGAAGACCGACGCCCTCAAACAGGCGCTGAACGAGCATCGTTTTGACATGGTCTTTGGCGGCGCCCGCCGGGATGAGGAAAAGAGCCGCGCCAAGGAGCGGGTTTTTTCTTTCCGTGATGCCGGCCATCGCTGGGAGCCGAGGGGGCAGCGCCCGGAACTGTGGGATATTCCCAACCTGCGCAGGAACAGTGGTGAGAGCTTTCGGGTTTTTCCCCTCTCCAACTGGACCGAGCTGGACGTGTGGCGCTACATCGCCCGGGAGTCTATCCCTGTTGTGCCGCTTTATTTTTCAGCAGAGCGGCCGGTTGTGGAGCGGGGCGGGCAGCTGATCATGCTGGACGATGAACGCCTTGAACTCGAACCGGGCGAGCAGCCGCAACTGCGCCGGATCCGTTTCCGTACACTGGGTTGCTATCCGCTGACAGCCGGGGTTGAGTCCGCAGCGTCCTCAGTAGCTGAGATCATTGCCGAACTGGAAACCGTCTGCACATCGGAGCGCTGTGGTCGTCTGATCGATTTTGACCAGGCCGGCAGCATGGAGAAGAAGAAGCAAGAGGGGTACTTCTGATGTCCGCAAGCAGTGACATGCTCCGCTTTCTGGCGTGTGGCAGCGTGGATGATGGCAAGTCGACCCTGATCGGCCATCTGATCCACCTGACCGGCAATCTGCCCGATGACCAGCTGCACGTTCTGGAAGCGGAGAGCGCCCGTATCGGCACAACTAGCGGAGCATTGAACTATTCCCTGCTTCTGGATGGCCTGATGGCGGAGCGGGAGCAGGGGATCACCATTGATGTGGCCTATCGCTACTTTGAAACGCCCCGGCGCAAATTCATCGTGGCCGATACTCCTGGTCACGAGAGTTACACCCGCAACATGGCTACAGGCGCATCCCACTGCACAGCCGCACTGATCCTGGTTGATGCCAGTCAGGGGGTGCTGCCCCAGACCCGGCGGCATGTGTTGATTTGTGTTCTAATGGGGATCAGGAACCTGTTGTTTGCCGTAAACAAGATGGACCAGGCCGGTTGGGAGGAAATGCGCTTTCGCCGTATCGAAGAGAACTGCCACCGGATGGCAGAGAAGGCCGGCCTGCTTGCAAGCTGCCGCTGTAACCTGCTGGCGGTTCCGGTGTCGGCCCTGCAGGGGGATAACCTGACAGCCCTTTCCGATCGTATGCCCTGGTATGGAGGCGCAACGGTTCTGGAATGGCTTGAAAGCAGTGCGGCAGAGGAGGCGGTCGTTGACGCTCCATTCAGGTTACCGGTGCAATATGTTCTGAAAGGGAGCAACGATGGCTGGGGCTGTCAGCAGGACGGAGAGGGATGTCCTGCAGGTCGTGATGGCCGTGCTACCTGGCGTTCCTATGCCGGCAGTGTGGTGTCTGGCCGTGTCTGTGTCGGTGACCGTATCGTGATTCTCCCCTCAGGGGTGGAAACGACGGTTGAACGGCTCTTGATCGGGGACAGGAAAGCCGATTCAGCTGATACGGGCATGGCGGTATCCCTGGTGCTGGCTGGTGAGCACGATATTGTCAGGGGAGACTGCCTAGCCCATCCGGTTGACCGTCCTGAACAGGCAGGGCTCTTCAAGGTGCGGCTGGTTTGGATGGATCAGCAGCCGCTATATGCAGGAAGGCGATATCTTTTCCGTAGCGTATTCGGCACCATTGAAGCCCGGATATCCCGCATTCGCGATCGTGTCGGGCTGGATGCTTACCAGTTGCTGGCTGCCGATCGTCTGGCGCAGAACGATATCGGCGAGGTTGAACTTTCCCTGGCCCGCCTCTTTCCCTTTGATCCCTACAGTGAGAACCGTGAAACTGGTGCCTTTATCCTGATTGACCGCATCAGCAATGCAACTGTGGCCTGCGGAATGATCCAGCATCCACTGCGGCGGGGGAGCAATATCCACTGGCAGCGCGAAGAGTTGACCCGCGAACTCCGTGCCGGACTGAATGGGCAGAAGCCCTGTGTAATCTGGCTTACCGGCCTGTCCGGTTCGGGCAAATCAACGCTGGCGAACTGTCTGGAACGGATGCTGCACGACATGGGGCATCATACCATGCTGCTGGACGGCGACAATGTCCGCCATGGCCTTAACCGTGACCTGGGATTCACTGAAGCCGACCGGATCGAGAACATCCGCCGTATCGGCGAGGTGGCAAAACTGATGACCGATGCCGGGCTGATTGTCATCACCGCCTTTATCTCTCCCTTCCGGGCCGACCGCAACATGGTTCGCGCGCTTCTGCCGGATGGCGAATTCATCGAGATACATGTTGCAACACCCCTGGAGGTCTGCGAAACACGCGATCCCAAGGGATTGTACCGCAAGGCCCGGAATGGGGAAATCCCCAACTTTACCGGGGTAAACGCACCTTACGAAGAACCGCTGAGGCCGGAATTACTGCTGGATACAACAGCGAGATCGGCCAAGGACTGTGCCGACGATATAATGAGCCTGCTCCGTCAGGATGGCTTTATTTGAGGCCGCGGGGAGAATTTACTGTAACGAAAAGGGCAACCCCGGCGGGCTGCCCTTTTCGTTATTTTCTGTTCTTAAACTTATGGGCACTAAACCTCTACGGCGCCGTCACCTGCACTACGGCGCTCTCTTCGCCGTTCCGGTTGACGACCTGGAGGCGGAAGTTCTTGGGGGTGGAGTCGTAGGGGTGGCGCTCGTAGACGAGGCGGTTGCAGTCGAAGTAGATGAGCCGCTCCCGTTCGCCGGCCTGTCCGCTGCTGCTTCCGATCCGTTTGCCGTCGACGGTGAGCACCGAACCCTGCTGGAAGTTGCGCCCTTCGATGACCAGTTCATAGTAGCTGACGAAGTCCTCTCCCTGGGAAACGCTCGTGACTTCGGGGCGGCTGTTGATCATCAGGGCCAGGGGGACGGTCATGGTGTCCTCGGGGTTTTTTACCTGGATCTGGTGGAGCCCTCCGGCTACGGGGGGTACGGTGAAGGAAAGGGATTCTTCGGAGCCGAAGCGACTGGCGATGACCGCCCCGTCGAAGAGGACTTGGGACCCTTCCTGGAAGTTGCGGCCGGTGACGGTGACGTCCCGCTCACTGCCGGTAGCGCAGCTCTGCACGGTGTCCGGCGCGAGGGAAAGGGCGACCGGCTTGAGGGGCGTGACGCTGAAGGAGTAAGTTTTGCTGGTGGTGCCGTCTTCCCGCCGCAGGTAAATGGCATAGAGACCGGGGGACAGCTTGGGGATATCGAAATTGAGCTGTTTTGCACCGATGACCCGGGGCTGAATCTCGTTGTTACCAAGGAATATGGTAGTTTTGTCGGAGAACCCCGCGCCGGAGAGGGTGACGGTGCTTCCCGGCTCACCCTGGGTCGGGACGATGCTGAGGATGGAGATGGCGGGACGTTTGTCCTGGATTGCCAATGCAGGATTTGCCGATTTCTGGGCCAACTGCTTTCCTGCGGCCGGAGCGGTGGCGGGGATTGCCATAAGCAGCAGGGCGGCAACGATCATGAACCGTATGGACACGGCGATTTCTCCTTTTCCGGGATCAGGTTGATTGCAACCTCCCTCGCCAATTAAAGCACGGACACCACACTTGTCAACGGTTTACCGTCAGAGTCAGCCAGACTCCTGTTGCGGCGAAGATGGCGTTGGCAGCCCAGGCGGCGATGATTGGGGGAAGGGCACCCCCCTGCCCGAAGGAGATGAGGGCAGAGTTGATGACGAAGAAGCTGAAACCGATGAGGATGCTCAGGCCGATGCCGACGGCAATGCCGCTGGAGCGCCCGCTTTTCAGGGCGAAGGGGATGCCGAGGAATGCCATGACCAGTGTGGAGAAAGGAAGCGACAATCGGGAATGCATCTGGGTCAGGTAACGGGTGGGGTCATAACCGCCGTTCCTGAGTTTGTTACAGTAACGCTGCAAATCGAAGAATCCCATGTTGTCGGCATACATTTCCAGGACCTTGAGATCGGCGGGTTTGAGTTGCAGTTGTACCGGCAGTTCGGCAACGGCCCTGGTGGAGGTCACGTTGCCGGCAGAAAAGTCACGGACGGTTACATCCCTGAATAACCAGCCGCCGTTGACGATTATCCCCGTCCCCGCGTCGATACGGCGGACCGGCCGCATGTCGGGGGCAAGTTGCCAGAGTGTCAATCCCTGGAGGGTCCGGGAGCTGGGTTCGAACAGCCTCGCCTGGAGAATGGTGCTCTCTTCGCGGTACCAGATGTTGTTCTGGCGGAAAAAGGTGGCGGGGTCTTTTTTCTTGATGAGGATGTTTTCTATCTGGTCGAGTCGGGCACTGGCACGGGGCACAATGAACTCTCCGTTCAGGAGAACCACCAGGCTGATGAGAAAGGCGGTGACCAGCAGGGGGACGCTGATCCGGACAAGCCCGATGCCGCAGCTTCGCATGGCGATTATTTCACTGGATTTCGCCAGAATGCCAAGGGTCAGCATGGTAGCCATTAGTACGGCGAGGGGGGCGACCTGGTTGATCATTTCCGGTATTTTGGCGGCGAAGTAGAGGACGAGGTGCTTGAGTTCGGGGTTGTACTTGCCGAGCCGCGTGATTTTTTCAAGGAAGTCGATGATCAGGTAGACGGCAAGGAATGAACCGCCACAGAGGAAGATCATCCGCAGGTAGACGGTGGTGATGTAGCGGGTGATGATTCTCACGATGTTCTCCCGGCGGCAAATCTGTGTCGTAATCTGCTCCCTGCTTCGGTCAGCAGTGTGAACAGGTAAAGACGCCGTTCCTCTGCGGTCTGACGGAACAGGTAGAGGCCGAATATCAGGAACAGGACGTTCGGTGACCACATTGCCATCGAAGGCGGTATCAGTCCCCGTTCCCCCATGGCCTTGAAAGTTGTGAGGACGACGTAATAGATGATCAGCACGCCGATGCTGAGGGTGAAGCCGGCTCCCTTGCCAGAACGCTGGTTCTGGATGCCGAGGGGGATGCCGATCAATGCGAATACGAAGCAGGCAAAAGGGAACGAAAAGCGGCGTTGCACTTCGAGTTCCATGTCGGTTCGCAGTTTCTTGTCAAGGGTGGGTGAGTTGAGGTTCGCATACAGTTCCGAAAGGCTCATGTCCAGTTCGTTTTTAAGTATCTCCTTTGCAGCCTGGGGAAGGTTGATGCTCAGATCGTAGTCCTGGAATTCAATCAGTCGGTAGCCGGCCTTGCCGACGGGGCGGTGGATCCCCCCATTCTGAAGGTACATGCGCATTATCCGGGTCTTGGGGTCCGACGAGAGGATGCCGTTAGCGGCGAAGATGGTGGAGGGTTCCGCCGGGTTCCGGTCGTCCTGGATGAGAACGCCGCTGGCATGGTGGTCCTGGGGGGAATAACGATTGAAGTAAATGGTCAGACCAGGGAAGTCGTCGATAAAAACCTGGTCCTTGAGGGCATTCGCTCCCCGTTCCTCGACAATTTTGGCTACGAGCATCTTGAACGAGGTGTTGCCCCAGGGGATGCCGTAGAGTGTTACCAGGGTGGTTGCTATGTAGGCACAGAGTGCAAAGGCCAGGACAGGGGGTAGTAGGCCGTAGAGACTTATTCCGCAAGCCTTCATGGATGTTATTTCGCTGTCGGCAGAAAGTCGGCCGAAGCCGAGCAGTACAGCCAGCAGCACGGCCATGGGGATGGTGACGAGACAGAAATAGGGGAGGAGGTAGACAACCATCCAGAGGATCTCGCTGAGGGGAACCCCCTTGGCAACGACCATGTCGGCCAGCTTCAGGAGCCTTCCCATCAGGAGCACAGAGGTGAAAGTCGTCATGCCGAGAAGGAACGGCACACTGATTTCCCTGAAAATATAGCGGTAGAGGGTGGTTTTCATGACCGGCCATGATACATGAGATGGTGGGGGAAGTAAAGAGCGGGCCACCGGTTGACTGACTTCGTCGATGGGAATCGGGACTCAATTTACCCAGCTGATCAAGGATAAATTCTCCTTGCCAAGAGGGAGTGGCTTGTGATATACAGGAGTGCTTTTCAAATTCGCACGCATCCTTTGTGGCCCGGTGGTGTCCGTTTTGTACGGATTCCGGGAGAATGGGGGTGCGGAGGGAAAACCAAAGGAGAAAGACCATGTCAAACATCACCATGAAGGAACTGCTGGAGGCCGGCGTACACTTCGGTCACCAGACCAAGCGCTGGAACCCGAAGATGAAACCGTATATTTTCGGAGCACGCAACGGCATCTACATCATCGACCTGCAGAAGACTGTCCGACTGTTCAAGAATGCCTACAACTACGTCGTTGATGCAGCCCGGGCCGGTGAGACCATGCTGATCGTCGGCACGAAGAAGCAGGCCCAGGACGCGGTGGCCGAAGAGGCAGCCCGCTGCGGCATGTATTACGTCAACCAGCGCTGGCTGGGGGGGATGCTGACCAACTTCTCCACCGTAAAGCAGAGCATCGACCGGCTCAAGAAGCTCGACGCCATGTTTGCCGATGGCTCCATCGAGGCGTACACCAAGAAAGAAGCGCTGCAACTCGAAAAAGAGCGGCAGAAGCTTGAAAAAACCCTCGGCGGGATCAAGGCGATGGGAAAACTCCCCGGAATGCTGTTCGTCGTCGATCCGAAGAACGAGGAGATCGCTGTCGCAGAAGCGAAGAAGCTCGGAATCCCTGTCGTTGCCATCGTTGACACCAACTGCGATCCCGACAGCATAGACTATATCATTCCGGGGAATGACGATGCCATCCGTGCCATCCGCCTGCTGACCAGCAAGATGGCAGATGCGATGATCGAAGGCGGCCAGGCCCGGAATATGGATCTGCAGGCCGATAAATCAGGTGATGAGCAGGTTGAGGCTGCAGAAGTCGCCGCAGTCGAGCCGGCAACCGAAGCCTGATTTTTCTGCATCATTAAAGAATAGCATGACTACCTGCCTGGTCCGCGACGGCGGGCCGTTATGAACTGGAGGATATCGTGAGCGTTACAGCAGCACAGGTTAATGAACTGAGAAAAGCAACCGGCGCCGGCCTGATGGATTGCAAGAAGGCGCTGACTGAAACCGGTGGCGATCATGAGCAGGCCATCGACTATCTGCGCAAGAAAGGGCTGGCTGCTGCGTCCAAAAAGGCAGGCCGGGCAGCGACCGAAGGTCTGGTCGGTTCCTACATCCATGCCGGTGGCAAGATCGGCGTGCTTGTGGAAGTTAACTGCGAGACCGACTTCGTGGCCAAGAACGAGAATTTCCAGGCTTTCGTGAAAGACATCGCCATGCACATTGCCGCAGCGGGACCGCAGTTCGTGCGGCGGGAAGAAGTGACTGCAGACGTTCTGGAGCGTGAAAAGGAGATTTACCGGGCCAAGGCGCGTGAAACCGGCAAGCCTGAAAACATCATCGAGAAGATCATCGAGGGGCAGGTCAACAAGTTCTTCGCCGACATCTGTCTTCTGGAGCAACCCTACGTGAAGGACCCGGACAAAACGATCCAGACCTACCTGAACGAGACCATCGCCACTATCGGCGAGAACATGTCGATCAGGCGTTTCGCCCGGTACGTCCTCGGGGAAGGTTTGGCCAAAAAGGAAAGTGACTTCGCCGCTGAAGTCGCTGCCACGGCCGGCCTCTAGAGTCAAGCCAACAGCCGGCCAGTCACATGGCCGGCTTTTTTTGTGCAAACTATCCGACAGGTGGTGAACTTATGGCGAAGCCCTACTACAAACGGGTACTGTTGAAACTTTCCGGCGAAGCCCTGGCTGGCGACCAGGGATACGGCATCGATCCCGTGATTATTACCACCATAGCAAACGAGATCAAGGATGTTGTGGAGTGTGGTGTCGAGCTGGCGCTGGTGATCGGCGGCGGCAATATTTTCCGCGGGTTGGCGGCGTCCTCCAAAGGGATGGACCGGGCCAGTGCCGATTATATGGGCATGCTTGCCACCATGATTAATGCCCTGGCCATGCAGGATTCCCTGGAGAATATCGGCGTCGATACCCGCGTTCAGTCAGCCATTGCCATGCAGGAGGTGGCGGAGCCCTATATTCGCCGCCGCGCCATTCGTCATCTGGAGAAGGGACGTGTTGTCATTTTCGGCGCCGGCACCGGAAACCCCTACTTCACTACCGATACTGCTGCCAGCCTTCGCGCCATGGAGATCGGTGCCGAGGTTATACTGAAGGGGACCAAGGTGGATGGGGTCTATTCCGCCGATCCGAAAAAGGATCCGACAGCGGTCAAATATCCCACCCTTACCTACCTGGAAGTCCTCAAAAAAGGGCTGCAGGTCATGGATGCCACTGCCACTTCGCTCTGCATGGACAACAGCCTCCCCATCATCGTGTTCGATGTCACGACCGACGGCAACGTGAAAAAAGTGGTGTGCGGCGAGGAAATCGGCACCATCGTGAAAGGAAAATAGCATGACTAAAGACGTCATCTCCGCCATGGGAGTTCACATGGACAAGACCATCGACTCCCTGCGCAAGGAATTTCAGAAAATTCGTACCGGTCGTGCTACGACGGCCCTCCTCGACGATGTAAAGGTAGACTACTACGGCACCCCGTCTCCCCTCAGCCAGGTGGCAACCCTTGCCGTCCCCGAAGCCAGGACTATCACCATCCAGCCATGGGAAGCGAAGCAGATCCCTGTCATCGAGAAGGCGATCATGAATGCCAATCTGGGGCTTACTCCGGCCAATGATGGCAAGTTGATACGCCTCAACCTCCCCCCCCTTACCGAGGAACGCCGTAAGGATATCGTCAAGCAGCTGAAGAAGATGGGGGAAGAGACCAAGGTGGCACTGCGCAATAACCGCCGCGACGCCATCGACGACCTGAAAAAGCTTGAGAAAGAAAAGAAGATATCCGAGGATGATCTGAAGCGCGCGGAGAAAGAAGTGCAGGAGCACACCGACAAGCACGTGGCAAAGGTTGACGAGGTTGTGGCACACAAGGAAAAGGAAGTTCTGGAAGTCTGAGGAGGCAACGTGGCTTTTCCGCAATCTCTGCGTTGATCTTCGGGATTCCTTGTGCGGCATAGCGCTGTTTATGCCCGATGTTTGGGTACTATGCCTCCGCGTCATCCCTTGATCGCCTTGACCTTGCGAAAAATCCGCGTTGCAGCATCTTTTATCGTGGGGGTAGGCCTTTCCCTTTTTTGCTTGCGAAGTGTCCGGAAGTATGGTTAAATCCCCTACACCCCTGTGTTCACGGGGATTTTTCGTTTTAGGGGCTGTATGCAAACCTTGAATCCCGACAGGCTCCCCCGCCACCTGGCCGTCATCATGGACGGCAACGGGCGCTGGGCGAAGCAACGGATGTTGCGGCGGATCGTCGGCCATCAACGGGGTGTTGAAACCGTCAGGCTTATTGTCGAAGAGTGCTCCAACCTCGGGATCGGTTACCTGACCCTCTATGCGTTTTCGTCGGAGAACTGGCTTCGCCCCAAGAGTGAGGTCTCGGCTCTGATGTTGCTCCTCAAGAAGTACATCCGTTCCGAAATTCCCCGTATGATGAAAAACAACATCCGCTTCAACGTGATCGGCGACCGCTCCGAGTTGCCGCCGGACGTGGAACGCGAGTTGACTGACGCCCTGAACCAGACCGCCGCCAATAGTGGCATGATTTTGACCCTGGCGCTTTCCTACGGCTCCCGCCAGGAAATAGTCCGGGCGGCCCGGCAGCTGGCCGGCGATATGGTTGCCGGCCGGATAACCCCGGACAAGGTCGATGAACAGTTGTTCGCCAGCTACCTGTTTACGGCGGATATCCCCGATCCGGATTTGCTTATCCGAACCAGCGGCGAGATGCGGATCAGCAATTTTCTTCTTTGGCAGCTGGCGTACACGGAGCTTTATTTCTGCGACGTCAACTGGCCTGACTTCGGGAAGGAAGAGCTCTACCGGGCCATTCACGATTACCAGGCACGGGAACGACGTTACGGCAAGACCAGCGATCAGCTGCAGAAAAGGAGCTGAACATTAAACGTTTACTCACAGCGGCAGTGGCACTCCCTCTCCTCATTCTCCTGATTCTCAAGGGGGGCCCTTTTCTCTTCACCTGTTTCGTAATGCTTCTCACGTTCATCGGGCTGTCCGAGTTCTACGATATGACGCTCCCGGGACGGAAGCCCGAAGGGATGCTGGCCTCCCTGCTCGGTGCTCTCCTCCCCCTGGCCATGGTTGGTACGGATCCCCTCCGATTCCCCGGTACCCTGACCCTGACCGGTATGGACCCCCACCGCTTCCCCGCTTTTCTGACCCTGCTGGTGCTGCTCTTTGCGCTCCATTTTCTGTTTCGCTTCCAGGATATCCGCCTGGCAGCAGGAGAAACGGCCCTGGTCTGCTTCGGCTTCCTTTATGTGCCGCTCCTGCTCGGCCATCTCATTTTGCTTCGTCTGGCTACCCACGGCGTCCAGTGGATTTTTCTCCTGCTCGTCATCGTCATGTCCGGCGACAGTGCGGCCTATTATGTGGGGAGCAGTCTGGGGAAACGGAAACTCTACCCGGCGGTGAGTCCGAAAAAAAGCGTCGAAGGGGCGCTGGGGGGGGTGGCAGGGAGTCTCGTCGGGGCATTCGTTTTCCGTTATCTCTGGTTTCCCGAACTGGCGGTGGCGGACTGTCTTGTCGTGACGCTGCTTGCGGCTCCCCTCGGGCAGCTGGGCGACCTGTTCGAATCTCTGCTGAAGCGTAGTTGCGGAGTCAAGGATTCGGGAGTCATCATTCCCGGCCATGGGGGAATTCTGGACCGGCTCGACAGCATTCTTTTCGCCGTTCCGCTGATCTATTACTACCTGCACTACGTTATCCAACGGTGATGATTCATCCCGTCGGCTGAGGGGATTTCATGAAGAAACTAAGCATACTCGGTTCAACCGGTTCCATCGGTGTGAGCACTCTGGAGATTGTCGCCGCCCATCGTGACCGCTTTCAGGTTGTGGCACTTACGGCAGGGAACAATCTGGAGCTGCTGAAGCAGCAGATCGAGGCGTTCTCCCCCCGGTTGGTCTCGGTTATGACGGAAGAGTCGGCGCAACTGCTCCGGCAGATGCTCCCCGACCCGAAACCGGAAATTCTTTCCGGCGTGCCGGGGCTCATTGCCGCCGCTACCGCAGATGACACAGAGATGGTGGTGGCGGCGATCGTCGGTGCCGCTGGGCTGGTGCCGACCGCAGCCGCCATCAAGGCGGGTAAGGACGTCGCCCTGGCCAACAAGGAGACCCTTGTTACCGCCGGACACCTGATCATGGGGATGGTGGCTGAGAAGGGGGTAAAGCTCTATCCGGTGGACAGCGAACACAGCGCCGTCTTCCAGTCCATGGAGGGGCACCGGTGCGAAGATATCGAAAAGATCATCCTGACCGCTTCCGGAGGACCTTTTCTCTCCTGGCCTGCTGAGCGGCTTGCCGATGTTACGATCGCCGATGCCCTGAATCATCCCAACTGGAGCATGGGGAAAAAGATCACCATCGATTCTGCCACCATGATGAACAAGGGGTTGGAGGTGATCGAGGCCCGCTGGCTCTTCGACATTCCGGCGACCAGGATCGATGTGAACATCCATCCCCAGAGCATCATCCACTCTATGGTTGAGTATATCGACGGCTGTGTCATCGCCCAGCTCGGGACTCCGGACATGAAGGCCCCCATTGCCTATGCCCTCTCTTACCCCGAGCGTGTCACCACCGGCGTGAAGCCCCTCGATCTCACCCTTGTTTCCGGGCTTACCTTTTTCAGACCGGATCTGACGAAGTTTCGCTGTCTCAAGCTCGCCTACGATTCCCTCGCCGAAGGGGAGAGCATGCCTGCGGTTCTGAATGCTGCCAATGAGGTGGCTGTTGAGGCCTTTCTCGCGGGGCGCATCAGGTTTGTCGAGATACCTGAGGCCATTGAGCGGACCATGTCATTTCACCAAACACATTCCCTTGGCACCATCGAGGAGGTCCTCTTCGTCGATCGCTGGGCGCGAGAGAAGACGCGGGAATTGCTGAAAATCGCTGATTAAGGATCAGGGGCCGGGGAGAGGGGATTGTTCGTCTCCTCCGTGCCCCGGTATTGAGGTAATTTCATGACGAGTATCATCTCTGCAATCATTGTTCTCGGTGTACTCATATTTGTCCACGAACTGGGCCACTTCCTCTTTGCCAAGCTGTTCGACGTCGGCGTGGATAAGTTTTCCCTCGGTTTCGGCACCAAGATCGTTGGCTTCCGGAAAGGGGAGACCGAGTATCTGATCTCCGCCTTTCCCCTTGGCGGCTATGTGAAGATGATTGGTGAGAACGATGATGGGGAACTCTCCGAGGCAGACCAGGCCCGCTCATTTGCTGCCAAACCTCCCCTTCAGCGCATTGCCATCGTTGCCGCGGGACCGATCTTCAACCTTTTGTTCGCCTACCTGCTGTTCATCGTGATCTACATGGTAGGCGTGCCGGCGGCGACGACCAAAATCGGCGAGGTCATGAAGGACAAACCGGCTGCCCGGGCAGGTCTCATGGCCAATGACGTGGTGACTGCCATCGACGGCAAACCGGTACAGCGCTGGGATGACCTGGCGAAGACCATAGCAGAAGGGAAGGGGCAGCCGCTGGAACTTCAGGTCCGGCGCGGAAACACCGTCCTGACCATCAGGGTGACTCCGGAATCAAGGAGCGGCAAGAATCTCTTCGGTGAAACGGTGACGTCGCCGGTTATCGGTGTGGTGGCAGCAGGCGAGATCGTGACTGACCGGTTCGGACCTCTGGATGCCTTTGTCAAGGGGAGCGCCCAGAGCTGGAACGTTATCAAGCTGACGATTCTCTCGCTGGTCAAGCTTGTGGAGCGTGCCATTCCCCTCGATACAATCGGCGGGCCGATCATGATTGCCAAAATGGCCGGGCAACAGGCGGCTGCAGGCGGTGTCAGCTTTCTCGCCTTCATGGCCCTTCTCTCCGTCAACCTCGGCGTGCTTAATCTTCTGCCGGTGCCGATCCTCGATGGAGGGCACCTTTTCTTCTATTTCTGGGAGTTGATTTTCCGCCGCCCGGTCAGCATGAAGACGCGGGAAATAGCCCAGCAGATCGGTCTGGTTCTGCTCATCGGTCTCATGGTGCTGGCGTTCTACAACGACATTGCCCGCTATTTTCTCGGCCAGGGATAGACGAATTCGGCAAAAGTCCATCTGCTGCGTTACGCTCCCCCTTCGTCGCTACGGCGTAGCCCTGCTACGCCTCACTTCTCATGACTCGCAAGCCTTGCATCTGGAGCTTTTTCCGAATTCGTCGGCAGGCATTGTCTTTAGTGCTTTGCAGGAAACCGTATGAAACTTCTTACCATCGATACCTCAACAAACACCTGCAGCGTTGCTCTCTCCTGTGACGGGCGGCTGGTGGGGGAGTACCTGCTGGAAATGCAGCGGACCCTTTCGGAGCGGCTGTTGGCAGGGGTAGAACTGCTCCTTGAGGGTGCGGGAATGGACGTGAAGGAACTGGATGGTTTCGGTGTCGCTCTCGGTCCCGGGTCCTTCACTGGTTTGCGTATCGGGATCGCCACGGTGAAGGGGCTGGCTCTGTCTACGGGAAAACCGGTTGCCGGTTTCTCTTCACTGGCCATGCTGGCACAGAACCTTCCCTGGGCCGAATTCCCTGTCTGCCCCATGTTTGACGCCCGGAAGAAGGAGATCTACACCGCTCTCTACCGTTGTTGTGAGGTTCCGAAACCGGTTATCCCCGACTGCGTGCTCTCCCCTGAACTCTTCCTGGACAGGCTTGACGGTCCCGTCATTTTCGTCGGTGATGGTGCCATCCGGTATCGGGAGATAATCGAGTCCCGTCTCGGGGACCGGGCCTTATTTGCCCCGGCCAGTGCCACCCAGCCCCGCGCCTCTGCCGGCGCTGTTCTGGCGGAAGCTGGGTTCGCCCGTGGTCGAGCCGTCTTGCCGGGTGCTCTCGCCCCACTCTATATCCGCCCTTCAGAGGCGGAACTGGCCCGCCTACAGCGGGAAACCCCCTGACATTATTCTATTCATATTGACAGCTGTTGGTGAATGTATTATTGTTCAAATTTCACTCTTGGTAACGACTAACTCCTGTTAATTTCAGCGAAATTTTGATTTCTCCAAGCTTTGGTTTGATGCCATCGAAATTTGCAGTTCGTAGAGAGGCACGTAAACATGCGCAGCGATATGATCAAAAAAGGACTTGAGCGGACCCCCCACCGGGCGCTTCTCAAAGGGACCGGCATTCCCCAGAGTGCCTTTGATAAGCCGTTCATTGGCGTGGCCACCAGTTTTACCGACCTGATCCCTGGTCATGTCGGAATGCGGGACCTGGAGCGGTTCATCGAGAAGGGAGTCCATTCCGGCGGCGGCTACTCCCTGTTTTTCGGCATTCCCGGTGTTTGTGACGGTATCGCCATGGGGCACAAGGGGATGCACTACTCCCTTCCTACCCGTGAACTGATCGCCGACATGGTGGAGTCGGTTGCCGAGGCGCACAGGCTCGACGGTCTGGTGCTCCTCACCAACTGCGACAAGATCACTCCCGGCATGCTCATGGCTGCTGCGCGGCTCGACATCCCCTGCATCGTGGTGACTGCCGGACCGATGATGAGCGGCCGCGGTGAGGCGGGGCGCAAATATTCCTTCGTTACCGATACCTTCGAGGCGATGGCCCGCTACAAGGCGGGGGTCATCGACGCCAAGGAGCTGGCGGTCTGTGAGGACAACGCCTGTCCCGGCATGGGATCGTGCCAGGGGCTCTTTACCGCCAACACCATGGCGATCCTTACCGAGACCCTCGGCATGAGCCTCCCCCGCTGCGGAACCGCCCTTGCCGTGTCGGCACTGAAGCGGCGGATTGCCTTCGCCTCAGGGGAAAAGATCGTCGAACTGGTGAACAACAACGTTACTCCCCGTCAGATCATGACCCGTGCCGCTTTCGAGAACGCCATCCGGGTCGATCTTGCCCTCGGCGGCTCGTCCAATACGGTCCTCCATCTGTTGGCGATCGCCCGGGATGCAGGTGTTGATCTGCCGCTTGAGACCTTCGATATTCTGGCCAAGGAGACCCCCCAACTCTCCTCCATGAACCCGGCAGGCGAGTTCTTTATGGAAGACCTTGACGCAGCGGGTGGCGTGGCAGGTGTTCTCAAGCAACTGGGAGACAAGATCAAGGATAACCCAACCGTCATGGGTCTCAGCACCCTCCAGCTAGCCGCCAGTGTGACGAACATCGATGAGCAGGTGATTCACCCTCTCTCTGATCCGGTCAAGAAGGAAGGAGGGATTGCCGTGCTGTTCGGCAACCTCGCTCCCAAAGGTGCCGTGGTGAAGCAGTCAGGGGTTTCCGCCGCCATGATGAACTTCGAGGGGACGGCCCGCTGTTTTGATGCCGAGGAGCAGGCCATGGCCGCCATCATGGAGGGACGGATCGTCTCCGGCGATGTGGTGGTAATCCGCTATGAAGGGCCCAAGGGGGGGCCGGGGATGCGGGAGATGCTGGCTCCTACCGCGGCTATCATGGGGATGGGTCTGGGGGATTCAGTGGCACTGATTACTGATGGTCGTTTTTCCGGCGGTACCCGCGGACCCTGTATCGGCCATATCTCGCCGGAAGCTGCCGAAGGTGGTCCTATCGCCCTTGTGGAAGATGGCGACCGGATCCTCCTCGACATTCCGAACCGGAAGCTTGAGCTTTTAGTGGACGAAGCGACCCTGGCATCCCGCAGGGCCGGATGGTCTGCCCCTGAGCCGAAGATAAAGACCGGCTGGCTGGCGCGTTATGCAAAAGCTGTGACGTCGGCCCATACGGGAGCGGTTACTACGGCGGATTAATTTTATTGTAGGGGTGATCCTTGTGATCGCCCGGTGAGAGGGCACACAAAGGGTTTGCCCCTACGTGATGGATTTCCCCTGTTGGGAGGGCTTTTTTTATGAAACTGAACGGTGCACGCATATTGCTGGAGTGTCTCAAGCTGGAAGGGGTTGATACAGTGTTCGGCTACCCTGGGGGGACGGTCATCAATCTCTATGATGAGCTGTTTTCCTTCAAGGATATCCGCCACATCCTTCCCCGACACGAACAGGCAGGGGTTCATGCGGCTGATGGCTACGCCCGGGCGACCGGCAAGGTGGGGGTCGCCATTGCCACCTCCGGTCCCGGCGCAACCAATACCATCACCGGTATTGCCACCGCCTACATGGATTCTATCCCGCTGGTGATCATAACAGGCCAGGTTCCGACCGGCCTGATCGGCAATGACGCCTTTCAGGAAGTGGATATCATCGGTATCACCCGCCCCTGCACCAAGCACAGTTTCCTGGTCAAGGACGTGAATGATCTGGCGACCATCGTCAAGAAGGCTTTCTACATCGCCCGGAGTGGTCGCCCCGGTCCGGTGCTCATCGACTTTCCCAAGGATGTCCAGATTGCCGTGACTGAGTTTGCCTATCCGGAGAGTGTGGACATCCGCGGCTACAAGCCGACAGTGGAAGGTCATCCCCGCCAGATAGAGAAAGCGGTCTCCATGATACTGGCATCAAAGAAGCCGGTGATCTACGTGGGTGGCGGAGTGGTCCTGGCCAACGGGTCGGACGACCTGACTGCGCTGGCGCGGGAGCTGGGTGCCCCGGTTACCACGACTCTCATGGGGCTCGGCTCGTTTCCCGAGAATGACCCCCTGTCCCTGGGGCTTCTCGGCATGCATGGCACCTACTGTGCCAACATGGCGGTGACCAACTGTGATCTGCTCCTTGCGGTCGGCGCGCGTTTCGATGACCGGGTGACCGGCAAGATCGCGACGTTTGCCCCCGATGCCAAGATCATCCACGTGGACGTGGACCCGACCTCCATCAAGAAGAATGTCCGGGTCGACCTCCCCATCGTCGGCGATGTAAAGGGAGTTCTCGCCCGGATGTTGAAGGTGGCGGCGGAACAGTCAGACAAGGTTAAAGAATTTGCCGAAGATCTCAAGCCTTGGCGTGAGGAGATCGAGGCGTGGCGTATCAAGCATCCTCTCGGCTACAAACCTTCGACGTCGGTCATCAAGCCCCAGTTGGTGATCCAGAAGCTGCGGGAGCTTTCCGACCCGGATGCCATCGTGGCCACCGACGTGGGACAGCATCAGATGTGGACCGCCCAGTTCTTCCAGTTCAACAAGCCCCGGACCCTGCTCTCATCGGGGGGCCTCGGCACTATGGGGTACGGGCTTCCCGCTGCCATGGGTGCCCAGGCTGCATTCCCCGAAAGGCAGGTGATGGTGATCTGCGGTGACGGCGGATTCCAGATGAATATGCAGGAGATCGCCACCCTGGTGCAGAACCGGCTGCCGGTCAAGATCGTGATTCTCAACAACAACTTCCTGGGCATGGTGCGGCAGTGGCAGGAGCTCTTTTTCGACAAACGCTATTCCCAGACCTGCATGGAACTTCCCATCGACTTCGTTAAGCTTGCCGAGGCCTTTGGCGCCAAGGGGTTGCGGGCAACCAAGCCGGGTGATGTGGAGTCGGTGATCAAAGAAGGGTTCGCGACCCCCGGTCCGGTCCTTATGGAGTTCAAGATTGCCCGGGAGGAGAAGGTGCTCCCCATGGTCCCTGCCGGCGCTTCGCTCAACGAGATGGTACTGAACGCCTGATGTCGTCTTGCAGGGGCGGCCCTCTGCGGCCCCCCTCTCAGGGCAACCACCCAGGGTTGCCCCTACCATTTTTCGGAGGAATCTTATGCAACATACCATTACCGTCCTGGTCGAAAACGAGTTCGGGGTCCTCTCCCGGGTAGCTGGACTCTTCTCCGGGCGCGGTTTCAATATCGATTCCCTTTCAGTGGCACCTACCAACGAGGAAACCCTTTCCCGCATGACAATCGTCACGCGTGGGGACGAACAGATACTGGAGCAGATCTCCAAGCAGCTCAACAAACTGATCGACGTGATCAAGGTTATCGACTTCACCGACGGCAGCGCAATCGAGCGGGAGATGGCCCTCATCAAGGTGTCTGCAGAGGATGACAGCAGGGCGGAAGTCCTCCGGATCGTCGATATCTTCCGGGCCAAGATCGTCGATGTGACACCCAAGTCGTACACCATTGAGGCGACCGGAGTGCCTGCCAAGATAGATGCAATTCTGGAACTGATCCGTCCCCTGGGGCTTAAGGAGCTGGTGAGGACAGGTCCGGTGGCGATAGGGCGGGGCGCCAAAGGCTGGAAAGGTTAGCAATAAGGAACGGCTTTTCCGCAATCTCCGCGTTGTCCAGCAGGATGCTCCTGTGCTGCGTACCTCCAGTACGCCTCCGCGGCATCCCTCGGGCGCCTTGACCTTGCGAAAAATCCACGTTCCTGAGGTGATTCGGTGGCATATGGCTGAGGCCATTTCAAAATTCAACAGGTACATTAACCCAGGAGGAAAGGTATGAAAATTTACTACGACAAAGACTGTGACCTGAGCGTACTCAAGGGGAAGAAGGTGGCCATCATCGGCTACGGTTCCCAGGGGCATGCCCATGCCAATAACCTGAAGGAGTCCGGTGTCGATGTGGTGGTTGGCCTGAAAGCTGATTCCACGTCGGTGAAGAAGGCTGCCAATGCCGGTTTGACCGTTCTTACCACCCAGGAAGCTGCCAAAGTGGCGGATGTGGTTATGATTCTCCTCCCCGACGAAATTCAGGGTGATGTCTACCGTGAGGAGATCGGTCCGTACCTCAAGCAGGGTGCCTACCTGGCGTTCAGCCACGGCTTCAACATCCACTTCGGCCAGATCGTGCCGCGTCCCGACGTCAACGTCATCATGATCGCCCCCAAGGGACCGGGTCACCTGGTGCGCCACGAATATCAGAAGGGGGGAGGCGTTCCCTCCCTCATCGCAATCCATCACGATCCGGCGGGTAACTCCAAGGCGGTGGCCTTGGCCTATGCCTCGGCCAACGGTGGCGGCCGGGCCGGCATCATCGAGACCTCGTTCAAGGAAGAGACCGAAACCGATCTTTTCGGTGAGCAGGCGGTTCTCTGCGGCGGCATTTCCGCCCTGATCCAGGCCGGTTTCGAGACTCTGGTGGAGGCGGGCTATGCCCCGGAGATGGCCTATTTCGAGTGTCTCCACGAGACCAAGCTGATCGTCGACCTGATCTACGAAGGCGGCATTGCCAACATGCGCTACTCCATCTCCAACACTGCCGAGTACGGTGACCTGACCCGCGGCCCGCGCGTCATTACCGACGAGACCAAGAAGGAGATGAAAAAGATCCTGGACGAGATTCAGACCGGCGAGTTTGCCAAGGAGTGGATGCTGGAAAACAAGGTCAACAAGCCGACCTTCAGTGCCCTTCGCCGCAAGGGCGCCGAGCACCAGATCGAGGACGTGGGTGCGCGTCTCCGTTCCATGATGGCCTGGATCGGTGCTTCCAAGATTGTGGACAAATCAAAGAACTAGCGTTCAGTAGCGGATAACCGGAAGGCCGGGCGGGGGAATTACGTATAATTCCTTGCAGCCCGGCCTTTTTCTGGTTACTATAGCGAAGTTTTTTTCGTTCTAAAGGATGATTGATGCGTAATCAAAACACCCCCCTCGCTTTTGAAGGGATCCCGTTTCTGGCGGCAGCCGGCGTGACGTCTCTGGTTCTGATCCTGCTGGTTGACCGTTTTCCCCTGCTTGCCATCCCAGCCGCGCTGGCACTGCTGGTAACCTGCTTTATCGCATTTTTCTTCCGCAACCCGCAACGGGTCACTCCGGCTGACGAGCGATCGGTCGTGGCGCCGGCGGATGGTGTGGTGATCTATTGCGGGCCGGGAAGGGAAGAACATCTGGGAGAGGAGATGCTCAAAATCAGCATCTTCATGTCGGTCTTCAATGTCCACATCAACCGGGTGCCGGTGACGGGCCTGGTGACCGACACCTTCTATCGCCCCGGCAAATTCCTCGACGTGCGTGACGAGCGGGCCACATTCGAGAATGAGCGTCTTGGTCTGGTGCTGGAAGCGCCTGGAGGTGCGAGGCTTGTGGTGGTGCAGGTAGCGGGTTTGATTGCGCGGCGTATCGTCTGTTATGCCCGCAAGGGAGACAGCCTGCTGCGTGGCAGGCGTTACGGTCTGATCCGTTTCGGATCCCGCCTCGATGTCTACCTGCCGCCATCTACGGAACTGAAAGTGGCTCTGGGAGATAAAACCGTTGCCGGTGAAACGGTTCTGGGGATACTTGCGTGAACGGTGAAAAGATCGATATGTCGGAAAGTATGCGGAAGGGGATCTACATCCTTCCCAACCTCTTTACCACCGGTAGCCTTTTTGCAGGCTTTTACAGCATGGTTTCGACCACCAATGGCGATTTCCGCACCGCCGCCATCTGGATCCTCGTATCGTCCATCTTTGACGGGCTGGATGGAAAGGTCGCGCGTCTCACCGGCACTGCCAGCAAGTTCGGCGTGGAGTACGATTCCCTTGCCGATCTGGTCGCCTTTGGGGTGACCCCCGGTCTTCTCATGTACAGCTGGGCGCTCAAGCCCTTTGGCCGGCTCGGCTGGCTTGCGGCGTTCCTCTTCGTCGCCTGTGCAGCGCTCCGCCTGGCCCGCTTTAATGTCCAGGTGTCCACCGTGGAGAGCAAGCGCTTCGTCGGCCTCCCTACGCCGGCTGCTGCCAGCATGGTCTCTTCCACCGTGCTCCTCTTTTACCACTTCGGCTGGCCAAGCTCGTTCAAAAAACTCGCCATCCTCATTCTCATTTACTTCGTCGCGTTTCTCATGGTTTCCAATTTCCGCTATTACTCCTTCAAGGACCCGGAACTCATCAAGCGCCAGCCCTTTGTATTTCTGGTCCTGGCGGTCCTGCTCCTTACCATCATTGCGGCTCAGCCGGTGATCATGCTCTTCGTCGTTATCCTCAGTTATGTCCTCTCCGGACCGGTTGCCTATGTGATGACCTGGCCCCGCCGGCGACGGCTTGAGAAAGCGGTGCACAAGAGACATGAGGCGGACAACCCCGGGGGAAACAACTGATCAGGTAGTGGTCCCGGCAGGTCATAAAGTTACCGTTTCGGCAAACTTTGTTTGAAATCACTGAAATAATTAATATAACAAAGAAAATCCCTTGACAGTCATCAAGGGATTTTCTTATTATCAGGCAAAGTTGAAAGGCAGTGAAGAGGAGTAGTAACCGCAAATTCCCTTTGACAGCAGTTACATGGCTGTCGCCAGAGAGCTGGTGGGTGGTGCGAACCAGCAAGTGGAAACGGTGAACTCGCCTCGGAGCCGCTTCGGTGAACCGGAGTTTTAAGCTGTCTAGCCGAAGCCGTCTTCCCCACGTAACGGGTAAAAGAAGGTTCCCGATCGGGCGTCAAGTTTTACGGCGAAAGGGAACGAATGAGGGTGGTACCGCGGAGCTTTATCGAGCCTTCGCCCCTTATATGAGGGCGGGGGCTTTTTTGGTTTTCGGAGAAAGTCCGTTTATTACGGCATACGGTAGTGTTTCAGGAAATATGTGGAATACTTGGCGTGTACCGGCGATGGAATAACAGAAACACAAGACGCATACTTTTGCAGATCACCAAAGGAGGTTTCAGGACATGGCCAAACAGCAAAAATCCGAACTCAAGACCATCAAGATTTTCGACACTACCTTGCGGGACGGGGAACAATCCCCCGGCGCCAGCATGAACATCGAGGAGAAGCTCAGGTTAGCCAAGCAGCTGCAGAAACTTAATGTTGATGTGATCGAGGCGGGCTTTCCCATCGCGTCGGAGGGGGATTTCGAGGCGGTGAAGAAGATTGCCCAGACCATCAAGGGGCCGGAGATTGCCGGGCTCTGCCGGTCCGGATTCAAGGATATCGACCGGGGCTGGGAGGCGCTCCAGTACGCGGGGGAGAAAGGAAGGATCCATAGCTTCATCGCCACGTCCGATATTCACATGAAATACAAGCTGAAGATGACTCCGTCCCAGGTGCTCGACTCGGCGGTCAAGGCGGTGAAGCGTGCCAAGTCCTATACCCCCAACGTGGAGTTCTCCTGCGAGGATGCGGTGCGGACCGACCTGAAGTTCCTTGCCGAGGTGGTAGGGGCGGTCATCGATGCCGGGGCGACCACGGTCAATATCCCCGATACGGTTGGCTATACGATCCCCTTCGAGTACTTCAATATCATCACGTACCTGAAGGAGAACGTGGCCAATGTCGATAACGCGGTGATTTCGGTGCACTGCCACAATGATCTGGGCTTATCGGTGGCGAACTCCATCGCTGCGATACAGGCGGGTGCCGGACAGGTCGAGTGCACCATCAACGGTATCGGTGAACGGGCGGGAAACTGCTCCCTTGAAGAGTTCATCATGACCCTCAAGACCAGAAGCGATATCCTCCCCTTCAGGACCAACGTGGTGACGGAACAGCTGACCCCCGCGAGCCGTCTCCTCACGACAGTGACCGGTATCGTGGTGCAGCCCAACAAGGCGATTGTCGGTGCCAATGCTTTCGCCCACGAAGCGGGGATTCATCAGCACGGCGTAATGATGGAAAAGTCCACCTATGAGATTATGACTCCCGAATCGGTGGGGCTGAAGACCAATGTGCTGGTGCTCGGCAAGCACTCGGGACGGCATGCCTTCAAACAACGCCTGGAGGAGTTGGGGTATGAGCTGAATGACGAGCTGCTCAACAAGGCCTTCGATCGCTTCAAGGCCCTGGCTGACCTGAAGAAGGAGGTATACGACGAAGACCTGGACGCCATCGTGACCGATGAGGAGTTGATGAATGTCGAGGAAAAGTACAAGCTCTCCCACATTACCGTTACCTGCGGCTCCTTCGCCGTCGCAACTGCCACGGTGCAGATGGAGATCGGCGGTGTCCCGTGCAGGACTGCTGAGTTGGGGGATGGGCCCGTGGATGCGACGCTCAAGGCGATTAAAAAGCTGACCAAGACCAAGGCAAAACTGACCCAGTACAACGTCGGCGCCCTCACCGGCGGTACCGATGCGCAGGGCGAGGTCACAGTGCGGCTGTCGGATGGCGAGAAATCGGTTATCGGTCGTGGTTCATCCACCGACATCATCGAGGCGTCGGCCAAGGCATACATCCACGGACTGAACCGGCTTGTGCTCAAGAAGGAGCGGATCAAAGACAGCATATGATTGATTAAGTGAAGGAGGCAGGGGGGTGGAATTGCCCCCCTGTTTTTTTAACCTTCAGGCCGGATGTCGAGACGTATTGTTCATCACGACTGTATCGGGCTGGATTTGCAGGATATAAACTGGTATGCTTGGGCAATTCAGTGTCATGATAAGGAGTTACCCTTTATGTTGAAGCGTATGCCGCTTCTGTTGATTATCCTGACCATGCTTGTCCCCTGTTCCTGGGGTGAGGATGGAGGTTCTCCGGTGTGGCGGCGGTTCGCTTTCAACGGCAGGGATTTCCAGGAGACCTCCTCACCGAAGAAACTCTCCATCCATTTGAAAAACGGGTATCTTCCCGACATCGTCCCCGCAGGGAAATTTCCCCGTGAGGATACACTGCCGGAAGGGACCGGTGGGGTAGCCGGTATCTGCTACATAGAGACCGTTGGAGGAAAGAATAAGCGGGGAGACTATACCCCCTTGTCGGGAGCCGTCATCGAGTTGTCCAAGGGGGACTGGCGAATGGCTGCACGGGCAGATGCACAAGGATACTTTGTCCTGGCTCTGCCACCCGGGGAGTACGAATTAAAGCTGTTCGGTTTCAGCGGCAGGTTTCGGGTCGAAAGAGGGAAAAATGCGCTTGTTGCAGTGAGGGGCGGGAAGCGCGCAGCAGAGTAGGTGTGCTGTCTCATGGTGATGATGCCCTGCTGGAAAGCTGAGCATCTGAATCCGGGCGTAACGAAAAAAGCCCTGCCAGGGTTACCCGGCAGGGCTTTAGTTTGTCACAGCCTGATAGCTGCTACAGTTTTCTGACGTTTGCGGCCTGCAGACCCTTGGGGCCGTTGACCACATCAAAGGTTACGGCTTCGCCTTCGGCGAGGGACTTGAAGCCATCGGACTGGATGGCGGAGAAATGCACGAAAACGTCCTCGCCATTCTCCTGCTCGATGAAGCCAAACCCTTTTGCGTCGTTAAACCATTTTACTTTACCCTGAGCCATCTTTCCTACCTCCTTTGTGCGCCTCCGGAACATATGCCGGAACTCGTTGGTGCAGTTTCCGGAGTCTTGAGGCAGGAAATGGCTAAATTCTGTAGAAATTTACCGTTCCCAGGTTCTACAAAAACTTCCGAAACTTGCTACTGTGGCACATTAACAAGGTCATCGGGGCATGTCAAGGGGAAATTGAGCACCGGATAAATTTTTTTTCACGTGGGATATTTCCGGATTTTCAACGCCCATCAGAACATGTTGATTCTGCCGATGAATGCCATAAGCAATCCGTAATGCTGGTGTTCAAAATGGAGAGAAAGACGCGGCAACTTCAGCAGGTCGGGTTCGTCCGCTTCCTCCGGCAAAGGGATGGTGCGGGTTATCCTGGTGCCGGGGACCAGAATTTCAGGGAATTCGCTTTGCAATTCCTCAATATTGTTCTGGGAAAGTTCTTTGGTGAGTCTGATGATGAGTTTGCCGTCTACGAAGCGGATGGAGTGGTAGTTCCGGTAGAAACCGTCGATAACAGCAATTGCCTCTTCCGTGCTGCGGGTGATGGTAAATATCGAGAAGTCCTCGGCTGAGATAAGTCCCTTGCCAAGCATCCCTGCCTTGATGAATTGGAACCACAGGTCCCAATAGCCACTTTCGTCATCGATCAGAACAAGCGGTTTGGGGGATGTCTTGCCTGTCTGTACAAGGGTGAACACTTCCATCGCTTCGTCAAGGGTACCGAATCCGCCGGGGAATACGGCTATGGCGTCGGATTCCTTGACAAAGGCGACCTTCCGGTTGAAGAAGTATTTGTACGTGATGAGTCGCCGGTTTTTTAGCATGACAGGGTTGGGGGACTGCTCGAAGGGAAGTCGAATGTTGACGGCAAAGGAGTTTTCGCTTCCCGCTCCTTCGTTGCCGGCTTGCATGATCCCGGGGCCGCCGCCGGTGATGATCATGTAGCCGTGCTCGGCCAGTTGACGGCTGAACCCGACGCACTTCCGGTAAATGGGTTCGTGGGATTCGGTCCGGGCCGAACCGAAGATGGTCACTTTCTTTTTCTGCCGGTAGGGTGCGAAGACCTTGCTGGTGTAACGCATTTCCTTCATGGTGTTGTTGAGCATCTTCAGGTCGGCGGGGTAATCGGTCTCCTGGCCTGACTTGAGGGCTGAAATTATCATCTCCCGCACCAGATCGGCGTGGTGAATCCCCTCCGCCTTCTGAATGAGGTCGTCAATAATTTCATCGATCCTGCCGTTGGTCCTTTTAAAGCTTAATTCCATAGGGCGAGCCTCTTTCCGTGGCAGATTCGCGCGATTATAGCATCGGGCGGGCGGAGAGGCAAATGTTAAGCGGAATCGAACAAATATTAAATTGATTTATCCCCCCGATTTGTTTACATTACGGCGGTAAATAACCATTTTACGGGTGAAAGGAACGAGTTGAATGGGCAAGACGATTGCAGAAAAGATATTTGCCAGCCACCTGGTAGACGAGCCCTTTGCCGGGACCCATGTGCTGAAGCTGGATGCGGTTTTGTGCCACGAGATCACCACCCCCATTGCCATTGCGGATCTGATGGCGAGAGGGAAGGACCGGGTGTTCGACACGACCAGGATCAAGGCGGTCATCGATCATGTTACCCCGAGCAAGGATACGAAGACCGCCACCCAGGCCAAGATCCTCCGGGACTGGGCCAGACGCCACGCTATCAAGGACTTTTTCGACGTGGGGCACAACGGGGTCTGCCACGCCCTCTTTCCCGAGAAGGGGTTCATTCGTCCGGGCTACACAGTGATTATGGGCGATTCCCACACCTGCACCCATGGGGCTTTCGGCGCCTTTGCCGCCGGTGTCGGGACAACCGACCTGGAGGTTGGCATCCTCAAGGGGGTCTGCGCCTTTCGGGAGCCGAAGACAATCCGCTTCAACCTGCACGGCACCCTCCCCAAGGGGGTGTACGCCAAGGACGTCATCCTGTTCCTCATCGGCCAGATCGGCGTGAACGGGGCCACCGACCGGGTTATGGAGTTCCGCGGGCCGGTAGTCGAGGCCATGACCATGGAGTCCCGCATGACACTTTGCAACATGGCGATCGAGGCGGGGGGGACCTCCGGTATCTGCATGCCCGACCAGGTGACTGTCGACTACCTCTGGCCGTTCATACAGAACGATTATCCCTCGAAGGACGCCGCCCTTGCCGAATTCAGGAAATGGTGGTCCGATGACGACGCAGTCTATGACAAGGTGCTTGATTTCGACCTGTCAACGCTGGAACCGATCGTTACCCACGGCTACAAACCGGACCAGGTAAAAACCATCACCGAGATGGCCGGTACCCCGGTGGACCAGGTCTACCTCGGTTCCTGCACCAACGGTCGCCTGGAAGATCTCCGCATAGCAGCCGGGATACTGAAGGGGAGAACAGTTGCCCCGACGGTGCGTGCCATTCTCTCTCCTGCGACGCCCAAGATCTACCAGGAGGCCCTCCATGAGGGGCTCATCGAAATTTTTATGGATGCCGGCTTCTGCGTCACCAACCCGACTTGTGGCGCTTGTCTCGGCATGTCCAACGGCGTGCTGGCGGAAGGCGAGGTCTGTGCTTCCACTACCAACCGGAACTTCATGGGGAGGATGGGGAAAGGTGGTATGGTCCACCTCATGTCGCCGGCCACCAGCGCTGCCACGGCCATAGAGGGGAAGATGGCCGATCCCCGGAAGTATCTTTAACTCATTTTTATGCAGGGGCTGCCCTTTGTGGCCGCCCTGTGCCAGGTAACATTCACTCAAGGAGACAGGATATATGAAAACATTCGGCGGCTCCGTGCTGTTTCTTGACCGCTCGGACATCAATACCGACGAGATCATCCCGGCCAAGTATCTGACCGAGATAACCAAGGAAGACCTTAAACCCTACATTCTGGAAGACCTGAAGTTGCCCGGTTTCGACCCGAAGGGGGCGAAGACGCGGGAAGCCCGGGTTATCGTCTCCCGTGCCAACTTCGGTTGCGGATCTTCCCGGGAGCATGCGCCGTGGGTATTCGAGGTGAACGACATAACCGCGGTGGTAGCCGAATCCTTTGCCCGCATCTTCAGGCAGAACATGTTCAACTGCGGTATGGCTGCTATCGAACTCCCGAAGGAGAAGATCGACCGGTTGTTCGCCTATGCCGGCCATCCCGATAGCACGATGGCGGTGGATGTGGCTGGACAGACCTTGACCGTCAGGGGGGGAGGGAAGGAGGAAACCTTCTCCTTCGAGGTCTCCCCCTTCGATAAGGCTCTGGTCCTGGCTGGCGGCTGGGTGGATTACGCTGACAAGAAGTACTAGCAGAACGGGAGACCCTGGTACAATATTGGTATGCAACGGCCCGCTACTCAACGCGGGCCGTTCTTTTTGCGGGTATCATGGGCAGGAACCGCTGTTTTTAGTTGACGAGGCGAAGTGCGGGAGATAGTATTCAATGCTTGTATATTAATGAGTAAGGACCTATGGGAAGAGCTAAAGCCTTAGTCATAGCCTGTTGCATGGCCTGCTGCGGATACACTGCCCCCCTTTGGGCTGCGGAAGAGGGGACATCTGCACGTGAGGGGACGATATTCACTCTCTGGCCCCTCGTGGATTATCGTGAAAGTCCCCGTGAGCATTACCGCAACCTGTCCCTTCTGGGGCCGCTGTTCAAGTTCCAGGCCCATGGAGACGACAGTACGTTCGCCGTGCGTCCTTTGCTGTACCGGACCGAGGACCGGCGCGAACAGACCGTGCAGACGTCCTATCTCTATCCCCTCGCCTCGACCGATTCTTCTCCCCGGGCGACGACGTTCCAGGTGATGCAGCTCCTGCAGAAAAACGTCTATCGCAAGGGGGAGGAGGGGGAGGAACACAACAGCCAGTTCTTTCCCTTCTACCTGCAGGGAAAATCCCAAAAGTACGGTTCCTATACGTCGGTCTTTCCCCTTTACGGCGATATTTACGAGCGTTTCTGGCGCGATGAAATCCATTTTGCCCTGTTTCCCCTCTACAGCCGGACTGTCAGCAGGGGTACCACCTCCCGCAACTACCTCTATCCATTTTTCAACACGATAGAAGGGGATAAGGAGAGCGGTCTCCAGTTCTGGCCCCTCTATGGGCAGTCCTCCAAGGAAGGTGTCTACCGGAAGCGGTTTGTCCTCTGGCCCTTCTTTCTGAGCGAAACCAGGGATATCAACACGGATAATCCCAAGGATCGACTCTATCTCTTCCCGTTCTATGCGGCCCTCGATTCGCCACAAAGGACTTCCCGCCATTACCTCTGGCCGTTCTTCGGGCATACGGTAGACCGGGGGACAGGGAAACCAGAGGAAGGGGCCGTAGCTCCTTCTTTTGAAATTCTGGATGAATACGAGGAGCGGAATACGGGAAAACTGGAGGAGTGGGACTATTTCTGGCCTTTCTGGTATACTGTCCGGAGTGCCGAGCGGAATGAGGTCAGCTGGCTCCCCTTCTATGCCAGGACGGTGAAAAAGGAAACGGAAAAGAACTGGTACATGTGGCCCCTTTACCGTACGGAACGGTTGAATTCTCCCCTGTTCAGGCAGGAGCGGAATCGTCTGTTGTATTGGCTCTATAGCGATAATCGCGAGTCCTGGCCTGTGGACGGTGCGTCGCGGCGCAAGGTGGCGTTCTGGCCTCTCTATGTTTATACGAAGGACCCGAAAGGTGTGATGGGCTTCTCCTTCCCCGCACCCGTGGAGCCGATTCTGGACAAGGAGGGGATCGAGAAGAACTGGGCACCCCTCTGGCGCATCTACCAGCAGCGGTGGAACGAACAGGGGGACTCGGCAGCATCCTTCTTCTGGAATCTCTACTGGCATGAGGCACGAGGCAACGACCTGGCCTACGAGTTTTTTCCGCTCCTTGCCTATCGCAAAGAAAACCAATTTACCGATTTCCGGTTGCTGAAGGGTTTCGTCGGATATCGGAACCGGGCCGGGGCAAAGCGACTGACCCTGCTCTGGCTCCCGTTCGGCATCAACTGGGGTGAGACGGTTGCTATACCGTCTTCCGGAACTCTGCAGCCCGTGGCAGGGAGTACACCGTAATGTTTGAGCGGATAGGGAAAAAGATCCTCAGCTTTTGCGACATCGTCGGCGACCAGTTGATCATGCTCGGCCAGACCGTCTATTTCTTCCGGGAGGCGCCGCGCAATCTCCAGAGCATCTTTACCCAGATGGCGATCATCGGTTACGAGACCGTTCCCGTTGCCTCGGTGATGGCGTTCTTCGTCGGGATGGTCCTGGCGTTGCAGACCGGTGTGGAGCTGAACAAGTACGGCGGACAGAACATCATCGGTGCTATTGTCGGCCATTCAATGGTACGGGAACTCGGTCCGGTCATGACCAGTTTCCTCGTGGCGGGGAGGGCCGGTTCCGCAATGGCGGCCGAACTTGGAGTAATGCGGGTCTACGAGGAGATTGACGCCCTGAAGACCCTTGATATCAACCCGGTGCGCTACCTGGTCATGCCTCGCCTCATTGCGAGTCTCATCTGCGTCCCGGCACTGGTCATCTACGCCGATGCCATCGGGATCATCGGTGGCGCGATTATCAGCAACCTCCACCCCAAGATTTTCGTTTCCTACACGACATACTACGACAGCGTGACCGATGCCCTGAAGCTCCGTGAAGTAGGTAACGGCCTGATCAAGTCGGTGGTTTTCGGCGGAATTATCGCCCAGATATGCTGTTATGTGGGATTCAAGACGTCCGGCGGAGCACGGGGAATCGGCATCTCCACCACCCGGTCGGTGGTCTGGTCGTTCATGCTTATCCTCGTGGCGGACTATTTACTGACCAGAATTTTAATGTAAGCCGGGCACGCCGTTCGGTGGCTGTGCGGTTCAAGATGCAGGAGGGAGTGACGATGGCCCTGTCCGTGGAAAAAAAGGTTGGCGTATTCTTTGTTGCCGGGCTGCTGGTGCTCGGCGTCATGCTTGAGATAGGCGAAAAGTGGAATCCCTTTGATAAGAAGGTCTCCTACCGGACCTATCTGACGAGCATCACCGGCCTCAAGGTGGGCGACCCAGTCCGGCTGTCCGGCGTGGACGTGGGGAAGATCTCCACCATTACCATCCTTGACGACAAGATCCAGATCGATTTCGATGTCAAGCCCGGCACCAAGATCCGTACCGATTCGGTCGCGGGACTGCGGCTTACCAACCTCCTCGGCGGGCAGTTTCTCGGCATAACCTTCGGCTCCCCCACTGCACCGCTTCTGGAACCTGGTGGGACGGTGAAGGGGAAGGACGTTGCCAACATAGATGTCATTGTGGATAACGTGAGTGACCTGACCAAGGATGCCAAAAAGTTCATCGAAGAGTTGAACAGGAATCAGAATGAGGTTATGCACAAGATCTCCGGTATACTGGACGACAACCGCGCCAACTTGCGGGACTCCATTGCCAACCTCAACAGCATAACCACCAAGTTCGACAGGGGGGACGGCTCCCTTGCTCTCCTCCTGAACGACAAGGCCCTCTATAACAATACCAACGATGTGACTATCTATCTCAAGGATATCACCGGGAAGATCAGCCGAGGGGAGGGGAGCGTCGGCAAGCTGGTGAACGACGATGCCTTTTATAATGACGCCAAGGTGGCGATGGCCGATATCCGGGACAGCATGAAGGATGTGAAGGATATTGCCTCCAAGATCAACAAGGGGGAAGGGACCATGGGCAAGCTCGTCAATGACGAATCCCTCTATACCGAGTTGCGCGATGCTTCGAAGAACATCGGCGAGATTTCCAAGAAAATCAACGAGGGGCAGGGGACGCTTGGCAAGCTGGTGAACGAGGACGGCCTCTACCGGGATACGACCGCTGCCATGAAGAAGGTAGAAAAGGCGGCTGAAGGACTTGGAGACAGTGGTCCCATTTCGGTCATCGGCTCCATCATCGGTACTCTTTTCTAGCCTGGTTGTTTTGCTGCGACTCTATTTCATGAACAATAAATGGCGCGAATTCGCGCCATTTATTTTCCGGAGCACCCGATGGATGATTTCCTGCAGATAGCTGTCGGCACATTTACCATGCGTCCGTACGTGTTCGCCTTCCTGGCGGTCTACCTCGTGGCGGCTGTGCTGCACCTGGGATGGCGGACGACACTCCTCTTCACGGTCTGCGGCTACCTGGTTTCCTTTGCCTCGGAGGTCAGTTCCATTAATACCGGCTTCCCTTACGGCTGGTACTACTACCTCGACGCCACGAAAGACCGCGAACTCTGGATCGCAGGCGTTCCCTTCTTCGACTCGCTCTCCTACGTATTCCTCTGCTACTGCAGCTATTCCACCGCTCTCTGGACGCTGTCTCCCGTCAAAGCCCGGAAATGGGACATCATCCCCCTGGAAACCCGTGCCCTGCGTCGCTCCTTTGCAGCGCTCCTCCTCGGCTCCCTCTACCAGACATTTCTTGATATCATCATTGACCCTGTCTCGTTACAAGGCTCACGCTGGTTCCTCGGCCAGATTTACGGCTATCGGGAACCAGGGCTCCATTTCGGTGTTCCCCTTTCCAACTACCTCGGGTGGTGGTTCGTAAGCGGGGTTATGATCTTCTTTCTGCAGCGGATCGATTCTGTCACCCAACGTCGCCTGTCCGGCGATGCTCAGCCGGGCGGAGTGCGACATGTGCCGGGCGCGTCACTTCTTGGCCCCGTCCTTTATCTGTCGGTGGTGATCTTCAATCTGACCGTAGCCTGGCTGATCGGGGAGCGGCTCCATTTCCTGACCGGGGTGTTCATCTACGCCCTGCCGATCGTCATTGTCCTCGTGATGCTTGTCCGCAGAGCCAACCGTTACGGCAAGGACGAACTGGCCGAACACCTGCGCGACTACCCCTGGTCACCTCTGGCCGGCCGCAAAGGGTAGATTCAGAGCTCGGACAGAAGTATTCCCACCACCTGTGCCAGGTTTTCCCCCGCCCGTTTTGAATTCCGTGCCAACCGTACAAGCTGGGGGATCAGCCATGGGCGGCGGGTCAACGACCAGAGTACCCGGTGTACCCTGATGTTCATGTTCCGGTCGGTGAAGTCGGTAATGTTGAATCCCAGTTCTTCTGTTACGTCGTCGCTTATGGCCCGTACGGCCAGTAGCGGTAGGCCTTCCCGAGTGGTTACTTTGGCTATTGCCGCCGTTTCCATCTCCAGTACCGGATTGACCACGCTGGCCGGCAGAAGTCGGGCCGTCTCCCGTTTCGCCAGGATGGTGCCGGCCGTGACGCAGGTTCCACGGCAGACCTGGAAGGATGTCCCCGCCAGTTCACTCTGCAGCAGGTCGATGGCTGTTTTCGCCAATTCCGGGGACAACCCCTGCTGTTCCGAAAAGAGCCGTTCCCGGGCAAACAGGAGCCGCTGGGCTATGACCACGTCGCCAACCCCGAGGCCGGTGGTGACCGCACCGGCCAGGCCGAAGTTTATGATGAGGTCGGGTGTGGCGGCGGCTATCAGTGCAGAAGCTGCACGGCCGGCATTTTCCGGACCAAGACCCGACTCAATCAGGCAGGCATCTCGATCGCCGGCACGAAACCGGTAGAGGGTGTAATCGCCGGCCCTTTCCCGTGTGTACGTTTCTATTCGGGCGAGGAGCGGCTTGATCTCTTCCGGCATGGCGGCTATGAGGCCGATGGTTGCCATAAACGTCTCCCGTGAAATTAATTGCACGACACTCGAAATCTAACAGACGGGCTGTTGCCAGGCAACCGAAAAGCGGTGGCAGCGGTCTTTAACCTTGACAAAAATCCCCCCCCCGTCTATCTTACAAGTTTGCTTTTTTCTAAAAAGATGAGCAGTTACAGGAGCTTTTGATGAAACCCCTATTCCTCAACCCCCCCACTTTCGAAGATTTTGACGGCGGCGCCGGTGCCCGTTACCAGGCGTCCCGCGAGGTAACTTCCTTCTGGTATCCCACCTGGCTCTGCTACCCGGCCGGCATGATAGAAGGCTCCCGGGTGGTCGATGCACCGGTGCAGCGCCTGGACCTGGCCGGTTGCCTGGCCATTGCCAAGGATTACGACGTGGTGGTGATGTACACCTCCACCCCGACCCTGTCCATCGATACGACCACGGCTCGCGCAATCAAGGCCCAGAAGCCGGGGACCGTGATTGTCTTCACCGGCCCCCACGTCACCATCCAGCCGGAGGAGACGTTACGCTTCACCGCTGGGGCCGTGGACATCGTCTGCCGCGGCGAATTCGACTACGCCATTGTCGAACTTTGCGAAGGGCTGGAGTGGGAACGGATCCAGGGGATCAGCTTTATGCGCGACGGCAAGGCCCTGCACACCGAGGACCGGCCGATCCTGACCGATCTGGACGCACTCCCCTTCGTCTCCCAGGTCTACAAGCGGGACCTGCCGATCCCAGAGTATATCATTCCCCACTTCAAGAGCCCCTACGTGGCCATCTACACCAGCCGCGGCTGCCCGGCCAAGTGTACCTTCTGCCTCTGGCCCCAAACCTACTCCGGCCAGCGGATGCGCACCCGTTCCCCCCAGAACGTCTACGAAGAGGTGAAGTGGATCAAGGAGAACCTCCCCCATGTGAAGGACATTTCCTTTGATGACGACACTTTTTCCGCCGATCGCAAGCACGCCCGGGCCGTGGCCGAACTGATCAAACCCCTCAATGTCTCCTGGGTCATCAATGCCCGGGCCAACTGCGACTTCGAAACCCTCAAGATCATGCGTGACGCCGGCCTCCACCACGTCATCGTCGGTTTCGAGAGCGGCAACGAGCAGATCCTGAAGAACATCAAGAAGGGGGTCTCGAAGGAGCAAGCGATCCAGTTCGTCAAAGATTGCAAGAAGCTCGGCATCACCATCCATGGTGCTTTCATCATGGGGCTTCCCGGCGAGACCCGGGAGACCATCAAAGAGACCATCGAGTACGCCAAGCGGCTCGATCTCGAGTCGATCCAGGTTTCCCTGGCGTCGCCCTACCCGGGCACCGAGTTCTGGGAGCAGTGCAAGCGCGAGGGGTGGATTGCCTCGGAGAACTACATCGACGACACCGGGCACCAGATGTGCGTCATCAACTACCCCCATCTTTCCAACCAGGAGATTTTCGATGCGGTGGAGCGGTTCTACAGCAAGTTCTACTTCCGGCCCAAGTACATCGCCCGGAGCATCGGCAAGATGATCGTGGACGCTGAAGTACGGCGCAAGCTGCTCAAAGAAGGGAAGCAGTATTTCGAGTACATGAAAAAACGGAAGACCGCCCAGCCCGCGAAATGAAAGAACTGATCGTCAATGCCGATGATTTCGGCCTCTCTGCAGGGGCCAACCGGGCGATCATCCGGGCTTGGCAGGAGGGGATTCTCACCTCCGCCTCCCTGATGGTCGGAGGCCGAGGTTTCGATGAGGCGGTGGACCTGGCCAAGGCCAATCCCGGCCTCCAGGTGGGGCTCCACCTCACTCTCCTCCAGGGGCGGGCCGTGGCTGAGCACCAGGGTTTCCCTGCCCTGGCCGACCGGGACGGGAATTTCGGCAACGATCCGGTCCATGTGGGCATGAGATTATTCTTCGTCAAAGCCCTTCGTAAGCAGCTCTTTCGAGAGATCGAGGGACAGCTGGAGCGGTTTGTTGCCACGGGGATCCCCCTCTCCCATGTTGACGGCCACCTGAACATCCACATGCATCCTACCGTCTTTGCCATTCTGTCGGAACTCATGCCCCGATACGGAATTACCACCTTCCGCCTCTCCCTGGAGCGGCTTGGCGTGGAATTGGCGATCGACCGGCGCCGTATGGTGGGGAAGGCCGCTGATGCCTTCATCTTCAGCCGCCTGGCCGCCTCCTGCCGGCCGGTGTTGGACCGGATGGGAATCCGCTATGCCGGCGAGGTAAAAGGGCTCCTGAATTCCGGGCGGATGACGGAGGACTATCTGCTGCGCTCCCTTGACCGGCTGGAGGAAGGGATGACGGAAATCTATTTTCACCCCGGTTGCCATCCCGATGGGGAGCTTTCCAGGTGGATGCCGGACTATCAGCACGAGGCGGAACTGGCGGCGCTGACGAGCCCGCGGGTGAAGGAAAAGCTACGGAACTTGGGAATAAAACTCAGAAACTATCGGGGGGAAGAGAAAATATATGTTTAAGACAGTTATGGTTATGTTCATGGCGGTTACCGCCGGAACTGTCGGGGACCTTCTGCTGGCCAAGGGGATGAAAGAGATGGGGGATATCTCTGCCATGAACCTGCGGGGAATACTGAACGTGGCCTTTCAGGCCCTCACCACTCCCAAACTTATTATCGGCACGGCCATGCTGGCCATCTTCTTCTTCCTCTGGCTTGCGGTTCTTTCCTGGGAAGACCTGACGGTCGCACTTCCCATGCAGGCTTTGAACTACGTCCTCGTTGCCTTCCTTTCCCAGTATTTTCTCGGCGAGGTGGTTTCACCCACCCGCTGGGCCGGGACGATCCTCGTTTGTATAGGGGTCATGCTGATCACCAAGAGCAGCGTTGCATAGAACTGGCCGTCCATGAAAAAGAATTTAAAAAGGGAGCCCGCCGGCTCCCTTTTTAAATTCTGCACCAACGTGGTGCTCAGTTCTTTTTCTTCTGCTGCACCTCTTTGACCGCCTTCTCGAAATTACCCTGATCAAAACCTTTCAGCACTTTGTCGTCGTTGCCGATGACGATAACAGGTACCCCCTGGCTCCGGTATTTCCCCGTCAGGTCTTCCATAGCAGCATCGTCCAACTCCACGTCCCGGTTGATGAAGGGGATGTTGTTCCGGGTGAAGTATTCTTTGGCCTGCTTGCAGTGGGGGCACCAGGATGTGGAATAGAGTACGATTTTGGGGTAGTTCGTAGCATGGGCGGTTGCGGGCTTGAGCTGGCTTTGGGGTGCATCGGCTGCCACAGCGGCAAACCCGGCGAAGGTGAAGGAGAGAAGGGTGGCAACAGCTGCGAAACGGACCGGTAATGACATTACATGCCTCCTTGAATAATCGGGGAATTATCCCGTTGCCTCTACGGCGAAACGGGGGCTTTACCCCCTTTGGGGATTATCAGCTGGCGGCGGATAAGTTTAAATGTGAGCAGTCTGGATGCACCGGACCTGTGGACCCTGAGAACGACGCTGGTGCCGGCGTGGCCCCGAAGCCGGTACTGTAGCATATGCTGGAAATCACTTCCCCTGGTCGGTTTGCCGTCGATATGGGTGATGATGTCACCGATCTGCATGCCGGCCAAGTGTGCCGGGCCGCCGGTGACGAGCTGTTTGACTTCGATCTGACCGTCGGCCCGCGGTTTGCCGTCGATGCCGATACCGCCGAAGTTTCGGTCGGAATTGCCGGCCAGTGCCGATGTCAGCAGGGTCAGCAGGAGGATGCATGCGTATGTAAAGAGTCGTGGCCGGAACACGACAAAACTATACCCCATGGGTGAGGGGAGGTCAAAATAATTATCCCTTGTCAACTATGCTTTGGCGCAGGACGACTGCTGTGCTAAAATTACCGCCAGATGCCACTCAGGGGGAAGATCCGGATGGGGAAACGGGTAAGAGTCAGGGAAATACTTTCCGCAAGCGATGCGGGAGTTGAGGCGGTCGTCAAAGGGTGGGCGCGAACCGTGCGAGTGGGGAAGGATGTGACCTTCATTGCGCTCAACGACGGCTCGTGCATGGCCAGTCTGCAGGTGGTAGCGGGGCCGAAGCTCTCCAACTACGCCGAAGTGGCCCGGCTCGGCACCGGCAGTGCGCTGGCGGTGACCGGCCTGCTGGTGGAGTCGCCGGCCGCCGGCCAGCGGTTTGAACTGCAGGCCCGAAGCGTGCAGATAGTCGGCCCGGCCGACGAGAGCTATCCCATGCAGAAGAAGCGTCACAGCTTCGAGTACCTGCGGACGGTTGCCCACCTTCGTCCCCGCACCAATACCTTTGGCGCCGTGTTCCGGGTCCGTTCCGTGCTTGCCCAGGCGGTGCACCGCTTCTTTGCCGAGAAGGGATTCCTTTACGTCCATACCCCCATCATCACGGGGAACGACTGCGAGGGAGCCGGCGAACTGTTCCGTGTCACCACCCTTGATATGGCCCGTCCACCGCTGGTGGACTGCTCTGTGGACTATGCCGCCGACTTCTTCGGTCAGGCGACAGGGCTCACGGTGAGTGGTCAGCTGGAAGGGGAACTGTTCGCCCTTGCCTTTGGCGACATCTATACCTTTGGTCCCACTTTCCGAGCGGAAAATTCCAACACCGCCCGTCACGCCGCCGAATTCTGGATGATCGAGCCGGAGATGGCCTTTGCCGACCTGATGGCCGACGCTGCCCTGGCCGAGGAGTTTTTCCGCTACCTCTGCCGCTTCGTGCTCGACCACTGCCGGGAGGACATAGCCTTTTTCAACGAGCAGATCGATCGGGGACTCGTTTCCCGCATTGAAGCTGTTGCGTCATCCCCCTTTGCCATGATGGAATACACCGAGGCCATTACCCACCTGAAAAAGGCGAAGGTCTCTTTCGAATTCCCGGTGGAATGGGGCCTCGATCTCCAGTCGGAGCACGAGCGCTACCTCACCGAACAGGTGGTGGGTGGACCGGTATTCATTATTAACTATCCCCGGGACATCAAGGCGTTCTACATGCGTCAGAACGATGACGGGCGGACCGTGGCAGCCATGGACCTGCTGGTCCCCAAGGTGGGGGAGATCATCGGCGGAAGCCAGCGGGAGGAGCGTCTCGATCTCCTGGAAGGACGTATGGCCGAGATGGGGATCGATCCTGCCGGACTCTGGTGGTATACGGATTCCCGCCGCTGGGGGTCCTGCCCTCATTCCGGATTCGGTCTCGGCTTCGAGAGACTCATTATGTATCTTACCGGGATGGAGAACATCCGGGATGTAATCCCGTTTCCCAGGACGCCACGGCACGCGGAGTTTTAGTTTCGCACGGCCTAAATGGAAAAACATTCAAAAGATTGATTGTGTGTAAGAGCTTGAGGAGGAGAATCTATGTCCGGTTATGTGAAGCCAGAATTCGTGGTGCTGCTCATTATGATGGTACCCGGTGTCATCGGGGGATGGCTCGCCGCCAACCGTGCCCGTAACGTGGTTGGCTGGTGTATTCTCTGTGCGCTCTTTCCCGTTTTCCTCCTGGTTATCTACTTCAACAAGCCGCTTCGGGAGGTGCCGGGAAAATTCCGTCAGTGCCCTACATGCCGGGAATTTCTCAAATGGCGGGATACGACCTGCAAATACTGCGGGTCGGACTTGCCGTCCGGCGGATGAGCAACGGGTCGGATTGCAGCGGTGGAGTACTTACGCCATTCCTCTGTCAGGCTGCCTGCGGCGATCCTGGTCGAGGCGAACGGCCTGTCGAGCTTTACGGATCGGATCGATCCCGATGGTTACCCAACCGCTGGAACGTTGGAACTTCACAACCTCGCCCCTCTCGATCAGGTTGTCCAACTGGTGTTCCTTGACCATGTCGTAGCGACTGTCGTTACGAATTACCCGAATCAGCATGGCATTCTCCTCCTTGCCCTTTTATTGCCTGGACTTCGCTGCACTAAAAATTATAGTCTGTTAACGCTGTTTGTCAGCACTATATTTTCCTGAGGCAGAATATTGTTGAGTGTATGTGCATCGGAGCGGATTCACCGGTAATCGAAGATATTTTTGTTCTCAAATCCATTGATTCGGGGTATTGTACTCATTCTGAAAGCCCCCTTGCGGGGCCTCCCGACTCATTCTGCACGAGGAACCAGCAGCCATGAAGGACACCCTTATTCAAAGCACGGATTCGGCGTACAGCTATCCACTTCTCATCAAAAACCTCCTTCAGGCACCATTGGTACATGCGCCTGATCAGGAGATCGTCTACCGGGGAGACCGGCGTTTTTCCTACCGGGAGTTCGGCGAAAGGGTCCGCCGGCTTGCAAGTACCCTCTCTTCTCTCGGTGTGAAGGCGGGAGATACGGTGGCGGTCATGGACTGGGACAGTCACCGCTATCTGGAGTGTTTCTTTGCCGTGCCGATGATCGGTGCTGTCCTGCACACCATCAACGTCCGGCTATCGCCCGAACAGATACTCTACACTATTGATCATGCCGAGGACGACATCCTGCTGATCAACAGCGAGTTTCTCCCCATCCTCGACCAGATAAAGGGGCGCATAGATACGGTAAAACATTACGTGCTGCTCCACGACGATGGTCCCGTTCCCGCCAGCCACGTTACGTTTTCAGGAGAATATGAGTCACTTCTGACTGCAGCCTCGTCCGTATTCCTCTTCCCCGATTTCGATGAGAACACCCGTGCCACCACCTTCTACACTACGGGAACCACCGGTTTTCCCAAGGGGGTTTACTTCAGCCACCGCCAGCTTGTACTCCACACTTTCGGGGTCATGGCTGCTCTTGCCACCCCTGCGGTGCAGGGGCGCCTTCACCGGGAAGACGTGTACATGCCTATCACTCCCATGTTCCACGTGCATGCATGGGGGCTTCCCTACATAGCGACAACCATGGGACTCAAGCAGGTCTACCCCGGGCGGTACATGCCCGATCATCTGCTGAAGCTTATTGACCGCGAGGGGGTAACCTTTTCCAACTGTGTGCCGACCATCCTCCATATGCTCCTTAAGTCTCCCCTGAGCCGCACGATTGATCTTTCCAACTGGAAAGTGATCATCGGCGGGGCGGTCATGACCAAGGCACTGTGCCTCGACGCCATGGAGCGGGGTATCGACCTGTTTACCGGCTACGGCATGTCCGAGACCTGCCCCATCCTCACTCTTGCCCACCTGAAACCTGAGATGCTGGAGGAATCGCCGGACGTGCAGGCCGATATCCGTTGCAAGACCGGTCTCCCCCTGCCGCTGGTTGACCTGAGGGTAGTAGGCGAAGGGATGGAGGACGTCTCTCCGGATGGCCGAAGCACCGGCGAGATCGTGGTCCGTGCCCCCTGGCTGACCCAGGGATACCTCAAGGACCACAAGAACTCGGAGAAGCTCTGGGAGGGTGGTTATCTCCATACGAGCGATGTCGCCACCATCGACACCCTGGGGTACGTCAAGATTACCGACCGGACCAAGGATGTCATCAAGGTTGCGGGCGAGTGGTGTTCTTCACTTGAGTTGGAGGATATTCTTCTTCATCACCCGGCGGTCGGTGAAGCCGCGGTTATCGGCCAGCCTGACGAGAAATGGGGCGAGCGTCCCCTGGCACTGGTTGTCCGTAAAGCCGGCGTAACGGCACCCGCCACGGAAAAGGACATCCAGAATCATGTCAGGCAATATGCAGACAAGGGTTTGGTTTCCAAGCAGGTTGTGCTCCTCCGCGTCCGCTTCATCGAGGCTATCGACAAGACCAGTGTGGGCAAGATCAATAAAGTCGCTCTGCGGGAAAAATACCTTTAGCGAACCGAACCGGTCCGGATTATGAAGGACCCGCCACCTCAAGGATACTCGGACTATTTATGCTAAAACGACAGACTACCATCAACCGTATCTTCAAACTGACCGGCATCGGTCTCCATACCGGCCGTGAAGTGACCCTTGAGTTCCTCCCCCGCCGTGAATTCGGCATCGCCTTTGTCCATAACGGCCGCCTCATCCCTGCCCGATACGACCAGGTGGCCGACACCCGGCTCTCGACCCAGATCGCTGAATCCGGTGCGTCGGTTGCCACCATCGAGCATCTGATGGCGGCGTTCTACTTTTCCGGCATTACGAACTGCCTGGTCTACATCGACGGTCCTGAAGTGCCGATCATGGACGGCTCTGCCTGGGAGTTTTATCACGAACTGTGGCGGGCCGGCGTATACGAGTTTCCCGAGACGGGTGTCTACCTGAAAGTGCTGCGCCCCGTGGAAGTCAGGAACAACGATTCTTTCGTCCGGGTGAAACCACTCAATACCCTGGATATCACCATGACCATCGAGTTCCGGCCACCTGTGGGGCGGCAGAAAAAACGGGTCATGGACGTGGAAAACGCCATCGCAATCATAAATTCCCGGACTTTCGGCTTTCTTGAGGAACTGGAGGCGATACAGAAGGCGGGTCTGGCCAAGGGGGCGTCGCTGGACAATGCCGTGGCGATCGGCGAGGATTCCATCGTCAATCCCCAGGGCCTCCGTTACAAGAAAGAGCTCGTCAACCACAAGATCCTCGATCTGATCGGTGATTTCTATACGTGTGGGTATCGCATGCTTGGGCGGGTCGAGGCGCACAAAACCGGACATTACCTCAATAATCAGCTGATCAGGGAGATATTTTCGGATCCGGACAATTACGCAATCTACTGACCGGATTACGTGGCGGCCTTTGCCTGTTGCCGGTTTTGCGTAATCCATCCCGGTAAATACTTCCCCCCCAAAAAACGCTACTCTGTACTACAAGAAAACCCCGCCTGAAAAGACAGGGTTTTCTTGTATGCTTCGTCGCTTCCGCGCTGCGGGCGGGTATCGTAAATAAAAAAAACCCGGATTACCGGGTTTTATTGCAGAAACGGCGTGACTGGCGAGAGGGGATGTCTACTCGTTCACGATGATTCCGGTGACGTAGTACTCGGTCTCGCCGAAACAGCTGGTCGGGACCCCCTTGTGCTGCTCGTAGTGGAGAGACACCCTTTTCCCCATGGAGTGGTTGATCTGCCCGGCCACCGCATCGCTCCGGACGCTGAACATGAACTTTTCGGGGATCGAGCCGGGGACCGGAACCATGGCGAGTTCACCTTCCCAGGTCTTGCAGAGCCACCCTTTGTGGGAAAATTTCTGGACATAGCCGGCACGTTCTCCGCTTGAAAAGCTCCAGGTAAGGGACAGCCAAGTATAGCCGGCGGCTGCGCCGACTATGAGCACCAAAACAATGAGGGACCCGAGAAATATCTTTGATTTCTTGATGGCCATGAGGGGGTATGCTCCTTCTCTGTCAGATGTGGTCAGATTCTTTGCTGAGGCTTGAGGGGAAAGGTTTCACGCCTGGAACATACCTCTTTCTTCCCTTCGGGTCAAGGGGAAGCGGCGAGGATGCAGGTTCCCGTAAGTTTCGGACCCGGAATTATCCCTCGGTGCAGATGAAACGTCGGCAGATGTCCGGCCGATTCTCGTAGATGACGCATCTCCCCTGGACGAGAAACTCGCACCCGTTTTCGATTATCAGCCTGTGATGCCCTGCAAGTGAGAACTCGAGGCGGGTGGCGCCGAGGGTGAGCAGCCGCTCGTACTCCTGCCAGGTGAGCTCCACAGTGGGGAAAGCCCGGCAGCAGGCACCGTCGCATCCCTTGCAGCGGTCGGGATCGTCGGCCGGCCGGTCGAGGAGTGCACCGTGAAGTCTGGTTCTGGATTGGTCACGCCAGAGCATGGCTTGTCTCCTGAATGCAACGACCGACCGGACAGTCTGGGGGTGACCAGTGCCCCCCTACCGATCGGGTATGACGAGAAAAGGGTTGAGGAGGCTGTTCTGGTCGAGGAAACTCATGGTAATCTCGTAACCCAGGGGGATGATACTGCTCAACCGGTGTTCCCGCTCCAGATGGACGAGATACGGGAGGTCGCCATAGAGGGATAAGCCGAACCTCCTGGTCATCTCCTCCGCCACTCCCTTTTCCAGCACCTGCCCCCGGTCCTGGGTTTCGGCCACGTAGTGCAGGGGGAAGGAGACCACCTCCCGGTCGAGACTCTCGACAAAATCCCGTTTCTCTTCCGAAGAGAGCGTGGAGAAGTCGAGCCCGCACCAGTAGTTTTCCCTGGTGGAAATAAGGGCGCGGCAGGAGAAAGGACGCTCACCATAGATGCCGCAACTGCCCCCTTCATCGAGAAACGGGCAGCTGCCGATCTCTTGCCGGTGTATCCTGAGATAGGATTTCAGGTCAGCTACTTCGTGCATGCGGTCCATGAGCCGTGCGGCGTGATCACGTACCCTCTCGGCCTGGAGTGAGGACAGGGACAGGGAGACGCGGAGCGCTTCGGGGAAAGTGCAGTTGACCGCCAGGGTGCAGCAGTTGAAGCACCCCTTGCCGCAGAATATCGTTCCCCCTCCACGGGTATACCTGTCGATCCACGCCTGGATTTCTCTGTCGAAGAGCGCCTGCTGCTCACCTACTGCGTCGGTAAGGTGCTGCCACATGGAATGCCTTCCCCTTGTGCAAACTGGTGGGATTGAGAAAAGAGTAGCCTGTTCAGCCCCGGAGGTCAAGGGGGTGTGCAGCCCTGCCGGCGTGCTGGCGTTATTCTGCTTGACAGGGGTTCCCTAAAGCTGCTAGGGTCAACTATCAACAACAGCTGTTCCCGGATTAACAACGACAATATCGTAAGCCCCGGAAAATTTCCGGGGCTTTTTTCTTGCGGAACACGGAAAGTAGGAAACAAGATGCAGTTCAAGAAATTCAACCTTCATCCCAACGTGGCAGCCGGCGTGACCGCCGCGGGCTACGTAGAGCCCACCCCTATCCAGACCCAGGCGATTCCGGTCGTCATGGAGGGGCGCGATGTCATGGGGCTCGCCCAGACCGGCACCGGCAAGACGGCCGCCTTCGCACTCCCGATCCTGAATCGCCTCATGCAGGGGGACCGCGGCCATGTCCGCGCCCTCGTCGTTGCCCCTACCCGCGAACTTGCAGAGCAGATCCACGAGTCCATCGTTGCCCTTGGCAAACAGACCCGCATCCGGAGCGTCACCGTTTATGGCGGTGTCAACATCAATCCCCAGATCGACAAGCTGAAACGGGGAGTGGAAGTGGTTGTAGCCTGTCCCGGAAGGCTTCTGGACCACATCGGCCAGGGGACCATCGACCTCTCCCGACTTGAGGTACTTGTCCTGGATGAGGCTGACCAGATGTTCGACATGGGGTTTTTCCCCGACATCCGGCGCATCCTCAAGCAACTGCCTCCAAAGCGGCAGACCCTTCTCTTCTCCGCCACCATGCCCGACGAGATACGTAAACTCGCCCACGAGGTCCTTGCCGACCCGGTTACCGTCCAGGTGGGGAATACCGCACCTCCGGTCACCGTCAGTCATGCCCTCTATCCGGTGGAACAGCATCTCAAGACGCCGCTCCTCCTGGAGATACTCCACCACACCGATACCGAATCGGTACTCATCTTCACCCGGACCAAGCATCGCGCCAAGCGCCTGGGGGAGCAGTTGGAGAAGGCCGGCTACAAGGCTGCCTCGCTCCAGGGGAACCTGTCACAGAACCGGCGCCAGGCGGCGCTCGACGGGTTCCGCGATGGCACCTTCCAGATCCTTGTCGCCACCGATATCGCTGCGCGGGGGATCGACGTTTCCCAGGTATCCCATGTCTTCAACTACGACATTCCCGATACCGCGGAGGCCTATGTCCACCGCATCGGCCGGACCGGACGTGCTGCCAAAAGCGGTGACGCATTCACCCTGGTTACCAGTGAGGACGGTGTGATGGTGCGCACCATCGAGCGGAAGCTGAATGCGACCATCGAGCGCCGGAAGGTGGAGGGATTCGACTATACCGTTCCCGCCCCCCGGAAAGACATCGAATTCGCCCGGCCGCCGCGGCAGCCGATGCCGCGGCGCAAACCGCAGGAAGACAAGAAAATCAGCTCCCACGGTGGGGCAACCCATAAACCGGAAGGCGTCAAGCCCCATGTCCCCGGTCGGGGGGCGCAACCTGCCTCGTCCCGGACACACGTAAACCGGGCGCGACGGGGCAACTGACCCGCGTTTCGAGCAGATAAAAAGAGAGGGGAAAGGCATGCTGTGGCCTTTCCCCTTTTTTTTGCACCGGAACGAACTATGATCTGCTTCTTACCGGAATGAGAGCCTCTCCGCCGAGCGTTGATTCAATGATATATCTGGTTCAGAAAGAGTGATGACAGCTATTTCCCGAACACCTTTCTCAGCAGATCGGTCGCCCTGGCGGCAGGGTCAGTCCTGATCTTTTTTTCCTCTTCCCCCAGCATGGTAAAGAGCCCGTCAACCGCTTTGTTTGCCACGTAGTTGTCGATGTCGAATGCTGTCCCCGTTACGAAGGGGAGTGCACCGTAATTGGCCATCATCCCCTTGTAGGCGCGTGTTGCCCCGACCTGGTTCATGCTGTCGGCGACAACCGGTTTGAAGGCTGTCTGGATTTTTGCGCTGGTTTTCTTCTTGAAATAGTCGGTTGCCGCAGTGTTTCCACCCTGCAGAATAGCCCGTGCATCGGTAAAGGTCATCTCCCTGAGAGCACCGACAAAATATTCCGTTGCCATGGGGGCGGCTTTTTCCGCTGCCCGGTTCATCCCCAGGACAACCTCGTCCACCTGTGACTGAAACCCCATCTTGCCGAGGAGGTCGGTGACGTTACGGATCTTTTCCGGCATGAGAATCTTGATTGCCTGGTTCCCGAAATAGCCGTCGGGTTGTGCCACTGCCTTGACTGCCCGGTCGGTGCCGGTTGAAAGGGCTTCCTTGAGCCCCTTCACGATCGTCGCATCATCGAGACTGGTCTGCTGTAGGGAAGGGAGGCCGAGTCCCCGGGACAGATCGTCAAAGAAACCGGCCTGGCATCCGGTGACCATCAGGAGCAGGGCAAAGAAACTGATAAAAAGCGAACGCTGCATGGTGAATCCTCCTTGGTGGCGAAGTCCTGACGGACAGTGGCTTTTGTGTGCAACACGGACTTACTTTGTGTCGAAGAGGGCGTCCAGGGTGTTGAAGTTGAATGCCGTTTCGGCCAGGCTTCGCACCAGCGCGATCTTTTCCGTATCCTCAGCAGTCAGCTTGGATACGTCCTCGGTGATGATACGGTGCAGTTCAGCGGTTGTGTACTGACGGGTGCGCAGGTAGGGGATGTTGCTCCGGTCGAGTATCTGCTGGGTAATTTTACCGATCGGGCTGATCCCGGGGATGACCAGCCCGACGATTTTCTCACGGTATTCGGGGATATGGTAGAGGTTTGCCAGGGTAACCAGTAGTTCATCGCGACTGCTGGTGACGATGATGAGCGAAGAGTCCTTCAGCAGTTCGGCGACCCTTTGGGTAGACGAGGCGCCTATCTGTACGTGATTGATGATGCGCCGGGCATCGAGGGTGTTGCCGTTGATGGGAAGGTCCAGGAGTATGGAAACACGGTGGAGCGTGGGATTGGCCAGAACGGGCTGGTAATCGAACCCTGCAAGGACCTGGAACGGTTCCCCGGCGAATGCCCTGCGCAGGTAGTCGAGGGTGCGGTCGCGTTTTTCGGGGAACAGCTTGTTCGCCAGGATCGCACGCACGTCAACCCCTTCCTTTTCGAAGAGGGCCAGGTTGGCATACACGGAATCCACAACGTTGCCGATCCCCCCGCCGGTTACCATCAGTACCGATGCGTCGAGCATCCGGGCGATACGGGCATTGGACATCCCTATGACCGAACCGACCCCGACATGCCCCGACCCTTCAATAACCAGAAAGTCGCACTTGTTTTCAAGTTCGGTACAGGCATCCATGATCCGGCGTTGCAGTTGTCCGACCGGAAGCTCGCCGTCAATGGCTTTTCTGGTCGAGTCCGGGTGAAGGACCACGGGCGACATGAGGTGCAGATCGTTTTCCAGACCGAACACCTGGGCAATCAGAGCGGCATCCTTATCGACTTCGATGTTGTGTATGACGGTCAGCTTCGGGCCAAGAGGTTTGATAAACCCGACCCGGCCGTATTTTTTCCGGGCTAGGTGCAGCAGAAACAGACTTGTCGTTGTTTTGCCGATATTCTGACCGGTTGCGGAAATGAAAACCTTTCGTGCCATGACATCCACCCGTCTTGCCGGGAGCTATTCCCTGAGATATGAAACAGGGGACAGGCTACCTGCAGCACGTAACCTGTCCCCCTGTAAAATCAATATCGTGAAAGGGGCTACTTGTTATGCCCTCTCCCTTTTCCATGGCCCTTACCTTGGCCTTGACCCGGCTGATTGGCCGGCTGGCCAGCGAGGGAGAAATCACCCCGCTTGAGGGCGTGAAATTCAGGGGAACCCGGCTTTATACCCAGGCTTTTTGCCATTACTCCCCACCCTTTCCCTTTTTTGGATTGATAGACCTGCATGACTCTATCGGGCGGGACGTTTGCCATCTGGCCGAGCTGGAAGATCATGAAGGCATCGGCTGGGTCTTGTACCGAACCGATAACGGCGCTTACCTGGGCACCGGGAATGCCGAACTGGGCACTCAGCCTGCCGGAGAAGCCGGTGAGGTCCGCCCTTGCCTGAATATTCAGGTTTGAGAGGAAGCCATCGAGTCCTCCGCCTCCGAATGCTGTGCCTGCCAATGCAAGGACCGCCAGTACTGCGAGAAGAATCCGTTTCATGCTGTTCTCCTTCCGGATGTGGATAGTGGCACTTGCCACGACGTTTCAAAAGATTAGGGGAGGAGAAGCAGAGAGTCAAGGATAAAAAGCAGGAGATGGCGTGGCTCAAGGCCTTATGGATACTGCATTGCGGTGTGACATGGTAAAATGAAAAAGAAAATAATTTTCAAAAATATCCGGTTTCTGGTAGTATATGAGTAAAGAAGGGGTAGAGGGAAGGGGGGTTCACGATGAGAACCACGGAATATGAGAGAGTATGTTATCTAACAGAGCAGAAGGACGAAAGGGTTCCTTTGAGAAACATTAAGACTGGTAAGGTCGGTTATTCATTCGGGTGTACCCATGAAGGGGAAACGGTTCAGGTGGAACTTGAGAACGGTGAACTGGATTCGTGGGAAAGGGAGGCGTGCAGCGAGATGACCCACTGACCTGGTTGGTGCGTGATGACGGAAAGGGGGGGGGCCATGCAGGCCTCCCCCTTTTTTTTTACAGCGTGAATCCAACGGTCGCGCGAACCAAATGTGAGGTCGCGGCGGTATGGATGTTCAGATCATGAGAATCTTTTCCCGGAATATGAGAATCTCCAGTGCCAGGGTTGCCTTGGTCAGGAGTTTCTGGAGGTCCGGAACCAAGGTGTTCAGCTCTTCATCTCCTTCGGCATAGACGATGTTGACCAGACGGCCTCCGATGAGGATCGGCATGAGGAGTACAGCTGACGGCTGGCCACCGCCGAGTGCGTCGTAGAGGAGATGGTTGATCGGCGTTTCCTTCATCGGTCCGAGGTAAATGCCGGCGCTGTCGGCAACGGTCTTCAGGACGGAAGGTTCGGTGAGGGGTAAACGCAGATTGTCGATGCCGGTGATGGTCATTTTCCGATCGAAACCCTTCCAGAAGACGGCAGTATGGTCCTTGATCCTGAAGATAGCGGCCCGCCGCAGTTTTCTTCCCAACTCTGTTATCACCAGATCGGAGATTTCGTCGCTGTTTTCAGCATGGGCGAGACCGTTGGAAACCGCATCAGGCTCGAAGCGGCGTATCTGTTCCGACCATGCAACATCTTCAACGATTTCGAGGTCTTCGAGGTATTCGTCCTGCTCTTCCTCGAATTCCGGCGGTTGGAGAGGTTCTGGTACGGGCATTTGCGGCCGCGGCCGCTGAGGACGCACTGTTGATTCCGATGGCGCCGCTGGCTCGGGCTGTGCCGGCTCTTGTTGAGGTGGTTTGGATTGTATGGCCTTGGGGCGCACCTTCGGCGTGGGTACGGCTGTAACCGGCTGTTCAGGCTGCGCGGTCCTGGCTCTTTCTGCCGGTGCCGGGGGTACAGAAGCAGGTTTTTGCGGTTGGGGCGCGGCGCTTGCTTGCTTCTGTGCTTCTATTATTTCGATGATGTGCTGATAACGGGGGGGCATATCCGCCTGGTAATACTTGCTGAGCGCCTGGACGAGCCTGACTTCGGGGGTAATGAGGGGGCGGACGATAAAGCCGGTGATGAAGCCGATCTCGTCGATAGCTTTCAGATCCGCCGGGTCGGACATGACCAGACTGAGCCGTTTCTTGTCGAGTTTAATGGGGATAACGCCGTATTTGATGGCCATGTCGCGGGGGAGGAGGTCGATGGTCTCCTGGGGGATCGTCAGGAGCTGTTTGGGTGAAACGTAGGGGACGGCGAGCTTGTTGCTCAGAAACCGGGCCAGTTCTTCTTCGCTTATGTACCCCATTTCGATAAGGCTGGTCCCGATTTTGCCACCAAAGATGACACGGTTTTTCAGCGCGTCGTCAAATTGAACCCGGCTTATGAGACCTGCATTGAGCAGCATGTCGAGCAGCGTGATTGCCACGTGTGCCTCCTTGGGGACGTCGACCGACGTCTATATGCAAATGGGGTACTATACCAGCAAGTTGACAAGATTAAAACCGTTCTTGCTGCAAACTGAACCTGTCGGTCTCTGTGCCGGATCGAGTCAGGTCTTTGGTTCGGTCCTGGTGATCATGCTGAGATGGTCGAGTCCCAGAAGCTCCTTTGCTTCCTGTATCGCTGCGGCATAGCCGTCCTTGCAGTTGGGGAGAATCCCGTTGGGGGTGCCGTCTTCCTGCCACGGCCAGCCGGTGCGAACGAGCATGAGCAGGACCATTTCAAGCTCATCCCGTCTCTTCCGGAGTCCGGCAATCTCTCCCACAGCTTCGTCCAGGAGCGCACGGTCCGGTGATCCGTTATTCCCATCTGATTTCAATCGTTCCAGAACGTCCGGCATGGTAGTTCCTTTCTTGCTCCGGACAGACTACTCGGCAACTTCCCGCTTCTCGAAGCTTGGCCAGAAGTCTCCATTGAGTGCCCTGACAAGCGACGAGAGGATCTGATCCTGTTTCTCGCGGGGGTAGTGATAGCCGGCGCTGACGCTCCCATTGCTGCCGAGGCTCAAGCCACCAACGGTCCAGTTTCCCCAGGATGAGTTACTCCAGATAGTCGCTCCGCTGGCGGTTTCCCAGAGTTTGGCGCTCATCCGGCCATTGACCTTGGCCTTAACTCCGGCCGAGAGGGACTGCAGGTCAGTGGAAAACTTGACGTCGGGTTGGGGTTCCGTCAACTCGACAGTGCCGGTCACAAGCGCCGCCACGCCGTAATGTTCGCCGATTGCCTTGACGGCTTTGAAGTCGAGCTCGTTGCACCCCGCTTCCTTCAGTATGTCTGTCTGGCTGCCGAGTTCCAGGATGCGTATTCCCGGTTGCGCTGCATGGAGGTTGTCGATAAATTTCCTTGTGGCATCGCCTCCCAGCCTGCCTGGTTGTTTCGGCACGAACTCGACGAGACCGATGGACGGGTAGTTCGCAAGTTCGATGCGGGGGGGGATGGTGACCGTAATCGTCCGGGCGCAGCCGGTGAGCACCAGCACGGTAACTGCGAGGGCTGTCAACCACAATTTTTGCAAAGACAACAGGCTTCGGGGCGAAATACTTATAATCATGGATCTGCTCCTCATGTGAATTACAAAGTCATGTGTTAGCAGGATTTTTATATAAATGCAAGAAAATGGGTCAGAAGGAACTGGTGTTTGAGATGGGGAGCCGGTTGGGAAAGTCATTCAAGATGAGTATCCAGGATGCCAGCCGCAAAAAAGCCCCCGGCTGCCTGCAACCGGGGGCTTTTTCGTTTGGTCGGGTGATTACAGCCCGAGCTGCTTGAAGAAGTCATTCCCTTTGTCATCCACCAGGATGAATGCCGGGAAGTCCTCCACCTCGATCTTCCAGACCGCCTCCATTCCAAGTTCAGGGAAGTCGATGCATTCCACCTTCTTGATGTTCTCTTCGGCCAGCACCGCAGCAGGGCCGCCGATGGAGCCGAGATAGAACCCGCCGTACTTCTTGCAGGCGTCCGTTACCTGCTGGCTCCTGTTCCCTTTGGCGATCATGATGAGCGAACCACCCTTGGACTGGAGTTCGTCCACGTAGCTGTCCATCCGGCCGGCCGTGGTAGGGCCGAAGGAACCGGATGCTTTACCTTTCGGGGTCTTCGCCGGGCCGGCGTAGTAGATCGGATGTTTGAGAAGGTATTCGGGGAGCGGCTTGCCGGAGTCCATGATCTCCTTGAACTTGGCGTGGGCGATGTCGCGGCCGACGACGATGGTCCCGTTCAGGAGCAGGGGGGTGGATACCGGGTGCTTGGAAAGCTCGGCCAGGATCTCTTTCATCGGTTTGTTGAGGTCGATCTTTACGCCATGTCCATGCTTGCCACGGTACTGTTCGGGTATAAGGCGGCCCGGATTCCTGTCCATCTCCTCGACGAACAGGCCGTCCTTGGTGATCTTGGCCTTGATGTTCCGGTCGGCGGAACAGGAAACCGCCATGCCGACAGGGCAGGAGGCACCGTGGCGGGGGAGCCGGATGACCCGGATATCGTGGGCGAAGTACTTGCCGCCGAACTGGGCGCCGATACCGAGCTTCTGAGCCGCGACCAGGAGCTTGTTCTCCAGTTCAATGTCACGGAACGCCTGGCCGTGCTCGTTTCCCGTGGTGGGGAGGGTGTCCAGGTCATGGGCGGAGGCCAGTTTGACCGTCTTCATGCAGGCGTCGGCACTGGTGCCGCCGATGACGAAGGCGACATGGTAGGGAGGACAGGCAGCAGTCCCCAGGTATTTCATCTTGTCGACGAGGAACTTCTCCAGCTTTTCGGGAGTGAGGAGCGCCTTGGTTTCCTGGAAGAGCATGGTTTTGTTGGCGGAGCCACCACCCTTGGCAATGAAGAGGAACTTGTAGTAGTCGCCGTCGGTGGCCATGATGTCGATCTGGGCCGGCAGGTTGGTGCCGGTGTTTTTTTCTGCGTACATGTCCAGGGCCACGGTCTGGGAGTAGCGGAGGTTCTCTTCGGTGTAGGTCTTGTAGATACCCTTGCTGAGCCACTCTTCGTCCTTGACGCCGGTCCATACCTGCTGTCCCTTTTTGGCGACAACGGTTGCGGTGCCGGTATCCTGACAGACGGGGAGTTCAAAATTTGCGGCGATCTCGGCGTTGCGCAGGAAAGCCATGGCAACACCCTTGTCGTTCATGGATGCTTCCGGGTCAGCGAGAATCTTGGCGACCTGCTCGTTATGTGCGGGGCGGAGAAGGAAGGATACGTCGCGCATCGACTCGTTAGCCAGGATGGAGAGCGCCTCGGGGCAGACCCGGACCACATCCTTGCCGGCGAACTTGTCCACTTCCACGTATTTCTCCGAGCCTTCGATCTTGCGGTACTTGGTCTCATCTTTGCCAAGGGGGAACGGGTCCTGATACTTGAATTCGGGGGTTGCCATAATCTCTTCTTCTCCTTTCGATGGATTGAATGGTAAAGCTGATCCGGATGCGGGATTGGCGGGGCATGTGCCGGAAACCCCACCGCCTGAGCTTCGGGGCATTACCTGAAGTGTATACAGTATGCTGTTGGGCATAGTATTGGAAAAATCTGATTTTGTCGAGAGGGAAGTTTGGTCATAGGGGGAAATCCAGGTTATACTTAATAAGATCTGATGGAATATGTTACCTGTGTCTTCGAGGAGCGTCACATGTTGATGGAGTCCTTAGAAAAATTGCCGAAATGGTCCATAGTACTGATTGGCATGCTGCTGGTGCTGGCTGTAGGGTACATAGACTATAGAACCGGCGATTACTCGGTTTTTGTTTTTTATGCCCTGCCGGTTTTCATGGTTGCATGGTTCGCCGGTCTGAAGCCGGGCATGTTCATCAGTCTGCTGGCCGGGTTAGCCAGATTCTCCGCTGACCAGTCTCTTGGTTCGTTAGAACCCGTTTACGCCTGGAATGCCAGCCAGGACATGATCTTCCTGATACTTGTTGCTTTGCTCATTGCCTATCTGCACAAGGTACTGGAGTGAGTTAAACGGGAGCTTGTCTGAATGAACATTCATCTTCGGTCATCCTTGGGTGAGTATGTAATTGGTGATAGTGCTGACGTGAAGAGTAGCTGTCTGGCCGGGTGAGTCTGTTCCAGTTCAGAACATGCCCATCGGTTCCAATCTACCTTTTCCCTGGAATGGGCGAAAAAAAAGCGCGAAGCATAATGCTCCGCGCTTTTTTCGTACGTGATGGCAGGGTCGGGGCTACTGGCCAAGCGCTACCTTGAGGTCCGCTTCCGGAGTGCTGATCGGGCCGAGGTTGAAGTTCTGCACCAGGAAGTCGAGGACGTTGGGGGTGATGAAGGCCGGCAGGGCCGGACCGATCTTGATGTTCTTGATCCCCAGGTGGAGGAGGGAGAGGAGGATGACAACCGCCTTCTGCTCGTACCAGGAGAGAATGAAGGAGAGCGGCAGTTCGTTGACGCCGCAGTTGAAAGCACCGGCCAGGGCCATGGCGATCTGCAGGGCCGAGTACGCGTCGTTGCACTGCCCCACGTCCAGAAGCCGGGGAATACCGCCGATGTCGCCGAACTCCAGCTTGTTGAAACGGTACTTGCCGCAGGCCAGGGTCAGGATAACGCAGTCTTGGGGGACTTTCTCCGCCAGCTCGGTGTAGTAGTTGCGGCCAGGCTTGGCGCCGTCGCAGCCGCCGATGAGGAAGAAGTGCTTGATGGCGCCTGCCTTAACTCCCTCGATCACCTTGTCAGCGACGCCGAGGACGGCATCATGGCCGAAGCCGGTGAGGATCTCCTTGTCCGGGGCATCGGCGAGCTCGGAACATTCGAGGGCCTTGTTGATCACTTCGCTGAAGTTCCAGCCGGTGATGTGCTTGATGCCGGGCCATCCCACCTGTCCCCAGGAAAAGAGGCGGTCCTTGTAGGAGTCGGCAGGGCGCTGGATGCAGTTGGTGTTGAAGATGATGGCGCCGGGGAAATTGGGGAACTCCTTGTGCTGGTCCTGCCAGGCACCACCGAAGTTGCCGTAGAGATGGGAATACTTTTTCAGTTCCGGGTAGGCGTGGGCCGGGAGCATCTCGCCATGGGTGTAAATGTCGATCCCTTTTCCCTCGGTCTGCTTCAGGATCTCCTCCAGCATGCGCAGGTCGTGACCGGAGACGAGGATCCCCTTGTTCTTCCTGGTGCCGATCGGGACCTTGGTCGGAACCGGCATGCCGTAGTGGGCGATATGCCCCTCGTTGAGCATCCCCATAACCTTTATGTTGAGCTTGCCGCACTCCATGGCAAGGCCGACGAAGTCCATGAGGCCCTTGGAGTCGTCAGCGGTGGCGGCCAGCGCCTTGTGGAAGAAGGCGAAGACTTCCTCGTCCTTCCTCCCAAGGATGAAAGCGTGGTCGGCATAGGCAGCCATCCCCTTGAGGCCGTAGATGAGGATCTCGATGGCGGAACGGATGTCCTGGTCGCTGTGCTGGGTGTTGATGCCGTGTTCCTTCCCCTGCTTGACGAGACCGGCCAGATCGTCGGCGATGACCCAGGCTGCGGGGCCGGTGGTGATCGCAGGGGCGCTGGCCCCGTTCTTGGTGCGGTAGGCGGTCTCGTAGCTCGCCTTGATCTTTTCCTTGCTGTCAAAACATTTGCGGAGTTTGCCGGAGAGGCTGATCGGGTCGAAGTCCACATTGGTGACGGTGGTGAAAAGCCCCTCGATCAGGAACAGGTCAACCGTCTCGTCCTTTGCGCCCAGTTCCCGCGCCTTGTCCGCATAGATTGCGAGCCCTTTCAGTCCGTACAGCATCAGGTCCTGGAGTGCGGCGACTTCGGGGTTCTTGCCGCAGACACCAATCACTTCGCAGCCGGTTCCCTTTGCTGCCTGTTCACACTGGTTACAAAACATTTCTGACATGGACATCCTCCTTGGTAGAATGGTGGGGGAGTTCCCCCGCTTGTAGGTAAAGGGCTCTTCGATTATAGCCCGCCGGCATTGTTTTGCAACGTTGCCCGGTACCGAAAGTACACCGGCCTGATGGCTAAATCCTTGACCTTGGTCAAGAGTCTGCAGAAAGTCGGTGTCTCTGGCAATAAATGAGAAGCTGCAGTGATAACGGCGTGTACTGAAAAGGGTGGATTCTGTTCGGATGGGGAGAGTGAAAGTGGATAGCGACCGCGTTGCATGGGAAGGTTCGGCTGATCTTTATCGTTCTGCCGGGTAAAGGTATAAAAAAAAAGCCCCGCCAGCAGTGCTGACGGGGCCACATGGCAAACCTGGCCGCTTGTTCAGGTCAGGTTCCAGACGATCATTTCCCAGATGTCTTTCCAGCTTTTACCCACCTCGTTGACGACGGTTGGCTCGAAGCCGCAGTGCATCATGCACTGGGCGCAACGCTCGTCCTTGCCGACCCCGTACTTGCTCCAGTCGGTCTTTTCCATCATCTCACGGAATGAGGAATAGTGGGTGTCGGTAATGAGGTAGCAGGGGGCCTTCCAGCCGCGGGGATTGCGGGTCGGGTTACCCCACGGGGTACACTCAAGTTTTCGCTCACCTTTGAGGAACTTGAGGTACATGGGAGTGGAGTAGAAGCGGAACCGCTTGCTCATCTCGTAGACCTGCTCGAACTTCCGCTCGATATCCCGCCGCTCCAGGAAGAGTTTTTCGCCAACCGCCTCGTAGCCAAAACCGGGGGCCACCAGGATGCCGTCCACCCCCAGGTCGGTCAACTGGGAGAAGAGCATCTCGATCTCGATGAGATTGGTCTCCTTGAAGATGGTGGTGTTGGTGCAGACACGGAAGCCGCGTTCCTTCGCCTTGGCGATCGCCGCCATGGCGGTTCTGAACGTCCCCTTTCGCTCCAGTATCCGGTCGTGGGTCTCTTCCAGGCCGTCCATGTGGATGTTGAGGGTGAAGTTGGGATGGGGTTCCATGCTCTCAAGGGCCTTTTCCAGGAGCAGGCCGTTGGTACAGAAGTAGATGTGCTTCCCCCGGGCGAGCACCCCCTTGACGAGGTCAAAGATGGGGGGATAGAGGAACGGCTCGCCGCCGGTGATGGTGACCACCGGGGCTGGGCACTCGTCAACCGACGCGAGGCACTCTTCCAGGGACATCATCTCCTGGATGGTGTCGGCGTACTCACGGATCCGGCCGCACCCGGAACAGGCCAGGTTGCAGAGGTGAGTCGGTTCCAGCATCAGCACCAACGGGTATTTTTCGACCTTGTTCAGCTTGTTGGCAATGATGTATTTGGTGAGGTCATAGTTCAATTTCCAGGGGAAACGCATATCATCCTTTCTAGGGGAAACGCAGCTTTTCCGCTATCTCGGCGTTGCCAGGCAGGATTCCTTGTGCGGCGTAGCGTTGCTACGCCTCCGCGTCATCCTTTGGGCGCCTTGACCTCGAAAAATCCACGTTTCTGGTGTTAATAGTGATCGTGGAGACTTCACGTGGTTGTCTGAAATTCGACGGCTTACTTCACCCGGGCCAGGGCCGGCTTTCCCTTCTGCTGGAGGAACTCCTCGGCACTGGCGGCGATACCGGCCGCGTCAAGGCCGAGGTCGGCCCGCAGCCGCGGTTGGGGACCCTGCTCAATGAACCGGTCGGGGATGCCGAGCCGCTTAACCCTTACTCCCGTGACACCTTCCTGCTCCAGGAGTTCCAGGACGGCGGAGCCGAATCCACCCTGCAGTGCGTTTTCCTCCACGGTGACGAGGCAGCCGGTCCGGGTTGCAGCCTCCAGGATCAGCTCACGGTCAAGAGGCTTGACGAACCGGGCATTGATAACGGTTGCGCGGATGCCCCGCTCTCCGAGCTTTGTCGCTGCTTCCAGGGCCGGGTAGACGGTGCAGCCGATGGCGATGATGGCCAGGTCGTTGCCGTCCGCGAGCATCTCCCCCTTGCCGAGGGGAAGTTCTGTCAGTTCCTGGTCCAGGCCGACCCCGTAACCGTTGCCGCGGGGGTAGCGGAGGGCGATGGGGCGATCGGCGTAGATGGCGGTCTTCAGCATGTGCTGCAGCTCGTTCTCATCCTTCGGCGCCATGAGGACCATCTCCGGCAGGTGGCGGAGGTAGGAGAGGTCGAACACGCCGTGGTGGGTCGGACCGTCATCACCCACGAGTCCCGCCCGGTCCAGAGCCAGGGTAACCGGGAGTTTCTGCAGGCAGATGTCGTGGAATACCTGGTCGTAGGCCCTCTGGACAAAGGTCGAGTAGATGGCCGCTACCGGCCGGAATCCGTCGGCTGCAAGCCCGGCAGCGAAGGCAAGAGCGTGTTGCTCGGCGATACCAACGTCGAAGAACCGTTCCGGGTAGGCTCTTGCAAAGGGGGTCAGGCCGGTGCCGTCGGGCATTGCTGCGGTTATGGCAACTATCTTGGGATCACTGGCGGCCAGCTTGACCAGTGTTTCGCCGAAGATACCGGTGTAGGATTTGGCTCCACCTTTGGAGGCGGTTACTTTGCCGGTTGCGACGTCAAAGGGGCCAACGCCGTGGAACTGGTCCGGGTTTTTCTCGGCGGGCGCGTATCCTTTCCCCTTGGTTGTCATCACGTGGATAAGGACTGGACCCTCAAGGCCACGGGCATTTTCCAGCATTTCAATCAGGTGGGGGAGGTTATGCCCCTGAAGAGGGCCGAAATAGTCGAACCCCAGGGCCTCGAACAGGGCACCGGGGGTGAGGAACCCCTTGAGGGAGTTCTCGGCTTTCCGGGCGAAATGGAGCACATGGCCGCCGATGGCGGGGATTCCCTCCAGGAGATCCTTCATCTCCTTCTTCAGGTCGCGGTAGTAGTTGCCGGTCAGTTTCTTGGAGAGAAAGCTGGAGAAGGCGCCAACATTTTTTGAAATTGACATCTCATTGTCGTTCAGGATGACAATCAGGTTTTTTTTCAGGTGGCCGGCCTGGTTGAGGGCCTCGAAAGCCATGCCGCCGGTCATGGATCCGTCGCCGATGACGGCGATCACCTTGCTGTCACCCCCCTTCAACTCGTTGCCGACTGCCATCCCGAGGCCGGCGGAGATGGAGGTGCCGGAATGTCCGGCGCCGAAGGCGTCGTGGGGAGACTCAGACCTTTTCGGAAAACCGCTGATCCCCTGGTACTGGCGCTGGGTGTGGAACTGGTCGCGGCGGCCGGTGAGGATCTTGTGGGTGTAGGCCTGGTGTCCGACGTCGAAGATGATCCGGTCGGCCGGCGAGTTGAAGCAGTAGTGGATGGCCAGGGTAAGCTCCACGCATCCCAGGTTGGATGCCAGGTGGCCGCCGGTCTGTGAGACGTTGTCGAGCAGGAATCGGCGGACTTCTGCGGCCAGTTCTCCCAGTTTCTCCTGGGGGAGCTTTTTAAGGTCCGCGGGACTCTCAATCCGGTTGAGTAATGGGTACATATACGTTCTCCTCAATCCGCTGCACGTTCAGAATTCAATGTTCAGTAACTGAAAAAACCTGGTAACCTCAAACGTTGAACTTCGAACGTTGAACCTTGAACTGCTAGCGGATTTTACCTTGCGTAGCCGTTTGCGCGGAACCATGCTACCGCCCGTGCCAGTGCCTCCCGGGCAGACCGCTGGGGAAGCCCCAGTTCCCGCACTGCCTTCCGGGAGTCGAAATACATGAATTTTTTTGCCATCTGTACCCCCGCAAGGGGAATGAGCGGTTCCTTCCCGGTCAGTCGTGACAACCCTTCGTTGACATAGGCGGCGAGCAGGATCGGGGTGTGGGGGAGGCGGAACCGGGGCGCCGGAAGGCCGGCCAGTTCCTCCAGCAGGGCGAATATCTGCCGCAGGGTCAGGTTTTCGTTTCCCAGAATGTATTTCTCGCCGATCCGCCCCTTCTCCGCCGCCAGGATGTGTCCCCTGGCGCAGTCTTCCACATCGATGATGTTGAGGCCGGTATCCAGGTAGGCGGGCATCTTACGGTTCAGGAAGTCGACGATGATCTTGCCGGTCGGTGTCGGTTTTACGTCCAGGGGGCCGACGGGGGTGGACGGGTTGACGATGACCAGCGGCAGTCCCCGGGCGATGAAACTCTCCGCCTCCCGTTCTGCAAGGAACTTGCTCTTCTTGTAATGTCCCACCATGTCTGCCAGGGTGACGGGAGTGGTTTCCGTTCCCGGCGTCCCATCCCCCGGATTTCCCAGGGTGCCGACACTGCTCGTGTAGACCACCCGGGATATGCCGAGCTTCAAGGCCGCTTCCAGTATGTTGCGGGTTCCGTCCACGTTGCTTGCATACATGGCGGCCGGATCCCTTGTCCAGAGCCGGTAGTCGGCGGCTGCGTGGAAGAGCCGCTCGCACCCCCCCATCCCTCGTATGAGTGAATCCGGGTCCCGCAGATCACCGGTGCATATCTCGACGTCCAGTCCCTGCAGGTTGCGCAGGTCCGCGCCGGGCCGTGCCAACGCCCTGACCCCCCAACCGTCCCGAAGCAGTTCCCTGACCAGGCTGGCGCCTATAAAACCGGTGGCACCGGTTACGAAAACATTCATATATTTCGCGCTACTTCGTCAAATTCCGGTAAGTGCCGAGGGCCATGAGGGGGAAGCAGTTCCGGTAGATATGGTACTTGATCATGAAGTATTTGGGGAATCCGGTGCCGGTGAACTGGTCCTCGTCCCAGGTCCCATCGCTCTTCTGTTGGTCGAGCAGGTATTGGACCCCCCTGGCGACGGTGGATGAATCAGCTTCCCCTGCTGCCATGAGGGACAGAAGTGCCCATGCGGTCTGGGAGGCGGTGCTTTCGCCGCAACCGGCAAGGGTCGGGTCGTGATACGATTGACAGGTCTCTCCCCAGCCGCCGTCCAGGTTCTGTTTCGATTTTAGCCAGTTGATTGCCCGCTGGATGTAGGATTGGGCCGGATTTTCCCCAATGGCCGCCAGGCCACAGAGGACCGACCAGGTGCCGTAGAGGTAGTTAACCCCCCAGCGTCCCCACCAGCTGCCGTCCGGTTCCTGGTTCTGCTTGACGAAGTCCAGGGCGCGGACTGCCGCCGGATACTCCTTGCTGTAGCCGAACGTACCCATCAGTTCCAGCATTCGTCCCGTCAGGTCAGCCGTCGGCGGGTCGATGAGCGCTTCAAGGTCGGCGAAGGGTATCTTGTTCAGGAGGTACTTGGTGTTGTCCTTGTCGAAGGCTCCCCAACCACCGTTTCTGCTCTGCATGCCGAGACACCAGTCAATGCCGCGCTTGATCGACTGATCCTTCGACTTGCTGTTCTTCACGGCCACATCCTTGATGGCCATCATGACGAAGCCGGAGTCGTCCACGTCAGGATACCAGTCGTTGAGGAACTCGAATGCCCATCCTCCCGGTTTAAGTTCCGGGCACTTTATCTTCCAGTCTCCGTCCCTGCGGATTTCGCGATCGATCAACCATTCAGTTGCCTTGACCAGCGACGGGTGGTCGGTCGGTACTCCGGCATCGACAAGCGCCTTGAGGGCGAGGGCAGTGTCCCAGACGGGGGAAATGCATGACTGGAGAACGAGACTGTCGTTGTCTTCGATGCTGAAGTTGGCCAGGGCCTCCAGCCCCTTGACTACCGCAGGGTGATCGTTGTCGTAACCGAGGCAGTGGAGCGCCAGCACGGAGTTGAGCATGGCCGGCTGGATCCCTCCCCAGTCCCCTGTCGATTCCTGATGATCCAGAACCCACTTTTCGGCGATGGCCATCCCCTTCTTCATGAATGGCCGAACCGGACTGCTCTCATACACCTTGAGCATGTGGTCCACGCCGATGAAGAAGTTCTTCCAGGTGAGGATGCCGTCTTCCTTGGTGAAGGTGTAATCGATGGGGCGTGGAGGCCGGACGTAGAGTTCCTGCACCCGTGACTGGGGAGGGAGCTTGTGCACCGGCCTTTTGGCCATGACGATCGAGAGAGGAGTGATGGTGGCCCGGGACCAGCTGGATAATTCGTAGAGATTGAAATAGGCCCAGTTGGGGAGGAGCATCAGCTCGATCGGCATGGAGGGGACGCCGAACCAGGCGAACTCGCCGAACAGGGCGAGGAATATCTTGGTGAAGACGCGGGTTTTTATGATGCCGCCGTTGTCCAGGACGAACTTCCGTGCCTTGACCATTGCCGGATGGTCTTCGCCATACCCCGCCAGCTTGAGGGCCAGATAGGCCTCCACGGTGGTGGAAAGGTCGCCGGGTCCACCGTAGTAGATGGCCCAGAAACCCTCTTCCGTCTGCTTGGAGAGGAGGTAGTTTGCCATCTTCCGCTCTTTCTGTTTGTCCACCATGCCGAGAAGATGGAAGAGCATGACGTACTCGGCGGTTATGGTGCAGTTGGACTCCAGTTCCGCCCACCAGTAGCCGGCAGGGAGCTGTTCGCGGAAGAAGAAGTCACGGCTCCGGACGATTGCCTGATCCAGAGGGCTCTGGGCTTCTTCTTCCTTCTTTTTCCAGAGAGAGGGGGGAAGGTGGTGTATTTTTGCCGCCGGTTTCGTGTCAGTCGGGGCACTGGATTCTCCGTTACTGCCGTTGAATGATGTCAGGGCGTGGGAAATCGGATATTTGCACGACTTCATTGTCTCGGGTTCTCCTTGGGCGGCAGCGGATTGTCGTCCCTGCGTGGTACATGGCTGGGTATCTTTATAACAAGCGGGCATTTATATCATAATTTGCTGCCAAGGTACATATTTTTCATGTAATTCATACGTTAACGTAACAATTCAAGGGTGTTTGGAGGGGGGGAGGTGTCCGGTTGATTTCCTCCATCACTCTGTGCTACGGTGACCATCAGAAAATATGCAGAGCGAGGTTGCATGAAAACGGATAACAGGTCATATCGTGGTTTTTACGGCGTCATCGTCAGGCATCCCCGCCTGATCCTGACGGTGGCACTTTTAGTTTCTCTTCTGTCGGTCATCGTCACGAAGCAGCGTCTCGAATTCCTCACTGGCCGCGATCAGCTGATGCCGGCAAATACCTCCTTCAACCGGGACTACCAGGCCTACCGGGCCGAATTCGGCGATCAGGAAGAGATTGCCGTCGTCATCGAAAGCAGCGACAGCGCGCTGGCCGGGCGTTTCGGCGAACAGCTTGCCGAGAGGCTGTCGGCCGACAGGAAGCACTTTCGCGAGGTGTTCTTCCCCTTCGGTCTTCCCTTTTTCCAGCAGAACGGCCTCCTCCTCATGCCCAGGGAGGAACTTGCCACATTCAGCGCCAATCTGACCAAGGCCGCGCCGACCCTGAAGGCGCTGGCGGCGGCCCCGTCGGTGCAGACTCTCTTCACCCATCTGACCGGCGAAATGGACGCACTTCTGGCAATTCCGGCCGGACCGGCAGGGCAGGAACGCCTCGATCGGCTGGTTTTCATGCTCGGTGCCCTGGGAGACGGTATAGGGAGCTTCACCAAGGGGGAGGGTGCAGGTCTTTCCCTCGAAAGCGTCATGTTCCGCCGGGCCGACGGGAGCGAGTCTTCATTCGCCGCAGCCGGACGCCAGCAGGTGCTGACGGTCCTACCGGTCAAGGACGAGTTGAGCTTCATGCAGTCCGCGGCCTCCATCGATGCCCTGCGCGCCGAGATCGCAGCAATGCGCAAGCTCCCCGGATTCGCCGGGGTAACGGTGGGGATTACCGGCACACCGGTCCTTGAGCATGAAGAGATGGTCACCAGCAAGCGGGACATCACCCTTGCCACGGCGATCACTGTTGTTCTCACGATCATCCTGCTCCTCGTCGCCTTCCGTGGTGTCCTTAACACCGTCGTCGCCATGCTCTCCCTCGGGGTGGCCATCTGCTGCTCCTTCGGGTTTGCCACCCTGGCGATCGGTCACCTGAACATCCTCTCGTCGGTCTTTGCCGTCATGCTCATCGGCATCGGTATCGAGTACGGCATCCAGATCATTCTCCGGATGCAGGAGGAACTGGGGCGCGGCGCACAGAAGAACGAAGCGCTTCGGACCGCTCTTGCCCGGAACGGCTGGTCCATCCCCATGGCGGCCGCCACCGTGGCAGCCGCCTTTGCCACCTTCGCCTTCACCGACTTCAAGGGGATCGCCGAGCTCGGGATTATCGCCGCCGGCGGCATCGTCATCTGCGTCATCGTTACCTTCACCGTCCTTCCGGCGCTCCTCACCATCTTCCCTGCCCGTATGCCGAAACCTCGCAGAACGGACAGGGAGCCGGTCTGGCAGAGGCTCGTCTTCGGCCGCCCCCGTGCTGTCCTGGCCGGCGCTCTCGTCCTCTCCCTCGCCTGCATCTATCCCCTCTCCCAGAGCGAGTTTGACTACAACCTGATGAACCTCCAGGCCCGGGGGCTCGAATCGGTTACCTATGCCTACAAGCTGATGCGGAGCAAGGAGAACGCCGGCTATTTTGCCGTGGTCATGGCGAATACCGAGGCCGAAGCGGCTGATAAGGCGCGGCGGCTGGAGAAGCTTCCCACCGTTGATCATGTGGTCTGGGCCCGCACCTTCGTTCCCGACGACCAGGGTGAAAAACTGCGCCTTCTGGCGGCCGCCCGGCAGTCGCTGGACGGGTTGAAGACGGCTCCCTACGAAGAGGACCTGCAGCTCATGGAACTCCCCACGGTCTTCGAGAATTTCCGGACGCGGGTCGAGAAGTTGAAGAACCTCCTGGAGAAAGAGAAGCGCCCCGAGGCGAAGCCGGTAGGGAGTTTCCTCGCCACCCTCGACCGCTTCTTCGCCACCCTGGAAAAGAAGAAGGATACGAACGCCGTCGGCATGCTCAAGGATTTCCAGGGGGAGATGTTCGCCGAGATGCCCCAGAGGATCGGTATGTTGCGCCAGAGCCTCTCCGCCAAACCGGTGCAGGCGGCCGACGTTCCCCCTCAGCTCATGCAGCGCTTTGTCGGCAAAACCGGCAAATATCTGCTCCAGGTTGCCCCGAAGGAGGAGATATTCGCCCGGGTGCCCCTCAAACGGTTTCTGGATGATGTCCGCTCCGTTGATCCGGCCGCTACCGGCGAGCCGGTAATGGTCTACGAATCCATGACGGTGCTCCGGGACTCCTACCAGAATGCATTCTTCTTCGCTATCGCCGCCATCGCCGCCATTTTGCTCATTGCCTTCCGGAGCGTCCGCTATGCCCTCATCGGCCTGGTCCCTCTGGCGGTGGGGCTTCTCTTTATGGTGGCCGGCATGCGTCTCTTCGGCATCAGCTTCAATTCCGCAAACGTCATTGTCCTTCCCCTGGTTCTCGGCATTGCCGTCGACTCGGGGATCTACCTCATCAACCGCTACCGGCGCGAGGATGAAACGCCGCGCCAGGTGGTTCTCTCCAGCACCGGGGTCGGGGTTTTTCTCAACACCCTGACCATCATGGCCAGTTTCGGCGCCCTGATGGTCGCCCGGCACCAGGGTGTGTTCAGTATCGGGGTGGTGATGTGTCTCGGGATGGTGGCGTGCCAGATCGCGTTTATTGTGGTTCTTCCGGCGGTTTTAGAATTAGCAGGCAAAAAATGATTGTTTGTAAGGACGGAGGGGGAGGGTGAATCTCTTGCCGGGGAATATCAATTGCCAACAGTAGACGACAAAATAAACGACCTGCGCGGCGCCGTTCCCCTTTCCCATCTCTTTCTGCGGGAAAGGGTGCGGGCGGGGGACCGGGTGGTGGACGCCACCTGCGGCAATGGCAACGACACGCTCCTGTTGGCGAAACTCGTGGGGCCGGCGGGGCGGGTCTGGGGGTTCGATCTCCAGCAGCGGGCGCTTGACGCTACCCGTGAGCACCTTTTAGCCGAAGGGTGTCTCTCCCAAGTGAACCTGGTCCGTGCCGGTCACGAACGGCTCGGGGAGTTCGTCACTGAGTCATTAACGGCGGTGGTCTTCAACCTCGGCTACCTCCCCGGCGGCGACAAGGGGGTCGTCACCCGGCCGGCGACCACCCTGGTGGCTCTCAACGTGGCGCTCGACCTGCTTCTCTCCGGCGGAATCCTCCTCGTGTCAGTGTATACCGGTCATGAGGGGGCCACTGATGAAGAAAAGGCCGTCCTTGCCTGGGGGAGCGGTCTTGATCCGAAGGCATTCAACGTCTGGACGAGCCGCCAGCTCAACCGTCCCCCCACCGCGCCCTACCTCGTGCTGGCTCAGAAGAGGGATGTATAGATAAGGATCCGTAGAAAAAAGAGGGGGCGAACCGGTCGGTCCGCCCCCTCCACATCTTTTCACACTTCACTTTTTACTTTTTACTTTTCACTTTTTCAACCGGTTTTTCCCCCTCCGCGGCATCCACCGCTTTGACGAGATCTGCCGTCAGATCCTTGGCGTCCACGTCTGCACCCATGTAGAGTAGCTCCTTCTTCACCACCACGGCGGCATAGCCGTTGGCCTTGCCGTACTCTGCGGCTGCTTTCTCTATGGCCTTGAAGAGCTTGTCGGAGAGCTCCTCCTCCCGGGTCCTCATATCTTTTTCCGCGTTCTGCACGTATTTCTGGAAATCTCCCACTTTCTTCTGGAATTCCTTCGCCTTGGCTTCACGCTGCGGGGGGGGCATTGTTGCGATTTTCGCCTCGATGGTCGCTTTCAGCTTCTCCAGCTGCTTCTGCTTCGCCTCGATCTGCCCCTTGTATTTGTCGTTCTTCTTCTTCATCTCGGCGAAGGCTGCTTTCCCCTGGGCCGAGTCGCTGGCCGCCTTGACCATATCCACGTATCCGAGCCGGATGGTTTTGGCCGGCGTTGCCGGAGGTGTTACCGTAGTTACCGTCACATCAGCCGACGCTGCCGGTTTTGCGCTGATCGAGGGGGTGGCTTCCGGCGACGTTTTCTGTCCGTCGGCGGCAGCGGGTTCCGCTGCAAGGGCGTTGATGGCGAAGAGTCCTGCAAGGGCTGTAGCGACCACCAGGGTGATAAGTTTCTTCATGGAGTACCTCTTTCTGGGGCAGTTCGCTGAGGCCTGACTGCCGGGATTTGTCCGAACGGGAGGAGCATAAAACATTTCATGTCGGTTAGGCAACAAAGAATCCCCGTGTGGGATTTGAAACCGGTCAACCTTCCCCTTGCGAAAATCGGGAATAATGTGATACATGTGTTGCAATATTGCCACAGCAAAGGAGCGTCGGAGTTATGGCCATTGCCACCAAGATAGCCGGGCACATAGAGCGTGCCTCATGGATCAGGAAGATGTTCGAAGAGGGGGAACGCCTCCGTCAGCAGTTCGGTGCGGACAAGGTGTACGATTTTACCCTCGGGAACCCGGATGTTGAGCCCCCACCGGCGTTCGATGACGAGTTCAGGCGACTGGCGCTCAACCCCGTTTCCGGGATGCACAGCTATATGAACAATGCCGGTTACGACGAGACCCGCTCAGCTGTTGCTGAGGTGCTTGCCGAGGCGTCCGGGCTCGCGGTCCGTGGTTCCCACGTTATCATGACCTGCGGTGCCGGTGGTGCTCTCAACGTGGTGCTCAAAACCATTCTCAATCCGGGGGAAGAGGTCATCATCCTCACCCCCTTCTTCGTCGAGTACAAGTTCTACATCGACAACCATGGCGGAGTGCCGGTAGAGGTCTGGACTGACCGGTCGACCTTCCAGCCGGATATTCCCGCCATAGAAGCCGCCATTACCCACAAAACACGTGCCATCATCATCTGCTCTCCCAACAACCCGACCGGCGTCATCTATCCTGCGGAAATCCTGCAGTTGCTGGGGGAGATGCTGAAGAAAAAGGAAAAGGAACTTGGGCGGCAGATCTACGTTATCTCCGACGAGCCCTATGCCCGGATAGCCTATGACGGTAAGCAGGTACCCAACATCTTTCCCCATGTGGACAACGCGGTGATCGTCACATCCCATTCCAAGGACCTGGCGCTTCCCGGTGAACGGATCGGCTATCTGGCTGCCAACCCGCGCATGGCCGGCGTTGAGCAGTTCATGGAGGGTGCGGTATTCAGTAACCGGGTGCTCGGCTTCGTCAATGCCCCCGCCCTCATGCAGCGGCTGGTGGCCAAACTGCAGCGGGAATCGGTGGACATCTCCCTCTACCAGGAGAAGCGGGACCTTCTCTGTGACAGCCTGATCTCTCTCGGCTTTTCCCTGGTCAAACCTGATGGTGCTTTCTACCTCTTCCCCAAGTCTCCCCTGGAAGATGACGTGGAGTTCGTGCGTATTGCGCAGCGGTACAAGATCCTCCTCGTCCCCGGAGCAGGTTTCGGCGCTCCCGGCTACTTCCGGATCGCCTACTGCGTGGGAAAAGAGATGATCGAGCGGAGCCTCCCCGCATGGCGGGCACTGGCGCAGGAACTGGGGATGGGCAAATAACGAACAATAGCCACAGAGACACTGAGGCACTGAGAAAAAGAGTTCAGCGCATTTTATTGCTGGAAGAATTTCCCCGTGCTCTTTTCGGTTAACGGTTTCTTGGGTAGATATCACTCCGTGTCTCCGCGCCTCTGTGGCAGGTTTTTAATAAATTCTTCGGGAAGACTGGAAAACTTATGGGCGCGACGATACTGGTAGTGGACGACGAGGAAAGCATCCGGACCTCCCTGGCGGGAATTCTGGAGGACGAGGGGTATACGACCCTCTGTGCGGTTGACGGGGTGGAAGCCCTGGAGTTGGTGCAGAAGGAATTGCCGGACCTGGTCCTCCTGGATATCTGGATGCCCCGGCTGGACGGGATGGATACCCTGACGAAGCTGAAGGCCCTCTATCCGGAACTGGTAGTGGTGATGATGTCCGGACATGGCACCATCGAAACGGCGGTCCGGTCGACCAAGATGGGGGCATTCGATTTCATCGAAAAACCCCTTTCCCTGGAAAAGGTGATCGTGACGGTTGCCAACGTTCTGAGCATGCGGCGCCTCAGGGAAGAGAACGAGTCCCTGAGGGGACAGGCCCTGCAGGACCACGAGATGGTTGGCAGTTCAGCCCCCCTTGATCAGTTGCGGGAAAAGATATCACTGGTTGCTCCTTCCGATGCAACGGTCCTTATTACCGGCGAAAACGGGACCGGCAAGGAGCTTGTTGCCCGTGCCATCCATTACCACAGCCCTCGCCGCGACAAACCGTTCATGGAGATCAACTGCGCTGCTATCCCTGAAGAACTTATCGAGAGCGAGCTGTTCGGCCACGAGCGGGGCGCCTTTACCGGTGCAGCGGCCCAGAAGAAGGGTAAATTCGAACTTGCCGACGGCGGGACCGTTTTTCTTGATGAGATAGGGGACATGTCCGTCAAGACCCAGGCCAAGGTGCTCCGCGTTCTGCAGGAAGGGAAGTTCGAGCGAGTAGGGGGACCCCGCACTCTTGACGTGGACGTGCGGGTAGTGGCAGCCACTAATAAAGTTCTGGAAGACGAGATCCGTGCCGGCAGTTTCCGCGAAGACCTGTTCTACCGGCTTAATGTGGTCTCCCTCAAGGTCCCTCCCCTGCGGGAGCGGAGTGACGACATACCTCCCCTCATCGGTCACTTCCTGCAGCTGTTCAGCCGACGTGAGGGGCGTCAGCTCAAGATGATGGTCCCTGAAGCGTTGGCGCTCATGAAGCAGTACGAGTGGCCGGGCAACGTGCGGGAACTCAAAAATATCATCGAGCGTCTGGTGATCATGACTCCGGGACAGGCGATCGACATTACCCAGCTTCCCGAGTACATCGCCGGCGAAGAGGAATCGCGAGGGCTTGGCGGCGGGAGGCTCGATGGAGTGCTGGAGCGGAATTCACTGCGGGAGGCGAGGGAGGAGTTCGAAAAGGAGTTCATCATTCAGAAGCTGGAGGAGCACGACTGGAATATCAGCAAAACCGCTGAGTCCATCGAGCTTGAGCGAAGCAACCTGCACCGCAAGATCAAGAGCTATGGCATCGACCTGAAAAAATAAACCTGGATTCGAAGGAGTCCGCGTATAAAGGAGAGCCCATGAACCTGCTTGATACCATTATCGACGCCAACCGGAAATTCGTTCATCCCGGCGCTTTTCCTCCCCTCACGAAGAACCCCCAGAAGCAGCTGGCCATCTTCACCTGCATGGACACCCGGTTGGTGGATTTTCTCGAACCTGCCATGGGAATCCGCCGGGGCGAAGCCAAGGTTATCAAGAATGCGGGGAACACGATCATCGACCCCCTCGGCGGGGTGATCCGGAGCCTGGTGGCGGCAATATTCATGCTCGGCGTTGAGGAAATATTCGTCATCGGCCATCTCGATTGCGGCATGTCCTGTGTGGATGCGGATTATCTGAAACAGCGGATGATCGAGCGGGGGATCGATCCCCATGCCATCGAGGGGCTGGTTCCCGACCTCTCCCAGTGGCTCGGTGCCTTTTCCTGCCCCGAAGAGAACGTGGAACGGGTGGTGAATATAATCCGATTTAACCCCCTCATCCCGAAGGACGTGGCGGTGCACGGCCTCATTTTCTGCCCCGACGACGGTCACCTGGACGTGGTGGTGCGGGGGTACTGATGCTGTTCCGTCTTTTCCTCCTCTTTGCGGTCATCCCCATCATCGAGGTTTATCTGCTCATCAAGGTCGGCCGGCTTATCGGCCCTCTCCCCACCGTTGTGCTGCTTCTCTCCATAAGCATGGCCGGTGCCTGGCTGGTCCGGCACCAGGGGTTCCATATCCTGCGCCGTATCCAGAATGAACTTGCCATGGGACGGCTTCCCGCCGCTGACCTGGTTGACGGCGCCCTGGTCCTGACCGGTGGCATCCTCCTGCTTACCCCAGGTTTCTTCACCGACTTCGTCGGACTCTTCTTCCTCATTCCCCCCACCCGCGCTTTAATCAAGCGATTTCTCGGCCTCTGGCTCCAGGCCCGCCTCTCCCGGGGCACGACCATCGTCATGCGGCGTTTCTGAGAATTCCTTCCCCCGCTCCCTCCTGTATCCTGAGCAAAGCTCTGCTATACTCATCGGCATGAGTCAAGATGTCAGGAGGTCCCATGCATGTTTTCTCCGCACAGCTTCACCTTCATCTCCCCAGCAATTCCCTCAAGGGAAAGCGGGGAATTGTGAAAAGCCTGCTGGCGCGGGCACGCAACCGGTTCAACGTTGCAGCCGCCGAGGTGGACCTGCAGGACGTGCCGGGTTCGGCCATGCTCGGCTTTGTAACGGTAACGGAAAGCCGGGCTGCCGGCCGACGCATACTGGAACAGCTTGAAGAGTGGCTCGTGGAGGAGCGGCCCGACGTGGAACTGGTTGCTGCTGATATTGAGGAGAGATGATGCGGTAAAACTGCTCCCCATGGGGTTCTGCAGGGTGAGCCGGGCGGTTTGCATTTTCATCCTTCCGTGGTAACGTTTCGTGTGCATTGATGTTTTTCCCGTTCGATGGAAAAGCGGAACAAGGGGGACAGGATGCTGAACCGACGCGAATTCATCCAGCTCACGGCGCTCGGCGCAACCGCCCTGCTGCTGGAGCGGGCACTGCCGGCACGTGCCCAGACCAAAAAGGAGGCAAAGACCATGAGCTACACCGCAAAAGATTATGCAAAACTTGTCGGAATGCCCGGTTTCAGCGAGACGCTGCTGAAAAACCACTTCACCCTCTATCAGGGATATGTGACCAATACCAACAAGGTGCTCGATACCCTCGACCAGTTGCTGAAAGAGGGGAAGACCGCCACGCCCGAGTTCGCCGAACTGAAACGTCGGCTGGGGTGGGAGTTCAACGGCATGCGTCTCCACGAGTACTATTTCGAGAACCTTGGGGGGAAGATGCCTCTCGACAGGAACGGCAAACTGGCCAAAATGCTTGCCGACAGCTTCGGCAGTCTGGACGGCTGGGAGAAGGATTTCAAGGGGACCGGCGCCATGCGTGGTATTGGCTGGGTTGTCCTCTACCAGGATCCGGCCAACGGCAGGCTCATCAATTTCTGGATCAACGAGCATGATGCTGGTCATCCGGCCGGCGGGACGCCGATTCTCATCATGGACGTCTTCGAGCATGCCTTCATGCTTGATTACGGCCTCAAGCGTGCCGACTACATCGAGGCTTTCTTTAAGAATGTCGACTGGAAGGCTGCGGAAGTCCGCCTGAAATAGGACGTACGGAGGTACGGAATGAAAGCCCTGATCATCAGTGCAGACAATTTCGAAGATTCGGAACTGCTGGCCCCTTATTACCGGCTGCTGGAGGCCGGGATAGCGGTGGATATTGCCGCACCGGCGAAAGGAGAGATCACCGGCAAACATGGATATGCGGTAACAGTGACCAAGGCACTGTCGGAAGTTGATCCGGCCGCTTACAATCTGCTCGTTCTCCCCGGCGGCAAAGCCCCGGCCATTGTTCGCCGCGACGAGAAGGCTCTGGAAGTTGCGCGGCATTTCTTTGCCGCGAACAAGCCGGTGGCCGCCATCTGCCATGGCCCCCAGACGCTGGCCAGTGCCGGCCTGCTCGGCGGGCGGCATGCAACATGCTATAAAACCGTTGCGGACGAACTGCGGGCTGCCGGTGCCCTTTACGAGGACAGGGAGGTGGTGGTGGACGGCAACCTGGTGACCTCCCGCGAACCGGGCGACCTGCCGGCATTCCAGCGGGAGATGATGAAGCTGCTCGGGTCGTGAGGTGCCGCGGCCAACGGGCCAGGGAGGTGTATCACATGAAAGGACTGGCGATGATCCTGGTTGCGGGGGTGCTATTGTACGGGTATTCTCCGGTCGTTGCCGAGGAAACGCCTCAGCCGGAGAAGATGTTCCGGGCGACGATCGGCACGGACGGCATACAGCACGTTGATATCCTGGGCGGAGGCTATTTCTTCAGGCCAAACCACATTGTCGTCAGGGTGAATGTGCCGGTCGAACTCAGAGTCAGGAAGGAAGCGACCTACGTTCCTCACGATATCACCATGAAGGCTCCGGAAGCGGGGATCGATTTTAGCGTGTCACTGGGCGAGGAGCCGAAAGTGGTCAAGTTCACGCCAACCAGGACCGGAACCTACCCGTTCTACTGCGCCAAGAAACTCCTCTTCTTCGAGAGCCACCGGGAGAAGGGGATGGAAGGGGTGCTCGATGTGGTCGAGTAGGGTGGTGCGACGGTTATTACATCCTCTCGCTTCATTGGGTGTTGAAGGGCGCGGCATAACGGCCGCGTCTTTTTTTTGCCGGTTTGTTTTCGACTTCTTCGCCGGCATCTGCCGTAACTGCCACGTCACATTCTCTCCTGTCTTCATTTCGGCACTATACATGACCGGAAATAGGTGTTATTTTTTAGCTGCCGAAATGTGAAAGCGGGTCGTGCCGTGAGCAGGGCACGATGACAGCCAGGAGTCGCCGCCATATGGCCAATGAAGACCTGACGAAGCTGAAAATTGAAAAGAAAACCATGCATCGGTCCCCTCGTGCGTACAAGAGGCCCCTGTTCTGGATTGCACTTGTCGTCCTCCTCGTTGTGGCAGTCGTTTTGCTGCGTAGTGGGTTGGGGCCGCGGGTGGAGATAGAGACGACCATGGTGTCGCAGATTTACCCGTCCCAGGGGTTCACTCTGCTCAATGCCAGCGGGTATGTGGTCGCCCAGCGCAAGGCGGCTGTGGCTTCGAAGGCAACCGGTCGGCTGGAGTGGCTTGGCGTCGAAGAGGGAAGCCGGGTCAGGGCCGGCGAGGTTCTGGCCCGCCTGGAGAACCGTGATGTCGCTGCGGCCCGTGAACAGGCTGCAGCCAACCTGGTGACGACAAAGGCAGGTCTGGAACAGGCAAGGGCCGAACTTGACGATGCGACTCTTGCCTTTAACCGACTGAAGGATCTTCTCGCCGGCGGGATCGTGGCGAAGGCCGACTTCGATTCGGCCGAGGCACGCTACCGCCGGGCCGTGGCCGGGGTTGCCGGAGCCCGGTCAGGCATACGGTCGGCGGAGGCGGCACTCAAAGGGGCTGCGGTGGCAGTGGAATACACGCTCATCCGGTCACCTTTCGATGCCGTAGTGCTGACCAAGGATGCCGATGTGGGGGATATAGTCACCCCTCTTGGTGCTGCGGCCAATGCCAAAGCCGCGGTGGTGACCATCGCCGATATGAAATCGCTCCAGGTTGAAGCGGACGTGTCAGAAGCCAATCTGGGAAAGGTGAAGGAGGGGCAACCGTGCGAGATTCAGCTTGACGCCCTGCCGGATGTCCGGTTCAGGGGGATACTCCATACCGTGGTTCCGACGGCGGACCGGAGCAAGGCGACGGTCATGGTCAAGGTGCGCTTCCTGGATCCCGATAGTCGTATCCTGCCGGAGATGAGTGCCAAGGTGGCTTTCCTGGAACGCCCGGTCGCTAAAACCGAACAGCGGCCGAAGACGTCGGTGAGTCAGGCGGCGGTCTGGAGCCGGGACGGAAAGCAGCTCGTTTACCTGGTGAAGGGCGATCGGGTAGTGGAGACGGTGGTAACTACCGGCGAGCGGATCGGGGATCAGATCGAGATTCTGAGCGGCGTCCGGGCTGGAGACAAGGTCGCACTGAAGCCCCTGGAAAAACTGAAGGACGGGACGAAAATCAAGACGGCGGAGAAATGACATCGTGGGCATGGGCAACAACAAACCTCCCATCGTTGAAATAGCGCACCTCTCCAAGTCCTACCGACGGGGGAGCCAGACCATTCCGGTGCTGGAGGATATCACCTTCGACATTGCCGACGGGGAATTCCTCGCCCTCATGGGGCCGTCCGGATCGGGGAAGAGCACACTCCTCAATCTCATTGCCGGCATAGACAAGGCGGACCGGGGGACAATCCGGGTGGGAGGAGTCGACATTACCACCCTGTCCGATAAGGAACTGGCCACGTGGCGTTCCGCCAATGTTGGGTTCATCTTCCAGTTCTACAACCTGATGCCGGTTTTGACCGCGTTCGAGAACGTGGAACTGCCGCTCCTCCTGACCGATCTCTCCCGCAGTGAGCGTCGGGAGCATGTGGAACTCGCATTGCAGCTGGTGGGGCTGACTGACCGGGTGGACCACTATCCGGCCCAGCTGTCGGGGGGGCAGCAGCAGCGGGTGGCCATCGCCCGGGCGGTGGTGAGCGATCCGGCCATCCTGGTTGCGGATGAGCCGACCGGCGACCTTGACCGGGTTTCGGCCGGTGAGATCCTGCAGCTCATGGACCGGCTGGTGCGTGAGTTCGACAAGACCATCATCATGGTAACCCACGACCCGCGCGCCGCGGAGAAGGCCCGCATCATCCGGCACCTGGAGAAGGGGATACTTACCGATATCGACGGGCAACCTGCGTCACCGGTTGCCGGTTCCTGACCCCCGGTCCGACATGATGTTCCTCCTCAAACTCATCATAAGGAATGCCTTTCGTCACAAGCTCCGGTCGATCCTCACCGTCGTCGGCATTGCCATCGCCATTATCGCCTTCGGCCTCCTGAGCACACTTGTCGGTCTCTGGTACCATGGGGTGGAGGCTTCTTCCGCATCACGACTTGTCACCAGGAATGCCATTTCACTCATTTTCCCCCTTCCCCTCTCGTACAAGGACCGCATACGCCAGGTTCCGGGCGTGAAAACCGTCTCGTACGGCAACTGGTTCGGCGGGATCTATATCGACGAAAAACACTTCTTTGCCAACGAAGCGATAGAGCCGAAGAGTTTCCTGGAGCTCTATCCGGAATTCATTCTCACGCCGGAGCAGAAGGATGCCTTTCTCCGCGACCGGAAAGGATGTATCGTCGGCAAGAGGCTTGCGGACACCTATGGCTGGAAAATCGGCGATCTTATCACCTTGCGGGGAACCATTTTCCCCGGCCAGTGGGAGTTCGTCCTGCGTGGGATCTACCGGGGAGCGGAGAAGGGGACCGAGGAGCGTGCCCTCTTTTTTCACTGGGACTACCTGAACGAGACGCTGAGAAAGACCATGCCGCGCAGGGCCGACCAGGTTGGTTTCTATATGATTACCGTGGAACGGCCGGAACTGGCGGCTGAGGTTTCACAGGCTGTGGACGCCATCTTTAAAAATTCATTGGCCGAAACGCTCACGGAAACGGAAAAAGCCTTCCAGCTCGGCTTTGTTGCCATGACCGAGGCGATTCTGGTAGCCATCCAGATCGTTTCCTACGTGGTGATCGTCATCATCATGGTGGTGGCGGCCAATACCATGGCCATGACCGCCCGGGAGCGGATCGCCGAGTATGCGACCATGAAGACCCTCGGGTTTGGTGGATGGCATATTGCCGGCATTGTCTTCGGCGAATCCCTCGTCATTGCCCTTTCCGGAGGGCTCCTCGGCGTGGCTCTGACCTTCCCTGCGGCCCACTGGATAGAGGTCGAGCTGGCCCAGTTCTTCCCGGCCTTCAGCATTGCGCCTCTTACCATTGGTCTCGATCTTCTGGCCGCCCTGGCCGTCGGGGTGACGGCAGGTATATTCCCCACCTGGCGCGGGGCGACCATCGGCATCGCCGAGGGGTTGAGGAGGATCGGCTGAATGGCGATCCCCTTCTCCTACAGCATGCGCAACCTCTGGACCCGACGACTCACGACGGTTCTGACCGCGTCCGGCATGGCCCTGGTGGTTTTTGTCTTTGCCGCTACCCTTATGCTTGCGGAAGGATTGCGCAAGACCCTGGTGGAGACTGGCTCCTATGACAATGTGGTGGTTATCCGCAAGTCGGCCAATTCCGAGGTAATGAGCGGCGTGGACCGTGCGCAGACCTCCGCCATAGAAAGCCAGCCCGAGATAGCGCGGGGAAGTGATGGCCGGTTGCTGCTGGCGAAGGAGCTGGTTGTCCTCATAAATATCCCCAAACGGGAGAGCAACAAGCCAGCCAACGTGGTGATCCGGGGGATTTCCCCGGCTTCGCTTCTCCTTCGTCCCCAGGTAAGGCTCACTGAAGGGCGCATGCCCCGTCCCGGCTCGGCGGAGGTCATTGCCGGCACGAGCATTGCCCGCCGTTTCAAGGGGGGAGGTCTCGGCGAAACCCTGCGCTTCGGCATGCGGGACTGGACCGTGGTCGGGATATTTGACGCTGGTACTACCGGCTTTTCCTCGGAGATATGGGGGGACGTGGACCAGCTGATGCAGGCCTTCCGCCGTCCGGTCTATTCGTCGGTGACGTTCAAACTGCGGGACCCGGCTGCATTCGAGCAGTTCAAGCATCGGGTGGAAAGTGATCCGCGCCTGACGGTGGAGGCCAAGCGGGAGACCAGGTATTACGAGGATCAGTCGGAGGCGATGGCGAAGTTCCTCCGCATCATGGGGATAACCCTGACGGTCATCTTCTCTCTCGGGGCGGTGATTGGCGCCATGATCACCATGTATGCAGCCGTGGCCAACCGGGTGGTGGAGATCGGCACCCTGCGGGCACTCGGGTTCCAGAAGATGAGCATCCTCGCCGCCTTTGTCATTGAGTCGCTCCTGCTCGGTCTCTTGGGCGGGGTGGTGGGGTTGTCCGGCGCCTCCTTCATGCAGCTCATCACCATCTCCACCATGAACTGGCAGACCTTTTCCGAATTGGCGTTCACCTTCACTCTCACTCTCGATATACTCTGGAAAAGTCTGCTGTTCTCCGTCGGCATGGGGTTTGTGGGGGGAGTGCTCCCGGCGTTCCGGGCGGCGAGGATGAATATCGTGGAGGCGCTGCGGTCCAGCTGAATAGGGGGTATCTGAAGAAGGATGATCCAGGGTGTAAATCCATCATTCCGCTCCCTGCGGCCTTCCCCGTCGGCCAAAAACTGTTTGCATTTTTAGCGGCATTGCTATAGATTAGCTCCCTCCACGGTACTACCCATCCCCTTCCCAAAGGCTGACTAAACCTTGCGCGACAAAAAATCGCTCGTTACATTACGTCAGACTATCGACGGTCTCGACGACCAGATCCTGGATATTCTGAACCGCCGGGCCGAAATGGTCATGGAAGTGGGCAAGCTCAAGTCTGCCGCCAGGGGCGATTTCCATGTCCCGAGCAGGGAACGGGAGATTTACGACCGTCTCACTGCCAGGAACCGGGGGCCGTTTCCCAACGAGGGACTGAAGAGCGTGTTCCGGGAAATCATTTCCGCATCCCTTGCCCTGGAAGCACCCATGAAGGTGGCATTTCTCGGCCCCAAGGCAACCTTCAGCCATCTGGCCACCATGCAGCATTTCGGGTTTTCCGCCGAACTTGTTCCCCAGAAATCCATCCCCGCCGTTTTCGAGGAAGTAGAGAAGGGGCATGCCACCTACGGGGTGGTGCCGGTGGAGAACTCCACCGAGGGTGTGGTCTCCTATACCCTCGACATGTTCATGGAGAGCGAGTTGAAGATAAATGCCGAGGTGATGCTGGAGGTCCACCACGACCTCCTTTCCCGCACCGGACGGCTCGAGGATATAAAGAAGGTCTACTCCCACCCCCAGCCCATTGCCCAATGCCGGAAATGGCTTGAGGAGAACCTCCCCAACGTGCCTCTTGTGGACGTGGCGTCAACTGCCGTAGCTGCCCAGATCGTTTCCGAGGACTACACCGCCGCGGCCATCGCCAGCGAGCTGGCGGCCACCATGTACGATCTCAAGCTGGTGCGCACAAGGATCGAGGACCAGGTCAACAACTTCACCCGGTTCCTTGTGATCGGCAAGAAGCTGACGGAGAAGAGTAAGGACGACAAAACCTCCCTCATGTTTGCGGTTAAGGATGAAGTGGGGATTCTCTACCGGATGCTGGAACCGTTCGCCAAGCGGGGGATCAACCTTTCCAAGATCGAATCGCGTCCCATGAAGAAAAAGGCGTGGGAGTATATGTTCTTCCTCGATCTGGCGGGACACGTCTCCGATCAGGTGATCGTTGAGGCGATCGAGGACCTCAAGCAGTGCTGTCAGTTTGTGAAGGTGCTCGGTTCCTACCCCCGTGCAAAGTGAGCGGCTTCGCCAAAGGTCCATCTGCGGCGTTACGCTCCGGGCCGTAACGCTCAACGTACCTCCAGTACGCCTCGCGTCACGGTCCTCGCGCGCCTTGCATCTGGAGCCTTTTGCTGTGCCGCTTCAGGTATAACCTTGCTGGTTCTGATAGTGCCTACGAATATTCCATTTTAGTTTTCTTGGAGAAGCAATGCCGCTCATTCAGCGGTTGTGCATAATTGGTGTCGGTCTTATCGGCGGCTCCCTGGCCCGCATCCTGCGGGAGAAGGGAGAGGTGGGTGAGGTTGTCGGGGTTGGACGGGGTGAGGCGAACCTGCGGAGGGCCGTTGAGCTCGGCGTCATCGACCGTTATGCGACTGACCCTGCAGACGGTGTTGCAGGGGCCGACATGGTCTTTCTTGCCACCCCGGTCTGCTCCATTGCGACGGTGCTGGCCCGTATTGCCCCTGGCCTGGCCCCCGGATGCATCGTTACCGACGGGGGGAGTGTCAAGGGGGAGATCGTGGCCAACTGCGAGGCGCTCATGCCGGCTGGGACCTTTTTCATCGGAGGACATCCCATAGCAGGCACCGAGAATTCGGGGGTCGATGCTTCCTTTTCCACTCTATACCAGGACCGGCGCTGCATCATCACCCCCACCCCTGCTACCGACCGGCCTGCACTGGAAAAGGTAGTGCGGATGTGGGAACTTGCCGGCAGCGAGGTGGTACTGATGGACGTGGAGAAGCATGACCGGGTCCTCGCCGCCATCTCCCATCTACCCCACATGGTTGCCTATTCCCTGGTCAACGCTGTGGGTGGGTACGACCGGTTCGAAGAGAGCATCCTCAAGTATTCGGCCGGTGGTTTTCGGGATTTCACCCGCATTGCCTCATCCGACCCGGCCATGTGGCGGGACATCGCCCTCATGAACCGGGAGGGAATCCTGGAGATGATGGACTTTTTCTCCCGTTACTTCGGGGAATTGAGGTCGCTGGTGGATGGCGCGGACGGCGCAGGTCTGGAAGCCTTCTTCTCCCGGTCAAAGGAACATCGGGACGCAATTTTATAAGATGGTCTGGCGGTGCCGGGCGCCCCGTACCCATAACGGCAGTGAGGTGATGTACGTGAAGAGCTACACCGTTCAGCCTGCAACAACGCTTCAGGGCGAGATCAGCGTCCCCGGCGACAAGTCCATCTCCCATCGTTCAATCATGCTCGGTTCCATTGCCCGGGGTGAGACGACGGTGCGTGGCTTCCTGCGGGGAGAGGACAATATATCCACCCTTGATGCCTTCCGGGCCATGGGGGTAGGGGTCGAAGACGACGGTGAGACCCTGCGCATCAAGGGCGCAGGGCTGCATGGTCTTTCCGAGCCTGCCGATATCCTCGATTGCGGGAATTCCGGCACTTCCATGCGTCTCATCACCGGGCTCCTGTCCGGGCAGCGGTTCTTCTCCGTCCTGACCGGTGATCAGTACCTGCGCAAGCGCCCCATGGGGCGGGTCATCGAGCCGCTCGGGCGGATGGGGGCAACTATTTTCGGCCGTTCCGGTGGTGACAAGGCCCCCCTGGCCATTGTCGGGCGGGAACTGACAGGTATCACCCATACGTCGAAGGTGGCGAGCGCACAGGTCAAGTCGGCCCTGATGCTGGCCGGCCTTTATGCCGATGGCACCACCACGGTGACGGAGCCGCACCTTTCCCGGGATCATTCTGAGCGGATGTTCCGCTATTTCGGTGCCGACGTGGAGACGTCGAATACCACCGTCTCGGTGCGCGGGGGCCGTGAACTGACCGGCCGCGATATCGTGGTGCCGGGTGATATCTCGTCGGCTGCCTTCTTCATCGTGGCGGCTCTCATCGTTCCCGGTGCCGAACTCCTCATCCGCGGCGTCGGCGTCAATCCGACCCGTACCGGCGTCATCGATATTCTTGTCGCCATGGGGGGCTCCATCGAGCTTCTCGACCGGCGGGAAGTGTCCGGCGAGCCGGTTGCCGACCTGCTGGTCCGTGCGTCGAGGCTCAAAGGTATCGAGATCGGCGGCGAGGTCGTCCCCCGGGCAATCGACGAGTTTCCGGTTATCAGTGTCGCTGCCGCCCTGGCTGAAGGGAAGACGGTTCTGCGGGATGCCCGTGAGTTGCGGGTCAAGGAAACGGACCGGATTGCAGCTATGGCGGCCAACCTGCGGCGGTCCGGTGTCCAGGTCGTCGAAACGGAAGACGGCATGGAGATTACCGGCACGGAGAAGCTGCAGGGGTGCATGGCGGAAAGCTTCGGTGACCACCGCATAGCCATGTCCATGCTGATTGCGGGCCTTGCCGCCGCCGGCAATGTAACGGTCGATGACATCGACTGTATCGCCACCTCCTTCCCGACCTTTATTGAACTCCTCGAAAAGGTTGCAGGGCGGTGAGCGTGGCCCAGGCAGGTAAAAAACGGCTCATCATCGCCATCGACGGCCCCTCGGGGGCCGGCAAGAGCACTATTACCAAGCTTCTGGCAGACCGTATCGGCTACATCCATATCGATACCGGCGCCATGTTCCGGACCGTAGCCCTGGCGATACAGAGAGCAGGCGTTTCCCTTGAGGACCTGCAAGCCATAGAGAACCTGTGCAAGGGATGCTCCATCTCCTTTGTCCGCACCGACGGCTGCTGTCAGGTGCTCCTCAACGGAGAGGACGTCTCCCGTGCCATCAGGACTCCGGGCATCAGTCTTCTCACCTCCACTGTCTCGGCCTTGAAGGTGGTACGGGATTACCTTCTCGAACTGCAGCGGCAGATGGGACGCGAGGGGGGAGTGGTACTGGAGGGGCGTGATATCGGCACGGTGGTCTTCCCCAATGCGGACGTGAAGTTCTTCCTCTCTGCTTCGGCGGAAGAGCGGGGGCGTCGTCGCTACCTGGAGCTCAAAGCCAGGGGGGAGCAGATCACCCTCGAAGAAACCATCGCAGCTGTCGTCAAACGGGACAGTCAGGATGCAGGGCGCGAACACGCACCACTGCGACAAGCTGCGGATGCAATTGCCATCGATTCCTCGGGGATTTCCGTCGAGGAAGTCTTGGAGCGGATGGTCAATATCATTGAGGCGAAGCTGGAAGGGCAGGGGGCAGGAGTCGATGCCCAGTTGCCTATGGAGAACTGTTAGCATGGAAATCATGGTTGCCAAGCAGGCCGGTTTCTGCTTCGGTGTCAAAAGGGCCACCCAGATGGCCTTCGAGGCGGCAAAAGAAAAGGGGAACACCTTCACTCTCGGACCTATTATCCATTCCCCCCAGGTGGTGCAGAAACTCGAGGAGATGGGGGTAACGGTTCGCCGGGACCTGTCCGGCCTGTCCGATGCTACCATTATCATACGTTCACACGGAGTCGCGGCGGAAGAGCTCGAAGATGCGGTTCGCCGGGAGCTCGAGATAATCGACGCCACCTGTCCCTTCGTCAAGAAGGCCCAGGAACATGTCAAAAGTCTCTCCATGTCAGGTTACGACGTGGTGGTGGTGGGTGATGCCGACCATCCCGAGGTGCAGGGTATCGTTTCCTACGCAACGGGCAGAGTATTCGTCGTCGGTTCCGGCGATGAAGCATCACGCCTGCCGAAGATGGGGAAAATAGCGGTCGTCGCGCAGACCACCCAATCATTTGAAAATCTCCAGAACGTTGTGCTGGAGTGCCTTGCACGGGGGTCGGAGATCCGCGTGTTCAATACCATCTGCGATGCCACGGCGATCCGCCAGGAAGCGGCCAAAGAGCTTGCCAAGCAGGTAGATTGCATGATAGTAATCGGTGGTTTTAACAGCGCCAACACCAAACGGCTTACGGAGGTATGCAGCGAACTGCAACCGAGGACCTATCACATAGAGACGGCCCAGGAGCTCGATACGGCGTGGTTCAACGGGGTCGAACGTGTAGGGGTTACTGCGGGTGCCTCTACCCCCAAGTGGCTGATTGACGAGGTCGTGGAGCGCGTAGAAGAGATTGATCGCGATAAAAACAATTGAATTTTTTAGTAAATGTGTTAATTTAACATGCTTAAAACGAAGCGTAACTATTTCAGGGGGTAATTGGTTAATGATGGATGAAAAACGGATGCACCGGCAGAAAGAGATGCCGATCAAGCGCTTTCACGATATGGACGATGAACTGGATCAGGGGAGCGGCGGCGAGTTCGAGGAAATGTTCCAGGACAGCATTAAGCAGCTTCGTGTCGGCGAGATTGTACGCGGCGTCGTCGTGCAGCTTTCGCCCGATTATGTGCTGGTAGATGTGGGGTACAAATCCGAGGGGTGCGTACCGGCCAATGAATTCATGGATGAAAATGGCCAGATGACGGTCAAGGTGGGGGATCCGGTCGAGGTCCTGTTCGAGCGGCGTGAAAACGAACTGGGGTATATCGTCCTTTCAAAGAAAAAGGCCCAGGCCCATCTCGTCTGGGACAGGATCGCCGAAGCTGGTGGTGAAGGTGGAGAGATCGAAGGGAAAATCGTCGCCAAGGTCAAGGGTGGCCTCAATGTCGACATAGGCGGCATCACTGGCTTCCTTCCCGCTTCCCAGGTTGATCTCCGCCCCGGCGGAAACCTCGACCGTTACGTGGGGCAGACCACCACGTTCAAAATACTCAAGATGAACCGCAAACGGGGGAACATCGTTCTTTCCCGGCGTGTTCTGCTCGAAGTCGAGCGGGACAAGGCCAAAGAGGAAACCCTCGCGAACCTGGCTGAAGGGCAGGTGGTTGAAGGGATTGTCAAGAACATCACCGATTACGGCGCATTCGTCGACCTGGGCGGGCTGGACGGCCTACTCCACATCACTGATATGTCCTGGGGGCGTCTGACACATCCGAGTGAACTCATCAAAGTTGGCGACAGCGTCAAGGTCATGGTGCTGAAGTTCGACCGCGCCAAGGGGAAAATCTCCCTCGGCATGAAGCAGGCCATGCCCGATCCGTGGCTCAACGTGGAAGCAAAGTACCAGGCAGGGGAGCGGGTAAAGGGGAAAGTGGTCAGCCTTACCGAGTACGGGGCGTTCATCGGCCTGGAAGAGGGGGTCGAAGGGCTGGTGCATATCTCCGAAATGTCCTGGACCAAGCGGGTCCGCCATCCTTCCGAACTGTTGAAGGTGGGTGAAGAGGTGGAAGCGGTCATACTCGGTGTCGATCCGGCAAACCGCCGTATTTCCCTGGGTCTCAAACAGGCCACCACCAATCCCTGGAACGTTATCGGCGAGCGCTATCCGGTTGGCACCAAAATCGAGGGACAGATCAAGAACATCACCGATTTCGGCATGTTCATCGGCATCGAGGACGGCATCGACGGCCTGGTGCACGTTTCGGATATCTCCTGGACCAAGCGGATCAAGCATCCGGGTGAGCTCTTCGCAAAAGGGGAGACCGTACAGGCTGTTATCCTGAACATTGATATTGCCAACGAGCGGCTCTCCCTCGGCATCAAGCAGCTGAGCCCCGATCCCTGGAGCGAGATTCCCGGCAAGTACCGTCCTGGGACCAAGGTGACCGGCAAGGTTTCCTCCGTCACCGATTTCGGTGTCTTCCTCGAACTCGAAGAAGGGATAGAAGGGCTTGTTCATGTTTCCGAGCTTTCCCACGAGAAAGTTGCGACACCGAAAGGTTTCTGCAACGTGGGTGACGAGCTGGAGGCGGTGGTTCTCAACGTGGATACCGTTGACCGCAAGATCGGGCTTTCCATCAAGTCGCTGCAGAGTGCGCTGGAAAAAGCCGAGTTCGAGTCGTTCATGGGATCCAAGGGTGAAGCGACGTCCAACCTCGGGGACCTGCTCAAAGAGATGAAGAAAAACGGTAACGACGACAAGTAAGGATCTGTTGAAAGTAAACTGCAGCGAAGAGGTGTGGTAATGACAAAAAGTGAACTGGTAGAAAAGATCGTCGAGTCGAACAGCGTGCTGACCCGCAAGGAATCCGAACTGGTGGTCAACCTGGTGTTCGATGCCATGAGCGCGGCCCTTAGAAAAGGGGAGAAGGTCGAAATCCGCGGTTTTGGCAGTTTCACCATACGCGAGCGGGGACCGCGCGAGGCGCGCAATCCCAAGAGCGGCGAGGTTGTCCGGATTCCGGCCAAACGGACGCCGTTCTTCAAGACCGGCAAGGATTTGCGGGAGCGGGTGAATACCCTCGACTGATCGGCAGCAATGATTTGTCTCCAACGGGAGGGGAGATCACCACGTGATATTCTCCTCCCGTTTGTGTATCCTGTCCGTTCCTTCCGGGAGTCATCCAGGCAGAACAGCGGACAACATGCCCGAATGGCGGAATTGGTAGACGCAAGGGACTTAAAATCCCTCGGTCGCAAGGCTGTGCCGGTTCGACCCCGGCTTCGGGCACCATGTAATAGTCCAATAAGATGCAAAGCGGTACGGAAAGCCCTGAGAAATCGGGGCTTTTTCTTTGTTTGTGGTCTAGTAGTGTCCAGAATAGTCCCTTGACATCCGTTGATTATGGAGGTATATGGAGGTATAAAATACCTCCAACCGAAAATGGATACCTCCAAAAAGGAGAAAGAGCCATGCCCAAAAGGATTACGCCACTATCTGAGATTCAGGTAAGGAACGCTAAACCGAAGGCTCAAGATTACAAACTTATGGATGGTTTTGGTTTGTATCTATTGGTTACTCCTACCGGCGGTAAATTATGGCGTTTTGATTATCGTTGTCTTGATAAGCGGAAGGTTGTTGCTTTCGGTGCTTACCCTGCTGTTTCCCTTGCTGATGCCAGACAACGCAGAGAGGATGCCCGAAAGCTATTATCCAATGGCGTAGATCCGGCGGAAGTGAAGAAGGCTCAGAAGGCCGCGACGGTTGCAGATGCAGAAAACAGCTTCGAGGTCGTTACCCGTGAATGGCATGAGAAGTTCAAGGGTAAGTGGGTTGCAAGCCATGCACAGCACAAGCTTGAACGATTTGAAAAGAACGTGTTCCCCTGGATAGGCAAAATGCCGATTGCCGAAGTCAAGGCAACTGATGTGCTGGCAGTATTACGGAGGATAGAATCGAGGAACCTTCTGGACACGGCACACAGGGTAAAGACGGATTGTGGACAGGTCTTGCGCTACGCCGTGGCAACCGGTAGGGCGGAACGTGATTGTACCGCAGACCTTAAAGATGCACTTCCACCGGCCAAGAGTGGGCACTTCTCTGCACCCACAGACCCGAAAGCGGTTGCACAAATGCTGAAAGCAATAGACGGCTTTACCGGTTCTTTCGTGGTTCAGTGTGCCATGAAGCTTGCCCCAATGCTCTTCGTTCGCCCAGGGGAACTCAGAGCGGCTGAGTGGTCAGAGATTGACCTTGAAGCGGCTGAATGGAACATTCCCGGCCATAAGATGAAGATGAAGGAGCCGCACCTTGTCCCCCTCAGCACTCAGGCTGTGTCAATCCTTCGGGAACTGCGACCGCTAACCGGCCATAGCAAGTACGTGTTCCCCTGCAACCGTTCTCCGTTGCGCTGCATGTCGGAAAATGCCGTCAATGGGGGACTTCGACGGTTAGGGTTTGAGAAATCTGAGATAACCGGCCATGGATTTAGGGCTACAGCACGTACCATGATTCATGAGGTCTTGGGATTCTCCCCCGATGCAATAGAGGCACAATTAAGCCATGCCGTACCTGATCGGTTAGGCAAGGCTTATAACCGGACACAACACCTTGCTGAACGGCGGAAGTTGATGCAGACATGGAGTGATTATCTGGACGGACTCAAGAGTGGGGCGAAGGTTATACCGTTGAAGAGGACGGGAGGGCAGTAGTCATCCATTCACAGACCGGGAACGGTCACAACCAAAGGAGGGTAACATGAAAGAAATCATGGATTGGACAGACAAACTGAAGGAAGCAAAAGCAAGGCTTTCACTGGTTCAGCGTTCAGCCTACAGTGAACTTGATTTCGACTCAGATGATATTGCAGGATTAGCGCTCACTATAGGGGACGCTAACGACCTTATCCAAAAGGTAATAGACCACATGGATGCAACTCGTACCAAGGCTGCATAGTCCACCATTTCGCGGGGATAGGGGGCACCCGATAAGCCGGTTATCCTGGCCGGTTTCCCCGCGATCACATACCAGGAGCGCTACAGGAGGCGCTAAGATGACAAAAAGACTTTCTGACTTTGCCCTTTCCCAAAAAGAAGTCTTGAAACGTTCACGGGAATCCCAAGCAGGTTTTCAGTGTGATCTGCTATATGCACAATGGCTCCTTAGGGCAATAAGGCGAGAAGGCAACACGCAGGATTGTCGGGAAATGGAAGCTAGATTGGATAAAATACTTACCCATCTTGAGTCAATGGAGGATGCACCGGTAAAGATCGGGCCAATAGATAACCCGGAAGCAGTCACAGTGACAGTGAATTTATACCAATCTAAAGTTGGTTTAAAACGCCAATTAGATGATGCAACAAGCTATTTAATGCTTCAGCGCACGTTTTTAAAAATTGACCATCCCGACAGGTTCCCAAAAGAACCAAAGCTAGGTCAAGGAACTGATATTACAAAGAAACTGACCGCCTTGCAGTCAATTCTTGATTGGTACGATAAGAACAACGGAAAACACGTTTACCAGGCGACAATGGAGAAATATGGCGAAGAATCTGTACAGGACGATAATAAATACAATAGCAAAAAACAGGCATACTATGAGCGCTTACGACAGGCGGAAACGTGCTTGCTAGCAGCTAAAAGTGGTGTATTCCCCCCTCCCAATCTAACCGGTGCGAGAAAGAAAAGCCCAAAAAGTAGGGGCACTTCCAAAAAGTGAACATACCGTAACAGATTGATATCATAGCTTATTTGTGACAGGTTACTTCCATGGACACTACTACACGGAGGTAATCAACTATGGACGCAAAGAGTAGAAACACCCTTCCCGAAACCGGCTTTGTCCGGTTGTCTCAAATCATCCCCTCCATAATCCCTATTTCAAGAAGTCATTGGTGGGCTGGCGTCAAGGCTGGACGCTATCCTTCCCCCGTCAAGCTATCCGCACGTTGTACGGCATGGCGCGTTGAGGATATTCGCGCCCTAATCGAACGGCTTGCAGCCTAAGGGGGATATCATGACCAGAAAACACGAAACCCACCGGGGGACGGTGGGCAACGTGGGAGGGAAAGCAGAAGCACTAACTATCTGCAACCATCCTACCGAAAAAACAGCCACAAGTCAATTAGTTGGAGCATTTGACCGGGATACCAAAGGCGCGGTTATCCTCCTTCACCAGGAGGTGCTTGATGCCAAAGCCTAAACCACTGAATCCCTTGGCGTCGATTGCTCTTCGCCGTTACCGCGACGACTTGACCCGCCTTCCATTCTCTCCCACAACCTCTGAGGTCGTAGACTGCATCAACCGTGTACTGGACTATGCGGAGGTGCAAGCATGAATACCGAGCGCTTCCGCGAAGCAATCCTAAACTCTCTTGGTTATGCACCGCCTTCCGAGATCCCCCCGGGCAAGATTGAACGTTTTCCTACCAGCGACAAGCGGGGAGATGATAACGGATGGTGCAGATTTTTCGATGATTGCGAAGGTGGTGTCTTTGGTTGTTGGCGCCAAGGTATATCCGAAATTTGGCACTTGCGAAAGCCAAGAACGCCGGAAGATAAAGCAGCATTTCAAGCCAAGGTGAAACAGGCACAAGAAGAGGCCGAACGGCAGCGGGAGCAAGAACGGGCCGATTGCCGTGAAAAATCGGCAGAACTCTGGTCGAAGGGGCGGGACGTTGACGCGAAGCACCCTTATCTTGTGGCAAAGAACGTCAAACCCTACGGTGTGAAGCAGTTGAAAGACTCTTTGCTTATACCTGTCAGGGATGCAACCGGAGTCCTTCAAGGTCTGCAATTCATCGGGTTGGATGGATCCAAGAAATTCAAGACAGGAACAGCGGTTACAGGTTGCTATCACTCTATAGGCAAACCTAAGGATAAGCTCCTCGTTGCTGAAGGATATGCAACAGCGGCAACAGTCCATGAGATCACCGGCTATGCTGTAGCTGTTGCCTTTAATGCCGGAAATCTGAAACCAGTGGCCGAAGCATTACGGGCAAAGCTACCGGACATCACCTTAATAATCTGCGCCGATGATGACCACTCCACCGAAGGGAACCCCGGATTGACAAAAGCCACCGAAGCAGCGCGAGCCGTCAACGGACTGTTGGCTGTTCCTTCATTTCCCGACAACAGGGGGGCGAAAGATACCGACTTCAACGACCTGGCGAAACTGGCAGGAGCGGAAGCTGTCAAGGTTTGCATTGAAGATGCGACACCTGTTGCTCCAATACTAACGCCACAAGATAACCCGTGGGTCTCTGCTATTGACCGTCTAGCAAAGCTATCCCCCCATGAATACGACAGGACCCGCAAAGAGGAAGCAAAGAAACTAGGGGTACGTCCAGCAACGCTTGACAATGCAGTAAAGGCAGCACAACGAGAAGCGGAGCAGATTGCTGAGACACCATTTCATGAAGTTGAACCACATCCGGAACCTGTCGACGGTTCTGAATTGTTGACGGCACTAGTAGCAACAATCAAGCGCTTCATCGTATGTGAACAGCACACGGCCATTGCAGTGGCGCTTTGGATTGTCATGACGTGGTTCATGGACGTGGTAAAGGTTGCACCCAGGGCGATAATTACCGCGCCAGAGAAACGGTGCGGAAAGACATTGCTCCTTACCTTAATCGGCAAGCTGGCACCGAGGGCGCTAACCTCGTCAAGCATTACACCATCGGCGCTGTTCCGTGCAATAGACCTTTGGAACCCTACCCTACTAATCGATGAAACTGATGCTTGCCTAAAGGAGAATGAAGAGCTACGCGGATTGATCAATAGCGGACACACAAGGGAAAGCGCTTATACCGTTCGTTGTGTCGGGGATGATCACACCCCTACAAAATTCAGTACATGGTGTGCAATGGGGCTTTCCGGTATCGGCAATGTTGCTGACACCATAATGGATAGAAGCATCATTCTTGAACTACGCCGGAAGCTTCCCCATGAAAAGGTTGAGCGGATCCGTCATGCAGAAGATGCTTTGTTTCAAGAACTATCCGCAAAGCTTGCCCGTTTCGCCGAAGATAACGCCGAAGCAGTACACGATGCCCGGCCTGTTCTACCGGAAAAGCTAAATGATCGAGCACAAGACAACTGGGAACCGTTACTTGCTATCGCCATGGTTGCAGGAGGGGAATGGTTCAAAAGCGGCACGGCGGCGGCTCTCAAACTATCAGGGAGTGACGGCGAAAACCGAACGATAGGGACGGAACTGCTTTCTGACATACAGGAGATATTCACGGAACAGAAGCTTGACCGTATCAGTACGGCAGACCTTATCAAGGCACTTTGCGCCGATGATGAAAAAACCTGGGCTACTTATAACAGGGGATTCCCAATTAAGCCGCGACAACTAGCCAGCAAACTCAAGGGGTACGGTATTCACAGCAAGTCTATACGAATGAGTACCTACGAAACGCCGAAAGGTTATGAGCGGAGTCAGTTTGAAGATGCTTTTTTTCGTTATGTCTCTATCCCCCCCGATTTTATCCGCCACACGCCACAAATGGCTATCAGTGCGGGTTTACCTGTTGCGGAAAGCATTTTTCAAGGGGATGAAAAAACAGAAACGCAACGGCCTAAAGCCGCTACCAGTGCGGATTGTGGCGTTGTTGCGGATAGAAACCCCCTACAGGTCGAAGTACCAAATTTTGACGTTTAAAAGGTGATAGTCATGAAATGCGAAGTCATAAAACCATTCATGCGCCGGGGGAAGTTTCAGGCTGTCGGTAGCATCATCGACGTACCGGAAGATTCAATTGGGAAGCTTGCCGGATATGTGCAGATGGATGATAGCCCCTTTACTGATGACCCGGAACCAACCGCGCCACCGTTCAAGGATGAGGATTGCCCTACATGGTGCGCCACTCGCGGCTGTCACTGTTCATCACGGCTAGGGTTATCGCCCTGTCTAAATTGTGGAGGTGCTAAGTGAGCAAATACGACCCGGCGAAGTTTGAAATGTTGATGTCCAGGTATTACGCCTTGCATGACCATGAAAGCGACTATGCACGCGACCTGTTAGCCAAGGCATTGACCTGTGCACCGCCTGACATTGCAGCGGCCATGCACAATAAGATGATCGAACTTGATTTACTCCCGCCGGTTCTCTTTGTTGACGATGCCGGGAACCCCATGTTTACCATTCAGCAAGTAGCAGACAAGCTAGGCGTCCCGATTAAAGAGGTAGAGCAGAGAATGAAGGAAATGGTGAAGGAAGAGCCGGAACAATTCGCCCCCGTTGGTAATATCCACCGGCTGCATTGAAACAGGACAACAGAACGTATGCACTCCCAATGAACGAGGGGAAAACCACTAGCTACCTACCACCTTATTTTAAGGAGAAAACGCCATGAGCAAACATCTAACGCCGATTAAAGCTATACGGGCAAAATGTCTTGATTGCTGTTGTGGGCAGGTGAAGGAGATCAGAGAGTGCACTCTTTGCAAATGCACCCTTCACCCCTACCGGATGGGAAGGAGACCAGGGACAGCAACTGACACGGAAGAGATTGACGAGGTATAAAAACCATAGCTCAATCGGAAAGGAGGCAAGGATATGGCTAGAGTGTTCGATGAAAACGGTAACCCTGTCAGGAGGATACCAGACTATCTTGCAAAGGAATATGCAGCGAAGGGGTACAGAGTGCTTCCAGACGAAGAGGTAAACCCCAAATCCTCATTTTATGTCGATATTCAGACACCCGCCGATGAAAAACGGGCGGCAGAGGTCAAGGCTATTCGCGATCATCTGTTTAGAGGCACCTTCCCAACCTTGCCAGAAGTTGAGATTCCATCCCCACTTGACGAACGTAAACATTCAATACCTCGTCAATGGTCTGGCTGGGGTGCTCAATCTGAGCAGATACCCGCAGCAAATGACGGGGAGAAGGAGACCGCAATACAGGCGACGGACGCAACCGACACAGAGCCGACCGGCGACAATGAAGAAAAATCGGATACGGATAGCATCTGGAGCCAGCTTTACGCTAAACATCGGTCAGGATGGAACATTTAGCCCTTTTTATACGAGGTGAATTGAGGGGGAAAATACAGTGAAAAAGACACCAGCAAAACAGCGTCATTTGGACGATTCCGAGCGCAACGAAATAGCCTACAAATATGCAGCAGGTATAACACCCACGCGCATCGCCTTGGAGATCGGCAGGGATAAAGGTACGGTAATAAATGCAGTCCGTAATGATGAACAGTTAAAGACCTTGATTGACGGCTACCGGGAAGAACTAGGGGAGATGTTTGAACAGACCGCCAGACGTGCCTTGGGTGCCTTGACCGATGCAAAGCTAGACGGTGCTTCCGCACGAGACCTGATCATCGTTGCTGGCACCTCATACGACAAAATGAGACTACACCGCGGCCAGAGCACAGAGAATATTGCTGTAATCATGGCTAGCGCCGTGGTAGAGGCAACCAAGCAAAGGGGAGATAAAGAATTAACCTGCCAAAGGAGTGAACAGAATGACACGGAAAATTGACGACCAGAAGCTTCTTAAACTCCACGCCGAGGGAGTAGAAGGCAAAGCCATTGCTGAGCGCTTTGGAGTATCCCCTGCGGCTATATCCAAGAGATTGAAGCGTCTAACCCGCCCTCCTATATTCGATGCTCTCACGGCGAAGGAAGAGCGCTTTGTGATGGAAATTGCAGGAGGGAAGAACCAGACACAAGCGGCTATGTCGGCTTTTGACGTGGGGAGCCTGGACAGTGCCAAGACCATTGGAAGCAGACTGATGAAGGATACCGATATACAGGAAGCAATCACGGCAGTAATGGAAGCGGAAGGGTTAACCCGGCGTTACCTTGTCGGCAAGTTGAAGGGCCACGTTGATAATGCTGTTGACCCCTCCGTATCTCTCCGCGCTGTAGATTTGGGGCTAAAGCTGCATGACGCCTACCCCGCCACCAAGAACATGAATCTAAACATCAACGTTGATTGTGACCCGGTTGATCTGTCGCAGTTTCGGCAACGGTAGGGAGAGGGTCATAATTCGTTAAGGTCTTTCTGCATATATTCATCCACCAAGTTAGCGCACTCACGCCCTAAATCTTTGGAATAATCAATGGCTAAATCATCCTTGAATTTACCCATACGGAAAGAGCTATCCTTTTCGGCTTCCTTATCGTCAAGTACCTTCCCCGTCTTGGCGTCAATCAATTTGCATTCGACTTCAACACGGGGTTTACCGAACCCCCCGACTCCCACAAGATACGTCATTACAAACCGTACCCCTTGATTGCCGGATTTAATTTCAGTGAAGGTGGTTTCCAGAATTAACCCATCCTGCGAATTATCGACCTCTTTGGGGTATACCCGGATATTCTTAATTGCAGTTTCTTCTTTAACCCGCTCCTGTACGCTATCTGCAAAAGCCTTAAACATTCCAGCCGTTGTTTCGTCAAATTCTTTTCGCTCTTCCTTATCCATATCTTTGTAAATATCCTCTTTAATCATTGGCGTTTTGATTGTCAGGACAGTACAGGTTGGATATCGGGGGGGCACCTTCACCGTTTCCGTTTCTATGTTCTTGGTGCATCCTTGGGCTAATACCACCAGAGCGACAGCAAACAAGAATCTCATAACATCCCCCTCAATTTGTAAATGATAGAAGCCTAATTCAAATATACATAACCGTCAACATAGTATAGATGCCACAAGGTGCCACGATTAACCGGCCCTTTTTATTTGGTGCACATCCTGAGGGGAGATACGAAGAATCCGACGTCTGTCCAATCCCACCCCCCGGTCAAAATGTAGCCACTCTATCCCCCACCCACCGGCCACCCCCCCCCGGAGAGAGAGGAGGAGGGGAGGCACCAAACTAAATAAAAAAAATAACCGGCTTGCCCTGTCGAAAAGGGAGCCGGTTTTTATATGCTTTGATGGGGGTAGTATTATCTTTTGGGGGTATTTATGGGGGTATATGATGAAAACCACACTGTAAATGTTGCGTAATATCGGTATGTTGTATAAAAAATGTGGTCCCGGCTTCGACCACGTACTAATCCAATAAGATACAAGCAGTACGGAATGCCCTGAGAAATCAGGGCTTTTTCTGTTTAGTTGTCCGTCTTAGTCTGTTCAGGAATACTGAAATCCAGTTGTTTTTGGGGGTAGTTTTGGGGGTACTGACAGATTATATGGACACTATGGATACCTGGACGGGCTGAAGAGCTGGGCAAAGGTGCTTCCGTTGAAGGAGCAGAGTGAAAGAAACCTTGGATAATCAGTCCTGGCGTGATCCCTTCCACGAGTTCAAGGAGAATGAGGGAGGGAATGGGATCAGATTTGAGTTTCGCGGGATACCCAGGAGAGATTGTAAATTCGTGCTTTAGTCGCAACTGCACAATTGACAGGCTGTTTAAGAAGTGTAAACTGATGCCAGTTGTAACTATTTGTATCCTCGATATATTCAGGGCCTGAGAGCCCATATCACAAAGGAGGGCAATATGACTAAAGCTGAACTGGTAGCCAAGATGGCAGAAGGTGCTGGAATCACGAAAGTACAAGCGGAAAAGGCTCTTGCAGTCTTTACTTGCACCGTCTCATGTACACTCCGTGAGAAAGACAAGGTAACACTGGTAGGTTTCGGTACGTTCAGCGCACACAAAAGACCTGCGCGCAATGGTCGCAATCCACAGACTGGCAAGCCTATGAAGATTGCTGCCAAGACCGTTGGAAAGTTCACCCCTGGCAAGGATCTCAAGGATCTCAGCACAGTGCCCTCCTGTAAGGCCAAGAAGAAGCCTGTGGCAAAACCTGCCAAGAAAAAATAGTAAAATTGAAAGACATTTGAATATGTACTTTTAGCCCCATTTGTTGGGGCTTTTTTTATGCACCTTGCCTGTTGCGAGGAAATGATACCCATGCTTGCTAAAATGAAAATTCTGCCGCATAATCTCTCTCATTAGTTTGCTTGCTACGACTCAGGGAGGTTGTGAATGAAAGTGCAATCGTTTTTCTACGGGATAATTCTTGTTATGGCCTTGTCAATGCTGACAGGCTGTTGTGCAGGGCCTTACTGCTGGTGGCCCTGGCCTTTTGACGATGGATATTATGAAGGCGGTTACCGGGGCGATGGGGGGCACCAGGACAATGGAGAGCACAGGGGCCATGGGGAGCACAGGGGGCATGGAGGTCATGACGATTAGAGGAAGATCGGTATGCCTGTGGCGGTTCCTGCAATACCTGTCAAACCCGTCGAAGTAGTCATTACAACAAAACCGGCTCCCCGCGAGGGGGCCGGTTTTTTCGCATAAAAAAAGGCCCCACTGAAAACTGTGAAGCTCTGCAACGCGTGCCACTGGTAATTGGCCTGTGAATGCGTGGCTTACAAGGAACTCACGTTAAATCGGCATTACTGGTGCGGGCTGAAAGGGGAATTACGATGACATCCAAAATCCTTTATCATCCCCCAGTGGGGAGGGTGAGGGATGGGGTGGATTGATGTCGAGTAATCAGGTTCCGAGTTAGTAACATTGCATCTGAAGTTATTCTGGATAGAATCGTAATTAACCTGTCAAGGACGAAGACATTACGTCGCGCACCTTGTGCTCCGGACACTACGGTCTCTTTGTGGCCATGCAGTGCGTTTTTTCTGGTGGTCCGGTGTTTCCTTGACAGATATTATGCTGGAACTGGAGGGGTGCTGTTATGGCAAGGCTCGTATCGATGCTGATTGCGCTGATGTGTGTTTCGACTACCACTTCGTTTGCGGCGGAGCAGCCACCTGCTCCGACCCGAAGCTCCTTTTCGCTCCGTTTCGAAAACGACGCGTTTGGAGGTACAGATGCAAATTACACGAACGGGCTATCGATGGCGCTGACCCATAAAGGGAACGGCCTTCTCGGCGGATTGTGGGATCTGGCGGGAAAGACCGAAGGGGAGCGGTTTTCCACATACGAACTTACCCAGCTTCATTTTACTCCCTCCCAGCTCGAACTGAGCAACCCGGACCCGACCGACCGCCCCTATGCGGGGCTGCTCTACCTGGGATTCACGACCCATCTGCAGCGTGAGGACAGCCTGCACAGCCTGAAGCTTATGGCCGGAGTCGTTGGCCACGCTTCCTATGCAGAAGGAGTCCAGAAGTTTACCCACCGGACTTTGCACTATAGAATGCCCGAAGGGTGGGATCATCAGCTCAAGAACGAGGCGCTCATCAATCTGCTCTATGAGTATCGCTACAAGTACCGGATCACCCCCGTGGATGCACCGGTCAGCGTCGAACTGATTCCCATGGGCGGGGCGTTTCTTGGTACCTACCTGATCCAGGCCGAGGCCGGAGTGCAATGCCGGGTCGGCTACCATCCTGATGATTTCGGCGCCACGGTACTGCGGGGGGCAGGCTATCTCCCTTTTCCGCAGGTTCAGGGAACGCACCATGCATGGGGATACTATGTCTATGTGGGGGGAGTCGCAAACCTGGTCGCCCGGAACCTCACTCTCGACGGCAACACGTTCACTCATAGCCGAAGCGTGGACAAACGCCTGTTCCTGCCTATGGCCGAGTATGGCGCGTCTGTTTGGGCAAGCCGGTTCCAGGCTACTTTCTCCTATGTCATGTGGGGGAGGGAGTTTTATGGCCAGCCGAAACGGGAAGATTACGGTTCGATCCTTTTTTCCTACTTCTTCAAGTGATGCATAGTGCCATCAGTTGCCTGCCGACCGAAGTGCTGTTCCTTTGGGCAGAACCAGGTACCACTGATCTCCACACAACATCCCTGAGAGCGCATCGGACATAATGTCACCTATCGGAATGAATATATCAGGGATGAAGTCGCTTCTGCGTGCTTTGCGCTCCAGGAACTATCGGCTCTTCATGGCCGGGCAGAGTGTTTCCCTGGTCGGCACATGGATGCAGCAGGTCGCCATGAGCTGGCTGGTCTACCGTCTGACCGGTTCCGCCTTCCTGCTCGGCGTCGTCGGCTTTACCAGCCAGATCCCCACCCTGCTTTTTGCGCCTGTAGCCGGGGTGCTTGCCGACCGTTGGGACCGGCGGCGCCTGCTGATATTCACACAGGCCCTCGCCATGGTTCAGGCCGGTCTGCTGGCTGCCGTCGTACTCTCCGGGATCGTCCAGGTCTGGCACATCGTCCTGCTGAGCCTGCTTCTCGGCGTTGTCAATGCCTTTGACATTCCGATACGCCAGTCCTTTCTCGTCGAGATGGTCACTTACCGGGAAGATCTCGGAAATGCAATTGCCCTGAATTCATCCATGGTGAACGGTGCCCGTCTTATCGGCCCTACCATTGCCGGTCTTCTGGTCGCGTCGGTCGGAGAAGGTGTCTGCTTCATCCTGAACAGCGTCAGCTACCTGGCGGTGCTGGTGGCTCTCGTTGCCATGCGCATCGAACCTCGCCCTCCTGATCCAACGAAACGGCGTCATGTTTTTCATGAACTTCGGGAAGGCTTTGCCTACGCCGTCGGGTTCGGGCCTATCAGGAGCATTCTGATGCTGGTCGCTCTGGTAAGTCTGACCGGAATGCCTTATACCGTACTGGTGCCGGTATTCGCCAAGGAAGTCCTCCATGGCGGCGTCCATACCTTTGGTTTCCTTATGACCGCAGGCGGGTGCGGCGCTTTTGCCGGTACCGTCTACCTCGCTTCCCGAAAGAGTGTCCTCGGTCTTGGCAGGCTCATCGCCCGTGCCGCGATCCTGTTTGCCGCAGGAATAGCCGCTTTTGCCCTGTCGAGCAACCTTTTCATCTCCATGGTGTCGCTGGCCGTAGCCGGTTTCGGAGCGATAACACTCATCGCTTCTTCCAATACGATTCTTCAGACTATTCTCGAGGAGGACAAGCGGGGCAGGGTTATGAGCTTCTTCACCGTAGCCTTCATCGGGATTGCCCCTTTCGGCAGCCTGGGCGCCGGAACTATGGCCGGCGTCATCGGCCCGCGCGAGACACTTCTTCTTGGTGCCGGCTGCTGTCTTATGGGAGCCGCCCTGTTCGCCCGGCATCTTCCCCAGGTCAGGGAGATGGTGCGTCCGATCTATATCAAAATGGGGATAATCAAGGAAGTCGCCCACGGGATGGAAACAGCCGCGGAACAGCCACCTTTCCCCGGTGCGCAGGAGTGACACAGGGACAACCCGGTGAAATACGGACAGGTCGAGTAGTCAGGTTTCGAGTTGGTAGATATATTTCCAGGGGATAGTCGTTAAGTTTTTTGACTGGATATGTTGATGTAACTGGTTGTTGTGCTGCTTGGTGTATGGTTATATGGCGTTTTTCTTTGCACAATAGCGGAAGTTTTTGCATGGTTCACGGCGTTTTCCGCGAAACCGCCAGTTCTCAGTGATAATTACCTGAAAAAATATTGCATATCGTTAACGGCTTGAGACAGGAGGAGTTTTTACAGTATATTCCGGTGCACAGCGTCCCGCGTTGCGGCTGATATATCAAATAATGCGAATGTTGGTATGCAATTTGCTCGTCATGTTGTGATGGGAGGGCGAAAATAATGGGAAGAGCAAGAATCCTCATAGTAGATGACCAGGTTTTCGCACGGAAGGTTTTGCATGACGCGCTCCTGCCTGCCGGTTTCCTCGTTCAGGAGGCTGTCAACGGCGATGAGGCCTGTTCGCAGGCTGCTTCATCCCTCCCTGACCTGATATTGATGGACATGATCATGCCGGGAATTGACGGCATCGAGGCCTGTCGCATACTCAAGAATAACTCCCTGACCGCCTCCATCCCGGTGATCGTCCTGACGGCGATCAAAGACAAAGACAAGTTGGTCGAGGCGTTTGCGGCCGGTGCCGACGACTATCTCACCAAGCCTTTTTCGAATCACGAGCTGTTGGCACGAATCAACTCCACCCTGGCCAAACGGGAGGCCACAGAGATGCTACGCCAGGATGTGCGGGATAAGGAAATACTGCTGGAAATTTCCCAGGCCATCACCAGCAGCCTCGATACCCATCGCATTCTCCAGATCATCGTCGAGAAGATCGCCGGCAACATTGATGTCCTGCGTTGTTCCATGGTCCGCGTGAATGAGGACGACAACTGCGGTTATGTGCTGGCGTCCAGTGATAACGCATGCCTCGACGGCTTACGGATCGAATTGGGCCTCTACCCGGAGATTCGCGAGGTGCTCAGGACCGGCAAGGCCCTCGTGTTGGAAGACTTCAAGAACCACCCCCTCATGGAGGAGGTACGTGAGCATATCACCGGGCTCGGATTCGACTCCATCCTGGTCTTGCCGGTCATTTACCGGAGCGAGGTAATCGGCACCCTCATGTTGAGATCTGCCCGGGCGGCAAATTCCTTTACCAGCCGGGAGCTCGGTTTCTGCGAACTGGTTGCCAATGTTTCGGCCGCCGCGCTCAAGAACGCCCTCCTCTATGAAACAGCCAGAGAGGAATCCCATGAGTTGCGGGAAGTCAAGATCCGGCTGGAAGAGGAGCTGAGAGAAAAAGCACTGTTCGAAACCCTGTTCGAGCACGCATCCAATGGGCTCATGGCCCTCAATGGCCGTGGCGAACCGGTGTACATCAACAGAAGCGCTCTGGCAATGCTTGGATATACCCGAAACGAAGCGCTTGACATTTCCCTGGTGGACATCCTGTCCGCCGAATGCCGACAGTATGCGCTGGAAAACTTCGTGAGCTTCTTTGCCGGGCATGACTACTGGCAGCGGGGCGATCTGGTGTTTGTCAACAAGAATGAGGAGCCTTTTCAGGTGTCCGTGTCGCTGAGCGATCACCGGCTCGCGGGGCGATTTCTCATCATGTCCTTTACCGATGTGACTGAAGAGTACCACGTAAAGCAGCAGTTGACGGTTGCCAATGAACGGCTGCAGGACCTGGACCGGCTCAAGTCCCAGTTCATCCGTACCGCCACCCATGAACTGCGCATCCCTGTCAATATCATGTACAGCTACTGCGCTCTTCTCGGTGAGAGTGATGTCGGGAACCTGACCGAGACCCAGCGGCAGTACCTGAAGTCTGCAGTCGAGAGTGGCGAACGGCTGGTGGACCTGATAGACAGCATGCTTGACCTTGCCAGGATCGAGCATGAAGAAACCAGGCTGAGTCTGGGAGAAAAGAGGATTGTCGAGCCTATCAGGGATGTCTACTCGGTGCTTGCCCCCTATGCGGAGCAGAACGGCCTGCACCTATCCATCGAGTCCTTTGACGACGGGCTTTCTGCCTGTTTCGACTCGGCCAAGATCGAGCTCGTGCTTACCAACCTTATCGGCAATGCGATAAAATTCACGCCACCGGGTGGGGCAATCGGCATCTCGGCGGGTCAGGATGGCGAACATGTCCGGGTGACCATCAGTGATACCGGTGCGGGGATTCCCGAGGAATACCGCGATCGGATTTTTGACGAATTCTGCCAGGTCAAAACGACCGGCGGTCCCAGGAAGGGGAGCGGACTCGGCCTTACCATCTGCAAGCGCATAATTGCTGCCCACAAGGGGGACCTGTGGGTCGAGAGTGCTCCCCGGCAAGGCAGTGCGTTCAGTTTTACCCTTCCCTCCTCCCCCTGCAACTGAAAATCTCTCCTCTCCATCCTGTCTCCCTTCCTGATTGATTACATACTTGACAATTATAGTAAGGTATGCTAATCAGGAAAGAGTAAGTTCCGGGTACCGGTCGAACCGGTAAGGGGGAATGGATGTTTGCGCGCATGCGAAGTGATATCAAGGCGGTGTTCGATCGCGATCCGGCGGCCAGAAGCGTGCCGGAGGTGCTGTTCTGCTATCCGGGGCTCCATGCCATCTGGTTTCACCGGGTTTCCCACTGGTTCTGGACCCACAAACGTTATTTCATCGCACGGTTGATTTCCCACCTGGGACGCTTTTTTACCGGTATTGAAATCCACCCCGGCGCCACCATCGGCAAGGGTTTTTTCATCGATCACGGCATGGGAGTGGTGATCGGCGAGACAGCCGAGATTGGCGACAACGTGACACTCTATCACGGGGTAACCCTCGGCGGAGTCAGCTGGGAGAAGGTCAAGCGCCATCCCACTCTTGAGGACAACGTGGTGGTCGGTTCCGGCGCCAAGATTCTCGGGCCGTTTACCGTTGGCCGGGGGAGCAAGGTCGGCTCGAATTCCGTGGTTGTCAAGGAAGTACCCCCCAATTCCACAGTGGTTGGTATTCCCGGCCGCGTCGTCATGGCCACGGAGAAGCCGGCCGATCGAATGGACCTGGAGCACGGCAAGCTTCCTGACCCGGAAGCCAAGGCGATAGCCTGCCTGTTTGACCAGATCCGTGAGCTGGAGCGGAAGTATGAAACACTTGCCGCCGAGCATGAGACGCTGAAGCGGCAGATTTCCAAGGGGGCCTGACCATGCGTCTCTCCACGCGGGCTCAATACGCGGTGCGGGCCATGGTGGACCTTTCTCTCTATTCCCAAGGGCGGCCGGTGTCGTTGAAGGAAATTTCCCGGCGGGAGGAGATACCGCTCAACTATCTGGAACAGCTCTTCTTCCGCCTCAAGAAGGGGCAGATCGTGACGAGCGTTCGCGGCCCCGGTGGGGGGTATGTACTGGCCCGTGAGGAATCGGCCATCAAAGTCGGCGAGATCGTGGTAACCGTGGAGGAGCAGCTCAATCCCGTTGCGTGTCTTGATGAGGGGGACCGGAGCTGTCAGCGGGAGGCCCGCTGCCTTACCCATACCGTCTGGCAGGGTTTGGGTGAGCGTATCAAGGGATTTCTCGATTCCATCACCCTTGAGGATCTGACCAGGGGGGCCCGGGCCAGGCACGCCGACGAAGGAAACAACGGGAATGGTGCCTGCCGGACGGCGGGCTGAGCACAGGGAGTACTAACCTCATGGGGTTGATTTACATGGATTACAACGCCACGACACCGGTCAAACCGGCGGTGTTGGAGGCGTTGTTGCCGTTTTACCGGCTGCAGTTCGGTAACCCGTCGAGCATCCACTGGGCCGGCCGGCAGGTTCGGGGAGCAGTGGAGGAGGCGCGGGAGCGGGTAGCTGCCCTGGCCGGCTGCGAGCCGGTTGAGGTGGTGTTCACCTCCTGCGGCACGGAAGCGGACAACATGGCTATCATGGGGGTTGCCTCAGCCCGGCGCGGTGAGGGGAATCATATCATCACTTCCCGCGTGGAGCATCCTGCGGTTCTTAATGCCTGCCTCGCCCTGGAGCAGCAGGGATATGACATCACCCGGCTGGAGGTTGACCGCTACGGCCTGCCGGACCTTGGTGAGCTCGCGGCCGCTATTAATGCCCGTACCATCCTCATTTCCCTCATGTTTGCCAACAACGAGACCGGCACTCTCTTCCCGGTGCGGGAGATCGCAGCTCTTGCCGCGGTGCACCGGATATGTTTCCACTGCGATGCCGTCCAGGCTTTCGGCAAGGTACCGATTGACGTGAAGAGAATGGGAATCGGCCTGGCGGCTCTCTCCGGACACAAGATCGGCGCCCCCAAAGGGGTGGGTGCCCTCGTGGTACGAACCGGTACGAAGCTTCACCCCCTTCTGTATGGCGGTCCCCAGGAACGGAACCGGCGGGGGGGGACCGAGAATGTGGCCGGCATCGTAGCGTTCGGCAAGGCCTGTGAATTGGCCGGCTCCGGTATTGCCGACGAGGCGAAGCGTCTGGCCTTCCTGTGCGACCGTCTGGAACGGGGGATAGGGGAGCGGATTCCCCATACTCGGGTGAACGGCCATCCAACGGAGCGCCTTCCCAATACACTCAACATTTCATTCCGGGATGTGGCTGCCGACTCGCTCCTCCTGAATCTCGATCTTGCGGGTATCGCGGTTTCCTCAGGCTCCGCCTGTTCTTCCGGTACCCTCAAGGCATCCCATGTCCTTGCCGCCATGAGCCTTGATCCCGCCTATGCCAGGGGTTCCGTCCGGTTTTCCCTCGGTGCGGAGAGCACTGAGGATGAGGTGGACAGGGTGCTGGCGGTTCTCCCCCCACTAGTAGAAAGGCTGCGGAATTCCTGAACATGACAGATAAGAACAGAAAACAACGGGTGGTCGTCGCCATGAGCGGTGGTGTGGACTCTTCGGTTACCGCAGCCCTTCTCCAGGAGCAGGGGTACGAGGTAATCGGCATTACCATGCAGGTCTGGGACTATGCCAAATTCACCGCACCGGATGGGGAGAAGTTCGACACCTGCTGTTCCCTTGACGATGTCCATGATGCCCGACGGGTTGCGGAGCAGCTGGGTATCCCCTTCTACGTGGTGAACTTCGAGGAGGAGTTCCAGGGACTGGTGATCGACGATTTTGTGGGGGAGTATTTCCGCGGCCGCACACCGAACCCTTGCGTACGCTGTAACCAGCGGATCAAGTTCGAGCTTCTTCTGCAAAAGGCAAAGGAGCTGGCCGCCGACTATCTCGCAACGGGGCATTACGCACGGGTGGAGCTGGATGCTGGCGAGCGCTTTCGCCTCATGACGGGGCAGGATGCGGGCAAGGACCAGAGCTATTTTCTCTACACCCTGACACAGGAGCAACTGTCCCGGACACTTTTCCCCCTCGGCGGAATGTCCAAGCCGGAGGTGCGGCGGCTGGCGGCCCGTTATGGACTGCGGGTGGCCGAGAAGGGGGAGAGCCAGGAGATCTGTTTCATTCCTGATAACGACTACGTCCGTTTTCTGGAAGAGGCGCGGGGGGCGGGGGAGCTGGACGGCGACATAGTCGACAGCCGGGGGAACGTCCTCGGCCGGCATCGGGGGACCTATCGCTATACGGTGGGCCAGCGGAAGGGGCTTGGAGTTGCCCACCCACACCCCCTTTATGTGCTCGGAGTGGATACGGAGAAACGGCAGGTAGTGGTGGGGAGCCGGGAGGAGCTCGCCAGCCCCGGTCTTGTCGCCACTGATCTCAACTGGATCATTCCCCCGCCCCAGTCGCCACTGGAAGCCACCTGCAAGATTCGCTACCGGCACCGGCCGGTCCCCTGTACCGTTACCCCCCTGCCGGACAACCGGGTGGAGGTTCGCTTCACGGCCCCCGAGAAATCGGTCACGCCTGGTCAGGCGGTAGTTTTCTACCGGGAGGATGAGGTGCTGGGTGGGGGATGTATTGAAAAGGCAATTTTGAATGTTGAGTTTTGAATTTTGAATGAAAACCTAAAGCTGCTGGAGAGAGTGTCTCATGGAGCGAATGTGCCCGAGTACCAGCAGCTGTAGGCGAAATGAAGCAGAGCCGGCCGAAAGGCCGGCGCGAAATGAGCCATACAGCGGCGGTGCGAGGGGACTCTGAGCGGATTGAGGCGCTCTCTCCAGCAGCTTCGGCGACATAAGGACTTCATGCAAAGCGTAGCCATTACAACTTTGGGGTGCAAGATCAACCAGTTCGAGTCTGCGGCCATGGGTGAGGCGCTCGGGAAGAATGGATTCCGGGTGCTTTCCTTCGAGGAGGCTGCGGACATCTACGTGATCAATACCTGCACCGTCACTGCCAAAACCGACGCCGAATCCCGCAAGCTGATCCGCCGGGCCCGACGGCGCAATCCGGCGGCACGCATCGTGGTGACCGGCTGCTATGCCCAGGTGGCCTTCGAGGAACTGCAGGAGATGGAGGGGGTGAACCTCATCATCGGCAACCTGGAGAAAAAGGGGCTTGTGGGTTTTCTGCGGGAGCTGGGGGACGAACAGCGGGTGCTGGTTTCCGATATTTCCCGTGTGCGGGAGACGGAGGGGACGGAACTGGAGAGCTTTGCCGAGCATACCCGGGCGTTTCTCCAGGTGCAGAACGGCTGCGATGCCTTCTGCTCTTACTGCATTGTCCCCTATGCGCGGGGGGGGAGCCGGAGTGTCCCGCTGGTCGAAGCTCTGGCAGGGGTACGGACCTTTGCCGCCAAGGGGTTCAAAGAGGTGGTGCTGACCGGTATCCACCTGGGAGGGTATGGTCTTGATCTGAATCCCCCCGCTACGCTTCTTGATCTTCTGAAAGGGGTGGAAGAGGGGGATTTGGTGCCGCGCTTGCGGGTCGGTTCGGTCGAGCCGAACGAAGTGACTCCCGAACTGGTTGACTTCCTGGCTTTATCCCGGACGGTCTGCCCCCATTTTCATATTCCGCTCCAGAGCGGTGATGACGAGGTGCTCGAACGGATGAACCGCCATTACACGACAGCCCGGTTCCGGGAAATGGCGGAAAACCTGGTGGCCGCTATCCCCGATGTCTGCATCGGCTGTGATATCATCGCCGGGTTCCCGGGTGAGACAGCGGAAGAATTCGCCCGCGGCCTGGAGTTCGTCCAGTCCCTTCCCCTTGCCTACCTCCACGTCTTTCCCTTCTCTCCAAGGGAAGGAACACCGGCAGCCACCATGGCGGGGCAGGTGAATCCTGCCGTGATCCGGGAACGGGCCAAGGCGCTTCGCCGGGTCTCCGACGAGAAACGGCGCGCCTACTACCGACGCTTCATCGGGCAGGTGCTGCCGGTCCTCATACAGCGTCCCGACAGCGACGGCATCGTGCACGGCCTGTCGCGCAACTACCTGCCGGTGGTCATTGCAGGGGGGGCGGAACTGGTCAACAGTGAAGTACCAGTGCGGATAGTCTCTGTAGAACGGGAACTCGTGCGGGGAGAAATCTGCGTATCCTGATTCTTCGTCCTTGCCGGTCCCCGATTCCCAGCCCCTAGCCCTTAGCCCCCGCCCCCAGTATTCGCAGAAATTCCCGCACTGTCTGCACATCGGCCAAGGCACGGAACTCCCGGTAGCCGTCGGCGTGGTCCGGGTCGAGTCCCCGGTAGAACCTGGGACGCGTTGTCTTGAGCCCCTTGAGGGCCTTGCTGGCGGCGTAGTTGTCGCTTTTGACCACCGCTGCCTGCCGCTGCAGGTCGAGAAGCATACTGAAGCCCAACTGAAAGAGCCGTTTCAGGTACTCCCCCGTCACAATCTCCCTTCCTTTTCCCTCGTCGCCGCCGCTCAACTCTTCCAGTGCGATATTCAGACAGCCATACACCCTTTCCATGACCGACTGCAGAGCCGATACATCAGAGAGGGGAGCACCTTCCGCAATCAGGGCGGTGTTCACCAGATAGTTCAGCTCCTGGTAGATACCTTCGCTGGCCACGCCGGACAGTATCCTCAGCAGAAACGAGTCATCCCTTTCCATGGTTACCGGGAGCTGTTGTCCGGATTCCGTCGGGATAACATCCCCTTTGTCCATGGCGGGCCTGAATGTGGCGGGTTTGAGATAAGCATAGAGGGCTGCTGCTTCCAGGGGATCGGGGAAGCCCAAGTCGGCGAGCCGGCCGGTCCGGAACTGGCCGGCCAGTTCCTCTACCTCGCTGAACAGCTCGTGTTTCACCCCCTCCATCAGTTCACGGTAGAGGTCGTTGTCATGGCGGTAGATAATGTCGAGAATGGTGCCGACGAGATGGGCATGTCGCGGCTCCCGGTAGCTGATGAAATAGAGCTCGTCAAACGTGTGATCCCATTCGAAAAGCCGTTCTTCGTCGTTGATAAGGTCGCCGATACCTCCGCCAACGGTTATTGCCTGTTTAAGGAAGAGGAGGATCAGTTCGCGGTCGAGTTCGGGGATAATCTCTGCCAGTCGCGGCTCACCCATCTCCAGCAGATGGCCGAACCACTCCCATGCCTTGTCCGGCACGAAGGACTCTTTGTCCCAAAGCTCCATGTCGAGGAAGAACCGGCACTGGTCGGGCGACGCGAGGGTTATCAGTTCCTGAGCGTCGGTAATGCCTATTTCCTCTATCAGCCAGAAGAGTTCCTGAGGCTGAAAGGCGTGAACAAGGGAAGCCGGGGCCGGATCGTCGAGGATCAGCTCCAGCTTCCTCCGGGCCGGGAGAGTGTGCAGTGTGGTGATTTTGCGCTCCGTGGGGAGAGAGGCGAACTCGCGCTGTTCGATTCTGCCTCCCTGCAATACGGTCAGGGCCGGTTTGTGCCGGTCGTTGTCGTGGCTCATGGCTTTTGGTACTCCTTGGATTGTACTGTTAAGGGGGGTGTGGTCAGGGCTTGCGGCGCTGTCTCTGGTTCCCGCGTTTCAGGCCGAGGGCCTGCCGGTAGCCGCACTCGTCGTGGAGCCAATGGAGCTTTTCCACCAACTCGGGAGTCAGCTGGATGCAGTCCGGATTGATGGTGAAGCGGCGTGAATAGATGCGGCACTGGCGGGTAACCACGTCCAGATAGCGGCAGGGGGTCTGGGTGAAGAAGATGGTGCCCCGCTCGTCCTCCAGCTTTTCGAAGCAGCAGAGTCCGCAACGGCTGCAGAGGGATTCCCATTCATCGTTTTTCATGTCTGGCGGTTGCATTCAGTGAGGATACCCAATATGCACAACGGCTGTCAATGTTTCAGCGGTCGTCGGATGATTTCCCCAAAGGGATTTCTATGGTCCGTGTGCCCACCGTGAAACGAACCCTGTCCGGGAAGATCTCATCCACCCGGGCGCCTTCCACCATTCCCCCTTCCAGCACCGCTGCACCGTTGATCATTGCCAATCGTGACGCGTTGTCTTTCTGCCAGGCGATTCCGGTGACTTTCAGTGCCGGAAGCTTGGCAGTGGCGGGTGGAGTCACTGGTTCCCCCTTTGCCTGCAGAGGGGGGGCAGGCTGATTCTGTGGCTGGGGCAGGGGTAAGGCGGGTTTTCGGGGGGGTGCCTGTTGGGGCACGGCAGTGCCGGCCGGCAGCTCCGGTGCAGGTTGCGCCGGGCTTTTCCGGCTGTCCGGGATCGGCCTGGGAGGAGGTACTAGTGCCGTAACCGGTAAATCTGCCGAGGGCTTTGTCGTCGCGATTTTTTCCAGCGGAGCCACCGCTTGCGGAACGGCCGCGGCCGGGACAGGGGGGTGTCGGGAGAATCCTCCCATGAGGGCGTAGGTCACGATGACCGCCAGGATGGTCATGCCAGCCATGGCAGCCGGTATCAACCAGGGGGAGCGCTGTCTGGCCGCTGCCGGTTTGACAATATCCGCGGCAACGTCGGGAGCACCTTGCCGGTGGATTGCCTTTTCCTGCTCCAGCTTCTGTAAAGCCTTGAGAATGGAACTCATCGCTTCTGTCCGTCTCCCTTGCCGGTTAATCGTGGCATATCGTATCTTCCCGCCTCACGGTAGAGGAGAAGAAGGGTCGTCCCCTCGGCCCGCCCATTCACCGGGATTCCCCGGCTTTGCTGGAACTCCTTGATGGCGTTTACCGTCCCCTCGTCGTAGACTCCCGACGGTACGCCGCGGTACACCTTCCCCGTTGCCAGCAGGTTCTGGAGGCGCAGCACATTCTCCCTGCTGGTGCTGGGTGCGGCGGCTTGGTCAAGCTGGTCGAAATCCTTCCACGGGACGTAGGCTCGGCCGGACCAGAAGCGCTTCAGGTCAGTTTCGTCGAACGTGCTCTTTCCCAGCAGAGGTGGCGAAACTGACACTTTTCCGTTCGTTATCCCGGTCAGTGCAAGATAGCGCCTGCCGTCCAGGCCGGCAAGGTCGAATTCAAGCAAAGCGGGGACACCGATGCGGCGCAGTGTGGTGAGGTCGGTGGTCATGCTTGCCAGACGAAGGCCCCGATCTCCGGCAATCCGCTCCAGATCGATGGGAAGAGAGAGCTTCATATCGCCCGTTGCTTCCCGCACGTGCCAGAGTTTGGCCAGGACATTGAATGCCCGTACCGCACTGGCGCTTCCTTCAACCCTCGTCATTTCCCAGCGGACCGCCGCCATAAAATCATCGGTGGCGGCAGACTTCCCCGGCGAACGGTAGTAAGCGGCAAGAAGTCCCCCTAGGACTACCACCGCCAGGAGGCAGATCCATGCTCTCTGTCGCAGCTGCCTTTGCCCGGCGGATTTCCTCCGCAGCCGTGCTTTCTGCAGGGTGGACTTTTTCCGGAACCACTTCTTCGGCCAGACGGACTTGCCAAATTCACCCACCTCCCTGATGGCCTTTTTCGCCATTGAAGCGGATATTTCCCTTTTCTCGTCGGTGTAGCCGATCAGCAGTGCCCGGTCGCAGGCGACGTTGATGAGCCGTGGTACGCCGCCGGCCCTGCGAAATATCCGTTTCAGCGCCCCCCGGGAGAAACCGGCCGCCCCCTTGCCTCCCGCCACAGCCACCCGGTGATTGACATACGCCCGAGTATCCTCGAAATCGAGGGGGAGGAGGTGGTAGCGCACTCCCACCCGTTGGGCGAGCTGGCGCAGTTCCGGTCGGGCCATGAGATGGTCAAGTTCGGGCTGGCCGGCGAGCACGATCTGGATCAGCTTGTCCGTATCGGTCTCCAGGTTGGAGATGAGGCGGATCTGCTCCAGTGTCCGGGGGGCAAGGTTCTGGGCCTCGTCGATAACCAGTACTACTGTTCTACCCGCACTGTTCTCCGCCAGCAGAAAGCGGTTGAGATGGGCGAGAAGCTCTGCGTTGTCGAGACCTTCGGCGGGGAGGGCATATTCGTGGTTGATGCTGCGCAGGAGTTCCAGAGCTGAGAGAGAGGGGTTGAAGATCAACGCGGTGCGATACCGGTCGTCATCCAGCTTTTCCATGAGGGTGCGGAGCACGGTTGTCTTGCCGGTTCCCACCTCGCCTGTCAGGACGATGAATCCGGCATGGTTGTCAATGCCGTAGAGCAGGTGGGCAAAAGCCTCCCGGTGATTTTTACTGAGAAAAACGAATCGGGGGTTGGGGGTGATGGTGAACGGTTTTTCCCGGAACCCGAAATAGTTGCAGTACATGGGGTTGTTCCTTCGTCAGCCGGGAGTTGCGTGGACGTTAGTGCCACGGGAAGATTATTCCATAACTGCCGGCCGCTTACAAGGGTAATCGGGATATTCAGGGCTTTCCGACGAGGGAGGGTATTAAAAGACATTTTTTGTCAGTCAGGGTGTGAGAACGCCGGCTGACCCAGGAATTCATTTGGCCTTCAATTCCATCGGCATCAATTTTGTTCGCAATTATGGGGCGGTAGGACGTGAAGTTTCAGGGGTACGGAATTTGCTTGTTTTGACGCCGTAGCGCCATGTTATCAGCAGTAGTTGTCCGGAGGGGACAGGTCCTCTCTCCTGAAAGAAAGGCTTCTGACGATGAAGATTCAGTGCCCCGATTGCCAGCTCAGCGGCCAGATAAGCGATGCCAACGTCCCCGCCGAGGGGATGAACATGGATTGTCCCCGCTGCAAGACCAGCTTTTATGTGAAGAAAGAGGCGACTGCCAACTGGAAGGATACGGCGACCGAATGTCCTGTCTGCCAGTTTTCGACCTTTTCCGAAGAGCGGTTCGACATCTGCCCCACGTGCGGCCTGGTGATCAAGGATTACAATGAGAAAAAAGGGAAAGGGGGAGCCTCCCCGGCCAAGGCTGCGTCAGCCAAACCTTCCCGGCAGCAAGAGGCGAGCGATCCTGCCGAAGTATCCCGGCGGACGGCAGAGGATCTTCGCCGGCTCGAAGAGAAGAATGCAACCCGTTCCTACGGCGGCCTTGATCCCGGGGAGAGCCTTCTCACCGAACAGACCGAAATCCCCCGTGGACCGCTCATCCCTCTGCCGTTGCAACTAATTGGAGGGGCGTTCATACTGTTGGCGTTGATCGTCATCGTCTATTCGTGGTCGGAAATCAGGTCCTATTACGCGAATCTCGCGGAGGTAGGGAATGACGAACTCCTTGCTGCCAATTTTGCCGCACTCCACTCGGTATGGGACGAGGTGGTGCTGCCGGTTATCCGTATACTGCTTAGTGCCGTGACTGTGGTGGTTGCCGTCTGCTTCCTCAGAAGACTTCCCAGGAGCAGGGTGTGGATGGAGATGTGTGTCTGGGGAGGGTTGGTCTGTGTTATACTCGATCAGCTGGTTTCCCTTCTGAACTGGATCCTTCGTTCGTCGACCGATGCTACCATCGGTTATTATTCCATCGGCGCCATGAGTATGCTGGTCATGCTGGTGCTCTGGGGCGCCCCGTTCCTGGCCGCTGTCTGGTTCCTGCGGGGAGATCTGGTCGGGGATCTGTTCGATGAGGTCGCCTGATATCCTGTAAGGAAGTGGCTCCGGATCAGTCGTTCCCCTGGATGTTGCGTAACAGTTCCAGTTGATTCCCCACCCCCATGACCGGTTCCAGGCCGGCCCTCTTCAGGAGAGGAGGGAGCGCGTTTTCCGGGGCGCAGCGGGGGAGGGGGCCGGCCGCCAGATGATGGATCAGTTTCATGGTCCTGAGGCCGTCAAACCAACAGTGGAATGACGGGAGCAGCCCGTGCGCGCTCCGGTTGTTCCGTTGCAGGCCGGCCCATGCCGGACCGAAATCTTCGCTCTCCAGATACTCCGCAAGATGTGACGACACGTCTCCTGCTGCCGTCAGCAGCCTGTCCCCCCTGTCCTCCGGATTATTCCCCACCAGTTGCAACCATTTACGCAGCAGTACAAAACATTCCGGGTGGTAAAAGCCGATGGCAGGACTGTCGCCTGCAAGTGCCCGTCCGACGGCCCTACCGGTACCGAACGGCACGCGATGTGACGGGCGGGCCGCCGGGTGGACCGTCGTTCCCCGCACCTGGCCGATGCCTGCCGTCCGGTAGAGTTGCTGGAGGAAGTAGAAATCCTCCGCTGCGGACCGGCGGTTCATCCCTCCCATCCGCGCGTAGGCCGTGGCGGTGCAGGCCATGGCACTCCCGACGGTGTGGAAGGCATAGGGAGAGCCGGCGACTTCCAGCCCGAGCACGTAGCTCCGGAGGAACAGTTCGTAGTGGTCGATGGCCGCCTGTTCTGCCGCCGTCTCTCCCGGCTGGTGCCGGAACGGGATGATGGCGCCCCCCTTTTTTGTTGCGGAAAAGTGATGGACTATTGCCTGCAGGTAGGAGGGCTCCACGAGGGTATCGGCATCGAGGCAGACGAGGAGGGGGTCGCCGTCGCCGGTGAGCCGGGGAAGGGCCAGGTCGAGGCCGATCTTGCGGGCAAGGCCGACGCCCCCCCCCTTGACCGGCAGTTCTCGCCCGACAGAAGCGGCATCCACCCAGCTGAGCCGGAGCGATGGGTACTGCCGGCTCAACCCGGGCAGCAGTCCGAGGGTCGAGGCGTTATCGGACTTGTCCCCGTCCGGTGCGTCGGTACGGTGATTCACCACCACCACGATGAGGAAACGGGCGAGAAGCCCGGGAGGATTTGCAGCCAGGGTGCGGATGGTGGCGGGAAGCCGTTTGCTCTCCGCCAGGGAGGGGATGACCACGGCACCGGCGAAGCCGGATTCACCACAGCCGGTGAGCTCCCACGGACCGGTGACTGCGCGGGTCCTCAGGTAACGGGAACGGGCATCAGGAGTCATGGCGACCACGTGATACTATCTCCAGCGCTTCCGCCAACGGGTCGCCGGCCCCGTCGATCCAGTGGATGACGGTGCCGTTTCGTTCCATGCGGCGGAACCAGGTGTCCTGGCGTTTGGCGAAGTCGTGAATGGCGCTGTTGAGCTTTTGGAAAAGGTCGTTCCGGTTGAGTTCCCCTTGCAGGTGTTTTGCCACGAAGCGGTATTCCAGCCCGTAGAACTCCAGCTTCTCCCAGGGGATGCCATCGGCGTGAAGTCGTGCAACCTCGTCGATCAGTCCGTGGTCAAGCCGCTCCCGGAGACGGCCGGTGATTCGTTGGCGGAGCGCGCTTCGTTCCCAGCGGATGCCGAGGACGAGCGGTCGGATTCCGGGCAGGGGTTCGGGAGGGTTGTCCCGCTCGCAGATGGCGATCTCGATAGCCCGTACGAGGCGTTTCCGGTCGAGGAGGTCGGTGGTGTTATGGAGGCGCGGATTGATTTCCCGTAGCCGGTTGGCAAGTCCCTCCATGGGGAGGGTTGCCAGTTCCCGGCGCAGATCGGGGTCTTCCGGCACTTTCACCAGACGATACCCTCTCAGGGCAGCTTCCAGGTACATGCCGGTTCCTCCCACCAGAACGGGCAGACGCCTTCGTCGGCGGATATGGTCGAAAGCTTCCAGAAAGCGGCACTGGAACTCGAAGACGTTGAACTCGTACGCCGGTTCAACTATGTCGATGAGATGATAGGGAACGTCGCCATACTCGGTCAGGTCCTTGCCGCTGCCGATGTCCATGCCACGGTAGACCTGGCGCGAGTCGGCGGAGATGACCTCGCCGTCGAGACGCCGTGCCAGTTCGACCCCCAGGCGGGTCTTGCCCGATGCGGTTGGACCGAGTACGACGAGCAGGTCGATGTCAGCGGGGATTCGGGAGGGAGGAGAAATGCCGGTCATTATTTCGTGCGGGAAGGCGTGAGCCCCCCCATGACGTCGAGGCCGCGGAGGAGTTCCCGTGCCCGGGAGAGCTGGTAGTCTCCGGCAAGGTCGGAATCGGGCTTTGCCGGGGTTGGTGATGTGGTGGGAGCAGGAGTCTGAGGGGCCCCCTTGTCCGGTACATCAATGTGCCCGTCCAGATCCTTTTCGTGGAGTTCCGGGGCAGTCTCTTTCTTTGCTCCCTTCAGATCGACATTCCCCACGATGATGTCCGGGGTGATCCCCTTTGCCTGGATGGACCGGCCGTTGGGAGTGTAATAGAGGGCCGTGGTCAGCTTCAGGCCTGCACCGTCGCGGAGGGGAATGACCGATTGCACCGATCCCTTGCCAAAGCTCTGAGTCCCCATGACAATCGCCCGCTTATGGTCCTGGAGCGCGCCGGCCAGGATCTCGGAGGCGCTGGCCGAGCCGCCGTTGATCAATACCACGATGGGGTAGGGGGGCTCCTTTTCTCCGATGGAGGCGGTCAGTTCCTGGTTGGCGGATGGTATGCGTCCCCGGGTTGAAACGATGAGGCCGTTGTCCAGGCGGTCACCGAGGAATCGCCCCGCCACCTGGATGCACGATTCCAGGAGACCGCCGGGGTTGTTGCGCAGATCGATGATCAGCCCTTTGAGTGGGCCGCCATTCTGGCTTCTGAGCTTGTCGAGTGCCGCGACGACTTCCTCGCCGGTGTGTTGCTGGAACTGGTTGATGCGCAGGAGACCGTATCCGGGCTCAAGGACTCGGTGTTTGACGCTCTTTGTCTGGATGATGGCGCGTACCAGGGGAAAGACCAGCAGTTTAGGATTCCCCTCCCGGAGTATGGTGAGGGTGACCCTTGTTCCTTCGGGACCACGCATCCGCTTGACTGATTCGGTGATGGTGAGGCCGTGGGTTGGCTTGTCGTCAATTTTTACGATATGGTCGTTGGGTTTTATGCCGGCCCGGAAGGCGGGGGTATCCTCAATGGGGGAAACGACGGTCAGTCTGCCGTCCTTCATGGTGATCTCGATGCCGAGGCCGCCGAAGGAGCCGGACATCTCGATATTCATCTCCTTGAAGGGTTCGGGTGGGAGGTAGGCGCTGTGGGGGTCGAGGGATGTCAGCATGCCGTTGATGGCACTCTGCATGAGTTTTTTTGACTCGACCTTTTCAACGTAGCTCTCGTTTACCCTGCTTATGACCTGCTTGAACAGTTCCAGGTAGTACTGATCGCTTCGGTTGACCGTCCGTGCCACGAACTGCATGCTCGCCATGACAGCCAGGATGGCAATGGTCACTCCTGTGGCCAGCAGCAGGAATCTCTTTACTCTCTTCGTCATGAAACGGGGCCTCCTGATGGTCTGATCATATGGCACGCAGCGACGGCGTACGCCGGTGGGACTACCCTGCGCCGGGAGGAGAGGAAGTCGCCCACCTCAGTCTGTTGCGGGTGGACCCCTGACACTTTAATTTTGGGACGAGCGGATGTCAACTGCGAATTGTGGAAGAGCGGGGACGGGGTGATCCCTCTCCGGGGATACGGCAGGGGTCCTGCTGAACAGGGTGCCGGTCGTCAGGTGACCGGCACGATGACCAACGGGTCACCGGCGGCGGCACCGAGTTTTCTTTCGATGGCGGGACAGAGGATGAGGGTGCCGTCATACTGGTTCGTTTCGTCATTGATGAGCATTACCGGGAAAATGCCGGTTTTGCCGCTCGACTTGTGGGTGATGGTCACTTTCTTGAATGTTCCGCAGTGGTGACGGTCGCCGATTTCACGAGCGGTGAAATGGTTCAGTCCGACCATCCCCAGTTCGTTGAATCCGCGGCTGGCTGCGCTGCTCTCCAGTCGACCGGCGGCAAGGATAGCCTCAGCGGCGTCGGCCGTTACCGCAGATGTCTCGCGGGGTGTGTCAGTCGCCACCGCGGGGAGGATTTCCTCCAGTTTCGACTTTGCCACGTTGAGGGAGATGTTCAGCATCGCCAGGTTGACGGCCTTGGTACAGAGTACCATGAGCAGCCCCCCCTGCAGTTCCCGGGCTATTATCCGCCCGTCGCTGTATCGGAGGTCAAGCACGCCGTTTGTGCCGGCTTCGTTCTGAAGGGCAAGGGAACTGTCGACAAGGTAAGCTGCCGCCTTCTGCAGGATGGACGAATCGAACAGCGGCGGAAAGGCGTGGCACAATACCTGGCCACTTGAGTCACAAACCATGCTGCCGACGATTTCGGGCCCGCCGTTGATCTGTTTGAGAATATTTTTCATGATTAGCTCTGCTTCCTGGCGGTGAGTGCCGCCCGGAGGTCGGTTTCCACCTGGCTGAGCTGACTTGAACCCTGAACCGCCACGCAGAGATAATTGTTCCGTGCTTCGAACATGAGCAACTGGTAGTTCCTTCCCTGCCAGGCGGCGGATTTGACCGTGCCGACACCGAATAATCCTCCCAGATCGTTACCTATCCGTGCCAGGGCCAGCCCCCTGTGGGCCAGTGATTCGGCTTCGAAACTGTCATCCTGCTGGGGAACGCCGCTGCTGTCGGTGACCACGGCGTAGGCGACACCAGCCACGGACAGTGCCCGTTCCGTTATGCTCGGCAATGCCCGCTGCTGTTCCTGCACCGGTTCCTGCTGTGGGAACCTGGTCCGGGCTTCGTCCATGAGCCGATGGGCCTCAAGCAGGAGGTAGCTGAGGCTTTCCGTTATGGTGCGGCTGGTGGTGGTCACTTTCGGCTGGATGGCGAACCTTCCCCCCGGCCAGCAGATGATGGCGTTAAATGCCGCCACCCCGGTCGCTTTTCCCTGTTCCGCATGGATGATATCGCCATCGCGGAAAAAGATCATTCCCTGTTCCGTTCCATATTCAACGGTTATGCAACCGGAAAATCTGTTGTGTCCCTTCAACTGCAGTACATCTGCCAGCTGAAGGCCATCGACAGAACCTGCAAAGCCTATTGTCGGGGATTTTTGATGTGTTTCCTGAGCCATGTCGTCCCTCTCTCAACAAGTGAGGTGCAAAAAAATCACACTTTACCAAAAAATATGGAAAATTAAAACAGGTCAATTCTCGCGTATCGGGAAGAGACCGGCGCGGAATGTCCTGATTAGGCCATGAACGATTGGTGAAATAACGGAATATATTTGAATCTGTTTATGTATGTGTCGGGTCGATGTTGCGGGTCCCGCATGACAGCACGGTCGCCTTGGCCGTGCCGGCCTTGTCGATACATGCACCTGTCGATAGGAAAGCAAAATGTACGCCGATTGGTGAGGAATATACGGGGAGTATTCCCCCCGGAGACGGAGCGGTCGGCACGTCCCCGGGGGGAGAAGATATCAGGCGATGGTGTGGCGGATGTCCTTCCCTTTCACCATGAAGATGACCATCTCCGCCACGTTGGTGGCGTGGTCGGCGATGCGCTCGATACACTTGGAGACATGGTTCACCTTAATGGCGCGGGAGATGGTCGACGGGTCTTCGATCATGAAGGTAAGGAGTTCCCGCTGTATCTGCTCGTTCAGTTGATCAACGAACTCGTCGTCCTTGCATACCTTCACGGCAAGTTCATCGTCCCCCCTGACGAAGGAGTCCAGTGCTTCCTTTACCATCCCTATGGCATAGTGGGCCATGCGGGGCATGTCGATGTAGGGCTTGAGGGGGGGCTCGGCGTTCAATTCCCGTGCCCGTTTGGCGATGGCGGCGCACTGGTCGCCGATCCTTTCCAGGTCGGTGACGATCTTGAACGCGAGGGTGATGAAACGGAGGTCGCGACCGGCCGGCTGGCGTCTGGCCAGCACTTCCAGGCAGTGGTCGTCGATCTCCATTTCAAGAGTGTTGATTTCATGGTCAAAGGCGATGGTCCGCTCGGCCAGTGCCGTATCACGCTCTTCCAGAGCTTTCATGGCGTTGACGAGCATCACCTCCACCTTGCCCCCCATCTCCAGGAGCTTTTCACGAATGATGTTGAGTTCTGCGTCGTACTGTTTGCTGAAATGTTCCCGTTCCATGGTAACCCCGTTATCAGGGACTGGGGATTGGGGACTGGTAGAACCAGAACCCTTTCCTCGTCCCTCTGATTTTGTCTGTTTTTTTGCCCGTCCCTAATCTCTAATCCCCAGTCCCTTGATTCTACCCGAACCTTCCCGTGATGTAGTCCTCGGTCTGTTTCCTGTCGGGCGTGGTGAAAATCTTCTTCGTGACGCCGCATTCGATCAGTTCACCCAGGTAAAAGAAGGCGGTGACGTCGGAAACCCGGGCGGCCTGCTGCATGTTATGGGTGACAATAATGATGGTGTACCGCTCCTTCAGCTCCTCGATCAGCTCTTCGATCTTGAGGGTGGAGAGCGGGTCGAGGGCAGAGGCGGGCTCATCCATCAGGATCACTTCCGGCCGGACGGCAATGGTGCGGGCGATGCAGAGCCGTTGCTGCTGCCCCCCCGAAAGCTCCATGGCATTGCTCTTCAGGCGGTCCTTTACCTCATCCCAGAGAGCGACCCGCTGCAGGCTCGATTCGACAATTTCGTCGGCCTCGTCCCGCCGCATCCGGCCGTTCAGCTTGTAGCCGGCTATCACGTTATCATAGATTGACATGGCAGGGAAGGGGTTTGGTTTCTGAAACACCATGCCGATCTTGCGACGGATGGCGACCGGGTCCACTCCCCGCCCATAGATGTCGGTATCGTCGAGAAGTATCCGGCCGGAAACCTGGGCGCCGGGTGTCATGTCGTGCATCCGGTTGATGGCGCGCAGGACCGTGGACTTGCCGCAGCCGGAGGGGCCGATAATGGCGGTGACGCTGTTAGCGGGGAAGTCAATGTTGACCTCCTTGACCGCGTGAGTGCCGCCGAAGTGGACGTTCAGGTCGTCGAGTTTAACTTTGTTGTTCATGGGAACCTCATGTGGTGCGGAAGCAAACAATGTGCATTCCGTATGGTAAGTCTTCCACGCTAATTTTTATGCCCGGCCCTGCCGAAATACCGGGCTGTCAGGCTCAGGGCGAACATGGTCACGACGAGCACCAGGGCGCCGGCCCAGGCCAGCCGGTGCCAGTCGTCGTAGGGGGCGATGGCGAAGCTGAATATCTGGAGAGGCAGCGCCGCAATCGGCTGGGTGAGGCTGCTGCTCCAGAACTGGTTACCCAGGGCCGTGAAGAGGAGCGGCGCCGTTTCGCCGGCCACCCGGGCGATGGCCAGCAGTATGCCGGTCATTACCCCGGTCAGGGCGCTCCTGAGCGTCACCTTGAGGGTGGTACGCCAGAGGGGGACCCCTAGTGCCAGGGACGCTTCCCGCAGTGACGTGGGGACCATTTTCAGCTGTTCCTCGGTGGTCCTGAGCACAATGGGAATCATGATGAGGGCCAGTGCGAAGGCGCCGGCCAGGGCGGAAAACCCCTTCATCGGCACTACCAGCAGGCTATAGGCGACCATTCCCGTGATGATGGACGGTATGCCGGAGAGGACGTCGGCGCAGAAACGTATGACCGTCGAGATGCGGGAGCCGCCGTATTCGGAGAGATAGATGGCGCCGAAGATACCAACCGGGATTCCCATGAGGGAGGCCATGCCGATGAGGACCAGGGAGCCGAACATGCCGTTTGCCATGCCGCCCCCCTCTTCACCGGTCGGTTTTGGGATGTGCATGAAAAAGTCGAGGCTGATGGAGCTTATCCCCATTTTCACGATATGGACGAATATGAGACCGAGGGGGAAGAGGACTGCAAGCAGTGCCCCTCCCATCAGGATGGTCATGAGGGTATTCTTTGCGTGGCGAAGGGGGAGCGAGCGCATGTTGTTCGTTTGCTCCACGGCGGGTTGGCTGGTAGATGTCATTGAGCTCATAGTTTCGCACCCCGTGCAGCCCCGCGGCTCATACTCCAGAGAAGCAGCCGCGCCAGGGCGTTGATGATCAGGGTAATGACCAGCAGGAGCAAACCGATGTGCATGAGCGCCGCACTGTGAAGGGGGGAGGATGCTTCGGCAAACTCGTTGGCGATAACGCTCGGCATGGTATAGGCGGGGCTGAAGAGCGACAGGGATATTTTCGGGTCGTTGCCGATCACCATGGTCACCGCCATGGTCTCGCCGACGGCTCTCCCCAGCCCGAGGATTATCGCCCCGAGGATGCCGGATTTGCCGTAGGGGAGGACGGCCATCCTGATCATCTCCCACCGGGTGGCCCCCAGGGCGATGGCGGCTTCACGCTGGCTGCGGGGAACGGCCGTCAGCACCTCCTTGGTGATGGAGGTTATGATCGGCACCACCATGATTACAAGAATCAAAACTCCGGCAAGCATGCTCACGCCGTAGGCAGGACCATCAAAGAAGGGGAGGAAGCCGAGATATTTCTGCAGGAATGGCTGAACGCTCTGCTGCAGCCAAGGGGTCATGATAAGAATGCCCCAGAGGCCGTAGATGACGCTCGGTATGGCGGCCAGCAGTTCGACCAGCGATGCGGCAAACCCGCCGAGGCGGCGAGGCGCGATCTCCGTAATGAACAGGGCGGTACCGACGGCAAGGGGGGTGGCGATGAGGAGCGCCAGGACGGAAGAGACCACCGAACCGTAGATGAACGGGAGCGCGCCGAAATCTTCCTGGACGGCATCCCAGTTCATGCCGGTAATAAAATGACTGCCAAATTTCCTGAGGGAAGGGAGGCTTTGGGAAACCATTTCGTAGAGCATCAGCATCAGAATCACGAGGATGCTGAAGGCAAACAGGACGGTCACGGCCTTGAAGATGAAGTCGCCGGACAACCCCTTTTCAATTTTCCATCGATGTGATGCCGTGACGTCGGACACGGTATCCTCCGGGGCGGTGTAGGTAAAAGTCAATGCGCGGCGTAAACGCCTTGTTACTGGATTTTACCCGTGCCGCCAGTCTGATTGTGGCACATTCTTAACTTGGTTGTGACGGTTGCTGGAGAGTAAAAAAGCCCGGCCGGGCGAAGGGGGACGAATACGCCGGCCGGGCTGAATCACCGGACAATCACGTTAATATTTGATGGCCTTGATGGTTTTTGCCACCATCTTCTGGACGTTTTCCGGCAGCGGCGCATAGAGGAGGGCACCTGCCATCTTCTGCCCTTTTGCCAGCTCCCAGTTGAGGAATTCAACCAGCTTCTTCCCCTTGACCTTGTCCTTCTGCTGTTCGTAGACCAAAAGCCAGGTGAAACCGGCAATGGGGTAGGCGTCCTTGCCCGGCTGGTTCACGAGCGATACACGGAAGTCGGCCGGCATATGCTTGGCGGCTGCAGCTGCCGCAGCGCTGGTGCTCTTGATGGAGGGTTCGACCCAGCTGCCGCTCTTGTTCTTAAGCGTGGCGTAGGGAAGCTTGTTCTCAAAAGCGTAGGCCAGTTCCACATAGCCGATAGAGTACCTGGTGTTTTTTACCTGGCCGGCGACCCCTTCGTTACCCTTGCCGCCGAGACCAAGCGGCCATTTGACGGAGGTACCCTTGCCGACTTTGCTGCTCCATTCGGAGCTCACGCCGGAGAGGAAGTCGGTGAAGATGTTGGTGGTGCCGCTTCCGTCGGAGCGGTGGACGACGACGATCGGCTGGTTGGGGAGGTTGACACCCTTGTTGTCGTCAGCGATGCGCGGGTCGTTCCACTTGGTGATCCTGCCGAGGAAAATATCGGCCACGTCCTCGACCTTCAGCTTCAGCCCTTTCGATACGCCGGGGATGTTGTAGGTCACCACAACGGCTCCCATGACGGTCGGAATGTGAATGAGTTTACCGGGGGCGGCCTTCAGTTGCGCGTCGGAGAGGAAGGCGTCGGAAGCGCCGAAGTCGATGGTCTGGGCGGTGATCTGCTTGATGCCGCCGCCTGAGCCGATGGACTGGTAGTTGAATTTCACGCTGGGGTCGACCTTGGCGTACTCGCTGAACCACTTAGAGTAGATGGGGTACGGGAAGGTTGCGCCGGCGCCGTTGATGAGGGTCGCGGCCGAGGCCTGCCCCGCTACTGCGGCTGCTGCCATGATGGCCAGGGCCAGCAGGCTCTTGCGGACATTCTTGAGCATATGTATTTCTCCTTCGGTTGGTTGTTGTGACTCTTTTGGTATGGTAGCCGCATAATGTTACAGTTGTGTCACGGTTTGCTGAACAGTAGGCAAATTTCCCGAGCACTGGAACTGCGCTAGAATTCTTCCCGGGCCCGGCGTGGCGAGAAGCGGACGGCGATGATCCTGACCAGGGCAAGGGAAAGGACAAGTACGATAACCATGGCGAGTTGCTGCCATCCCATGTCACGGTACCAGAACGCCATTACCTCGGTGAGGACTGTGACTATGACCGTATCAATTATATACGTTACCTTGACACGTCCCTCGGAGAAATAGGCCAGGGCCGTCCGGAGTACCTCCACCAGTGCCATGACAGTCAGGATATCCACGAGAATGGTCCGGAAGGCACCGTGGAAATCGACCAAAAGCACCTTTCGCAGGTCGTAGAAAGTGTAGAGAGTTCCGGCCAGGATTGCTGCAAGTATAGCAATAATAAGCAGGCTCAGTAGTGCCCGGGCCGAAATTTCGAAAAATCGCGTCAGCTTCAGGTCTATGACTTCTTCTTTCCACATGGGAGTCCTCCTTGTTCCAGGGTGTCACTCTAGACCACCCGTGTTACAGTTCTGTTAAACGGCGGTCAGGATAGGGAAAAGATTGATGTCGGTCGGTATTATGAAGTATGCTCGTTGCAGCTAGTCATCCGCACGGTCGAGGTTTGTCATGGAAAACGTATTCAGGCATTTCAAGGGAAGGTTTGTCGCCGGACTGTTTGTTGTTATCCCGCTGGGGATAACCATTTTCATTCTGAAGTTCCTCTTCAACTTCGCTGACGGGATTCTCGGTCCGTATCTGGCACGGTTGTTCGAACTTCTCACCAATAATCAGGGGTACATACCGGGTCTCGGGATGCTCTCCGGAGCCCTGATCATCTATCTGACCGGCCTGCTGGCTGCCAATATGCTCGGCACCCGCCTGATCCGCTGGTGGGACGCTCTCCTGGCGAGAATCCCGCTGGTGAATTCCATCTACACCTCAAGCAAGCAGCTGATCCAGGTCTTCAAGGAAGGGAAGACCTCCTACCGGCGTGCGGTATTCGTCGAGTGGCCGCGAAAAGGGGTTCGAGCGGTCGGTTTCGTTACCGCCGAAGTGGAACGGGACGGGGAACGTCTGGTGGTGGTCTACGTGCCGACCATGCCCAATCCGACCTCCGGCTTTGCTCTCTTTTTCCGGGAGGAAGAGGTGATGGAGTGCGGCATGAGTGTGGAGGAGGCGGTGAAGTTCGTGGTCTCCGGCGGCGTAGTCGTGGTGTAAACGGACTTCTTTGCGCTTCTTCGTACAGCGGGTAAAATCTTCTGGTAAAGATCAGCCGACAAGAGGTGATGACCATGGGTATGGTGAAAATGGTGGCGGTGCTTGTACTCTGCATGGGTATGGCCGGTACCCTGACGGCAGCGGCCCAGCAGAAGGGTGGACAGATCCGGGTGTTTTCGGTGGTCAGGGGGGGGTACGTCATGACGGAGAAGGTGGTCAAGAGTGATGCCGAATGGCGCAGGCAACTCACCCCTGAGCAGTTCAGGGTCAGCCGGAAAGCAGGAACCGAACCGGCCTTCAGGAATGAATACTGGAACAACCATGCAGAGGGGATCTATCGCTGTATCTGCTGCGATCTTGATCTGTTCAGCTCCGAGACAAAATATGAATCGGGGACCGGTTGGCCCAGTTTCTGGCAGCCGGTCGCTCCGGAAAATATCCGCACCGTCGAGGACCGTTCCTTCTTCACACGCCGGACTGAAGTGCTCTGCGCCCGCTGCGATGCCCACCTGGGGCATGTCTTCACCGACGGTCCCAAGCCGACAGGGCTTCGCTACTGTCTGAATTCGGCAGCCCTGAAATTTTTCCCGCGACAGGTAAAGGGGAAGCGTTAGAGGGTTGGCTGGCAAGCGTATCCGCGACCCCGAGCCGCCATTATCCCGGGCAATATGGGCCATTTGGCGGGTCGAGGTTGTTTGTCAGTTGATAGAAGCCCTCGGGGGGCTTGTTCCCCCGGTGGCTTTTTTTTTGCATAGTACAGGGAATGCAATGGCCGTATGGCTGCGCCGGGTGTCCGGACTGACAGGGGGAGAAACATGTCGCACATGGATGGTGAACGGGAATTTGCACGGGGAACGGCGGAGCTCTCGGAGGGGAATACCCTCGCAGCACTCGCCCATTTCGAAAAGGCGGTGCAGGCCGATTCCCAGCCCCGGTACCTTTCCTATCTCGGTTACTGTATTGCCCTGCAGCGTGGTCAGGTGCAGAAGGGGATCGGCCTCTGCCGCCAGTCGATCGAGGAAGATCCCGGCATAGCCGACCATTTCCTCAATCTGGGGCGGATTCTCATTCTCGCCGGCAACAAGAAGGAAGCGTTAGATGTCTTGCGTAAGGGGACGGCCATCGCCCATCACCCGGAGATAAAAGTGCTCCTTGAGACTATCGGGACACGCAAGCCGCCGGTAATCGGCTTTCTTGGCCGGAATAATTTTCTCAATAAGCACCTTGGTATTTTCCTTGGTCGGTTGGGGGTGCGGTGACCCGTCGCGCCCGGCAATAAGGAGCTGTAAATTAACAGCATGACCAGAATTGGTTAGAGCCCCTGAGGTGCCGTCAGTTCGTCAAGAAGGGGGAATTCCCTTTTCTTTACCCCGACCAGATGATCCGCCTCCCGCTGGGGCTCAGGGAGCCGGTACCTGGTGCAGCAGTCCAGAACGATTACCACCGCCTCATCGACGGTCACGAGATGACCGGGGGATATGAAGAGCGGTTTGACTCCCTGTCTGGTCCGGAGGATGGCTCCGACGGTCCTCTCCCGGTAAATGAGGGGGGTCCATGAGCCCCGTAAGTCGGGGGGCTCGTCGTAGGTGCCGACGAGACGGGACTTGGCGCTGCCGATGGTGGGACGGCCGAGCAGGACGCCGAGAAAGGTGGCGATACCGATGCCCCGAGGGTGGGCGATCCCCTGGCCATCGACGATGAACAGGTCGGGCAGGGTGGTGAGTTTGTTGATGGCGGCGAGGATGGCCGGTCCTTCCCTGAAAGAGAGGTAGCCGGGGACGTAGGGGAAGGTTGTGGGGAGTGCCGCGACCACCTCCTCTCGGAGGGTCAGGGCCGGGTAGTCGTACACCACTGCGGCGGCAACGGTCTGCCCGTTGGCATAAGCCGCATCGACCCCGCCGATGGTCGATGGCGTGCAGGCGAGTGTCGTCAGTCTTACCCTGCCGGCCATCTCTTCCTGTATTCGTTTTGCTTCCGTTATGGTGGTTGGCCATTCCACGGTTATCGTACCTCCCCAACCGATTGTAGACCGGATTGTTATTTATTCAAGGATGGACTGCATCGTGATCAGACTGAAGCTGGCCGTATGTATACTTACCTTCCTGTCCGTACCGGCACTCGCCTTTGCCGGTCCTCTGGCGTGGCCCATCGGGTGCACTCCCGGCCTGGACTGCACCGGCGATAGTTTTTTCGTCGGCTATCCGGACCTTACCGGGGTTGGGCAGGCCTTTGATTGCGGTGCACCGGGATATAAGGGGCATACGGGGACCGACATCGTTGTCTCGTCCGTCGAGGCGGGGGTCCCCGTCTATGCGGCTGCTGACGGTGTGGTGCTCTGGGCGGCGGGTGGCCGTTATGATCACTGTCCCAACGGCGAGGAGCCGGACTGTCGGACCGCCCTTCACCCCCAGTCGCCCCAACGTTCCGGTCGTATCAGTGGGGATGCCGCCGACAACGGGTTTTGCTCCGCCAAGGATGGCTGTTTCAACTGGGGGTTTGACGCGGGTAACTACGTGCTCGTTGCCCACAGCGACCTGTCGGAGGTAGCGGGTACCCTGTATGCTCATTTGCGTACCGGTTCCCTGACGGTCGTCGCGGGTCAGAGGGTCAAAAAAGGACAAAAGCTTGCGGAGGTGGGCAGTTCCGGCGCTTCTCTCCTCCCCCATCTCCATTTCAGTGTTTTCAGCCGGGTGGAGGGTCGCATACGGCTTGCGGACCCGTGGGCTGGTCCATGCGGCCCGAATTTCGGTTCCTCCCTCTGGCTGTATGACCCCCCTTTCCGGGCCGATATCACCGTGGAAAGGAGCTCACCGGCCGACGGGGTGGTGACCGGAGGGGAGGGGGCCATCAGCTGCGGCTCCGGCTGTACGGCCAGTTTTACCCCCGGGTCTGTGGTAAGACTCACGGCCTTTCCCTATTTCGGTGCCGAATTCGTCGGCTGGGAAGGTGCGTGCAACGGCTCGAAACCGGAATGCATCCTGAAAGCCTCCGGCATGCAGAACGCCAGGGCGGTTTTTCGCCGGGCCTTGCCGTCCGGCGTGACTGTGGCGTCGAGTCCCGCCGCCCAGAGCAGCAATTAAGAACTTATTGGTATAATAATGAAGATGTGTTACGAAAAAAAAGGCTTCCGCCGGAACGGAAGCCTTTTTTGTGGGCGTGATGGGGTGGAAACGCTTCGGCCTTGTTTGACCTCAGGCTGCCCGCAGGGTGAATGAGAAGACGGACCCCTTTCCCGGGGTGCTTGAGACCGTTACGGTACCGCCATGGAGCTGGACGATGTGTTTGACGATGGAGAGGCCGAGACCGGTCCCCCCCTGGTCGCGCCTGCGGGAGCTGTCCACCCGGTAGAATCGCTCGAAGATCCGGGGAATGTCCTTGGCGGGGATGCCGGGACCGGTGTCGGCAACCGAAATCCTTGCCATCTCCCCCTCAAGGGTACTGCTGATGGTGATAGTCCCCTGCTCCGGAGTGTACTTGATGGCATTGTCCAGCAGGTTGATGAGCACCTGCTCAAGCCGTCCACGATCGGCGAGAACTTTGGCCGGTATGTTCAGGTCGCGACAGGTTATGGTGATCCTTTTCCGTTCCGCCGCCTCTCCCAGTAATGCGATGACACTTTTGATCGTGCTTTCCTGGTTGATGGGAGAAACCTCCAGGGAAAGATCACCGGATTCCATCTCAGACAGGGTGAGAAGATCACCGATGATCGCGGCAAGCCGTTCTGAGTGGTTGTAGATGATTTCAAGAAAGCGGCCGGACCGCTCGGGGTCGGCAGTCAGTTTCCCTTCCAGCAGAGTTTCGGCGTAACCTTTTATGACGGTGACCGGTGTGCGCAGTTCGTGGGAGACATTCGCCACGAAGTCGCGCCGGACCTTTTCCAGCCGTTTAAGGTCACTGATATCGTGGAACACCGCCACCACGCCGAGGAGCGTTTCCCCGTCCTGGAGCGGCACCCAGTGGGTGAGGAGTGTTTTTTCCTCTCCGAGCTGGATGGTCAGTTCCTCGATCCGTTCACTGTCGGTGGCGAGGACCCTGCGGTACGCTTCGTTGAGGTCCGGATGCCGGGTGATGGCAATGAGCTGTTTCCCTTCCACCTCTTCGCCGATGGCAAAGAGATTGCGGAAGGCCGGGTTGACGAGGGTGACAATCCCCTCCGCGTCGGTCACCATGAGCCCTTCCCCCATTCCTCGCAAGATGGTGTCGAGACGGTTTCTTTCCGCAGCGAGCCGGTCCAGCTGCCCCTTTATCCGCACGCTCATGTCGTTCATCACCTTTGCCAGATCTCCCAGCTCGTCCCTGGTCCGGACCGGAATGCGGCGCCCGAACTCCCCTTTCCCGATGCGTGCGGCGCTTGCTGTCATGGCGCGCAGCGAGTGTGAGGTGACCCGGGAGAGAAAATAGCTTAAGAGGAGTGAAAGGATGACTGCCACCGCCAGGGCGGCGCCGAGCATGGCGTGGAGACTCTCGCTGGTCTTGTCGAGGTCCGCCAGCGGCAGGGCCAGGCGAAGAATGGCACTGGTTTTGTCATCTGTCCGGATCGGGACGGCGACATACATCATGGAGGTGCGGAGCGTGGATGAATAGCGGATGGAACTGCCGTTGCCGGTTGCAAGCGATTGCTGTACCTCGGGACGCTGCAGATGGTTTTCCAACCCTGCAAGGTCGGCGGCTTTGACTTCCGAATCCCCGATTACCCGGCCGTCGGTGGCGATTATGGTGACCCGCGCTTTTATTTCCTTCCCGATGGCATCGGCCAGGGCGGGAGCATTGCTGTGCAGGTCGCTGCTCTGTCGTGTAACAGTGAGCCTGGCCAGGCGCGCCTCGTTGAAGAGGTTGTCACGGATACCGCTTACCAGGTAGTCGGCGAGAGTATGGTTGAGATAGACGTAGAGAGCGCCCCCCATGAGGAGCACCAGCAGGAGGTAGGACGCCATCAGCTTCCACTGCATCCTTATTTTCATGATTCCTCCAGTTTGTAGCCGAAACCGCGGACTGTCTTGATGAGGTCGCCGGCAATTCCCAGTTTGGTGCGGAGACGGGTGATGTGGGTGTCAACGGTGCGGGTGTCGCCGATATAGTTGTAGCCCCAGACGTTTTTCAAAAGGAGATCCCTGCTCTGGACCCTTCCCGTCCGTTCGGCCAGGTTGAAGATAAGCTTGAACTCGGTGGTGGTAAGGGTGATCTCTTCATTTTCCACGTGCACCGTGTGACGTTCGGTGTCAATGGTGAGCGGGCCTATGCGAAGAATCTTCTCTCCCCCTCCGTCGGGAACTGTACGGCGAAGTACTGCCTTTATGCGCAAGAGCAACTCCCGGCTGGAGAACGGTTTAACGATATAGTCGTCGGCCCCCACTTCGAAGCCGACCACCCGGTCGATCTCTTCACCCTTGGCAGTGAGCATGATGACCGGGATGGCTGCCGTTTTTTCATGGTTCTTGAGAAGCTTGCAGAGTTCAGTTCCCATGATGCCGGGGAGCATGAGGTCAAGGAGGACCAGGTCAGGCTGGTCGCGGCGGGCCGCCTCCAGGCCTGCAGTCCCATCATGGGCGATGAGGGGACGATATCCCTCCTTTTCCAGATTGAATGCCACAAGTTCCGCAAGGTCGTATTCATCTTCGATGATCAGGATTGTTTTCATGGGGTCACTCCTGCCGTCAAACTAACAGTGAAAAGTTGCAGTTGTGTTACGGTTGAGTTAATTCTAACGTAAATTCAGAGTGTTGGCGTTAATCCACACAAATTGTGGAAAGCCTTGTGGAAAAAGGTGATGTAGCTCTCCAAGGGGCGCAGATATTAACTGTAATTAGCTCATTGCACAAAAAAAGAGCAGGGTGTTTTCTGGGTATCTTTGAGTAAAAACGCTGTAAAATCAGGTATATATCGTAAGTGTCTGGAATCCCCCGGAAATGTCCCTGTCAATCTTTTTTTGCTACCTGTAGCACATTTGTAACCGACCGGAAAGTGATTAATACCTCGTTTTAAAATGTCTTGACTTGCGGCACGCTCCGTGTTAATTCATAAAATCCCAGTTAAATCAGCATGTTTCAAACGTATATGTGTGATCTGTCTTATATTCCCCGGCAAAAAGGGAGGGCTTGCATGGCACAGCAAATGGAGATAACGATCGGCGGTCTGCTCGATCACATGGCAGAGAAGCACCCTCTCAACGAGGCGCTGGTTTACGGTGAAAGGGGAATCCGTTACACCTACCGGGAGTTTAACGAAGTCTGCCGCCAGGTGGCGAAAGGGCTTTTGAAACTCGGCATCAGGAAAGGGGACAATGTCGCCATCTGGGCCTACAACGTCCCCGAGTGGGTGATCCTCCAGTTTGCCACGGCCAAGATCGGAGCGGTTCTGGTGACGGTCAATACCGCCTACAAATCGACGGAACTGGAATACCTTCTCGATCAGTCGGATTCCAGCACCCTCTTTATGGTTAAGTCCTGGAAGGACACCGATTATATAGCGACCCTCACCGAGGTGGTGCCTGAACTGCCGGCTTCCAGACCTGGCAAACTTGACAGTTCCAGGCTGCCGTTCCTCAAGACGGTGGTCTTCATCGGCGAGGGGACGCCGGACGGCATGCTCAATTTCACGCGGATCGTGGAGATGGGGAAGGAGGTGCCGGACGCCGAACTGGCTGCCGTCGAGGCAACCCTTGACATCCACGACACCATCAATATGCAGTACACCTCCGGGACTACCGGTTTTCCCAAGGGTGTCATGCTGACCCATTACAATCTGGTCAACAACGGCTTCCACATCGGCGAGTGCATGAAGTTCACCGAAAAGGACCGCCTCTGCATTACGGTCCCCTTTTTCCACTGCTTCGGGTCCGTCCTGGCTGTGATGGCCGCCGTGACCCACGGGACAACCATGATCCCGGTGGAGATATTCGACCCGCTAAAGGTGCTGCAGACGGTGGAGAAGGAGCGCTGCACCGCCCTCCACGGCGTTCCGACCATGTTCATCGCCGAACTGGAACACCCGGAGTTTTCAAATTTCGATCTTTCAACCCTGCGAACCGGCATCATGGCTGGATCAGTCTGTCCCATCGAAGTTATGAAACGTGTCGTGAAAGATATGCACCTCACCGAGATCACCAGTGTCTACGGGCAGACGGAATCATCCCCCGGCATAACCCAGAGCAGAACTGATGATCCCATTGAACTGCGGGTCGCAACGGTTGGCCGGGTGCTTCCCGGTGCTGAAGTCAAGATCGTCGATATCGAAACCGGCGCTTCTCTCCCCCCGGGAAAGCAGGGGGAACTCTGTGCCCGTGGGTACATGGTCATGAAGGGGTATTACAAGATGCCGGAGGAGACCGCCAAGGTGATTGATGCCGACGGCTGGCTCCATACCGGTGACCTTGCGGTGATGGACGAAAACGGTTACTGCAAGATAACCGGTCGGATCAAGCAGATGATCATCCGTGGCGGCGAGAATATCTACCCAAAAGAGATAGAGGAGTTCCTCTACACCCATCCGAAGGTAGCCGATGTGCAGATCTACGGTGTTCCGGACCGCAAATACGGCGAACAGGTCATGGCTGCAGTCATTCTCAAGAAGGGTGAAACCATGTCCGACGACGAGGTAAAAACATTCTGCAAGGGGAAAATTGCCAACTACAAGATTCCCCGCTATGTCAAATTCGTTGACAGCTATCCCATGACCGCAAGCGGAAAGATCCAGAAGTTCAAGCTGCGGGAGATGGCGATCAAGGAACTTCAACTGGAAGATGGGGGAGGCGCCTGATTTCGCTTCCCGTGCTGAATGCTCCTGAAAGGTATACTCTGTGCGATCCATTATCCTCGGAACTATTTTCTTTCTCTTCTTTGCCTGTTTTGTGGCAATTGTTGTCGAGGAGGTTTTCCTCGGTGGACGGAGGCGTCGTCGGTTGGAAAAACACTACGGTCAGGGCCGTTCCACAACTGACCGGATAAGCAGGTAATACTCCATCTCTCCTTTCCCGGAGCCTGTCTCGCGGGGAAGGGACATCAGTCTACCACCTTGACAGGAGCTGCGAGCATGCGCCTTACCCCCGCTACCGAACTGGAATACCGATGCAAAAGATTGCAGGAAGAGATGGCTGCATCAAACCTTGATGCGGTGATCATCCTGCAGAATGCCGACCTCTTCTATTTCACCGGCACCATTCAATCGGGCAACCTCTATGTCCCCAGGGAAGGGCAGCCTGTTTACATGGTGCGCCGGGATGCCGGACGGGCCAGGATGGAATCAGGCCTCAAGGAGGTCCGCCCGTTCGCGTCCATGAAGGACATCCCCCGGATACTCAGCGATTATGGCTATCCTGAACCGAAGAGGATCGGCATGGAACTGGATGTCCTGCCGGTGAACATGCTCGAGCGCTATCGCAAGGTTTATCCCCAGGCGGAATTCAGTGATGCAACGCCGATCATCCGCACGGTGCGGATGATCAAGAGCCACTACGAGATACACATCTTGCAGGATGCCGCCGATCAGGTGGACAAGGTGTACAGGCGGGCCAGAGAGGTGATCCGTGAGGGGATGACTGACCTGGAACTGGCGGCTGAGCTGGAGTACGTGGCCCGGAAGGAGGGACACCTTGGCCTCATCCGGATGCGGTCCTTCAACGGTGAAATGCTGTTCGGCCATACCTTCTCGGGGGCTGACAGCGCGGTACCGGCCTATACCGACACCCCGCTGGGGGGGATGGGCACCAGTCCTTCCTTCGGCCAGGGTGCCGGCCTGAAGCCGATCTCCCGCAACGAGCCGATCATCGTTGACTTCGCCGGAAGTTACGACGGATACCTGGTGGACCAGACCAGGGTTTTTGTTATCGGCACCCTTTCAGAAAAGCTCCGCAAGGGATACGACGACATGCTCAAGGTCCAGCAACGGATGAGGGAGATGGCCCCGGAACGGCCCATGTGGGGTGAGATCTATGATGAATGCCTCGCTCTTGCCGAGAAGCTCGGATATGCGGAGAGCTTCATGGGGAGCCGGGGGGCGCAGGTATCGTTCATCGGCCATGGAGTCGGCGTAGAGATCGACGAATATCCTTTCCTTGCACGGGGATTCAATTCACAGCGGTTGGAGCCAGGTATGGCTTTTGCCTTTGAACCAAAGCTTGTTTTCCCCGGTGAGGGGGCGGTCGGGATCGAAGATACGTTCTACCTTACCGAGAGCGGCCTCAAACAACTCACCCATTCCGATCAAGCACTCGTCATTATTTAAACAATTTTAAGAAAACAGAAATATTTTTGTTGAATTTAATCTTTGGCAATGGTATACAGTTGCAAAATTTTATGTATACAGTATACTAAAAACTCATTTTTATCTTTTGGATTTGTTCTCGTTAGAATCAAGCTAAATGTGTATTCACAGGTGGTTGTATGCAGACCACCTGAGAGATTGTCGTATATCAGAAGTGGAAAGGAGGGGCTTCAAGCGTCTTCAGGGATTAGGTTACTTTAAATGTTATCTTTTAACACCACCAGACGAAAGGAGATCATGCACCATGGCACTTAAGGAAACGCTTAAACAGAAGATTGAGGAGCACCGTCCCCGTACCACAAAGCTTGTCAAGGAATTCGGCAAGGTCATCATCGACCAGGTCACCATTGACCAGTGCATAGGCGGCGCCCGTGATATCCGTAGCCTCGTCACCGACATTTCTTACCTCGATCCCCAGGAAGGGATCCGCTTCCGCGGCAAGACTATCCCCGAGACCTTCGCGGCACTCCCCAAGGCTGCCGGTTCCGACTACCCAACGGTCGAGTCCTTCTGGTACTTCCTCCTTACCGGCGATGTCCCGACCCAGGCTCAGGTTGACGAAGTCGTAAAAGAGTGGAAAGTTCGCCAGGAAGTTCCCCAGTACGTGTTCGACGCTATCCGTGCCCTGCCCAGGGATATCCATCCGATGGTCATGCTCTCCGTCGGCATGCTGGCTCTGCAGAAAGATTCGAAATTCTACGCATTCTACGGTTCGGGCAAGTTCAACAAGATGACCGCTTGGGAATATGTCTATGAAGACGCCAGTGATCTGTGTGCCCGTATCCCCATCATTGCAGCCTTCATCTACAACCTGAAGTACCGGGGCGACAAGCAGACCCCCATCGATCCGAAGCTCGACATGGGTGCAAACTTCGCCCATATGATCGGCCAGAGCGAGCAGTACAAAGACGTTGCCCGCATGTATTTTATCCTTCACTCCGACCATGAGTCCGGCAACGTATCCGCTCACACCACCCACCTGGTGCATTCGGCCCTGTCCGACCCGTACTATTCCTACTCCGCTGGTCTCAACGGCCTCGCCGGCCCGCTGCATGGCCTTGCCAACCAGGAAGTCCTCGACTGGACCCTCAAGTTCCAGGAGAAATACTGCAAGGACCAGGAGCCGACCAAGGAACTCATCACCAAGGCGTTGTGGGATACCCTCAATTCCGGCCAGGTCATCCCGGGGTACGGTCACGCCGTTCTCCGCAAAACCGACCCGCGCTACATGTCGCAGCGCGAATTCTGCCTCAAGACTCCGGGCCTCAAGGACGATCCGTTGTTCAAACTTGTAGCCATGATCTTTGAAGTGGCTCCTGGCGTCCTCACCGAGCAGGGTAAGGCAAAGAACCCCTGGCCGAACGTCGACGCACAGTCTGGCGTCATCCAGTGGTACTATGGACTCCGCGAGTGGGACTTCTACACCGTCCTCTTCGGTGTAGGCCGCGCTCTCGGTTGTATGGCCAATATCACCTGGGACCGTGGCCTCGGTTATGCCATTGAGCGTCCCAAGTCTGTCACCACTCCGATGCTCGAGAAATGGGCTGCTGAAGGTGGCCGCAAGCTGGCCTAACCCGCCTGCAAGCTGTCTGAACGTAAAAAGGGGAGGTGCGAATTGCGCCTCCCCTTTTTACTGATGATTCACGATATGCTGCCCGGTGCCACGCTCAGCAGTAAAGATTGAGCTGGACTGATCAGCTGAATACTTCGGCGGTAAAAACGGATATATCGGCCCCCTCCATCCATGAGTCTTCGTGAAGACCGGCCTTGAGGCATGTTTGACGCAGGAATGTTTCCCTGTCCCATCCCTGCTCGACTGCCACTTGGGGGAGAAGCACCCCGCGCGAAAAGTTCTTCTCGATATAAATACCGTGCTGTCCGACCTTGATCGTCTCCGGTGAAGAGATTCTCTGCAGGGGGGAAAGAACTGATATCTCCAGCTGAAAATCCGTCAGGTCCGACGGTTTCATGGGGTAGAAGCGTGGGTCCCTGGTGGCAGCCGCCGCAGCCATCTCCTGAACCTGTTGGTAAAGGGGGGTGTCGGCAGTGAAGTTTCCGATGCAGCCACGTAAAGTCCCATTGATTTTGATGCTGACAAAGCAGCCACGTTTGGCCAGAAGGTTTGCTGATTTTATCGTGCGGGGAATCTTCCCGATGTTTGTTACGGTGGAAACGACGGCCTCGCGGGCAATATCAAGCAGAAGTTGCCGGTCTTCACTGGTCAATAAGTTTTGCACCCTGTCCCCCTATGGTAATGGTTGCTAATGTTTGCCTAACGTAATATATTTGACCGGCTTTTGGCAAGAAATAATGGACTCTGCGGGAGGAGCTCATGGTAAAACGATACAGCGTACTTGTCGGTGGTGAGTGGGTGGGTGAGGGGTGGAACGGGATCGAGGTGATCAATCCTTATGACGATTCTGTTATAGGTATTGTCCCCGAGGCATCCACCGCAGAAGTAGATCATGCAATTAATGTGGCACTCGAGGGGGCTTCCTCAATGGCAGCGCTGCCTGCCTATAAAAGGTCCGATATCCTTAATCGCGCTGCAGATTTCCTGTTGAGGGATAAGGATGAAGTGGCGGAGATTATCGCGAGGGAAGCGGGCAAATCATGGAAATTCGCCCTGGCCGAGGCCGAGCGGAGTGCAGAGACGCTACGCTTTGCAGCTCTTGAGGCGAAGGCGAGCCATGGCGAGATCGTCCCCATGGATGCCTCGCCGGTTTCTGCCGGACGTTTCGGCTTTTACCTGCGGACCCCCATTGGTGTGATCGGTGCGATCACGCCGTTCAATTTCCCCCTCAATCTTGTGGTACACAAGGTGGCTCCTGCACTTGCTGCAGGCAATGCCCTAGTGCTCAAGCCGGCCACAAAGACACCACTTGCAGCAATTAAGCTTGCCGAAATTCTCGTGGAGGCCGGCTTGCCCGCCGGGGCGCTGAATCTGGTTATCGGAAGCGGCGTTACCGTCGGTAACCGGCTCGTTGAGGATGAACGGCTTGCCATGATCACCTTTACCGGGAGCCCGCCTGTGGGAAGGGAGATCAAGGCGCGCTGTGGATTGAAGAGGGTTACCCTTGAACTTGGCTCCAATTCGCCGACCATAATTGAGGAAGACGGCGATGTGGATGCCGCGGTTGGTCGTTGTGTCGTCGGAAGTTTTGCAAACTCCGGGCAGGTCTGCATTTCGGTGCAGAGGATATTCGTCCACCGCAATCGGTATGCGGAATTCATCGAAAAGTTTGTTGCCGCAACACGCCAGCTCAAGGTTGGCGACCCTCTGGACAAGGGGTGTGATATCGGCCCGATGATCAGCCGCAAGGAGCTTGAACGATCGCTGGAGTGGCTCGAAGAGGCCAAAAAAATGGGAGCAATCATCGCAACCGGCGGCGAGGCGGTCGGCAACTGTCTGCAGCCGACCATTCTGATCGGCGTAACCCGAGAGATGAAAGTGATGTGTTCGGAGGTTTTCGCGCCGATCGTTTCGGTCCTCCCCTATGATACGTTTGACGAGGCACTGGATATGGCGGATGACTCGGTGTATGGCCTTCAGGCAGGGGTCTATACGAACGATATCAACAAGGCATTCAAAGCCGTTAAAAGACTGGATGTCGGTGGTGTCATTATTAATGATGTGCCCACGTTCAGGGTCGACCACATGCCCTACGGAGGTAATAAGGAAAGCGGTCTGGGGCGTGAAGGGGTGCGTTATGCCATGGAGGAAATGACGAATATCAAAATGGTTTGTATAAATCTGTAACCGGTTATTTCACGTTGAGATCCTAGCGTTTTCTAACTGGCTGAAATTCCGTGATAAGCAAAAATTACAGGCGACTAAAAAAAAGTTGACATTTATCTTAAAGGTAGTATATTTCGCATTTGTTGTCTCCGAAAAAAACCATGCGCTTTGCGCCATAATGGTAATCAAAAAAGAAAAGAGGTGATTACGTCAATGAAAAAACTGATCTCTTTGGCTCTGTGCCTGACCTTCGCACTGGCATTCACTGCTGGTTGCAAGAAGAAAGAGGAAGCTCCGGCTCCGGCTCCTGCCGCTGAGCAGAAAGCTCCCGAACAGAAACCGATGTCTTCTGCCAAGGCTCCTGAGGCTGCTCCGGCTGCCCCTGCTGCTCCGGCTGAGAAGAAGTAATCTCGGTTCCCTGTTTGTTCTGGACAAAAATAGCCTACAGAATTCATTCTGTAGGCTATTTTATTTGTACCCCAGAAACGTCTTGACATGTGTGACATCAACATGATAGATAGATCGGTCTTATAATATGCTCGTTACTATACAGCGTTTACTTTGGAGGAATTAATGGAAAGAACATTTGCAATCATCAAACCCGATGCCGTGGAACGCAAGATAACCGGCAAGGTGTTGGCCAAGATTGAAGAAGCCGGTTTCAATATAGTGGGCATGAAGAAGATCCACCTGAGCAAGGAACAGGCGGAAGGGTTCTACTATGTGCACAAGGAACGCCCCTTCTTTAACGACCTCTGCGCCTTCATGTCGCGTAGCCCCGTAGTGGTTCTGGTACTGGAGCGGGAGAATGCCATTGCCAAATGGCGCGAGGTGATGGGTGCCACTAATCCGGCCAATGCTGAACCAGGTACCATCCGTAAGGACTTCGGTGTCAGCATCGAAGAGAACTCGGCCCATGGTTCCGACGCCCCGGAAACGGCTGCATTTGAGATTCCCTATTTTTTCAGCCAGCTTGAACTGGTCTGAACCGAATCGAACTGAGATGACAACAAGCCCTTCATACGAAGGGCTTTTTCATATCCATACCCATGAATACTGTTGACCTGAAAAATTTGACCCTCCCTGAGCTCGAAGCCTTAATTGCAGGACAGGGGAAGGAGCGGTTCCGCGCACGGCAGATCTTCAAGTGGATCTACCAGCAGGGAGTGACCGACTTCGCATCGATGACCAACCTTTCCCGGGAATTCCGTACAGAATTGGCGGCGACTTCCTGCATCAGTGACCTGCAGCCGGAGGTGGTGGAAGTCTCGACGGACGGAACGCGAAAGTACCTGTTCCGCCTGGAAGATGGTGCCAGCGTGGAGTCGGTGCTGATACCGGACGAGGGACGCAACACCCTCTGTATTTCCAGCCAGGTCGGTTGCGCCATGGCCTGCGAGTTCTGTCTGACCGGCACCTTCAAACTCACGCGTAACCTGACGACCGCTGAAATCGTTAACCAGGTCTGTGCCGTCAAGCGTGATGCTGAGATACGGAATATCGTGTTCATGGGAATGGGGGAGCCGCTGGCAAACCTGGACAATGTCGTCCCTGCTATCAGGATTCTCATCGATAATGATGGGCTGCAGTTTTCAAACCGCCGGGTGACGGTCTCTACCTCCGGCCTCGTGTCAGAGCTGGATATTCTCGGGGCATCGGTAACGGTCAATCTGGCGGTTTCCCTCAACGCCACGACCGACGAACTGCGTGACCGGATCATGCCTGTCAACCGCAGGTATCCGCTCAAGGTATTGCTTGCCGCCTGCAGACGCTTTCCCCTTCCTTCCCGACGTTATATTACTTTTGAGTATGTGCTGATCAGGGACCTGAACGATACCCTCGATGATGCGCGCAGGCTGGTACGGCTTGTGAGCGATATCCCCTGCAAAATCAACCTGATTGCATTCAATGAGCATGAGGGGTGTTCGTTCCGGGCGCCCACCCAGGAAGCTATTGACCGTTTCCACACATACCTGTTGGAAAAGCATTTCACCGTCATCACCCGGGCAAGCCGGGGAGGTGATATCTCGGCTGCCTGCGGACAGTTGAAGGGGCGGTTGGACAAATCCGTTCAAGGTTCAACGCTCTAGGTTCGACGTTCAAATCTACATCAGTCTCGTTACAAAAGAGGGGGACGAACATGGCGGAACAGATTGTCGGTGTGATCGGTGGAAGCGGGCTCTACGAGATGGAAGGGTTGGCGGATATCCGGGAGGTGACGGTTGATACGCCGTTTGGCGCTCCCTCCGATACGTTTGTCACCGGGAACCTGGAAGGGGTGCGGATGGTCTTTCTCCCCCGTCACGGTCGGGGGCATCGGCTCCTTCCCTCCGAGGTGAACTACCGGGCCAACATCTATGGCATGAAGAAGCTGGGGGTTGGGCGGATAATCTCCGTCTCGGCCGTGGGAAGCATGAAAGAGGAAATCCCTCCCGGAGATATTGTTATTCCCGACCAGTTCATCGATCGGACCAAGGGTATCAGGAAGGATACCTTTTTTGGCGAGGGGATCGTGGCACACGTCGGTTTTGCCGACCCGGTATGCGGCTCCCTGTCGGACATCCTCTACACTGCAGCTTGCAAGGCGGGAGCGAATGTGCATCAGGGTGGCACTTACATCTGCATGGAGGGGCCTGCGTTCTCCACCCGCGCCGAGTCCCTGCTCTACCGGTCATTCGGTGCTTCGGTCATCGGCATGACCAACCTGACCGAGGCCAAGTTGGCACGGGAGGCGGAGATATGCTATGGCACCATCGCCCTCTCCACCGACTATGACTGCTGGCATGAACACCACGACGACGTGACTGTCGACGCGATTGTGGCCATCATCAAGCAGAATGTTACCATGGCGAAGAATATCATTCGCCATGCCGTCGCCGAGATCGGCGGTGAACGCAGCTGTCCCTGCGCAACTGCCCTGCAGTTCTCCATCATCACCGAAAAATCCCACATTCCGGCCGTTGCGCGGCAGAATCTCGACCTTATAATCGGCAAATACCTCTAATCAAGGAGATCCCCATGGGCATCGTCGTCGTCGGCACGGTGGCATTTGATACGGTAGAAACCCCTTTCGGCAGAGGAGAGAACGTGCTCGGCGGCTCGGCCACGTATTTTTCCACCTCGGCCAGCTTTTTTACCGATGTCTCGATGGTGGCGGTTGTGGGTGAGGATTTCCCCGAGGAGCATGTCCAGTTCCTCTGCTCCCGTGATATCGACCTCCGCGGGTTAGCGCGCATCCCCGGCAAGACCTTCCACTGGTCAGGACGTTATGGTTACGACCTGAACGAGGCTCAGACCCTCGACACCCAGCTCAACGTACTGACCCAGTTTCGTCCCGACCTTCCCGAAAGTTACCGCGACGCCGACTACCTCTTTCTTGCCAATATCGACCCGGAGCTTCAACTCGAAGTGCTCGACCAGGTGAGAGGTGCCAAGTGGGTGGCATGCGATACCATGAATTTCTGGATATCCTCCAAGCCGGAGGCACTGAAAAAGGTGCTGCAGCGGGTTGATATGGTGGTTATCAACGAAGGGGAGGCGCGCCAGTTCACCGGTGAGTCGAATCTGGTCAAGGCGGCCAAACAGATTGTGGCCCTCGGCTGCAAACGGCTGGTGGTGAAGCGGGGGGAGTACGGCGTACTCATGTTCACCGGGTCATCCATCTTTGCTGCTCCTGCCTATCCGTTGGAAGAGGTGTTCGATCCTACCGGTGCCGGCGATACCTTTGCCGGCGGGGTTATGGGGTACATCGCCAATACGGGCAATCTGTCAGAAGAGGGAATCCGCCAAGGGATCGTCTTCGGAAGCGTCATGGCATCCTTCAACGTGGAGGATTTCAGCCTCAATCGCCTGAAACGTCTTAGCTACCCTGAAATCGAGGAGCGCTACCGTATCTTCAAGACAATGACCCATTTCGAAGGTCTGAATGACTAAATATTCCACTCCGCCCGTGTCTGCCCGGCGCCGTGATTGACAGAAACCTGCAAATCTGCTAGTTTTGGCTGCCAGTATTTACAATCTCCTTACGGATAGGCGTTTGCGTGCTGGCAAGGTGCCCCAACCCGTCGGGACAAGGAGTAAATGTGAAGCTCGTCAAGCTCGTCGGTATCATCTTTGCTGCCTCACTCTGCCTCTCCTGCGCTGCGGGTTCCGCTGCCACCAAGAAGGCCTCCTACCATTACCAGATGGGGCTTTCCCATTTTGCTGAAGGGAATTACACCAGCGCCCTGGTCGAGTTGACCGAAGCGGAAAAACTCACACCGGACGACCCTGACCTCCTTTACTACCTGGGAAGGACCTATTTCGAAAAAAAGAAGTACGATCTGGCGGAACAGCGCTTTCTGAAGTCCCTGGCCTTGAAACCGAACAATTCCAATGCCCGTAATGACCTGGGTGTCAATTACCTGGAAATGAAGCGCTGGGATGATGCCATAATCCAGTTCAAGGTGGTGGCAGACGATATCTTCTTTCAGAACCAGGAGGCTGCCAACATCAATCTGGGAATCGCCTACTTCAATAAGGGGGATTATCCCCGCGCCCTGTCCGTTCTCCGTGCAGTGGTCGGTAACAACCCCAGAGAACCCCGTGCTCGGCTCAATCTGGGGAAAGTCTATTTTGCCATGGACAAGACCGACCTGGCGATTGCAGAGTACAGCCGGGCGATCGAACTTAATAAAAATTACGTCAATGCCTACTACAATCTCGGACTTGCCAACCTGAAGCAGAAGGAAAACAGGGCGGCTGCCGCGGCTTTTCGTGAGGTTCTGCGTATTGCACCTGATTCCGAGTTGGGCCAGCTTGCCAGGGAGTACCTCGATGTGCTCAAGTGAGGGACGGCGTGCCTGAATCGGATTCCGGCCATAACGGCGAAAAGCCTGTTGGCGTCTACCTGAGGGAAACCCGGGAGGCACGTGGCCTGTGTCTGGACGATGCTGCCCGGGTAACCCGTATCGGCAAAAACTACCTCGCCGCCCTTGAAGCGGGGAAGTTCGACAAACTGCCGAATCCCGCCTATGTTAAGGGATTCCTGCGCATCTATGCCGGGTACCTTGGGCTCTCCGGTGATGCCGTCGTTGGAATGTTCGAGCGCGACTCCGTACCCAGGTCGACCCGGTCAGCAGCTGAGAATACGTCTTCCCGTGAGGATACCCCGCCAAGGAGCGGCAAGGGACGTTGGCTTATACCATTCATGCTTCTCATCCTGGTTCTGGTGGTGGCGTATCTCCTCGATGACAAGCAGCCGACCCCCCACACAGCCCCGCAGGTCCGATCTACACCACCTCCTGCAAGTGTGACGGTGCCGGTGCTCCCGGTCCGGACCTCCGTGACGGTTCCCTCGACTTCAGCTGCTCCCTTGCCCGTGCTTCCCCCCACCGATATAACCACTCCTCCTTCCGAACAACCGGTGAAAGGTATTGTCCTGCGGCTCAAGATAAATCAGGATAGTTGGCTGAATATTACCATTGATGGCTCTATTTCCCAGCAGTACGACCTCAAGGCGGGGGACCTGATCGAATGGAAAGGGGAGCGCCTTTTCGCCCTCGATATGGGAAATGCCGGCGGCATAGAAGGAGAATTCAACGGGAAACCGCTCAAGCCTTTCGGAGGGCCCGGCGAGACGGCTCACATCGAACTGAAGGCTGACGGACCATGACAGATCCGATGTTTGAATGTTCGGATACGGGATATAGAACGATTTAACGACAAGGAGATTGTTTCGTATGCAACTGGCGGCGCGTTGCCGAAAATGCGGCAGGGTGATGAAGAGTGAGCGGGTGGACAGCTACCGGGTAAAAATGACCTGTAGTTGCGGTTTTTCCGATTTCCGTACGATGACGGAAAAGGTCAAGACTGTTAATCCCTTTTACCAGAAGGCAATCTTCACCCCTTTCATCGAGAGTGAAAAGGGGAAGATGGTGCTGACCATGCAGAAGGCCAACCGGGAGCACCTTGAGATCATCTCCCTGGAAGAGATCAGTATGCTTGTCTCATCCGATTTCGAACTCTCCCAGGTCCTCCAGAAGGTTGCCCAGAAAATGGCCGGCCAGCTCAAGGTGAGTGTCTGCAGCATCTACCTGGCAGAGGGAGGTGAACTGGTACTTGCCGCAACCCACGGCTTCGATGCGGAATTTGTGGGCAAGATCCGTATCAAGATAGGGGAGGGGATCACCGGTTCCGTTGCCAGGGACAACCAGTACATAGCCCTCAGCAATGCCTCCAAGGACTCCCGTTATAAGTACTTTCCCGAATTGCAGGAGGAGAAATTCAATGCCATGCTTTCGTTTCCCATTGCGGATAAGAACGAGGTGTATGGTGTCATCAACCTCAATTCGACGGCCTTGAAGACCTTTTCTGACGACGAGATATACTTCGTATCCATAATTGCCAACCTCATCCTGACGGCGGTCAAGCTGCGGGAGAAGGTAGCCCATGGGAAAAGGGCCAGTGACCTGTCTTGACAGGGTATAACTCCATGTTAGACTGAATCAGGTAGATGATCCCCTCAGTGTGGAGTTTGCTTTTGTCGCGAGATCAGAAGAGAATCCTTGTCGTAGACGATGAAGAAAATGCCCGTATCGGCCTGTCGCGTCTCCTTGTCAAAGAAGGTTTTGTTGTTGATAGTGTATCCAACGGTTACGAGGCCCTTAACTATTTGAGGCAGCAGGACGTCAACCTTATCGTTACCGATATCAACATGCCTGAAATGAATGGCATCAACTTTCTTAAGGAACTGAACAGAAGCTTTCCCAAAAGCAACGTGATAATGGTAACCGCCTACGGGGGGGTAGAGTCGTACATCGAGGCGATGAATCTCGGCGCGTTCGAATATATCAACAAGCCGGTCAAAATGGACGAGTTGAAATCGATCCTCAAAAAGATATTCAAGGAAAACAATCACTGAATCTGCTTGATTCCGCAACGGGAGGGGCACTATGAATCTGGAAAAAATACTGTTTGCCACCGATTTTTCAGAAAACTCCGAGCATGCCTTTGAGTACGCTATCTCTCTTGCCCGGCAGTTCAACGCCAAACTCTACCTGGTTCATGTCATCAACGAACCGGTCGATCTCCGGGGCTTCTACGTCCCCCATATCTCCTTTGAAAAGCTGGAGAAAGAGATAGAGGAGGGGGCGGAGAAGATGATGCAGAAATTCTGCCAGGCAAAGATGGCGGACTTTACCAACTATGAATCGTTGATCATCGCCGGTATCCCCTATGAAGAAATCCTGAAAAAGGCCGAAGCGGAAAACATCTCTCTCATCGTTCTGGGGACCCAGGGGCGCAAGGGACTCGATCACTTCCTTTTCGGCAGTACCGCCGAACGGGTTGTCAGGAGTGCCAAGTGTCCGGTCATGACCGTCCGTCTCCCCTGAGGGAAGAATCTGCCTCGCCGGGGCGCACGAATAAAGGGCAGCCGACCGCTGCCCTTTCTTTTTCATATACGACCGAATTCGATCGAAATCTCCGGTAAAAACGAAATATTCTGGCACCCCTATGACAGAATCCACGCAGAAATCCACGACGATACTGATAATCGATGACGAAAAAGTCATCCTCGATCTCACCTCTATCATACTGAGAAACCGTGGCTACCAGGTGCTTACCGCCCAGGATGCAATCACGGGTCTTGAGATTGCCGAGGTGCATCGGCCAAAGCTTGTCCTTCTCGATTACATGATGCCCGGCATGGATGGCCTCACCGCCCTCAGGGAGATCAGGCGGCGTTTCCCCGACACCTACGTTATCATGTTCACCGGCAAGGGGAACGAAGAGATTGCCGTTGAACTTATGAAGGCCGGAGCCTCCGATTACCTGCTCAAGCCGTTCAACAACCAGGACCTGGCCGAACGGATAGAGAACGTCCTTCACATCCGGGAGATCGAGATAAACAACCGGGAACTGCTTCGGGAGCGGGAACATCTCCTGGCGGAAATTGAGGCGTGGAACCATGAGCTGGAGGCTCGTGTCCAGGAAAAGACCGAGGCGCTGCAGCGAGCTCAGGCGGAGATTGTCCAGGCTGAGAAACTTGCTACGTTGGGCTACCTCTCCGCGGGAATGGCTCACGAGATACGGAACCCGCTCAATTCCATCAATCTCTTCGTACAGCTCATCAAGAGCGGCCTGGAAGAGGCAGAGAAGCAGGATTACATCGATAAAATCATCAAAGAGATCGACCGGATAGACAACATCCTCCGCAAGCTTCTTGACGCATCCAAGCGTCCAAGGTACGAGATTCGGGATGTGCGGATCGACCAGATAATCGATGGCATCCTGGACGTTTTCAGGCCCCAGATCGAGGTCAAGCGGGTAACGGTGGAGCGGCGTTATCACCGCATCCCCCCGGCAATACCGGCAGATGCCTCCGAAATCGAACAGATATTCACCAACCTCTTTCTCAATTCCCTGCACGAGATGCCTGAAAACGGAATCCTTGGCGTGGAACTGGATCACGATGACCGGGAGATAACCATCCGGGTAAGCGATAACGGGCCCGGTATCCCCGAGGGAAACATCCCTAATATCTTCGACCCCTTTTTCACTACCAAGAGCAGCGGGACCGGCATGGGGCTGGCGGTGGTCCTCCGGATAGTGAAGACCTACAAGGGGAAAATCGAGGTGGAAAAAACCGGCGAAAACGGTACCACGTTCCGTATCAGACTCCCCCTTGGCTCTTGACCTGTTTACCCTTTCCTTTTAGCGCTCTTTTTTGTATGATGCGGGCATCTGAAACCCCCGTGAGGATGCGATGGAATCCCCCTGCAGAAAAGTCCTGCTTATCGATGACGACCCTTATTTCCTCAAGGTATTGTCTGATGCTTTTTCACAGAGTGAATTCGTGGTCGTTACCGCCGACAACGGCATTGCAGGCATAAAATCCTTCATCGACAATGCACCTGATGTAGTGATTTCCGATCTCATCATGCCGCGCATGGGAGGGGTCAGTACCTGCATGGAAATCAAGCGTCTGGCAGGTGACCGGGATCCGGTCATCATCCTGCTTACCTCCATGTTCAGGGGTGCCCCCCATGAACACGAAATAGCGGAAATGGGAGCCAAGGTCCATATCCCCAAATCCACCAATCCCCTCGATATCGTCATCATTGTCGAACAGCTGCTGGAGCGCCATAAAATCCTGCAGACCTCCAACTGACCGTCCCCATGCCCTTTCTGCTGCGCAATCTCATCCTCAATCTTGACGAAGCTGATGACCGGCTCGAGAACCTGCTGTGCGACCGCTTTGGCCTTCACCCATCCTCTGTCCTCTCCATCAATCTGGTGAGGAAAGGGATCGACGCCCGCAAGAAACCACGCATCAAGTTTGTCTGCACCGTAGAATTTACTCTTGACGACGAAAGGTCATTCTGGGAGCGTTACGGCGGTGATTCCGACCTCACACAGATTCCGGCTTCGCCCGAAACGGTTCTTCCCCGGCTGACTGATTCCCGGCGGATCGTGGTTGTCGGCGCCGGCCCGGCGGGGCTGTTCACCGCGCTACGGCTTACCGAGTACGGCCTTTCTCCTCTCCTCCTGGAACGGGGCAAGCCCGTTTCCGACCGGGTCAGGGACGTGCAGGCCTTCTGGAGCGGGGGGAAGCTCGATCCGGAGAGCAATGTCCAGTTTGGCGAGGGGGGGGCGGGGACCTTCTCCGACGGTAAGCTGACGACCCGGGTGAAAGACCCCAACATCCGCTACGTTCTCGACCGGCTGGTACGTTTCGGCGCCCCGCCGGATATTCTTTGGCTTGCAAAGCCCCATATCGGCACCGATCAGCTGCGTGGAGTCGTAACGGCTCTTCGCCGGCACCTGGAGGCACAGGGGGTGACGGTCCGTTTCCAGAAACGGCTCACCGATCTCGTTGTCCACAATGGCAGGCTGAACGGCGTCATAATTGACGGGCGCGAGGAATGTCCTTGTGATATACTGGTGCTTGCGCCGGGGCACAGCGCTCGCGACACGTACGGGATGCTGGCGGAGCGCCAGCTCCACCTTGAGCCCAAGCCGTTTGCCATCGGGGTGCGGGTTGAACATCCCCAGGAGCTTATCAACCGGATCCAGTACGGTCTTGCGTCCCACCCCCGGCTTCCCCCGGCCGATTATCAGCTGACCTACAACAATGCCAATACCGGTCGCTCAGCCTATTCCTTTTGCATGTGTCCGGGAGGCGTGGTGGTGGCCAGCGCGTCAGAGGAGGAGGGGGTAGTTACCAACGGCATGAGCGGTCACCTTCGCAATTCCCCCTATGCCAACAGTGCGCTGGTGGTGTCGGTGGGGCGGGAGGATTTCCCCGGTACCGGTCCCCTTGCAGGGGTAGAGTTCCAACGTATCTGGGAACGGCTGGCATTCCGTATCGGGGGGGGCGATTACCGGGCCCCCGCCCAGAACATGCTGTCGTTTCTTGGCCATCCAGGGTCCCACCCCCTGACCTCCTCATATCGTCCAGGGGTGCGGGAAGCCGACCTTGCCCAGGTGTTGCCTGACTACGTGGTCACGACTCTGCGGGAAGGGCTGGTCCATTTCGACCGGAAGATGCGGGGATTTGTCACCGGTGAGGCTACCCTGACCAGCGTGGAGACACGGACGTCGGCTCCGCTCCGGATCGTGCGGGGAGAGGACTTCCAGTCGGTGTCTCTGCAGGGCCTGTATCCGGCGGGAGAAGGGGCCGGTTATGCAGGAGGGATCATGAGCGCCGCGCTGGACGGCATCCGGGTGGCGGATGCAATCGCCGGTAGTTTGAATTGCGGACAGCAAACCGCAGAGCAAACAGAAAATTGAATTAACAGGGATACACAGGATAATCAGGATAAAACCCGATGATCTCTTTCATGTTATGATGTGACGGTATCAACCCTGATACCCTTGTTCGGGACTTTCAGCAGTAAAATTTGTTTCAAGAGTTTTAAGGAGAGGGATTTGCGCAAAACATACGTAGCAGATATCCGGGAACGGGACCAGGTGGACGCGGTCTTCCTCGTCAAGGACAAGATCATGGCCATGGCCAAGAACGGCAAGCCGTACCTGACGCTTCGCCTCATGGACAAGAGCGGCGAGGTGGAGGCCAAGGTGTGGGACAACGTGGACACCCTGGCGGCCACCTTCGGGAGGGACGACTTTGTCGCTATCCGGAGCAAGGCGACGGTCTATCTGGGGAAGATGCAGCTGATCATTGCCGAACTGCGGCGGATTCCGGATGATGAGGTGGAACTGGCCGACTTCCTCCCCGAAACGGATCGTAACATCCAGGAGATGGAGACCGAACTGGCAGCACTCTGCGCGACCCTGGCTGACGATAACCTCCGGCAGCTCCTGTCGGCCTTTTTTGACGATCCGGTGCTCATGGCATCCTACCGGCTAGCGCCGGCAGCCAAGGGTATGCATCATGTCTATCTGGGGGGGCTCCTTGAGCACTCCCTTGCAGTAGCCAGGCTGGTGGACAGCATCGTACCGCTGTACACGGGGATAAACCGCGATCTCCTCATTGCGGGAGCACTGCTCCACGACGTGGGAAAGGTGCGGGAGATGGCCTACCAGCGCTCTTTCGATTACACCGATGAGGGGAAGCTTCTGGGGCATATTACCATCGGTGTGGAGATGATCCAGGAGAAGCTTGTCACTCTCCCCGGTTTCCCGCCGGAGCTGGCCATGCTTCTCAAGCACATGCTCCTCTCCCACCACGGCCAGTACGAATACGGCTCCCCCAAGCGTCCCAAGACACTTGAGGCGACCATTCTCAATTATCTCGACGATCTGGATTCCAAGATCAACGGCATCCGTACCCATATCCGGAAGGAGCCTGACAATCCGTCCCGCTGGACCGCCTACCACCGTCTCTATGACCGCTACTTCTTCAAGGAGAACTGCCTTGACGGGGAAGATTCGCCGCTGCCGGTAGAGGTGGTTCCCGAGGAGCAGGTGCCTGCACCCCGCGAGCAGGTGAAGGAAGGGACGGAACGGAAAAACTTTCACAACAATCCCTTTGAGCAACTGAAGGAAAAGAACCTGGACCTGTTCTGAGGGGATATTTTTTAGACAAATGAGCGAGGTATGCAATGATATTTGAAACCGTTGTGGTCGGACCGCTGGAGGTGAACTGCTTCATTCTCGGCTGTGAAGAGACCGGCGAGGGGGTGGTGATCGATCCGGGTGCGGACGCGGAGCGGGTTCTGGCTGCAGTTTCCCGCCTCGGACTGAAGATCAGCCATGTCATCAACACCCACGGACACTTCGACCACGTGGGGGGAAACAAAGCTGTCCTGGCAGCCACTGGCGCCCAGCTCCTTATCCATGAGGGGGACATTCACTACCTGACCCGTGCCGCCGACGCAGCCGCCATGTACAACCTTGTCACGGAGAACTCCCCCCGGCCCGACCGTGTACTGGAAGATGGCATGACCGTATCGTTCGGCACCCATTCCCTCCGGGTGCTCCATACGCCGGGGCACTCGCCGGGGGGGTGCTGCCTTTACCTGGCGGAGGAGGGGATCGTCATAACGGGAGACACCCTGTTTGCCGACGGGGTCGGGAGGACTGATTTCCCCGGCTGCTCTCACCAGGCGCTGATTGAGAGCATCCGCGACCAGCTCATGACCCTGCCGGATGAAACCCGGGCCTTTCCGGGACATGGGCCGTCCACCACCATCGGTCACGAACGGCTGCACAATCCGTACATTTCGCTCTGACGGAGGCACTATGCTGAAGGATAAAGTGGTAATACTCGGCATCACTGGCGGGATTGCCGCCTACAAAGCGGTTGAGCTTCTTCGCCTGCTGACCAAGGCCGGTGCCACCGTCCATGTTGTCATGACCAAATCCGCCACGGAGTTCGTGACGCCGCTTACGTTCCAGACCCTCTCCATGAACCCGGTCCACACGGAGCTGTTCAATCTGATCTCCGAGCAGGAGATCGGCCACATCTCCCTGGCCGACCGAGCGGACCTGTTCATCATTGCTCCGGCAACCGCCAACGTCATCGGCAAGCTGGCCAACGGCATAGCCGACGACATGCTCACCACTACGGTCATGGCCACGAAAGCGCCGGTCCTCATCGCCCCGGCCATGAACGTCAATATGTATCAAAACCCCATCTACCGGGAGAACGAGGAGCGGCTCAGGACCCACGGCTACCTCTTCGTTGAGCCCGTCCGGGGGATGCTCGCCTGCGGCTGGGAGGGGGAGGGAAAACTTCAGGACCCGGCGGCCATTTTGGAAGCTGTCATGGCAGTCCTTACTCCCCATGACCTGGGCGGGGAGCGCGTACTGGTGACGGCCGGACCGACCAGGGAAGAACTGGACCCCGTCCGTTTCATCAGTAACTACTCTTCGGGAAAGATGGGATATGCCATAGCCCGGGCGGCCAGCCGTCGTGGAGCGCAAGTTACCCTGGTGACGGGGCCGACCTGTCTCGACGCCCCCTGGGGGGTAGGGATCGTCCCAATATGCAGTGCCCTGGAGATGCGGGAAGCGGTGCTGGAACGATACGCCTCCTCGTCAATCGTCATCAAGGCGGCTGCCGTGGCGGATTACCGCCCTGCACGGCGCGCGGTGGACAAGGTCAAGAAGTCCGACCATCCTGAAACTGTCGAACTGGTGCGGAATCCCGACATACTTGCGGAGTTGGGGGCGAACAAGGGGGGGCAGTTTCTGGTCGGCTTTGCCGCCGAGACCGAAAGCCTTCTGGAGAATGCCGCGAAAAAATTGAACGAGAAGAACCTTGATCTCATCGTGGCTAACGATGTGGGCCAGACCGGGGCAGGTTTCAACGTGGACACCAACATCGTCAGGCTCCTTTACCGGGATGGCCGGGTGGAGGAGCTGCCGCTCATGGAGAAGGACGACGTGGCGAACGTGATTCTCGACCGGGTGATGGAAGGGAAAAAGGTGAAAGGTGAAAGGTGAAAGGTGAAAGGTGAAAGGCTATTCGGTGGAGAGGATCTGCAGGAGCTGCTCCGGTTCCCAGATCGCCTCGCGCAGCTTTCCTTTCATCTCGTCCAGTTGTTCCAGTGCCTGTTCCTTGGTCAGCTTGCCGCTCCGGTAGAGGAGCCTCAGGTTCTTGCGTACCGCCTCGGCAGTCACCAGCGCCCGTTCGCCGGTAGGGTCGGCGCGGAAGTAGCGTGATTCTTCCATCTCGTTGAGGAAGTCGAACACCGCCTCCCGGGCGAGCCCCATGTACTCCTCCCGGTCGCTTTCGTCCAGGTTGTAGCGGGAAGTGTCGCTCAGGGTCTGCAGCACCTGCTGCCACTTTTCCAGCCGGCTTACCAGGAGGATGGAGTTGAATATCCGCTTGTTGGTGCCGAAGGAGAAGATGGTGTCCGACAGGACCTTGCGCAGCAGGGCATCGTTGGCCCGGTAGTTCTCCTGGGATACCTTCCGGGCAGTCTCCCATATCTCCCGCTCCACGAAGTTCTCGAAGCGCATCTCCCAGTAGGCATGTTTCAGGGTCAGGGTGGCGAAGCTCCGCATCACCTTGAACGGGACGAAATAGTTGTGGGCTATGGTGTCTGCGGCCAGATGGGAGAGATAGCCGTAGGCGCAGGCCTTCTGGGGGTCGGGGCCGGCGTTCTCCAGGACCTTCATCCCGACCTGCCAGCGGTGGCAGTGGAGGAGGAAGTGGGTGAATTTCTTGCCGATGGTGATGTCGGCGGCGACGCAGCCGTAGAGGAAGTCGTAGGGGTAGGCTTCAATGATGGCTGCGATGGCGGGACGGACTGCCGTCAGGTTGTTCAATACCGCCGTTCCCAACTGCAGGTGAATACCGCCCCCCCAGGCCAGGGCGTCGGCGGGGGTACATATGATAAGCAGCAGCGCTGCCCCGATGAATAGCATAGGGGCAAATGATATTGAATATTTACGCAAAAGTAAAGGGGTTTGGGATGACGGCGGATGGATCGGCGGCCGACCTGGTTGCCTCGCTGAAGGGGTATCTGGAGGAGTTGCGGGAAAGCGGTGTGGATGGGCTGCCGTGGGCCGTGCAGGAAAAGGCCGGCAGGAAGATTGAAGCCGGTTCTGACGCTGCGGTGACCGCTGCTGCCATGCCTGCCGATGAAGGGGAGAGCCTTGGCCGGATCCGGGCTGACCTCGGGGAGTGCCAGCGCTGCTCCCTTGGCAAGTCCAGGACCAACCTCGTGTTCGGGGTCGGAAATCCCGGGGCCCGTATACTCTTTGTCGGCGAGGCTCCCGGCCGTGATGAGGATCTTCAGGGTGAGCCGTTCGTGGGGGAGGCGGGACAGATTCTGAACCGTATCATTACCCGCATGGGGATGAAGCGCGAGGATGTTTACATCTGCAATGTCCTCAAGTGCCGCCCGCCAGGAAACCGCAACCCGGAACCAGCCGAGATCGAACAATGCGGGCCGTTCCTCCTCCGCCAGGTGAGGGCGATTGCTCCGGAGATCATCGTTGCGCTCGGCACGTTCGCTGCCCAGACCCTTCTGGGGACGAAGGCCCCCATCTCCAAGCTGCGGGGCACATTCCACGATTACCACGGCATCCCCCTCATGCCGACCTTTCACCCCTCTTTTCTCCTGCACAACAAAAAGGATACGGGTAAATTCTGGGACGTCTGGGACGACATGGTAAAAGTGCTGGGAAAACTTGATATGCCGGTACCTGACGTGAAGCGGAAAGAGTGAGGCCCGGGTGAGCAAAGGAGGAATCGTGTACAAGAAAGTCTATGAAGAGCCCATGATCGCCGGTGCACCGCTGCCGTTCCGATTGCCGGAATGGATTGCCTGCGCACCGTTCGAGGAGTACCTGGGAATGTCGATCCTGGAGGCGAGGGATGGCACGGCGGTGCTGACCATGCCCTTCAAGGTGAAACTGTCCCAAGGGAAGGGGCTCATGCACGGCGGTGCGGTGACATCTCTCGCCGACACGGCGGTTGCCATGGCTATTAAGAGCGTCCTGCCGGAGGGTACCCACTTTGCCACCGTAGAACTGGGGCTGAAGTTCCATGCCCCGGTGCGGGGCGGAACGGTGAAAGCGGTGGCGCGGATTGCCGAGCGGGATGAACGGACCATCCGTGGCGAGGCAGAGGTCTTCGATGAGGACGGGACGAAGGTGGCTACCTTTCATTCGATATTCAAAGTGAAAAAATAAAGCTGGCGTGATCACATGGGTTTGATACGAGAACGAATAAGGGCATCCACGCGGATGCCCTTATTTTGTGCCGGAATAGTGCGGGCGGACAATGATTCCCGTAGGTCACCCCATTACATTGATTTGCTCAGCGTGGTTCTGGCACGCAATTGTGGCAGGGGTTATTCATGGTATACTAGGGCTGTTGGAAGGGCTCCGGCAGCTATGGCACCTTCTTTAAACTTTCTGCACGAAAATCAAGGCTTTTAACCACGGGGAAAATGACTTTTTTGCAGTGGCAGCCCGCATACCCCTGCAATGGAGGCATCTGCATGACGCACCTGAGATTGCTGTTCCTCGCCTGCCTCCTCCTGCTACCTGTACCAAGCCTTGCGGCAGACGGCGGCTACGGCTACCCGATTCCGGGATCGTATGAAGCCACCATCCTCGGGACTCCTGCCAGTCTCATGCCCAAGTTTACCGCAAAGTTGCGCACCCGGCAGCTTGTGCTTGATGTCATCCCGGACCGACAGAGGCCACCGATTTTCTTTTACGACGAGGGGGTGCGCTGTACCTTCGCCTATCAGGAGCAGAAGGCACCGCTGGTTTTTCTGATCGCCGGCGCCGGTGCCAGCGACCGGGCGCCTAAGCTTTTGACCATGATGAAAGCCTTCTACCAGGCTGGCTTCCATGTCATTACCCTGCCGTCGCCATCCCTTGCCAATTTTATTATCTCTGCCTCCCGAAGCAGCGTCCCCGGCGACCTGACCGAGGACGCTGCTGACCTGTACCGGGTGATGGAGACCGCCTGGAATGAGGTGAAAGATGACATCGAGGTATCCTCCTTCCACCTGTGCGGCTATAGCCTGGGAGCCAGCCAAGCCGCCTTCGTGGCGAAGCTGGACGAGGAGCGCCGGGTCTTCAACTTTCACAAAGTGCTCATGATCAATCCTCCGGTAAGCCTCTACGGTTCGATATCCCGGATCGAAGAGATGTTGAAGCAGATTCCCGGAGGGCCGAAGAAGCAAGGGGTCTTTTTCAACAAAATGTTCTCCAAGTTCAGCGAGTTCTACCGCTATGGCAATTTCGTCGCCATCAACGATGATTTTCTCTATGCGATGTACGCGGAGCGTCTTTACTCCCGCGAGGAAACTGCCGGATTAATCGGGCTCACCTTCCGCATCAATCTGGCAGGCATGATCTTCGCCTCCGACGTGATGACCAACAGCGGCTACGTTGTGCCGAAGAACCGTGTACTGAGCTCCACCGATTCCCTTTTCGACTATTTCCTGGTTTCCACCCACTTGAGCTTCTTCGACTATATAAACGAGTACTTTTATCCCTACTTCCAGAAACGGCGGCCGGGACTCACTAAGGAGGCGCTCATCGAGTCCGAGAGTCTCAGGAGCATCGAAGGGTACCTGAAGTCGTCTGCCAAGTTCGGCGTGATGACCAACGAGAACGATTTCATCCTGACCAAGGCGGAGCTCGATTATCTGAGGCAGCTTTTCGGCGAGCGGACCAAGATCTACCCGCGCGGCGGCCATCTGGGCAACCTCGAGTACCAGGAAAATCTGGACTACATGGTCGCTTTCTTCAAATGACAAGGAGGTCGCCACGATGACTGTTTCCCGATACCGGGTCTGCCTCGCCCTGCTGCTGGCACTGTCTCTTCCCGGGTGTGCCGCGACCAGATCGAACACCCAAACGGAAGTGCCGGCGATGCACTCCATAAGCGAGTTCAGGGATCAGCGCTTCGCCGAGGTAGCGGACCCCTGGGAAGGGTTCAACCGGAGCATGTACCGGTTCAACTTCTACTTCGACAAATACCTCTTTCTCCCTGTGGTGAACGGCTATGAGTTTGTCACTCCCACCTTCCTCCAGGAACGCATCTCCGGTTTCTTCAACAACCTCGGGGAGGTCAGGAATCTTACCAACAGCCTGTTCCAGTTAAAGGGGACGGAGTCTGTGACGACGCTTGGCCGTTTCGTGACAAACAGTACCTTGGGGCTTGGCGGCTTGTTTGATCCGGCCAGCAGTTTTGGCCTGGAGCGGCACGACGAGGATTTCGGCAAGACCCTCGGCTACTGGGGTGCCGACTCCGGGCCGTACCTTGTGCTGCCGATATTTGGTCCCTCGTCCCTGCGCGACGCGGGAGGGCTAGCCGTGGACAACGGCATCAGATACGGGATTTACACTGCGATCGATCCGTTTGGAAACTCCGACGACAGTTTCGCCATCAGCTCGGGGATAACGACCCTGGAGGCAATAGACATGCGGCATCAGCAGAGCTTCCGCTATTATGAAAGCGGCTATCCCTTCGAGTACTACATGGTCCGCTTCTTTTACCACGAGAAGCGCGAAATAGAGTCCGGCAAGCCTCTTCCGGCAGAGTGACACGAAGCGGCACGACAGTGGAATTTTTGATAGCCATTGGTACACGGTGTCCACGCAGTTATGGTCAGGAAAGGAGAAATTCATGAAAAGTTTAGTTCTTGTTGCGCTATTCGCGGCTTTTACCCTCACCGCGTGCTTTGTCTCACCAGGCCCCGGCGGAAGTGTAATGGTCTCGCCTCTTCCACCGGTTGTCGAACTGGGTTCAGACCCGTACTACTATCAGGATGGCTATTACTACTACTATCAGAACAACAACTGGAGGTACTCAAGGTCAAGGAGTGGCCCTTGGGCGGAACTGCCGAGAACGCATTGGCCGAAAGAGGTCAGGCACAAAGGTGGGGACGATAATCGAGGTAGAGGCAGGGACGATGACCGAGGCCGGGATTTCAGGCAGGAGCATGACAGGCACTAGCTATTCGATCAGCTGTAGTTGGCCCTTGACAATTCTTTTTACTGCTTTCAATGAGTTCAACGGACGCTAAAACGTCCGTTTTTTATTGTCTATAACCGAAAGACGTTCGCTCTTCCTGGCAGGCGCTTCACCTCATGAAGTACACGTCGGCTGATTTGTATTTCCCGTGAAGGATTGTAAGCTTGTACCCATGGCAGCAGTCAGCGATCAGGAGGTATACCATGGCAAAAGAGCGTTTGGTGATTATCGGCGGCGATGCGGCGGGGATGAGTGCCGCATCCCAGGCTAAACGCCGGCGCCCCGACCTGGAGATCGTCGTCTTTGAGAGGAGTCCCCACACCTCGTTTTCTGCCTGAGGGATTCCCTACTATGTCGGCCGGGTTGTCGACAGGGAAGAGTCACTCGTTATCCGCACTCCGGAAAAGTTCCGGGACCGGGATGGAATTGACGTCAGGATTCTCCACGAGGTTGAAGAGATCGATGGGGCCGGAGGAAAGGTACGTGTTCGCGACCTGCAGAGTGGCCGCTCGGAGTGGGAACAGTATGACCAACTCGTGATAGCTACCGGCGCGGTGCCGATCTGCCCGGACCTTCCCGGCGCTGACGCCGTTGCAGTCTGCGGGGTGAGTACCCTGCAGAGCGGTATCGAACTGCGCCGAATCCTGGATAGTGGAGGCGCAAAAAGGGGGGTAGTCGTTGGCGGCGGCTACATTGGACTGGAGATGGCTGAAGCCCTGGTCAGGCGCGGCCTGGAGGTGTCGCTGATAGACAGGTCTCCCGAGGTGATGGGGACCCTCGATGACGACATGGGGCAGCTGGTTTCCCAGACATTGCGGGATTTCGGGGTGACTCTCTACCTGGAGGAAGCTCTCACGGGATTCGAGACAAAAGGGGGAAACGTCACGGGAGTGGTGACCGATAAGCGGAGCCTTCCGGTCGACATCGTGGTCCTCGGCCTCGGCGTGCGGCCCAACACGGCGCTTGCCACGGCGGCGGGCATCCCCCTCGGCGAGAAAGGGTCGATCCAGGTGAACGGACGGATGGAAACCGGCATGGCCGGCATCTGGGCGGCAGGGGATTGCGCCGAGTCCTTTCATCTGGTCAGCCGCAGACCCTTCTACATAGCCCTCGGCACCGTTGCAAACCGTCAGGGGCGGGTAGCGGGCATCAACCTAGGAGGAGGCTACGCCACGTTTCCCGGAGTAGTGGGAACCGCGGTCACCAAAATCTGTCAGGTGGAAGTCGCCCGTACCGGCCTTCAGGAAAAGGAGCTCGGGATGTTGGGCATCGAGTGGGCAAGCGCCGTAATCAAGAGCCGAACCAAAGCGGGGTACTATCCCGGAGCAGGGGAGATAACGGTGAAGGTGCTGGCTGAAAAGGGTAGTGGTCGACTGCTGGGAGGCCAAATCGTCGGGATGGAAGGTTCAGCCAAGCGGATAGACACCCTGGCGACCTGCCTTCATGCTGGTTTTACGGTGGAGGAGATGATCAATCTCGATCTCGGCTACGCGCCCCCCTTCTCACCGGTCTGGGACCCGGTCGTGACCGCTGCACGCGAGGTGGTCAAGAAGCTTTGACGGATTGGGGCGTTATGAGGGATAGCCGTTCAGGGTACTATCACACCACACTACCAGGGAGGTTCAGATGAAACTGTCATTCCACGGTGCCGACCAGGATGTCACCGGTTCCTGCCACTTGATTGAATGTGCGGGGAAACGGATTCTCATAGATTGCGGTCTCTTCCAGGGGGGACGCGAACTTGAAGAGGACAACGCGGAACCCTTTGGATTTGATCCGGCCGGTATCGATTTCCTGCTGCTCACCCATGCGCACCTTGACCACTGCGGTCGCGTACCCCTCCTGGTCAAGCGGGGGTTTCGCGGCGAGATCATTACGACCCCGGCATCGCGGGAACTGGCCCGGATGGTGATGCTGGATTCCGGTAACCTGCTGGAAGAAGAGGCGCAGGGGAAGCAGCGCCATGCTGCTCGGCGGGGGCATCGCGAAGAGGTCATCGAACCTCTGTACACCGAGCAGGACGCGCTGTACAGTCTCGACTTCTTCGGCAGGGGCGCCGGCTATGGTCAACCAATGGATCTGGCTCCTGGCGTACGGGCGACCTTTATCGATGCCGGCCACATCCTTGGTTCAGCGTGCATCTTTCTTGAGCTGGCGGAAAACGGCCGGCAGCGGAGGGTGTTGTTCTCCGGCGATCTCGGCAATAACGGCCGACCGGTTGTGCGGGATCCGGCACCGCCGCCCCGCTCCGACGTCGTGGTCATGGAGACCACCTACGGGGACCGGCTGCACAAGCCGCTGGAGCCGTCGGTCGAGGAGCTGTACGAGGCGATCGGTGATACGTTCAGGCGCGGCGGCAACGTCGTTATCCCGACCTTTGCGCTGGAACGCGCCCAGGAGCTCCTGTATTACCTGCGTGAAGGAGTGGAAAAGGGGCGTCTGCCGCGCTCGATGCCGGTTTTTCTGGACTCGCCGATGGCGATTTCCGCCACCGCGGTCTTCGGGCGCCATCCCGAGTGCTACGACGAGGAGACCGCCCAGCTATTCCGCGAGGGGCGCGACCCGTTGAGCCTGCCGGGGCTCTCTTTCACTCGCGGGACGCAGGACTCCATTGCCATCAACCGGGTCGTCGGCGGGGCGGTCATTATGGCCGGCTCGGGCATGTGTACGGGCGGGCGTGTGCGTCATCACCTCAGGCACAACCTCTGGCGAAACGCCTCAAGCATCGTGTTTGTCGGCTATGCCGCCAAAGGTACCCTTGCCCGCCAGATCGTCGACGGTGCTACGCACGTCCATCTGTATGGTGATGAAGTTCCGGTAAAAGCCCGCGTTTACACCATCAACGGATTCTCCGCCCACGCCGATCAGGCAGAACTCCTTGCCTGGCACCGACAGAGCGGTGGTCCGGAGCGTACATTCCTGGTCCATGGCGAACAGGAAACAATGCGCAATTTTGCGGCTCTCCTGAAAGACACTCGAGTGGAAATGCCGGCATCAGACCAGTCATTCGAGTTATGACTTTCGTGAATCTGCCGCCAGATCCTGGCGAACAAACGTTTCCAGCGACGCATCCAGCATGGTCCGGCGGCAATCTACGCCGTCGATGGCCCCTGTTTGTAGCTTTCGGAAGAAGCGACAGCCACCGAAGCAGAGCGGCAGGTAGGCACATTCGAGACATTCGTCATTTTTCCAGACATCAAGGTTGTGCGATTGGCGGTAATCGTTGATCCCTTTGGCCAGAGTGCCGACCTTCAGGTCTTCCTGTCCCATGAAGACCGGGCATTTGTACAAGCCGCCGTCATACCCCACCACCAGATCATTGGCAAACTCAATCATACAGGCGTTCGGCTTGATCTTTGCCACCGGGAAGCCCCGCTTTATCACCTCTCCACGCAGGTAGACCGCAGCCTCGATGGCCCATGGTTCGGCGGTGCACGCACAGACCGAGGAGCGGTCACCGCTGACACTGCCGTCGGCCCTGGGCATAACCGGTGAAAAAGAGACCTCCTTCAAGCGGGCAGGTTCGATGCCAGCCGCGATCATCATGTCCAGCAGTTCCGGAAAGCGCCGGTAATTGTCGCGGGTGTAGTTGCCACCCAGGTCGATGGCAACCAGGTTGTGCACCTCGACCAAGTTGGCCATGATAGTCGCAAAGCTCCCCTTGCCGGAGACGAATGGCCGCTGGGTATCGTGGATGTCGGGGGGGCCGTCAATGGTGAGACGCACGGCAGAAAGGCCGAGTGGCAGCAGTTCCTCCACCAAGCTCCGGGTTAGCAGGACCCCGTTTGAGAACATATTGAACGCAAAACCGACGCCACGGCGGTCGGCGGCGTCCCTCAGGCGTGAGGCGATCTCGTGCAACAGGTCGAGTCGCAGCAAGGCCTCGCCGCCGTAAAAATCCACGGTTACATCCAACTCCTCGGTCATCCGCTCGGTCATCCGCTGCACCAGCAGATCGGCGGTAGCTGCGTTCATCACGAAACGTCCCCGGAATGGTTCTTCGTAACAGTAGGGACAGGCCAAGTTGCACTCCAATGTCAGGGTCACCGTTACCTTGAAGCGCCGGCTCTTGCTGTTCAGCTTGTCGAAGGTTTCCCTCATTTCCTCCCGCTCCGCGTCCCGATCCGGGACCAGCACTCCCAGGCGGGCAAAAGTCTCCCGCTCCTGGTCGGACAGTTCGCCGCCATCGGTAAGCCTTTGCCAGAGGGACTCCGACAGTTCCAGCACCGCACAGCGTCGGGTGGCGACCAGTAGTATCCGTCCTGGTCTTTCGGGAGAGGAGTAGGTTTTCAGATACCTGGAAAGGTGCATGGCAGACCCTTGGTGATTACGTCAAATAACAAAATTGCAACCGACTGAAAGTAAATCTGATATCACAGCAATGCCGCTTAATTGTTGCTTCAGGTGACAAGTTGTATGCAGAAACAGCCTCTTTAACCGGTAGAAAAATGTAGCGGGGAGTTATTATCACTCCCCGCTACGTTTCTTAAAGCTAAGCACTTCTGGCTGTATTACCTGAACAGCATCCCTGCACAACACCCGCTTCCACCCCTTCCTCCAGAATGACTAATTCTTCTTCCATGGCTCTCACCTCCTTATTAAGTTCTGGACAAAATAACCAGTAATCTGTTAATTAATATGCATACTCAATGCCATGATTTTCATTAACCGTCTATATAGCCTCCGGGCGTTATGTGCCGCCGCTGCATTGGTAGCTTTCCTCGCGCCTAGTCATGTGCGCGCTGCGGGTGAAGATGACAACATCGACATCCTGAACCTGGGAGATAATCGTCAGGAACAGCTGCTTACCACCTCCCGCACGCCACGGCCAACCTCTTACATCGCTGAAAATGTTACCGTCGTCACCAGCTCCGATATCGAGCGCCTCAATGCCCACACACTGGTCGAAGTGCTGCAGACCGTCCCCGGCATCCATTTTGATCAGATCCAGACCCCCGGCAACTCAGTCTTTTTTAACCTGCAGGGGATAATCAACAGACATGTCCTGGTCCAGATCGACGGCGTTCCCCAGAACTTCATAAGTTCGGACAATATGGCCGAACTCGGCGCCATCCCGGTGCAGATGATCGAAAGGGTCGAGATCATCAAGGGAGCTGCATCTTCATCATGGGGCTCGGGCTTGGGTGGGGTTGTCAATATCATTACCAAGTCGCCAGAACCGGAGCGCAAGGCGGGCGGCATGGTGTCAGGCTCCATCGGCTCCAGCTATACGGCCGACAGTCGTGGGGAGATTAGCGGCACCGTCAACCGGTTCGGCTACTACCTGACTGGCGGCAATCTCCGTTCGGATGGCCTTGTCCCCGGCACCCAGGTACGTTTCAATCACGGATTTGGCAAACTTACCTATGACCTGGGCACTAAAGGAAGCATAGCCCTGGGTTTTGACCTGCGGGACAAACGAACAGGTCTTGAGGATTCAATAGCCTATAATTTCCATGACAGCAGCGACAGCCGCTATGCATCCGGCTATCTCAATCTGCGCTATGCTCTGGCCGATGACCTGAACCTGACCCTGAACAGCTATGGCGGTCGTCGTTTCATGACTGCAAAATGGGGAGAACTAACCAGTTCAACCCTCTGGAGAGATGGCTCTACTCGGGAGATTTACCGGGGAGCGAATCTGGGGCTTACCTGGGGCACCTCAGATAACAATCTTAGCGCCGGAGTCGAATACGAGCGCAATGACCTGCACAGCCGGGAGCTTGTCTGGCTTGACCCTGTTGACAATTTCGATATAGCCATGGACCGCTGGTCCGGTTATCTCAATGGAATCTGGACCCTTGGCCGTGTCAGTATCCTTCCCGGCTTCCGTTTTGACCACACCAACCTGCTGGACGACGCTTACAGCTATTCCCTTGGCCTCACCTACCGGCTGACCGACAGCACCACCCTGCGGGCCTATGCTGCAAGGGGCTATGGGATGCCGGTTGTCAACAATCTGTCATTTCTCAACGGAATACGCAGTAATCAGAATATCCAGACCGTGCAGGCCGGTTTCGAAACAACCTCCATCCCCTACCTCTGGTTGAAGGGTACCCTGTTCTACAACAACATCTGGAATATCCAGGATTTTGATCTCAGCACAACTCCGGCAACTGTAACCCTGCACGAACAGGTGCGCCAAGGGGCGGAACTGGAGCTGCGCACCTCGCCGCTGTATGGCCTCTCCCTGGCCGGTGGCTATACTTATTCCGATTCGTGGGACAAGGCCACCAAGGCGGAGCTGACCAGTTCCAACAGCGGACCGCGTCAGAATCTCAAGCTGGGGCTGAACTACGACAACAGCGATTTGGGGCTGCGGGGTACCCTGAACGGCAACTTCGTCAAGTGGAACGTGCCTGCCGACCAAAACCCTCATCTGTCGGCAATGATCTGGAATCTGCACCTGAACTGGAAGCCGCTCCAGAAGCATGAAAGTGCGCCGGAACTGTTCTTCTCGATCAACAATATCTTCAACGGCAGCCAGTATATTCGCGATTTCCTTCCAAATGCTTCACGCTGGTACGAAGGCGGAGTGAGGGTAAGGTTCTGATGCGGCGCCTTCTCTTCGTCATAATCGCCCTGGCGACCCTGTTCCCCTCCCTGGCCCAGGCCTATGAAGTCCTGGTGCTCCAGAGCAGCCGCAATGCCGGCTACGAACAGGCGCTGAAAGGCTTCCGGAGCGGCTGCATAGCCTCGCAGCGCGTGGTCGTGCTGTCCGACTATGCCGAAGTTGACGTCGTGCGGATTGTGCGGGAGGAGCGCCCCCGGCTGATCCTGGCCATAGGCGACGCGGCCCTGGCTGCGGCCCGCAAGATCCGTCAGACACCGGTGGTCGCCGTAATGTCATTCGGCATCAACGCCAAGGCCAACCTTACCGGCATTACGATGTTCGCCCCACCCACTAAATATTGCAAGCTCTTCAATCAGCTGAAGGTGCATAACGTCGGTATCATCCATAATCCCGACAAGACCGGTTGGTATCTGGACACGGCCCAGAAGGCGGCCGAGAAGGTTGGCATCAAGCTTATAGTTCGCAAGGTTGCGAGCCCAAGGGAGACCCTGGCCCAGCTCGACTCGCTGGCCGGAAAGGTCGATGCGCTCTGGATGCTCCCCGATACCACGGCGGTCACTCGCGAAACGGTCGAGGCATATTTCCGCTTTGGCCAGCAACAGGCGGTCCCGGTCGTTTCCTTTGCCGCAAGTTACCTGGGGATGGGTGCCGCGGCGGCAGTTGAAATCGACACCATCGAAATGGGACGGCAGGCCGGTGACATGGCCAATGCGCTCCTTCGCGGATCTCGCATCGACACCATCCCCCTCGTGGCTCCACGCGGCACAAAGTACAGGATCAACCAGAGTGTTCTGGGAAAGCTTGATATCAACGAGACAACGGAGTAACCTAGCGAAACAGCGAGGGACTATCCATGCTACCATACATGCGGCCGTTAAACTTTAGATCAAGTTTCCAGTACCGACTCTTCCGTGTTTTTACCCTCCTGACCGCCTTCATCGCCATTGTTTTTTTGACCATCTACATCACGTTTGAAATCAGAAATCAGCGGGCACATATCTCCGCACAGCTCCATTTGCAGGCGCAACATCTAGCCGAAACCATCCGCCTGCCGCTTTATGCCGAAAACCGTCCGGTCCTTCAGCAGCTTGCCGAGGGAGCGACATACCAGATCCCTAATTTGCGGGGGGTGGTGATCAAGGCGAGTAATGGCAAGGTGCTGACGGATGTCCGGCTACCGGGCAGCGATAATAACGCTGATGTAATCGAGGAAACGGTAGAGGTACGTAGTGACACCTTGGCCAGCTCTCCTGAATCGGCCATCAGCGGAGGAACTGAACCTGGCCCGACATTAATCGGAAAAGTCAGTCTGAAGCGGAGCACGGAAGACCTGCTCCTGATGTCTTACCGGCTTGTCGCGATTTCATGCGCCATGACGGTAGGATTCTGGCTAACGGTTTCCCTGATCTGTTACCTTGTTCTCAGGCGGGTAACCAAATCTTTCAATGCTCTCATGCAGGGGATACGGGCCATGCAGAGCGGTGATTTATCTGCCCGTATCAACGTCATTTCCGACGATGAGCCGGGCAGGGCGGCCAGTGCCGTCAATGATCTGGCAAACGCCCTGTCGGCACGAACCATTGAACTCGAGAATGCCAATCGGGAATTGGAGGCGTTCAACTACTCGGTCTCCCATGATTTGCGCAAGCCCCTGACGGTCATCTATTCTTACTGCCAGTTCATCCAGGAGTTCTGCAGCCACAACCTGGATACTCAGTGCCGTGAATATCTGCGAGAGATTTGCGAGGGGAGCCAGCGCATGAACCAGCTCATCGACACTCTACTCGAATTCGCCTCCCTCACACGCAGTGAACTTCACCAGGAAAATGTCGACCTGAGCGAGATTGCTCGCAATGCTGCCAAGGGACTGGTTTTGATAGAACCCCACCGCAGGGTCTCGCTCTGTATTACCGAAGGCATTAACGTCAAGGGAGACAGGAATTTACTCCAGGTGGCCATGGATAACCTCTTGAGCAACGCCTGGAAGTTCACTAGCAAGAGGGAAGAGGCGGTAATCGAATTTGGCGTGATGGAAGACGAAGGAATGCCGACCTATTATGTCCGGGACAACGGGAACGGTTTCGGCATGACAGATGCGAACAAGCTGTTCATTCCTTTTCATCGCCTCCCCGGAACAGGTGTTGATGGTCACGGTATCGGTCTTGCGACGGTAGAGCGGATAATAAAGCGTCATGGTGGGCGGATATGGGCAGAGGGTGAGCCGGAAAAGGGAGCGACTTTCTATTTCACCCTTTGACCTTCCTCCGCATTAATCATAGCCATAAATCCGGCGTAAAAAACTGCGCCGGATGCAATAAAGCCCCACAAGTATTCGCGCCTGAGGGGCTTTTCTTTGGTTAAGTGTCTGAAAATTGGAGGTTATGGAGTTCGCCGCGGATGAGGATGTCATTGTGGAGAGCCCTCCCAAGGCAGCGTCAGTGGGGAGTCGATAACGTTGCTTCAGGTCAGCCAAAGAGTCAAGTAGAATACGATGGATATTTAAAGCCCCTTTTCGGACAAATCAAAAAGAGACATATTATTGAAATCTTAAGTAAGGAGGGTGTCCGTCGACAATAAAGTTCTTACAAAAAGATAGCATAAACCGTTGATTTTACGTTGACGGCTTATGGGCATTTTTTGCTAAAGTTCTTACATTTCAGGCGAATTAACAATAAAGTTCTTACAAACGCAGACAATAAAGTTCTTACATTCCAGTGAAGCAATCGTGGCACGAATGGTGCTACCTTTAAGTATCACCGGGCGGAGGTGGTCATGGAGTTGAGCCAAAACTCAAAACCATAATAACAATCTCAGAGGAGGGAAAATGGGAATCAGGGAATTGTCCGCAAATCAGTTTCGTTTTGTAGTGGATGCTCTGGCAAGTGGGTTCGATGTTGATTTCACTTTTAGTGGTCGGCACATGACCGGACGGTGCTGTCCGGCGTCGTATGTCAATAACTTCAATGATTTGATCACCGATGCTGTGGTGTGTCGAGAAAATAGCGAACTTGGTTTGGTGGTGTACGCCATGTACTAGTTTATCTTAACAAGGTCCCTACATCTTGCATGGTTGGATGGGGGTACCACGAAGTCTTCACGCCTGACAAATCTCAGACTATCGTGATGAAGGTGGGGTTGGCAAAGTTGTTTCGTAACGCCGCAGGTCCGGAATGGATCCGTGGCGTTTTGGTGTCAGCTACATGACATTATTGTCACCGGTTTGACAATGGTTGTCTGGGAGAGCGTGCCATCAGGCGCACTGCCCCCCCCCATGGATTTTACCGCCGCCTCCAGTTCAACTCTTGGCTTGGGTCATTAGTCACCAGATTCTTCACATCACGAAGATCCAGCTCTTCTTCCAGGAATTCGAGCACTCCCTTAAGTGCATCATCAGCATTGTCCCAAGTGTGACCGAGTTCTATCGCAGACCGAAGTCTTCTCCGTGTTTCAGTAAGAGCCCTGAAAAGGTTTGTCGCTTTAAGGGCGATTTCTGCGTCTTCACTTTCCGTAGGAATTTCGTACTCGAATTCAATTTTAACCATCGTCATAACTTTTCTCCTTACGGGGGAATCTCAGCCTTTAATTGAAGGGATCCGGTCAGTCTGCACAAGTCAGTAGCTTTGCGTCTTAATAGTCCTGTACATAGCCAGGTCGACAACTTTGTATATATTGCTAAGGTCAATATTGAGCACTTCTTCTATTGTCAGGCCTCGCGTCAGCAATCGTTCAATTTCTGTATCGCAAAGTAATCCTTTTGGTTTGCGACATGGCTTGCTACAGCGTTGCTTGCACCAATCAATGTGACAAGCCAGTACCAGGCTGCGGTCGCTCTCATACTGCGCCGCCGCAGTCGCACGGTAGTCGCACAGTCTTTTACACTTTGAGGCACAACACTTCAGTTTCTTGTCTGTCCTCATACAATAAATCATTGCTCCACCGCGTGCCGGCATCTGGTGCTGCAAGAAATAAAGATATTTTTGTGGAAAGAACAACGCACATAAATGGTATCAGACATATTGCGCTTGTCAATAAGTAGCGCTAAACAACTTTGTAATACTATAAAAAATCAGTAAGATACAGTATTGACAAGCGCAACAAGGTTAACGATATGGATCATGGTTGGCGGTCAATTTTGCAGATCGGCTGGGACTGGACCAGATGCAGTACTGCGGGGGGATGGAGCTAACATAGGACTGGACAAGGGAGATCAAAAATGAAAATATAGGCAAAAAACAGCGCTGACAAACGGATGATATGAAAGAACGTCACAACCCAATCGACATCGCTGCACAGATTGAAGCTGATATCCGACGACTAACCGGAAAGGATATCAATGTTGACACTCGTTTCGAGGTTGCCGAGCCTACTGATTTCTTCGAAACGTGCCTTTATTTCGACTTGCTTGGTTATCATATTTACACTAAAAGCTACTATGCCCACAAGGTGGGTCTCAGCCGACAAGCCATTGACCAAAAAATCAGATATAACAACTTAACGGCTATAAAATGCCGGAGTGAAAAGCTTAACAAACTTGAACTGGTGGCGGTCAGGGAGGAAGCTTGAGCAATGGCGAACATAAGCCATGTTTTGTACACCGGCCTGGTTGGACAGAAACTACCATACGTACGGTTGCCGGACTAGTTTGATGAGGAAAAGCGGCAGATTTTTATTGTTAGTGGAATTTGGCCTCTTCCTGTCGACGACGATAACTGGTGTAGGATTCCGAAAGCCTGTTGATGACACTCTCACATTTTGGTAAATGATGTAGTTCAGTGAAAATCCGAAGATTCAAACAGGCTTCCTTTACAATAACTGATTTTGCGACACGCCGAACAGGGATTTCCGAAGCTATCCGCATTGCAGTGTCTTCAAGCAACTGGCTCCACTCAGTATCCCGTCTTTCCCAATCGACCTTCTTTTGACGAGGCTGTCTTTGGCCCATCATCCATTCATGGTCATGTTTGAGCAAGTATTGATATAGTCCATAATTGTTCTTTCTAGCTTGAGTTATAGACTGTTTTTGCAAGACATGTAGCCATTCCTGTCTCAGTTGTTCTATATCTTTCCGTTTGCGGTTTTCCAACTTTGATTCAAAATCAGTTAATTTTCTGGCGGCATCAGTATTTATAGACATAACCTTTGCTATGTCATGAAATGACATCCCAGCAGCAGCTAAAGTTTCGATGTTTCTTTTCCAGGTAGGTCCGTAAGACCAAATATGCTTAACTATCGGTAGTTGGTTGTCATCCTCGGCTGTTTTTTGAAAATTGAAGAAAAACCCGCACGTGCATTTTGCACGTGCAACAACCTCAGAAGAACGCATTGTTCTGGTGGCGATTTTTTTGATAGGGAATGGATCATCATGTTGTCCATATGGGTTGGGACACTTCCAGGGGCCTGGACCAAACGGTTGAAAAGAAGTGACAACGGATTTGTGTTCCAGGAAAACTTGTATCAGCACATGTTCCAAGGGGTGCACCTGCTGTTTGTAATTCTGATGGAAAATAGTATTTACCCAGTTAACGCGAGAATTCACGTTGATGCCAATCATTTCAAGAAATCTTTCTTCGTAAAACTCCATGAATGCTGACTGAAATTTTGAGGGAGATAGTATCCCAGGTATTTTGGTGTAACCTCGTTGAATCGCGGCTTTACGATAAGTTGCAGACAGGTTCTGACTTTTCCACCGGGGGTTATTCTTCATCAATAGTTTTTGGCAATGCGCAGCGACCAATTTTGCCATGGAGAGTTCGTTAGCAGTAAGAGGGAAGCTGTGATCTGTGGCATTCGCTGTAATGATTGTTGCGTCAGCATACTGAGATTGTTTCGGTAGAACCAGAGCTGATGTATTTATCAAGTGGATACCGTGTTCAGGACAGACCAATACACCAGGGAGTTGATGCGTTCTGTGCCAATATGTTTCTCCATAAGCTGCCAAATCCAGGTTCTTACACTGTGCACAAAATCTCAAAAATTGCGGGCTCTTTACGCGGAACGAATTGACACCGATTGATCCTGTTGTTGCAGAATCCCCGTATAGTAACCCTGCAATTTTCTTTACTGCAGATTTCTGTGGCAAAAATGGTTCGTAATAAGGAAATAACGTCAACTTGTTAAGGATGTCATTGCTGGAAAGCCTCCATAGGGAAAATGTCTTTTCAGAGACTTTTTCCAACCTACATGGTAAATCTGCCCTTAACTTAGTCGATTTGGTTTCGAACATTGCCCGTGTAATGTTGCTTCCATGTATACTCAGATAAGTACAGTATCTTGCAATAACACTGTATAGGAGCTCGTCAGGGTAAGGAATGGGGAGATGATAAAACATCTCAACTTTCCTGTTTCGCAGGTGTAACTAATCCTGCCTCCGCAAGCGCTGTATCAGGACTGATTCCAGAAGCTGCTGCAGTCTTAACAATTTCCATCAGATTGCCTGTTGATATTTGGCTACCTGTCAATGACTCGTTAAATGACTTGAGAATTGTTTTAACAGCGTAATTGCAAGTCATTGTAGGTTGTGCGTCAAATAAGCTCGTAACGGCTTGTTGGATAATATCCTGATCAATGCCAATCGACATAAGTGTTGATATGGCCCTCACGCGTTCAAATGACATCTGTTTTTTGATTAGTGCCTGTTCCTTCAACGTAACTAATTTTACTTCGCGTTCAACGTCTATTCCAATTTTATTTATTCCATCAATAAAAAGGTCCTGAAAAATCTTATCGACCAATTTTTTGCCGTTCTTCTTAGGGTTCCGGAGGGCATCCAACATTGGGGCGACCAGCTTGAATTTATCGTTTGCAACATCTTTGATTAATTCTTCAGTGATACGCTCGCTTCCGTCTCGAATTGCCTGTAATTGGGATAACTGGAATAATTTTACTATCAATGCATGTATGCCTTGAGTCTGTTCGTAAAAGACTGAAGATAGCTCAGTCAACTGAACAGGATGTAAGGTCCATTGGTACTTCTCGAGCTCTCCCAGGAAATATGACCATTCATCGTCGCAAGGGAGTCTTCCCCACAAATATGTACCGTGGTCGCCAATTCGCCTCGCTGCTCGGAGCGTCGTATTCAGCATGCCCAATGCCCTTGGGGTTCCTACAACGACCACAGGCACTTTTAACTCATTTGCAAATGTGACAAAGAAGTTGAGCATTTTCTCCTGGCCGATGCCATTTGCATCGAGCAAATTCTGAATTTCATCAATGACTAACACTCCCAGATGATGCATGACAGAATACTTAGCAACATCAAGTATCAATCTGTCGATGGTTATATTTCTCGCATTACCAGATGATTGGCAATACGATGTGCCTAGCAAGGAATCGAGTTTTGAGAGTAAATCAAGCAGCAACTGCTTGAGGCTGCCATCTTGCGGGCATTCGAGTTTCATCCAGACTACCTGTATAAAATGGTGCTTCTCATGTAAAATAGTCACTGGTAAGAAAGAGAGAGCACGTTCGATAACGGTGGATTTCCCGACTCCTGAGTCACCGATTAGAGCGAACGAAGGTGCTGTGGAAGGTTTCGACATGTAAATCGGTTGAATTTTCCCTTCCATGGACTCGCGGTAAAACTTTATAATCTCTTTCGCGTAGCCCTTTTTTAAAGGATTGCGATGGGCATAACCGGCTCGGACAATCAGTCCAATCTTATCGATGACATCGAACTGAGAAGGAAGAGGCTCCAGGTAATCATTAAGTCGCAAAACGGCAAGCATGCGTGTCGAAGGTGAAAAATTACGTTCATCATCAGAAATTTTAGGGAATCGCCCGAATACTTCAAATAGTTCAGTAGCTTGATGGAATTGTGGTAGTGCCTCTATAAGCGGATTTCCTGCATGCTCCGGCAGATCTGCAGGACGATAAATTGCTTTTGGAACACCAAGTGGCAATAAGGTTTTAACCTGCCTAGTCATGATTGTTTCCATCATTTTCCGCACGTTGTTTTTTTAGCAGCAATAGGGCGTTAGTTTTATAACGATTAGAAGTATTTGAAACGATAGATGATGTCGTTGAAGTATGAGATACTGGGTTTGTTGTGGAATCTTCAATAACAAATGCTTCAGCGCTTCTCTGAATTTCTTTTTCTACTGCTCTGTTGTTTCGTATCGCTTTGATTTGTTGTGATTTTGAAATATCGGGCTCTATTACAGCTTTTTTCTCCTGTTTGGCATTTTTCTCAATCTTGGCAGCCTGTTGGTCAAAAAATATTCTCCGTGATTGACGGTCGTCCTCTCCCGCTGCGGTTATGAGTTTTTTGTCAGCATCAAGTTCCTCGACCTCATAAAGAGATTTACCTTGATAGGCATTGCAATGGTCAAGAAGGTGGCATGATTCGAACTTATTCGGCAGGCTTGAGTCACGTATGTACATAATTCCCAGGTCTCGTGGGTCATATGAAATGTTGACTGTACAGTGCTGTCGACGAGCTTGCGCAAACCAGTCCTCGCTCTGAGCCGTAGGGCATGAGTAGTATAAATTTTTGAATTTTATACCTTTTTCTGTTACCAGTGCTCTATCGGTCGGCATGACGTTGAGAGCTACCTCATCGACCGTTAGGATATTAAGGGCGCCACTACGATTGACAATGCCCCACCTCCAGAAGTCGAGAGGGTTTGCCGACAACCCCTCGGTTATCATTTTAGGGGGTAACTTTATGTCACGAATAGGCGTTAAATTGTGCTTTAAAACTGCATAGATTACCATCTGAGTGAATTCACGCAGGTTAAGGGCTGCGTCGAGTCGATAGTCCCTTGCCCCCCGGTCTCCGAAGTCCTGTTGCACGTAACCAGGCACAAATTGCTTATATTTGGCCGGGACGATCCCAAAGCGTCGCTCGACTATAGCTTTTAAATCTGCTCTACCGGGGCTTGTATTATCGATCTCAATACCGAGGTACCGAGTGATATTTTCTCCTTTCTCAACGCTCATAAGCTCTCCGCGGTCAGCCAAAATACACCTCGGCGCGTAATGAGAAGGCCAGTCTGATTCGTCAATATTAATGTCGTATTGTTTGCAAAACTCGATTTTTGGTGTGACAGTATTCACAAGCACCATCATCGCCCCAAGCCATGATGGACCCTCAAAGCCGACGTACACACCAACAATAAGCCTGCTGAATACATCAATAGCGAAATAGATGATGGGCCTCCCGACGATTCGTCTTCGGTCGAATTGAGATACGAGATATACGTCAGCAACGGTGGCGTCTATCTCAAAACGGTCTCCGGGCCCCAGCACATCAGCATCAGCCACACCGAGTATTTCTCGTTCCTTCAGTTCCCACTGTTTAACGCCGTTTCTCTTCTGTCGGATGTGTCTATAAGTAAAATGAGTTTTGATATAATACTGGAATTGTCGTTCAGTAGGCTTTTCAACTTTTACTGTTCCTATTATTTCCCCAGCATTGTCATTAATCTTCGTGTAATAGAATTTTCCTATAATGTAGTCATAAGCTTCCCGCATGGTTGGCTTTTTACGTGAATTGTAGAAATCCGCACCAATACGAAAAATTTTTCTGATGTTCTCATCAACATTAATGCCAGTACCAGGTGATATAATTCGAGGCGCCCCCAATTTTTTGCCTTTTGGGTCCCGCTGCTTACCACGCGCCCCGCAATACATATAATCAGGACGAAGAGCTTCGTAGGTCATCCCACGTTTCCAGTACCTCAACAACAATTCCACGAGGGTTTGGCGTGTGGTGTTGACTTCAGTTAATCTCACATCAATTAATGATTTACGATTCCGACGCGAAAGAATAAGGCGTCCATTCTCACCACTGATTAAAGGCTCAATCAACGTATAATTTTGCCTTTTATGCTTCTCAGATGCCGTCTCTTTCTCAGGATTGATAGTCGGTTGCATCCATGGGTCGTTATGCTCAATGGTGTAGCGACCGCTCGCGGGGTCCATATCCTCTCTCAGTTGATGAGACGGCACGGAGTATGGCCATGAGTTGTCGTCAATGCGGCATAACCATGTCAGTTCCGAAAGATGGTCAATAAAGACAATTCGCAGCAGGAAATCCTGCTCCTTGTCCCTGATAAGCATTCGTTTTATAGGAAGCAAGACATCATTCATTGCAATGCTCCGCTTCCTGGTATGGAAAAGTTTATAACCGGTAACTCACTGATATTTTCTACATGTAGATCAGCGCGAATAAGCTTTGCGCTCAGAAGCCGTCGCAATGCAGCGAGTGCTGTCCCTGCTCTGTAATTAAGTTTATGGTCTACAATGCTGCACACGAGCTGGATTGGCGCTTGCGGGCGCACTTCTTTTTCTATGACGAGCTCTCGCAGCACTGCAGCATCAATGTCAAAGCCTCTTGCATCCAGAAATATGGTCTGCGGTGCTTTATCCAGAATCCATGCGAGATTTTGAGTGAAAATGGTCTTGAGCTGTTTGTCGGTGAGTATGGACCACTTCACGTCGCGGCGCTCCCAGTAACGCCGTTCAATTTCAAGCTTCTCAAGTGTCCGAACATGAGAGAGCTTGTCGATTGGTTTGACCGCAACAGCAATGGTTTCGACGCCGTAAGGAGTGGACACCGTTACCACAAAGTCAGTAGTGATGACCCATAGTGCCCCACTGATAGGGTCAGTCGGATGCTTTACGCCACAGAGAGCGGCTATCTCCAGCGTTTCACGCCGATCGAGAAGAGGGAACTGCTCTCTGATGTCAATCACGGTGTCATCCCACCAAAACAGAAGAAGTGCATAGTACTCGTTATCCGAAAGCAGTTGGTGGACTCTTCCGGTTTTGGGACAGAATACGCGGTGTACCCTTCCGCTTGATGGCACATCGCTGACGCGATGCCAGGGTAAATAATCCTTACCCTCACCTTGCCCTCTTCCTTCTTTTATGAAACTGGCAATCCGTTTCTCATCAAGAGAGTATTTACGCTTCCCCATCGGTTGCCACCTCGGAAAAAGCATTTTCTTGTTTCTTTCTTGTATCCAGTTTACCTCCTTTCAATAGCCTGTCAAACACAAAAACCCTGTCACGACAGCTACTTATGTCAATAAGTCTAGTGGCATTGCTGACGATAAGTGCACCGGCTATTATGACAAAACCTCATTTTTTGCCAGTAAAAATCGAGATGAGGCTGTAACCTTAAACTGACACAAAAAAAATCGGGATCCATGAATTTCTATCCAATTTTCTGACATTTTCGCAATTCGCCACCTCCGAAAATTAATTTTATACGGATAATACTTGGTATTATTTTTATCATATCTTAAGGCCTTTAATAATAAAAAACGTAGTAATATTGTAAAGTTAACTATGATTTTATCGGCTTATACCGTTACAAAAATTAGAATTTCTTACAAACTGCCTTGACTCGAATTTTTAGCTAGTATATTATCGAAAATGCGAGTTCTGGCTTCCTGTTATCTGGCTTATTCGCATTTGACGGCTGCATATGGAGAAATAAACGTTAATGAGCATAGTGATAATCAACCTTGACCAAAAAGAAAACGCCAAGTCCATTCTCAAAGCTGAATTGACCAAGCGTAATATTTCCTATCAAAGGCTTGCAGAGCTTCTAAAAGAACGTGGGTGGAAACTCACAAAGTCAAGCATTGACAATAAAATGAGTAGGGGTGCATTCAATGCCGACTTCTTCATAGATTCACTCAAAGTCATTGGATGCAAGGAAATAGGCTTATTTCAGCCGGATATACGGTGAAATGATGTTTTTACAGGATAGAATGCATGGCGTTAATAAATTGTCCCGAGTGTTCAAGGGAGATATCCGATAAGGCTAATGCCTGCCCCCATTGCGGATACCCTATTGCCAAATATGCAGAGCCTTCATTGCCCGAAACAGTCCTCTGTCTTGAGTGCAAGAAGGATGTCCCATTCGATGACCAGGTATGTCCCCACTGTGGTTTATTCAATTCTCAGAAATATGCCCTACTGGAATCTGTGAAATCTGCAGAACCAGAATCATCTCTACAGGAAGATACCGCCGTCAGATGCCCCAAGTGCGGAGCAAAGAATGCCTTCCATGCGGACAAGCAGGGGTTTGGCGTAGGCAAATTCGTGGTGGGAACGTTGCTGGTTGGGCCATTAACCGGGCTATTGGCCGGGAAGGTTAACAACAGCAAAGTCGTCATCACTTGCCTGAAGTGCAATCATAAATGGAAAGCATAAAGACGGAGGCCCCCATGAAACGGATAGGCTATCTCGCGGCGGTAAGTTGTATAATCTCGGTTCTTCTTTCCGCCTGCAGTTTCGGTCCCGACCCCAAAGCGGTCGTCTCCAAGTACCTTGATAACTATTACCATGGCAACTACGACAAGGCGTATGAACTTCTGTCTACAAGAGACAAGGCGGTAAAGAGCCAGCAGGAGTTCTCAGACGAATTTAATGCTGTGGCCGGATTCGCCAAAGCGTTAGCGGGGAAGATTACCTTTGTCGTCAAGGATGTAAAAGTAACCGGTGACAGGTCCTTGGCTACCGTCGATATCACGGCTCCCGACTTCAGTAGCGCGATGGGAGAAGTGATGGGCTTAGCCATGAAATCTGCTTTCGGTGGCGGGAAGCCTGACGATAAGGAAATCGAGAAAATCATCAGTGAAAAAATGAAGGACAAGAACCTGCCTACGATCACCAGAACCGAGCAGTACGACCTTGTAAAAGACAAGGATGGCTGGCGGATTTACATGGGATGGGAGAACGAAAAGAAAATCAAGGCACTGAAGGCAGAAGCTGAAAAACTGGAGAACCAGAAGAAATTTGTCGATGCCAAGGCGAAATATGCTGAGGTGCAAGGGCTATCTTCCCGAGATGAAGCTGCTCCCAAGAAAATCAAGGAACTCGATGAAAAAATAGCCAAATATAAAGAAAAACAGGCTTACTTCCCCAACATTGAGGTCAAAGGAGTTAATATCAGTAAAGGATACTTCGGAGATGTCGGCGTCTTCGGAGAGGTGAAAAATAAAGGAGATAAAAGCCTGAAATCGGTCGAAATTACGACCTATTGTCTCGATAAGGACGGCAAGGTCGTCTTCGAGAAGCCATATCACCCGGTTCTCATCTCTGAGTACTCCTTCAGTATGCGGGACAATGGACCTTTGAAGCCAAATTACAGCAGGCAGTTCGGTTGCAAGCTCAACGATGCCCCCTCCGACTGGAGCGGCAAAGTCCGGGTCGAAGTGACGGATTTAGAGTTTGAGTAGCAGTTACATGACCTTTAAGAAATCTACATGTTAGAGGGCAAGAGCTATGGCAAAGAAGAACTCGGGGGGCGGCGGGGCAGCGCTAATCGGCCTGATTGTCTTAGGCATGATAGTGAAGTATTGGGCCGTATTCTTCCCCTTGGCTGTCGTAGGCTTGATCATCTGGGTTATCGTCAAGGTTGCCAAGAGCTGGTCAGCATCTAAAACGAAGCAGTATAGCATTACTACCAAGCTTCAGCCCTCCTCCTCAACCCAACCCTCGCAAAATTACAGCAGCCCTTCCCTCTCCGGAGCTGTTCAGCAACCTAAAAAAGAGACAGCGCCCACCATTACTATTACTACGGGCACCTCAATAATGGGAAATGTCACTTGCGCCCATTGCAACACGGCAGGCTCACATAGCCTCTTAAGAACTATGGGTAACACCATAGAATATCGCTGTGTTGCGTGCGGGAAAGAATTCTTCAGGTTCCAGTCCGACAGCAAGGATGCTCATTCGGATTATCGATTGCCATTCTCCCCCGCCCCAAGCCGAAGTGACGCCACAATTTTCGGAGCAGGTGCACAGCCTGCTAATTCTGTGTCAGCCGACTCCCTATGGGTGCCGAGCGGTCGCACAATTCAGGTAGCAGGGTATTCGATTCCTGGCGGCATGGTTTACCATGGCACCGGCTTGAAGTCTGTAAACCAGTACAACGATGAACCAGCTCTGATAAGACCGAATCTCAAAGTCGATACAGCCAATCCCGACCGGGAAGGCAGCAACATGGGGTATTGGCCTTCTTACTCCCAGATTCACCCCACATCCCGTGCAGCATTCCTGGAATGGCTTTCCACTGGACGAAAAGACCCCAAGGCTAACATCGGTTATGTCTTCATCTTCTTCTATGGTCTGGAAAGGCGAGCTTTGGCCGATGCCAAAGAGTCTGCCGCTGCCCGCAACGAAATTCCTGCCATTGTAACAGAAGTCAAACGGCTCCAATCAATCTATGGCGACAACAACTCCTTCCGTGGATACGCCAGCAAGTTGCTGGATGCACTACAGTCGTCTCAAGTGACGGCACCTCTCTATCGTACCTCACCACAGATTGACAATGGATGCTCTTGGGAAATCCCTCTAACTCTTAAGATAGCACTTGGTCAAGTAGCCAATGACGGTGTTCCTTTGCCAGTTGAATGGGCATTGGCATGGACGGAAAATGACCCATCCATGCCCCGCAGAATGCCGAGTCAACGTTGCCAAGCTGAGTACCGCGAACTGTTCAAAATTCGCTACAGCGAGAAAATGGGGGAAGGTTTAAAGCTGAAGCCGAACAAGGCAAGACTCTCGGCGCAGTATCGACCAGCCAGTTCATCGTTCAATTACGCGGTCAATATTCCAATCTCCGACCTGCCCGATGTCACAGAAACAACCGGAGCTGCCAACAAAATTCGGGATATTGCCAATGCCTGTACTGACGAACTGGAGAGTTACAGCCGTTATCTAGGCCGGAACCCGGAAGGGAAAAATTCGATTGAAGCCACGTCATATCTCCCCCAGCCCCTCTTAGACAGACATGCAGGGAATGACTTCCAGAAACTCAGCAACTGCCTGTCGGTACAGGTTCACTCGGCTAACCCCGAATGCTTTTCCTTCTCTATGTTGTTGGAACACATCCCCTCCATCAAACCTGATGGGTTCGGCAAGAAAGAGGCCACCGCCATAGCCAACCTTCTTGCCAAGATGAAAATCGGTATCGAACCTGACCCGCGTTTCGGGAACTTCATTCCAAAAGCGGGTCAGGATGTGGTTTTGTTCAAAATCAGCCAGAATGCTCCTAACTCGCCCTCCACCGAGTATTCTGCCGCTACCGTAGTGCTACACCTCGCTTCTGCCGTGGCGAGCGCGGACGGAACAGTAGACCCGAATGAAGAGCGCCACCTGGAAGAACACGTTGAAACATGGCTACACCTTTCATCTGATGAGAAGACGAGACTACGGGCGCATACTCAGTGGCTTCTTTCCGCATTCCCCGGCATGAATGGAGTCAAGAAACGGATAGAAGTTCTCAAGCAAGAACAGAAGGAATCGTTGGGACGTTTCCTCGTGGGAGTCGCGCAGGCCGATGGTTATATTGACCCTACCGAAATGAAAACCCTCACGAAGATTTACGAAATGCTCGGCTTGGATACCCAGAGTCTCTACAGCCATGCTCATGCTGCGGCTGTTGAGCCTGTAACAGTACAGGCTGCAGATTTCGTCAAGCCGCAGGGCTACGCCATCCCAACATCTCAGCCAAAGCCTTCAGACGGCGTATCTCTCGATATGAGTGCAATCGAAGCGAAGCTCGCTGAAACCGTTGCTGTGTCGGCCATCCTCAGCAACATCTTCACGGATGACGAGCCGGTAGCAATTCAACCCTCAGCACCTGCGACATCTACATCTGACGTTTCTATTGCTGGCCTCGACCCAGAATCTTTCACCTTCATGCAAGTACTGGCATCCAAACTCATCTGGGCTAGGGAAGAGTTGGAAAAACTTGCCGCAGACCACAGCCTGATGTTGGATGGCACGCTCGATAGCATAAACGATGCTTCGTTCGACCATTTCGGAGGACCGTTCTTCGAAGGTGATGACCCTATTGAAATCAATGCCGAATATGCCAAGGAGATAGCCACATGAGTACTGCTTCTACCATCCGCCCTAAAGACCGTGATGCCGTCATTCAATCCCTCCGCGCCGGGGTGGTGCCCCGTACAGGTCAGCACCTTATTCAGGTTGGCAGGGTCAACGAGATATCGGCACTACTTAAGGACATCGAACGCGTTGCCGACAGCGGGTCATGCATCCGATTCGTAATCGGTGAGTATGGTTCCGGTAAGACCTTCTTTCTCAATCTGGTACGGGCTATTGCCTTAGAGAAACGGCTTGTCACGGCCCATGCCGACCTCAATCCGGACAGGCGACTCCACGCTACGGGAGGACAGTCCCGGTCCCTCTACGCTGAGATGATGCGGAACATCTCGACCCGCTCCAAGCCTGATGGTGGGGCAATGCAGAGCATCGTGGAGCGGTTTATAACAGAAGCTCTCAAGGAATCCAAGACATCAGGGAAGAACCCGGAAGCGGTTATTCACGAGAAACTGGATATCATTTCCGAAATGGTTGGTGGATACGACTTTGGCCATGTTATTGCCGCGTACTGGAAAGGCCATGACACCGGTAACGAGCAGTTGAAGGCTGACGCAATCCGCTGGCTACGGGCCGAATTTACCACCAAGACGGATGCCCGCAATGCCCTTGGGGTCAGAACTATCATTGATGACGGTTCTTTCTATGACCATCTGAAACTGATGTCCAGGTTTGTGAGACTGGCCGGATTCGAAGGCATGCTGATTTGCCTTGACGAACTGGTGAACCTGTACAAACTTTCAAATGTCCAGGCCCGCAACTCCAATTACGAACAGATTCTCCGTATCCTCAACGATTCATTGCAAGGCACCGCAGTTGGCCTCGGCTTTATCATGGGAGGAACCCCTGACTTCCTCATGGACACACGCCGTGGGCTTTACAGCTACTCAGCATTACAGTCCCGACTTGCAGATAACACCTTTGCCGTCAGAGGACTGGTCGATTACAGCGGTCCCGTTCTGCGGCTCAGCAACCTTGACCCAGCTGACTTCTACATCCTCTTGGGGAATGTCCAGCACGTCTTTGCCTACGGGAATATAGCGGACTATCTTCTGCCTGACGAAGCCCTCAAGACTTTCATGGAGCACTGCTCCAAGAAAATCGGAGATGCGTACTTCAGAACTCCTCGGAATACCATCACGAGCTTTGTGAACCTCCTGTCGGTCCTAGAGCAAAACCGGCAGACCACATGGCAGGAAATTCTAGGAACAGTGGACATCAAGCCGGACATCAATCCCGACCTGGATATACCACAGGAGGAGACCACACCGGTTTCCGTAGCAGCGTCCACCATGCCCGCAGATGAAGAGGAAAGCCTTGCCTCCTTCAAGCTCTGACGATTCGCAGGCATTCTATCTTCTCGATGAGAAGGTGCGTCGCTGGGTCTGGGAACAGGGGTGGACAGCGCTTCGAGACGCTCAGGAACGGGCAATACCGCCCATCATCTCAGGAGATACCGATGTCATCATAGCGGCGGCAACGGCGACCGGTAAGACTGAAGCGGCGTTCCTTCCCATCTGCTCACGACTCATGGCTGAAGAGGGGCAAGATGCTTGTGTCGTCTACCTCAGTCCCCTCAAGGCTCTCATCAATGACCAGTTCTCCAGAATGGAGCAATTGTGCGAGCGGCTGGATATCCCTGTGCATCCATGGCATGGGGATATAGCTGCCAGCAAGAAAAAGAAGTTCCTAAGTAGCCCCAAGGGCATCCTCCTCATAACCCCGGAATCAGTGGAATCCCTCTTCGTCAATCATGGCACCGCAATACCCCATCTATTCGGCAATCTCCTCTATATAGTCGTTGACGAACTGCACTCCTTCATTGGTTCGGAACGGGGCCAGCAACTGCAATCCCTTTTGCATCGAATCGAGTTCGCCATCAAGCGCAGAGTCCCGCGGATCGGCCTAAGCGCCACCATCGGGGATATGCACTTGGCGTCTCAATTTCTGAGACCCAACGGCGACACTGAAACGGAAATGGTTGTCTCCTCGGCTACCGGCCAGGAACTGCAGCTGCTACTTAGGGGTTATATCGAAAGAGCTCCTGTGCTGACGCCTACCGACGAATCTGGTGGAGAATCGGAAGTCGAAGTCCAGGTTGACGGCAGTCTCTTGGATATCGGAGCCAATCTTTTCAAAACCCTGCGGGGGAGCAGCAACCTCATCTTTGCCAACAGCCGAAACAGGACTGAGTTCTTTGCTGACCATCTTCGGCGTTTGTGTGAAGAACAACACCTTCCCAACGAATTCTGGCCTCACCATGGCAGTCTCTCCAAAGAGCTTCGTGAGGATGCAGAAGCGGCTATCAAGGATAAATCCCGCCCGGTAAGCATTGTCTGCACCTCTACTTTGGAGATGGGGATCGACATCGGTTCAGTCAAGAGCATTGCCCAATTGGGCGTGCCGCCATCCGTGGCCAGCATGCGGCAACGGCTTGGCCGCTCAGGCAGGAGAGAGGGCGACCCGGCCATACTGAGGATTTACATACAAGAACAGGAGCTGACTGAAAGGTCGGACCCATCGGATTGCCTCCGGGCCGGGTTAGTTCAAACGATTGCAATGGTACGGTTGCTACTGACCAAGTGGTACGAGCCACCGCCGACTGGTGGGCTACATCTTTCAACCATGGTGCAGCAGATGTTATCGCTCATTGCTCAGTACGGAGGTGTCACAGCTGCCCAGGCGTACAACGTTCTGTGCAAGAACGGCCCATTCCCGCTGGTCTCCCAGAGAATGTTCACGGACTTTCTGCGAAATCTTGGCGAGCAACGTCTTATCATGCAGGCCAGCGACGGATTGCTCCTACATGGTCAGTTTGGGGAGAGAATCGTCAACCATTACTCGTTCTACACCGCCTTTACCACACCAGAAGAATACCGCTTGGTGTCCGGCGACCGCACACTTGGCACTCTTCCCATCGACCGCCCCATTGCCGTGGACTCACTGATGATTTTCGGAGGTAGACGCTGGCATGTTATGGATGTAGATGTCGCCAAAAAAGTAATCGTCCTGAAGCCCGCCAAGGGCGGTAAAGCCCCTGTCTTTGGCGGCGAGGCCGGGTGGATTCATGACCGCATTCGGCAGGAGATGCTAGAAGTCTACAAGGATAAGAACGTGCCGGTCTTCCTGGATGCCCAGGCAAGGGATTTGCTGGCAGAGGCGCGAGAAAACTTCAACCGTTATTGCTTGGCGAAAAAAACGATGCTGTCTTATGGAAGCGCAACGTACCTCTTCTGCTGGATGGGGGATAGGGTACAAGATACCCTTGCTGCCATGCTTCGCTCAAGGGGACTCAAGGCGGTAAACGAGGGAGTTGCCGTTGTGGTTGGCAATACCTCGTTGGACGAGTTGAAGAACTGCCTGGGGGAGCTACAGAAGAGCGGTGTACCTGATGCTTATGAACTCGCCATCTCTGTGCTGAACAAGGCTTGCGAAAAGTACGACCTATTTTTATCAGATGAATTACTGAGTGCCGATTATGCTGCTTCCAAGCTGGATGCTGAGGAGGCATATAATTCTGTGAAAGCACTATTAAACCAAAAGGAGGAAACGTCATGAGCAAAAACACCAAACAGTCCTCGCCAGGGATGGCCACAAAGGCAGCAAAGATTCTGGCCGACAAGAATGCTTCCGCTGTTGCCAAGAGTCTTGCGGCTTCAGTGGTTGCTCAAGCCAACTCCGGCAAGCAAACAGGTGCTGAACTCGAAGACCGTGCTTCCAAGGTTCTTCAGAGTGACAAGTACAGTGATAGCACCAAAGAGCTTGCTGCGTCTGTGCTGTCGCAGTCGAACAAAGAACGGTAGGTTTTGTAGAGTCGAACCCATCAGTCTTTCGCAGATTATTAATCGTTGCTAAATTATACTTTTTGGTATAAATACAAGGAGTTGCCAACGCCCTTCTGCGGTTAAAGGCTCCCATGTCCCTGAAGAAGAAATTCTTTGAAACAAAGCCCAGCGGTTCCAGTACTTCCAGCAAGTACGATTACCAGAAGAACTGGTCACTTGCCGAACTACTGGAACGGCATCTGACCGGCAGTGACTACCTGTTCGTCTTTGATTTCCATGACGACTTGCTGGTGTTCGATGCCGAAGAAGACCCGCAGAAGGTGGCATTTTATCAAGTCAAAACGAAAGATACCGGTAAGCTCTGGAAACTGAATGACCTGATAAAGAGCAAGACTTCCAAAACGACTGAGCCGGTACTATCTATCTTCGGCAAACTTTACCTCAACAAGCTGAACTTCCCCGATAACACCCTGTCCCTGAATTTCGTCTCCAACGCAAAATTCGAGATTCCCCTTGCCGATAATACCCAAAGCACGTCAGTGGCAACTATCTGCTGCGACTGCCTCGACAACGATGTACTGGCCAAAATCAACGCCAAGCTAGTCGAAGAACACGCCCTCCAGGACGACCCTGAATTCAAGGGGATAACGTTTTTGCGGGTAAGCGGCTTGAGCAGTGACGACCAGGTTGGCCACACCAAGGGGAAAGTATCAGAATTTCTTGAACAACTATTGCCAGGAAAGAAATACGTGGTCGGAGCCGTCTACAACACCATGATTGGCGAAATCAGGCGGAAAACCAACTACAGCAAAAACATAGCGTCTTTCGAGGAGATGGTACAGCACAAGGCTATTGGACGGACAGAGTTCAAGCGCCTGATAGATGAAATCGGCCTGATGGCAAATTATGATGACCTCTGGGGTTCCATAGAGAACCGGCTGAATGCCGAACAGGCCCCGTTGGGCATGGTGCGGAAAATCAGGGAATGCTGGGTCACATATGAACTGCAGCGGATGGACAAGACCAACACCACTCTCAACGAGATTTCCAAAATCATCAGGGAAGCCGTAGCTACCCACAAAGCGACTGTTGATGCCGATAGCCTGCTGGGGGTTATCTCCGACATCGAAGTAGAGTACAGCCTGAAAAAGAAGGCGAATTTCAGCATCTACACTGACTACTACATAAAAGCAATCATTCTGGCTGCCTACTATGAAAATTGATAACTACAAAAGACTTATCCGGAATCTGAGGAAGAAAACCCATGAACGAATTAGTCTTGAACGAGATACTACTTATCTCGCAAAAAGAGAAGAGGGCCAAGAAAGTCTCGTTCGACCCGAATCTGACCGTAATCCTCGGGAAGAATAGAACGGGAAAATCCTCTCTTCTCAAGAGTATCCCGCGAGCGTTCAGCGCGATTCCGGAAAAGATTGGCAACTCATGGCTAGAAGCCAGAGTAACCAATGTCCTAAAATTCACCATCTGTGGTGCCCAGTACAGCATCCTACAATATGGTGACTTCTACGCTATCTTCGACGAAGCCAAGAATCTTCTCCTTGCCACAGACAACGTAACCCGCCAGCTTGGACCGTATCTGGCTAATCTGTTCGAATTTGAACTCAAGTTCAGGATGCGTGAATCGAGCGAGCTGATATCCCCACCCCCGGCTTACTACCTCCTGCCGTTTTATATCGACCAGGATGTCGGCTGGATGAAGAACTGGGCATCGTTCAAGTACCTTACACAGTTCGACAGCGAGTGGAAGAAAAACCTGATGGAGTACCATGCGGGGATACGGCCCAACGAGTACTACAAGATTCTAGGGAGTATCAGTGGCCTGAAGGTAGAGGTCGTCGCACAGGAGAAAGACAAGAGAATCCTTACCAACCTGCTTGAACAGGCCACCAGCAAGTTCAAGAACGTGAATTTCAACATCGACCAAGATGCCTTCAAGAAGGAAATTGAAGAGCTGTTGCAGCACTGCCAGCAACTGAAAATCATAGAAGAATCGCTCAAGGGGAAACTTGTTGAGCTGTACTCGAAAAAATCATCCATCGAAAATCAGATAAAGGTTGCCGAAAGCGCCCTTAACGAGGCCCGTGCCGACCTGAGATATGCGACCATTACTGTGTATGAAGACCATGTGGAATGTCCCACATGCGGAGCAACCTACGAGAATTCACTTCCAGAACGTTTTGCCATTGCCAAGGACGAGGACAGGTGTACGCACGTGCTGTTCAAGCTCAACTACGCGCTGATGGAAATCAAAAATCAGATTGAGGACGAAAAAACTAAATATTCCCAGAACTCGGGAACCCTTGCGAAAATCAAGAAAACCCTGGAATCCAAACAGGAGCAGGTTGTGCTCCGGGATTTGATTGAAAATGAGGGGAAAAAAGAGCTACAGAATGTGTTTGCCGTGAATATCGAGGCGGTAAACAAGGTACTCGTGGAGCAAAATCATGCAATCGATAAACTGAAGGTCCGGTTGAAAATCTTTGACGATAAGGAACGCAAGGCCGCAATCGAGAAGACATTCAGCGGCAACATGCGGGCATTCCTTTTCGACCTCGATGTCCATGGAGGAGACCAGAACTATTCACGGATTGACGCCAAGGTGTCCGAAACGGGTAGTTGTCTACCGCGAGCCTTACTGGCCTATTATTTCAGCTTCCTGCATGTTATGCGGGAGTACTCTTCTGCCGCATTCTGCCCGATTATCCTTGATTCGCCTAACCAGCAGGCTCAGGATATGACAAACCTGCCCAAGATGATGAAATTCATCAGGGACCAGCGACCGGCGAATACCCAGTTGATTTTAGGAACCGAGGATTTGTGCGGCGTTGATTTCGGTGGGAAAATTGTCGAACTACACGAGAAGCAAAGCCTTTTGCAGAAGTCCGATTATGACGAGGTTTACGCTGAGGTCATACCACTGATGGAGAAGGCGATGAAGGGGAGTGCGGACACTTCAAGTGGTTCGTAACATCGAAGCCCGCATTAGGAGGGCGCTTCGATGACTGCCTTACGTTTCCCGTAAATTTTGAGAAAAAAAAGCTACCAGGCAAGGTAGAATGGTGTAAAAAAGCCCCCCTAATCCGTTCATTATGATTAGGAGGGCTTTTCTTTTTGTAAGAACTTTATTGTTTGCGACTCAATTAATTTTGAGTATTTTGTAAGAACTTTATTGTCTAAGTAAAAACTTTATTGTCTTTGTAAGAACTTTATTGTCTGCAGACAGAGGGTCCTCTCTACCGATCCATTCCCAGCCGTCGCATTTTCTCCACCAGTGTTGTCCGGTTCAGGTTCAGCATGGCGGCCGCTTTTGCCTTGACCCCGTTGGTGAGGCTCAGCGCCTCAAGAATCATCATCTTTTCGATCTCAGTCACGGTCTTGACCAGGTCCACCCCCCGTTCCGAGACCTTGGTCAGCGCCATCTCGGATATCTTGTGGGGAAGATCGGAGAGGGTGATAGTGTTCTCCTCCGTCAACGCAACGGTGCGCTCCACGAAGTTTTCCAGTTCTCTCACGTTGCCGGGCCAGCTGTAGAGTTCCAGCGCCTCCATGGCATTTTTCGCGATGCTCATGAGGGGGCGCTTCATCTCCCGGCAGTCTTTTTCCAGAAAATACCTGACCAGCGGCAGAATATCCTCGACCCGTTCCCGCAGGGGGGGGATGTGGAGGGGGATGACGTTCAGCCGGTAGAAGAGGTCTTCCCGGAACGTCCCTTTCTGCACCTCCTCTTCCAAGTTCTGGTTGGTCGCCGAGATCACCCGCACGTCGATCTTGATCGGCCGGGTTGAGCCGACACGCTCCACTTCCTGCTCCTGAAGGACACGGAGCAGCTTGGTCTGGAGATGCATCGGCATGGTGCCGATCTCATCCAGCAGGATGGTGCCGTGATTGGCCGCCTCGAACTTGCCGATCTTGTCCTTGTTGGCCCCGGTGAAGGCCCCCCGGACGTAGCCGAACAATTCGCTTTCCAGAAGGTTTTCCGGGATCGCCCCGCAATGGACGGCGATGAACGGTTTATCCTTCCGGCTGCCGTTGAAATGGATAGCCTTGGCGACGACCTCCTTGCCGGTCCCCGATTCGCCGAAGATGAGGACCGTGGAGTCGGTCTTGATGATCCGTTTCATCAGGTTGAAGACTTTCTGCATGGCGGGGGAATTGCCGACAATGTTGGTGAATTCGTACTTGTCGCGGAGCTGTTTCTTAAGATAGACGTTCTCGGTGAGGAGTTGGTGTTTTTCAACTGTCTTGGCGAGGATGATGCGAAGCTCGTCGATATTGAGCGGCTTGGTGATATAGTCGCAGGCCCCTTCCTTCATGGCCTGCACCGCGGTTTCCGCCGACGCGTAGCCGGTGATGAGGATGACCTCTGTCAAGGGGGAATCTTCCTTGACCCTTTTCAGGATGTCGATGCCGCTTACGTCCGGCAGGAGCAGGTCGGTGATGACGATGTCGAACCGTTCCCGCTGGAGGTGCTGGAATGCCTCCTGCCCCGAGCCGCAGCCAGTCAGGTGGTAGTCGTTACTCTTCAACAGCAGGACAAGGGCCTCGCGGCTGGCCGCTTCGTCATCGACGAGGAGGATTTTGCAGTGCTCTTTCATGGCATCCACTCTCCTGAGGATTTATAGATAACATTATTACGATGGAATGACAAGACCCCCTTTGACCGGGAAGCGGAAGGGGGTATACTTTCAGCTGGATTGTTTATGGGGGTTCCATGGGGCGCACCGTTTTTTTCATCTTCTGCCTGTTGATTTCAGCCGTCGGAGTCAATGCCGAACAGGGAAGGATACGGGTTGTCGATATCCGAGACCCGATAACACCCGTGACGGCCAGCTTTCTACATCGCAACCTTCAGGAAGCGGCCCGTGAGGGGGATCGGATGCTCTTGATCGAGCTTGATACCCCCGGCGGGCTCGATACCGCCATGCGTGCGATGGTGCAGGATATCTTTGCCAGTTCGGTGCCGGTGGCGGTGTTTGTGGCCCCTGCTGGTGCCCGTGCCGCCTCGGCCGGCGCGATCATTGCCCTGTCTGCCGACGTTTGTGCCATGTCTCCCGGCACCAACATCGGTGCCGCCCATCCGGTGAGCATCGGCGAAAAACCCGATAAGGTAATGGAGGCGAAGATCGTCAATGATGCGGAAGCCTACGTGGAGGGAATTGCCCGCAAGCGGGGGAGGGATGAGACCCTGGCGCGGCAGATGGTTCGCGACAGCATCTCCCTCAGCGCGGAGAAGGCGCTGGCAGGCCGGGTCATCGATCTCATCGCGTCTGACCGTACCGACCTGCTCAGGCAGCTGGAGGGGCGCCGCATCAACCGGGACGGCAAAGAACTGATCCTGAAGCTGGCTGGCTCAACGGTGGTACCGGCGGAAATGGGGATGCGCGAACGCATACTCAACACCATCAGCAACCCCAATGTGGCCTATGTGCTTCTGATGATCGGCATGCTCGGCCTCTTCTTCGAGCTTTCCAATCCGGGGGTCATCCTTCCCGGAGCGATAGGCGGGATATCTCTGATCCTGGCCTTTTTCGCCTTCCAGACCCTGCCGGTCAACTATGCCGGTGTTCTGCTGATCCTCCTGGCGCTGATACTGTTCATCGCCGAGATCAAGATCGTTTCCCACGGAATGCTGACAATTGGAGGGGTGATTGCCATGGTGCTCGGGTCGCTTCTGCTGTTTGAACCTTCGGAACCCTACCTGCGGGTCTCCTGGAGTGTGATCCTGGCGACGGTCGCCGCCACGGTCCTCTTTTTTGTCGTTGCCGTCAGAAAGGTCCTCCAGGCCCATCACCGCCAGCCTGCTACCGGCCGGGAAGGGCTGGTAGGCGAGGTGGGGGTCGCTGACGGAGAGCTGACTCCCTCGGGGGGGAAGGTCTTTGTCCGGGGTGAATACTGGGACGCCTGGAGCGATGCACCCATTTCGGCCGGTGAACAGGTGGTGGTGGAAGCGGTGGAAGGGATGCGGCTCAGGGTAAGAAAGGCCGGGACCGGGGACAGGGACTAGGGGGCAGTAAAGCTTTTACGACTAACACCATCTGAGCTTCGGCTATAATAACGTACGGTAACGACCGGTCCCCGATCCCCGGTCCCTAGTCACTGAATTCAAGGAGGTTGTTCATGTTCGATGTATTCAATTACGTGCCGGTGATTTTTGTTGTCATCCTCTTCATCATGTTTGCAGCAAGCGCGATACGGGTCCTTCCCGAGTACGAGCGGGGGGTGCTATTCAGGCTTGGTCGGCTGGCCGGGGTGCGGGGGCCGGGACTCTTTTTCATCATTCCCGGCATCGACCGGCTGGTGCGGGTTACGCTTCGTACCGTGGTCATGGACGTCCCGCCCCAGGACGTCATAACCCACGATAACGTGACGGTGAAGGTCTCGGCGGTCATCTATTTCCGGGTCATGGAGCCCCAGAAGGCGATCGTGGATGTGGAAAACTATCTCTACGCCACCAGCCAGTTGTCACAGACAACGCTCCGGAGCGTCCTTGGCCAGGTGGACCTGGATGAACTTCTGGCCAACCGGGAGAAGATCAACAAGGAGCTACAGGAGATCCTCGATCGCCACACCGGGCCGTGGGGGGTGAAGGTCGCCAACGTGGAGGTAAAGAACATCGACCTTCCCCAGGAGATGCAGCGGGCCATTGCCAAACAGGCCGAGGCGGAGCGGGAGCGGCGCGCCAAGGTGATCCATGCCGAAGGGGAACTGCAGGCGTCGGAAAAACTGGCCCAAGCCGCGACAATGCTTGCGACCGAGCCGATGTCCCTGCAACTCCGCTACCTCCAGACCCTGACGGAGATCGCCGCCGAAAAGAATTCCACCACCATCTTCCCGGTTCCCATCGACCTGATCAAAATGTTTCTGGAGAAAAAGCCGTGACCGGGTTCCGGGTCCCGGGTCCCGCCCCATGCTGATGGAGATGCATGCCCATACGTCCGAGCATTCTTCCTGTAGCAGTGTTTCCGCTGTGGAGCTTGTGCGGAGGGTCTTTGCCAAGGGATTGCAGGGGATTGTCCTGACCGACCACCATTACCTGTGGGGTGCGGATGAATTGAAGGGGGTGCGGCGGGCAGCTGAGGTTCCCGACCATTTCCTGCTTCTTGCCGGCCAGGAGGTCAGTTCCGCCGAACTGGGGGACGTGCTTGTCTACGGCGCCACCGAATCCCTCCCGCTCGGCACGTCGCTCCTGGAGATTCGTCGCCGTTTTACCGACGTTGCCTTGGTCTGGGCCCATCCCTACCGGGGAAGCCGCATCCCGTCCGACGAGGACCTGTGTGACCCTAATCTGGATGGTGTGGAGATATTCAATTCCAACCAGTCGGTACGGGGTAACAGCCGGGGGCTCCAGGACTGGCACCGTCTGCACTTCACCGCCATTGCCGGTACCGATACCCATGGCGCCAGTTATGCCGGGACCTACCCGACCCAGTTCGACCATCCGCTTCGCACCATGTCCGACCTGGTGGAGGAGCTCCGCCGGGGACACTGCCGTCCCTTCTTCAAGGAGATTCCCCGTGCAGGCGCCAACACCCGGGTGACTGAAGTGACCATCGGGACCAAGGGGGCGGACGAATTCCGGGAACGGATCATTATAAAGAACATCGAAAACCGCCAGAAATGGAAAAATGCCGAGCGAGCCTACCACATCATGACAACCCTTGCAGAGCACGGTTTCGGTGGCGGTCTGTTCCGGGTGCCGCGCCCCATCGACGAGGACCCTGCCTCCATGACCATCATCGAGGAAGGGCTACGGGGGAAATCCCTGTTCGACAAGCTTTTGACCTCCTCCCACGCCGATAGCCGCGAGTACCTCCAACTGGCGGCCCGCTGGCTCGCCCGTCTCCACGACTGCCGGCTGGTGATCACCCCACCCGACGACTTCCTCCCCCGGGAAGAGTTCCGGCTGGCCAGGTACCTGGAGCGTTTCACCGCCATCAATCACCGGCATACCCGCAAGGCACGCGAGATTATGGAGTTCGTTCAGGCTGAGGAGACGCGTCTGGTGCAGGACGACCCGCGTCTGCTCGTCCAGGGGCATGGTGATTTTCACCCGAAAAACGTCTTCATCGGCCAGGACAACCAGGAAAACCGGGAGACACTGTTCATAGCGGCCATCGATTTCGAGAGCTCCCTCGTTCTGCCGCGAGCATTCGATGTGGGTTGTTTCCTTGCCCAGTTCCGTAATCAGTTCTTTGCCCATCCTGCCATGCTGCAGGAGTTTCCTGAGTCCCTGTTTCTCGATGCGTACCTGCGGGAGACCGGAATTGAAGATGACGAGTTCCGGCGCCAGGTCGAGCTGTTCCGTGCCCGTACCAACCTGAGTATCGCCGCCTATCTCATCAAGCTCGGCCTGGGAGAGAGCGAGGACCTGTGGCGAGTGCTGGTGGAAGCGGAGCAAGCGGTCAGTTGTCTTGGCTGAGGGAGCGATGTTTTGCTCCTGGCGCTGTCCTGATTTCGGGCTATAATTAAAACGACCACCATTTTACCGAGGAGGAACCATCCACATGCTGAGCAAAAAAATGTACACCGCCCTGAACAAGCACCTGAATACCGAACTGTTTTCGGCCAATCTCTACCTGAACATGTCCTCCTGTGCCAATGCCATGGGGCTCAAGGGGACTGCCAACTGGTTCATGGTGCAGTACCAGGAGGAGATGGTCCACTTCATGAAATTCTACACCTACCTTAACAGCCAGGGTGAGCCGGCGCTCGTCGAGGCCATGGTGGCACCGGCCAGCACGTTCAAATCTTTCCTCGACATGTTCGAGCAGACCCTCAAGCACGAACAGTACATTACCTCGTGCATCAATAACCTGGCCGACCTGGCGATCAAGGAAAAGGACCACGCCAGCGGCATATTCCTCCAGTGGTTTATCACCGAGCAGATCGAGGAAGAGGAGAACGACCGGGAGATCATCGGCAAGCTGAAGCTGATCGGCGACAACGGCCAGGGTCTGCTCATGCTTGACACTGAACTGTCGATACGGGTATTTACCCCGCCACCGGCCACAGCGGCATAATGGTGAAAACGTGAAAGTCCGCTTATGCGAAAACAACACGGGAAAATCCAGAGTCTACCGGCGCTTGCAGGAGGAATTTCCCGACCTGGATGCAAAGATCAAGAAATGTCTCGGACAGTGCGGCAGTTGCGCGGAACAGCCCATCGCCATGGTCGGAGGAAAGAAGGTGAAGGGGAAGGACGTGGATGATCTCTACCGGAACATTGTGACTGCCCTCCGGGAAGGCGCCGGTACGGGGGAGAAGAAGAATGGCAGGGAGAAAAAGAAAGGAAAGAAAAGTGTCTTAGATAAATGAACGATGGGACTGATTCGATGAATTTAATAGAAAAAGCCCGCAGAAGCGGGCTTTTTCGTCCTTGGTGGATGTGTAACTAGATTTTTTCGATTTTCGCCTTGCCCCGGAGGTCCTTCAGCAGCGACTCGATATCTTTCTGTATTTTCTGGTTTTTCAAATATTCAGAAATTTTATCCTTCACATCCTCGTATTTGAGGGTCTCGGCTGCTTTCTTTTCGGTCAGTTTGATGATGTGGTAGCCGAACTGGGTCTCCACGACGCCGCTCACTTCACCCGGTTTGAGAGCAAAGGCGGCATCCTCGAAGGGTTTGACCATCTGGCCGTGGCCGAAGAAACCGAGATCGCCACCCTGTTTACTGCTCGGGCAGGTGGAGTCGGACTTGGCAAGGGACGCAAAATCTTCGCCAGCCTTGATCTTTTTCAGGAGGGCTTCCGCTTTCTCGCGAGCCTTCTGTTTTGCTTCCGGACCCGCTTTGTCGTCTACGCCACACAGAATGTGGCTGGCGCGAACCGATTCGCTCTGCTTGAACTTGTCCTGGTTGTCGTCGTAGAATTTCTTCGTGTCTGCATCCGTGATGGTGACTTTGGTTGCTATCTCTTTTTCGATGTAGTTGTTGATCACCAGGTCCTTGAGGGTCAGCGTTCGTAACTCTGCCTCGTCCAGGTCGGCGGACTTGAGCGCGGCGGCAAACTCTTCCGGTTTGGCGAATTTGGCCCGACTCTGAGCGATCTTCTCCTCGACCTGTTTGTCAATCCCCTTGTCCTCTACCTTCTTCCCTGCCTGGTAGAGGAGTTCCGCCGAAATAAGCTGCTCGACAGTAGCATCCTCAGCCTGGGTCCTGACCTCGGGGGGAAGCTGGTCGATGGACATCTGGCGCTGGGAGAGAAGGACCTTCATGGCCCGGTCAACTTCGCCGCGAGTGATTGCTTCACCATTGACTTTTACGACGATATCGTTAGGCGATTTCCGTGCTGTTGATTCCTGTTTTGCGGGAGCAGATTGTGTCTCTTTTGCCTCGGCGCCGAAGGCGGAACCACCCTGCAGCATTGTAGCTGCAAGCATGGTGCAGAGTGCGCTGGTTGCAAGACTGGTGGGGAATTTCATCGAACGTTCTCCTTGTTGAAAGGTGTGTGACAGTTAGCCATTTATATCATCTTTAGCCACTATTGGAAAGTGGAAAGGAATCACACCTGTATATGATTGTTATAATTTGTATAACAGTATTATAGTATTGACTTATTAATTTGAATCTGGTTTTATATGCGGTGCAGTAGAGTGGTTGTAACTATTCAAAACAACTAAATAAATTTAGTATTACTAAAGTTTTTATTTATATTGTAACTGTTTTGTTTTCCATAAATCGTACGATGTCTGGAGGTTTAAATGAATAAAAAGGTATTCCGTAAAGTCATGGCCGCGAACCGCGGTGAAATTGCTATCCGCATCTTCCGCGCCTGCACTGAGCTGGGCATCGGCACGGTGGCGCTCTATTCCGAGGAGGATAAGCTTTCCCTCCACCGTTACAAGGCGGACGAAGCCTATCTTATCGGCAAGGGGAAGAGTCCCATTGACGCCTATCTCGGAATCGACGAGATCATCGCCCTGGCGCTGAAGGCGGACGTGGACGCCATTCATCCCGGCTACGGTTTCCTGGCTGAAAATGCCGAATTCGCCGAGAAGTGCGAGGCAAACGGAATTACCTTTATCGGCCCTACGGCTGAGATGCAGCGTGCACTGGGAGACAAGGTCGCGGCACGCAAAGTGGCCATGGCCGCTGGCGTGCCGACTGTTCCCGGTACGGAAGATCCGATAGAGAAGGAAGAGGAGGCGCTCAGGTTCGCCAAGGAGAATGGCTACCCGATCATCATCAAGGCCGCAGCCGGTGGTGGCGGACGCGGCATGCGCGTGGCAAACAACAAGAAAGAGCTGCTGGAAGGCCTGGTGGCGGCCGGAAGCGAGGCCAAGGCTGCTTTCGGCAATGCGGCTGTTTTCCTGGAGCGCTACCTGGAGAACCCCAAACATATCGAAGTCCAGGTGATGGGGGACAACTACGGCAACCTTGTTCACTTCTACGAGCGCGACTGCTCGATCCAGCGTCGTCACCAGAAGGTGGTTGAATTTGCTCCGTCCCTTTCCCTGACCCAGAAGACCCGCGAGGAGCTCTGCACCGCGGCGCTCAAGATTGCCGGGGAGGTCAAATACCGTAACGCCGGGACGGTCGAATTCCTGCTGGACAAGGAGGGGAACTGGTATTTCATCGAGATGAACCCCCGCATCCAGGTGGAGCACACGGTGACCGAGATGATTACGGGGCGCAACCTGGTGCAGGACCAGATCCTGATAGCCTGCGGTCACAAGCTCTCCGACCCGGAGGTCAACATACCATCGCAATCCGCCATCGACATGCGCGGCTACGCCATACAGTGCCGTATCACCACCGAGGATCCGGCGAACAACTTTGCCCCGGATTTCGGGACCTTGACAACCTACCGCTCCGCGGCCGGCTGCGGCATCCGTCTCGATGCGGGCAATGCCTTTACCGGCGCCCAGATAACGCCGCACTACGATTCGCTGCTGGTCAAGGTCAGCTCCTGGGGGCTTACCTTCGAGGCAGCGGCCAACATCATGAACCGTGCCCTGCAGGAGTTCCGTGTACGGGGGGTGAAGACCAACATCGGCTTCCTGGAGAACGTCGTAACCCATTCGGTCTTCCTCAAGGGGAAATGCGATACCTCATTTATCGAGAAGCATCCCGAACTCCTGGTCATCCGCGAGAAGAAGGACCGCGCCAGCAAGGTCCTGGCCTTTCTTGGGGATGTCATCGTCAATGGCTCCCCCGGAGTAACCAGGCCGCTCAAGTCGGCCGACCTGATTGAGGCCCGCGTACCGGAGGTAGATTACACCACGCCACGGCCATCCGGCAGTCGTGACCTGCTCATGACCCTGGGTGCCGAGGGACTCAGCAAGTGGATCCTGGAACAGAAAAAGCTGCTCCTGACCGACACCACCATGCGCGACGCCCATCAGTCCAACCTGGCTACCCGCGTGCGCACCCACGACCTGCTCAAGATCGCTGAACCTACTTCCTATCTGGCGTCGGATATCTTCTCCCTGGAGATGTGGGGTGGTGCCACCTTCGACGTTTCCATGCGCTTTCTGAAAGAGGATCCCTGGCAGCGCCTGCACAAGCTTTCCGAGGCGGTTCCCAACATCCTGTTCCAGATGCTGTTGCGTGGCTCCAATGCCGTGGGCTATACCAACTATCCGGATAACGTGGTGGAAAAGTTTGTCAAGGAGGCCGCCAATTCAGGTATCGACATCTTCCGGGTGTTCGACTCCCTCAACTGGACGACCGGCATGAAGGTTGCCATGGAAGCGGTACGTAAATCGGGCAAGGTCTGCGAAGCTGCAATCTGCTATACCGGTGATATTACTGATCCCAGGAGGGACAAGTACCCGCTGGAATACTATGTCAACATGGCCAAAGAGCTGGAAAAGATGGGTGCCCATATCCTGGCTATCAAGGATATGGCCGGCCTGCTCAAACCGCTGGCAGCCTACAAGCTGGTCAAGGCGCTCAAGGAGAATATCGGAATCCCTGTCCACCTTCATACCCACGATACCTCCAGCAACGGCAGCGCCACACTGCTCAAGGCAAGCGAAGCCGGTGTGGATATCGTCGATGCGGCTCTGTCCTCACTTTCAGGCCTGACCGCACAGCCCAACCTGAACGCGCTGGTGGCCGCACTGGAGGGGAGCGAGCGCGACCCGCAGGTCAATGCTCCTGGTTTGCAGAAGCTGGCCAACTACTGGGAAACGGTGCGCGATTACTACGCACCTTTCGAGTCAGGTCTGAAGAGTGGCACGGCAGAGGTGTATCACCACGAGATCCCCGGCGGCCAGTACTCCAACTACAAGCCGCAGGTGGCGGGCCTGGGTCTGATCGAGCGCTGGGACGAATGCAAGGAGATGTACCACAAGGTCAACCTGCTGTTCGGAGATATCGTCAAGGTAACCCCTTCGTCCAAGGTGGTGGGGGACATGGCCATGTTCCTCGTCAAGAACAACATGGAGCCGGAAGATATCTTCACCAGCAAGGAGGAACTTGCCTTCCCCGAATCGGTAGTCGGCATGTTCAAGGGAATGCTGGGGCAGCCCTACCAGGGTTGGCCTGAGGAGCTACAGAAGATCGTCCTCAAGGGAGAGCAGCCCATCACCTGTCGCCCCGGTGAACTGCTGGAGCCGGTGGATTTCGACGAGGAGCGCCTCATTCTGGAAGAAAGGCTTGGCCACAAGGTGGATGACAGGGCGCTCCTCTCCCATATCCTCTATCCCAACGTCTACCCGGAATTCGACCGCCATCGGCAGGAGTTTTCCGACACGTCGGTCATTCCGACCCCGATCTTCTTTTACGGTCTGGAGCCGGGTCAGGAGACCTCGCTGGATATCGAACCGGGCAAGACCCTGATCATCAAGCTCAACACCATCGGCAAGGTTCAGAAGGACGGCACCCGTGCCGTGTACTTCGAGCTCAACGGCAACAACCGGTCGGTGGTAATTCGCGACCAGTCTGTCCAGACCGATGTGAAGGTGAACGAGAAGGCTGACAAAGGAAACTCGAACCACATCGGAGCACCCATGCCCGGCAAGGTGCTTAAGGTCAACGTCAAGCCGGGGGACGAGGTCAAGGCGGGGGACGTCCTGATGGTGACCGAGGCGATGAAGATGGAGACCAACATCAAGGCCAAAGCTGACGGGAAGGTTGTGGAGGTGAAGTTCAAGGAAGGGGAGAAGGTGGAGAAAGAGGATCTTGCCTTCGTACTGGCGTGAACCTTTCGACGAATCCCGGTCGTGCGTAAACAAAAGGTCCGCCCCTAAGCGGGCCTTTTGTTTTAAACGGAATCCACTCAGGAGATGTCCATGTCATTTCGAGATTTCAAGCTCTTCGACACCCATCTGCACATCATCGACAGCCGTTTTCCTCTGGTTCCAAACAACGGGTATCTGCCCGGCCAGTTTACCTGTGAAGATTATCTCGACCGGATGAAAGGGTATGAGCTGGTCGGAGGAGCCGTCGTGTCCGGCTCGTTTCAGGTATTCGACCAGACCTACCTGGTGGATGCCCTCAAAAGGCTCGGTCCCGGGTTCGTGGGGGTAACTCAGTTGCCGGCAACTGTTACGGATGATGAGCTGATCGGGTTGAACGGTGCGGGTGTCCGTGCTGTTCGATTCAATCTCAAACGAGGGGGGTCAGAGGATGTCCGCCACCTTGACAGGATGGCTCGGCGGGTTCACGAACTGGTGGGGTGGCATGCGGAACTGTACGTGGACTCCCGTGAGCTGGCCGGGCTGTACGATACCCTGGTGGCCCTCCCTGCCGTCAGCATCGATCATCTTGGCCTTTCCCGTGAAGGGTTCGGTACGCTTCTCAGGCTTGTTGCACGCGGCGTCCGGGTGAAGGCGACCGGTTTCGGCCGGGTCGATTTCGAGGTGCGGGCTGCTCTCCAGGAGCTCTACACTGCCAATCCGGACGCACTGATGTTCGGTACGGACCTCCCTTCCACACGCGCCCCCCGCCCCTACGAAGATGGCGATTTTGAGCTCGTGATCGAGTCCCTGGGGGATGAAATGGCGCGCAAGGTTTTTCATGAAAATGCGCTGGCGTTCTATACGCCTTCCTCTCTCCTCAAACCTGCGTAATGTATTCTCTATCCTGCGGAAATAAGGCGGGAAATCATGTTGACATCGGTTGAAGCGGGGTGGTATTCTTCCCGCCGGTGCAGTGCGGAACCTGTCTTGGTACCCTGCCGTCTATTTTGATCAGCCAGAAGGAGTCAGACATGGAGATTGTTGCAATCGATATCGGGTTCGGATTCACCAAGGCGACAAACGGGACACGCACCATCGTCTTTAAATCGATCCTCGGTGAAGCGACCGATATCCAGTTCAAGGGTGGTATCCTTGGAGAGACTTCCCCCGATGAGAACATCCAGATAGAGGTGGATGGTCGCTCCTATTTCGTCGGCGAGATGGCCGAACGGCAGAGCAACGTTCGCTCCTTTACCCTGGACCAGGCACAGTTCTTCAGCTCTTTTGCCAAACAGCTGGCCCTGGCGGCGGCATCGCGCCTGGTCGGCACCTTCATGCCCATTGGCCTTGTGACCGGTCTCCCTATCGGTTATTTCAAAGAATACAAGGACGAACTGGCGAAGCTCCTCAAGGGGGACCACAAGGTGGTCCTGATCAACAACGATGGCAAGCGGGAAGAAAAGGTCATCAAGATCAACGAAGTGAGAGTGATCCCCCAGCCCTTCGGCTCGCTCTTCAACCTGATGCTTAATGACGTGGGGGAACTGGGGGAAAAGCGCTATGTGCGGGAAAAGGTCGGCATCATCGACATCGGTTTCAAGACTGCTGATTTCACCGTAGCCGACAAAATGCGCTATTCGGAGCGGGGGAGCAGGACCACCGATACGGGCATCTCCCGTGCCTTCGGCATGATCGCCGGCAAGCTGCGGGAGAAGACGAGCGTCAATGTTGAACTCTATCGCCTCTATGAAGCTGTGGAACGGGGAAACATCAAGATCCGCGGCAAGGAGTTCGATCTCAAGGGGCCAACCGAGCAGATCTATGGCCAGTTGGCTACGGCCATTGCCAATGAAGTGGACCGGCTCTGGACCGACGACTGGGACATCGAGACCATCGTGCTGACCGGCGGTGGCGGCGCGGCGCTCTCCAAGTATCTTCAGCCGCTCCTTAATGGCCAGGTCATCGTTGCCGACGGTACCAAGGATGCCCGCCTCTGCAACGTTCAGGGGTACTGGAAGTTCGGGAAGCATATCTGGGCGAGGGGCATCATTACGCCTCCTCCACCATCCGCCTAGATTTCACCATCCCTAGAGAACAACCTATTCAATGGCCTGCGAAAGCGGGCCATTGTCGTTTTCACGCCCTTACATCTTTTCCCCACGCCACTATTCCCAGACAAGAGAGCGCTCGTCGTCATATCCCTGTACTATATCAGTCACGAGTTCCAGGGGGGGGGATGTGGCCAGGTCCGTGGCCAGTCGACCGGTCAGGATCATGCCGAGCAGAAACGGCATGGCACGGTAGCAGAGATAGAGGTTACAGGCGGGACAGTAAGGGGACTCGTGGTCTGAGAGCGGTTCGCCACAGTAATGGCAATGGAGGTAATAGAGTCGGGACATGGTGTCCACCCTTTCTCCCTCCGTCGGTGCATGGCATGACAGCAGAACCGGCTAGTGGTGTGCTTACTGCTTTTACTATACTCTTTTCCTGTCAGGAAATGTGGATGTTATTTTTAGATACACGAATTTCCCTGCCTGTCGGAGTCCCACACTGAGCATTCTTTGACATTTCCAGGGAATGGTATTATAACTTAAAAATATTGTGGAAATGTCTGTCGGTCCCTCTGGTATATTCCTGGGAGACCGGCATACTTCAGAATAGCACTGGTAGCGCATCCCCTGATTTCACGGTGGTCGAGTGTTCAAGCGTTTCATGAAAAGTGTCGCGAGTATTTGGTTCTGGCAGAGTCCGGTGCAGCGTTTCGCACTCCTCATGCTTCTTCTGCTCCTGTGCGCCAACATCGTTCTTTCTGACTGGTTTTTGTCACGGACTCGGGAGACTTCCGTCGATGGGATCGTCCAGAAGGCCTATGTCGTTTCCCGCATGATCAGTGATGCCGCTACCCGTTCCCTTGCCAGTGGCGAGATGTCCAGTCTTGACAGTGCCACCGACGAAGCACTCAAGGACCGGGACCTTATTACCATCACCGTCCGTGACAAGAAGGGGAAGCTTATCCTGGAAAAGGCCAAGGATAAACCACCAGCGCGATTTAACACGTTTCAGACTCCGGTTCGTCGTGACGGTCGCGACATAGGGATGGTGATAACCCACTTTTCCCTGCCGGGAGAAGACGAACTATTGACCTCCCGTCTGCGTCATGCGACTACAGTCCAGTGGGGGCTGTTTGCCTTTATTGCCGCGGTTCTCCTTTTTGTCTGGCTGTGGGAAATCCGAAGCCGTGGAGTGGTATCAGCAAGAGAAGCAGGGATTCCCCTCCCTGGCGCAGCAGACGTCGAAGTGAAGGCTGCCCGTTTGCCCGTGATCAAGCTTCCTCTCCTTACGAGATATTCTGCCGTTCTGGCCTGTGCCGATGCCAAGCCCGCAGATGCAGTTCCTTTACATTATCCTGGCCCTCAGGAACCTGCTCCCTCCCCCGGAGACAATTGCCCGAATGTTACTCCTTCTCTTGCACGTGATCTGTGCGATGTCAGCCATGCCCTGCAGGAAGTCCTGTCAGTCCTGTCCGCCGATGAAGGCATGCGACGGCAGGGGACGGAGCACGCCCGACTTTTCAGTGAACGGGTTGGCCGGTTGCAGCGACAGGCGGCGGATGTGTCGGGCCGAGCTGACAAACTGATTGCAACAGCTGGTGGAATCGTGGAATCGGTAACGGGGCAGTGCGAAACAGTTGCGGCGTCGGGGGATATTCGATCCGACGAAGCACAATCCTTGGCGCAGAGGGTTTCAGACTCCCGTTCCTCAGTCCTGAAGGCCCTTGATATCGTTCAACGTGTCGGCACGGAGATGGACCAGCTGGCTGTCTCCGAAGCTGTTCCCCGCGGATTACATGATTCTTTGACGGCCGCGATTGGCATGGCGGAGGAGTGTTCCGCTGTGATGCGTGAACGTGTCCTTCCTGCCCTTACCGCGGCGAGGGAAGACGAAAATGCGGTTGCGTCGCGGGTTGCGTCCCTTGTACTGCTTCTCGAGGATTTGGACGGCCATGCCCATGCTATCGCCCGGGGCAGCGAGGTGATGAACGACCTGGCCACTATGGCACGGTCCCTTGGATCTGCTGGCGGCCATGCCCCTGCCGGAAGGGAATACAATCTCCTCGCTGAAAGGATGCAAGAGTTTGCGGGGAGTATGGCGGGGGATATTCATGCCCTCCGTGCACTGGCCGGCAAGGCTGTTGCCGTGGGTGGCAGTGTGGATGAAGCGGCCGGGATGGCGCGGTCGATGGTCGGATGGGCCGGTACTGCCGTCGAGGATTCTGCTGCCGCATCCATCATGGAGGGAGAGCTGCTTCGCCGCTCCCTCTCCCTGTCGGCTGAGGGGGACGCCTGTAACGACCGTATCATCAGGGGGATTGCCGGCCTGGCAGAGGGCCTCCGGGAGGCGCAATGTCCTCTTGACGACCATCTGAAGCTGGTTGTGGAACTTGTTGGCCATATATCGGTACTGACGGGCGCAGTGGAACAGCAGCAGCTTCAAACCCGGGAATACACGGAGTCGCTGGCCGTTGCCGGAGGTACCCTCCGACTGGCCGGCACGTTCCTGGCGGAACTGGTTGCCGAAGCTGCACAGCTCGCAGAAATATCGCGGGAAGCGGCGTATCTTGCCGGTGGAACGCAACGTGGGGAGGAGGGCAATCTGGAGGAACTCGTCCGCCAGGCCCATGAACATGTCACCCACCTTCTCGTCAATTCAGGCGAACCGGAAAAGAATGTTCCGAAAAGTTAAAAGTTAAAAGCCTGTCAGGGGAGAAATGAAAAAGGGTCTGCAAAAGCAGGCCCTTTTTTTATGCATGAAAAAGGTCGTTCTTACCTCAGGTGGTTGAGAGCCTCTTCGACATTGGTGACAAGATTCAGGAGGCGCGGGCCTATGTCGTCTACCAGCATGTTTTTGCGGAGCTGGAATGAGGCGCCGACGCAACTGAAGACGAGGATGCGGGAGCCATCGGCCGGAATAAGGGGGGTTGCGACGGCATGGACGTCCTTTTTCCAGTCGCCGAGGGAGAGGCAGAAACCGTACTGTTCGTAGTCCTTGACTGCCTGCTCTAACCCCGCACTGATGCGGGGCCATTCTGCCTCGCTACTGATTCTGATCTGCTCCAGGAGACTCCTCCTGTCCGGTTCCGGGAGGGCGCACAGGAACGCACGTCCCATGGAGGTGGCGGCGATGGGTATCTGTGAGCCGGCGCCGAGGTTCAGCGTTACCATGGAACTGCTCCGGCATGATTCGACGTAGAGCATGTTGAGCCGCTCCTGGACACCGACTGCAACCGATGCCTGGGCGTACTCGGCCAATTTCTCCATGTAGGGGCGGGCGACACGGCGGACATCAAGATTGGCGAGAAAAGAGTAGCCAAGGGCAAGTACGGCCGAGTCCAGGTGGTATTTGCTGAACTTTTCCGAATAACCCAGATAGCCGAGTCTGGTCAGGGTGTGGGTGAGGCGGGAAATCGTCGGCTTGGGCAGTCCTGTGCGCGCTGCGAGTTCCTGGTTTCCCAGGTACCGGTCATCCGGCCTGAAGCAGCGCAGCACATCAAGTCCCCGTTCCAGGGACCGGATCGACTGGCGATCGGGTTCTTCAGCGGGGCAATTCGTGTCTTTCCCCATAATCCCTCCCCCTTTGCTTCAGAATGCGAAATAAGATAAAGATGAGGCCCTTGCAAAATCTTTGTCATCCCCGAATGCATGTATCGGAGGTATGGTTTTCCCCTTTATCCAAACCAGATTCCGCCCAGAAACAGTGCGGGGATGCCATGTGGGGGACTTCTGCAAGAGAATCAGATTTACATAGCTTAAATGTGAAGTCAAATGCTATTTTGCAGAGTGAAACTGCCAGGTTGGGTTTTCCCCTTTAGCCATACTGTCTTGTCAAACGACATATTCCCGGTTAAAGTCTCCTTGCGGGGGGAGGCTCGATGGGGACGGGTAGTGAGACCAGGAATAACAGAGGAACGGTGGTCCGGAAGGCCCTTGTTGGTGGCCTGCTCTCCGGTGTGATCCTCTGTGGCGTGGCAACTGTCTCCCTGAAGATCTACCTGGCCACCCCTGATGCCGCAAGTCGACTTTCCCGCCTGGCGACCTCCCGCCTGCATCAGTCCGTAAGAGTTGCTGGTCTTCGCCTGGCGGGGGGCACTCTCTATATCAGCGGTTTGGCCGTTGCCAATCCGGAAGGGTTTGCCGGCAACCTGGCCGTCGTCGGTTCCCTGGCCTTTGCTCCCCGGTGGACGGACTTCCTGCGGGGGGAGATAAACTTTCGCCGTATTGCCCTGACAGATGTCAGTCTCGACCTCCGCACCAACAGTGCCGGTATCTGGAATTTCTCGGCGCTCCGGCAGCGTTTCACGGGAGCGAAGTCATCCGGCAAAGGGATGACGATCGGAACCTTCACTGTCAAGGATGGCGCGATCCTGGTGAACGGTCGGGGAATGGAGGGGATTTCTCTACGCCTCTCCGACATGTCGACACGCGGGGGAGGGGATGCCCCGGTTTCCCTGGATTTTGCGGACCAGGCGGGAAACAGCTACCGGGTCGCGGGGAAAGTACGTGCAGGTAGCGATCCCGCTTTTGACCTGGCGTTGACCGCACCGTACCTTTCCCTGGCACCGTTTGCCGGAAAGGTACAGGGGGGGGACCTCCTCCGGGGAGGGCGTGGCAGCCTTCACGTGACGGCAGTTCTCCGGGAGGGGGCGCTTCGGGCAACAGGGCGCGCCGGTTTTGACTCTTTGAGTCTGATCATCGGCAAAGAGAGCTTCCCCTTGAAGGGAAGCCTTGATTTCAGTGCAGGATACGACATCAAACGGGACGAGGGAAGGCTGGAGAAACTTGTTATTAACGTCAATGATCTGCTCAACGTCCGCGCCACCGGGACGGCAGGCGATCTCAGGGGGGCAAGACGGTTCGCTCTCGACCTGGGGCTTGAGGAGCTAGATCTTGAACGATTGAGACCTTTCGTTCCTTTGCTTGCCAAAAAGGGGATAACACTTGGAGGGAAGCTCGCCATCCCGGGGATCCGTCTTGCCGGCGATCGGGTCCGTGGCGTGACAACCGCTGCGGGAACCATGTTCCTGCGTGACGGCAAAGTAGCTCAGGGCGAACTGCTCCTGACGAAGGGGTTGACAGGGACCGTTATCCTTGCCGGGGAGGGGGAAAGCTTTCTCGTCAAGGGGCGTCTGTCTCAGCCCGATGCCGGCGGTACGGCACTGCTGGAGACTCTCGACGCTCCCTTCTCGGTCACCCTTTCCCTACGGCTCAAGCCCCTCCTTGCCGAGATACCCTCGCTTTCGGCGCGGATCATGGGGCTCCCGCTCACGGGGCGGGCCGCATTTGCCCCGGCTGCCTCCGCGCCTCTTACCGTTGACCTCCAACTTCCCCCGACCAAGATATCATCCGTCAAGCCGCTTCTGGACCGGCTTGGCCTGGAGAGCGCCGCCGGTACCGCTTCGCTTTCCGTGACGGCGGCTGGGCGCGGACTCCGGGATTTCAGCGGCAAGGCCCAGGCCCGGCTGAACTCGCTCAAGGGGAGTCGCGGCAAAACAGCCTTCGCGGTCGGTAGCGGTACCGCCGATACTCTCTTTGAGCGGAGATCAGGGCGCTTCACCCTGTCCGGCACGACCCGGCTCGCGGGAGTGGAGGCGGGGGGGGAGAAAGGCGAGGGGAGTTTCGGCTTCCGGTTTGCCGACAACGTGGTTGCCGTGGAACAGGGGACGTTCCGGTGGGATGGGGCCACTGTTGCCGTGGAGCGGATAACTACCCGGCTCCCGGTCGGAGAGCCCGGACTGTCTGCCGGCCGTCGCCCCCTCGCGGTAGAATTGACCGGCGCTGTGGTCAGCCGGGGGGAGATCGCGGTGACCGGCATAGCCGGCTCTCTGCGCGGTCTGTATGCTGCCGATTCCCGGGGCAAGTGGCTTGACGGAACCGCCGCCGTCGCGGCCGACAAGGTCTTTTTTCGCGGCAAGGAGGTGGCATCCCCCACCGTCCGCCTTTTGATGGAACGTTCGGGATGGCGGGGGGACCTGGGAGGCACCCTGCTGGGAGGGAGACTGAACGGCAGCGTTACCTTCAACCCCTTTGCACCGAAGGATGGATACCGCTTCCAGGCGGGGGTGGAGGGGGGCAAACTGGCCAAAGTGGTGACACTTCTCCCCGCGCGGGAAGATATCACCCTGGCGGGAGGGGAGTTGTCCGCATCCGGTAACGGCACCTATTCGGCCCGCGGGGGACTTGACTGCCGGTTCGAGGCGATGGGGAAAGGGATATCCCTGACCGGCCGGGGAGGGAAAAGCCTGCTGGCCGGCGGAGGGGTCCATCTGGCGGGAGGGGTGAAGGGGCGTAACCTGACCCTGAACGACGGGGTCATTACCGCCGGCGAAGGGATAATTCTCAATGTGAAGGGGGAGCTGGCGAATTTCCCGTCTCCCGAGCGGGAGGGGAGTTTCACCTATGCACTGGCCAGAGCCCCCCTGAACAGTCTCATCGATCCGTTCGTCAATATCCTCCCCCGGCCCCTCCAGGAAGCGACGGTCGATGGGGATGTGGCTGCGGAGGGGAAGATTCAGTTCCATTCCGGTAAAAAACTCGTGGACGGGATGCTGCTCCTGAATGGTGTTCGTCTGGAGATGGCAACCCAGAAATTTACCGTGGCTGATATCAACGGCAGATTCCCGTTCTCCGTTGATTTCTCCAGGGGGGCACTTAGCCGGCCCCGTGATTCCATCAGCTTCAGCCGGGAGAATTATACTCTCCTTCTCGGAAGGCTCGGGGAGGACAACGGCAAGCCGGACGTAACCATCGGCTCGATTCAATTCGGCCCCCTTGCAGTGGGAACAACCACTCTGGTGATAAGGGCGGCGAACGGTATTACTGACATTGTTTCTTTCCGGTCGTCACTCTATGAGGGGCAGTTGTTCGGCAGGGGGTTCCTTGCGATGAAGGGAAATGCAGTTTATGGCGTTGACCTCCTGCTCAATGGGTTGAGCCTGCGGGAGTTCTGCGACGCCATCCCCAAGATCAAGGGTTACATTCTCGGGAGGGTGGACGGTATCTTCAGCCTGTATGGTGAAGGAAAGGGTATAGGAGGGCTTGCCGGTTTCGTTGATCTCTGGGCGCGGGAAGGGAAGGGGGAGAAGATGCTCGTGAGCAAAGAGTTTCTCCAGAAGCTGGCCGGAAAGAAGTTGCGGGGATTTTTCTTCAGCAACGACCGCCCCTATGACCAGGCGGAGATCAGTGCCACCCTGGATGGCGGTTACCTGACGTTTGAAACTCTCGACGTCTATCACACCAACTTCCTCGGCATCCGCGATCTGTCCGTATCGGTTGCCCCGGTCCAGAACCGCATAGCCATCGACCACCTGTTCGAGGCGGTGAAGCAGGCGGCGGCCCGTGGCAAGGCGGCAACAGGAGAACAGCCTCCCGCGGAGTCTCCGGTCAGCCCTGAATTCAAATGGGAGGAATGATGCCGGTGAGGGTACGTGGTTCTCATGTCAAGCTAATATGGTATAGTTTAACCGTTTGAGAGTTATGGGTGAAACAGGAAGATGTGTATATTAACCGTTCCGGAGGTGGGTATGAAAACAAGATTCTTCAAGTGGCTGCTGGCGTCTGGTTGTGGGCTTCTGACCGCCTGCGCCATCATAACGGTCAACGTCTACTTTCCCGAGAAGGCGGTCAAGGAAGCCTACAAGTCCCTTGACGATATGCTCCTGAAGAAGGGCGCGGAAAAGGGGGCTGAAGAGAAACAATCGCCGACTGGCCAGCAGCCTCCGGCCGAAGAGCAGAAGTCGCCGGAGATTAAGCCCCAAAGCCACCTGCTCGATGAGCTGCCGTCACTCTCACTGGTTTCCGTTGCCCATGCCGAGGACAACTATGCCGACAATCTGGCGATCGAGCTCTCCGGTAATGATGAAGTGCTGAAGGCCTACGATGAGATGCGCCAGCGGCTGCCGAAACTGATGTCTCTCTTTGAAATGGGGGCTGTCGGTCTTACCGGTCAGGGGTTGGTGTCGGTGCGGGACAAGACGAAAATCACCCCTCAGGACGAGGCGCTGGTGAAGGCGGAAAACGCAAGTCGCAAGACAGTTGTGAACAACATGGCAAAGGCGATCCTGAAACTTAACAAGCAGCAGGAATCAAAGGCTGCGCTTGACCAGGTGCGGGGAAAGGCTGCAGCTACCTACGCAGAAACCAAACGGGAGGAAGCGAAGCCGGGATGGTGGATACAGCTCCCTAACGGACGCTGGGTCCAGAAGTAACGACCGCCGGTTAATCGATTACACAAGTTATTCACAATGGCTGAGGCGCCACTATTCTACGGAATTGGTGGCGCCTTTTTTTATCTATGGCCGGTTTTCGTGAACTGTCGGCGTACGGGATTGCCGGAATTTTCACTTTTGCAAATCCCTGGTGGTCTTTTGCATTTTTGCAAAAACCGGACTGATGCCGTATCTATTCCTTCAATGTGCTGAAATTATGTTGGAATTCAATTGATAGTTGGATTTCACACCTCGAAATCTTTTTGCATTTCTACAAAACAGGATCTTCGTGATAGATTCTGCTGATGAAATTTCAAGCTTGTAACATATTGATACTATTGCCTAAAAATTTGTTTACAAAAAATATAGAACGTTGGTATGCAAGTTGCTCTTCCAATAGACAGGTTCGAGTACATTAACCACGGAGGTGAGACTATCATGTCAGAAACATCAACTAACAAGGGTTGGCAGGTGACCATGGCCGGGCTTGGCATCAACCTGGCGCTCGGGGTGCTGTATGCATGGAGTATCTTCAAGGGAGCGATAAAGGCGTCCATCGAAAAGGGTGGCCCCGATGCGTTCCAGTGGGACCTCACCTCCATCAATGATCCCTATGCTGTATGCTGTCTCGCGTTTGCGTTTTCCATGATTCTTGCCGGCAAGTGCCAGGACAAGATCGGCCCCGCACGCACCGCCCTTATCGGCGGCCTGCTGGTCGGGTGCGGTTTCACCATGATGTCTTTTTCTAACAGCTACCTTGCGTGGATAATGGGCTTTGGCATCCTTGCCGGGTCGGGGTTCGGTTTCGGCTATGCAGCGGCTACCCCCCCCGCCCTCAAATGGTTCTCTTCAACCAAGACAGGGGTGATCGCCGGGACGGTTGTTGCCGGTTTCGGACTCGCTCCGGTCTACATTGCTCCCCTTTCCAGCTACCTTCTGGGCATCTACGGGATACAGAAATCCATGCTTTTCCTGGGATGCGGTTTTACGGCCCTGGTGTGCGGCCTCTCCTTCCTTCTGGTTAATCCCCCCCAGGGGTACGTACCTGCCGAACCGGCCAGGAAGGCCGGCGACAAGCCCGCTGCCAAACCGGCATACAACGCCAACGTCAGCGAGATGATGCGCTCTCCCAAGTTCTACCTTCTTTGGACGAATTTCTTCATCGGTGCCGGCGCAGGTCTCATGGTTATCGGCAGTGTCGCCGTCCTCGCAAAGAAAAGCATGGGGCCGATGGCGTTTGTCGCAGTTGCGATCATGGCAATTGGTAACGCCGGTGGCCGGGTTGTTGCCGGAATTCTTTCCGACAAGATCGGCCGCAGGGCAACTCTCACCATCATGCTTGCCTTCCAGGCGATCCTGATGTTTGCCGCCATTCCGATCGTCGGTTCTGGCAGCGCAGTACTTCTGGTCATTATGGCGACCTTCATCGGATTCAACTACGGCTCCAACCTCTGCCTCTTCCCCTCTTTCGCTAAAGATTACTGGGGCTTCAAGAACTACGGCCTGAACTATGGCGTCCTTTTCACCGCATGGGGTGTGGGCGGGTTCGTCATGGGGCGCGTATCCGAGATGCTCAATGCGGTTCCGGGTGGCCTGAACAAGTCCTTCATCCTGGCCGGTACACTGTGTGCCACCGGTACGGTCCTTACCGTCTTCCTGCGCGAGAAGAAAAAGGTTGAGGTCGAAGTACCGGTTACCGTCGGCGAACCGGTTGCCGTCCTGGAAAAATCCGTGTAGTTTGTCATGAATAGCATCTGCTGAACAATTAAGGGTCATGCCTAACTGCATGGCCCTTAATTTGTTTCAATACGAAAAAATCCGGGTATAATCTGCAGCTATTCGATTGTAGTGAAGGAGCAGGAATGGTGGACGACAGGGAAAGACCAGAAGCGGACGATGACGAAGAAACCGGCATGGATACCACCTACGTGGGGATCATGACGGTCGTCTTCCTTGTTGTGGCGGCTCTGGCCGTCGATATCGGGTATATGTATGTCAGCGAGGAAGACCTGAAGGGCACTGCGGAGACATCTGCCCTTGCCGGCGCACAGGCGATCAAGCAGCGGATCCAGACCCAGATCCAGACAGATATCACAAAGTTGAACGATGTGGTCAGTGATGTAGAGCAATCGTCCGCGAGAAATGTCGCGGTTGAGTCTGTCAGGGGGAAGCATACAGCGATCGCACTGATCGATACGCTCAACAGCAACAGCAACAAATTGACGGCAGATAACGACGTGACGGTCGGATTCTGGAATATGAGCACCCAAACCTACACTCCCGGCGGAACACCGGTCAATGCCATGCAGGTCAGGACAAGGCGTACGGCGGAAAGTGAAACTATCGGGATGGGGACACTGGGGAACTTCATCGCCAAAATTTCGGGCGACCAGAATTTCAATTATACTCCCGATGCAATAGCCGCTTTTCCGGCGCGGGCGAGTGCGAACATTGCGGTCTGCGTCGATGCCTGCGACCGTGGCTGCACCTATCCGGACATTTGCTCCATCCCGGAACGAAAGATGACCCGTGACCCCCGGAATGGTGGTTCGGCGGCAAACCGCTACACATACACATCGCTGAGATACCAGCCGACCGCTTCGACAACCTTTTCCGACCTGATCTGCATGGACATGCCCCCTCAGGAGGTCTGCGGAAAGCAGATTTTTACTATCCAGAGTCTGAGCAACGACACCCTGCGTGATATCGAATCAATGATGTACAATCCGAATGCCGACAAGACGAACAAGGAATATGACAAGGCGACGGGTAGGTTGCTGGGATGGTGGGTCATTGCTCCCGTTATCAGGTGTACGTCTGCTCAGCAGGAGAATGTTTCCGAACGGCAGACGGTGACCGGTTATGCCCTGATCAGGATCAGCAGGATATGCGTGGAGGGGACAACGGGATGCAGTCAGAATAACACGGCTTTCGATGCGCCGGTATCGCAATGCGGCAACGATAACGGTCTCTATATAGACCGTATCTCGTGTCTCGATTGCGGAAGCCAGGACATGCTACGCTTTCCAGGGCTTCACCCGGTTCTTGTCAAGTAGCTTCCTTTTGTCGTGAAAAGCAGGGGGTTCGCCGGCCCAGCTCCCTGACTTCTTCGTTGCGATAGCAGGTAACCGTGTGGTCATTCACCATGCCGACGGCCTGCATGAACGCATAGCAGATCGTTGAGCCGACGAAGTTGAACCCCCGTTTTTTCAGTGCCTTGCTCATCAGGTCGGATTGTTCCGTCCGGGGGGGGATCTCCGCGAGGGATTTCCATTCGTTCTGTCGGGGGAGATTGTCGGCGAATCGCCAGACAAAGGCATCGAAGGAACCGTATTCCCGCTGGATCTCCAGGACACCCCGGGCATTTTTTATGGCTGATGCTATCTTCAGGCGATTGCGCACGATGCCGGCATCGGCGAGCAACCGCTGCACGTCGTTGTCGGAATAGGCGGCCACCTTTCCAATGTCGAAGTTGTCGAATGCGCGCCGGTACTGTTCACGCTTTCTCAGGATCGTAAGCCAGCTAAGCCCTGCCTGTGCCCCTTCCAGGACGAGCATCTCGAACAGGTGCCGGTCGTCGTGCGCCGGGACTCCCCACTCGTTATCGTGGTACGAAACGTACAGGGGGTCGCTGCCGCACCAAGCGCATCGGTTTTTCATGGTTTCTCCGGAGTTGATTGGTTCAGCTGTCAACTCGACATGTTTTATTCTCCCAAGCCCCCGTGTTATATCATAATTAGCATTACTGCACCAGAATCTGACGGAGTGGGCACGACCCCGCTCTGTGCCCTGAAAATGAGCATAGAAGTGTAAAATAAGGCAGCAGTCAACCCTGTAATGCGCTTTCTCTTAAACCGTAACTGGCCTATTGGCGGGGGGTGAGCTCCTCGTAACGTTCTGGCACGAATAATGATAGGGATGTTGACATCAACAAACGAATCAGACAGGAGATGTACAAATCTCGATTGCATCGGGGTGAATCTGGTTCTGTTATAATCCCGCCATCTATCAGTGGGAATTCGCACTGATTCGTGGTTGACTGCTTTTTCAGGTTCGATATTCAGCAAAGGCGCTGACCATAAAGGTTGAGCGCCTTTTTTAGTTGCGGTGCCATCCCCCATCGGGAAGGGCTGCATAATGCGGCGGACAAAGAACACCCATTTGCGGAGTCCCATGCGTTGAAATGATGCCGATATTTGGTACTGTTAGATGTTAGTTCATCTCGGTATCTCCTTTGATTACAGGCAAAAAGTTTCTTATTCCCGTTGATTATAGTCAGAGTAAAAAAAAATTGACTATAAATTAAGCACGGAAGTGATTGCCAAGCCCGGTAAATTTGATTATTATTCTCTGCGGATTAAAAAATAGACACTGTGGGCCTTTCTGCACCAGGCAAATGGTCCGTATTGACCCAGGTCAAGGATTTCCCCTTCTGTTCATGCAAGTCTCAATTCACCATAGTTCGCTGTAAATCAATCAGTTGCGAGGTTTTACCATGCAAATAGTCGCCTGCATCAAGCAGGTTCCCGATACGACCCAGGTTCAGATCGATCCGGTGACGAACACTCTGGTGCGGGAAGGGATACCTTTCATCGTCAACCCCTACGACACCCATGCCCTTGAAGAGTCCCTGCGACTCAAGGACCGGTTCGGCTGCCGGGTGGCAGCCATCTCGATGGGGCCCCCCAACGCCGAGGCAACGCTCAGGAAGGCGCTGGCCCTGGGGGTAGACGAGGCGATTCTCCTCTCCGACCGGGTCTTCGGTGGAGCCGATACCCTGGCTACCAGTAACGTCCTGGCGGCGGCAATCCGCAAACTCCATGAGCAGGAGGAGGTGGGGATCGTCCTCTGCGGCAAGCAGACGATTGACGGCGACACCGCCCAAGTAGGTCCTGGCATTGCCACCCGCCTTGGTTACACCCAGCTTACCCTCGTGGACCGGATAGAGCATATCGATCTGGAGAAACGGGTCATCCGGGTGCGCCGCAAACTTGAGGGGCGGCACGAAATCGTCGAGGCTCCCCTGCCGGTCCTGCTGACCGTGGTGCGGGAACTGAACCGCCCCCGCTACCCAACCGTCCCCCGGCGCCTGGAATCGGCCGATGCCGAGGTAAAGACCTGGAGCAACCAGATCATGCAGCTTCCCGAGCCGACCATCGGCCTGAAAGGCTCTCCTACCTGGGTGAGCCGGATATTCTCTCCCGAGCGGGACAAGGGGGAGATCATCGGCGACGGGGTGCACGACCCGGATGGAACGGCGCAACTTCTCATCGACAAGCTGCTCAGCAAAGATTTGCTGGCGTTGTAAAGAAAACGTGAAAAGTAAAAGGTGAAAGGTAAATAGCACAGAGTAGTCTTTTCACTTTTCACCAAGATTTTTCCAAGGAAACCATCCATGACCGAACCGAAGAAACCGCTGAAGAAACCCCGGGGCAAGGCGTGCCTGCTGGAGGGTAAATGCATCGCCTGCGGTGCCCGCTGCCAGAGCTCCTGTCCGGTGGATGCCATCGAGATGAACGAAGCGGGCGAGCCGATCATCAATGTTGAGAAATGCATCGGCTGCGTCAAGTGCGTCAAGATCTGCCCGGCCCAGGCCATCGAGATGTTCTTCACCCCCGAGGAACAGAAGATCCTTGACGAAATCATGAAGCAGGGGGAGGCTCAAGCCCCTGAGGTGGACGAGGAAGACGCTGCCCTGGCGGAGAAGCTCTCCGCCTACAAGGGGGTCTGGGTCTTTGTCGAGCAGACGGAAGGGGAGCCGGCCAAGGTCTCCTGGGAGCTGTTAGGGAAGGGGAAGGAACTGGCGCGAGCGTTGGGATCGGAACTTGCCGCCATCGTCGTCGGCGAAAACGTGGAACATCTCTGCCGCGAGGCATTCGCCCACGGGGCTGAAAAAGCCTACCTCATAGACGCTCCCGTCTTCAGATACTACCGTACCCAGGCCTATCTCAAGGCGATCACCCATCTGGTGGACACCTACAAACCCGAAGTCATCCTCATGGGGGCTACCGGCCTTGGCCGCGACCTGGCCGGTGCCGTCGCCACCGTGGTGGGGACCGGTCTCACCGCCGATTGCACCGGGCTCGCCATCGACGACAAGCACAACCTCATGCAGACCCGCCCCGCCTTCGGCGGCAACATCATGGCCACCATCATGTGTGACAAGTTCCGTCCCCAGATGGCCACCGTCCGTCCCCACGTCATGCCCATGCCCGAGCGGCAGGAGGGGGCAGGCGGCGAAATCGTCCGGGAGAGCTGTCCGGTGAACGAGGAGGACATCCTCGTCAAGGTGTTGGAAATTATCAGCGACCGGAACAAGGACCAGGTGGACGTGGCAGGGGCCGATTTCATCGTCTCCGGCGGGCGGGGCATGATGGGGAAAGAAAACTTCGCCATGCTCCAGGAACTGGCGGACGAGCTGGGAGGGGTTGTGGGTGCATCACGTTCCGCCGTCGACGCCGGCTGGATGCCCCAGGAGCGGCAGGTGGGACAGACCGGCAAGACGGTCCGCCCCAAGATCTACATCGCCTGCGGGATCAGTGGCGCCATCCAGCACCTGGTCGGTATGCAGGATTCGGACGTGGTCATTGCCATCAACCGGGACAAAGACGCCCCCATCTTCGAAGTGGCCACCTACGGTATCGTCGGTGACCTGTTCAAAATAATTCCCGCCATCACCAAGCGGCTGCGGGAACTGAAACAGCAGAAAAACAGGGACTAGGGGCTAGGGATTGGGGACTGGTAAAAAGCGGCAAGAGCCTTTGCCAGCCCCCAGCCTCCAGCCCCTTCCTAACTTTACGAGGAACAACCATGACCACCAATCCAGCCATCTTCACCCCCCTGCTCATCGCCGCCGGCATCTTCTTCGTCTGGAGCTGCTACCGGCGTTTCAGCCTCGTTACCCTCGGCCGGCCGGAGGATCGTTTCGACCGCCTCGACCGCAGGATCGGGGACATGTTCCTCTATGCCTTCGGCCAGAAGCGGGTGGTGGCGAAACCATTCGGCATCAATCATTTCATCATCTTCTGGTCCTTCATGGTCCTGCTCCTCGCCAACGGCGAGTTCCTCGTGAAGGGGGTCATCCCGGCGCTCTCCCTGGCACTTCTTTCCGCACCCCTCTACCATGGTCTGCTGCTTGCCTTTGATCTGGTCTCCCTGCTGACACTCGCCGCCATCCTCCTTGCCTTTGCCCGCCGAATATTCTTCCCGCCGGCATACATGAGCACGGCCTACGTCAAGGCGCGCAGCGCGGATGGTTTTGTCATTCTCGTCTTCATCGCCCTTCTCATGCTTGCCTACTTCGGCCTGCACGGGGCGGAGATTGCCATGGGGAACGAGCCGGCAGCCGCGTTCATGCCGATATCATCCCAAATCGCCGGGGTTCTGGCTTCTTACCCCTCACTCCTCACCCCTCTCGCCTCGCTTTTCTGGTGGATACATGCCCTTGTCCTGCTTGCCTTCATCTGCTTTCTCCCCCACAGCAAGCACATGCACATACTGACCGCCATCCCAAACTGCTTCTTCGCCTCCCTGGAAAAACCGAACACCCAGCCACGGGAGGAATTTGTCAAGGGGGGAGAATTCGGCGTTGACAAGGTGGACAGCTTCACCTGGAAGGACCTGTTCGACAGTTTCTCCTGCACCGAATGCGGCCGCTGCCAGAGTGCCTGCCCGGCGGCCGCCACCGGCAAGTCCCTCAATCCCCGCCAGGTGATCCATGCCATCAAGACCAACCTGCTGGCCAACGGTCCGCTTCTGCAGCGGGGGGGAGCCCACGTCATTCCTCTTATCGGCGAGGAAGGGGAGGGGAGCAACACGGAGGAGACCATCTGGTCCTGCACCACCTGTGGCGCCTGCATGGAAGCCTGCCCGGTCCTCATTGAGCACATGCCGAAGATCATCAAGATGCGGCGGCATCTGGTAGAGATGGAGAGCCGGTTCCCCGAGGAGTTGCTCAATCTTTTCGAGAACATGGAACAGCGCTCCAACCCGTGGGGGATTGCTCCCTCCGAGAGGACCAAATGGTGCGCCACCATGGACATCAAGCCGTTCGAAAAAGGAGTGACGGAGTATCTCTTCTACATCGGCTGCGCTGGTACCTTCGACTCGCGAAGCAAGCAGGTGACTGTGGCGCTGGCCACTATCCTTGATGCTGCCGGCGTTTCCTGGGGGATTCTGGGCAAGGAAGAGAAATGCTGCGGCGACAGCGTCCGGCGGCTAGGGAACGAGTTCGTCTTCGACAGGATGGCCAAGGAGAACGTTCAGCTCTTCCAGGAGAAGGGGGTCACCAAGGTCATCGTCCAGTGTCCCCACTGCTTCTCGACACTTAAAAACGACTACCGGCAGTACGGGCTGGAGCTTGAAGTGATCCATCACGGCGAGCTGATCGACCAACTCCTGGCGTCGGGGCGGCTGAAGCTGAACCGGCAGGTACAGGACCTGGGGAGTGTGCTTTTCCATGATTCCTGTTACCTGGGGCGGCACAATGACGTCTACGAGGCACCCCGCGATGTGCTACGTTCCGCCACCGGCCAGGCACCGCTGGAGATGGAGCGCAGCCGCAACAACTCCTTCTGCTGCGGAGCGGGCGGGGGGAGGATGTGGATGGAAGAGTTCAGCGGTGAGCGTATCAACCTGAACCGGGTCGATGAGGCGCTCCGGCAGAACGCGGACACCATCTGTACCGCCTGCCCCTACTGCATGACCATGTTCGAGGATGGGCTCAAGGACCGCCAGGCGGGCCAGACCAAGGTGCGGGACATCGCCGAAGTCGTGGCTGAAGGGCTCAGACCGGTGTGAGGTCTTGTTAAACGTCAAAGGTGAAAAGCGAAAAGTTACAGTCTGAATGTGGAAAAGAAAAAGGGCGGACCACCAGGTTCGCCCTTTTCGTTGGCAGTGTCGTATACCAGAGGAGATACCCGTGCTGATTGTCGTCCAGAACGACCCGGAAGTTCCCTTCGGCACCTACGCCGGATACTTGGAGGAGTCGGCGGTGCCGTACCGCACCGTTCATCCCTACCGTGGGGAGACGTTGCCGGAGGCCTGTGGTGTTGCCGCTGCCATCGTCCTCGGCGGTGCCATGGGGGTGCATGACACCGACCGTCACCCCTTTCTCTACGACGTTAAACGCTTCATCGCGGGGATGGTGGCACGGGAGGTGCCGTTCCTCGGTATCTGCCTGGGGGGGCAGCTCCTGGCAGACGTGCTCGGTTCCACGGTCACCTGCAACTCCCCCCACCGCGAAAAAGGGACGCTGCCGGTCACCCTAACGGAACAGGGTATGGAGGACCGCCTGTTTGATGGGATGGCGCGGGAGTTCGTGAGCTTCCAGTGGCACGATGACAGTTTCCTCGTCCCCGAAGGGGGAATTCATCTCGCGTCGTCACCGGCCTGTCCCGGCCAGGCGTTTCGTTACGGTCCCGTGGCCTATGGCACCCAGTTCCACCCGGAGGTGAACCGGCAGATCATCGCCGACTGGAGCAGCTGGCGCCCCGCAACGGCGGCACGCGCCGAACGATTCCTGTCCGACTTCGCTGCCCGGCGGACGAAGTACGACGCAGCCTCCCGTATGATACTGTTCAACTTTCTCCGCATTGCCCGCCTTGTTGAATCTCGTTCTCTTCGATCCTGAAAAATGCCGTTTTGGGTTGATTGTTTTCCCCGTTTTCTCTGGTACTCTTGGGTACCATGAAAGGGAGGTGTTCCATGCGCAAATCCGTCGTCAAGGGACTCTTTACCTCGGCGCTTGTGGCCTTGGAGAGCATTGGTACCCACGCCTTGGAAGTGGGGCGAAAGGCGCCGATCTTTGAGGCCGTGTCCACAAGAGGCTCCATCCGGCTGGCCGATTTCCAGGGTAAAAAGAATGTGGTACTTATGTTCTACTTCGCCGATTTCACTCCGGTCTGAACAGGGGAAATGCAGGCTTTTCAAAGGGATCTCGACAAATTTGAAAAGCTCAACGCCCAGGTCCTGGGCGTCAGTCCCGACAGCATTGCAACCCACGAGGAATTCAGCACGAAGAACGGCCTCCAGTACCCTCTGGTCGCCGATGAGTCGGGGGAGGTTCGGAAGCAGTATGCTCCCGGCCGGGTTACGTACATCATCGACAAGGAAGGGGTGATCCGGTTCATCCAGCCGGGTGTGCCGGACAACGGAGTGCTGTTGACGGAACTGGAGAAGCTGGAAGAGTGAAAAGCTATGGCTTTATTGAACGAATCAGGGAGAGGCCGGCGGATAGATATTCGCCGGCCTTTTCTTATATTGCTGGAGGATGGTCAGATTCTCACCCGGATGGGGAGGATGACCGTGGTGATACCGTCCCACTGGAGGCGGCGCTGGATGGCGAAGGCAGTCTCGTTATGGAGCATCTTGTGGTAGAACTTCTCCAGCCGGAAGGTGAGCTGACCGGTGAAGACGGTGGAACGGGAGAATTCCTCCCGAATCGTCTTGCACTGGGTTACGGCGCTTTCCACCACATCAGTTCCCACATCCAACCGGTAGTCGGCGGCGAAGCCGAGGCGGCGGGCCAGCTCTACGTACTTTTCGAGCCCCTTCCTGACCGAATCCTCCAGCGCTTCTACCTCCTGCGCCCCCTTGAAGGAACCGGAGTCGATTACCGCTACCGAGACAAAGATAATGTTCTTGTAGGTCTTGGGGAAGGTGGTGACGATGGAGAGGAGCGTATGAACGCCAAAGCCGCTGTAGCCGGAGACGAGCTGGATGGCGGTGCTTTCGTTCGGCTTTACCGGGTCGGTGTTGACCGGGCCTGAGGTGGGAAAGTCGAGGAGGGTCTCGTCGAGCTGGGCGACCCCCTTGCGCACCGTGACGTAATGGCTATTGATGAGATAGCAGAGATAGATCACCACCGACGTAATGACAATGGTCATCCATCCCCCTTCGGCAAATTTTTCCACCGTCGTGATAACGAGAATGGTGACGCAGAGGGTCAGACCCACCAGGTGTACGGCGAGGTGCTGCATCCATTTCGGGTCTTTGTGGCGCCGTTTGAGGAAGAAGCGGGACATCCCCAACTGGGAGAGGGAGAAGGTTATGAAGACGTTGATGGAGTACATGACTACCAGGGCAGAAACCGATCCGCCGGTATAGAACAGTAGAGCAATAGCGGATATCCCCATCAGTAGAATGCCGTTACGCATGGTGAGCCGCTCGGAGAGGGCGGCGAAGCGGTGGGGGAACCAGGAGTCAATCGCCATGTTTGCCATGACCCGCGGGCCGTCGACGAAGCCGGCTTGGGCGGCGACCAGGAGGAGTGCCCCCTCGGAGAAGATGGTTACGAAGGCGATCAGATTCCCCATTGGCCAGCCGGAAAAGAGGGTGTCGGCTACGACTGCGTTGAGGGTCTTTCCTTCCACCGGCTTCACGGCTAGGAGCAGGTAGCAGAGCAGGATGAGTGAAGCAGTAAAGGCGAGCGATGTAGCCATGTAGACCATGGTCCGCTTACCGGTCTGCACCCGCGGTTCGCGCATAATCTGCAGGCCGTTGGATATCGCCTCGATCCCGGTGTAGGTGCCCCCCCCAAGAGAGTAGGCGCGCAGGAAGAGGAGGATCATGCCGATTACACCAATGGACGAAACATCGTGGTGGATGCCGGCACTGAAGTTGTTCACGACAGGGGCGAATTGGTCGGTATGGGTGAACACCCCATAGAAGAGCATGACGACGTGGGTTGCCACGAAGACAATGAAGATTGGTGCCAGCACCGTGACCGATTCCTTTACCCCGCGGACGTTGAGGACGATCAGTACAATGGTGAGGATGCAGGCGACCGGGACCTTGTAATGGTGGAAGTAGACCGGCAGGTAGCTGAAAATAGCGTCGCAGCAGGAGGCGATGGAGATAGTGATGGTCATTACGTAGTCCACCAGCAGTGCGCTTCCCGACACCAGCCCCGATTTTTCTCCGAGCAGGTGGGTGGCGACGATGTATCCACCCCCGCCATTGGGGAAGTGCTCTATGATTCGGGAGTAGGCGTAGGAGATGATAAAGACTGTTATGGCCATGACCACGGCGAGCAGCAGTGCCAGGTAGGTGTGTTCACTGAGAGCTTTGAACGCCTCCTCTGGACCGTACGCCGAGGAGGAGAGGCCGTCGGCGCCGAGCCCGATCCAGGCGAGCACCGGGATCAGGGACATCTTGTGGAACAGGTGGGGGTCCTTGATTTGTTTGGGAGCGCCGATGATGGCGCGCCAGATACGGACGAAGATACCGGGTTTTTCTTCTTCTGCGATATTACCGTTCATGATTTCTCCCTGCTGTGACAAGTTTACGGTGGGAATCTCCCTTTGCAAACCGGGGCGGCAGGAGCGCGGCTTCTATGACATATGACGAAAAAAGCCGCCGGCACAAAGACCGGCGGCTCGAAGTCGCTGTCACTTGCCCTTCCACACGCCTACGAGGTTAGCTGACGGGCTCGGACTTGAAAGTATCCTATCCAGGTATCTCGCTTCGTTGAGAGATCTGGAATTCGCCCCAAAAACTCGGGTCCCCCGCACCCACGGTCGGCCGTGGGTCTCGGCTACAAATTATCTTCGCGGATATTTCGCTTTTCCATTTTTTTTGTCAAGAAGATTTTCTTCAAGGTTGCTTAGACGGCATCCGGGCAAAGTTGCCTAAAAACAGGGCTAATTGGTGTGTGACGGGCATGGTTCCGGCGGACGGTTTTGTACACAACTCCCCTGCCGGCGGTCATTCCGGTTGCTGGCACGGCATGTGCTTCATGGAAGACAAATCGTGCGAGGTAGCATGAGTGTCAGTAAGCTGTTGGATCCGGGTTACTGAAGATCGAGTACAGCATTATCTCCGTTTGCGTAACGTTAGATGAGTATTAGCATAGTGCAGAAAGGGGGTTGAGCATGGGAATCAAACTTCAGGTCGGTATTATCACGCTGTTTGTCAGTATGTCGCTCGTGGCCACTGCGCTGGCGGGTGACCTTAACGTGTCTGCTGCGGCAAGTCTGAAGGAAGTGCTTAACGAACTGGGGGAGGGTTACACCAGGACCCACGCCGGCGTGAATATACTCAGGAACTTCGGAGGGTCCGGGGCGTTGGCCAAGCAGATCGAAAACGGTGCGCCGGCGGATATTTTCATCTCTGCAGGACAGGACTGGCTGGATTACCTGGCTGATAAAAAGCTGATTGACAAGGCCAGCATTGGCATACTTGCCCGGAATGTGCTGTTATTCGTCAGTGATGGTCATGTGAACGTGAACGGGATGCAGGACCTGCCGAAACTGAAGAAAATCGCCATAGGCAGCCCGAAGAGCGTGCCGGCCGGCGAATACGCCATGAAAGCCATGGAACACGCTTTTCTGACTCCAGAGATTAACAGAAAACTGGTCATGGGCAAGGATGTGCGGGCATGCCTCATGTACGCCGAACGTGGTGAAGTTGACGGTGCCTTTGTCTACAAAACCGACGCACTCATGGCAAAGCGTGCCCGCATCATGTTCACCGTCCCCCAGGGGCTCTATCCCCCCATTAGCTATCCCCTGGGACTGACCCCAGCCGGTGCGCAGAAGAAGGATGCGGTGGCTTTTTACCGGTATCTCCAGTCCGCTTCGGCACGGAAGGTACTTGCCCGCTACGGTTTTATCCTGGGACAGGAATAACACGTGTTCATATTTTCCCCCACAGATCTTGATGCCATAGGGTTATCGGCCAAGGTTGCCCTGGTTGCGACCCTGGTGTCGCTTCCCTTCGGCTTCGTCATGGCCTATGTCATGACGTTTCGGCGGTTCCGGGGTAAGGTGCTGCTGGAGGTGGTTGTGAACCTTCCCCTCACCCTGCCGCCGGTGGTGATCGGTTATCTGCTCCTGCTCCTCCTGGGCAGGAACGGCTGGCTTGGCCATCTGCTGGACCAGGCGGGAATCAGGCTCATCTTCACCTGGCAGGCGGCGGTGGTGGCTTCCGCCGTGGTCGGCTTTCCGCTCCTGGTCAGGTCGATCCGGATCGGGATGGAGTCCATCGACCGGCGGCTCATCCATGCCTCCCGGACCCTGGGGGCCCGCTGGTACGACACCCTTTTCACCGTCATCGTCCCCCTCTCCCTCCAGGGGATACTGGCCGGCTCTTCCCTCATGTTCGCCCGCAGCCTGGGGGAGTTCGGCGCCACCATCATCGTGGCGGGGAACATCCCCGGCGTCACCCAGACCATTCCCCTCGCCATTTTCGACTATGTCAGTTCGCCTGGCGGGGAACGTGCGGCCTTGGCCCTCTGCGTGACATCCATCGTCTTTTCCCTGCTGGTGCTCTTCCTGCATGAATATTTCGGCAGGAAGCTGTCAAGGAGGGACTGACATGGAACTGCGGATGACGGTGGACAAGAGCTACGGACCGTTTCATTTGGGCGCCGATTTCTGCGTGACCGGTGACCGGATCGGCATCTTCGGCGAGTCGGGGAGCGGCAAATCGACGCTGATAGGGATGCTTGCCGGCCTGGTGGAACCGGATGACGGTACCATAAATCTGGACGGGGAGACCCTTTACAGCCGGTCAGGGGGGATGCATATCCCCCCCGAGCGGCGCCGGATCGCCATGGTATTCCAGCAGCCGAGCCTGTTTCCCCATCTCTCCGTGAGAAATAACCTCCTTTACGGCTACCGGCGCTGTGCCCCGCAGTACCGACGGGTTGACTTCGAGCCGCTGGTGGAGGTGTTGAAGCTGGAGGGGCTCCTCGATCGCGGCGTGAACAACCTGTCCGGCGGGGAACAGCAGCGGGTGGCGATCGGTCGGGCGGTATTGGCAAGCCCCCGGCTCCTTATCATGGATGAGCCTCTGTCTGCCCTGGACGACGACCTGAAGTTCCAGATAATCCCCTACCTTACCGGGGTCTGTGGCCAGTTCGGTATCCCCTTTATCTTTATCTCCCATTCCCTGCTGGAGATGCGGCTCATGGCCGACAGGGTCCTCATGTTCGACAAGGGGATGCTGGTGGAACAGGGGAGTCCGGACGAGCTGGCCCGCCGGCGGATGGGGCTCGGACAGGTGGGGTATATCAACCTCCTCCGCCTCGGCCGACCGGTGCGGGTTAACGGCCTGCATACCTTTGCCTGGGGGGACAGGCAACTGCTCATTTCCGCTGCGCCGAAAGGGGAAACCGGTCTGTATGAGCTGTCGTCCCGTGACATCATCCTCTTCAAGCAGCACCCCGAAGCGATCAGTGCCCGCAACCTCATCAAGGGGAGGGTCATCACCACCTTCGAGAGCGGCGGCAAGACTGGGGTGGAGCTGGCGTGCGGGAGGGACCGGCTTATTGCCGAGGTGGTGCACGAGGCGGCCGTTGAACTTGATGTCCGGGCCGGTGTAGAGCTTTTTGCGGCCGTGAAGGCTTCGGCTTTTCGTCCCCTCTGCTGACCGGCGAAAAGAAGAACGCGGCACACATTGCCATCTGGTGATGACGTAACCAGCTGCACAATAAATAGTCAGATTGAGGGGGTGGACAGAACCGTCACCCCCTTTTTCTTTATCCCCTGTCGGACGTTGCTTTGGTGCTAACTTTCCGGGATCACACCGGATATGATTTTTTTTAATCAGGTGGCACGGCTTGTGCTAAAAGGTGTGCAGTAGACACGCACAATGAAGTGCACGCAACTCAGAATTATCAAGGCAAAGGCGCCTTTCACCCCTCACGGGGGTGGAGGCGCCTTTTTTTGTTTTGTAGGTTCATAGCAGGAAAAATACATTACAAAGGAGTAAAAAATGACGAAGATGACAAGAATCGCAGGCATGGCAATGGCGCTGTTCGTGGCAACTACCGGTGTCGCTCTCGCGACCCCCTCCACCCAGGTATGGATTCCGTCGACGGATGTACAGGCGTTTGGCACGGCCCATCTGAATCTCGATACCTATATCAGGACATCGAAAAACGGCCCCGTTAACAACAATTACATCGTCGTCGGGCCGACCGTAGGTGTCCTCCCCTTCGAGAAGATCCAGGCGGAAGTCGGTTTTGACTACTTGGACGGCGGTACCAGCTCGGGAACCGACCAGAGTCCCATCTATTTCCACGGCAAGCTCGGCACCCCTGAAGACTCCCTCTTCAAGTACTCCCCGGCAATCGCGGTAGGTATCTACAATGTGGGGACGAAGACAAGCGGCACCGCCATGACCAAGCAGAACATTGCGTACGGCCTCCTTGCAAAAACACTCCCGGTGGTGGGCCGGATCTCCGCCGGTGGTTATCACGGAAGCTCCACGGTCCTTGTTGATGAAACCGGCAAATCAGCCAACGATGGTGTCATGCTCTCCTGGGACCGGACGATGAGCGAGATTTCCGATAAGCTGTGGGTAGCCGTCGACTACATGAGTGGGAAAAACGCAAACGGTGCCTTGAACTTCGGTGTTTCCTGGGCCTTCGCCAAAAACGTTTCGGTGATTTTAGGGTACGACATTTATAACAACGCAATGACCGGCGGTAAGAACACCATCACTACCCAGGTAGACATCAATTTCCCGTAACACCCTTCGTTGCTGTGGGGGAGTCCGCTCCCCCCTTTTTTGGAGTAAACCGAATTTAAGGAAGGGTCAAGGGAGCCCCTTTCCGAGCCTAATTGAAAGGAGTACAACGTGAAAAGCTTTGTGAAGAAGTACGCAATTGTGATGTGCGCCGCAGGTTTGGCGCTTGGCGTTGCCACTGTGGCAATGTCTGAAGATAAACCGGCACCTACTCCTGCCCAGGCTCCGGCTGTGGCCCCTGTCGCTGCCGCGCCCGAGAAAAATGAAGTGCCTGCTACGGCAGCTCCAACAGCTGCACCGGCTGCAGCAGCAGCCCCTGCCCCTGTGAATGATCCCTCCGGCGCCAATATCGGTGTAGCCGGCGATGTTGTGGGTGGTTCGGCCAATGCCCCGACCCAGGAGGACCTGGACAAGCTTGGCAAGAGTGAACCGTTGGCAGCCAAAGTGGCTGACGTAGTCGGCCACAACCGGATATCCATCAACATGGTCTGGACCCTGATCTGTGGCTTTCTGGTCATGTTCATGCAAGCCGGCTTTGCCATGGCGGAGACCGGCTTCACCCGGGCCAAGAACGCCGGCCACACTATGGCCATGAACTTCATGGTCTACGCCCTTGGCCTCCTCGGCTACTGGATTTGCGGCTTTGCTATCCAGATGGGTGGGGTCGGTGGTGTGACTGCCCTTGGAGGTGCCAAGGCGCTCAACAGCGAGTTCGTTGTTCATCTGCTCGGTAAGGATTTCGGTCTCTTCGGCATGAAGGGATTCTTCCTCTCGGGCGATGTCTATGATGCTTCCATATTCGCCCTGTTCCTGTTCCAGATGGTCTTCATGGATACCACCGCCACCATCCCCACCGGCTCCATGGCTGAGCGGTGGAATATGAAATCGTTCTTTATTTACGGTTTCTTTGTCTCCGGTATCATCTACCCGCTCTATGCAAACTGGGTCTGGGGTGGCGGCTGGCTTGCCACTCTCGGCAGCAACTTCGGCCTTGGCCATGGACACGTCGACTTCGCCGGCTCTTCGGTCGTCCATTTGACCGGTGGCGTCTGCGCACTGGCAGGGGCCATGGTGCTCGGTCCGCGTATCGGCAAGTTCAACAAGGATGGCTCTCCCAACCCAATCCCAGGGCACCATATTCCGATGGCGGTGGTCGGCTGCTTCATCCTCGCCTTCGGGTGGTTCGGTTTTAACGCCGGTTCCACTTTGGCCGGCACCGACCTGCGAATCGCAGTGGTTGCTACAAACACCATGCTGGCGGGTGCCGCAGGGGCCTTCTTCTCATGGATTTTCATGTGGGTTCGCTACGGCAAACCGGACATCTCCATGAGCGCCAACGGTCTCTTGGCTGGTCTCGTTGCAATCACAGCGCCCTGTGCTTTCGTAACCGCACCTGTTGCGGTCCTCATCGGCGCAATCGCCGGCGTGCTCTGCACGCTCAGCGTCTTTTTCGTCGAGCGGGTCCTGAAAGTGGATGACCCGGTCGGTGCTATCTCGGTTCACGGTGCCAATGGTGCTTGGGGGGTTCTTGCCCTGGGGCTTTTTGCCGACGGCAAATATGGGGACGGCTTTAACGGTGTGAAGGGGACAGTTACCGGGCTTTTCTATGGCGATTCCGGCCAGTTCATTGCCCAGTGCATCGGCACCGTAACAAACATAGTTTATGTGTTCATTATCTCCTGGGTCTTCTTTAAGGTGGTTGATAAGGTCATAGGCCTGCGCGTACCCAAAGATCTTGAACTGGAAGGGCTCGACCAGGCAGAAGTAGCGGTCAGTGCCTATCCTGACTTCAACCTGCGGCACCTCCCGTTGGGGGGCGGTCATTACCCGCATAAACCTGAAGGGGAGAACTAGGCCGGGATTACACCGCCGGCGCTGTAGGCGGTGTACCTCGTATGCCCGTGGCGGTTATCTCTCCTCAGGCGTAATGCCGATAAAAGAGGGAAATTCTCAGCAGTGAAAAGAATGGGAGGTCAGCAATGAAGCTTGTAGAGGCAATAATTAAACCATTCAAGCTCGATGAGGTGAAGGATGCCTTGAACGAGATCGGTGTCGAAGGGATAACGGTTAGTGAAGTCAAAGGGTTTGGCCGGCAGAAGGGGCACACCGAACTCTATCGAGGCGCCGAGTATGTGGTTGATTTCATCCCCAAAGTGAAGATGGAGATTGCCATTGCCGATGAACTTGTGGCGAAGGTAGTGGCGACAATCGAGACAGCTGCGAGAACCGGCCGGATCGGCGATGGCAAAATATTTGTCCTCCCGCTTGACGGAGCTCTCAGGATCAGGACCGGCGATAAAGATGATGATGCAGTTTAGAAGGCCGGTGTCATGTTTCATATAAATCTATGATGTCCGAAACTGCCCCGCTGTTTTCAGCGGGGCAGTTTACGTTGTTACCTTTTGCACGCAGGAGTTCTTATGCTTACCGCGCTCTCCGTTATTTTTGTCTTCGCCTATCTGGCCATCGCGCTCGAACATCCGATCAAGGTCAACAAGTCAGCGTCGGCGCTCATCGGAGCAGGCCTTCTGTGGATCGTGTATGCGGTGTTGAGCGGCAACCACGTCCTGGTCGGTGACCAGCTGTCCCAATCTCTTGCCGCGATCGCACAAATAGTGTTCTTCCTGATCGGAGCCATGACCATCGTTGAGGTGGTCGATGCACACAATGGCTTCGAAGTCATCACCTCGCGAATCAGGACCACGAGGCTCTCCTCACTTATGTGGCTGGTCGGTTTTGTTACCTTTTTCCTGAGCTCGGTGCTCGACAACCTTACCACTACCATTGTCATGATCTCGCTGATAAAGAAACTCCTAGATCGCCAGGATGACCGTCTCTTCTTTTCCGGTATCATCGTCATCGCTGCCAACGCCGGCGGTGCGTGGACTCCTATTGGCGACGTGACCACCACCATGCTCTGGATCGGCGGCCAGATCACGACCCTGGCCATCATGAAGGGGACATTCTTCCCGTCACTTGTCAACCTGATTGTCCCACTGGCAGTTACCTGCTATTTCCTGCGGGGAAAAGAAGTCATTGCGCCAGTGAAGGAGAAAAACGGAGGTGGTAATGATACTACTCCCTTCGAGCGAACCCTGATGTTTACCCTGGGAATCGGTATCTTGGTAACGGTTCCTCTATTCAAGGCGTTAACCCATCTTCCCCCTTTCATGGGGATCCTTTTTGGTCTCGGTATTCTCTGGCTTGTGGGGGAGTTGATCCACCGTGAAAAAGACGATGAAGAGAAACAGCATCTCACCCTGGCACACGCCATTACCCATATCGATATGAGTGCGATCGTGTTCTTTGTCGGCATTCTTCTCTCCGTGGCCGTTCTCGAACATGCTCACATTCTGGCGGCCCTTGCCAGTTGGCTTAAGCAGACGGTCGGTCGTCAGGACATCATCGTTACCATCATTGGGCTGGCGAGCGCGATTGTGGATAATGTCCCGCTCGTGGCTGCGTCCATGGGGATGTATGGCCTTGCCAGCCATCCTGCCGACAGTTTTCTGTGGGAATTCATGGCCTACTGCGCCGGTACCGGTGGCTCTATACTCATAATCGGCTCTGCTTCCGGTGTTGCGGCCATGGGACTGGAGAATATCCGTTTTTTCTGGTACGCGAGGAGAGTCGGCGGACTGGCTCTGATCGGCTATTTTGCCGGTGCTGTTGTCTACGCTGTCCAATATGGGGCTTTTCACCATTGAGTCAGTTGCAGATGGTGCGATGGCGAACCCTCCCGCAACTGACATGACAGGAAACCTTGATTAGCTTTCAGGGAAGGTATTCCCATGAAACATGGCGGCACGGATTCATTCTGGGGCGGCATCGTGAAATCGATGGGACTGGTTTTCGGCGACATCGGGACCAGCCCCATTTATACCTTGACGGTCATCTTTGCACTGACCAAACCGACCGAGGCAAATGTCTTCGGCATCCTGTCGCTCGTCGTCTGGACCCTGATCATCATTGTTACCGTCGAGTATTCCTGGCTTGCCATGAGCCTTGGGCGCAAAGGAGAGGGAGGGACCATAGTCCTTAAGGAGATTCTTATCAGGCTTCTGAAGCCGGGTCGTCAGATCGCCCTCGTCGGAGCGCTTTCCATCCTTGGAGTGTCGCTTCTCCTCGGCGACGGGGTAATCACCCCTGCCATCAGTATCCTTTCCGCGGTAGAAGGTTTGGTGCTGATTCCAGGGCTGGAAAGCCTGCAGCAAGGGACCTTGATATTGATTGCTGCCGTTATTGCCGTTGTGCTGTTCATTTTCCAGTTCAAGGGGACGGACAAGGTTGCCAAGGCATTCGGGCCGCTCATGGTCCTCTGGTTTGCCGCCCTCACCGTTTCCGGTCTCGTTTCCATCGTCTCCCTGCCCGACATCGTGAAGGCGGTCAGCCCTCATTATGCGATCAGGTTCTTCATGGATAACGGGCTCTCCGCCTTTTTCGTTCTTTCGGAGGTCATACTCTGCGCCACCGGAGGAGAAGCGCTCTATGCCGACATGGGCCACCTGGGGCGGCGCCCCATCATAAGGGCATGGTACGTGGTTTTTGCGGCGCTCGTGATCAGCTACCTCGGCCAGGGGGCCTACGTGCTGGGGCACGGCGCGGGGAAAAACCTGTTGTTCGGCATGGTGCTGGGGGAGGCGCCGATGCTCTATATCCCCTTCCTCCTATTAACCGTTGTGGCGACCATTATTGCCTCCCAGGCCCTCATCAGCGGCGTATTTTCCATTGTCTATCAGGGGATAACCACCCGGATCATGCCCCTGATGAAGATCGATTATACGTCGAGCCACATGAAGTCGCAGATCTATATCGGTTCCGTCAACTGGTTCCTGATGTGCCTGGTAATCTTCATCATGCTCATCTTCCGCAAGTCGGAAAATCTGGCGGCGGCCTATGGTCTGGCGGTTACTGGCACCATGACCATTACCGGCATCATGATGACCATGATCTTTGCCCGCACCACAAAAAAGTGGAAGGTTCCCATCGCCCTGATTGTTACGTTGGTCGATTTTGTCTTTCTCGTTTCCAACCTCAACAAGCTCCCCCATGGCGGCTACTGGTCGCTCATCCTCGCCTCCGTTCCCCTTGTCACTATTATGATCTGGACGCGCGGGCAGCGTGCCCTCTATCGAGCCCTGAAGCCGCTCGACATCGATACGTTCTCCCTTTCCTATCAACAGATTTATGGGAAGGGGAAGAATATCCCCGGCACGGGCCTGTTTTTTACCCGTGAATGGCAGGTCATTCCCCCCTATGTCGTTCACTGCGTTATAAGAAGCAACATCATCTACGAACGCAATGTCCTCATCTCCATCGTCAGGACCGACGAACCGTTCGGCCTCAAGTCGCACCTCATCACCGAAATAGGCCCCGGGCTCGATGCCTTCGAGATCCGGGCCGGGTATAAGGAGATCTTCGACATAGAAAAAATCCTGAAACATAACGGGATCCAGATAAAGGTCATATTCTATGGGATCGAGGATATCTCAACCGCTAATCCCGCCTGGAAGGTCTTTTCCACCATAAAAAAGCTGACTCCCAACTTCGTCCAGTTCAACAAGCTGCCACCAAGCAAACTGCAGGGAGTGGTAACGCGCGTCGAGATGTAGGTAGAGAAATCGGCGGTTTCGTGGTTCTGATAGATCACGTGCCGTGAGTTGACGGTAAATCCCTCGTTGGCATGGATTGTGCTTTAAAGTTCGACAAGCAGTACTGCACAGTGTCGTGCAGATCATAGCAATACAAGGCAAAGGCGCCTTTCACCCTGTGGTGAATAGCGCCTTTTTTCGTACGGATACATAAATGACCGGGGTTTGCCATTGCATGGCTGCCTCCGGGTGGGATACTCAACAGAAGAACAGGTCGTGAGGAATGGATTGTTCAACATGGGCAGGTGAGTCGGGAAGAACATTTCACGGGCAAACATGCCCATAATGTAGGCAGTCTTGACATGCAGTTTCCAGCTTCAGTTGAATCGGCAACTTAATTTTTCGTAAAGGGGGGCAACGGTAACCTAAAGAAGGCACGGAAGCTTTTGAACTATTATCGAAGTCTAAACAACAATCGGAGGTAAGCAATGAAGCTTGTCGAAGCCATAATCAAACCGTTCAAGCTTGACGAGGTCAAGGATGCCCTGAACGAAATTGGAATCGAAGGAATTACCGTCAGCGAGGTGAAGGGATTTGGTCGCCAGAAGGGGCACACCGAGCTCTACCGTGGGGCCGAATACGTGGTGGATTTCATCCCCAAGGTGAAGATCGAGGTTGCCATCGCCGACGAGTTGGTGGCCAAGGTTGTGGAGACCATCGAGAACACAGCCCGGACCGGCCGTATCGGCGATGGCAAGATATTCATCATCCCCCTGGATGAGGCGGTCAGGATCAGGACCGGCGAAAAAGGGATCGAAGCAATATAGACCAGCAGACAGTCATTACACATGCGGAGGTAGTTACCATGGTACAGAGAAGTATCAAACTTAAGGCAATGGGTGCCTCGGCCCCATCCATCCCCAACAATCGAATGCCGGCAGCAGCAGGCATCAAGCAGCTCCTTGTCATGCTTGCCTTCTCCATGATTACGGTCATGGTCCCCCTTGCTGTCCTGGCCGAAGAGGCCAAACCTGTCGAAACCCCTTCTGCCGCTTCCGCCGCCACTGCAGCAGTCACTCCCGCTCCGGCCGTTGCCACGGCTGTCGCTGCTCCTGCCGAGGCCCCCAAGCCGAAAAACGTCGATCCGGTGCTCAACACCGGCGATACTGCCTGGATGCTGGTCTCCTCGGCGCTCGTTCTGTTCATGATCCCTGGCCTGGCCTTCTTCTATGGCGGCATGGTTCGCGGCAAAAACGTCCTTTCCACCATGATGCACTCCTTCGTTGCCATGGGGATCGTCGGCGTGCAGTGGGCGGTGATCGGCTACTCGCTTTCCTTCGGCCCCGATGCGGTTGGTGGCCTGATCGGAAACTTTTCCAAGATGATGCTCAACGGCCTCATCACCTTCGGTAAGGACGGCAGCCCGGTCTATGCCCTGTTCCAGAACGTGACAACCGAGCCCGGTTCCGTGCCCGAGCTGGTGTTCGCCATGTACCAGGCGATGTTCGCCATGATCACCGTCGCCCTCATTTCCGGCGCCCTGGCCGAGCGGGTAAAGTTTTCCGCTTACTGTGTCTTCGTTCTCCTCTGGACCACCCTGGTCTATGACCCTCTGGCCCACTGGGTCTGGATGACCGATGGCTGGCTCTTCAAGAAAGGTGCCCTCGACTTCGCCGGCGGCACGGTCGTCCACCTCTCCTCCGGTATCTCGGCACTCGCCTTTCTCGTGTTCCTCGGCAAGCGGCATGGGTTTCCCCATGAGCGTATGGCCCCCCACAGCCTTCCCCTGACCATGCTCGGCGTCGGGATGCTCTGGTTCGGCTGGTTCGGCTTCAATGCGGGTTCCGCCATTGTCGGTGTCAATTGCTCCGATGCGGCGGGAGGTCTTGCCGGTCTCGCCTTCGCAACCACCACCATAGCTCCAGCCGCTGCCGGCCTTTCCTGGATGATCGCCGAATGGATGCATTCCGGCAAGCCATCCGCTCTCGGTTTCGGCTCCGGCGTCGTGGCGGGGCTGGTCGTGATCACACCGGCAGCCGGTTTCGTGCAGCCCGGTGCCGCCCTCATCATGGGGGTCGCCGCCGGTCTCGTCTGCTACGGCGGGATCATGCTCAAAGCCAAGCTGAGGTATGACGACTCCCTCGATGCTTTCGGGGTCCACGGTGTTGGCGGTACGTTTGGTGCCCTCGCCACCGGCGTTTTTGCCACGGTTGGAGCCAAGGGGCTTCTGGCGGGCGACGCGAAGCAGTTCATGACCCAGGTGATCGCCGTTGTTGCGGCAGCCGCCTATGCCTTCATCGTCACCCTCGTCATCTCCTTCGTCCTCGACAAGACTATTGGCCTGAGGGTGGAAAAGGAAGACGAGATCATGGGGCTCGACCAGACCCAGCATTCCGAGAGCGCCTACAACTGATAATTGGTTGACAACAAAGACAGGAAAAGCCGTCCTCAGGGGCGGCTTTTCCTGTTGGTGAAATGCCGCAAATATGGACATGTCTTGCCCGTTTAATGGGCAATATTTTCCTGGGGAGCTTATTAATTTGATTGAAGCGTAATGAATTCAGTAAGATATCTTTGTGGCATGGCTTGTGCCTGTAAGTATTCGGAAGAGAAGATTTGACGCCGTTTATCCCGGCAAACACGGCAAACAGGACAGGAAAAGCAGATGAGCCATCCCCTTGCCAAATACATGAATGACGAAGGACGCATCCCGGAGGAGCTGCTGGAGCAGCTCGCCTTCAGTGAAAAGATGGCGGAGATCGGCCAGCTTGCCACGGGGATGGTCCACGAAATCAACACCCCCCTTTCAGTGATCGTTTCCGCGGCCCAGATGATCATGCGTGAAGAGGAGCTGCCTGACTTCGTCCGGGAGATGGTTGAACGGATCAACAAGGAGGCCCAGCGGCTTTCCCAGTTCACCAAGGGTCTCCTTACCTTCGCCCGTCGGAACGATTGCAGCGGAAGGGATGCCGACATCAATCAGGTGCTTCGTGAGGTGATGACCTTCATGAAATACGAGGCGCAGAAACGCTCCATTACTGTGATAGAGGAGCTGGATTTCCATCTTCCTTCGGTGGCTGCCGATGAAAACCGACTTAAACAGATTTTTATCAACCTGGTGATGAATGCCCTGCAGGCGATGGAGCAGGGGGGGGCGCTGATGGTGAGGACAGCCATCGCTCCTGACGGCTCGGTGGAGGCTCAGATCGCCGATACAGGGCCGGGCATTACCCCGGAGGTGCTTCCCCGCATCTTCGAACCTTTCTACTCCACTAAGGGAGACGGCGAAGGGACTGGCCTCGGTCTCTTCATCACCCGGACCATCGTCGAACTGATGGGGGGCCGGATCACGGTGCAGAGTGTCGTCGGTGAAGGGACAACTTTTACCACCGTCATCCCTGCTGCCTGAATTGAATCTGCAAGGAGTAAATGTTCCGTTCCGCTCAGAGTCCCCTCGCACTGCCGATATATGACTCATTTCGCGCCGGCCGTTCGGCCGGCCTCGCTCAATTTCGCCAACACGGCTGGTACTCGGGCACATCCGCTTCACGGAACACTCCCCCTTGCCAAGACAAATCAGTCACTTCTTTTTTATCCCCTCCACTTACAAAGGATTTGCTCCTTGATTTTTAGGGTGCAAACCGTTTAGCATAGCCTGTCCGAATAACGAAGCAGGTTTTGGGTTTTACTCCACCTCCATCTCTACCTTTACCTGTATTTCAAGAGGTGTTTACGTGAAGGTCCTGTTTGTTCACCCCCATGGCAGGAACTGGATGGGGTCCATGAAGGATATCAGCACCATTTTTAACCTGATGCCACCGCTCGGGATGATGAGCATCGCTGCGTATTTGGAACAGCAGGGGATCGAAGTTGATCTCCTTGACTGTTACGCCCACCCGGCACCCCTGGCGGAACTGGTGGCGTCCATCGTCCGTCGGGCACCCGATGTGGTCGGTTTTTCCACCACTACCTCGTCGTTCCTGGAAGGGTACCAGATCGCCGAACGCTTGAAGGATGAGGCGCCGCAGATAAGAATTGTTTTCGGCGGCGCCCACGCCTGCTCCGTGGGGGTATCGCTCCTGGACAGCTTCCCGGCCATTGACTACCTGGTCATCGGCGAGGGGGAGCAGACCTTTTTCGAGTTGGTAAATGCCGATTTCAAAGGGGTGGACTCCATCCCCGGCGTCGGTTTTCGCCGGGACGGCAAGGGGGTGCTGTCGGCGGTTCGCGAGAACATCGCTGACCTGGATATCCTCCCTTTCCCCGCCTACCATCGGCTCCCCGACTTCCCCCGGCGTTACAATCTTCCCCTTTTCAGCTACCCCAAGGCCCCCAACACGAGCATCATCTCCAGCCGGGGATGCCCCTACAACTGCAGCTACTGCGACCGGTCGGTATTCAACCGGGGGTTCCGCTTCAATTCCCCCGGTTATATCCATGAGCACATGTCCTATCTGCACCGGGACTTCGGCATCCGGCATGTCTTCTTCTACGACGACCTCTTCACCTTCGACCGGGGGAGGGTGGAGGAACTCTGCCGGCTCCTGTCCGACAGTCGGCTACCGGTGACGTACAACTGCATCGCCCGCCTGGAGCATGTGGACCCGGAACTGGTGGCGCTCCTCAAGAAATCGGGGTGCTGGCAGGTGAACTTCGGCATCGAGTCGGGAGATCCGGAAGTCCTCAAGAAACACCGCAAGTTCATGGAACTGGACGACGTGCACCGCAAGCTCTCCATGGTGAAGGAGTCGGGAATGCGGGTGAAAGGTCTCTTCATGGTGGGTCTGCCGGGAGAGGACGAGGCGGCCATCCGCCGGACCATTGACTACGCCCTGACCCTCCCCCTTGACGAGATCAACGTCACCAAGTTCACCCCTTTCCCCGGCGCTCCAATTTACAAAACCATCCGCGAGCAGGGTGAGTTCACCGAGGACTGGCCCTCCATGAACTGCGTCAACTTCGTCTTCGTTCCCCACGGCATGACCAAAGAAAGGCTGGAGGAACTCTACGACGAGTTCATACGCCGTTTCTTCCATCGTACCCGTATCCACATGGGGTATGCGAAAATGATATGGAAGTCACCCCACAGCATTTTCACTTTCCTGAGGAACCTGCCGGAGATACTGAAGTTCGAGATGAAGCAGAAGTGGTAGAAGCGTTTTTACAAACCATTTTGGACGCGGAAAAAACGAAAAAATCAGGATAACAGCGGATTGAGGCCCAAACCTTGAGGGTGAAACCTGAAATCCGGTGTTAATCCGCCTTGATCAAAGATTTTATCCGCTTTTTCCGCGTTCCATTGCCGTTCGGGTTTCAGGAGGTTACTCGCCATGCAACATTACCTCGACATCGCCGTGCAGGCGGCGCGGGTGGCCGGCAGGCTCCAGCGGGAGCGGCTCTGGGGTGATTTCGCCATTGACTTCAAGGGGGAAACCGACCTGGTCACCGAGGTGGACCGGGCCTGCGAGGAACTCATCGTCGGCACTATCCGGCAGGCGTTTCCCGACCACGACATCCTGGCGGAGGAGAACGACTACGCCTCCCTCCGCTCTGCCTGCAAGTGGATCATCGACCCCCTGGACGGCACCACCAACTACGCCCACGGCTTCCCCTGGTTCGGAGTCTCCATTGCCCTGGAGATAGAGGGAGAAGTGCGGCTCGGCGTGATCTGCCATCCCATGATGGATGAGCTGTTCACGGCGGTCAGGGGGGAGGGGGCATTCCTCAACGGCAGACGGCTTGGGGTTTCCCGCCGCGCCCCCCTGAGGCAGTGCCTGCTGGCCACCGGCTTCCCCTACGACCGGACCTGGGATAACGAGAACAATTTCGACAACTTCATGAATTTTCAGATGGCGGCGCGGGCGGTGCGCCGGGCCGGCGCAGCGGCACTCGACCTTGCCTATGTAGCTGCCGGGCGGTTGGACGGTTACTGGGAGTGCAAGTTGAAACCGTGGGATGTTGCAGCGGGACAGCTGCTGGTGACAGAAGCGGGGGGTAAGGTGACCAATTACGGGGGGGATGCCTACTCGTGCTACGACCACCGGATACTGGCCTCAAACGGCCTGATTCACGACGAAATGGCAGCATTGCTGGCGGGAGGAGTTCCCGTCCCTCCTTTGTCACACTCCGCGTGCTGATGGTGCAAGAAGGGAAAGGCCATACTCCTTGACTTTATAACAGTGTTTACATAATATTCATAGATTCCGCGCATAAAGGCCTTCAATGCACAGGTATCTGTTTCGGTTCATCGATAACCTGAAGCTCCGCTGGAAACTTCTGGTGGTGGTTCTTCCGCTGGTCATCATCCCCATTTTCGTGGTGGGGGGGGTGATCGGCTATATTTCGACCCGGCAGGCCTACCTGGGTATCACCCACACCTCCAAAGACGATCTGTCACATATGGCAGACTTCACCATCGATCTCCTCAATTCCCACTACCAGCAGTTCCAGGTCTACAAACAGGACAAGCAGCGCAGTTTCAACCTTGAACTGGCAACCCTCACCAAGCTTGCCTATAATGTCGTGGAGGCGGAGAACCGTCAATACCGGAGCGGTCGGATCGACCTGCGCAGGGCCAAGATGGAAGCCAACAAGGCCCTTAAGAAGGTAAACGTGGGGGAGACCGGCTATATCTACGCCATGACCAGCAAGGGAGAGCTGACGGTCCATGTGGCCCGTGAAGGAGAAAACGTCTTTAACGAGAAGGATGAGAACGGCCGCTACTTCATCCGCGTAATATGTGAAAATGCCTTGAAGTCCAAGCCGGGAGAGGTCAACTACATCATCTATCCCTGGCGCAACGCGATCCTCGGCGACAAGAGGCCGCGCAACAAGGTGGTGGCCTACCGCTATTTCAAGGAGTGGGACTGGATCGTTGCAGCAGGCGGTTACCTGGAGGAAACCTACGAAGACGAGGCCTTTGAACGGCGCTCCTTCGAAGAGTTGAAGGAGAAGATCAAGGCCAAGAAGGTTGGGCAAACCGGCTATATCTTCTGCATGGACAGCAAGGGCAACTTTACCATCCATCCTGGCGGGGAAGGGGAGAACTTTTACACCGCCAAGGATTTCAATGGTTCTCCTTTCATCAAGGAGATGTGTGAAAACAAGAACGGCTGGATCCGCTATCCCTGGAAGAACGTGGGTGACTCCAGACCCCGGATGAAGATCGTACGCTATGAGTACTTCAAGCCGTGGGACTGGATCGTGGCAGTCGGTTCCTATGAGGACGAGTTCTATAAAGAGGCGAACGAGATCAAGGGGCGGATCTCCGAGAGTATGATTGTTCTCACCATCTTCGTCGGTATCATCTCTGTTGCGCTGGTCTACCTCGCCTCCAAGATTATTACCGATCCGATCAATCACATGATGGATGTGATCCGAAAGGTCAAGAAAGGTCGTCTGGACGAGCGGATAAAAGTTGATTCAAACGATGAACTGGGGGAACTGGGTGCCGCCTTCAACCGTATGACCCAGATGATCCAGCGGAACAAGGAGATGGAAGCGAACCTGGCCCAGCAGGGGAAGATGGCCTCTCTCGGCGTCCTCTCCTCCGGTGTAGCCCACGAGATCAATAACCCCCTCGGTGTGATCCTGGGGTACGCCAGCTACATTGAGGGGCGGATTGACGAGAGCGATCCCAACTACCACTACATACATGAGATCAAGCGGGAGAGCAAGCGGTGCAAGAAGATCGTTCAGGACCTCCTCTCCTATGCCCGTACCCCCAAGCCGACCATGGAGGATACGGATATCAATGCCCTCCTGGATCAGATCGTCGATTTTGCGGCCAATCACACCGATATGTACCACGTGACCGTGGTGAAAGAGTTTGCCCAGAACCTTCCCCATATCCAGGTTGACGGCGACCAGATGCGGCAGGTGGCGATCAACCTGATCCTCAATGCCGGCTCCGCCATTGAGAAGGGGGGCAAGCTGGTGGTGAGCAGCTCCCTCGACAGCGAGGGGTACGTCGTGATCCGCTTTGCCGACAACGGTGCCGGTATCGCGCCGGAGAACCTGGAAAAGATCTTCGAGCCGTTCTTTACCACCAAGGTAAAGGGGACCGGCCTCGGCCTCGCCATAACCAAACAGATCGTCGAACAGCACCAGGGAAAAATCTCCATTGCCAGCGTGGTGGGGGAGGGGACGACGGTGACGGTGCGGTTGCCGGTTGAGCGGGAGGAGTTGTAGGAATACCCCTTGCGGTTGACCGGTTCAATGTATTATTTTGAATGACGGAAGCATGGTCAGAGATTCATCGATCGGATACGACATACATCTCAGGAGGAATGAAGCCATGGCATTGTGGGAAAAGGCTACAGCGGAACTTATCGACATCATCGAATGGACCGACGATTCCAGTGACACCATGGTCTGGAGGTTCCCGCGGTTCGAGAACGAGATCAAGCATGGTGCGCAGCTGATCGTGCGGCAATCCCAGGTCGCCGTTTTCGTAAATCAGGGCCAGATTGCCGATGTGTTCCCGTCGGGCCAGCACCAGCTGACGACCCGGAACCTCCCGGTTCTTACCACCCTCATGGGGTGGAAATACGGATTTCAGAGCCCCTTCAAGGCCGAAGTCTATTTCGTCAATACCAGAAATTTCACGAATCTCAAGTGGGGGACCAGCAATCCTGTCATGCTTCGGGACCCGGAATTCGGACCGGTGCGACTGAGATCTTTCGGGACCTATGTGGTGCGGGTGAGTGAGCCGGCTAAATTCATCAAAGAAATTGTCGGCACGGGAGGACATTTCACCCTCGCGGATGTCGCTGACCAGCTGAGAAACCTTGTTGTAACACGGTTCTCGGATATGCTCGGGGAGAGCAAAATTCCGCTTCTCGACCTGTCCTCAAGGTATGACGAGCTTTCTGCCTACCTTACCCAGAAAATAGCCCCCGAATTTCTGGAGTACGGTCTGGAAGTAACCAAGTTGCTGGTGGAGAATATTTCTCTGCCGGAGGAGGTCGAGGCGGCGCTGGACAAAAAGAGCAGCATGGGGATCGTGGGGAATCTTGACAATTATGTAAAATTCCAGAGTGCGAACGCCATGGAAGCAGCGGCAAAGAATCCGGGCGGTGACGCTTCGGCGGGTGTGGGGATGGGGATGGGGTTCGCCATGGCGAACCAGTTGGGAAAAGCACTGGTAACTCCCCAGGAGCCGGCGCAGGTTAACACGCAACCGCCCCCCCTTCCTCGGGATGAAGCCTATTACGTGGGGAAAAACGGCAAGCAGGCCGGTCCTTTCGATAAAGCCACGGTCATAGGGTACATAAACAAGGGGTCCATCACGAAGGAAACCCTCATGTGGAAAGAAGGAATGGCGGAGTGGAAGGTTGCGGCACTGTTCGGTGAGTTCGCATCACTGTTCAGGACGACAACACCTCCACCGCTGCCGAAATGATTCGAACCCTGCTGTAGGGGCACCTCTTGCGGGTGCCCATGGGGCGGACGCAAGGCCCGTCCCCGCGATTACCATCTCGGAGGTCCCGTGGCAAACTGCTCAAACTGTTCGGCACCCCTGCCGCAAAATTCGATCCGCTGTGATTTCTGTGGAAGCCGGAATGACGTCGACCTGAAAGGTGTCCATTACTACACGACCCATGAGGCCGACTCCGTGCGTACCTGCCCACGGTGCAACATTCCGTTGAAAACCATCGACCTGAAACTGGATGGCAAGTTCCTGATCGAACGTTGTGACGAATGTCTTGGGCTCTTCTTCGATCCGGGGGAGCTGGAGGCGCTCCTGGAGGCAACAGTCACCAATGTGTTCGTCATCGACCGGAGCCGGCTGGGGAATGCCAATATCGCCATGCGGCCCAATGATTACGGTGTCTCCTACATCAAGTGCCCCGTCTGCTCAAAAATCATGAACCGCGTCAATTTCGGGACAAAGAGCGGTGTCATTGTCGACCGTTGCAAGGAACACGGGGTCTGGCTCGATGGCGGCGAGCTGCGCAATCTGATGGAATGGATGAAAGCCGGCGGGAAGCTGCTGGACCAGGAACGGCAGGAAGAGCGCAAGAAGGCCGAGGCAGAACAGGAGCGGGAGCGGCGCGACAAAATCACCCAGATGCCGGGGGGAAACTACCCGGACGATTCTTTCGATGACTACGGCAGCATCCTGCGGATGAAGGATCCCGACCTTTTCCACATCATAAAGAAAGCGGTCGATTTCTTTATCAGATAATTAGAGCGGGGCTATGAGGGGTAAGTGTCCCGTTCCGCTCAGAGTCCCCTCGCGCGACCGCTGTAAAGCTCATTTCGCGCCGGCCAGCCGGCCGGCTCCGCTTCATGTCGCTCACAGCGGCCGGCACTCGGGCACATTCGCTTTACGGAACACTCACCCCTCACCGGTTCAGGAACAGTTTTACCATTCATCATTTCCGAGGTTCACACCGTGTCCGAAAAAAAACGCATCATGATTATTGATAACGAGGAGGCCCTCTGTCGGATGATGGAGGCGGTGCTCCTGGATAACGGTTATGCGGCAAAGGCATTCACCCGCTCCTTCGAGGCGGTGGAAGCGTTTCGTCCCGGCGATTGGGATCTTGTGGTTTCCGACATCAAGATGCCGGGGATGGATGGTCTGGAGGTGCTGCAAAAACTGAAGCAGAAGGATCCCGGCATCCCGGTCATCATGATCACCGCCTACGCCACGGTGGATATGTCGATCCAGGCCCTGCGCCGAGGGGCTTACGACATGCTTACCAAGCCGTTCGAGCCGGAGGAGCTGCTCTACCGGATCAAGAATGCCCTCAAGCATACCCAGCTCCTGGAGGAGAACCGGGAGCTGCGGGAGGAACTGGTGGGAAAGTTCCGCTTCGACAACATCATCGGCGCGTCGGAAGGACTCAAGGAGATACTGAGTAAGGTCGAAAAGATCGCCATCCGTGACACGTCGGTGCTTATTACCGGAGAATCGGGAACCGGCAAGGAGTTGATCGCCCAGGCGATGCACTACAATTCGCTCCGCAAGGAGAAAAAGTTCATTGCCATAAACTGCGGCGCGCTTCCCGAATCGCTTCTGGAATCGGAGCTGTTCGGTTACAAGAAGGGGGCCTTTACCGGCGCCAAGGAAAACCGCCAGGGCCTTCTTGAGGCGGCCGACGGCGGTACACTCTTCCTGGACGAGGTGGGGAATCTCCCCATGAACGTGCAGAAGACACTGCTTCGCTTTCTCCAGGAGCAGGAGTTCCACCGGTTGGGCGACACAACTCCTACCCGGGTGGATGTGCGGATACTCTCCGCCACCAACACTGAGCTGAAAAACGCGGTGAAAAGCGGTGCCTTCCGGGAGGACCTGTACTACCGGCTCAACGTGGTTAACATCCATCTGCCGCCGCTCAGGGAACGGCGGGCGGACATACCTCTCCTGGCAGCCCACTTTATCACCTTGCAGAACAAGAAGTTCGGCACCCATGTGCTCGGTCTTGCCCCGGATGCCCTGGAGGCATTTACCCTGTTCGACTGGCCCGGCAATATCCGTCAGATGAAGAATGTGGTCGAGGCTTCAATGGCGCTGGAAAGCGGCGATTACCTCAGCCAGTCGGTCATCGCCCAGTTCATCGACCTTCCCGTTGTCGAGGCAGCCGGAGAAGCGGCCGGGGAAGAGGGAGACTATGTCCTCGCCCTGGCTAAATTTGAAACCGACTACCTGAAGGGGCTCCTGCGGAAGCACCAGGGAAACATCGAGTCGGCGGCCCGCGACGCGGGGACGAATATGGCGACCATCTACCGCAAGATCAAGAAGTATAACATCCGGAAAGAGGATTGCTCCTGACACGGCGCCGCTGAAGGCGCCGCCACTCCCTTCGTTTGCACATCTGCAAATTCGTACCAATTCCCTTTGCAGTGCTGCAAATTTTACCCCCTCAAGATATTGCTTGCCTTGTAACCTGCCGTAATAACAGTTGAAAAACAATTGGCTCCGATGTCAGTCGTACTCCGGTGAATTCTCCCTGCCCAAGGGATCATGCCCATTTTGCATCTCTGCAAAAACACGCTTGTCCCGTACCGTTACCGATGATGCGTTGATTGTATGGCAACATACCTGAATCATTGGATAATAAAAATTATTCGTGTTGTTGCCTCATGTTGGTATACAGGTTGCTCTTACTATAAACAGTTACTCCTTCGTAAATGGGGGCAGCCGGAACCGTTGGGAGGCGGTTCCGGCTAAACCCGGCGATCTTTAACCGACAGCTATGAGGTAGGTATGAAGGCAGAAATAGTATGCCCCTTCTATGGCAAGAGCGATGATTACTGTGATGTCGGTTGTGGTTATATATCCCCCTATGATGTGAACATGATTATCAGGTATTGCAGTTGCCGTTACAAAGAGTGTCTCAAATTCCAGGAACTGGCAGACCGGTTCCCCTCAGAGGATTTGGATCTGGTCAAGTGTTAACAGGGAGGCTTATATGATATACAACCTTTGTCTGCATCTTAACGGGGTTTTCGTTACCTTCGCCTTAACGGCAGCAATGGCTTTCGTACTTATTTCCATCGTAAAGGAGAAGAGAGATGAGCGAAAAAGAGCTTGAACTGCTTGAACGGATAGAGGAACTGGAGCGGCACACCTGGCGTAACAGTGCCATCCTGCGCGCCGTTGCGATGGTGGCCTTCACCGCAATGATCGGCATCGTCGTCGCTTCCGGTGTCGTTGGCGGCGGCCGCGGCAGTCACTGGTCGGGCCCAGCCTGGAATACCATGTGGCTCTACGGGCTGTTTGCGGCGAATGCGGTGTCGATGTTCTGGACCACCCACAAGGAATGATGGTAACGCCGCTTTTCCGCCCTGGCTGCGTTGCCCTTCGTGAATCCCTTGTGCGGCGTACCTCCAGTACGCCTCCGCAGGATTCCTCGGGCGCCTTGCCAGGACGAAAAATCGACATTCCCGCTGGATGCATAACTAACGGAGGGTATTCCCATGCCGATGAAAATTTCTAACGCGATCCTGCTGCTGGTGGTGGTGACGCTCTGTACCACCTTCTCCATGCGGATATTCCAAGGTCTGGACGAGATGATGGGTGACCAGTACTGGGTTGTGGACACCACCCAGGGTGATCACGGCTGGTATGCCATGGGGATCCTCCCCCACGTCAAGAAAATGCCGAAGGATGTGGTCAAGGCCGCCAACCTGGACCCGGCCAGCAAGGAGAAATACGTTATCTATGCCCAGTCGGGTGATTTCGCCGGTGACTCTGTGTACGGCATCACCTTTGGCATACCGCTTATCATGTACCTGATCTGGTTTGCTTTCATCCTCGGTTTCCCCGACCGGGTCGATCCCTATCTTCTTCCCCGGCGCATCTTTACCGTAGCGGTCATCCTTACATGCTCAATTATTGTCAACCTCTTCCTGATGCGGATCGCCGCTGACTTCGCCCGTGACCCGATGGCCCGTATCGCCAACGTGGCCGGTAATCACGCATCACTCCTCTTCCACAACGCCGGTATCTGGTTCGCCATCCTCTTCTCGGCACTGGGTACCCATTCCCACTCGGCACAGGAGAGCGCTGCGCCTGACAGCCGCAAATGGCAGACCCAGGCCAACGAGAAGTTTTCCTGGATGTTCACCCTGCTCGGTGCCGTGACCGTCCTGGAGCTGATGCTCGTGAAGAGCAAGCTTGCCCTTCCCGACGCTGCCGTCGATTACTCGGTCTGGATTATCTGGGTCGTCATTTTCATGCGGATGTTCGGATTTTCTCCAAAATACTGGGTCAAACGGGGCCGCGGCATTGCCATCATGGTGGTCGGGACGCTGCTGACCCTGCCGATATTCTACCTCCTGGAACGGGCAACAGGCACCCTCGGCGCTGGCTTTGCCTCCCCGATCCTGGCCAAGGCGCTCGGTCCCGAGAACCAGAATATCGGCCTATCGCTCATGATTTCCATCTATCTTATTTTCTGGATGGAATTTTCAGCCGCGATACGGATGAACGGTCCTTCCAAGGCAGTGGCTGACGAAAAGCACTGAACGCAGCATAGAGAGTAATATGCCTGCGTAAGAAGTCGCAGGGAAAGGGGAACGGGATGCCGTTCCCCTTTTTTGTACGTGGCCTGTAGCCGCTGTTATCCCTGCCTTGATTTTTTCCCTCTATATCCTAGACTTTACCTTACTGAACCACTACACTTCTGACCAGGAGCACTTCAATGGGGCGGATATGCGTATTTTGCGGTTCCAGCAGGGGCGCCTCTCCCGAGTATGCCCGTGCTGCACGGGAAATGGGGGGCCTTCTGGTTGCCATGGGTCTGGGGCTGGTCTATGGCGGGGCAAGCGGCGGATTGATGGGAGTCGTTGCGGACGCAGTCCTTGCGGAGGGAGGGGAGGTCATCGGAGTGTTACCCAAGGTGCTGGAGTCCAAGGAGACTCCCCACCCTGGTGTGACCACCCTTCACCGCGTCGGTTCCATGCATGAACGCAAGGCGCTGATGGCGGATCTGGCCGACGGTTTTATCGCCCTCCCCGGTGGGCTCGGCACTCTTGAGGAGTTCTTCGAGGTTCTCACCTGGGGTCAGCTGGGCATGCATGCCAAACCGTGCGGTCTGCTCAACGTCGGCGGCTATTACAACCGGCTCATGGCGTTTCTCGACCACGCCCAGGCGGAGCAATTCGTCAGGGAGGGACATCGGTCCCTGCTGCTCGTGGCGGATACTCCGACTGCGTTGCTGGGCAAGTTTGCCGGGTTTGCCGCACCCGAAGTGGAAAGGGTGCTGGATGTCAGGAGTATCTGAGCATAACGGGGTGTTCACCCTCACAGATTCAGGTATTCAATGAAAAATAGACGAGGAGATGGTAATGGATAAGGTAGCACTTGGCTCCACAGGAATAATGATCAACCCGCTGGTCTATGGTACCCTCCCCCTTGGTCCGCTTCAGGCAGGTCTCACCCCGGCTGAGGGGGGACGGCTGATCCGGCATGCCCTTGAACAGGGGGTGACCATGATCGATACTGCAGCGCTGTACGACACTTATTCCCATGTCCGGGCCGGCCTGGAAGGATTCCGGGGCGAAGCCGTTGTGGTTTCAAAGACCCATGCGGCCGATGCCCCGACCGCCCGTGTCCACGTGGAACAGGCTCTCCGTGAGCTTGGACGTGAGCGGATAGATATCGTCCATGTCCACGGGGCCAGGATCGCGGATCCTTTTACCGAGCGTGCCGATGTGCTGGCAGAACTTCTGCTCATGAAGGGGGAAGGAAAGATCGCCCATGTAGGCATCTCCTCCCATTATATTTCGGCCTTCCGGAAAGCTGTTGACCATCCTGAGATTGAGGTCGTCCATCCTCTCATCAACCGGACGGGGATGGGCATTCTTGATGGCAGTGCGGCAGAGATGGGTGAGGCAATCGCAGCGTGTGCCAGGGCAGGCAAGGGTGTCTATGCCATGAAGGCTCTGGCGGGGGGGAACCTGATCAGCGAGGCGCGAGCCAGTATCCGCTATGTGCTTGGTCTGGAGGGGATTCACGGGATTGCAATCGGAATGCTCTCCACGGCGGAGATCGACGCCAATCTTGCCCTGTTCCGTGACGGAACGGCGGATGAGACGGTGTGGCAGAAGCTGGAAAGCCGGAAGCGGCGACTGCGGATCATGGACAAGTTCTGCAAAGGGTGCGGGTTCTGCGTCGAAGCCTGTGCCAGTGACGCCCTCAGCGTGGTGGACGGGGTTGCCCGGGTTGACGAGGAAGCCTGCATACTCTGTGGTTACTGCGGGGCTGCCTGTCCGGAGTTTATGATCCGGGTGGTGTGATTTTTTCCAATTCTCCTTCCAGATAACCGATGAGCCCTGCGATCAGGTCTCCATACTCCACCGGCAGGCCTGCCACCCCGCGCAACGACGTGTCGAGGCGGCGGGCGGCTGCCAAACCTGCCCTGAGCGGTGCTGCCGGGTCCACCGGAACTTCTCCCCGGGCGGTTGTCACCTCCTTGAAGCGCTTCAGCACCGTCGGGTGACTCCGCTCCTCTTCCACCGCGCTTTTTCTCAGCGTGGCGTATTCCTCGTCGGAAAACCCCTTTTCTTCCTTTGCCTGCCGCAGGAGATCGACGGTCCGGAAATCGGGGAGCGGACGCGGCTCGTCACGGTTGGCCAACAGTGCCGGCTCATGCCGTTCCATGAAACGGTAGGCCAGGGTCAGTTTCTCCGCGGTCTGCTTCCGGATCCGGATCTCCTGCACACAGTAATCCTCGAAGCTCTGGTATCCCCATTCCCGGTACATGGTGCTGTTGCTCACCCGGAGCAGCTTGTCTCCCAGTTCCACCCATGAAGATTTGAAGCGCTTTGCCGTGTCGAGTACCTGGTAGCGCTCCGACGCCGGGTCGAGTTCTTCCATGATTTTTTCGATATGTCGTTCGCCGCTGGAATGGGGGGTGCTTTCCATGGAGTGCTCCTGTCAGTGAGGTTTACGTGTCTATGATGTAATAGCACGTTTCCTTCGGGATGGGAATGTCTGCCCGGTGTTTTTACCTTGGAGCCGGACGCACGTTGGGGTAGAATCGTTAAAGTGTCATGCCGGTGCAGCTATCCTGCGTTCGCTCCGAACCGGTCTTGGGGTTCAACTTGTTGTTCAGGCGATTAAACATTCAAACCCTGTCTGTAGGGGCATCCCTTGCGGGTGCGCGTGTGAGCTTATTATAGTCGAGAGGGATTCATGACAGAACGGATACAGTGCATCGTCGGGCCGGAGTCGGTACGGATGCTGGAATTGGGGCATCCATGGCTCATCGCCGATGCCTGGACGAAAAAATGGCCCAAGGGACGGGCCGGTGCCCTGGCGGAACTGGTGGATGACCGGGGACGTCTGTTGGCAACGGCGCTACTTGATCCCGGCGAGCGGGTAGTGGCCAGGGTGCTGGAGTTCGGCCCCATGGAGCTGGACCGGGGATGGTTGAACCGCCGCCTTGACGGTGCGCTGCGACTACGCAGGGATCATCTGGAGCTGACCGGCACCAGCGCGTACCGGCTGGTAAACGGCGAAGGGGACGGACTCCCCGGCCTGACGGTGGACCGCTACGGTGACTACCTGATGGTGCAGCTCTATTGCGAAGGGTGGCGTCCCCACCTGCCGCAGGTTGTGCAGGGGCTCCATCAGATGCTCTCCCCCGCCGGCATCTACGAAAAGACACGTCCCCGGAATACCCGGGAACTTGAGGCGGTAAGCGACTCCAGGAATTACGGTCGGCTCCTTGCGGGGCAGCCGGCTCCACCCCGGCTGGCGGTTCAGGAGAATGGTCTGACCTTCATGGTAAGCCTGGAGCAAGGGCTTAATACCGGTCTGTTTCTTGACCAGCGCGAGAACCGGCGCGATCTTATGGGACGGGTCACGGGAAAGCGGGTGCTCAACCTGTTCGCCTATACCGGCGCCTTTTCCGTCGCTGCGGCTGCTTCCGGAGCGGCTCTGGTGACGAGCGTGGATGCTTCCCCCGGTTATACGGCATGGGGGCGGGATAATTTCGGTGCCAACCGGCTCAATCCGAAACGGCACGAGTTCATCGTCGGCGACTGCTTCACCGTCCTCGAAGAGCTTGCCGCGGCGGGGAAAGCCTACGACATCGTCCTGATGGACCCCCCCTCCTTTTCCACGACGGCAAAGAGCCGTTTCACCACCCGGGGGGGGACATCGGACTTGGTGGCCGCGGCCCTGCCGCTTCTGACGGCGGGGGGGCTTTTCATCACCTCCTCCAATCACCAGAAGGTGGACGTGGCCGACTATCTCAAGGAGTTGCGACGTGGCGCATTGAAGGGTGGGGCTGATCTGCGGGTCATCGCCGGTAACGGCCAGTCGGGCGATTTCCCCTATACGGTGACCTTTCCCGAGGGGCGCTATCTCAAGTACGTTATCAGTGTGAAGGAATGAGGAGGGGAGCATGACGGAACAGAGGATTACCGATCTGGAAATACATATGATGCACCAGGAGGATACCATCCAGCAGCTGAACGAAGTGGTTTATCAGCAGCAACAGCAGCTTGACCGGCTGTCGGCAGAGATTGAGCAGCTCAAGCAACAGCTGCAGTGCATGGCGCCATCCACCGTGAGGGAGCCGGCCGACGAGGAACCGCCGCCACATTACTGAGGTGGGCACAGAACCAGGGACTGGGGACTAGGGAGGGTTTCCCGTTGATCCTTGTCTATTGCCCTTTTTTGTTGTGCTGATCCTGCAGGAACTGGATGAAGTCCAGGTGCCGACTGACGAACCTCAGGTTGAAGCGGCTTTCGTAAAGGAGGATGGCGCTTGAGACGAAGAGGAAAACCCCGCCCATGAGGGCGATGGCCGTGGGAATCCAGGCGGTGGCGGCTGTGCCGTACGCCACGTTGAAGGCGATGGCGAGGCTTGCTGCTACGAAGAGGGCTGTCGCGGTATAGAGGGCGGCCATCGCTTTCTGGATGAGGCCGGCGCGGGTCCGTTGCAATCGGAACTGGTCCTGGAGAAAGGCACTGCGCTCCTCCGGGAAAGAGACCCTGCCGTCCAGAATACCCTCCAGTTCACCCTTCAACGCGTTGACCCGGTCGAATATCCTCCCCAACCGGGCAGAGGTTGAGAAGATCAGGCTGCCGCAGGCGGAGATCAGTACCGCCGGGGTGATCATGGATGTCAGGACGCGGGTGCTGGAGAGTGCATCCAGCAGTTCTTTGTCAGGTACGGGCATGAAATGCTCCAATTTCGCCACAGAGGCACAGAGACGCGGAGGGAACCCAAATTTTAAAAATCTATTGGGCTTGAATCTTGACAAAAAGCTGGTTCGAAGCCGTTTTTTACGCTTTTGTGGTTCCGGAATGCTTTCCTCTGTACACCAGTGTCTCTGTGGCAGATGTAGATTCTAATCCCGGTAGCGTTTCAATAAATCCCCGTAGGCATCAATGCGACGGTCGCGCAGGAACGGCCAGATACGGCGTACCGACTCGCTCCTTCTCCTGTCGATATCCACTACCAGCAGCTCTTCCCGGTCGTCTGCCGCCTGGGCCAGGAATTCTCCCTGACACCCCGCCACAAAACTGCTTCCCCAGAAGGTTATACCGTTGCCTGTTTCAGCCGGGTCCGGTTCGAAGCCGACCCGGTTGACGCTGACAACCGGTATGCCGTTGGCCACGGCGTGGGAACGCTGGATGGTGATCCACGCCTCCTTCTGGCGGATCTTCTCCTCGTCCGGGTCGGCGGGGTCCCAACCGATGGCGGTGGGGTAGATGAGGAGTTCGGCACCGGCCATGGCCATGAGCCGCGCCGCTTCAGGATACCACTGGTCCCAGCAGACCAGTACCCCGAGCCTGCCGACGGAGGTTTCGATGGGGGTGAACCCAAGGTCGCCCGGGGTGAAGTAGAACTTTTCGTAGAATGCCGGGTCATCCGGGATGTGCATCTTGCGATAGGTGCCGGCGATGGTACCGTCTTTCTCGAAGACCACGGCTGTGTTATGGTAGAGCCCCGCTGCGCGCCGCTCGAAGAGGGAGGATACGAGGACTACCCCGAGTTCCTTCGCCACGTCGGCAAGATTGTCGCTGGTAGGTCCGGGTATCGGCTCGGCCATGTCGAAGCGGCCGGTATCTTCGGTCTGACAGAAGTAGACACCGGCATGGAGTTCCTGGAGTACTACCAGTCTGGCACCGAGGGCGCTGGCCTGGCGGATGCTCTCGATGCTCTTGGCCAGGTTGAGATCCTTGTCCTCGCCGCAGCTCTGCTGGACAAGGGCGACAGTCAGGTTGTTCACGAGAGTACTCCTTTGGGAAGCTGCATGGTGACGCAGTGAAGCGAACCGTGCTGCAGGATGAGGGGTGAGCAGTCGATGCCGATGACCTCCCGGTCGGGGAAGGCGGACCGGATCACGGCGAGCGCCGCTCCGTCGTTCTTGTCCCCGTATGTCGGAACGAGCACCGCCTGGTTGATGATCAGGAAGTTGGCGTAGGTAGCGGGAAGTCTCTGGCCGTCATCGTCGAAGCGTGCTCCCGGCCAAGGGAGGGGAAGGAGCCGGTAGGGGCGCCCATTCCGGCAGCGGAAGGCTTTCAGTTCTTCAGCCATGGCGCTGAGCGCTCCGTAGTGCTCGTCGGCCGGATCGTCGCACCCCTGGTAAACGATGGTGTCGTCCGGGCAGAGCCGGGCCAGGGTATCCACGTGGGAATCGGTGTCGTCACCGGCGAGGTAGCCGTTTCCCAGCCAGAGAATGTGCTCTGCACCCAGTTCCTGCACCAGTACCGCCTCGATCTCCGGCCGGGAAAGGTGGGGATTGCGGTTGGGGGAGAGGAGGCACTCGGCCGTGGTGAGGATGGTGCCACTGCCGTCGCTCTCCAGGCTTCCCCCTTCCATGATCAATCCGACAGTCCGCCGCTCTGCCCGGAAGGCACCCAGTTTGCAGAGCCGGCCGGTGATCAGGTTGTCCAGGTCGGCGGGAAATTTCAGCCCCCAGCCGTTGAAGCCGAAATCGAGGAGGAGCGGCCGACCGTTTTCCGTTACCGTAACGGGGCCGAAGTCCCGTGCCCAGGTGTCGTTGCTCTCAACGGGGAAGAGTCGGATTTTGGCCATATCGACACCTGCATCGGCCAGTTGCCGTTCAACCGCCAACTCGTCGGATACCACCAGGAGCACCGTTTCAAAGCGGCTGATCTCCCTGACAATCTCTATGAACACCGGTTCCACTACATCCAGATGAAGCCTCCAGTCGGTGGCTTCATGGGGCCATGCCAACAGCACCCCGTCCTGCTCTTCCCATTCGGCGGGAAATCTTCTCGTCATGGGGATTCCTTGTCGCGTTGCATTAGGCAGTTACTATTCCTCAACATATTTTACGTTCAGTACAATACCATCGCTACCGCGGGAATTCAAGGGCAAGAGGGCGCAAAAGGGTTGCGTCTACAGCCCAATCCGGTATTCTTGTGTCCATCCGGAAACTCCGGATGTGGCACAATTGGTTTCCAACATGGAAACTATTCGCAGGAATACCCTGATGGAGGTATCTATGCAGTATCCTGAGGCGGTCAATCTCCCCTTTAACGGCGCCATAATCAAGGAAGGATTCCGCCCTCTCCGTCCCGGTGAAGCGGTGCCGGCCGGCTCGGCCCTGTGGGTGGTGTTGCGGGGAAACGACCTTGTTCTCGTTGAGGAAAAGGGTGAGTTCAGTTTCTTCGAAGGAGAACGTCCCGACTGGCTCGCTGCGGGGGAGGGGATATGTTTCGGCACCTGGCACGGTAAGCCGCTCTTCGCTGTCCCGCTGTCACGGAAGAAGGAGATGCCCGCCGGGCTGGTGACCGAACCGTTCAACGCCATGGAGGAGCGGCTCGACGACCGGCTGCTTACTCTTGGGGGACTGGCCCACCAGGTCCTCTCCTGGGACCGGCACAGCGCACTCTGCTCCCGCTGCGGCGGCTCGATGGAGAGGATTCCCTCCACCTGGGGGAAGCGCTGTACCGGTTGCGGCCACGAGCATTTCCCCCACATCCATCCCTGCATTATCGTGCTGGTGAGGAAGGACGGCGAGTTCCTGCTGGGGAGAAAGAGCGCATGGCCGGCGGGGAGGTACAGCCTCGTGGCTGGTTTTCTCGATTTCGGCGAATCGCTGGAGGAGTGCGTGCACCGGGAGGTGCTGGAGGAGACCGGCATCCTGATTCGCAATCTGCGGTACGTCGGGAGCCAGAACTGGCCGTTCCCGAGTCAGCTCATGGCCGGTTTCGTGGCGGACTATGCCGGCGGGGAGATTGTGGTGGACGGGGATGAGCTGGAAGATGCCCGTTGGTTCTGCAGAGATTCCATGCCGGAATCGTTACCGGGGAAGAGGAGCATAGCGCGCTGGATTATCGATACCTATGCTTTGGAATCTGTTTCCTGACCCACTCTTTGCGTTGCCACAAATGAAAAAGCCACCCGTTGCCGGGTGGCTTTTTCGTCTTTTTCAATCTAGTGCAACTTAATCGTCTTTGCGGTTATAACCAGGACGGTAGATCACGTTACGAACGACCGTGTTGGTGTTGCCCGCGTCATCCACGGCGGTCACGGTGATGGCATACAGCTTGGGAGTGGTGAAGGTGAGTCGCTGAGTGAATGCGCCATCGTCGACTACAGGGGTGTAGGTCTTGCCGTTCATGGTGACCTTGACGGTTACGTGATCGTTGTCAACCACCTTACCCTTGAGAACCAGAGACGGGTACTTGGTGGTGATGTCCTGGCTGGGGTAGGTTACCGCAAGCGAAAGGTTGCTGGTGGTTGCGGTGTAGGTTACCGTTCGCTTTACGGTGGTGGTGTTGCCGGCCAGGTCGGTGGCGTTGATGGTAATGGTGTTGACTCCTGCCACCAGGTAGACAGTGGTGCTGTAGGTAGTGCCGGATACGGAGGCGGATTGCAGTGCGCCGCCGTTGACACTGACACTGACCGTCGAGGTTTCGTTGATGGTGCCGTTCAAAGTGATGAACGACTGGCTGGTTGTGCTGTTGTCGGCCGGCGCGGAGACAGTCAGGACCGGTGCGGCCGGGTCAAAGGTTATGGTACGGGTATCGGTCTTCTGGGTGCCAGCATTGTCCGTGGCGATGACCGTAACGGTGTTGGCTCCGGCCTGGAGGGTCATGGCGTAGCTGAAGGAGCCATCGGCATTGACAGTGACAGGCTGGCCGTTGACGGTGACAGACTGGATTCCGGCTGTATCAATGGCGCTGCCGCTGATGTTCAGGGTGCCGTTGTTGGTGTACGTACCGTCAGCCAGGGCTGAAACGGTCAGGTTGAGACTCGCCTGGGCGACCGTGATGGTTACCGTGGCGCTCTTGGCTGCGGAGACGTTACCAGCCGCGTCCTTGGCCCAGGCGTAGAAGGTGTTGCTGCCGGCAACTGCGGTGACGCTGGTCGGTGCGGTAGCGGTCCAGCCGGTGGACGAAGCTGCAGGTGCGGTGGCACTCGTGGTGATCAGGTAACCGGTAACGGCCACGTTGTCAGTCGCGGTAAGGGAGCTGACCGGCACGGTGAGGCTGGTGGAAGTAGCCGGCAGGGTGAAGGCGCTCACGACGGGAGCGGTGGTGTCAGCAACCGGGGGCAGTGTTACGCTCACACTGGCGCTTTTGGCTGCGGAGATGTTACCAGCCGCATCCTTGGCCCAGGCGTAGAAGGTGTTGCTGCCGGCAACTGCGGTGACGCTGGTCGGTGCGGTGGCAGTCCAGCCGATGACAGATGCTGCCGGAGCGGTAGAGCTCGTGGTGATCAGGTAACCGGTGACTCCAACGTTGTCGGTGGCGGTAAGGGAGCTGACCGGCACGGTGAGGCTGGTGGAAGTGGCCGGCAGGGTGAAGGCGCTTACGACGGGTACGGTGGTGTCGGGGAGCGTCACGGTTACTGTGGCGCTCTTGGCGAGTGATACGTTACCTGCCGCATCCTTGGCCCAGGCATAGAAGGTGTTGCTGCCGGCAACTGCGGTGACGCTGGTCGGTGCGGTTGCGGTCCAGCCGGTGGCGGAAGCTGCCGGAGCGGTAGAGCTCGTGGTGATCAGGTAACCGGTAACAGCCACGTTGTCAGTCGCGGTAAGGGAGCTGACCGGCACGGTGAGGCTGGTGGAAGTGGCCGGCAGGGTGAAGGCGCTCACGACGGGAGCAGTGGTGTCGGGGAGCGTCACGGTTACTGTGGCGCTCTTGGCAGGGGATACGTTACCAGCCGCATCCTTGGCCCAGGCATAGAAGGTGTTGCTGCCGGCAACAGCGGTGACGCTGGTCGGTGCGGTAGCGGTCCAGCCGGTAGCGGATGCTGCCGGTGCGGTAGCGACCTTGTTGATCAGGTAACCGGTGACGGCCACGTTGTCGGTGGCGGTGAAGCTGCTGACCGGCACGGTCAGGCTGGTGGAAGTGGCCGGAAGGGTGAAGGCACTCACGACGGGAGCGGTGGTGTCGGGGAGCGTTACGGTTACTGTGGCGCTCTTGGCAGGGGATACGTTACCAGCCGCATCCTTGGCCCAGGCGTAGAAGATGTTGCTGCCGGCAACTGCGGTGACGCTGGTCGGTGCGGTAGCAGTCCAGCCGGTGGCGGAAGCTGCCGGAGCGGTGGCACTCGTGGTGATCAGGTAACCGGTTACGGCTACGTTGTCGGTGGCGGTGAAGGAGCTGACCGGCACGGTGAGGCTGGTGGCGGTGGCCGGCAGGGTGAAGGTGCCGACGACCGGAGCAGTGGTGTCAGCTGCGGCGACAACGGTGAAGGAATTGGTGCTCACGACTTCGTAGCCGTGCTCAGCGTTGTTCGGGTCTGGAGTCCAACCGGTGCCGAATGTGGCCCCTGAAGCATCATACTGGTTGCCGTACCACCCTACTTTCCAGGTATAGGTGCCCGGCGTGGTCGGCGCCTTCGCGGTCAACGTCACGGGATAGGTCGCATCCCAGCCCATGTCGCTTGCGTTACCGGTAGGCCTTGCCAAAACGACCATATTCTGGTCGTAGAGAATTGCCCCAATCCATCCGGTGCGATAGCCGCCGGTAATGGTCACGGTTACGGTCGCGCCAGGTGCATAGGACGTTGCGTCGGTGGCACCTTTCACGTTAATGCCCGTTTTCGTGCTCGATGCGTGGGTACCGTGGGCATGGCAACCATTACAGGTGGCGACTGCCGGTGCTGTATGACAGCCATCGCAGCCATAGCTGGTAAAGTATGATGATTGTGCCACTGCCTCCGTCTCTTGCAGCTGAGAAACTACCAGAGCAGATGCTCCCAGCGCCATGGCAAACAAGAAGTGCCCTGACGCTTTCCTGACATTCTTCATGATTACTCCTTTTGTTGTTTGTTCGGAACAATACGTTCCCACGTGCTGCTCTTCGTCGGTGAGCGGAAGTGATGATGGCTTCATTTCCTTCACGTTTCCTCCCTGTGCTTGGGGTTAGGCCCGGAGATGCTGCATACAAAAAAGCCGGGGCCGATATCGTGTGATATTTCGGCAACCCGGCTGTCTCTGTGAGACCCTGTAGGCTTTCCGCCCCACCCTCGCGAATGGTTTAGTATTATCGTGTACCACCTGCTGAATCATGCCGAGTATGCAACGATTGCAAACCGGCAGGATACTGACGCCTTTTTCAGGCGTGTGTTACCTGTTTTACCAAAAAGCTCCTTTTGAAAGCGGACACAAAAAAGCCGGGTCCGAATCTCTCGCGATTTTCGGCAACCCGGCTGTCTCTGTGAGACCCTGTAGGCTTTCCGCCCCACCCTCGCGGATGGTTAAGTATTATCGTGTATCACTATTGTTATTTTGCTGTAATTCCCGTGTAGTTACTTTATGCCTCATTCGGGCAAACAAAGTCAAAAAAAATCTTTCTAATATAATCCGAAGGTATCGCAACCGGGCAAACAGTGGTATTACTGGGGAGGGTAGCTAGAGAAAGACCGGTTAGAGACGTTCGCTAACCAAACAAAAGGAGATACCGCATGCAGATTATTCCCGTCATCTACCGCCTTGCCGTGGCCCTCTGGGTCGGCGGGGTCGCCATCTTCACCTTCGTCCTCACCCCGATCCTCTTCAAGACCCAGCCACGTGACCTGGCGGGAATGATCGTCGGGGTCCTTTTCCCCGGCTATTTCCGCTGGGGGCTCGCCTGCGGTTCCGTGGCGCTTGCGACCCTTTTGTTGATGCGGGGGAAGAACTTCACTGTCGCCCTTGCCCTCATCGTCCTGATGCTGGCAGCGACTGCCTTCCAGGCGTTCTACATCGAACCGAGGGCGGTCGAGATCAAGAAGGAGATCCCTTCGTTCGAAACGACCCCGAAAGATCATCCCAAACGGCAAGAGTTCGCCAGGCTCCATGGCATATCGGCGGTCTGCAATCTGGTGGTGTTCGGTGGCGGGGTGGTGCTGGTTGTGTTGCTGTAAGGAGGGTGCGTCGGGCTACCGATGGTTATCCGGCCTACCGGTTGTCCCCGATGTCGGTTGTGCCGCAGCGTAAGGCTAAGGGGCAGCAGGTGCCAGATTCCTTGGCTTTCTCCGTTTAGCTTTTTTCAGCGGCTTGGAAGCGCCCTGTTTTTTCCCTTCGGCTATCGCCCGGATGAGGGTCGGTTTCTCATCCGCGCTTTGTACCTGTTTTGCATACCGTTGAGGGACGTCGTTCAGGTCACTTACTACATGCAGAACGCCTCCCTGCTTCCAGAAGTAGATCTTTTGCGCACCGGGAGCGCCTGAAACCTGTGGCGTGGTTTCTTCGGGTGGTTGCGAAGGAGGGTCCGGTTGTGCTGTCGTTGCCGGTTGTTGAGGGATGGGGGCGTGCTGTAAGGATGGTACACGCGTGACTGGCGATGGTGCAGGGGTTGCCGGGGCGCTGTCCTCACCTTCACGAGCCATCGATCTGCCGGCAGCAGGTCTGAGAACCCTGGCGTCTGCAGTGACGGTGATGCAGATTGTACTGAAAAGTGCCACAAGTAGCCATTTTCTCATGATGTGGTACCTCTGAAGTGTCGGACAAATCCTGGATCTTCCTCTGTCTCTGCAGGAAGAAGTCCAGACAGCCATCCTTACCATGGTATAAAGGTTTTACGTGGATAGGATTTGTTATAATCCTTGCAGAAGGAGATGACAATGGAAATTCCTCCCTATCCTGATGCCCGCGATCTGACCCTGGCTGACAAGCCATTCCTCGACGGCATATTCTCCCTCCTCCAGCCACGGGTTTCCGAGTACACCTTTGCCAATCTCTATCTGTTCCGTGCCCCCCATGCTTATCGCCTGACCATGGTGGGGGATTCCCTCGTTGTGTTGGGACGGGGGTACGGGGCTGAAGAATATTTCCTCCCACCGCTCACCGGGAAGAAGGATTCCGCCGTGCATTTCCTGCTGAACAAGGGGCTTACTCTGGCGATGGCCGATGATGACTTCATCGAAACGTATCTGGCCGGAGAAGGGGTGGAGGTTGTGGAGGACCGGGATAATTTCGACTACCTCTATCTCCGTCAGGACCTGGCGGAACTCTCTGGCAATCGGTTTCACAAGAAGAAGAACCGGCTGAACTACTTTACCAACAGGCATGGATATACCGTGGAGCTCTACAGTGGGAACCATCTTGCAGGATCGGTGGCGCTTCTGGGTGAGTGGTTTAGGGTGCGGGAAAAGATGGAGAGCCCATCCATAACCCAAGAGGTTGCGGCGACCCGGGAAGCCCTGGAGCGGGCAGAAGACTTGGGGCTTTCAGGGGTTGTCGTAGTGGTGAAGGATGTGGTGAAAGCATTTGCGCTGGGTGAGCGGCTGAACAAAACGACCTCCGTCTGTCACTTTGAAAAGGCCGATCCGTTCCTGGATGGGGTCCCGCAGTTGGTGGACCGGGAGTTCAACCGGCTCCTCTTCACCGACTGCCGGTTCGTCAATCGGGAGCAGGACCTGGGGGAACCGGGATTGAGGAGCGCCAAGCTTTCCTATCATCCGGTGGAGCTCGTCAGGAAGTATCGCGTCAGGAAGAGAGGGGCAAAGGGGCTGAATCCGTGAGGGGGGAGTGCCCTGTGGAGCGAATGTGCCCGAGTACCGGCCGATGTAGGTGAAATTGAGCAAGGCCGGCCGAATGGCCGGCGCGAAATGAGCCGTACAGCGGCGGTACGAGGGTACTCTGAGCGGAATGGGGCACTCCTCCCTCACGGATCGTAAATGCCTGAGGGGGGGACTTGGCCGGTCAGAATCGGAGGCGCTCCCGCAGCTGCCGTTCCAGTTCCTCTCCGGCAGCGCTGAAATCCTCCAGTGAGAGGGTGAAATCTTCCTGCCAGTCCCGTGTCTTATAGTAAAGCCGGTCGTAGTAGCCGGTCATGAGCTCGGCCATGAACGGCTCCAGTTCCCACCTCTCCAGGTAGCCGGCGATTTCCGTGTATTTTTCTCCCCCGAGCCTCTTTCTGATCCGTTCAAGAGCCGTTGCCATCCCTTCCTTGTACTCGGGTCTGCCGTACTCGTCTATGAGCCGGCCGACCCGGGTTTCCAGGGATGCGTTACCCCAGACCAGAATACCCTCCCGCATCGCCTCGTACACGTTCCCCGGAAGAGAAATCCTGCCGATCCGCCGGCTCTCCCCTTCCAGAAGCAGGGGCATGCCCGGTGGGACCTGGCGAAGCTCATTCCAGAGAAGAGTCTCGAAATGCTTCTGGGTCAGGTCCTGGGTGAGCCCCAGTTCGCCGAAGGCGGAGCCCCGGTGGCTGGCAAGCCCCTCCAGATCGATAACCCGCCAGATATCAGTCCTCAGTCCAAGAAGAAAGGTGGTTTTGCCGATGCCGGTCATGCCGTGGAGCACGACGAGGGGGCCGGAAGGAACATAGGGGGTGAAGAAGGCGGTCACATGGTCGCGGAAGGCCCGGTAGCCACCGTGCAGCTGCACGGCACGGTGGCCGGTCAAGTCCAGGATGCTCGTGACGGTCTTGCTCCGGAGTCCTCCCCGCCAGCAGTAGACCAGGATGGGCCGGCCAGCAGCAGCTTCCGCTATTTCGGCAACCATCGCCGGGTAACGGTGGGCTGTCAACTCCAGCCCTCGGCGGCGGGCCTCATAGGGGCCGGTCTGCTTGTAGAGGGTCCCGATCTCAACCCTCTCCTCGTTGGAAAGGAGCGGCACGTTCATGGCACCGGGAATATGGTCCTCCGCAAACTCCAGCGGGGTGCGGACATCCACCACCAGGTGGCTGTCGAGCAGGGATTCGTGAAACGGTACGGTGTCGGGCAAGGGGAACCTCCGGAAACGGTCGGTGCATTATAGATGAGAGGAGGGAGCAATTGCAAGGGAGGCGGAGATATTCCCGAAGTTTAATGACTTATGTGGAGTGTGGGATACACTTAAACTTGAAAAATGCAGTTTCATGCAACGAACATGAGCCTGCGGGTTCGTTTAGCCTGGTTTTCTTTGCGCCTCTGCACGTCTGAATCAACAAATTTTATTGCCATGTAAGGCGAGGGTTCCATGCACCAGGTCTCTCTTCCCGAATTCTGCCGCCGGCTCCACATCGACCCGACAAACGGACTTTCCAGCCGGGAGGCCGCCCTGCGCCTGACGCAGGACGGCCCCAATACCCTTCGGCAACGGAAAAAAGAGCCGGAACTGATGAAATTCTTCCGCCAGCTTACTAATCTGTTCGCTCTTCTCCTCTGGGCAGGTGCGGCCTTTTCCTTCACGGCCGAATGGCTCCGCCCCGGCGAGGGGAACATCTTCATCGGAGTGGCGCTGGTGGGGGTGGTGGTGCTGAACGGGGTTTTCAGTTACTACCAGCAGCACAAGGCCGAGCGGATCATGGCCGGCTTCCGTGACATGCTTCCCCGGATGGCTCGGGTGTTACGTGACGGGAGCCTTTCGGAAATACCCGCCGCCCAGCTGGTACGGGGGGATGTGATTCTCCTTGAGGAGGGGGAGCATGTCCCGGCGGACGCCCGCCTGGTTGAGGTGGCGGGGCTGAAGGTGGATAATTCCTCCCTGACCGGCGAGTCGGAGCCCCAACTCCGTACCACCTATCCCACCGACAAGCGTCTGCTGGAGAGCCGCAACGTGGTCTTTTCCGGCACGACGGTCCAGGCGGGGGAGGGGAAGGGGATTGTCTTCGCCACCGCCATGAAGACCCAGATCGGCCGCACCGCCGACCTTACTCAGTCGGTGGCGGTACAGGAAATACCCATTCGCCGGGAGATCCTCCACTTTACCCGGATCATCTCCGCCATCGCCGTCGTCATGGGGGTGGTGGTCTTTCTCGTCAGTTTCTTTATCCTCGACAATCCCCTTCCTGCCAAGCTTATCTTCGCCATCGGCATCATCGTTGCCAATGTCCCGGAGGGGCTCCTTCCGACGGTGACCCTCTGTCTCTCCCTGGCGGCGCGGCGTATGGCTGACAACCAGGCGCTCGTCAAGAACCTGGAGTCGGTGGAGACACTCGGCTGCACCACCGTCATCTGCACCGACAAGACCGGCACCCTGACCATGAACCGGATGGCGGTAACGCGGCTTTTTCTCAACGAGTGCATCCACAGCGAGGCTGACAGATCCTTCGAGCGGGAAGAGCTGGAAAAACTGCTGATGGTGGCGACCCTCTGCAATAACGCCCATGTGAAGGGGGGTGGTTCCTTTATTGGCGATCCGACGGAGGTGGCCCTGTTGCAGTTTGTGGCCCGGTTCCACGACGTGGGTGAGGTGCAAGCCGCTGCACCGCGCTTGTTCGAAGAACCGTTTACCGGCAAAACCAAGCTGATGGTGACCGTCAACCGGGTGGAGGGGAGCCAGATGGCGTGCCTCAAGGGGGCCCCTGACATTGCCATCGGCCTCTGCGACGCCATCCTCATCGACGGAACGCCGGTTCCTCTTACCGATGTGCACCGGCAGGCCTATCTTGCCGCCTACGAGGAACTGGCCCGCAAGGGTGAGCGGATTCTCCTCCTTGCCTGGCGAGAAGTGGAACCCCGTGAGGTTTGGCACGAGGATGACCTGCCGTCGTCGGGATATGTCTTCATCGGGCTCATCGGGATGCTCGACCCGCCGCGCCCCGAAGTGCCGGAGGCGGTGAAGGCGATCCGCTCTGCCGGGGTCAGGATAGTGATGGTGACCGGCGACTACCAGACCACTGCCGAGGCCATCGGCCGGATGGTGGGGATCGTCACCGATGATCAACCGGCCGTTATCACCGGCGAGCAGCTCCGCACCATGGGAGACGCCATGTTGGAGTGGGAGATGGAGCAGGAGGAGGTCATCTTCGCCCGCACCTCGCCAGAGCAGAAGCTTCGCATCGTTCAGGCCCTGCAGCGACGGGGCGACGTGGTGGCCGTGACCGGTGACGGGGTGAACGACGCCCCTGCCCTGAAACAGGCCGATATCGGCGTCGCCATGGGGCTATCCGGCACCGACGTGGCCCGGGAAGGGGCTGACATGGTGCTTCTGGACGACAATTTTGCAACCCTCCTCCCCGCCATCCGGGAGGGACGGACCATCTTCGACAACCTGAAGAAATCCATCGCCTACACCGTCACCCACGCGGTCCCCGAGGTGGCCCCCTACCTTGCCTTTCTCCTTCTCGGTCTACCTCTGCCGCTCACGGTCATGCTCATCCTCTCCATCGACCTGGGGACCGACATGATACCCGCCATCTCGCTCGGTATGGAACGTGCGGAGCAGGACATCATGCAGATTCCGCCCCGCTCCCGCAAGGAGCGGCTGGTGAACCGTCGCCTCCTCTTCACCTCCTATGCCCTGCACGGTGTAATCGAAGCGGCTGCGGGCTTCTATGCCTACTTTACCATCCTTCATGCCGGTGGTTGGCGCTGGGGAGATGCACTGGTCCCGGGCGATCCCCTCCACCTGAAAGGGGTATCAGCCTTCTTTGCCGCCATCGTAGTCTGCCAGGTTGCCAATGCCTTCATGGCAAAGACCCACCGCCAGTCTCTCTTCCGTCAGGGGGTACTGTCCAACCGCTGGCTCCTCGTCGGCATCGTCATCGAACTGGTTCTGGCCGCCTCCATCATTGGTCTGGAGCCGCTCCACACCCTGTTCGGCAATGCCGGCCTGACTGCGGGCGAGTTTTTCCTTGCCTGGCCCTTTGCCGTCGGGATGATCCTGCTGGACGAACTGCGCCGGTGGCTCATTCGCCGGAACGTCAAATGGGTCATCGACCTGACGGGGAGTTAACCCCCTGAACGCGCATTCACCCTTGATTTTTAAGGGTTAAAGTGCTATAAGGTAAAGCGTTTTTTTGTTATCCGAAAAATTTTCACTAATACTGAAAAAGGAGTGTGCAATGGCAGATTTCGACAAGGCCCTGGCGGTAGGACGTCCCGCCAACATCCAGAGGCTCTTCCCCAATTCCAAGGCCCTCATCGTCAGCGGCAAGGTGATCGACCGGGCCATGCTCGCCAAGGGTAACGCCCTCGCACTGGCCGCCAACGGCCGCAACTACTTCGTCATCAGGGGGGTGCTGAAGGCAGCCCAGCGGGCGAATGCGGCGGTGATCATCGAGATCGCCAAATCGGAAGGTGGGCAGAAATCCTACTGCGCAGTGAACTACTGGAATATGGCCCGCATCGTCGATGCCATCTGCAACGAGCTTTCCATAACCGTGCCGGTTGCGATCCACGCCGACCACTACGGCATCAAGAACGACAAGGACCTGGCCGCCGCCAAGGTGGAAGTGCCGACCATGTTCGAGGCGGGGATCACCTCCATCGCCATCGACGCCTCCCATCTCCCCGACGACGAGAACCTGCTGGCCAATCTCGCCCTCAACCCATTCATCCCCGCCTGGGCCGGTCTGGAGACCGAAGTGGGCGAGATCAAGGGGAACCAGGGACTTTCAACTGTGGAAGAGGCGAAATTTCTCATCCAGGGGCTGAACGCCAACGGCATCTTCCCCGACTGGATTGCCCTCAACAACGGTACCACCCATGGTCTCGAAGCCTCCGACGCCGGTATCCAGGTCGGACTCACCGCCGATATCCACAAGGCCCTCACCCCCTACAAGGTGAGTGGCGCCCAGCACGGCACCTCCGGCAACAGCTCGGAGCGGCTGCGGGAGATTGCCGCCAAGACCAGGACCACCAAGGCGAATGTCGCCACCGCCCTGCAGATGATCTCCTGGGGGGTGGAAGTGAACGACTACGGCAATGCCCAGCTCGATGCCAACGGCAACTTCATCAAGCTGAAGGGTGAGGGGATGACTGAGGAGCTGTGGGCCGAGATGGTCGCTCTTGCCGAGTCCAAAGGGTGGAAGAAGGGGGATTACAAGAACTTGAACCTCCTCTTCGAGAACAAGCTGCTGGCGCAGCCTGAAGCAATCCGGGAGCGGATGGCGAAGCGGGTGGAGGATTTTGCCTACAAGATGATCACCGAGGTGTTCAACTCGAAGGATACCGCACCCTTGGCCGTGGAGGCTATTCTCAAGGCCAATTCTGCCGACGTTGGACCCAAGGGGAGCCAGATCGAGGACCCGGCCCACTGGACCGAGAGCCAGATCAGGGAACGGGCGAAGAGCCTGGCAGGTGACAAGGGCGCGTCGGGGAACTTCGACGACTAGACCGGGTCGCGTTAATCGACATGCCTGGAAGAGAAGCATTGGCTATCGTAGGGGCGGGTTTCAAACCCGCCCCTTTCTTCTATGTATAAGGGTGAATTGAGAGCTGGCGGAGTTTCGTCCGTTGCGGTCGTCCCTCGCTGCGGACCTTGACCGGCCTCAGTCCTAACGGGCACAGTACCGTTTACCACACACATCATTAACATTATACTTCTGGCGAGTGTCCGCTACCGCTCGGTTTCTTCCCTCCACTCCCGAAACTCCGTCAGCACTCCTCCGTTTTCCCAGTTGACGGGATGGCAGGAGGTGATTAGAGTGGCATTGTCATTTGCTTAGGCCAGACAGAATTTTCCATTACAGGCTGGTATCCCATGAACGACTCACCACAAACCACCGGGCCGTCCCGGAGCTCTTTCATCTATGCCGGCATCGTCGTCGGCATCCTCGTCAGCATCTGGTACATTCATAAAAACCATACAATCGGAACCATTGCTGGCGGAACGGTTGTTCCGGATCCGGTCTGGACCCAGTTCGTCAACGTGTCACTTATAATGTTCGCCGCCGTCTTCCAGTTCAGTCTCCTCCACAAGCTGGTCGCCTGGGTTGCGAAGCTTGTGAAGGGGAAAAGGGACGCCTGACTGCCATGGAATCCGCCGACCTGACCCGCCTGCGCGACTGGTTTGACCGTTACTGCCGGACCTTTTATGTTGACGATGCGGAAGCCCAGCGGAACATCGTCCTCAAGGAGGAGCATACCCACCGGGTCTGTGTCAACATGGAGCTGCTGGTGGAGAGCCTTGGCCTGGAGGAGGAGAGCCGGCAGCTGGCAATGACCGTCGCCCTGTTCCACGATGTGGGACGGTTCGAACAGTACCGCCGCTATGGCACTTTCAAGGATGTCGATTCGGAGAACCATGCTGCCCTGGGGGCACGGGTCCTTACTGAAGAACGGGTGCTGGACGGCCTTCCTGCCGCGGATCAACCGATCATCATCCGCGCGGTTGCCCTTCACAACGCCTTTGCCCTCCCCGCTGATCTGGATGGGGCGTCCGACCTCCTCCTGCGCCTCATCCGCGATGCGGACAAGCTGGACATCTGGCGGGTTTTCCTCAACTACTACCGGGCACCTGCGGAAGAGCGGGCGTCGGCCGTCTCCCTGGGCTTTGCTGACCGCCCTGACTGCTCGCCCGATGTGCTGGCCTGCCTGGGGGAGGGGAAAATGGTGAACTTGAGCCAACTTGCCACCCTCAACGACTTCAAGCTCCTTCAGCTCTCCTGGGTATACGACCTGAACTTCCCCGCGTCGTTCCGGCTGGCTTGGGAGCAAGGGTACCTGGCGGGCATCGCCGCCACTCTTCCTTCTGTTCCCGAAGTGCAGGAAGTGGTGCTGGCGGTGCTGGCGGAACTGGAGCGTCGGGCAACCATGTATTGACCCAGATATTTGGGGACTCTGAGCAGAACGGGGAGCTTATCCCCCCACAAGGTTGACAGGGGAGATAACAACAATTAATTACGGTAAATCCCGAAAAAATGCTACACTGGCTCCCGATGAATGAAACCTCACAACCCATGGAGAACTTTGAACAATGAAAAGAAAGACAGGACAACTCTTTGCAATGACAATCGCAGTACTGTTTCTCAGTTTGAGCGTCATGGAGATGGATGCGTCGGCCCGGGCCGGTGGCGGACGGTCCTTCGGGAGTCGCGGCTCCCGAAGCTATTCAACACCTGCAAGCCCATACAACCAACCATCTCCGTCACGGCAGGTTGCACCTACGACACAGCCCACGACTCCTCCTCCCTATCAGCAGCCACAGCCTGCTGGCGGCGGTTTTCTGCGCAGCATGGCAGGCGGTCTGGCCGGTGGTATGCTTGGTGGCATGCTGTTCCGCAGCCTCGGTTTCGGCAGTGGAGGTGGCATGGGGGGAAGCGGTTTCGGCCTGTTCGAGATCCTGCTCCTGGCTGGTATCGGCTATTTTATTTTCAGGATGGTGAAGAGGAGACGGGAAGCTGCCGAGATAGGCACTTCCAACTACAATCAGACTTCCTACGGGCAGGGTGGATACCAGCAGCCGGTGCAGGCCATAACCCCTGGCCAGGAACCTGAACCGGCTGACGTGGCGGCAGGGTTGGCCCACATCCGCCAGATGGACCTGTCCTTCGACGAGAACCGCTTCAACGACAACGTCATGGACATTTTCTTCAAGATCCAGGGTGCCTGGATGAACCGTGACCTGGCGCCGGTGACGAGCCTTTTCACCGACGAGATGCGACGGATCTTCCAGGAAGATATCGACAAGCTTCTGAGCAGCAAGAAGGTGAACCGCTTGGAGAACATTGCCGTCCGGAGTGTGGATGTTGTGGAAGCATGGCAGGAGTCAGGGCAGGATTTCATCACTGCCTTGATCTACGCCAACCTCCTCGACTACACCACCGACGATACTACTGGTCAGGTGGTAGCGGGAAGCAAGACTGATCCGGTGAAATTCGAGGAATACTGGACGTTTACGAGACCGGTGGGGAACAACCCCTGGAAGCTGTCGGGCATCGACCAGAAGTAGCTTAGAACCACGGCTTTTCCGCAATCTCGGCGTTGGGCTGCGAATTTGGTTGTGCGACGTAGCGCTGCTACGTCTCCGCCCAAATCCTTGCCCGCCTTGACCTTGCGAAAAATCCACGGTTCTATTTAAACGTAAAGATATTTGCACAACTGTCAGGCTTTAATACAAAGAAGGGCAGGCGATGAGCCTGCCCTTCTTTATTGGGGTTGGTAGTTCTTGCCGGTCCCTGGTCCCTGATTATTCAGCACCCGGTTCCCGCTCCTCCAGTTGTCCCGTCTGGCGGAGCGCCTCGTAGAGGACGATCCCCGCGGCGGTGGAGAGGTTGAGACTCCGGACCGGCCCTGTTATGGGGATCCGGACGCTTGTTTCGGGATTGGCGTCGATGAGGGAATCGGGGAGCCCCTTGGTCTCCTTGCCGAAGACGAGGAAATCACCCGCCTCATACCGGAAGGCTACATGCGGCCGGGCCGCCTTCTTGCTGGTGTAGATGAACCGTGACGAGGGATGGGCTGCCTGGAGGGAGGTAAGGTCAGGCCAGTAGTGAATCTCAACCGCAGACCAGTAGTCGAGGCCAGCCCGCTTCAGCTGCCGGTCGTCGGTGGAGAAGCCGAGTTTTCCCACCAGGTGCAGGACCGTGCGGGTGGCGCCGCAGAGCCGGGCGATGTTGCCGGTATTGGGAGGAATCTCCGGCTCCACGAGGACAATATGAAAGGGTGTGTAAGGTTTCATGGAGGGGCTCACAGCAAGTAATTATCTTTTTGCGCTTCAGGTGGGTTTCCCGTTCTGCTCAGGGTTCCCTCGCTCCGCCGCTGTATGGCTCATTTCGCGCCGGCCGATTGGCCGGCTCTGCTCAATTTTGCCTACATCGGCTGGCACTCGGGCACATTCGCTCCACGGGATACCCCCTCGCGGATTCGACAAATGTATACCATGAATCGGGGCGGCCGGTCTTGCAATTTTTCGCCGGCGGGGATATTATACTTTTTTCTTTCAGGTCGACAATGTGCCTGTTTCATGGCGCACATTTCCAAATCCAATTATTCCAAGGAGCGGCAATGAAGGTTATCGTTACCGATGAAGTGGCCCAGGAAGGGCTTGAACTGCTGAAACAGGATCCCCGGGTCGAGATGGATGTCCGACTCGGTCTCAAGAAGGAAGAACTGCTCAACCTCATTGGTGGCTACGATGTCATCATTACCCGGAGCGGTACCACCGTCGACAAGGATGTATTGGATGCAGGAAAGAAATTGAAAATGGTGGCCCGGGCCGGGGTCGGTATTGACAACGTGGATGTCGACTACGCCAGTTCCCGCGGGGTGATCGTGGTGAACGCCCCTTTCGGCAACACCAACAGTGCCGCCGAGCATGCCATGGCGCTCCTCCTTGCCTTTTGCCGCAACATCACCAAGGCCAACGCCAGCCTTAAAAGTGGCGAATGGAAGCGCGCTCCTTTCACCGGTGTCGAACTGAGAGGGAAGACCGCCGGCGTCATCGGCCTCGGCAAGGTGGGGGGCCGTGTCGCCACGCGCCTCAAGGCATTCGAGTGCGACGTGCTCGCCTGCGACCCGTACATCGCCGTCAAACGTGCCCACGACCTTGGAGTGAAGCTCGTCTCCCACGACGAGATCTACAAGAACTGCGACATTATTACCGTCCACACCCCCCTGAACGACGAGACCCGCAACATGATCGGCGAGCGGGAACTGGCGATGATGAAGCATGGCGTCATTCTTGTCAACGCGGCCCGGGGCGGCATCATCAACGAGGCGGCCCTGTTGAGCGCTCTGAAGAGCGGCAAGGTTTCCGGTGCGGCGGTGGACGTCTGGAGCGAGGAACCGCCGAAGACGGATATCCTGAAGGAATTGATTTCCCAGGAAAAACTGGTGGTCACCCCGCACCTGGGTGCCAACACCGTCGAGGCCCAGATCAACGTGGCGGTGGATGTCTCCAAGGAGATCCTCAACTACCTGGACGAGATGCCGCTGGAGAACGCGGTCAACATCCCCCGCTTCGACATGGCACTCATGGACCAGATGCGGCCGTTCCTCAACCTGATGAGCGTCATGTGCGACCTGGGAATTCAGCTGGTGGACAGCAACCTGTCCAAGGTTACCTTCGGCTACGCCGGTAACATCGCCCACTACGACTGTACCCCCCTTTCGGTCTGCGGCCTGTCGGCGCTCCTCAATCGAAGGGTAGACCAGGACGTAAACATGGTCAACGCCACGCTCATTGCCGAACAGATGGGTATTGCCATCGAAGAGACCAAATCGACACAGACCGACGCCTTCTCGAATCTGATCACCCTGGTGATCGAAGGGGAGGGGGGCAAGCGGAAAGTTATCTCCGGCACCCTGTTCGAAGGAGCACCACGCATCGTCAGGCTGCGGGATTACGCCATGGACTTCGCCCCCTCGGAGTATATGCTGCTCCTGAACTACGAGGACCGCCCCGGCATGATCGGCCGGATCGGAACCATCATGGGCGAGCACGACATCAACATCGCCTCCATGAACCTGGGGCGGCGGGAGAAAAAGGGGGAGGCGATGGTCATCCTCTCCCTCGACTCGGCGGTTCCTCCGGCGGTGGTGGAAAAACTCCGCGAAGCTGCCGACGCCACCTACGTCAAGGCCCTTCACATGCCGACCGCCAAGTGCGATCGCGGCTGCGGTTGCGGAATATAGACTTTTACAGGCCAAGGGAGGCGTCATGGCTCGATTTGTGATGAAAGGCGTCCGCCTGGCGTCGGTACTGGCAGGACTGCTTTTTGCCGCGGGATGTGCGACTACCGACCAGAGTGTTAATATGCTGTATCAGCCTGTCATCAGCGGAAGCAGGGGCACAGGTGATATTGTGCTTGCTGTCCGCGAAGGGACGTCACGTGCCGGCCACAACCCTGCGCTACGCTGGGTGATAGGTTCGATTGCCTCATCGGATGGGGAAAAGACCGGGGAGATAGTTGCCGCTAATTCTCCCGGCGATATGATGCTCGACGCCCTCCAACAGGAACTGACTGCGGCCGGCTATACGGTGAGCGTGGCTGATGCCTTGCCGCCCGGGGTCTCCCGGGGGGTAGATGTAACCAAGATCACGGTAGAACTTCAGGAAACTCCAACGCTCCTGAAACTTGCGGCAAAATGTCATGTGAAGATGACGGCCGACCTCGTGAAAAACGGGAATGTGGTTGACAAAGTTTCATTTGAATCCCGTTATGCTGATGTTGCTATCAAGGACCGGGATCTGCTTCTCCCCGCAGTTCTGCAGAAAGGGTTGCAGAATGTCATGAAGCAGGCCGTGCCCGCAATCATCACATCGCTCGGGAAGTAGCGACGAAATGCACGGCAGCGTTCAGTCGCAGTTAAAAAAAAGCCCCGTCAAATCTGGCGGGGCTTTTTTTAAGTTGGGTTTCTCTTTTCAAAAAGAAACGATAGTTTCCTTCATTCATTGCCCTGGCGCGATTCTCTGCATTTCTGACGACAGCCTGTTTATTTTCCTGAGTTTTCTCTCTGCTTCCCGCTGCCTGCGGTCAGCCTGCTCGGGAGTTTCCCCTTCTCGTGGGGTTGTCAACTCGCTGTGCAGGCTCTGCAAGCGTTGCATCTCCCTCTCCATCGATCCCCGCCGTTCGGCAGAAGCGACAGGTTGGGAAGCATTTTCAAAGTTGGTGACAGGCCTTGCCGCTGCGGAAGGTGCCCCGCTTTCCTGGTCGGCTCCGGTCACTACCCTGGCGGGAGCTCTGTCTTCCCGGGAAACATCGGCCTTCGGGGTTCCGATCGATTCAACATAGTAGTGGTCCGGATATTCGATGATTATCGTTTCCGCTGCTGTGGCTGTGACGGCCGAAAAAAAGACGGCACAGAGGATTGCTACTTTCATTGGTGACCCCGTTCTCTAATAGGAAACGATGTCCGCCGTCCTGGTTTCTCCCTGCTGTATTGTAATGGGCGTCGGGTAACCGATGCCCATGATCGGAGCAGAACAATACCCGGAACAGCCAGGGTTGGTGTCCCAGTTGGAAAAAGTGCTGAGATAATAGGTGCCGGGATTTCTCAAAACAATCGTGTACCTGCCGTTGGAGTCTGTGGGTTGCAGGGCCAGGAACTTTACCGGGCCGCATTGGTTGATAGCACCTTCAGAATATGTATGACATGGTTCCGTCTGCGCCCTTACATAACGACCTGTCAGCGGTGCCCCACTTGAATTTTTAATGGTGCCGGTAATGGTAATGGTCGATCCGAAAGGAGTGGCGTATTTGGTGCCGAGATCCAGAGTGCTGCCGGCCGTAATCGTAATGGGGCTTGTCTGGTACCAGGTGAGATCTCCCTCATCCGGAGGTCCGTACGGTCTTGAGGAACCCCCGATGACTTTTCTCTGCAGAATGCGGATGAAATATTTCCCCGCCGGAACAGCAACAGTAGCGCTGCCGTCACTAAGATTTGAAGGTCTGAGGATATAATCTGCCTTGGAAAAAAACTTTTCCATAGGAGGGGATTTTGCTGCATCACGAAGATAAACGTATCCATAGGACAGATTCGTTTCAACCCCGGTAGTGGGGTCCTTGTATTTGAAGGCATATTTCAGCGTGCCGTTGGCGGCTTCTGCCAGTCCTGCGGAGAACATGGTCAAGAGCACACATAGTGACAGAACAGCCCAAGGTTTCGTCTTCATCGTTGTTCCCCCTTACCCGCGATTATTCTCGCCTTAAATGCCATCCCCTTCACCACTTTCCGGCTGCCGGGAAATTGCCGCATACCCGGAATCCGAAACATCTCCTTCCCAATGACCTGCGTCAGGGATGCACACTGACGACCATGTCAACCGTCTTGACATCCCGTATCTTTACCGTTACGGGATTTGCCGGTGCGGCCGTGTACTCGCAACGGTTGCCGGTATAGGGCAGGTAGTCGGCGGTAATGCAGGGAGAGGTATAGAGATAATAGGTTCCGGGATCTTTTATCTGCAGCGTGTAGGTGCCGTTGGCGTCGGTGGGTTGCAGTGCCAGGAGTTTGACCGGACCACACTGGTTGATATCGTAATTATAGCCATCGTCCCTGCACGGTTCGGTTTGTGCCCGTACGTAACGGCCTGCGACGGGGGCACCGGTCTGGGATTTGACAGTGCCGGTAATGGTGATCGGAGCTGCAGCGAACGGATACGCGTAAAGCGTGCCGAGGTCAAGCGTGCTGCCGGCCGTGATTGTAATGGGGGCCGTTTGCATCCAGGTATAATCACCTGCTTCAGGCGGACCATAAGCCTTTACGGCCCCTTTTCTCTGGGTGATGCGGATGTACCAGGTTCCTGCAGGTACATTAGGGTCCGAATACGTGCCGTTACCAAAAGAAGCCATATTGACGTAATCCGCCTTGGTAAAATACTTTTCCATGGGGGGCGGTTTGGTTGCATCGTGGAGGTAAACGTACCCGCGGGTAAGGTTCGTTTCAACCCCGGTGGTGGGGTCCTTGTACTTCAAGGTATATTTGAGCGTGCCATTGGCTGCTTCCGCCAGGCCGACGGTAAGCATGAGTACCATCACGCATGACGAAACGAGAGTAGCCCATTGTTTTGTCTTCATCAGTAATGCCCCCTCGTACGGGCGAGTCATTCAGAACTCGTTGTACGTACACAGACTGGTTATGTTCTATTTATTATGTCCGGTTGCCGGAAACGCAAAATGCGCGGTGTTATGGTGTGATGCGATGGTTAGCGGTTGTTGCCCCAAGGTGCGTGCGCCCAGCCATGATGGAGGCACCGGGTACAAAGGCGTGCGCCTGTACCCGGTGCCACGCAAGTCTCTCAACAGGGATGAACAGTGGCACTGCCGACAACCTTTGGAGCAACGTATTTAGCCTTTTTCATCGGGTTCTCCTTTCTCTCCACCATGGAGTGAATGGTCCTCAAAAAGGACAGCCTTTTCCCCATCACTAACTACTCCGACCAGAGCGAAATTTTGCCTCATGTACTTAACTCTGTTCGGATTGTATACAATTTGAAATTTTAATAATTTATGACCAATTGTCAAATGTTTTTTTGGTGTTTTTTAGAATTTATGCTTAAAAATCAGCTATTTAATTGCATAGTACTATTTCATGTTCCAGTAATTTATTGACTGCTGCCAAATGCAGCATAAAAATATTTTGCCTGGCCTTCGCGGAGGGAGTGACACTATTCTTGACAACCGTGATTAGCTTGGTTCATTTCAAAGCATTATTGGAAGGGGGAAGACAATCCAATGGACTACCAGGTAGGAACTCCAGGCCGCATTATGATGGCTCGGTTCAATCAAGGCGAGGACGTCCTGGCCGGTGCGAAGAGATCGCCCGCAGGGAGAATCTCCGTGCCGCCGCCTTTCATATTATCCGTTTTTCTTGTTAGTTAATCCCTCAAGCATCTGATGCAACTCAGCTATGACAATGTTCTGTGCATCAAGATTATCCAGAATTGCTTTGATTTCGTTCTCTGCCTTCAGATTGATTTCGTAATCAATGTGCGCTTCGATGCGGTCACGATCAGCCTTGCGGTTTTGACTCATCATGATCATGGGGGCTGTATAAGCGGCCTGCAGTGACAGGACAAGATTCATCAGGATGAACGGGTACGGGTCCCAATGCTGAATCCAGGCAGTGACATTCAGTGTTGCCCAAATGGTGAGAAGTAGTGACTGGCCTATGATGAACTTCCACGATCCCACTTTGTCGGCGATCCAGTCTGAAGCTCTTTGCCCAACCGTAAGCTGTTCCTTGACAACCTCGTTGGCATTTTTTATCGCGCCGTGTTCATGCCGGTAGGCTGGTGGGAGTGTGGGACGGGCCATAGAATTCTCCTTATCTGATATGACTTGGCAATATATATCTGTTTTTGTCAAACGCGGTGAAAGACCCCACCGGTTTTTTTGAGAGAGCCCTAGGCTTCCCTCTCCCTGGGTGTGTTTGTTCAGGTAGCTTGCAAATAGACTTCCTCGAAAGGTTGCACGACGACAAAGCCGGACCCCTGGAACTTCATCTGCAGCGACTCCCCGCTTCCCCGGCCGATGAAGGTTTTCAGCGAGGTGTCGGTCTTGAACTCCGGCTTGAGACTTCCGGACCATGCCACGGTCGCGTTGGGGTCGGTGAAGACCGGTCGGTTCGGTCCGACCTGCAGGGTGAGGGGATCGTGATGGGTGGTGATGGCAATCAAGCCTTTACCGGTCAACTTGACGTTGAAAAGCCCCCCCGCCAGCACGCCGGCCAGGGACTTCATCATGGTGATTTCCGAGGTGATGCTGCTCTCGAAGGCGAGCAGGTCATTGCCGTTGACAAAAAGCGATTCTCCCTGCAACTGGATGATGGAAATCTTCTTGCCGCTATCGGCAAGGTAGAGCGCTCCTTTCCCTTCCGCCTTGGTCAATTTCGCTCCCTCCCCGCTTACCGTTTTCTTCAGCAGATTGCCGAGACCGCTGTCGAGGACACCTTCCCGGGTGAACCTGATCGTTCCGTTATAGGCGACCATGGAGCCCATTTTTGTCCAGACCATTCCGTCGAGATTTATCTCCAGCATCTGGGGGCTTTCCAGTTCAAAGAGCCCTTCCTTGCGGTCTTTTTGCGCGGATTTCCTGACGAATTCTGCCAGGGAGTAACGATTCGGCAGCTGAGAAGCGGCCTCCCGTGATGCTGGTGCCGGTTCGGCACTGGTGGGTTGAAGCTGCGGAATGGTGATGGCCCCTTGACACTTGGGGCACTTGCCGGACTTGCCAGCGAACGTGTCGGGGACTTCCTGGGAAAATCCGCAGTGATTGCAGGTGAACAGCATGGGAGACTCCTTTTCAAGTATCATTAATGTAGCTGGTCTGATTGGTTGTCGTCGACAATATTGTTAGTACCGCGCAGTCCCCCTCAACCCTTGGTCACTAATACATCGGGACATTTTCCCCGGTGGCTCGTAGCAGTTTCTTTACGAATTGGTTTTTTACCACGGCATCACCCGGTTCTGGCACATCCACCCCTTTGCCCATCATGGCGCGCTTCATTTCCAAGAGATCAGCGCCACCTCCGAACTTTTTAACCAGCTCCTCCAGTTCCTGCTTGCTGGCGGTCAGGGGAAACAGGCGCTTTAGCGGCGACCGCCGTTCCGTGCCCATATCCTGATAGATCATCCAGAGTTCCTTCACATCCGATATCTCTCCGTGATTCAGCTTGCTGTGACGGTTCAGCGGGTCGAGCCGCACCATGCGAAGGGCGATATCATCCATTTCCGCCTGATTAAGGAAGGCGTCGTTGCGTAGCCCGTAGGCAGCCTTCCAGGCATCGAGATACTGGGGGTCAAGATCGGAGGCCCGGCGGAAATAGGTATAGGCCTCAGCTTTGCGCCCCTGTGCTTCGCGCAGTTGCCCGAGCAGGTAGTGAACCTGAGGTTTATTCGGCGACGCCTTGGCGACGCCCGTCAAAACCTCCTCGGCAACGCTGACGCTTTGCTGGTGGGTGAAGACACCCTCGCAGCCGAAGCAGAAATGGGCCACCTGCCCGAACTGTTCCGGCATCCGCTCGAAGGCTATCTCATAATGCTTTTTTGCACCGGTCAAGTCACCAATTGAGGCGAGCCTTTCGGCAAGCCGCCACTGAACGCAGTAAGCGTCGGCAAACAGTTCAGAAGCCTGTTCATAGACACCCAGGCTTCTGCGCAGCAGACCGGCCTCGGTCAATTTGTCGCCCTTCTCTGCCAGCCTCACCGACTGGACCACCCGCTCAAAGAACGCTGCATCATCCAGTTTTCCCTTTGCTTTGAGGATCTCGCCCAGTACGGCATAAGCGCGAACCCGGTCACCAATCGGCTGTTCACCGTCGGTTGGGTCGATCTTCAGCGCTTGACGCACAACGGATTCTGCCTCGTCAAGCTTGCCTTCCTTTTTCAGCAGTACCGCCTTCCAAATCAGAGGGCGTTCCTCGAAACGATCCTGGAGTTGCAACCGTTCAAGCCATGGGATGAGCGAAGAACCGAGTATATCAGTCAGTGTCTGGTAGGCAGCGTCATCACCCGGTTTGTCGTACAGGTACCACTTGAGAATTTCAACGGACTCAGCATCGCGTCCGCTATTGTGCAGTGCCCTTGCAATAATCGGAGCTGGAGATGGCGTGTTGTCGTTGATATCCATCAGATCGGTGGCGCCCCACCAACGTGACTTTTCCAGCAGGGTTAGGGTGTCGTCAAAACGTCCCGCCTTGTCATAAATCTGGGTCAGACGAATTAATTGGCCTGTTATGGCACCACTGGACAGGGCGATATCCCTGGCGATCTGGTTGTTGCTTATCTCCGGTGACTTCAGCGTTGTCATAATAAGGGCAATGGCAACCTGTTCGGCCTTTGCCAACTGGCCGTCATCGATATACCCGTTAATCAGTTCGTCCAGTGCCTGACGTACCTCCCAGCCGGTCGCGTCGGTCATACCAAGTTGTACATTCCCGCCGTTCAGCAGACTCATGATCCCGGTATTTCCCTCTTCCATCAGCTCTTTGCGTGAAAGAAGTCTGCCGAGGGTGAGCAGGCGCGGTGCCATCCGGAGTTTAATTTTAGCGACTGAAAGGCGGGCCTGTGGGGTCTCCTTACTGTCATCGGCCTTCAGTAATGCCTGCAATAGCGCCACAGCATCATCAGTACGATCCATAGCCAGCAGCAGCTCCACTTTGCGGGATTGCACAGTTAGCCGTGTTTCGAGACTAGGATTCGGCTGACCGGTTGCGGCATCAAGAATAGCAACCAGTTTGGCCGCATCGTCGTTATTGATGGCGATCAAGCCACACTGTTTCCATAACGGTAGCTCCGGCCGGTCCGTCAGTACTGCCTGGCACCACTGATTCAGTTCTTGTGCATGACGGTTTTTATCGAAAGAATGCCAACGCTTTTCGAATTCTGACGCATTGAATTCTTCCGCCTCCATCCGTTTGCTCAGTGCCACAGCGTCATCAAGCCTGTTTTTACCAATCAACCCCAGCAGGTAAAGGACTTTTGCGGTGTTTCGGGCTGTATCGGTCTCCCGTGCCTGATATGTATACTCATGTTCAACCGCCTGATAGATGTCCGGTCCGGACTTGTCCTTGGCTGTCTGCTCGGGGAAACGGCTGTTCATGGCTTCATACAGAGCCGTATCGCTCAAATCCGTTACCAGCTCCCACTGCGGCTCGGTGAGCAGGTCTGCGTGTTTGATGACAAGCCGTTTGGCCAGATCCAGAGTGCTTCCGCCTGAAGGTACCCGCAGAGAAACGCCCGGAACCGCCATTGCCTTGAGAATCAGTTGTTCGGCTCTTTTCTCTTCTGTCATGGCAACCAGATCCGGTATCAGTACCTTGATCCTCCCCTTCGGACGTACTGCCCGGAGCGACTCAATATAGGCCTCGAAGCTTTCGACAGCCGGAACACCGCCTTTGCCGATGCCGGGACGTTGCTGATCGATATTTAGATCTGCCAGGTTGAAATCATAACGTTGAGTGCCCGACATGGTGTAGGCGGCCTTCAATTCGCTCAGCCCCTTGTCTATGGCTGGTTTGTCCCCAGTCAGGTAAGCCATCAGCACTCGTAGCATCGTATCCTGAGTTGCGTTGCCAGAAGGTGGAAGTCCTGCCAGGCGGACTTTGAGGGTGTTCCAGGCGGCAGGAGGCGGAATGGAGGAGACTAGAGACGTCAGTGACGGTGTTTTGGCATCGGGCTGAGTATAAGGGGTAAGGGCCGTGCCCTTGATGGCTTCGGGGGAGAGCTGTTTGAAGCGTTCGTAGAGTTTAAGCCAGCGCTCCACCGCTGCTTCAGCCGGCAGTTTGGCGCGTTCAGCCCTGAAACCCTCTAGATCGCGCATGAATATCTCTGCCTCGCTCTTGGCTGGATCGGCCTTCTTTTCGTCTGCTCCGGCCGCTTTACTGATACGGGTCAGTACCTCGCCGGCGCCAATCAGATCATCGGCAAACGCCGACACCGCGCCGACACAAAGCGTTACAAGCGTAATTGTCATCAGAACGGGACCAAACCTCCACTGGATGGGACCAACAGAACTCATTGCAAACCTCCTTGGGATGGGTGTCGTGTTTATCGTATTTTTATCCAGGTTCAACGCATGTTCTTGAAAGCTCTCGCTTTATTCATGTTGTTTATCCCCGGCTCGGTTTTCGCCCAGTCGGATCCCTCCCCCTGCTTCTTCTACCATCAAAAAACGCCCGGCCGGTTCTGAGCCGGCACGGGCGTTCTGGTTGAGGAGATGGGGCAGTTCCATGGCAATTAGTCCTCTGATGATGCAGCATCTCTACGATTAGATCGTTGTAATCCTCTCGGTGGCGGGTGTCAAGGAAGATTTTGCCCCTGCACCCCCGTGGTATGGGCAACTACAAGAGGGTATTTGATTCTCGTCCCGTTCGTTGCGCCGTTGCGTGAGATATATCTTTCTTGCTGACAAAAAAAGGCCCCTTCGCAGGAAGGGGCCTTGTGTGTTGCAAGCGGAGAGAGTGACTACGCCTGCCGTCGTCCGCCGCAGGCTTTGAGCCGGGCGTGGGCGGTGCGGAGCATCTGTTCCGTGGTGGCCCAGTCGAGGCATTTGTCGGTAATGGAGACGCCGTACTTGAGCTGAGAGAGGTCATTGGGGATCGGCTGGTTTCCCCCTTCCAGGAAGCTTTCGATCATGACGCCGGAGATGGAGCGGTTCCCCGCCTCGATCTGGTCGATGACGCTCTCCAGCACCTGGGGCTGCTTCTCGTGGTTCTTCTCCGAATTGCCGTGACTGCAGTCGACCATGATGGTGGGGAAGAGGTTGTTCTTCTCCAGCATCTCCTCGGTCTTCCTGATGTCCTCAGGCGCGTAGTTCGGTTTTTTCCCGCCTCGCAGTACGATATGCACGTCCGGATTGCCGGTGGTCTGGACGACGGAGGAGAGCCCCTCCCGGTTAATGCCGAGGAAATGGTGGGGATGGAGCGCGGCGATCATGGCATCGATGGCGATCTGCAGGTTGCCGTCGGTGCCGTTCTTGAATCCGATGGGGAAGGAGACGCCGCTGGCCAGTTCCCGGTGGGTCTGGGATTCGGTGGTCCGTGCGCCGATGGCTCCCCATGAAAGGTGGTCGGCCAGGTATTCGGGAGTGATTGGGTCGAGCATCTCGGTGGCGACGGGGAGTTTGTGGGCCGTGATCTTGCTGAGGAGGCCGCGTGCGATGCCGAGTCCCTTTGATATCTGGTGACTGCCGTCCATATCCGGGTCGTTGATGAGCCCCTTCCAGCCTACCGTGGTGCGCGGCTTCTCGAAGTAGACCCTCATGATCAGAAGGAGCTGGTCCGACAGCTCTTTTGCCAGCCCGGCGAGCCTGTGGGCATATTCGTGAGCGCCGGCCGGGTCGTGGATGGAGCAGGGGCCCACTACCACCATGAGGCGAGGATCCCTTCCCTTCAGGATGTTCTTGATGCTGGCGCGGCTGTCGGCGACGAAACCGCTTGCCTCTGCGGAGAGAGGAAATACTTGGCGGAGGTCTGCCGGGGCGATGATGGGGGTGATGCTCTTGATGTTCAGGTTGTTGGTCTTGATCATGGCAGTTGGGGCTTCCTTGCATAGTGGAATGAAGGAGAGTAAGTGCCTCTTATATACGCCATTCGGAGTGTAAATGCAATAAAATTAGCCTTTTGCAGTCAGCTCTGCCAGCGAAGCCCTGCCTGCTCCCGCTCGGGCCATCTCAGCTTCGGCCTTTCCCGTGTCTTCCGGCTGGAGATTCACCCCACGGCAGGCGTCTGCCAGGTAGACCATGGTGAAACCTTGAGCTATTCCTTCCAGAACCGATTCCTTGACGCAGTAATCGGTGGCGAGCCCCCCCACGTAGACCTTCCTGACCCCGCGCTGCCGCAGGAGAACGGGGAGAGGGGTACCGTCCGGTCCGGCACCGTGGAGGGCGGAGTAGTCGTCTCTTGACGGGTCCATTCCCTTGGAGATGATGACAGCATGGGGGGGGAGTATGAGGTCGGGGTGAAAGTCCGCCCCCCTGGTCCCCTGCACGCAGTGGACCGGCCAGACACCGCCGAATGCCTGGAAGTGGGAGGTTTCGACGGGGTGCCAGTCACGGGTGAAGAAGACAGGGAGCCCCTGGGCCGTGAACAGCTCGATGTAGCGGTTCAGGACCGGCACCACCAGGTCCCCTTCCTTGACAGCGAGGGCGCCATCGGGGCAGAAATCGTTCTGCATATCGACAACCAGCAGGGCTGAATCTTTATCCATTGCTCTCTCCAAATCTGGCTACAGTGGCACTGAGACGGTAAGGCAAATCAATGGGCCGCGGATCAAATCAATTAAATGATTTTTGTGTGTTCCGCCTTTTTCGTCGTTATCCGTGTCCATTCAGTGTTGTAACGATTTTTGTCCGTGTCTCTGTGCCTCTGTGGCGGGTGGTATTATTCGTACCCACGTTCAACTTCCTCCATCAGTTGGTTACGCAGGTCGTTGAGACCGCGGCTGATGGAGACTTTGTAGATGTGAGGGTTGACGTGGCGCAGGCATCCCTGGGGGAGGCGTGCGCGCTGGTCGGCGCAGCGGTCAGCGATAGCGTCCAGGGTCGGCGAAGCAGCGGTTCGTTTCCCTTTCGCCATGACAACCTGCCGTAACTCCTCCTGCCGCGCGTCGGCAGGGATTTGTTTGCGTTCCAGGGGGTTGGCGGGGTTGTAGACCAGGTCTCCCGGCAGTATTGTTTCATCCTGGAGCGCCATGATGTCCATGAGGAATGCTCCGTCGGGGGCTACGGCCCGGAGCAGGCGCTTACGGTCGGGAAGAGTGGCCTTGGCGATGTCGCTTGTCACTTTGAGTTTAGGTTTGTCGCCGATCCTGACCAGCTTGTACACGCCGCCAAGCGCCCCACCTCCTTCACCCATGCCGGTGGCGAGCCTGGTCCCGACTCCGTAGATATCAACCTTTCCCCCTTCCGCAAGGATCGACTCAATGACGTATTCGTCGATCTCGTTGGAAGCGACAATCCTCGCCTGGGTGAAACCTGCTTCGTCAAGCATGCGGCGGGCCTCCCGACTGAGGTAGGCCAGGTCTCCCGAGTCGATTCTGACCCCAGCGAGCTCATGCCCCCGTACCCGCAGCTCTTTAGCCACGGTTATGGCGTGGGGGATGCCGCTCTTAAGGGTGTCGTAGGTATCCACGAGGAGGATACAGGTGTCGGGGAAAACGTCAGCGTACTTGCGGAAGGCGGTCAGTTCGTCAGGGAAGGCCATTATCCAGCTGTGGGCATGGGTTCCCTTGACCGGGATGCCGTACCGGAAGCCGGCCTCTACGTTGCTTGTGCTCCGTGCCCCGCCGATATACGCGGCCCGCGCCACCGAGAGCCCGCCGTCCGGTCCGTGGGCGCGGCGAAGGCCGAACTCGATGACCGCGGCATTCCCCGCCATGTGGCAGACCCTGGCCGACTTGGTGGCGATGAGGGTCTGGAAGTTGAGGATGTTGAGGAGCGCCGTCTCGACGAACTGGGCCTCCGCCAGGGTCCCCTCTACGGTGACAAGGGACTCCCGGCCGAAGACGATGGTCCCTTCCGACACGGCGGTGACGGTCCCCCGGAAGCGGAACCCGCGCAGGTAGTCGATGAACCGGCTTGTGAAGAGCCCGAGCCCGGAAAGGTAGGCGAGCTCCTCCTCGTTGAACCGGAGCTCTTCCAGGTAGGCGAGGGCGGTGTCGAGGCCGGCGAAGACTGCGTACCCCCCCTTGAACGGGTTGTGGCGGAAGAAGAGGTCGAAGACGGCGGGGGTGTCTTCCATGCCTTCTTCCAGGTAGCCGGCGAGCATGGTCAGTTCGTAGAGATCGGTGATAAGTGGCGAATAGCGCATGGAGTGCTCCTTGGATGGGGGTGTCGGTGCCTACAAGTATACCATAGCCGAAGGGTGCGATGGGGGCGGACGGAAAAAGGGGCCGACACGGATGCCGGCCCCTTCGTTGGGTAGTTATGGGTTTGTGACGGGGTCGTACCGTCCCCGCAACTTATTTCTTCACGTTGTAGAAAACGTCCTTGCCACGGAAGATTGAGGTGGTGTCCAGCTCATCCTCGATCCGGAGAAGCTGATTGTATTTGGCCACCCGGTCGGTGCGGCAGAGCGACCCGGTTTTGATCTGTCCGGCATTGACCGCCACGGCGAGGTCGGCCAGGGTGGTGTCCTCGGTCTCGCCGGAACGGTGGGAGATGACACAGGTGTAGCCGGCCCGCTTGGCCATCTCGATGGCGTCCAGGGTCTCAGTCAGGGTGCCGATCTGGTTCAGCTTGATGAGGATCGAGTTGGCGATTCCCTTCTGGATACCTTCCTTCAGGATGGCCGGGTTGGTGACGAACAGGTCGTCGCCGACGATCTGGATGCGCTTGCCGAGACGGTCGGTCAGCTTCTTCCAGCCATCCCAGTCGTTTTCGGCCATGCCGTCCTCGATGGAGATGATAGGGTACTTGTTGACCAGGTTCTCGTAGAAATCAACCATCTGCTCGGGAGTCTTTTTCGGCTGGGCCTCGTTCTCCAGGGTATAGACCCCGTCCTTGAAGAGCTCGGATGATGCCACGTCCAGGGCGAGCAGTACCTGCTCTCCCGGTTTGTAACCCGCCTTCTCGATGGCTTCCATGATGACTTCCAGCGCTTCCTCGTTGGATTTGAGGTTCGGGGCAAACCCTCCCTCGTCGCCGACGGCGGTGTTGTACCCTTTGGATTTGAGCACTCCCTTGAGGGCGTGGAATATCTCCGCGCCCATCCGGAGCGCTTCCCTGAAGTTCGGCGCGCCGGCCGGCATGATCATGAATTCCTGGATATCCACGTTGTTATCGGCGTGGGCACCGCCGTTGAGAATATTCATCATCGGCAGCGGCAGTTCCTTGGCGTTGGAGCCGCCAATGTACTGGTAGAGCGGGAGCCCTGCTTCGTCGGCGGCAGCCTTTGCCACCGCCAGTGAGACACCGAGAATGGCATTGGCCCCCAGCTTGCTCTTGTACTCGGTTCCGTCCATCTCCAGCATCTTCCGGTCGATGCCGACCTGGTCGCTCGCTTCCATGCCGATGACCTCGTCAGCAATGATGTCGTTGACGTTGTCGACCGCTGTGAGAACGCCCTTTCCCAGGTAGCGGGACTTGTCGCCGTCACGCAGCTCAAGCGCCTCACGCTCACCGGTGGATGCCCCGGACGGAACCGCTGCTCGCCCCATGGCGCCGGACTCGAGGAAAACTTCAACTTCCAGCGTAGGGTTGCCCCGGGAATCAAGGATCTCTCTGGCGTACACATCGGTAATCTGACTCATTTCATGCCCCCTTGCAGTGAATATGGAGTACAGGTACATCGACCTGCCTATAAACGGAGCCACAATATACCAGACCGGAACGAAAGGGAAGGATTTTTCCATAATCGTAGCATGTTAGACGGGATGGTTTGAGTTGACAGCAATTGGCGATAGGACTATAGTGAGCATTTACGCAATCCACCGCCACAGCAGTACAGACGGGGTTTGAACACACGCCTATGCCCACCCAAACTGGTGACAAGAACAAACCTGCCCGGAATTCCCTGGTGCTCATTGCCGAACACTTTCTGGATTCCCTGGTGGAGAGGTTTGCCGGTAGCCGGAACGAACAACGCAACCGCTTCATCCTGCTCTTCCTCGCAGCCGCCATTCTCGCTTTCCTCATCATTCCGGGTCAACAGTTCCAGGGGGTCAGCTACAAGGTGGGCGACATCGCCACCTCCGACATCCGCGCCACCCAGGACTACCTTCTTGAAGACCACCCCCTGACCGAAAAGAAACGGGCAGAAGCGGAATCTGTTGTACCCTACGTCTACGATTATAACGCCGGTGCTGCCACGGAACTCACCCAGCGTCTCGAGAAGGGGCTTGCCCTGGTTCGCGAGGCAATGGGGAAGGATGAGGGACCTGACATCAAGAGCCTGCGGGATGCGGTTTCCAAGTCTCTCTCTGTGGAACTTTCTCCGGTGGAACTCGGGGCACTCCTGACCGTCAGGTCGGACCGGGCACTTCTGCTGGAAATCAGCCGCATTACCGGCCAAATCTACAGCCAAAGGATCGTCGTCGGCCGTAAGGTATTTGCCTCGGACCTGGAGCATGGAATCCTCATCGTCGATGCGGACACCCGGCAGGTCATTGCCTCCGGCAATTCAACCCCTTACATAGGGCTGGCAGAAGCGCGTGGCTTGCTGGAACGTGCCCGGATATCTCAAAGGGGGGGGCAGCATACCCTGATAACCGTGAAGGAAATCCTCGCACGGATGCTGAAGCCTAACCTGACCTTCAACCGCGAGGCGACGGACGAAAAGAGACGGCAGGCGCGAGAGGCGGTGCGGCCGGTACTGTTCCAGCTGAAGCAAGGGGAGATGATCGTCCGGGTCGGGGAACGGGTTACCGCAGAGCAGACGCTCAAGCTACAGAAGATTGCCGAAGCGCGCAAGGGTATGAACCGGGTTGTTGGCGGGCTCGGCATCTATGGCCTCGTACTGATCCTCTTTTACCTCCCCTATCGTTTTGCCCGCAAGAACATCCGCAAGTTCAATCCGACCAACAAGGACCTGCTGCTCCTGGCGTTTGTCACCATCTGTTCTTTTCTCCTCCTGAAGACCGTTTACATCGTCTCTACGGCGATGGGGGGGATATTCCCTTCCATCGACACTGCCAACTATTTTTACCTGTTCCCCTTCGCTGTCGGTTCGATCCTCGTGCGGATAATCCTCAACTCCGAGGTGGCCCTGGTCCTTACGGCCATCTGCGCACCCCTCTTCGGGATCATGTTCAACAACAGTCTCCCTGTGGTCATCTACTCGCTTCTCGGGGGGGTGGTCGGTGCCCATGGGGTCCGTCAGTGCAAGGACCGGGGGACCATCTACAAGGCGGGGATGAAGGTGAGCGTGGCGAACCTGGCCCTGGCCCTCTCTTTCCAGTTGGTGGGGGACAGCCTCTTCTCCATGCAGTCCCTTTACTGCATCATTTTCGCCCTGGCCGGCGGCATCATCAATGCCGCCTTCGTTACCGGCATCATCCCCATCCTGGAGGGGTTCTTTCATTACACCACGGACATCAAGCTCCTGGAGCTTGCCAATCTCAACTCCCCCGTACTGCGGGAGCTCATGATCCGTGCTCCCGGTACCTATCATCATAGTGTACTGGTCGGTAACATGGTGGAGTCAGCGGCCGAAGCGATCAACGCAAACCCCCTGCTGGCGAGGGTGGCTGCCTACTACCACGATGTGGGGAAAATATCCAAGCCGCTCTACTTCATCGAGAACGTAGCGGGTGGGGAAAACCGCCATGACAAGCTCTCTCCCAATATGAGCGCCCTTATCCTCATAGCCCACGTCAAGGAGGGGGTGGAACTGGCCCGGGAGCACCGGCTCGGTGTTCCCATTATCGATATCATACGCCAGTCCCACGGCACCAGTCTCATTACCTTTTTCTACGACAAGGCGAAAAAACTGGCAGGAGAGGGGAAGATCGTGGACGAGCGTGAGTTCCGTTATCCCGGCCCCAAACCCCAGACTCGCGAGGCGGGGCTCGTGCTTCTGGCTGACTGCGTGGAGGCCGCATCACGCACTCTCACCGATCCAACACCGGCCCGCATCCAGGGCCTCGTGCAGAAGATCATCAACAAGGTATTCATCGACGGCCAGCTCGACGAGTGTGAGCTGACCCTGAAAAATCTCCACGAAATCGCAAAAAGCTTCAACCGGATACTGGGAGCCATCTATCACCACCGCATCGACTATCCGGAGCCGGCGTACAAGGAAAAAACCGTGGGAGGAAAGAAGACCCTTGAAGATCACCATCGAGAACCGCCAGAGGCGCCATCCGGTCAGCATCAGGAACCTGAGAAAAGTGGCGGAGAGGATCTTAAACGCCTTGGGATTACCCACTAGCGAGCTGTCGGTCGTCATCGTCGGCGACCGGAGCATCCGCATCCTGAACCGGGAGTACCTGGGGCGGGACAAGTCCACCAACGTCATCTCCTTCTCCATGCAGGAGGGGGAGTTCGGGCATGTCTCTCCCGACCTGCTCGGTGACGTTGCCGTCTCGGCCGACACCTGCGCGCGGGAGGCTGTGGAGGGGGGCATCACCTTCAACTCCCGGCTCGTTTTTCTCCTTCTTCATGGCATTCTCCACCTTGCCGGTTACGACCACGAGCGGAGCGGAGAGGCTGAGGCCCTGCGGATGGAGTCGAAGGAACAGGAACTGTTCGTGCTGCTCGAAGGTGAAGGGCTTGTGTAAGGCGGAAGGAGGGAAGCGCGGATGCGCGGAAGTTGAAAGCCTTTCCTTCCAGCCCTCATCCCTTCCGTGCTTCCGCTCTATGACGGAGTTCGCATGAAACCGACGCGCTTCATAGATTCCGTCAACTATGCCATCGAGGGGATTATCCATACCGTCCGTACCCAGAAGCACATGCGCTGGCATTTCCTGTCCGCCCTGGTGCTTCTCGTAACGGTGCTTTTTCTCAGGGTTTCGCCACTGGAGTTTACGCTCCTCACGGTTTCCATCTGCTTCGTCCTGTTTGCGGAGCTGTTGAATACCGCCATCGAGACGGTGGTGGACCTGGTCAGTCCGGAATACCATCCCCTGGCCAAGGTTGCCAAGGATGTGGCTGCCGGAGCGGTACTCATAGCCTCCATCGGCGCAGCGGTCATGGGCTACCTGATCCTGTCCCGGTACATCTTTCCTCTCTACAAGGAGGCGCTCGGCATGGCAGGAACTCCTACCGAGATGGTGGCGGTGACTTCGCTCCTCATAGTTGTGATCGTGGTGGTGATTCTGAAGGCGGTCTCCGGCAGGGGGACGTCGCTGGAAGGGGGGCTGCCGAGCGGACATGCTGCGGTCGCCTTTGCCATTGCCACACTGGTGTCGCTCCTTACCCAGGATCCCGTCATCTCCATCCTGGTCATCGTCATGGCCGTGATGGTGAGCCACTCCCGGTTGCTCCTCCGGATCCACACCACGCGTGAGGTCTTCCTCGGTGCGGTTACCGGTACGGTCATCACCCTCGTCGTCATGCTGCTTTTTCGCACATTACGATAAAGGTTGAAGTATGAAGTGAAAACAAAAAAAATTTGCAGGTTACCAATTACGCAGTCAATGCGGGTTTCAATTCAAAATTCATAATTCGGCATTCATAATTGAATTTTTCAGGAGGCTTTTGTTTTGGAAGAAGGGTCTGGCAGGAAACGACCGGGTTTGCTGGAAGCGGTGAGCAGGTTCTTGTCGGGACGGCGCAAGATCACCGAGGAAGAGATCCAGGAACTGATGGACGCCGGCGAGGAAGAAGGGCTCATCAACGAAGAAGAAAACGAGATGATCCGTTCCATCTTTGCGCTGCGGGATACGACGGCACGGGAGATCATGGTCCCCCGTACCGACATGGCATGTGTGCCTATCGATGCCACGGTGCAGGAGGTACTGCAGGCGATTATCGACTGTGGACATTCCCGCCTCCCGGTCTACGATGGCACGACGGATAACATCATCGGTCTGATCTACGCCAAGGACTATCTCAAATACTGGGGGATGGACGAATCGGCGGTAGACCTGAAACGAATTCTTCGCCCCCCCTACTTCATCCCCGAAACCAAGAACCTTGAGGAACTGCTGCAGGAATTCAAGAAAAAGAGGGTCCATCTGGCTATCGTGGTGGACGAGTATGGCGGAACTTCGGGGCTTGTCTCCATCGAAGACCTTCTGGAGCAGATTGTCGGAGACATCCAGGATGAGTACGACATAGAGGAAGAGTGGCTGACGGAGGAGGCGGGCGGATCAGTAGTGGTGGACGGCCGGCTACCCATCGAAGAGCTGGAAGGACACTTTGACGTCGAGATCGAGCGGGAAAAATTCGATACGGTCGGCGGCCTGCTGTTCCATCTCACCGGCCGGATTCCGGCGGTGGGTGAAGAGGTTGAGAGCGACAACATCCGGTTCACGGTGCTGGAGGCGGACGAGCGCCGGGTCAGCAAGGTCAGAGTCTCCCGTATTTTACCTGCAACAGCGGAATCGGAAGCGTAATGGACTACCGTAGATTTAAAATGCCTGATTTCAGAGCCATTCCGCGCCGCGATTACCTGCTTGCCGCATTGTCCGGCGTGCTGGTGGCCCTTTCCTTTCCCAAACCGGCACTTTCCCTGCTTGCCTGGTTCGCCTTTGTGCCGCTTCTCATGGCCCTGGGGAAGAAGAGTCCGTCGAATGCCTTCAGACTCGGCTTTGTCTGTGGAGTGACGGCCTTTGCGGGCCTTCTTTATTGGCTCAATATCGTGATGGTAACCTACGGCAAGCTTCACTGGAGTGTGAGTGGCTGCCTCTATCTCCTGCTCGTGGCCTATCTCGCGCTGTATGTTGCCGTTCCCGTCTGGCTCATGCAGAGGGGGGAGCTTGCACGAATTTCACCGCTCCTTTCTCTTCCCGTGCTCTGGGTCGGCCTTGAATATTTCCGCTCCTTTTTCCTTTCCGGTTTTCCCTGGGCAAGTCTCGGCTATTCCCAGTTCCGCACCCTGCCGCTCATTCAGGTGGCAGATATTACCGGCGTATACGGACTCAGTTTCGCCATAATTCTGACCAACGTGGTCATCTATCGTATCCTGCGGGGAGTGTTCGGCCGGGAGCAGGAAGGGTATCCCACAAGGGCTGTCGTGATCCTGCTCGTCATTCTCCTTTCCATGGCCGGTTACGGTTTTTTTCGGCTGAACCAACCGGAACAGGGAGAACCGTTCAGGGTGGCACTCATTCAGGGTAATATCTCCCAAGATGTGAAATGGGATCCTGCCTTCCAGGAGTCGACAGTTGCCATCTATGAGCGGCTTTCCCGCCAAGCGGTGGCCGACGGTGGGGCGGACCTGGTTGTCTGGCCCGAGAGCGCGGCACCATTCTTTTTTCAGAGTGACCCGGTCTATGCGCCCCGGATCTGGAACCTGGCCAGGGAGTTGAAAACTCCCCTGGTGTTCGGCAGCCCCGCCATCGAGAAGGATGAACAGGGGAGGCACTACCTCAACAGCGCTTTTCTCCTGTCGCCGACTGGCGAAGAACTGGGGCGTAGCGACAAGATTCACCTGGTCCCTTTTGGCGAGTACGTCCCCCTCGCCAGGCTTCTCCCCTTCGTCCACAAACTGGTGGAGGGGATCGGTGATTTTTCACCGGGGAAACGGGCTACCCCTCTCAATACCGGGAAGGGAGTAATCGGGATTCTCATCTGCTTTGAGGGGATATTCCCCGAGTTGTCCCGTGCCTATGTCCAGGCAGGTGCCCGGTTGCTGGTCAACATCTCCAACGATGCGTGGTACAAGCAGTCGTCAGCTCCCTACCAGCACCTTTCCATGACTGTCTTCCGTGCCGTGGAGAATCGGGTCCCCCTGGTGCGGGCCACCAATACGGGGATTACTGCCATCATCGATGCCCGTGGCCATGTACGGGGGGCGACCCGGCTGTTCCAGGAGGCTGTCCTGACCGGAAATGTCCGGCTCGGAACTGGTGACACCTTCTACAGCCGCTACGGCGATCTGTTTGCTGGGCTCTGTCTGGCGGGGACTGCTGTTGTCGGGGTACTTGGATTCAGAAGGAATAAATCCCCGCGTTGAGACATTGCCCCCCCTTCGTGAAACAATTATTGCCATACCAAGGAGTATATGATGTTCAGAGAAGAAGTAGCACGTATCGAAGCACTTGCAGAACGGATCGCCAAGCTCCGGGGGTCTCTTTGACATAGATCGGAAACGGGAGGACATCCAGGAACTGGAGGCGCGGATTGCCGCCCCCGACTTCTGGGAGAACAATGAAGCGGCCCAGCAGCTCCTGCGCCAGCGGACGGTAATGGAAAAGGCCGTGGGTATGTGGGACCGTCTCAACCGGCAGATGGATGACATCCTGATCCTCATAGAACTGGGGGCTGAGGCGGAGGACGAGGCGGTTCTGGCCGAGGTCCGTGGCCTGAATGGAGCGCTTGAGGCGGAGGTTGAAGGTGCCGAATTCCAGCGGATGCTCTCCGGCCCTCATGATGCCAGCAACTGCTACTTCTCCATAAACGCCGGTGCCGGCGGTACCGAGGCTCAGGACTGGGCCGAGATGCTCCTTCGCATGTACCTTCGCTACTGCGAACGGAAGGGGTGGAAGACGGAGATCACTGATTACCAGCCGGGAGACGAAGCGGGAGTGAAATCGGTTACCTTCACGGTCATGGGTGAATATGCCTATGGCTATCTCAGGGCTGAGGCGGGTATCCACCGCCTGGTGCGCATATCCCCCTTCGACAGCAATGCCCGGCGCCACACTTCTTTTGCTTCGGTCTTTGCCTTCCCGGAGATCGAGGACGACATCGAGGTGAAGGTTGTCGAATCCGACCTGCGGATCGATACCTATCGTTCGAGCGGCGCGGGTGGCCAGCATGTCAATACCACCGACTCGGCAATCCGTATTACCCACATTCCGACCGGAATCGTGGTCGCCTGCCAGAGCGAGCGGAGCCAGCACATGAACAAGGCTGCGGCCCTCAAGGTGCTCCGGGCCAAGCTCTACGAGAAGGAGTTGCAGGAGCGGGAGGCCCAGGCGGCCGAGTTTTCCGCCGACAAGAAGGAGATCGGCTGGGGTAGCCAGATCCGCTCCTACGTGCTCCACCCCTACAAGATGGTGAAGGACCTCCGCACCGGCGTCGAGTCCGGCAACCCTGACGCGGTGCTGGACGGTGCGCTGGAAGAGTTCATTGTTGCCTTTCTCATGGGGGTGAGGCGTAACGTTACTGACGATTGACATGAACATCTACTGCCGTTCCTTCGTGAAAAACCTTTTATTTAACAGTGATGGACAGTATGTTCAGGATCACACCCCATAGTCTGTTGTTGCATTTTTATCCTGAACATCCTGAATGTTCCTGTTCATACAGCTTTTGCTTTTTGTGTCTTTTACGGTTGAGGATTTAGCATGATGACCCGATTATTTTCCGTTGCAGGGATTCTATATTTTACCCTGGTGCTCGCCACCACCGGCTGTGCTGCCCATAGCAAGGTCACCTCCGGTTCCACCGGGATCAGCCGGCTTGGCTATTCGATCCAGGTTGGGGCCTTCAAGGTGGTGGGGAATGCCGAACGGTTGTCCGCCAAGCTCCAGGCCAAGGGGATCGATGCCTTCTACTTCAAGAAGGAGGATGGCGTCTACGCGGTCCGCTTCGGGGACTTCTCTACCCATGGTGAGGCAAAACAGGCCGGCAAGAAACTGGTGACAGAGAAGCTGGTGGGGGCATTCTTCATCGCCTCCCCGCGTCCCGCACCCGTCCGGAAAGTGAAGGAGCCTGAGATGCGTCAGTTGCCACCGGCAACCATCCACGCACCGGCAACCGTCAAACCCCGTCCGGCTTCCAGTGACATGGGACCTATTGCCGCCCGCACAGCAGAACGCTTCGTCGGCATCCCCTACCGCTGGGGGGGGAACACCGTGGTTGACGGCATGGATTGCAGCGGATTTGTCCGGGCGGTCTACAACCTGTGCGGCGTCAATATTCCCCGCACCTCCCGGGAGCAGTACAAGGCCGGCGACCAGGTCGGCAGGGACGACCTGAAGGATGGCGACCTGGTCTTCTTCGGCGAGTCTGAGGAGAAGATAAATCACGTGGGGATTTACGTCGGGAACGGCCGTTTCGTCCACGCCCCGCGCCGGGGTGACGACATCAAGGTGTCGGCCCTGAACGAAAACTATTTCACCTCGCGGTTCGTCGGGGCGAAACGATACTTTTAGACAGTGTTGTGTCCTTAGTTTTGAGTTTTGTGTTGACATAAAAACTTCATTTTTACGAGGTATTTCATGGCATTCATCAAGCCCTTCCGGGCTGTCAGACCCAGGAAGGAGCTGGCCGAGAAGGTTGCGGCGCTCCCCTATGACGTAATGAGCGTGGCCGAGGCGCGGGAGATGGCGGCTGGAAACCCCCACAGCTTCCTCCATATCTCACGGCCGGAAATCGATCTCCCCCCCGACCTTGACCCCCACTCCGACCCGGTCTATCTGAAGGGAAGGGAGAACCTCCGCCGGTTTATGCAGAACGGCACTTTGACCCAGGACGACGGGGAGTGCTACTACGTCTACCGGCAGCGGATGGGGAGCATCGTCCAGACCGGGCTCGTGGTCTGCTCCGGCGTGGACGACTACCAGACGGGGGTAATCAGGAAGCACGAACTGACCCGGGCTGACAAGGAAGAGGACCGGGTGATGCACATCGACTACCTGGATGCCAACGACGAACCGGTCTTCTACACCTTCCGGCATGAGCCGGCCATTGGTGCCATCGTTGCCCAGGTCGCGGCCGGTCCCGCCACGTATGACTTCACCACTACCGACGGGGTAACCCATACTCTCTGGATAATCGAAGACCGGCAGAGGATCGACCGGCTTACCGACCTGTTCCGGGCCATCCCCACTCTCTATGTGGCCGACGGCCACCATCGGAGTGCCGCCGCCAGCCGGGTACGGGACATGCGTCGGGCCAAGAATCCTGCCCATAACGGCACGGAAGAGTACAACTATTTCCTCACTGTCATCTTTCCCGACAGCGAAATGAACATCATGCCGTATAACCGTGTGGTAAAGGATCTCAACGGACTTACTATCGCGGAGTTCATGGCCAAGGTGGCGGCCCGGTTCGAGATCGCACCGGCGGACGGCAGCTTCACGCCGACCGAGCGGCATTGCTTCGGCATGTACCTGGATGGCAAGTGGTATGAACTGCGGGCAAGGGAGGAATCCTTCACGGAAGAGGACGCGGTGGAGCGACTCGACGTCTCCATCCTGCAGAACAACCTCCTCAGTCCGGTTCTCGGGGTGCGCAATCCCCGTATCGACCAGCGGGTAAATTTCGTCGGCGGTATCCGGGGGGATGAGGAACTGGAGCGGCTGGTGGCGGGTGGCGAGTATGAGGTCGCCTTCTCCCTCCACCCGACCTCCATGGAGGAGTTGATGGAACTGGCGGATGCGAACAAGATTATGCCGCCGAAGTCGACATGGTTTGAACCGAAACTAAGGTCGGGATTATTTGTTCACCTGTTATCCTGATGACGTCTGCCGCTTTTCCGTTCTGGCGGCGTAAATCTTCGGAAAGTGGTTGTGCGGCGTAGCGCGGCTACGCCTCCGCCCACTTCCTCGACAGCCTTGCCAGAACTAAAAATCGACACCCGTTTTATAAGCAAAACCAATAATTGGATTAGAGTTCTAATTATGAATTACTGGCTCTTCAAATCGGAACCGGGGTGTTTCTCTTTCGACGATCTGCGTCAGCGGCCGGGACAGACCGAGCAGTGGGACGGAGTGCGGAATTTCCAGGCGCGCAACTTCCTGCGGGACCAAGTCCGGGTTGGGGACGGAGTGCTCTTCTACCACAGCAATATCCCCGATCCCCACATCGCGGGAACCGCATGGGTGGTGCGGGCGGGGTATCCGGACTGGACCGCCTGTGATCCGGAAAGCGAGCATTTCGACCCGAAAAGTTCGGCTGACAACCCCATCTGGTACATGGTGGATGTACGCTACGGCGAACCCTTCAAACGGCCGGTCACCCTTGCCGAACTGAAGTCTCACCCTCTTCTTGACGGCATGGTGCTCCTCAAGCGAAGCAGGCTGTCGATCCAGCCGGTTACGCTTGAGGAATGGAGAATCATTCTGGGGCTCGGCGGCTTTTAAATTTTGAGTTTTGAGTTTTGAATTACAACATCTGAGTTGGAGGATGACGTGAGAAGCATTGAAAAACTGATCGTGGTGCTGTTGCTGGTTGTGGCCATTTCGATTCCCGCCTGTGCCCAGAAAGAGGAGAAACAGCCAACCGGTGAGGCGAAAGTAGCGGCGGCACTGCCGGCAAATGCGGTGAAAACCTCTTCAGGGCTCGCCTACGTGGATATGACGGTAGGCACGGGTCCTTCTCCCACGGCCGGTAAACCGGTCAAGGTTCACTATACCGGCTGGCTGGAGAACGGCACCAAGTTCGACAGTTCGGTGGATCGGGGAGAACCGTTCGTGTTCACCATCGGTGCCGGACAGGTTATTCCCGCCTGGGACGAAGGGGTGATGTCCATGAAAGTGGGGGGGAAGCGGAAGCTGATTGTCCCTCCCGAACTCGGGTACGGCGCTGCGGGGGCAGGGGGTGTGATCCCTCCCAATGCAGTCCTGATCTTCGAAGTTGAACTACTGGACGTAACCAAATAATCTTCGGTGCCCTGTGACGGGCAAGTGAGGGACGAATGCGGACGATCATCGGCTGTATCAGCATGTTGCTTGTTGCGTTGCCGGCAGTAGCGGCAACAAAGTCGGTAACACTCTATCTGGACGGCGCACGGGTTGAGAACAGTGTTGTCACTTCCGGTTCCTACCTTGAGATACCCCTTCCTGCCGGGGCAGCAGCCGATTCGCTGCGCATCAAACCACAGGGGAGTGCCCGGCTGAGCAGGGTCGAAGTGGTTAAGGCCCGCCCCGAGCCGAAGCTTGGCCGGGAGCTTGCCCGTCTTGAGGAACGGAGGGAACTCCTCCATGACAGGCTGAAGGCTCTGACTACACGGGAGGATATCTTCAAGGCTGCTGCCAAGTCTCAGAGCGGAAAGGCTCCGAGGAAAACCAAGGCTAATCCGGAGCCGCTGGCAAGCGTCCGGCAGGGGACCGATTTTGCCATTTCCCAGCTGGAAGGGGTCTATCAGTTGCGACGCAAAACGGAACATGACCTCAAAAATGTAGAAGCGCAGCTGGCTTCTCTGAAGAAGAACGGCAATGCCGACGGCTCCGTCGCCCGGGTCTGGCTGACCGGAAAAGGGGGACGGGTGAAGGCTTCGTACCTCCGCCCCGATGTGAAGTGGCAGCCGCTTTATGACGTGCACCTGCGGGAGGGAAATCGCCTGGAACTGGTCATGCGGGCCGACTTTCCCTCTCTCGGCAAGGATGCTACGGTAACGGTCGTCTCCGGTGCTCTGGATGCTCCACTTCCTCATCCTGTCGGTCAATCTGTCGCGGCACCATTGGCGCCTGTCGTCACCCTGTTCTTGCCCCTGGAGAAAGAACAGGTCGTTTCCGCACCCCAACCTGTCGTCACCTTCACCTTCAGGAACGTGTCGGATCGCGCGCTCCTGCCTGGTGAGGCCACCTGCTACCGCCAAGGGGAATTCCTCGGGATTGTCCCTTTTGCAGACGTTGCTCCCGGCGAAACGCGGGAGATGACCTGCGGCAGGTAGCACTGTTTTCCCCCACGAAAGTCAACACTCTGCCGTAACCGTTTCCCGCCATTACACGATTACCATGAACCGTCTTGCCATTCCGGTAAGACGGTTCTTTGTGTTGAACATCTTCATACATGTCCCCTTTAACAAACTGAAATGATAGCAATAAATCAATATTGTAATTAATGGCACTTAACTTGCTGTCTTGTGTAAGTTTTCTGGTCAGAAATTTCCTGAATCCAGTAGTATAAATCCTAAACCAAAGTAATTAGGGGTGGTTTATATGCTAGCCGTAATGAGAAACCTCTTTACTGTTACAGCGATAGCACTATTCATGTTGGTCATATGGCAGGTAGGGGTAGTGGGAGCGGCGGTAGCGCCACAGGTAACGGTCTTTGGACCGATAACTGAGGGTCTGCGGACGCCGGTACGGTTGGCGGTAGGGGATGGGTCACTGTACG
>PJFC01000005.1 GCA_003574885.1 Geobacter sp.
GTCTGAAGAGCTGGGACCTGTTGTAACGGAAGCGATATAACGCCTTATGTTGATGACCTTGTTTGATTTCTGAATGCTTTTCGGGAGCGTAACCATGAAAAGACGATTTGCATACACCCTGGGGGCCGTGGCGCTCGTTCTGCTGACGACGACCGCCGCTCTGGCCATAGACGCGCCGCACAATTATAATTGTACGGTCTGCCATGTCGTGCACCGGACCCTGGGGCTCAATAACACCGTAAACATCTGCCTTGCCTGCCATGCGTCTCCTTCGGCTACCACGCACAACTTCAAGCCGCTTGATCAGGCAAATCCCTTCGGGACGGTGTCGCTGGCCGGCTACCCCTCTTCAACGGGCCAGCAGACCTCGCACAACTGGAACGCCCCCGATACGCTCCCTGCCGCCGGATCGACTCCGCCGACGACATTGACAATGAATACCCCGTCTTCCATAACTGGAACAGTGACCTGTGCCCGGTGTCACTCGATCCATGTGGGGTACGCCGAGTACACCGGGACAAACCCCAAGCGTTCCAAGCCGCTCCTCCGGATGAGGAACGACGAGGACCAGATGTGCATGGACTGCCACTCAAGCCGCAAACAGACGACGTCCGACAAGGGGACTCACCCCGTTAACTTCCTTTATGGCGACTCCAACCGTGGGCCGACGACCAAACCGAACAACTATTACAGCACCCCGGTACCCAATCCTGCCAATCCGACCGCAGAGATGAAGCTCATCAACGGGAAGGTGCTCTGCTCCACCTGCCATGCTCCCCACTTTGCCGACTCCAATGCCAGTACCTTCGACAACAATTCCAGCGCAGTCATGGGGCGTCTTTCCTCGTCGAAAGGACTCCTGCTGCGAGCCAATCTGAGGGGCAAAACGGTCACCGACAGCAACATCTGCGTCAACTGCCACAAGTCGGCCGACAACCCGGCCAATCCCCTGGCCTCGATGCGTAACCACAACGGGTCGAAAAACCAGAACATCCAGTGTGCCGACTGCCACGGCGGCCACGTTGATTACGATCCCCTTGGTGACCCGAACGGACTGAAGAACGTCTACCTGATCAATCGCTATATGAACGTCTCCACCCAGTACGGGGCGGTGAGAAACGCCCGGGTGCTCTACCAGTACACCTCGGCGACCCTGAAAAATTTCAACAAGTCAACGGGAGGCGGGGTCTGCCTCGCCTGCCACCCGATACCAAATACTGTTGCGGACCATGCCTACGAAAATGCAGGCGACTGTCTCAAGTGCCACAGCCATTCCCAGGGGTTCTCGGCAAACTGTACCTCCTGCCACGGCTATCCCCCGGTCCAGAACGTCGCCAAGGGACCGAGCGGTTACGCGGTTGACGGACCCAGGGATTATTCGCTTTCCGGTGTATTCAAGAACGAGGCCCTGACTCCCCATGGTGCCCATGCCGCCGGTGGCACCGGCTACAATTTTGGCTGCGTTGAATGTCACAAGGGGAACAGCCACAACAATGGCCAATTCCAGCAGGTGTTCATCACCAAGACCGGCATCATCGCTGCCGGTGGCGGTGTGTCGAATCCGACCTACAACACGACATCTACCGGCACCTGTACCACGACCTATTGCCACAGTAACGGCAATCCGGCGATTGTCGGCATTGCCTATCCCGGCACAGCTCCGAAATGGGATGGCGGGAAGGATGATATCATTGCGCTGGGCGGTACAGCTCGCTGCGGTTCCTGTCATGCGGCGGTCCCCGCCACCAATGCCCATACGAAACATGCCGCCGGTGGTGCGGGCAACAGATCCTACGGCTGCGCCCAGTGCCATGCCGCTACGGTGAGCAGCAATACGACCCTGCTGGATACCGCACGCCAGTCGGGCGGCACCCACGTCAACGTCGTCAAGGATGTTTTGTTCTCCGGGTCCGTCGGGAGCAGAACCTTGAGCGGTTCAAGCTGTTCCGCCATCTACTGCCACAGTAACGGCGGTGCCGCGAGCACGACCGGCGTGGCGGCTGTCTACGCCAACCCTGTCTGGACCTCGCCTGCAACCGGCCAATGTGAAAGCTGTCATGCTACTAATGCACTCGCCACCAATGGTCATGCCGCCCACCTCACGGCAGTCTACGGCCCGAACTTCAACAGCGCCGGCCAGCCAGCCAACTGCCAGAACTGCCACACCACCTATGCGGGTCTGAATTCCGCTCCCCACGTGAGCGGTGCAATTGATTATGCCGCCACCGCCTGTACCCCCTGCCATCCGACGGCAGGGACCTATGCCTGGAACACCGGCCGCGTCACCTGCCAGAGCTGCCACTCTGGCGCGACCCTGTCAGTCATCGGCGGAGCGGCCGCTCCGTACAAGGACGAGGCACTCTTCACCTCCGGCGGGCATGGCCAGTACCCGGCGAGCAACACGTGCCAGAACTGCCATGATGCCAACAAGGCACATATTTCATCGGTGGCGCTGGCCGATCCCAAGCGCCTCCTCGCGGCAAACGACAACAACCTCTGTACGACCTGCCACAATGCGAACGCACCTGCGGAGAAGCAGGTGCCGACCCATGTCATTGCCAAGAATGTATCTGAAGAGTCGAATCCGACCATGGACTGCAAGCTCTGTCACGATGTCCACGGCACCACCTTCAGCAAGATGGTTCGGTCGAAGATCAAGTTTGGTGCGCTCTCCTCGACGACCATCAATTATGACGGTAGCAATTTCGTCCAGCTGACTCCTCCCTACAAAGGTCTTTGCCAGGTCTGTCATACCTTGACGACCCACTACCGGAACGGTGTCGACGAGACGAACCATCCGACGACCAACTGTCTTGGCTGCCACGCCCACAAGGACACCTACGCATTCAAGCCGAAGGCGTGCGACCAGTGCCATGGCTATCCGCCGGTTCCGAACACGGAACTTGCCGGCATGCGCATCCAGGGTAATTACACCAGCGCCAAAGCAGAGGATTACAACTACGGCGGCGGCGTCCACGCCCGTGCCGGCCATATCAAGAAGACCGCCAGACCGTCCGAAGGATGGGCCAACTGCACGGTTTGCCACGGTAACGGCTCCATGGCACCCACCACCCACGTCATAAATGTGCCGGCTCCCTACACTCCGATCCAGCGGGATGTCACCGTCGACGTGGACGATGCCTACAAGTTCAACAACGGAACGCCTCTCGGCCGCGCCCAGTACAGCGGACCACTGAATGGCACGGGCACGACGGGTAATACGGCGGGCAGCTGCTCCAACGTGAGCTGTCACTTCAAGCCCACGCCGAATTGGGCTCCGTAGTCTGCTGACGTCTGAATCGGGGGTGGCACTGCCACCCCCGCCTGAAAAAATAGAGAGTTAGGTTTGCTTATTTATAAGGAGTTGGCAATGAAAAGACATCGTGTAGCTGGGAACAGTCTGATACCCGTGATTACTGTCTTGTTCTCGCTAATAGCGTTATGTTTTCAGACTGGCGCAGCGTATGCTGCACCGATAACGGACTGTGCCGGATGTCACGTCATGCCGCCGCTGGACGATACCTCGCGCAATATCACGACCGGCGGATTTCAGGGGAACCACCAGACCCACCAGCCTGCGGGTGCCGTGGCTGCTAACTGCGCAGTCTGCCACGGTGGCGGGGTGAGCGGCTACGTCAACGCCCACCGTGACCGCTTTATACGCCTTTCCTCCAGCATCAACGGTTCACCGGCTACCGGTACCTACACAAGGGGAACGTCATTTGCCCAGTCCGCCACGCCGGCGTTGGGTACCTGCTCCAATGTCAACTGCCACTTCGAGAAAGTGACCCCCACCTGGGGAAGCGCCAGTTTCGCCTATACCGACAATGCCACCAATGATTGCGGCAAATGCCACCTTGCTGCCCCCGCTGACGGTAACCATCCCTACGGCACCCAGAAGCACGGTGTTTACTACGGAACGGACACCGGTTCCTGCGTAAAATGCCACTCTGACCATACCGCCGAGGCGAACAAATTTGCCCATGCCACCAGCGCCGGGAACCGGGGGCTGCAGGTACTCTTCACCGCTGCACCTAACGGCAGTGGAACTTACAGCGGCGACGTCAGTTATCCGAACTACCTGCCGAGCAAGAACCCCGCACGCAACGGCACCTGTACCAACCTGTACTGCCACAGCCCGGGAAACAAGGCCACAGGTCCCTATACTCCGCCACAACAGACTGCCACATGGGGGGCAACCCTTCGTGCAGACTGCTCCGGATGTCACAAGGGAAGCGATGCAAGCTTCAATTATATGTCGTCCGGCAGTCATGCCGAACACGTTCATGCCTACAACAGAATTGATTGCGTTAAATGTCACGAAGCCACTGTTAATTTTGGTATGACAATCAAGGATGTGTCCAAGCATGTAAGCAAAACAGTTGAAGTTGCGTTTAATAACACGAGCACTGCAGTTAACGGAAAATACAATAATGCTTTTGCTCCTGTATCCAAAAACCCGGGAACCGCATATGGCCAGTGCGACAATGTCTATTGCCATTCTAACGGTCAGAACAATGGCGGTACAGGGATAACCTACAGACAACCGACTTGGGGTAACGCATCAACCGGGGCTTGCGGAACATGTCATGACGTCCTTGGGGAATTTGGCCATGGGACGGTTCAAATTGCATCAGGAAGCCACACCAAGCACTTGGGATACGATTATACGACCAACGGCTACAATGGGACGAAATGCACTCTCTGCCATAATGTTGGAGCTCTGCCGTTTGCCGGCGCCGGCTGTACCAATTCGTGCCACAACGCTACTAGCTCAAAACACGCCAACAACCAGATAGATGTTCTCTTCCCCTCTAATTTTGTTGGTGCTTCGGCCTCTTACAACGGAACAACCAAGCCGGGTGACGGATACAGTTCTTGTGTCTCCATTTACTGCCACAGCGACGGTCAGGGAACTCCCTCCTATGCTCCGGCGGTCACCTGGGGGACCGGATCCCTCAACTGTACCTCCTGTCACGGCAGTGCAACGGCCAATGGTCCGAGCGGCACTGCGCTGTCCGGCAAACATGCCGCCCATACGAATAATGCCGCTGTCCTGGGTACCAACAACAGCTTTGGCTGCGTCGATTGCCATCAGAAAACGGTAGCCGACAACACCACTCTCAATGCCACCACCGGCTACGTCGCCCACGTCAACAAATTCGTGGATTACACCGGCCTTCGGGCTGGCGGGCCGACCCGTTATAACAGCAGCACGAAGCAGTGCTCCAACTTCTACTGTCACTCCAACGGCAACGTCACGAGCCTTGTGTATGTCAATCCGGCTGTGTGGAGCTCCACTACAACCTATGGCTGCAACGGCTGCCACGGCACAAGCAATACGACAACCGGTGCACCCGATTACGTGAGCGGTGGTGCCGGCTCCACTACTCCCAACAGCCACGACAAGCACGTCGCTGGTGCTGGTGTTACTGACACCACCGGATGTGCCACCTGCCACTACCGCACCGTTGACGCGGCAGTTGCCGGTAAGCTGCGTAACTACTCAACCCTCCATTTGAATAACAAAGAAGATGTTGCCTTTAAGGTAATCGCGGGCAAAACAGGCATCTATAATGCGGACACCACCTGTTCCGCTACCTACTGCCATGGCATTGCCGCTTCTCCAAAGTGGGGACTCACCGTTGGCGTACCGTTGGCGTGCAATACCTGCCACAGTGCCAATGCAGCAGCTTCAGGTGCTGGTATCAACAACTGGTCTGCAACCACAGCCCATCGTCAGCACTGGGAAGATGCGACAGCCCTTCCCACGAGCTACACCATGACACCGGGGAACAGCGGTACCTCCACCACGTACCGGTTTGCCTGTTCTTCCTGCCACCGTCCCGGTTCTTCCTATGCCGTTCACGCAACGGGACCCGCAGATCCCAAGGGCGCCGGTCAGGTGTTCTTCGGTTTTACTTCCGCGACACGGAAGGGGAGCTACACCTACGTTACCACCCAGGGGACGACCGATAACGGCTTTAACTGGACCAACGGTACCTGCGTCTCCACCTATTGCCACAGTAACGGTAACGGTGGTAATCCGGTTAATCCGACATTCAACTGGGCGTCACCGAACGGCACTCTCAACTGCGGGGGCTGCCATAACAAGTCGGGCGACGCCACCTGGTCGGGGACCGCCTCTCATCTCAAGCATGTCACCGCTTACTCCGGCAGCAATACCATATCGTGTAATTCCTGCCACAGCCTGACGGCGGCGAGCAACACCGCACTGGTAGACAAGACGAAACACGTCAACAAGGTCAAGGATGTTGCATTCTCAGCGTGGGCCGGTGGTACCTGGTCAGGCTCTACGTGTTCCAACACGTACTGCCACAGTAATGGCACAAGTGCCGCCTCGCCGACCCATGCAGCCATCTCCTGGTCCGCGCCGCCGGTTGTCACCTGCGACAGCTGCCATGGCGGCACCGCAGCTAATCCGCCGGCATCTGCCCCGCATATCAAGCACGTGGGTACTGCAGCCGGTTATAAATTTGCCTGCGTCAAGTGCCATGCGCGGACGGTTAAGTCCACTGTGGACTCCACGACCTTTGCCACTATTTCCAGCGTACACATGCACCTGAACAAGGTGAAGGATGTTGCGTTCGACAGCACCGTTAGTGGCAGCTGGGATGGCACCACCTGCACGAGCACTTACTGCCACAGCAAGGGTACCGGCGGCACGGGCCAGACTGGCGACACTCGTCCGGTAACCGCCGGCACCAACCCGACCTGGTCGGGAACGCTTAACTGTGGTTCCTGCCACGGCGGCGGTAATGCCAACGGCCAACCGGAGTACGCCAACGGTTCGCTGAAGACCAACAGCCATGCTAAGCATCCGACGGATTGCTCCCGTTGTCACTATGCCACCACGACCAACGGGACCACGATAACCACCGCGGCTAACCATGTTAACGGTCAGTACAACATACAGCCGAATCTGACTACCTCTATCGCCAGTTATACCTACGCTTCCACCGGCGGAACCTGTGCGGGGATCGGCGTATCCGGTCTCACCGGCAGATGCCACTTTGCCGGCAACGCTAAGTGGGGTGATAACCTCACCTGCGCGGCCTGTCATGACGTCAATACTCTCTCCGGTGCCCACAAACGGCACATGGGTGGGCTCAACTTGGCGACTATACCCTTCTATGCCTACACCGCCAACCAGTCAGCGGGGTCCGACACCGACGGTGTAAGCTGGAAGGCCTACGCCTTCGGGTGCGGCAACTGTCACCCGATCGACAGGGGAGTGTATCACGCTGATGACACCGTCGAAGTGCAACTCGACGTCAGGACCGGCGTTAGCAAACTCCGGAGCCTGAACGTCAATCCTTCTACTGACAAAGCACCTGGTACGGGTACGCTCAAGTGCTTGAACGTATACTGCCACAGTGATGGCAAGGGGACCTTTGTGACGACGCCGGCCTGGAACACGACGATGACAGCCGCTACACGCTGCAGCATGTGTCACGCGAACTCGCCGACCAACGATTCCCATGCGGCCCATACGAACTACGCTTCCATCCATCAGGCTGACATCTATGCCGGTCCCGGCTACTCCGGCAAGATTGGGACAACCGCGACGACCACCGTGGCCTCCAGTCACGGCGATCCGGCCCAGTCGACTACCATCGGCTGTAATATCTGTCACGGTCTGACGGTCAATGTCGCACGGAACAAGTACAACGGCAGCTGTTCCGCCGTTGCCTGCCACGGCAATGTGACCGGCAACAATACGGACGCCCTGGGCGCCGCCCGGATCACTGGTCTCGACAAGCACGTGAACGGTGCGAAGGACATCTCCTTCGCCCCGGTCAACGTGATATCCAAGGCTCAGCTCCGGCCGACCAGCTACGACTCCACGATCTGGACGAGAACTGCCTTCAAAGGCGGCCCGAATGCTTCCGGCTCTTTCGACACTGCCAAGACCGCGCTCAGCAACACCATGTTCAGTGGCGGCAACTGCTCCAACATCTCCTGCCACAACGGCAAGGTGGTCAACTGGGCCAACGATTACGGCAAGGCCGTCAGCTGCACCATCTGCCACGATAGCCTGTAGTTAACGAAACGCCTGCCGGTCCGTCTCGAAAAGGTGGACCGGCAGGCATACTGCATGACAAAGTTCCGCTTTCAACGATAAACATCTGAGGTGAGGTCACCATGGGAAGAGTTATAGCTAAGAAAATCCGGGGAATGAATCTGTGGGTCAAGGTCGGGTTGGTGACGACCCTCACCTTGCTTGTGAGCACGTTCATGTACCAGGGGTGGTATAAGCCGAATGTATCTGTTGCTGCTGTAACTGGTGCAACATTTCCAGGTACTGGCGCCAGCGTGACCGGTACGGGAACACAAGCTTGGACAACACCCGGCAATATAACAGCTGATGATACCGCTTATGCGACTGCGGGACTGGCCACCAGCGAGACTTCAAATTACGTCCAGGGTACGAATTACGGTTTTAGTATCCCGGCAGGGGCGACCATACTAGGTATTGAAGTTAGTGTCATGAGGATGAGTTCATCAAATGCTGGCGGAAACAGTATAAATGATACAGTAATCCAACTGATCAAGGGGGGTACGCGAACCGGTGATAATAAAGCGGTTGTGACTGATTGGCCTATAACTATGACGGCCGCTAATTATGGTGGTACGGCTGATATGTGGGGTACAACCTGGACTCCTGCGGATATCAACGCGTCTAACTTTGGCGTGGCGCTGGCTTGCGTAAATCAGAGTACCGGGGCTACCAGGACTGCGTCAGTCGATTATATCACCGTTACGGTTACCTATTGTGACGACCTCACCCCCTCCACTATCAACATTCCTGCCAGCCAGACGGCAAACGGTAATCCCTACGATGCCAGCGGCCTGAAGACTGCTACAGGCAATGTTGGATCATTTGAGTACAAGGCATCCAGGATACAGCCGGCCGGCACATTCACATACGACTTCAGCACCGGTGCGGGAACAGATAAGTGGGCATATCAAGAAAACAATACACTGACGACTGTGCCTCCTGCAACAAGGACCACTGTGAATACAGCCTTGACAGCTGCCAATTATACGAGCATAGGAACTGACAATTCTACCAATTACGTGAATACGGCTACGTTCAGCGATGCAAACGCCATACGGATGGACATAAATATAACCCAAGATCCGACCACAATTGACAGTATGGTCGTCACCTTTAATGGCACTGGCGAGAATACACTCACCATAAGGCCATATATTTGGAATTACACTACAAGTGCATGGCAGCAGTTCCCCACAACCATGACCATAAATACGACGGATACAACCGCCACTTCCACATATAACCCGGCGGGTGACTTTACGGATTTTGTGAGCGGTGGGCAAATAACTATTCTCGTAACAGATACTACTACGGCTAACCTTAACTGGAATGTGGATTACCTCAAGGTTGATGTGAATGTAGCACAATCAGAAATCGTTTGTACAAACTGGACCTCCAGCGCGTCAATCCCTGCAACAACTGCCGGCGGTTCTCTCTGCGGCGATTACACTAATGGTGGTACGTATGTTCTCGACGTTCGCGGAACTGATCCGGACTGCGGTACCGTTGTTACAACCACGCCGGCCAATTTCACCTGGAATTCCACCACGGCGCCTACCCTCACTTCACCCACCGCTACATCTATAGCCGACACTACCGCTACGCTCGGAGCTAACGTTACCTCAGACGGCGGCGCAGCAATCACAGCGCGTGGTACGGTCTGGGACACCGCTGCGGCACCTACGGTTAACCAGTTAGCCACGAGCGGAACCACCGGTGTCTTTACCCAAGCCCGGACAGGACTGCCTGCAGGAACAAAGGTATACTATCGTGGCTACGCAACCAACAGCGCGGGAACCAGCTATTCTCCCGACGGTAGCTTCTACACCGAACCGTCCACCCAGGCGTCCGGCCTTACGTTCACCGGCGTAGGCCCGACCGGCATGACCGTGAACTGGACCCGTGGCAGCGGCGATGGTGTCATCGTTCTGATGAAGGCCAGTTCGGCGGTAAACTCCAACCCTGTTGACGGAACCTATACGGGATACACTGCCAACACGGCCTTTGGCAGCGGCACGCAACTCGGCACGGGCAATTATGTCGTCTATAAAGGCACAGGGACAAGCGTTGCCGTTACCGGCCTCTCTGCGGGCACCACCTATTATGTTGCCGTTTATGAATATGCCGGCACAGTGAATACGGCCGGTGTCGACCAGGGGACCAACTATCTGCTTTCCCCTGTCACTGGCAGCCAGGTAGCCGTTGTACCGCCGCCACCGACTGTCACCACGCCGATCACCCCCAACAGTGGCATGCAGGGCACCACCAACCTGAATGTATCGATCACGGGAACTAACTTCGTGAGCGGTTGCACCGCCAATTTCGGCGGCGGTGGTATAACCGTAAACTCGACCACCTGGAATTCGGCCACGTCGGTGACCGCAAACATCGACATCGCGGTAGGAGCGACTCTAGGAGCCCGTAACATCACCGTCACCAACCCGGACGCTCAGGCAGGCACCGGCACGGGGCTCTTTACCGTCAACGCCGGGACCTGTACAGCAAATGCCCCGACCGTGACCCTGAGCGCCGATGCGAGCGTGACAAAGGGGCAGCAGACGGCTTATGCCTTGTCTGTCACCAACAACGACAATGCCTTCTGCGGCAGCACCACCTTTACCATTGCCATTGGCTCTGAGACAGGTAACACGGCTAGCTTTGTCCTCCCCTCCGTGCTGGGGAGCACTTCCACCGGTGCGCTGGCTGCGGGAGCGACCTACAATACCACCCTGACGGTCAAGTCCCAGGCTGCTGCGACTGTTGGTCACACCTTGACCTCGCAGGTCAATGTGAGCGCCGCGGGTCATACCACCCAGTCCGACAGCGCCATAACCACCGTCGTTTCCTCCTGGACGCAGAATGCGCTGCTCCACAACAGCACCAACGCAACCAATCCCTCCAAGGGTACTCCCTACTGGAACGCCAACGGTGGCTGGGGACTCCCCGGCACCAAATACGGCGCCTTCGACTGCACCACCTGCCACATCCCGGGTTCCACTAACATCTCACGGATCAAGGTGACCCTCACGGCTCCGACGGAAACATTCCCCGGGAGTGCCGTGCTGTTCAAGTCCAAGACCACCGAGAACGATGCCGTCAACCCGAGCTTCGGGGTCTATTCGGCGGCGATCACCAACTCCACTAAGATTTGCGAGGTCTGCCACTCACAGACCTGGTATCACAAGCAGAACATGGCCGCAGTAGTCAGCCACGAGAATCAGGCGAAAGAAGTGGACTGCATCTCCTGTCATAAGCACAACCAAGGGTTCAAGGCCATCGGTGGCTGCACCATCTGTCATAAATTCGTTCAGCGTGGCGACAGGACTGCCGTCATGAGCCAGTTCAGCAGCGGGAACTCCCACCACCTCCAGGGAGGCACCGTTACTGATCAGCAGTGCTACCAGTGCCACTGGGAAGCGAACAGCGATGGTACCGTCAACGTCAAATACCATGGTGGTTCCCTCAAGACCGGCTCAACCGTGGACCTTGTCGTTTACCAGGCGGGTGCGCGTCCTACGAGCGTGAGTGCTGCCACTTTTATATCCTACAGCGCCGCAGGTACCCGACATGACATGGACAAGCTGAACAACGTCTGCCTCGGCTGCCACAGTTCGGCCAGCGACACCGCAACACCCTTCGGCGACGGCAAGACACCCAAGCAGTATGCATGGGACGGCAGAAGCGTCGACGAACGCTACAGCCAGACGGGCACCACGCCCTGGGGTAAAATGAGCGGCAACAATACAACCCCCAAAGCCAGCGTGACGAAGGCGTTTTCCGCCCACGGCAATGCCGCCAGCAACCAGCAGGGCTTTGCCCACAACACCCTCGATGCAGCCACGGAGGCGTGGACGAACAGCACCGGTACGGGTAAGGTCCTCTGCTACGATTGCCATAACTCCCACGGTTCCAAGGTGGCCGGCGTAACCAGCAGCTACTCCAGCGCCACGGGCCGGAAGCATGGCGCTATTCTGAAGGACACGACGGCCGGCCAGGCAGGATATTCTGTCACCTACAAACCGGCAGCGGGCGGTTCAACCGCAGACAAAAACGTCTACAATCCGGGAGCGGGACTCTGCTTCGATTGTCACCAGACCGCCAGTGCGGGAACGACACCATGGGGGTACGGCACCTACGGCGCCTCCAAGGCCATCCTCGGCTACTGGGATACCCCTTATTTCGGTGCGGCTGGTGGCACCTTCCCGTCTACCCAGCGCTACACCTATAAGGCGGGGACTGCCAATGCCAAGAACGCCAATGCTGGCGGTCACTTCGGTGCATCTACGACCCTCGACAATCCTCCCGACGCCGCCCACCAGATCGGTGGCCTCTGTACGCCCTGCCACGATCCCCACGGCGTCACCAAGAATACGACGCTGGTCAGCGACCAGAATTACGCGGTGCCGCTGTTGAAGGGGACCTGGGTCACTTCCTTCTACCAGGAGGACCGGGCACCTGAAGCCACCAATGAAAAGCGGGGTGGTGGCAGCAAGCAGGCAATCCTGTACGGTGGCAGTACCCCGGCCTACCGTATCGACCAGAACACCCTGCAGGCCAACAAGGCCTCGGTAGCCCAGAACTCGACAGACACCAACCTTGCCTGGACATGGGGCACCACCGGGACTTCGCTCAATACCCTGACCGACGCCCAGTTTGCCGGGCTCTGCACCAACTGTCACTCCAAGGCGAATCTCGCTCCCAAGGCGGGGCAGAATGTGGTGCCTGACGCCTGGAAATCGCCGTCGAGGATTCACGGCACCGTTGAAGGGTGGGCGACCACGAATGCCACTGAAGACAAGAACGCCAGCAATGCAGTCCATGCGTTTACCTGCTCCAAGTGCCACACGCCGCACAACTACCGTCTGCCGAGGCTGATGGTGACCAACTGTCTCGACTTCAACCATCGTGGGAAGGTTCCTTCCGGCGGGACCGTTGCCGCTACGAGAGGCAATAATACCACCAATCCTTCCACCAACAGCGGGAACATGATGTCCAGCGCCAACAGCACCGGTAGCGGTGCCGGACGTTTCCCCGGTGGCGGTGCACGGTACAATGGTACCAGGGGGATTGGTTCCAACAACAGCAGCGCCCATTACCCCGGCCCCTGGTTCTTCGGTACGGTGTCGGATACCAATAGCACAACTCCGCCTACGATTCCGCCCACGGAGACATCACCGCTTTCGTACACGACGTATTGTCACGATACTTCCAAAGCCGGACGCAGCGGGGACACCCCCACCTATCCTGCCAGCCAGCGCTGGAACAGCAAAACTCCTTGGTAACGGAGAGGTAAAAATAAGAATTGGCCAGCGCGCAATTGTGGAGTCAGAACCTGCACGTAAATATTCAGTGCGGAAAGGAGATGAACCGATGAAAAAGCAAACCTATACGAAACCGAAGGTGGTCGGCTCAGCAAACGTTCATCCTTGCTAAGCCAAGATGTATGGAGGTGAGGCAGTTGTATGTGCCTCACCTCCTTTTTTACGACTTTTCACATTCTGATTCCTCCGCAGAACGCCATGCAAATCCTTCCTGAACCAATGACCTCTCTGACTTGCAGTGACAGCGATTGAAGTACTAACAGTTCGAACATTGTTGCCTTGTCGGGATACTATCGATACTTCATGTTGACAGGCTGATGATGGGGTGGTGCGTAAGTGCCCAAGTTTAACAAACAACTGATAGTTACATTGTTGCTGGCTCTGTTCTTGACTCAGTCCTGCATAAGCCTTACCTCAAAATCCGCTACATTCGACGAAGTGCAGTATTTCGGCATCGGCAAATATATAATGCAGCACCAGAAATGGGATGTGATGGGGGCCATTCTCCATCCTCCGCTGACCTACTACCTGGGGAGTTTGCCACTTCTGTTCGCAAAGGAGGACCCGCAACTCTGGGAATATGGGGACGTCAAACGGGACCTGGATTTTCTCGGGGCACCGGACATATATCGAGGGCAGGAACTGCTCTCGCTCCCCGAAAACAAGGATGACCGCCTACTTATCTCGTCGAGGCTTCTAACCGCTCTAGTCAGCCTGCTGCTCGGTTATTATGTGTACCGTTTCAGCAGGGAACTGTTCGGTGAAGCCAGCGGCGTTCTCTCGCTGTTCTTTTTCTCCTTCTGCCCGAACATGCTGGCATTTTCCGGAATAAGCGTTCCGGACATGCCGCTGACAGTTTTCTCCTTTATTTCGATTTATTATCTGTGGTTAAGTCTGAAGCGCGATGCAAGGAAGTATACGATGCTGGCAGGCCTGTTTCTTGGGCTTGCCCTGCTTTGCAAGTTTACGGCACTCCTGCTCCTCCCCCTCGACGTGTGCATCTTTACCCTGTTCATGCTGAAGGAGAAGAGAAACGTTGCCGCAAAGGGGACAACGGTCCTCTGCATTGCGGTCCTGCTGCTGTTTGGCGGATACAGTTTCAATATGACCCCATTTGTCCAGGGGAACTTGTACCGGTTGAGCCAGGCCGAAACCGGACAGTCGACATTCCTGATGGGGCAGTATTCTGTCCATGGCTGGTGGTACTACTATCCGCTGGCGTTCCTGATGAAGACACCGATCTCCTTGCTGACAGTTTTCTCCCTGGCGCTGGCACTCCTCTGCAAAAGCTGGAAGGATAACTGGCAGGCCCTTCTCTTTCTGCTCGCTCCGGTAGTTGCCATCATGTTCTTCTTCTGCGCAGCTCCCTATTCCATTGCTCTCCGCTACATACTGCCGATCTATCCATTTATTTTCGTCATCGCCGGCAGTCTCGCCAGGCAAGGAAAGAGGATCAGATACTTCACCGGCCTTATGGCAGTCTGGTACGTGGGGGCATCACTCTACGTGGCACCCCACTATCTTGCCTATTTCAACGAAGCGGTTGGCGGCCCCGGAAATGGTTATAAATATCTGGTGGACGGCAATCTGGACTGGGGGCAGGATTTGAAGGGACTGAAAAAGTTTATGGACAAGAACGGCATCAAGCGGATCAGTCTCAGCTATTTTGGAGCAGATTCGCCGCAACGCTATGGTATCGAGTATGATTGGCTTCCCAGTCATTATCTTCTCAATCCTGCGAAGGAGAGACCCGTTCAGATTCATTCCGACCAGCTACTTGCAATCAGCGCGACGAATCTTCAAGGTCTTTACCTGGACGATCGAAACCAGTTCAAGTGGCTGTTGCAGTCCCAGCCGATTGCCAAGATAGGTTACAGCATTTTTGTCTACGACTTGGGCGGACGTGGAAAATACACGAATTAGGTATGCGGGGGGGTAACTTCTGCAAACAGGTTCGTCTGGAGAAATAGGTGCTAGCTGTGAAGTCGCAGTTGCCACGAAAGAACCAGATCTTCGATGATCGACGACAGTGATCTGGTGATGTCCCATCGGGGGTAATGGGTCTTAATTCTGGTCAGGTTACTGTAATAGCAGACGTGGTCGCCCGTACGATTCTGTTCAACATAACGGTAAAGCGATTTCTTACCGCTTATCGCTTCAACCAGGGTGAACGCTTCCAGGATGGAGCAGGAGTTGGCTTTTCCTCCGCCCAGATTATAAACTTCGCCGCTGCGAGGAAGTTGATAAAAAGCATAAATAAATCGTGCCACATCCTCGGAGTGGATGTTGTCCCGGACCTGTTTCCCCTTGTAGCCGAAAACGACATATTCGCGCTGCTCAAGATTGCACTTGACCAGGTAACTGAGGAAGCCATGGAGTTCGACACCTGCGTGGTTCGGTCCGGTCAGGCACCCGCCCCTCAGGCAACAGGTGGGCATCCCGTAATAGCGACCGTATTCCTGTACGAGGATATCTGCCGCCACCTTTGAGGCTCCGAAAGGCGTGTGCAGTGACTGGTCAATTGAACAACTTTCGGAGATGCCATGGGCATAGGTCGGGTCGGCAAACTCCCAGCGCGTTTCCTGTTCCTTTAGCGTAATCTTGTTGGGGAGATCCCCGTAGACCTTGTTGGTGGACATGTGAATAAATGGCGCGTCGGGGCAGTGCTGACGGGCAGCTTCCAGCAGGTTCAGGGTGCCGACAGCGTTGGTGTCGAAATCGTCGAAGGGGATGTCCGCTGAGCGGTCATGGGACGGCTGTGCTGCGGCATGGATGATGGCGGAGGGGCGCAATTCTCTGACCAGCACCAGCATGTCCTGGCGATTCCGGATGTCTCTCTCGTGGTGACGGAAGTTCGGAAAGCTGGCAATCAGCTGTTGCTGGCACCAGCGGGTATCTCCCGGTGGGCCAAAGAATACCGCCCGCTGGTTGTTCTCGATACCGTGAACGGCAAAACCCCGCTGGTGAAAAAAAGCAACTACGGCAGAGCCTATCAGTCCCGATGATCCGGTAACAAGAATTGATTTCATGGGTTGTTGCTCGCTAGGATTCGAATGTGCGTCAAATTCCGGGATCGAACGTCTCGGAAACAGTTCAAGTACTATGGGTTATACCATTATTGCCGATAGATTGCCATACAGAGTCGAGTGACAAGGACCCAGGAGAGGCATGCCGTCAAGACCGTCAAGAAATTTCCGCAACCTGCTGTTGTCAACCATTCCTCCGGGATCAGTAATACTCTATTTGGGGAATGACGGCATGGAAGTGCTATCAGCCCTGAAGCCGTCCTATGGTCTTATCCTGTATTATTCGACAGAGGCACCGACTGGGCTTGCAGACCCCCATCTCCACTTTTCAGGGGACACAATTGCCAGCGTACATACCGATGTTACCTTCGATTATGTCATTATGGACGACATCCTACCCTATATCGACGACGTGTATCTGACATTCCGTAGGGTTCGAGAGCTTTGTCACGATGACAGCAGGCTGATAATGTCCGAGGTCAAGAGTCTGACCTTGCTGCGCCGACTGACGACTATCTTTGTCAGGCCAGGAAAAAAAGTAAAAAACTGGATTCCCGGACCTTTGATGGAAACCCTTCTCTATCTGTCGGACTTTTCTCCAAGACCAGGGGTTGATTCCTGCATTATTGCCGATGCCCTGGAGGTGAAGAAGAAACGGGAATACAGCTATTCCATTATGATCCCCTGCTATAACGAAGAGGGGAACATTGCCCGTTGCATCGACAGGATTCCCGACCTGCAACGGGACTACGAAATCATCGTGGTCAATGATGGTTCTCATGACCAGACTGCTCAGGTCGTCAAGGAGTTGATGAAGACCAACAAGAGGCTGCAACTGATTGACTACAAGGAAAACCGCGGGAAAGGCTATGCAACCCGGCGTGGCTTGAGCGCTGCGACAAAGGATGTCCTCATGATCCTTGATGCCGATATGACCGTGCAACCCGAGGACCTGCCATTGTTCATGCACCCGTTTGAATCGCGGCACGCGGAATTTGTCAACGGTACGCGCATGGTGTATCCATTGGATGACAAGGCTATGGGTCCCGTTCACATGTTCGGCAACAAGGTCTTTTCACTCATTTTTTCCTATCTGCTCAACCAGAAGGTCACAGATACCCTATGTGGCACTAAGTGTATGTTCCGCAGGGACTTTCAGCGGATAACCATGAAAGATGGTGCCTGGCCTGATTTTGACCTGCTGTTTGGTGCCTCGCTCCTGAACCTGAAGATCGTAGAAGTCCCGATCTGTTATCAGCCCCGCGTTTCTGGTGAGTCGAAAATGAAAACGGTCAAGCACGGTTTCATGTTGCTGAAAGCAGCCTTCCGAGGCTTTTTGAAGCTGAAACTGCATCTCCGCATGGGATAATTGCACGCTATTTTTGTACCATGGGCGAGCCCGCTCGTGGTACTGTCGCTTCTATGGCTCTTCCTGATCATCTGTCGGTTAACAGTATGTCGAATACAGTGAATGAAATGCAGTCTGCGGATATTCAGTCGGGTAACCGATTGACCACGCCGGCATGGATTCTCCTTTTTCTTGCCGTGGTAAGTGTCCTTCAGTGGTATATCCCCCAACCTGTGGATGACGATACAGCCTATCATTTTGCCGTCGGGCAATTGATCGGAAAATATGGCATTCTCCACAGTTTCCCCTGGACCCCTTTCAGCTGGCAGTTCGATAATTACGCCGACAAAGAATTCCTTTTTCATCTGCTCTTCGTCCCCCTTGGCGGACTAGGGTTCGTCACGGCGTCGCGGGTTGTGGGTGTCGTTGCTGGAACATTGATACTGTCCACCCTCTACCTTGTTCTGCGGTCGGAAAAAGTCGTGATGGCGGGGGTATGGGCACTGATTCCCCTGGGGGCAAGCGCTTTTGTCTACCGTTTTGCCATGGTCAGACCCCATCTGCTGTCCATTGCCCTGGCGCTGATTCTACTGTGGGCGTGCGCCCGGGGGCGGATGTACATCCTTGCGTGTGTTGCGGTTATCTACCCGCTGGCCTATGTGGCATTCTGGCAGATACCGCTTATACTCCTAGTCGCCACGGAATCGTCGCGGTACCTCGCCGACGAACGGCTGCGCTGGAAACCCGCCGTCACGCTTCTGGCGGGGATCGTTGTCGGTGTGCTCCTCCATCCCAATACCACCAATCTCCTCGGGATAAACTGGATCCACATGACCGATATCCTGTTCCGCAATGCCTGGGGGGGGAAGGTCGAGTTCAATTTAGGCACCGAATTCGATCCCTTTCCGATGAGTGGCTGGTGTTACTATCTGCTGGTTGTCCTGTTCATGGCCATGACGGCGCTGGTGCTTTCCTGGCGGGATCGGCGGCAGAATTCTTTCCCGCTTGCCTGTGCCATTGCTACGGTGTTTTTCGGCGTCCTTACCCTGAAGAGTGGCCGGTTTCTGGAATATTTCGTCCCCTGTACGGTTCTCAGCCTGGCTGTAGCAACCCGGCCCATGGGAACGAAACTGATTGCCCCCGTGCTCCTCGGCGTCTCGCTGCTCTATACACTGTTACTGGGAACATATCCCTATACCGTCCTAGGGGCACTGGACGCTAAAGCTGTCTATCTGGAGCCCGCCACTGCGGAATTTTTCGCGCAGCAGATCCCGGTCGGATCGCAGGTATTCACCACCAATTGGGACTATACGGGCAACCTGATGGTGACGCTGCCGGAAAGACGGTTCCTGGTGGCGGCGGATCCAACTCTTCTCTACAAAAAAGACCCGCAACTTTATGCCCTTTGGCATCGCCTGCCCGAGTCCGCCCCTCCCGATACGGCGGAGTTGATCCGCAGGCGGTTCAATAGCAGATTCGTCATCAGTCGAAACGACCCGAAATTCTGGCCATTTTTCGATGCACTCACCACCGATTCCCGTGTAAAATGTCTGTTGGCCGATAAAAACTGGGTGCTTTTCGGCTTGGGGGACCCTTCTGAACAATAGTAGATAAATGTCTCATTCAGGCGGCATACATGATGGTGGTCATAATGACGAGAAGCTTTTTTTCTGCCCTGAAAAAGGTTATGTCTAAGGCATGTACAAGGATCCAATGTCCGCAAAGCTGATTATACCCTCCTGTTGCGGCAGCAGGTGGACCACTCTGGGCTGGATAATCTTCTTCATCCTGCTGGTAAGCGTTCTCCAGTGGTATATCCCCTATCCTCTGGACGATGACACTGCCTATCACTTCTCCGTAGGCCAACTAATGGCCAGAGACGGAATTCTCCACAGCTTCCCCTGGACCCGCTTCAGTTGGCAGTTTGACCATTATGCCGACAAGGAGTTCCTGTTTCACCTGCTTTTCGTGCCGCTGGGCGGCCTCGGCTTCGTCAACGCGTCGCGGGTTGTCGGCGTAATCGGGGGAGCCCTTGTGCTGACCACGCTCTATCTTGTCCTGCGAGACGAGCGGGTGAGGTATGCGGGCATCTGGGCGCTGCTTCCCCTTGGTGCAAGCGTGTTCGCCTACCGCTTTGCGCAGGTCAGGCCCCAACTGCTGTCGATCGCTCTTGCGCTGATCGTGCTCTGGGCGTATTCCCGAAACAGGTTGCGGATCCTGGCGGTCGCCGCATTCCTCTACCCCTTGACCTATGTTGCGTTCTGGCAGATTCCGCTGATCCTCGTTGTTGCTGTTGAAGTTGCACGCGTCTTTACCCGTGAACGGTTCTGCTGGAAACCGGCGGCGACCCTGGTGGCCGGAATCATTGCCGGCGTTGCCCTTCACCCCAATGCATCCAACCTGTTGGCCATCAACTGGATCCACATGGCCGATATCCTGCTGCGCAACGCCTGGGGGGCGAAGGTGGAGTTCAACATGGGGGAAGAATTCGATCCCTTTCCGTTGATCACCTGGGCACAGTACCTGGCCGTAACGGTTCTGATGGCGGGCACCGCACTGTTGCTTGCCTGGCGTGAGCGTACAAAGGATTCGTTTCCCCTTGCGTGTGCGCTGGCCATGCTGATTTTCTGGCTGCTGACCATGAGAACTATCCGCTTCCTGGAATATTTCGTTCCCCTTTCCTCCTTGGCACTGGCGGTAGCTACCCGCTCCCTAGCACTAAGATTTCTTGCGCCGTCACTTCTGGGGATTTCACTGTTCTATACTCTGACAACAGGGACAATCCCCTACCGGAATCTTGCTTCCTATGATCTTAAAAACTGGTACATGGAGCCGGATGTGGCAAGGATTTTCGCCCGGGAAATTCCTGTCGGGGCGAAGGTGTTCACGACTGGCTGGGAGTATACGGGGAGTCTGCTGCTGAATCTGCCGGACCGGTATTACATGGTCGCTCTCGACCCGACCCTTCTCTACAAGCGAGACCCGCTCCTCTATGACGTGTGGTACCGTACCCTGCTCGATGCCCCGGCCGATTCGGCGCAGATTGTCCGCACCCGCTTCGACAGCCGGTTCGTGGTTGCCCAGGATTACCAGCCACTCTGGCCGTTCTTTTCTGCCCTTCAGTCAGACCCGACGGTCAGGCTCCTCTTTGCCAATGGAAAGTGGCTGCTCTTCGATCTGGGTGAGCAGCGTCCGGTAACGGGGAGCTAAGGATGAGGAGCGGAATCTCTGCTTATCTGGTTCATACTCGTGAGCACGTTTGTGGGGCTCAGTTTGATGAACCGACTGGATGTGGGGGTCCGCTACCCGTTGCCGGCGTAGCCATTATTGTGCTATCTTTAAGTCACTGTTTTGCGGACTGCTTCGACCGTAAGTGCTGATGGACGGTGCTACTGACGGTGCTAACCCCCTTGGTTTGCTTGGAGCCACAGAGAGCAGGGTGGCAATTCAATCATGATTTTTCGCATCAGGTAAAGGGAAGGGGATTCGGTGGAGATTGGCAGGAAAACCGTAATTTCAAGCGCTGTTGCGGCGGGATTGATCACTCTGCTGGTTTACCTCCGGGCGCTCACCTGCGGGTTCGTCAACTTTGATGATCCCTTCTATGTTGTGCAAAATTTCGATATACGGCATCTCGACGGGAGCCTTTTCGCTAAGGCGTTCACCACGCCTTTCGTTGAATTATGGATGCCGCTTACCTGGATTTCCCTTGCCATTGACTATCATTTCTGGGGCTTGAATCCGGCGGGGTACCACCTGACGAATATCCTTCTCCATGCCGTCAATACGGGGCTGGTGGTACTCATCACCGACAGGCTCTGCAGGGAAAGGTTCGTTGCGTCCGGCGGTCCCCGGTACCTATATCCCGGTATGTTGCTCCTGGCGGGGCTTCTGTTCGGCATTCACCCGCTGCGGGTAGAGTCGGTAGCCTGGGTTGCGGAGAGAAAGGATGTCCTGAACGGGGTGTTTTCCCTTGGCTCGATCCTCTGTTACTTGCGGTACGTGCAACTGAGAGAAGCGGAGAGCAGAGATGCTGCTGTCTGTTCATACGCGTTATCCCTGGTTTTTCTGTTGATGTCTTTGATGGCCAAACCGGTGAGCGTAGTCATACCTGCGATGCTTCTGGTGGCAGACTGGTACCCTCTGGGACGGTTGCGTCAGGGGAGATTCATGGCGGTGCTGCTGGAGAAGATCCCTTTTTTCGCTCTCTCGGCAGCATCTTCACTCCTGACCGTTTACTTCGCACGGCAGATACATATCATGGTACCGCAGAGCGACCTTTCCATTGTGCAGAGGTTCGTGCTGTCGGGTAATGCTGTTTTTGAATATTGCAGGATGCTGCTGTATCCGGTGGGACTCCTTCCTCTCTATCTGATACAGAAACCCATTCCTCTTGCGTTCGCAGTTGCAACAGCCCTGGTTGTCATCTTCACCTGCATCTGTCTGTATTTCGCGAGAAAGGCACCATGTCTCACGGCTACCTGGCTCTGTTTCCTCATTCCTCTGTTGCCCGTGCTGGCTTTTTTCCAAAATGGTGTTCAGGCTTTTGCCGCCCGCTATACCTATCTCCCGTCAGTGGTGCTCTGCGTTACGTCTGCTGCCATGATTGCCGAGGCTTACCGGTCGGTGGTGAAAGCCGGTCGTGAATATATGCGGTTTGTTATTACCGGATTTATGTTGATTCTTCTTTTGTGTTATGCGGGGATGACGGAACATCTCATCGGTTCGTGGAAAAACACTGAGACCCTCTGGACAAGGGTCATCAACATCAAACCGATCGGGAGAGCATTTTACTTCCGGGCAGAATATTACCTGGAGACCGGGAAGTATCAGGCTGCGGCTGAGGATCTGCTGATATCGATCCGCATTGCGGAGCGTGCGGGTAACCCGGAGGCGTTCAACCTCTATGCGCTTCGGGGAGATGCACTGCGCAAAGCGGGGCGTCATGAGGAGTCGGTGCGGGATTTTACGGCTGCTATCGAGAGGTATCCGGAACTTAACTATTTCTATCACCGGGGACTTGCGCTGAAGGCAATGGGCAAAGGGAACGAGGCTGAAGAGGACTTCAGGCGAGCTGGCACGGCGACCGGTCCCCTCGAGTGGGTCAATTTGTAGTGTATATACCAATCGTCCGGCGAAAAGCGGTGCAGAGTGCCAGATGTTTTGATGTACTGTGCTTATACGGCACATCGTGCAAAACCTGACATGGTGGAGATGCGGTGAGAGTTTACAGAAAGACCACGGCCATGTTGGCGCTTATAGCGGGGCTGATCTGCCTGCTAGTCTATTTGCGGGCGCTCTCCTGCGGGTTTGTTAACCTCGACGACCCGGACTACGTGCTGAACAATCCGCTGATCCGGCAACTGGATGGTGAGTTGTTTCGTGCGGCATTCACCCAGGCACATGTGGGGTGGTGGATGCCGCTGACCTGGATTTCCCTTGCGGTGGACTATCACTTCTGGGGGCTGAATCCGGTCGGCTACCACCTGACCAATATTCTGCTGCATACCGTCAATACCGGACTGGTCGTTCTCATTGCCGACCGCCTCTACCGGCATGCACTGCCGGAGTCGCTCCGGAAGGGGAATCACCGCCTTCTCTATCCGGCGACCCTGCTGCTGGCCGGCCTCCTCTTCGGACTGCACCCGTTACGGGTAGAGTCGGTGACGTGGGTGACGGAGCGCAAGGATGTTCTGAACGGCCTGTTTTCGCTGGGGGCCGTCGTCTGCTACCTGCGCTATGCTGAACGGGCACGGGAGAGCAAGGGAGCGGGCAGGCTGTACGTTGCCTCCCTGGGGTTCTTTATCTGTTCGTTGATGGCCAAGTCGGTAAGTGTTGTGCTTCCGGTGATGCTGCTGGTGCTGGACTGGTACCCCCTGGGGCGCTGGCGGCAGGGGGTACCAGTCCGGCAATTGCTGGGTGAAAAACTTCCCTTTCTGGTCCTGTCGCTGTTGATGTCGGCGGCAACCATGTATTTCACGGCACAGACCCAGTACCTCGTTTCCTACGACATCTTCCCGTTCTCGCAGCGGTTGGTCGTTTCTGGTACGGCGATTGTCGAGTACTGTCGTCTGCTACTGGTACCGGTAGGGATCATTCCGCTGTTCATGATTCCCGATCCGATACCGTTTGACTATACCGTCAAGGCGATTGTTGCTGGCGTCATTTGCATCGGCATCTATCTCGGCCGAAAACATGTCTGGCTGCCGGCAACCTGGCTGACCTTCATCTTCCCTCTGCTGCCCGTGTTGGCGTTCTTTCAGAATGGCGATCAGGCCTATGCTGCCCGCTTTACCTATCTTCCGTCGCTGGGGCCGAGTATTGCCGCTGCCGGTCTGCTGGCTGTCGGATACGGGAGGTTGGCGCGATTGTCCCGCTGGGGTGGTGGGCTGTTGGTCACTGCGATCATGGTGCTGCTCATGTGGTATGCCGGCATGACGCTCCGGCTCATTGCCGTCTGGGACAATCCGGGAACACTCTGGTCGAGGGTGATCGCTGTTGAGCCGGGGGCCCAGGCCTACAAGGAACGGGGCGTCTACCATTACAATACTGGCAACCATGCCGCAGCGGTGGACGATTTCACGCAGGCGATCAGTCTCGTAACGAGCGTCTGGCGACCGTACGTCTACAATCTTTACGCGTATCGTGGCGAGGCATTGTGGGCGGCGGGACGTTATAGCGAGGCGATACAGGACCTTACTGCGGCAATCGACCTCAATCCGCGACCGTCGTATTACCACTATCGCGGACTTTCCTTGCAGGCGTTGGGCCGGGGACAGGATGCCGCCGAAGATTTCCGTCGCGCCGGGCCGGCTCCGGGGTCGATCGACTGGTACTGGGATGCACGTAAAGACAACAAAAAATAGCACGGCGCATGTGGCGCTGGTTGCCGGCTTGATTTGCCTGCTGGTCTATCTTCGGGCACTCGGGTGCGGCTTCGTCAATTGGGACGATCAGGACTATATCCTTAACAATGCAGCCATCAGGAGCCTCGACGCAAACCTGGTTACCTGGGCGTTCACTAACCATGTCGTTGGTTGGTGGATGCCGCTGACCTGGCTGTCGTTTGCGCTTGACTACCATTTCTGGGGGCTTAATCCGCTTGGGTACCACCTGACGAACATCGTCCTCCATGCAGTCAACACGGGACTGGTGGTTCTTATCGCAGCTCGCATCGGCAATTATACTGTTCCGGAGTCCGTTCCGGATTGCTCACGCTGGTTGACTACGGGTTCGTTGCTTCTGGGAGGGCTACTGTTTGGCATCCATCCGCTGCGGGTAGAATCGGTAGTCTGGGCGACGGAGCGCAAGGATGTTCTCAACGGCCTCTTTTTTCTCGGGGCCATCCTCGCCTATCTGCGTTATGTGCGGAAACATGATACGGGGTCGCCGGGAGCGATGCGCGATTACCTCTTTGCAGTTGCCCTGTTCTGCTGTTCCCTGATGGCCAAGCAGGTAAGCGTCGTCATGCCCGTTATGCTGCTGGTTATGGATTGGTATCCGCTCGGGCGGTTGAGGCGCGTAGGGCTTCGAGCGGTACTTCTGGATAAGATTCCGTTCTTTGCTTTTTCTGTAGCCATGACGGTTTTTACGCTCACGATCGCCGTGCAGGACAACGTCCTGGCAAATCTGTCATTCGGACAGAGACTCGTCATCTCCGGCAATGCTGTCTTCGAGTATATGCGGCTCCTGCTGTATCCGGTTGGAATCATCCCGGTCTACATTATCCCCCAGCCCATTCCGGTGGCCTATACCGCGAAAACGGTTGTTGTCATGCTTGTCTGCGTCGGGATTGTTGCCAGCTGGAAGAGGGCGTGGCTCCCGTCACTCTGGCTCTGTTTTCTGCTGCCATTAGTGCCGGTGCTTGCCTTCACCCAGAACGGGATTCAAGCCTTTGCGGCCCGATTTACCTATCTTCCGTCCGTGGCCCCGGCCATAGCGGCTGCACTGGTGCTCATTGTCTTCTGTCGGAAACTTGTTGGTGAGGTGGGTAGAGGGAAGCAGTTATTCGTCATGGGTCTGCTGGCGATGGTGCTGATGATTTACGGAGTGACGACGCAGCGTCTCATCGGGGTATGGCACAACTCGGGAACGTTCTGGACCCGGGTGATCGAGTATCAGCCCTTTGACAGGGCATTTTTTTATCGGGGCCTGTTTTATGTGGATGAGGGGAACTATCAGGCTGCAGTGACCGACTATACAACGAGCCTGGCATTGGCTCTGTCAGATGGTTTTCCCGAGGCGTTCAATATCTATGCGTTTCGTGGAGAGGCGTTTGCCAAGGCCGGACAATATACGGATGCCGTGGCTGATTTCACGAATGCCATTGAACGTTCTCCACAGCCGCTCTATTTTTATCACCGTGGACTGGCGTTACAGGCACAGGGGAGGATGGCGGACGCTGCAGCTGATTTCCGGCGTGCCGGTCAGGCTCAGGGCCAGATGCGTTGGTTCCCGCAATAGGAGAGTTGGATCATTGAACGCTCTCCTTGTCTAAACATTTAATATCTAAGGGGAGAATGATTAAGGGGGGACACATCTGTCGTCATACTGGCCGTATTTTCAAGTACAACTTGTTGCGGTTTCGTCAATTTGAACGGTTTCAGATTGTCGGAACAGCAATCGATTTCAACTATAGTGGGAGGATTGGGAGGATATAAATGAAAAACCTTATATTTTTTACGGCAATGGTTATGGTAGCAATCAGCATTACAGCATATGCGAAGGATGTGACTACCAGCGTTGAGGATATGAAGGCCGATCTTGGCGGGCCGACACAGCAAAAGAAAAACAACGGCAAGGTCCTCAAATGCGTGCATAGAGGGACGAAGCAAGTGACCATATCTTTCGACGGCGAGTCAACTGCCTATAAAGCGATGTATCTCAACTGTCGGGAAAATGGGACGGTGCGGGACGGCATTTTTGAAATCATAAAGAAAGGGGATGCCGTGGTGGCAAATACTGCCAAACGTTCCGTGAATGGTGAACTGTTTGATGCGGTGCTTGCTAACGAGATTGGGAAGGTTAAAACACTTCTCAAAAAGAAGGCGGATGTCAATTATTCGGAGAGCATAAGCAAGGCCAAAGGTGGTGCCATAGATGAATGGACGCCGCTCATGTCTGCCGTCATGAACGAAAATATCGAGATGGTTAAGCTGCTTGTCGGAGCCGGAGCCTGGGTGAACTACATGAACAGCGAAGTAGTCAATGCCCTGTGGTTGGCGGCTAACAAGGGGAATCTCGCCATTGTAAAATACCTGGTAAAGAACGGGGCGTATATCGATAACCAAGGGGTTGATGACATGACACCTCTTATGATAGTTGCAATCAACGGGAATCATGCAATCACTGAATTTTTGGTCAAATCAAAGGCACGTTTGAATTTGAAGCACAAGGATGGGGACAGTGCGTTGATGTTTGCCGTATCACGCGGACGCACGGATATTGCGGAATTTCTTATAGATTCGGGAGCGGATGTAAACATTCAAAACAAGTATGGCATTACTGCTTTGATAATTGCCTCTGTGGAGGGAAATTCTGGAATTGTGGAAAAGCTGGTAAACAGCAAGGCCGATCAGACCTTGAAAACCGATTTTGGAAAAACGGCGTTGGAAATCGCAACCGCCAAGGGTCATACAAAGATAGTTGAACTGCTTACGCAGCACCGGTAGCAGGTGTAACTCACTCTTTATTCGCAGCATCTCATGCTGCTGCTCTAATCGAACCGCTGATGGGTTCGAAGACATGTGCAGCCTCCTCCTTGCGTATCAGAAGGCCCATCCCGAATTCCGGGAGACCGGCGAAGTGATGCTTGCGGAGTGGGAGAACGGACTACAGAGTGTCGCGTGACCCCTCATTTTCGCTCTATCGTGGTCTGATGCATTGTTTTCATTGTCGAACCCTCTTTTTACAGCACATTATCCCGTGCTCTCCAATAATCAGACATTCCGCGCGATTAATATCAGTTCCATCGCTTTTCATATCTGTTGGAAAAACCGTAGCTGCCGAAAATAATCGCTTGGCCGAGCGCTCTCTGTAGTATAGTTGACAATCAAAGGCCGTTGTCTGAATTACTCGGTGGAGGGAGAGGAGGAACACAATGGGAAAAATTGGGTGTTTTCTGGTTGCCGCTGTGCTCTTTTGTACGGCGACCACGGTTTTTGCCGAAGATGTCAGGACAGGAACAATCACCGGCAAGATGATGATCAAGAATGGTGGCCCGATGGCAAACGGTGTCGTCTTCTTCTTCAATGAGGCTTCCGGGCCTCCACCGTCACCCGAAAAGTATTGGCGGGTGCCGGATGAGATTGTTGGTACCGATGGTGAGGGGAATTTCAAAGCGGTACTGCTGGAAGGAAAGTACTATCTGGGGGCAAGCAAGCGAAAATCGGGGCAGGAGGTTGGCCCTCCTCACGAAGGGGATTACTTCCTCCCGGCGATGGAAGAAAAGGGTGTTCCCAAGACATACCGTGTGGAAAAAAGCAAGGCGACTGATATCGGTACCATAGCGGAAGCGGTTCCTTTTTCCCGGGCAACCATCAAGACCAAAAATGGTACTACCGCCATCGAAGGGACCATTACCGATGCTGACGAAAAACCTCTGGAAAGGGCCATGGTGTTTGCGTTCCTGACCCCTGCCATGGTGGGGAAACCTCTCTTCGTCTCCGAGCGGACGGGAAAGGACGGGAAATACCTTCTCCGGGTCAATCAAGGCGGGAATTATTATCTCAAGATCAGGGAAGTGTATGGTGGCGGTGCACCGAAAGTAGGGGAGATTATGGGAGGGTACGGACAGGACAAGCCTGTCCCGGTGACCATAACAACGGGGACCACCGTAAAGGGAATAGATATAAAAGGGGTACGCTTTCTCGGGCGCGGACCCAATAAGTAATTTATACTCCATTCAAATCTTTCTGTATTTACCTTTGGCGTTCAGACATTGTATACTGGCATCGATAACGATGAAGAGGAGGTACTCCCAAGCGATGAAAAGAAAAAAGTATGTCAGCCCAAGAATTGTGGCGAATGCCGTGGTACATCCCTGCTGATGCCGTTGTGACCTTTGGAGAGAGGCACTGGACCCGTTTCCGGTGCCTCTTTTATTATTATCAGGTACTCTGCGAACAATGAAAAAACTCGTGAATAATCTTTCAGCTGCATGGTTACGCAATGCAATGATGCTTGCGTTTTTTATTGTCGCTTCCCCGTGTGGTGTGCATGCCGGCGTTATTACGACGGACACCGTCTGGCAGGGTGAGGTCAGGGTCACCGAGGATGTGCTGGTGCCGGAAGGGATTACTCTTACCCTCAGGCCGGGAACCACTGTCAAGGTGGTTGCGGCGGAAAGTACGAAGACCGACCCCGAATATGTGTCCCCCTTGACGGAGATAACGGTCCGGGGAGTGCTCAGGGCTCAGGGGACGTCAAATTCCCCCGTGGAATTTTCCGGAGAGGAGAAGAGGGCGGGAAGCTGGGCAGGAATAGTGGTCGACCAAGGCACTGCTGTCCTGGAGGGGTGCAGGATAGAGCATGCAGAGACGGCGGTTCACGTATTTGATGGTAATCTCCGGCTGAAAGACTCAATCATCAGGGAAAACCGCTACGGTGTGGTGGCCCAGGGGGAAAAGGGCAAAATTGCGGTTGAAAATTCCCGCATTGCCGACAATGACTACGGCCTTTTTTCCCTTCAGGGTGCGCACATCGTAACCGCGGCTTCTGTCGTCAAGATAAACAGGAAAAAGGACGTCTACTCCGCCTCCGGCAAGGGGCACCGGTCGGAAGCATCCCCTGTCGCTGCTGGCGATATCCCCGTTGGCAGAAGGTATAAAGATGAAGCACTGCGAGGTGACACCGTCTGGCAGGGGAGGGTTGAAGTTGGCGGTATCGTCCGGGTGCCGGAGGGGAGCAGGCTGATTGTCCTGCCGGGAACGATCGTCGAATTCTCAAAAAAGGATACCAATGGTGATGGTATCGGTGAAAACGGCCTCCAGATCCAGGGGCGTCTCATTGCCAAGGGGACCCGGGAGCATCCCATCATTTTCCGGTCTGCCGAAAATGGGAAAAAAATGGGGGACTGGGACGCTATTAATATCATGAATAGTGACAGTGCCCAGAACCTCATCGAGTATTGTCGGATAGAGCACGCGTATCGAGGACTCCATTTTCATTTTTCCTCAGTAGTGGTGCAGAATTCGGTACTGACGAACAACTATCGTGGTGTCCAGTTCCAGGAGTCGTCGGTCGAAATGAAGGGGAATCATCTCTACGCCAATAAAAGCGGCGTTCAGGGGAGAGACTCGGATATAACCTTCTTCGATAATGTTATCGCTGACAACTATGTGGGCGCCAATTTCTTCCGTACCAATATCACCGCCCGTGGCAACAGGATTGTGGGGAATCTGAAGGAAGGGATGAGGATCCGGGAAGGGGTGTCGTCACTTCAGGAAAACCTTTTCGACGGCAACCGGCACGGTCTCATGGTGGCGGACACCTATTACGGCGATTACAGCCGTAATAGCGTCACCAACAATCTGGAAACCGGGCTCTCCCTCAAAAATGTGGACAATGTTGAGATCCTGGGGAATGTTATTGCTGCAAACGGTATCAATGGTTTGAATGTCCAGGATACCCGGGCAATCATCAAGGGGAACCAGATAGCCGACAATGGCGAACGGGGGATGGGGATCATCTCCTTTGACGGGGTGATCACGGAGAATAATTTCATCGCCAACGGCCTGTACGCCATAGACCTGGATGGTATGAAGGATATTTCCGCGCCCTCTAACTGGTGGGGGGGGGGTGACGTTGACACGGCTATCTTTGACAGGAAGGATGATCCTTCACGAGGCCGTGTCGCGTATGAAAAAGCGAGCGATGGCCCATTCTCTTTTCCCTGGCCCTTGCGATCCGTTTCGACGGATACGACGTGGCGTGGCGTCGTTACCGTGAAAAACACCGTGACCGTTCTTCCCGGAGCTGTTCTGACGGTTGTGCCGGGGACAAGGGTAGCCTTTTCTCCGGGGACCGGCCTTGCCATTAAAGGCAGAATAATTGCAAGGGGAAGGGGTGACCGGAAGATCGTTTTCACGTCGGAGCAGGGTACTGATGCATCCGCATGGGATGAGATACTGCTTGAATACGCCACCGGCAGCGAAATAGCCCACGCTGTTTTTGAATATGCAACATGGGGTATCCATTGCCATTTCACCAATCTTTCCATCACGGACTGTCATTTCAAGAAAAATTACGGGGGTATGCGGTTCAGAAGCGGCCCCGTCCAGATTGCCCGTTCGGTATTCGAGGATAATGTAATCGGCATCAGGGCGTACATCGGAAATGCCGTTATTCGGGAGAACAGAATAACAAAAAACGAAACGGGTATTTTTGTCCGCGAAAAAGGGGGAGGGCTGACCATCACGCGGAATAACATCTTTGACAACAGCAACTACAACATCCGCGTTGGGGATTTCAATAACGAAGATATCGACGCCAAGGAAAACTGGTGGGGAACCGTTAACCCTCTTCAGACCATATTTGACGGGAGGAGTGAGCCTGGCATAGGGAATGTCCTGTTCGAGCCATCCCTCAGGGAGCCGGTAAAGCCGGGGGGTAACGAACTGCTATGAAGCGAATGTTTCTGTACCTTGCACTGTCGATGGCAGTATGTGTCCTGGCCTTGTCTCTCAATGGCTTTGCCGCTGAAACCTCCCGTCTGAAGGGAACGGTTCTCGATAGCGAAGGGAGACCCGCCGAGGGGGCCAAACTGTTTATTTACGGCAGCTCGAATGTGAAACGGCAGGCCGACTTCATATCGCCGATGTCCGGCAGCGACGGGCGCATGCTGATTACCTTGCCGGCAGGAAGATACTGGGCAGTGGCAAGGTTGAAAAAAGATGGTAATTACGGGCCGCTCATGCCGGGGGACAAGCATTCGGGAGAACCGGTCGAGATAGACATGGAAGCCGGCAGGGATACCGAGGCCAGTTTTGTGGTCGCCGATATCCGCGAGGTCGGCCAGAAGAAGCGAGCTGATACTGCAAATTCGGTGAGATTGTGGGGTCGGGTCGTTGACGCCCAGGGGAATCCCGTTGCCAACGCCTATGTCTTTGCCAACAGGGAAAAGGATGTTGACTACGTTCCTGACTATCTCTCGCCATGGACCGACGAGACGGGCAATTACTCCCTTTCCATTCCTGCAACGGGAAGATACTTCGTCGGAAGTGTCCGGCAATTCCCTCTTCCTTCGAAAATCACCCTGACCAGGGAGGTTGTTCCCGTGCCGGGGAAATCGGATATTGCCTTGGATCTTCAATTAATAGTATATTGACAGGGTAGATTTATGCTCAAGAATGAGCGTTTCACTGGTCGCAAATCCATATGGGAGTGAAAAATGAAACAGGTTATTTCATGGTGTCTCGTCGTATTGATCCTCGCTGTTGCAACTATCTCCTCTGCCTGTGTCGGCAAGACAATCCATCTCGGGGTTACCAATGCCGCCAGTGAGCGTTTGCTGGCAGAGATGGCGTCGCTTCTGATTTCCGAGCGGACCGGTTCTTCTGTCAAGATTGATGTCTACAAGGACTCGAAAGAACTGTACAACGCCCTCAGGCAGGGGAGCGTGAACGTTATTTTCGAAAACACCGGTCGTGCGGCGGAGATTGTCGGGAAGCCCAAGGATTCAACATACGACCAGATCAAGAGCGAGTACAAAACAAAACTGAACCTCACGTGGCTTGAACAGATCGGCGGCTCCCTGAAGTTTGCGCCGGTCCTGACGGCGGATACACTCGCCAACTACCCGGCCCTCCCCAAACTGTTGAACAAACTTTCCGGGGCGTTGGTAAACGACACCTATGCAAAGCTGCTCAAGTCTGCGGAGTCGAGTGAAAAGTCGAAAAAGACGGCAAAAGAATTCCTGAAGGGAAAGAAGCTGATATAACGGGATGGCGATACCCGAGGGAATGAAGAAGAAAATATCCTGGCTGGCATCAACCGAATGTGCGGTTGTACTGTTCCTGGCGATTGCCATTTTGGCCATCCCAGGGACTTTTACCGAAAGCAGGGCCATCTATTCAAGTCCTCTGTTCATGTCGCTTCTGGGCTGTTTCGGGCTGAACCTGGTGCTCTGCACCGTGAAGCGGCTCAAAACCCTATCCAAACCTGTTCTGATCATGCATTGCGGTGTTATCCTCACGTTGGCGGGATGTATTGCCACCTCCTTCGGCTATGTGGCGACCGTCAATGTCTACGAAGGGAGTATGGTTGACCAGGTCTACCGGTGGGACAAAAAGCAAGACGTCCCTCTCGGGGCGGAACTGGTGGTGAAAAAGGTCAACCGGGAGTATTATCCCATACCGGTAAAGGTCGGTGTTTTGCGGGGGGATGCGAAGGATGGTCTTTTTGTCCTGAAAACGGGGGGAAGCTTCGACCTGAAAAACTACCGGGTCAAGGTCGAGGCCCTGGAATTCCCGGCGGAAAACCTGAAGCTTTCCGTATTTGATCAGGGCCGGTTGATGGGAACCTGTGATACTGCGGGGGCCTCAACCCTACCCCCAGGGTTTCCCTATGGATTCAAGCTGGTGGCCTACCAGAATCCTTCATTGAAGAGGCTCTGGGTTGACCTGGCCCTTGCCCGCGATTCGGAAAAGCCGGTCGAGGGGACTTCCGAGGTCAACAGCCCGTTTCAGTGGAACGGCCTCTATTTTTACAACACGCGGATTGACCGGGATGCTGCCGGTGCAGTGTATGCCGGTATTCAGATCGTGCGGGATCCGGGAAGACCCTATGTCTTTGCCGGTTTTGCCATCATGGGCCTTGGGGCGGTATTGTCCTTCATAAGGCGCTTTTACGGGAAGGTTCTATGGAAATGACGAGTTCGGGGATGTTCGGCATCTATATCGCCGCCTTTTTTCTGGGTGCCGCACACTCGCTTGAGCCGGGGCATGGGAAAACGGTGGTGGCCGCCTATCTGGTCGGTTCACGGGGAAGAAATATCGACGCCATCATTCTTGGCCTTGTCGTTACGTTTACCCATTCCTTCAGTATCATCCTCCTGGGGCTTCTTGCGAAATTTTCCGCCCGCTACCTGACTGAACAGGAGGTTCATGCCTATCTCGGGATCGTTGCAAGCCTCATTATCCTGGGTATCGGCCTCTGGATGCTGCGGCAGCGGTGGGTCTGCATGAGAGACCCTGCCCGTGCCCATGACCATTTTCACCTTTTCGGCCACAGCCACAGCCACCATGGCGACAACCATAACCAGAACCACGACCATGGCCATGATCATGACCACCCCCATGACCATCCACACACCCATGATGACTCGGACCATGACCACGACCACCATGGGCACGGAAACGATCATGGCCACGACCATAGCCATGGGGGGCACGACCATGGAGATGCACACGCTCATTCCCACAATCACCATGGACACGGTCACCATCACCCTGCCGGCGACAAACCGCTCGGTCCGTTCGGACTGATCATGCTGGGAATATCCGGCGGAATTATCCCTTGCCCGGCAGCCTTGGCAATTCTGCTCGCATCGGTATCCGTCGGACAGGTTGCAAAAGGTCTTGTCATGGTCCTTGTCTTCAGTCTCGGTCTTGCCGCCTCTCTCGTCGCCATTGGGCTTGCGGTGGTCAACGGCGTTAAAGCGACGAAGCGCTTTCTGGATACGGAGCGTTATGCTCCCAAGATCGCCTTTGCGAGCGCCCTCATCGTTACGCTCATCGGTATCGTCACCATGTATACGTCGATCAGCCATTTCAGGCAGCTATGAAATATTTTATCTCTCTTTGCATACTCGCTCTTCTCGTTGTTCCGCACGCAGTTTATGCCCATCCTGAGACCGGCCTGCTCCCTGACGCCATTGCTGAAACCGAATACAAGATCGTGCTGGAGATTAACCCCAAGGATATCACGACCAGGACCAAGCTCGGAATGGTCCTGTACCGGAAGAACAAGCTGAAAGAGGCGGAACAGCAGGTTTCCGAGGTGCTGAAGTCGGCTCCGAACGATTTCGATGCCCATGATGTAATGGGACTCATCAGGCTGAAGGAGAATAAACCGGCCGAGGCCATTGCCTGGTTAAAGAAAGCAATCGCCCTGAAAAACGAGGATACCATGGTGCATCACAGCCTTGGCCTTGCGTTCGAGCAGGCTGGACAGTACCGGGAGGCCGAGGCGTCCTATCGTCGGGGGCTGGAGGTCAATGACCGGCTGCTCAGGAAGGGGACGAACCGGGAGAAAGAGAAGGAGCGTCGGAATACGCTTCTCTCTGCATTACAGGGTGTCCAGACCAGGCTGAAAACATCACGAGGGGGGATTTGATCATGCACGCAACCGTGCGGCAGATGCTGCTTGCCGTTGTTACCGTAGCGCTCATTACGTTGTCCGGCGAGTGTCGGGCAGCAACAGTTGAAACTGGCAAGGTGACACTCACGAAGGACACCACCTGGGAGGGTGACATCGTGATCACCGGTGATGTCCATGTTCCCGAGGGGGTCACCCTGTTCATCACGCCCGGCACGACGGTAAGGTTCAGAAAGATAGCTCCTGACGGTGACCGTAATCTTTTCGGGGTCGAATCCCCCTATTATCCCCAAGCAGAGATTATCGTAACCGGACGGCTCGTTGCAAAGGGGACGACCGAGAGACCGATCCTCTTCACATCGGCTGAAGTGAATCACGAGCCTGCCGACTGGGGGTCCCTCAATTTTCTGGGGAGTAAAGGGAATGTGGTTGAACACTGCCGGATTGAATATGCCTATAACGGGGTCCACTCCCACGGCGGACAGGTTCTTGTCAAAGATTCTACCTTTGTGAAAAATGCCGTGGCCATCAGTGTCAAGAAGGAAGACGCGGCGGTCGGGACCCCCGGCTTCGGCATCCCGGCCGACATCACGGTCACCGGCAACCTCATCGAGGACAACAAGGGTGGCATAAACGTCCGCATCTCAAAGGCGAAAATCACCAGCAATACTATCCGCGGCAACAAGTTCTTCGGCATCTGGATTAAGGGAAAGTGCGATGGGGAGATCAGCCGCAACGAAATTACCGCCAACCAGAAGGGGATTTTCTTCTACAAGGCCGGTGGGATGATCATCAAGGATAACAATATCTTCGGTAACATTGACTACAACCTTGCCATCGCCGACGAACAGGGGAAGGATATCCCGGCTGCCGGCAACTGGTTTGGCATGACAGACCGGTCGAAGATCGAGGAGTTGATCTTCGACGGCAAGGCAGACCCTTCTCTTGCCCGGATCATTGTTGCGCCGTTCCTGACGGAGCGTGTCGGGGATGCGGGGAGGTAGGAGTTACCCATGTCCACCATACACCGCAACCCCAATGTCATGTGGCGCGAGGAAGATGATGCCCTTGCCGAAGCGGGCGACGCCCTTGCCCGCGGCGAGGATGCCGGCGAGATCGGCACCGCAGTGCTCTTTTCCGGCGGCACCATGCTGTCGGTCAACTACCTCGGCATGGAAATCTGGAAACTGTGCGACAACCGGACCGTTGACGGGATCGTGGCCGCACTGCTGGAGCAGTTCGAGGTGGAAGAAGACGTGCTTCGTGCCGATGTTCGTGCATTTCTCGACGAACTGGCCGTGAAAGGTTTCATCGTCTATGCAGAATGATACCATGCCCCAGCTGCAGGCACCCCTTACCATCAACTGGGCCATCAACAACAGCTGCAATTTTGCCTGCAACCACTGCTACAGCCGCGAGGATACCCACGAGGAACTGCCGCAGGACGTGCTCTACGCATGCCTGGAAAAGGTTGCCAAGGCAGGGGTGTTTTCCGTCAACTTCGGTGGCGGCGAGCCGTTGCTCCACCCCCAGCTTCTGGAGATCGCGGCATTCGCCAGCGGCCTGGGCTTGCGCGTCTCCATGAACAGCAACGGCTGGCTGCTTGACCGCGAGAAGGCAGCTGCTCTCAAGGAAGCCGGATTCACCAAGGTCGGGATCAGCATCGACAGTCACATCGCCGATGTCCATGATACCTTCCGCGGAGTTTCCGGAAGCCATGCCCGTGCCCTTGCCGCACTCGGTCATCTCCAGTCGGTCGGCATCGCCACTTCCATTTCCACGGTCATCTGCCGCATCAACAGCACGACCATCGATGAACTTGTGGCGATGGCCCTCAGGCACGGTGCGGGGCAGCTCAATTTCCACAACTTCAAGTGCTCCGGTCTCGGCATGGCCAACAAGGACGATCTGGACCTGACCCCCGAAGAGTGGAAAGAGTTCTACCGTCACGCCCTCGTTGCGAAAAGGAAAGTGAAGGAGCTCGACATCTCCCTCGACGACCCGATCATCGCGCTGCTTGGCGAACGGGGTGCGGGAAGTCTCGTCAAGGGGAGCGTCTGCGGTAAGCTTTCGCTCAACATCAAGGCCAACGGCGACATGACCCCCTGCGGCTTTATCCCGATCGTCATCGGCAATATCGTCAGGGATGACCTCCGGCAGGTCTGGAAGGAGTCGGCGGTTCTGGAGAAGATGCGCAACAAACAGCCGACCGGTAAATGCAGCGGCTGCAGCAAATATGAAGACTGTCTGGGGGGATGTACCGCCCGGGCACTGGCCCTGACCGGCGACATGAACAGCCCCGACCCGCACTGCTGGGGTGACGACGAACCGTCCCGGTGACCCCCTGCGGTCTGCCCGCAGCGGTTCATGGCCGAGGAACATCTGCATGGAACTGGCAACACCGATCACCGTCTACTGGGACCTGGCCTCCGACGCCCCCACCAGCGATTACCTCCTGCGGATAGCTGCCGACATCGCCGCCTGCCGTCCGCTCATGCTCCAGCTGTATGATCCGTCACCCCGTACCGGTGAAGGGCTGCATGCAGTTCTGGAGAAGTTAAGAGGGATGCCGGCCGCCGTTTCGCTCACGATAACTCCCGTCTCGTTTTCGCTCCTCGACGGGAATGCTGTCGAGGGGCTTGGCGTCAAGGAAATCCTCCTGGCTGTCGCATCTCTCGATGAACTGGGGCGCCTGACAGCTCAGCCTTCCCTCGGTGTTTCATGGTCGGTGACCCGTGACAATTGGCGGCTGCTTCCGGAAGTCGTCTCGACCTGTCGTGCGCATGGATTCAACCGGTTGGTGCTGCCGATGCAGCGCCTCTACAGCGGCGAGGCACCGTTCTTCCTGTCGCGGGACGAGCAGGGGGGACTGGAGAGAGACCTTGCGGCTTCCGGTGGCACAGAGGGCGTCAACATAACCATCCACGATCCCTTCCTCTGGCGCCCCTTCAACCCGGGGGTGCCGTTCCCCCAAGGAGGATGCCAGGCGGCCAATACCATGATCGCCATCTCGCCGGATGGTGGAGTCTACCCCTGTCCGACCCTGCCGGTACGTCTTGGCACTATCGGTGCAATCTCGTTGAAGGAGATCATCGCTTCATCGGAAAAAAGGGAGTTCAGGCGCAGGCTCCTGCATGATCCCGAAGGATGCCGGGGTTGCCGGGAACTGGCTGAATGCCGCGGGGGATGCCGGGGGAGGGCATACGTCATGCTTGGGACCCTCGACGGCATGGATGAAGCGTGCAGATGACTACCACATTAATGCATCACTACAGGAACCCATCATGCGGATATACCGAATAATCGGACTTTTTATCGTCCTGGTCGTGCTCTTGGCCGTCGCCGGCTGCAAGACCGAAGGAAACCGTCCGGTCGTCAAGATCGGCTACATGCTCTGCAACAGCGAGCAGGAGACAACAGAGCGCTTTCTCCCCCTAACCCGCTACCTGTCTGACAAGGTGGGGGTCGATTTCGTGATGGTACCGGTAGATACCCTCGACTTCGAAAAGCGCTTCAAGGCAGGCGAGTTCGCCTTTACCCACACAAACTCGCTCCTCTACATTGTCCTCCATGAAAACGAGGGAGTACAGATCGTCGCCTCCGAAAAACGGGGCAAGTTCGGCGCCCGTACCGCCGGGGCGATCATCGCCCGGAAGGGGAGCGGCATTGAAAAGCTGGCCGACATCCGGGGGAAACGGCTGGCGTTCGGCCCGATGCTTGCTCCGACCGGATATCTGGCCGAGTATGACCTGATGCTCGCGGCGGGGATCAACCCGGAGAATGACCTGGCGTTCTACTCGATCCCGCCCGGTTCCTATAAACATGAAAAGCTGATTTACGGCGTCCTCTATGGCCAGTACGACGTGGCCGCGGCGCCGGTCCTCGATTTGGAGACCATGACACGGGAGGGGAAGATAGCTCCTGACGATTTCGTCGTCCTTGCCCAGAGCAAGCCCATACCCTACTGTACCTTCGCCGCGGCAAAGGGGACCGATCCTGCGTTGGTGAAGAAGGTGAAGGATGCTCTCCTGGCCCTGAAGCCGACGGACGTCGCCGAGGTTGACGGCGAACGGTTGAAGGTAATGAAGGCGGCCTGGATTGACGGTTATGAGGAGCTTCCCGACAGCGACTATGATCCGATCCGGGAGATGGCGAAGCGGGTGAACATGCCGCCGTACCAGAAATATTAGCCTGAATCTATGAGGGGTGAGCGCCCCGTTGCGCTCAGAGTCCCCTCATGTCGCCGCTGTACGGCTCATTGAGCACCGGCCGATCGGCCGGCTTTGCTCAATTTCGTCTACAGCGGCTGACACTCGGGCACATTCGCTCCACGGGACACTCACCCCTCACAGACTAACTACTGAGATGCTATGTTCAAAGACACCTTTGACAAATTATGCTGGGCATGTCTGGCGCTCGTCCTTATCGCCCTTGTCGTTCTCCTCGTCATGAAAGCCGGTACGGGAGAAGGGAAAGCAGCCACTGGTCTCGACAAGGCAGTGGAGCGGGAGATGGCCTACCACGCACGTGTCGAGTTCATTGCCAAACTCTACGGTCCGGTTGACGCGTTGCGCAAGGAGGGGAAGAACCAGGAAGCCCTTCTGAAACTGGATGAACTTGTCCGCAAGTACCCCGGCGAGGCCCACGGTTATATCCTTCAGGGGGAAATCCTGCGGGATATGGGGGCACTGGACGAGGCGGTGGCCTCCTACGTCGCCGGGATCAAGCTGAATGGCGATTACCTTGACGACAAGAGTCCCCTGTCGCGACGGGCCGACATCCAGCGGCTTGTTGATGAGGGACTGAAAAACATCGGAGCACGGGCCGCGGCCAACCCGGGGAACCGGACCATTGCTGCTTCGTTACAGAAGGTCAACTATCTCAGGAGCCGTTTGGCGGGAGGGTGCGAGTAGATGGTGCGCGACCGGCATTTCTGGATGGTTGTGGCAGCGGGGCTCCTCCTCGGGGGATTCGGCGTGCTGCTGGCGGTGTGGGGGAACCCGGAGAATTCCGGGATCTGTGTTTCCTGCTTCATCGAAAACAGTGCAGGAGCCCTTGGTTTTCAGGATAATTCCCGTATGCAGTACCTGCGCCCGGAACTGATCGGCTTCGTTCTCGGATCGCTGGCAAGCGCTGTCATCTTCCGGGAGTTTCGCTCCCGTGGCGGAAGTGCGCCGCTACCGCGGCTTGTTGCCGGGATTTTACTCATGATCGGCTGCGCTGTGTTCATCGGCTGCCCCATCAAGCTGTTCCTGCGTCTGACTGCCGGTGACCTGACTGCTCTGGCAGGAGTTGCAGGGTTGGTGGCCGGTGTGTGGATTGGGGTAAGGGGGCTTGCCAATGGGGTGGAGCCTGGTCCCGCCGATCGTGGCAGAAGAGGGGAAGGTTTTCTCATACCTGCCACCTTTCTCTTTTTGCTGGTACTTCTTTTTGCCCGTCCCGGGTTTCTCGTCTTTTCGGCGCGGGGAAGCGCCGCCCAGCATGCACCCCTGCTCATATCGCTTGCCGCCGGCCTGTTGCTCGGCTTTATTGCGCAGCGAAGCCGTTTCTGCATCACCGGCAGCGTCCGCGACATCATGTTGATCGGATTCAGGTCCTACATGCTCTGGGGATTCATGGCTTTCCTCGTGGCGGCCGCCGGATTGAGTCTTGTGAGCGGCACATTCAACCCGGGGTTCTACGGCCAACCCGGCGCCCATTTGGAACACGTATGGAGCTTCCTCGGGATGGCCCTGGTGGGGTGGGTTTCCGTGCTTATCGGCGGGTGCCCCTTCCGGCAGTTGATCAAGGCAGGTGAGGGAGACGCGGATGCCGGCCTCGTGGTGGTCGGTATGTTCATCGGCGGGGCACTCGTGCAATCCTGGGGCATTGCGGCGACTGCTGCCGGTGTTTCCCTCTATGGCAAGGCGGCAATTCTCGTGGGGTTTGCCGTTGTCGCCGCTGGATGCCTCCTGTTCCGCGAACGGAGTGTGTGAAATCGCCTAAAAATTTGTTAGTTGGTTCTTTCCCAATGGTTTCTCCCGACATGTGCTCTGATCTGGGAGCCTCCTCTTAATCCATTTTTTTTATCTTCAGCGAACAGCGTATTTGTTTTGCCACGTCAACGTCTTCCAACGAGTAGATACGATTTCTCTTTTTTGCGTAATGCCTACGCATAATAACGGTTTAAAAATATTAATAATGTGGGTGGGCATGCGAAAGTGTTCACAAAACTGCTGTATTCCAGTGAAATTGTTGCTGCGAATGGTATTTGTGTGTGTAGTTGCACATGAAAATTACCCGGGAAATAAGCAATAACACAATATAAATATTGGATAGCTTGTTTAATTTGTAAATTGTAATATTTCTGAATACGGTTAGAGTTTTGGCACCTCCTGCCAGTAAGAGTGCTTGGGGTAATGTAATGACTTCCGAATGGCACTAAAAATGCTTTGCTTGGCCGGGTCAGAATGTTTTTTGGGAAAAGTTGCAGTAAGTTCATGGATTACGCGAGACGGTCATGATGAAGAAACTGTTGCAAGCACCATTTATATGTTTTTTTATCATTCTCTATCTGGCCGTGGGTGTGCTGGGTACGGAGGGCGACTACTTCGCGCCCTTCGCAGATCCTGGCACGTCCGCACACACCTGTAGGCATGTCAACCTTGTTCAAAACGATGCCGATATTGACGATGTACACTCCCACGGGGGGATTTCCGGTAATTCCCATAAACCGGACGCTAAAAAGATTTCTTTCGCTGTTGGCGCCCTTCCCCATCCGTTCTCCCTCCGTGCACCCTCTTTTGTAACATCGGTAGTTACCCCGCAACATCTCGCCTATCTATCTGACCCGCGAATAAACCTCCTTGCCTCACGTGCACCCCCAGCCTGATTCCCTCGTAGTCTCCCACTTTAAAGCAATTCAGTAACACCGTCCGTCATATGCTGTGTCGCGGTGTCTGGCAGTTCAGGCTCATGTCTCCTTCGCTGGAAGAGAACCTGTAACCGATGATTTTTTCAGTACGCATTTACCGTTGGTAACGTAAGACAACTGCCGGTGATTATGCGGGGAGGACCACCTCGCAGCCTTCTGCGCGGCATGAAAATGAACAGGGAAAAATAAAAATGGCAATGAATCAGCATTCGGCGTTCGTCATGAAAGACCAGAATACTTCGATTATCGAAGATACCTACCTTCTTGCGGCACTGTTGACTTTCGATCCCAGCATCAAGTATTTCCCTAAGCGGGACAGCACCGGCCGGGTTTCCTTCGAAGTCTATGGGAAGATAGCTGACCAGATGCGGCGACTCTACGATGGAGAGTCTGCACCGGTCAGCAGCTATATAAGTAATCTGAAGGCGCTGAGGTCGGCAATTTTTGCGCTGAAGAGCACATTCAAAAAATAGGCAGCGGTCTCCCTGCCCGTCGTGCGGACGGGCAGGGGAAGCTGTGTTAAAACATGGATACTAACCTGCTCCGGACGAACTGGCTGTCAGCCTCACATAAATGAAAACATTTCATGACAATAGGGAAGGACCTGATATGGGAAAAGCTATGGCGAAGAAAATTAGGGGGATGAATCTGTGGGTTAAGGTGGGGCTGATTGTAATGTCGACCTTGCTGGCAACCATAGTTATGTACCAGGAAAAACCGGTAAAGGCTGCGTCGGGAGACGTCATCCTGCTCTGGGACACCGCCAACGGTGCTGTACCCGCGGGATGGACCAGCATCTCCAGCGTAGCCGGGGATGCGTTTTACGGGGTCTTTCCCCGTGCCGCTGCATCCTATGGTGCAGCAACGGCAGGATCGGATACCCATACACATACGTTGACTTACAGTTCCGTTACTAACGGAGCGGCAGGCCAATATGCAGCGGGGACTGGCATTACAGCGGCATCTACAACACACACACACACTTGGGCGGCCCCAACTATGACGACCGTTGACCATAAGCCGCCCTTTAAAAACCTCCTATTCATCAAGGCAAGCAATCCGACCACCATTCCCGCCAATGTCATCGCGATCTTTGACACCGCCTCACTACCCAGCGGTTGGACGCACTACACGGCACTTGACAATAATTATCTGCGCGGCTATTCCGACAACGCTACGGGGGGCGCCGCAACACACAATCATGGTACTACCGTAGCAGTCACGTCAGGGGCGTCTTCCGGTACCACTAACGCCAACCCCGGAGGTTCCACTGGCGTCGCGTCTCACACTCACACCATCGCTGTGGCGTCTAACGCATTCACCGCGGATAATAATGCCCCCCCCTATGTCAACGTCGTATTTGCCTACAATAGTTCCGGCGGAGCAACAACAATTCCCATTGGTCTCATCGCCATGTTCGATGCTGCCCCAACGGGAGGGTGGACCGTCATTTCAAACGCAGTGCCGTACACCAACAACCTCTTGGTCGGTAGCACCACTCCGGGTGGAACCGGTGGCACTGCAACATTCAACCATGGCGGCAGCAAGGTATTTACCTCAGGCGCGCCATCTGCGACAATCAGCAACAGTACAACAGGGACGGCAGGAACAGCATCACGCACACACACCCATCAGGTCACTTATACGATCTCTTCCGTGAGTTCCTATCCGCTCTATCGCGACGTAATTCTCGCGAAGCGCACGGTCACGCCGCCGACCCTATCGACGCCGCTCAATCCCACCGGCGGGATTCAGGGTGCCACCCTGAACGTCGTCATCACTGGCACCAACTTTCAGGGCGGTGCAACGGCGAGCTTCAGCGGCAGCGGCATCACGGTCAATTCCACGACGTTCAACAGTTCGGCCCAGCTGACCGTGAACATAAGCATCGACCCGGCCGCGACTACCGGTGCGGGCGACGTGACGGTCACCAACCCGGATGGGGGGAGTGCCACCAGTACTGGCGCCTTCACGGTCAACGCGGCGCCAGCTCCGACGGTGACTTCAACATCACCTAACAGCATGACACAAGGTGCAGGGCCGACCACGGTGACCATAACCGGCACGAATTTCTTGAACGGTGCCACGGTGGCAGTCAGTGGTACGGGCATAACTCTGGGGGCGGTAACCTATGTTAACGCCACCACCTTGACCGTGCCGGTAACAATCGCAGCAGGAGCTACAACAGGGGCGCGCAACGTGACAGTTACCCTCCCCGGCGGCCAAACCGGGACCGGCACAGGGGTCTTCACGGTAAATGCCCCTGCTCCGCCAACGGTTACGTCTACATCGCCTAACACCATGTCCCAGGGAACAGGCCCAACGACTGTCACCATCACCGGCACCAATTTTACCGGAGCCATGGCGGTCAGCTTCAATGACGCCAACATAACGCTTGGCGCCTTCACCGTCGTCAATGCAACGACGATTACGATTCCGATTGCCGTTGCTCCTGCAACAACGACCGGCGCCAAAAATGTGTCCGTAACGACTCCTGGCGGCACCGCTACCGGCACGGGGGTCTTCACCGTCACGGCTGGTACCTGCACGGCGAATGCGCCGACCGTGACCTTAAGCTCCAACGCGAATGTTCAGCCCGGACAGCAGGCGGTCTATACGCTATCCGTCACGAACAACGACAGTGCGTTCTGTGGCAGCACCACCTTCACTATCGCTATTGGCACGGAAACGGGGAACACGACAAGCTTCGTTCTTCCGTCCGTGCTGGGGAGCGCTACCACCGGTGTACTTGCTCCGGGAGCTACCTATAACACCACTCTCACGGTAAAAGCCCAGGCATCAGCTGTTGGCGGCAACAACCTCACGTCGGCTGTCAACGTGAGTGGCTCGGGGCATACCACCCAATCCGACAGTGTGACGACCTTCGTTGCGACGGCCTGGGCCAACAATCCACTCCTCCACAACAGCACCAACGCGACCAACAGTTCCAAGAGCACTTCCTACTGGAACGCCAACGGTGGCTGGGGACTCCCCGGCACCAAGTACGGGGCATTTGACTGTACCACCTGCCATATAACTGGTTCCACCAATATCTCCCGGATCAAGGTGAGCGTTACTCCGCCTGATGCGACCACCTTCCCCGGCAGCGCCGTGCTGTTCAAGTCCAAGACCACCGAGAACGACGCTACCAATCCGAGCTTCGGGGTCTATTCGGCGGCGATCACCAACTCCACTAAGATTTGCGAGGTCTGCCACTCACAGACCTGGTATCACAAGCAGAACATGGCCGCAGTAGTCAGCCACGAGAATCAGGCGAAAGAAGTGGACTGCATCTCCTGTCATAAGCACAACCAAGGGTTCAAGGCCATCGGTGGCTGCACCATCTGTCATAAATTCGTTCAGCGTGGCGACAGGACTGCCGTCATGAGCCAGTTCAGCAGCGGGAACTCCCACCACCTCCAGGGAGGCACCGTTACTGATCAGCAGTGCTACCAGTGCCACTGGGAAGCGAACAGCGATGGTACCGTCAACGTCAAATACCATGGTGGTTCCCTCAAGACCGGCTCAACCGTGGACCTTGTCGTTTACCAGGCGGGTGCGCGTCCTACGAGCGTGAGTGCTGCCACTTTTATATCCTACAGCGCCGCAGGTACCCGACATGACATGGACAAGCTGAACAACGTCTGCCTCGGCTGCCACAGTTCGGCCAGCGACACCGCAACACCCTTCGGCGACGGCAAGACACCCAAGCAGTATGCATGGGACGGCAGAAGCGTCGACGAACGCTACAGCCAGACGGGCACCACGCCCTGGGGTAAAATGAGCGGCAACAATACAACCCCCAAAGCCAGCGTGACGAAGGCGTTTTCCGCCCACGGCAATGCCGCCAGCAACCAGCAGGGCTTTGCCCACAACACCCTCGATGCAGCCACGGAGGCGTGGACGAACAGCACCGGTACGGGTAAGGTCCTCTGCTACGATTGCCATAACTCCCACGGTTCCAAGGTGGCCGGCGTAACCAGCAGCTACTCCAGCGCCACGGGCCGGAAGCATGGCGCTATTCTGAAGGACACGACGGCCGGCCAGGCAGGATATTCTGTCACCTACAAACCGGCAGCGGGCGGTTCAACCGCAGACAAAAACGTCTACAATCCGGGAGCGGGACTCTGCTTCGATTGTCACCAGACCGCCAGTGCGGGAACGACACCATGGGGGTACGGCACCTACGGCGCCTCCAAGGCCATCCTCGGCTACTGGGATACCCCTTATTTCGGTGCGGCTGGTGGCACCTTCCCGTCTACCCAGCGCTACACCTATAAGGCGGGGACTGCCAATGCCAAGAACGCCAATGCTGGCGGTCACTTCGGTGCATCTACGACCCTCGACAATCCTCCCGACGCCGCCCACCAGATCGGTGGCCTCTGTACGCCCTGCCACGATCCCCACGGCGTCACCAAGAATACGACGCTGGTCAGCGACCAGAATTACGCGGTGCCGCTGTTGAAGGGGACCTGGGTCACCTCGTTCTACCAGGAGGATCGGACTCCCTCAACTACCAACGAGAAGCGGGGTGGCGGCAGCAAACAGGCAATTATGCCCGGTGGCAGTATTCCGGCGTACCACATCGACCAGAACACGCTGCAGGCCAACAAGGCCTCGGTAGCCCAGAACTCGACGGACACCAACCTTGCCTGGACGTGGGGAACCAACGGGACTTCGCTCAATACCCTGACCGACGCCCAGTTTGCCGGGCTATGCACCAACTGTCACTCCAAGGCGAATCTCGCTCCCAAGGCGGGGCAGAATGTGGTGCCTGACGCCTGGAAATCGCGGTCGAGGATTCACGGCACGGTCGAAGGGTGGGCGACCACGAATGCTACTAATGACAAGAACGCCAGCAACGCAGTTCATGCGTACACCTGCTCCAAGTGCCACACGCCGCATAACTACCGTCTGCCGCGACTTATGGTGACCAACTGTCTCAACTTCACGCATCGCGGAAAGGTTGTTTCAGGCGGGAGCGTCGCTCCAACCCCGGTGAATGGGGCTACTACGGCCGGCAATCAGATGTCTACCATTTATTCTACCGGCAATGGAGCCGGTCGTTTCCCCGGTGGCGGTGCACGATACAATGGGACTAGGTCAATCAGTTCTAGCAGCAGTAGCGCCCATTATCCCGGCCCCTGGTTCTTTGGTACGGTGTCGGATACTAATAGTCAAACTCCTCCCTCTGATGCGTCGCCTCTTTCCTACACAACGTATTGTCATGATGCTACCACCGCCGGGCGCACCGGCGGGGCAACCTATCCGAACAGCCAGCTATGGAACAGTAAAACTCCATGGTAATGGTAATGGGTGTTGCCAGGTTGGAGTTAGATTTGGATATTGCGATCGTGGAGTCAGAACCGTGCACGAAAACCTAACGTGCGGAAAGGAGATAAACCGATGAAAAAGCAAACCTACACGAAACCGAAGGTGGTTGGTTCAGCGAATGTGCATCCCTGCTAAATAAGGTGCGCCATGTTGTGTCAGAGGTGGAGCCTAATTGGTTCCACCTCTTGTTATTCCTGGCTATCTCGGAATGTTCGCTTTATTTGGAAATCTGATGAAAAAGGCCAGGGGAATCCCCCCGGCCTTTTTTCATCATTGGCAGCTTTCAGCTAAATTCTCACTAGCTCATACTTCCGCGTTCCCAGCCCGATCTTTTCCCCATGCTCCAGCTGGATCTCCCAGTCGATATCCGGGTGGACGCCGCGGAACTTGTCTCCTCCTGGCTCCAGGCCGCTGGTGAGGGCCGTATCCGGGTTGCCTCGTGCGGCATTCACTAAATCGGCACAGGCCTGGTCGAGAGCGACCGGGTCGATTGAGGCGCAGATGCCGATGTCGTTGACGATGGGGGCATCTGCGTGGCCGTAACAGTCGCAGGCGGGGGATACCTGGGTAATGAAGTTGATGAACAGGGACTTGTGCTCTTTTCCCCGGACAGCTCCCAGGGCGAATTCGCTCATCTTCTTCATGACCAGGGGAGCGGCCTCGTTCCACTGGATGTTGATAGCCTTGACCTGGCAGGTGGTGATGCAGCGGCCGCAGCCGGTGCACTTGTCAGCGTCGATCCGGGCTTTCCCTTCGATGATAGTTATGGCGTCGTGGACGCAGGCTTTGAGGCAGAGGGCGCAACCGGTGCAGAACTTTTCCGCCACCTTGGGGGCGACGTTGGAGTGCTGGGTCAGCTTCCCCTGCCGGCTGGCGCATCCCATGCCGAGGTTTTTCAGCGCGCCGCCAAACCCGGTCAGTTCATGGCACTTGAAGTGGGAGACCGCCACGAGGGCGTCCGCTTCCACGATCTCAGCTCCGATTTCTACGCTCTGAAGCAGTTCGCCGGGAATGGAGACCTTGACTGCAGTGTGGCCGCGCAGTCCGTCGCTCATGATGAGGGGGGCACCGACCACCGCGTAGGCAAAGCCGTTCTCGATGGCGCAGGCGAGGGCCGAAACAGCCTCTTTCCGTTCCCCCGGATAGAGGGTGGATGAGTCGGTCAGGAAAGGGCTGGCACCGCAGTTTTTGAGCTCCTCCACCACCCGTCGGACGAAGATGGGACGGATGAAGGTATGGTTGCCACGCTCGCCGAAATGGACCTTTACGGCGACCAGGTCGCCGGGGACGACCCGTCCCTTGATGCCGCACTCCTGCATGAGCCGGCCGATCTTGCCGAACAGGTTTTCCTTGTGGCCGGCACGCATATCGGCGAAATAGACGTTGCTTGACATGGGTACTCCTCCTTGAAAGCCTGGGTATGGGACCAGGGTCCGCGACCTTCTTTCATCGAACGCTACCACATACCGGCGCCGTTTTCAACGGGGGAGAGGTGAGAGAGGAAGAAACTTTATTTGCGGTGAACGGAAAATGTGGTATCTATTTAATTAAGAATGAAGAACGCCGATACTACGGGAGCATCTATGGCTGCAACGGCGAAGGGACGGGAACTCTGGATATTGGGGCTGGGGGGGCGGCCGGAACGGGGAGAAATCGTGGGGAGCTATCTGGCGGCTGCCGGCTATGGTTCCCGTATCGCGGAGTTTAATGAGTTGGCGGAGGGGCGGCCACTCGGGGTGGTGCTCGACCTGTCCTCCCATTCTACTGATGGCTGGGGAATCCTTCTGTCAATGAAGAGCGATCCCGAGACCCGCGATATTCCTGTTCTTCCGGTGTTCCTCAGCGAAAAGGGGCGGGTCGGCGGAGTCTTCCCGGTATCGGGCTTCTTCACGCTGCCGCTGGAGGCTGACTATCTGGCGGAGCGGCTTGCGGTGCTGGGGCTCACCGAAGACGTGGAGGATTATGACCTGCAGGCGCTCATCATATCACGCAAGGGCGAAGAGAAGGTTGCCAAGGCGATGGAGTCCCTCGGCTTTGAAGTTGTCAACGCCTACACCGGCAAGGAGGGGATGGCCCTCGCCACCACCGGCCGCCAGTACCTGATTTTCAGCACGCTCATGCTCCCTGACATGTCGGCCTTCGAGCTTCTCGACCGCTACAGCCTCTATCCCCAAACGCGCAACATCCCCTTCTTCGTCCTCGTGAAGGACGGCATGAAGCTGGGGGAACGGGGCGCCATGAGCCGCCAGATCGAACATCTCGTCCGTAAGAAGGAACTTTCCCAGGAGGAGTTTCTCTCCTACCTGCGCCGGCGTGCCTGAATCCGGGACCGGGGATCATTGATCGGTAGAAGATATCTTGCTTTTCTGATCCCCAACCCAGGTTGCTGCCTTAGATTTTCACCGTCTTGTAGAGAAAATTCTTGAATTTGAAGAACCGTTTTCGCTCTTCCTCATCCCCGTTCACGTCGCCGCTGATTGCCTTGAGATGGCGGGCGATCTGGGGCATCCCCTTGCCGGCCCTTCCCCTGCTCTGTTCGATGACGAGCCGTACCACGTCCCGTGAAATCATGTTGCGCGAATAGGGTTCGTAGACCGCTGTCCAGAAATCCTTTCCCTTGTCGATGTCAGCCAGAATTTCTCCTGCCACCTGCTCATTGAGGGTTGCTGCCGCCAGGGGGAGCGTCTCCCGTATCCCGTCCCGGATGGCCCGGCGGATATCGTCTCCCGTCACCACCATTCCCTTGCGGAAGAAGAGCGCCCGCAGGAGGATGCTCCGCAGTTCCCGGATATTCCCTTCATAACTGTGGCCGACGAGCACCTGTTTCGCTTCGTCAGACAGGGAGGGTGGCTCGTCACGGGCATCGTCCTTCCCGCGGTAGGTGCGGTAAAGCTTGCCGAGGAAGTGGACTGCCAGGTCCGGGATGTCTTCGCGCCGTTCGTTGAGGGAAGGGACCTGCATGGACAGCTCGGAAAGGCGGTGGTAGAGGTCTTCCCGGAAATTCCCCTTCGCGATCTCCTCCCGCAGGTTCCTGTTGGTAGCGGCGACCAGAAGGACCCTGCTGTAGCGCTCCAGGTTGTCCCCCAGGCGGACGAAGCCGCCATTGTCCAGGAAACGGAGCAGCTGCACCTGGGTTTTCGGGTCGGCGTCGCCGATTTCATCAAGGAAGACGACTCCTCCGCCCGCTTCTTCCAGGATTCCCTTCCGGTCGCTGTAGGCGCCGGTGAAGGCACCCTTCTTGTGGCCGAACAGTTCCGAATAGGTCAGTTCGCCGCTGTATGCCGCGATGTTGGTCTTTTTCACCGGGAGTTCGCCGGTCGGATTGATCTCGGACCGGTACATCTCGTTAAGTTTGTTATAGAGGTTGTTGAAGAAAAACTCCTTGCCGGCGCCGGTCTGGCCGAGGACGAGTATGGATGGAAGGCCGATGGTCGCTTCCTGGAGAACGTTCTTGCTCCAGAGGGTGATCCGGTTGAAGAGCGGCACCGACACCGTGTTTATGAAGTCGACGATCTCTTGGGCCTTGCGGCTGTTGCCGATGATGTTGCCGAGCCGGTAGGAGGAGACGTGAGGGTCCTTGTAGGCAACGTCTGACTGGAGCCGTGTTACCTCGTCCTGGAGCCGCTCAATCCTCTGAAGGTCGGAGATGTGGCGGCTGGTCAGCCGTTCGATGATCTGGAGTATCCGCTTGTGCTCTTCGGTGAAGTAGGCCGGTTTCAGGGAGTTGAGGCAAACGACGGCGATCACCTCGTCGTCGCTTACCACCGGCACGGCGATTTCACTTTTGATGAGATCGTGCATGGAGCGGTGGAACCCTCCACGCTGCTGCTCTTCCTCAACGTGGGCAATGATCTTCGGCTGTTTTGCCCACGCCACGTAACCGGTCAAGCTCCGTTCGGCAGGCGCCAGATCGGGGCCGCCGATCCTGAAGGGGGGGATGTTTTTCTTCAGCCATTCCTTGCTTTTCGCGCCGACGATCGTACCGGTTTCATCCTCAACAACAAGCCATTTCCCCCCCTCACGCTCTGCGACGATCGCGATGCTGCCGGTGTCGGCGCCGATGAGTTCGGTTGCCTTGGAAAGGACCTTTGTCAGGAAAGGATGAAGTTCCTCGTTTCGTTCCCGGAGCAGTTCGGTGATTTCGGCGAGTACCTGTATCTCCAGGTGTTCACCGCCGATTTCGGTGATGACCCGCTCCACCATCTCCGCATGGGTCTGGAGAAGACCCATTTCGAAGTCGGAGAAGCGGTACTGTTCGTGGGTGAAGTAGTTGACGAGGCAAATGACCTTGCGGGTCTCCGGTTCGTAGCGAGGGACGACGTAGAGTGATCGTAGCGCCATTTGTTCGGTGAGAGCCCGCTTCTGCAAGGTGTGCTGGGTAAGGTCGGGGATGTAGAGGGGTCGCAGGAGGCGGTTGTCGGCAATGACCGCATCGTCCCCAAGGTAGGTGGCCATGAGGGATTTCCCCCGCTGGAGGTCGATTGCCCCCTGGGCGTCGTACTGAGCCTTCAGTTCCGGATCGTCCGAGTGACTTGCGAGGATTGCCAGGGCCCGGCTCCCTTCCGGACCGCTCACCGGTACAAGCACAGCTGCAAGTGAAAGACGGTCGATCAGCTGTACCGCCGAACGGACCATGAAGCCGGCAGCTTCACGTTTCTTGTATTCTTCAACCCGTCGGGCCAGGAGGAGCTGCTGGTGGTATTTACGCGCATGGTCGAGCCGGTCGGCTGCGGCCGAGACGAACTCTCCGAGCAGCGCCTTGCCGCGGGCCTGGATGACCTCGCCGGTTCGGTCGCTGTCGATGCAGACCACCCCGATGGATTTCCCCTGGCTGATGACGGGGAGGAGATAGGAGGCGGCGATGCCGAAACGCTCAGCCCAGTCCCTGTCCAGGGTCAGCCCGTGGCGGTGGGTGTCGCGAAACTCAGCCGGGTATTGGGAGACGAACACGCTTGAGACCATGGCGTCGCTTGAGATGATGGGAAAGGTCTCCCCGCGGATTTCCGTTGACTGTGGCCCGGTAGCGTAAACGCAGGAGAGGGCGCCGCGGGTCAGGTCCTCAAGGTAGACCCGGAGCTGATCACGGCCCGTCACCAGTCTGGCTCCTTCCGCCACGGCGTGGAGCATCTCATCAAGATTCTCCTTGCCGAAGACGGCAATCTTTTCCCTCAACTTGGCAAGGCGTGCCTGCACAGATTCCATAGATACCTCTGTTATGTTAACTGAGTAGTATTTTTACACACTGAGATACTTTAGGGGAAACAGAGGGGGATGTCAAGGGGGCTAGAGGCTAGAGGCTAGAGGCTAGAGGCTAGAGGCTAGAGGTGAAAGGTGAAAGGTGAAAGGTGAAAGGTGAAAGGTGAAAGGTGAAAGGTGAAAGGTGCGCGTCCTAATTGAGCCCCTTCCTGATCTGGTAGAGTTCTTCCATGTTGAGGCCGTTCAGTTCGTAGTACTCCCGTTCAAGTTCCTCCACGTAGAAGCGGTCGAGCCCTGAGTTTTCCAGGAAGTCCTCACGCAAGGCGATGTCCCTGGTATCGATGATGGTGGGGAGGAGGTTGTGGATGTAGATGGCTTCTTTCTTGATGGCGAGGATGGTTTCGCGGAAGAGCCCCTCCGGCAGTTCCCGGTCAATGAGCTTCTTGTGCCGCAGTTCGTCGCTGACTTCGCGCTTCAGGGCATCCTGGTCGGCCTTGGTGGCGTACTTGGAGTAGAAGTTGCGTATCCGTTCACGCACATGCTCCAGAAGGACGAGGAATATCCTCTCTTCGGCATCGATGGCGAGCAGTTGCTGGAGGAGATCGGGGATGGTCAAGCGTTTCTCTTCGATAAGGCTGAGGCCGCGAGTCAGGATGGTGACTTTTTTCCGTCCGTAGTTGCCCAGGTACTTGTTTTCGAGAATGCCGGTGATGAAGAGTGTCTCGAAGAGCTTCGGTTTGAGTGCGTCGAACTCGGTTTTGTTGCCGAGGAGGCTGCGCAGCATCTCTTCCGAGCTTCTGACGTTCTCCATGAATGCCAGCTGGCTTATGATGGAGGAAGCAGCATCGTACCGGTCGAAGTAGGTGATGATGTAGGAAAAGCCTTCCAGCAGGGAGATGTCGGCGCCATCACGGATCTTTTCGTCACAGGCCTTGCTGGCATCCAGGAGGAGTTCTTCGAAAGTGTGGTCGCGGTTTTCTGCCGCCAGCTTCTTGGCAAAGAGGAGTTTGAGCATGTCCTCCCGGTCGATGGTGCTTTCAATCTGCCGTTCGGAGAGGAAAAGCCCTTCGAGAATCTGCCTGGTCTCGGAAATATAGTCGTTTTCCTCCAGATCCACCAGCTTCTTGTCTTTTTTCAGCATCTCATCCAGGGTGTAGAAGAGGGCCCCGGGAATCTTGTTTCTGACTGAGAGGGTTTTCAGCCTGGTCAGACGGGCATTCTCCAGCTTGTTGATCTCACCCTTGCGGTTGCATTCGATGAGGATGTTCTTGTATTCGTCGACGATTCGCCTGTTGTCCGGGTGCTTGTACATGACGTCGATGCGTATCCGCTCCTGCTGGTAGCGGTCTATGCCGTATCGGCTGGCGATTTCCGAGAGGCGGGAGAACTCTTCGTCGGAGATCTTCTTGTTGCGAAAGTAGAGGAATTTGAAAACGTCGCAGTATTCCTGGTGATTCTTGTTGATCAGCTTGAAGAGGTAGAGTTGTGCAGCCGGGTCGTCGAGAAGGGCGAATATCTCGCCGATGAGGGCGTTGTCATCCTGCTCGCCCACAGAGGTGGAGCGCTTGATCGCCTTCCCGAGGAGTCTCAGTATCTGCTCCTGCTGCTGCTGGGGGGTCCCGGCGATGTTTCTGGAATGAAGGAAGAAAAAGTAGTTGAATACGGCATTCCCCTCGAAGAATATCTTGTCATAGGAGAGGAAGCCGCTGGTAGAATCGCTGAACATGAGGTTGCCGGCATCTTTGCCATAGCGACCGCCGTAGAGGACAAGCCGGTTTATGACGTCACCCTTGGCCAGGTCGGCGATGGGCTGATCGACGCCGAACATGTACTCGCAGAAAGTACCGCCGTTTCCATGGTGGCTGATGCCGGTTTTGCCGATGGTGAATTCGTTGCCGGTCGAGAAGAAGCGGAGGTCGTCATCGCTTGACTGGTCAAAATTGAAAAAAAAGCGCTTGTGGGCGTCGACGCCGGCAGCAATGGCGTAATATTCGATATGCTGGTCTGGTTGCCCGTGCAGGCGGATGTCAGTGTGCATCAGCACCGTCCATTGTCAGGTTCTGGCCGTATAAAGGTCCGCTGCTCCCGGAGAAGAATGAAGCACGGCGGACGAAGGTCATTCCAGCGTCATGCCGTCGTAGGCAAATTCGACCCCGGCCGGCAGCTTCGACCCGTCACGATAGGGGACTTCGTGGGTCAGATGGGTTAAAATGGCTCGTTCCGGCTTGAGCAGTGCAACCACGTCCAGCGCCCCCGCAATGTTGAAGTGGTTGTCGTGGGGGGTATAGCGCAGGGCGTCGATGATCAGAATCCTCAGCCCGGCGAGAAGATTCAGGGAACCGGCCGGGATCCGGCTGCAGTCGGTTAGGTACGCCATGTCGCCGAACCGGTAGCCGGTAGTGGGCATTTCCCCGTGAAGGAGCGGAACCGGGACAATGGTTGTGCCGAAAAGTGTGAACGGTCCCGTAACGACATGGGGGTCAAGGAGTGGTGCGTACCCTGCCGATGACTGCCCCTGGAAAATGTACCCAAAGTTCCGTGAGATTACCGACATGGTTTCCTCACTGCCGTAACAGGGAACGATCCGCCTGTGGATGAAGTGGAAGCCGCGCAGGTCGTCGATTCCGTGGATATGGTCGGCATGGGAATGGGTAAACAACACCGCGTCGATACGCGGGAGGTCCTCACGAATGGCCTGTTTCCTCAGGTCGGTGGAAGTGTCCACCAGGATGTAGCGTCCGTCGATCTCGACGACGATTGAGGCACGCGTCCTCTTGTCCCGCGGGTCGCCGGAGAGACAGACCGGGCAACGGCAACCGACCATCGGTACACCGGTTGACGTTCCGCTGCCGAGAACGGTTATTTTCATGATCGGTTACTCCGCTTCGGATGCTACTACATAGCATGATTGCCCCCTCCAGGCAAGGAGTTTGTCCTGTTTCCCGATGTTTACGGGGGAGGTCCACCGCTCATTCCGTGGAGAAGTTCCGGGTCAGATGCAGCCTGATGGCATCCTCGAACTCTGCCTCACGGTCCCCCTTGTAGACCATGGAGGAGCCGATCTCGGCGGCGAGAATGGCGGACAGGTATTTGGGGGGGAGTTTGGCAAGGCGCCGCCGGTATCGGGGTTCCTCGCGCAGCATGCGCGGCAGGTGGCTGAGAATGACGCGACGGTACAGCGGTTGTCGGCAGAGCTCCGGCCTTTCCTGGAAGAACCGGAAGAGATGGGTGTAATTGCCGTTGATCTCGGTACTCAGGGAGTTGGAGATATCGGTGAAGAGGAGTGCCGGCTGTTCTCGATGTCGCTTCAGAATCAGCCTCGCCTCGTCGCGCGCCCGTTTTTCCAGAATTTCGAGGACATCGTGGACGTACCGCTCCTTTTCCGCCATGAACTCATCCTCTGAGAGGAGCAGATTGGCGATGATCTCGTAGGAGGAGGAGATGACCCCGCACTTGTTGGCCGATGCGTCGCGCATGACGATTATGTCTCTCTTCTGGAGTTCAACCCTGGCTGCAGGGGTGATGAAGGAGTTTGCCCCCTCCACGATGGCCCGTGCCGAGGGGGTGCCGTCCGGAAGGATGAACCGTTCCCAGTTCCCTTCGTCGATGCTTTCGGGGCGGCCGCCGGCGGGAATGAAGATATCCGACGGGACGGTAAAGGGGAGTTCGCCGTACTCCCGGGAGAATTCGTCGATGGATATCCATTCCTCGTGGAGGCCCGTAATGTCACGGGTTACCTTCCGGTAGAGTTCGCGTAGACCTTCCTTTCTGCTGCCGGTCCGGAAAAGCATGATTCCGCCGGGATTGAGCGCCGCCGGGTCGAAGGCATCCAGGTCCCGGGAGAGGAGTATGCGTCTGAGCTCTCCATGGTCGGCTCCCTGGGGGTCGGCAACGGCTGCAGTCCCGTCCAGAATGAGGGCGATTTTCATCTTCGGGCAGCGCTCCAGCATGATGCGCATGGCGTTTCCCGCCACGTCGCCGTTGGGACCGCCGGTGAACTTGACGGAGAAAGGATCCCTGCGGATGTCTATTCCCAGTTCACCCATGGTTATTTCGGCAAAGGTCACCACGCCGGTGGAGGTGACGCCGTACTCCTTGTGGTTGATCCCAACCCGCTTGCTCGACATGATGCCGATGCCGAGCATATAGCCGCGAAGACGGGAAAGACGGGCGATCGCTTCGATCATGCCGTCATGCATGTTTTCGTCGGGGCCGAGTTCGATCGGTTCGTCTTCCCGGTAGTAGTCGACCACGGCAGGGTTTCGCGCCACGCCGTTATCGGTTATGAAGATGTCGAGGAACGCGTTGGTGATTCCGTACTGGAGCTTGTAGAGGCGCCAGATCTCCAGTTCCCGTTCCCTCGCCCGCATCAGGTCGGAGGCGTCCAGAAGCATCACCAGCTTGGAGCCGCCTTCGTAAATGTCCTTGTTTTTGAAATGCTGGGTATGGGCCAGAACGAAGTTTTCCCGGAAGAGGGTGGCTGCGTTGGTGGTAAAGTCGTCCGGTGACCGGGCTATGACAGTCCGCCACCCTCCCCGTGCTATGTCCGAAAAGCCGATGTGGTAGCCGAAACCGTAACGGCTGAAGAAGAAGGTTACCCTGAACGGCGTTGCAGGCGGCAGGTCGGAGGTGAAGTCGGTGCCCAGGTCGGCCAGGTAGGCGGGGTCGAGGCGGAAGGCGAGTGCCTGCTTTTCCGGGACAAAGAAGTTGGTCTTGAGGATGTGCGTGATGAAAGTGAGGCCGCAGCGGAAGATAGTGCGTCGCACCTCGTCCAGGTGGCGGTGGCCGGTGTTGTACCCTTCGATTTCCTGCGCCGTTTCGGCGAGGACCTTTGGGTAAAGGGGGTCACGGTCGGTGAGCGCCGGGTCGAACCTGACCCGAAAGAGCCTGATGAGCTGGAGCCCCATTTCCGGATGGCTGTGGAACGCCCCCTGTACGTCGTCGAGCCCGAAGCGGTCGGGCTGGTTGTGGGCCAGGTTGGAATGGCAGAAGGAGATGAAGGCGTTGACAAGGGAGGCATCTTCTCCGGACATGAGACCGTTGACGACGAACTCCCGATAGCTGTAGGAACGGGTTGCAAGAATCTGGGTGGTGGCGAGTTCCTGCCGAAGCCTGGCGTAGAGATTGGACTCGCAGTCCAGGGGGACACCCCCCTGGCAGCGGACATAGAAGGTGCCGAGAAAGTAGGGGTGAACGCCGTTGGATATGGTCAGGCAGTAGGCGCGGTTTACCCCCAGTTCCAGGCGCTTGAATACCTCCATTATCTGGATGAGAAAATCCTTCTGGGGAGGGTTTCCCACGGCGAAGTGGACACGGGATTCATTCCCCGCAGCGATCGGCTCCACATCCAGGAAAAGTCCTCCCCCCTGGTTCCCTTTCTGGTAAAGGTTCAGGACCTGAGCGATGCGGACCGATGGTGCAACCCGGACATACCGTTCATGGTTCAGCCAGATTATCCTGAGCAGCCGGTCGAAATCAGCCATATCGAAGTCGGGATAGTTGCGACGCAGTTCCCCGCGTATTTTCGCCCTGACGGTTGCCGGGACGGCCGGGCCAATTCCCTCATTAATCTCTTCGTTGCTTTTCCGGTCGAATTCGAACCGCTGTATCTCAAGGGATTCGGGGATGCCCGGCAACGGCCCTTCCGAATGTACAAACATGGCAAAGGAGATCTCCCTCTCATGGATCTCCCGGAGGGTAAGGGTCTCGTAGAGCGAGCCCGGATAGTTCCGGACGGCGAGTATGTGGGTCTTGTCCCGGTCGGCCAGGATCAGCCGGCGGTTTCCCCTGAGACTCCCCAGTTCCCGTTCCAGGATGCCGAGCGCTTCCGGTTCATCCTTCATGGTGATGAAGAAGTAGGGGGTCATCTGTTCCCGGAGCCAGCGGCGGTTTTCCGATTTTACGCTCATGATGACATGCTCCGTTACTCTCCCTCCACAGTCTCCAGAAAGGTTTTGACCATGGGGGCGAATGTTTCATGCTCGAGGAGGAAGGCGTCGTGGCCGTAGGAGGAGGGGATAAGGTGGTATTCAACCGGTTTGCCGATCTTCTGGAGGACGCTCACCATCTCTTCGGTCTGGTAGGGTGGATAGAGCCAGTCGGAGGTGAAGGCGAAAAACTGGAGGGGTGCCTGAACCTGGGAAAAAGCTTCCTCCAGGGATTCGTACCCCGAGGAGACATCGTAGAGATCCAGGGCCTTGGCCAGGTAAAGGAAGGAATTTGCGTCGAAGCGGTCGACGAAGTTGTAGCCGTTATACGAAAGATAACGCTCCACCTCGAACTGGCCGAAAAAGTCGAACAGGCCGTCCCTGGCGGAGAAACGGCGATCGAACTTGGCGGTCATGGATTCGTCGGAGAGAAAGGTGATGTGGCCAATCCCCCGTGCCAGGGCCAGCCCGTCCTTGGGGTTCTTGCGGTATTCCCCTTTTTTCCAGGTCGGGTCGTTGAAGATAGCCCAGCGGGCCACAGCGTTCAGGGAGATGGCTTGGGCCGACGGGCGCGGCGTCGCGGCAAGCACAACTGCGGAGGCGATGCGCTCCGGCAGCTGGGTAGCCCATTCCAGTGCCTGCATCCCTCCCATGCTGCCGCCGAGGACGGTAAGAAGTCGGTCGATTCCCAGGTGATCGATGAGGAACTCCTGGGCACGCACCATGTCGCGCACGGTGATGACCGGGAAGGAGAGGTTGTAGCGCTTGCCCGTGCGGGGGTTTATGGAGGCGGGGCCGGTTGACCCGAAGCATGAGCCGATGACGTTCGCACAGATGACGAAATACCGGTCCGTATCAAGGAGACGGCCGGGACCGACGATGGCGTCCCACCATCCCGGTTTCGGATCGTCTTCGGATGATTTGCCAGCCAGGTGGGCGTTGCCGGTCCAGGCGTGGGTCACCAGGATGGCGTTTGAACGCGCCGCGTTGAGGGTCCCGTAGGTCTCGTAGACGAGAGTTATTGGTGACAGGATGCGGCCGCTCTCAAGCCGGAGCCCCGTGTCGATGGTCAGTGATTGTTCTTGTACGATGCCGACGGACATTGGATTCTCACTCTTCAGTGCGGAAGCCTGTAGCAGGGTAGCGCGGAAGGAAGTCTTTACTTCCAGCCTTCCGAGCTTCCGCTCTTCAGCACAAGAAAGCCCCTTCTCACGAGTGATGATGAGAAGGGGCTTCAGATGTGCGACCATCGTCCAAGCGCCTCTCTCATCTTTGCCTTGCGGCAGGATTTAGCACCTGACGTTCTCCGCTTCGCCGTCGGTTCAGTGTCTGCGGGCCTCGTCGGAAACTCCCTGCCGTATCCATTGGTACGCTCGTCGTTTCCCCTCTGCCGCCTTGACCTCGAACCGAATGCAAACCAGAGCAACCGGTTGCTGTGGCTTCGCAGGGCCTGTCCCTCCACCACTCTCGATAAGAAAGCTAGCTATTCAATTTTCATGAAAAAGAATACGAGAGGGGTCCGGTTTTGTCAACAAATTGTTGCCCCTATGCCCCTCCTGTTCCGCTAAAACTGCTCGCCGGTCCACATCTCCTCGCTGAACCGGATGACCTTGTTTCGTCCCGTCTCCTTAGCTTTGTAAAGCGCGACGTCAGCGTATTTGATGGCCTGCCAGAAGAGCTGGGTGTCGATGGGAAATTCGCTGACGCCGAGGCTGATGGTCTTTTTGAGCACCCCGTCCTGGACCTTGAACTTGGCATTCTGCACGCTTTCCCGTATCTTTTCAGCCACCTTCATGGTTTCATCTTTGTTGGTGTCAAGAAGGACCACGAGGAATTCCTCACCGCCGAATCGAATGACCAGGTCGGATGTCCTGACGCTGCTCCTGATGAGGTCGGAAGTCTCCTTGAGCACGGCATCGCCCGCATTGTGGCCATACACGTCGTTCACCTGTTTGAAATAGTCCAGGTCGCACATGATGAGGCCAATATTCTTGCCGCGTCGCATGACCCCGGCGACCATGTTCTCGGTGCACTCCTGCAGGAATCTTCTGTTGTACAGGCCGGTCAGCGAATCCTTGAGAGCGGAATCCCTCAGGGTGTCCATGAGCCTCTTGGCTTCGATCACCGAGAGAGACTCTTTGACGTATTGCCTCGCCTTGAACACTTTCCGGTCGATGTCATGCTGGTCCTGGTAACGCGGGTCGGCCTTGTCGAACACGAGCTGCACCACTCCGCCGGTCCCTCCGCCGATGATCATCGGGATGCAGTAGTGTTCCTTCCCCTGCTCAATCTGGAACTGCTTGCAGATGTGGGGATAGACCATAGATGAGATGGCGTGGCTGGTCTTCTTCGCCTTGCACAGTTCGCTGCTGTCCAGGATGTCAGGGCTGCAGAACGATTCATTATCCGAGAGGACCAGGGGGAAAACCGGGCTCATCTTGTTCTGGTTGGTCGGAATCTCGTAGATGAGGAATTCATCGATGCCGACATGTTCCCGCAGTACATTCCCCAGGCGGGAGTATACGTCTTCCAGAGTGTCGTCTTCTTCGATGACCTTTTTGAAGGTCGTCATGCCGTGGATCGATTCCATGAGGCCGTTGAATTCAGCGGAGAGGATACCGATTTCATCCTTGGAGTGGATTGCGATTTTCTTGGACAGATCGACGTCTCCTGTCCCCAGGGCGTGAATCTGCTCAATGATGGATTTCACCGGATTGGCGATGGATCTTGATATCCAGATGGTGAAAATGCCAAGGAGAACCATGGCGATGACCAGGACAACAACAACGATGGTAGTGGTATACGTGACAGTGGAGTTTATTGTTCCGGCGTTTTCCGTATAGAGGTGGGAGGTGTTGGCTGAATAGTTGTTGGACAGAGCCAGTGCCTCGTCGAGGGTTTGTTGGTAGTCCTTCAGCTTCACATTGCCCCTGTTGCTGTCCCGCAGGTTCTCCATTTTCTGGTCGGTGAATGCCTGAAATTTCTTGACGAGAATTCCCTGGAGCGTTGTCATCTCACGGACGTATTTCTCACCGGCCAGGTCTCCTCTGACGGGCGAGGTAGTAAATGTTTCGATCAGTTTGCCGTTTTCCCGCGAGTAATCATTCACTCTCCCCCCTGTTTGCAGAGCTGAGAGAAATGCACTGATATCTTCAAGGCGGGCCTTGGACGTCTCGATTCTGCGCAGGGCACTCCTGATATCGGGCGTTCTGGAAAGTTCAAGGGCGTCAAGGTTCAGACTCTGGATGTTTCGGGCAATCTTCTGAGCCAGCCTGTCCTGGGGAATAAGGTCCCTGACGATGTTGTCGGTTTTCTGGTTAACGGTGAAGAGAGCGGCCATGGTGACAACGAAGAGCATCACGAACCAGAAAAGGACACCGACGGAAAAGAGGCGGAATTTCTTCTTGATGGGGAGGTCGACAAAGGTTATGAAATTTATGAACCGACGGGACATGTCTTTGACGTTGTTTTCAGGCATGCAGGTGGATTCTCCCTCGCGCATTGAATGTCGGTTGGAAAACCCGGCAATTATTCCAGATAAACTACCATTAATCAATATATTTTGCATGTTTGAGTCGAAGCAGGTGAGAGGGGTATAATTGCTAAGAGGGGGGTGTGGTGAGGATATGCAGGGATAATCAGGGAGGCCGCTTGCAGGCCTCCCTGATTATGGCAGGGCGGATGTCAGCAGGTGTGTTACCCGGCGAGGAGCGGAGTGAGAGCGGCCTTCATCTTTCTCAGGGCACCCTCTTCGATCTGGCGCACCCGCTCGCGGGAGATGGCGAAGTGGTCGGCGATCTCCTGGAGAGTGAGGGGGGCATCGGCGGTGACACGGTGTTCGATGATGTAACGCTCCTTCTCATTGAGCGAGGTAAGGGCGGAGGCTATTCCGTGTTGCAGCAGCCTGTTCTCCTGGAGCTCGGCCAACTGCTCTTCCTGGTTCTGACGATCATCGGCCAGGCTGTCCAGAAGGGTGAGCCCGTCGCCACCGGCGATTTCCGCATCGAGGGAGTGTTCGCCGCGCATTCGCTGTTCCATCTCTACGACGTCTGACTCCCGCACATCCAGGGAGAGGGCGGTTGCTTCGCTGTCGTCGTGGCCGGTCATCTGTCTGATGGCGGTTTTGGCCTGGTTCAGCTTGAAAAAGAGCTTCTTCTGCGCCTGGGTGGTACCGATTTTAAGCAGGCTCCAGCCGGAGATGATGTGGTTCTGGATATAGGCCCGGATCCACCAGACAGCATAGGAGATGAGGCGGAATCCTTTGTAGGGATTGAACTTGCGCACGGCCATCATGAGACCCACATTACCTTCCTGAATCAGGTCGAGCATTCTCATGCCGTAGTCCCGGTATTCAGCGGCGATCTTCACCACGAAGCGAAGGTTAGCGGTAATCAGACGGTGTGCCGCTTCAAGATCCTTGTCTTCGTAGAATTTTACGGCGAGTAGTTGTTCCTCCTCCGGGGAGAGCAGAGGGAATTTCTTTATTTCGGACAGATAGAGATTGAGGCTGTCGGCAACGACAGGCATGGTCATTGTCATGGCGTGTTTTCTCCTTCGTCAGTAAGTGCGCGATTTCCGGTCACAGCTTTGTTAGCACTCTCGGTTGGGGAGTGCTAAGTGCAAATATAACAACCGTTGGAGAAAAAATCAAGGCGGGATTATTTCTGCTGGAAAATCATGATGGTCATGTCGGGGCGTTTGGGTGTATAGCCGAACGAGATGCGGGTTTCCGTGTCTTCCCAGGTGTAGGTGACCACATGGGGCGATGGTGCCCGTTCGTAGGCCCCGTCGCCGAACATCTTCCGGTATGTGGCGAGTATTCTGGTTGTGCCGCGCCGCTTGACGTAGTCGGGGTTGAACTTGATAGATACGCTGACCAGTTTGTCATCCTTGAACCTGAAGGTACGGATGAAAGTTTCCTGATTGGGATTAAACTGGCGGTACACGTAATCGTTATGGAGTCTCCCCAGGTTCCCGTCGGGGTAGTCTGCCATGACTTTGCGCAGGTCGGTTCCCCAGGGGGTTTCCCTGTATCCGTCGGGTATCCTGTCTGCGTAGGCGGCCAGGGCTATCAGGCAGAGAATTGTGCTAATCAGGGCTGTCAGCCTCTTCATTCAGGCTCCATTTAATGAGTGATGATGCTCGTTCTACAATACAGGAAAATCCCTTCCGGTGTCAATGCCGGTAGAGGAAAACCCTTGCCCGTTAAGGGCTTTGTATGGTAAATCACTAAAGGTACAAAAATCCGACGCTGAGCGCCGCAACCGGAGGTTTTCGCAGATGGACATCAAAATTTTACCCCTTTCCGATGACAGGAAAAAGCCCAAATGTTCCGACGAATCAAAGCTCGGCTTTGGCCGGCTATTTACCGACCGGATGCTGCTTGTCGAATGGAAGGAGGGTGAGGGGTGGATCAACGGCCGGATCGAACCCTATGGCCCCTTTTCCCTTGATCCGGCGTGTTCCGTTTTTCATTACTCCCAGGAGATTTTTGAGGGGCTCAAAGCCTACAAGTGGGCAGACGGCACGATAACCCTCTTTCGTCCCGAGATGAACGCCCGACGTTTCAATCTATCTGCCGACAGGCTCTGCATGCCTGAACTGCCGGAGGATATCTTTATCGGCGGTATCGAAAAGCTTGTTTCGCTGGAGCGCGACTGGATTCCCTCGTCGGAAGGGACCTCCCTCTACATCCGCCCCACTATGATCGGTGTCGAGGCTGCTTTGGGAGTAAAGCCCGCGAACCATTACTACTTCTATGTGATCCTCTCGCCAGTCGGTGCATACTACTCCACGGGGTTCAACCCCATCAAGATCATGGTGGAAGACCGTTATGCCCGCTCCGTCCCTGGAGGCACAGGGGAGGCCAAAACCGGCGGCAACTACGCCTGTTCTCTCAAGGCCGGACTTGAAGCGAAAAAGAAGGGGTACGACCAGGTTCTCTGGCTCGACGGTGTCCAGCGTCGCTACATTGAAGAGGTGGGGGCCATGAATATGCTCTTTGCCTATGGGAAGACCATCGTCACTTCAGAACTCAGCGGTACCATCTTGAACGGCGTCACCCGGGACTCTACGCTCAAGCTGGCTGCGAGCCTCGGCTATACAGTCGAGGAGCGGCCCATCGACGTGAATGAGCTGATGGCCGACATTCGGGCAGGCAAGGTGACCGAAGCCTTCGGCAGCGGAACTGCAGCAGTCATCAGCCCTGTCGGCGTCCTTGCCTACCAGGGTGAGGACTACACGGTGGGCGATGGCGGCGTGGGTGCAATTACCCGCCAGCTATACGACACCCTTACCGGCATCCAGACCGGCAAGTTTGAAGACCGGTTCGGCTGGGTGAGAAAAATCGGGTAGATTATGAAAGAGCGGCACGTGGAGGCAAACAGGCTCTGTCTTTCCTGTCGTCGCACCTGCAAGCAGCCTGTTGCGGTGGTGATAACATCCTGCCCCCGTTACTATGCGGGGCCGAAGGTGAAACGGTGCACCTGGAAGCAGCTGGAACTCGGCCTGTGACCGATCCTAAAGGTTTGTCCGTAGTGTTGCCCCTGGTCGATCCCAGGCGTTGCAGTGCCTGTGGCCGCTGCGTGGCGGCATGCCCTGAGAAACTCTTTACCCTCGAAGTTGACGGATTCCGAAAAAACGCGCGCCGGCAGGTTTCAACCGACTGCCGGCGCTGCTTTATCTGCGGCTTCTGTTGCCCCGTTCATGCGATCAGTCCGGGAGAGGATCCCGGCCAGGACCGCTAGTCCCTCTTACCCCGCTTCCTGCCGCTATCCCCCAGTAAATCCTGCCTCACTCGACTCATCCCTGTTCCCATCCAGCCGCTGACCTTGCCGGGTTTCCCTGCCTTGACAGGCTCTCCTGTCGTACCTATTATTCCTGTACGTGATGTTCGCTTGCCGACGATGTATCGAACCATGCCGGCATGAAAAGGAGATAGTCATGCTCAGACCGGAAAAAATGACCATAAAAACCCAGGAGGCACTGGCGAGCGCCCAGGAGTCGGCATCCCGGCAGGGAAACAGCGCCATTGAGCCTGAACACCTCCTTGGGGCACTGCTGGAGCAGGAGGGGGGAGTCGTCACGCCGCTTCTCCAGAAGGTGGGAGCGAATCCCGCAGCCATCCAGGCACTGGTGGAGGCCGCCCTTAAGAAGCTTCCCATGGCGAGCGGCGCAACCATGCAGCTGCATATCTCCTCATCTCTTCACCATCTGCTCGATGCTGCCCAGAAGGAAGCCGATGCCATGAAGGACGAGTTTGTCTCCACTGAGCATCTGCTCCTTGGCATCGTGGCGGAAAAAGGGTGCGATGCGGCCCGCATCCTGGCCGAAGCCGGCGTCAGCCGACAGTCCCTTCTGTCGGCTCTCAAGGAGATGCGGGGGGAGGAGCGGATTACGGATCAGAACCCGGAGGAGAAATACCAGGCCCTTGCCAAGTATGCCCGTGATCTGACCGACCTGGCTCGCCAGGGGAAGCTCGACCCGGTCATCGGCCGGGACGACGAGATCCGGCGGGTGCTCCAGGTCCTCTCTCGGCGTACCAAGAACAACCCGGTCCTCATCGGCGAGCCGGGGGTGGGGAAAACCGCCATCGTTGAGGGGCTTGCCCAGAGGATCGTGGCCGGTGATGTGCCGGAAACCCTCAAGGAGAAGCGTGTGATTGCCCTCGACATGGGGGCGCTCATCGCCGGGGCAAAGTACCGGGGGGAATTCGAAGACCGGCTCAAGGCGGTGATCAAGGAGGTGGCCAAGTCCGAGGGGCGGGTCATTCTCTTCATTGACGAGCTCCATACCCTTGTGGGGGCCGGTGCAGCCGAGGGTGCACTGGATGCCTCCAACATGCTCAAGCCGGCCCTGGCACGGGGGGAGCTCCACTGCATTGGCGCCACGACCCTCAGCGAATACCGCAAATACATCGAGAAGGATGCCGCCCTGGAGCGTCGCTTTCAACAGGTCTATGCCGGTGAACCGAGCGTTGAGGAGACCATCTCCATCCTGCGCGGCCTGAAGGAAAAGTATGAGGCCTACCACGGCATCCGGATCAAGGATGGCGCCATCATTGCCGCGGCGACCCTGTCGGACCGTTACATCACTGACCGGTTTCTCCCCGACAAGGCAATCGATCTGATTGACGAGGCCGCATCCCGGCTCAGGATCGAGATCGATTCCCTGCCGACCGAGATCGATGAACTTGAGCGGAAAATCATCCAGTTGGAGATCGAGAAGCAGGCCCTCCTGCGGGAACAGGACACCCGTGCAATGGAACGGCTTAAGAAGGTGGCTGATGACCTGGCGGCCCTGCAGGCCGAGTCGGCACTGCTGAAGGACCACTGGCGGAAAGAGAAGGTTATAATCCAGACCCAGCGGGAGTTGAAACAACGGCTGGAGGAGAAGAAGGAGGAGGCGAAGAAGGGTGAGCGGGAGGGAAACCTGGCTCGAACAGCTGAAATCCGCTATGGCGAAATCCCTGTCCTGGAAAAGGATATGGCGGAAAAGGAGAGGGAGCTCGCGGAACTTCAGCAGGAAGGGAAGATGCTCGCGGAGGAGGTGGATGCCGATCAGGTGGCGGAGATCGTGGCCAAGTGGACCGGTATCCCGGTCAGCCGGATGCTGGAAACCGAGGCGGAGAAGCTGATCCACATGGAAGAACGTCTCCGGAGCCGGGTAGTCGGGCAGGATGACGCCCTCCTGCTGGTGGCAAACGCAATACGCCGTGCCCGCTCAGGTCTTTCCGACCCCAACCGTCCCATAGGCTCCTTCATGTTTCTCGGTCCGACCGGGGTCGGCAAGACCGAAACCGCCAAGGCGCTCGCCTCCTTCCTGTTCGACGATGACCAGGCAGTCGTCAGGATCGACATGAGCGAGTATCAGGAGAAGCATACGGTGGCCCGTCTTATCGGCGCCCCTCCCGGTTATGTGGGGTACGAGGAGGGCGGGCAGCTGACCGAGGCGGTTCGGCGCCGCCCCTACAGCATCATCCTGTTCGATGAAATCGAGAAAGCCCATCCGGAGGTGTTCAATGTGCTGCTCCAGGTGCTGGACGACGGCCGGCTCACCGATGGGCAGGGACGGACCGTCGATTTCCGGAACACGGTCATCATCATGACGAGCAACCTGGGGTCCCAGTGGATCCAGCAGTACGGGGCAAACGACTACGCGAAGATGCGCACCATGGTCATGGAGACGCTGCGGGAAAACTTCAAGCCGGAATTCCTCAACCGGGTCGACGAAATTGTCATCTACCATTCCCTTCCCCTCGAGCAGATCAAGAAGATCGTCGATATCCAGGTGGCGGAACTGGAAAAACGGCTGGCAGAGAGAGGCATATTCCTTGTCATCAGTGACAAGGCACGGGAATACCTGGCACGGGAAGGGTTCGACGCGGCCTATGGCGCCCGCCCCCTCAAGCGGACGCTGCAGCGCAAGGTGCAGGACCCGCTGGCACTCATGCTTCTGGACGGAAAATTTGCCGAGGGGGATACGGTGCTTGTGGACCTTTCCGTCACCGGAGAGGATCTGGTCATTCGCAAAAAGTGATGGGATGCACTACAGTAACAGGCAAATACAGTAAACGGCTCGATCTTCGGACGGGCCGTTTGCGTTACCGGTTGGCGGTGGTTACCTATTTTAACCTTGATTTATGAGGCGTTTTGATTTAGAAAAAACCTCTTTTCGAACGTGAACATTTCACAGGAAACATTTAATGCGAACTCTCACCTTGCAGGCTCCCGCAAAGGTCAACTACCGGCTCGACGTGCTGCGACGCCGGCCGGATGGCTACCACGATCTGCGCATGATCATGCAGCGGTTCGATCTGTGCGACGATATCCGGATTACCCTGAGCGATACTCCCGGCATCAGGGTCACCTGCGGCAGGGAAGGGGTGCCTGACGGCCCGGGGAACATAGCCTGGCGTGCTGCCGACGAGCTCCTTTTCCTTGCCGGACGCGAGGTGGGGGTCGATATCGCGATCACCAAGCGGATCCCCGTAGCTGCCGGCCTCGGGGGGGGGAGCAGTGACTGCGCAACTGTCCTCATGGGGCTGAACCAGCTTCTCGGACTGGGGTTGTCCGATGCCCGGCTCATGGAGATCGGGGTGAAGCTTGGGGCCGACGTTCCGTTCTTCATTTTCAAAAAAACCGCTCTGGCTGAGGGGATCGGCGAGCAGCTGACTGCCATTGAGCAGATCCCCCGGGTCTGGCTGGCGATCGTCAATCCCAATGTCCACGTCTCCACCGCCTGGGTCTATCAAAATTTACAATTGACAAACCGTTCCGATGACTTTAAAATGCCTCGTTTCTATAGCAGTATCGCGGACATCTGCGCCATCCTCGGCAATGATCTGGAGGCGGTGACCATCCGGCGTTACCCGGTCATCAGCGAGATCAAGGGGCGTTTACAGGCCCTGGGTGCGGCAGGGGTGCTTATGTCCGGCAGTGGCCCTACGGTATTCGGAATTTTCGAACAGGAAGACGCTGCACGTCAGGCAGTGGTGGAGTTGGCTCAGGGAACCGGTTGGTTCGCCGCCGCTGCCCGGACAATTTGATGCTTGATGGGGTGTCGCCAAGCGGTAAGGCACCGGATTTTGATTCCGGCATTCCCAGGTTCGATCCCTGGCACCCCAGCCACTTTTACTGATAGCCGACTGCGGGATCGCCGTTCCGGAAGAGATGACCGGTCCGGGCGTCACGAAAAAATATATCGAGAAAGAAGCGGTGCCCATGGAAAACAAGATCAGGGTGTTTAGCGGCAACTCCAACCCGGGACTGGCGGAAAATATCTGCACCCATCTCCAGGTACCCCTCGGGCAGGCCAAGGTCAAAAACTTCTCCGACGGTGAGATCATGGTGGAGATCGGCGAGAACGTCCGCGGTCGTGATATCTATGTGGTGCAGTCAACCTGCGCACCCAGCAATAACAATCTGATGGAACTGCTGATCATGATAGATGCCCTGAAGAGGGCATCTGCCGCTACCATCACTGCGGTCATCCCCTATTACGGCTATGCGCGTCAGGATCGCAAAGTGGCTCCCCGCACGCCGATCACGTCCAAGCTGGTGGCGGACCTTATAACCACCGCAGGCGCAGACCGTGTGGTGACCGTAGATCTCCATGCCGGTCAGATTCAGGGTTTCTTCAACATCCCCGTGGACAATCTCTATGCCGCTCCGGTCATTCTGGAGAAGCTGCGGGAGCGCTTTCCCAATAACAACATCGTGATGGTTTCGCCGGATGCCGGCGGCACCGAGCGCGCCCGGGCCTTCGCCAAGCGCCTTGGCTGTGCTCTGGCGATTATCGACAAACGGCGGACCGGTCCCAATGTCGCCGAGGTCATGCACCTCATCGGTGATGTCAAGGACAAGACCGCAATCATTCTCGACGACATGATCGACACGGCCGGCACCCTTACCCAGGCTGCAAAGGCTCTGAAGGCGCATGGTGCCAAGACCATCTATGCCTGTGCGACCCATGGCGTGCTGTCGGGCCCGGCCATCGACCGGATCAACGATTCGGATATCGAGAAGGTCCTGATAACCGATACCGTTCCTCTTGGGGAAAAGGCAGAAAGAACATCTAAAATTGATGTTCTGGGGGTAGCGGAGCTTCTGGCCGAAGCCATCCGGCGTATTCACGAGGACGAATCGGTCAGTTCACTATTTGTATAAACCGAGCGTGCCTGTCAGGGTGCCAGACTCAGGGTAAGGCGGTGCCTTGCTCCTATGAAAAAAGACAACATCGGAGGATGTATGGAACAGAGAGAACTGAACGTTGAATTGAGGACTATGTCCGGTAAGAATGGCTGCCGGAAGCTGCGGAGCAATGATCTCCTTCCCGGTGTCGTGTACGGCAAGGGGATGGATGCAGTCTCCGTTACGGTGAAGCCGAAGGAGCTTGCTGCTGCAATTGCCGGCGAGGGGGGACTCAACCATCTCATCACCCTGAAAGGTGGGGGGAGCCTGAACGGCAACACGGTTATCGTGGCTGATCTGCTGCGTGGTGCGCTTCGTGGTGAGTTCCGGCATGTGGACCTGCACAGGGTCAATCTGGCGGAGAATGTCAGGGTGGAAGTGGCCTTCAATCTGGTCGGTACCGCCAAAGGCGTGAAGGATGGCGGCATGCTGGATTTCGCCATGCATGCAGTTGAAATCGAGTGCCTTCCGACCCAGATCCCTGAGCATATTGACGTGGACGTCACCGAGCTCACTGTCGGTCACTCCATCCACATCTCCAACCTGCAGCTCCCCGCCGGGGTTAAGGTGCTTGCGGATCCAAGGGCATCCATTGTCAGTGTGCTCGGCAAGGGCCGCGAAGAGGAAGCCGCTCCCGCCGCCGAGTAATCGGCGCGCTGCGGCATCTGGCCGGCTGCGTAATGTCTGCAAAACTTATCGTCGGGCTGGGAAATCCCGGCCCCAAGTACCAGGGAACCCGCCACAACGCGGGTTTCATGGTTTTGGACCGGTTGGCGAGCGAGGCTGGTATTCCTGTCACCCGCAAAACGTTCAGCGGGCTTTATGGCGAGGGGACTTTCCAGGGGGAGCGGCTTCTGCTCCTCAAGCCCCAGACCTTCATGAACCTGTCGGGCCGGTCAGTCGCCGAGGCACTCCGCTTTCACAAGCTTGCGCTGTCTGACCTTGTAATCATCCACGACGACCTGGATATCCCTTTCGGCCGGGTGAAGCTGAAGGCTGGAGGTGGCCATGGCGGCCACAACGGCCTTCGTTCCCTCATGCAGGAGCTTGGAGGCGGGCAGTTCGTGCGGTTGCGCATCGGGGTCGGCCGTCCGCTGCATGGCGATGTCGCCGATTACGTCCTGACGAATTTTTCCCGTGAAGAACAGAGCGGTCTCGACCGGCTTCTCGACGGAATGGTCGGACTTCTGGCCATGCTTGTACGGGAAGGGCTTCCCAAGACCATGAGCCTATGCAATAACAGGGATTTCCTGGAAGGACCATAGGGCGGCCCGAGATAGTCTTCGCATCACGAAGTTGTCGTAATCAATGGGCACCCGCAGAGGGGTGCCCCTACATTTTTTAAGGAAGCATCTCCATGGGTTTTAATTGTGGCATCGTCGGGCTCCCCAATGTGGGGAAGTCCACCATTTTCAATGCACTCACCTCGGCCGGTGCCGAGTCCGCCAACTATCCCTTCTGCACCATCGACCCCAACGTGGGTATCGTCCAGGTGCCGGATCCCCGGCTCCAGCAGTTGTCGGAGATCGTCAACCCAGAGCGCATTCTTCCCACCACCATCGAGTTCCTCGACATTGCCGGCCTGGTCAAGGGAGCAAGTCAGGGGGAGGGGCTCGGGAACCAGTTCCTGGGCCACATCCGCTCCGTAGATGCCATCGTTCACGTGGTCCGCTGTTTTGACGATGAGAACGTGGTGCATGTCTCCGGCAGCGTGGATCCCCTGCGGGATATCGATATCATCAAGACCGAACTGGCGCTTGCCGACCTGGACACGGTGGAGAAAAAATTTCAGCGGGTTGAGAAGCAGGCCAAAAGTGGCGACCGGAAGATCAAGGATGAGGCAGATTTCTATGCCCGCGTGAAAAGCGCCCTGGAAAAGGGTGCTGCCGTGACCGGCCTGGCGGAAAATGTTGACGAGCGGCTCTGGATGCGGGATATGCATCTCCTCACCGACAAGCCGGTCCTTTATGTGGCCAACGTGGCGGAGGACGACCTTGCGGGGAACCACCCCTTTGTGGCCATGGTGCGGGAGCTGGCAGCCGGCGAAGGGGCGAAGGTGGTCACCATCTGCGGCCGGATCGAGGCGGAGATATCAGAACTGGAAGGGGAGGAGAAGCAGGTATTTCTGAATGAGATGGGGCTCGCGGAGTCGGGGCTCGACCAGCTCATCCGTTCCGGTTACGAACTGCTCGGGCTCATCACGTATTTTACCGCAGGTGTCAAGGAGGTGCGGGCCTGGACCATCACCAAGGGGACCAAAGCTCCCCAGGCAGCCGGCGTCATCCACACCGACTTCGAAAAGGGGTTCATTCGTGCCGAAGTGATCGCCTTTTCTGATTACATCGCCTCGGGCGGCGAGGCCGGGGCCAAGGAGAAGGGTCTGATGCGGCTGGAAGGTAAGGAGTATGTGGTGCAGGACGGGGATGTCATGCACTTCCGTTTCAACGTATAAAGGAAACGCGGCTTTTCCCCAATCCCGGCGTTGGGCTGCGGTTTTGGTTGTGCAGCGTAGCGCTGCTACGCTTCCGCCCACATCCTCGCCCGCCTTGGCCTTGGAGAAAATCCACGTCTCCTGGGATGTAGACGATTTGTTGTCGAAGTAGATTTAAGTAGGTTGATAGACTGTCACCAGAGCGATCTACAATAAAAAAAGCTTGTCAATAATCTGTAAGTGTAGTAAAAATCATAGTTTCCAAAGAGCAGCCATGTGGCTGTATCTCCTTGCTCCGGGTAGGACCGGGGCTACAAAACCGTGAGGAGGAAGTAAACATGAGGATGTACGAGACGATTTACATCGTCCAGCCCGACCTCGGTGATGACGACGTCAAAGCGTTGTCGGCCAAGGTTCAGGATGTCATCGCCAAGAAGAACGGCGAGCTGAAGCGGCTGGAAGACTGGGGTAGCCGGAAACTGGCCTATCCCATCGAGAAGTTCAACAGGGGGCGTTATTTCTACCTCCGCTGCGACGGGGACGAGACCCTTATCGCCGAGTTGGAGCGTCGTCTCCGCCTTGACGACAAGGTGCTCCGGTACCAGAGCGTCAAGCTCGAGAAAGAGGTCGAGGCCCCTGCCACGGCCGCGCCGAAGGCTGTCGTCGAAGAAACGGCTCCTGAGGCTGCCGCCCCTGAAAGCGAATAATAATCAATTCGGAGGATTATCATAGATGAGCGACGAAAGAACTCCCCAGAGAAGCTCTGGTCCGCGTAAAAAACGGCCCTTCCAGCGCAGGAAAGTCTGCCGTTTCTGCGCAGACAAGCAGGTTACCATTGATTACAAAGATCCCCGTACCCTTCGCTATTTCATAACCGAGCGGGGAAAGATCATTCCGCGCCGTATCTCCGGCAACTGTTCCAAGCACCAGCGGGAGATCACCGAGGCCATCAAGCGGGCCCGCAACATCGCCCTGCTGCCGGTTGCCGGTACGCACATCGTTCCGTAACGGGGTGCTGACCTGATGAAATCCCTTTCGCCCGGCCTCTGGCTGGAGATGGTCAAGGGGAGTGTCATCACCTTGGCGTTGTTTCTGGCCTATGTCAGTTTTCCGCTGTTGGGGATGTTTCCCGGCCTTTTTGTGCCGTTGCCGGGAATGTACTTCGCCTACAAACGCGGGAACATGGTGGGGGCAGCGATCGTAGCGGTGTGCGTGGTTGCCATGCTGCCGGTTGCAGGCATGGCAGCTGCCATTATCTACCTCCTGCAGTGTGGCATCCTGACCATTGCAATCCCCCTCTTTCTCTCCCGGGGATGGGGCGGGGCGCGGAGCATCGCGGTCAGTGTAGCTCTCAATCTGCTGGTGATCGTGCTGTTTGCCGCTGCCTTTGCCGCCAGTCAGGGAGTTGATCTCCACGGGCAGGTGCTGAAGGGGATCAGCTCAAGTATCACCCAGACCGCAACTCTCTATGAGAAGAGCGGGCTCACGGGTGAGGAACTGCAAGCATTCAAGACGGCAATGGAGCAGGCCGGTGCCCTCATCGGGCGGATATATCCGGCTCTGCTTGTGGTTTCCCTCTCGACCATTGCAGGGCTGAACCTGTGGCTCCTGGTACAGTTGGCGATACGTCTGCCGACACGCCCTGCACTTGGAGATTTCATCCGCTTCAAGCTTCCGGAGCAACTGATATGGGTGGTCATCGCCGCCGGTTTCTCCATGCTCCTTCCCCTATGGGGTGCATCGGAGGTGGCGCTGAACGTGCTGATTGTCATCCTTTCGCTCTATTTCTTGCAGGGGTTGGCGGTTATCAGCTGGTTTTTCAAACGATTTGCCGTACCCGGTTTAATGCGGGCCGTTTTTTACGTACTGCTGGCGTTGCAACCCTACCTTGCAGTAGTGGTCGCTGCTCTTGGCATATTCGATCTGTGGGGTGATTTCCGTGCCCCGAGACAACCCAAAAACCTGTAGCTCAGGCTAGGAGGAAAAGGACATGAAGGTAATTCTGAAGGAAAACGTGGAAAATCTTGGCACTATTGGCGACGTGGTGAAGGTTGCCCCCGGTTATGCCCGCAACTTTCTGATTCCGAAAGGGTTTGCCCTTGAGGCGACCCTCAAGAACACCAAGGCGCTTGATCATCAGAAGCGTCATTTGGAGTACAAGAAAAACAAGGTGACAGAAGCGGCCAAGCAGCTTGCTGCACGGATCGAAGGGTTGGCCTTGAACATTGCCCATCAGGCTGGCGAGGAAGGCAAACTGTTCGGTGCCGTTACCAACATGGAGCTGGCCGAACTGCTCAAGGCTCAGGGGATTGAACTCGACCGGAAGAAAATCATCCTTGCCGAACCGATCAAGCATATCGGTGAGTTTACTGCCAGCGTCAAGCTTCACCCTGAAGTGAATGCAAGCCTGAAGGTGACCGTCACCAAGGCTGACTAGGTAACGTTTCCCCGTAGTAATTGTATCAAAGTAAAAGCGGCGTCCGGCAATTTTCCGGGCGCCGCTTTTCTGTTTCAGGCAGTCAGTGCTGGCAGTGGGGGCAGAAGTAGGTGGAGCGGTTCCCCTGCCGTTGCATGATAATGGTCGTCTTGCATGTCGGGCACGGCAAGCCGGCCCTGCCATAGACCTTGAGCTGTATGGCGAAGTAACCGGTCTGACCTTCCCCGACCCGGAAATTGCGGATGGTCGTCCCCCCTTCGGCAATGGCTGACTGCAGCACCTCCCGTATTGCCATAACGAGCCGTCGGCAGTCGACCGCGGAGAGTTCGCCGGCCGGCCGGTCAGGGCGTATTCCGACGCGAAACAGTGCTTCGCTGGCATAGATATTACCCACGCCGACAAGAACGTGACTGTCCATGATAAACTGCTTCACTGCCACTTTCCGGCGACGGCTTTTCCTGAACAGGTATGCGTCGTCAAACCCTGCTTCCAGCGGTTCCGGGCCGAGCTTTGCCAGAGGCTCGTGCAGAAGTGGGTTGCCATCGGTCCAGAGGACCAAGCCGAATCGTCGGGGATCATTGAAACGGAGTGAGGTGCCGTCTGCGAAAAGAATGTCGAGATGGTCGTGTTTCCCGGCCGGTCTGGTGCCTGGCACGATGCCAAGGCTTCCCGACATCCCGAGGTGGAGGATCAGTGTCCCGTCAACGAAGCGAAAGAGGAGGTACTTCCCTCGCCGGTCGATACGGGTCACCTTCTGTCCGGAAAGGATTGTCGGCAGCTCTGCAGGAACCGGCAGGCGAAGACCGGCGTTTCGTACAAATACGCCCGTGATGGTATTCCCTTCGATATACGGCGCGATTGCACGCCGGGTCGTTTCGACTTCCGGTAATTCGGGCATTCCTTGTGTCCTTTTGCCTTGAATCCTGCATAGATAGGGTGATCTGCGATTGGTGCGCATGGTAGCGTGGCAGGTCGGTCAAGTCAATAATCCTTGACAGAGAGATGGATAAACTGTAATCTACCGCGGCTAACCTATTGGATACTATATGCTTTTTTCAGTCTCCCGAAACCGCTTTTACAGCGGGTAAAATTGCGGACTGATTGCCGGGGAGGTGCACGTTTGACATTTCAGGATCTGATCCTTTCATTGCAGGGGTACTGGGCCAAACAGGGGTGCGTTATCCAGCAGCCCTATGATACGGAGAAGGGTGCGGGTACCTTCAATCCTGCCACCTTCCTGCGCGTTCTTGGCCCCGAGCCGTGGAAAGCGGCCTACGTTGAGCCGTCCCGCCGTCCCACCGACGGACGTTACGGAGAAAACCCCAACCGCCTCCAGCACTACTACCAGTTCCAGGTCATCATGAAGCCGTCACCCCTCAACATCCTCGACCTCTACCTGGATTCCCTGCGGGCCTTCGGCATAAATCCCAACCAGCATGACATACGTTTCGTGGAGGACGACTGGGAATCGCCGACCCTGGGTGCATGGGGACTCGGCTGGGAAGTCTGGCTCGACGGGATGGAGATCACCCAGTTCACCTACTTCCAGCAGGCAGGCGGTATTGACCTGAAGCCGGTGGCAGGGGAGATAACCTACGGCTGCGAGCGGATTGCCATGTACCTGCAGGGGGTGGACAACGTCTACGACCTGGAATGGGTCAAGGGTGTCAAATACGGTGACATCCATCATATGACTGAAGTCGAGTTCTCGACCTACAACTTTGAAGAAGCCAACGTGCCGCTCCTCCTTGAGTCATTCTCCAACTTCGAGAAGGAGTGCATCCGTCTGGTGGAGAAGGATCTGGTTTTTCCCGCCTATGACTTCGTCATGAAATGTTCCCACACCTTCAACCTGCTTGATGCCCGAGGGGCCATATCGGTGACCGAACGGGCCTCCTACATCGGACGGGTCCGTAACGTCGCCCGCCTCTGCGCCGAGGCCTATGTGCGTCAGCGGGAACGTCTCGGTTATCCGATGCTGAAAAAATGAAAAACCTGCCATAGAGGTGCGATACACGGAGAACGGCTGATCGTGCAGCACTCCCCTCGGTGACTCCATGGCGGGTTTTTGGGGTTTGAAAGGACAAATATGAGCAAAGAGCTTTTTTTAGAAATAGGGACGGAAGAGATCCCGGCTGGATTTATTCCCAAGGCGATGGCTGATGTTGAGTCGCTGATCGGGAAAGAACTTGACAACGCCCGGCTTTCCTGCTCCTCCGTCAGGACTATGGCAACGCCGCGCCGCATCGCCCTCTGTGTGCAGGGACTTCCGGCGGTGCAGTCCGACGCCGAAACGACCGTTCTGGGGCCGGCAAGGAACGTTGCCTTCGGGCCGGACGGCAAGCCGACCAGGGCCGGCGAGGGATTTGCACGGGGGCAGGGGGTAGATGTAGCAGCCCTGACAATTGTCAGCACTGACAAGGGGGAGTATGTCGCCGCTGTCAAGAAGGAAACGGGGCGTCCGGTGGCGGACCTGCTCGCCGAGATCCTGCCGCGGATGATTGGCGCTATCCCTTTCAAAAAGTCAATGCGCTGGGGGGACCAGGACATCCGCTTTGTCCGGCCGATCCACTGGATCGTCGCCCTGTTCGACGGCATTGTGGTTCCCTTTACGTTCGGTACTGTCGAGAGCGGTACCGCTTCCCGCGGCCACCGGTTCATGGCTGACACCACCTTCCCGGTGCGTGATTTCGCCCATTATCAGGAAGAGTGCGAGCGCCACTTCGTCATTCCCGATCCTGCCAAGCGCAAGGAGATCATCCGCCGCGAGATCGAGCGGGTTGCAGCCGGTGCAGGCGGAACCGTCCTGCCGGACGAGGCGTTGCTGGAACAGGTGACCTACCTGGTGGAATATCCTTCCGCAGTCCGCGGCGGCTTCTCGACGGTCTTTCTCGATGTACCCAAGGAGGTTCTCATCACCTCCATGCGTGAGCACCAGCGGTACTTCTCCCTGGTGGACGGGGAGGGGAAACTCCTCCCCAACTTCATCACCATCAACAACACCCTCGCGGAAGATCCGTCGGTGGTGGTTAAGGGGAACGAGAGGGTGCTCCGGGCCCGCCTTTCCGATGCCCGCTTCTTCTTCGAGGAAGATCAGAAGGTCAGGCTGGAAACACGGGTGGAATCCCTGAAGGCGGTTGTCTATCAGCAGAAACTTGGCACATCCTATGAAAAGATGGAGCGCTTCAGGGCCATCGCAGAGGGACTTGCCGACCTGTTGAACCCATCCGTCAAGGCCAAGGCGAGCCGGGCAGCCTTCCTTTGCAAGGCCGACCTTGTCTCCGGCATGGTAGGTGAATTCCCCGAGGTGCAGGGGATCATGGGGCGCGAGTATGCCCTGCTCCAGGGTGAGGATGCCGAGGTGGCGGCTGCCATCGCGGAACATTACCTCCCTACCCAGGGGGGGGGCGACCTCCCCGCCTCGGACATCGGCGCCATCGTCTCCATTGCCGACAAACTCGATACCATCTGCGGCTGCTTCGGCGTAGGCCTCATCCCGACCGGTTCCGCAGATCCCTATGCCCTGCGCCGGTCCGCGCTGGGCATCATCAATATCATAATCGACCGGGAGTACGGACTGTCGCTGAGGGGGCTCATCGACAGAGCTCTCGAACTTTTGGCCTCAAAGCTGACCCGCCCCCGGCACGAAGTTGCGGGTGACGTGCTTGAATTCTTCCGCGGACGTCTGGTCAATCTTCTTGCCGACCGTTATCCGTCAGATGCGGTGGATGCGGCCGTGTCCGCCTCCTTCGACGACCTTGTCGATGTTACGGCGCGGGTAGCTGCATTGGCCGAGTTCAAGAGCCGCCCCGATTTTGAGCCTCTCGCCATCGCCTTCAAGCGGGTCTGCAACATCGTGAAAGAAGAGGTTGCAACGCCCGTAACCGCCGATCTGTTCCAGGATGCGGCGGAAGGGGAGCTGCACGTTGCATTTCAGGCGGTACAGACAAAGGTTGCTGCCGCAGTTGCCGGCCGCGCCTACCTGGATGCCCTGACCTGTATCGCCGCTCTCCGGGGTCCGGTGGACACGTTCTTCGAGCGGGTCATGGTCATGGCAGAGGATGAACGGGTACGAACCAACCGGCTGGCCCTCTTGCAAGAGATAAAAGGGCTCTTCCGAGATATTGCAGACTTTGCAAAGATAGCCGCTTAGCCGAAAGGCAGGCGGCTTTTTTATTGTTTTAATTTGCCTAAATCCGCTTAATTACTAATAAAATGAGGAGGAGTGCCATGGCTGCAAAGTACGTTTATTTCTTTGGTGACGGTAAGGCTGAGGGGAGTGCTGAGATGAAGAATCTCCTGGGGGGTAAGGGGGCCAACCTTGCGGAGATGACATCGATCGGCCTGCCGGTCCCGGCCGGATTTACCATTACCACTGAGGTCTGCACCGAATTCTACAAGAACAACCGGCAGTACCCTGCCAGTCTCACGGAAGAAGTGGCGGCGAACCTGAAGCAGGTTGAGGATCTCATGGGGAAAAAATTCGGTGACCCTGACAACCCCCTGCTGGTTTCGGTCCGTTCGGGTGCCCGGGCATCGATGCCCGGCATGATGGATACCATCCTCAATCTCGGGCTCAATGACACAACTGTTCAGGGAATCATCTCCCAGAGCGGCGACGAGCGATTCGCCTATGACGCTTACCGGCGCTTTGTCCAGATGTACTCCGATGTGGTGATGGGGATGGATAAGGAAGCCCTGGAGCACCTCCTGGAGCACAAAAAGGAAGACCGCGGGGTCCGTCTCGACACTGATCTGACGGCTGATGACTGGAAGGAGTTGGTGGGCAAATTCAAGATAAAGATCAAGGAGACTCTGGGACAGGAGTTTCCGGAAGATCCTCAGGAACAGCTCTGGGGTGCCATCGGTGCGGTGTTTGGATCCTGGATGAATCCGCGAGCCATAACGTACCGCAGGCTCAACAATATCCCGGCCGAGTGGGGTACGGCGGTCAACGTCCAGTCCATGGTCTTCGGCAACATGGGGAATGACTGTGCCACCGGCGTCGCTTTCACACGCGATCCTTCCACCGGCGAAAACTACTTCTATGGGGAATACCTTGTCAACGCCCAGGGTGAGGACGTGGTGGCCGGCATCCGGACCCCGCAGCCGATCAATAAAGCGAAGAAGAAGGACGGTGACCTGCCGGCCATGGAAGACGTAATGCCCGCTTGTTACCAGCAGCTGGTGGATATTCGCAGTATCCTGGAAAAGCATTACAAGGACATGCAGGACATCGAGTTTACCATCGAAAAGGGCAAGCTCTACATGCTCCAGACGCGAAACGGCAAACGGACCGCCAGGGCGGCCATAAAGACTGCCGTGGACATGGTCAGTGAGGGGCTTATCGATGAACGGACCGCCGTGCTTCGCGTCGCACCGTCCCAACTGGACCAGCTGCTCCACCCCTCCCTCGATCCGAAGGCGGAGAAGAAGGTGATCGCCAAGGGGCTTCCCGCATCTCCCGGTGCGGCCAGTGGCGAGGTCATTTTCAACGCCGACGAGGCGGAAGCGGCCGCCAAGTTGGGGCTCAAGGTAATCCTGGTTCGGGTAGAGACGAGCCCGGAGGATATCCACGGTATGCATGCTGCCCAGGGGATTCTGACCGCTCGTGGAGGGATGACTTCCCATGCGGCAGTCGTCGCACGCGGCATGGGGAAATGCTGCGTGGCAGGCTGCGGTGACATCAAGGTCAACTACGCCGCCAGCCAGTTTGCAGACAGAAACGGCAATATCGTCAAGAAGGGGGATATCATCACCCTGGACGGGTCCACCGGCGAGGTCATGCTTGGTATGGTGCCGACCGTTTCGCCAGAGCTGACGGGCGATTTCGGCATCCTCATGACCTGGGTTGACCAGTTCCGTCGTCTCAAGGTGCGGGCCAATGCCGACAACCCCAACGATGCCAAAGTTGCCCGCGCGTTCGGAGCCCAGGGAATCGGGCTCTGCAGGACTGAGCACATGTTCTTCGAAGCCGACCGGATCGCTGCGGTGCGGGAGATGATCCTCTCCGAGGATCTGGAGGGGAGGCAACGGGCGCTGGCCAAGATCCTTCCCATGCAGAAAGGTGACTTTATCGGCCTCTTCCGGGAGATGAAGGGACTACCCGTCACCATCCGCCTCCTCGATCCGCCGCTCCACGAGTTCCTTCCCCAAGAGGAGAAGGACATCGAGTCTCTCGCCAAGACCATGGGTGTCAGTATCCAGGCGCTCAAAGCCAAGGTTGAATTCCTCCACGAGTTCAACCCCATGCTTGGACACCGTGGATGCCGTCTTGGTCTTACTTTTCCGGAAATCTACGATATGCAGGTGCAGGCCATCATGGAGGCAGCCTGCGAGCTGGTGAAGGATGAAGGGTTCACTATCGTCCCCGAGATCATGATTCCCCTTGTGGCGGTTGTTGATGAGCTTAAACGGCTGAGGGAGAACGCCATCCGGGTCTGCGAAGAGGTAATCACCCGGTATGGCGTGAAGATTGACTACCTGATCGGCACCATGATCGAACTCCCCCGGGCTGCGCTCACCGCCGACGAGATTGCTGTAGAGGCGGAGTTCTTCTCCTTCGGCACCAACGACCTTACCCAGACCACCTTCGGCCTCTCCCGGGACGATGCGGGCAAGTTTCTCCCGTTCTATGTGGAGACAGGCCTTCTGGAGGAGGACCCGTTTGTTTCACTGGACCAGAACGGTGTCGGTCAGTTGGTTAAGATGGGGTGCGAGAAGGGGCGGGCGACCCGCCCGGATATCAAGCTCGGCATCTGCGGGGAGCATGGTGGTGACCCAGCGTCGGTCATTTTCTGCCACAAGGCAGGACTCGATTATGTGTCCTGTTCACCGTTCCGGGTTCCCATTGCCCGGCTTGCCGCTGCCCACGCGGTGCTGATGGAGCAATAGAGTCGGCAGGTAAAGATCAGGGGAATCAGAGAATGGTTCCCCTTTTTCAGGAAAGAGGTGGGTTTTATGGCGAAATTTTTCGTTAGAATGCTGCTTGTTGCAGGTCTGATAGCCGTGGCCGGTTGCACTGGAGATAAGGGAAAAGAGCAGTTGGAAACCGCCCGGTTCGAGGAGAAGCAGCACAACCTTGAACATGCGGTGAAGCTCTACCAAGAGATCGTTGCCAAATATCCGGGAACACCAGCTGCGGCAGAGGCTGAAACGCGGCTGGCAGATCTGAAAAAGGGGAAACCTTAGGACAGGTGATGTATTCATAGGTGCTTTTTCCAAATGAAAAGGGGGCGTTTCCGCCCCCTTTTCATTTGCTGCAATCGCATTCTCCCATGTCGCCGCTGGCAAAAGATAACTTTTTGCCACACTTCTGGCACCGCCAGAAGAGGCCCCCTCAGCCGGGAAGTAGGAGCATTTTCCCCTCGCACTCGGGGCAGGTTTTCTCCGTTTCCATGATCATCCTCCAAGAAGTAGTATGGTAAAACTGTAATCCGGAGCGAGGTAAGATGTCAATAATATAAATATAGCTATTATTTGACCGTTACCTTGAGAGAACCGATTCCACTGATTTCGGCACACACCCGGTCGCCCTGAACAAGCGGGCCGACTCCGGCCGGTGTGCCGGTTAGAATGATGTCGCCAGGTTCGAGGGTGAAAATGGTCGAGATATGGCTGACGATTTGGGTGACGGAGTGGATCATCAGCGAGGTGCTGCCATCCTGCCGCACGTTACCGTTAACGGTCAGCCTGATTTGCAACTGTTGGGGGTCGCCGATCGTGCCGGCAGGGACAAAGTCTGACAGGGGACACGCAGTATCGAACCCTTTGGCGATCTCCCACGGGAGCCCCTTTTTTTTCAGTTCGTCCTGGACGTCCCGCAAAGTCAGGTCAATGGCGACGCCATAGCCGGCCAGATGGGAAAGTGTCTGGTCAACGGGGATGTTCTTGCCGCCGGTCCCGATGAGGAGTGCCAGTTCCGCCTCGTGGTGACAGTTCTTCGAATAGGGAGGAATGACTATCTCACCACCGTCAGCTATGACTGAAGTGGCCGGTTTCATGAAAATAACGGGCGCAGCAGGCGTCTCGTTCCCCAATTCTTTTATATGATCAACATAGTTGCGACCGATGCAGAGAATTTTGCCGATGGGGAATTCTTTGCCGACGGTGGGGATACGGGCAGTTCTCATGGACAGTTCTCCTTCATGTTGAGACTGTAATGCTTTGCCGGCTTTACAGGAATCACAGATTTCCCACCTTGGCGCATTCTCCCGTCAACCGGCACCCTTGCCACGTTCCTCGACGGCGCAGTTCGTTGACAATGGCGTACCACATCTGGTTGTTTTTCAGATCCCAGTTGGGAGCAACGCGGATTGCCAAGGGGGCCGAGCCGTAGAGCCGCTGGATGGCGATTTCTGCAGGGAGCCGTTCGAGAAAATCACAGACCGTTGTTACGTACTCAGCCAAGGTAAGCGGGGTAAAATCTCCACTGCGGTAAAGGTCTGCCAGACTGGTTCCTTCTACGGCATGGAGCTGGTGGATTTTGAGTGAGGTTACCGGTAGAGATGCTATCAAATCTGCTGTCCGGAGGAAGCCTTCCCTTGTTTCATCGGGGAACCCGTAGATGAGGTGGGTGCAGAGCTCTATGCCACGTCCAGCCACCCGGTCCACCGCCTGGAGATATTCTGCAAGCGTGTGGCCGCGGTTGATACGTGCCAGGATAGCATCGTCCATGGATTGCAGACCGAGCTCAAGACAGACATAGTGATCTCTTGCCAGTTCTTCCAGGAGATCAATTGCTTCATCGCTCAGTGCGTCGGGTCTCGTGCCGACAGAGATGCCGACTACGTCAGGATGGCCGAGGGCACGGCTGAAGAGGTCACGGAGTTTTGCCGCTGGACCGTAGGTGTTAGTGTGTTTCTGAAAGTAGATGATGAATTTTTCGCTTCCGAGGCGGTGGCTGTGGTATGCCATCCCCTCGGCCATCTGTGTTTCCAGGGGGATGACCGGTTGGGTGGAGCCTGGAGAGAAGGAGCTGTTGTTACAGTAGATGCAGCCGCCCCTCCCCCTGCTCCCGTCGCGGTTCGGGCATGTAAAGTCGCCGTCCACGTTGACCTTGCTGACACGGCAGCCGAAACGGCGGCGGAGCCAGGTGCCGTAGGAGTTGATCCGGAGCTCGGGATGAATGAGAGTGGCGGGCATGAATCAGTCTTCGTGTTCTTCAGGGAGGAGTGCCAGGAGAGCCTTTGCTTCATCGCGGGGATTGTCGGCGGTTAGGACAGCAGAAACCAGAGCAATGCCACGTACGCCGCATGCGACGACATCCGGTACGTTGTCCCTTTTTATACCTCCCAGCGCAAAAACCGGGATCTGGAGGAGGCTGGCGATTCCTTCCAGTTTGGCAGTGCCGAGCGGTTCACCGTAGACAGCTTTGGACGGTGTGGGGAACACTGGTCCGAAGGTGATGAAGTCCGCCCCTTTTTCTTGGGCGGTGATGGCGTTGACCTGGTTATGGCAGGATACGCCGATGAGTTTTTTCTCCCCCAGAATCATCCGCGCCCGGTAGATGGGCATGCTCTCTCCACCAAGGTGGACGCCGTCCGCATCAACCGCCAGAGCAATATCGACGCGGTCGTTGATGAAGAGCCTGGCGTCATACCGGCCGGTCAGTTTGCGCATTTCATAGGCGAGTTCGTACAGTTCCCTGCTGGTGAGGTCCTTTTCCCGCAACTGGACAGCGCGCACCCCTCCCCGCAGGGCTTCTTCCACAACTGCATAAAGCTCCCTCCCACCCGTGTTGCGGCGGTCGGTGATGAGGTAGAAGTTGAAATCTATCCAGGGCGTTTCCCTGTTTTTCATGCGATTATTCCTTCAATCGGGCTGGAGGCCGTTGCATAGAGTTTCCTCGGGATCCGGCCGGCAAGGTAGGCAAGGCGTCCTGCCCGTACGGCCAGGTTCATGGCTTCTGCCATGGCTATGGGGTCCCGTGCGCCGGCAATGCCGGTGTTCATAAGTATACCGTCGCAGCCGAGCTCCATGGCGATGGCGGCGTCCGATGCGGTACCGACCCCCGCGTCAACGATGACTGGCACCTTGACCGTGTCCATGATGATCCTGATGTTGTAAGGGTTTCTGATGCCGAGGCCGCTCCCGATGGGTGCGCCGAGGGGCATTACGGCGGCGCAGCCGATGTCCTCAAGTTTCTTGCAGACAATGGGATCATCGCTCGTGTAGGGAAGGACGGTGAATCCTTCCTTTACCAGCACCGTCGCGGCCTTGAGCAGTTCCTCGTTGTCCGGGAAGAGGGTTTTTTCGTCTCCGAGCACTTCCAGCTTGACAAAGTCAGACAGTCCCGCCTCCCGGGCAAGTCGACAGGTACGGATGGCGTCATCGGCGGTATAGCAGCCGGCGGTGTTGGGGAGGAGGGTGTATTTTTTCAGATCGATATGGTCGAGGAGCGACTCCTTGCTCCGGTCGCTGATGTTTACGCGGCGCACCGCAACGGTGATTATCTCTGCGCCGGAAACTTCAATCGCCCGGACCATCTGTTCCATGCTGGCATACTTACCGGTTCCGACCATGAGCCGGGAGGTAAACTCCCGCCCGCCGATGACGAATTTGTCTGGGTTCTGCTGCGGCATGTACGTGTCTCCTTTTTGTGCGAATGCAGTCAGGCGTGATCATTGTGGTCCTGGAACTGAAAGCTTCCGGCTGCTCGGCAGCGCTTCCGTGGTTTCTGACGTCTTACCCGCCCCCCACGAAATGAACAATCTCGAGCTGATCCCCCTGTTTTAGCAGAGTCGAGGCGTATTCCCCTTTGGGGAGGATATCCATATTGAGTTCCACTGCCACCCGTGCCGGATCAATTTCCAGTGAGCGAAGGTAGTCGAGGACCGAGAGAGGGGGGGTGGTCCTGCTTTCGCCATTGACGACAATTTCCAGAGACATGGTGTATGGTCCTTGACGGGGTAAATGACTGAGTTAAAACAAAAAGGCCGCGGAAGCGGCCAAAGAGTTGAGAAGGTCTTGTGGTCCGCTTCCCTACGCCGGCATTAACCGGATCAGGTTCAAAGGGTTGTCCGATCCTGTTCGGATGGGACTCTCAGCCGAAACACCCCCAGCGAGATAGCGCCGATATGTGGTTGTCGAGCGTCGTGCAGAGTAGGTGCCCACGACTCCAATACGGTATGTAACCTAGCAATATGGCGTGATTATGTCAACTCTTTTGTTGCCTGAACAGGTACTCTCTCACCGGCTGCCGTGGTAAGTTTTCTCAAAGGTGTTCATCGCTGGACCAGAAGGCACGTTTCCGTTCCAGTTCAACAAGTCGTTCCTGTTCTTTGCGGATCTCGTCGTTGCTGTAGGTCCAGATGCGATAGCTTTCAAGGCCGAGAACGGTGAGTCCCGCCGCGAAGACTGCCCAGAAATTTTCGTCGAGCCCTTTGGCAAAATGATAGAAACCGTAAAAGGCCGCCAGGTAGAGGACGTGGGGGAAGGGGCTTCCTTCTCCCGAGCCACCCATCATTCTGGAAAGGGTCAGAATTATGGCAGAGAAGCTGTAGAGGACGAGGGCGCCACTGATCATGTTGAAGGATGGCGGCTTGCCCAGCATGGACTGGAATTCGTCGGGGATGGAAGGAAAGAAGCTGAAATCCCACAGAGCACAGGTGCTCAGCGCGATGAAAAGCGCCAGAGCCCAGAGCCCATGGTTTGCAGCGGCCTGCAGTCTGCCGATCCTGGTCTTGATCTCCTGGCGGAGCTGGTCAAGGTCTCGGGACTTGTCGATCGTTTCTTCAAGATGGTTTTCAAGGTTTTGCGGCATGCGTTGGGGTAGCTTTCTGGCGGTGTCGGCGACCGCTGTGTCGTTAACGGCCGGCAGCAGGTCGTGGATCAGCTGCCGGGGAGGTCCCCCTGTTCACGCTGTGGCCGGGATTCTCTCAGCTGTCTGGATGTCTGATGAAGGGTGTCGGCAACTTCCTTCAACTCCCCATCCAGGGAAGGAGGAGGAGTGTCAATGTTGCCGCCACGGAGTTCTGCCGCGTAGCTCCGTAGCAATTGAAGCGGTACAAAGACGCTGCGGCGCAGGAGTGCCGCCACACCACCAATCGTGAGGATAAGGATCATAAAGGTGAATACGGCCATCCTTTCCCCCAGGGTTATGAGTGTTTTCCTCAGCGGTTCCTGTGAGAGGCCTATGTCGAGGGTCCCCAGAACCTTCTGGCTCTCGTTGTGGAAATGGCAGGGCGCGGTGTAGCAGGACGGTTCGTTGTAGATCGGGGCGGTTATGGCCAGAACCTTTACCCCTTTTTTGTTTTTGAACTGTCGGGCCTGCTCCATTTTTCCGAGAGTGGTTAGCGGTTTCGGGCCGTTGTGGCAACCGATACACCCCGCCTCCTTCTTGTCGACGAGATGGTTCAATTCGTCGCTTGCGGCGGAGAACATGACGAGCCCCTTCTTGTTGAAGATGCGGACATGCTCTACCCCCTGCTGATCGCCGACGTTGCGGATGATGTTTCCGAGCGTTTCCCGATCTGACTTCAGCATGGCGTAGCGGGTTGATTTGACGATGGTGTCGGCAAGATTCGCGGCATGCTGCATTGCATCACGGGTCATATCCCGTTTCATGACTGAATAGAGGAGCAGACAGCAGACTACGACGAAACCTGTTATGGCAAGCGCGACCGGGACTATGGCCCGGGCGGAAAAGCTCTTCAACATGACATCTCCTTGCCTGATACCTGAATACGTGAGGGCAGAACGTCCCTGTGTGCTCGGGGTTACCTCGCAGCGCCACGGTGAAGCTTATTGGCACTGGCCGATAAACTTCGTCCCGCGGGACACTCGACCCTCACGGATTCAGATGATGCTTTACATGTTTGGATGGCATTTAAGGCAGTCTTCACGTACGGTAAAGGCTGTTTTGCCATCGTGACAAGCTCCGCAGGATTTACCCTCTTCCATTGCCTGCATTGACACCGGTTTGCTTTTCTTCTTCCCCTGGGGGTAGATGCGGGAATGGCAATCGCTGCATTTGTAGAGGCTCATGTGCACCTTGTGACTGAACTTGGCATCCCCTGCACCCTTTACTTTGAACTCTACGTCTTTCACCGCGTGACACTTGGAGCAATCCGCCACGCTGAAAGCATCCTTGCTGTTATGGCAGGCACCGCACGACTTCCCTTTCTCCATTTCTGCCATGGTCACGCGTTTGTTGTGGCCTGCGGCGAAGAGTTTTGTATGGCAGTCTCCACACTGGTACATCTCAATATGTTTTTTGTGGCTGAAAGGGGTAGGACCGGTCTCTTTGACCTGGAACGATATCTCTTTTACCGGATGGCAGGTGGTGCACTTGTCGAGGCTGAACGCCTTCTTGCCGTTGTGGCAGGCGCCACAGGACTTCCCTTTGCCCATTTCCGCCATGGTCACCGGTTTTGTGGGGCCGGTGGGATAGAGGGCAGGATGGCAGGTGCCGCACGTGGGGGTGGCAGGGAGGTGGACATTATGGCTGAAACGGGTTGGCCCGGTTGCTTTGACCTGGAAGATGACGTCCTTTACCTTGTGGCATCTGGCGCAATCCTTGAGGGAAAAGGCGTTCTTGCCGTGGCAGGCGCCGCAGGATTTTCCCTTGTCCATGTCTGCCATGGTGTAGGTAACCCTTTTCTTCATGCTGAAGATGGTATCGTGGCAGGTCTTGCAGTTGTTGTTTATCCCCTTCTGGCGGATATGCTGTTTGTGGCTGAAAATTACCTTGCCTCCTCCTTTGGAGGTATAGGTGACGTCCCGGAGGTCCAGCGCAATGGCCATGACGGCTGAGAATGCAACGACAAGAGCAGTGAGAAGGATGAAGCGGAATTTCATGATTGCCTCCTGTGTAAATGGTAGCTGGTTCCCGGTGGGAGTCGGTGAGGATTATAAGGAACCGCTGTCAATTAGTCAAATTTAAATATGTTTGCTTAACCAGGCGGACGATGACATAAAAACGGCGCTCCGGCAAAACAACCGGAGCGCCGCAATGTCGCAGCGGGGGACGTCAGTGATGGCCTTCTGAGCCTTCTGATTCTTCCCATCCGGTCCACATCGGTTTGAAGTGGGCGAACGGGGTATGTCCCATGGTTGCCAGGTAGACGTGGACGAAGAGAAAGGCCAGGAATGAGCAGGCGATGAGGTAGTGGGCGCTGACGAGCATCTTGATGCCGCCGGCAACAAGTATCAGTTCCCGCAAAGGCGCAACATTCATGATCAGTACGCCGGTAAAAATTACGAGTGGTAGGAGCACCAGCATTATCACGAGGTAACCGGCCTTCTGCAACGGGTTGAACTTGTTATCCGGTGTTTCGTGATGGGGATTTGGGCTCCCCTTGAAGTAATAAAAGCAGTAAAAGAGCGCCTGGCGCAGAAAACCGCGTTTGATATCCTCCAGATTCGGAACGTAGAGCTTTGCCAGGCTGCGGGTCACGAACATGTAGTAGAAGAGCCAGAGAAAATAGGAGATGGATACTACGATGCCAGCGGTGTTGTGGAGGCGGATGGCGGCCTTGTAGGTGCCGAATATGTTCACATATTCGGGAAAGCGTATCTGCAGACCGGTGATGCAGAGGGTGACAATGCCGAGGGCATTAAGCCAGTGCCAGATCCTGACCGGCATGGGCGTGAGGTAGATGTATTCAGTGGGTTTCATGTTCAGTGCTCCTTTCTGTTTTTCCGGGTCAGGAATCGGAATGTGCCATGGCCGATCGGCACCATAAGCCCGCCGGCAAGGATGAGGGCGCCGATGATGTTGAGCGGCGTGCTGCGGGTCGAGCCCATCATGTAGAAGTCCGGGGTGCCGTAGAGGAGATCGAGTACTGCCCCCTTTTCCACGCCCAAGCGGCTGTACGTTCCGTTCTGATCAGGGAATGCCACATAACTGGTCTGCATTGTCTTCGGACCGGCAGCGTGGCAGAAAGAGCAGTCCCACCGATTATCGAGGATCTGGTAGCTGTGGGTGACGACTTCGGGGGTCATCATCCCCCAGAGACGCATGTCTTTCCTTCGAGCTTCGATGTTGAACTTCCGGAGTTCCTGCATCGAAATGGTGCCGTCTTCGTTCTTGTCAACAAGGCTCTTGATATCCTTCCCTGCGGGGACGAGTCGGGCGAGTTCTTCGTAGGTAGCGACCTTGAAGTCAGCGTGTTTTTTCTTCTCTGGCCGATCCTGTATGTACAGGGTGATCACGTAGTTCTTTGAACCGGTATGGCAGGTTATGCAGGGGATTGCGTCTACGTGGAGGTCGGCCTGGGGAAGCCACTTGGCGTGGCTGGTAATGATTTTTTGAATGGCATGACACTTGGCGCACTGGGCATTGATGTCGTCACCCGACACGCTTAAAGGCTTCTTCACTGTATGGGGATTGTGACAATCGTTGCAAGCGGCCTTACTACCGTGAAGGCTTTGGGCATATTCGGTTTGGATAGCGCTGTGACATTCCTTGCATCTGGCCTTAGGCGGTCTGAAGCCATCCTGCGGGTGGCCTGGCGTGACACCTTCGTGGCAGGCCGTGCAGCCGATCATGGCATGGGTTGTAGCGGCAAACATGGCTTCATCGACATAAAGGCGCTCTCCTCCTTTGCCGACAATGTCCTTGCTGCCGTGGCAGCCGAGACATTTCCCGTTCTCTGCTCCCGTTGCCGCTGCGACGCTGACGACCGACAGCACCAACATGATTAGATACGACATGAGTCTGCATGATTGCATATTCACTTATTTCCTCCTCCGTGCTGGTGTCAGCTTCGTGCTATGACGAGGCAGTGTCACTACGTTTAGCGTAAGTCTTGGTCCGTCACGCTTTCAGTAGCCTCTACCGGTGTTTCTTCTCCTTTTACGGGAGAGCGGAAGGCAGCAATGACAGCCCTGATTCCGTGGGGCACGATGATTATCGCGCAGTACGCCACGAAAATCCAGAAAACGATACCGATCAGATCCTCGGGAGGTCCGTCGGTTGCGGCATGGGACGGCATGACGGATGCCAATACAAAGGTGACAGCTGTTAAGATGTGGATAGCTTTGTTCATAGCAACCTCCCGCGTCAGCGTACGACCTTCACAATGTATTATTTGGTCGCAGTCTGGTGCGCCACTTCCCTCTCCTTGCTGATCCCCTTTGCGAACCCCAGGGTTACCATGACTGCAGGTATCAACTGGGCAGCTACGATCAGGGCACAGAACCCAAGAAATATCCAGACGAAAATTCCACTATTGTCTTCCCGTGCTCCTGATGCGGCGAAAGCTGTTGAAGCGGACCCGATAACCATTGCCAGTGAGCTTTTTAAAGTTGTTCCCGTTTTCATGATGTCCTCCTTGTGATGATGTGCTTGTACGTTCTGCTGCCCGCATGGCAGCTGTTTACCATTTATGGTTGGCCTGGAGCTGGTTGAGGTTTTCGAAGGCACACTGAACTGCCTCACGAATTTCATCTTTATCCTGCTTCAAGGCATGGAAGAAAATTCCCTCGCGCCGAACCTTGCGAATCAGGGGGAGAGAAACTTCGTCGGAGACCAGGATGATGGTCAGGTTGCGGTTGCATTTCTTCAGAAGCGGAATCAGATCGACGGCGGTGAGCTCGTCGAACTCGCTCCCGAGAATAACTACCTGTGCCGATTTTTTCAGGATTCCATAGAGGGCCGTGACTGCCGAGTTTGTTACGGTGACGTTGTAACCAGCCTCGATGAAGATGTCAGCCATTTGTTTACGGGCATCCACGTCTTTGTCTGCAATGAGAAGTCCTAACATAGTGGTGTCCCTCTCTTTCCAAGGTAACCGTCCAAGGGGGGATAGTGCGGCCCTCAGGCAGATTCCCCGCTGTTGCTTCTCTTTGCCATCGACGTTGCAGTGGTGGATTTGGAGAAAATCCCTTTAAGCATGGATCCGAAAAGGACCATTCCCGGCACCAGCTGGAAGGCGATGATGAGGGCCCCGAAGCCGAGGAACAATGTGACGAGCAGGCCATTCCCTTCCGTTCCTGCACCGGAAGCGGCGATGGCTGACGAACAGGCTATCAGTAGTATGGAGATGATGTTGGTTAAAGTTTTCATGACGTCCCCCTTGTAAAATCCATCCTTGACGTTCCTGCTCTTTTATGTGCACTGGTCGTGCCACAATGAGCCATGCTTTATTAAATTTAACTAACTGCCGGTTTTTGTTGAGATAATTCTCGCGAGGCGGGGTGCCAGGCTGATGCTCTCCCTCAAAAATGTATAGTTAACTTATGCATGTGCGCGGGGATTAATTTCCCGTAATTTTTCTTTAATTGGGTGTATATCTTTATGATATTAAGTTGTTATGGATTTGTGGAACGGATGCATAAAAAAAATATACGTGCTTAAGTCAGGTGCCTGTATTGCCAAAACAGCCATAAAGTCCCGTCCACAGGCATTCTGGCTACGTAATGGAACTTTGACGTGCATGTTTATGGGTATTTATAGAGTTTGACTTGTGTGGCGAAATACGGTATTTTTTTGAAAAAGTTCATTATATCCCGCAAACTGGCGGCTATTCTACACTCAGAATCACGACTGCCTCCGAAGCGACGTCAGGTGGGGCAGCAGGCAGCATCCTGTTTGGGACTTTTCCTGCAATGAACTGCATCAGGCCGAGTCGCAAGTCAATTGGGAAGGGAGTTCTGAAATGGAAGTGATTGACGTTCTCGTGGTTGATGACGAAGCGATTATTCGTGAAGGGCTCAAACGGATTCTGGAACATAAAGGGTATAATGTCGCGAGCTCTGCAAGTGGCCAGCATGCGTTGGAATGCATGCAGAAGGAAAACTTCGGGTTGGTGATCACCGACCTGAAAATGCCGGGAATGAGCGGCATGGAGGTCCTTAAGGCGATAAAGGTTCTACAGCCCGAAGTTCCCGTCATAATAATTACCGGCTATTCCACGGTGGATACGGCGGTGGAGGCGATGAAGAATGGTGCGTTCGACTATATTGCGAAGCCGTTCACGCCTGACCAGATTCTTGAAAAGGTGAACAAGGCCCTCGAACAGAAGGCGATGATGCAGGAGAATCTCTACCTGAAGAAAGAGCTGGGAGAGCACAACGGTTTCGATATGTTCATAGGCGAAAGCCGCGAAATGCAAAAGGTTTACCGCCGTATTATGCAGGTTGCCCCTACTGACAGCACTGTGCTGGTAACCGGTGAATCCGGAACGGGGAAAGAACTTGTGGCGCAGGCAATTCACCGGCATAGTAAGCGCAGGGAGCAGCCCTTTGTGGCGGTAGACTGCACCTCTCTGTCAGAGAATCTACTCGAGAGCGAACTTTTCGGCCACATAAAGGGATCGTTCACCGGAGCCATTCAGACAAAAACCGGCCTCTTCAAAGTTGCGGACGGTGGCACGCTTTTCCTCGACGAAGTAGCCAACATCAGTCTCACTACCCAGGCCAAGCTTCTGCGGGTTCTTCAGGAGCGGGAGATTACACCTATCGGCGGCACCCAGCCGGTATCAATCGACATCAGGCTTGTGGCGGCCAGCAACAAGGGACTGCGTGAGATGGTAGCCAACGGCACCTTCCGGGAGGACCTCTTTTTCCGGCTCAACATCATTCCCATCGACCTCCCCCCTCTGCGGGAGCGCACAGGGGATATTCCTCTTCTCATTGGTCATTTTTTGCGGGAGTTTTCCGAAGAGATGGGGAAAGATCTCAGAGGGTTGGCTCCCGATGCGCGGGCACTCATGGAAGAATACCCCTTTCCGGGTAACGTCCGGGAGCTGGAAAACATCATTGAACGGGCTGTTGTGCTGGCTGAAGGGACCGTAATCCAGCGGGAGGACCTGGAGATGCAGGTCATGGGGGAGGAGCAGCCGGAGCAGTCAGGCGATTACGTTCCGTTGAATGCCGACGAACTCAAGGAAACCAAGCGTCAGATAAGGGAGCGGGCTGTCGAGCCTGTCGAAAAGGCCTTCGTTCTCCATGCCCTCAAACGGAATAACTGGAATATTACCCGGGCGGCAGAGGAAACCGGAATGCTCCGCCCCAATTTTCAGGCGCTCCTGAAAAAACTCAAGATTTCGGTCCGCGACGAAGCCAATAGCTGATCCTGGACCTACTGCTACAACGCAACCGAAGCCGACCTCTCCCCACCATTTTCATCCGATGTACCTCCAACGGTCTCACCATCGGAAGGGAGCGGCAACCGGATCGTGAAGGCAGTTCCCTCCCCAACGGTACTCTGCACCTCGATTTTCCCGCCGTGACTCTCAATTATTCCGTAGGATACGGCAAGTCCGAGGCCGGTTCCCAGATTCTCCTTGGTGGTAAAGAACGGGTCGAAAATCTTTCCGAGGTTTCCTTCCGGGATGCCGCAACCCGTGTCGCGGATACAGATGAACAGGTTGCTGTCGCCGCTCGTCACGCCGGTAGAGATTGACAGTGTGCCGCCGTTTGCCATGGCATGACTGGCGTTCACCATCATATTCACGAGCACCTGCTCGATCTGGTTCGGATCGACGAGGGCCTGCGGCAGTGCATCCTGGTACGACCTGACGACCGTGATGTCGTGAAAACTAGACTGGTGTGTTACCAGGTCAAGGGTGGCATCGATCAAGTCGTTAATCTGGGTCGGAATCTTGTGGGGCAGCGACTCGTGGGCAAAGTCGAGGAGCCCCCGGACAATCTTGGCGCAACGCTGGGTTTCCCGTCGGATCTTTTCCAGATCGTCCTTGAGTTCCGGGTTGAGACGGGGATCATCACCGACGAGGGAGGAAAATACCAGTATTCCCGTAAGGGGGTTGTTGATCTCATGGGCGATTCCTGCCACGAGTTCCCCAAGGGAAGCGAGTTTCTCCGAGCGGATCAGCTGGTCCTGAATCTGCTTCAACTGTTGGGTTCGCTCATCAACCTTTACCTCAAGATTCCTTCCCCAGTCCTCCAGTTCGTCACGCGCCTTTTTGAGACTGACCGTCATAGCGTTGAACGCGGCTGCAAGTTCCCCCAGTTCGTCACTTGATGAGGTCAGGACTTTGGAGGTAAGTTCGCCGCGGGCGACCAGGTTCGTGTGCTTGAGGAGTTGCTTGACCGGACGGCTTACCAGCGCCTGGGTGCACAGGGTGATGCTTATCCAGATGAGCAGCAATAGAAAGAACGTCAATGAGGTGAATTTATACCGGTAGGAGTTGGTAATGGCTATGACCTTGTCGAGGGATACCACGACATCAAGTACCCCCAGGACCCGGAAATTCTCGGGATGGAAGTGACATTCCGCCGTGTAACAGCTCTCTTCGTTGTAGATTGCCTTGGCCAGTCCCAATACCTTTTTACCCTTGGCATTGGTGAAAAAACGGCTCCGGTTCATGGAAGAAGCCTGGATCAGGGGGGTTGCTCCGGCGTGACATACGTTGCAGGCGGCTGCCTTTTTGTCGACAAACGTGCCGATCTCATCGTCATTGGTGGAATAGATGATGCGGCCGTCCTTGTTGATCAGCCGGATACTCTCGACGCCGCTCTGGGTCCCCATCTCCTGGATCATCTGGTTTGCCCGCATCCGGTCGTCATCCAGCATCTGGTGGTGGGTGGTCTTGATGATTGACTCGCTCAGATTTTCCACGTCAGAGATGGCTTCGTCGAGAAAAATCTTCTGGAGGGTTTCGATATTGATATAGGCAAACAGTGCCATTAATGCCAGCAATACGAGGCTGGTCGATATGGCAAGTTTTGCTATGAGGCTGAGGCGAAGAATGGGCAAGATGGGGTCCTGTCATTGCAGGCAAGGTGTACAACTGTACATTAGTTCACATTAAAGTATAAAATTGCTATTCGTCAAGAGTTTATTCTCTTCCTGGGGGATTTGAAATGCACGCCGGGAGCCTCCCGTCCAATTCCCCTCAGCTCCATGTGGCGTGAAAGCGCACTGCTCCGCGCACATATTGACTTGTCTGCATAAATGGTGTAATCTCGCAAAGCTAAACTTCATGCAAAATCAAGGGGATTGCCGGATATCACACCGTCAGGAACAGTACTCAACGCGTTGACCATAGATGTCGAGGACTGGTATCATGTCTGTGGGGAAGAGGAAAGAGTTTCTCGACTGTCCCCGGAGAGACGGGTCCGCCGGAACATTGAGCTTATTCTGGACCTATTGGCGGAGGAAGGGTGCGTGGCCACCTTTTTCATGCTCGGTTCAGTGGCGGAGCGGGACCCCGGACTTCTTCCCCTGATCGCCGGTGCGGGGCATGAAATCGCGTCCCACGGCTATTCCCATCGACTGGTTTCCGAACTCGATGCGACGGCTTTCCGTGATGAACTCCGGCGGGCAGCCGACATCATAGGTCGACAGGCGCAGGTCGTCCCGGCTGGTTTTCGGGCGCCCCGTTGGTCGCTCTCGCAGGGGACCCCCTGGGCGTTCGAAATTCTAGCTAATGAGGGGTACCTTTACGATTCCAGTCTCAACCCTCTTCCCTTCGTGGGGGATCGACGTGGGCCCAGGTTGCCGTCCCGTCAGACGACAACCGGCGGGTTGCTGCTGGAACTGCCGCCGCTGGTTACCCCGTTCTTTGGTTTCAACCTTCCTACGGGGGGAGGATGGGGATTCCGGTTTTTCCCGCTCTCCATGATACGTTCCTCCATAAAAAGGCTGAACAGGCAGGGGGCGCCGGCGGTGCTTTATCTGCATCCCCGTGAGCTTGATCCCGGCGGACCCCGCCTGACGCTGTCCCCACTGAAATCATTCGTGGTCTATGGGCCGAGGTCGGACGCCCGAAAACGACTGCGGCTTCTATTGCGGCGTTTTCGCTTCGGAACCATGCGCCAGTTGGTTGAGCAGTGGCGATCTGCGTAATCATACCGGCGTATAACGCCGTTAGTACTCTGCCTGGGGTGGTCCGGGAGGTCATCCAGTCGGGTATGCCCGTTCTTGTCGTGGATGATGGTTCCAGAGACGGGACAACCGCCAGCGTGGCCGGCCTGCCGGTCAACCTGCTTCGGCACCGGGTAAACCGGGGTAAGGGGGCCGCCCTCCGGACCGGTTTTGCCTGGGCGTTGCAGCATGGTTTTGTCGGGGTGGTCACCCTGGATGCGGACGGCCAGCACGAACCGGCGGCCATCCCGCTTCTTGCCGACACGGCCCTCCGTCATGGCTGGGATATCCTCCTGGCGTCCCGGTTCGTCCAGTTTCAGCAGATGGCGGGACTCCGGCGCCACTGGAACCGTTTCGGCGCCTGGTGCATGAAGAAACGAACCGGCTTTGACATAGACGATAGCCAGTCGGGGTTCCGCTATTACTCTGCCCGGCTGCTGCGAACAGTCACGATGGTCAACGACGGTTACAACCTGGAGATGGAAATCCTCATGAAGGCATGGAAGGCCGGCATGACCATCGGCTCGATCCCTGTGCCCGCCCGGGTCGCAGACGGCCGGGCAACCAGCCACTTCCGGCCGGTGCGGGACACCTGGAATATCTGCATGACCTTCCTGCGGTATATGTAGTATCTGCCGCCATAAAGAGAGACCACGAATGCTGCAGAGCATTAAGAACTATTCGACGGAAAAAATTGTCTCGCTCCTTCTATCCCTTGCAACCAGCTCGTCCAACGAGAACCTGGCGCGGATGACCTACCTCATGGAGCTGATTCCCCGGAAAGATTACTACAAGGAACGGATCCGCTGGATTCGTCAGTTGATCCGGGAGAACCACCCGAGCATCGAGTTTCCCCGCCGCATTCTCCGCGATGTCCACCCTAACCAGCGGCAGAAATGGATTACCAATCTGGCGGTGAACCATCTCCTTGCAGGAACCAATAAAAGGAAGGCCTGGGCCGACCGGGAAGGTTTCTATCCCCCCTCAACGGTGGTTATCAGCCCGACCATGAAGTGCAACCTTTCCTGCTACGGCTGCTATGCCGGCGACTACGGCAAGAACCTGGAGTTGAGCCTGGAGGAGGTCGATTCGGTCCTCATGCAGATGAAGGAGATGGGGGTCTATTTCGCGGTCATTTCCGGCGGAGAACCGTTTTTCAAGAAGGACATCTTCGAGATTTTCAAAAAGCATTCGGACATGGCCTTCCTGGTTTTCACCCATGGGGGGCTGATCGACGAACAGGTCGTGGAGCAGCTCATCGAGGTGGGGAATGTGATGCCTGCCTTCTCCCTGGAGGGGTATGAGGCGGAGACCGATGCCCGGCGCGGCGCGGGTCACTTCAAAAAGGTAATGCGTGCCATGGATCTCCTGCGGGAGGCCGGGCTCTCCTTCTGCGGCTCCTTCACCCAGACCAGCAGGAATACGGACATCATCACCGACGGCGCCTACATCGACATGCTGCTGGAAAAGGGGGTGTTTGCTCTCTGGCTCTTCACCTACGTGCCGGTTGGCAGAGAGCCTAGCCTGGAGCTCATGGCGACCCCCGAACAACGCGATCTGATCCGGACCAGGGTTGCCGAGTTCCGTGCCACCAAGCCGATGCTCTTCGTCGACTTCTGGAACGACGGTCCGATCATCAGCGGCTGCATCGCCGGTGGCCGCAAATATTTTCACATCAATGCCAACGGTGATATCGAGCCGTGCGTCTTCTGCCATTTCGCGGTGGACAACATCCGCCGGACGACTATCAGGGATGCCCTTAATTCTCCCTTGTTCCGGAAAATCCGGGAGAAACAGGGAGAGCATGATAACCTGCTCCGCCCCTGCATGCTGATCGACCATCCCGACGTGGGGCGCGAGCTCTACAACTCCGCAGGCGCCTATGCTACCCACGAGGGGGCCGACGAGATATTCACCGGCCTGGCCGGGCAGATGGACGGGTATGCCGAAGCCTATGCGGCCATTGCAGATCCCGCCTGGGAAAAGGAGTTCGTCGAACCAGGGAGGGACGGGGCGCGGGGCTGCTGCCTGAAACGATGAGCGCTAATCCCGGTGCAGCACCCACAGGGTATGTGAAAGGGGTGTACAGCAGTCTCAGCCTCTTTCTCATCAACCTCTTCACCATCCTGGTCCCACGCTGGCTCTTCCCCCCCTTCGCCCTCGTCACGGGGGGGCTGTTCTATCTCCTGACGGTAGAGCGGCGGCGAGGCATCCGGGCAAATTTGCGGGTCATCACCGGCCGTGGCGACGTGGAGCGGCTGGTTCTTTCCACCTACTACAAGTTCGCCCGTAACTGGTGCGATATCATGCTGATGATGCGGCTCCGGGGAGAACGTCTGGAGCGGCTTATCGCGACGAAAGACTCAGGGCGCCCGCTGGACGAGGCGCTTGCGAAGGGGAACGGGGCGATTCTCGTCACTCCTCACCTGGGAAACTGGGAACTGGGGGGGCTCGGACTTGCGGAGCGGGGGTACCGGATCAACGTCATGACCTTCCGGGAGCCGGACGAGAAGGTCAACGCCATGCGTGAGCGGGTGCGGCAGGAGCGGGGGATCGGCTTCATCTACGTCGATCGGGACGCCACCTCGCCGCTGGCCATCATCGAGGCGGTCAACGCCCTGCGGCGAAACGAGGTGGTTGCCCTGCTGGGCGACCGTGACGGTTCCTCGCACACCCGGCAGATGGATTTCTTCGGGCGGCCTACCGGCATTCCGGTGGGTGCCGCCTACCTGGCGCTGGCGAGCGGCGCTCCGATCCTGCCGGTCTTTCTTCCCCTTGAAGGGGATCGTTACGCGACCTACATGGAAGACGCTATTTATCTTTCGGGGGGCCACGGTGACCGGGATGACCTTATCCTGGCCGGCGTCGGCAAGGTTCTCCGGGTATTCGAGACCTACATACGAAACTACCCTGACCAGTGGTACAACCTGTTTGACTACTGGCAGATCACTACCAGTGACACAAAGGAATTAATGAATGGCCGAAGAACTGATTGAGAAGGTTAAGCAACTGATTATCGACGCCCTCCGGATCGAGGGAATGACGCCGGCAGATATCGAAACCGATGCGCCGCTTTTCGGTGAGGGTCTGGGCCTCGACTCCATCGACGCGCTGCAACTGGTGGTCGCCATGGAGAAGGAGTACGGTGTGGTGGTACCCGATGCGGCAACCGGGACCAAAGTTTTCCGGTCGGTTCGCAGCATGGCCGACCATATTGCGGAACATCGCAAATGAAGCTCCTGCTCGTCTCTCCCGGATGGGAACGGGGGAGACTGTGGGGTGAACTGGGGTTCAAGTTCCCCTCCCTGTCACTGGCCTCCCTTGCGGCGGTAACCCCTCCGACATGGGAGGTGGCGCTCTGTGACGAGAACATCGAACCCCTTCCCCTGGACACCGATGCCGATGTGGTGGCGCTCACCGCCATGACCCCCCAGGCTCCCCGGGCCTACCGGATAGCTGCCGAATTTAAAGCCCGGGGGAAGACCGTGGTCATGGGAGGGTTCCATGCCAGTAACCTTCCCGAAGAAGCGCTTCTTCATGTGGATGCCGTGGTCGTCGGCGAGGGTGATCTGATCTGGCCCCAACTGCTGGATGACTATTGTCAGGGGCGTCTGCAGCGGCTCTACCGTTCCTCCTCCCTCATCGACATGACCGCCATACCTGTTGCCCGGCGGGAGATATTCGCGGGCAAACGGTACCTCCTCACCAATACCCTGCAAACAACGCGCGGCTGCCCTTTCGACTGCGAGTTCTGCTCGGTCACCGCCTTCTACGGCCGGAAGTACCGGAAGCGCCCCGTGGAGAGCGTGCTGACAGAGCTGGAATCCCTGCGCAAAGCCAACTCCTTTGCCTTCTTTGTCGATGACAATCTGGTGGCGGACCGGAAGTACGCCATGGAGCTTTTCGCCGGCATGAAGGGGATGGACTTCAAATGGCTCTCCCATGCCCCCATCGACTTTGCCCGGGACGCCGAATTCATCGGGGCCGCCGGCGCGGCGGGGTGCGTGGGGATGTTCGTCGGGTTCGAATCCCTCAACCAGCAGGCCCTGTCGGCCATGGGGAAGGTGACCAACACGGCCCGCTCCTACCTGGATGACGCCAAGGTCTTTCGCGACAACGGCATCGGCATTCTCGGCTCCTTCGTCCTCGGTTACGACGGCGATACGCCGGATGTCTTCGAGCGACTCCTCCGTTTCTGCGAGGAAGCCCGGATCGAGGCGGCCATCTTCCCGATCCTCACCCCCTATCCCGGTACCGACGTTCGCCGGCGCCTGGAGGCGGAGGGGCGGATCACCTCCAACGCCTGGGAAGACTACGACATGGAACATGTCAATTTCCGGCCGGTGGGGATGAGTGCCGCCGAACTGCAAAAGGGGTACGACTGGCTCAACCGGGCTTTCTATTCCCTCCCCTCCATGTACCGGCGGATCTTCAAACTGCACCGCTCCGTGCAGGTATTCGCTCCCATGAACTTCGGCTTCAGGAGCGCGCTCAAGCGCACCAAGCGCACTTCGATCGGAGATGTCCCGTAAATGAACTGTTTCATGTTTCCCGGCCAGCCCCTTTCCCGTGGGACCGACCTGCCCGACGACTCCGATTTCAGAACCATTGTCGACATGGCACGGCGCAGGGCCTTTTTCGACATGGAAGGATTTTCCTGGGTTGGTAATGTGGCTACCGACAACGTGAAACTTCAGGTGTTCGGCACTGTCATGAGCCTCTACCGGTTCAGGGGGTTGCGCCGGGAGTATTCCCTGCCCGAGTTCATCGCCGAGCACAGCATGGGGATCTATCCGGCTCTGGCCGCCTGTGGCTGCCTGGCCGAAGAGGAGGCGATCGAGATGACCTTCCGGGTCGGTGTCTGCCTTGCCCGGATGGGGGAGACCCATAGCTATGCCCTCGGCTGCGTGGTCGGTCTCTGCCGGGAACCTCTCCTCGCCATTGCCGAGAACCACGGGGTATTCATGGCCAACTACAACACCTCCCGCCATTTTCTCCTGTCCGGCGAACGTTCCAATATGGAAGCAGCGATGGCGGAGGCCCTGGACACGGGTGCCTTTTCCGCCAAAACCTTCCCGTGCGACACACCGCTCCACACCCCTCTTATCGGTGAGATCGACGGCGAACTGCGGGAGATATTCGCCGACTACCGGTATGCCGAACCACGGACCCGCCTGATGGACCACATCAACCAGGATTGCCTGGAGGGGGGCGATCTGGCTGATTTCCTCCGTGAAGAGCTCCAACGTCCGGTGTACTGGGAAAAGACCTACCGCGCCCTGCGGGCGTCCGGCGTTTCCGGCTTTATTGAAGTCGGGATGGGGGATTCCCTGAAGAAGTACAACCGATGGATCGATGGCGAGATGAGTTCATGAAGTATCACGAAACCCCCATAACGGTCCGTTTCAACGAGGTGGATGCCTACCGGGTGGCGTGGCACGGCCACTATGTCACCTGGATGGAGGTGGGACGGAGCGACCTGGCCGGGCGGTTCGGTTTGAATGCGTTCGAAATCGAGGCCGCCGGCTATCAGGCGCCCGTGGTGGCGTTGGACCTCAAGTTCAAGAGACCGCTCCGCTTTGACGAGGAGGCACGGGTCCTTACTTCGGTCCGGCGGACGGAAACCGCCACCCTTGAATTCCTCTGCCGTATTGTCGGCAGTGACGGCACGGTCGCGGCCACCGGACGTACGGTCCACGTCCTGACCGATGCCGCCGGTGTCCTCCAGTACACTCTCCCGCCGGTGATAGGCGAACGGCTGGAGCGACTCATGGCCTACCTGGAGGTCTAAGTGAAGATTCTGCTCATCTCCGCCAACCGGGAACGGAGTCCCTACCCGGTCTTCCCTCTGGGGCTCGCCTTTCTGGCCGGCCCGCTGACCACAGCGGGGCACTCCCTGGAACTCCTCGACCTCTGTTTCGAATCCAACCCCGTGGCGGCCGTTGCCGCTGCCATCAAACGGTTCGTCCCCGCCGCCGTTATCCTTTCCATCCGCAACATCGACAACGTTACCTATCCGGGTTCCCGCTCCTACCTGGAGGGAGTCCGGGGGGTGGTGACAGCCTGCAGCGGCGGTGGACCGGTCATCCTCGGCGGGTCCGGATTTTCCATCATGCCGCGGGAGGTTCTGGACGCCGTCGGAGGTGATTATGGCGTCGTGGGGGAGGGGGAGGAAGTTCTTCCCCGGCTCCTGGCTGCCATTGCCCAGGGGGAAGACGCCGGGTTGCTGCCGGGGGTTCTCGTCAGGGGGAAGGATGGCCATATTCCCCCCAGTCCGGTTCAGCGGATCGGCACGCCGGACCGGCGGCTTTTCCCCGTGGAGCGTTACAGTCGCGAGGGAGGGATGGCCAACCTGCAAACCAAGCGAGGTTGCCCCTTTTCCTGCATCTACTGCACCTATCCCCTCCTGGAGGGGAGCCGGATGCGGCTTCGTCCTATTCCCGATATCATAGCCGAGATCCGTGATCTCCGGGACGGGTACGGCGTTAGTTACGTCTATTTCGTGGATGATATCTTTAACTTTCCGATGGATTTTGCCGCCGACCTTTGCCGGGCCATGGTGGATGCGGAGCTGAACATCAACTGGTCGGCTTTTATCAATCCCGGTTTCGTGACCCCAGAGCTTCTGGAGACCATGGTGGCGGCGGGGTGCGATGCGGTGGAGTTCGGTACCGAGGCGGGGTCGCCGGTCATGCTGCGGAACCTGGGGAAATCCTTCGGCGTTGAGGAGGTGCGGGAGGCGTCCCGGCACTGCCGCGACCTGGGGGTGGATTTTGCCCATTACATCCTGTTCGGCGGCCCGGGGGAGTGCGAGGCTACAGTCCGGGAGACCTTTGCTCTCATGGACGAGGTGGGACCGACGGCCGTCATCGCCATGACCGGCATCCGGATCTTTCCCGATACTCCACTCTGCCGGCAGGCGCTGGAAGAGGGGGTAATCACCCAGGAGACATCCCTCCTGGAGCCAGTCTTCTATATTTCGTCGGCGATTCGCGATACGCTTTGCGATCTGGTGACCGAAGAAGCAATGAAACGGAAAAACTGGGTGGCAGCCGGTCTTGAGATCAACATCAGCGATGCCATGCTCGACGCACTGCGCCACTTCCCCGTACGCGGTCCCCTCTGGAAACTGATGAAACGGCTCGGGAAAAGCCGCGTGAAACCGATGTAACCTGAAAATGCTTACAAGGCGAATAATCTTATTTAAGGATGAACAGGATAAACAGGATATTAAAAGCATTGCCTGAATAAGAAACCCGATTTTCATCCTGTCCATCCTGTATATCGCCGTTAATTGGTTGTATCTTTTGTAATGCTGTTGCTATTCAGTTTGTTGAGGAGCGTTCATGGAATTCAATGACAAGATCGTCGTCGTCACCGGCGGCACGCGGGGGATCGGGCGGGCCATCTCCCTTCACTTTGCCCGGGAAGGGGCACGGGTGACCGCCGCGTACCTTGCTGACGATGAGGCGGCCCGAAGCCTCGAAGGTGAAGCCGCAGGGCTCCCCGGCTCCATTGTTGCCGTGAAGGCCGACGTCAGCAGTGCCGATGGCGCGATCTCCGTCATCGAGGCGGCCGCTAAGGAGACGGGGCACCTGGATATACTCGTCAACAATGCCGGTATCATTCGCGACGGCTTTCTCCCCATGATGTCCGGGGAGGACTGGGACGCCGTGCTCAGGACCAACATCGATCCGCTCTTCCACTGCTGCAAGTGGGGGGTGCGGAAGATGCTCGGACGGAGAAAGGGGAGCATTGTCAACCTGTCTTCCGTCTCCGCCCTTACCGGCACCGCCGGGCAGACGAACTACGCTGCTTCCAAGGGGGCGGTCTTAAGCTTCACCAAGGCGCTTTCCCGCGAGCTCGGCCCCATGGGGATACGGGTGAATGCCGTGGCGCCGGGACTGATCGAGACCGAAATGATTGCCGTCATGAAACGGGAGGCGGTCGATGCCATTATCAAGGGGGCTTCCCTCGGACGGATCGGCAGGGCCGACGAGGTGGCCGAGGCGGTTGCCTTCCTGGCGTCTGATCGGGCAGGATATATCACCGGGCAATGTCTGGTGGTGGATGGCGGCATTGTTTGAACCGGATCGGAAATCCCCACAACCTGAGGAAGAACGTGAAGGCATGAAGAGCCGCAGTGTGCAGGTTTCCTTTGCGTTCTTTCCCCCATTGCGGTTAGAATAACGATACTTTCGGGGATGGACAGCCGGATTGGCCGGCCGTCTTCCTGCATGAATGAAATTCGGAAGAGTTCAATGGTACGTAAACGGATCGCCATAACCGGCCTCGGTGTCTTCAGTGCTGCCGGAAAGAATGTGCCTGCCTACCGGGATGCTCTGCTCAACGGCCGTTGTGCCGTCGGGCCCATCGACCTGTTCGACGTCTCCCCCTTTCCGGCCCGGATCGGTGCCCAGGTGAGGGATTTCGATCCTCGCGACCATTTCGACCGCCGGACTGCCGACAGGCTCTCACGCGCCGACCAGTTCGGCGTCATCGCCGCCGGCGAAGCCCTGGCCGACAGCGGCATCGCCGGTCACTACTCTCCCTATGATATGGGTGTTTCCATGGGGGCAGGGGCGGGGGGGATGTTTCAGGCCGAATCCTGGCTCCAGGATGTCCTGGCGGGGCATAAGGGGCACCCAAACGCACTGCGGGGGCTTCTGCCGGACCGGACTTCCACCTCCATCGCTACCATCCACAACCTGGCAGGCTATCAGGGAAGCATCACCACCGCCTGTTCGTCGTCGGCCACTGCCATCGGCTGGGGGGCCGATCTCATTGCTGCCGGGCTGCAGAAGGCGGTCCTTTGCGGAGGCTCGGACAGCCTCTGTGTCCTTACCTACGCAGGCTTCAACTCCCTGCGGTTGGTGGACCCGGAGCCCTGTTCCCCTTTCAGTCTCGGTCGCCAGGGAATATCCCTCGGCGAAGGGTCCGCTTTTGTGGTGCTGGAGGGGGAAGAGGATGCCTTGCGCCGTGGGGCGAAGATTTACGGTTACATCCTCGGCTATGCCATCGTTGGCGAGGCTTATCACATGACTGCTCCCGAACCGAACGGCACCGAAGCGGCCCGGGCGATGACCGGCGCACTGCGCGCGGCCGGCGTTGGAATCGATGATGTGGGTTGGGTGAACGCCCATGGTACGGGCACGCCCCTGAATGATGTGGTCGAATCCAAGGCGATGAAGCTGGCCTTCGGTTCTCGGGCAGCGGCAGTTCCCCTCGTCTCTACCAAGGCCCTTACCGGGCACTGCCTGGGGGCTGCAGGTTCCATGGAAGCACTCGCCACCATCATCGCCCTGGACGAGGGGATCATTCCCCAGACCCTCAACTTCCGCGGGGCCGACCCGGAATGCGACCTGGATTACTGTCATGCCGGCCCACGTCGAAATGATGCCGCCGTGGCCCTTTCCAACTCCTTTGCCTTCGGGGGAAACATAACCTCCCTGGTGATATCGAAATGACGTTCAGGGGTGAACCTCGTGTTCGCCCTGAAGGCGGGCGATTACATGAATCCCCCCTACGGGTTAACAATGGCTAGCGAATTCGACAATATTGTTGTGACAGGTCTGGCTTCTATCTCGGCGGCAGGTGTGGGTTTGGAGCCGCTGCGGGAGGCTTTGTCCGACGGAGTGAGCCGTTTGACGGCGGTTCCCGAAGAGGTGCTGGGGGAAACCGGGCACTTCTGGGGGAAGGCCAATGCCTTCCGTGCCGCCGACTTCATGCCTCCCCTCAAGGCGCGCAAGTTCGACAGGGCAAGCCTTTTCGCCGTCGTTGCCACCGGCATGGCCCTGAAGTCTGCCGGTATTGATCCGGGCGGATTCGATCCTGCCCGCACGGGGATCATGCTCGGCTGCGGTTTCGGCGGCATCGCCAATTCGGAAGAGTTCCTGAGGGAGTACTTCACCAAGGGGAGCGACGGACTTATCCCCATGCTCTTTCCCAATACGGTCCCCAATGCCCCGGCCAGCAATGCATCCATCGAACATGACCTCAAGGGGCCGAACGTTACCTTCGTGCAGCGATTCTGTTCCGCCGAATCGGCCCTGTTCATGGCCATCCATATCCTTGAAGAGGGTCGTGCCGATGCCATGGTGGTTGGCGGGGTCGATGAGCTCAATCCCGCGCAGATGAGGGGTTTCATGTCCATGGGGCAGCTTTCCCGTTATGCCGGCGGATTCGGTGAGGGGGCCGGCCTTCTGGTCCTGGAACGTGCCGATCATGCCAGGCGCCGCGGTGCCCGCATCCTTGCCGGGGTAGGGGGGAGGCGGACTGTCGGCCTGCTCGTTCCCGGGGCTGAAAGAGAAGGGGTGGCCCGACTCCTCGACGGGGAACCCGCGGCGGAACTGGTCTCCCTGTCCGGTACCGCTGCCGATGTTGCCCCTCTGGTGGAGCGTCTTTCCGGCATACCGCGCCTGGAAACTGCGCCTCTTACCGGTCGTTCCCTTGCCATGGGAGGACTGGCACTTGTTGCCCATCTCCTGTCACTCACCGGTGGTGCACATGGCCTCCACCTGGCCGCATCGCCGGAGGGGCCCTATTATGCGTTCCGGTTCCGGGGAGGCGACCCTGCTCAATCCTGACCCCGCCGCATACCTTCCCCACCGTTATCCGTTTCTCCATCTCGACCGGGTCATCGCCCTGGAATCGGGTGTCAGTGCCACCGGCACGATCGGGATCACCGCCGATAGTTTCGCCTGCCCGCCGATCCTCCTCGTGGAGGCCATGGCCCAGTTGGGGGGTATTGCCGCAGGCCAGGAGGAAGGGAGCAGGGGAATTCTGGCTGCACTGGACCGGGTGGAGCTGCCGGCCTCCGTCCCGCCGGGGACCGGGGTCCAGATAATGGTCCGGATAACCAAATCGTTCGGTACCCTCTTCCTCGTGGAGGGGGAGGCGCGGGATGGAGGGCGACTTCTGGCCCGGGCGGAGCTGACGCTGGCTGTAATGAAAGGTGAAGATTGACAATGAAAAAGATAGTGATCCTTTTTCTTATACTGTTCAACGTCACGGCGGCCCCCGCCCAGGCGGTGCCGGACAAGAAGGCCCTGGAGGGGCTTGAGGTCTTGCGGAGAGGGTTTTCGGAACTCACCGACTTCACCGCCGAGATCACCCAGGAGAAGCAACTGGCGCTCATGAAGCAGAAGATGGTTTCCCGGGGGATGATACGCTTCCGGAAGCCCGGCACTTTCTTCATGGAGCTCTATCCTCCCCATGGGAGCCGGTTGCTCATGCAGGACAACGTGCTGTCCATCCGGCTGACGGATCAGGATACTACCGACCGGATGGTGCTCCCGCCGGAACAGAGCCTGACGAAGTGGATGACAATCCTCTCCCGCCCCATCACCACTCTCCCCGAAGGGATGGGGGTCAAGGGGGTGCGCCAGGGGGACAGCTGGACTGTTCACATCCTTCCTGCCGGCACAGGGGGGGTGAAGGAATTGCAGATCACCTTCGATCTGGAGGGGCGGATAAAACGGCTCACCATCGAGGAGCGGAACCGGGACCGGACCGTCATCAGGTTTACCTCCATGCGTCGTAATGTTGGTCTGAGGGAGAAGGATTTTCGGCTGAACTGAGACAACGCAGCTTTGCCATCCCATGCAGCAGGAAGATTCGAGGTCACTATGAATGGAACCGGCAGAGGGCCGTGCTATTTCCCCTACGACATCCAGATAAGGGGAGACCTGTGGGGACTTCTGGAGCTGGATGACGCGGCACGGGAGGTCGGGGGAGGTCGGGTGCCCCGGATCATGTTCTTCCGCCGTCTTGCCGAGCGGTTGGGCCACTACTCCGGCCAGCCGGTCCAGGCTGGGCTCCTTAACCTCTATGCCCTGTACCTGAAAGCCCTGCGTTACCTGGTTGATGTCACCGAGGAGCAGAAGCCGGGACTGCTGGAAGAGGGGCTGGAGAGTGCCGGATTCCCCTGCGGATCGTCGGAACTGGCCCGGCTTCTGGAGGTGTTTGGCGACTGTTTCCCCTGTGGCGACCTCCTGATCGGAGCTGTACCCGACCCGGCAGCGTGGCTCGCAGGTGACGGCCCGGGTCACGTCCGGAAAATACTCGGGGTCAAGGAACTGCTCCTCCTCCGTGCTGTCGTTGACAATCCTGCCCTGGTGACGTTCCGGATGGTGCTGGACGACAGCGAGCTGGAGGCGCACTCCGGCTATCGCTCTGCTATCGAAGTCCTTGAGCGGGCGCTGACCAAGGCCGGGCCGGTAGCCCCCTTCGCACTTACCCTCCCCGAACTGCTGCGCGCCCCTGCCAAGGCGTCACCCCATTCCCTGGAAGGGCAGATGGAGTACATCCGTTCCCAGTGGGGTTCTCTTCTCCCTCCTGAGCTTGTGGCCGAACTGGCGGCCGCATTTGCCGTGCTGGTGGAAGAGGGGCGGATGTTTGCCCCCCGGGGCGAGCCGGGTGGCGCCGACGTGCTGGAATTCCTGAAGGGACGGCGGCACGGGAAGGTGGGCGACGACTACCCGGAGTACGAGCGGTTTTCCCCCGATGCCGACTGGATGGCCAACGTGGTGATGCTTGCCAAGATGACCTACGTCTGGCTCGACCAGCTTTCCCGCAAGTACCAGCGTCCCCTCCACCGCCTTGACCAGGTTCCGGACGAGGAACTGGACCTTCTTGCCCGCTGGGGATTTACCTCCCTCTGGCTTATCGGATTATGGGAACGTTCCCCCGCCTCCCAGAAGATCAAGCAGATCGCCGGCAATCCTGATGCCATCTCCTCCGCCTACTCCCTCTACGACTACGTCATTGCTCACGACCTTGGTGGAGAGGAGGCTCTTGCCAACCTGAAGGAGCGCTGCCGCCAGCGGGGAATCCGGCTGGCGAGCGACATGGTTCCGAACCATACCGGTCTCTATTCCCGCTGGACCGTTGAGCATCCCGACTGGTTCGTCCAGCTTGAGTATCCACCATACCCCGCCTACACCTTCAACGGTCCTGACCTCTCTTTCTCCCCCGAGATATCCCTCCATATCGAGGATGGTTACTGGGAGCGGCGCGATGCGGCGGTGGTGTTCAAACATTACGACCATCGCGACGGGCGGACCCGTTACATCTATCACGGCAACGACGGCACCTCCACCCCCTGGAACGACACCGCCCAGCTGAACTATCTCATTCCCGAGGTGCGGGAGGCGGTCATCCGGACCATAATCCACGTTGCCCGCCAGTTCCCGGTCATCCGTTTCGATGCGGCCATGACCCTGGCCAAGAAGCACTACCAGCGCCTCTGGTATCCCCAACCGGGGAGCAGCGGCGTCCCCTCCCGGGCCGAGCATGGCATGAGCCGGGAGGAGTTCGACACCGTCTTTCCCGAAGAGTTCTGGCGTCAGGTGGTGGACCGTGTGGCGGCCGAGGCGCCTGATACGCTTCTCCTTGCCGAGGCGTTCTGGCTCATGGAGGGGTACTTCGTCCGGACCCTGGGGATGCACCGGGTTTACAACAGTGCCTTCATGAACATGCTCAAGCTGGAGGAGAACGCCAAATACCGCCAGACCATCAAGAACGTCCTTGAGTACGACCATCGCATCCTCCAGCGCTTCGTCAACTTCATGAACAATCCGGACGAAAAGACGGCGGTGGAGCAGTTCGGCAAGGAAGGGAAGTACTTCGGCGCCTGCGTGCTGCTCGTTACCATGCCGGGGCTCCCGATGATCGGTCATGGCCAGGTGGAGGGGTTCCACGAGAAGTACGGCATGGAATACCGGCGTGCCTACTGGGACGAGCCGGTGGATGAGCACCTGGTCAAGCTGCACGAGGAGAAGGTATTTCCCCTCATGGGGAGGCGCTGGCTTTTCTCCGGTTCGGAAAACTTCGTTCTCTACGATTTCTTCGCCGACGGCCATGTGGACGAGAACGTCTACGCCTATTCCAACCGGGCGGGGAATGAACGGGGGCTCGTGATCTACAACAACCACTATGGGAACACGGCCGGTTGGGTCCGGACCTCCACCTCACGAGGGGTGCGCAATGCACAGGGAGAGACGGTGCTTGTGCAGACCACCCTGGCGGGGGCCCTCGGATTCGACCCGGATGGCCGTGCCTATTATTCCTGGCGTGATTCCATCAGCGGCCGGGAATATCTCAGGTCGGGACGGGAGTTGTGCGAGCAGGGGCTGTTTGTGGAACTTTCGGCCTATGAGAGCCGCGCCTATCTCGATTTTCGATCTATCCGCGACGACGACTACGGCACCTGGGGGCGCCTCTGTATCGAGCTTGCCGGCCGGCCGGTGGAGAGCCTGGCCGAGGAGATAAAGCAGATACGCCATGCCGACGTGATCGCTGCGTTCCGGGATCTCTGCGTTGACATGGACCGGTATCTGGCGGAGCTACCAGCACTACGGGAAGAGCGCGAGGCGCTCAGGCCGGCCTTGGCGGAATTCTTCCAGCTTATAAACCGTGACGCTCTTTGCCGTGGTGATATTGAGGCCGTGGCCGCCGATACCCTTCGAGCCCTGGCGGTGGCAGATATGCTCAACCTGTTGCAGACGGAGAAGGAGCTTTCCCTTCCGATGGTTGTCCTTGATCTGCCGGCGGACCGGCTGGTGCTGGCGGGGTGGCTCCTGCTGCACCGTGCGGGACTGCTGGCCGAGGCTGCCGATCCCTCTGCAACGGCAGCCTGCTGGTGTGACGAACTTGGCCTGCTCCGCCCCTTTACCGACCTGTTCCGCTTCGCCCAGGCCGCTGCCGGGGCACCGCTCCCCATGGATGAATGGGCCGCCGGTTCCCTGCTGCTCACCCTCCTTCGCCGGCAGTCGTTCTTTGCAGATTTGGGGGAGGGGGTTGTGCTGGAGCGCTTCCGGGACCTCTTTGCCGATTCTGTGGCGCGGGAGTTCCTCAACTGCCACTGGAGCGGGGATGCCGAGTGGTTCGTGCAGGAGCGGTTCGAGATCCTTCTCGGCTGGCTCCTGCTGGCAACCGTCATCACGGAAGGAGTGAAAACGGCTGCCGCTGCCGATTCCCTGATGACGAACATTTCCCCGCTGGAATCAGCATGCCAATCCTTCTATCTCACCGCCGCCCGTGCCGGTTACCGGTCCGACCGGTTTCTCGCCCTGCTGACGGGGGAGAAAATACCTACAGGAGTCGATCCCGTTGTTTCGTAAACTTGTCCCTTTTATAATGATGGTCGTCTTCTTTTCCCTTGCCGGTTGCGCCGCGGTTCCCAAGCCGCTGGTCGGCATCATTCCGGGGAAGGAGGCGGAAACGGTTCAGTCGCCAATCTCCATTTCGATCCGGACCCCCGACGGCAGCCGGGGCGGGCGGGGCTACCTGATCTTCAAGCGTCCCGACCGCTTCCATCTTGCCATACTCTCACCCTTCGGTCTCACAATGATGGAAGTGTTCAGTGACGGTGACCGCCTGACCTGCCTCATCCCCTCGAAGAATACTGCCTACAGCGGCAGAATTGCCGACCTGCCGGCCAGGGAAGGGCTGCGCACCTGGGGGCTCATGCGCTGGGTGGTGGAAAAGCCGCCGGTGCCCGGCCCGGCCCTGAAACGGGAGCATGTCACCGCCGATGGCCGGCGGGAGACCGTCTATTACGACAGCCAAGGGGTGGTGCTCCGGAAGGAGACGGAGGAGGGGGACCGGGTTTCCTTCAGCGACTACCAGGTGTATAACGGCGTGGCATTCCCGTCGGTTATGGAGCTTTCGGCCGTCACCGGGGAATCGGTCCGGATCACCTTCGACGAGCCGGAACTGAATGTGCCGGTGGAAGAGGGGGCACTTGTCCCGAATCTGGACGGGGTGACGGTGCTTCCCTTCTCCGCATTCAACGGGTTCTAGCCGGCCATGTTGAAATCGTTCCTCACCTCCATCACCGACGCCACCAACCGGGGTATCCGAGCCCACCTGGAATGGCTCTTCACTGTCACGAGCCGCCGTCCGCTCCTCGTCATCGTTGTTTCGACGGTTCTGCTGGCCCTCTCCGGCATCTCTATTGCCACAACCCGTTTCGAATCGGACATCTTCAAGCTCTTCCCCTCCAACCAGGGGCCGCTCAAGCTGTTCCTCGACTCCCTGAAGTGGAGTGGCGGTGCCCAGGATGCCTACTTTATTCTCGAAGGTGACAAGGAGCGACTGATTGCCGAGGGGGAGCGGTTCGCCGGCAAACTCACGGCGCTAAGGGTGGACGGCCAGCCCGCATTCCGGAAGGTAACCTACCGGACCTTCGACCCGTCCGAAGGCCAGTCGTTCGCCGATTTTGTCGGCTATGCCGTTACCCACCCCCAGCTCTTCGTCTCTCCCGGTGAAGCGGGCCGCATCGGCGAACATTTGACACCTGCTGCCATGGCCGCCAGCCTGGGCAAGGCACAGGCCGAGCTGGCAAGCCAGGCAGGGATGGGCCTCAAAGAGATCATCACCGTCGACCCCTTTTCCCTGCGGGACCTGATCCTCCCTCGCCTGAAAAAGGCGAGTCAGGCCCTTGATCTGGATACGACCTCTCCCTATTTTCTCTCCCGTGACGGCCGGGTGCTCATCATCATCGCCGAGCCGGCCCGCCCGGTGCAGGATATGGTCTTTGCCCGCAAGCTCGTGGCTGGTATCGATGCGTCCCGGCGGGGAGCGACCGTCACTATAACCTGCACCGGCGCCCACCTGGCGGCAGTGCTCGATGAAGCGGCAGTGAAGGGGAACGTTATCTCCTGTGTCCTCTCGTCGCTCGTGGTGGTACTCCTCCTCTTTTACCTGACCTACCGCCGCTTCCTCCCCACCCTCCTGATCCCGCTCATCCTCTTTTGCGGGGTGGTGCTGGCTCTGGGGACGGCGGGGCTCTTCCTCTCCTCCATAAGCCTTATCTCCTTCGCCTTCACCGCCCTTATCATCGGTCTTGGCACCGACTATTCCATCCATCTCTACGACCGGTTCCATTCCGAGCGGAGTTCCGGCCGGGATACCAACGAGGCGCTCAGACTGGCGGTCGTCGATACCGGCCACGGCGTCTTTACCGCCGCCACTACGACCGCTCTTCCTTTTCTCGCCCTGACCATCTCCGACGTCCGAGCCCTGTCCGAGCTGGGGCTTCTGGTCGGCCTCGGGGTGATCTTCTCCCTTTACGCCACCTTTCTCTTCCTGCCGCCGCTCATTCTCTTCTCCGAGCGCCGTTTCCCCGCTGCGGTCTATCGACCACTCCCCCGCTTCGGTCTTGGCCGGGTATGGAACATATGTGGCAGCCGGTATCGTCCTGTCATCATGGCTTCCAGTGCAATCATCGCCCTGCTTCTGCTGGCCGCGTTCTTCATCCGTTTCGAAGGTGACCTGAAGAATCTCCAACCCCGCCACTCCGAGGCTTTCCAGGCCCAGGAGAAGATCGAGCAGCACCTGAGCCACTCCCCGAAGCAGATGCTCGTTGCGGTAGAGGGAACGGATCTTGATGATGTCATGGTCCGGGGAGGACGGGTGGAGAAGATGGTGGAGCGCTACGTCCAGAGTGGGCAGCTCGTCTCCTTCTCTTCTCTCGGCCAGGTGGTGAACGACCGGGAGAGCCAGGCAGCGGTGCTGGCCGCCATGACGGGGCCGCTGGCTTCTCTGCGACCTGCGGAATCGGCAACCGCCGCTCTCAGTAAAGCCGGTTTCGATCCTGTGTCCTTCCAGGGGACGATTGCCGGTCTGGACGGCCTCGCAAAGGCCCGGCCGGTACCGCCGGCCGAAGCAATCGGGCGGATCGAGCGTTCGCCTCTGCGGGGAGTGGTGACGCGCCATCTCATGCAGTGGGATGGCAGCTATCACCTCCTTTCCTATCTCAACTATCGGGGAAGCGAGTTCAATCAGAAGTTGTTTCTCAAGGAACTTTCCAACGCAGACCCGACGGCCCGGGCCACCAGCACCGACCTGGTGAGTGGCCAACTGGCTGGATCGGTGAAGAAAACATTCCTCTGGGGCTTTCTCCTCGGCGGGGCAATGGTGCTGTTCCTTCTCCTCTCCCACTTCGATTCTCTTGCCGACATCGTCATCTCTTTCTTCCCGGTTGTCGCCGGTGTAATTGCCATGCTCGGTCTCATGTCCCTTACGGGGATGGGGGTCAACTTCATGAATGCCATGGTCCTCGTGACCATTCTCGGTATGGGGAGCGACTACGGCCTCCATCTTGTGCACCGGGTGACCGGCTCGGCGGAGGACGAGCGGCGGGAGCAGTTCGTCCAGTCGGGCCGGGGCGTCCTTCTCTCCGCCCTCACCACCATTGCCGGCTTTGGATCACTAGCTTTCACCGATTACGGCGCCCTCTCTTCCATCGGCTGGGCTACCAATTACGGAATCGCCGCGACCATGCTCTTCGCTCTTGTTACGCTCCCCGCCTTCCTGGAAGCGGGAAGACGGCGGATGTCACGGATCAACGGGGAGTCGCTGACATGAAATTACGTTCCGGTTCTTCACCCCGCCTCCTCCTGGTCTACCCGGCCACCCACAAGCTGGGGTGGGTGAAGCGCTTTCAGCTTCCTCCCCTTTCCCTGAAACAGGTGGCTGCCGCCACACCGCCGTCGTGGGAGGTGATCATGGTGGACGAGGTCCACGAGGATATCCCCTTCGACGGGCAGTTCGACCTGGTAGGGATTACGGCCATGACTCACCAGGCGTTCCGTGCCTACGAGATTGCCGACCGGTTTCGGGCTCGTGGCGTGCCGGTGGTCCTGGGGGGGATACACCCGACGGTTCTTCCCGAAGAGGCGGGGGCCCATGCGGACGCGGTGGTGGTGGGGGAGGCGGAGCCGGTCTGGGAAAAGCTCCTGGAAGATCTTCTGGCAGGGTCACTGGCACCTCTCTACCGGGCGCCGATTCCTGCCGGCGAACGGCTCGTGATCCCCTGGGGTCGACGGGACATCCTGTTGGGAAAGACGTACCTCACCACCCAGACCCTCCAGGCGAGCCGGGGGTGCCCCTACGACTGCCCCTTCTGCATTACCACCAACTACTTCGGCAAGAGCTTCCGCTACCGTGATCCTGACGACGTGCTGGCCGAACTCCGCTCCTTTGAGGGGAAACTGACGGTCTTCCTGGACGACAATATCCTGGGGGACCCGGTTCGCGCCAGGCCGATCCTGGAGGGAATGGCAGGAATGAACATCCGCTGGGGAGGGCAGGGGAATCTCCGCTTTGCCGAAGACCCGGAGATGGTCAAGCTGGTGGCGCGCTCGGGTTGCATCGGCATCTTCGTCGGCATCGAATCGGTGACCGGCCCCTATGCCAACCACCCTAAAACCGGGAGCCGTCATACCCCTGTCGATCTGGTGAAGCGGGTGCGGGACGCGGGGATCGTGCTGGAGGCGTCCATGGTCTTTGGCTTCGACGACCACGACGAGGGAGTATTCGAGCAGACGGTCCGCTTTCTTGAGGAGTGCGCCCCGAGCCTTCCTACCTTTCACATCCTCACCCCCTATCCCGGAACCGCCCTGTTCAGCCAGTTCGATCGGGAAGGAAGGCTGCTCCATAAGGAGTGGAACCGGTACGATCACGGCACGGTGGTCTACCGGCCGAAGCAGATGACCCCGGAACGGCTCTACCGGGGATGGCAGGAAGCGCGCTGGGAAGCGTACCGGCTGCCGGCAATTGCCAAAAGGGTGATGAAGGGGAAGGGTAAAGGGGTGAACCTGCTCTATAACCTGCTTCGCCGTGGGGGGATAGACCGGCCGGGTGATGAGTGCATTAACGGTGCGCTGGAGTGAGGTTATTCGTTTTGCTCTAACTCCCGGGGATAGAGAAAAGCGTCCGAGTAACAAAGGCTTCTCTAACGGTTTTTCCCCGGCGGAAGTGGCTTCAGCGGGACGATTGACGTAATGGAAGTGAAATAGTATTAACAACGGAGCTGAAGCGAGAAATTATGATAACGATCCTGAATTTTTCTCCGAGAATAAAAGGCCTCAATGATAAAATATGCGATATGTTGTGCGAAGGATTTACTGAACTAAAAGTTGACTATCAGTGTATTAAATTAAGAGAATTAACTATTTACGAATGCAGCAATTGCAGGTCATGTATGAAATCGCCTGGAGATGACTTAGGTACATGTCATTTGACGGATGATATGAGTCAATTCATCAAATCAATACTCCAATCGAAATGTATTATTCTGTCATCTCCGATTAATTGTTATGATTTACCCTCGAAACTACAGGTAATTCTTGAAAGAATGAGTATATTCTGTCACTGGTCGGATGATATGTACGCACCAAAGGTCAGATTGATGCCACATGATATTAACGGGATATTGATAACGACCAGTGCGATGCCAGGGGTAATGGTACCCCTTGTCACCAAGGCAAGAAAAACGTTCAGACTGTTTGCCAAACCTTTGCGTATCAAGAGGATTACCTATTATCATCTTGGTTTTAAAGGGCGGGCAACTGATATGGCCGTAACAGAAAAGGACAAGAAAACAGTCCGGTGCATCGTGGCGAAACTTGCGCTCGATGCTGCGGCCACCGCATAGCAGAACCGTTTCTGTCTAGCGGAACATGCTGATGCCGATGGTAAACAGGCTCGAATTGAGGGGTTCGTTGGGGGTGGCGGTGTTGGCGTTGGAGACGTGGTGGTAGCGGTATTCCCCCATCAGGGCCAGGTCCTTCCTGATGAAATACTGAAGGCCCGTTCCTCCCTGATAGGAGAAGTCGAGCCGCGTCCCCATGGTCGGGAGTCCCAGGTCGACGAACAGGATGCCGCCACCGGCGAAGACATAAGGGACCATCTCCTCCAGTGAGGTGAACTTCCAGCTCCCCAAGGCATAGCCCCCCGTCATGACCCGGCCATCATGGTTGACCGCCACGTGGAGCGGCAGCTCCAGCAGGAGCTCGTGGCGTCCCTGGTACCAGTTCCCCTTTCCTACCTCGTCCGAGAGGAACCAGCCGTAGCGGAGGATGTTGGTGTAGGTCTGGACGTCGGTTCGGGTGGCGCCGAAATTCCGGTGAGTGACGCCATAGCCGGTAAGCCAGGTGTACTCGTGGCTTGCGTCGCGGACGGCGGAGTTGTCGGCGGCGGATACGGCGGCGGGGAAGAGGGTCAGGGTGACGATGATCGTGAGAAGAATCTTTGTCATAAGGTATCCGTTAGAACAAATTTTAAGTTGTAAATCCTTAGGATAACGCGCCATCCGCCGTAATCTCGTCCGCTCTGGTCGGCCCTTCGCTGCGGACCCCAACCGATGGTGGCCAGATGAGCATACTATGTCACTTCCGGTGTGGCTTGTTATGGAGAATTCTGGCGGGTGTCCGCTCGCCGCTCGGGCTCTCTCGCCGCTCCCGAGACCACGACAGATGTCTCCGAGCATATCGGAGAAAATAAAAGCCCCCGGTAAACCGGGGGCTTTTTGCATCAGTCCATACACGCGGGCTGGATGATCTTTGAGAGGGGGTACTCCACGATTCCCTCGGCACCGAGCTTGATCAGTTCCGGCACGATGCGGCGCACCTCTTTTTCGGGGAGGATGCTCTCGATGGAGACCCAGTCGGAGTTGTAGAGATGTGATACGGTGGGGTTGTTGAGGCTCGGAAGCATCCTGGTTATCGCCTCCACCCGGTTGTTCGGTGCATTCATCTTGATACCCACCATCCCCTCGGCCGCCAGGGCCGATTTGAGCAGGGTGGCGATCTGCTGGATCTTGGCCCGCTTCCAGGGGTCGGCCCAGGCCGCCTTGTTGACGATCAGCACCGGCACCGACTCCATCAGGTCGCAGACGATGCGCAGGTTGTTAGCCCGGATGGTGGAGCCTGTTTCCGTTACCTCGACGATGGCATCGCAGAGGCCGTCCACAACCTTGGCCTCCGTTGCACCCCAGGAGAACTCCACCGTCACCGGTATGTCCCGCTCGGCGAAGTAACGTTTGGTAAAGCCGACCAGTTCGGTGGATATGGTTGCGCCGTGGAGGTCTTCCGGCTTCTGCACCTTCGAGTCCTGGCCAACCACCAGCACCCAGCGGACCGGTCGGCGGGATACCTTGGAATAGACCATCTCGCAGACTTCCATCACGTCCGAGTCGTTCTCCCGGACCCAGTCCCGGCCTGCTATTCCTACGTCGATGGTACCCCGCTCCACGTACTTCCCCATCTCCTGGGGACGGATCAGCTTGCAGTTCATATCAGGGTCGTCGATGGTGGGGAAGTAGCTGCGGGATGAAATTCCCACCTGCCACCCCGCCTGCTTGAACAGGTCGACAGTGGCGTCTTCCAGGCTCCCCTTGGGGATGCCGAACTTCAGTATGTTGGACATGGAAAACCTCTCAATTTATTGGTTCTGGAAATTGACGCGAAGACGCCAGGGCGCAAAGAAATACTTAAAGGTTCTCTTTGCGTCTCTGCGCCTTTGCGTCAAAAGAGCTTATTTTTTGTATACTTCGTTCGGGTCGAACAACGGGTTGGAATGCTCCACCCACTGGCCGTTTTCCCACTTCACGTAGAAACAGCTCCGGTTCCCCGTGTGGCAGGCGGCGGGGCCGTTCTGTTTCACCTTGATCACCACGGTGTCGGCGTCGCAGTCGGTGAGGACTTCCATCACCTCCTGGGTGTTCCCCGATTCCTCCCCCTTCATCCAGTACTTGTTCCTGGTCCGGCTGAAGAACCAGGTCTTGCCGTCCTTCAGGGTCAGGTTCAGGGTCTTTTCGTCCATGAAGGCAACCATCAGCACTTCGCCGTTCTCGTAATCCTGGATGACGGCGGGGATGAGCCCCCCCATCTTGTCGAAATCGATCTTGATCATTGTCTCCGTTTCTCCTCGTTTACTGGTTAACAACCCTCATTTAATACAACGCCGTCCGGCGGGGTGTCAACAGTTCTATTCGCACACTCATGAATTAAGTGTCGTCTTCCCGGGAAAAGACCCGATAACGATAAAAGGCCGCTTCCTTCCGGACAGCGGCCTTTGTCGTGTCAGTGTAGCGGCAGCGACGGAAAGTTCTACAGCAGGTGCTCGATCTTCTCCCGCTCTTCGATGAGATAAAAATCCAGGGTCTTGCGGAGCGCGTCGTCGATGCCGGTGGTCGGTTCCCAGTCGAGGCATTTTTTTGCATTCTTCACGGAAGGAACGCGGGTCAGCATATCCTGATATCCCTTGCCGTAGAAGGTTCCGGACGAAACCTCCACGAGTTTGCACTTTTCGGCCCGTTCCCGGTAAGCGGGGTACTCCTTTACCAGGGCAATCAACTTCTCGGCCAGTTCCCTGACGGAGAGGTCGTTCCCCGGGTTGCCGATGTTGAAGATGCCGCCATCGGCGCAGCCGTTCTCGTTGGCGATGATTTTCATCAGGGCGCCGATGCCGTCCTCCACGAAGGTAAAGGAGCGGCGCTGGTTGCCGCCGTCCACCAGCTGGATCGGTTCCTCCGCCAGGATGTTATAGAGGAACTGGGTGAGCACCCGGGAGCTCCCTTCCTTGGCGGTGCTGATGGAGTCGAGCTTGGGACCGATCCAGTTGAAGGGACGGAACAGGGTGTAGCGAAGCCCTTCGTGTGCGCCGTAGGCGTAGATGACCCGGTCGAGCATCTGCTTGGCGCAGGAGTAGATCCACCGCTCCTTGTTGATGGGACCGAGCATGAGGGGTGAGCTCTCTTCGTCGAACTCGCGGTCCGGGCTCATGCCGTAGACCTCGGAGGTTGAGGGGAATATGACCCGCTTCTTGTGCTTCGCGCACTGGCGGATGATCTTCAGGTTTTCCTCGAAATCGAGCTCGAAGACCCGGAGCGGGTCCTTCACGTAGGTGACCGGGGTGGCGATGGCCACCAGCGGCAGTACCACGTCGCACTTCTTGATGTGGTACTCGATCCACTCTTTGTTGATGGTGATGTCCCCTTCCAGAAAATGGAAGCGGGGATCGCCAAGAGAGCGCTCCAGCTTGTCGCAGGCCATGTCCAGACCGTAGACTTCCCAGTCGGTGGTGGTGAGGATGCGGTGGGTGAGGGCGTTGCCGATGAAGCCGTTGACGCCGAGAATGAGTACTTTCATGTGTGACTCCGTTCGTAAGAATGCAGGTATTGCCACGAATACACACGAATCAAATCAAAATAACCATTCGAGAAGATTTGTGTTAATTCGTGGCTGAAAAGCTTTCGCCTTTCAGAATATGATTACCGTTAAATTGAGGTGCGGCTAGTTCCTCTCCTCCTTCAATCTGCAGGGTCCTGATTTCCAGCAGTCCGGCACCAGTTCCCACCAACAGCGGATTGGTGGAGACGATCACGCCCGGTTCGCCACTACCCTCTACCGGACAGGCGCTCCAGACGATTACCTTCTTCCCACCCAGGAAAGAGAAAGCGCCAGGGTAAGGGTGGGTGACGCCGCGGATGAGGTTGTAGATCTGCACGGCGCTCTTCGTCCAGTCGATAATGCCATCGGCCGGTTTCCGCCCGCCGCAGTAGTTCCCCGCCTTAAGGTCCATGGGGATGCGGGAGGCCGTGCCGTCCAGGAGCTTCGGCCATGCACGGGCTATAACAGTCACCGCCGCGTCAGTCACTTTGTTGAAGACGTCCAGAGCGGTGTCGGTGAATTCAATCGTCACTTTTTCCCGATCTACAATGTCGCCGGCGTCGGGTTTTTCCACCATGTAGTGAAGAGTGGCACCGGTTTCCGTCTCGCCGTTGATGACGGCCCAGTTCACCGGTACCCGCCCCCGATATCTGGGCAGGTACGAACCGTGGAGGTTGAGGGAACCCCGGTGTGCCAGTTCCAGGACCTGTGGCTTGATCATGTTCCGGTAGTAGAAAGAGAGGAGGAAGTCGGGGGCAATCTCCTTGAGCCGTTCAATGTTTTCCGGCAGGTTAATGTCGGTGGTGAGGTAGGGGATGCCGTGGCGATCCGCCAGCTCCCGCACCGACTTGAACCAGATCTCCTCGGTGGGAGAGTCCTCGTGGGTGAAGATGAGCCGGACATCGGCCCCTTGCCGGAGGAGCTCCTCCAGGCAGCGGTAGCCGACGTTATGATAGGCGCAGACGACGATAGAAGACATGGAAACCTTTTCTAACAGGGATATTCAGGATAATCAGGATGAAAGAAATTTGTCGGATTGCCTTCTAAAGGATTTTGACTTTATCCTGTCTATCCTGTTTATCCCTGTTAATTATGCTTTTTGTTTTCTTGCCCATGCACCCGCCGCACCACGTAGCGCGGGCGCTTCCGTACTTCCTGGTAGATCCTCCCCACGTACTCACCCACCAGGCCGATGCCGAAGATGACGATACCGATGAAGAAGAAGAGGATGGCGAAGAGAGTGAATACTCCCTCCACTTCGGCTCCCACGATGAAGCGGCGTACCAGGAGGAAGAGGGCGAAGAGGACCGAGGAGACGGAGGTGAAGATGCCGAGCAGGGCGAACAGTTGGAGCGGTACCACGGAAAAGCCGGTCATGAGGTCGAAGTTGAGCCGGACCAGCTTGTAGAGAGAGTACTTGCTCTCTCCTTCAGCCCGTTCGGCGTGGGCGACCGGCACTTCTCCCGGGTTGGAGGCGAAGGTCTGGGCCAGGGCGGGGATGAAGGTGGTGGTCTCCTGGCAGTGGTTGATGTTGTTGATGATGTCCCGATGGTAGGCGCGGAGCATGCATCCGTAGTCGCTCATGCGCATGCCGGTCATCTTGTTGGTGGTGATATTGACGATGCGGGAGGCGAATTTGCGGAAGAAGGTGTCCTGCCGCTTCTGCCGTACGCTCCCGACCACGTCATGCCCCTTCTCGATCTCTGCCACCAGCTTGGGGATCTCTTCCGGCGGGTTCTGGAGGTCGGCGTCGAGGGTGATGACGATGTCACCGGTGCTGATTTCGAAGGCGGCGAGGATCGCCATGTGCTGGCCGAAGTTGCCGTTGAACTCGATGACCTTCACTTCCGGGTGGGTGGCGGCCAGCTCCTTGAGGATCTCGATGGAGCGGTCGCGGCTGCCATCGTCGGTGAAGATGATCTCGAACGGTTTCCCCATCTTCTTCATGACCGGGTATATCCGCTCGAAGAGGGGGTGGAGGTTCGGTTCCTCGTTGTAGACCGGGACGACGATGGAGATGTATGGTTTGTCGGGCATGGGGTGTCCTGTTGGGATGCGGTTTCTGCGTCCCTACGTTATTTCCTTGTTCTCGCAATCACATTTTTCACCCCTTCCACCACGTCCCGGGCATCGTCGAGGGACATGAGCGGGAAGAGGGGGAGGGAGAGTATCCGATCCGAGGCGTAATCCGCGTTGGGAAGCTCACCAGCGGCTATGTTCAACGTATTCCGGTAGTACTCGTGGTGGTGGATCGCCTTGTAGTGGAGACCGGTGCCGATGTTTTCCTTCTTCAACTCCGCCATGAAGGTGTCCCGGTCGATGGCGAGCTTTTCGATCCGGACCAGAGGTGTATAGAGGTGCCACGCGTGGCGCTGCTGATAGGGAGCATAGATGGGAAGCGCCAGTTCGGCCACGTCGGCGAATTCGCGGTTGTAATATTCGGCGATATCCCGGCGCTTGTCGATGAAGCCGTCCAGCCGGGGGAGCTGGTGAATGCCGATGGCAGCCTGGATGTCCATCATGTTGTATTTGAAGCCGGGGAGGACGATGTCGTAGTTGGGGGTGCCGCTGGCGGCGAACCGCTTCCACGCCTCCCGGCTCATTCCGTGGAACTTGAGGAGGGAGACTTCCTCGGCCAGCGCCTCGTCCGGCGTGCAGACCATTCCCCCCTCGCCGGTGGTGATGTTCTTGTTGGGATGGAAGGAGAATATGGAGACGGAATCGAAGGAGCCGATCCGTTTCCCCTTGTATTCAGTGCCGGCAGCATGGGCTGCATCTTCGATGACGGTGATGCCGAACTCTTTTGCCAGGGCGAAGATGGGGTCCATATCGCAGGACTGGCCGGCGAAGTGGACCGGGATGATGGCCCGGGTCCGTTCCGAAATTTTTGCGCGGATTTTTGCGGCGTCGATGTTGAGGGTACCCGGCTCGATATCGACCAGCACGGGTTTCGCACCACAGAGGACGCAGATGCTGACCGTGGATGCGAAGGTCATGGGGGTGGTGATGATCTCATCCCCCTCCTTGATCTTCAGCGCCAGGAGGGTCAGGTGGAGTCCGGCGGTGGCTGAGCTGAGGGGAACGGCGTAGGGCGCCCCAACGTAGGCCTTGAACTCCTCCTCGAAACGTTTCACTTTGGGGCCGGTGGTGATCCAGCCGGAGCGGAGGGAATCGACAACCTCGTTGATCTCGGCGTCATCTATGGTAGGGCGGGAAAAGGGAAGAAAATCCGTGCGCACGAAGGGCCTCCGGCAGGTAAAATAACCTGCTACTTATGGCACAAAACAGCCGTTGGTGCAAACAATTTCCCCTGCTGGCAGACCATTACCGGTTGGTAATGAGTGTCTTCTTGGGAGTAAAGCCCAGTTCCCGGATGGGGGTTTTGACTAGCTGGCGGAATCCATCCACGTCGTTGCGCCGGAGGAGGAGAAATACAGGTTTCGGGCCGTCCCAGATCCGGCTGAACTGCTGCGCGTCCATGAACCAGGCGGACTGGTCTCCTTGCTTGCTGCCGAATTCCAGCTCTCCCATGCCGCCGACGGTGATGACCCGCCGCTGCGTGTAGAACGGTAGCCCCTGTTCGTGGCCGAAAGAGGCGATCACCGCGTCCGGTGCGGCTTTTTCTTTCACGATCAAACAGAGATCCTTGCTTGATCTTCTCGTCGCCACATTGTCCATGAGGGAAATCGGGCCGACAATCCCCAGCAGGTAAGAACAGAGACAGAGGGAGACGAAGAGAGGGACAGTGGCGCCACGACGAGTCATGGCAAGAGCGGCCGCCCCTTCGATGAGGAAAATGGAGCCGGTGCCGAGGCCCTCAAGGGGGGAAAAATCCTTTGCCTGGGGAATATGGGGATAGATGCAAACGCCAATGCCGAGAATAATGAGGATGGCGGCCAGCACGTACCCCTCGATGCGCATGAGCCGGTCAGGCCCGTCGAGCTGCCGGACGAAGGCCTTCCCGATCAGGAGGGCAAGGGGGGGGAAGACCGGGAGGATATAGGGGACCAGCTTGGAATCGGACTTGGAAAAGAAGACGAAGATGAAGATGGCCCAGATGGCCAGATAGAGGGCCTGGCGCCCCGTTTCGCTGAGCCGTTCCCGCCACACACCCTTGAGACCGGTCGGAATGAAAAACGACCAGGGGATCATGGTGCCGAGGAGGACCGGGATAAAGAACCAGACCGGCTGGTAGCGGCCGTGCACTTTGGTGAGAAAGCGCTCGAAGTGCTCGTGGATGAAAAAGAACTGGGCGAACTCCGGATTGCGCTGGGAGACGAGGATGAACCAGGGAGCGCTGACCAGGAGAAAGAGGAGGGTGCCGGTTACAAGCCGCATCTCCTTAAGGAGCCGCCAGCGTTTGCCAAGGAGGAGATAGAGGAAGATGATCGCGCCGGGGAAGACGATGCCGATGAGCCCCTTGGCCAGGACCGCCAGGGCAGCGGAAATATAACCGAGGTAGCAGTAACGCCCCCGGCGCGGCTCGCTGTCGCGGACAGCAATGGCGAAGCAGCCGAGGCAGGCGGTCAGGCAGAAGGTGACGAGCATGTCGGTCAGGTTGATCCGCGCCTGGATGAGGAAGCCGGTGGTTGTTCCCAGGATCAGGGCGGCGAAGAGACCCTCCCGTCGGCCAAACAGGGTGCGTCCCACGTGGTAGGTTATGAGGACCGTGAGCAGCCCCGCCAGGGCACAGGCAAAACGGGCGGCGAACTCGTTCTCGCCAAAAAGGGAGAAGGAGATGGCATTCAGCCAGTAGAGGAGAGGGGGCTTTTCAAAATATTTCACATGGTTGAGCAACGGGGTGATGAAATCCCCCCGCTCCAGCATCTCCCGAGGTATCTCCGCGTAGCGGGCCTCGTCCGGTTCGAACAGGGGGAGGTGTCCCAGGAACTGGAAGAACGCCACGCCGAAGATGACGAGAAGTGCCCCCAGGTCCTTTCTGGCAGGGCTTTCTTTGGCGGTGAGGAAGTCAACGATATATTTCATCGGAAGGTACCTTTGCATGAATTGATTTGGTCATAAAGCGCCTCACCGCAGAGGACGCGGAGTAACATCAGGGGAAAATCGAAAGGCCATAAAACCATGACAGTCTATGTGAGTTTCTTTGCGCCCCTGCGTCTTTGCGTCAAGCCGTTGTTCGGTGTGTCTTTCTGTTCAACAGGCTGAGCTACCGGATTTTTCCCGCCGGATGAGGTCGTGTTTTTCGGCGGGGAACGGTACCCGGAGTGTGATGCGCTGGTTGGGATGGGCAATCTGGAGTGGTGTGCCGTCCATCCCCTGGAACTCCGTTAACCGGTATCTGCCGCCGGTCATGCCACGGCCGATGAATTCCAGTTCGTCCCCCGCCTCGATCCTGTTGCGGACCTCGACGGCGAGGGAGCCGTCGCTCGTGACGTCTTCCACGATGCCGACGAAGTCGTGGCTCCTTGTATAGCGGGAACGGTACTCGTGGTCAAGGTCTTTTGGCGGGCCGAGGAAGAAGCCGGTGGTGTACCCCCGGTGGCTGATCTTGCAGAGTTCGTCGAGCCATTCCGGCCGGCAGCGATAGCTCTCCGGATCGTCGCAGAAGCGGTCGATCGCCTCCCGGTAGACGCGGACTACCGATGCCACGTAGTGTATCCCCTTCATCCTCCCCTCGATCTTCAGGGAGTTGATACCGCTTCCCACCAGTTCGGGGATGTACTGGAGAAGGCAGAGGTCCTTGGAGTTGAAGATGAAGGTGCCGGTTTCGTCCTCAACTACCGGGAAATACTGACCGGGACGGGTTTCTTCAACCAGTGCGTAGCTCCACCGGCAGGGGTGGGCGCATTCACCCTTGTTGGCGGGGCGATTGCTCATGACGCTGGAAAGGAGGCAGCGCCCCGAGTAGGAGATGCACATGGCGCCGTGGACGAAGGACTCCAGCTCAATTCCGACCCGTTCCCGGACGTGGCACAGGTCATCCAGGGACATCTCGCGGGCCAGGTTTATCCGGGTGATCCCCTGCTTCTGCCAGAAGAGGGCGCTCTTCCAGTTGGTGGTATTCGCCTGGGTGGAAAGGTGGATGGGGCGGTCGGGTGCTATCTCCCGGAGCATGTCGACTACCCCCGGGTCAGCGACGATGCAGGCGTCGAGGGGGATATCCCGCAGCGACTCCAGGTAGCGGAATAGTCCGTCTATGTCGGCATTGTCGGGATAGGCATTGACGGTCAGGTAGACCTTTACACGGTGAAGATGTGCATAGTCGACCGCGGCAGCAAGCTCCCCAAGGGTGAAGTTGTCAGCATGGCTTCTCAGACCGTAGGCTTTTCCTCCAAGGTAGACGGCGTCGGCGCCGTAGTGTATGGCAATTTTCAGCTTTTCCATGTTGCCCGCCGGGGCAAGTAGTTCTGGTTTGGTCATTGCAACTTCCTGGGGTGGGTAAAATGGTCGAAAAACATGCCGGATAGTAGCACATCGACGACGTCAGATAAACCCGAAAAGGTGCTTTGTTCTTGACAAAAACAGGGAAATGGCTTTTATTATGCTTAGTTTTGGGTAAGGAGGGGGAATGCGTTCGATCTCGTGGGTTGTCGTGGCAGGCTTGGCGATTGCGGCTTCCGGGTGCAGCGATTACGACATTATCCTGAAGAAGCAGACGGAGATGGATGCCCGGTTGGAGCAGCTGGTCCAGGGTAGCGCGGCTGCAAACCAGCGGATAGCCGCGTTGGACAATGAAGTGAAAGAGCTGCAGTCGAAGGTAAGGACCCACTCTGCCGAACTGGATGGACTGAAAGCTGTCGCTCCACAGTTGAAGGATCTCAATCCAGCCTCTCCGGGAGTGAGCGAGCTTCCATCAGCTCCCAGTCCCGTGATCGAGGTAGTGAACAGAGATGCTGTTCCGCCCGATACCGACGCCGGTCCCCAGGAAGCCTACATGAAGGCTTTCGGCAAGTTCAGCAGCAACAAGTACGATGAGGCCATAGAAGGTTTTACCGCATTCATGGGCCGTTATCCTTCCCACGAGTATGCGGGCAACGCCCAGTACTGGATCGGCGAGTGCTATTACACAAAGCGCAACTATCCCCTGGCGCTGGAGGCGTTCAACGCGGTAGTGAAAAACTACCCGAAGGGGAACAAGGTTCCGGATGCCATGCTCAAGATCGGGTACACCTACTTCAACATGAACGAACCGGCCAAGGCCAGGTCGATTCTTCAGACACTGGTCGATGAATATCCCGTGAGTCCGGCTGCGGCGAAGGCAAAAGAGCGGCTTGGGCGTCATTAAAGAGAGTCTCTTCAGAATTTTGGGCCATTCCAACTATCCCGCGAGGTGTCTATGAAACGAACTGTGCTTGCTCTGCTGTTATTTCTGTTGCTGATGTCCGGTTACACGGTCGCTTGGGCGCAGGACGAGGAGCCGACCATCTACGTGATTCAGAAGGGAGACACCCTCTGGGGGCTCTCAAATAGATTCCTGCAGGACCCCCACTACTGGCCGCCCCTCTGGGCGGAAAATCCGAGCATCGGTAATCCCCATTTCATCTTCCCGGGGCAGAAGCTCAAGGTTTTTTCCGATCGGATCGAGGTTGTGGACGAGCATGGTGCAACTGAAGAAAAGGCCCCTGCCTCCGAGCCGGTGGGAGTGGTCCAGGAGCGGGTATTCACCGTGACGGGGGGGGAAGGTTTCCTGCTGGAGGGTGATTCCAAGCCGATAGGTCACCTCATTGCCACCTACCAGAACCGTCAGATTCTCGGCGAGGATGACATCGTCTATGCGGATATCGGGCGCTCCCATGGGGTCAAGACCGGCAACCGCTTCTCCATTTACAAGGAACTGGAAGCGGTCAGCCATCCGGTCACCCACGTGATCCTTGGGCATCGGGTCATCCCCCTCGGGACAGTGCAGATTTCCGAAGTCGAGGAGGATACTTCCAAGGCGATCATCACGAAATCCTACCTGGAAGTAGGTGCCGGGGCTTACCTGATGCCGTACCGGGACCGGAAAAAAGTCATAGCGCTCAAGGCTCCGACGAAGGACCTGACCGGCTATATCGTCGAGACCCAGACCGGCAACAAGGCGGTAGCTGCGGGGGATGTCGTTTTCATGGACCTGGGAAAGTCCAACGGACTTGAGGTTGGAAACATGTTGTATGTGGTGCGTGACGTGGTTCCCGACCAGAAATTCATCAGCGTGCCGATCGGCAAGCTTCCGACGGACGTGATCGGTGCGGTCGTCGTGGTCGATACCGGCGAAACCACGGCGACGGCCCTGGTGATCAAAAGCATCGATACCATTTACCGGGGAGACCGCCTGGAAATGAGAAAGTAGGCCGGCTGCCGGATAGGGGGCCCAATTCACGGATTGGGCCTTTTTTTTTATTCGATATGTAACGGGGCCACGCATGGAACATTTTTACTGGTTTGCCCTGAAATCGGTACCTCATGTGGGGAATGTGACGTTCCGCCGCCTCCTGGAGCAGTTCGGGACACCGGCCAGGGCTCTTGCCGCTTCGGCTGAAGAACTGTCGGGGATAAAAGGGGTCAGCGCAGCGGCGGCCGCTGCCATTGCCAATCATGATTACCGGCCGGCGGCTGAACGGGAGTGTGAGTTGCTCGCGCAGAGTGGCGCCCGGATCGTCACGCTGCTTGATACCGACTACCCCCGCCCCCTGCTCGAGATTGCCGATCCTCCACCGTATATATATGTCAAAGGTTCCCTGAAGGGACTTGAGCCGGCAGTGGCCATGGTCGGCTCGCGCCGGGCTTCCAGCTACGGGCTGCTGGCTACCCGGCGGCTGGCAGGTGAGCTTGCGGCACACGGGATAACGGTAGTCTCCGGCATGGCCCGTGGCGTGGACACTGCGGCCCACCGGGGAGCCCTGTCCGGGGGAGGGCGAAGCATCGGCGTTCTCGGCTGCGGCATCGACGTGATCTATCCGCCGGAAAACCGGCAGCTGTTTGCATCCATGGGGGAGGAAGGCGGGCTCGTCTCCGAGTTCCCCCTCGGAACCCTCCCCCTGGCGGAGAATTTCCCCCGCCGCAACCGGATCATAAGCGGCATCTGCCGGGGGGTCCTGGTGGTGGAGGCGGAGGAGCGGAGCGGTTCCCTCATTACCGCCCAGTACGCACTGGAACAGGGGCGGGAGGTGTTTGCCATTCCGGGGAATATCACCTGCAGTTCCAGTCGCGGGACCAACCGCCTCATCAAGCAGGGGGCAAAGCTGGTGGAGTCGGTGGAGGACATCCTGGAGGAACTGCCTCAGCGTGATGGACACCGGATATCCCCGTCAGTTTCACCCGTGCTGGACCTTACCCATCAGGAGGCGGCCATCTATACGATCCTTGCTGCCGCGCCGCACCATATCGACGAGATCATTGTAAAAAGCGCATTGACAGTGGGGGACGTTTCCGCTATTTTACTCCGCCTGGAACTGAAGGGGGCGGTACAACAGCTCCCGGGGAAGCTTTTTGCGCTTGCGTAAAGGCAGGTAAAACTACGGTAAACCATTAACCAGAGAGGACACAGGAGCACAGAGAAACCTGAAAAATGATGTGCTCTCCTGTCCCGGCTTTCCCTCTGCGCACTACGTGGTAGAATTCAATTTAATCATTCAGCGCGGTGAACATAATGTCCCAGCATCTCGTCATAGTTGAATCCCCGGCCAAGGCCAAGACCATAGAGAAATTTCTCGGCGGGGAGTACCGTGTCCTCGCCTCCTTCGGCCATGTTCGCGCCCTTCCCAGCAAGCAGGGGTCGGTGGATATCGAGCACGACTTCGAGCCGAAATACGCGGTGCTGCCCGAGAGCAAGAAGCACCTTGATGCGATCAAGAAGGAGCTGAAGAACTGCGACTCTCTCCTCCTGGCCACTGACCCCGACCGCGAAGGGGAGGCTATTTCCTGGCATCTGCTGGCGGCCCTCGGCCTTGACAGGAAGAAGTCCCTTCCCATACGGCGGGTGGTGTTTCACGAAATCACCAAGGATGCCATCATCGATGCCGTCAACAACCCCCGGGACATTGCCCTGGACCTGGTTGACGCCCAGCAGGCACGGTCGGTCCTCGATTACCTGGTCGGTTTCAACCTCTCCCCCTTCCTCTGGAAAAAGATCCGTTACGGACTGTCCGCCGGGCGCGTGCAGTCGGTGGCCCTGCGCCTCATCTGCGAGCGGGAGAAGGAGATTCAGGCTTTCCAGAACCAGGAGTACTGGACCATCGGGGCCCAGCTTGCCACCCATGGCAAGCAGCGCTTTACCGCCAACCTGATCGAGGCGGAGGGGAAAAAGCTCGGCAAGTTCGACATCCCCGACCAGGTTACTGCCGAGCGCCTGGTGGCGATGCTCGGCAAAGTTCCCTACCAGGTGCAGAAGGTCACCAGAAGCGAGCGGAAACGCACCCCTTCCCCCCCGTTCACCACCTCCACCCTCCAGCAGGAGTCGGCGCGCAAACTCGGCTTTTCCGCCAAGAAGACCATGTCCATAGCCCAGAAGCTCTACGAGGGGATCGATGTGGGTGATGGGTCGGTCGGCCTCATTACTTACATGCGTACGGACAGCGTGGTTCTTTCCAATCAGGCGCTCACCGAGGCGAAGGAGGTAATCGAGGGCCTGTACGGCAAGGAGTACTCCCTTGCCAAGCCGCGCACCTTCAAGAACAAGGCGAAAAATGCCCAGGAGGCCCACGAGGCGATCCGCCCAACCTACATCGTCAAGACTCCTGCGGAACTGAAGAAATTTCTCTCTTCCGACCAGTTCAAGCTGTACGAACTCATCTGGAAGCGGGCTGTGGCGTGCCAGATGGCAGAGGCCCTGCTGGACCAGACGTCCGTCGATATCAGCGCGGGGGAAGGGTTTACCTTCCGGGCTGCCGGCACGGTGATCCGTTTTCCCGGCTTCATGAAGCTTTATATCGAAGGGCTCGACGACGAGGCCGAGGAGAAGGAGGGGACCCTTCCGCCCCTTAACGAAGGCGAATCCCTCACGCTCGGGGAACTTCTCCCTGAGCAGCACTTTACCCAGCCGCCGCCGCGCTATACCGAGGCGACTCTGGTGAAGACCCTTGAAGAGTACGGAATCGGCCGCCCATCCACCTATGCGAGCATCATGAACACCCTTGTGGAGCGGAAGTACACACGACTTGACAAGAAACGGTTCTTCCCGGAGGACGTGGGGATGGTGGTGAGTGACCTCCTCGTCAACCACTTCTCCAAGTACGTGGATTACAATTTCACCGCTTCCCTTGAGGAGGAACTTGACCAGGTTTCCCGTGGTGAGAAGCAGTGGAAGCCCCTTCTGCGCGAGTTCTGGGGACCGTTCAGCTCCCTTCTCCACCAGAAGGAAGGGGAGGTCAGCAAGTCGGACCTCACTACCGAGGCGACCGACGAGATCTGTCCCGACTGTGGCCAGCCGCTGGTGGTCAAGCTGGGGAAAAGGGGAAAGTTCATCGCCTGTTCCGGCTACCAGGCAGGGTGCAAGTACACCCGCAACCTGGAGCAGTCGGCCACGGAAGCAGCGGAGCCGGTCATTTCCGAGGAAAAATGCGACAAGTGCGGCAGCCCCATGCTCATCAAGGACGGCCGCTACGGCAAGTACCTCGCCTGTTCCGGTTACCCGGCCTGCAAAAACATCCAGCCGCTGGTGAAGCCGCGGGGGACCGGGGTGGTCTGTCCGGAGTGCAAGGAAGGTGAGCTGACGGAGAAGAAATCCCGCTACGGCAAGCTCTTTTACTCCTGCAACCGCTACCCCCAGTGCAAGTTCGCACTCTGGGACCCTCCCCAGCCTGGGCCCTGCCCGAAGTGCGGTTTCCCGCTTCTCGTGAAGAAGGTCTACAAACGGGAGGGGGAATTCCTCAAGTGCCCGAAAGAAGGGTGTGACTACAAGCTGGGGGGCAAAGAGAAATAGGGCCGCCTTTGAACGCGAGGCGGGGAGTGATCCCCGCCTTTTTCATAAGAGCATTCGTTCCTCGGAACACTCACCCCGCAGCACGGATTCAGGAAGGAGTTTTCATGCCGATGGACACCCATGAAAAATGTGGCCAGTGCCGTTTCGACTATGCGCGCATCGATGTGGAATGCTGGGGGGAAACCAGCTCCCGGCGGGTCATGTGCCCCGTCTGCGGCTGGACAAGGTACGAGGAGCACACCAGCCTCTCGGCATCCTCCACGCTGACCAAGCGGAATGAAAAACACGGCTACGGCGCCTACCGGCTGATTCCCCCCGGAGGGTTCTCGGGTTACAATGCCTTTCACACCCCCCCGACCGACGAGGTGATCGGCCATATACGGAAACTGCTGGACCAGGGGTGGAAGGGGTACCTGACGGTGTGGGACGAGGAAAAGGGGAAGGCACGGCTTCTGGCCGGTTCTCCGTTGCATAAATTTGACGTTTCCTCCGACGATGGAGAATAGCACCATGGCGGAGATTACCATCATCGGCGCCGGACTGGCCGGCTGCGAGGCTGCCTGGCAGGCGGCCCAGCGGGGGGTGCAGGTTACCCTCCTCGAAATGAAGCCGGACAGGTATTCCCCGGCGCACCAGCTTCCCGGCCTGGCGGAGCTGGTCTGCTCCAATTCCCTGCGGGGGGAGTCGCTGGAGAATGCCGTCGGGCTTCTCAAGGAAGAGTTGCGCCGGCTCGGCTCCCTCTTCATGCAGGCGGCGGATGCCACCCGCGTCCCCGCCGGCGGGGCGCTGGCTGTGGATCGTCAGCTGTTCTCCGACTATGTCACCGACAGGATCGGGACCCATCCCCGTATCCGGGTGGTACGGGGTGAAGTGACCGAGATCCCCCCCGCCGGGACGGTCGTCGTCGCCTCAGGCCCCCTGACGAGCGATGCCCTGGCCGGGGAGCTCGGCCGGCTGACCGGCGACTACCTCTACTTCTATGACGCCATCGCTCCCATTGTGACAGCCGATTCCCTGGACATGGGGAAGGTGTTCCGCGCCTCCCGCTACGGGAAAGGGGAGGGGGACGACTACCTCAACTCGCCGCTGGACGAGGCGGAGTACCGGGCATTCGTGGCCGCCCTCAACGACGGGGAGAAGGTGCCGGCCCGGGAGTTCGAGAAGGTGGTCCACTTTGAAGGGTGCATGCCGGTGGAAGAGCTGGCGGCCCGGGGGCTGGAAACCCTCCGCTTCGGTCCCATGAAGCCGGTGGGGCTCGTGGACCCGCGCACCGGGGTCGAACCCCATGCCGTGGTGCAGCTTCGCCGGGAGGACCTGGCCGGGACCATGTACAACCTGGTCGGCTTCCAGACCAAGCTCACCTGGCCCGAGCAGCGCCGGGTATTCCGGATGTTGCCGGGGCTGGAGAAGGTAGAATTCGTCCGTCTTGGCTCCATGCACCGCAACACGTTCATCAATGCACCCGCCCTCCTGCTTCCCACCTTCCAGCTCCGGAGCGATCCGCGCATTCTCTTTGCCGGCCAGATCACCGGCGTCGAGGGATACGTGGAATCGGCGGGAAGCGGTTTCCTGGCCGGCCTGAATGCCGCCCGGCTCGCAGCGGGAGAGGACACGGCCGTCCCGCCGCCGGCAACGGCACTGGGAGCACTGGTGGGGCACATAACCAACGCCGAGCCCCGCCATTTCCAGCCGATGAATGTGAACTACGGTCTCTTTCCCCCCCTGCCGGGACGGGTGAAGAAAAAGGAAAAGCGGGGGATGCTGGCGGAGCGGGCACTGGCAGAGCTCGATCACTGGATCGAGCAGGTAAAGGTATAGATAAAGGTAAAAGGTAAAAGGATTTACCTTTACCTGCGACTAAAAGGAGCATTCGTGGACAAGGACAAGGAAAAACAGGAAGTATCGGTCATCGGCAGGCTCTTCAGCATCGAAGCGCTTCTCCTTCTCATGGGGCTTGCGTCCCTCATCCTGGGAACCGTGTCGGGGAAGGTCATTCAGATATTCTGGGGGGTGATGATCGTGTCCGGCGCCATCGTGCTCCATTTCGTCCGGAAGAAGGACTGGAAGAAGCACTGGGAGGAGCAGGAGGCGATGAAGCTTCTCTATGAACAGAGACTCAAGGAAAAGAAAGAGCGGGAAAATGCCGACAAATAACAGGATAGTGCTGGCATCGGCCTCCCCCCGGCGTCTGGAGCTGCTGGCGTCGGCGGGAGTTGAGGTTGACGTCTTTCCGAGCGACATCCCGGAAGAAGAGATGCCGGGTGAGACCCCCGCGGACCACGTCCTGCGGTTGGCGCGGGACAAGGCGCTCTTTACGGCGGGAAGGACAGAAGGGCGCTTCTTCATCGGCGCCGATACGGTGGTCGTCTGCGACGGCGAGATCATGGGGAAGCCTGTCGATGCTGCGGACGCCAGGCGGATGCTGAAAAAGCTCTCCGGCGTTTCCCACGAGGTGATCACCGGTTACGCGATCTTCGATACCTTGCGTGACGATGCCCTCTGCGAGGCGGTAACCACCAGGGTCATTTTCAAGCCGCTCCGGGACGAGGAAATTGACGCCTACATCGCCACCGGCTGCCCCTTCGACAAGGCGGGGGCCTATGCCATCCAGGGTGGGGCGGCCCACATGGTCGAGAGGATCGACGGCTCCTACACCAACGTGGTCGGCTTGCCGCTCTGCGAGGTGGTGGAGGCGCTCCGGCGGCTCGGAGCTATTTAACAGAAAAAGTATCGATACTGTCGTGCGCAAGGCGGTCCTGAAAGGGCCGCCTTTTTCGTTGGCGTTGTGGCATTTGCAAACGGCCCGGTTCACTTATATTCCTTGCAAGCAGATTCGATTCGTACTATGTAAAAGGTGGTTAATGCGGTTGCGAGGATGTGGTGTTGTTTGAGGTGGCTTCTGTTGGGACGGAAGGTCATGCCGGTTGATCGACTTCGATCAACATGGGGATGGGAGAGTAGGCATTTCCATTTTCTTTTCTGATACGCACGAAAGTAAAGGAAGCCGGGGGGGGGCATGGACGCAAGAAAAAAAGCTTTGGTATGTACGATTTGGAAACGTTTCAATAACGTGACTTAAAAAGCATATAGACGTAGATGCATTGGATAAGTAGCAATGAATTGCACTACGGCGGTGATCAACTGAGGTAGCCTTTTCAGAGGGCTGAGGAGAATTTCTTGAAAAGAATACAATCAAATCCTGACACCCTCCTTTGTTCAGAAGAGATCAGATTTTCTATTGATGAGATATTTTTTGAAGGATTCCAAAAGGAATATGAAAAAGACGTATTTTGCGTCAGGATAATACCTGACATAGATTCTAAATACTTTCCGCCTTTTCACCTTAGAAATTTTAGAGTGACAGCTGACCTGTTAGATAGGGATTTTTTCAATGCCCACATGGCAAAATTTGCGGAAAAAGTAGATCCAAAACATGATCAATTTGCCGCATTGATTCGACAGGGTGGTTATTATTGTTTCGAAAGGGGCGCCCTTAAACCGGATATTTTTAAAAAGCCATCTGTCGTAACAGATGTTGAAATACCAGTCTTAGAAAAAGGCCTCAAGAATCCTCTGGACCGTTTCAAGGCGGTAGTGGGCAGAGAACAGGTAGAGGATATTAACGAAGTAACTGGGACTAGAAGCCAGAGGGTCATTTGTGAAAAACTTTACGTTTATTGTTTCAATGTTGGACAAGGAGATTCACTCCTCATTTTGACCCCCGCTGGTAATGCATACCTAATAGATGTAAATATTTATAGCAATGACTGCCTAGAAATATTTATAAACAATGTGCAGGAAATTTTAAGATCACACAATCTTTCGTCTAGCGCCATCAAAGCCTTCATCATCACACATAAGCATCTAGACCACATTCGTGGAGCAGACCAACTTCTCATCGACGGTCGTTTATCATTTGAGTATTTCCTTATAAACCAGGGCTACCCTCACTATACTCTCGCTGTGGATAGGCTTCTAGCAGCTGCTAGAGATAATATTCCGAAGTGGGTTGATATAAAATCTCCCACACAATTTATCGACGGAGAAGTTGTCTTTTCTATAACGAATCCTCAACATGATATTGCCCCCGATATAAACGATAGTTCGATCGTGGCTTGCATAAAATATAGAGACAATATGGTCTACCTCACAGGAGACGCCGGGCACAGCATATTATCTGAACAAATGATAGTTCCTTCTACGAACTCTCATAGTTTACTAAAGGTTTCCCACCACGGGAGTAGGACCGGTACCAATCAAGGCGTAGTTGATCTTGTAAAGCCTACACATGCCTTCATATCAGCAGGTGAAAGCGCCAATTTTAAACATCCACACAAAGAAGCTCTCATCTGCCTGAAAGGCGCTGAAACCAAGGTTTCCAAGAAAGTCAAACAGACCGTAAAATACATCGTTACCGGCAGTTCTATCTTTTCCTCAATTGGGGATCAGTGGGTGCAGACCACATTTTAAGATATGAGGAGAAGCGAGGGCAGGTTGGTATTTCTGGTGTTTCCTGCTCAACCAAGCGCTGGACCGGCTAGAACCAAAACCGGCCGTTGAACTCTAAAATGATAAAAAATCGCCCAAAATTACTAGAAGACATCCCCTACTATAAGCATCTACCAAGGGCGCCTTTTCGCTATGATCCTTCAGTACTCCCTTCGGTATTAAATTTTGACATTTACGACACATGCGGCCTTCTCCCAATCACAAAAGAAGCAAGTGATCATTATGGTGAATTTCTTACCGTCCAACCACCCGAGGAAGTGGTCAACTATTATTATGAAAAAAATATCAACTTCCAAATGGTATCAATAGTTGCGAATTTTTATGATTTGCAATTTGAAAATGGAGTTATGGTTGGAAAGCCGTACTGCATTTCGCTTGTACCGGCAACGAAGAGAGGAGAATTAGACCCGAGAAATGTAAAGTTCGCCCAATCACTAAAATTAGAAAAAATGGAAGCTTTTGGTGGCATTTATCTAGGCTTTAACCCTTTCGACGGTGGGTATGGACTTTTGGGCTCTTATTCTACTCTTATGGGTGAAAACGGTATCAATGCTTACACAGATTCAATAGGCTTCGTCGTAAATGCTTACTTTTTAGCTGACAAATACGAAAAAGAACAAGTGCTGTTGCCAAATATGGTTGATGCTCCAAAATTCATTCAGGGGAAATACACACAATACAGAATCAACCATTATTTCAAACAGTTCAAAAACACACAGCCTAGGAAAATTTGGGGAGCAGACTCACCAATTGAACTTTTCTTAATTCAAGCATTGGCAGCAAGAAATTTATATCCCCAAATTCAAACGTTATTTTTTGAAACTGGGGATGTATTCCCCAGCTTCTATGAAATGATAGAAGAGCAGAATTTGACAGAAGAAACGACATTAATCACCGAGGCTGACTTATACTTTCCAGACAAGAAAGTAGCAATTTTTTGTGACTCTACTCAACATCACAGATCAAAAAAAGCAAAACAAAAAGACGAAAGAATAAGCAATGTATTAAACGAAATAGGAATTCGCTCAATAAGAGTTCAAGGGTCAAATATAGTCAATCAACTCAATAGGACAGTAAATGAAATAATTGAACAGCTATAAATAGACTATGCATGATCCCCAACCAACACCTTGCACCTGCCCTTAAACCAGCAGGTGAAGGCTCACCCCGTTGGAATATAAAGGAGAACAAAATGCCAGAACAGAGCCTTAGGGATTGGCTTAGTGACCGCTCGGTTTGGCTCCAAGAGGCATCGCGTCGGCTTTTTGCGGGACAGACTTCTACGGCTGATGAACTGGCCGACCTGTGTTTACAAGAGGTATTAGGGAAAGCTAGTATCCCTGGATTCATTCTGCCAAAAGGCCTGTTCGGGGCTGGGTCTTCAAAAAGTTTACGACTTACTTCAATTCAAGACATTCAAGGCATCAATGCGCTATCTCCGAAGAAATCATTGAATTTCGGCAACAGCAACCTTTCCGTTGTTTACGGGCTGAACGGATCAGGGAAGTCAGGGTATGTTCGGATACTAAAGCATGCCTGCGGGGCGAGGCATCCAGGAGAATTGCATCCGAACGTATTTGCAGCCGCCAAAGTCGAGCAGAAATGCAAAATTTCGTACGATAAAGACGGTACTGCTATCCAGCATGACTGGCTTGCAGCATCAGGCGTGATAGACGATCTCACTACTGTAGACATCTTCGATACCATATGTGGCCACGTCTACGTAGCTGGAGAGAATGAGGTAAGCTATGAGCCACCAATTTTATCGTTCCTCTCGGACCTGATCTCAATCAGTGAAGATGTTGCATCCATCCTTGATAAGAAGATCCAACACCTATGTTCAGCAAAACCGAAACTACCCCCGGAGTATGCTACAACGCCATCAGGAAAATGGTATTTGCAAATCTCTTCTAACCTTTCGGAAGAACAAACCGCAAAGCAATGCGACTGGTCAGCTGCTCTTGAAGAGGAATTACTCGGCCTGCAAAAGCGATTATCTGAAAAATCACCGGCAGAAAAGGCAACATTGCTAAGAAAACAAAAGCATAACCTTGAAATGCTTAAAAATGACGTAGATGAGAAGACTTCAGCACTCAGTGATCAATGTTGCGAAGCCATTTTTGACTTAAAGAAAGATGCATCTAAAAAGAAGGATGCTGCTAAGACGGCAGCAGAGAAGGTTTTTGCAAACGCACCACTAGATGGCATCGGTTCTGAGGTGTGGAAGGAGTTGTGGGAAAAGGCTAGGCAATATTCTGAACAGGTAGCATACAGAGATTCAATATTCCCAGTAATCGGAGATGCTGCAAAGTGCGTCCTTTGCCAGCAAGACCTTTCTGCCGATGCCAAAGTGCGTTTTCAATCATTTGAAGAATTTGTGAAAGGGACTCTAGAGGACGATGCAAGCAAAGCATTAAAAGCTCTTATGGATGCAGTTAGCACTCTTACTGATCCGCCTAGCGAGGAGGTTTTGCGAGCAAAGATGACTGCTTCTGGATGGGATGATGAAGATGTTGTCAAGGAGCTAGTTGCCATCTGCGATGCTCTCAGAAAGAGGCGTGATGCATTGCTGACGACTGACAGCGTCGCAGAACTTCCACCGATACCTGATAGTTGCAAATGGGTTGAAATGGCGAACCAGCTAACAGCAGGTTATGAAGAGTCTGCGCTGAAGTTTGATGAGGATGCTGCAGGGGATAACCGAGCTATGTTGCAAAGCGGTTATCTGGACCTCCAAGCGAAGAAGTGGCTTTCGCAGCAACGTGAATCCATTGACGAAGAAATTAAAAGGCTCAAGAAGCTCAACATCCTTGAAGAAGCAAAAAGATTAACAGCTACAACTGGTCTTTCTAAAAAGAAAGGTGACCTCGCAGAGGTTCTTATTACGAAAGCGTATGTCAAGGCATTCAATGATGAGCTTAAAATCCTTGGAGCTGGGAAAATAAGGGTTGAACTCGTCAAAACCAGGGTTAGCAAAGGCCATGTTCTTCATCAACTTCGTTTATGTGGTTCAAAGGGCTGCGACTTAGAACATGTGTTGAGCGAAGGGGAGTTTCGAATTATTGCTCTAGCCGCATTTCTTGCGGACGTTGCTGGAAAGGCTGGTGCTACGCCATTCGTTTTTGATGATCCAATTTCTTCACTTGACCAAGATTATGAAGAGACCGTTGTACAACGACTAATTGCACTGTCTAAGGATCGTCAATTAATTGTGTTCACTCACAGATTGTCACTGCTTGGCCTTATACAGGATTACGCCAAAGTTGCAGGCAGCGAAGTACATATTGTCTGTCTAAGGCAAGAATCATGGGGCGCTGGTGAACCGGGAGACACACCACTTTTTGCTAAAAAACCTGAAAGAGCCTTAAATGTTTTAATAGGTGAGAGATTATCTGGTGCGAAAAAAGTATTGGATGAGCTCGGGAAAGAACTATATGAGCCTATTGCAAAAGGACTTTGCAGCGATTTCCGTATCTTACTTGAAAGAATGATCGAAACCGATTTATTAGCGGATGTCGTTCAGCGATATCGGCGGGCTGTCAATACAATGGGGAAGATTGAAAAACTAGCTCTTATAACGGCGGAAGATTGTAAATTCTTTGGTGACATGATGACCAAGTATTCACGCTACGAACACTCCCAGCCCGGAGAAGCTCCCGTGCAACTACCCCTGCCCGATGAGTTACAACAGGATTTTAATGCTCTTAAAAGTTGGCGCGATGAGTTTGTAAAGAGAGACAAATAATCTGATAATTTTGGAGAAAATGTGACTTACAGAGTGTTGAGTGATCATTTTGGCAAGATTAAAAACAGGCTCATTGAGTATTCAAAACATTTTGACATCGCCGACCATGGAGATATCAAAGGTTATGGACGTGAAGCTCTAGTCCAGGAATTCTTACTAACACATTTGCCGGATCAACTTGAATATTTGACTGGCGAAATCCTGGACGAAGACGATAATAGATCAGGGCAAGTCGATATAATACTTCAATCTAAATTACACCCAAAAATACCTTTGTTAGGCAATATCCACTTAACATTCGTCGACTCAGTTATTGCAGTAGTTGAAGTTAAATCAAACCTAACTACACAGCACCTTGTTGCGGCACTAGATCAATTTAAAAGACTCAAAGCATTAAAACGAAGCGTTAAGCTGGAAATGGGACCATTAGCAGCTAAGCTCAACGCAATCCCCTGTATAATATTTGCGTTCAAGGGTCCGAAGAAGGAAACACTAATAGAATCAATCAACAAGTATGCAAAGAAGAATAAGATAAACCTCAACGACTTCTGTCCTGATATGGTTGTAGTTTTGGACAGCGACTATTATATTTGCAAAAATGATGGTTGGCAGTTTCCAGTTATTCCAATTCATGGCGCTTACTTTAGGGACTGGGGTGGCCTTCCACATGAAAATCTTGTAGGGCTTTATAACTATCTAAACAATTTAATCCAATCCTATTTGGCTGCTAATCCAAGAATTGAAATTAGAAAATACTTTGACAAATCAATTTTATCAAAAGCCAAAGATACATAACCAAAGCGCGGGTTAAGACAAAACAGAGCCGTGCCCAACTGGCGAGTGAAATCTCTGACTAAAGAAGAGAAATATATGTCCAAAATAAGGAACCTCCAGTTGGCTCCGCCGACCGATCAGTCTGAATTTGAAAATCTTTGCTTGGCACTTTGGAAGCGAATCCTTGAAGACCCAAATCTTCAGCGAGTTGGGCGTAGGGGGCAAGATCAAGAAGGCGTCGATCTCATTGGAAGGAAAAGTGAGACTCTAAATTGGGTAGGTATCCAGTGCAAAGTAAGAACTGGCGGCATATTAACCAAGGACGATGTCAGCCATGACGTAAAGAAGGCAAAGGATTTCAATCCTAGGCTCTCTGAACTTTTTTTTGCGACGACAGCATCCCGCGATGCAAAGATACAAACATTTGCAAGAACCCTGACAGAACAGAATTTAAGCATTGGCAGCTTTCCTGTCACCATTATTGCTTGGGATGACATCGTAGAAGAACTAACAAAAGAGTGCAATATCGACCTATGTTATAGATTCTATTCGCATTTTTTTGTTGATTACGAAAAACGTGGAATTGCAATCTCAAGAATTGTGCAGGTCTCAATTGGAGTTGGTTGCAATCCTGACACTTCATATGAATTAATGATTGGTAAAACCCCTCCTTCAGAAGACTCAGCTGGCTATTCAGGGCTTGATTACTGGAGAGGCAACTACATCATCGGCAATTGGACTGAAAGAACCTTCGATACTTTCCCATTGCCACCATTCCCATCCGACCTTGAACACGTCTTCAAGTTTAAGCGTGATGCATATATCATAACAAAGTGGCTGGCCAGCATTGCTTCCATTGACGATCTGATTTATGGCGATGACGACAGTCATATCATGCTTATATCCGAAAATGAGTACAGGAAATATTTAGATTCGCTGAAAGATTAAAGTACAGATTCCAATCAAGCGCGGCAGACGGTCTACGCTTCGCTCCGCCGCTGCGCTCTCAGCCGTTGGAGGGGGAATGAGCATCACTCAGAAGCTTCGAGATTCTCAGGACCAAATCCGTGATCGTGATTGGCGGATAAAATGGATTCCCTGGCAGGAGCCCGGCCAAGCCGAGTATATTCATAACACCCCGCTAACACTATTTACCGGGTTTGGTGGCGCAGCACTGTTTTTTGTTTCAGCCTATTTGCTCGTTTTTAAACATGGGCAATGGCCGATACTTGCAGTCGGGCTAGCTGGGCTGGTTATGATTTTTCTGGGCCGTATTTACGCTTCCATCAATAAGCAGGCCGGGTGGATTCACCTTACAGCGCGGTGCATTGACCAAGACATTCAGGAATGCCACTATCCAAGCAAAGGGAATGTAAAAATCCTTTGGGAATTCAGGTTGATTTGTCTATTCACTCATAACGGGAAAGAGTACAGGGTTACTCCCGAGGCATCCCACATAGCGGGATTCCCGTCACGGGATCTTGTCCAGAAGTATTTGGCCGAGCGAATGCAGCCGGATGGCACATGTAAATTGTGGGTCGATCCAAGAAATCCCCTTCATACGGTTTTTGATAAAAAACAACGGATCTGACTATTTACGCTCCAACAACGGAGGAGGTATCATGAAAGTACTTTTCATTGTTTTAATGTTGGCGGTGACGACTGTTGCCCAGGCTGATACGTACACATGGACCGACAAAGAGGGTACCGTTCACTTTTCGGATTCAGCCGATGGGGTTCCGCAGACCAGGCAACGTGCCGATGAGTATGGATCAGTTGCCCCCAAGGTGGAGGAGCTGAAAAAACAGATGCTGAACGATGATAAGACCATGGATCTGATCCGTGCAATGCAGAACGATCCGGATATGCAGGCTCTTCTGAGTGATCCGGCGGTAATGGGTGCGATTCAGTCCATGGATATCGGCACACTGATGAACAACCCTGCGTTTATGAAGATGCTCGATAACCCCCGGGTACGGGAAATAGAGCAAAGAATGCAACATGGCGGGAAGTAAGCAGTTTCCATCCGGAAACGGTTCTTTTCCGCCCTGGCGGCGTCAATCGTCGGGCTTGCTTGTGCGGCGTACCAACGTACGCCCCCGCACAATCCCTTGATTTCCTTGCCAGGACGAAAAATACCTTGTTTCCAAATTGGAAACCAGTAGTGGCTCATCCGGAGTTTCCGGATGGCCACTAAGCAGCTCGCCTGAGAAGTTAAGCGGATTTCCAACCATGCGCCGGACCTGGCCGTAACCTGAGGGTGCAATGCCTATGCGATCTGATGAACAACGTGACACCTGTATCGATGCGCTTATTGCCAGAGTCACTGCACTCGAACGTGAAGTGGCTGCATTAAAGGGTGAACCCGCTTCCGTTGAGAAATTGACAACTCCGAAAATCCCGGTGCCTGACCCATCCCGGGAGTTTGTCTTTTCTAAAATCGACGCAAAGGTCAAACCGAAAAAAACCGGTGATTCCTCACTTGAAAATGCCATCGGCACCCGTTGGATCGGCCGTATCGGGGTGCTGGCCATTTTGTTCGGCGTGGCTTTCTTCCTCAAATATTCTTTTGACAACAAGCTGATCGGTGAAACGGGGCGGGTCATCCTCGGTATTTTCTGCGGTGCCGCATTTATCGGCGCGGGCGAGTACCTGCAGAAAAAAAAGAACATGGGATTGTACGGACAGATGTTAAGCGGGGGCGGTCTGGCCGTCCTGTACCTGGCGCTCTATGCGGCATTCGCCCTTTACCATCTGATCCCTGCATTGCTGGCTACGGCTGGCATGCTGGCTGTGACCACCACGGGGATGACCCTGTCGGTCCGCTATTCGGCCTATTCTCTGGCTGCCATTGCCCTTCTGGGCGGCTTTCTTACCCCCATCATGCTCTCCACCGGGCAGAACCAGCCCCTGACTCTCTTCGGGTATGTCCTGCTCCTGGACACGGGGACCCTGCTGCTGCTCCGCTTCCGGCAATGGCCTTCACTCGTGGCAGCCTCTCTGGCCGGTACCGTCGTGCTTTATTGCGGCTGGCATTCGGAATACTTCAGTGAGCCCCAGCACTGGCTTGCGTTTGGCATCGTTGTAACGTTTTTTCTGTTCTACAACCTCTATATCCTCGTATCCCGCCTTTATTCCCGACATGCGGAATCGAAAGTCGATCAGATCGTTATCTTTGGCGCAGCGGCCTTTTTCTTCCTGGCCTTTTTCGCTCAGTACCAATGGGAATCTACCTGGCCGGTGAAGTCCTTTACGCTGGTCCTGGCAGCCTTTGAGCTCGGCCTGGCCGAGCTTGTCCGGCGTCGCGCATCGGATGCACGTCTGACGATAGCCGCCTACGCAGCAGTTTCAGTGATAATGACGGTCATAGCGACCTTTGTCGCTTTGGAGCAGCGCTGGATTCTGCCTGCCCTGGCGGCCGAAATGGCGGCACTGGGCTGGATAGGGATACGGCTGGATTTCCCGGTAGTACGCCGTGGCGCCTATCTGCTCGGGCTGATACTCCTGTTCCGGTTTGCCGATGATCTGGTTTTCCGGCTGGAGCCTTTTGAGCGCTTTATCCCGGTTTTCAACAGCCGGTTCCAGGTCTGTGCTACCGCGATTGCGGGCTTTTATGCACTCCTGAGCTTTATGGCGCATGACCGGGACAAGCTTGACGCCAATGAGCGGTATCTGTCCGGACTCATCTTCGTCATCACCCAGGCCCTGTCGCTGGTACTGCTCTCTGTGGAGGTCCATGACTTTTTCCTCTACCGGTCGCCCGCACATGTTCTCGGCTGGGGGGCCTCCCACTACGCCTATCAACTGTCACTCTCGGTCCTCTGGGCACTCTATGCTTCACTGTTGACCGGCGCAGGGATCTACTGGCGGCTTCGTGGCGCACGCGTGCTCGGGATCCTTCTTCTGGGCGCAACGGTGTTGAAGGTATTCTTGCTTGATCTCTCCTCACTGCAGACCTTTTACCGCATCATTTCGTTCATCGTTCTTGGCCTGCTGCTGCTGGCGGTGTCCTATAGCTACAATCGCTTCAAGCACTTCATTTTCGGAGAAGATCAGCCATGAACAGATTGCTCTGTTGCACGTCCTTATTCATCATTATCGTGCTTTGCGGATCAGCGGGCCTGTGCAGTACCTTCGACGAGCGTCTTTGGGAGAAGTACGCCGAGGTCGGGACATCTTCCGTGAAGAACACGGGGGGGCTGGCCGGTGTCTATCTGGAGCCCGGTCAGCTGGGTGATGTCAGCGCCAGGACGCCTTTTGCCGACATACGGGTGATGACCGACATGAAGGAGGAGGTCCCCTACCAGATCGTGGCGAGGAGACCTGTGCAGCGGACAGAAGAGCTGCCGGCCCAGCTGCGTAATCTCTCCCGTACGGAGCAGGGTGAAACGTGGCTTGAACTGCTGATTGACAGGCCTGACGCCCGTGCCAGTGCCGTGGAGGTGATTACCCCGGATGCCGACTTTTCCCGTCAGGTCCAGGTCATGGGGAGTAATGACGGCACGTCATGGAACACCATCCGGAAGGACGGGGTCATTTTTGACATAAACCGGGGGGAAAAGCTTCGCCATACCCGCATCAGCTTCCCCCTGGCGAGTTACCGCCAGCTGGCTCTCAAGATTTCCAACGGCGATGCCCAACCGCTAACCATCAGCGGCGTCAAAGTCCTGCAGGAAAGTGACGTGAGAGGGCAAACCTATTCACTTTACGGAACGACGGAAAAACCGGAACACAATGCTTCCCGGCAGGAAAGCAGCATCGTCGTCCGGATGAACACACTCTTCCCCCTTGATCGTCTGGTAATCGGTACGGCTGAGCGTAACTTCCAGCGTTCGGTGGAGGTGCAGATCAAGCGAGGCACTGGCGACTGGGAGCGGTGGGCCCAGGGGACCATCTTCAACTTCGACACGGCAACCATGCACGAATCCCAACTGGCCATTGATATCCCGGAGATTGCGACCAGGGAATTCCGCCTGATCTTCAAGAACCTGGACAGTCCGCCCATTACTGTAGCCAACATTACCGGTGAGGGGTACCGCAGATTGCTGGTCTTCAAGCAACAGGCTGGCCAGAAGCTGTACCTGTTCTGGGGGAATCCGCTGGCCCAGCCGCCACGATATGACCTGGCCGGACTTGTTGCGAGGCAGAACCTTGATGAGTTGCCGATTGTGTACCTCGGCCAGGTTCGCCCGAACACGAAGTTTGCCGGCAACAATGCCCGGCTTCCCTTTACCGAGCGTTACACGTACCCGCTCTCTATCGTCGTGTCGTTGGCCATAGCAGGCCTCATATTCCTTCAGTATCGCGTCTTCAGGCGGGTAGAGGAATGACCGGTTGCAGAAATTCCAGACACTGTCGCGTTTCGGGAGAGTTCCATGTCCATTGCCGATAACCTGAAAATAATACATGACCGCATCGCCGCCGCAGCCCTGAAGGCCGGTCGAGATCCTGCGACCGTGCGCCTCGTCGCAGTCTCCAAGATCCAGCCGGCGGAGGCGGTCGTCGAGGCGGTTCGGGCCGGGCAGTTCCTGTTCGGCGAGAACTACGTCCAGGAGCTAGCCACCAAGGCGGCCGAGGTGAAAGAGCCGGTGGAGTGGCACTTCATCGGCGCCCTGCAGAGCAACAAGGTGAAGTACCTGGCGGGGCTCGTCACCCTGATCCACTCGGTGGACCGGCTCTCCCTGGCGGAGGAGATCGACCGGCAGTGGGGGAAGCTGGGGAAAAGCTGCGACGTCCTCATCCAGGTGAACATTGCCGAGGAGGAGACCAAGAGCGGCACCACGAGCGCCGGGCTCCTCAGCCTGGTGCGGTCGGTGGCGGCGCTTCCCCATCTCCGGGTGCGGGGCCTCATGACCATGCCCCCCTTCTTCGACGATCCGGAAGGGGCGCGCCCCTACTTCCGGGAGTTGCATCGCCTTGCCGGCGAGATCGCCGCAGCGGGGATTCCCGGCGTGACCATGGCGGAGCTTTCCATGGGGATGTCGGGTGACTTCGAGGCGGCCATCGCCGAGGGGGCAACCCTGGTGCGGGTCGGCACGGCGGTCTTCGGGGAGCGGCAGTACCGGTGATTCTGGAAAAAGTTTCACGCAACGAACGCGACGACGCGACGTGAAATCAAGCGGTAGTGTCGGAGCCGAATTGCCTGGCCGATTTGATTGAACATCCAGTAACTTCTTTGAATTTCGTTGCGTTCGTTGCGTCGTCGCGTGAGCATGCCGGTTTCTATATAATTCTTACTTAACGTGCAATTTCACCATTCCCTTTTGTAACCATTCCGTTATACACTCATCTTCGTTAACACTATTCACCGGAGGTCTATCGTTCAATGAAGTCCCGTATCGCTGTCGTCCTGTTCACCCTTTTACTGTTCCTCACCCCTGCCTTTGCCGCCAATCCCCAGCCCAAACAGCAGCAACCTGCCCTTAACCAGGGCGTTAGTGTCCCCATCCTCCTCTATCACCGCTTCGGGCCTACCGTTGCCGACGGCATGACCATCAAGACGAGCGTCTTCGAAGAACACCTGAAATACCTGAGGGACAACGGTTACAAGGTGATTCCCTTGCGCCAGCTGGTGAACTGGTACCTGAAGAAGGGGCCGGCCCCCGCACCGAAATCGGTGGTGATCGTGGAGGACGATGCCCACAAGACGGTCTACAGCGACATGCTTCCTCTGGCGAAGAAGTACAACGTGCCGGTGACGGTGTTCGTCTATCCCTCCGCCATCTCCAACGCCAAGTATGCCATGACCTGGGACCAGTTGCGGGAGCTGAAGAAGAGCGGGCTGTTCGACATCCAGTCCCACACTTTCTGGCATCCCAATTTCAAGAAGGACCGGAAGAAGATGGCCCCTGCCGAGTTCGAGAAGTCGGTTGATACCCAGCTGACCAAGTCGAAGGCGCGGCTCGAGAAGGAGCTGGGGGTAAAGGTGGATATGCTAGCCTGGCCGTTCGGCATCTATGACGATTACCTGCTGAAAAAGGCGGCTGCGGCGGGATATATATCAACTTTTACTATCGAGCGCCACCACGCCTCTGCCGCCGACAGTGTCAATAAGCTTCCCCGCTACCTCCTCATCAATGCCGATCAGGGGAAGGCGTTTGCCCAGATATTGGCGGGGACGGCGCCGAAGCGGAATATCGTCTATTAGGGGCGCGGCTTTTTGCCAATTGCTGTGTTGCGTTTGTTGCGGAACGCTCAACGTACCTCCAGTACGCCTCGCGCTCCACGCCTCACGCGCCGTGCACTTGGCGAAAAATCCACGTTCCGTGAGGTAACATGGTGCGATCTGTTGCCGAGAAAAAGCACCCCTGTCCCGATTGCAGCTTCTGCCAGTGGTGCAGCGACGAGCGGTGCAGTCTCTGTCTGCGGGAGGGGTGCGGGAGAAAGCGGAAGCTTTCGCTCCAGGAGCAGATCGCCCTCTATGACGCCATCAACCGGGGAGATGGGATATCACCTGCGGATGAGGATGAGAAGTGAAGAACAAAAAAAGCCAGGCAAACAGCCTGGCTTTTTTCAATCTAAACAACAATTGGAACGCGGAAAAACCGGAAAAATCAGGATAACGGCGGATTCAGACAAAAATTTCAATCAACCTTCCGGGGGACTTCATTTGACCACCCTTACTTCACTCCGGCAAGTTCCTTCGACCGGGCCGTGGCGGCATCGACGGCGTTGATGACCGTTCCGCGGAACCCTTCCTTTTCCAGCACGTGAAGTCCGACGATGGTGGTCCCGCCGGGGGATGTCACCTTGTCCCGGAGCATGGCGGGGTGTTCGTGGGTTTCCAGGAGCAGTCGCGCAGTGCCGTAAACGGTCTGGGCTGCCAGGCTGGTGGAAACGTCACGGGGGAGGCCGTTTTTCACTCCCGCGTCGGAGAGCGCTTCGATGAAGGTAAGGACAAAGGCCGGTCCGCTGCCGGACAGGCCGGTGACCGCGTCGATGAGTTTTTCGTCAACGATGCAGGCTTTCCCCACAAGTTCGAAGATGCGTCGAGCGGTGGTGAGGTCGTCGGCCGTTGCGTTGGCGCCGCTGCACAGGGCGGTTGCCCCTTCCATAACCAGTGACGGGGTGTTGGGCATCACCCGGATGACCTTGATGCCGGCTGCGAATGCCGCCTCGATGGTGGCGGTTGTAACTCCGGCCATGATGGAGATCAGCAGGGCATCCGTGCGTACGGCTCCGCCCAGTCCCGTCAGCACCGGTGCGGCCATCTGGGGTTTGACGGCAAGGACCAGGATGTTGCTCGCTTCGGCCACCTCCCGGTTGTCGCCGCTGACGTTGACTCCGTAGCGTTCCTTCAAAAAGCTGCGCCGCTCCGCTACCGGTTCCGCGACGGTCAGCTCTCCGGCCGGTACCCCTCCCGCCAGAAGCCCCTTTACCAACGCTTCTGCCATGTTGCCCCCACCGATGAAGCCGATCTTCTTGTCATTCAGCATATTCTCTCCTTACCGGTTTCTATAGTCCGGAACCTGTTCGATCGTTGCAGCGCCTCTTATGAATGAGTAATAAATCCCGCTCCAAAAGTCAATACAATTGGCGAAGCCGGAGGTGAGGAAATGGCAGAATTGGACATTTATGCCGCCTGAACCGGAACCGGTTTTGCCGCCGTTGGGAAAATTTTCCGGGGTGTTCAAAAAATGGTTGACACGTTGTGGGACATGTACTATAAAGCTTTCCTCGTGCGCGCGGGTTTAAACATAAAGTTTAGCATTTCTAAACCCGGCACATGACAGAAAGTTTACCAATGCTAAACTCGTCGATTGACAATAAGTTTAGAAATACTAAACTTTCTTGAGTGGTATGTTCACTTTTGTCGAACTGGAGGACTGTTTGAAGATCGGTGAACGGCTAAAGCGGCTGAGGATGATCAATTCCCTGACCCAGGAGGAGCTGGCGAGTCGCGCCGACCTGACGAAGGGTTTCATCTCCCAGCTGGAGAACGATGCCACATCCCCCTCCATTGCGACGCTGAAGGACATCCTCGATGTGTTCGGGGTGAGCATGCAGGAGTTTTTCAGCGATGTGGCTGACGACGAGAACGTTGTCTTCGGCAAGGACTCCCGGGTGCAGGCCACCCACGACGACGAAAAAATCAGGGTCGAACTCCTGATTCCCGGCGCCCAGAACCGGGAGATGGACCCGGTGCTCGTGACCCTGGAGCCGGGTGAGGAGATGGACGAACAGCCGTTCCACGAGGGGGAGGAATTCGGGTTTGTCCTCCTGGGGAAGATCCAGCTCCGCCTGGACGACCGGCTCCATACCATCAAGAAGGACGAGTGCTTCTATTTCACGTCCGACAAGAAACATTCGGTGAAGAATATCGGCAAAACTGCAGCAAAGATTCTGTGGGTGGTGACCCCCCCCACTTTTTACTATTAGGAAACGCGCCTTTTCCGCCCTGGCTGCGTAAGTCTTCGGGTTCGCTTGTGCGGTGTAGCGCTGCTACACCTCCGCGCTCTCCCTCGACAGCCTTGCCAGGACGAAAAAATCGCATTTCTCAACACAAATACACGAAACTGCATGCGATGTCAGATTCGTGATGATAACGGCGGTGGAGAGGAGGAAGGCCCGCAGGCGTAGCAGCGCTACGTCGAGGAGCAATCCGACGAGCCGGCGTCGCCAGGGCGCAAATATGGCGGCACTCTTTGGAGGAGATAATGAGTAAGGTATTGATAATAGGTGCCGGCGGCGTCGGCCAGGTCGTCACCCACAAATGCGCCCAGCGCAGGGACATCTTCAGCGAGATCACCCTGGCGTCCCGGACGAAATCCAAGTGCGACGCCATCGCCGCTCAGCTGAACAACTCCATAAAAACGGCCCGGGTTGATGCTGACAACGTCCCCGAACTGGCGGCGCTTATCAGGGCCGAGCAGCCGAAGCTTGTCATCAACGTGGCGCTTCCCTACCAGGACCTGACCATCATGGATGCCTGCCTGGAAACCGGTGTCGATTACCTGGATACCGCCAACTACGAGCCGCTGGATAACGCGAAATTCGAGTACAGCTGGCAGTGGGCCTACCTGGACCGCTTCAAGGAGAAGGGGCTCATGGCGCTCCTCGGCTCCGGCTTCGATCCCGGCGTGACCAACGTCTACACGGCACTTGCTGCGAAAAAGTATCTCGACGTGGTGGAGGAGATCGACATCATCGACGCCAACGCGGGTTCCCACGGCCAGCCTTTCGCTACCAACTTCAACCCGGAGATCAACATCCGGGAGGTGACCGCCACCTGCCGCCACTGGGAAAACGGCCGGTTTGTCGAGAGCCCGCCGCTCTCCACCAAGCACGTTTTCGACTTCCCCGAGGGTATCGGCCCGATGAACATCTACCGCCTCTACCACGAGGAGATGGAGTCGCTGGTCAAGCATATCCCGACCATCAAGAAGGCCCAGTTCTGGATGACCTTCTCGGACAACTACCTCAAGCACCTGGAGGTGCTCCAGAACGTGGGTATGACCCGCATCGACGAAGTGGAGTTCCAGGGGCAGAAGATCGTGCCGATCCAGTTCCTGAAGGCGCTCCTTCCCGACCCGGGGAGCCTCGGGCCGCTCACCAAGGGGAAGACCTGCATCGGCGTCATCGCCCGGGGGCTCAAGGACGGGAAGAGGAAGCAGGTCTACATCTACAATATCTGCGACCACGAGGCGTGCTACAAAGAGGTCCAGTCCCAGGCCATCAGCTACACCACCGGCGTCCCGGCGGTCGTGGGTGCCATCATGATGCTGACCGGGAAATGGCACAAGCCGGGGGTCTGGAACATGGAGCAGTTCGACCCGGAAGTGTTCCTGGAAGAACTCGGACCTATGGGACTGCCGACAGTTGTGGTCGATGGTGGCGACTGGCCTACGCTGTAGAAACGGCATATTTGCGCCCTGACGACGCCGGCTCGTCGGCCCGCTCCTCGACGTAGCGCTGCTACGCCTGCGGGTGGCCCTCCTCTCCGACGCCGTCATCATCGCAAATCTGACGTTCCTTTTATAACCATCCAGAACCAGAATTGGATGTACCGCAAGAGCAACAATTCGGGACTAAAAGTCGGAACGAAGGTTGATAAATTCTCTCTGTGTTCCTCCGTGTTCTCTGTGGTGAAAAAAGGTTCTAACATTGACCGGTATCGACATCGAAAAAATCCTTCAGCTTGCCCCATCCCCTGCCTACGTGGTGGACCTGGGGCGGCTGCGCCACAACCTGGCCATCCTGGACCAGGTACAGCGGCGGAGCGGGGCGAAAATCCTCATGGCGCTGAAGGCGTTTGCCATGTGGTCGGTTTTTCCCCTCATCCGGGAGACGCTCCACGGGGTCTGTGCCAGCTCGCCGTGGGAGGCGCGGCTTGGGCGGGAGGAGTTCGGCCGGGAGGTCCATTCCTTCGCCGCCGCCTTCAAGGAGAGAGATGTCGTCGAGTTGCTGCAGATTTCCAACCACTTGGTCTTCAACTCCTTCAACCAACTGGAGCGGTTCCGTCCGCTCTGGGAGAAGGAGGCGGGGCGGGTGTCGATCGGCCTGCGGGTCAACCCTGAGCACTCGGAGGGGCACACCCCCATCTATGATCCCTGCGCCCCCACGTCGCGCCTCGGTATTCCGCTGCGGGAATTCGAGGGGCGGTCCCTGAGCGGAGTCGAAGGGCTGCATTTCCATACCCTCTGCGAGCAGCTGTTCGAGCCGCTGGAGCGGACCGCCAAGGTCTTCGAGGAGAAATTCGGTCAGTTCCTCCCCGGGATGAAGTGGTTGAACCTTGGCGGCGGCCACCACATAACTCGGGAGGGGTACGATATCGACGCCCTGGTGGAGCTCATCACCTATTTCAAGGGGAAGTACGGCGTGGAAGTCTACCTGGAGCCGGGGGAGGCGATCGCCATCGGCACCGGCATCCTCGTCGGCGAGGTGCTGGACGTGGTGCACAACGAAATGGACATCGCCATTCTGGACGTCTCGGCTACCTGCCACATGCCGGACATCCTTGAGATGCCGTACCGCCCCGACATCACGGGTGGGTACGACGCCGGCGTGAAGGCCCATACCTACCGTCTCGGTGGCCCGTCGTGCCTGGCGGGGGACATCATCGGCGACTGGTCCTTCGATCAGCCTCTCAAGGCGGGGGACCGGCTCGCCTTCGAGGACATGTCCCACTACACCATGGTGAAAACCACCACCTTCAACGGCATCCAGCACCCGGCCATCTGTACCTGGGAGCCGGAGACAGAAGAGCTCAAGGTGGTGCGCAGGTTCGGGTACGAGGATTTCAGAAGTAGACTGTCGTAAATAGGGGAGCGATCTTCCGACCATCTCGACGCCGTCCTCGGAAGCCTCGTTGTCCGGCGTAGCGCTGTTTATGCCCGCAGTTTGGGTACTACGCCTCGGCACGCTTCCTGCGGGTGCGCCGATCTGGCCGAAATCTCGCTCCCCGGGGAAAACCCTTTGTAGTGAAATTGAGATAACGTTACAGCGATGACAGATTCGGAATGATAACGGCAGCGGAGAGGAGTTCGGCCCGCAGGCGTAGCAGCGCTACGTCGAGGAGTCGGACGACAAACCGATGTCGTTAGCGTGCGAATATGGCATTGCCAGGAGAGCTCATGGAACGCTGGTCGATTAACGATTCCTCCAAAATCTACAACATGGACAACTGGGGAGCCGATCTCTTCTCCATCAACAAGAAGGGGAACGTCTGCGTCCACCCCTCGTCCAACTCCAAGAACGCCATCGACCTCCGGGCGCTGGTGGATGACCTGATCAAGCGGAAGATCAAGCCTCCCATCCTGCTCCGGTTCATGGATGTCCTCCAGGGGCGGATAGCCAGCATCAACCGGGTATTCCGGAGCGCCATCGCCGAGAACGACTATCCGGCAACGTACCAGACGTTCTATCCCATCAAGGTGAATCAGCAGCGCCAGGTGGTGGAGGCGATCGCCAGCTACGGCAAGCGGTACAACCTCGGCCTTGAGGTCGGTTCCAAGCCGGAGCTGGTGGCGGGCATCTCCATCTCCAGTGGCAATGACCTCCCGATCATCTGCAACGGTTACAAGGACACCGAGTATATCGAGACGGTTCTCTACGCCACCAAGATCGGCTATGACATCACCCTGGTAGTCGAGAAGCTGTTCGAGCTGGAAAAGATCATCGAACTGTCGAAAAAAACCGGCATCAAGCCCAAGCTGGGGATCCGGGTCAAGCTCTCCTCCAAGGGAACCGGCAAGTGGGCCACCTCTGGCGGCGAGGATGCCAAGTTCGGCCTCAGGATGGCGGAGATCATTGCCGCAATAGGCCTTCTGGAGGAAAACGGCCTGATCGACCAGGTGAAGCTCCTCCATTTCCACATCGGGAGCCAGATCACCAAGATCGACAAGATCAAGACCGCCCTCATCGAGGGAGCGCGCATCTATGCCGAGCTGCGCAAGATGGGGGTCGGCGTAGACTATGTGGACATCGGCGGCGGCCTGGGTGTTGATTACGACGGCTCCAAGTCCAGCTACTTCTCCAGCGTCAACTACTCCATTGAGGAATACGCCAACGACGTCATCTACCAGATCAAGAATATCTGCGACGACGCCGGGGTGGAATGCCCCAACATCATCTCCGAATCGGGAAGGGCCACGGTCGCCCACTACTCGGTGCTGGTGACCAACGTCCTCAATACCAACACCCAGCGTCTCACCCCCGATTTCGAGGAGGATCTGGAAAAGGCGGAGAAGCTGGCGCCGACCGTCAAGAAGCTGGTGGACATCCACAAGAGCATCGACCGTTACTCTCTGCGGGAAGACTACCACGATACCCAGCAGCTGATCCAGGAGGCGGTGAGCCTCTTCAATCTCGGCTACCTGACGCTGCAGGAGCGGGCCATCGCCGAGTGGCTCTATGGCAAGATCATCAGGAAGATCAACGGCATCGTGGAGAAGATGAAATCGATCCCCGAGGAGCTGCAGAATTTCCAGCTGGCCCTGCGCCAGACGTACTTTGCCAATTTTTCCCTCTTCCAGTCGGTTCCCGACTCCTGGGCCATCGATCAGCTCTTTCCCATCGTGCCGCTGCAGCGGCTTAACCAGAAACCGGATGTCATCGCCTCCATCGCCGACATCACCTGTGATTCGGACGGTGAGATCACCAGCTTCGTGGGGGAGAACGGCCGGACCAAGTTCCTGCCGCTCCACAAGATGCGCAAGGATGAGGAGTACTACATAGGTTTCTTCCTCATCGGCGCCTACCAGGAGATTCTGGGGGACCTGCACAACCTGTTCGGCGATACCAATGCCGTTCACATCACCTTCAGCAAGAAGACCGGCTACAAGATCGACACGGTCATCAACGGCGATGCCACCTGGGAAAGCCTTAAATATGTGCAGTACAAGGGGCCGGAGATACTGAAGCACGTCAGGGAACACCTGGAGAAGGGAGTGGCCCAGCGCAAGGTCTCCATCGAGGAGAGCAGCCACTTCATCGAACTGCTGGACCGGACCTTGCTGGGGTACACCTACCTGGGGGAATAGCCGGCGGTTTGAAATATCCGCGATTTCGCTTGCCATGTACGCCAAAGAACCTGTATAGTGCTTTTTTCCCGCGTAAACCAGGGAGAAGAGGCTGTTCCGTTGGATCAGGCGGACCTTCAGTGGGCTGGAGAGATCGTGGTCAGGAAATTACTGATACCTTGCATGTGTGCAGTGATATTTTTTCTCGTCTTCCTGGGGATGAGGAATCCTGCCCTTGCCGGCATTCATGGCGCCAAGCCGCGTCCGCGCGCTGTCCTTGAAAGTGTCAAGAAGGCTTCCGACGAGGTCGTCAAGAAGACCTTCCTGGTTGCAACGCTTCCTTCCCCTGTTACCCCCCTCCCTGCGGAACAGGTTTATCCCTACCCCCCGCATGTCGTCCGTCACGTCACGCTGAATCAATTTTCCCGATTTGCCGCCCGAGCACCACCCCGTTCCACCTCTCACATTTCCTGAATACTTACTCGGCACACATGTCCTGATTGACCATCGGGAAGGTTTTCTGCCCAGGCACCGGTGCACGTCCCCATGTCTAAGGGAATCGCGCGTGGGGAGTGTGGCCTGCGATCCGTTGAATGCCATTGAATGGTCTGCTTTGTCCCGAGACAGGGACACGATGCATTACTAACGTTACTGAAAAGGAGAATGACAATGAAAGCACAGATGAAAGGGTTTATGCTGGTATTGGTTGGTTCGGCGATGTTTGCCGGTGGGTGCGCCAAGGAGGAGATGGTCAAGAAGGATGAGGGGGTTGCCCCTGTCGCGGCGGCCAAGCCTGCCCCCGTTACGCCGGCGAAAGTTGACGTAGTCAAACCCGAGCCGGTTAAGGTTGACGTTCCGCAAACCACCCGGCCTGCTGCTGTGGAGCAGTTGAAGCAGGCGCTGGAAGCGATTTACTTCGATTTCGATGCGTCGGGCCTTTCTTCCGCGTCCCGCACTACCCTCGCGAAGAATGCGGAGTTGCTGAAAAAGGATTCCGCTGCCAACGTCAGGATCGAAGGGAACTGTGACGAGCGCGGTTCCGACGAATACAACCTTGCTCTGGGTGAGCGGCGCGCCAAGGCTGCGGCCAAGTACTTGATCACCTTGGGGGTAGCGGAGAACCGTATCTCCACCATCAGCTACGGCAAGGAAAAGCCTGCGGATCCCGGCCACAACGAAGCAGCCTGGGCCAAAAACAGAAGGGACGAGTTTTTACTGAACGCGAAGTAATGCATGCCCGCAGGCCCTGTGTCCGGGTAACCCCCCGCACAGGGCCTTGTTACACCCTCTGCCGGTTCTCCCCTAGTTCTTTGCGCCTGTGCGTGATGTTGCTTTTCATCAGAATCGCTTCGGGAAGGACGGTGCGGAGTGTAGCGGAATATCAGTCTTACTCAGGAAGTAGTATGTGCCGTGCGTGGTGGTGAGGGAACGTGCCTGAAAGGGTAGCGACACTATTTAACAGTTGTCACATGTTTATGCCGGTGACAATCTGGACCTGCCGGTTAGCGGGGTCGTTCTTCTTATCTGTCGGATAAAGGCCCTTGATCTTGCACAGAATGTCGAGGCCCTGGAGTCGTATGGGCCAATCGGGCTTTTCCACTCCTTCTACGTATTTGGTTGCTCCGCAGACTTCCTGCACCATTTTTACAACATAATCATCGCTCAGTCCATTCTCGTCGAGCAGTGAGATGATACCGTTGTCGGGCTGCTGGGGCACCATTTGCCGGAATCTCTGGTCATCAGTGACGATCTCCTGGGCAGGGCGTCTCACCACCTGCTCTTCACTACGAACCCTGTTTACTGATTGCTGTTCCGGGGTTTTCGTGAATGATGCGTACTCCTCCGGGTTAGTCGCTGTAGAGGCTGAATTGCCGGTGACAATCTCATCTTCTTCGTTGATTTCCTGGACTTCATACGGCATTTCGTAAATTTCCTGTTGTTCCGAGGTTCCGCCGTCTACCGTGGTGCCGGCTACTGTCGCAACATTCATTGTTTCATCAGGTACGGATTCATCTTTCCCTTCATCGGCAAAGAAGCTCGAAAAGTCCCAGCTAGAACTGGCGGCCGTTTGTGATTTTGCTGATGACGCTGGAGATGAGACGGCAGGACTCGGACTGACCTCTTCTTTCTTCGGTGCTGCTTGCTCTGCAGGAGGCGGTGTGTAAGAGTGTTCAGCAGTCTTCATCTGCTCCGGCGCCGGTTTGGTGGAAGCGGTTTCACCTTCGGACCCGCTGGTGCCCCTGATAGGGGAATCTGCTATCTTCTGTTCTTTCTTAAGGAGGAAGCGGTGCGAACAGATAGTACAGCGGGCTATGACACCGGCATCAGGTATCCTGGATTCATCGACTCTCAACGTGCTTCCACATTTTTCACAATTGACGACCATACGTTGTTCTCCGCTAACTGCTGGAATATCTCTAATGATGCGACCGTCAAGCCTGCCCGGGCATCCCGCTTCTGCTCAGTATGAGTGATCTTCGACTTTAGGGGAAGTGCGAGTATACCACATTACATCGGTCTGGTACTGCAAACTCAAGGCCAACCTTAGCTTTTTTATATCCGAATTGAGGAAAAGTGTCAATTCATGATGAAATTCAATCGTCAGGGCAAAGCAGGTGCAAGTCTACATCGTAGTGGTGCTATTCACCTCAGCTGGGACATAAATCGATGGGATTGATTGGTTTACGGGCACAAAGAGCAGATAATAGAAGGAGAAGAAGCACCTTGGAATGACACAGCCGTGGTTGAGCGGCAGATTCGGACTACCCGGAAAAATTAAAGGGGCGGTTGCCTGGTGTGGGCGGCCGCCCCATCATGTTTATTCCTTGTCGTCGGGCCACCTGTGCATGCAATAGGGACATTCCTCAGCGCCATGGGGGATGGTGTCCCTCAATTGTTCTTTTTCCTTGACTGCAGAGCAGCGCTTTGAGACAGGGAATGTGTGGATGGTGTTCTCCTTGACGAAGTAGAGCATGATCTGTTTCTCCTTTCTTGAGAATGATATGCCGCCGTTAATGCCCGGCTTAACCAGAAAAGTATGACATCCAGGAGCGTTTGTCAATGGTGACCCGTCGATCATTGACACGATGCCCCTCCACGGTATAGTGGTGCATGATGAACGATTCGCCGGCTGCCGGTAACCACCATAACCACCTTCTGACCGACCCCGTACCCCGTCTGCTGCTCCGGCTGTCGGTGCCGGTCGGGATCGGCTTCTTCTTCAACACCATGTTCAACGTGGTGGATACCTTCTACGGCGGCCTCGTCTCAACCCAGGCGCTGGCGGTCATGTCCCTCGCCTTCCCCACCTTCTTTGTCGTCATCGCCGTGGGGGCAGGCATCTCCACCGGCGCCACCGCCCTCATAGGCCATGCCCTGGGCGGGGGGGCGCAGGTGGATGCGTGCCGCTTCAGCGTGCAGTCCATCTCCTTCGGGCTCCTCCATGGTCTCCTCCTCTCCCTTGCAGGACCGTTGCTGACGCCTTTCCTGTTCCACTGGCTCGGAGCGGAGGGTAACGATCTCTCCCAGGCACTTTCCTACATCAACGTGCTCCTCGCAGGGGCGGTCTTTTTCATCTTCAACCAGGTGCTCAACGCCAGCCTCAACGCCTCCGGCGATACGAAAAGCTTCCGCAACTTCCTCGTGACCGGCTTCTTCCTCAACCTCGTCTACGATCCCTGGTTCCTGTTCGGCGGCTTCGGCGTTCCCCCCCTGGGGCTTCCCGGCATCGCCTGGGCGACGGTGGCGGTGCAGCTCTGCGGCAATATCTACCTGCTGACCCGGGTTCGCCGTACCGGCCTCCTGTCAGGGTTCCAACCCTCCCATCTCCTCCCCCGGCGACAGACCTATATCGACCTGGCCCGGCAGGGGTTTCCCGCAAGTCTTAACATGCTGACCGTGGCCATCGGAATATTCGTCATCACCTGGTTCCTGGGGCGGTTCGGCAAGGACGCCGTCGCCGCCTACGGCATCGCCGCCCGGCTTGAACAGATGGCGCTTCTGCCGGTCATGGGGCTGAACATCGCCACCCTGGCCCTGGTAGCCCAGAACAGCGGAGCCGGTCTGACGGGACGGGTGCGTGAGACCATCAAGGGGGCGCTGGTGTACGGGGTTTCCGCCATGGTGGGGATCGCCCTCCTGTTTTTCCTCTTTGCCGACCGGTTGGTGCAACTTTTTACCCATGATCCCCGGGTCATTGCCGTCGGCACCAGCTACCTCCATGTGGCGGCGTTTGTCTTCTGCGCCTATGTTATTCTCTATATCAACGTCTTTGCCCTGCAGGGGCTCAAGCGCCCCCAGTTCGCCATCTGGATCGGCATCTACCGGCAGTTTCTGGTGCCGTTGCCGGTGTTCTACCTCTTCTCCCTTCATTTCGGCTGGGGGGTCAAGGGGATCTGGTGGGGGATTTTTCTCGTCACCTGGAGCGCAGCACTCATCTCCATCGTGTACATCAGGCGGGTAATGAAGGAGTTGCCGGAGGATAAGGGGAGGGGGGACTAAACATGCGCAACAGGCAATGAAACGAAAAAGGTGCTTCCCTTGCCGACCTCGCTTTCAACCCGCACGCTTCCACAGCAGGCAATCACAATCTCTTTTACCAGCGCCAGTCCCAGTCCGATACCGCTGAAAGTCCGGCGGTCACCGCTTTCGACCTGGTAAAATCGGTCGAAAATCTTGTCCTTGACATCAGGAGCTATACCGATCCCCTCGTCTCGGACCCAGAAGGTAACCATATCGTTCTCGTCCACCGTGGCTCCGAGGGTAATCTCACCCCCTTTGGGGGAATATTTTATTGCGTTAGAGAGAAGGTTATTCAACAACTCGTTCATGTGCCTTTCACTGATGAGGACAGGGGGTAAATAGTGGGGTATATCAGTGGTTATTCTGTGGTTTGCTGTCCTTGCGGCGAAGATCACGGCTGCTTCCTCCAGTAGAGGAGTGAGGGACAGCGGGGCGGTATTTTCAAGAGAAGTACTGGCTTTGAGGCGCTGCAGGTTGAGAAAGTTTTCGAGCAAATCATTGAGGCGTTTACTCTCTTTCTGAATGACATTGAGGAACTCGTGCGCATTAACTTTATCCACTCCACACTCCAGGAGGAGTTCCGTATAACCACAAATTGCGGTCAATGGCGTTCTCATTTCATGACTGACTGCTGAAATTAAATCATCCTGCATTTGCATTATGTTTTTAAGGTCGGTTACATCACTGGCGACGGTGATAAGGACATGTCTTCCGTCGATCCAGTCCATCTGCGTTTCCACGCATTTGTACCATCTACCGTTCGAGCTGTTTTTGTATACATAGCTGTGCTGCAGATTTGCCTGACCTTCCGGGAGGTGTAGTTCCTCATCGGTTAATGCGCAGGGGTGGAGAGAGCCACAACGCAATATTTCATGGCACGGTTTCCCCTGCCATTCGGTACCGAAGATCGAAGCACCGTATTTGTTCAGGTAAAGCAGTTCGTGGCTCACCGGATCGACAACATGAGCAATGACGCCCATCCCGTCAAATATTGCCGAAATTTGTTTGAACTGTTCTTGCAATGCCACTTCTGCCCGCTTGTGTTCGGTAATGTCCCTGATAATACAGACAACCTGAGCAAGTTTCCCCTCTTCATCGTGGACCGGATCAACGGAAACGGCCATCCAGATGCCTTTTGCTTCGTTCCAGAGTTCTGCCTCCTCATGCTCCTTTGAGGCGAGCATCTTGGGTAAGGGAGAGCCGGGGGGAGGCTCGCTCGTTCCATAGACCAGTTCGTAGTAGTTCCTGCCGATGATGTCTCTAGCCGGTAGTCCCAGAAATTGGGTCGTTGCCTGGTTTACCCGCTCAACCCTGTAATCCCTGCCGAACAACAGATAGATGTCATGTGCCGCATCAAATGTCGTTTGCCACTGTTCAGCTGCATTTTTCAACTTCAGTTCATACTGCTGATGCTGCTCTGCCATTGTATTGAAATAACCCGCAATATCGGCCAATTCGTCATCGCCCCGGAGTTCCAGGCGATAGTCGAGTTGACTGTTGCCGACGGCTTTGATTCCCTTCACAATCTGATATATGTTGCCGGTAATTCGACGGCTGGTTAAAAAGGATATGCTCAGCCCCAGTATGGCGGCAAAGAGGATAGCTGAGAGGTAACGGCCATTTACCTGTCGGGCATTCCGGTTCAATGCCGATGAGGGAACGCCGACGATGACGCGCCAGTCAGTTGCTGCGGGGGTGGTGACGTAATAGAGGCGCTCGATAGCATCGCCGGCGGTCATTTCCATGAAATTGTTACTGACTTTTCTGGCTGCCTTTATCACTGGCATATCGCTACGGTTTGTGCCGACGTGCTCCTTGTGCAGGGTGTCAACGAGAATATTGCCCGCACCGTCGACAACAATGACACTCGATCGAGGAGGGAGCTGCCAGTCTTTGACGATCTTGTTTCTGATGCTGTCGAGATTCAGAGGGAAGCCGATGACTCCCTTCTGGGAGGCATCATCTCCGTAGACCGGTCCGGCGATCATTATTGCTGGGGCCTTGAATAGTTTTGAGGTATGGAGGTTGCCGACGATACGTTTACCGCGGCTGGAACGCTGGAACCACTCCTTGTCCAGGTAATTGAGCTGGTGGATGTTGGCTGAGGAAATAGCGCTTCCCGCATTGAATCCGTCCATACGAGCGGCGAGAATGTTCAGATGCAGTGGATAAGATGGGAGCAGTTTGGCGAAGAGTCGGTCGCATGCTGCAGGATCCATGTTTTTCACTGCAGGATGAGTGGCAAGGGTTTCGATTATATCGAACGATTTGTCGAAAATATCTTCAAAGACCCTGGAAATATCTGTGGCGATAAGACGGATATGCAATGAGGATTCATGGCGGGTTGCCTGCACCATCATGTAATAGCTGTAGCTGGAAACGGCAAGCAGCGGTAACATGATGATCAGGGTAATGGAGATGAGTTTCTGGCGAATAGTCATCTTCATGGGTCAACACACCAATGGTTGGATGGTAAGCGTAGCACATTCCATTCTGAAAATTGCCCTATGATAGATGATACTGCTCACGGGAAATGGTGCTGCTGCGGTTGCAGTCGGCAACAATCCAAGTGGTGTCACAATGTGAGATGAGTTCACTATTGCAAAGCATAGCATTTTTGGGCTGTTGTACAACACTTTGTGATGATGGCTCGTTGCGCCAAGGGGTATGTCCTGTAAAATTTAGGGCATGTTCGCTCAATGCCGGAGCGATTGCGACCTTGATTGCACGTTAAGTACGGCCGGGGGAGTAGAGTTACTATGCATTTACCTGCCTGTAAAAGGCGAATAATGGCTGTGCTCGTCTGGATGAGCTTTGAAGCCCTCCTTGCCCATTCCTCTGGTACCTTCGCCCAGACCGTGCCGGAGAAGCTCGTCTACGAACTGAGCTGGACCGGCATTCCGGTCGGGACGGCCACCCAGGAGATCACGGAGAGAGGAAATGTCCGGCGGATCCTTTCCACTGCCCGTTCCAACGACTGGCTTTCCGTCTTCTTCCCGGTGGACGACCTGATCGAAAGCATCCTGGTCAAGGGAGGCGCACCTTTCCCAGGACTTACCCGTTACTATCGGATGCAGATACGAGAGGGGAGGCATAATCGGGACCGGGAGATAACCTTTGACCAGGCAAAAGGGGTTGCCGTCTACCATGACCGCCGTTCGAACGAACTCCGGGAGATACCCATACCGTCTCCCACATTCGACATATACGGGAGCTTTTATTTCACCCGTCATCTGCCGCTGGAAGTGGGAAAGTCCTACGTGGTGGCGGTGCTTGACGGCAAGGATGTGGAACGGGTTGAGGTGCGGGTGCTCCGGAGGGAAAAGCTGAAGACCGTTCTGGGAGAACTGAACACCATCGTCATCCGCCCCATGGTCAAATCGGAGGGGGTTTTCGAAGGGAAAGGGTCGGTGCATATCTGGCTGACCGACGACAAGCGACGCATCCCGGTCCGGGCTCAGACCAAGGTCACCGTGGGAAGCGTCACCGCCAACCTCATCGGGGGGAGTTACGGTCCTGCCTCACATTGAATGGCCTTTACCGGTCAGTCCGTCAGGTAGTAGTCGGCGTCGCTGTCGTCCAGGCTCTTCCGTGCGCCGGTGGTGAGCCGCGGGATGACGACCTTGATGGGGAGCGGTGCCAGCTGCTGGAGCTCATAGGGAATGCCGCGCTTCATGGCATGCCCTACTCCCGTGAGGACCACCACGAGCCGTTGCGGTTCCCTCTGGTGGTAAGAGAGGAGGTACCAGGCCATGGTCTGGTTCCGCAGTTGCTGGGCTTCGCAGAAGTGCATGAAGTGCTGTGTGCCGTTGCTACCATGATTTTCAAAGGCGCGGCGGATGAATTCCATATAGGGGGCGTCGATCCGGCAGCTTACCACGTTGGGTAGCTGTTGTCGGGCAGCAGGAGGAAGGGATGCAAAACCGTGGCGGGAAACCATCCGGGCGATCTCCAGCGGCACGTCGAGGGCGATCAGGGGGATGCGGTTGTCCCGTGCGTAAAGGAAAATGTCGCCGTACATGGCCCAGGGAACGGTCCAGCTCTGTTGGTAGCCCCTGACGAACTCGGCGAAGGGGATTTCCCCCGCACTCCATTTGTCCAGGAGAGGCTGATAATTGTAGCTGAACATCTCAACACCGATGGCAATCGGTATTCCACTCTTGTTCAGGGCCTTGATCACGTCAAGCTGGAGGTCGTGATGCTCCCGTTTGTCGTGAACTTCGCCGATGAATACCGCCCCGGCACCCTTAAGGTCTCCGACCATGGCGTCAAAATCAACGATCTTGCCGTCTCTGACCCGTTCGAAACGGCTTGCGCAGTCTCCATTTCCGGAAAAAAGCAGGAGCAGGAGCAGACTGGCCAGGAGTCTGAAGAATTTCGTGGGGAAGGGCTTCATGTGTCTTCCGCCATCCCGGGCTGGCCAATTTTGGCGATCTCCACCGACAGTCCCTTGCCGGGGGCGGAAAGGTAGACGAACAGGAGTTCGATCTCCCCTTCCTGCCAGGGTGCCATGCGGTAATCCCGGGCAAACCGACGGCTGATCCACCGTACCCTGCCTCCCACGTCGTCCCCCCCCTGCCGGGCCAGTTCCAGCGCCTGTTCCTTCATGTTCGGACCCTTTCCACCTTCATCTTCCTTCAGGAAAAACGCCAGTTCCCGTCCCCCAGGGTAGTCGGTCAGGCAGAGGTCGTAGCAGAGGGCATCCCGGATACCTTCCCTCGCTTCCAGCGGCGCAAGCTCGTTAGCGCAGCGCCAGAACGCAGCGAAGAGGTCGTGCTGGGACAGGGTGAGGGGGATTTCCGTTGTCTCCCAATACTCGGCCATTGCGGCGAATATCCGGGCAGATGGGGTGGTTTTCTCCCAGGCGGCAAGAGCGGTGGCGAACCGGCCGCTGTTGTACACGAGATCCAGGAGCCGGGCGATGGTCTCGATGCGGCATATATCGCCGTAGCTGAGCCAGGGGGTGGTGAGTATCTTGTAGGGTGGGGTGGCGGAGAAGCGGTACCCTTCCTCCCGGGCGATGGCCCGCATGGGTGACCCCTTGAGCACCTTGAGCGGCTCCACTTGTATGTGACAATCCGTCTTTTTCCGCCTGCCGGCGTTGGCAGAGAGGAGGTCGAAGACCTGCTGCAGCGAACAGAGGAAACCGTCGAAATCTTCATGGGGTAGTCCCGCCACCAAGTCCAGATGGACCGTCACGGCTGTTTCGTTCACGAGCCGCCGGACGTTGGCGAAGAGCCGCTCCAGGTCCGAATTCCGGCCAACCCGGTCGAGGGTTTCCTTCCCCTCGGCCTGCACGCCGATCTCGAACCGGAACATGCCGGGTGGAACCCGCTTCAGTAGTTCGATGTTGGCGCCGGTCAGGATGTCGGCGGCAATTTCGAAGTGGAACGCGCTTCCCTGGTTGCGGGACAGGATGAACTCCCATATCCGGTTGGCCCGTGGGGCGTCGTAGTTGAAGGTCCGGTCCACCAGCTTGACGGTCCTGACCCCTGCCGCCATGAGGATATTCAGGTCGGCCTCGATGCGGGAAGGTGGGTAGCTTCGCACCCCCTTCTCCAGGGAGGACATGCAGAATGCGCAAGAGAAGGGGCATCCGCGGGAGGTCTCGTAGTAGACCAGCGGCTTGGCCAGATCCACCAGGCCCGCGGTGAAGGGGGAGGGGAGGGTGTCCAGGTCGGCCACCGCCTCCCGTTCCGGATTGGCGACGACATCCTCGTCAGTTCGGAAGGTGATTCCCTCAACTACGGACAGTCCGGCTGCCGCATCCTCCCAGGAAGCTGTGCCGGCCAGGGCTAGCAAGGCATCGTGGAAGGAGGTTTCCCCTTCTCCCCGGATGACCATGTCCACCGCCGGGTTGCGCTCCATCAGCTCGAACACCCCGTGGGATGCTTCCGGCCCACCCAGAACAATAACGGTGCCGGGGCGGAGCTGTTTCAGGTCGGCCCCGAGTTTCAGGGTTGCCTCGATGTTCCAGATATAGCAGGAGAAGGCGATAAGGTCGGCCTCTTCAACCACCAGTCGGCGCAATACCCCGTCGGCCGGCTCGTTCACTGTGAATTCACGGATGACGAATTCCGTATCCGGCAAATCGGCACAGGCGGCGGCGAGGGAAGGAAGCGCCAGGGAAGCATGGACGTACTTGGCGTGGAGGGTGGTGAGGAGGACTTTCATAAGGGAAATTGTAGCGGATTGGGATGGTGAAAACCAGCGAAAGTTAATTGGGTGGACTGTTACGTGTACAAAAGGCATTAGGGGTAAAAACAGGGAGAATTTGGAAAGAGGATAGCGTTTGGTCAATCAATTAAAGTTGTCAATTATGGTATTTAGTTTAGACTGCTAAATAGTTTCCATCCGGAAACGGTTCTTTTCCGCCCTGGCGGCGTCAATCATCGCGGCGTACCGACGTACGCCTCCGCGCAATCCCTCGTTTTCCTTGCCAGGACGAAAAACTCCTCGTTTCCGAATTGGAAACCAATAGTGTCACATCCGGAGTTCCCGGATGGACACTAAATAGCTTCAACAGTCCAATTGCAGAGAAAAGTTCACGGTACCTGAACCTTGCACTGAAGGAGTGACATCATGGTTAAATCGAACTTCCTCCTGAAAACGATGGCTTGCATCTGTTTGATAATTGCATTGGCGGGATGTGAAACTACCCAGAGCAGAACTCAGGAAAGATCTAAAGTGCGTCTTGATGATGCTGTAGTAACCGCCAAAGTAAAGGAAGCCCTTTCAAAAGATCCAGCACTTCAAAAGTACACTATTGAGGTGCGAACAGTGGGCGGAGAAGTAGCTCTAAAAGGTCATGTCGGTTCTCTTCAGGATATCTTCAAGGCAGCAGAGATCGTTAACAAGATCGAAGGTGTTGATTCGCTGTATAACGGTCTTACGGATAAATAGGTTCCCCACTTCCAGCGTCTGCTACACGGTTTGAGTATTTTGCTGAATTCTGGGGGAATTCCGTCCGGCGTATCCCCTCGATTTACGGGGAAGGGGGCGGAGAAAGGCCCAGATCCCGCAGTGCCCGCTCAATGGCGGGGATGTCGTACCCGTCGACGATCCGCTTGCCGTCGTTGAAGACGACCATCGGCACGATGTCGCCATGGTAGCGTTCGCTCCATTCCTGGCGCGCTTTCTGGTCTTTGCGGATGTCCCTGCTGGTATACGGGATTCCTTTTCGGGTGAAATAACTTTCCACCTTGGCGCAGTATGGTCAGCCGCTGCCGACGTAGATGGTGATGGCCGGATAGCGGGAAGCGCCGGCGATGAGTTCGGACGACGGGGCGCAGGCAAGAAGAGAAAGTGTTATGACGAAGAGAGCGATTGCCATCACCAAGCTAGTTTTCCAGTGCGGTTGGGGGGTGGGTGCGCTCATGCTCGGGCAATTCTTCATCGGGTTTACTCCCCTGCGTATTTCATCAATCGTACCACTCGATGATGAGACAAACAACCATCATTCATGCGTTCCCTCATAACGTCACTCTTGTTTTGCCAATGCGCCGGGCGCTTGCCTGGCAGCCCCACGGTCAGGTCTCCGGCCTTGCCCGTCGCCGACCAATTGTGGTAAGGTGACGGCATGAAACGAAAAACTTTGCCCAAGCTTCTCTACGCCGACGCCAAGGGGAACATCTTCGACCACCCCTACTTTACCATGGCCGGGATGAACGGCACCGAGCCGGTCCTCCCCGACGACGTGGAACTGATCCCCCTCCCCGAGGACAGCCGTCTCTTCACCATTCCCAATACCCCCCCCATGGCCTGGGACGCCAAGAAGCGCGCCTTCGTCACCGTCGAGACGGTGCGTGAGGGGAAACGGGAGCAGCGGGTCCAGGCGGTTTCCGCTTTCATGGCCCCCGGCTATGTCCGGACCCTTCTTCCCGCCTGCGACTATGGCCGCAAGAAGGTCCATCTTCCCCTCTGGTCCTATACGGCCGTCGGTTGGGATGAGGAGAGCGAACGGTTCGTGGTGGCGGCCAGCCGGGTGGACGGCAATGAGAACTGGCTCCCCAAAAACTACGACGACCGGAAGCTCGATCCCATGGTGCGCAAGCTGGTGGCGGAATTCCCCGACAACCGGCTCCTCGTTCAGCTGGCACGCTGCGCCGTGGATTACCATTGTTTTGCCGCCAAGAACCTCTTCTTCCGCCGCTGGGAGGCTCCTATCCCCACCTCTCCCGCCTGCAATTCCCGCTGTCTCGGCTGCATCAGCCTGCAACCGTCCGACTGCTGCCCTTCCAACCAGGAGCGGATCGGTTTCGTCCCGACTCCGGAAGAGATCGTGGAGCTGATGCTTCCCCACCTGAACGAGGCTCCGGAACCGATTGTTTCCTACGGCCAGGGGTGCGAGGGAGATCCGATCCTCCAGGCGGACACCATCGCCGAGGCGACCCGGCGACTGAAGGCCGCCACGAGCCGAGGCACGGTCAATTTCAACTCCAACGGCTCCTTCCCCGACCGGATCGCGCTTCTTTGCGACGCGGGTGTGGATTCCATGCGCTTTTCCATGAATTCGGTGCAGGAGGAGTTCTACAACCGCTACTACCGCCCCGTGGGATACACCTTTTCCTCGGTGAAGGAGTCGGTCCGGCTTGCGAAGGAGCGGGGGCTCTTCACCATGATCAACTACCTGGTGTCGCCGGGACTGACTGACCGGGAGGACGAGGTAGAGGCGCTCCTCCGCTTCATCGGAGAGACCGGTGTGGACATGATCCAGATGCGGAACCTCTCCATCGATCCTGATTTCTACAACAAGAGGATGGGTGTGTCGGGAAAAGGAATCGGGATGTACCGGATGCTGGAACGGGTGAAAAAAGAGTTCCCACGCATCCAGTACGGCTACTTCAACCGGACGCGAGAGAATTTCTATCCGGCGGGGTACGAGGCGGGATGGCCGATCCGGGGGTAGGGATCACCACCAACGCCAGAGGGCCACGACCAGCGTGATGAGGAATACCATGGTCAGGTTCATGTAGGCCATGAAGTAGAATACCCGCACGTGCAACGGCTGCTTCACCTTGACCGATTCCGTTACCAGGTCGCCGATCCGCGGCATGGCCAGCACCCGGTCTTCGCCGTGGGGCGCCTGGGAGAGCGCCTCCGTCAGGTCAATTCCGGCCTGATGCCGGCGCATGTGCGACCCTTCCTTCCAGAGCCTGCTTTCCGTCACATCGTAGATTCCCCCCTGATAGGCCACGTAGGTCGGCCGACCCTCTTTCCCGTCGAATCCGCCGAGTACTTCCATTGTCATATCCCCGCCGGTCGCTGCAGGTGTCCCGCCGTTTCTTATCTGTCGCCGGAGTTTGGGGCCGATGACGGTTACCACGTAAAGGGCGGAGATGACCATGATGGCGAAGAGGGAGACCTTGATCGTGAGGAGGATGCCGAAGCGGGTGGTGAGGATGAGCGCCGGGTCAGGCACCCGGTAGTGGGTGAGGATGGCGCCGGTCACGGCCATCGTGGCCATGGAGGCGAGGCCGACCCGCATTTCTCCCCGGGGAAGCCCGGATGCGGCGTAGGCCGGCTTCAGTACGAGGTGGACGTAGAGGATGGTGCCGAACCAGAGGATGGCAGTGATGAGGTGGAGGTAGCCGGCCACCAGCCGAAAGAGCCGGCTGGCCGCGGAGCGTTCCGGTGCTGTAGCGGGAGCCGGTGCTGCGGCAGGAGAAGTGGCGAGGGTGCCGCTCTTCTGGAAACCGACCCCCGCCGCGGTCAGCTCGCCTCCCCCGGCCGGGTCGATATGGCAGGTCTTGCAAGGCTGGCCGGTCTGGCGGGCGTACTCTTCTGTCGCCATGGCCCCCAGCGGAAGGGCCAGCAGGATGAGGGAGAAAAGAAGCGCTCTAGCGCCTGATGGCAAAGTCATCGAACTCCCCCGTGTAGGTGTCACGCTCTGTCACCACTGCATCCACCCTGGACGCGCTCGGGCCGGTACGGCACCAGTCGACGAGGGCCAGAACCTTTGCCTCTTCTCCCTCGAAGCACCCCTCTACCGAGCCGTCGGGAAGGTTCTGCACCCATCCCGTCACCTGCAAGCGGATGGCATTCTGCTGCGTGAAGCGACGGAAATTAACCCTCTGTACGAGCCCCTTTACAATTACCATGGTACGGATTTTCATGCTGCTTCCTTTCATAGACATTTACCACAGAGGATATGGAGAAAATCAAAAGCCATTTAACAGGGATGGACAGGATGGACAGGATAAAACCTTGAAAACCTGAATCTCATGTAAAATCCCCCCTCGTGGGGTGAGGGGGGGCGGGAATCAGTAGTTCTCAGTGCCTCTGTGTCTCTGTGGTAAGGTGAACCGGTCACGACTCCAGCAACGCCAGGAATTCCTCTTCGCTCAGCACCTTCACCCCCAGCTGCCGGGCCTTCTCCAGCTTGGATCCAGCTTCTTCTCCCGCCACCAGGTAGTCGGTCTTCTTCGATACCGAACCGGCGGCATGCCCTCCTTCGTTTTCCACCATTTCTTTTGCCGCGTCCCGCGTAAAGCGGGTGAGCGCCCCGGTGAAGACGAAGGTCTTGCCGGTGAAGCGGCCCCCTACCTTCTTCTCCGTCACTGACGGGGTGACCCCTGTCGCCAGGAGCTGCTCCACAACGTCCATGTTATCCCGGTTATGGAAGAAGGTCCGGATGCTCTGGGCCACCTGGGGACCGACCTCCCGGATGGCGAGGAGCTCTTCTTCGCTCGCCTTCGCCAGGTTCTGGATGCTGCCGAAGGCTTTTGCCAGGAGTTTGGCCGTGTGCTCTCCCACGTGACGGATGCCGAGGGCGAAGATGAACCGCGCCAGCTCCCGCTCTTTGCTCGCGGCGATAGCGTTCAGAAGGTTTTCCGCCAACTTGTCCCCCATCCGCTCGAATTGCATGAAGTCGTTCTGGGTGAGGGTATAGAGATCGGCAACGTTTCGGACCAGCTTCAGGCGGAGCAGTTGCTCGATGAACTTGTCACCCAGGCCCTCGATGTCCATGGCGCGGCGGGAAGCGAAGTGGATGATGGATTCGCGGATCTGGGCAGGGCAGGAGAGGCCGAGGCAGCGAACTGCCACCTCGTCCGGAATCTTCACCACCTCTGAGCCGCACTCCGGGCAGCTGGCCGGAATCGGGAGGATCCGTTCCGAGCCGGTCCGCTTCTCGGCCATGACCCGCACCACCGCAGGGATGACGTCGCCGGCCCGCTCTACCACTACGGTGTCGCCGATCCGGATGTCCTTCTTCTCCATCTCTTCCCAGTTGTGGAGCGTTGCCCGGGCCACCATCACCCCGGAGACCTCTACCGGTCTGAGGTGGGCCACCGGCGTCACCACTCCCGTCCGGCCGACCTGGGGAATGATGTCTTCCACCACGGTCACCGCCTGGCGTGGCGGAAACTTGATCGCAACCGCCCAGCGGGGAGAGCGGCTCTTCTCCCCCAGCTCCCGCTGGAGAGAAAAGGAATCCACCTTCACTACCACCCCGTCGATCTCGTAGGGGAGAGATTCGCGCCGGGCCTGCATCTCCCGGTAGTAGTCGAGAATGCCGGCGATGCCGGCAACCTTCCGGATCAGGGGGTTGACCGGCAGACCCCATGCCTTGATGGTGGCAAGAAAGTGGCTCTGGGCCGTGAACTCCGTACCCTCCACCATCCCCGGCGCGTAGCAGAAGATGGTCAGGGGGCGGCGGGCGGTGATGCGGGAATCGAGCTGGCGCAAGGATCCTGCAGCGGCATTGCGTGGGTTGGCGAAGGGGGGCTCTCCCGCTTCCTCCCGCTCGGAGTTCAGCCGCTGGAAGGGGACGAGGGGAAGATACACCTCGCCCCGCACCTCGAAAAGCCGGGGGGGAGGTGTGACAGCAAGTCGCAGGGGGATGCTTCGGACGGTCTTCAGGTTCCGGGTGATATCCTCCCCCATGAAGCCGTCGCCGCGGGTTGTGCCGACCGCGAAGGTGCCATCCTCGTACACCAGTTCCACCGCCAGCCCGTCCATCTTCGGTTCGCAGACGTACTCGATTTCCCCGGCCGCAGACATACCGAGGAACCGTCTCACCCGCTCGTCGAAGTCGGCGATCTCCCCTTCCGTGAAGGCGTTTTCCAGGGAGAGCATGGGAAGACGGTGTTCCAGCTGGGTGAACTTTTCCAGCGGCGCACTCCCTACCCTGCGGCTGGGTGAATCGGGGGAAGCGAGGTCCGGATACTGTTCTTCAAGCGTCAGCAGCTCCCGGAACAGGAGGTCGTACTCGGCGTCGGTAATCTCCGGGCGGTCTTCCCCGTAGTAGAGGCGGTTGTGGCGTTCTATCTCGGCGCGCAGCTCCTGAATACGCTGCGCTGCGGCCTGTTTCTCCATGGGAAGGGCTCCTTGCAGTGGCAAACATTTTTTATAGCACAGGGGAGATGGAAGGTAAACCCTTGGCATGAAACTAGCCTTATTGATTTGCCGGGGCCGTTCTGGTATCAAGGATAAAGCCGGATCGCAAGGTCCGGCTGTTGTGCGTCCAGACTTCAAATAATTAACCACGGAGTACGCAGAGGAACTTCAACAACCTCATGGGTCGCGGATAACTGCGAGAAAAGCGGATTAACCGTTCTCTTTTTTCACTTTCGCCACTCCTCAGTTAGTATCTGCTTTTCTCTGTGCCTCGGTGTCTCCGTTGATTGATTAAGGTAACTACATGCTCGATCTCCATACCATGAACCCCCCGCAGCTGGCTGCGGTGAAACATACGGAAGGGCCGCTCCTGGTACTGGCCGGTGCCGGCTCGGGGAAGACCCGGGTCATCACCTACCGGATTGCCTACCTGCTTGAAAAGCTGCAGGTGCCGCCGACGCAGATCCTTGCGGTCACCTTTACCAACAAGGCGGCCCGGGAGATGCAGGAACGGATGACTGAGCTGGTGGGGCGGGAGCGGTGCAAGGGGGTGATTCTCTCCACCTTCCACTCCCTCGGGATGCGCATCCTCCGGCGGGATATCGAGCGGCTCGGCTACAAGCGGAATTTTTCCATCTACTCAACCTCCGACCAGGTGGGGCTCATCCGCCAGCTCATGCGGGAGATCGACGACACCGGCAAGAAATACGACGCCGAGACTGTCCTCTGGAAGATCTCCGGCGCCAAGAACGCCCTCGTGACCCCCGACCGTTATGTCCCCCGCTCCGGCGACGACTACGAGCTCCTGGCCGCACGGCTCTACCCCCGCTACCAGTCGGCCCTGCAGGCCTGCAACGCCGTTGACTTTGACGATATCATCATGCTCACCGCCTGGCTGTTCCAGGAGCACCCCGAGGCTCTCAAGCACTGGCAGGAGCGATTCCGCTTCATCATGGTGGACGAGTACCAGGATACCAACCCCGCCCAGTACCTCCTCATCAGCCAGTTGGCGGCCCACCATAAAAACCTCTGCGTGGTGGGGGACGACGACCAGTCCATCTATGGCTGGCGCGGCGCCGATGTGGAGAAGATCCTGGCCTTCGAGCACGACAACCCCGGTTGCCGGGTGATCAAGCTGGAGCAGAACTACCGCTCCACCGGCACCATCCTCTCCGCCGCCAACAGCGTCATCAGGAACAACCCGAAGCGGAAGGAGAAGACCCTCTGGACCGACAGCGGCCCCGGCCGCGCAATCGACCTTGTGGTGGCCGCCGACGACGAGGAGGAGGCGACGACGGTTGTGGAGCGGATCCAGGTTGAGTGCACGCGGAACCAGCTGGAGTACGGCGACTTCGCCATCCTCTACCGGACCAACGCCCAGAGCCGCGCCCTGGAGGAGCAGCTCCGCTTCGAGGGGATACCCTACGTCCTCATCGGCGGGATGCAGTTCTACGAGCGGAAGGAGGTGAAGGACACCCTCTGCTACCTGAAGGCGATCGACAACACCGACGACGAGCAGGCGCTGCTCCGGATTATCAACTTCCCCCGCCGGGGGATAGGTGACGGCACCATGCTGAAGCTCAACCAATGGTCCCTGGCCCAGGGTGTCCCCCTGTTCGAGGCGCTGGGGCGGGTGGGGGAGGTGGACGACATCCCTGCCGCCATCCGGGAGAAGGTCCTGTCATTCCACAGCCTTATGAGCGAGGAGTCTAATCGCTTCCGGAACCGGAAGGCGGCACTGTCTGAGGGGGTGATGACGCTCTTCAAGCGGCTCGGTATCGAGGAGGAGCTGTACCGGACCATCGACGACCGGGCAGTGGCCCGGCGCAAGGTGGAAAACGTGGAGCAGATCGTCAACTCCCTCGCCTCCTACGAGGAGCGGGTTCCTGCGCCCACCCTGTCAGGCTTCCTGGAAAAGGTCTCCCTGATGGACGAGGACCGGTTTTCCGGCAAGGACAAGAAGGAGCACGGACAGAACGCCGTCACCCTCATGTCGCTCCACTCAAGCAAGGGGCTGGAGTTCCCCTACGTCTTCCTGGTCGGGCTGGAGGAGGAGATTCTTCCCCACAAACGGTCGATCTACGAAGATTTCTCCGTCGACGAGGAGCGCCGGCTCATGTACGTGGGGATAACCCGCGCCCGCCGTCACCTCACCATTACCCGCTGCCTGCGGCGGAAGAAATACGGCAAGCTGGAGGAGCGGGTCCCGTCCCGGTTCCTGGATGAGATTCCCGCCGACCTGCTCAACGTCCAGCAGGCCGCCGCGGCCGCCGTCCTCACCGAGGAGGAGACGGAGAAGGTGGCAAGCGATACCTTCTCCCGGCTGAAGGCGATGTTCGGGGAGTAGGGGACCACTTTTGCTTCACAGGGGAAGGTATGGGAACCCCCTGAACAGAGACAGAAAGGCGGCCGATTGGCCGCCTTTCTGTCAAGCGTACGTGTAATGTAGAAGATTGGGAGCTAATCGGTTTTGGCAATAATGCTTTTGTTCAGGAGCATCTCTTTTTTCAGACGCTGGGCTTCATAGAAACGGGGGCGCGTCATTTCACCAGCGACCATGTCCCTTTTGTCGGCTGCTTTGGAGAGCCCCTGTCGTGCAGCAATATCGAGCCATGCGTATGCCTTGACCAGGTCCTTTTCCACTCCTTTCCCCTCGTCAAACATTTCTCCAATGCTGTACTGGGACTCGGCGTTTCCCTTCCAGGCAGCAATCAGGTGCCACTTGGCCGCTTCGGCGGGATTCCTCGTTTCAACCGGTCCGGATAAGAAAAAAACCCCCAACTGATGTGCAGCAGGGATATATTCCTGCAAGGCAGCCGCGCGAAGCCAGATGACAGCTTCCGTGTGATTCCGGGGGACTTGCTCCCCTCTGATGCACTCCATCCCCAGAAGGTAGGCTGCTTCAGGAGTTTTGTGCGTCGTTGACAGAGCCTGCCATCTGGCCGTTTCCGCTGTATTCTGCGGGGTTGCCCGCCCGGTCAGGTACATCCTGGCGAGGCTGTCTTGGGCAGCCGCATGCCAGTTCCCGGCGGCCAGACGATACCATCGGGTAGCTTCATCGTCGCTTTGCGGCACCCCGCACCCATATTCATACATGGTTCCGAGTATGTGCCCCGATTCGACGTCGCCCTGCCCTGCGGCCATCCTGAACCATCTGGCAGCGGTTTTGTCGTCCCGCGGGACCCCCTGACCGGTGGCGTACAGGATGCCCAGATTGAAACCGGCCTCCGGGTGCAACTGCTGCGCGGCCATGTAGAACCAGCGGAGCGCTTCAGGGTAATTTTGCGCCATATTCCTGCCACTGGCATAATCGACTCCGAAGTCGTTCATGGCTGCGGCATTGCCTCCTACCCCCTTTGTGCCATGAGAACTGCCGGGCAGATTGCGGGCTGGCGTACTGTCGGACGGCTGCTCTCCTCCTGCCGACTTGCGGAAATCCAGTGCTTCGTTGCTGTCCAGATACGGCTGCGTGCATACACTCTGCTCAGACGCAAGAGAAACTCCGATTCCCAGGGGGATCAACAGCACAAGCAGCGATATGGCAATGGTTCGTTTCAACTGTTCCTCCGCGAGCAGTGGCTGCGAAATGATGCCCTACATGTCATGGCAGCGGACACAGTCTTCCCTTACCGTGAAGGCTGTGTAATCGTCATGGCAGGCTCCACAGGACTTGTGTTGGTCCATGTCGTCCATGGAAGCTCTCTGTCTGATGTAGCCCAGGGGAAAGATCTTCGGATGGCAGTCGGCACAACGGTACAAGGCCGTGTGAAAGGAATGGCTGAATGTGACGGGCCCGGCATTTGTCACCTTCATGAGCACGTTGCCGGCAAGATGGCAACGGGAACAGTCGGACAGGTCAAAAGCCGTCTTCCCCTTGTGGCAGGCACCGCACGATTTCCCTTTTTCCATCTCCGCCATGGTGGCGGGACGGTTTCTCCCCGGCTTGAACAGGCGTGGATGGCATTTGTTACATGCCATTTTCCTGGTGTGGGGTGCGTGGACAAAAATGACATCACCGGTAGGCTGGACCTTGAAGGTGATGTCCCTGATCGTATGGCAGCGCCCGCAGTCCGAAAGGGGAAAAGCGATCCTGCCGTGACATGCTCCACAGGACTTCCCTTTGTACATCTCTGCCATGGTCACGGGACGCTTGCTCTTGGTCGCATAGATCTTGTCATGACAGGTGTGGCAGTTGTCGTTGATACGGGGGCTTTTCGTGTGGACATCATGACTGAATACGATGTTACCCGCATTGCCGGTCCTGAAGGTGACATCACCGATATCCGAAGCAGACGTTGGGGAATGGAGCAGAACTACGGTGGTAAGTATCATGAAAATGCGTACAAAAACCATTGACTTTCCCTGACATGCTTGCATCTGCGACGGTTTTTGCTTGCCTGATTCCCCTTCCACAAGGCTTACGGAACGTAACGCAGCATTCGAATAAATGAAATAATTCTGGACACGCCGGGCAGGTGTAAAGGGGCGGCAGCATCACTGATTTTCGTGTTTTTATCACTAAAAGATGCAGTGTGTCAATGAAAACGGGCAAGACGAGGTGAGGTTGCCGGGACAGGCTGCTCGTGGATTTGCTCAGTTGCCAAAGACGGCAGTCTCCCCGGCAAGAGAAGGGTTTTGCTGCACATTTCTTGTCTCCTCCAGGAGGCCAAGGTACGCCTTCAGCAGCGTCGTCTGCTGCTCGTTGTGCCGTGTCAGGATTATCAGCGTTCTCCGCAAATCCAGCGGTGACGTTACTTCCACAAGCCAGCCGTTATCCATCTCTCTCTGGACCGCCATTCTCGACAGGCATCCGACACCCAATCCCGCCTCCACCCCCTTTTTGATCGCCTCGGTATGCCCCAGTTCCATGGCTACCCCATACCTGATACCCTGCTTTGCCATGGCGGCTTCAAATACCTCTCTGGTCCCGGAACCTTTTTCACGCATGATCCATGGGGCATCCTCCAGCATTTTCAGGGACGCGATTCCCTCATGTTCCCATGGGTGACCTTTCCCGACGATAATTACCAGTTCATCCGCTTTCCACGGCATTGTATCGAGTGTGGTTATGTGGCACGGTCCCTCGATGAGCCCGAGGTCAACGTCGCCGTTCTCCACCGCCCGCTCGATCTGGTGGGCATTCCCGACCTGCAGCAGCGCCTTTGCACGCGGGTACTGCCGCGAGAATTCGCCGACGATCAGCGGAAGCAGATAATTTCCGATGGTGGTGCTCGCCCCTACGTTGAGTGTCCCGTGAGGTTCTCCAACGGATTCATTCAGAACCTGTTCTATGGTATGAACTCTCGCGAGCACGTCATGCACCTCCGGCAGAATCCGCCGCCCCCGGTCATTCAGGAGAAGCCGTCTCCCCTGACGTTCAAAAAGCGGCGCACCGGCAAACCGCTCCAGTTCGGCAAGCGCCATGCTGACTGCCGATTGGCTCAAGAGCAGTTGTTCGCTTGCCCTGGTGACCTGCCCGCACTGCGCAACTTGTTCGAAAATCTCCAGCTGTCTCAAGGTGATGGCCATGGTGATTGCCTTATCAATAATGCTGATATAAATGATCAATATTTTTAAATTTTATTTATATAGTATTTTTGCTAGAGTGCAAGAAAAATTACGGTGGGGGAGCAGGAATGAACGACAGGTTACGCCAGACCCTTTTTGTCCTGTGTCTGGCATTATGCGCCTTTCCGTGGGTCAGTACCGCCGTGGCGCTCGTCATGGGGGTGGCTTTCAGCTTCCTGATCGGGAATCCCTGGCCCTACAAGTCCGCAAAAGTGAGCAAAGTGATTCTCCAGGTATCAGTAGTCGGCCTCGGCTTCGGGCTCAGTCTCGGGGAGGTCCTCCACACCGGGAGGAGTTCCCTGCTCTACACGGTTGTCGGTATCATCTTCACGCTGTCAGTAGGGTACCTGCTGGGAACTCTGTTCAAAACCGACAAGAATACGTCTTTGCTCATTTCGTTCGGAACCGCCATATGCGGGGGAAGTGCCATCGCCGCCATGGCGCCGGTGCTCAAGGCGAAGGACGACGAGACCGCCGTGGCACTGGCGACCGTCTTTACCCTGAATTCCGTTGCGCTTCTGCTGTTTCCGCTGGTAGGGCATATCCTGAACCTCAGCCAGGGGACGTTCGGCACCTGGGCCGGGCTTGCCATCCACGATACGAGCAGTGTCGTCGGCGCGGCTTCCGCATACGGCGCGTCGGCGCTGGCCGTTGGGACGACGGTAAAGCTTACCCGTACTATCTGGATAACACCGGTCGTCATCGGGACCGCATGGCTCAAGAAGTCGGAGCGTAAAGCCGGAATCCCCCTGTTCATCATCGGGTTTGTGCTGGCTGCAACCATCAGGACTTTGCTGCCGCAGTATGATTTCTATTGGGGAGGTCTGGCGTCTGTGGCAAAGCAGTGCCTGGTGGGGACCCTGTTTCTGGTCGGCGCCGGATTGAGCAGGGAAGTGCTGAAGAAGGTGGGAGTCCGGCCTCTTTTGCAGGGGGTAACGCTCTGGCTGCTCGTCAGTGTTCTGACCCTGGCAGCATTGATGCTGTTCGGCATCGCGTGAGATGCCGGAAATCCGCATGATGAGCGAATGTCCTGGATGGTGCATGTCGAGTAGTTAACAGATCAAGTAGTAGGTACCACAATGACAAAGGCCGTGTAGAGCGGCCTTTGTCGTGTCCGGAATGGTGTCCCCGTTGAGGGATCAGGTGAACTTGCGGTTGTCGAAGATCCGCTTCGTTTTTTTCTCCGAACGGGGGAGGGTGCCATAATCAAGCAGTTCGACGGTGCAGGAGACCAGCAGGGTATGCTTGATTCCTGAGACGATGCTCTTTACCAGCTGGCTGTCCGGCACTTCTCCATTGCGGCCGCGTTCCACCCGGGCCAGCATGTAGTCCCGGCCATCCTCGCCGTGATCCAGGATAATCTGGTATTCGCTGCCGATGCCGGGAACGCGGGTCAGCACCTCGTCCACCTGGCCGGGGTAGATGTTGACTCCGCGGAAGATGACCACGTCGTCGGATCGGCCTTGTATCCGGTCGTGGCGGGGGAACGGACAGCCGCACGGGCAGTCTCCTTCCAAAAGCCGGGTCAGGTCCCGGGAGCGGTAACGGATGAGTGGCACCCCTTCCTTCCCCATGGTGGTGAAGACCATCTCTCCCACTTCTCCCGGAGCGACCGGCTCCAGGGTCTCCGGATTGAGCACTTCCAGGATGTAGTAATCGGCCCAGTAGTGGATGCCGTTGTCATGGCTGCAGGAGAGGCCGGTGCCGGGGCCGTACAACTCGGTAAGGCCGGTTATGTCGTAAATCTCCTGGACGCCGAGAAACTCGCGCATGGTGGCGAGCATGGCACGGGAACTCCGCTCAGCCCCCATGATGACCTTTTTCAGGTTGAGGGTGTCCCTGATCCCCAGCCGATTGACCTCCTCGGCAAGGAGTAGCCCCATGGAGGCGGTACAGCAGAAAACCGTCGACTGCAGGTCCTGGAGGAAACCGATCTGGATATCCAGATTGCCGGGCCCGACCGGTATGGCCATGGCGCCGAATTTTTCACAGGCCAGCTGGAAGCCGATGCCGGCAGTCCAGAGTCCGTAGCCCACCGCGATCTGCACCCGGTCTTCCCTGGTCAGCCCCGCCAGTTCATAGCAGCGGGCAAACATTGCCTGCCAGTCATCCAGGTCTTTTTGCGTATAGCAGAGGACCTTCCGTTTGCCGGTGGTGCCCGACGAGGCGTGAATGCGGACGATATCACTGAAGGGGGCGGCGCGGAGCGCAAAAGGGTAGCCTGCTGCGAGATCCTGGGCGGTGGTAAAGGGGAGCCGGCGCAGATCGTCAAGGGTTTTTACCTCGTCAGGTGTGACCCCTGCGGCCTCAAGCTTGCTGCGGTAGAAGGAAGAATTGTTCCAGGCATGGCGCACCGTCCATTGCAGACCTGAGAGCTGATGGTCGGCCAGTTCGGCCGGAGTGGCAAACTTGGGGGGGAAACGTTTCAGCATAAGACACTACTCCTGACAGGATTCATGGTGTTGCTCCAAGCCCGGCGCGGAAGGCGGCCATTGCGCCATCCAGCGGTCCTTTCTTCATCTCCAGTTTTCTCTGGATTGCCTCCTCTACCTCGGCTGCCGTGCAGAAAAGTCGGCCAGACTCGGCAATGGCCCTGCCGAGCACCATGAGATTCACCGACTGGGGGTTGCCCATGGTCAGGGCCAGGGAATCAGCATCCATGATAGAAAGAGGGTGTGCTACCTCGACGATTGCAAGGGGCGGGGCGTTGGCGACGATCCATCCCTCCTGTTTCAGAAAGTGGCGGTGGAGGGGGACGGTCTCCGGTTTGAGCGCCAGCAGGCCATCCGCCTGCCCCGGTCGCACCAGGGGGCTGGAAAAGTCGCCGACCTTGAGGTGGGAGATGACAATGCCGCCGCGCTGGGCCATGCCGTGGGTTTCCGAGGTGAGGACGTGGAATCCCTTTGCCATTGCCGTTTCGGCCAGGAGACGGGTGATGAAGAGGATGCCTTGGCCGCCGACGCCGGAAATGATAAGCTGCTGGTTGTTCATGGCTTTTCCTCGCGGGGTTTGATGGAGCGGGACGGGCAGACGTCCATGCAGACGCCGCAACCGCTGCAGATGAGCAGATCGGTCGTGACCTTTTTCGTCGCCTCATCGAAAACCAGGGCCGGGCATTCGAACTGGCTGGTGCAGACCTTGCAACCGGTGCAGGTGACGTCAATCTCCACCTGGTCGCGCTGCAGTTTCGGCCGGTTACGATCCACCAGGCAGGGACTCTTGGCGATGACGACCGCCACGCTATCCTTGCGGGCGAACTCCACCGCCTCTTTCACCAGGCGGGTGAAGCCGGGAAGGTCAAGGGGATCGCCGGTCTTGCAGAAGCGGACACCGCACCCTTCGACGACGGAGCTGATCTCCACCGGAACGCCGCCGGCAAGGGGCACGGCCGGCGTCGGCTGATTGCCGGTCATGGCCGTGGTGGCATTGTCCAGGATGACGAGGACAAAGCGCGACCTTTGGGTAACGGCATCGATCAGGGGAGGGATGCCGGAGTGGAAGAAGGTGGAGTCACCGATGGTGGCGACCACATCCCGCTCTTCCCCCGTTACCCGGTAGGCATGGTGAAACCCTGCCGCCTGACTGACGGAAGCTCCCATGCAGAGGACGGTATCGACGCCGCCAAGATTTGCCCCAAGGGTGTAGCAACCGATGTCACTGGGATAGATCCCCTTGGGCGCTGTCTTTTTGATGGCATAGAAACTTGCCCGGTGCGGGCAGCCGGGGCAGAGGGTGGGACGTCTGCCGCCGCCGGTCGGCGGCTGGGGCACGGCCGGAACCGTAACACCGGCAAACCCGGCAATGATTCCTTCGATCAGTTCGGGAAGAAGCTCGCCCGCCTCGGGAACGGCGCCGGACAGTTTGCCCCGTACCTTGTCACGGTCACGGAGCTGCATTTCAATGACGCCGGTGGTCTCTTCCAGGACGAGGATCTCGTCAAAATCCCGCAGGATTTCCGTGGTGAACTCACTATGGAGCGGATAGGGCTGGATTACCTGGAAGAAGGGAATGTTATCCCACAGGCCGAGGTTTTTCATGATTTCCCGTGCATGCCCCGCCGCCGCGCCGGACGCCACTATCGCCTTGTTAGCTCTGGCCCCGGGATTGAGACGGCGGGGAGCCGTGGGACCATAAGCTGCCATGCGGGCAAGCTTTTCGTTCAGTTCCAGGTGGAGACGGTAGCGGAAATTGGGGGTTGCAGCCCAGCGGGAGGGATTTTTCCTGAAATCCGCCGTGCGTCCCAGCTTCTTCACCGGCGCAGGCTGAATGTCCTGGCAGGCATGACAGACACGGGTCGTCGGACGGAGCATGACCGGCACCTGAAACTCCTCGGAAAGCTCAAAGGCGAGGGCTACCAGCTCCTGAGCCTGGCCAGGCGAATCCGGGTCCAGCACCGGAATCTTTGCCAGCATGGCCAGCAGGCGGCTGTCCTGCTCGGTCTGGGACGAATGGGGGCCCGGATCGTCGGCGCTGATGACGATGAAGCCTCCCGTCACTCCCAGATAGACGGCGCTCATGAGTGGGTCGGAGGCCACATTGAGTCCGACCTGTTTCATGGCAACTGCCGTCCGCAGCCCGGACTGGCTCCCTGCGTAGGCGATCTCCAGCGCGACTTTCTCGTTGATCGCCCATTCCACATGCATGGCAACCCCTTCGGCCTTCTGCCATGACATCACCCCTGACAGTATCTCCGAAGCAGGGGTCCCCGGGTAGGATGTTGCTACGACACAGCCATTTTCAATAAGAGCACGGGCAATGGCCTCATTCCCCTGCATCAGTAGAGGGTCTATCCTGTCCAAAAAAAACCTCCAGCGCGTAGTTTTCGTCCGTTAAATCCTGGTACGGCAGACCGGTGTTACGCACACAAAGGAGCCATTTTCATGTCCGGCAGTGGGATTTGTCAATACAAAATAATGGTGCAGACGAGGTTACGGTGATTTTGTCTTGACTTGGGATTGCCTGCCATTAGAATTTACCAGGAATGTGACTTTGGGTGTGCGTGCCGTTGCTGCGGAGGAGGAATCATGAAGTGTTTGGCAATCAAACTTCTTGTTGGTGTCGTATCTGTTCTTCTTACTGTGGGAACTCTGTGGGGAGCCGATGAAGAGACGCCGGCAAATGAACCGGCTGTTGACAGCCAGCAGGCACCGCCGGAACTCCCCTCCCAGGCTCCCGCCTCACCAACTCCGTCCCGGCAGGAAACGCCGGCCGCTGAAACGCCGGGCCGGGAAACGCCGCCACCGGATACCGTTTCGGCGCCTGCGGCGCCGACCGAATCCCCGGCCGATCCGTGCAAGGGTTGCGTCTGTAGTGGCGGGATGGTGTCTCCTGCGTGCCTGGAGTGCTGCCGGTGAGCGGGCAGGACGGTTGACTGCCGTCGCGGGGTCAGGTCGACAGGATTCAAGAACAGCAAAGGCCGCGTCACCGCGGCCTTTGCCATGTCCGGAATATGCTGATCCTATTTTCCCAGCGTCTTCTGCCCCGGCTTCCAGCCGATGGGGCAGAGCTCGCCGGTCTGGAGCGCTTCCAGGACCCGCAGGGTCTCGTCCACGCTCCTGCCCACCGAGAGGTTGTGCACCAGCTCGTACTGGAGAACGCCGTTCGGGTCGATGATGAAGAGGCCGCGCAGGGCTTCCCCTTCCTTTTCGTCGAGAATGCCGTACTTGCTTGCCACCTCCTTCTTGAAGTCGGCAAGGAGAGGGTATTTCAGGTCTCCCAGATCACCCCGCTGAATCCATGCCAGGTGGGAATACTTGCTGTCCACGGAGGCGCCAAGGACTTCGGCGTTCAGTTTCCGGAAGGTGTCGAGGGCGGCGTTGAATCCCCTGATCTCGGTGGGGCAGACAAAGGTGAAATCGTTGGGGTAGAAGAAGAGGACCACCCATTTCCCCCGGTAATCGGCCAGCCCCACCTTCTTGAATTCCCCGTTGACCACCGCATCAAGGGTGAAGCCGGGAGCAGGCTGGCCTACCTTTGCGGTTCCGCCCTCCTTCTGGGGTTCAAGGGTGTGGGCTGTCGCGAACATGTTGTGGGCTCTTTGCACTTCGACGGCGAAGGCTCCTCTGACGCCGCATGAAAGAATGATCGCCGCTATCGCCGCTCCCCGTAGCCATTGTCGTCCGTTCACCGTTATCCCCCTGTATAGATTGTTGTCGTTTTGTTCCCGGCCGTTCGCCGGCAGGCCTGTTCATTGTACTTCACTGCAGCCGTATTGCAACCACCACTCCAATGGCAAAAAGTCTTCTGTTGCCAGGGGAATTGTGCTACAAAAGACCATTATTTACCCGTAAAGGAGATCGTCATGAGCGAAACAAAAAATCCCCAGGTCCTTATGGAAACCTCCATGGGAAACGTCACCATCGAGCTTTTCCAGGACAAGGCCCCCATCAGCGTGCGCAACTTCCTCTCCTACGTGAAGGACGGGTACTACGACGGGCTCATCTTCCACCGGGTCATTGCATCCTTCATGGTTCAGGGTGGCGGTATGGACGAGAACATGATGTCGAAAAAGACCAAGTTCGCCATCAAGAACGAGGCGGCCAACGGCCTGTCCAACAAGCGGGGGACCCTGGCCATGGCCAGAACAAACGTTGTGGATAGCGCCACGTCCCAGTTCTTCATCAACGTGGTGGACAACCTGTTCCTCGACCACCAGGGAAAGACCCCCGACCGTTACGGTTACGCCGTGTTCGGCCAGGTGACCGCCGGTATGGAGGTGGTGGATGCCATCAAGGGAGTGAAGACCGGTTCGAAGGGCGGGCATTCGGACGTCCCCGTGGAACCGGTGTTCATAACGTCCATGAAGGTTGTGGAAGGGTGATCAGTACTAGTGAAAAGTGAAAAAGGCCGGCCGGGATTTCCCCGCCGGCCTTTTTTGTTGTGGGACTGCCTGATTTTTCCTACCAGTTTTCCCCGAGCAGTTCGAAGTGGGCCTGGGCATGGTTGCAGGCCTTGCAGCTGTCGGGGGCGTCGGTGCCATGGTGGAGGTAACCGCAGTTGCGGCAGCGCCAGGTGACGGAGGTGTCCCGGCTGAAGACCCGGTTCTGCTCGATGTTGTCCAGGAGGGCGAGGTAGCGCTTCTCGTGCTGAGCTTCCGCTACGGCGATGGCGAGAAAAACATCGGCGATCTGGGAGAATCCTTCTTCCCGCGCAACGGTAGCGAATGAGGGATACATGTCGGTATGTTCGTAGTGCTCCCCTGCCGCCGATTCCCGCAGGTTTTCCGCAGTGGAGCCGATTTTCCCGGCGGGGAAGCTGGCGGTGACCTGTGCCTCGCCACCCTCCAGGAACTTGAAGAGCCGCTTGGCATGCTCCCTTTCCTGGTTGGCGGTTTCCTCGAAGATATCGGCCATCTGGACGTAGCCTTCGTTCTTCGCCTTCGCGGCGAAGTAGGTGTAGCGGTTACGTGCCTGACTTTCACCTGCAAAAGCCGTCAACAGGTTGATTTCGGTGCGGGTGCCCTTCAGACTCATGGTGATCCTCCTGTGCTGGGATGATGATCCCCGGTGTAAGGACATCTGCCGGGGATGGGGAATGTGTGTCGTTGCATGACGGATTGCGTTGACGGGAGCATACTGGCTGGACGGGGTCCAACATTACCGTTTCGGGGAAGGGGGTGTCAAGCCGATTTTGTGGCTTCCTGCTCGTGGGGCTCTTCTTTTTCACGGGGAGGGGTGGAAAAGGTGATACGGTTACGCCCATCGGCCTTGGCCTGGTAGAGAGCGATATCCGCCGCGTGAATAAGGGCCGTAGCTGTATCGCCGTCTTCCGGGAATGCGGCCAGTCCGATGCTGGCGGTCAACCGCCCCAGGGGGAGTTCTTCCTCGCCGGCGAACGACTCGCTTTCGATGCCACGCCGGATTCTTTCGGCCACGAAAATCGCCTCCCGCTTTATGGTCGACGGCAGAATGATGCAGAACTCCTCACCGCCGTAACGGGTCACCATGTCCATATCCCGCACGGAGGTCCTGAGTATTTTGGCGGTTTTCTTCAGGGCCTTGTCTCCGGCAATGTGGCCGTTGTAATCGTTGTACTGTTTGAAATGGTCCAGATCTATCATCATGACGGTGAGGCTCAGCCCCTGACGGATGCTCCGGTTCAGCTCCTCTTCGATCCGTTTCTCCAGGAAGCGTCGGTTGTAGAGTTCGGTGAGCGGATCGGTGAGAGAGAGCTTCTCCAGCATCTCCGCCCGTTCCAGGGAAAGTGTCCGGACGATCATGGCGGCGGCGTGGTTCACGTAGGTGGTGAGAAGCTCCAGGTCCGCTTCGGTGAACAGCCCCTGGTTTTTCTTGTCCGCCAGGTTGAGTACGCCGAGGATCTGTTCCTTGAATTTGAGTGGTATGCTGATGAACGACTTGGTCTTGAAGCGGGGGCGGTTGACCCCCTGGCCGAGGTTGGTCTTCTCGATGTCGTTAACCAGCAGGGGGGTGCCGTTCAGGGCTACCCTTCCCGCGATCCCTTTTCCTACCTTCAGGTTGAGGCTGCGTGCCAGGTTGAGGTTCATGCCGATGGCCGCTTCGATCTGAAGGTTTTCTCCCCGGTCGTCGACCCGCATGAGGGAACCGCTGGTGGCATTTACCAGGTCGGCTCCCATTTCCAGGACCTGCCTGACCAGCTCCGCCTGCCCTTCGGTGAGTGCCAGGGAACTGATGACGTCCATGAGCTTGTCGGAAATGGACGTTTCCCTGCCATATTCAGCCTTCTGTCGTAACTGGCGCAGCTTGGCCGCAACCCGGCCGGTAATGATCTGGGTGATAAGGAGGTCGCGGGTGGGGAGGTCGCGGTCGAAGACGAATACCATGCCGAACAGTTCATTTGCTGAGGTGAGGGGGATGCAGGTGAGCATGTCGGCGACCCCTCCCGGCAGCAGCTCCTCCACATCCTCGCTCTGTATTACGGTCATGTCGGTGGCATAGTTGGGAATCACCCGCCGCAGCTTTTCCGTACTGAGACTGGCCTGGTCGAAAAATGTATCCCCCCAGGTCTTCCGCAGGGAGAAACTGTGGTCCCCTTCCTCGGGGAGGGCCACGACGATGATCGGCACGTCGAAAAGAATTCCGATGGTTTCGCTCAGAAGAGCAACCACTTCTTCGTCCGTAACGGCGGAGTCGATATCAGCTGCTACCTGTACGATGGCATTGAGCTGCTCGGTTGTCTTTTCCACGTAGATGACGTGGTGCTCTTCCTTCTGGAAGGAGGGAATGAGGCTGTGGACCTTCTGTGCAACCCGGAGCAGTTCCACTTCGCTGACGGCGGGAAGTTTCTGCAACCGGTCGAGGATTTCCATCGGGTTGATGTCCTCGGTGCGGGCAATGGTTTCCAGTTTTAACAGGTCTAAGGACCGCTCCCTGACTCCGCCGCCGATGACGCAGCACAAGGGTGCGGCCGATGAATTCAGGGGTACCGCGAAGTTCAGGAGTCCGATGGGGCAGCGGAAGACGGCTGGCTGGCCGGAAGTCACCACGCTTTTCAGCGCCTGCTCCACGGCCGGTTGGCAGATACGCGCGCAGAGGCCGGCGGGCAGCAGGGAGTGGCAGAGCTTCCAGCCGGTCTCCGGGGATGATCCGCCGTTCCTGAAGCTGAAGACGTCAAGCTGGTAATTCGACAGGAAGCTGTGGCTCCTGAGGTTTCCCAGTAACTCCTCCGGCTTGAATGTGGTTTTCGGGTCAGTCAAGGCTGTTCCTCGCCTATGTTACACCGTCAGGCGGCACCGCCGACGGTTATTTCCGCTATCAGCAGGGTCGGCTGGGCATCTGCCACCGGAACCCCCTGGCCATCCTTGCCGCAGGTGCCGATACCAAAACCCAGATCGCTGCCGACCAGCTCGACTCTTTTGAGCACGTCCGGTCCGCATCCGGTCAGGGTTGCTCCCCGAACCGGCTCGCCGAGCGCGCCATTCTCTATGAGGTATCCCTCGGAGACTTCGAACATGAAATCGCCGTTAACCGTGTTGACCTGCCCCCCCCCCATCTTCCGGACAAAAAGACCGTTTGCAACCCCTTTGATGATCGACTCCGGCGAGGTGCTGCCCGGGGCGATGAGGGTGTTGGACATCCGGACGATCGGTTTGGACTGGTACGATTCACGGCGGCCGTTGCCGGTGGACCGGCAACCATCCTTCATGGCGGTGAGACGGTCGTACATGTACCCCTTGAGAATACCGTTCTCCACGAGCACGGTACGCTCCCCCGGCGTCCCTTCGTCGTCGAAGGAAAAGGAGCCGCGGGCGTTGGGAATGGTCGCATCGTCAATAACTGTTACGAGGGGGGATGCGACCTGCTGGCCGATCTTGCCGGAATAAACCGACATGCCGGTCTGGGCCAGATCGGCCTCAAGACCGTGGCCGATGGCTTCGTGGACCATGGTGCCTCCCGCCTCGGCGGAGAGTACGACCGGCATCATACCACCCGGTGCCTTGCGGGCCGCGAGCATCATGACTGCCCGGCGGGCGGCAGTCAGCGCAATTTCTTCGGGGCTTTTCTGGTCAAACAGTTCGAAGCCGCGGAAGCCGCCAAGGGGCTCGTAGCCAGTCTGGATAACGTCCCCGTTCGCCGCGACCACCTGGGTCATGAAAACCGTGCCGGTCCGGTGCGTTTCGTGGAACTCCCCCAGAGAGTTGGCGCACTGGGACCGGAGGTTGCTGTCCCGGTACATCACCATTACCTGCCGGATCCGCTGGTCGACTCCGCGGGCTGCACCTTCCGCACGGGTGACAGCGGCTACTTTGTCCCGGAGCGGTATGGCGGCCGGCGGCAGCTTGATGGGAAAACCGGCTCCGGTCACTTTCGGGCGAAGGTCGATGGCCCGGTCGAATATCTTCCCCCGTACCGCCCTGCTGACTGTGCCGGCCAGGGCGAGGAGGGCGGCTTCGGTGATTTCGTTGGTATAGGCATAGGCGGTGCGCAGGTCGGAAATGACCCGGATGCCTACCCCACGGTCGGTTCCGGTCAGGACCTTTTCGATCTTGCCATCCTCGCAGACGATAGCAGTCGAGGTACCTTCCTCCCCGTAAATATCGGCATACTCTCCTCCGCCGGCCAAGGCGCGGTGAAGAATACGTGTCAGGTCAAAGCTGTCCAGCATAGGTAAAATTCATCCTCATTGTTGATAGCAATAATAATGCCCGAATTCTTGTTCCGCGACACTTTTTATTCCGGGAAGGGGGTACTTCTCTCCTGTCTTGCAGGGGAAAGAAGTGGTGTGGTGTTACTGTCACGACGGTGACATCGTGCTGTCACTGGAAGCTATGGGGTTTGCCCGTGCCGGAGGAGGTTCGGTTTCTACCAGGGAAATTTCTCCCGCAAGGGCCCGAAGCAGGTCGTCAGCGTCCTGCCGGGAGCAGGCCGGGTAAGAAATCCTGACAACCCCTCCCGTCTTGTCCACAGTGCTGACGGTTAGCAATCCTTCATATGCCTCGGTGATGAACTTCAGGTACACCATTTCGCGGCGGCTGACCCTGAAATATCGCGTAACAGTCAGGTAAATAACGGTTTCCATCCAACTCCTCAAGTTATTATAAGTAGCACTTAATTTGAACAAAAACAACTATAAATTAGCATGTTGCGGATATTATTGGTGTATTTCAGGGAGATGTTGATTTTCTTTTATGGGAGAGAGCGAGGTGGCTATTTCACGTATTAAGCACGAGAGGAAGGCCCCCCGGTGGACACCCTGAAGGGGCCACCGGGGGCAGGAGCGGGGTGGGCACTACCGCACCAGTTTGGAGAGCTTCTTGAATTCGTCGGTCCCTGCTGTCCGGAGGAGCTGGAAGAGTGCCGTTTCGGTTGAGGTTATGACGGCGCCGGCTGCACGTGCGCTTTCAAGGGCAATGTTCCAGTTGTCCTTGCGCCGGCTCATGACGGCATCTTGGACCAGGTGCACCGTGTACCCCGCGTCCAGGAGTTCGAGCACGGTCTGCAGCACGCAGACGTGGGTCTCCATGCCGGTTATGATGACCTGGGTCTTTCCCAGAGCCCGCAGCCGGTCGGGGAAGGGGCTTTCGCCGCAACAGCTAAAGGTCATTTTCTCCAGTGCCGGGTCGGTCAGCTGCTCTTTGAGAGCGGGAATGGTTTCTCCGAGCCCCTTCACGTACTGCTCGGTAGCTATGACCGGTATCCCCATCTCCCGGGCAGCTTCCTGGAGAATGGTGATATTGCGGGTCAGCTGTTCCAGGACTTTTTCGTCCATGGCCCGGCAGAGCTTCTCCTGTACGTCGATCACCACCAGTACAGCCTTGCTGCGGTCGAGAAAGTATGTGTCCTTGATACCCATGTGAAACCTCCTGTTGTTGGGGACCAGAAACCGGTAAAACCTGGCCCCCAGTCCCTAGTCCCTAGCCCCTGATCCCTAGTCTTTCCTGACTTCGATGCCCAGTTCCTGAATCTTCTTCCTCAGGGTGTTGCGGTTTATGCCGAGGATGTCGGCGGCCCGCACCTGATTGCCCCGGGTCTTCTCCAGGACAAAGCGTATCAGGGGGCGCTCCACCTGCTCAAGCACCATGGCGTGAACGTCGCTGCTCTCCATCTTGTCCATGTTGGGAAAGCAGCTGCGGAGCTTTATGTCGACTATCCCTTCCAGGGAGAGTTCCTCGTTGGCTACCCGCTCTTCCCCCTTCTGCGTGCGCAGTCCGGGAAAATCGGCCGCCGTGAGGAGAAGGTCCGACGAGAGGATTACGGCCCGTTTGATGGTGTTCTCCAGTTCCCTCACGTTACCCGGCCAGTTGTGGTTAGAGAGGAGCTGGTAAGTTTCGGGCGCACACTGCTTCATCGGTGTTCCGAGCTCGGTGCAGGCTTTCTGGAGGAAGTACTCGACAAGCTGGGGGATGTCCTCCTTCCGCGACCGGAGGGGAACCAGCTGGATCGGCACAACGTTGAGACGGTAGAAGAGGTCTTCCCTGAACTCCCTGTTCCGTACCTTTTCCTCAAGGTCCTGATTGGTGGCGGCGACTATGCGGACATCCACGGCAATGTTCTGGTTTCCCCCTGTCCGGGTAACCTCCTTTTCCTGGAGTACCCGGAGGATCTTGGCCTGAAGGTCCTGCGGCATGTCGCCGATTTCGTCCAGGAAGATAGTGCCTCCGTTAGCCTGTTCGAATTTCCCCAGCTTGCGTTCCACAGCACCGGTGAAGGCCCCTTTCTCGAAGCCGAACAGTTCGGATTCCAGGAGTTCCTTGGGGATTGCGGCACAGTTCAGGGCGATGAAGGGCTTGCCGAGACGCCTGGAGTTGAAATGGATGGCCCGGGCGATGAGCTCCTTGCCGGTCCCCGATTCCCCCTGGATCAAGACGGTGACGTCGGAGGGGGCAACCTTGCCGATGGTCTTGTAGACTTCACGCATGGCCGGAGAGTTGCCGATGATTGTTTTCTCCAGCTGGTAGCGGTCCTTCAGTTCACCTTTGAGGATCGTCACCTGGGAGGTCATCTCCTGTGCCCGGTTGACCTTCTCCACGATGGCGTCGATCACGTCCAGGTCGAAGGGTTTGGTGATATAGTCGTAGGCTCCGCGTTTCATGGCCTCCACGGCGTTTTTCATGCTCGCCTCGGCGGTCATGATCACCACGAGCAGGTCGCTCTTCAGTTCCCGCACACGGTCAAGCAGTTCCAGACCGGTCAGGCCGGGCATCTTGATGTCAAGGATGGCCATGTCGTAAGGCTGTGACTGGATAAGGCTCAACGCCTCGTCTCCGTCCCGTGCCAGGTCGACACTGAACCCCTTTTTCCTGAGGGCCTTGGAAAGGACCCAGCGCATGCTCTCTTCGTCGTCGGCGACCAGAATTCTGTTGATGGACATAAGTAAAACCTCTGTTCAGGGTTCAAGGTTCAAAGTTCGGGGTTCACGTCTTGCAACGTTGAACGTGGAACATAGAACCTTGAACGGTTTTTATTGGATTAACGGCAGCATGACGGTGAACGTCGTTCCCCGCCCCGGCTCCGATTCGACTTTGATCATTCCCCGGTGCTCTGCGACGATCTTCTGGCAGATGGCAAGACCGAGGCCGGTTCCTTTGCTCTTGGTGGTGTAGAAGGGGGTGAAGAGATGCTCAAGTTGCTCCCTGTCTATGCCCGGGCCGTCGTCGGATACCTCGATGGCCACCATGCGGGAGCGCCGTTCACCCTTCTGGGTCATGCTGTAGTCGGCGAGGACCCTGCTGCTCACCCTGATCTGCCCCGTGTTGTCTACCGCTTCCACCCCGTTTTTGATCAGGTTGAGAAAGAGCTGGGTGAGGAGCGCTTCGTCTGCCAGGATAGGCGGGATGCTCGGGTCGAACTGCTGCTGAAAGGCAATTTTCCTGCCGGCCACCGTCCGTTTCTGGAGGAGGATGATATCTCCCAGAATCTTATGGAGGTTGACCGGGGAAGGTTCAAGTTTGCGTGGTGCGGCAAGCTCCAGAAGCTCTTCGACGATCCTGTTGACCCGCTGCACTTCCTTGAGTACCACCCGGAGATAGTCACGCTGCTCGCTCTCCTCCGGCAGTTCCATCGCCAGGAGCTGGGCAGCCCCCTTGATGCCGCCGAGGGGGTTCTTGATCTCGTGGGCAAGGCCGGCAGCCAGCGCTCCCAGGGATGAAAGCCGGTCCGCGTGGCGGACAGCGTCCTCCAGTTCACGTATGTTGGTAAGGTCGCGCAGGAGAAGTATGGTGCCGATCCGCTCGCCGCTGGCAATCAGGAGCGGTGAGGTTGTGGCGCCAACCGGTATGGGGTGGCCGGTCTTCTTCAGGACGATGTTCTCATGGTCGGAAATGGTCATCCCGGTGCGGGCGGTTTTTTCGATCATCTCCAGCAGAAGATCTTCCCCCCGGAACAGGGATGTGTAGTGCAATCCCATCGCCTGGCGCCGGGAGACCCCCACCAGTTCCTCCGCTGCCGGATTGATGAGGGTAATGTCACCCTTCTCGGCGATGACGACTACGCCGTCCCCGACGCTGTCGATGACATTTGCGTAATAGTCTTGGAGATGGTCAACGGCCATGGGGCGCTCCCCCGAAAAAATCTTCCAGGGCAGCGACAATGGCCGCTTTCCCCGTTATACGGTTTATCCGGTCCCGGAACTGGGCGGCGCCGGCAAGGCCACGTGCGTACCAGGAAAGGTGTTTGCGCATCTCCCTCAGGGCAACCCGTTCTCCCGAGAGCTCGATGAAAAGTTCAAGGTGACGCAGGGAGACTGCGAGGCGTTCCGCGGGAGTCGGAACTGCCGGCTCCCGTCCTTCCAGGAGGTCAGCCGCTTCCCGGAAAAGCCAGGGATTCCCCAGCGCGCCACGGGCCAGCATTACCCCGTCGCAGCCGGTGTCTCCGATCATGCGGACCACATCCGTCGCCGTGAAGAGGTCGCCGCTGCCGATGACCGGGATGGCAACGGCCTTTTTCAGGGCGGCAATCTTCATCCAGTCTGAATGCCCTTCAAACATCTGGGAACGGCTGCGGGGGTGGAGGGTGATGGCGTCGCACCCTTCGGCCGCCGCGATGCGGCCTATCTCCAGAAAATTGTCACTGTCCGCACCCCAACCGGTCCGTATTTTCACCGTCAGGGGAAGCGGGGTGGCCCGCCGGACCTCCCGGACGATGGCTGCCACCTTCCCGGGGTCCTGCATGAGCGCGCTGCCTGCACCGCTGTTCACCACCTTGCGGACCGGGCACCCCATGTTGATGTCGATCAGGTCACCATACCCTTCTACCAACCGGGCCCCTTGGGCCAGAAGCGCCGGGTCGTCGCCGAACAGCTGGATACCCAGGGGACGGTCCTCCGGTGTACTGGCAAGAAGGCCAAAGGTCTTTTTCCCGTCACGGACCAGGCCGTTGACGCTCACCATCTCGGTGAACGCAAGGCTTGCGCCGCATTCGCGGGCCAAGAGTCGCACCGGGAGGTTGGTTATGCCGGCCATGGGTGCCAGCAGCAGGTTGTTGGGGAGCCGCAATTGACCGATAGTAAGGGGGTGTACCATGAAAACGTCTATATCCGGAGAAGGTTGTGCCTAAATTTTGTGCATACTAGCATACGCCGGGAAAAAGGCAAGGGAATTTTGCCCCCTTATCGATTGGCTACGGAAGGTGGGAATTCCGCAGCCATCAGCACTTAACGTTCCCATTGACATTTCTGTTGCCGCCGGTTACCCTCCACTAAATCGACGTCGGTGGTGGGGAGTCAGGTCATCGGTTGCAAAACTGCAGGGTCCTGTGCCGGGCTGATCGAGAAAATCAGATAACCAGGTTTGGAGAGGGTGTCATGGAACTGGTGGGCGGGTTCATGGTAATGTTGTCAATCGTGGGGTTTTTCCTCACGGTCCTCTGGTTTATCCTCCCCTTTGTAATCTTTACCATGAAGGGGAAGCTTGACCGGAGCTACATCCTGCTGGAAGACATTGAAAAACGGCTGGCGGCGATCGAAGCGCGCGCCGGTTCGGCACAATCGGCTGGCGAGTCGGGCGTTTCGCCCGGAGCTCCACCTTCACAACCGTCTCCACCATCCGGCGAGGATCGGTCTTTGTAGCATCCTGCCTTATCTCGTCGGGGTTTTCCTTCATCTCTTATGTCCGTCCCCCCTGAATAAACATCTTTCCTGGGTTTTTTCTGGCAGGAGGAAAACCTCATCCCCTGCATGGTCAGGGGTATGTCCGTCTGCCTCTATTTCCCATTCTACGCCGAACAGTATCATTTCCGCGCACACTGCCGGCGCAACTCTTACCTGCCGCAACCTCACTTTTTTTCTTCTGAGGTATATCTAGTCACTGCTTGGAGGTAGTGCGGGCGGTCCAATGGTGCGTTCGATGGCGCGGGCGAAATGTTCCACAACCACCGGATCGAACTGGGTTCCCGCGCATCGGCGGAGTTCCGCCAGGGCTTCAGTTACCGAATGGCCAGGCTTATAGGGGCGTTCGGCAACTATGGCGTCAAAGGCGTCGGCGACCCCGATGATGCGTGCCTCCAGGGGGATGGCTTCTCCCTTGAGCCCTGCAGGATAACCGGAACCGTCGTACCTTTCGTGGTGGTGAAGGATGCCGGGGATCACATCCCGCAGCTGCTCTATGGGGGCGAGAATGGCGACCCCCTTTTCCGGATGGAGACGCATCGGGGGGAATTCATCTTCCATCAGCATCTCCGGTTTGTCCAGCAAGGACTCGATGATGCCGATCTTCCCGATGTCGTGGAGCAACCCGCCAAGCCTTACCCGTTCGACCACGTCGCTGGAGAGCCCCATCTCGCGGGCAAGACGGGTTGACATCTGCATGACACGCACCGAGTGACCCTTCGTCCAGGGGGACTTGGCGTCTATGGCGTTTGCCAAGCTGGTGACGGTACTGATGAAGAGAATGTGGAGATCTTCGTAGAGTCGAGCGTTGGAAAGGGCTACCGCCATCTGGGAGGCGATTTTCTCGATGGTGAAGGTCGCTTCAGGCGTGAATTGTCCAGCTTCCGTATCCCCCAACAGCAGCACGCCGTCGATCCGGTCTTTTGCCAGAAGAGGTATGGTAACCAGCGACCTGATGCCCGCCTGCATCAGGCGGCTGTCCATGGCGCCCATCCGGGTGTGCGCCGTCAGGTCACCAATGCGCTGGCTGGCGTGGCGTGAAAAGGCATCACCTGCCGTGGAGCGCCCCGTGATGCGGAATCCTGGCTGCATTTCCGGGGGAACGGTAATGTTGTTGCCGTGGATGGCGGTTATCTCCAACTCCTCTCCCTCTACCTGGAGGACGGCCACCAGTTCGCAGCGGGTGATCCTCTCGATCTGCTGCATGGCCGTTTCCATGATCTTTTCCCGGGAGAGGGAGGAGGAGATCGCCTTGTTGATCTCGTCCAGGGTCATAATGACGTCTATCCGGCCGGCAAGCTCCATGGCCATGTCAAGGGTCTCGTCGAACAGGCGCATGTGGGAAACCACCAGGGCAGCATGGGAGACCATGTCTCTGATTATGGCGATCTCCTCGGCGGAAAAGGGGGGGAGCTTCCGGTCGCGGGAGACGAATACCGCACCCAGGACCTGACCGCGGACGATCATCGGCACAGCCAGCAGGTTGACCTCGCGCAGGATGCGGCGGAAGCGGGGGGTGAGGAGTTCGGAACTGCCGGTGTCGGTGATGAGAAGGTGCTGTTTCTTCTGCAAAAGGCCTTTGATAAGGGGGATTGTGGCCGATGCGAGCGGCATGGTCCGAAAGAGCGGCTGGAAGCGGCGGGGGAGTCCGGCACTGTGGACAGGAGTGAAATCGCGTCGTTCCCGGTCAAAAAAATAGGCCGCTATCCAACGGCTTTTGACCATTTTCCTGAGCAGGCGCGCGAGTCCTTTCACCACCTCGTTGATATCGTCGAGATTGCTGAGGCGTTCGCTTCCTTCTATGATTGATTTAGAGATATCTGCCATGGATGTTCTCCCGTCCCGTAGTGAATTAAACCACAGAATCGGCCATAGTGCTTGCCAAAACAGGTAATATTTATTACTATTCACCCCTGATTTGCCTCTTTTGTTGTCGGCGATGCCGTTGGAGCCGATCATGGGGGAGTGCAGAAACAGAGTGTCAAGCGAGGAGGATGTCATACACATGGGGATTTTGCAGGGCAAAAAGGCGGTCATTTTCGGTATCGCCAACGAGAAAAGCATTGCCTGGGCCGTGGCCGAGGCGTTCAAGCGTGAAGGGGCCGAACTGGCCTTTACCTATGCCAATGAGACGGTGGCCAAGCGGGTCATCCCTTTGGCCGAGAGCATCGGGGTCGATCTGGTCCTCCCGTGTGACGTGCGGAGCGACGATGAGATACAGGCCACCTTCAGTAAGATCGGTGCCGCATGGGGAGGGATCGACTGCCTTGTCCATTCCATCGCCTTTGCCAACCGGGAAGATCTGAAAGGGTCGTTCCTCAATACCAGCCGGGAAGGTTTTTCCATGGCACTGGACATCAGCGCTTACTCCCTTATCGCTCTTGCCAAGGGGGCGATGCCTCTCATGGGTGAGGGGGGGAGTGTGGTGACCATGACGTATTACGGTGGCGAAAAGGTCTTCCCGAACTACAACGTTATGGGTGTCGCCAAGGCCGCGCTGGAGATGAGCGTCAGATACCTTGCCGAGGCGGTCGGTCCGGAAGGGGTCCGGGTCAACGCCATATCAGCCGGACCGATCAAGACCCTTGCAGCCTCAGGGGTTGGCGGTTTCAACCAGATCGCCGGCCACGTGGCTGAAAAGGCGCCGCTCAGACGTAATATCACCCAGGAAGAGGTTGCCGGGGCAGCAGTCTATCTGGCAAGCGACCTCTCCCGGGGGGTGACCGGCGATATCCATTTTGTCGACTGCGGGTATAACATCATCGGGTTATAAAGATACGTCCGTAGGGGCACCCCTGCCGTTGCCCGGTTCCGGGCGGGCACGGGGCCTCTCCTGCGGACCTCAGAGGGAAATCTATCAAACAGCTCCATGGCAACCTCACCGGACTGAAGCCGAGCCAGCTCAAAGGTGTGGAGCGCCTCTACCGGCGTCGCCTCGGGGTTACCGATGTGGTTTCCCCCGACCTGGCGCGGGAGATGGCCGAGCTGTCCCGCGAGATCCGGCGCCAGATCGGTATCCTGGCCAACAGGTTCGGCGAAATCGAGTATGTCATTGTCGGCGATGAGCGGGGGCTCCTTATTCCCGATCTTCCCGACTATCCCCTCGGCAAGAAACTCCTGCGCGGGTTGCGGCTCATACATACCCATCTGAAGGGTGAGCCCCTTACCGATGACGACCTAACCGACCTGGCCATGCTCCGGTTCGATCTGATCTCGGCCCTCCTCCTCAATCCCCACGACACGACGGTCGCCATTCAGAGTGCCAGCCTTATCCCCCCTGCACCAGCCTCGCCCCCTTATACGGTCGATCCCCCCATTCCTCTGCCCCGGTTCCAGATCGATTTCGCCTCGTTCGTCGCCGAGCGGGAAAGCGCTCTGCAACGCGCCGCCAAGGGGGCCAGGGAGGTCCGGGGGGATGAGGAACGGGGGATTCTCATTTCGGTCACCACCCAGTCGCCGGGAGAGGCGGCCGATTCCGTGGAGGAGTTGAAGGAGCTGGCCCGTACCGCCGGCGTGGAAGTGCTGGACACGGTTATCCAGAGACCCCGCCAGTTCAATCCCCGTTACCTCATGGGGGAGGGGAAGATGCGCGAGGTTGTGATCCGCGCACTCCAGCTTGGCGCGACCCTGTTGGTATTCGACCAGGAGCTGACCCCGACCCAGGTACGTTCCATCTCGGAAATGACCGAGCTGAAGGTTATCGACCGGAGCCAGTTGATCCTCGACATATTCGCCCGCCGGGCAACGAGCCTGGACGGCAAGGTGCAGGTGGAGCTGGCACAGCTCAAGTATCTACTGCCGCGACTTTCCGGCAGGGGAGTGCAGATGTCCCGCCTCATGGGGGGGATCGGCGGGCGCGGACCGGGTGAGACAAAGCTCGAAGTTGACCGACGCCGGATACGGGACCGGATCGCCAAGCTGGAGAGGGAGCTGGCTGAGCTGTCCCATGGCCGTTACCAGCGCCGTCAGAAAAGGGCCCGCTCGGGGCTTCCCATCGTCTCCATCGTCGGTTACACCAATGCGGGTAAATCGACCCTCCTCAACACCCTTACCCGGAGCGACGTCTTTACCGAGGATCTCCTTTTTGCCACCCTCGATACCTCGACCCGCCGCCTCCGCTTCCCACGGGAGCGGGAGGTGATCATAACCGATACGGTCGGTTTCATCCGCTCCCTTCCACGATCCCTCATGGGGGCGTTCAAGGCCACCCTGGAGGAGCTCCAGGATGCCGATCTTCTCATGCACCTGGTTGATTGCGCAAACCCCCGCTGCGAAGAGCAGATCGGCCAGGTGGAGCAGATCCTGGAAGAACTGGATCTGGCCGATAAGCCGCGTATCCTGGTGTTCAACAAGGCCGATCAGCTTGCCGGCCTGAAACGGCGCGATCCCCTGTCGTTCATGAAGGTGCGCCAGCTCGCGCGTCGTTACGGTGCCATAAGTGTTTCTGCCCTGGACGGTGCCACCCTGGATCCACTGCTGGCAGAGATGGAGCGCAGATTCTGGCCGTCATGACCTACTAAATCACCTTTCCCGTCGCCACGTCGGCGATTTGCCCGCTCCCCAAGCCCCTCCGCATCCCGATTGACAGACCGACTGCAATTGGCTATAATGGCCGCTCCTCGCAGGCTGCCATCTATGCTTTTTGCCATGTTACGACAGTCCATGGGATACTCAATGAAAACACTACTCGTTCTTGCCATAGCCGTCCTTGTCGCGGTGCCGGTGCTGGCGGCTGAGCTGCCGGCGGGCAGCCCTGAGCCGAACCTGCTTCTTGCGGGACTCGTCAAGACCGGCGGCCCCGCGACTTCATCTTCTTCAGATGGAGTGGTCTCTCCCCGGGAGTCCCATCTGGGACAGGCACTGGAACTTCCTGCGTCGGAGTTCTACCCTTCTGACGAGCCGACCGAAGTTGCTGCCGATTTCGACCTGAAGCTGCCGGAAGAGGAGCTTCCCGATTCGGACATCCCCCTCACCCTGAACGACAAGGTGCAGTACTTCCTTTCCTATTTCCAGGGGCGTGCCCGGCCCGTGTTTGCCCGCTGGCTCTCCCGTTCCGAACGTTACCTGCCCATGATGAAAGAGGTCCTTCGCAAAGAATCCCTTCCTGAAGACCTTGTCTATGTGGCCATGATCGAAAGCGGATTTTCTCCCCATGCCTACTCGGTGGCGAGCGCCGTTGGACCCTGGCAGTTCATGTCGGGTACCGGTAAACGGTACTCGCTGCGCATCGACGGCTGGATCGACGAGCGACGGGACCCGCTCAAGTCGACGGTGGCCGCTGCTCTCTACCTTAAAGAGCTCTACGGACTGTTCAATAAGGATTGGTACCTGGCGGCAGCCGGTTACAATGCCGGTGAGAACAAAATCCTTCGGGCCATCGATATGTATAACAGCCGCGATTTCTGGGAGCTTTCCAAGGGGTCGTACCTGAAGCGGGAAACCAAGGACTACGTTCCCAAGCTCCTGGCCGCTGCCATCATCGCAAAGGAGCCTCATAAGTACGGCTTTGCCGACGTGGCTTACCTCCCTCCCATCGAGTTTGACACAGTTCCGATTCCGACCCAGACGGACCTGGATATTGTGGCGCGTCTTTGCGACATGCCCGTCCAGGCCCTCCGCGACCTGAATCCCGAATTGCGCCGGTGGGCCACCCCCCCCGATTACCCTGGGTACGAGCTGAAGCTGCCGAAGGGGAAAAAGGAGCTGTTCGCGGCTGAATACGCCAAGGTCCCTGTGGACAAGCGCTATACTCCCAAGGTGCTCTATACTCGCTATCGGATGAAAAGGGGGGACACCCTTGCCCGTGTAGCCAGTCGTTACGGCACCACCACCAAGGTTCTGACGGAACTTAACCATTTGAGGAAAACGAAGAAGTTGCGCGGACGGTTGTTGACCATCCCTGTCCAGCCTGAGTCCCATGACGCCCCTGTCAACTTCGTCGCCAAGAAGGATAGTCGGGAGTTCCACAAGTATTACACCGTGAAAAAGGGTGACACTCTCTATTCGCTGGCCAGGCGCTTCAACGTATCGACCAGAATTCTCTCCGCCTGGAACGATATTAAGGGTAAGATAGCCCTGCGGACGGGCCGGCGTATCATCGTCGCCAAATATGTAGAGAAATCGGGAGCCATGGTTCCCGTAGTGAATGAAAAATCGTAAGCAGGAAAGGATTTCCCACAGATGTATAATGCATTGATTTCGGCGGCGGTGGCCGTGATTGTTTTCATCGGGCTCATGCTCGCAGTCGGCACCTGGTGGATTGCCGTCCTGGTTTCGCCGCTGGTGGCCATGCTGGTGTTCTTCCTGATTTCCCGCATCATCATGAAGAAGGTGATGGCCATTATGGAGACCGCCAATCGTGATCTCCAGGGACAGCGGGTGGAAAAGGCCATCACCGAGCTGAAGAGCGCCTTTGTCTATGGCAAGTGGCAGATGTACGTCACCGGCCAGCTCAATGCCCAGATTGGCATGATCTACTACATGAAGCGCGATTTCGGCAAGGCCTTCCCCTATCTGGAAAAATCGTTCTTCAAGAACTGGGTTGCCATGGGGATGCTTGCGGTCAGCTATATGAAGCGGAGTAAGCCCGAAAAGATGAAGCAGACCTTCGAGAAGGCGGTCCAATGGAGCAGCAAGGAGTCGCTTCTCTGGAATGTCTACGCCTATTGCCTGACGGAAATCGGGGATACGGGAAAGGCCAAAGAAGTTCTGGAACGGGGGCTCAAGAAGCTTCCCGGCGACGAGCATCTAAAGGCGAACCTGGCGCTGCTTTCGGAAGGGAAGAAGATGAAGATGCGCGGCTTTGGCGACATGTGGTTCCAGTTCCACCTGGAGAGCATCGGAGCGATCCAGAAGCACCACGCCGCCGCCATGGGTGGATCGAAACGCAGAATCATCCGGAAATAGCGCCGAACCGGCTGAGAGAAAGAGACCTTCGGGTCTCTTTTTTGTTATACATTTATTCCTGTTTAAGGTGACCTGTGGCTGATCTTGTTAAAACTCTCGTGGTTCTGGCCGTTCTCGTGGTGCTCCTGCGCCGCAAGGTCTATCTGGGGACGGTCATGGCGGTGGGGTCGCTACTGCTGGCGGTTCTTTATCTCACCCCTCCCCGCATTTTTCTGGGTGGGGTGTATCGTGCACTGCTCGCCACCCGTTCCCTGGAAATGACGGCGATCCTGATCTTCACCATGATAATGGAGAATGTGCTCCGCAAGACCGGCACCCTGAAGCTAATGGTGACGAGCCTGGCGGATCTCCTTTCCGACGGGCGCCTGATAATGGCTGCCATGCCGGCCATGATCGGTCTGCTCCCGTCTCCCGGCGGGGCGGTGTTTTCGGCACCGATGGTGAACGAGGCGGCCGCCGGAACCGGGATCAGCGCTGATCAGAAGGCGTTCATCAACTACTGGTATCGCCATATCTGGGAGTACGTCTCCCCCCTCTATCCCGGCCTTATCCTGGTGTCGGGTCTGACGGGGCTTCAGTATTCCAGCCTTTCCCTTGCCAACCTCCCCTTTGCGCTGTCGGTGTTGGGATGGGGAGCGCTGTTCTGTTTTGCGGGGGTCGGACCGGTCAGGATCGCGCGGGAGCAGACGGCCGGACGCTTGAAGGCGTTTGGGGCTTTTCTCCTTGCAGTCGCCCCGATTCTTGTTACCCTGGTACTCGTGGTTATCCTGAAGGTCAATCCGGTGCCTGCCATGGGGGGAGTGGTGGTGCTCCTCTATCTGCTGCACCGTTATTCACCTGCCAAAGTAGGGGAATCCCTGCGCGAGAGCGTTTCACTCAAGGCCGTACTCCTCGTGCTCGGCATCATGGTGTTCCAGGAAACCCTGCAGGTCACCGGAGCCCTCGACGGCGTGTCGCGTTTTTTCACCGGCAGCGGGTTGCCCCCCCTCCTCATTCTCGTGTCCATCCCGTTTCTGGCGGGGTTGATGACCGGCCTTACCATTGCCTACGTGGGGATAACCTTCCCGCTCCTCCTGCCGCTCATGGGTGGGGCGACGCCGTCTCTCGGGCTTATTGCACTTGCTTTCGGCAGCGGGTTTGCCGGCGTCATGCTGTCGCCGCTTCATCTTTGCCTCGTGCTGACCGGGGAATATTTCAATGCTGACATGGCAAGGGTCTACCACCGGCTCTGGGTTCCGTCCGCCCTCGTTCTGGCCGCGGCGGTCATACCGCTCTGGCTGTTTCGGTGAACGACCGTGCTGAAAATTTTAAGGGGCCTGTGGCTCCCCCATCAAACAAGGAGGTTTGACATGCTGAAAAGATCGCTGCTGCTCGTACTGTTTCTGGTAATTACTGCCTCACAGTGGGGATGCGTATCCCTCGGGAGGTTTGAGCAGAAAGAGCAGGAGGCACAGGCTCTCGACAAAAACCTGCAGGAGCAGCTGAAGAAATACCAGGAGCTGAGCGGCGAGAACTACGTGCTCAAGGCCCAGGTTGCCAAGCTTACCGGCGAGTTGGAGGGGCTCGGCAAGGAGAAGGAAAAATTGACGGCCGACAACAGGGAGCTGGACAAGGTCCTCAAGTCGTCCAAATCCGAATCCCTGGGTAAGATATCCGAACTGCGCCAGAAGATCGCCGATCTGGAGGGGGAGAACGGCAGGCTCAAGGATGACGTGGTCAAGCTCCAGAAGGCTAAGGAGGAAGAGGTCCAGAAGACCAGTAAGACCTACGAGGAGCTGCTGGAAAAAATGAAGGGGGAGATCTCCAAGGGGGAAGTCACTATCTCCGAGCTGAAGGGGAAGCTGACGGTGAACATGCTCAACGAGATCCTGTTCGACTCGGGCAAGGCCGAAGTCAAGGCGGAAGGACTCCAGGTGCTGCAGAAGGTGATCGATATTCTGAAAACCGTTCAGGACAAGGCTATCCGCATCGAGGGGCATACGGACAACAATCAGATCGTCGGCGCCCTGACCAAAAAGTATGCTACCAACTGGGAACTGTCGGCGGCCCGGGCCATCAACGTGGCCAAATTCCTCCAGCAGCAGGGGATCGACCCGACCCTCCTGGCTGCCGTGGCGTACGGCGAATACAAGCCGGTGGCGAGCAACGACACCCCGGAAGGAAGGGCGAAGAACCGGCGGATCGAAATCATTCTGGTGCCGAAGGATTGAGGTAGTCGCCGCGTCATGGGCGACTGTTCCCTGGCCCCCTCCCGACCTCCCCTGCTTGGGGGACAAGGGCCGGGAGGGGGAAGGTAGTACATGGATGCTACGGGCATATTGAAGAATGATGAAGATTTCCCCCAGCCTTCTGTTATGGTGGTCATGTCATGAAAAAAGAAAAAAAGCACACGCCGAAACCGAAGGACTTTACAGCCACGCCGTTTCAGTCCCTCAAGGGGTTTCAGGCAGATACACCGGCCGCACCTGTGCCTGCCCCCAAGCCGTTTCTTCTCCCTGAGACGGGGGACGACAGCGACCTGTTCCTGCGAGCCGTTGCCAATGTACGTCCCCTCCAGGAAGAGCCGGAACGGCCGCGTCCGCAGAAAGCCGCCGTTCCGCCGAAGGCCCGGTTCGAGGCGGCCGACCGGAAGGTTTTTCTCGATGCCATCGAAGAGTTGAAACTAGATGTTAACTTCCGTGACGAGTTGCCAGATGGCATTGTTCCGCTCAAGCCGCTCCCCGTGAACAGGATGCGCCAGCTCAGACGGGGTGCTCTCCGGATCGACTATGAGCTTGACCTGCATGGCATGACCCGGGACGAGGCGCTGGAGAGCCTTGCCCGCTTCATTACCGGCGCTTTCAACCGGGGACAGAAGGCAGTGCTCGTCATCACGGGCAAGGGGAACAATTCCCCCGACGAACCGGTGCTCCAGGGGGCGGTTGCCAGCTGGCTGCGGGACCGGGGAAAGTTGATGGTGACCGAGTTCGCACCTGCACCTCGTCAGATGGGTGGGAGTGGCGCGTTTGTGGTGTTTCTCCGGGAGAAGGAAGGGAATCAGGGACTAGGGGCTGGGGGCTAGGGGCTAGGGGACTGGACGGGAGGGAACAATGGACAGGAGATCGTTTCTCAGGGTTCTGGGTTTGTCGTACCTGTTTCATCGCTGGCTGCTGCGCGACTTGGCTGCCGCAGGGATGCCCGTGCTTGCCGTCGCCGAAGGTACCGATTATGGGCAGATCACCCGTCGGGCCATCAATGCCCTTGGCGGGATGGGGCGCTTCGTGAAGCCGGGACAGACGGTAGTGGTGAAGCCCAACATGGGGTGGGACCGGAATGCGGAGCAGGGGGCCAATACCCATCCCCTCGTAGTCAAGGCAGTGGTTGAGGCGTGCCTGAATGCCGGTGCGAAGAAGGTCAAGGTCTTTGACCGGTCCTGTAACGATGAACGGCGCTGCTACGTCAACAGCGGCATCGAGCCGGTCCTCAGGGGGATGAAAGGGGTTGAGGTCAAGTACATCGCGGACGAACGCTTCAGGAAGGTCCCCATCGCCAAGGGTATGACGCTCAAGGAATGGGAGCTTTACGATGAGGCGCTCAATGCCGATGTCTTCATCAACGTCCCGGTGGCCAAACACCACGGTCTCACCAGGCTCACCCTGGCACTCAAGAACGTCATGGGAGTGATGGGGGGGAACCGGGGGAGCATCCACAAGAAGATCGATGGAGCTCTGGCAGACATCAACAGTGTCCTGAAGAGCCATCTGGTGGTGATCGACGCCACGAGAATCCTCACCGCCCACGGTCCCCAGGGGGGAGACCTGCGGGACGTGAAGGTGCTCAACAAGGTGATCGCCGGTACCGACATCGTGGCGGCCGACGCCTATGCCACCACTCTCTTCGGCCTGAAGCCGGCCGACATCGCCGTCACCGTGGCGGCATACAAGCGGGGGTTGGGGGAGATGGACCTGAAGAAGATCAGAATCATAAAGGCGTGACGGAGAGCAACGCGGTTTTTCCGCAATCTCTGCGTAAGTCTTCAGGATCACTTGTGCGACGTAGCGCTGCTACGTCTCCGCGTAATCCTTCGACAGCCTTGATATTGCGAAAAATCCACGTTGCCTTGTCTCAAGGGGTTTATTCGTGGCGTACATGATAAAGCAGTCGTAATGAAAAAGTTTACATCAGCGCGCATATCCCAGCTCCTCTTTCTCGCCATATTCCTTGTCCTGTTCCTCATGACCGAGTACCGGGGGAGTGACCGGATCGGGGTGGCGGTGAACGCCTTCTTCCGGGCCGATGCCCTGACGGCGGTGAGCACCCTGCTGGCGGCGAGGGGGTGGGTGCCGTTCCTCCTTCCCGGCGTAGTCGTTCTCATTCTGTCTGCTCTGCTCGGCCGTTTCTTCTGCGGCTGGCTCTGTCCTCTCGGAACCATTCTCGACCTGGTGACGGGGCGGATCCGCAAAACTGCCCCGCTCCAATGGCTCAAGGGGAGCGTCAAATACTGGCTCCTCCTTCCGCTCCTCGTCGCGTCACTGTTTAACCTCAATCTGGCCGGGCTTCTCGATCCCATCGCCATCCTCGTCCGGGTGCTCACTTTCTTTGCCCATCCCCTTGTCGGCGAAACTGCCCGCTCCGGCTGGGTCGGTCTTTACCGGATCATTGGCGAGCGGCGCGACGTTCTCGATCCAGGGTATCATCTCCTCAAGGATTATCTCCTCCCGTTCCGGGATACACTTTATCCCCTGGCATTCCTGTCTGCCTTGATCTTCCTCCTCATTATTTTCCTGGAACGTTTCGAGACCAGGAACTGGTGCCGTAACCTCTGCCCTCTTGGTGCTCTCCTCGGGCTCGTCGCTCGCCTGTCGCCCTTCAGACGGGTTCCGGCAAAGATCTGTGCCGACTGCCAGTCATGCCGGGACCTCTGCCCCACCTCCTTCGACCGGGAACTCCTTCAGAAGGAGGAATGCATCCTCTGCATGGAATGCCAGCTCCACTGTCCGAACCAGCGGGTCCGGTTTCGCCTTGCCGGCTTCCATCCGGCAGATGGGGGGGTGGTCATGGAGCGGAGGGTTCTGCTCGGGGGGCTGGTAGGTGGGTTCTTCCTGGCGAAACTCTTCCGGTTCCGCGATCCCCAAGCCCAGGCACGGCTGCTCAGACCGCCGGGAGTGCGGAGCGAAGGGGAATTCCTGGAAAAGTGCGTCCGGTGCGGCGAATGCATGAAGGTCTGTCTCCGGAGCGCCCTCTACCCCGCCCTTTCCCAGGGGGGAATCGAAGGGCTTTATACGCCGGTTCTCATCCCTCGGCTCGGTTACTGCGAATACAACTGCACCCTTTGTGGCCAGGTATGCCCCACGGGGGCGATCCCCGATCTTCCACCGGAACGGAAGAAGCGTGAGGTGATTGGCAAGGCGGTATTCGACAAGAATCACTGCATCCCCTTTGCTCTCCGGAAGGAGTGCATTGTCTGCGAAGAGCACTGCCCCATACCGCAGAAGGCGATCCGCTCCGAGGAAGTGACGGAACGGGATTTCAACGGCAGGCCGGTGACGGTGAAGAAGCCGTACGTGGTGGACGAACTCTGCAACGGATGTGGGATATGCGAGAATGTCTGCCCCCTGGAGGGAAAGGCGGGAATCGAAGTGTTCGCGGTGAAGGACCGGACCCCGCTACGGGAAGGGGAGACGGGTGGCGGGGAGATGATCGACGATCCGTATTCGTGAACATCACGGTGACGCCAGGACGCCAAGACGAAAAACTGAAAAGGGGAAAAATGAATAGACTGGCAGAGTTTGCGACTCTGCATCGTTGAGACAAAAGATAAGGGGGGCCGGTAGTGCGGCCCCCCTTGTCGTCGGGCGAGATGTTCCGATGAGGCTATCTGCCGGGTAGTTCCCGACGTTCCATGGGCTGTCGCGGCTGGGTTGGTGCGGGTGCTTCCCGGCGCTGGGCAGCCGGTCGTTCCGCAGCCGGTGCAGGTGGTGACACCGGTAGTGAGGGGCGTTGAACCTGGGGCCGGACAACTGCCGCCGGTGCCTGGGGTGCAGCTGGGCGTGCAGCGGGGCGTGCAGCGGGGAGCGGTTCCTGCCAACGTGGTTCACGAGGTGTACCCCGTTCCGGCCGTGGTGTCAGTTTCTGCGACCCGCCGCGCACTTGGGGCTGAGCTTGGCGAGGAGCTTCCTGCCGGCGGGTTTTTTCTGGCTTAGTGGCTTGCGGCGCAGGAGAAGGCCTGGCCGCAGGGGAAGCAGGCTGAACGACCGGTGCCGCAGGTTGTACGGAGGGGCGAGCGGGTTGCCGCCGTTCGTTTTGCGGCGTGGTTCGGCCTCTCTTGACAGGTTGCTGTGCCGGCATGGCCGGCTGCCGTTCGCGGATCATGGGTTGGGGCTCGTTCCGCTTCCTGACTGGCATTTCCGCGCCGGGACGTCCTTCCCTGAAGGCAGACCCCTTCTCCTCCCGCACCAGACCCCTCTCCTGCTTGATTTCGTTGACACTGATGCGCCTGACCCTCTCCGGCGGACGCTTGGCCGCCGGGATGTTCCTGATGACCGGCATGCTGGTGGCCCTGGTAGGTCTGATGACGGGGGGGCCAACCTCGACGTTTGTTGCACGGAACGGGTTCCCCTTGACCCTTACCGGTTCTTTCCGCCCGGTCAGGAAGGTGGTGCGATTCACCACGGTGACACCATTACGCACATTGATGTTCCGGTATCTCTGGACGACGGTCCGGTTGATGGTGGTGCCGGCTATATTCGCACTCCACGGCCCGTAATAGCCGCGCCCGTAATAGATTTCCCCGGGTGCCAGCGGTACCCAGCCGACGTAGGTCGGAGTGTAGACCCATCCCACGTAACCCGGTCCCCAATAGACCGCACCCGCCGCTGGCGGTATCCAGCACCAACCCACATTGGCAACGAAGGACCATCTGCCATAGTGGTACGGTCCCCACCCCCACGGTTCGTAGGATATCCATACGTAGTCCGCGCCGCGCCAGATCCAGCGGCCGAGCTGGTAGGGTGCCCAGCCGACGGAGACGTTTATGGGGGTCCAGCAGTAGCCGTAGTCGGTCACATAGACCCACCGCCCGTAAGTGTCCAGGTCGTAGCTGTAGTCGTCAAGTTGCTCGGGGACATAACGCAAGCTCCGGTTTGCCTGGGCGAGTATGCGGTCCCGCTCCCGGTTCCAGCTTTCCCACGTGTCAGGAGGAGGGAGGGGCGAGATATCTGCTGACATGTCGGTTTCGATGTGGAGAGCGTTTCCTGCCTCAACCCGGATGGTTCCCCCCCGGCTTTCGGCCGCCGCGTAACCCTTGATCACCGACACATCGGTGCTGCCGCTCTGTGCCACATCAACCATGACAAGGGTGTTGTCGTAGCACCTTACTGATGACAGGGGGGTATCGATCTGGATCTGGTCGATTCCACCCTGGCGGTTATTGACGTAAGCATGACCGCCATCAAGGTAGAATTGGGAAGCATCCTCCTGCAGGTGAAGGAGGTCGAAGGAAGTGGCGGAACCGAGGCGGATATAGACTCCGCCACTGAGTTGAATCTCGGTCCGCGCTCCGTCGGGGACCCAGATCCGGTCCCCTTCCTGCAGGGGCATGTTGATGGAGGTGGCTACCCACTCTTGCGTCTCGTTGGTATAGATCTGGACGTCCCCCTTGATCAGGCTTATCCATGCCTGACTCAGGTCGGCGGCGGTTGCGACGCCTGGCATGAGCACCAGGAGCACGACCAGCAGACGTAGCATCTTCATGTATTCCCTCCCCGATTTTGTTGGTGATATCCATACATTCTAGCGTACGGGAGAGAGAAGTAAATAATGCTCCTCTCTCCCTCCCGTTTTCTGCTATTCTAGTGGTGCGGTAGGTGCGAGGCCTGCCGCGAGAGCGAGGTCTCGATTTTCTTTGCGCTTTTGCGCCTCTGCATCAAAAATATACTGACTCCGGACCCAGACCATGGATCAGCCACCCCTCCAATCCATCCGTAACATCGGCATCATTTCCCACATCGACGCCGGCAAGACCACGGTGTCGGAACGGATTCTCTTTTACAGCGGCGAGACCCACAAGATGGGGGAGGTGCACGAGGGACTGGCGGTGATGGACTGGATGCCCCAGGAGCAGGAGCGCGGGATCACCATTACCGCCACGGCTACCAGTTGCCGCTGGCGGGGATGCTGGATCAACCTGATCGATACCCCCGGTCACATCGACTTCACCATCGAAGTGGAACGAGTGCTGCGGGTGCTGGATGGAGCGATCGCCATTTTCAGTGCCGTGGAGGGGGTTCAGCCCCAGAGCGAATCGGTCTGGCGCCAGGCTGACCGTTACCGGGTGCCGCGGATCTGTTTCATCAACAAGCTCGACCGGGTCGGCGCCGACTATAAGGCCGTCCTCGGGCAGATGGGGAAGCGGCTCAATGCCCGCCCCCTTCTCCTCCAGCTTCCCGTCGGGAACGAGACGGATTTCAGGGGGGTTATCGATCTGCTCTCCCTGGAATTCCTCTCCTTCGACGAGGCGGATCAGGGGAAGACAGTAGTGCGCAGCTCCATACCTTCCGATTTCATGGATATGTCCCGTACGGCGCGGGACGAACTGGTGGAGGCTGCGGCCGATTTCGATGACACAATCCTGGCCGATTACCTGTCCGGTGCCGAGGTGGCGGCTGAGCGTCTCAAGGACGCCGTCCGGCGGGGAACGCTGGAATGCCGGCTGTTTCCGGTGTTTCTCGGGTCAGCTCTTCGCAACAAGGGGGTTCAGTCCCTTCTCGACGGGGTGGCCGATTTCCTGCCATCCCCCCTGGACCTGCCACCGGTTCATGCCCTTCGGCCGACGGCGGGCGAACGCGAACTGCTGGACTGCAATCCGCAAGCACCTTTCTGTGCGCTCGCTTTCAAGGTTATCGCCGAAGAAGGGCGCAAGCTCACCTGGCTGCGGATCTATTCCGGCACGCTCAAGGCAGGCATGGCGCTTTTCAACAGTTCTCAGGGATGCTTCGAGAAGGCAGCCCGGCTGTTCCGGATGCATGCCCACAAACGGGAGCAGCTGGAGATGGCGCGGGCCGGCGATATCGTGGCGGTGACCGGTCTCAAAGCGGCTCTGACCGGCGATACCCTCTGCATCCCCGATCACCACCTGGTCCTGGAGGGGTTGACCGTTCCCGAGCCGGTGGTCTCCCTGGCGGTGGAGCCGCGGGGGACAGAGGACAAGGAGAAGCTTCCCCTGGCCCTGGAGAAGCTGCAGTGGGAAGACCCTACCTTCCGGGTTCACGAAGACGGCGAAACCGGTCAGACGATCCTTACAGGGATGGGGGAGCTGCATCTGGAGATAGTCTCCGACCGGCTGGAGCGGGAGTTCGGCGTGGGAGTCAAGACCGGCCGTCCCCAGGTGGTCTACCGGGAGACGCTGACGCGAATGGTTGAGCGGCGTGAGGTATTCCGCAGGGAGTTCGAGGGGAAGGTGCAGGGGGGGGAGTTGCTGCTCCGTCTGACCCCACTGGCGCGAGGAGAGGGGGTTAAGGTCGAACTCTCTCTACCCCGGGAGGCATTGTTGCCGAAGGAACTGCGGAGCGCCCTGATGGAAAGCCTCGTCCAGGGGTGCGCTGCCGGCTGCCTTACCGGTTATCCCCTGACCGACCTGGAAGTGCTGGTTCTGGATGCCCCCGTCGAGCAGGGGGTGACCACCGAGCAGGGGCTGCGGGCAGCCGCTCAGCGCGGCGTAGTGATGGCTGCCCGGGAGGGTGCGCCGGTCCTCCTGGAACCGGTCATGGCGCTGGAGATCATCTTTCCTCTCGACTGTTCCGGCAAGGTGCTCGGTTCCCTTCAGCAGAAGCGGGGCAGGGTGGAAGGGGTCCAGACCCAGGGGGAGATGGAGACTGTCCGGGCACAGGTCCCCCTGGCCGAAATGTTCGGCTACATGACTGAGTTGAGAAGTGCCACCCGCGGGCGTGGCACCTTCACCATGGAATTTGCCCGTTTCGAACCTGCCCCTGCCGACGTACAACGGCGATTCGGCCTGTAGCTCTTTCAGGCAATAAAAAAAACCGGGATGCGCTCTGAGCGTTCCCGGTTTTTTGCAGCCTCATTTTTTAGATACAGGGATGTTTATGCGGCAAAACAGTAGGTATCCTCATCGTCACATTCGGATGTGGTTTCCAGAAAAGTTGAATCCTCGATGATTTTCGATATGCCGTGATTTACGGACCATGTCGTCTCGCAAACGTGGCACGTATTGATGTTTTCGGCGAAACCATCCGCATGCAGGTTGATTCCGGCATACTCGCCATGGGTCTTGCAAACTGGACACTTCATTACTGCTCTCCTTGATCTTTTATCTTTATTTTAACCAGACTATAATACCCTTTATCGTAAAACACAAGTAATAAATGGTAGAAATATCAGGTAAAACGTAATGTTACAGTTGTGTTGCAATTGCGGTGAGATCAACTCATGGGGTTAATAAGCTCTAGAACTTTTATTCATACTATAACGTGAGGCTTTCGCAAAAAAAACACCACCAAGTCCCCCCTCCTTTTAGGGCAGGGGGTGGGCGTATTTTCCGTAAGTTACATGGCTCGGTGATTGCGTCGAACGAAACTGCTAACGGAAGGGAGGGGAGGGGTATTTCATCATGGATGGGACGTTGACACGTTATGTTTGTGGCAGTGACGCCAGAAAATCCAGCACGGGTGAGTTGAATGCTTTCACGTCCTCCAGGTTCGCCAGGTGACCGGTCGCAGGAATGATAGCGAGACGGCAGCCGGGGATGCCGGCGGCGATGGCACTGCTTGTCGCGGGTGGTGCTGCCTGGTCGAACTCGGCGCCGATGGCCAGGGCCGGCACCCTGAAGTTGCCGAGCAGTGGCGAGTAATCCTTTCGCTCTCGCATGGCAAGAAGTCCTCCCGCAAGGCCGGTAGTGGCGTTTTCGACCATCCAGCTGTAAACCTCTTCCACGAGCTTCGGGCGCTCCAGGGGCGTGCCGGGGGCGAACAGGAGCTTTTCGAAGGAATCAGCCACCACCTGGGGACCGAACTTCTGGACATCCATGGCAAGCTGGAGCCGCTTCGCTTTTCCCGCCTCGTCATCAGCTGTGGCGCGGGTGGTGATGAAGATCGCCCCCCTGAACCGTTCAGGATAGCGCTCCAGCAGGTTGAAAAGAACGTATCCCCCCATTGACATCCCGCCGATGACCGCCTTTTCGATCTCCAGATGATCCATCAGCCCGATCAGGTCGTCGGCGTACAGTTCCATGCTGTAGGGGCCGTCCGGTGCGTCGCTTTCTCCGAAACCGCGCAGGTCGGGTGCGATGACCCGATAGCCGGACAAGGGGAGTTTGTTCCTCTGGGGGCGCCACATCTTGCGGCAGAGGGGAAAGCCGTGGATGAGCATGACCGCCGGCCCGCTGCCGGCGTCTTCGTATGCCAGGTTGATACCGTTGATGAATGCTTTCATGTTCGGCTCCTTAAAGTTCCAGAAGCAACGCTTCGGCGATGGTGTACCGCTCTCTGTCAGCGCGTCCTTCCGGAAAATATTCTCGGCAAAACAGGGCATCCACTGCCACGAGAGCAGTGTTGAGACGTTCCAGGTCAATGACGGCGCTGCCGGGGAGGTTTTTTACCCCCTTGAAATTCTCCGGGCAGAAATCCACCCGCATTACGCCGTCCAGCCGGGTGAGAAGGGGAAGGCCATGGGTACGGCAGATAAGGGGGCGGGCCGGATAGAGGAGACACCGGTCATCTGCCAGAAGGGGGCAGGGGCCGTCCGGTGAAGCCAGCCGTGCCCGGTCCTGTATGATGCCTCGCTGGCCGGGAGGAAGCTCATGCAGTGCTACGGCGAGGGTTATGGCTTCAACCGGCAACAGGGTCAGGTGGCGACAGCATCCGGCGCATCCGGCCCGGCAGGCGATCTCCCCCGGGAATGTTTTGCCGATGCCGGCACTCAGTTCGTCCGCCCGGCCGATCAGTTCCCGGTAGTTTCTCAGCAGTTCGTTCAGAGATCTGTTTGTGCCCATGGAAACAGGATAACCGCAAAGCCGGTACCAGGTCAAGCCGCGGATTGACCATGAACGGCAGACTCCCGGCATGGAGCGCTTGCGAATAGTGACTGGTGCGGTATAGTGTTCAATATTACAGACAGGGAGGTGGATATGACTGAGATGAGACGCTTCAGCCGCGTGAACTTCGATGCGGAGAGCTTCGTGGAGTTTGCCGGGGTTCGCGAGAAGGCCCACCTCATGGATATATCCCTCCGGGGGGCGCTGATTGCCGCCGGAGACTACCCTACGGTCAAGCTTGGTGACCCCTGCAAACTCGCCATCCATCTGGATGGCTGTGACGTAGTACTCAGTTTCGAGGCACGGGTGGTTCATAGGGAAGACGACGCCATCGGGTTGAAATTCGTGCGGGAGGATCTGGACACGATGATCCACCTGCGCAGACTCATGGAGTTCAATACCTCCGATCCCGACGAGATCCGCAGGGAGCTTGGATTTCTGATAGACGCCCCTTGACGGAAGGGGACGGGGAAAAAGAGAAAAGGGTCGAACCTGGGGGGAACGGCCCTTTTCTTTTGCGTGGTGTTGCCGGAATCGAACGCACGTGATTTCGACGTCATCGTCACCGGCGGATCAATCTCCTTCAGGTCGGGAAAAAGGTGAAACCTGCCAGCTGGCTCATTTTGTCGTAGCCGGTGAACCGTAGCCGGTGCCGTCCTGTGGAGGGGTGATGTTGCCGGTGCCGTCTCCGGGGCCGAGCTGCCTCATCTTGCCCTGGCCTGTCCCCTGACGCTGACTGGCGCTGCCGGTTCCTGTCCCGTCTTTAAGCTGCTGTCTGGTCCGGGTTTGGGTCTGTGTAGACGTTTTGAGGCAGCTGCCATCCCGCTTTTGCAGCTGTTGACCTCCCCCCTGTCCGGCACCGCGGGCAAATGCTTCGCCGCTGAGGGCCAGTGCGCAGAGTGCAGTCAATGTTACTACAAGCCGTTTCCTGTTCATGGGTGATTCCTCCTTTTTGTAAGATTGTTGCTCTGGCTTAAGAATATCCAATGATCGTGCCACAATGAGTTATGTCGGTAACTGTTTGTATCAGCAGGCTTTTATAGTTCAGGCCCCCAGCAGGGGATATCCGTGTCGTGCAGAAACTGCACATGTGGTGCAGATTTGCACCGTACGTCTTCATGAGAATTCCACCCCGATTGCAAGAAGATCTATTTTGTTCTGGATTTTGCTGCACATATGGGTAAAGTAGGGAGCTGGCGATGATTTGATCCTGCCGGAAGAAGTAGCGCAACAGCTACGGGAGGTTTTTATGCATGTCGTCGTTATCCATGGCTGGAAGGAAGAAACGCCGGAACTTGTCCGGACGCTTGCCGCGGCTCTCGGCGTCATGGTCTTCGAGGCACGGCAGCGGATGATCGGTGGGGGGCCGTCTGTGGTGGCAAGCTTCGCCGACCCGCAGCAGGCCATGGCATTGGCAGACAGACTGCGCCAGGGGGGAATCGCTGCGCTGGTCGTAGATGCCACGGCAGTGCGCAACAGAACCGGTTTTTTTATCGTGCGCCGGTTTGTTCTGGGAACGTATGCACTTAAAATCGAAGAGAACGACGGGAACTCCGCAGAAATTCCCTATGAGGAGATCGATCTGCTCCTGCCGTGTACGAGCGTAACAGGCTATACCGAGACAAAAACGGTTACCGAACGCAAACTCAGCCTCGGGAAAACCATTCTTTCCGGCGGGATTCCCATGAAGACAAAAGTAGAGCGTAAGGAGGAGGTGTCACATGAAGAGACACGGAAGGTTCTCTACCTCCATGCCGGTAACCGGCCGCTCATACTCTTCAATCAGAGCAACCTGACCTACGACGGATTCGGTTCAGCCATGAAGATGTCACGGGAACTGAACTTTTCCTATCTGCTCAGCGAACTGCGCCTGCTCAGCCCAGGTGCCGCTTACGACGAACGCCTGCTTAACCGTGCCGGACAGGTCCGTATCCTCGGCCCTGCCCAGAGCCTGGAGACAAGCCTTGACCTTGCAGCGGAAATTCTCATTCGGACTCTGCGTAAGGGTGCGGAGAGGGGCGATGGATGGTAACCAGCGGTTCCTGCCACTATTAGCATTGTGCATGATGGTCAACTGATGATGTAGGCGGCTGTACCGGTTGCAATCAGCAGGTCGGTGTCGTTTTTCAACTCCATCCGCACGGAGGCAATACGCCCTCCAAGGCGCACAACATTCGCGCTGGCGTGGAATCTGCGGCCAATACCCTGATGCAGGTAATCCACCCGCAAATCAATAGTTCCGATGCGGCTCATACGCATGACAATCTGGTCCGCCGTTTCATGTGCATATTTATCTGCGATTGCCATTGCAATTGCAAAACCGCCGACCGTATCCAGTGCCGTTGCAATGACACCACCATGGAGACGGTTATGAAGATAGCTGCCGACCAGTTCCGGACGCATATCGAATTTCAACCTAAGTGATTTGGGGTCAAAAGACTCGATCTTGATGCCAATGAGTTCATTGAAACTGAAGCGATGTTCAACATGTTCTATGAACATCGCTTCAAGACCAGCCTGCTCCGCCGGGGAGCGACGAACGGCTGTAGTTGAAGAATCCATAATGTATATTCCCCTTCGGATACAGTGGGTAACAATGTGATTTGCGCCAGAATACCTGAATCGAACCCTTCAGTCAAATCCTGCCAGGCAACGAACAGCTATCCGGTTCGCGCCGGCTTCAACCTGATTCCATATTTCCGTTAGCAGCTCAAATTCATGCTCGTTCCCTGTTCGATCTATCCTCTCCTTAACCCTTGAGTAGAACCCCCTCCGCGGCCCTGATCCCGCTGGCCCAGGCGCCGGTTATGCCACGGGATGTGCCGGCGCCGTCCCCTACCATGTAGATACTGGCGCTCACCCGGAAATGGGGGTCGAGAAAGGTGGGCTTGTTGGCGTACATCTTGATCTCCGGGTAGTACATGATGGTGCTCGGGTGGAGGACGCCGGGAACGATGGTGTCGAGCTTCTTCATGGCTGCCCAGATATGGCGCATGATCTTGGCCGGTACCGCCAGCCCCAGGTCGCCGGCAGTGACCGGGCAGCTGGGGGGGAAGGCGTACAGGTCGTCGTTGAAGGTCTCTGCGGTGGAGCGTTTCCCCATGCGGAAATCTCCTACCCGCTGCATGAGCGGCTTGCCGCCGCCAATCTCGTTGGCGAGGCGGGCGAGGAAGACTGCCATCTGCTGGCCGCTCCGGACCGGGTTCTTCAGGCCGATGGTCTTGAGCAGGGCGAAATTCGCCAGATTGTTTCCCGTCTGCTCTTCGGAGAGGGCGTGGCCGTTGACCAGGCTGAACTCCTGGTACCGTTCGAGCACTACCCGCGCATGGCCCGAATTGGTACAGAACGTGCGAACGGCATCGGGGAAGAGGAACTTGGGGTCATAGTAGTCGTTGACGATGGGGTAGTTGTCCACCCGTGTCTCGACGCGAATCCCCACATCCACCACGTTGTCGATGTAGGCGATCCCCATCCGCTCCATAACCTGCTGGAGAAAACTGAAACCCTTCCGCCCGGGGGCGACGATCACCTTCCGGGCGTGCACCCTTTCCGTGCCGGCGATGACGACCCCCGCCCCGTCGGTATCCTCAAAGACATCGGTCACCTCCTGTTGCAGCATGAATTGCACCCCGCGGCGCGCGAGTTCGTCCAGGAGACGCTGGATAAGGACCCGGCTCCGGTCGGTCCCCACATGGGCCTGGCGGACGTCCAGCAGGGTGACGCCGAGCCGTTCCGCCCGCCGCCGGTAGACCTCAAGGTTCTGCTTCTCCTTGATGGCCGGCTGCAGCCACTTCTCCACCTGGGGGAGGAGTCGCTCGGCCTCTTCTTTTGTCCAGTTTTCGGCGGCAAAGCCGATGGGGTAGGTGTAGTTCTGTTTGCAGTCGTTCAGCAGGCCGCCGGAGCAGATCTTCTCCTGGTCGACCATGAGGATGGAGAGGGAAGGGGCGTGTTCGGCGAGATGGAACGCCGCACCGAGACCTGCCGGGCCGGTACCGATGATGATGATGTCGTAGGTTGGAGAGAACATGGAATACTCCGCGGGTCGGCACACTGTAAGGGTGAGTTATGAAAGAGGCCAGCAGGTCACGGTTCCAGTTCTGTGCCTTGCTGCTCTGGCGAGGCCCTCGTCATGGGGTATCGATGCCGAAGTACGGTTGCGCCACATCTAGGTCGATAACCGCCGGAAGAGCCGGAGCCACTTCCACGCCGTAGCCTCCCGAGCCCGGCGTCAGCACGCATGCCGTGAGCATGAACGCTGCAAATAGCGCGACAAAAAACATGCTTGAGTAAACTTTTCATCCTTTGCTTCTTTGTTTAGAGTGCTTTAAAAGCCGGCCAGGACAGAAGAGCGAATATGAGCGAAAGAGTTGCACGGCGCATGGCAGCTTCCTCCCTTTTCCCGTTGATTTCATTCTTATGGGTACCACAGGGAGGTTGCTTGTCAATGGGACCAAGCGCGTTGACATGCAAGCAATGTTGGATAAACTTAGTTCTGCTTAAGGTGAATAGAGTACCCATGGAAAGGAGAAAGCATCATGCTAAAACTGTATCGCATGTTGAAATTCCTGGTCTGCATCGGGCTGATTACCGCCTTCCTGGGGTGTGCAGCCACGCAAAAGCAGGAGAGCACCGGCCAGTATGTCGATGACTCCGTCATTACAACCAAGGTAAAAGCCGCAATTTTTAACGAAGCAACGCTTAAGACCTTGCAGATCAACGTCAAGACATTCAAAGGGGTAGTTCAGTTAAGCGGTTTTGTTGATTCGGCGCAGAGCGTTAAAAAGGCAGGAGAGGTTGCCGGCAGCGTTAATGGTGTCGTTTCGGTGAAAAACGACCTGGTTGTAAAATAGCTGCATAGATTCCAAGTGTATTTACGACCCGCTCCGGCGGGTTTTTTCGATTCTGTTAGACGTTATCAGGGTGCTGAAAAGGCAGCGGCTGACGCTACTGACAGCCGTTGCTACAGGGGGGAGGGCGTTATGCTCTGGACAATCTGCGTGGTGATGATAGTACTATGGCTGTTAGGCATTGTTACTTCATATACCATGGGGGGGCTGATCCACATTCTGCTCGTAATTGCCATTATAGTTGTGCTGGTACGCATCATTCAAGGGCGGAAGGTCCTGTAGGCCTCGCTGTGGATAGCGGCATCAGGTACGGGACTTACACCGCGATCGTTCCGTTTGGAAACTCCGACGACAGTTTCGTCATCACCTCGGGGATAACAAGCCTTGAGGCAATTGATACGCGGCACCAGCAGAGTTTCCGCTACTATGAGAGCGGCTATCCCTTCGAGTACTACATGGTCCGCTTCTTCTAACACGAGAAACGCGAAATCGAGGCAGGCAAGCCTCTACCTGCAGAGTGACAGGATGTCGGAGTTGGCATGAATCCGCTGCATGTTTTTTCATTAGTTATTCCGACCAGTTATCTCACGAAGCCTCTCTTCCAATCAGGCTTATTAAATCCATGAGGTTATTCCACCCCGACCTCGAACTCGACCCGGCTCACGGGTTCCCCCCCCCTTGCCGGCGCCCTGTACATGTCCCCGCTCTTCTGGAAGACCCGCGCTGAATCCATTTTCCCCTGATTAACGAGAAACGCCTTGACCCCGGCAGCCCTGGCTTCTGCCAAGCTCCGCAGTTGCTGCTCACCCACGACGGTGTTAGCCAGAATCAGCTTCTTCATCTCCTCATCGGGGATCGCTTTGATCAGCCCGAGGATGTTCCGCGGCTTGGGGAATTCTTCCTTGGCGTAGACCGCCTTCAGGTATCTGACGTACTCCTCGCGGGAGATCTGCATGGACTCAGGAGAATCGCCCGGATGGTTCTTCTTCTTCACCATGGAGAGGAACTTCTCGGCGCGCATCTTTTCCAGGAGGAGCTCGTTCCGTAACCCCTCATCGTCACGTTCCCTGTCCACAAAACCGACAACCTCGATCTTAAGCGCCGGCCTGTCGCTGAGCACCGTAGCCAGCTTCAGAAGTTTTTCCCGTTCGCCGAGGGAAAGCTCGGCGGAGCCATAAGCGAAGCCGACGCTTCTCAAGTCCTCCTTCACGCCGAACATGGACTGGAGCAAGGTGAAGGGGGAGTTCGCCGCAGTAACGACGAGATTCTTCAGGATATCACGCACCACGCGCCAGACACTGAACTGCGGGTCGTCGGTCCGTCCCGTGACCGGTAGAACGAGGCGGATCTCCCCCTTCCGGTCCTTGAGGAGGGCGACGGCAAGGCGGATCGGAAGGTTGGTCGCCTTGTCGCTTTCGATGCGCTTGCCGAAGTCAAGCTGGTCGATGAAGACCCTGTTCTCCGAATCGAGCTTCCTGTTCTCGATCCGGTAGTTGGAGTCGAGGAACAGTTTCCCCTTGTCCACCGCATAACCGAGGTAGGTCCCTGAATAGGGGGTCATGGGAGAGAGTTCGATATCGGTGAAGCTCACCTTGAGGTCGGCGAAAAGTTCGTCGCGCAGCGGGTTGATCCGGCCGGTAATCCTGAGAGGGGATTGGTTTTGCAGGTTGCCGCGCAGGTCCACGTCGGCAAACCGGTCCTCCTCAGAAGAGAGGCCACTGACCCGCCCCCCAAGATTGAACAGGGTCGTGGTGTATCCCCCCATCACGTGACGATCGGTGAAGACAAGGGAGCCGTCCTGCATAACGACCGTGCCGATCCGGACCATTCGCCCCTTCCCTCCTGCCGTTGTTTCCTTCTCCTCCCCATCCGGATCACGGGTGTAAAGGTGCTGGAGGTTGAGGCTTCCGTCCTTTTCAACGATGATCCGGGAATAGAACCGGGTGAGGGCCACATCGCCGATATCGAGGGCAAAAGGGTCAAGGTTTCCTTTCATCCTGTCCAGCTGGAGGCTTTCCCACCTTAGAAGGTCCTCCCCCTCGGCGTCGAGACAGTATAAGGAACGGATGCCGGCCGACCCGCCGAACGTGCCAGTCAGGTGGTCCCCCCTGGCAGCCAGGGAGACGGCGAGACGGGCATCGACCTTGCCGTCCGCCACGACCATGTTGAGGTTCTTCGGGAAGTAGGGGGCAAAATCGGTGAGCGGAATCCGTTGCATGGCCACCTCCCCTTTAAGCTTCCAGGGGGCGGGGGTGACGCTGCCGGAGGCCCTGAGCGAGCCCCCTTTTCCGTATGTCGCCGCTACCCTGAAGGGGATCGGACCGAAGGGGGGGCCGGTGAGCTTCTCCAGGGAGAAAGCGATCTTTTTGAAGGCAAAGCTCAGCCGCTCCGCTGGCATCTCATCCGTAAAAACGGCGTTCATTCCCGAACCGGAGATGCGTCCGATCCGGTAGCGAAGTGGCGGTGTCGCCGCTTTCTCCCCATGCGTCGCCCCCATTCCTCCTTCGTAGAGATGAGTCAGAGGCAGGAGTGCCCCCTTCCGGTCGCGTGAGAACCGGAGATCGCCATCCCTGAGGGTGACATCGGCCGCTTCCAGCAGGTTTTCCTTCTGGCTGAACCTTCCCCCGGCGAGGGAGAGCGACGCCAGGGTTATCTCCTCACCCTTCTCGAACGGCGCGGAAAGCTGCCGGCCCTGGATGGCGACCTTTTCCAGCCTCATCCCATCCGGCCCGCCATAGTCCAGGTTGGCGGCAACATCGAGCCTCCCCTTGACTTTGGGCCGCAGGACCGAGGCGAGGTAGGGGTAGTACGCTTCCAATGTCACCCCGGTAAGCTCGATCGACGAAGAGGTCGCCAGCGGCAGGGGAGAGAACTCACCTTTCAGGCTCCCCTTCTCCCCGCGCAACGTTGTAAAGGAGAGGGCATAGCTCGCCCGTTTTCCCGGGGAGGTTGAGTAGTCTCGCATGTCGAGGGAGATCTCCCCCAGGTCGGTCGTAAACCCGCGGGGAGGGAGGCTGTCAATGAAGTGGAACCGCCCGTTTCTGAGCCTCGTCTCTGTTACGCTGACGAGCGCTTTCCTGCGAGGGGCGGCGCCAGGGGAAACCTCACCAGCAAGCTGGCTGTGGCTCCAGACCCCTTTTTTGTCGCGCGACAGGAAGACCTCCAGCCCGTCGGCGGATAGGGCGGAGAGCTCGAACTCCTCTGCCAGGAGCCGGGCGCGGGTGATCCCTGTGTCGAGCCGCGTCAAAGCCAGGAAGGGAGCCCCGGTCCGGTCGACTATCTTAATGTCAGCCAGGGTCACGCTGCCGTTGAGCGCCAACTCCGGGTTTTCCATCTGCGCCGCCCGGTAGTTCACCGCCACCTTCGCCGACGCCCGCCCTGATTCGACCCGGATCGGGAGCGCTCCGGGGACGTAGGCAAGGTAATAGGGGAGGGAGACCTCCTTCAGCTCTAAGGCTACCGAGGCTTCAACTGCATTGGGGAACGGCCTGAGCTTCCCCTCCAGATGAAGGGGAGAGCCGTTCACCACTGCGCTCAGGCGGGGGTTGATGTATCTGTCGGCAAGATACGGAATGGTAGTGATAAAGGGGACGGCAAGCTCGACCTTGCGCAGTTCATGCCGCTTCTCGACGGGAAGCCCTTGGTCGATGAAGTCGATGGAGCCGTTTGTTATCGTGAGGTTGTTGACGGATAAACGGGGATGCAGAGGCAGCCACTTCAGGAGGTCCGAGAAGTTGTAGCAGTTTGCCCCGACCCTGACGATGCGGAGGTGGGGAGAGTTTATACGGGCCGCAGCGATGATCGGTGCCCTCCGGTAGAGGGATAAAGGGCTCAAGGCGATACGGGCGCTGCTGAAGGCAGCGAAGGTATCCCCTCCTCCCTCCTCGGAGAAACGGAAGTCACGAACCTCAATCGTCCAGGCAAAGGGGTTGATGGAAATCCCGCCGATGGCGAGCTTTCTGCCGGTCGCAGTCTCCAGCTTCTGCACCGCCTGGTTTTTAACGATGCCTGGGAGCTCAAACGCGACGAAACCCGCCAGGAGAAGCACGATGCCGCTGGTAATGAGCGCCGCTTTCTTCCATCGCTTCATCGTCTATCCCTTGCATTAGCTCATCGGAGGGAATTACCATAGAAGCGTCTTCTCTGGAAGTATAACTGCAAATAAACATGTTACAATTATTCTGCGCGACTGTTGGGAGGAGTGCATGGCGGTGATGGTAGATCCGGATAAAAGCAGCCTGTTGCGAGCGGCGCCGAGGCTCATGCAAATCCTGCGCGTGCTCGTCCGACACAAGTTCCTCGGCGCTCTGCGCGGCAAGAGTCATTGGCCGTCGCCGAAAGAGGTCAGGGAAACTTTTGAGGAACTGGGGCTGACGTTTCTCAAGTTCGGGCAAGTGCTCGCGATGAGACGCGACCTGCTGCCGGACGCCTACATCGATGAGTTGGAACTGCTGCAAGACCAGTTGCCGGCGCTGGGCATTGGCGCGGTGCGCGCCAAAGTCGAAGACGAACTGGGTGCACCGTTGACGAAGCTCTTCGCATCGTTCGGTGAAACGCCGCTGGGTTCCGCCACCATAGCACAGGTGCATGAGGCGACGTTGCATGACGGGCGGCACGTGGCCGTGAAGGTGCAGCGGCCTGACCTTGAAACGATGATTGCCACGGATGTCGCGGCGTTGGCTTACCTGATCTCGCTTATGGAAAAGCTCTTTCCGCGTCTGATTGCGCTCGACCTCCCGGTTCTGGTGCGTGAATTTGCCAACAGCCTGAACCGGGAAACCGATTTCAGTCGCGAAGCACATTCCATAGTGCTCTTTCGCACCGCCTTGGCGGATATCCACGACCTCTGGATTCCGGATGTCGTAGCAGAATATTCTACCGGAAACGTGCTCACGATGGAATTTTCGGACGGCGAACGGGTGGATATATACGCAAAGCTGCATCCGGAAGCGATGCCACGCTCGATCAATACCCTGGTTAGGCTAACTCTGCAGACGATCTTCGAAGAAGGGTTGTTTCACGCCGACCCGCATCCCGGCAATGTATTGATCCTTCCCGACGGACGACTTTCCCTGCTCGATTTCGGGATGACGGGCGAGCTTGACGAACCGATGCGCGAATCGCTGACCCTTCTGCTCGAAGCGGTGGTCAAAGGTGATGCACGAGGGGCCTCTGAGGCGTATCTCGAAATGGCGCCGCAGGGGAGCGAAAAAGTCAACCGGGCAGCGCTGCTGGTGGATATAAAATCAGTGCTTCATGATATCCATCGGAGTGACCTGGCGGATGTTTCTATCGGAGATGCATTCGATTCGCTGCTGCGAGCCGGGAGCCGTCACGGAGTCCACAACCCTGGTGAATTTTTCCTGCTGACGCGCACGTTCGTCATCCTGGAATCCATGATCCGGCAACTCGACCCGGACCATAACTATATGGGTTCGTTTCGTGAAGAGATTTCGCGCCTGACCGCGCAACACTTTTCTCTGGAGCGGATAAAGGATAAAACGGGCAAGCTGGCGCGCGAAATGGAGCGCCTGATGAATGATGCGCCCGGCGACACGCGCCGCGTCCTCAGGCGTATCGCCGAAGGAAATCTGGGCCGACTACAGGCTCCGGCGGTGGAAGCCCTGGGAGGGCGCATCAGCCGCAACCTCGAACGGCTCACCGGCGCCATCATTTCTGCTGCGCTCATGGTTGCCGGAGGGCTGATGATTGCTGCGCCAAAGGATGCCGGATGGCACCACAATGTCGGTCAGGGAATGATTGTCGCCGGTATTTCCTGGGCGGTCATCATTGCGGTCAACACTATGCGCCGCGACCGTGGCCGCCGCTGACGCTCCCAGCGCTCACTGCGAACAAGGTATGATATGAACGATTACGATAAAACCAAAGCACAGCTGGTTCATGAGATCACCGAACTTCGCAAGCGATATGCCGCACTTGAGAAAACAGCACGTGAATGCAAGCAGCTGGAAACGGAAATCCAGGATGCCCGGGAATATGCCGAGAACATCGTCGAGACCGTGCGCGAACCGCTGGTGGTGCTGAATTACGACCTGAAGATACTCACCGCCAACCACAGCTTCTACGATACCTTCAAGGTAACGCCCGACGAAACCATCGGCTATTTCATCTACGACCTCGGTAACCGGCAATGGGACATTCCCAAGCTGCGGGTTCTTTTTGAGGAAATTCTTCCCCACGATACCGTGTTCAATGGCTATGAAGTCGAGCATGATTTCCTCGACATCGGCCGCAAGACAATTCTGCTCAACGCCCGACAGATTTTCCGGGAAGATATCGGTTCACACATTATCCTCCTGGCGATGGAAGACATTACCGAGCGCAAGGTGGCGGAGGAGCGAATCAGCGAAGTTATTCGTCAGCAACAGGCCATTCTTGACAATATCCCCAATATGGCCTGGCTCAAGGACAGAAAGGGTCGGTATGTCGCGGTAAACGATCCCTTCAGCAAGGCGTTTGGCTTGACTCCTGAGGATCTGGCCGGGAAGAGCGATTATGATATCTATCCGCCTGAACGTGCGGATAAATATAGGGAAGACTTCAAAAATGTCATGGCGACCGGGACGCGTACGTATTTCGAAGAGTCCATAGTTGATCGAGAGGGGAAGATTCAGTACGTGGAGAAGATCGAAACGCCCATCTTCAATGACTCAGGAGTGGCCATCGGCATCATCGGCATCGCCCATGACGTTACCAGCCGCAAAGAAGTTGAGGTACGGCTCAGGCACGATAGCACTCACGATATGTTGACCGGCCTCTATAACCGGGCATTTTTCGATGGAGAGTTGGAACGGCTTGCCCATGGCAGAATGTTTCCCGTGAGCATCGTGATGGCGGACGTAAACGGTCTGAAAACTGTCAATGATACCCTGGGGCATGAAGCGGGGGATGATCTGATCCGGTTGGCGGCCCGGATTATCCTTCGAGTATTCAGGGCCAAGGACATAGTCGCTCGTATCGGGGGTGACGAATTTGCCGTTCTTCTTCCGGGGACGGCTGCCACTGTTGCCGAGGAAGCTGTCGGGAGGATTGTGAACTGCCCCGAAATCACCACTGGTCAGGTGAGCATCGCTTTCGGCATTGCTTCCGCAGAAAACAAAGATCAGCTTGCGAAAGCTTTAAAGCTGAGTGACGAGAGGATGTATCGGGATAAATCCGACCAAAAGGATTAAGGAAGTGGAAAAGGTGAGCGAGTGTGCTAAAAAAGCGGTAAATGTAGTAATATTAATAAAACTATATTTAAAGTCTGCCGCGATATGGGGTGATGCCATGAAAGAACATTCTTCGATGAGGAGAAACCCGCCATATTCATTAGCACTCTTTCTGCTTATCATACTGGCATTGTTCACCGTTTCCTGTGACAGCCGGAAGCCGCAGGTAGATATGGAGAAGGTCGCTCCTGTTGCATCGAATGCCCCGGCAGGCAATCCGAAAAAAGTTCTCCGTATTGCTGTCGCCGCAATGATCTCCCCCGAAACAACGCGTACGTACTATGAGGAGCTATTGCGTCTTATTTCACGCCGGATGGGGCGTGAAGCGGTCTTCGTGCAACGCCGCACCTATGGGGAAGTAAACTCGTTGGTAAAAAACCGTGAGGTCGATGTTGCATTTGTCTGCTCGGGTCCCTATACCGAAGGGCACGACGAGTTCGGTATGGAAATTATTGCCGTGCCGGTAGTCCATGGAGAAAAGGTCTACCATTCCTACATCATCGTTCCCCATGACAGTCCCTATAGTTCCTTTGCCGATCTCAGGGGGCACAAATTCGCTTTCGTCGACGAGGGGTCCAACAGCGGTTACCTTGTTCCTGCCTATATGCTCGCCAAGCGGGGGGAGAAAATACCAACCTACTTCAGCGAGTTTTTTTTCACCCACAGCCATGACAACTCCATCAAGGCGGTGGCGGACGAGCTGGCAGACGGCGCGGCTGTGGACTCCCTGATCTGGGAGTTTTTCAACACCATCAATCCTGAGCTCACCGGCCGCACGAAAATAATCGAAAAATCGCCCCCGTACGGTATCCCGCCGGTGGTTGTCCCTGCCGGGCTCGACAGTGAGCTGAAAAAGCAGCTCAAACACGTTTTTCTCTCTCTTCATGAGGACAGAGAAGCGGCTGCGCTCATGAAGAAACTGCAGATTGACCGGTTTGCCGAAGGGAACGACGGAATGTATAATACGGTCCGTGCTATGAACCGCTGGCTGAAAACGCGCGAGAGCGAGCAGCGATGAGACTGCAGAAAATAGTCTTTTTGAGCATGGTCCTGCTCCTGACTCTGATGACCGTCGCCATCGGCGGTTCTTATGTGCTGTTCACCGTCAGTAATAATCGCGAACAACAGAAGGATCTCTTCAAGACCCGTGCAATGGTTCTCCTCGATGCGGCGGAACGGCAAGTCCTGTGGGATGACCGGATGGCGATGAAACAGTTTCTTGTGAACGAAATCAAGGGGAGTGACCTCCTCGACTACGCCTTTGTTACCGTGGACGGCATGCCGTATGTGTCAACTTTTTCAAAAGGTATCCCCGTGACACTGCTGCAGCAGTCGGCAGCATCGGATCAGCCATCTGTATGGGAATTCCAGGACACCGCCGGGAGAGTGTTCTATGACATACGGTCCGGAAGGTCGCCGGGGGGAACGGTACTGCATCTCGGCCTGAAGCGCCGGGCAATTGACCGGCAGAACCGTAATCTGATTGTCGCCATAGTCGTGATCAGCCTCGTAACGACGGCAGCGGGCATTCTTCTTGCCGTTGTCCTGGCGCGCCGCGCGACCCGGGAAATCGGTGTTCTCGCTGATGCTCTCAGGAGTTACCGTGACTTGAACTGCAATGAGGCTCCAGCGATTTTTGCCACCAGTTCGGATGTAGAGGAACTGGTTCAGTCGTTCAAGTTACTTACCGAGCAACGCAGGCTGGCGGCAGAAGAAATACAAATCCTGAACATGGAGCTCGAACAGCGGGTTAAGGACCGCACGTCCCAACTTGAGGCCGCCAACGAGGAACTCGATGCCTTCGCCTATTCCGTATCCCACGACCTGCGGGCGCCGCTGCGCGGCATCGACGGTTTCAGCCTTGCACTGCTCGAGGATTATGAGGATAAACTGGACGCACAGGGGAAGGACTACCTCCATCGCATCCGCAATGCCTGCGTCAGGATGGGCAGACTGATCGACGATCTCCTCGGGCTCTCCCGAATAACCCGTGGTGAGATGCACCTGGAAGCCGTCAACCTGAGCGACATGGTTCGGAACATTGCCGAAGAGCTGCAGCGTTCTGAGGAGATCAGGGGGGTAGAGTTCCAGATATCCCCGACAGTTGTTGCCGATGCGGATCCGGTGCTGATTCGCACGGTACTGGAAAATCTCGTCGGCAATGCATGGAAGTTTACCCGCCGTACCGACCGGCCCAGGATCGAATTCGGCGTTACGGGAGACATCGGGAGCATGGTATACTTTGTCAGGGATAACGGTGCCGGTTTTAACATGGAGTATGTGGACAGGCTATTCAGTGCATTTCAGCGGCTTCACAAGAGTGACGAATTCGAGGGGACCGGGATCGGTCTTGCTTCAGTGCAACGTATCATACATCGTCATGGAGGTCGCATCTGGGCGGAAGGTGCAGAGGGAGAGGGGGCGACCTTCTATTTCACCCTGGGGGGAGGAGCACAATGAATAGGAAACTGATTCTGCTGGTAGAGGATAACCCGGATGACGAGGCCCTGACCCTGCGTGCCTTGAAGAACAGCAATATTGCAAACGAGGTTGTCGTGGCTCGTGATGGTACTGAGGCGATCGATTTCCTTTTTGGCACGACGCAAGGTGACTCTTGTCGCCTCCCCGAGTTGGTGCTGCTCGATCTCAATCTGCCGAAAGTGAACGGTTTTGAGGTGTTGAAGCGTATCCGCGCTGATTCCAGGACGCATACCCTGCCGGTGGTCATTCTGACCACGTCGGATGAAGACCGCGACCTGGTTGAAGGCTACAAGCTGGGGGCCAACAGCTATGTCCGCAAACCGGTCGATTTCGAGGAATTCAGGAAGGCGGTAAAGACGTTGGGCATGTACTGGCTGGTATTGAATCTGGCCCCGCCATCGAATCGAATCTAACCCGGTCACACAGGAGCTGTAACCGTGCCAAAACCTCTATCCGTCCTCCTCGTTGAGGATTCTGAAGATGACGCCATGCTTCTGCTCCGCGAACTCCGGAAGGGGGGGTACGAGCCGTTCCACGAGCGAGTCGAGTCGGCGGATACCCTCAAAATGGCGCTGGCAGCGAGGACGTGGGACCTTGTTCTTTCAGATTATGTCTTGCCGGGGTTCAGCGGGCTCGATGCCCTGCGTTTGGTCAGGGAGAGCGGTAGTGATATGCCGTTCATCGTGGTGTCCGGAAAAATGGGGGAAGAAACCGCCGTGGAAGTCATGCAGGCCGGTGCCCATGACTACATCCTCAAAGGGCGGCTCGCCCGTCTGCTCCCCGCAATCGAACGGGAGCTTCTTGAGGCTGATGCGCGGCGGATGGCGAAGAAGGAGCTTTACAAGTCAGATGAAAAATACCGGGCGATCTTTGAAGGTGCGCCGTTCGGAATATTCCAGTCTACAGTCGATGGCCGGTTCCTGAGCGTAAACCCGGCTCTAACAAGTCTGTTTGGTTACGATTCGCCAGAGCAGATGGTGGAAACCATCAGTGACATACCGAAGCAGATATTTGTCAACCCTGATCAGCGCAATGGGGTGATTGGTGCCGCGGTGGAGTCGAGCGGTTTCGCCCGGCGGGAGGTGGACTATCGTCGCAATGACGGGACGCTCTTCATCGCCAATCTGTATATGCGGGCAGTGCGGGACGACACGGGCCAGGTTCAATTCCTTGAAGGTTTCGTGGAGGACATCACCGAGCGGAAGCGGGCGGAGGAAGCCTTTCATGCCCAGTTCAGGCAGATCTCAACCATATTCGATGAACTGAGTGTCATCGTCCATGTTGCCGACGCGAAGACCTGGAGCCTCGTGTACCTCAATAAATACGGCATATCCATCTTCGGCGACGATTGGCAGGGGAGAGCGTGTGATGACGTAACAGGGTGCAACCACCCCCATCCCTGCCCCCTCACTGATGGTGATGGCCAGGGGCTCGATCCGAATCCCCAGCATATATTCGAGTATAAAAACTCCCTGACCGGGCGATGGTACCATTGCGTGGAAAAGAGGATATCGTGGGTTGACGGCAGAACTGTCCACGTTACGGTCGCCGTGGATATAACCGATCTGCAGGACATGTTGCAGATGAAGGATGACTTGCTCTCTGCCGTAAGTCACGAGATGAGAACGCCGCTGACGGCCATGTGCGGTTACATTGATTTTCTCCTGGACAATGACGTGGATGAGGGGAAAACGCACGAATATCTGCATATCATCCAGAAGGAGAACCAGAGACTCAACGACCTCCTCTCCAATTTTCTCTCCCTGCAACAGCTGAAAGCAAAAAAAGCAAAACCGTCGATTGAAACGGGCAAGCCGGTGGCGTTGCAGCCCCTGATCGAGGAAACCGTGACGCTCTTCAAGGCTCGTGCTGTGAGCCACAGGATACACCTGGAACTCCCCCCGGACTTACCCCTTGTTTTCGTAGAGGAAGGACAAGTGCACCGCATACTGAGCAACCTTCTCTCCAATGCCATCAAGTATTCTCCCAAAGGGGGCGATATCATGATCGGCGCTGTGAAAGGTGATGATGAAACTGTTACCGTCTGGGTAAGGGACGAGGGAATCGGGATGCCCCCGGAAGTGCTGGGAAAGATTTTCGACAGGTTTTATCAGGTTGAGAGTGGCGACCGCCGCACATTTACCGGTGCGGGGCTGGGACTGGCGCTGGTACGGGAGATGGTGACTGCGTGCGGAGGGAAGGTGTGGGTGGAAAGTATCCTCGGTAAAGGAAGCACCTTTTTCATTTCACTGCCAACGGCTCGCCGCTAGAATTTCAACCATTCCTACCATGCTTCATCCTTTGATAACCGTCAAATCGCCCACTACGGCGTCAGGTGTAGCCGAGCGTTCATCCACCGCATTATCCTGCATCACCGTAGAGGCAAACACTCCCTTCTGGCTGGTCTGCAGAGCATTGGCCGGAACAACTAAGGCGTTATGACTGATGTATAAATTTTATCAATACAGGCGTACTCCCGGTATCCTTGACCGATTTGACGATGGAGGATGTGCAGGGGGGTGCAAGATTGTTACTGTTAAGTGCAATGTTTTGCACCGATTAGATGGCTAGTTTTTTTGTTCTGCCCGTACCTGTCGAAATCAGAGCGGTTTGCAATGAATTCAGATATTGGCATATTTTGTGGAATATATTCTCTGTGGAAAATATCTGTCATGGAGGATAGAATAATGAAAGGTTATGTAAAAACGATGGCGTTGATTGTAGCCGGTGGCCTGCTTATTACCGCGTGTGCCCCTTATCAGTATCCAGGGGGTATGGCAGGTGGAACGATGGGGGGGATTGCCGGCGCTTTGCTTGACGTGAGAAATCCCTGGCGGGGAGGGGTTATCGGCGCGACCCTGGGTGCTGTTGCAGGGGCAACGATTGCCGATATATCGCTACAGGGGGCAAGGGAAGCAGCCTATGCCGACAGACCGGTGGAGTACCGCACCGACGACAGGCGCGGTTACTATTATGCGGAGCCTGTCGGGTACGATGAGCACAGCCATTGCAGAAAGATCAGGGAAAAAGTGTATGAAGACGGCCGGATGGTGCGGGAACATGTCAGAATCGTCAGCATAGAACCATACTGACACACCCATGCATCACAGATGGGATGCCGTGGTAGCGAGGGCGATTGTTCCTCCTGCCACGGTTTTCATCCCTATCAAAGGGGACTATGCTCAAAAGATTTTTCCTAGTAAGCGGGATGGGAATTTCCCTGTTTCTCGTCTGGTTTGCCGTAAGTAATTATCGGGCTTCCCGCTCTATTGCCGAAGAAAATCTCCTTGGTCTTGCCCATTCCCTCGCCGCAGCCATTGAAGGGATGGCGGCTCGCGATCCCTCTCTTCACTCCCTTGCCGAATTTCACACCACCGATATCGCCTTTTTTGCACTGATCGACGGTGAAGGGAGGTATCGTTTTCACACCAACGCCGATCTTGTTGGAACTTCCACTGATATTGACAGGTTCATTGCAGTTCTGCGCAACAAAACGGGCACTGCGACACGCGTAACCCTGGGCACCGGAGAAAAGGCATATGAGTTCTGCTCGCCTCTCTACCTCCCCGGAGAAACCCTCGCCCTCTGCATCACCCTCCACACCTACCGGGCCGATGCGGTAGTCAGGCGTGCCGAATTCAACCTGGCGGCCATATTCTCCCTCCTCATTGCAGGATGGGTACTTCTGGCGATCCTGTACCGTTTTTCCCTGAGAGAGGAACGTCACAAGATTGAAATGGAACAGCGGGAAAGGTTGGCGCAACTGGGGGAGATGGGGGCCATGCTTGCCCACGAGATACGCAATCCCCTGGCGGGAATCAAGGGGTACGCTCAGATTGTTGAGAAGAAGCCCCAGGACGCCCGGAACGCCGGCTTTGCCCAGGGGATCGTCAAAGAAACCCTCCGCCTTGAGCGTCTGGTAAACGATCTTCTTGCCTATGCCGGGAGTGAATCTTTCTCCATGGGGGTTGTCGATCTCCACGATCTGGTTGACGGGGCTGTCTCTCTTATCCGTCACGAAGCGGAGGCGCAGCATGTCACGGTCAAGTGCGAATGCCGGGAGGGACTGGAGGTGTCCGGCAACCGGGACAAGCTGGGGCAGGTGCTGCTCAATCTCATGAAAAATGCCCTGCAGGCAATGCCCGATGGGGGAAATCTCAGTTTACGCGGGGGGGCCACCGGTAAGAATGTAACCATTTCCGTGAGCGATTCCGGTCACGGTATCGCTGCCGAAGATATGAACAGGATATTCGAGCCGTTTTTTACGACCAAGGCGCGGGGTACCGGTTTGGGACTTGCCCTCTGCAAGAAAATCGTCGAGGAACACAAGGGAAACATACACGTTGAGAGTACACCGGGAAAAGGGACGACGGTTTCCCTTGTCCTCCCCGGTGTGAAGGGACAGCGTAAGGGAGGGAGCCAGTCATGAAGGGACGAATTCTTCTTGTGGAGGACGATGAAACGTTCAGGAGTTTCCTGCGCACCATCCTTGAAGATGAGGGGTACGAGGTGGAAACCGCTGAAGAGGGGGTGACAGGACTTCGCCTCCTCCGCCAGGAAGATTTCGACCTTGTCATATCGGATCTGAAAATGCCGGGAAAGGGGGGGCTTGAACTCTTTCGGGAAACCAGGAATAATCCTTCGCCTCCCCAGTTTATCTTTCTGACCGCCTTTGGCAGGGTTGACGAGGCGGTGGCCGCCATGAAGGAAGGGGCGGTGGATTTCCTCACCAAGCCACTCGCCGATCCCGACACGCTCCTCCTCCTGGTGAAGCGGACTATGGAAAATCAAAGCAGGACAAGGGACTACCTGTCTCTCAAGGAGTCCGAAGCCGCCGGACTCCCCCCGGAAAATCTTGTCTTTGCGGGGCACGCCATGGAAGAGGTGCAGAAGCTTGTGCACAACGTGGCGGCTACTACCGCCAATGTTCTTATCTACGGTGAAAGCGGCACCGGCAAGGAGCTTGTGGCCAGAACCATCCATCTGCTCAGCCCCCGGAACCGGTCTGCTTTTGTCCCTCTGAACTGTGCCGCCATTCCGGAGAATCTCCTGGAGAGTGAACTGTTCGGCCATGAAAAAGGGGCCTTTACCGGGGCGGTGCAGGCCCGACAGGGTAAATTCGAGCTGGCGCGCGGTGGAACAATCTTCCTCGACGAAATCGGCGAAATGCCGCTGGCGTTGCAGGCAAAGTTGCTGCGTGTCCTCCAGGAACGGGTTTTCGAACGTGTCGGTGGCACCAGAGAAATCAAGGCGGACGTGCGGGTGATCGCTGCCACCAACCGCGATCTGAAGCGCGAGGTGGCAGAGCGGCGCTTTCGGGAGGACCTGTTCTATCGTTTGAACGTCTTTCCCCTCCAGCTCCCTCCCCTGCGGGAACGGAAAGATGCCATTCCCCGTTTGACGGATTATTTCCTCCACCGGTTCAGTCAGCAGGTCGGGAAAAAACTGTCGGGGATGGAAGATGGAGCGCGGGAGGCGATGCTGGCCTATTCCTGGCCGGGAAATGTCCGGGAGTTGCAGAACGTTATGGAACGAGCGGCCATATTGGCGACCGATCGCATAACACGCGACATTCTCCCCGGTGAACTGTTCCGTAAGGAGGGGGAAGCCCCTCTGCAGAGCAGGGACGTGCTTAAATCCACGGAGCGTGAGATTATCGTCAAGGTCCTTCGCAACCATGGCGGCAACCGCCGGCTGGCAGCCGAGGAACTGGGGATTTCCCGACGCACGCTCCAGTACCGGCTCAAGGAGTACGGACTCCTTGAAGAAGTGTAATGAGGTGCAAAACTCTGCCCGACACGTGCAAAGTCTTGCACGTATTCGCCCGGCAACGTAGGTGCAAGGACTAGGTTGTCCCAGCAAAATCAGCATGTTATGCGACATGATGCCGTTGGCACGGACCGTGGAATACTCTCCTGCAGAATCAACATTTCACGCAGGAGGTAGTTACCTATGAAAACAAACAGAACGGTTTCTCTGGCAGTGACAATTGCTGCCCTCTCCTTTACCGCCCAGGCATTCGCTTTTGGCGGCGGTGCAGGGGGAGGGCGGAGCGGAGGGAGCATGTCCGGCGGTCATCAGTCCTCTTCCGGCATGCATCTGGGCGCCGGGCAGGGAAGCATGATGCAAAGCAGTGCTGCTGACGACACCGGCATGCAGCACGCTACAATGAACGGCGCCGGACCGAATCATGCGGCCAGGAACGGGGCCGGCACGCACCAGGGGACCAGGAGCGGCAGCGGCATGACCGGCGGAAAATCGTCCACGACCACAACCACCAACTAACACTTTTCAGGAGTTGCTTAACATGAGGAAAGACCGCTTTTCCCTTGTCATAACGCTGGCAGTCGTTCTGAACTGCCTGTTCATCGGCACCTCGTTTGCCGGTTTCGGCTTCGGCGGTGATGATCTGGGGAAGAGCGGTCTTGACTTCAACAAGGGATACGATGTCAACACGGTGACGACCGTCTCGGGCCGAGTGGCATCTTCCCCGCGGACCGATGAAAACGGGCAGGTTTTCGTTGACGTCAGAACAGCCGGTGAAACCATCAGTCTCAGCCTTGGCCCTGAGCGTTTCTGGGCGAAACAGGAAATCCCGCTCCGTACCAACGACGAAATTACTGCTAAAGGTTCGAAGGCACAGGGCCGGGACGGCAAAACCTATCTGCTGGTACAGAAACTCACGAACCGGACAACCGGTACCAGGGCGGTGGTGAGGAACGAGCGGGGAGGAGCGGGCTGGTCAGGGGGGAATATGGGCGGCAGGATGTCCAATGGTCCGGGTGGCGGGATGATGCGGGGGGGAGGCGGCGGAATGATGAGGCGCTGACGTCAGCCGCTGCGAAATGTACCGGAATCGATTTTTCTTTAACAAGGAGTATACGGTGAGACAATTTTGGGGATTGGGGAAATATTCCATCATTCTTGCAGTTATGACCACGGTCCTTCTTCCGGCGGGGAGTTATGCAGCCGGACCCGACTATGCCGTTGGCCTCGGCTTTGAATTTGCCTCGGGAAAATACGGTACGGGCGTCACGACAGACTCCATCTACATGCCGTTTACGGCGGCGGTCTACCCTACCGAACGGCTTGATTTCTCCCTGGAGATTCCCTTTGTCTACCAGAGCAGCAGCGCGGTGGTGGCAGGCCAGTTCATGGGGATGCAGGGGCAATCAACGGGGACTCGATCGGCGATGCTGGCCATGGGGAGTTCCGGCACGGGGGCCGGCACTGGTTCCGGCCAGATGACGACTGCGTCAGCGGGGAATGTCGACAGTTCCCAGAACGGGCTTGGCGACGTGAAGTTGAAGGCGGGGTATGTCCTGTATACCGAAGAAAAGTTCATTCCGGCGATCCGTCCCAATTTCTACGTGAAGTTTCCCACCGCCGACAAGAATAAATTCCTCGGAACCGGGGCCTTTGACGAGGGATTTGCCGTTGAGCTCACCAAGTGGTTTGGCGACTGGTTTGCCAACGGTGAGGTGGGGTACGCCCTGCAGGGGAAATCGTCGGTTCTGGCGGTCAAGGACTATCTGTACTACTACGCCGGCGGCGGTTACCAGCTTACGGAGCGGTTACGCCCGATGCTGTTACTCAAAGGAAGCTCCGCTACCGTTGAGGGGGGATCATCCCTCCTGGAGGCGCGGTTGCGGGTCAAATACCAGTTCACGAAGCATACGGGCATCGATGGGTATCTGGCCAAGGGTATCGAAACGGCCAGCCCCGACTACGGCATGGGGCTCGCTATTTCCTATGACTTCTAACCGTTGCCTGCACAACAAATTAAAGGAGAAACTACCATGATAAAAAGAATCACAGCAGTAGCGTCTATTCTGACTGTCGGCATCATTGCCGGGTGCGGAGGCGGGAGCGGCACTTCTACTACTGCTCCGGCCGCACAAATAAGCGGCGTTGTCGCCGATGGGTATCTGCAGAACGCCGAGGTGTTCCTCGACATGAACAACAACTACCAGTGGGACGGTAACGAGCCGAAAACCATGACCGACAGTTCCGGGAAATACACCCTTACCGTACCGGCTGCCGATGCGGGTAAATATCCCGTTGTGGTTCATGCCATTGCCGGCAGTACCATGGACAGGGACACCAACCAGGCGGTGCCGAACAGCTATGTCCTCTGCGCACCCGCAGGGAAAACGGACTTCATTAGCCCCATGTCGACCCTTCTCCAGCAGAAACTTGCCGCCAACCCCGGCCTGACCATGGCCGATGCGATGACCCAGCTGCGAAACCAGATGGGTATGCCGGCGGGTCTGGACATGCTTGCCGACTATATCGCCGGTTCCGGTGCCGGTCAGACCCAGAGTCAGTATCAGACCATGCACCAGGTGGCAACCCAGATGGCGACGCTCATGGGGAGTCAGGCCACTCTTGTCATGCCCAGCAATAGCGTGAACGCCGGACGCTTCCAGACCATGATGGGGGTGATCGACCAGAACCTGCCGGGAATGGTTTACGCTATGAATACGGGTACCGGCAGCGCTTTCATGACCCAGATGCAGACCCAGATGCAGACAATGCTGATGGCCATGAATGGCGGTTCGGGCAGCACAACTCCCCTGTTTACCAACATGACCAGCAGTCGTTACTTCTGGAACTACTCCGGCAGCAAGATGAAGCCGACAGGGGGAGGCACGATGGGGATGTAATCCTGATCCCCTGCTTGCCGGTATAAAAAATGAAAGGCCGCATCCTTCCGGGTGCGGCCTTTCTTGCGTCTGGGGTCTGCTTAGTTCCCTCGGATTAAACGGCTGTCCAAATCATAAGGAAGATGTTGCCCGGGCTACTTTCAGCCAGCCTGCGAAGCGTTCTCTCGCTCTCTTGGCTAAAATCCGTCCGAAGACTTCCTGGTCGTAGAGGTACAGGCAGTGTCGTATCGAGGTGTAGGGACTGAAGGTTCTGTCGGGGTTTTCCGCAAGCAAATGGTCGCGGTAATCTTTTACGGTTTTCAGATTCTCGGTCAGGCAGGTATGCAGATCTGACTTCTGAAAGCCACTGTCAAGTCCCAGGATGTCCTGTACGAAGTCGTCAACTTTGTGGTCTTCGAATTCGAAATCCCTGAAGAAATGGCCAGCGACACGGAGGAAATTAAAGACGTTTACCGTTTTTGCGCTGGCTGTCGATGCTGCCATTCCTGCCGTTTCCCGGGCGTCATCGATATGATCGCTGATCGGCGCCACCGTCGCCTGCTCCATCAGTTCCGTGGTAGCGTTGCGGATTTCCTTGAATTCCCGGTCGGCAAGCTCAAACAGGGCGGAGAGAATATTGATCCTTCGCTTGAGATCGAGGGGGATCGACTTTTTGTATTTGATCTTGTGGTCCAGCACGCTCCAGGCATCCTGGATCAAGGACCTGATCTGCACTTCGAAAGGACGGTCCGCATAGGGGAGGTACTTCGGCAGGGAAGCCATCTCTGCGCTCAGGGCCAGGTCCATGTGCAGCCCCTTGTAACCGAAGGAGTCCTCGGTGCTCTCCACAGCCGATGTCTTGTCGGTGACGTCGAGGGTCTTGAAGTGACGTTGCAGCACCTCCGATACCACGGGGATCTGGTCTTCGTAGAGGCAGACGATCCGGATGCCGATCAGGTCGGAAATAAAATCCTTTATCTCGTAGGGCTGTTCATCGGTTTCGAGCGTACTCTGGTATTTACGATGAAATTTCTTGATGCACTCCTCTTTTTCCTTGACCCGACCCTCTATTTTCGTCACTTCGCCCACATCGGACTGCTTGAGCAGTGAGCCGATGATGCGGACGTAGGCGTTCCTGGCATCAGCGAATAGTTTCCGGTTGCTTTCGTAGTACTTACTGAAGACTCTTTTTTCCTGTTCAAAATCCAGAGAGGCCATGGTGAGTCCTTTATTCTCCCTTTTCATTCCAGATCGGGTTTTGTTTGTCGTCGGGATGCAGCTTTACGAGCTCCTCCGGATCAACATGCCAAAAGGACTTGTCGATAGCGCCTTCCTCGTATTCCCTCTTTTGGTCATGGGCAAACGGACACCACCAATTCTCCACTATTTTCACCAAATACACAACATACCTGAAGAGTGCGACACTCAAGGGACAGTAGAGCTTGCAGTTGAAGATCCAGAAAAACCGGTAGTGCGCCGGATGAAACCGGGAAATGTTGATGGCTGGCTGCTCATCATTTTCATACCGATGGGAAATCCATGCGGGGACAAAATCAGAATACGACTTTATCTCCATGCCGCCGACATACGTCAGATGTGTTTTAATCAGAATAACACCGATAGCCACGAATGGTACGGTCGTGATTATCGGCAGGTAGATGAGGGGGACACCGAGGATCACTTTCCAGAGGGGTTGTTGTTCATAGTTACAGCCGATTCTTACTCTATCCATAGTTTTTCCTTTTCAAGCACTTGAATGCTTAAACGGCATGTGATCGTGCAAAGGGCCGAACGGGTCTAAAACGCAAGGTTCGCAACGTAATCCCCCTGTTGGGGGAATAGGGGCCTCATACCAATTGAGATGACCGGAAAACAGGGGGCGTCAAAATGACGAAGAGAAATGATTTCTGGTGGTAGGTCAGCGGGGTAACTGTACGCCGTTATCAGGTTTATAGCCAGATATTACGACTCCAGGCAGTGCTTTTCATACTATCGTTTTTCGCGGCCGCACTTTGTGCAGCAGTCGGTCCATATAGTAGTAGACCACGGGAGTGATGTAAAGGGTCAGCAATTGCGACGTCAGCAGTCCGCCCACAACCGCGAGCCCCAGCGGTTGTCGTGACTCTCCGCCCGCTCCCATGCCGATGGCAATCGGCATGGTTCCCATCAGGGCCGCCATGGTGGTCATCATGATTGGTCTGAAACGTACCATCGCCCCCTCGAAAATGGCGTCCAGCGGCTGTTTGCCATTCTCCCGTTCCGCTTCCAGGGCGAAGTCGATCATCATGATGGCGTTCTTCTTGACGATACCTATCAGCATGATGATGCCGACAAAGGCATAAATATTCAGGTCGCATTTGAAGAGCAGCAGGGTGATCAGCGCCCCGAAACCGGCTGCCGGCAGTCCGGAAAGGATGGTAATCGGGTGGATGTAGCTTTCATAAAGCACACCGAGGACCACGTAAATAACGAAGATTGCCATTGCCAGGAGCAGCCACAAGCCGCTGAACGAGGACTTGAAGGCCTGGGCCGTACCCTGGAAGCTGGTGCTGACCGACTGGGGGAGCGTGGTGCCGGCCAGTTTATCGACCAGAATCATGGCATCGCCCAAGGCAACGTCGGGGCGAAGGTTGAACGAGATAGTGACCGCCGGCAGCTGCCCCAGATGGTTTACCGCCAGCGGGCCGATGGCTTTTGAAATGGTTGCGATAGTTTCCAGCGGCACCAGTTGGTCTGTTTTGCCACGAATGTAGAGCATCCCCAGCGCTGACGGATCACCCTGGTAGAGCGGGTCAAGTTCCATTATCACCTGGTACTGATTGGTCGGGGCAAAAATGGATGAGACCTGGCGCGACCCGTAGGCATATGATAGCGCATCCTCCACCTGGAGTACAGAGAGCCCCAGGGCCGCCACCTTGTCCCGGTTGATCTCAACATGCACCTGAGGATTGCTGATTTGCAGGTCGCTGGTCACGTCCATCAGTTTCGGCAGCTCCCGCAGTTTAGCCTCGAACTCGGTGGCGGACCGGTACAGCTCATCCGTATCCTGGCCCTGCAGGGTAAACTGGTACTGGCTTTTGGAACTGGTGCCGCCGATCTGGATCGAGGGGACGTTTTTCAGGAAGACGCGAATCCCCGGGACCTTTGCAAGCTTGGGGCGCAACTCCTGAATCACCTCGTCTGCGGAGAGTTTGCGCTGATCACGTGGTTTCAGCCGCATGAAAAAACTACCGGCGTTGCTGCCGTGGTTTCCTCCGATGGATGACATGAAGCCTTCGACATTGGGGTCCTTGGCGATGATGGCCGCTACTGCCTCCTGGTGCAGTTTCATATCGGCGAAGGAGGTCCCCTGGGCCGTCTCGGTTTCGGCGTTGATCCGGCCGGTGTCTTCAGTCGGCAGGAAACCCTTGGGAACAGTGGTGAAGAGCCAGCCGGTAAACAGGGTGAGTGTGATCGTCACCGCTATGACTGTCCGCCGGTAGTGCAGCACCTGTTTCAGGGATCTCTCGTACAGATGGAGCATGCCGTCAAAAAAACGCTCCATCACCAGGAATAGCCGGCCATGGTGATCAGTTGCCGGCGGTTTCAGAAAACGGCTGCAGAGCATGGGGGTCAGGGTAAGAGAGACGAAGCAGGAGACCAGGATCGCCGCGCTGATGGTGATGGCGAATTCGTGCAGCAGGCGCCCCAGTATCCCCCCCATGAACAGGACCGGGATAAAGACCGCTACCAGCGATATGGTCATGGAGATGATGGTGAAGCCGATTTCACGGGAGCCCTTGAAAGCGGCCTCCATAGCGCTCTCACCCTTTTCCATGTGCCGGACGATATTTTCCAGCATGACGATGGCGTCATCCACCACGTAGCCAACTGCCAGGGTCAGTGCCATCATGGAGATGTTGTTTAAAGAGAAGCCGAAGAGATGCATGACGGTGAAGGTGCCGACGATGGACATGGGGAGCGCCAGCGACGGGATGATCGTGGCGGAAAGATTGCGCAGAAAGAGGAAGATCACCATGATGACCAGGCCGATAGTCAATACCAGGGTGAACTTGACGTCATGCATCGATTCACGGATCATGGTCGAGCGGTCAAACAGCACATTAAGCTCGACCGAAGCCGGTATCTGGCTGCGGAACCCGGGAAGCAGATTCCTGACACTGTCTACTACCTCGATAGTGTTGGTCCCTGGCTGGCGATAGACGGCCAGCACGATGGCTCGCGTGCCGTTGTACCAGCTGGCGGTCTTGGTGTTCTCCACGCTGTCGAGAACAGTCCCGAGCTCTTCCAGCCTCACCGGCGAGCCGTCCCGGTACGCCACCACCAGCTTCCGGTAGGCAGCCGCCTTGAAGAGCTGGCCGCTGGCTTCGATGGTATAGGCCTGTTTTGTCCCGTCCAGAGTCCCGGTCGGCAGATTGACATTGGTTTCGTCAATGGCGGTCGCCACTTCATCGATACCGATCCGGCGGGAGGCCAGCGCTTTCGGATCGAGCTGGGCACGCACGGCGTATTTCTGCGACCCGAATACATTGACCTGTGCCACGCCGCTGATGGTGGAGATGCGGCGGGCGATCAGGGTCTGGGCATACTCGTCTACGGTCGAGAGCGGCAGCGAAGGGGAGCTGAGCGCCAGGTAGAGCACCGGCTGGTCAGCCGGGTTCACCTTGCGGAACGATGGGGGCGTTGGCATGTTTTTCGGCAGGAAGCGGATGGCCAGGGAGATGGCTGCCTGGACATCCTGGGCAGCCGCGTCGATATCCCGGTCGAGGTTGAACTGGAGAGTGATCCTGGTGGTGCCGATACCGTTGGTCGAGGTCATGGAATCGACGCCGGCAATGGTAGAGAGCTGGTTCTCCAGCGGCGTCGCCACCGCCGAGGCCATGGTGTCCGGATTGGCGCCGGGGAGGCTGGCGTTTACCTGGATGGTCGGGAAATCCACGTTGGGGAGGTCGTTAACCGGCAGCCCGCGATAGGAGACCACCCCGAAGATCAGGATGGCGATCATGATCAGGGAGGTCATGATGGGGCGGCGGATGAAAAGATCCGCGATATTCATTACTTCTTGCTCCCGGCAGGTGGCTTCTCTTTCGCTTCAACGGTCGCCCCGGGTGTCAGACGCAGCTGGCCGTCCACCACTACGGTCTCACCCGGTGCCAGACCCTTCTCGATGACTGTTTCTTCGCCTGCCACAGTAGCAGATGTTACCTGCCGCATCTCCACCGTCGTATCCGGCCTCACCACATAGACAAACTCTCCCTCCTGGCTGGTCTGGATGGCATGGGTCGGAATGACCACGGCATTCTGACGGGAGGCGAGCGTTATGACCACGTCGGTAAACTGTCCCGGCCAGAGTTTGCGTGCCTTATTGGCGAAAACTCCCTTGAGCTTGATGGTGCCCGTGGCCGGATTCACGGCATTGTCCAGAAAACTGATGGTTCCGGTCTCGGTGCTTCCCGGTTCATTGGGGATAACGGCCTCGATCTTCAGTTGACTGGCCGCCATGGCCCGCTTTATTTCAGCAAGCCGTTTTTCGGGGAGGGAAAAGGTGACATAGATCGGGCTGAGCTGATTGATGGTCACTATAGGCAGATCGTTCGCCTTCACCAGGTTGCCGGTCTGCAGGGCAACCGTGCCGGTCCGGCCGGAGATCGGCGACCGGATGGAGCAATAACCGAGCTGGATTCTGGCGTTCTTGATGGCTGCCCGATCGGCAGCCAGGGTAGCCTCCAATGATTCGGCGTTTGAATGGAGCGACTCGTACTGGTCCCGGGTTACGATGCCGTCCTTCAGCAACCCTTCGTAACGGTTCGCCTGTTCCCGTGCGAATTTCGCCTGGGCCTGATCCTTGGCCAAGGTAGCCTCGCATTGGCTGAGCGTTGCCCGGAACGGCTCCGGGTCGATGCTGATCAGCAGGGCGCCCTTCTCCACGTCACTCCCTTCCGTGAAATGGATCCGCGCGATCTGGCCGCTTACCTGCGACTTTATGGCAACAGTGGTGTACGCCTCGATGTTGCCGATGGCCTTGATCTGGACCGGCACATCTTTTTGCATCGCCGGCGCCACCTTTACCGGCACCGGTGGTTTTACTTTAGGTTTCTCTTTCTTGGCCGTACAGGAGGAACAGCAAAGAAAAAGAGCGGTGATAATCAGTAGCAGGGGCGTTGGTTTCACGAGATTCTTCTTTCCTGATACACGTATGACAGCAAAATCGCAGTCTAAGTGTTTTGAGGTCGGTCGTCAATAGAGGACGTTAATTGACCATTGCTACGGGGGAGTTCCTTCATTTGCTGGGAAAATCATGTAACAGGACGTTCACTCAACTTTCTTGTCATACGGTTTTCCTGTCCAAACTCCGGTACTGGATCGCCTCGGAGATGTGGTTCTCACGGATGCCATCACTCCCGGCCAGGTCGGAGATATTTCTTGCAACCTTCAAGATGCGGGTCTAGGAGCGGGCGGAGAGGCCGAGACGGTCGGTAACGAGCTCCATCATTGGTGGCCGGCGGCGTTCGCTCGCAGAACTTCCGGATGAAGCGGTAGGGTACGTGGGCGTTTGCAGTGGACTTTGGTCCCCTTGAACCACTGGATATCGCGGGACATTCCACCCGATCCCTGCAGTATCACATCGGTATCCCGGTTATAGGCTCCCCTTGGCGTACGTCATTGCCATTTAGTCGTCCGCTCCGTGCACCGCCTGTTCTGCCAATTCTGGTGTGTCTTCCCTCGGGATTCCCGTCCTGAAGCGGATCTCGCGTTGCGGATACGGTATTTCGATACCGTGTTCGTTGAACTTATCGTTGATGGCGAAGTAAAGGGCACTGATGAGTGTTGCTTTCCTATGGGTGAGAGTTGTACTCCAGACCCTCAGTTCCAGGTTGAGTCCGTTGTCACCGAATTGGACAAACCTGACGGACGGGGGAGGGCCGGCGAGGACGTCCGGATTTTCCCGGGCAACCTCCTCCAGCAGCTCCACCACCTTTTTCAGATCGCTGTCGTAAGCGACGCTCACCGGAACCCGGAACCGGACATCTTTACCGGTGAGGCTCCAGTTCACCACGTTTTCCGTGATGAATTTGGTATTGGGGATAATGATCGCAATGTTGTCATTGGTCACCACTGTCGTGCTGCGGGCGTTGATCGCACTCACGTCCCCTTCGATATTCCCCACCTCGATCCGGTCACCGATCTGGATAGGACGTTCAATGAGGATGATCAGGCCGCTGACGAAGTTACTGACGATATTCTGGAGCCCGAACCCGACTCCGATTCCGACAGCGCCAGCCAGCACCTGGAAGGTGGTCAAGTTGATGCCGGCCGTCTGGAGGATGATGAGCACACCGATAACGATGACAGTGTAACGGATGATCGAGGCGAGCGCCTGGCGGGCTCCGAGCCTCATCTTGGTGAGGAGCTTTTCCACCAGCCATATTTTCAACTTCCCGGTAAGGTAGAAGAGAAGGAAAAGGAAAAACAGGAGATAGAGGATGGTCCAGAGGGTAAAGACAGTCGTTCCGGACTTGAAGAGTTCAAAGTCGAGAAGATTCTTCACCTCACCGAACCAGGACATGACTGTTTCCATGGAACACCTCTTTGTTCAGAAATGCCAGATATGGGGGATCAGCAAAGTCGCCAGCAGCCAGAACAGAATGTTGAGCGGCGTACCGACTCGGAGAAAATCGGCATACCTGAAGCGCCCGGGGCCGTATATGAGGGTGTTGACCTGGTGGCCGACCGGAGTCATGAAGGTTACCGAGCCGGCAAACGTCACCGCCATCAGGAGCGGCCGGGCATCGACCTTCAGCTCATGGGCCGTGGCAATGGCAATCGGCACCATGAGGACCGCTGTGGCCTTGTTCGACATGAGCTCGGTGAAAATTGAAGTCAGCAGGTAAAATACCGAGACGAGCGCCGTCGGTCCCCACACGCCGACGGTGTCCACAAGCAGGTTGGCGATCAGGACAGCGACTCCCGTTTTCTCCAGCGCCTTGCCCAGGGTGAGCACGCCGGCTATCAGGAAAATGACTTTCCAGTCAATAGCGGCATATGCCTCGTTCAGGGTCAAGCACCCGGTCAGCACCAGCAAGACTGCCCCGGCAACTGTGCCGACCATGATCGGCACGAGTCCCATGGCCGTACTGGCCACGATACCGCAGACGACGGCAATGGCAATGAGCATCCTGTCCTTGCGGAAGGTCTGCAGTCCCGCTTCGGAAACCACCACGAAGGCGTTCCGTTCCAGTAGGTCGTCGAGACGCTCCTGACTCACTTCGATGAGAAGGACATCGCCGGGATTGAGGATGGTAGTTTCCACGTTATCGCGCATGGTTGTACCGCGATGTCTTATGGCGTGGGCATTTGCTCCATATAAGGAGCGGAACCGCATCTGCTTCAGAGATTTTCCCACAAGGATGGAGTTGGGGGCGACAACCGCCTCCACCAACAGGCTCTTTTCCTTTTCCGCCCCCCCGGATTGCTGCGCCAACTCCGATTTAAGGGCGATCCCGTTCATGTCCTGCAGCTTGCTGATCTGGTCCACGCCACAGCGAACCCGCAACAGGTCCCCTTCCTGAAGCATGACCTCCGCCGGCGGAAGGAGCAGGCGGATCTTTCCCCGGTAAACCTCCAGGCTCTCGATTTCGAAGTCCTGGGCAAGCGGAGTTTCCTGGAGCATCTTGCCCAGAAACTCTGCGTCCGGCTGAATGACGATCTCGGTCAAATATTTCCCCTGCACGACCGTTTTCCTCAGTTCTTCTGCTTCCCGTTCCGGAATCAGCCGCACACCGATAATGAGCAGGTAGGTGACCCCCGCTCCGAACAGGACCAGACCGAGCTGGGCGAATTCAAACATCCCGAAGGGACGTTCGCCGTAGCGTTCGGCAAGTGAATTCACCAGGATGTTCGTAGAACTGCCGATAAGGGTACAAACCCCGCCAAACATTGAGGCGAAGGAGAGCGGCATCAGGAGCTTGGAAGGGCTTACTTTGATGTCATGGGCGATGCCGATGACGATGGGAATGAAGATGGCAACGACGGCGGTATGGTTGACAACCGCCGACAGCATTCCGACGGTCAGCATCAACACAGTGAGAGCCAGCCAGAAACTGCGCCGGCCGATCCGGGCAATTCCCCTGCCGGCAAAGTTAAGGGCACCGGTTTTGAACAATCCTGCACTCACCACGAACAGGGCGGCGATGGTGATGGTCGCACTGTTGCTGAAACCGGCGAGTCCTTCGCCCGGGGTGACGATTCCGCTCAGGAGAAGGATTGTCATGACGAGGATCGCCACCAAGTCGATCGGCAACTTCTCCGTCACGAACAGTAGGACCGTGATTGCTAAGAGAGCCAGCACGGCAAAGGTCATGATACTCATAAAATTCCCCTGAAGGCGCACCTGCCAGGAAACGAACGCATACATTGTAGTGCAAATTTGAGTTATTACAAATGGCGGGACTGTCCATCCCATTCTTCCGCAATCACTGCGGATCGGCAGGGTCAGGGAGATGTGCCGGCCGACTGACAGCAGCCGGTTTCATTTTTGCGGCGGGGCGGAAACCTCTTTCTCTAAACCGGGAGGGATTGCCTTGAAGAAGGCGTTCTTGATCATCTGGCCCATGATCTGCCAGTTGCTCATATGCGGTTTATTCAGGGAACCCGAGATATCAGCTTTTGTGGCAATTTCCTTTTGCGGAGTTCGTTCGAGGAGCTTGACGACCCCACTGATCATCATTTCATATATTTTCTGGGGAACCTTTTTATTTTTATCCGTGCGTCGGTCGTAGACCTTCATCTCTTTGAAGATCGGTTTGACGTACCCGGAAATCCGATCATCCTTGACGTGCAGTTCCGAATAAAAGGAAAAGGTTCCCGCCGTCACGTCAAAATTCGCATAGGCACGGAGCAGGTCGTTCATTGACGTCATCTGGGTTTCTTCTATCTTGACATCGAGGTCGAAGTTCGGGCCATTGTGGTCGGGGCGGAAATGGGCGGTCATCTTGGTGGCGCCGCTTCCCATGAATTTTCCCTTCAGCTCCGCTCTGGCGGGACCCTGCGAAAAGTTGTTGGAAAGATTGGAAAGGCTGAGATCGGTTTCGGCGAGGTAAACCCGGTATGGATTGCGGGCCGCTTCATTCACCAGGCCGACCGTGCACCGCGTGAACCGTAGCCGGTCGACGCTGAGCTGCATTTGGGATTTATTCACTTTCCGGGCTGCCCTGCCGATCTGTGCGACGCGTCTCGTTTCGGCGGCTGCAGTGCGGGGGGAATGGATGTAATCGATGGTCATCCCCTCGATTGCCAACTCCTTGAGGTGTGCCCTCTTTATGTGGGGGGCGTACTCGGCTTCGCCGGAAGCGGAGAACAGTCCTTTACGGATGGAGAGATTGGTGCGGGCGACAATCGACTTGAAATAGTCGAGCGGGACCTTCTCCAGCGTCACGCGGGCGTTGATGCCGGGGTAGGGCTCCGCGAGGAAATTGGCCTTGCCGTCGATGACTCCGTGCCCGGTGCCGAAAATTGCCGTTTCCAGGTGGAATGCGGAGGGATAAACCTTGTCCGGCAGACGGACGTTGCGGATATTCCCTGCTTTTAGGTTGAGGCGACTCAACCGGAGGGGCTTTTCCGGGTCCCGGTCTATGTAGGTGATGGTGGCGTCATGGATTGTCAGGTCGTTGATCTTGAGTGGATAAATGGCTTCGACCGCCTGCTGCCAACCCTGTTGCTTGAGCGGCACATTACTGGCAGCCTCCTGGCTCAGTTGCTGCAGATTGACATGGACTTCAGGCCGGTCGATCCTGAATTCTGCCACGAGTCGTCCTGCGAGGGTTTCATGCCAGTTGATGCTCGCGTGGAGGACCGGGAAATAGGCGACAGGAGGATCCGGATGGGCCAGTTGGGAAACGGTCAGCCCTTTAAGGGTCAGTGAAAATCCGACCAGCTGAAAATGGAGTTTCGGCAGCTGGACAGAATACCCTTTCAGACTGCTGTTCATCCTGCTTTCCATAGATCGGCGGAGCGGTTCGTCCAGAAAATAAGAAATGATAAAGAGGATGGAGATAAGGAGGGCACATATGCAGATGCCCCAACGGACCGCTTTCGGGATTGATCCGAATTGCTTCCTCAACCACGGGAGTGCTTTCCTGCCGTGATGATTCCCTTCCTGTCGCTGCATCATTATTAGGCCCTATCGCGTAAAGCTGGGGCAGCTGGACTTTGACAGCATGGGTTCTACTACTTCATTAAGGTTTTCGTCATCCGTATATTCAGAATCGGTAGCCGATGCCGCCCATAAAGATGTCGGAGTCCCGGTTGTAGCTCGTGATGACCCGGTCAAAGATGGCTCGTATGTGCCAGTGCTCGCTGAGCCGGTAGCTGCCTGTTATCGACGCGATTTCGGCCACGAAAGCGTTGCTGTTACGCCCCTGTTCGTGATCACCGCGGCGTTGATCGATGGCGAAGTACGGACCGAAGCCGACACCGAGGGCGATCCGGTCATGCAGGAAGGGCTTCGCCAGCCAGAGCTGGGTGGTTAATCCGTACCGGTCGATCAGGTCGCTTCTCCCTTCGTAGCGGGCCCCTGCTGTCAACTCCACGAAGCGCCAGAGACCACGCCGGTATTCGAGCGCAACGGCACGCGAATGTCCCGGCCCGGAGATATTCACGATCGTTTCGCCGCCAAGTACCGTCAGTTCGTTTTCAGTGGTCCTTTCTGTCAGATGGGTCCCTTTCACGTCAGGCCCTTTTGAAGGTGGGGCATCGAGCTGGTAGCCGATGCCGGCAAGCGCTGTCAGGGTGTCGAAACTCTGGCCGCCCCTGACCCAGTAGCCTTGCAGCTGGCAAAACCAGCGGCTCTTGGTATACCAAGTCGCCGCTACGTTGGCCATGGTTCCCCAGCCGTGAAAGTCCTGGGAGGGCCCGGGGCCGGGGGGATGGATCGTGTCGTAATAGAATATGCCGCCGCCTCCAGCGGCCAGCGAAAGCTGCTTGTCGAACAGATTGGTGCGGACCCAGAGATTGGCGGCATGGCCGTCACGGTGGTGCGAGATGAAGTGTCCCTGATTCACGTACGCGAGTGAATACGCGAAATGTTCGCCAAGTCCCTCCATATACTGGACTTGCCATGCGTAGGTTTTCTCGATCGGGTTATTTGTCCACCCATAACCGCCGAGCACACTGATTTCCCCGGCAAAGGCCGGACAGGCCAAAAGAACGAGCATAATCGATACAACGGCACGGCGCATAGCGACCTCCCGCTTTTATTGTTTTGGTTTAATTTAAACGGATACCACAGGAGGGTTAGTTGTCAATTGGACCGGATGCGTTGACACGTCAGTCTTCTCGCTACACCCGCCCTTTCATGTCTTTCTGTCCAAACTCCGGTACTGGATCGCCTCGGAGATGTGGTTCTCCCGGATGCCGTCGCTCCCCGCCAGGTCAGCGGTGGTGCGCCTTATTGGCTATTCCTTGGAGCTTAAGGAACAGCGGGTAATTGCGCCCAATCGCAAATCGAACTGGCCGGCAATTTCGCATTGCCATAAACAGTGCCAGCACCGCCCCACATGGGCTTGCCGCGCATGTTGTACATGGGGGAGTAGGTGTAATTGCCATCGGTATCGGCCTGGTTCCTGACTCCCATACCGGTTTCAGGAGTGGCTATAGTGCCGGTTCCTCCCGTCCAGCCATCATTCGGGTCGATAAGCACCAAATCCCGCATCGAACTGTACTGCAGCGTATAGTCTGTGAGGACGAACCCCAGGCGCTTGAAGGTGGCAGGGGCAACAGGTCCGGACTCGAACAGGGTATAGTCACCTGCTGATGCCGTGGTCGGGTTGACCGTTGACGTCAGCTTGTAGTAAATGTTTGTAAAATCGTGTCTGAAGGTGTCGGTGTCGTCGTCAATGTCGTTGCGGTTCCCCAACTGGTCAGCCAGGACAATCGTTGCCGGGTCGCCCGCCGGATACCATTGATTGTTGATACACACAAAATCGGTGTTGTTGAAGATATCCACGGGTGTTGGTTCGGAGATGTCGCGGTAACCAATGGCGAGAGGCTTGGAAGTGGCAGGATCGGTGTAAATGACATTGAGATGCAGGTCAGTGGACCTGACGGAAAGCGGTACCTGTGAAAGATCGAAGACCAGTTCTACCGGTGTTCCAAGTGGAAGTGTGTTGACGCCGTTTTTCTCTGCCACCCTGATGACGTAAGTCATTGCATTTGCTGGTTCGGTGCCTACGGGAAGCGACTGGAACGGATCATCTTCCGTTTCGCGGTACTCAAGCGCCAGCGTAAAGCTCCCCCCGGAAAGCCCTCCTGTAATGTCCGCCTGGGCGGTCACTTTCAGCTCGTTGAATGTGGAGCCCAGTGTACTGTCAGCGGTTTTAGCATAGATACCGGTTGATGGAAGAGAAAGCGCAAAGTCGGTGTAGATACCGTCAATGGACGTAAGAGGGCTGGCGGCTACGGCGCCTTCTTCGTTGCCGAGCTTACCCTTGAAAACGAGCTGCATGCTGATGTCACCGAAGAAGAACGGCAGGGGATCATTGGAGAAGTCGAAAGTGAGTTCCTGCGAGGTAGTGAGATCAACATTCAGGGGTGCTGAAACTTTGTAGGTATAGTCAGAAATGTTGGTTCCATCCGGAGGATAGTTCAGCTGGGATTTGTTACCACCCAAAGGCAATTCGGAAAGCTCCTTATAGCGGATGACCAGCCTTCCTTCACCGGATCCCATACTTTCCCCGGCGGTATCGTTCTGGGCTCTAACCTTTACGGAACGGAACGTGATGTCGCCTTGATTTGTTGTGATTTTGATTCTGCCACGGAAGAAGTAATCGAGCAGAGCCGCAGAGTAGCCGGCGGCACGAGGAAGAAGCTTCTGCATGTAATCGAGGTAAATTCTGTCGTCTTCCAGCGTGTATCCCTTTGTTTTGCCGAATACCAGATATTTGTTGAATACAATTGTTTGGGCAAGATGATCTGCCTCCTCACTGGCAACAAAGGTTTTAATTTCTTTCGTTATAGGGTCAGTTTCATTGTATTCCATGACGTTTGAATGCGCAGGGTGGGGGGCATCTGTGAAAATAGTATTAAAACTGAAAAAGTTTGCGTTACTGTACTCAGCAAGCCCGATGCTATTATTAAGGGTTACAGAGGGATCCGTACCGCCGTATTTTTCCATGTCAAATAGGTTGACAATGGGAACAGGTGCATTCAAGAAATGGCTGGTTTGTTGTAGAAGGGTCGGGTCAACGGAAGAAAATGGTGGCGAAATAAGAGAATTAAATCTTGGCCAGTATGGATTTTTCCCATTGCTTGCAATCTTTTCCACGAAGTTTTCAATGGTATAGTTCAAGATATGAGCGGTATCTCTCGTGTGTTCAGGTACGCTCATGTCTTGCATCAGGTGCATGACCTGTCCAGCCGCTTGGAATGCATGGGCAAGATTTTGTTCATGTGTCGTTTTGTCGCAAGAGGTGAGCGCCGTATAAAAATATGAACGGGCATCACACCAAGAAAAATTGCCGCCCGGGGATTGTTGCTCTGCTTCCATCTGTGCCCATAACGGTGCAGGCTTACCCTTATACACTCCGAGTACAGTAAGACCACTAAAACCAGCATTTGAGATCGGTTCATAAAAGTGATTCACTGACCGGGTAAAAGGAGTATCTTCCTGTTCACCAGCATTTTTAAATAAATCTATGATCTTAAGGCCATAGACTGGTTGTTCTGGATCAGAATAACCAAGCACATTTTGAAGATAGTCTTTCAGGTATGAAGCGTTGAATCCAGTGGAAACAACTGCTTTATTCAGGGCCTTGTGTGTATTGGCTTTATAACACATTCCGCTCTGTACGTAACATAGTACAAATATTACACAAAACAACGTGCTATAAACCCTCATTGTTGATTACCTCGTATCAAATTAAGTAATGTTATTTCGTCATGTTCCAACTTTTTTGATATAGGTAGTTGTTTTATATATTCTAATGGCAAATAAAATTCACCCAGACTATTTGATCTATCCTCATAACTTGTAATTTTGGGCAGCAAAATAGTTCCTGATACATCGAAACGATACTTTATTTTTTTATTCCAGATAGGGTTTCTCTCAACAACTGCATCATCTTTTCCAGAGAACATGTCTTCAAGAACCGACCACCCATAACAAAGATACCCTGGTTTGAATATAAGGAAGCTGACATCATAGCTCCACGAAAACGGTTGGATAATAGTGATGTAGGAAGGAAATACAAATCTTCCGTCCTTGTCTGTTAGTGTCTCTTTTACATGGATAACACTACTCTTTGGCTCGACAGGAGGAGCAAACGTCTCCTTCTCGTACTTGGCGATCACGACCGCACCTTCAATAGGCTGGCCGGTATCAATGTCTACGACCCTTCCGCGGTACTCCGGTTTGTGATAAATGAGCCAGGAGGCATGGCAGGTCGAAGAGCAAACAATAAACAATATAATCATCGACAAAATGTATTTAAGTTTCATTCACTATCCTCCTCAATAACTGCGTATGCGCCAAAGTCCGTTTTCATCCCTCACGAAAACAATATCGTAGGCGTGACGTTTCCCCTCTTCGAGGGTTGTCAGTTTGTATCTTGCAATATTGCTTTCAATGTTCATGGTGGTTAACGATTGGTAGGTTGCCAGAATATTCGGTAACAGTGGCCCAAGCTCATCAAAAATGGCTTGATATTTTTGTTGAGTTGCTGACAGAAAATTGGTGAGAGCCGCAGAGATGTTGCCTGTAGAAAGTAGAGCATTAACAGTACTCCATTTATTTCTAAGCAAATTGTCCAAATGAGTCTTTGGTTCCACCACCACCATCAAGCTATCACTATACCCCTGCCCATCAGGCCCTGTTGCCTTGGCGGTAATGGTATAGATCCCTTCTACCTCCAATGTAGCACTGAACTCTGTTGACTCAGTTCCAGGCACAAGCGAAACAGAAACGGGGCCGCTGATGCCAATATTCGGATTGGTGATGGTAAAGCTGCCATCCAGGCGGATGCTGATATCCAGAGGTCCTGTGCCGAAATCGGTATTGCTCGTGACACGGAGATAGTGTCCTGCCTGGGCGATGACGTTTCTGGTTACAGCCTGAGTAAGCCCGTTGGCATCGGTGGCCTTGATATCGAGGGTATTGGCGCCTTCCTGGAGGGGAACATGATTGGCGATAAAACGGCTGCCGGTAGTAATGGCCGGGATGCCGTTGACCATGATGCCTGTTTCCGCGCCGGTGGAGTTGATGACGGTTCCTGTGACGGTCACATCCGGCCCGGTAATTGTCGTCCCTTCTGGGGGTGAATCGACAGACAGGGAGAGGTTCGGTGTCACCCCTACGATGTTGCCAATACCCCTCGTCAGCTCGGCAAACCGGCCTGCCCAGGCGCTGCGCAGGGTTTCGATAGCGGTTACCGCCGTTGTCGGATCATCGCCCGGTCTGACCAGCAGGACAAAGCTGACATTGAACTGTTTGGGGGAAGTTGCGCTACCCGGTACGCGCTCCCCATCGGCAACGATGATGTCGTCAATGGTTACCGCCTTTGCCGTACCACTGATCGTTACTCCCACCTGCGGTAGCTTCGTCCTGTCGATGGCTGGATTGTCAATCAAGAGCATCGGTGGCACCTGCTCTTTCGGGATCATGCCCATCAGGTACAGATCGAGCGGACTGAAACCGCTCATGGTGGCGGTGGCCGTGAATGTGCCATTGCTGTTGTCCCGCCAGCCGTTGCCGTACATGAGCGAGCCTTTTGTGTCCAGGAGGTAGCTCCAATGTGCTGCGTCGCGACCCAACAGGGCGTCGTTCATGCTCCCGTCTGAATTTCTGAACCGCACATATGTCCCGTAACGGTGCATGAATTCATGGTTAAGTGTGATGATGGTTTCGTCAAGCTTCGGCCCGTAGGGGGTTGCCGCGAGCGTCGTCACATTTCCCAGATCGATGGTGCCGTGGAGTTTCCCGTCGCTCCCGAATGAGGCAGTGTTGTCGAAGATGGCCTGCCCTATCCCTTGCGTGTCGTTCTTCACGGCAAGGTAGAAACCTTTTGCTTCCGTTTCGGGCATGGAATAGTCGAAGCTGGAAAGGAGTACGAGAAAATCACAACTGTCGGGATGGGTGCGGAAGTACTCTTTGGCAATCTCTTGTCGAGGAAGGGGATTCATGGTCCCGTCCGCATTGTTGATGTTGTAGTTCCCGGTTACCTCCATCACCGTCACGTTGCCGGAATCTCCTAGCGTCTTGGCGGTGAAGAGCGGGGCAGTAAAGGTGTAATCACCGGATGTGGCGCCAAAGCCATACGCGTTTACGGAAGAAACCCGGAAATGGTAGGTTGTGCCCGGTTTCAAGGATTTCAAAGCTATGCTATGCATCGCCACCAGGACGTCATCGGCCACCGTCGTACCATAGGTGGACGTCTCTCCGTATTCCACCTTGCTGGTGCCCTGCTGATCCGTTGCCCAACCAATCACCGTCGTGTCCACAGTTGAAGGGGTTACCGTTATGGAAGCGATAACCGGAAGGAGCGGGCTGAGGGTAGCACTGGCGTATGCGGAATTCCCCGTCGGAGACTGGGCAAATGAGTAAGTCCCATATCCTGCCTTCGCTATCGTTCCGGAGAAAGCGCCTTTTATCCCATATATCCAGTAACGGCCACTGCTGTTTGTCAGAACGCTCTGCGTTACCCCCAGTGAGTCAGTGACCGTAACTGTGGCACCTTCAAGATCTCGTCCAGAAGCATTTACAGAACCCTGCAGTGTCACCGTATTCGAGATCACACTGACAGAAACGGTTTTCGAGTCAACATACTGTTCCCCCATCGCCGTCACATAAATCTCATTATAGCCTCCCGTCAGAGGAAGTGACACGGTGAAGGTTCTGTCTGGCACGTTCATGGTGAATGAGGCATATGCGGCATATGCGGCATATGGGTTCCATACGTGGACCGAAGTGCAATGCTCGTTGACCGTACCCGTGACGGTTACATACCCCTCCTCGATCACTGTGCCAGGTAGGGGGGATGTGATGGTAGCGACTGCCGAGTGCCTGGACAGGTTAATGTTGGTAACAGCAGCTTCACCGCTTTGCAGAGCACCGGTTACGACCTTGGTGTCATAATACGTCGCCTCGTACGTAGCAGTGTATGGGCCGTTGGAAAGCCCTGAGAAGCTGAAATGCCCAGCAGAATCGGTGAATGCTGAATGGCTGGCATTAATCCCGTCTACCAGCGTAACCTTCACCCCTTGTAGCAATGCATAGTCATAGTTATAGTTACGAACGGTTCCCTGCAGGGTTGCAGGCAAAGCCTTATCCAAAGCTTTCCCGACCGTTAAAGCCTGGCCTGGTGCCAGTGAGCCATTACTGGAGTTTGGAATCAGTCCGGGTTTTTCGAACGTTATAGTGTAGTCGGACGCGGGAATAGCAGGAAACGTGTAGTTTCCATTGGTGTCAGTGACGGTAGAATACGATCCTTCGAAGGTCACGAAGAACTGATCCGTCAGAAGGGCTGACGGATACATCCCGCCGGAAAGATATTCCATGTTTGAAAGGCTTGAAATTTTCACCGTGACCGAATGGTCAGCGTCGTACTTGGACTGCTGTTCAGACGGCGTCCTGATCCTGAAGCTTGTGTCATCTCCGTTTCCGCGAAAATACCCGTCAGCCCCCGAAGCGTCGACCACGGTGGAGGTGTACGACCAGGAACCTTCATCCGGATACAGTATGCCGGCCCTCAAGCTGACGAAGTTTCCTCCACACATCGTGCTGGTGGTGGTTGATGGATGAGTAGAAACATCTTCTGAGCCGTCGACATAGGTCTTAAATGCAAGGGAGGTTGAAAGCTCGGTCCACACCCCATTCAACCTCTGATATGCCTTCCCCTTCCGATAGTTGTCGCTGTTAATCCATCCGAGTTTGTACAGATTTCTGGAGTCCCCGATAATCCACGCACTACTTTCTGAAAAGGTGCCGTTGATCTCCAGATAGTACTCATCTCCAGCCGTGACCATTGGGGGATTGGGGAAAATGAAATCGATCCACGTGCTCCCTTGAGAGCGGATGGCATTAAGATCCACATATTCGCTGATTGCAAGATGGCTACCCCTGTCTCCTCCGAGACTGCTTTTTAGTAATAGATGAACTTCACCCGTGGTCTTCTCGGTAAACCAGGCTGAGTCTATACTTACCTTGGTAAGCCTTCCGGTTTTTGCTGCAGTGAAACGCTGAGCCAGGTACTCGTTGTGGTTTTGGATTGCGCCGACCCCGTTCCAGTTTAGGGTGAACGGTCCGTCAGTATCGAGGGGGCTCTGCACCTTGAAGATTATATTGTTGTCGCATGAGAACTTGTTTCCGTCGTTGTGTGTCATCAGGAGGTAATCGGACAGCAGTAATGGAGGAGCGGGGTAAGAACAGGTAGCTGTCATGTCTGCCGCTTTGATTCCGGAAAGGGTGAGTGTCACTACCGCACCCGAAACCGGTTCACCCGTGGCAAGGTCGGTGACCTTCCCGTCTATCGAGCCGAATGCGTCCAGCTGTGCATCCCGCGTGGTGGCCTGCTCCCTGGCAAGGGTTCCCCTCGCTACAAAGGGGGAGTGATTTTCCTTGGTGAACCGTGCCGTGAACTCTCCCGGAGCCAGTCCGCCGATTGAATACCTCCCTCCGGAGTCTGTTACGGCAGTATGCGAGGTGACAACATCCTTTACCTCGACGGCTACGTTACTCACGGGAAGGAGCGTGACGGAATCGGTTACCGTGCCGGAAAGGGTAACGGGTGAGGCTGTCGAACCGACTAGAGCAACCCGGAGAAGGGGTGTACTGTGGTCGTTGGAGGGAATCTGTATTTCCGAGACGAAATCCCCTAAAGATTTCGGAGCATACTCGATGCCGATAGAGCAGTTGCTTGATGTCAATGTATTTCCCGAGCAGGTGTCATGCGTGATTCGAAATGGTGCCGTTGGTTGCGTAACCGTACCAATTACAAGAGAGCCGGTTCCCTTGTTTGATACAAATACAGAAATTGACGTCGGCCACGGGGTAATATCGACCGGTCCGAAATCAACGGCAGACTTGTCCGCAGAGATTTGCCAGAAATCGATGCCTCCAGCAGCCTTCGACTCAAAGGCAGCCTCAGAGACATCCACCCAGTTCTGCTCTGTCGTAAGCCTCACCTTCAGAAAGCCAAACCCCTTCATCGAGGTGAGCAGCGGGCTCAGGTCGATTGTGTTCCATCCGACAGTCATGCTCGCATCAACATACACGCCGGTCTGAACGGTTGTCCCGTCAGCTGCATAGGCATAGACCCTCACCGTTTGGGTCATACTCCCAAGAGAGGTAGCGTTGATTCTCAAGCGATATGAAGCCAGTTGCCCCGCCTCGACTGCACTGAGAAGATCCAGAACATCATAACCGCGTTTTCCCTTCTGTATACGAATTGCCTGAGTATAGACTCCGTCCTTCATGAGAGCAGACACGTCGGTGGAACTGGTTTCCGTTGTGGTGCTGCGGCTGAGACCGGTACTTGACGTCGCCGTTTTTACCAGATCTATGTTGGCATCGCAGGCATCTCCGACGCCATCAGCGTCTAAATCGCTCTGGCGAGGGTTGTAGACCTGCGGACAGTTGTCCAAAGGGTCAGCGATCCCGTCACCGTCCGTATCGGCATATACATCTATGAAATTAGTGGCCGATTTAGTATACGTTTGGCCACTTGCATCAGTCACCTTAAGAGATACTGTGTACTTCCCGATGGTAGTGAAGGTATGAGCGGGACTTTGTTCGTTAGAGTCAATGATGCCGTCATTGTCAAAATCCCACTCCCAGGCAACTATCGTCTGCCCGTCTGCAACTGCTGTTTTGTCGGTAAAATTGACGCTGACCGGTTCCTTCCCGCTTCGGATGTCCGCAGAAAAATTAGGAGTGGTGTCTGTTATCGTTCTCAGGTACAGGACCGATGTCAGTCCGTCGGAAGACTGCATGGAAACACCAATATCCGCCGTTCCCCTCTGAGCAAGGTTATGACTGCTCCACCTGGTTGTGAAAGCTGTCCCCTTGACGTCCCCCGGTGAAGGGTCTACCCGCAGATATACAGGTGTGTCAAAGTCTTTTTTCATGTAGCTCACGCCATTGGCATCATTAGCGGCATAGTATGGCGTATTGTTTGAGAGGAGGAGGACACCTGGCGAACATGGCTCTGCGGTTTCCACATAGTTCCATCCTGTATCCCATGGCATGGTGCTTTCATGGAGATATCTCCCATATTTGTTGGTGCTGCTGTTACAAGTTGCCAGCCTTACATCACCGTTGTCGTGGATAACAAAAGAAAATGCTCCAGACTTGTCAGTGGAGCTAAAGGTAGAAGGGTTGTTTCCGTCACCCTTGTAAATATTGCTGTCAGTTACAATGACAGGGATCTCATCTGGTCCAACCTCGATGCCTACCACTGTTGGCCCGGTTCCATCCTCCTTTGGCCAAACCACGGTGTTGTTCCATACGCCGTTTACCTTGTTGGCGTAGCTTATGGCACTAATCCTCGTCTTTCTGACCAGTTCGTAGGTAGTATAGACAACGTGAGGGACATCGTTCTTGTCAATGGCGATTTGCAATTTGCCGGAACTGTAAGTGCTGGAAATCACATCGCCTGTCCCCCAAAAGTTGCCACCGTTTTTACTGTCGGCTGTGTAGAAAGGGACGTCTATCGGGCAGTAAAAATCGTTCAACGTTGCCAGGTGGATGATATCTCTGCTGTCTATGGCCAAACTGAACTGAACGCTGTTCCCTTTAAAAATCCAGCTGAAGGGATAGAAGTTCGGGAGTCGCTGCCACGATACTCCGTCTATGGAGGTAAAAGGTGTAAGGTAGTAGTAACCATATGCATCTGTTGTTACGACGAAGTAGTAAAGTCGATCCGTCGAAGTTCTTATAATCTGATGCTTATCGGAAATGGGGTTGCTGTTTGTAACCTGCGCAACAACGACGCCCCCATAGGATTCCCTCACATAGACGGCACTTAAGATGACAAGCGTGACCATTACAATGGCCACTTTCACGATTCTTGTGCTGTTTTTCAGCACGCGTAACCGTGCCATGCACTCATTTAGAAGCATCTTCCCCTCCGGTAGTGAAAGGTGTCCTGCTACTGGTGGTTCTCACGTCTTTCTGTCCAAACTCCGGTACTGGATTGCCTCGGAGATGTGGTTCTCCTTGATGCCGTCGCTCCCCGCCAGGTCGGCGATGGTGCGGGCGACCTTGAGGATGCGGGTGTAGGAGCGGGCGGATAGGCCGAGCCGGTCGGTGACGAGTTCCATCATCCGGTGACCGGCGGCGTCCGGCTCGCAGAACTTCCGGATGAAGCGGGGGGGCATGTGGGCGTTGCAGTGGACTTTTGTTCCCTTGAACCGCTCCCGCTGTATATCCCGGGAGCGTTCCACCCGCTCCCGGATCGCCGTGGAGCTTTCTCCTTCGCGCCGGTCGGCGAGCTCGCTGTATTTTACCGCCGGGACCTCGATGTGGATGTCGATCCGGTCCAGAAGCGGCCCGGAGATGCGGGAGCGGTAGCGCTGGATCATGATGGGTGTGCAGGAGCACTGGTGCTGGGGATCGCCGCTGTATCCGCAGTGGCAGGGATTCATGGCGGAGACGAGCATGAGGCGGGACGGGTAGGTGATGGACATGAGGGCCCGGGAGATGGTGACCCGGCCATCCTCCAGGGGCTGGCGCAGGACCTCCAGGACGTGTTTCTTGAATTCGGGGAGTTCATCGAGAAAGAGGACGCCGTTGTGGGAGAGGGAGACCTCCCCCGGTCGGGGGGTATTGCCGCTGTCATTTTGTATAAATAATGCTACTAGTATTCCTGATGCAAAAAGGTTAATAAAACAGGGTCTTAGTCATTTTGTTTGGTTTTATACCGATCCATTAAAATTTATCATAAATAATGCAAATATTGCCATACATAATGCAACTAGATGAATATTGGTGTAATATATTGAAACACCCTGTGAAGCTAAAGAAGCCGGATTGGGAGATTTTCTTCCAACACCTCTGTTAATCTTTTATGGACATCAAATGCCAGTAAGAAAAATCCCCAAAAGCTACCGCTCGGTAACTGGTTACTTTCCGAGTATCAAAAATGGCCGCAGTATTGCCTACGAATCCAAGTTGGAGCGTGATTTCTTTCTCATGCTGGAGTTTGACCGGGCTGTAGTCGGTTACGAGGAGCAACCATTCCACATTCTGGGTACCTTTGATGGTAAAAAATTCAAGTATACGCCAGACTGTCTTGTCTCATACGCAGCTGGGCAACCTCTCCTTATCGCGGAAGTTAAGTTCTTAAAGGAGCTTGAAGAGAAAGCAGATGAGTTCCGTCCAAAATTCGACAGGGCGGAAGATTATGCAAGGCAGAACGGCATGGAGTTCAGAGTGTTTACCGAAAGTGATATTCGGGGTGATTTTCTGGATAACTGTAAAATTCTCTATGGTTTCGCACGACCACCTGGCAATCTTGTTGACCACGCTGAAAGGATCAGGATGACAGCCGTCAATGCGGGCGAGATTGAATTTGGAAGGCTACTTGAGATTCTGTCTTCGGATAAGATGACAAGGGCGGTCATAATGCCGGTTGTTTGGCATCTCATATTCAGAGGCGATTTGGTTATTGCCGACATGTATAAACCGATCAACAACAACAGCATTCTGAGGACAGCAAATGGGAATACGCACTCTTAAATCTGGCGAAGAATTAATCCTTGAAGGGACACGTTATAAGATACTCAACCCTCCCGACCTTATGAATCTTTCGCTACGTAACGTTACTACTGGCGAAGTCCGAATCATTTCGATTTCCGACTTGCCGATACTTATGAAAGATGAAGGTCGTCCTTCCTTACCGCCGGCCAACGATCTTCCCCCTGAACAGATGGCAGTGGCGAAGAAGCGTTTAGATATCATTGCGCCTCTCCTCGTGCCCGGCAGAACGAAACGAGAGGTTACGGAAAGAGCGAAGACTTTCGGTTTTGACGGGGTGACCCTTTATCGGTGGATCAGGAAATTTGAGCGAACAAGGCAGTTAAGCTCTCTCGCCCCAGCATTCGAGACTAGAGGTGGACCGGGAAAGTCTCGTATCGACTCTCATGTGGAAGCGATACTCCAAAAGGTAATTGAGGAAGAGTTCCTTACCCGGCAGAAGAAAAAGGTGAGCAAGGTCTGCAGTGAAGTGGAGATGCGCTGCTTTCGAGCTGGTGTGCCGGCTCCGCATCCATCAACTGTCCGTAGAAGGATTGAGGCACTGCCCCGAAATGACGTGGTGAAACGCCGGGAGGGAAGTAAAAAAAGCTCTAGGCTTTTCCAGAGCGTAGAAGGTTCGTTTCCTGAAGGAAAACATCCGCTGGATGCCATTCAGATCGATCATACAATTCTTGATGTAATCCTCGTCGACGAGATTTACCGGAAGCCCATCGGCCGTCCTCACATCACGGTGGGGATAGACATCTGCACTCGAATGGTGTACGGCTTCTGCCTGTCTCTCGATAAGCCCGGCTTCTTTGCTGTGGGGCAGTCGCTTTACATGGGCATGATCCCAAAAGATGCTTTTCTCAGAAAAATGGGAATCAATTCGCCGTGGGAGATATTTGGGCTTCCGAAAATCATTTTCGCGGACAATGCAGGAGAGTTTCGTTGCGACGATATGAAGGCATTCTGTGAGGAGTACGGTATTGAGATATCCTGGAGACCAGTTGCCCGTCCGCAATTCGGAGGCCATATAGAGCGCCTTATCGGCAACCTTAATAGTGCGATTCATACCCTCCCTGGAACAACTTTTTCTAACATTGCAGTCAAAGGAGATTACAAGTCGGATGCGGAGGCTGTTTTTACCATCTCGGAACTTGAAGAATGGTTTACCAGATACTTTGTAGAGATATACCACAACAAGGTTCACTCGACACTTGGTATGACACCACGGCAGAAATACGAGCTGGAGATACTCGGCAGTGAGACTATGCCTGGCATGGGCTTGCCTTCCATGGTTGAGGACGAGGAACGTCTGAGGGTATCGCTGCTGCCTTCGGTTCAGCGGACGGTGCAGCCGCACGGGGTGGTGATCGACGAGGTGTTCTACTTCCATGATGTATTGCGAAAATATATCAAGCTCCGCGAGCGGGGAAGCAAAAAAGGTAAGCTTTTCACATTCAGGCAGGACCCGCGAGATATCAGCAAGATATATTTCTACGACGAGGCGTTACGCCAGTATTTCACAATTCCGTACCGCAATATCGGCCTTCCGCCCATTTCAGTCTGGGAACTTCGCAAGGTCAAGCGGTGGCTGACTGACCAGGGAATAGCCAAGCCAAACGAGCATCAGATCTTTCAGGCGTGTGAGAGGTTGAGACAGATTGAGAAGGAGTCGGCGGAGAAGACCAAGCTTGCGAGGCGGAGTATCGAAGCGAGGAAACGGCGAGAATCGACCCACAAAGAAAGCCAGAAGGCAAACAAAACGCAGCCTATGGTGGGAACTCTTCCAGGCAAAACCGGCGTGAGTGCCATACTTGACTCGCAGTTGGATGATATTTTCAGGGATGTGAAGCCTTTTGAGGGAATTGAGGTGGTGCAACCGAAGAAGGAGGACAAATGAGAGCGGCTGATTATGAACATATGGACCTACTCCTACCTGAAACTAAGGAAATGCTCGATTCTAACGGCGATGACCGGATCGAATATCTCAGAACTGATAAATGGATTCCTTACCCAAGGGCGAACCAGATCTTGAAAAAGATCGAGGAGCTCCTCAAGGAACCAACCAAGACCAGGATGTCAAATCTGCTCATTGTCGGTGAAAGCAATAATGGGAAGACGAGCCTAGTCAAGAAATTTTGGCGCAGTCACCCCCCGTCCGATGGGCTTTATGAAGATGCTTATCCGGTTATGTACGTTCAGGCTCCGCCCGTGCCGGACGAGCGTAGGTTCTACGATGCCATATTGACCGTCCTCCTTGTTCCGTTTCGTCATCGGGATGCCCCATCGCAGAAAATCGCGGATATTAGCTATTACTTCAACAAGATCGGTACGAGAATGCTGATAGTGGACGAGATCCACAACATCCTGAGTGGGTCAGTGCCCAAGCAAAGGGCTTTTATGAACGCCTTGAAGAATCTGGGTAACCAGTTGGCCATCCCGATTGTACTGGTTGGGACGAAGGATGCTCTCATGGCTACCAACACCGATATGCAGATCAGTAGCCGGTTTAAACCCGAACACCTTCCCGTCTGGCGGCTAGATAGGGAATTCGTCCAGCTCTTGGCAAGCATAGAAACGACTTTGCCGCTCAGGAAGCCTTCTGATCTGGCCACAAAAGAGCTAGCACAGGAGATCTACCGCCTCTCGGAAGGTTACATCGGTGAGATCGTTGCAGTTATTGGCGAAGCGGCGGTTGTTGCAATCCAGAGCGGGTCGGAGCGCATTACAACGAAAGAGATAAAGGAAAGCGGTTTTATTCCGCCATCAAAACGGAGGGTGATCACTGAACTCGAAAGCGGATGACAGGCCGATCTTCAAGATAGGGCAAAGACCATATGGAGAGGCAAAATTCCCCCTGAAGCTGAGGCCGTTGGATGATGAACTCCTCAGCTCCTGGCTTGTCCGTATAGCTGTCGAACATCGGACTATGCCCTGCACGTTTACCAATCTCTACCTTCCGGATACCCGTAACAAGCTTTGGGCCAATGATGTTGATCTTCAGGCTGAAGAAGAACTCCTCCAAACTCTTTCCTTCAAAAGTTCTATTCCAGCCGAAACTCTCCGCTCGATGACCCTGAAGAGTTACGAGGGCTATCTTTTCGAACGACTCTACCCAATGTGCGGAGGTACACCGTTCATGCTACCGATGGGGATGCGAGGTCGGCAAAGTAGATTGCCTGGTCTTCGTTTCTGCCCACGTTGTCTGCAGGAAGAAGAAAGGCCGTACTTCCGAAAGAAGTGGCGGCTTTCATTTTCAACTGCCTGTCTGCGACACATGTGCTTTCTCCAGGAAAGGTGCCCAATCTGCCAAGCTCCAGTCAACATTTACCGTAAGCCTTTGGGTATTGAATCCCCATGTTCATATAAATGCGGATGCCATTACAGGAATGTCGATGTTGAACTGATTGACAGTGATTCATACGGCCTGAAAGCGCTTTCACGCATGTACAATATCCTGGACAACGGATTCGTAATGCTCGGCGACAGCCCTGTACACTCCTTCCTTTTCTTCAGTGTTATTCATCAACTTTCCAAGGTAGTTTATTTTTGGGACAGGACCAAGGGATTCCTTGACCAAGAGGTCATGAAAAGCTGTATAGAAGGGCTTGACTGGCAGGTCAAAGCTGCCACTTTGGAAGAAGTACGGCTAAAAGAGCAGTATCTGCTCTTCTCCGGGCTGATGCGTATTTTCGATGATTATCCCAACAGGTTGGTGGAATACTGTCGGCGGAATGGGTTGGGCAAGACTGAGTTGGTGAAGGACTTACGCATGGTGCCTTTCTGGTATTCCAGGATAGTGGATCAATTCGATCGATCATTCTGCAGGTGAGAGGGGGAAACCCGGCGATAAATAATATCGCCAAAAATTTTTGCGAAATTACGCATGAGAATTATATTTCTGAAGATATCGGAGTTTATTGCCAAAGTCCGTCTGGCTTCTTGTTTTCTATGACATCTTGAACATCCTTGTCCAGATTTGACAGGAAATCGAGCCCCGTCTTCTTTTCTATGTCCCTGATCGTCACAATATAGTTTGGCATTTCAGCACTGTCGATCTTTTGGTTGGACATTATGAAGGCGATGGCCTCGGTTTTGTACGGGTCGTAGACGATCTTGTATAAATGAGTCGGGACAGCCACTTTGCCTGGTCCTACGGTCTTCTTGACTCCCCCGTCGTAAATGGGGCCGGTAAAAATGTACACCTCACCCCGCGCAATAGCCCAGTCTCGAACGTATTCTTCGAGATCTTTCCAGATGCCTTGGTTCATCCCGACTCCCACTTGGGGGACCATGTTTGAGAGGTAGAAGCATTCCTCCATTGCCTGCTTGTCCCACCTCATATCCGCTGCCGGTGCCATGTGTCCTTTATCGTAACCGCTTCTCCTGTAATCGTCCAATTCAGCTCGTTTCCCTTCATCGAGATCCGGATCCGGTTTGAACTTGTTGTTGCGGAGGATTGTCCCATTTGCCTTGTCGGCGGTTAAATGCTCAATTACCCAAATTGGCGTTTTGCGATTAGAATCGTGGGCTAGGAGATATCCCTTCCTGCAAAGGAGTTCACCTTGGTTGCCAGGCAAGCCGATCTTCGAATATTCTGTGCATCCCTCAATGGAGCTGGCAAAAACGACGCTCGCAGCGAAAACCATGACTGCGATAAGAGTGGAGATAGAACCTTTAAGCATACGTCTTTCAGTCCTTATTTCTATCCGATGAGGTTGCGCTCTGGCAGTAGTTCGTTCAAAATCATGCCACGCATGACCTCCACTCCACGTGTGAAATGCCACACTCTTTGGTTATGCGCATTTCGTTCCGTCAGTTTGCTAACAGCCTCCAGTTCTTCTCTGAATGCGTTGTGCCGGTATTCGGGGATAGCACCGGCAAACAGCAATCTTCCAGCGATTGCCGCCCCTTGCCATTTTTCGCCGCGCTCGTCCTTCTTGCCTTCGAAGGCGAGGATCTCCGCAACAGTGGCGCGAATAGTCTCGAAATTTCTCGCCTCAGCGACTTCGGCATACTGAGGCGCCGCTGCTTTGAACTTGGAGAAGAAGTCAAAAAGATTTTCGCATGCTTGCATATAGGTCTCTTGGTTCTTGCGAAGAGGAGATGGAATCCCATTTTCATAGGAGAACTCCCACTCCAAGTACGGCCGGTCGGGGAAATCCGCTACACAGGCGTGCCCCAAACCCCGTGTTGCTGAGGCGGCGATTCTGCCGAAAAAGCTGTCGGCTTTACTCTGGATATAGTCCAGAATGTCGGAGTCTTTCATGTGGAGTCTTATCTCTTCTGAGTTTACAAGGTTTCCTTCGCATCGCTGCCCAGAGAATCCGTAATGCGAGAACGTGTCGGCGTAGATATGGGCCATTATCCCCACAAATCGGGAGCGAAAGGTTCGTTACTTCTCGTCAGGACTCGCTCAATGGCTTCTTGTGCGACTGCGCTGTTTTTCGTGCACTGCATGTTCTCTTGGTAAGATGTGCCTTCTGTGCCAGGCAGAAAATGGAATGTCACCCAAACCTTGTGAGGGTCGGCTTTGTCGAGATCGGCCGGATCGAAGTTGGCATCGCAGACCATGCCATGTCCAGATGGCCAGTAAGATATCAATGCCCCGTCGGATGTCTCGACATCGTCTTCCTCGGTATAGTCGTCGACAAACTGAGCTGCCTCAGCAATCCGTAATGCAATATCTCCATTCAATCCGGCGGCTCGGGCCATGGCGTAGGTTCCGTAATAATGCATATCGATTTGCATGTCAGAATGGTCTCCTTTTCAGTTTCATATATCTTGCCATCCAATACCAATCGGTGAATTGGTCGTAAGGTCATTGAAATGCGTCGCAAACTTCCTGGTGTTGTACTGATTCATCCCCTTTTTATCGTAAAACTACTTGACAGAAATATTCCACTGCTTCGTCATTGTGGCAGAGATATATAGAATGCTCTCTGCCTCTACCTCTGAACTGGTTGTTTTTTGCTCTTGGATGGGAACAAATAATTCTTCAAACGAGTTTTATTGACCAGTCAAAAAGTTATTGATTGAATTAAACAACACACGTAATGGCAATGTCAATTGTAAATGTGATGATTTTAATTGTGCTCGGGATTAGAGGATACCCCTTTCGCGTGTCCCTCCTCTTGTTTCCATGCCTTAGTTACAACATTCCCTTTAAAATAAATGACTTGTGGCTCAACAAGATAGGCCGACAGGTTGTGCTCTTGAGCCTTTTTATTGATCGTGCTAGTTTCTACACCAGATAAAACTGATGTCGAATAGCCCGGATTGTATAGGCTAAAAAGGATTGCACTTTTTCCACTTGGCCGTGGTATTGATGGTCGCAAAAGGAAAGACATTGTGGAGGTGGTGAGGATGAGCCAGCTCATCGTAAACAACGCATTCCAACAAGACACCGTTTTGTTCTAGATGTGGGCATCTCGAACATCCATAATTTCTCTCCATAGCGGTTGACTAAGGACAAGAACCAATGGAAATTGAAGGAGCAATAGAACGCCTGAAGGAAATCATGCACATGGATTTTCAGGCCATGTCCTCAAGTGAGCGGATCATCCTGACCTGCGAAATTTCCGAAATAGGCCGACGTCTTGAATCCATGCACACTGATGACTGTGCCTTGGAAGAGGTCCTTGACGCCTTGGAAGAAAAACTAGCTCTGAAGCAAGATTTGGAAAACTGAGAGACTTTTTCGGACCCGCGTAGCGATGGTCAACAACTACCCAACGATTTTGGAGTGAACTGATCTTCCTTGGAGATGTGCTGTTCTAGGCGGTGGTGTGAAGTTAGGCATTAGCGCTGCTTTTTCAACAAATAGGACCTTAGCCCCATTTGTCGCACCCCCATCATAGTGTTTTACATCCCGCCCCCACCTTTTCTGCAGATTTCTTTTTTTCTTCATTTAAAATTATACCCATTATCAGCGATCGTGCCATTGCATGTTTAGGCGAGTTAAACCCATCCTTAAGCTTCTCTATAATTTTATCTACAGATGGCGTCAATAGCCCGACGCGACCATCAATAATATTCATACAATGAATAATTAAAGAACCAGGAGGGTCAACCAAATTTCTTTCATATTTCGACACCTCGCTTTGGGCTCGACCCAGAATTTTTGCAAACTCCTTTTGCGTCAGGTTGCATGTAACACGGGCTTTTTTGACAATATCGCCAGACAGGTTCATATTTTTAATTTTCCATTTCAAATGAGCTTTAAACTTGAAACATAATATTCATTTATTGCATATTTTGTCAAGATGAGTTATGATTTATAAAATATAAATAGAGTGGTGATTGTTATGGCTCAAACAGTATTAGGGATAATAGGTGGAGAAGTAAGAGAGCTGTTGCTGCCAGATCCGAGCATGAAGCTTATGGAAGGTGTTGTGTGGGGGGAGTTTGACGTGTTTTTTACCCCAGCATTTTGGGCGGTCCAAGCCTGGCTTGACAGCGAACAAAGTAAGTACAGCTCGTACAAGCTTGGGACATCACTTCAGGAAGAAGTTGCAGCTTGCCTTCTGGGTGGACATGGGATACCTTCCGAGGTTGGACTGGCTGCATACAAAAAGGTGAAGGAAAAAGGGTTGTTGACCAAAACAACGCTGATGTTAGAGGAATTGATTTCAGTCTTAAGAGAACCACTACAGGTTGGTGAACGTCAGATTCAATACCGGTTTTGGAAGCAAAAATCCCACTACCTGTGCGAGTCCCTGAAAGCTATTTCCAAAGGAATACCTTCATGTGACGATCACAAGGTTTTCCGTAACTGGCTGGTGGATAATCTACCAGGCGTCGGCCCGAAAACAGCGTCATGGATCACCCGAAATTGGTTGTCGAGTAACGATGTAGCAATAATAGATATCCATATACAGCGAGCAGGTTTGTACGCGGGCTTCTTTGAACAAAACCTTTCTGTCACTAAAAACTATTACCTGATGGAGGATCGATTTTTGCGGTTTGCCTCCGCCCTTGACATAATGCCAGCCATGTTGGATACCCTTATATGGCGTCAGATGAAAGACTTTGGTTCTGCATCTCACAAAGTTAAGTTGAAGCATAATGATCCTGTTAAACAACCTGCTCTATTCAACCACCTTCATGCAGCAGTGTGCTAGCTATCAACACATATCTTGTTTACAACCAACAAAAAACCCATTAAACTACTACAATAATATCTAGTGATAATTAAATAGATTAGGGGGATTCATGTCAGGTGGAGATTTTTCGGGGGGCAGCGGCGCAGGGGACGAAGTATTCGATTGCGCTTCCATTTTCGAAAAAACAATCCTTAATTCGCCAAAACCGGATGTTCTATCTAAAGTCAAGGCGGGAGATGTTTTGACCCTCGAACTAAGGCAGTTCGACGGCAGAAAAAGCCTGGTTGCAGTTACAAATAATAAAGAGATAGCTGGTTCTATAACTTCAGCCACTTTATCCAAAATTAAAAGTTGTATGGATCAAGGTTTTAGTTATATTGCTATTGTGGAAAGTATCGAAGGGGGTAGGTGCACAGTTCTCTTGCGCCCGGAAACGATATTATGATCTCTATTGCAGGAGGGGCATACAAAGAATTCTGCATTTCACCCGAATGGAAGTACCTGTACGGTTCAGGCTTGCGTGCTGCTGCCGCGATTTCAGCCTTATGCAGTGATGTTTTCCTCCATACTTACGTCGATACAACCTCTTTGGACCAAGTTTGTTCTTTGGCTGACGCCTTTGGGATAACGGTAAAACCTCAAATTTCACCCAAGACTATAAGTTTCAAGTACTTCCACGGGCTGTCCGTTCCAGCAATCACCCCTCCGCTTCATGCAATTGCTAAACAAGAATCTTTGCTGGTCAATGACAATGTTGTATTAAGATTTGGGATGCTTGACGGAGATGCGGTCGTACATGGTAATAAAGTTGTTTATGACCCTCAGGCTGCCGAGCAGGTAGCGCCTTTCCATTACAACGGATCTACCGCCCAGCAATTGGCCATTGTGGCAAACATGAGGGAATGCCGGATGTTAACCGGCAAAGATGATTTTTTGGAAATCGTAAAAGAACTTTTCAGCAGCCATGCTTGTGACGTCGCTGTAATCAAACGTGGTAGTCTAGGGACTTGTGTAGTAACGAAAGATAATAGCGATTATATTGAAACAATACAGGCTTTCAAAACAGACAGGGTCTGGCCTATAGGTTCAGGAGATATTTTTTCTGCGGTCTTTTCTTACTACTGGGGCGTCCAAAACTGTGACCCGGTAACTGCGGCAAAGAACGCCTCTTTGGCCACTGCAACATATTGCTCAAGCCAAGTGCTTCCGATTCCCGCAGATTTTACAATGAATACAGCAAAGCTCTCACCAATTGTGCCCAAGGTAAAGGCCGACGCAGACAAGAAACTCATCTACTTAGCAGGACCTTTTTTCAATCTAAGCCAGCGTTGGTTGGTCGAAGAGGCGCGAAATTCGTTGATACACCAGGGGATGAGGGTCTTTTCACCACTTCATGATGTGGGAAGGGGAACCGGTCGCGATATCGCACCTGCTGACCTAAAGGGGCTCAACGAGTCTGCGGTGGTCTTGGCTCTTGTTGACGGACTGGATACGGGGACAATTTTCGAAATAGGCTATGCAAGAGCCAATAACATCCCCGTAATCTGTTTCGTCCAGGCGGAAAAAGAAGAAGATTTAAAAATGATGGTGGGAAGTGAATGCAAAGTGGTCAACGACTTTACGACAGCTATCTATCAAACTGCATGGACATTCCTTGAACTATGAAAAAAGCTATCTTATTATCCGGCGGCATCGATTCCGTTGCGTTGTGTTATTGGCTTCGTCCCGATGTTGCGATAACAATTGACTATGGCCAGTTACCAGCCCCCGCGGAAATTGAAGTTTCCAGGAAGGTTTGCAAGGAATTACATATCCCTCATGAGGTGGTTACTGTGGATTGTCGTCGCCTCGGCAGCGGCGACCTGGCAGGAACAGAATCTCTGGGCATGTCGCCGTCGAGAGAATGGTGGCCATACCGAAATCAACTTTTAGCAACCATTGCATCCATGAAAGCAATTGGACTTGGGGTTGACGAGATTATATTCGGCTCGGTTAAGTCAGATAGTTTCCATGCTGATGGGACTTTCGCCTTTTACACTCAACTAAATAATCTGTTGAAGATGCAAGAAGGCGGATTGACTGTGTCTGTCCCTGCCATCACTATGTCGTCAGGAGAACTAGTTATAGCTTCGGGCATACCGTCCTCACTGTTGTGTTGGGCACACTCTTGCCATATAAGTGACGTCGCATGCGGTAATTGCAGGGGCTGTTTCAAACATCAGTCGGTAATGCATGAAATCGGATATGGATTTTATTGAACTGGAAAGCCCTGAACGTAGGGAGAATCTGCTGCCATTCCAAGGGTTCCACTACCCCGTCACTGAAATTATCTATCTTCCTCCCCCTTCTAAAAATGAAGCTGTTGATTTCTTTAAAATAGTCAGGTCAAGGTCAACACGAAGGGAATTTGGTCAAATTACCCTCCAGCAACTGTCTGAACTATTTTGGTACAGCGCTAAAACATCCTTGGTAATTGAGTTGGATGAAGGTCATAAGTGGTATCATCGGCCCTCACCCTCTGGGGGAGGTCGGCATCCTATTGATCACATCATATTTCGTTATGATGGGGGAAATTGGGATGCCTTTCTTTATGATTCCATCGCGCACGTTATTGGCAAGTTAGAAGTAGATAGTTCTGGAATGGGATATTGGATAGAGGATTTATTTAGGACGCTTGGTATTAATGCTACTACAGTTGTTTGGAACATAGCCCAATTCCAACGTTCTACCAGTGTTTATAAGAACGCAAGTTCCTTGATCTATCGTGACGAAGGGGCGATACAAGCAACTTTTGGCTTAGTTGCTGAAGCGCTGAATTTAAATTTTTGCACAATTGGAGTCTCTGGTGAGCCTTACATTTCTAGGCTATTTATGGCAAGAGGACAATTAAGGGGAATCGGTGGATTTTGTATTGGGCCTAAAATCATAGAATAATATCGCAAGAATGTGCTGTAGACGGGGATTTATGCCGATGTGACATTATGCCATTTACCATAAGAGACAGGTAAATGGCCATCATCTTCAGTGACCTAGATGGTGGTCTTGAAAAAAACAATGGCATTTCTAGCCTGAAGATATGCGCAAAACTTTTTTGGAACAATTTTCCCTAGGCCAGCGAAAACAAACTCCACAGATACTCGCTAAAAATTAATTCCCAACCTTCGCCTTTATCGCGTCAGCCCCTTCCCGCCACCACCCCTATCACGTTCTCCCTAAAAAAATTAACTTGTTAGAATTAACAATTAATGTTAATACCAAATACATATATTGGTTCTAAGAAAACCACAGAAAAGGCAAAGCGTGGGTAACCGTGTGACGCAAAGCTACCTGTCCGGACAACTGGATCGAGGGGCCGTCGAAATGTGTATGGATGCATTCCAGACATTTGAGCCTGCCTCCTTTTCGAGGCAGGTTTTTTATTTTCATTAACACTGGCTCAAGGAGGGTTGAAATGAAGAGAAGTTTCTGTTTGACATGGATGTTGCTACTGTTAGCAATTATCTTTGTAGCCTGCCCAAATTCATTTGCCTACGAAAGGGAAACCTCTTCGGGATTCGGTTGCTTTTCTCTAGTAACTGGCAACTACAATAATTTTTATCATTCAAAATATCAAGATTATGGTGTTATCACCTATGACCGTAGTACAACTGATACTGGAGTATATAGTCTAAATTCATCATATCCCCCAATAACTCTCAACACTACAAGTGACATTACTTCCTTAAATGAGCTTCCGCGGCATTCAGAATTTGCCATCAATCAAACGTATACTCCTGTTTGGAATTATTATTCCATATCATCTGGTGGCTTCAAATTTTTTACGGGCAATACAACCAACGAAACTCCCAGGGTTTTTAATCAGCAGACTGGCACAAGTTCCTTTCAATTTCTATTGAAAGAAGGCACCATGTGTCAATCTGCAGAATATTTTGGTGTCGAACTCCTCACCGGTTCTAACATAGACTACGCTAGCAAAATATTGATAAATGGAATCAGCCCTACATCGGTGACTCCAGCGATCAGCTGTTATAATAGCGGATCGTATCATTGCTCTGTTAGTGGCTATTTTAATTCTTACAGATTACCAGCTACCCCTGGAATTACAACAATTACCCCAACACTTTCGGATGGATCATGGTATTATGGAACAATAATTGACATGAGAACAATTGTTAATTGTGATGAAACGATCAATGATTTTTCGGCAACCAATAACGGGGGAGGCGTAGTTTTTTCAGGAGATATTTTTTCCACCAAGCCCATAAGCTGGAAGTTACAGCTACCAGGATGGGTAACATACTCAGACTTAGGTAGCTCGGTTTCTTATGTTTGGGACGGAAAGGACGTCAATGGAAAAGCAATGCCGCAAGGTTCTTATTCCGCAACTCTGCGAGCCACTACTACTAACGGTTTCTGTTTTACCTCTAAATTTGTTAATTTTGACTTAGCGCCTTCCTGCAAACTTAAAATAACCAGCTTTCAAGGTACCGCCACAACCCTTGATCCCTCGTCTGGCGGAAGCATACCCTTCTCTGGCACCATATCTAATGATTCAGGCACCCCTATGACCTGGACAATAACTTTGCCAAACGGATCGATCAAAAGTGGCAGTGACATCAGTCCTTCAGCAACATGGGATGGCACTGATTCAAATGGCAAGATTGTGGAACCCGGCTCCTACACCGCTACTCTCACTGTCCAAACTGCTGACGGGAAGTGCCACGACACAAGTTCTGCCTCTGTGAATGTTCAATGGAACGCTCAATGCTCACTGGATGTGCCCCTTGGTTCCTCTGCCAACGTGGCGAGCGGGGCGCTTACCCAGAGCCAGGAACTGTTTGCGGCCAGGATTGGTGCACTCCCTCTTACCATGGCTCTTTCCTACAACAGCCTTGATCCTCACAACGGGTCCCTCGGCACGGGGTGGAGCCACAGTTATGACGTCTTCCTGAAGGCCACCGACAACGGTTTGATAGTTCTTCATGAGGGGAACGGCAAGCGCAAACTCTATACCCTGACAAATGGCTCGTATGTGAGCCAGCCGGGCGATTACGCCACCCTGGTGAAGAACACCGGCGGCACCTTCACCCTGACCCAGAAGGACGGCACCCGATACGACTTCACCGCCGAAGGGAAGATTGCCGCCACTGTGGACCGTAACAGTAACGCCGCCACCTTCGCCTATACGAACGGCAACCTGGCAAGTGTCACCGATCCGGCAGGGCGGAAGGCGACCCTTTCCTACGACGCAGCCAACCATCTTTCCTCAATCACCGATCCCACCGGCAACAGTTACACCTTCACCTACAACGGCAACACCCTTGCCTCCGTCGCCAATCCCGACGGTGGAGAGTGGCGCTACACCTACGACGCCAACGCCTTCATGCTCTCCAAGACCGACCCGCTGGGCAATGTCACGACCTATGCCTATGATGCTAACCACCGGGTAGCCTCGTCAACCGACCCGGAAGGGAAGCTACGCAGTGTCACGTACCCCCAGCCGGGAGCCGACACGACTAAAAACACCGTTTTCACCGAGAAGGACGGCGGCGTCTGGACCTACCGTTACGATACCCAGGCCGGGACACTGACCAGCAAGACAGATCCTCAGGGGGGCGTGACGAGCTACACTTACGATGGCAACGGCAACCGACTCTCCACGACTCTCCCCGATGGTACCATGACAACGTCCACTTACGATGCGGTTGGCAATATGACCTCCGCCTCCGATGCCCTCGGCCAGATCACGAGCTACACCTACAACTCTTTCGGCCAGGTCCTGATCATTAAGGACCCCCAGGGGAACAGCACCGGTTACAGTTACGATGCCACCGGCAACATGACCTCCATGACCGATGCCGTGGGAGCAACCACCTTGTACTCTTATGACGCCAGGGGGAACGTAACGAAGATTACCAATCCCCTCGGCCAGGCGACTACCTTTACCTATGATGCTGCCGAGAATCTTGCCTCCGTCACCGATCCCACCGGGGCGACCATGAGCTACACCTACGACGCGGCGGGAAATATGTTGAGCCAGACTGACGCCGGCGGGGCAACCTCGCAGTACGAGTACAATGTAAAGAATCAAGTCGTGAAAGTGACCGATCCACAATGGAACGCTACAAGCTACACCTACGACCTGAGCGGCAACAAACTCTCCCAGGTCGACGCCAACGGCAACACGACGAAGTACGAATACAACTATAAGGGACAGCTTACAAAGACTACTGATGCCCTTGGCAACATTACCACCTATACGTACAGCGGCACCGGTTGTTCATCTTGCGGAGGCGGTACGGACAAGCTCGTTGCCCTCACCGATGCCAATGGCAACAGCACGAACTACCAGTATGATCCCCTCGGCAAACTGGTGAGCGAAACCGATCCGCTGGGTAACGTCACGAGTTCCAACTATGATGCCAAGGGGAACCAGACCAGTAAAACGGACGGTAACGGTAATACCATCAGTTACACCTACGACGGCAATGGCAGACTATTAAAGAAGAGCTATCCCGACGGTACGGAAGAAATTTATACCTATGATGTCAGGGGAAACATACTTACTGCGACCAATCAGCATATGGGCTATTCCTTCAACTATGATGCGGCCAGCAAGGTAACGAAAATTACCGACTCGACCGGCAAGGTAATCAGCTACGCTTACGACGCAGTGGGCAACAGGACGAAGATGGTCACTCCCGACGGAAGGACCATAACCTATAGTTACGACAAGGCGGGACGACTTACTAACATTCTCGACGGCGGAATCTTTACCTTCGACTACGACGGCCTGGGGAGGAGATCGAGCCTTGAATATCCCAACGGCGACATGACGAGCTATGGTTACGACAAGGACGGGAGGCTTGCAAGCCTTGTGCAGAAGAACGCCAAGGGGGCCATAATCGCTAGCAACAGCTATACCCTCGACAAGATCGGCAACCGTTTCAGTAATACCAGCCAGGACAGGAGCACTTCTTACACCTATGATGCCATCTACCGCCTGACCCAGGCGCTTTCCTCAACTCCCGGTTACAGTACCAACAGCACCGGCAAGGGTGGCGGTATTCCCAAGTCCACTCAGCCGCAGAAAGAATTCTACACCTTCGACCCGGTAGGCAACCGCCTTTCTTCCGACAAGACGAATGTCTATGTTTACAACCAGGGAAACCAGCTTGTCATCAACGACGTGACCTACAGCTATGACAGGAATGGGAATCTGATCAGCAAGAGCACACTCGAAGGGACAACAACCTACTCTTGGGATTACGAGAACCGGCTTGTCAAAGTTACTATGCCGGATGGTACCATTGCCGAATACGCCTACGATCCCTTCGGTAAGCGAATCGGCAAGAAGGTGATGACAAACGGCACGATTACGAACACGCGCTATTTCTATGACAACGACAATATCCTTTTTGAGTATAACGATGCTGGCACTATCGGCAATCGTTATACCCACGGCCCCGGCGTTGATGAGCACTTGATGATCACTACTGGTAAGGACAAATATTACTACCATGCCGACGGATTAGGGTCTACAATCACCCTGACTGATTCGACAGGGAGCGCAGTACAGACCTATAACTACGATTCCTTTGGCAATATGAAAGACCAGAAGAACCGCGTAGAGCAGCCTTATACCTATACCGGCAGAGAGTGGGATAAGGAAACCGGACTCTACTATTACCGAGCCAGATACTATAACCCAATGGAGGGGAGATTTATCCAAAAGGACCCTATTGCTATATTAGGCAATATCTATAATAGTAATGGAAAAGTAACCTTTTCTCAGTATGTTGATGCTGTTACAAATCCATACTTATATGTCCAAAATAACCCGATCAATCTAATTGATCCCACGGGGCTATTCTGGCAGTATCTCCCTGCTATTAGGGACGTCATATATAATATAGCAACACAAAGACCAGGACAAACGATGGCAACACTAGAAAAATGCGTGAATTATGTCAAAGATAATGCTAATAGGCCTAGAGAAAATCCACCCCCTCCAATTGAAGGATATAATCCAGCAGCTCAGAGACCTTATGATAATCCAACAGCGCCAACACCAATTAAGCCACAAATGTATCAGTGAGAATATTAATGATAAGCAATTCAAATTATTTCAATATGCACAAATCAATTTTGGAAGTGCTGACGGTGCTTGCTATTATTGGCTTATCTTTTGTTGTATACATTTTACTAACAATTAAAATAGATAAGGCTTATATAGATAATTCAACGGCAGTTTTCTTAATATTTCTCCCATCGATATATTACATCTATAAAAAAGATAGTATAAAGTTCAAGTTGAACATCAAAAAAACAATTTCTAAAAAATATACAATAATCGGAATACTCATATTTTCAACACTGTGCCTACTAAATAATGCTTGGATTGACAGCAATTATAGAAGTGAAGATATAGTTTACTTGAAATCGTACACACTAATAGGGTTAATTATCTATTTAATAGTTATTTGTATCATTGCACCAATAATAGAAGAAATATTATTTAGGTATTACATCTATGATTCGATCAAATTAGATGGTGGAATTGTTGTTGCTTATATAATATCAAATGCATTATTTGTCGGATTTCATATCCTTGATTCTGGATACTTAGGTAATATTGCCTTGCAAGGGATAATATACACATTTATATATGAAAAATCGAAATCAATAAAAAGCAGTATTGTTGTGCATATTTTTAATAATAGTATCTGGTTCTTAATTATATTCTTACACGGAAAATAATCCGATTAACTGGATTGATGCTGATGGTCTCTCAAAAACAAAAGGCATACAGCAGGGGAGTGATGAATATTTGCGACGTCTAAGAGAAACCCAGGGGAACAGGAAAGCCATTGAAGAGATTGAGCGTCAGCACGCCACGCTCACGTAAGCTACCCCTAAAATGAGACATGAAAAAAGTAGAGCTTTCTGGCATTCTGAAGCACCAGGAGGTTCAAATGAAGAAAGCCCGTTTCACTGAAACCCAGATCATTGCGATTCTCAAAGAGGCCGAGTTCGGAATGCTGGTAAAGGATGTCTGCCGCATCCAAGAGGAGAAATAGCTCATGGCCCGCAATCTCGTGATCTGTTGCGACGGGACCGGCAACCAGTTCGGTTCGGTCAACACCAGCGTGGTGCGAATCGTCCAGACAATCGAGCGCGACCCTGCCAAGCAGCGCCTCTACTACGACCCCGGCGTCGGCACTATGCCCGAGCCTGGCGTATGGGGAAAGGTGCAGCAGAAGTACTCCCAGATCATGGGCCTCGCCGTTGGAGCCGGGCTGATGGGAAAAGTCCAGGAAGCCTACACTTACCTAATGAATATCTGGGAGCCTGGCGACCGCATCTTTCTATTTGGATTTAGCCGCGGCGCCTATACCGTCCGGGTCTTGGCCGGCATGCTCCACACCCTCGGCCTACTGCCTAGAGGTAATGAAAACCTCGTCCCGTACGTGGCCAAGAACTATCAAGCTCTTACGAAGAAGAATTTCCATGACTGGGAAAAGCTGTGCAATGATTTCCGTTGGACCTTTGCTCGTCCGATAACAGAAAATGATGAGAGACGATGCCCGGTCCATTTCCTGGGGGTATGGGATACTGTCTCGTCGGTTGGATGGTTATGGGACCCTCCGACATACCCCTTCACAACCAATAATCCAAGCATCAGCGTCATAAGGCATGCCGTTTCAGTGGACGAAAGACGCTGTTTTTTTAGACAGAACTTAATGAAACAATCGAAAAACCAGGACTTCAAGCAGTATTGGTTTTCCGGGGTGCATTCTGATGTAGGAGGCGGATACCCCGAAGTAGACTCCAGCCTATGGCGGGAACCGTTCGAATGGATGCTGAAAGAGGCAGAAGACTCGGGGCTAGAACTTAAAAGCCACCGACTAGCTTCCGTTAGAAGCAAGACACCATCAGTTTCTCAACACCCATGGACTGATCCCCAGCATGAATCCCTTCGGGGCTCTTGGTGGATCCTGGAATTCTTCCCGAAGCCGGTTTGGAGGCCCGATTTAAAGCGCAAACTGCCGCAACTTGGTTTGGGCAGGCACCGCTCCATCCCAGAAAATGCTTTGATCCACAAGTCGGTTCTCCTTCGTATCCAGGATAAGGATGACTATGCTCCGCCGAATCTCTCAAACGCCTTCCGCGAGAAGGTACGTAACCTTTCCGAAGTGCCTGTGACAATGGGATATGAGTAAGCAATAGCTGATCTTTGAGGTGGTATCAGCCCTCCTTTGTGTTTCGATAAGGTGAACAGTTCCCTCTTAGGTATGATTGCACCTTCCAATTACATTTGTTAAGGGCTTACCTATGGGCAAGAATGTTTGGCTTGCATATACTGCGATCTTGCTTGCTCTTTACTTCAATGCTCATTGAGCCCTTTGCTTTTTAACACCAAGACTAAAAAGACGCATCAGTTAAAAGGCCGCCTCAAGAATATTCAATAAGGAAGGAGAGAGCATACAATGGCACTTATTTCAAAAAGCGATCTTTACTACAAGGATTACAAGTGGACAGCTTATCCCGATGATGACCCAAAAATCACAGGCAAACCGGATAGCACATTGTTCAACCGCCACGAAGGTTATGAAGTTCTGTATTTGATAAATAAGTTTGCCGAGAAACACGATTTTAAACAGAAGCCCTCTGGAACGAAATTGGAAAAAATGATAAGGAACGAGTTACCTTCAACCACCAGGGGTCAAGAAAATGTTACCAAATGGCTAGAGGGTAACTGGAATACCAAAAAGTATTGAGGCGATCACTATTGGAATACAACTCCACATAATCATTTGTGTAGGACCAGTTTTGAAGACAACACAGTGTTCCTATAGTAAGGTCATCTAGAGCTAATATGATATCACGGACTTGCCTCAACTCAATCCAATGCAGTTGTCCTTTTCCTGAATATCTGTGACAATTTTTAATAACCTTGCCCACCAGGCTTTTCGATTATTCTCATCATCACTCTGAGGATGGTGCTTCTTCTTCAAGTGAATGTTCTGGCTAAGTAGCCTTTTGGCTTTTTCTTGAAGGTTCTGCCCTGCTACGAACGATTTAACCATTCCCCTGGCCGTATCCTTTGAAATTGTCATCTGAGACACTAGAACAAATGTGGAGGACCCTTTGCCGGGTAACCCTGTCTGGTCAATTTCCACTAAACAGACATTGCTGCCGTCATAACGGAACCATATACAAGCGCATCTGCGCATATTTTTTGCTGTATGATCATAGCTTTCCTTTAGAGTTAGCCCGTTCCCCTTAGCTCTTGTTTTATGCCAAACTAGGTCCTCAGACAATGTGAAGTCAGAAACGCCCTCATACCCTGTAATCGTAGACGCCATTTCAATAAACTTCCCCAGTGGCATTTTGTAACCGGTTTCGGAGTCATTTCCCGTTTTTTGTGTGAGTTCACCTTTTGCAATTCCCTGTTGCAGATGTCCCGGTTCAGGATGCATAAAACTAATGTCAACAGTCTCTTTATTTCCTTCTGTTCTAACTCCGTATCCATCATTATTTGGCTTTGGATTAATAGATTTGTAGGTCTCTGGCATCTCAGTTTCGTGGGAGTTGATCGAGCGAAAACGGTTCGTGACGTGTATTCGAACGAATTCTGCAATGGGACTTTCATTCGTTATTTTGGAAGATGGGTTGACGTTTTTGGCTGGAAGAATGTTAGTCTCTCCAGAAGAATCATGTTCTCTTCGTTGGACCTCTATTGAATTAAACGGAAATCTGCTATCTTCTCCCAGAATCTCGAATACAATAAACGTTTTGCCGCCATCGGGGGTATTGGTAATGTGCCCCCTCGCCGAGATAACGATATCTTGTACGACTGGAAAATCAGCCTTGATGCTGCAATGGTTGCCGCGAGCTGCTCGGAAATGATTCATGATCATATCCCATCGCTTTTCGGCAAACGGGTCTTTCGCCGCTCTGACGATGCTCTTTGCATCTTCGTTGCAGGCACCTGGTTTCATGATGATCGTAGCGTGTCTAGTGGTGGGATCAATAGAGATTTCCTCATATAAACCTTCCAGTCGCTGGGCAAAAACTTGCTCACGCATGGATGTTGATTTGAAATAATAGTGTCCGGCTATTACGGAACAGGGGATTATATATTTCATCGTATCATCACGGAACACTAGGCACTTCTGGTGTTTGCAGAAGTTTGCCCATCGATTATTAAGGTTGTACTCGGTGTCAGTAAGAACCTTAGAGGCTTCAAGTATCTCGTTGTGGTTGGTCGAAGAAATAGTGAAGGTAAGTACTGATCCATTGGGTTGATGGTCGAGTTTTCGCCCTTCTTTGAAAAATGAGCCGATGGTGCAGTAAGAAAGAAGTTCAGGCGGGATGCAGTCTACAATGTAGAAGTTTGATTTTACGTTTTGAAAAAGCAGTCTGACAAGATGCTTGGAGGGCGTGGTGTCGATATCGAGAATCCAAACAAGTTTGAAAGTGCGTCCCTTTTCGGACTCCGATGCTAATTTAGGCAAGAAAGAGAAGTCGGCCAGTTCTTTTCTCAAGTTTGATCTCTTGTGGGAAAAATTAAATGTCTAGATTTGGAACTTGATGTTAATTTGCAATATATTTGAGTGAGTTGCAATATATTTAAGAAATGACAGCCGCCGCCGATGAGACCGATGTCGGAGATGGTGTGGTGGGGGGCGCGGTAGGGGCGGTTGGCGATGAGGGAGCGCTCTCGTTCCAGGAGCCCCATGACGCTGTAAATCTTGGTGGTTTCTAGCGCCTCGTCGAAGGACATGCGCGGCAGGATGGAGGGGATGCGGCGGGCCAGCATGGTTTTGCCGGAGCCGGGAGGCCCGAGAAGCAAAATGTTATGTGCGCCGGCGGCCGCCACTTCAAGGGCGCGCTTGGCGTGCTCCTGCCCCTTCACCTCAGCAAAGTCCTCGCTGTAGTCGGAATTCTGCCGGAACAGCTCCTCTACGTTGACGGCACAGGGGGGGATGGCCCTAGTTCCGTTGAGGAACTCCACCACCTCGGCCAGTTCCTGTACGCCGATGACCTCAACCCCTTCCACGACCGCACCTTCGGGGGCGTTGTCCCGGGGGACGATGATGCCGGCGAAGCCTGCCTTGCGGGCGGCGACGGCCACGGGGAGGCAGCCGCGGACCGGCTTGACGCTCCCGTCCAGGGAAAGCTCCCCCAAGATGAGGTAGTCGGTGAGTCGCGGGCTCCTGATGACGCCGGTGGCGGCAAGGATGCCGATGGCGATGGGGAGGTCGAAGGCGGTCCCTTCCTTCTTCAGGTCCGCGGGGGCAAGGTTGACGGTGATTTTGCGCTGGGGGAAGTCGTAGCCGGCGTTCTTGAGGGCCGACTTGACGCGGTCTTTGCTTTCCTTGACTGCGCCGTCCGGAAGGCCAACGGTTGCGAACTGGGGGAGCCCCTGGGCGATATCAACTTCCACGTCGACCGGAATGGCGTCAATGCCGAGCAGGGCGCTGCTTAAGACCTTGGCGAGCATGTCACCTCCCTGAAAATAGTGAGAGGCGGCTAATGTACACTAGCGGGGGCGGTTTGCCAAGGGTTTTGTAACCTCAGGGCTTGAGCATCTCCAGGTAACGGTCGGCGTCGAGGGCCGCCATGCAGCCGGTGCCGGCGGAGGTAATGGCCTGTTTGTAGAACTGGTCCTGCACGTCGCCGGCAGCAAAAACGCCGGGGACACTGGTTGCGGTTGCGTTCCCTTCGCCACCGCAGAGGGTGCGGATGTAGCCGTTGTCCATGTCGATCTGGCCATCGAATATCTGTGTGTTGGGCTGGTGGCCGATGGCGATGAAGCAGCCATGGACGGCGATATCCTTGGTGGAACCGCTGGAGTGGCGAATCCGGATGCCGGTTACGCCGGTGTCGTCGCCAAGCACCTCGTCCAGGGTATGGTGCCACTCAATGGTGACGTTCCCCCCCTTGGTCTTCTCGATCAGTTTGTCGGCGATAATCCTCTCCGCTCGGAACTTGTCGCGGCGGTGTATGACGGTGACGTGGCTGGCGATGTTGGAGAGGTAGAGGGCCTCCTCCACCGCCGTGCTTCCGCCGCCGATGACTGCTACCGGTTTTCCCCGGTAAAAGAAGCCGTCGCAGGTTGCACAAGCGGATACCCCTTTCCCCATGAATGCCTTTTCAGAGGGGAGCCCCAGGTAGCGGGCGGAGGCGCCGGTGGCGATGATGAGGGCATCGCAGGTGTAGATACCGGAATCGCCGGTCAGGACGAACGGTCGCCGGGAGAGGTCGGCTTTGCCGATTTGGTCGAGTATGAAGGTTGTGTTGAAGCGTTCGGCGTGGCGGCGCATCCGCTCCATGAGATCGGGCCCCTGAATGCCGTCCGGGTCGCCGGGCCAGTTGTCCACCTCGGTGGTGGTCATGAGCTGTCCCCCCTGTTGGAGACCGGTGATGAGCGCGGGTTCCAGGTTGGCGCGTGCTGCGTAAACGGCGGCGGTGTATCCGGCAGGGCCGGAACCGAGGATGATCAGACGGTGATGGGTTGTTTCCATGGGGTGACCTCCGTGATGTGTCGTGTAAAGATAGCAGCAGGGGGGGGAAATTGCAAGACCGCTCCGCCGGGAAAGGATTGACCCGCAGGAAGCGGTTTGGTACACTCCAGTCAGTATTTGCAATCAACAATTCTGGAGGGAATACATGATGAAACGAATCCTTGCGGCCATTGGCCTTACCCTGCTGGTGGCGGGCCAATCTCCGGCCGCCGACATCAACTTCACGTCCGCCATCGGGCAAAGCACGTTCAACAGTCTCAGTAAAGAGGCAGGTGTCGCTCTTGCGTACAAAAACGTGGCACCGCCCCATCCCCTCGGTATCACCGGTTTCGATGTCGGCGTGGAAGTGGAGGCGGTGGATATCAACAAGGAGAGCGCTTACTGGAAAGCGGCATTCAACCAGGATGCCCCTTCCTATCTCGTTTTGCCCAAGCTGCGGGTGCGCAAGGGGCTTCCCTTCGGGATAGACATCGGCGGGATGTACTCAAACGTCTCGAACACCAACGTTCAGCTCTTCGGAGCCGAGGTGAGCAAGGCGATTCTTGAAGGCGGCGCAGTTACTCCCGCCCTGAGTGTGCGGGGGACCTATACCCGCCTTACCGGCGTGAAAGATCTGGATATTCAGACCTACGGAGTGGACGCTTCCATCGGCAAGGGGTTCCTGTTCCTGACTCCCTACGCGGGGGCAGGCTATCTCTGGATCGACAGCAAGGCCACGGGTGATCTCCAGCGGCTGGCAACTGCCGCCGGCTCGCCCCTAAGAGCAGAGAAGTTGTCTCAGGGGCGTGTCTTTGCAGGGTTGGAGATCAAGCCGTTACCGCTGGTCCGGATAACGGGCGAGTTCGAGTATGCCCTTCGCCCCATATACTCCCTGAAGGCGGCAATAGGGTTCTGATGGAATCGGGAGTTTGATGGTATCGTAGGGGCGCCCACCTGTGGGCGCCCGGAGTCATTGCATGCACGCTGAAGGACATCTGGACAGAAGCATTGCCGGCCGTTTAAAGTACGCCGTCGTCCTGACGGCGCTTACCCTGGTGGCCGAGGTGGTCGGCGGGTTTTGGACCAACTCCCTGGCCCTCTTGTCCGACGCTGCCCATGTTTTTCTCGACCTGTTTGCGCTCCTGCTGTCGCTGGCGGCCATAAGGCTGGCCTCCTATCCGGTGTCAGACACCCGCACCTTCGGCTGGCACCGGACCGAGGTATTCGCCTCCTTCATCAATGGCGCGTCGGTTTTTCTCATTGCAATCGGAATTTGTTATGAGGCCTGGGGGAGGCTGTTCCAGCCGGAAGAGGTCAAGAGCCTTCCCATGTTCATCATCGCCGCCATCGGCCTGGTCATGAACCTGGTGGCGGCATCGGCGCTCCACAGCCACTCCCACGAGGATCTCAATGTCCGGAGCGCGTTCCTCCATGTCATCGGCGATGCGGCCGCTTCGGTGGGGGTCATTGCCGGCGGCATCGTCATGTACTTCACCGACTGGTTCGTTCTGGATGCCATTATCTCGGTGGGGATCGGCGTGGTCATCTTCTGGGGGGCCTGGCGTGTCCTCCGGGAATCGACCCATATCCTGCTGGAGGGGGTGCCGCGGGGTATGAGCACCGCTGACGTGGCCGAGTCTATCCGTTCCATCGAGGGAGTGAACGACGTTCATCACCTCAATATCTGGACCATCTGCTCACATATCCTGGCGCTTTCCGCTCACATCGACGTAGAGCCGGCTTACAAGGTAAAGCAGACAGATGTGCTGCGAGAAATCGAAGAACTCCTGCTTGATGAGTACCATATTTCCCATACTACTCTTCAGGCTGAGTGTACCATGTGCATTGAGACACCCGTCTTGAAGGAGTTTCGCCACCGGCCGCGCAAGGGGCTTCATGGACACGGGCATGGCCATGAACATGGCCATGGGCACGCGCACCCTCACGACCATGACCACGACCACGACCATGACCATGAAAAGTGAAAAGTGAAAAGTGAAAAGTGGGCCGTTGCGTGCAACGTTTCTACGAATTTGAATATGTAACAGGGGATCTTCCCCGGAGAATTCATGCTCGATTATTCCCTTATCCAGGAAGCCGCCGACCGTCTGAAGAAGCGGGTGCGCTGCACCGAATTGATCCCTTCCCATCACTTCAGCGACATGCTTTCCTACCCGGTCTGTTTCAAGTGCGAGAACCTCCAGCGTACCGGTTCGTTCAAGATCCGTGGTGCCCTGAATTTCATGACCGCCCAACCACGGGAAGCTTTGCGCAACGGGGTGATTACCGCTTCGGCAGGTAACCACGCCCAGGGAGTGGCTTTCTCCGCCGACCTGCTGGGGGTGAAGGCGACGGTCTACATGCCCGAGTCGACTCCCCTGCAAAAGGTGCTCGCCACCCGTGACTACGGGGCGGAGGTGGTTCTCACCGGGAAAAATTTCGACGAGGCATACGCTGCGGCGGTGCAGGCGGGCAAAGCGAGCGGGGCACTGTTCGTCCACCCCTTCGATGATCCGCTGGTCATGGCGGGACAGGGGACCATCGGCCTGGAGGTGCTGGAAGAGATGCCCGATTTGGCAAACATCCTGGTTCCCATCGGTGGCGGAGGGCTGATAGCCGGGATTGTATCAGCCATCAAGGAGACCCATCCCCATGTCCGGGTGATCGGCGTTGAGTCGGCGGCGGCCCCGTCCATGCACTACTCCCTCAAGAAGGGGAGCATCATGGCGGCCCCCCTGACGGTGTCCCTGGCTGACGGCATTGCGGTGAAGCGGGTCGGGAAGAAGACGTACCCCATTGTGCGGGATCTGGTGGACGAGGTAGTGCTCGTGGAGGAGGAGGAGATAGCCCAGGCTATCGTGGCCCTCCTGGAGCGAACCAAGCTGCTGGTGGAGGGGGCAGGTGCGGTAACCCTGGCGGCGCTTCTCAATCGACGGGTGAAGAACATCGCCGGCAAAACCGTCTGCGTCCTTTCGGGAGGGAATATCGATGTCAAGACCATTGCCCTGGTGGTGGAGCGGGGGATGCTTGCTGCGGGGCGTTATCTGAAGCTGAGGGTGGAACTGGACGACGTCCCCGGCTCACTGGCGCGCCTCGCGACAGATATTGCCGAAACTCGTGCCAACATCTCCCTCATTACCCATGACCGGCGTTCCAAGTCGCTCGCCATCGGCAGGGCCGAAGTTAACCTGGAACTGGAAACCCGTGGTTTCGACCACATCCAGCAGGTGGTGAGCTACCTCAACAGCCACGGGTACGAGGTCGAGGTGATGAAATAAGGTAAAGGTAAAGGTAAAAAAGCGAGGATGTCTTTTACCCTTTGCCTAGATTCTCAATAAACTGCCTCGTCAGAGGGGCGCCGTTCGTGCCGTCCCGCAATTCAGGCCTCTTCAGGTCTTCAATCCTGTCCACGTCGTACCATCCGGGGAGGAGCGCCGCCCTGATACCCGCTTCCGCCACCTTGACAAGACTCTTTGCCAGTACATCACTCCGCGACCATTCGATCCCACTAAACAGTTCAGCGTGCATCTTGTTCAGGGCGACAAGGTAGTACCCCCCGTCATCGCTCGGGCCAAACACCGCTTCGGCTTCGCCGGTAACCAGCCGGACAAAGGCGCTTTCCATGCAGGGGAGGGGAAGGTCCGGTGAGTCGCTGCCGATGATGACGACCTCCCGGTAGCCGCAGGAGAACGCGGATCTGAAGGCGTTCGCCATCCGCTCACCCAGGTCTTCCCCCTGTTGGGGAAAGAGGGGAATCCCGGGAGCAAGCCGGTGGAAATAGCCGACTGCTTCCGGTTCTTCCATGAAAAAGATGAGCCGGTCTATGCCGGCCAAGCGCGAGGTCCGGCTGATGGTGTCCCGGAGCATGCACTCATAGAACCGGGCGGCTTCATCGGCAGCCAGGTGGGGAATAAGTCGGGTCTTGACCTGTCCGGGAACAGGGCGTTTGGCAAAAATGATGAGGGCCTGCTTGTGGGGTGTGTGCATAAATGGCTGTTTTTTAAGGAAATGGCAAAATGGCGGTAAAGGTCCGTGAAACCGCCGCCATCAAGGGTTTGTTGGCGGTCAGAAACGGAAAATGTCTAGCGTTTTCCACAATTTCAAGGGTTCTCCACAATCTTTTCAACAGGAGCTGTTGATCTCCTGTTGATGGATATCTACGGTCAGCGGTACCCGCTTTCCCTCATTAGACAGGTAACTCCGGGGATTCATTGTTGTTATGCCTTTGTTACCGCTTGTCCCGCTCGACTGAAGCATAGGCCGAATGGTTGTGGATCGACTCGAAGTTTTCCGCTGCCACGGCGAACCAGGTGATGGTGTCGAGGGCCGAGAGTTTGAGGGTCGCCTCCCGGACCATGTCCTCTACGAACCGGGGATTCTCGAATGCCTGCTCGGTGACGAATTTTTCATCCTGCCGCTTCAACAGTGAATAGACCGGCGAACTGCCACAGCTTTCGATGAGTGTGATCAGGTCTTCGATCCAGATGAATTCCCGGTAGCGGACCTGGACGGTCATGACGGAGCGCTGGTTGTGGGCGCCGTAGCGGGAAAGCTCTTTGCTGCACGGGCAAAGGGAGGTCAGCGGTACCCGCACCTCCAATACGAAGTCGAAGACATCGTTCAGGCTTGCCCGGAAGGCGCAGGTATATTCCATGAGGCTTCTGGCGCCGGATACCGGGGCGCGCTTCTCGATGAAGTAGGGGAACTCGATCTCCAGGTGGGCGCTGGAGGCCCCCAGTTTCTGTTTCATCTCCTCCAGCATGGTCTCCATCTTGTCCAGGGCGATCTGTTCCCGGTAGCTGTTGAGGATCTCCACGAAGCGGCTCATGTGGGTCCCCTTGAACTGGTGGGGGAGATCCACGTACATGTTGATCCGGGCCACGGTGTGCTGGACCTTCTTCTGCTTGTCCATCACCACGATGGGGTAGGAGATGTCCTTCACCCCCACCTTGTTGATGGGAACCCGGCGGGTGTCGGGCGATGTCTGCACGTCACTCAGAGGCCGGGACTCGGACCCAGGAGGCGGGCCTGCAGGACTCGGGACTCGGGACTGCGGGGTTGTGACTTTACTTTTCACATTTCACCTTTCACATACTTCACCGGGTCCGGCATTCCTGCCTCGGCGAACCCCTTGAGCCTGAGCCGACAGGAATCGCAACGGCCGCAGGCAAGCCCTTCCGGGGTCGGGTCGTAGCAGGAGTGGGTCCGGCCATAGTCTACGCCGAGGGCGAGGCCTCTCCCGATGATCTCGGCCTTGGTGAGATTGATGAGAGGGGTGTGGATAGTGAAGTGCCCCGATCCTTCTACCCCCGCCTTGGTGGCCAGGTTCGCCATACGCTCGAATGCGGCGACGTATTCCGGTCGGCAGTCGGGATAGCCGGAGTAGTCCAGGGCGTTGACGCCGATGAAGATGTCGTAGGCGCCGAGCGCTTCTGCCCACCCCAGGGCGAAGGAAAGAAAAATGGTGTTGCGGGCCGGCACATAGGTGACCGGGATATCGCTCCCCACCCCCTCTTTCGGGACGTCGATGTCGGAGGTCAGGGCGCTTCCCCCCACCTGCCGGTAGTCGAACTCCACCACCAGGTGTTCCCGTGCACCGCCTTCCGTGGCGTTCTGTTTTGCCACCTCCAGTTCCACGCTGTGCCGCTGGCCGTAGGCGAAGCTCATGGCGTACGGCTCATACCCTTCCGCCTTGGCGATGGCCAGGCAGGTGGTGGAATCGAGCCCTCCACTGTAGAGAACTACGGCTTTTTTCATAGGCTTCGAACCTCCTCTTTCCCCGCAATACCGCTTACCTGCTGGTAAAGCTCTTTTGTCATTCGACAGCTGTCCCTTCCCCCGCTGGTTTCTTCTTCCGCGGCCGGCGGCGTTTCTTCTTTGCTTCCACTTCGCCCGTCTCGGGGGCCGGACTGGCTTGAGCCGCCGCCGGTGCGCCCTTCTTCTCATGCCGGGTCCTGTCGCCGCTCCGGCTTCGGTCACTGCCGCGTCCCTGACCGGGCTTTCCCCTGCCTGCCGGTTTTTCAACCCGGGGGCGCGCCTTGACCCGGACGTAGTCATGGACGAACAGATCATCCTCGGCCCATTCGACTGGGACCTTGTGTTTTATGTACTCCTCGATCGCCTCCAGGTAGAAGGCGCCGTCCTCGTCGGCGAGGGATATGGCCATCCCCTCGGCCCCGGCCCGGGCGGTACGGCCGATACGGTGGACGTAATCCTCCGCGTCCTGGGGAAGGTCGTAGTTTATGACGTGGGAGACTCCTTCGATGTGGAGTCCGCGGGACGCCACGTCGGTGGCGATCATGATGGGGAGTTTGCCGCTTTTGAAGTCATCGAGGATCTTCAGGCGCTTGCGCTGCTCAACGTCGCCGGAGATCACCTTGGCCGGGAAGCCGTTGGCGTTCAGCCGGTCGTAGAGGAATTCCCCCTCCCGCTTCGTGTTGATGAAGATCATGGTCCGCTCCATCCCGGTCTTTCTCAGGAGTCCCAAAAGGAGCGGGAACTTCTCCTTGCGGGAGACATGGTAGAGAACCTGTACCACGTTGTCCGCAGTCATTTTCTCCGGGGTGACCGAAACCTTGGTCGGCACGTTCATGAACTCGTAGGCCAGTTCCATGACCCGCTGGTTGAGGGTGGCGGAGAAGAGCATGTTCTGACGCTGGTCATAGGGGGGGAGACGGCGAAGGATGAAGCGGAGGTCGGCGATGAATCCCATGTCGAACATCCGGTCCGCCTCGTCGATGACGAGCGCCTCTACGCTCTTGAGGTCGTAGACCTTCTGCTTCAGGTAGTCGATGAGGCGACCCGGCGTGCCGATGACCACATCCGCTCCTTCCTCGAGTGCGTTTTTCTGGAGCATGTAGTCGACGCCGCCATAGATGGCCTGGATGGTGAAACCGGCATGTTTGCCGAGGGCCTGGGCGTCTGCTTCTATCTGCACGACCAGTTCACGGGTGGGGGCGAGGATCAGAGCCCGCGGTTGACGGTCTTTCCCTTCCCGCGGTTTCTGGAGAAGTTTGGTGAAGAGGGCAATAAGGAATGCGGCAGTCTTGCCGGTACCGGTCTGGGCCTGACCTGCCACATCCTTGCCGGCAAGAGCCAAGGGGAGGGTCTGTTCCTGGATCGGGGTGCAGTCGGTGAAGCCGGTTTCGATAATCCCCTGCTGAACCGGTTCCGGCAGGTTGAGTTCGCTGAATTTCATGGTTTACGATTCCTTTATTTCGTTATTTCAAGAGGATAGCTATAGCACAGCGGGCGATAAATAGCAAGCCGCGCCGGGCCTGTCGATGGATTGGCGAATCAATAGAGAATCAATAAAGCGGTTGCCATAGAGCAGAGAGAGTTCTCATGCGAAAACATACAGATGAAAGAGATTCGTTGCTAACCGTATTTCTCCAGATTTTTCCCCCTGTCAACACTTCCGGACTTTCGTTTTTCCGCGCAGTTGTGCTATGGTACGCTCACCAAATTATGCCAAGGACACCACGTGCAATCCTTCATTCACATCGATTCCCCCCATTACCTCCGCGAGGAGCAGCTTCCCGCGCTGCCCGATTGGCCGGCAATTTTCGGCAACGATCACCCCATAGCTCTTGAGATCGGATGCGGCATCGGCGACTTCATCGTCAAGACCGCCGCTGAGCAGCCGGAACGGAACTTTATCGCCATCGACTTCTACAACAAGGGATGCTACAAGACCTGCCGCCGTATCGAGCGGCACGAACTGACCAACGTGCGGGTGCTCCGGGTCGAGGCGCGCCAGTTTATCCAGGAACGGCTTTCGAAGGGGCTTCTGGCAGCGGTGTATATCAACTGCCCCGATCCCTGGCCGAAGAAGAAGCACCGCAAACGGCGGCTGGTGAACCGCCAGTTTCTGGAATTCCTCCGTGACTACCTGGCGCCGGGGGGGGATTTCTTCTTCGCCACCGATTTCGATGATTACGGCATCGATGTGGCGGGGCTTCTGCCGGGGGTAGAGGGGTACGGAAACTGTCTGGCTCCCGATCTCTACCGCCACGAGCTGGAAGGGTATCATCTCTCCAAGTATATGCGGAAGTTCATGGCGGAGGGGAAAAGAATCTACTTCGTCCACTACCGGAAAATCTAAACCTGCCACAGAGGCACGGAAACACAGAGAAAATCGTTTTTTTATCTCTGGTTTCTCTGAGTCTCTTGCCTCTGTGGCGGATTTTAAAGAAGGTTCAAAGTGAATTCATATCTGACAGCCGATATCCCCGGTACCGGGGGGACCATCAAGGAGACGCCGGAGGATTTCCGGGTAACGGAGATTCCCCTCTATCTCCCCTGCGGCTCCGGCGAGCATACCTACGCGGAGATCGAGAAACGGGGTGTCACCACCCTGGATGCCCTGCGGCGGATCGCCCGGGCACTGGAGGTGTCCGACCGGGACCTGGGGTACGCGGGGATGAAGGATGCCCGGGGAATCACCCGCCAGACCGTCTCCATTCCCCGGGTGGACCCCCAACGGGTGCTCGGCCTGGAACTGCCCGGCATCAGGGTCCTGTCGGCAGTGCACCACACCAACAAGCTGAAGCTCGGGCACCTGGCGGGGAACCGTTTTCTCATCCGGCTTTGTGGCGTTGAATCCCACGCCTTGGAACGGGCGAGGGAAGTGCTGCGGACCCTTGTAGAACGGGGAGTCCCCAACCGCTTCGGAGAACAACGCTACGGCGCCCAGGGGAATTCCCATCTGATCGGCGGTGCCTGGCTGCGTGGGGACTACCGGGGCGCGGTGGATGCTCTCATGGGGAAGCCTGAACTGGTGCGGGATGAACGGTGGCAGTCCGCTATCGCCGCTTATGGAAGGGGGGAACTGGAGGAGAGCCTGCGGCTTTTCCCCGGCCACTGCCGGACCGAGCGGGATGTCCTGCAGCGCCTGGTCAAGCGCCCCGATGCCTGGGACAAGGCCCTCAACGCGATCCATCCCCGGTTGAAGAAGCTCTACCTCTCCGCGTACCAGTCTTTCCTTTTCGACCGGCTGCTGGAATCGCGGCTGTCGACTCTTGACCGGGTTATGGCCGGCGACCTGGCTATCAAACACGACAACGGCGCCTGTTTCCTCGTCACCGATGCGGTGACGGAAGCACCCCGGGCCGCAGCCTTCGAAATATCACCGAGCGGGCCGATGTTCGGCTGCAAGATGAAGTCACCGGAAGGGGAACCGGGGGAGATGGAGGCAACTCTTCTTGCCGGAGAAGGGCTCACTCCTGCCAGCTTCGACCTGCCGGGAGGACTGCGGCTGGAAGGGGAGCGTCGACCTCTGCGGGTGCCGCTTCGCGAACCGCTATTGACAGCGGACGGGGCTGATCTGCTTCTTGAATTCTCCCTCCCAAAAGGCTCCTATGCTACTGCAGTGTTGCGGGAGATAGTTAAAACCGGTTAGTATGGACAGTAAAGGCTTTGTTGGTAGAATTGAAGGGGCACCGGCGGCGCCTCCCCTGGTTGTCGAGCCGGCATAGCCGTAAACAGGAAGTAAGGGAGAATGAGGATGGACAAGCGGCAGGAATCCTACGAAGTCAACCTGTTCAATCCCAAACAGGGGTACATGCGCGGCGAGGTGGTGCTCATTCTGGCCATTCTTGTCGGTTGGGGGGTGGTGAACTTCGGATTCCAGGCGGTACTCTGGCTTTTGGCCGAGAATCCCGTCGGTGAAGGGATTTTTACCCGCCTCACCTTTTTCAACCTTCCCTATCACTTCTGGTTCACCGCCCAGTTCCTCCCCCTGTGGTTCATCATCCTCTGCGTGATTTTCAATATCTACCTCGACCGCCTCACCGAGCGTCACAGCAGAAGGAGAGACAGAACCTATGAATAGCGATCCGGTGAAATTCTGGCCGCTTCTTATTGTTACAGGAGTGCTGGTATCCTTTGTGCTGGCAGGTTTGCGTGCCAAGTCCCAGGAAATGTCAGATTACGGATTTTCCGGACGTTATATCGGCCGTATCGGAGGCGGGGCGGCAATCGCCAGCAACTGGATGAGCGCCGCCAGCTTTCTCGGCATGGCCGGCCTCCTCTATCTCCAGGGATACTTCGCCCTTGCCTATGTCATCGGCTGGACCGGCGGCTATGTCCTGCTCCTGGTCCTGATGGCGGGGCAGATCCGGCGATTCGGCAAATACACCGCCCCTGATTTTGTCGGTGCCCGTTACGACTCAGATGTCGCCCGGCTCCTGGCGGCGCTTATCTCCATCACCATCTCCGTCATATACTGCGTCGCCCAGTTCAAGGGGATCGGCATGCTGTTCGGCTGGCTGTTCGGCATCGATTACGGACGGGGTGTCGTCCTCGGCGGGGCGGTGGTGGTCTGCTACGTGGTGGTCTGCGGCATGCTCGGGGTGGCCCGCAACCAGCAGATGCAGTACTTTGTCGTCATCGTCTCATTCATCCTCCCCCTCATGTTCCTGGCCCACCGGTTCGGCTATTTCTGGCTCCTTCCCCAGTTCGGTTACGGCGAGGGGATCCAGGATCTGGCGACGGAGTTCAATATCGACTTCACCGCCCCCTTTGCCAGCGGCTCCCTGTTCCAATGGGTCGCCCTCTGTTTTACCCTCATGGTCGGCACGGCCGGGCTCCCCCACGTCCTGTCCCGTTTCTACATCCTTCCCAATGTCCGGGATGCGCGGTGGAGCGTGGTCTGGGGGCTGTTCTTCATCGCTCTCATCTACTGGTCGGCACCCGCCTATGCCGTCTTTGCCCGCCTGCTGGAAGCACGGGGAGGGTACATCCCCGATCCGGCGGTAGCCGGCAAGATGGCCGACATCATGGTGCTCAAGACGGCGGTGATGGGAGGAGTGCCGGTCTGGCTGACCGGATTACTGGCCGCCGGCGCCGTAAGTGCCGCTTTCTTCACCGTCACCGGACTCCTCATGACCGGTGCCTCATCCCTTTCCCACGATATTTATTACCGGTTAATCAACCCCCAGGCTTCGGAGTCGCGGAAAATGGCGATAGCCAAGGGGGGAACCCTGGTTCTGGCCGCCCTGGTGCTGGTTATCTCTCTCCGACCTCCTGCGCTCATAGCGGAAATAACGGCGGTTGCCTTTGCCCTGGCCGGCAACACCATATTCCCTGCCTTTCTGCTCGGCATCTGGTGGGGGCGTGCCAACCGTCAAGGGGTCATAGCCGGTATGGTGCTGGGTGTCATGATAACTTTTGCCGCGCCGCTCTGTGGGAATGCCATCCCCTTGTTCGCGAGCATATTTCCGGTTACTTCGTCAGCTTTCTGCGGGGCTCCGCTGGTGGTACTCGTCATGGTTGTCGTATCGCTCCTGACACCCCCTCCGTCGGAGGAAATGAGACGTTTCCTGGCTGAAGTGGTCCACGGCCATCTTGACTAGAAGGAGAGAGCCATGTCGATGTTCCCGGTAAACAAAGGGGGCGATATCCTTGCCTGGCGTGACACGGTGGAACTGGTTGACGGAGTGAAGCGGAAGCTGTCGGAGAAAATGGCCTATCTTCTCGACGGTGACGAACTTGTCCTGCTGCAAGATCTCCAGGGGAGGATCGAGGAGGAAATGGCCGTCGAATACCGGTTTGCCGAGGACGCCGGGCAGGTTCTGGCTGCACTGGAGACGGCAGGGACGGTCGATGAGATGGTTGCCGCATATCGTCACGGACGGCAGTTGTCGACTGACTATTTCGACCGGCGCGGCTCTGTCCTGGTGGTACAGTCGCTCTGCATCAGGCTGCAGGACCGATTGACCTGCCGTGCGGTGCTCCTTGCCAGCGAATGGATGGAGCGGAGCGGTTTCGGCCCTCCCCCTGCTCCGTACTGCTGGTTTGCTTTCGGGGGAGCGGGGAGAGAGGAGGGTACCGTTGCCGGGAACTTCAACGCCTTGCTTGTCCATGGAGAGGTGCATGGAGAAAGCGCTGCGTATTTTGCAGGGTTTTCCCTGAGGGTAAACGCGATTCTCGAAAATTGCGGCGTCAAGAGTGCCGGTGGCATTACTCCCGTGCATCCCTCCTGGCGGGGGAGCATCAACGAATGGCGTACGCGCCTGATCGGGGGTGCGGCAGGTGAAAAAACGCAGGAAGACCTTTCGTTCCTGGTGCGGTTTGCCGACCTGCGCCTGGTGAGCGGGGATTCGACCCTCTGTGGCGAGATGATTAACCTGATCCGGAGCCTGTTCGAGTTCAACCGTCGCGGCTTTGATGAAGTGGCCCGCGTCACGGCGGAAATGGCGACAGGGCTCGATTTTTTCGGGCGGTTGCGGTTGGAAAAGGGGGGGGAGCATCGGGGCGAATTCAATCTGGGACAGTATGCGTTGAACCCGCTGATGGAAAACATCAGGATAATGGCGGTACGCGCCGACGTGCCGCTGACCGCCAACGTCGGGCGAATCAAGGGACTTCTGGAAAAAGGACACCTGGGTGTCGATCTGTCCCAACGACTATTGCGAGCCTGTCATGACTTTACTTCACTGAAGTTGAGGTCGGAGATGCGTCACAACAGTGGGGGCGAGGGGGTCTTCCTTAAACCGGAAGAGCTCGATGACTGTGAGATGGACTCCTTGAAAGAGGGGATGGAGGCGGTGGTTAACCTGCAGCGGATAGTTTACCAGAGATTTGTCGTCAGCAGCTAGGAGCGCTATGAGGATATCCCTCTCATCAGGAACCCTGTTTACCTACCCGCTCCGCAAGGTATTCGAAATAGCCCGGGACGTGGGCTTTGACGGACTGGAACTGATCGTCAACCAGGATTTCCAGAAGGTCAACCCACGTTCGGTTATTCGGGAGCTCTCCCCGATCCTTCCCGTGCTTTCCATCCATGCGCCGTTCATGCCGCTGGATGGCTGGGGAGGGCCGATCGACTCCGTTAAGCGGAGTGTTGAGATTGCTGCTGACTGCGGCGTGCCGCTGGTCAATTTTCATCCCGCATCCTGGCTCGGATTTGAACTCAAGTACTGGCGCTGGATGTACCGGATTCTCGATTATCAAAAGGAGGTAGGGGCAGAGGGGGTGACGCTTACCCTGGAGAACATGCCGTGGGTCGGGAGGTTCAAGATCAACCAGTATATCCTCTCTCATTCCGGCAAGATGAATGACTTTCTCGAAGAGCGGAATCTCTACATGACCTTCGACTGCACCCACATGGGGTCAGGCAAAACCAACTTCATCAACGATTTCTACCTGTTCTACAATGCCGGCCGGATCCGCAATATCCATTTTTCCGACTACGGTCACGGACGCGAACATCTTCTCCCGGGGCACGGCATTCTGCCTCTCACCCGTTTTCTCAATCACCTGCGCAACACCGGCTACCACGAGACCCTGACTCTGGAACTTTCTCCCCATGAATTCCCCCATGACGAACAGATCATGGTGGAGAGCCTGAAGGAAATCCTCATGTACCTGCGGCGGGAGACCTCGCCGCTCACCCCCTGACCACGTAGACAGAGCACTTCGCGTTCTTGACGACCTTGTTTGATACACTTCCGAGCAGGTTCCTCTTGAGAAAACCCTTCCCCGTACTTCCAATGATGATGACATCGATCTCTTCCCTTTCGGCAAAGGCGATAAGTTCATCTGCCGGATCACCATAGACCACTTTGGATATCACGGGAATGCCCAGTTCTGTCGAGTTTTTCTCGATAACGTAGAAAATCCTCTGCCGACGCTCTTCCCATTCTTTTGCTTCGGTGATGGGGGGGGCCGGTACGAAATCGGTAAACGTGGTGCGGGGAGCGTTGGGAAGGACCAGCATGGCGTATATGGTGCTTTTGAACTGGCTCGGATTGCCGGCCGCCATCCGTACCGCTTCCTCCGCTGCCTTGTCGGAGAGGGGGGAGCCATCGATGGCCACCAGAATTTTCTTCGGCAGACTGAGCATTGATCGTTCTCCTTGCATGTATGTCGATTGTGTTGTGAAGTATAGCTTCTTTTGGTTTCCAATGCCAGTTCCGTGGCGTCCGGGGCAGTGAGAACCGCCGTACAATGGCAACCTGTGAGGTGACATGCAAAATTATAACCAGATAATATTTCATGCTTGACAATTTTAAAACAATATTCTATATTTTACAAAGTATTATTATGCGTATTTTCAATGACATCAGAGGAATGATTTGTTTTAATACCGTCGTGAAGGGAACGGATATCTCAGAGTAAAACGGCAACAGTGTTGTTATTGTTCTGACCTGAGTCACCGGTTTATTGGAAGCAATTGTGATCGGTTACGGCGAAAAACCCCTTGACTTATTGAGCCGAAAGGCTTATCAGAGACGGTTGGAATCTAACTAAATTACAGGTGTAATCATGGCCAAAAAAGAAAAATCAGAGTACCTCATCCAGGCTGTTTCCCATGCACTAGACCTTCTCGAACAGTTCCATGACGATATTGACGAACTTGGCGTAACGGAGCTTTCCAAACGTCTCAAGCTGCATAAGAACAATGTTTTCAGATTGCTGGCAACGCTTGAGTCGCGTGGTTATATCGAGCAGAACAGGGTGACGGAAAACTACCGGCTGGGACTCAAGACCCTGGAACTGGGGCAGACCTTCATCAAGCAGATGGGGCTTCTCCGTCAGTCTCGCCCGGTGCTGGAGTCCCTGGTTGAAGAATGCAACGAAACCACCTACGTGGCGATCCTCAAGGATTTCCACATCGTCTACCTTGATGTGGTTGAGACGGGCCTGACGGTGCGGGTCGTACCGCGGGTGGGTGCCCGGCTTCCCGCCTACTGTACCGCTGCCGGCAAAGTCCAGATTGCGTACATGACCGACGAGGAACTGGAGAACTACCTGCCGACCAAGGAGTTGAAGCGCTTCACCCCCAACACGATAACCGATCGTGATGAGCTGAAGAAAAATCTCAAGATCATCGCCGAGCAGGGATTCGCCATGGACAACGAGGAGCTGGACATCGGTGTGCGTTGTGTTGCGGCGCCTATCCGTGACTACACGAGACGAATTATCGGTGCGGTGAGCATCTCCGGTCCGTCCATGCGTTTCACCGACGAGCGGGTGGAGAAAGAGTTGATCCCGATGGTGAAGCGGGCAGCGGAGGAGATTTCCACCAAACTCGGCTATCACAAATAGAAACGTTTACAGGCCGAATACCAAAAAAGCCCCCCGATGGCTGGGGGCTTTTTTTTGTGTGTCGCAGTCAGGGCGTGCTGTGTGTGGGTTTGCTTTTGCCAGGTTAACTCAGGTTCTTCCCAAGGATTTTTCGTTCCCATATCTCGCGTATCTGTCGAACCATTTCCTCTTCGGTCCCCCTGTTGTCGATGACAACCTGAGCCCGTTCCCGTTTTTCTTCCATGGGCATCTGGCTGGCGATGCGCTGCAGAGCCCCTGTCTCGCTGAGCCCATCTCGCAGCATAAGTCGCCGCAATTGTGTTTCCCGGTCCACATAGACTACCCATATCTCATCGACCCGGTCGATTATCCCGGCTTCGATGAGAAGGGGGGCCATGTAGATGGCAAGAGGGGTTTTCCTGCGCCGCAGTTCGGTCAGCAGTTCCTTGGCACGCAGGGCAATGGCCGGATGGGTTATGGCTTCCAGGCGACTGCGGGCAGCCGCGTCCGCAAAGACAAGGTTTCCGAGGGCAGCGCGGTTGATGGTCCCGTCATCGTTCAGCACACTGGTGCCGAAGGCAGCGACTATCGCCCGGTGGGCCGGTTCGCCGGGACGGACCACATCCCTTGCAAGCTGGTCTGCATCGATCACCGCTGCGCCGAGTTCGGCCAGAATCTTCGCTGCCGTGCTCTTCCCCGAGGCAATTCCACCTGTCAGGCCGATGACCCGCATCATTTAACCTCCGCTGCTAACTTTTCACAAATCTTCCGGTCTGTCAATGGACGCAGGTTTTTGTCTGCAATTGCGGCCACGCTTCAGATAATCAGCTTGCCATCCCTGAGCAGGGTCTGTCGGCTTCCGTCGGCCATAATCGCCGTCAACGTGGGGTGGTAAAAGACATAGTCCTCATGGAAGGGTGTCTGGACGGTTCCGCCGAAACCGGAGTTGTCACCAAGAGCGATGTGTATGGTGCCAAGGATCTTTTCCGCTTCGAGAATGTTGTCCGGCCGTGAGGCCCGGTCGTTGGTGCCGATTCCAAGTTCAGCAATATTGCGGTTGTTGGCGTTTTCCGCAAATTTCTGCTCAAGTTTCAGGCGGTGAGGTTCATCCCCCTGTATCTCCACAACCTTCCCGTCGGCGACACGGAGCGTCAGGAGGGAGGAGAGTTTGCGGGTAGGCCCATATTCGAGCACCATCACCCCACAGCTTGTCCCTTCCAGCGGCGCCAGGTAGACTTCGCCGGCAGGGAGATTCCCAAAGCTTCCCGGAGCAGTCAGCATGCCGTCGTCTCCCTTCGCCGTTCTCCCCCGTTTGCCAAACTGCATTCTGGTGCCGTTGGGGGTTTCCACTTCGATTTCGGCAGCCAGGTTGACTGCCGCCGCCAGTCTGCCGGTCCGTTCTGCAAGGGATTGCCAGTCAACTTTCATGGAGGTGAAGAACATGTCTGGGTCGAAGGTGGGGAGGCTCGCAAAACGTCCGCCAGCAATGTTGACCAGGGAGCGGAAGCGGGTGTGGCTCGTTGAGTTGTTGGAGAGGGCTATGACCACGTCAGCTATATCATCTTTAGCTGACATGACCAGGTCGGTAGCCGTCTGAACATCATCTTTGTCCGCCGTCTTGGCAAGCAGGCGGCTGAAGATGCCGGCTGCGACAAGTCGGTCAACGATCCCATCTCCCAAAACGGCACGCCAGAGGATTTCAGGCGGCTCAGCCCCAGAAGCAGGCGTTGCCGGAAACGAGATGAAGTCTGCGTTGCCGTACGTGTTGCGTGCAAACTCTCCCATCTTCCGTGCCACCTCATGTAACCGGCGGCGCCGCTCTTCATCAGCCGGCAGAGGTGTCTCGTCGTCGCGAATAGTATCGCCGAAAACCACGATCCGTTCGCCTTCCCGTATCCCAAGGTTGGTTGTGAACAGCGATGCGAATGCTTCGTTCAACTGCGGCATGGTCTCTTCCTCCCGTATGACATCTTTTCTCATTACCCTGCAGATATATCAGATGGGCGTCTGTCTGACAATCTTTAGTAAAATCCAATTAGTGTATTTTTCCCTTGATTTCACGGGGATTGTTGTGTTAATTATTGCATACTGTATACAATTGCAATAAGATGATTTGCTAAATAAAAGCAAGCGGTTAGCCGGATTATGCGGCTATTTTCGAGTTCACGCGGAGGCTGAAGTGGCACAGGTGGTTTTTTCCAGCTGGGGTAGAAATATTGTCGATAATCGCAAGGGTGGCGAGCCGCAGGACACAAGTTTCCGCCTGCCGACCACGTTGGATGGCGAGCGGGCACTGTCTGCTTTCATGGGGTGGGACGGTATCATCCTTTACAACAAGGATGTGGATATCCCGCTCATGGCCGCCGAATACATGAAGCGGGTACAGACCCAGTACGTCTGTGGTAAGTGCACCCCCGGCAAGAAGGGGACCAGGGTTATCATGGACGCGCTGCAGCGGATCGTTTCGGGTCAGGGGAAAGAGGCGGACCTCGCCACCATTGAGGACCTGGCGGAGCTCCTCAAGAACTGCAAGTGCACCCTCTGCCCCAGTTCATCGGTGCCGGTGCGCGACGCCGTAGAGCATTTCCGCGACGATTTCCTCGGCTATATCAATGGCAATCGTACGCCGGCAGCCGACAAGTTTCGCTTCATCGACAAGTACACCGCCCCCTGTCAGGACAAGTGTCCTGCCCACATCGACATCCCTTCTTATGTTGAGGCGGTCAAGGAATATCGTTTCGAGGAATCGCTCGCCATCGTCCGCGAGAATATGCCACTTCCGTCGGTCTGCGGCCGTGTCTGCCCCCATCCCTGCGAGACCGCCTGTCGTCGCAAACAGGTGGACGAACCGATCAGCATTATGACCCTCAAGCGGTCCGCGTCCGACTATGAATGGCAGCACCAGCACCAGCCCCCCATGCAGCCGAAGCCGCGCAAGGGCAAGAAAGTGGCCATCGTCGGTGCCGGCCCTGCCGGCGTTGCGGCTGCCTACTACCTGGCCCTGGAAGGGTATCCCTGCACTATTTACGAGGCACTTCCCGAAGGGTATGGCGGCGGTATGATCGCTGTAGGCATTCCTCCCTACCGGATGCCGCGACATCTCCTCCAGCGGGATATCGACATTGTCTCCGCCATGGGAGTGGAGATCATCTACAATACCCGTATCGGCAAAGACATTTCCCTTGCCGAGCTGAAACAGAAATTCGATGCCGTTTTCCTTGCCCCCGGTGCCCATCGCTCCAAGCCGATGGGGGTGGAAGGGGAAGACAAGGGGTACAAGGGGTTCCTCAAGGGTGGGATCGATTTCCTCCGCGATGCTTATATGGGAAACCCGACCGGCATGGGGAAAAAGGTCTGCGTGGTCGGCGGTGGGAACACCGCCATCGACTGCGTAAGGGTGGCCCTGCGCGAAGGAGCCGAAGTGTCAACTCTCCTCTATCGCCGTTCCCGCAAGGAGATGCCGGCGGACGTATGGGAAGTGGACGGGGCCGATGAGGAAGGGGTCACGTTCGAGTTCCAGGTCCTGCCGACCAGGATCATTGTCGATGACAACAACCAGATAACCGGTGTGGAAAGTGTCAGGATGGCGCTGGGTGAGCCTGACGCCTCAGGCCGCCGTCGCCCGGAACCGATACCCGGCAGCGAGTTCATCGTCGAGTGCGACACGGTAATTCCCGCTATTGGCCAGGATGCGGACCTCTCCTTCATCCCCCCCGACATGGGAATCGACATCTCCAAGTGGAACACGGTCATAACCAAGTACGTTCCCCTTAAGGATGCGGCGGGCAAGGATTTGAAAGATGGCATGGGGAATCCCCTGGCCCGGACGCTCATAACCGATCTGGACGGCGTCTTTGCCGGCGGCGATGCGGAGATCGGGCCGCTCACTGTCGTGGCCTGTGTCGGCAATGCGCACCGTGCGGCCAAGGTCATCCAGCGTTGGCTTGAGGAAGGGAAGGCGTATCTTTCGGACGATGAGCTGATGGAAGATATCCTTACCTATCTGCCGGTCTATGACAAGAACGAGCAGGTCCCGTGGCTCGATTCTGCCAAGCGAGCGCACCAGGCTGAGGTTCACGGCAAGGAGCGGGCCAGTCTGAAGAACTATCAGGAAGTTGAACTCGGCTTTACCAACAGCCAGGCGGTGCGTGAGGCCGAACGATGCCTGCGCTGCTACCGTGTTGCAATGGCCGCTGTCTGAAAACGTACAATTAACGATACCATCTCGGCGCGGGGCTGAGAGTTGAGGATTCACGGGCCAACCCCTGGATTTTCAGCCTTCAGCCTTTTGCCGGGTTTTCAGGGGTGAAATCATATGGTCAGTCTGACAATCGACGGCAGGAACATAACCGTGGCTGAGGGTACCACCATTCTCGAAGCTGCCAACCAACTCGGTATCAAGATCCCGACCCTCTGCTGGCTGGAAAAGGTGTCTCCCACGGGTGCCTGCCGGGTCTGCGCGGTCGAGGTCGAAGGGGTTGACCGGACCATGACCGCCTGCAACACGCCGGTCAAGGAAGGGATCAACGTCACTACCCAGTCGGAAAAGATTTTTGCCATACGCCGGAAGGTGATGGAGCTGATGCTCGTCAACCATCCTCTCGACTGCCCGGTCTGCGATGCCGGCGGCGAATGCGATCTTCAGGATTCCTGTTACAAGCTGGACGTGCCGAAGCAGGAGTATTCCGCCCTTCTGGAGCGGCGGCAGATCCGCTACAACTGGTCACTCCTGGAAAGCGATCCCAATCGCTGTATCCTCTGCGAGAAATGTGTCAAGGTCGATCATGAGATCGTCGGTTGCGATGCCATAGCCGTGGTCAATCGCGGGGAAGCTGCCATCATCGATACGGTAGATGGAAAACCTCTCCAGTGCGAGTTCTGCGGCAACTGTATCGCCGCCTGCCCCACCGGGACCCTTATCAGCAAGCCGTTCAAGTTCCGCGGCCGCCCCTGGTCGTTTACGGTAACCAAGAGTATCTGCGGCTTCTGCTCCAGCGGTTGTCAGATCGAGTACCACTCCCGCAACAACCGCGTGGAGAGGGTCACCAGCGACGACACTACCTATAACAGCGGCAACCTCTGCATCAATGGCCGCTTCGGCTACAGTTATCTGAACTCTGAAAAACGGCTCAACGTGCCGATGGTCGGCGGGGCAAAGAGTGACTGGAACGGGGCCATAGGGTTTGCCGTCGGGAAGCTGCAGGAAATCATCAAGACCAACGGAGCAGCGGCGGTTGCCGGTATCGGTTCGCCCCGGGTTACCAACGAGGAGAGCTTCCTCTTTCAGAAGCTCCTGCGTGAAGGGGTTGGCACCGGCAATATCGATTCCGAAGCCCGCCTCGGCTATGCTCAGACCAGGACAATACTCTGGGAGCGTCTCGGCAGCAGCGGGGCCGGCTCATCCATCGACCGGCTCGACCGCGCCGGAGCAATTCTCGTGCTGGGCTGCGACCTGAATGCCGAGTCTACCGGCATGGAGTATCGGGTCATTAAGGCCGCTACAAAGAATGACGCCAGTCTCATCCTGGCAAACCAGCGTGACGTAAAGCTGAAGAAGTTTGCCAATGTTCACCTGAAGTACCGTCCCGGTTCCGAACTTGCCCTGGTTAACGGTCTTATACAGGCAATCATTGCAGAAGGGCTTGAAAACAGGGAGTTTGTAGCCAGTAAAACCAGTGGTTTCGACGCACTCAAGAACTCGCTGTCAGGCAAGCCGCTGGCTGATCTGGCAGCTGCTGCGGGAGTGACCGAAGCTGAACTGATTGAAGCTGCCCGTTACCTCGGGGGTAAGGCCGACGTGGCGATTGTCTTCGGCGCCGATGTGATTCGAGGTGTTGCTTGCAGCGATACGGTCCGCGCCATAGCCGACCTCGCGCTGCTTCTCGGTTGTACTGCCGGCGGGCAGGGGGGCGTTTTCCCGGTTGAACAGAAAAACAACATCCAGGGGATGCTCGACATGGGGGTCTCGCCTGACTTCCTCCCCGGTTACAAGGCTGTCTCCACTCCCGGCAAGAACCTTTGGCAGATTGTCGAGGGTATGGAGCAAGGGAGCATCAAGGCCCTCTACCTGCTGGGGTGCAACCCCCTTGTTTCATTCCCTGAGAGTGCCCGTATCAAGGCTGCCCTGACGAAGCTTGATCTGCTCATCGTTCAGGATATACAGGCCGGCGACCTCACCGCCATGGCCCACGTTGTTTTCCCGGGGGCCGCGGCTGCCGAGAAGAACGGCACGTTCACTACCCCGGACAACCGGGTACAATGTCTGAACCGGGCAGTAACACCCCCGGGAGAAGCCCGGGAGGACTGGGACATCCTTGCGGAAGTATACAGCCGACTGACCGGCAAGCCCCACGCCCGTTCTGTTGCCGAGGTTACCGCCGAACTGAAGGAGGTAGCGGGAATCTACGGTGGCAGCTGTCAGGTGAGCGAAGGTCGCTGCTCTGGCCTCGTCAAGACGATGCCTTTGGCGCCCTCAGCATACAGCTTTGGCACACTGACTTCTCTCCCGGTTGCCACTACGCAGCCGTACACTCTTTCCGTCGGGGCCATCGGCTTCCACAACGGAACCATGTCCACGGCTTCTGAGAACAACCTGACTGTTTCGCCGGAAGGTTACATTGAAATTTCTGCCGGCGATGCTGCACGGCTCGGTATTGCTGACGGTGCACGGATAAAGGTAAGCTCTCCGGTCGGTAGTATGAGCGGTCCGGCCAGGGTTACGGGAAGGCTCCAGGCTGGACTACTCTTCGCTCCTCATCATTTTGCCGCTCTGAACGCCAGTGCTCTGCTTCCTGCCGGTGCAAACCTGGTCGGCGTAACGGTGGAGAAGGGTTAGGCAGATGTAGGCTCGCCATAAAATAAAAAACCCCCCGGGCATGACTGACCGGGGGGTTTTTTATATTCGTCTGCGTATATTCAACCAAATATTTTCCGGAAGAATCCCTTGCTTTCCGCTTCCCGTTTCTCGGTAATCTGCCGGAGCCCTTTGACAGCATGGGATTCCTTGGGGTTTATGTGTAATGCCTTCTGGAATTCCCCCTCTGCCAGCCCATCCCTTCCCTCGTCGAGAAGCATCCAGCCACGGAAGGCAAATGCCTCGGCGACCTTGCCTATCTGTACGGACTTGGCCAGAAGCATCCTGGCCTTCTCCTGCGCCGTTTTTGAACTCTTGCTGGCCGGGTCGTTGTAGATGGCCCAGGCGAGGTAAGCGCAGTGCAGCGGGTTGTCCGGCTCCAGGGTGAATGAGTCCTGCAGGGCCTTCCGGGCGTTTTCGAATTCCCCCATTTCCAGAAAGACCTTGCCTGACTGGAACTGGATCTTGGCCTGCAGCTTGTCGTCCTGACGCCCGTCGAGTCCAACCCTGTCGGCATTGAGCAGCTCGTCATAGCGCTCCTTGGCAACGACGCTGGAAAGTGTGTTGTAGGCATTCGAATAGACGGCGAGGACATCCTGGGCAATGCTCTGGGTCGCTCCCGACAACTCCATGAACTTTTCCGGTGTGTACTGGCGGGTCTTTGAGAAATAGGACTCTTTGAGGGCATTGAAGCTGAAGCTGTTCGGCGAGAGGCCGAACAATTCATAGTAGTTCTTGTCCTTGATGAATGCATGGTCGCGTTGGACAGCCTGCTCGAAACCTATCTCATCGCTCGAGAGCGGCGAGGCCATCCCTTCATTCCCAACTGCCAGCTCGACGCTGTCCGAGAGCTCTTCCACCAGGTCGTCAAATCCGACGGCCTGTCCGTCATCGGCGGCAATTTCTTCGAGTGGCCGGTTGAACAGGTCTTTTTGGGGAAAGTCGGCGATGGAGTTGGCGGTCGGAATCGTATGCATGGCCAGCATGCCGAGGGAATGGAGGAAATAGAAGAATGCCGCGGCTTCAGGGGGAGTTGTTCCCATGGCGCTGAGCTGCCCCAGGGTTTTCTGCCCGTCCATGAGTTCCAGAAGTTCGATGTCTTCGCTGCGCATGGTGACCAGGTTGGCCTGTCGAAAAAACTGCGGGGTGCGAGCCGGATAACAGGCTGCGAAGCGCTCCATGAATGCTTTGCTGTCAAGCTGGCTGCTGCGCCCTTTGCTCGCCTCATAGACGAGGTGGGGTATAGAGATCGGGACGAGAGGGGATTCCAGCGGCGGTGCCCCCTCTTTGAAGCTGATGCCGCTCTTTACTTCCAGAGCATCTACCAGTTTCTTCGTGAGAAAGTGGCGGGATTCCTCAACAAGCTCGTCATAGGTAAGAAGTCCTGCCTGGGTGAGGCGAATCCTTTCTTCTCCTCCAGCCAGGAATGACTTCCGGTCACTCGAAGTGATTTTTCCCCGCGTAACGAGGTGGTCCGGAAAGTCTGCCGATTCCCTCGTCAGGAAGCAGATCGGCTCCCCGTTCAGAAACGCCACCGGCGATCCCTGCGGGAGGGAGAGGACTCCATCCTTCCCATTTTCGTAGATATCCACCAACAGATCGAGCAACGTCGTAGCCCCCTTGGAGACGGCGGTGTCCTGCAGCGTCGTTTGCACGGCGGTAATGAATGCCTGTTGGGTAAAAGGTTTTTCCAGGTAATGTTTCACGCCGAGCCGCCGGGCTGCCTCGGCATATTTATCGCCCTTGTAGACGCCTGTAATGACTATTACCGGCAGATCCGCCCATTTCTTCGACTTGCGGAGTTTCTGCAGAACGTCGGCACCGCTCAGTTCAGGGAGGCGCAGATCGAGTATGAGAAGATCGTACCTTCCGGCATTGAGCGACTGCAGAACCTCAAGACCGGTTTTGACAGCCAGCACCTCGTATCCCTGCCCGGCAAGGAACTTCTGGAGCATACGGGAAAGGGGTTCGTTATCTTCTGCCAGTAATAGTTGGGCGGTCATTCTGATATCCTGCAACGGGGCCTGCTGGCGACGCTGCTGATTTGAGATACCTGGCTACGGCACGATTGTGTTCTTCGAGGGTGGCGGAAAAATAGTGGCTGCCATCCTTTTTGGCTACGAAATAATAAAAACCGGTCCGGGCAGGATTGAGAACCGCCTCCATGGCGTAGCTTCCCGGGTTGCCTATGGGACCGGGGGGGAGACCCTTGATCTGGTAGGTGTTGTAGGGGGATACCCGCTTGATGTCATGCCGGCTGACGGCCCCGGCAAAGGCCCGGACACCGTAGACTGCGGTCGGATCGCTTTGCAGCGGCATATTGGTGCGGAGCCGGTTCTGGAAGACCGACGCGATGAGGGGGCGTTCCGCCGGGATGACGGCTTCTTTTTCGATCATGGAGGCCATGGTCAGCAGTTCCCTCTTGCTCAAACCGGCAGCTTCAAGTCGCGGTTCAAACTTTTGCGCGAAGACTTTATCGAACTGCTCTACCATCTGGCGGATGAGTTGTGCCGGAGCGGTGCCGGGAGTGATGTTGTAGGTGCTGGGGTAGAGGTATCCTTCCACGCTCCGGGCAGGTATACCCAAGTCAGCCAGGAGCTTTCGGTCAACGCAGGCACGGAGGAACTCCCGTTTAGTGAACAGCCTGCGACCTTCCAGCAGTTCGGCGATCTGGTATATGGAATATCCTTCCGGCACGGCAAAACGCTGCACATAGACGTCACCGTTGACCATGCGGTCAAGGATTTCCTTGGGGGTCAGGCTGTCGTTCACCTGGTAGGGGCCAGCCTGAACCTTGGCGGTGGCTCCGCGAAACCTGGCGAGGAGCACGAACAGTTTTGCGCTCGTGATTATCTTCTTTTCTTCAAGCGCGGTGGCGATTCGCCGAAAAGGTGCCCCCTGAGTGAACTCGATAACTTCAACGTGCTTGCCGCTGCCTGCGGGCGTGAATACGAAGAAAACGAAGATGCATGCCAGAATGAGCGGCACGGCCACCAATGGGCCGATAGCAAACCAGAGCTGTTTCTTTCGCCATAATGATTTCATTGACAAGGTAACGTACTGCTGCGTTTCAAGCTCCACCTACTCAGGATACGGCATAGTATAACCATATCTCTAGGCCATATCCTGTTCCATGTCAAGACTAAATCCCTGTTGGGACAGACTGTGCCCTGTTTCGGGAGCAGGAGGGGGGGCTTGAACGGGAGTGGCAGGGTAAACGTTTCCGTCATGCCTTGAATTTGCTTTCGGTACCGTCCCTGAGACGGCCAATATTTTCACGGTGTTTGTAGATCACAAGGGCTGCAATCATCAGGGTCATGGCAACAACCGATGGATGATTTCCCTGGAGAATGATGAAGACCGGCATGGCTGCCGCGGCAGAGATGGAGGCGAGGGAGACATAGCGCCATTTCAGGATGACGATGATGAAAACGGCAAGGGCACCGAGCACTGCCAGAGGTGCCAGGGCAAGAAAGACGCCGAGGGCTGTGGCAACCCCCTTACCACCCTTGAAGCCGAGGAATATGGTGTAGACATGGCCGAGGAAAGCGGCAGCACCGATTACCGCTACCCATTCGACCGGTAGTCCCATCTGCCGGGCAAAAACGACAGGCAGGAGCCCCTTCAGGCAGTCCCCCACCAGGGTTATAATGCCTACTTTTCTTCCCAGAGTCCGGTAAACATTGGTTGCGCCGATGTTGCCGCTTCCGGCGTTCCGGATATCAACGCCACCGATCAATTTTGCCAGTAGAAGCCCGGTCGGTACGGACCCGACCAGATACGCGCCAACAGTAAGTATGATTTCTTTCAGCACATCAGACTCCGTAGAGTATGGTTAATGAAAACGGCACGCATCGTACACCATTTCCTCGCAAACTTCAACCTGCTGTCCGATCGCCCGTTTGCCGATCCCTCCGAAGCAGGGTGAGGGAGAGGGCGAGGAGGACGGTGTCGCGTCCCATGGCCGACCAGGCGGACGTCTTCGCGGCCCCCTGCTGGAAGCAGCCGCAGTCGATGTCCAGTCCACGTATGATGGTGGAGGCGAGAGCGAGCATGAACACCCCGTTCAAGAGGGAGATGAGGGCGGCAGCACTCCGTGTCCGCCAGCCAATGATCAGCATGAGGCCGCAGATGGTCTCAACCCAGGGGAGAGTTGTGGCTACAAGGTAGTTCCCGAAGTAGGGGAGGAGCCTGTAGGCTGCGACGTTGCCGGCAAAAGCGACCGGATCGGCAATCTTCAGAACTCCTGCGTAAAGGAATACGAGCCCCAGAACGACACGGATAACGGTGGAAAGGTGCCTGCCTGCGTTGCTGGTCATGGCTTCCCTCCCGTTACCGGATAGCCGGCTGCTTCCCATTCGGGGAACCCTCCCTCAAAGACGAATACCGTCGTGTAGCCTGCGGCAATTAGTTTTGCCGCCAGATTATGGCTGTCGTGGCAGTCGTAGCCGTTACAGTAAACCACCAGCAGCGTGGTCGGTGGATAGCGTTTAGCGAACTCTGCCAGTCGGGCATCAGCTTCGCCAAGAGGGAGGGAGACCGCACCGGTTATGTGTCCGGCGGTAAAAGTCGCTCCGTCACGCGCGTCCACGATGACTGCTTCCTTCCGGTCATGGAATTCCTTCACCTGCATGAGACCAAGGGGGAGCGGAACCGCTGGTTGCCGCTGTCCCGCTTGGCTTGGAGGTATCGAAGCAGGTACCGGGGGGTTGGCCGGAACGTTGCCGGTCCAGGCGTTGAGCAGAAGACGGTGATTCCAGGCAATGCCGATAGTGGCCGCCATGAGGCAGATAATGGCCATTTCCCGCAGAAGTCTTTTGGTGCTTTGGTGCATGGATCAGCTCCCTCCCGGGTCTACCGGCTGTCCTGCAGGTGCCGGACACCCCGCTTAAGGAGAAGCGTCGAGTTCGGCGACATGCCGGAGATGCTAACGGTCGTTGTCTGCATGGCTGTTCTTTGCAGTCATGAGCTGCCGTACTTCGGTTGAACAGACCTTGACCACGGCTGCGCAGGGGATGGCGAGAACAATACCCCAGAATCCCATGATCTCCCCCATGGCCATCACCGAGAAGATTACCGCCAGAGGGTTCAGCCTCAGGCTGCCACGCATGACGAGCGGTTTGATGATGTATCCGTCCACCACGACGTTGATGAGAAAATAGACGGCACAGACTTTGGGGATGATAAAGATGTCGCCGCTCTTCGCATAGCCTATCAGTGCCGGAGGGATGACCGCCACCAGTGCGCCGACGAAAGGGACGATGGTGGCGAAGCCGGCAAACATGCCATTTAGAAGGGGGAATTCAATGTCAAGAATGGCCAGTGCAGTAGCACAGAGGATTCCGACCAGCAGACAGTCCACTATCATTGCGAGAACGAAGCGTTCCAGTGTCCGGTTTATACTTTTTCCCAGTTGTTTAAGCTCGTTGCGGATTTCGGCAGGGGTTATGCTGATAAGGATTTCCTTGAACTCTTCCTTGTAGAAAAGCATGAAAAAAACCAGGATCGGAGCGAGCAGAAGGTCGAACAGGGCGAACAGGATTCCTTTGAGCTGATTATAGCCCATGCCGGAGATATCCGCTGCGAACTTGTTGAGAGATCCCTGTGTCTTGGTCATGAGCCAGTCGAGGTCTGTAGCGTTGTAATAGGGGAGGAGCTCATCTTTCCAGTCGTCGAGAGCCCGTTTGATCCCCTGTATATAATCCGGCAGAGATGAAGTGAGGGCGTTCAGCTGATGGCCGACATAAGGTATGACAAAGAATGACGAGTAGAGCACCCCGAGGGCGATGATGCCGTAGATGAAGATTATGGAGAGAAAGCGGGAAAAACCACGCTTCTCCAGATACTTCAGGAGGGGGTTGAACAGGTATGCCAAGGCCAGTGACGTGAGGATGGCGGAGAAGGTGTGACGAAGGAAGATGCTGGCCAGGAGGCCCAGAGCGAAGAAGGCGGCCAGGAAATAGTACATGCGCCCCTTGGCGCCGACGTTATCCATGAGTTACCCCTCCTCGGCGAATTTCCCCTGCCGTATGTAATGTGCGACAATCTTGCCGGCGGCGGCAATGGGTATGGCCAGCAGTATCCCCCAGAATCCCATCAATTCGCCGAAAGCCATAACGACAATAACCGTGACGAGCGGGTTGAGGTTCATCGCTTCTTTGAATACCAGTGGTTTTATGACATATCCTTCCAGGAAATAGATGACGGAAAAGGCGGCGACTACCTGGAACAAGGCAATTCCGCTCTGGAATTTAACGTAGGCGAAGAAAAGGGCCGGGATGGTTGCCAGGATGACGCCGATGAAGGGGAGGATCGAGGCGAGGCCTGCAAATATGCCATTGAAGAGCGCGTAGTCCACATCAAGGACAAACAGGGCAATGGCGGACAGAATCGCAACGATTGCCGATACCGCGAACTGTCCCCGGATATAGCCGCCGATGCTCGCGTTGATCTCTCTTCCCAGTGCAAGCAGCGTTTCACGCCGACGGGGCGGTAACCAGGAGGTTATGCCGTCCATGATGGCATGCTTGTAAAAGAGCATGAAGAAAACGAGAATCGGCGCCAGCACCAGGTTGAAGAGATTGAATACCATTCTGGTCAATGTTGCATAGAACCCGCTACCAATCCGGCCCAGAAGCTTGTCGATATTTTCTGTTGCGGAATCCACCAGCCAGCGCCACTCTTCGGCGGCTGCGAAGGGGAGGAACCGGGACTTCCATCCATCGGCAAGAGCCTGAATCTTCAGCAGGTAGCCGGGAAAGTTCTGGATCAGCTGTTGCCAGCGAAGCGTCAGGAAGGGGACGAAAAAAATCAGGAAAATCGCAGAAAAAATTGCGAGGATGATGTACAGGATGACGATTCCGTAGACTCGCTTGATTCGGTTTCGCTCCAGATAGACCAGGAGCGGATCGAGCAGGTAAGCGAGCACGAGGGAGAGAAGAAAGCAGGAAACCGTATGCCGCAGGGCGTAGCCGGCGGCAACAAGGAGTGCCGCAAGCGTCAGCAGAAGCATGTATCGGCGGATGGCATTCGGTTGAACGGAATTCATGGTCTGCTTCTCCGGGGAAGACTGGCGGTGAAGACGCTTGTGTCCCCACTGTTTCAGTGCAATTCTACTATGACTCGCGAAAGGAGAAAATGTCGTGTTCTTCCAGCCACTGCCTGATCCGTCCGGTGGTCAGTTCTTCCTTCAATGCGAGCAACCGCTCCATTTCCTCGGGATAAAAGGAGAGTATGTCGTCCATCCGGCCATAGGGGCGCTTTCCGACGAATGACCTCTCCAGCAGGTCCCTCAAGCCGGGATTGTTGACCCCTTTGATGAATTCGTGAAGGAGTTTCCGTTCGTGATCGTAATCGTAACCGGGGATGGGAAGGAACCGCTCCTCGTCTTCCTCAATTTCTGTCCAGAAGGCATCATCCTCGTAGTCCACCGGGACGAAGAATACTTCTCCCGTATCCCGGTCCAGAAAATAAATCAGTTCTTCGTCCGGATTTTCAAATGCATCCAGAAGGTCGTCCCAGACTATTTCAACATCCTTCATCACACCCATCAACGTTATATCCTCATCAGGCAATGGTCAACGAGGGGGGCTTTCTCCATACCTCCACCTTTACCTTTACCTGTATTTCCTATATAGTTGCCGCCATGCGTACAGTGTTCATTGCCGATGCCCATCTGCAGGATCCGGCCGATGCGAATTACCGGCTGTTGTTGCAGTTTTTAGACAGCCTGGCAGGTAATACGGCCACACTCTTCATCATGGGGGACCTGTTCGAGTTCTGGCTCGGCTACCGGTCCAACCCTTTTCTTCACTACGTTCCTATCCTCGACAAGCTCGCTGATCTTCACGCCGGGGGAATGGAGATCGTCTATTTCGAAGGTAACCACGACTTCCACCTGGGAACGTTTTTCACAGAGACCCTCGAAGCTCGTGTGTTTCCCGGTCCGGCAAGCCTGGAAATGGAAGGGAAGCGCTTCTATCTCTGCCATGGTGACCAGATAAACCGCCGGGACTACAGCTATCCCGTGCTCCGGTTCATCTTCCACAACCGCCTGACCCGTGCCCTTGTCCCCCGTGTTCCTGCCGCCGTTGCCATCGCAATCGCAGACAGGTTGGGGAAGCGCAGCAAGGGGAGCCATTCGCAGCGTCAACAGCGCTGGGACTACCCGGCAATTCTGCGTGAGTTTGCCTCGGCCAGGTTTCGGGAGGGGTATGATGCTGTCATCTCCGGCCACTTCCATATACCGCTTCTGGAAACGTCACCCGACGGCAGGGTGCTTCTCTGTCTCGGGGACTGGATGACCCATTTCACCTACGGTGAGCTGGTGGACGGCCGGTTGACGCTCAACACCTACCGCTGATCTCGCTGTGTTTCCGCTGCAAGGCCGAACAGTTGCAGGTAGTTAGCTACCCGTTCCGGCAGGGTTGGAGCGTTTATCTGCAGGCAGATCTCATCAGGCCGGTAGCTCTGGCAGACAGATGGCCGTGTCACATAAATTCCGCATAATCCGTCCGCTCCCAGGTGCGGGCACTTCACTCCAACCGGCTTCCGCAGGGCACTGATATCCGGCGCCGTGCAACATGTCCCGCATTTCATGCACTCCACCGATACCCCATTATTTGGCAGTATGACGTTTTCAATCTGAGTTCAAATTCTGGAAACGTGGATTTTGTGCAAGGTCAAGGCGCTTAAAGGATGGCACTGATGCGTACCGGTTGGTACGCCACTCACGGAATCCCGAAGAGCAACGCAGAGATTGGGCAAAAGCTGCGTTTCACTCATTTGAAGAAAACTTCCAGTGCCTGTTCTCCCACATACGACGCCTTGATCCGCCATGTGTCGCTGTTGACGACGAGAGCTACCAGAGCGATCTGCGGATCATTGATGGGGGCATAGGCTGCAAACCAGCTGTAATGGCCGGTGGGATTAGTGCCGTTGATGGAGCCGGTCTTGGCGGCGATGTCGATGGTTGCCAGCTTCGGTCTTCCCCGCCGGTCGTGAAAAGCCTTCCGTGACGTGCCGCTGTTGACGCTTGTAGAGAGCATCCTCGCCAGTTCGGAAGCGCTTTCAGGCGAGACAAGGCGCCGCAGGGGGTGGGCTTTGGGGCTGTAGATCTCCACCCCTTTGCCGTTTCGAATCTCTTCAGTCAGATACGGTTTCATGAGTGTACCGTCATTGGCAATGGCCGCCATAAGTGCCGCTGCATGAAGAGGCGATATCTTCACCTCCCTGCTGAGGCCCGCCCCCATCCTTCTCAGGTCCATCTGGTCGCGGGGTTCCTGGGCGACACTCGGGACCACCGGTGTTTCGGGGAAGAGCGGCTGGTTGAAGCCGAAGAGGACAGCGGCTGCCATGAGTGAGTCGCGTCCAACAACGTCACTGGCGAGTCTCCCGAATACCGGATTGACCGATTTCCCCATGGCCATGGACAGATTCATCTGTTGTCCCTGTTTCCCCTTTCGGGCAGGGGGGGCGTCCCAGTACTTGGGGTTTTCCGAGGTTGTTCTTCCACTGAATGGCATAATCGTCGTTGCATTGACCTTTTTCTGCTCAAGAGCTGCTGCTGCCGTGACGATCTTGAAGAGGGAAGCCATCGGGTAGAGATTGTAGCAGGATTGGTTTGCCCAGGATGGATCGGCTGCTGAATAGCTGGCCATGGCGAGAATCCGACCGGTCTTCGGTTCAATGGCGACAAAGGCCCCGTAGGGAATGTGGAAGCTCTCCAGAACGCTCTTTACACGCGTCTGCAGTTCCTGGTCAAAGGTGTAGACCATCTTGCCGCCATCGGCGAGGGGTGCCACCAGGTGTTCCCCTTCAAATCGGGAAATTGAAAGTGCATCGGTACCCAGGCGGAAGGACTGCTCGTCCGTCAGTTCACCATAGGGTCTGACTTTGGTGCCCTGCGGTGGAGTTCTGTTGACACTGGAGACGGCATTTCGAGCGCTGAAAAGGAGACTGCCGATGGGGTAGGCCGCAAGCAGAAGGGCCAGGCCTGGTAACAGGTAGCGAAGCCACTTCCGGTCTGGCGTCGGCTCAATCAGCGTCTTGAAGGAATTGGGGGAGGCTGTCCGGTGACGGCTGAGCAGCCGTAGCCAGATGGGGCGCTTTCGTCTTGATATATGTTTGAAATCCCGCATGATTTGTTTCTGGCAAGTGCCTGTTTTTAGGCTCACTATATGCGATTCATCCTGCTTTGTCAACGCACTGGCTATCGTCAGCAGGTTATAAACTATTAATTTGTGGAGGGTGTATCGGTGGTAAATTGAGGGGAGACCAGGTCGTGAAGAGTCATGCCTGCAAGCGCGTCTTCTCCTCCCTTTTCCATCCGATCGAGGATCTCTCTGAGCCCCTGTTCACCACGGGTCAGACGCGTGATGCGACATCCGCTACCCTGCTCCTTAAGGGTTTTCAGGATATCCTGCAAGGGGATGCTCTCCAGGTCGCGGGCCGGTTGCCATGCAGGGCGGGTGCCGACGATTTCCGCAAGATAGCCGGCGGCTGCCAGAAAGTCGAGCAGTTCCCTCACCATTCGTAGTGGCACGTCCAGACCTTCGGCTAGCTGTTCGTCTGTCCAGGCAGCCTGGCCGGTATGGAAGGCAGTGCCGATGTCCTGGAGTATGGCAAGTGCAAGCAATTCCCTGACACTGTGGCTCATGGAGCCGGTCCGCTGCTCGCGGAGGAACGTTCGGAGGTTCTGATGGGCATAGACCACCTCCACACCGAACAGCACGATCAACCAGCTGGTATAGATCCAGACCATGAGCACGGGGAGAACCGCCATGGTCCCGTAGATGGCATTGTACTTGGAAACGCCAACCTGGAAATGAATGTAGCCCCATTGGGCGACCTGCCAGGAAGCCCCTGCCAGGACCCCGCCGATGAGGGCTGACTTTAGGCGAACGTTAGTATTGGGTATGAAAATGTAGAGAAAAACCAGGGCAACCGCGACGCTGAGGTAGGGGACGAGGCTGAAGACGAACAGGAGGAGATCGCCGAAGTAGCTGGTATTTATGAACCATTGCATGAAAGACTGACTCTGAAGGCTCGTGGTGATGCTGGTGGCGGCCAGGAGCAGCAGGGGGGCGCTTATCACGACGCTCAGATAATCGCTGAATTTTCGGTAGTAGGAGCGGGTTTCCCGTACCCCCCAGATGACGTTGAACGCCTCTTCGATGCTGGTTAGCAGGGCTATTACCGTGATGATCAGGGAGACCAGGCCGATTGCTCCCATGGATGTCATGTTGGTGTTGTTGATGTAGAGCACTATCCTGCTGATCATCTCTTGCGAGCCGGCTGTCACCTGTTGGAGGATGAGCGGTTCCAGTTTGTTCTGGACTCCCAGTCCCTTGAGAACGGCAAAGGTGAGGGCGAAGAATGGCACAAGAGACAGAATAGTGGTGAAGGAGAGGGCTGCGGCTCGCAGTGGACACTGGTCCAGCCAGAAATCACGCGCAACGAGTGCTATGATCTGCAAATACCTCAGCCCGTGACGTCGCAAGCCACGGTACTGGTCGGGCTCCAGTTCCCATAGGGTGGTGGTGAAAAAGGCCAGCAAATCTCTGTGACGGTTGTTGGTTTTCATTATACCTTCCGAAGGTCGTCAAACCCGTGACAAAAAAAGCCCACGCGAGGTGGGCTTTCGGGTGAACGGAGAAGGTCTCACGACTCTTTGTACTTTTCCTTCTCCCGCGCCATTGCCTCTTTTCCCGCTTCGAGCGCGGTAGAGAGGATTGATTTTTTCTCCTTGATGATGTCCTTTCCCTCTTCAAAGGAGGACTTGACCTTTTCCTGTGCTTCCTTGGTGTACTCCTTGATCTTGTCGACCGCATCCTCTGCCAGGTCCGAAATCTGCTCCCGCAGTTCCCTCCCCGATTTGGGGGCGTAGAGAAGCGCCAGTCCTGCGCCTACCGCTGCGCCGGCCAGAAAAGAAAGCAGAACAGTACCCGTACTTACACCGTTTTCGTTGTCTGACATAATTATTTCCCTCCCTTTCTTGAAATTCTTTCGAGAATGAATTTACCGGCTACCCTGGCGCCGGTGAGCCACATGGAGGAGCTTGCGAGCACGCCCGAAACTGAACCGACCACGCTGTTGATGGTCCGCAGGTTGCGACCCGCATCCCCCAGTGCCTCCATAAAGCACTTGACGTCGTCGGTCCGGGTTGATGCCTCACCGGTGATGGCCTTCAAAGCGGCAAGGGTCGTTTGCAGGTCCCTCAGCAGTGGTTTCAGTTCACTGTCTGTCCCGGTGATGAAGTCGCGCAGGGCGGAAGCGGTTTTTCTGATTTCAATGACGGCCGGGATCAGGAAGGCGGCCAGAACCACCAGGGTTAATGCCACGACAACCGCGGCAATGCCTACAATGTCCATAGGGGCTCCTTACAGAGTAAAGTCTCTCCAGTATATACTATAATTAGAGGAATGCAACCGCCAAGGCGCGGAGAATCACGTTGTGACGGCAATGGGTGTGTCTGAAAACAGAAAAGCCGGAGGATGGCTCCCCCGGCTTGGCTTAAACTATTCTGGCAGACGAATCGGGGGAGTCCCGATCTCTTTGTCCCTCACGGGGTCAGATGATCATTTATTCCCCAGGGCTTCCAGCATAGCTTCTCCCATGCGGGTCGGACTTTTGGTCACTGTAACTCCGCATTCTTCCAGGGTCTGGATCTTGTCCTCAGCCTTCCCCTTGCCACCGGTGATAATGGCACCGGCGTGCCCCATCCGTTTCCCGGGGGGAGCGGTGATGCCGGCAATGAACGAGGCTACCGGCTTTTTCATGTTTTCCTTGATCCACCAGGCGGCCTCCTCCTCCGCCGTACCGCCGATTTCCCCGATCATGAAGACCCCTTCGGTCTTCGGGTCCTCGTTGAACAGCTTTAGACAGTCGATGAAATTCATGCCGATAATCGGGTCGCCGCCGATCCCGACGCAGGTGGACTGCCCCAGGCCCGCTTCGGTTACCTGCTTGACCGCCTCGTAGGTGAGGGTGCCGCTGCGGGAGACGATGCCGATCTTCCCTTTTTTGTGGATGTAGCCGGGCATGATTCCGACCTTGCACTCGCCGGGGGTTATGATGCCGGGGCAGTTGGGACCGATGAGACGTGTCTTGCTCTCCTGGATTATCCGCTTGACCGGGACCATGTCCCGGACCGGGATTCCTTCGGTAATGCAGACCGCAAGGTCGATACCGGCGGCTGCTGCTTCGAGAATGGCGTCGGCGGCTCCCGGCGGTGGCACGAAGATCATGGAGACGTTGGCGCCGGTGTAGCGAACCGCCTCCTCGACGGTGTTGAAGACGGGAATCCCCTCAATGTGGATTCCTCCCTTGCCGGGGGTGACGCCGGCGACGATGTGGCTGCCGTAGTCACGGCACTGCTGGGTGTGGAACAGGCCGCTCCGGCCGGTGATCCCCTGCACGACGATCTTGGAATCCTTGTTGATCAATATGGACATATATGAAATCTCCCCGAATCATATTGTAGGGGCGCGGTTTTCGCGCCCAGGGCGGGGAGACCCCGCCCCTACCGCCCTTATCATCCGAGCATTTTGACGATGCGTGCCGCCCCGTCCCCCAGATTGTCGGCGGTCTGGACGTTGAGGCCCGACCCCGCCAGAAGCTGCTTCCCCTCCTCAACCTGGGAGCCGTCCATCCGCACGACGATGGGGAGGGTGCAGTGGACCTCGGATGCCGCCTCGATGATCCCCTGGGCGATGACGTCGCAGCGCATGATGCCGCCGAAGATGTTGACGAACACCCCCTTCACATCCCCGTCTTCCAGAATAATCTTGAACGCCTCGGCCACCTTCTCCCGCGTAGCTCCCCCCCCTACGTCCAGGAAGTTGGCCGGCTCGCCGCCGCACTCCTTGAGCACGTCCAGGGTGGCCATGGCAAGCCCGGCGCCGTTTACCATGCACCCGATGTTGCCGGCGAGCTTGATGTAGGAGAGGTCGTACTTGCCGGCGTTGATTTCCAGAGGATCGAGCTGGGAGTAGTCAACCATGTCCGGATATTCCCGATGGCGGAAGATAGCGTTGTCGTCGAAGCTGATTTTGGCGTCCATCGCCATGAGCCACCCAGCCTTGGTCACCACGAGGGGGTTAATCTCCACCAGGGCGCAGTCCTTTTCCAGGCAGACCCGGTAGAGGTTGAGCATGAGTTCCACGCAATCTTCGCAGAGGGTCCCGGTGAGACCCAGGGCCAGGGCGATCTTGCGGGCCTGAAAAGGACGCAGGCCCGTGAACGGGTCGATGAAGAGCTTGTGGATCTTCTCCGGCGTCTTCTGGGCCACCTCCTCGATCTCAACTCCTCCCTCTGCCGAGGCGATGAGGCAGTAGCGGGAAGAGCCGCGGTCGAGGGTGATGGAGAGATAAAATTCACGGGCTATCTCTACCGCTTCTTCCACCAGGATGCGGCGCACCTTGAGTCCCTCCGGACCGGTCTGGGGGGTAACGAGGCGCCGGCCGAACAGTTCCTTGCCGTAATCCTGGGCCTGCTCCGGGTGATGGATCAGCTTCACCCCGCCGGCCTTGCCCCGGCCGCCGGCGTAGATCTGGGCCTTCACCACGCAGCGTCCGCCAAACTCCTTGGATGCCCGCTCCACCTGGTCCGACGTGAGCGCCACCCGCCCCCGGGGGATCGGGATGCCGAAGGCATTCAGAATCTCCTTTGCCTGGTACTCATGAATGTTCATGGCTGCTCCGTTTTTTTTAGTTAAAATAAATTTTTTTACTTATACCATATTGACGAGAAAATACAATGGTAATGGTGAATCTGTGAAGGATGAGTGTCTTTCTTATGAGGTCAGGATAATCAGGCGGTTGACGTCACAGGTGCCGATGGTGGAGCTCCCGACACTGTTCCGGTCGGACATATTACCAGGGGAAGTTTATCGGACTGCAACCGGCTGTCAACGGCGGGTCGTACAAAGGGGGGGCATTGGTGGCGGAGTTGAAAAGGGTTTGGGGACTCAACAAGCTTGTCTGCCGGCAGGGGTGCCGGGTTTGCGCCTATGGATGCGCAAACCCGGCGTGTCGCTGGCTCACCAGCATCTTTCGGGAGGGGCAACCTGCTCCAGGAGGAGTATTTCGCCGTCTCTGACTTCGAAGACGTTGCCTACCTGGTTGGTCCACCGATCACCTTCCTCCAGGGGGTAGGGGACCTCCCTCTGGCCGAGATAGACCTCTGCATCGTCGATGTAAGCATACCACTCAAGACTGCCGGTCATCCATACTCTGTTTTTCAGTTCCATGTGAAAGTCTCCGCTTTCGTTTAGTGGTGAATTCGTGAGTGCAGTTGCATGATAGCGGAAAAGGTCCTGTCCGGTCAAGCAGGGTGGTTTTTTGTTGTTGCCGCCGTGAGTTTTTGCTATTACTGAAGCTTATTCAAGTCCTCTGTGATAAAGGAGATAGAGCATGAAATTCACCAAGATGCACGGTGCCGGCAATGATTACGTTTATGTGAACTGCTTCGCGGAACAGATAGGAGATCCGGAGCAGGTGGCCATACGGGTTTCCAACCGCAATTTCGGCATCGGTTCCGACGGCCTCATTCTTATCATGCCGTCGGACAAGGCGGACGTGCGGATGCGGATGTTCAACTCCGACGGCTCCGAGTCGGAGATGTGCGGCAACGGCATCCGCTGCGTGGCCAAGTACGCCTATGACCATGGCATCGTGACAAAAAAGGAGATCTCAGCCGAGACCGGCGCCGGCATCCTCACTCTACAGCTCTTCACCAATGGTGTTGATAAGGTGGAGAAGGTGCGGGTCAACATGGGAGCCCCCCGCCTCACCCGTGCCAAGATCCCCATGCTCGGCGATCCTCAGGATGGTCAGGTGGTAGGCCTTCCCCTCAATATCCTCCACGAGACTTTTGCCATTACCACCGTCTCCATGGGTAACCCCCACTGTGTCATCTTCGTAGATGATGTGGAACACTTCCAGGTGGAAAAGTACGGGCCGCTCATCGAGAACCACCACATGTTCCCCCGTCGCACTAACGTGGAGTTCGTCCAGATCATCTCCCGCACCGAAGTGCGCCAGCGGACCTGGGAGCGTGGCGCCGGCGAGACCCTTGCCTGCGGAACCGGCGCCAGTGCGGTCTGCGCCGCCGGTGTGCTCAACGGACTCACTGAGAAGAAGATACTTAACCATCTCTCCGGCGGTGATCTGGAACTGGAGTGGGCGGAGGACGGCAGCGTGTATATGACGGGGCCGGCGGTGGAGGTGTTTTCCGGCGAGATCAATTTGTAGTCGTACTGCGTTCAGCGTGCTGCGCTGGTTAACATCGCGGTAACGATAGTCACGAACAAGATTTCACCTGCGTTGCACCGATAGCCAGCTCCTTTCAGGCAGACAGGTCCGGCATCTTCGCAGCACGTTTCCCGAGGCCTTTATGTCCAATTGTCCCATGTGCACCAAATGGTCCGACGAACCCGAGCTCCGCATTGCGGAGCTCGACCACTGCTATGTTCTCCTCAATCGGGACCAGTTCTTCCCCGGCTATTGCTTCGTCTTCACCAAAGATCACGTCACTGAGCTCTTCCACCTGGAGCGGGAGGTCCGGACGGCCGTCATGGAAGAAGTTACCGTCGTGGCAGCCGCCCTTTACAGGCTGTTACAACCGGCTAAAATTAACTACGAGCTCCTCGGTAACATGGTCCCCCACATGCACTGGCATCTGGTCCCCCGCTTCACGACCGATCCTCTCTGGCCTCGCCCCATCTGGGCCGAACCCCACACCGAGGTTCACCTCACCTCCGCCGGATATGCCGAGCGGATCGAGGCGATACAAAAAATTTTAAAAGCCTGACGCAGAGACGCAAAGGCGCAGAGAATCTCATCCCGTATTTCCTCGCGTCCTGGCGCCTTGGCGTCAAAGCTTTTTCTGGAGGTTTCCATGGATTTTCTCGGTGCCCACATGTCCATCGCCGGAGGTATTCACCTTGCCCTTGAACGGGGAGTAAAGGCCGGCTGCGGCGTGATTCAGGTATTCACCCAGAACTCCAACCAGTGGCGGGGGAAGATTCCCACCGATGCTGATGCGGCACTGTTCCGGGAAAAGTGGGCCGCATCTGGCCTCCATGAGATCGTCTGTCACGACATCTACCTCATAAACCTGGGCGCCGCGCCAGGTGAGGTGAGGGAGAAGAGCATTGCCGGCTTTGCCGAGGAGATGCGGCGCTGCCAGCGACTCGGCATCAAAAAGATCGTCATGCACCCCGGCTCCCACAACGGTGATGGAGAAGAGGTGGGGATCAAGCGAGTCTGTGCCGCCTTCGACGAACTCTTCGCGCTGGTCCCCGAATATACGGGAAAGGTGCTGCTGGAGACCACTGCCGGCCAGGGGACCAACCTGGGATACAGTTTCGAGCACCTGCGCGCCATCATGGACGGCTCGTCCTGTTCCGACCGCTTCGCCGTCTGCTATGACACCTGCCATACCTTTGCCGCCGGCTACGACATCACTACCGAAGACGGTTACCGTCAGGTCATGGACGCATTCGACCGGATCATCGGCATCGACCAGCTCCAGTGTTTCCACCTCAATGACTCCAAGAAGGGGCTCAACTGCCGGGTCGACCGCCACGAGCACATCGGACAGGGGGCCATGGGGTTGAACGGTTTCCGCTTCATCATGAACGACCCGCGCTTTGTAAAGACTCCCAAAATCCTGGAGACCCCCAAGGGGGACAACGACGAGATGGACGAGGTGAATCTCAAGATGCTGCGGGATTTGGTGAAGCAGTAAGGGGAAAAGCAATGAAAGAAAAAATCGAAATCATCCAGGCTGACATCACCAGGCTTTCAGTGGATGCCATCGTTAATGCGGCCAACAATACTCTCCTTGGCGGCGGTGGAGTGGACGGTGCCATCCATCGGGCGGCGGGACCAGGGCTGGTGGCGGAGTGCGCCACCCTGGGTGGCTGTGCCACGGGGGATGCGAAGATTACGAAGGGGTACAAGCTGCCGGCACGGCATGTGATCCACACGGTGGGACCGGTCTGGCACGGGGGGAACGAGGGGGAGCCGGAGCTCCTGAGAAGCTGCTACCGCCGCTGCTTCCAGGTGGCCCACGACAACGGCCTGACATCCATCGCCTTCCCCGCCATCAGCGCCGGAGTCTTCGGTTATCCCATGGTGAAGGGGTGCGAGATCGCCATGACGGAGGCTAAAACGGCGCTGGCTGCCAATCCGGAATTGGAACGAATCGTGTTCGTCCCTTTCAGCACTGAGGCGCTAACCATCTACCGGGAAACGTTTGAAAAGGTCTTCGCGTGAAGGTCGTCATCCAGCGGGTTACCGAAGCGCGGGTGGAGGTGGACGGCGCGACGGTGGGGTCCATCGGTCGCGGCATGCTCGTGCTGATCGGTGTGGAGAAGGGAGACGGGGAGCGGGACGCGGTTTGGCTGGCGGAGAAGATCGTGGGGTTGCGCATCTTCGAGGACGCCGACGGCAAGATGAACCTGGCGCTTCAGGATATCGGCGGTCAGCTGCTGGCAGTCTCCCAGTTCACCCTGGCAGGGAACTGCTCCAAGGGGCGACGCCCTTCCTTCGACACTGCTGCCCCTCCCGACGAGGCGAACCATCTTTACGAATTATTCGTGGCAAACGTGAAAGGACTCGGGGTGCCGGTTGCTACCGGCATCTTCCAGGCGGAGATGCAGGTGCATCTGGTGAACGACGGGCCGGTGACATTTATCATCGAGAGCCGTGAAAAGTGAAAAGTTAATGGTTAAAAGTGAAAATCTGAAAACCATCCTTGACGGCCTTTACGCCGCCCGCTCTTCCCGGCACCTGGCCAATGACCCGCTCTCCTTCTGCCACCGTTATCCCGACCCGGCAGATCGGGAGATCGTTGGCTTCATCGCCGCGGCGTTTGCCTACGGCAATGTGAAGATCATTCTGAGAAACCTGGAGGCAATTTTTGCTCCCATGGGCCCGTCGCCACGCCGTTTCGTGGAGGAGTTCGAACCAGACGAGGGACTGCGGACCTATACCGACTTCAAGCACCGCTTTAACGACCATCGCGACCTCTGCGCCCTGCTGCTGGCGGCCCGGACCATGCTTGAGGAAGCCGACTCCATCGGCGACTATTTCCTTGGCTGTTATGACGGGGGGGCGGAGGACATAACCCCGTCTCTCATCGAGTTCACGACGGTGCTCCTCGCCATGGACTACACCCCGGTCTTCGGCCCCGCTGGCATCCCAGCAGATTCCTATTTCCCCTTCTTCTTTCCGTCCCCTGCCGCCGGAAGTGCCTGCAAAAGGCTCTGCATGTTCCTGCGCTGGATGGTCCGCCCTGCCGACGGAATAGACCTGGGGCTCTGGCCTGAGGTCTCCCCGGCCAAGCTTGTGATTCCCGTGGACGCCCATATCCAGCGGATAGGTCGCAATCTGGGCCTAACCGCGCGGAAACAGGCGGACTGGCGCATGGCGCGGGAGATAACAACGGCACTGCGCAAGCTCGATCCCGCCGACCCAGTCAAATACGATTTCTCCCTCTGTCATCTGGGGATATCGGAAGGGTGCGACGGAACGGTTCGCCCCCTCTGCAGTGAGTGCCCGGTGACAACCATCTGTACGGAAAGATTGTCATGAGCATTACCCCCATCGTCCTCCTCGATTCCTTTTCCACGCGCCATAACCCCGCTTCGTACCGGTTCGACGGATTCGTGGAAGAGATCGTCGCCCATGCAGCCGATGAGGTCCTTCCTGCTCTGCGACGGGTGGAGGATGCCGTGGCTGAAGGGCTGCACGCCGCCGGCTTCGTTTCCTACGAGGCAGCTCCGGGTGTCGGAACTGGCCTGACGACCCATTCTCCCGGCCCTATCCCCCTTGTCTGGTTCGGCATCTTCCGGCGACGGTACGGCCTTTCCCCTCGCCTCCATGGGGCTGATGACAAGGAGCATGCTGCCGGTTATGAAACGGCGGAGTGGACTATCTCCCCCGGACCGGAGCCCTACGGAGAGACGGTCGCGCGGATACGGGAGTACATAGCCTCTGGCGACACCTATCAGGTCAACTACACCATTCGACAGCATTTCCGCCTGTCCGGCGATTCCCCGTTGTATTACCACAATCTCTGCCTTTCCCAGAAGGCATCTTACTGCGCTTTCATTGACACGGGACGCTTCCAGGTGCTTTCCGCCTCTCCCGAGCTGTTCTTCGAGTTGAAACGTGGGGTCATCACCTGTCGCCCCATGAAAGGAACGGCACGCCGGGGGCGGTGGCTCGGAGAGGACGAGACAATCAAGGAGCAGTTGAGGGAAAGCGGTAAGGAGCGAGCGGAAAACCTGATGATCGTCGATCTCCTGCGCAACGACATGGGGAAAGTGGCTGAAACTGGGTCGGTGCGGGTGAAATCTCTCTTCGACGTGGAAACGCTGGAAACGGTTCACCAGATGACCTCCACCATCACGGCCCGGGTCAGGGATGACGCGGGATTCGTGGATATATTCCAGGCCCTTTTCCCCTGCGGGTCGGTGACTGGTGCTCCGAAGAAGCGGAGCATGGAAATTATCCGGGAGCTGGAAGACTCGCCACGAGGCCTGTATACGGGCTGTATCGGTTATGTCTCGCCTTCATCGGCTACAGCCGGTTCCTGCGATGCGGTGTTCAGTGTCGCTATCAGGACCGCCATCATAGATACAGCGACGGGAAGGGGAGAGCTGGGGATCGGCAGCGGCATAACCATCGGCTCCGATGCCGGTGCGGAGTATGAAGAATGCCTCTCCAAGGGGAGTTTTGCCCGTCGCGTGATCCCGGAATTCCAGCTTGTGGAAACCATGCTCCATGAAGAAGGCAAAGGCTATTTCCTCCTGGAACGCCACCTGGCCCGCCTGTCCCGCTCGGCGGACTATTTCGGGTTCCCCCTTCGACTGGGGCAGATTGCGCTGGTGCTGGAACATCGCGCCATCCCCCTCGCCGGATTAACCAAGGTCCGTCTTCTCGTGAACAGGAAGGGGGCGTTTGCCATCCAGACGGAATCCCTTGCTCCATCTGCAACGGAAGAAACGGTGCCGGTCGCCCTTAACCCGACTCCGCTGGATTCTGCGGACCCATTCCTCTATCACAAGACCACCCATCGCTCTTTCTACCGTTCAGTGCTGGACCGGCATCCCTACTGTGGCGATGTGCTCTTCGTGAACGAACGGGGTGAGGTGACCGAAGGCGCGAACCACAATATCGTGGTCCGACTGGATGGCGAACTGGTCACTCCTCCCCTGTCGAGCGGTATTCTTCCCGGCACCTACCGGGCGGAGTTGCTGGCGCAGGGGAAGGTCGGGGAACGGGTCATAACTCCAGCGGATCTGACCCGTGCTGAAGAAATCTGGCTCATCAATTCGGTGCGTAAATGGCGGCGAACGAAACTGCAGTGAAAGGAGTTCTTATGCAGACATTCGGCTTTATCGGACTCGGTATCATGGGGAGTGGCATGGCGAAGAACCTGGTGAAAACGGGGTTCGAGGTGACGGTCTGGAACCGCTCAGCGGAGAAGTGCCGGGAGCTTGCGGAGCTGGGCGCCACGGTCGCTGCGACGCCGCGGCAGGTGGTGGAGAACTGCCAGGCAACCTTTGCCATGCTGGCTGATCCGGTGGCGGCCCTTGCTGTCTGTGATGGCCCGGACGGGGTTCTCGCGGGGATGTCGGCCGGGAAGGGGTACGTTGATATGTCCACGGTTGATGTCGCAACTTCAGCCGGCATCGCTGCCGCCGTTACTGCACGAGGTGGACGTTTTCTGGAGGCACCGGTGTCGGGGAGCAAGAAGCAGGCTGAGGATGGTGCGCTCATCATTCTTGCCGCAGGCGACCGTTCCCTCTACGAGGAGGTCCTTCCAGGCTTTGAACGGATGGGGAAGAAGATGCTCTATCTGGGTGAGGTGGGGAACGGCGCCCGGATGAAACTGGTGGTGAATATGGTTATGGGGGGAATGATGACGGCCTTCTGCGAAGGGCTCGCCCTTGGGGGACGGACCGGTCTCGATCAGGCCGATATCCTGGATGTCCTCGATGCCGGTGCCATGTCCAACCCGATGTTCCGGTTGAAGGGGGGGGTGATCGGCCAGGGGAGCTTTACTGCCGCCTTTCCCCTCAAGCACATGCAGAAAGATATGCGCCTGGCGGTAGCTATGGGGGACGGGGTGGGACAGCCGCTTTTCTCAGCTGCCACTGCTAATGAACTCTTCAAACGGGCCAGAGGGATGGGGTTCGGTGATGAAGATTTTGCGGCTGTATTCAAGGCGATTCGTGCATGAAGGGGGCGCTTCAGTTCCTGGCCGTTGTCCTTCTGACCTGGTCTTTTCTCTATCCTCTTCTTTTCGGTGGCAGTGGACGGCGGGTTGTCTGGGGATGGGTCGCCTGCATGGTTGTGGGCGGAGTGGTCTGTCTCTATCTTCTCGTCAGGTACCGGCGCCGGTTGTAACGTTACCACTATTTTGAATTAGCCGGAACAGACGCTTCCTTATGTTGTGCTGTCTCCGGCAGTGTGGACGGTAACCCGGTTCTTTCCTTCCTGTTTACTTACGTACAATGCTCCATCCGCCTTCATAATCACTGTCCGAACGTCGGATCCATCTTCGGGAAAGGCTGCCACGCCGGCCGAAATGGTGGTGGAGAGCTGTGTTCCTTCGAAATCGAAAGGGGTAGAGGCCAGGTTGGTGACAATGCGGCGGACGGCGATGAGGCTTGATTCCTTGCCGCTCCCCGTAAACATGACGAGAAATTCGTCCCCACCGTAACGGGCCGCTATGTCGCTCGAACGGATATTCCGGTTGATGGTCCGGGCAATATGCCGGATCATTTCGGTGCCTGCGAAATGGCCATAGCGATCGTTGATCTTCTTCAGGTTGTCTGCATCCAGCATGCAGATGGTCAAGGTCGTACCGTTCCGTTGAGCCAGTTCTTTGTGGGCTGCAGCCAAATTGAGAAAATTGCGCATGTTGTGGAGGCCGGTGATTTCGTCGGTAAGGGAGAGCTGCTCCGCCACCTGCCGGGCGTTTTCCGCTTCGCTGGAGAGCATTGCGCCCAGGTGGGCTATGAGCATGAAAGGGAGTATCTCAAGGATATTGGAGACGAAGGTCTCTTCAAAGATATTGAGAGAAACCTCCTCGGCCGCGAGGAAAATATAGGCTATTACCGCTATGGTGGCCATTGAGTAGGTGACCTTGCGCCCCTGAGTCAGTGAAGTGGCCATAAGAACAAGATATATGAGAGAGATGAACGGGCTGTCCGTCTTGCCGGTCAGCTGGCTGACCGCGATGGTGAAGGAGAGGAAGACAATCAGGTCGATGAAGGTCTTGACTGGGCCCGCTGCTTTCGGCCCTATGACGTGGCGAGCGACAACGTTGTACACCAGCAGAAAGATGCAGTACAATGCGAGGTACAGGGTTTCGGTAGTGCCGGAAGGGAGGATCGCTATGTCCAGGGCCACCAGGGCGATGAGGAACCAGGAGATGTAACCCATGATCCGGTCGTACCTGACGTAGCGGGAATGGGCTCCCCACGCGGGACTGCTGTCGGGGGCCACCTCTTCCATCGATTTACAGGCCTGCTTCATTCGTATCCTCTGCTGAGATTCTCTACCCTTGCCGAGGGTGTGGTGAATGGGGTTTTCTGAGACGGAAAGAGTTGAGATTTAATCTACATCAATTCACATAAATTTTCAGCGAAAATTGTTATATATCCAGGCAAAAATCACGGCCAAACTGTCCTGTTGTCCGCAGTATTATAATTATTCTGGTGGCGTGGAAAAATTGCTTGTCATTGTGTGCATATGCGGGCATAATACTCGATTGCAAAGACGGGCAGCAGCCCGTCTTTGTCTTTTCTGGAAAGCACAAATTTAAGCAGCACGTCAAAGAGGAGAATCGCCATGCAGGAACGCATCAGAAATATCGCCATCATCGCCCACGTCGACCACGGCAAGACCACCCTTGTGGATGCCATGCTGCGTCACGCCGGGGTTTTCAGGGAAAACGAGCAGATCACCGAGAGGGTAATGGATTCCAATGACCTGGAGAAGGAGAGGGGGATCACCATTCTCTCCAAGAACCTGTCAGTCCACCATGGCCAGTACAAGATCAATATCGTCGATACGCCGGGCCATGCCGATTTCGGCGGCGAAGTGGAGCGGGTCCTCAAAATGGTCGACTCAGTGCTGCTCCTGGTGGACGCACTGGACGGTCCTATGCCCCAGACCCGGTTCGTACTCAAGAAGTCCCTCGATCTGGGGCTTAAGCCGATCGTCGTCATCAACAAGGTTGACCGCCCCGGCGCCCGTCCTGCCGAGGTGGTGGATATGGTTTTCGACCTCTTCTGCGAACTGAACGCCACGGACGAGCAGCTTGACTTCGCCATCGTCTACACCAGTGCGAAGCTTGGCTACGCCATGCTCGATATGAACGCCGCCTCCACCAGCATGGAGCCGCTTTTCGCGGTAATCGAGTCCAATGTCCGGCCGCCGGCAGGCGATCCCAAGGCCCCGTTCCAGCTGCTGGTCACCAATATAGATTACAATGACTATATCGGCCGGATCGCCACCGGTAAGGTCTCCAATGGCAAGGTCGTTGCCGGCGAAACCATCGCTCACGTAAAGCGGGACGGGAGCGTCGTGAAGGGGCGGATCAGCAAGCTCCTCGGCTATGAAGGACTGAAGCAGGTTGAAGTGCCCGAGGCTTGCACCGGCGACATTGTTACCGTGGCAGGCTTCGACGAAGTGGGTATCGGTGAGACCCTGGCTTCCGCGGAGAATCCGATCGGGCTCCCCTACATTTCCATCGATGAGCCGACCATCTCCATGAACTTCATCGTCAACAACTCCCCCTTTGCCGGCAGGGAAGGGAAGCTGGTAACCTCCCGCAACATCCGCGAACGTCTCGACAAGGAGCTCCGGACCAATGTCTCGCTCCGCGTGGAGGATACCTCCAACGCCGATACCTTCAAGGTTTCCGGTCGGGGTGAGCTCCATCTCTCCATCCTCATCGAGAACATGCGCCGGGAAGGGTTCGAGATGGCGGTCTCCAAGCCGGAAGTCATATTCCGCGAGGTTGACGGCAAGAAGCTGGAACCGATGGAATACCTAGTGGTGGACGTGCCCGCCGAATACCAGGGTGCCATCATCGAAAAGATGGGGCCGCGCAAGGGGGAGATGGTCGCCATGAACCCCATGGGCGAGACCATTCGACTCGAATTCATCATCCCGGCCCGGGGGCTCATCGGCCTGCGGGGTGAGGTGCTGACCGAAACGCGCGGCACCGGCGTTCTCACTCATACCTTTCATGACTATGCACCATTCAAAGGGGAGATTCCCGGTCGGAAAAACGGGGTCCTCATGGCCATGGAGCACGGCGAGACAACCGCCTACTCCCTCGACGGACTGCAACCGCGGGGCGTTCTCTTCATCGGTGCCGGCGTCGAGGTCTACGGCGGGATGATCATCGGCCAGCACGCCAAGGACAACGATCTGGACGTGAATCCCTGCAAAGGGAAGAAGCTCACCAACGTCCGCGCCTCCGGTTCCGACGATGCCATCAAGCTCACTCCCCCCCGCAATCTGACCCTGGAGCAGGCGCTGGAGTTCATCGACGACGACGAGCTGGTGGAGGTCACTCCCAAGTCCATCCGCCTGCGCAAGAAGGAGCTGGACCCGAACAAGCGGAAGCGGTCGAACAAGTAATTCTTATGAGGGTATGAATACCGGGCAGGTTTGAGGCGGGGGGGAAACTCTCCGCCTTTCTTGCAACGGCAACTTTGCATTGACATCGCCACCCGTTTCCACTACTTTTTCGGTAATAATCATGCATGTCAGGGGAAACAATGTCCTATCCTACATCACGCAACCTTGCATCCATCCTGTATCTGGGCTTAGCCCTTGCCATCAGCGGCTGTGCCTCCGCGCCCCAGACGAACAAGACCCCCGAGACCTATCTCAAGTCCGGGGACGCGTTCTACGCAAATCGCAACTATGAGGATGCTATTGCCGAGTGGAAGAGGGTTAAGGAGAGTTATGCGTCGCCGGAACTCACCATAACGGCGGAACTGAAGATCGCTGATGCCCAGTACGACAACGGCAACTACATCGAAGCGGCCGCGTCCTACGAGGAGTTTCGCAAACTCCACCCCAATAATGAAAAGGCCGACTACGCCCTCTACCGGATCGGTCTCTGCAATTACAACCAGATCAGCGGCATCGATACCGACCAGACACCGGTGAAGAACGCCGTTAACCTGTTCGAATCGTTCCTCAAGCTCTATCCGAAATCCACCTATGCCGGTGAGGTGCGTGACAAGCTTGACGTCTGCCGGATGAAGCAGGTCCAGTACGAGATTTACGTCGGCCGGTTCTATCTGCGCAACGGCGACTACCAGGCCGCCATCAAGCGACTCGAGGAAGCCCTGGTTACCTTCCCCAAGTCCCCCTATCACGACGAAACCCTTTTCTATCTGGGTGAGGCGTATTTGAGGGCCGGTAACCGCGACAAAGGGCGTGCAACGTTCAACCGGCTGTACAGTGAATACCGCACCAGCAAGTATGTGGACAAGGCCCGCAGCGTCATGGACAGCTATTACTGATGCGCCGTTTTTTTCTCCTCTTCATTCTCCTCTTTTCCCTCTCCGCCTGTAGCAGCAAATCCGACCGGGATGCGGTCCTGGCTGTGGCCGTCGAGCGCCAGCAGGCGCTCACCAGCAGAGATATCAACCGATACCTCCCCCTCCTCTCGCCGCACTACCAGGACAAGGGGCGCGACTACGCCGTCAAGGCGCGGGAGCTGACAGACATCCTGACCTCTTTCGACAGGATTGACTACCGTTCCCTTGACCGCCGTGTGGATGTCCGCGGTGACCGGGCCACGGTTACCGGCAGTTATGAACTGCGGGTTGTTCGGCAGGGTAAGGCGATGGAGCTGGCAGGAAAAGAGGAACTGCAGCTTCGAAAGGAGGGGGGTGAATGGAAAATAGTCGGTGGTTTATGATGGGAAGAAGGGTTAGGTCCGTCTGCTCCCTTCCTGCCGGGCGAGCTTGTCCTCGTACATAAGTTCGTCGGCCCGCTGCCATGCCTCGATGAGCCCTTCCCCGTCCAGGGCGGTTGCGCAACCGAGGGAGAGGCTCAGGATGGGCCTGCCGTCATCCCCGACGATTTCCGCCAGGTTTTTTCTGATCCGCTCGATTACCTCCTGCGTGGCACTATTGGCCGTGCCGGGGAGAATGACCGCGAATTCGTCACCACCGATCCTTGCCACCAGGTCTTCCGTTCGGAATGCTCCTCTCAATACCTGAGCCGTCAATTTCAGAAGTTCATCTCCCGCGGCATGTCCCTGTAGGTCGTTGACCCGTTTCAGCCTGTCCACGTCGGCAACTACGACGCTGACGGGAAAGGTCCTGCCTTTTTTCAGGCGCTCAAGCTCCTCGTCGAAATATGCCCGGTTGTAAAGCCCGGTCAGGATGTCGTGGGTGCTGAGGTAACGGAGTTTTGCCTCCGTTTCCTTCCGTTCCGTTATGTCCAGAATGGCTCCCGCCACCCCTCCCACCGATCCGTCGCTGTTCAGAAAAGGTGCCTTGTAGAAGATCACGTCATGGCGGCTCCCGTCGGCACAGACCAGGGAGCTTTCCTGTATCTGGACTTGCCTGGTCTCCATGATGGATCTGTCCAGCTGCTGGAACAACTCTGCCTGGTCGGGGGGGACCAGGTCCCGGTCCGTTCTTCCGACGATCTGTTCCCTGGTGAGGCAGATATGCTCCTCAAAGGCGCTGTTGCAACCGAGGTAGCGCCCTTCGGCGTCCTTGTAAAAGATCGGCACGGGGATTGTGGTGATGAGAACCTGGATGAAGTGGAGTTTATCCTTCACGCTCTGTTCGGCCCGCCGGCGGTCGGTGATGTCCCGCACGACACAGATGATCCCTCCTCCTTCGAGAGCGGTGAGTGAAAGTTCCTGGGGAAAGGTGCTGCCATTCTTTCTGAGTCCTGTCGCTTCTCCCCGCCACCTTCCTGTTTCCATAAACAGCGGCATGATGACGTTATCGAATCTTTCCAGTTCCGCCTCGGTGTAAAGGTCGCGCCAGGTTTTGCCGATGAGCTCGGCCCGTGAGTCGTAGCCGTAGATGGCGGCGTGGGCCTGATTCAGGTAGAGATAGGTGCCATGTTCGTTGAGTATGGCCATGCCGTCCATGGCACCTTCCATGGCTGCCAGATACTTGCGGAGATCGGTTTCCGTAAGTGGTTCGTTCACAAGATTCCTTTCGGTGCGGCTTCGCAATTTGCCTGACACACTGAATCAAGCTTATACCATTTGACTGTCAGTGCAACCGGCAGATTGCTCGACGGGAAATCCTCTGTATAAATAAGGGAAAAGCCCGGACCGTTGTGCAGTCCGGGCTTGAAGGTAAGCTTAATGACTTTTTAGGGCGTGCCGTCACCACTACTTTGCAGCGGGGGCCCCTGCTTTGGCGTCGATGGCCTTGTTGAGGAGCGCCACCCCTTCCTTGGAGAGGGCGACCGAGTGGGTGAGGGTATCGCGGGCCAGTTCGGGGTTGTGGAAGCCGTCACTGTTCTCGGCGGTCCACCACTCCCAGAGCACATGAGCCTCCTCATGCTTTTCCCGGGCCTTGGCGAGGACATCCTCGCTCACCCCCATACGCTTGGCGGTTGCGTACGTGTCGATCAGCTGTCCAAGCCAGTATTCCGCCTTGCGCATTTTCCCCTTGCTGTAGTTCTGAATAGCGGTGATCTGGTAGAGTTTCTGTTCGGCCGTGAACTTGGGATGGCAGCGGAGGCATGCTTCCTTTACATGGTCCTTCGGCTTGATGACCATGTGGGAAGTGAAGCTCTTTCCGGCCTTGTTCTTCAGCACCGGCATGTGGCAGTCCTTGCAGGTGACCCCCGCCTTGTCGTGCACGCTTCCCGCGAAGGTCTCCGTTTCGGGATGCTGGAGTTTCACGAGCCGGGCGCCGGTGACCGCGTGCTTGAAGTCGTAGAAGTTCTGGGTCTTCTTGTAGTGCTCCAAAAGCTCTTTCGGTCCGGTGAGGGGGAAGTGGTTGGTGCGCTGGTCGTCGTAGCCGACAGGGTTGCCCGTGCTGAACTCGAATCCCTTGCCGCAGGCATATTCCACGTGGCACTGGGCGCACATGAGGCGTCCATCCGCCTTCTGCATCACACCGATCTTCCGGAAGCCATCGCGGAATGAAATCACCTTCAGGTCGGTCTTGCCGTCCTTGCCGGCAAACATCTTCGACCCTTTATCGTCGATGGCCTGAATGAGAGCGTCGCGTACCACGCGCGGCTGGGTGCCGTGGGGATCGTGGCAGTGGATGCACCCCACGATGTGATTGGTCTCCTTGGCCACGGCGATGACGTCTGAGGTCCGGTCCCACTGGGCCTTCGGGTCCTTGTCCCCCATGAACTTCCACTTCAGGATATGGTCACTGGTCTTGCACTGGATGCAGGTGGGGTTCCCCGCCTTGGCGGTCTCGGACATCTTGAAATCGGGGCCGTTGTCCTTCAGGATGTCCCAGGTGTTGCCGACCTTATCCACATCCGTCCAGCCGTTCTTGTACTGGAAACGGCCCCCCGCGAACCGGTCCACCACGAACTGGTCGGTCACCATGAAGGCGTGGCCGCGCGGTTCGTTATGCTCGATGGTAAAACCATAGGGGGCGAGGAGCTTGTCCATCATGGGGGAACGGCCGGTCGGAACTCCCTTCTCCTTCCGTGCCGGGGATTCGTAATTTACCTTGAAGAGGCTCTCCATCTGGTCCTTGTGGCATTTGCCGCAGAGCGCCTGGTCGATGATGGTCCCCGGTTTGGTTTCGCTGTTTGCCAGGTGCTCCTTCAGTTTGCTGTGGCAGACGTCGCAGGCCAGCTTGGCGTGCTTTGAACCTTCCTTGAGGGCCTTGACCTCCTCATGGCAGGCGTAGCAGTCCTCCCGCCCGTCATTGATCTGCCTGGCCGCGGGTTTTGCCTTGGCGGCGGTTGACATGGCCGGCAGCGAAATGGCCATCAGGGCGCCTGCCACGACGGCCAGCGTCGCGATGCTCTTCTTCCACATGGTTTCCTCTCCTTTAGGTTGATGGTATAGCTGCACTAAATATCAGGCGACAACTGTCGCATCCTGCTTTTGGTCGGGATGCTGTAATGGCGCTCAATCATGAAAAGTGTACCTCAATCTCTTGATGCGACAAGTTAAAGCACTCTTTAATTGGCAGTTCCTTGACCTGAGTCAAAAAACGGGAAGTTGAGTCATTAGCGTCGAGTCCGTGGCACGGAAGCATTTACCGGCGCTCAGATTTATGGTAATAACCCTCCTTTCTTCCCTTGCCGCTCTCATCAAAAAGAAACCGGTCTGGCTTCTCGGCGTGGTTGTGGGCCTCGTGGGAATCGTCTACTTCGTCAACGGGTTTTTTCTCTTTTTCTAGAATTTAGCGTCCTGCCGGCTAGGACGACAAAAGCCCCAACCATTATGGCGGGGCTTTTGTCGTTGCGGTGACTTATATAGGCCGGTTCCCCCCGGCGGAATAAGTTAGCTGCGGCGTTCCAGCACGAGCCAACTGAGAGGGGGGGGGCCCGGCTCTTCCGTCCGTCCCACTTCCTGGAAACTGTCCGGGATGGGAGGGAACAGGCGGTCACCTTCGTATTCCTGGTGGATGACGGTGAGGTAGATCCGGTCCGTCAGGGGGAGGGCTGCCTTGTATACCTCTTCGCCGCCGCAGATGAAAATCTCATCTTCTTCGACGCAGGCTGCCAGGGCCTCTGTCAGGCTGGCCAGGACCTCTATCCCCTCCGCCCGGAACCCGGGTGTCCGGCTCAGCACCAGGTTACGGCGGTCGGGGAGCGGGTGACCGATGGATGCGAAGGTTGTCCGTCCCATGATGACCGGGTGTCCCGTGGTGAGCTCCCTGAAATGCCTGAGATCGGCGGGGAGGTGCCAGGGGATGGTCCCCTTGTTGCCGATGACACGGTTTTCCGCCATGGCGGCGATGAGGGATACGATCATGGCTATTCCCCTTCTTCCGCCCTGTCCGATGTATATACCCATTCCAGCACGCGGCCGGTCAGGGTGGTGACGAGCATTCCCAGGCAGGTGCCGGCGATCACATCGCTGAGGAAGTGGTAGCCGGTAGCGATCAGAGCAACCGCGAGGAGAATCACTGCAAGGGCGGCCGGGGCGCGATAGCGGGGAAAATGGTGCCAGACGGCGGTGAAAAAGGCGGTGAAGACCAGCATGTGACCGGAGGGAAAGCCTCCATCCCCGTGAAACCAGTTGAAACCGGAGGAACCGTGGTGGTGGAGCCAGCTCCTGGTATATCCCCTCCCGAAGACCCCCTGGAGCAGCGTTTTAAGAGCATAGGCGAGAGGGATGGCGGTGGCGGCGAGCAGCACGAACCTTCTCTTCCCCCCGTCCCGTCCGCTCCGCTTCAGGAGGAAATAGTCTATCCACATGGTGACAGTGGCAATACAGACCAGGGGAAAGAGGAGGTCGGGTATTCCCCGGGTGCCGAGGGATGAGAGGTGTTTTGAGCGCAGAAAATCCATGACGGCGCGGGCCAGCCATTCGTCAATGTAAAGGTAGCTGATGCCGACCGCCAGCGCAGCCATGATGAGTTTTCCCGTGAAAAGCACGTCTCTGTTTGTCAATGTATTCACCGGAGCGTGACCACGGTCACTCCGCTTCCCCCTTCGTAAGCTTCCCCCTCCCGGAGTTCCCTTACCAGCGGGTGGTCGTCCAGATACTGGCGTACGCCGCGCATGAGGGCACCGGTTCCCTTGCCGTGGACGATCCTCACCTCGCCGTATCCGGCCAGGGATGCGTGGTTCAGGAACTGCTCCAGGCGGGGGAGGGCGTCATCAACCCTGCTGCCGACCAGGTTGAGCTCCGAGGTCGGAACTTCTTCCTCTACTGACTGCCGTCTCCCTTGCACTGCTGTTTTAGCAGCCTTTCCCCGGGGCGCGGCGATGCCGTCAAGAGGGACTTCGATCTCCAGCGAGCCGGCCCGGACCCTCAGTCGTCTCCGCGCCCGGTCCAGTGCCACTACCTGGGCGTCATACCCCAGTGACCGGACGAAGACCGATCCGCCAACGGCAACCTTGTCGGGAGCAAGTTCCTCTTCCGGATGGAACTCCCGCAACTTTTTCTCCGCACGTTCCTCCAGTTCGGCCACCTTCTGCCGTGCAGCCCTGCTTTTCTCCCGACGGGCTTCGTCCAGAATGGCATTTACCTCCCGCCGTGCCCCCTGGATGATCTCCTTCGCCTCCCGGTGTGCCCTTTCCAGTGCCTCCCGTTTATCACGTTCTGCCGCTGCAAGCCGTTCTTTCAGGTGTGACTCCCGGGTGGCCAGTTCCCTGTTCAGCCGTTCCTGTTCGGCCAGGAGGCTGTCCTGGCGGTTGCGCTGCTCCTGCAGCTCACCCAGCAGGGAGTGGAATTCCGACTCTATCGTCCCCAACAGCCCACGGGCGAAGTCGATGACCCTGTCGGGTAAGCCGTAGCGGCGGGCGATCTCCAGGGCATGGGACTGACCCGGCTCACCGCTTTTCAATTTATAGAGGGGGGTGAAGCTCTGCCGGTCGAATTCCATGGCGGCGTTGACCATCCCCTCCCGTTGGTGGACGAAGCCGACGATGTCGGTCAGGTGGGTGGTGGCGAGCACCAACGCACCCTGCTCCTGGAGCTCCTTCAGCACTGCGCAGGCGATGGCAGCACCCTGGAGCGGTTCGGTGCCGGTCCCGAGCTCGTCCAGCAGCACGACGGTGCGGGAATCAGCCTTACGGACAATGCCGGCGACCCGGTTTACGTGGGAGGAGAAGGTGGAGAGACTTGCCTCGATGGATTGCTCGTCGCCGATGTCCACCAGGAGCTGGGTCGCCAGAGGAAAACTGGATGTAGCGGCAGCGGGGACCGGAATGCCGGTGAGGGCCATGAGGAGAAGGAGGCCGGAGGTCTTGATGGCGATGGTCTTGCCGCCGGCATTCGGTCCCGTTATGACCATCACCCGCATGCCGGGAGCTGTATGGCCAAGGTCCAGATCGAGGGGCACAACCGTCCTGCCGCTCTCCCTCGCCTGCAGGAGGAGGAGCGGGTGGCGCGCAGCCACCAGCCGGAGCCCGGCGTTCCCCAGTTGCGGGACTTCCCCCTGCACAAGTTCAGCGAAGCGGGCGATGGCGTTGAGGAGGTCGATGGCGACAAGGGAGGCGAACTGGGCTGAGAGCGGTTCTGCCTCCTCTCTCAGCCAGCGGCAGAGCTCGCGCAGGATACGGATCTCCTCTACCTTCTCCTCGGCGACAAGGTTCTCCAGTTCGTTGGCCAGGCCGATGATTTCCAGCGGCTCCATGAAGGCGGTTTCCCCCGAGTTGGAGACGTCATGCACTACCCCGGGCACCATCCCCTTGGAGTCCATCCGCACCGGAATGACCCACCTGCCGTTTCGCTGGGTGATGAAATCATCCTGAAGGAATATGGCGGTCTGACGTTCCCTGACGATCTCCTCCAGTCGCCTGCGGATTCGCTGGACCAGCCCGCGTTTGCGACCGCGCAGGTCGTGGAGGAGCCGGGATGCGGTGTCGAGAATCTCCCCTTCGCTGTCGATGGAACGTTCCAGGGATTCCAGCAGGTCGGGGAAACCGGTGATGTTACAGGCCAGTTCCTGCAGGCGGGGAATATCGGCCCGGTAGGCGAACTGTTTGGCGATGGAGGTCATGATGAGCAGAACCGGCATGAGCAACGCCAGTTCACGGGGGTCGAGTACCGCACCGGCGGGGCGGACCTGGGCCAGCACCGAACGGATGTCGGCGAAGGTGGCGAAGGGTAGGGAAATGCCGAGCTGGCCGAGGCGGCGAATCTCCTCGATGCGGGCAAAGCGGGTTGCGATTTCCTCCCGGTCGGTCAGGGGCGCGAGCCGGACGATCTCCTCCATCGTAGCGTCGCTGTGGGCGAAGCCGGCGATGAGCTGGACGATGCGGGAAAATTCCAGGGTGCGGAGGGTCTCGGTGGTGATCATGGTGAACCTTTTTCTTGCGGTATGGACAGGTTAAAACCCGAAACGGCAATTTAACGCGGAAAAAGCGGATAACATCATGTAAAGGCGGATGAAACCCGTATTCCTGATTTTACCCAAAGGTTGAGGCCCAGATCCGCAGTTATCCGGATTTTTCTGCCTTTTCTGCGTCCCGAATGCTTTTTCAGATTTAAGCTTTATCCTGACTATCCTGAATATCCCTGTCAATTCCAGATTTAGTGTATTTCGTCGTCGCTTTGCGCTTGCGCCGCGCCTTCTGCTTGCGGAGTTTTTCTTCCTTGTCGTTCTTCGTCGTGGGGAGGCCGGCGAGGGCTGCCAGCTTGTCCACCAGTTCCCGACGTGCCAGGAAGCGGTTCAGGGACTGGCTCCGTTCCGCCATACACTTTACCTCCAGGCCGGTGGGGCGGTGGCGGAGCCAGACGCAGGTGGCGGTCTTGTTGACATGTTGCCCCCCGGCGCCTGAGGAACGGACGAACCGTTCGTCCATATCCTCCTCCCGGAGGCCGACCGCAGCCATCCTTTCCCGGAGCCAACGGTTTTTTTCTTCGCTGACGGCAAAGATTGTCATGCTTCCTTGTACCACGAAACAGGGGACAGGAACAGCCCCCCGGATGAATTTACCGTTAAGGTTACCGTCCCTGTGACATCTTCCCCCGGATGTCACTTTCCCTTTAAAATGCCGGCGGCTTCCCGGCATAAAAAAAGCCCGCTGGTGCGGGCTCTTGCGGATAAGGGATGGTCTCGTCTTCGCCGGTGCTCCCTCTTCAGGTCTCCGCCGGTTTGAACTCGATTTCTATATTTTTCTGCATGGAGGAGCGTCCGTCGAACTGCCCCCCCTCGGCCATGGAGAGGCGCGTAGTGACGATATCGCCGCACAGTTCACCCTTCGGCTGGATCTCCACGTTCTCGCTTGCGCGGACGTTGCCGGTGAGCTTCCCCCCCACTATCAGCGTCTTGGCGGTCACATCACCCAGGACCGCCCCTCCCTCGCCGATGATGATGCAGTCGGCGGCGAGATTCCCTTCGAATCTGCCATCGATCTTGACCGTTCCCTTGGAGGTGAGTTCCCCCTTGATGGTCGTATCCGGCCCGATGAGTACTTCCAGCTTAGGGTGTTTAGGGCTGAACATGCGGTTAAGCTCCTTTCTCTGCAATAGTTTCAGATACGTCCATCGATAAAGGGTTTCGGGTTTACACTCTGGCCGTTTTTCCAGACTTCGTAGTGGACATGTGGGCCGGTGGAGGTACCGGTCGATCCCGAATAGGCGATGATTGTGCCTCTCTTCACGGTCTCTCCCGGATGTACCAGGATCTTGGAATCGTGGGCGTATACCGAACTGTAGCCATGCCCATGCGCGATAACGACGATGTTTCCATTACCTGCGTTCTTGCCGGCGAAGCTTACCACCCCGTCGGCTGTTGCATGCAGAGGGGTCCCCGTGGAGAGAGTGATGTCAATGCCGGTGTGGAACCTCTGGTCGCCGTAGATAGGATGCTCCCGCATTCCGAACCCGGAGCTTATATGCCCCGGCGCCGGCCATCCCAGGGGGGTTGCCTGATAGTCATTGTGCTGCTTGGCGAGGTATGACTTTATCCCCTGCACTGTTTCCATTGATTCCGTAACCTGCTTCTTGAGGGCCTCGACATCGATGGAACCACCGTCGTCAGTGGGAAGATTCTTGAGGACCTCCTTGCGGGAATCAAGAGCGAAGAGCTTACGGAACTGTGACTCGGATTGCTTGAGGGACGCCACGGTAGATTCTATCTCGTTGAACTGGCGGGACATGGCGGTGTACTGTTTTTTCATCCGGTAGTAGTCGACGGCCTGTACCGTGAGGGAAGCTGTATAGACCAGCCCCAGGCACGAGAGTCCGCAAAAGGTCAGGGCAAGGATGAACGGAATACGGATGCTGCGCGTACTGAACCGCGAGTGGGGCACCAGCATGATGGTGATCGGCGTATGTATCTTTCGGATCAGCAGGCGGAGCTTGTGCATTGGCAGCATCCTCGGCCGGACCGGGCAGCCGTTCATTAAGATTTGGGAGGGAAGGGGGAGGAAATTCTATCTTTTTAAGGAGGGAAATTCAACAAAAATGACATGGATAGCTACGGGTTGCGGCTTGAGGTAGTAATCACCGGTGCTGATTTCTCGATGAGCAACAGGCAGGTCCAAGGGAATCACGATGATATGTCCGCCAATCTTGTGTGTGATAAGAAGCACGTTGGAGCGGGATTCTTATCACACACAGGGGAACAGATGGCGTTGTTACTTTTTCGCCGTGAAGCGGCTGGTGCAGAACGGTTCCACCCTCTCCATGCCCACCCCGTGGTCGGGGTTGGCCGCCAGGTGAAGGAGGATGCGGAAGACCGTCTCCGTTTCCCCGGCTGCGCCGAGTTCTGTCGCCAGTTCACCGGCCGTGAAGTATTTCCCCGTGACCTCGCGCAGGGCGGCAAGGATTTTCCCCTGCAAGGACAGCACCTGACCGGCCGCCTTTTTCCCCGTTTCCACCCCCGGCTGATGATAGGCGTTGATGTTGACGAGGCTGGCGTAGAGGCCGACGGCCCGCTCATAGAGGGCGATGAGGACGCCGACGGTGCGGGAGTCCAGTTTTCCCACGGTGATGGTCATGGACTCCCGGCCGTTGTCGTAGAGGGCGGTGCGGGTCCCCTGGAGGAAGCCGGCCAGATAGTCGCCGCTGGTGACGTCCGGTTCCACCAGGAGCGATTTCCCGTCGCGGTCTGCCAGCACCTCGATGAAGGTGACGAAGAAGTTGGCAATACCCTCCCTGAGCTGCTGGACGTAGGCGTGCTGGTCGGTGGACCCCTTGTTGCCGTACACCGTGAGCCCCTGGTTCACCACCTGCCCGTCCAGGTCCTTCTCCTTGCCGATGGATTCCATGATCAGCTGCTGCAGGTAGCGGGAGAAGAGGAGGAGCCGGTCCTTGTAGGGGAGGACGACCATGTCCTTAGTCCCTCTGCCGTCGGTGGCGTAGTGCCACATGAGGGCGAGAAGCGCCGATGGATTGGCGCGGGGATTGAGGTTGCGGGTCAGTTCGTCGCAGAGCTTGGCGCCGGCCAGGAGCCCGTCGATGTCGACCCCCTGAAGGGCGGCAGGGAGGAGCCCCACCGCCGAGGTGACGGAAGTTCGCCCACCCACCCAGTCCCACATGGGGAAGCGGGCAAGCCACCCCTCGGCGATGGCGGTCCGACCCAGCTCGCTCCCCGCTCCGGTGACTGCCACGGCGTACTTGCCGAAATCAAGCCCGGCTCGGCGGTATGCCTCCCGGGCCTCCAGCATGCCGTTTCGCGTTTCCTTGGTGCCGCCGCTCTTGGAGATGACGACGGTGAGGGTTTCGGACAGGGCCGGCCCGATTTCCGCCAGCACCTGATCCATCCCGTCCGGGTCGGTGTTGTCGAAGAAGAAGGGGCGCAATCGGTCATGGGCCGAGGCAAGGGCGTGGGCCACGAACTGGGGGCCGAGGGCAGAGCCGCCGATCCCCACCACCAGGAGGCGGGCAAAGGGGTGTCCGTCCGGCGCACGGACTTTGCCGGTATGGACCTGTGCGGCAAACTCCTTCACGTTTGCTACGGTAGCCCCGATCTCCGCGGCGATGGCCGTGGTGGGAGCGAGAGATGGGTTGCGCAGCCAGTAGTGCCCCACCATCCTCTGCTCGTCAGGATTGGCGATGGCACCACCCTCCAGGGCTGCCATTTCGGTGAACGCCTTCCGGATGAGGGGTTCCATCCGTTCGAAGAAATCAGGCGAGAAGTTCATCCTGCTGATGTCGAGCATGAGCCCCAGCGCGTCGCTGACGTAAAGATATTCCTGGTAACGCTCCCAGAGCTGCCGTTTGTCCATGTGTCCTCCAGAAAAATCTTTTGTTAACCACGAAGATCAAAAAAAAAACCAAAATAAACGATAGATACATAGAAAGGAAAACCCTACAACCATTCTCACGCAGAGGCGCAAAGACGCAGAGAGAATCAAAACTTTAAACCAATTCAGGTGATTAACTTTGAAGACTTGTCTTTTCTCTTCCTTTGCGTCTCCGCGCCTCTGCGTCAAAGCCTTTGTTTTCAGGCCTTTTGGATCTTCGAGGAGAGCATGTTTTTCAAAGTTATACCGCCAGTGCCCCGGTGCAGCTCGACCCCTCGCCTGCGGTGCAGCAGTAACAGTGCTGGGCCAGGAACAGATCGGTGCCGGTCCGGGCGGCCGACTCCAGGTCGTCGATCTTCAGGATGCTTCCGTCGTCGCCGGTGATGGGGAGGCCGATGGCCTGGTTGAAGTCGCAGTTGTAAAGGAACCCCTTCCAGTCGACGCTCACCAGGGTGCGGCACATGATGTTGACCGCCGCGTCCGGGTTGAAGCGGGTGACGAGCAGGTTCAGGTAGCGGTCGTAGGCTCCCTGGGCCTCAAGATACTCCCGGAAGCGGCCGATGGGGGCGTTGGTGATGGTGTAGAGGTTGTTGAAACTGATGCCGTGCCGTTCCAGAAGCTCCTTCTTGTAGGCCGCCTCCAGGCCGCGCTGGGCGCCGGCGACGAAATCGCCACCGGGATTATAGACCAGGTTCAGCTCCAGCTCCTCACCGTACCCCATGGTGTTGAGCCGTTGCAGGGCGGCGATGCTCCGCCCGAAGACCCCTTCACCCCGCTGCCGGTCCACGTTCTCCTCCTGGTAGCAGGGGAGGGAGGCGACGATGACGAGCCGTTGCTCCCGGTAGAACTCGGGAAGCCACTCCATACCCGGCTCGGTGATGACGGTCAGGTTGCTTCGCACCATGCGGCGTGGGGACAAGCCGGCGGTCGCCTCTACCAGGTGGCGGAAATGGGGGTTCAGCTCAGGACAGCCGCCGGTGATGTCCAGGGTGATCCCCGGCCGCCGGGAGAGGAGGGCAGCGACTGTCTCCATAACCTCTCGATCCATGATCTTTTCCCCCCGGGGGGACGCACTCACGTGACAATGGCTGCAGGAGAGGTTACAGCGGTTTCCCAGGTTGAGCTGGAGGGTCTGCAGGGTGTCGAACTGCACGTAGACCGGATTGATCTGCTGAACACGTTCCTTGAAAGCGGCTACCATCGATGACTCCGTGAATGGTGGAAAGTAAAAAGTAATAGGTGAAACGTGATAAGCATCAATCTCCGATGCATGAGGGGTGATGTTACTCTCCGTTCACTGGTCCCGAGCCCCGGCCTTTTTCATTTTACCATACAGCACCGGCACCAGGGCGAACAGACCGAGGAGGGCGAAGGAGCCGAGGACCCGCGGCGAAGCTACATCACCGAGCGACGTGATGGTGGCGAGGCTGGCGCCGGCGTTGCAGTAGACGAAACCGCCGGGGATGATCCCCACCAGGGTGCCGATGACGAAGGTTCGGAGCGGAAGGCGGGTGAGCCCTGCCGCCAGGTTGATGAGAAAAAAGGGGAAGACCGGCACCAGCCGCAGGAAGAGGAGGTAGTTGAGCCCCCGTTCCTCCAACTCCCGGTTGATCAGCTCCAGTTTCGGGCCGAACCGGTTGAGAACCGCATCCCGCAGCAGGTAGCGGGTGACCAGCAGGGAAAGGGTGGCACCGAGGGTGGCGGCGATAACGGCGCAAACCGTCCCAATCACCGCACCGAAGATCGCTCCGGCAGCCAGGGAGAGGATCGCCGCGCCGGGGAGGGAGAGGGCGGTCTGGACGATATAAATCGCCATGAAGCCGGCCACCATGGCCAGCCGGTGATCGGAGTAGTAGCCGAGGAGACCCTGGCGGTTCTCCTTCAGCGCTTCCAGGGTGAAGAATCGCCCCAGGTCCAGGGAGAAAAAAAGCACCAGGGCGGCAATGACGGCCAGGGCGATAGCGATCTTCTTCCCGCTCATCGTCATCCCCTCTGCCAGGCGAGCCAGGCGGACAGTGCCCTTTTTATGAAGGGGGTGAGACGGGTCCGGTTATGGGCGTCAGCCAGCTTCCTGATCGCTTCGGCCTGGGTCGGGTAGGGGTGGATGGTCCTGGCGATGGCCGAAAGGCCGAGGCCAGCGGCGATGGCGAGGGAGAGCTCGTTGATCATCTCTCCTGCATGACGGGCGACGATCGTGGCACCGAGGATGCGGTCGCTCCCTTTTTTCAGGTGCACCCGGGCAAACCCTTCCGTCTCTCCGTCCAGCACGGCCCGGTCCACGTCGGCAAGCGGCACGGTCAGGGTGGTCACCTCGACCCCCTTGGCCTCCGCGTCTCGCTCGTAAAATCCTACGTGGGCGATCTCCGGGTCGGTGTAGGTGCACCAGGGGATGGTGAGGGCCGATGTCTTCTGCCGACCCATGAAGAGGGCATTGGCGATGACGATCCGGGCCTGGGCGTCGGCGGTGTGGGTGAACTTCCAAGGGGAGCAGGTGTCGCCGGCCGCATAAACCCGGGGGTTGGTTGTCTGGAGGGTGTCGGTTACCGTGATGCCTACCTGTGCATCGTAGGCGATACCGCCCCGTTCCAGGTTGAGCCCCTCGACGTTGGGGGTTCGTCCGACACCGACAAGTATCCGGTCAACCACCACCTCTTCCGCCACCCCGTTCCGTTCCATGACGATGGCTTTGTCGTCGCCCCGCGTTTCGACACGCAGGAAGTTCACCCCCAGCCGCAGGTCTATCCCTTCCCTGACAAAGGCGGCATGGAGGATATCGGCCCCGTCCCGGTCTTCGCGGCCGAGTATCCGGGGCGCCGCTTCGATCAGGGTGACCCGACTGCCGAAGCGGGCGAAACTCTGGGCGAGTTCGCAGCCGATAGGGCCGGCGCCGATGACCGCCAGTCGCGATGGCAGCTCGGTCAGGGAGAAGACTGTCTCGTTGGTGAGATATCCCGCTTCCTTCAGGCCGGGAATGGGGAGGGCTGCGGCCCGGGCACCGGTGCAGATGGCGGCCCGGTGGAAGAAGAGCCGGGTGCCGTCAACCTCGATGCAGTCAGATTCCGCGAAGGATGCCTGTCCGAAATAGACGTCTACCCCCAGATCGTCCCGGAAACGGCGGGCCGAATCGTGGGGGCTGATCTCGCTCCGGAGTCGGCGCATCCGCTCCATGGCGGCGGCAAAGTCGACGGTGATCCTGTCTCCCCCCCGAATGCCGAACGCGGTGCCGGAACAGGCATCATGCGCGGCCCGGGCTGCCCGGATGAGTCCCTTGGAGGGGACGCATCCCACGTTCAGGCAATCTCCACCCAGCAGATGCCGTTCGACGAGTGCCACCTTCGCACCCAGGCCGGCGGCACCCGCTGCGCAGACCAGCCCGGCAGTCCCGCCGCCGATCACTACCAGGTTGTACCGGCCGGTGGGGGTCGGGTTAACCCAGCCGGCGGGGTGGACGTTGGCGGTGAGTATGCGATTATGTCCGTCGTCGGGGAGAAGGGGGGGGATGTTGTCCATAAGCTGCTCCTGTCCAGTGTGAGCCACATAGTAGCAGAATTGGCCCGATAATCAAGCCGGCCATGGGGTGATGGGGGAATCAGGGTGCAAACTGCCGTGAAGCATGCTATATGATGGTGAAAACAGTCCTGGAGGTCCCATGTCCGCCGCCGACAAACTCATGGAATTCCTTGCCCCGCAGCTCGACACCGAGATACACATCGGTCCCTGGCTCGCCATCGACCAGGAGCGGATCGACCGCTTCGCTGTGGCGACCGGCGACGTACAGTGGATCCACACCGATCCGGAACGGGCCCGACGGGAATCCCCCTACAGGGCTACCATCGCCCACGGTTTCCTGACCCTGTCGCTCCTCCCCTATCTCACGGAGAGCAACCATCCCGATTTCTTCCCGCGGAATTATCCGGGGATGCGGTTCCGGGTGAATTACGGCCTCAACCGGCTCCGGTTTCCCGCACCGGTGGTGGTAGGTTCACGCATCCGGGCGCGCACCCTCCTCCTTGCCACGGAACGGATCGAGGGAGGGGTGCAGATCACCTGCCGGATTACCGTGGAGATCGAGGGCCAGGAAAAGCCTGCCTGCGTGGCCGAATCCCTTTACCGCGTCTACGAGTGATGTCGCCTGCCTTGCCATTCTTCGCCGATTTGCCGTTGACAGCGTTCTCGCACCCGTGTATTTTTGAGCCATTGATTCAAAAAATTGAATATAAAAGGTAAAGGAGCACCCATGAACAGAGTAGCCATCATCTTCCTCTTTGTTGTCGCCATAGCCGTGTCGGTTGTGACCAATGCCGTCACTGCCACCTCTGCTTCGACTCCGACCGAGCCCGCGGCGACGGTGGGAAAGTGTGCAAAATGTCCGCAGAAAGAGATGGATTGCGCAAACTGCCCGAACAGGGCCACATGCGACTGTGCCAACTGTGCCGGGTCAAAGGATTGTCCGCAGATGAAAGGGGCTCAAGGGGGGATGAATTGCGCCAACTGCCCGCAGAAGGCGGCGACCGTTCCGTGCGACAAATGCCCGAAAAAAATGGGCAACTGACCACCCCTTCGAGCATTTCAACAAAAAAAGCCTGCCGGTTTCGGCAGGCTTTTTTCGTGATGGTGAACGGCTTACTTCTGGCTGGTTGCCAGGGCCTGGTCCACGTCGGCGATGAGGTCATCGATATGTTCGATGCCGACGGAGAGGCGGATGAGATCGGCGGTGACGCCTGAAGCGGTCTGCTGCTCGGGAGTCAGTTGTCGGTGGGTAGTGCTGGCCGGATGGAGGACACAACTGCGGGCGTCCCCCACGTGGACCACGAGCGCGACAAGTTTGCACGCCTCCATGAACTTCTTCCCTGCCTCGGTTCCTCCCTTGATACCGAAGGTAAGAACGCCGCTGCATCCCAGCGGCAGATATTTCAGCGCCCGGTCGTGACTCGCGTGACTTTTCAGCCCAGGGTACTTGACCCAGGAAACGGCGGGATGGCCTTCCAGGAATTGGGCCAGGGCCAGGGCGTTCTCGCTGTGACGCTGCATCCGGAGCGGCAGGGTCTGGAGGCCGTTGGTGAAGAGGAAGGAGTTAAAGGGGCTTGGGACAGCACCCAGGTCGCGCATGAGTTGGACCCGTGCCTTGACGATGTAGGCGAGGTTGCCGAAGGCCTTCGCGTACTGAAGACCGTGGTAGGATTCGTCCGGCTCGGTCAATTCGGGAAAACGACCATTGGCCCAGTCGAAGTTTCCGCCATCGACGATGACGCCACCGACGCTTGTGGCGAGGCCGTCGATGTATTTGGTGGCCGAGTGAACGACTATGTTGGCCCCGTGCTCGAAGGGGCGGCAGAGGTAGGGGGTGGCGAAGGTGCTGTCGATGATCAGCGGTACCCCTTTTTCTTTGGCGATACCGCTGAACTTGGCAAAGTCGAGGACGTTCAGCCCCGGGTTGCCGATTGTCTCGGCGAAGAGTGCCTTGGTATTGGGGCGGAAGGCCTCGCGTATTTCATCTGCCGGGGCCTCCGGGTCGACGAAGGTTACCTCTATCCCCATCTTCGGGAAGGTGCAGGCAAAAAGGTTGTAGGTGCCACCGTAGAGGGTGCTGGCGGTTACAAAGTGCTGGCCCGCCTGGCAAATATTGAAAATGGCGAGAGTCGTGGCTGCCTGACCTGCCGAGGTGGCCAGGGCTCCGACCCCCCCTTCCATCATGGCGATCTTCTGCTCGAAGGCGTCGGTTGTCGGGTTGCCGAGACGGGTGTAGAAAAAGCCGGGCTCTTCCAGGTCGAAGAGTCTCGTTACATGTTCGGCGTTGTCGTACTTGAAGGTAGTGCTCTGGCAGATGGTGACAACGCGGGGGTCACCCGGCTTGGGGTCGTACCCCCCCTGAATGGCCTGGGTCTCGATTTTCCACGCTGGTTTCATGGTCGCTGCTCCTTTCGGCGGGTTCCTGGCAGGACGGCCCGGGCCTTCCGGGGATGTCTGCCGGTATCTGGTAATGAAAAACCGGGACATCATAGCAAATTGGCCCTGCTTTGTCACACTGTTCATCAAGGCGAATCTCAACGCCAGATCCCACCGAGTTTCTACGAGGTTTAATGGAGCGCAAGCACCGCGTCACCCACCATCCGACGGATGGTGCTCTCCTCCACGAAGTCGAACAGCTCTCCCCTGCCGAAGGCCACCTCCACACCATTTCGTCCACTTCGAACTTCCACCGCTACTTCGCTTACCCCGTTCCCCAGGAGTCCGTAATAATAATGCTCGATGGCTCCGGCCCGGCGATGGGGTTCCCGCTTGCGCAGGTCAAAGTAGACCGCCTGGTCTTGGGTGTCGTTGGTCAGATAGATCATGACATACCTCCTGTTGGGTTATGGTGTCATGCTATCAAATGGGTGCGACAATATATGTCGCAATGCAAAATAATGCGAGCGCAATTTATTGCCAACAAGCGATGTGCGGACTTTACAAAAAAGGGATGATGAGGGTGAAATCCGGATGCACCCGGAGTGTCGTCCCTGTTCCCGGGGGAAAAGAGCCCAACGATAAGGATTATCAGTGGTGCGGGGTGAGGGTCAGAGCGGAGGAGCGGCGCTAATCATGTGCTGCCTGGTGTTTATCGGTGGGGAGACTTCATAATGAGCCGCAGTCTTTCCCATGTTTATCCACAGCCCCTCGCGGAAGAATGCGGTGATCAGTCCTTCCCGGATGAGGTCGGGGAGGCGGGATTCCAGCGCAGGAACGCAGGTGTTATTCGGACAGCGGACAAGTACGACCATGACGTTTTTCTCCTTGTGCATCGTGTTGCGGTTGATGACAGAAAACAATGTCTTAGTTCGTGAGCCGGTCAATTAAGGAAGGTTAACATATCCGAAAGGAGAGGATGTGGCAAGAAAAAAATCTGGCCGTGGATGGATGCAGAAATCAGGCTAATCGGGATCCTTGACCTGGGTCAATTGCATTCTCTCAGTTGCGATGTAGAGTAATTCCAGTGCAAAATCAGGGTAACAACGAGGGAGGGGACCAATGACAGGCTATTCCCAGGATCGACTCTGCCGGGAAATCATTGACGGTTGCAGCGAGGCGGTAATATTTTCCGACCGGGAGGGGATTATCCGGCTCTGGAACAACGGAGCTGAAAAACTGTTCGGCTTCAGCCGGGAGGAGGCCATCGGCCAATCTCTGGACATCATCATCCCGGACAAGCTGCGAGGAAGACATTGGGACGGCTATCACCGGGTGATGGGTACGGGGGAGACCCGTTATGCAACGGAGCTTCTCACTGCACCGGCACTCTGCAAGGACGGTCGCCGGCTTTCGACCGAGTTTTCCATGGTGCTGGTGCGCGATGACGACGGGACAGTGCAGGGGGCTGCAGCGGTCATACGGGACGTGACGGTCCGCTGGGAACGGGAAAAAACACTCAAGGAGCGGCTGGCTGTTCTGGAAACCAGGGGAGTGCAGGCCACATCCGCATAACAACGACCACCGGCAAGCCGGATCACGGAAAGGAAGGGCGACTATGAGCGAGGAAACAACAAATCTGACTGGCCAGGTGCTGACCATGACCGAACTGATCTCCTATCAGGAGGGGTCAGTGGTGAGCCGCACTCTCATCGACAAGAAAATCGGTACACTTACCCTGTTCGCCTTCGGCGCCGGGCAGGGGCTGTCCGAGCATACGGCCCCTTATGACGCCGTCGTCCAGATCGTTGACGGTGAAGCGGACATCACCATCGCCGGAACGGTCCACCATCTCGCGGCGGGGCAGATGATCATCATGCCGGCCAACCAGCCCCATTCACTGCGGTCAGATCAGCGTTTCAAGATGCTTCTCGTGATGATACGCGCCTGAACTTACGGACTTCTGCTTCAGAAAAATGCTTGGGCAGGCAATGATTTTTTGCCCAAAACAGGTTATTTGACGCTAAAACCGCCTTTCCGGGAAAACTCCGGGAAGGCGGTTTTTTTTGTATGGCTTATCTGTTGCAGGATTAGTGGGCGCAAACAGTCGGTAATCATTGCAGTAAATTTAATGGCACGCAAATTGCTACTAAGTATGGGGTTTTCTTGCCTTTGCCCGGTGCGTGTTATGGTGGTTTGTGTCAAAAACAGATATGATTTGGCATGGTTCATATGTTCTATGATTAATTAATAGCTTCTAGGCAATAGCCGTCATAGCACGAGCACGACAGGTTATATAGCTAATATAAAACCGTACAGGAGCCAGACCATGAAAAGACGCTGTGCATACATCATTGGGCCGATGATGCTGGTCCTGCTGGTTGCGACAGCAGTCTTTGCAGTCGACTATCCCC
>PJFC01000006.1 GCA_003574885.1 Geobacter sp.
TTCAACTCGTTATTGACCGGTTTCCGTATATAAGTAATATATTACCTATATACGTAATTTACTACCGATATAAGTAATGTCTCAGGTTACCTATATAGCAAATTTCGTCAGTCATGCAGTTCAGCCAGTCGGTCGACCAGCGGTGTTCCGCGGATCAGGCCGTACCGCACGTACCAGAGTTTCCTCCCGGCATCCCACCTTGCCTGCATGGCGTGCAGCTGTTGCCGCAACTCCTCATTCGCTTAGCTCCCCATGGACCACGCCACACTATGAAGCCGTTGTAATCTTTCCTGCAAGGCGTGTCAAGTCAGATATGGGATTTGCACACAGACGCAAAGAGCCGGCAGCTTCCGCCACCGGCTCTTCCCACTCCTACAGACATCTCCACACACGTCACTTCCACATATCCTCCTCCACCTTCCCGAAAACAGCCGTGGCACGCTCGAATTCGGCCAGGTCCTGTGCGCTCCAGGTCCCGGCCAGATGGTTAAGGGGTAAAGGGGCAAAACGCCTTCCCTACCCCCTCCGCAAGTGCTTTATGGGCAATACCGCCATGGTAGGTATTGAGCGCACCGGCCAGCGACCTGTCAATGCTGAGAGCTTCGTCGATTCCCCGCCCGGCAAGGGTTCTGATATAGGGAAGCGTAGCATTGGTAAGCGCCAGGGTCGATGTCCGGGGGTAGGCACCGGGCATGTTGGCCACGGTATAATGAATAATGCCGTCAACCTCGTAGACCGGGTCGTCGTGGGTGGTGGGACGGCTCGTTTCGGCGCACCCCCCCTGGTCGATGGAGACATCGACGAGCACACACCCCCGCTTCATCGTCCCGAGCATTTCCCGGGGAATCATGACCGGTGTTCTCCCGCCGGGGACGAGTATTGCTCCGATCACAAGGGCAGCCTCCCGGATTTTTTCCCGGAGGATCTGCTCATGGGAAACGAGGGTCTTCACCCGGCCGGGAAAAAGTTCCTCCAGACGCCGCAGCCTGTCGGTCCCCCTGCTGATGACGGTCGTATCCATGCCGAGGCCGATGCAGACCCGGACGGCATTGGCACCGACCGTACCAGCCCCCAGGATAAGCGCCCTTCCTGGTTCCACTCCCGTTGCCCCGCACATCAGCTCTCCTGTCCCGCCATAGAGCTTTTGCTGATAGAAGGCTCCCATGAGCGGCGCCATCCTCCCGGCTATCTCGCTCATGGGGGTGAGGAGCGGCAGAGCTCCTCCGACTTCGAGGGTCTCGTAGCCTATGGCGGTCACCCCTCTGTCAAGGAGAAACGTGGTGAGCTGAAGATTCGACGCAAGGTGAAGATAGGTGAAGAGCGCCTGTCCCTCCCTGAGGAGGCCGTACTCGGAGGGGAGGGGCTCTTTTACCTTGACGATCAGGTCGCTCCTCCCGAAAAGTTCTTCCCGGAGGCAGATAGCGGCCCCCGCCTGCCGGTAGGCATCATCGTCAAAGCCGCTTCCGTTTCCGGCTCCCGCCTCGACGAGAATGACATGCCCGTCCCGCGCCAGTTCGGTGGCACCAGCCGGAGTGAGGCCGACCCGGTATTCGTGTCGCTTGATCTCCTTCGGAACGCCGACAATCATCTCTCCTCCTCGTACCCCATTCCAATAGACCGTTTTTCGTTCACCGATACCCCTCTACCGCATTGCGTAGAGCCCCTTACGGTCGGCATGGAGAAACCAGCGGTCCAGCACTATATGACGGACAAACCAGCTGCCGGAGAGGAGCCTCGCACCGCAGAATCGGGCAATCCCGGAGACAAGAGGTGAGGACGGCATATCCCCGCCGCCGCCAAAGCGGGCGGCCAAGCGGGACGCATACAGCTCAAGTTTGTCGCGCCGGTAGTCGCCGCCGGCCTCGACAATGGTATCCGCCGCCAGGAGGGCCGATTCGATGGCAGGGAGAATCCCTTCGCCGCTCTGGGGATGGGAGAGTCCGGCCGCGTCGCCGATGAGCATCACGCCATCATCCACGCATCTGCGCCCCCCCTGTCGCTGGTAAAGAAGATAGGCATGCCCCTGGAAGGTGCCGGGAAACCCTTCCGCCAGATATCCGCGCCGCTGGAGAAACAGACAGAATTCACGGACATGGTGACCGAGATTATCCTTGTCCATTCGCCCCAGTCCGATATTGAGATAGTCCCCCTTCCGGAAGAACCATCCGTACCCTTTCATATCCCGGCAGAAGAAGAGTGCCGGCGTACCGGCAGGGATGGGGCATTGCTGCTCCTGCTCCGGGGTCATGGCAAACTCCGCAGCCTGGGCGGCAATAACCGCCTCCCTGCCGATCTTCGCCCCCAGGTGGCGCGCCACCGGGCAGTAATGGCCACCGGCACCGACCAGGAGCCGGGCTCTGATACGCCCATTCACGAGCCACCTTCCCTCTTCCCGTTCCAGTGACATTACCGGTTCGCCCAACGACCGGCGTACACCACTGCGCTCAAGCAGGTAGTGATCGAATTCGCGGCGTCGGATACCATAGCTCACGGTCTTGCCATAGGGGATAACCACCTCCGTCCCGCCCACAAGGCCGACACGGAAGGTACTGACATCCTGGAGCACCCTCCCCTTACGGTAAAGATCGGGGTCGAGTTCAAGTGTTGCCAGTGCCGCCGGCGTTATCCAACCGGCACACGGTTTCTCCCGCGGGAATGTCTCTCTGTCGAGCAGCAGCACATCGAGTCCTGCCTGGCGGAGTTTCCCGGCACAGACAGAGCCTGCCGGGCCGCCACCGACGACCAGGACATCACAGCTCTCCATCAGGATTTACCACCGGGAGCAAGATGTGAACGGGTCAGGGGGACAAGATTGTTGGCGGAACGCGAAAAGACAACCTGGAACAGCTGGAGGGTCCCGAGGTTGAAGTTGGCGATGCAGCCGGAGAGATAGAGCCGCCAGGCCCGGACAAAACGCTCATCGAACATCTCGGTCACCTGATGCCGGTTCTCTTCGAAACGCTCCAGCCAGTGCTCGACGGTTTTCGCATAGTGCAGCCGCAGGTTTTCGACATCCAGGACGGTGAATCCTCCGGGCTCGAATACCGCCATCATTTCTCCAAGAGTCGGAGGATAGCTGCCGGGAAAAATACGCTTCAGGAACCAGGGGGACATGGGTGCCGCGATGTCCTGTCCGATGGTATGAATAAGACCGAGCCCCCGCTGCTTGAGGGAACGATCGATAACCTTGCCGAGGTCACGGTAATGGTCAGGCCCCACATGCTCCACCATCCCCACCGACACGAAGGCATCACACTCCCCGGCAATGTTGCGGTAATCGTCTTCCAGGTACGCGATCTGCCCTGCCAGACCTTCCGCCTTGGCGCGCTCCTGGGCATAGACGATCTGTTCATGAGAGATGTTGTATGCCCTGACCTTCACTCCGTAGTACCGTGCCATGTGCCGCGCCAGAGCACCCCATCCGCACCCTGCCTCAACTACGGTCTGACCCGCCTGCAGGCGCAGTTTCCGGCAGACCAGGTCCATCTTGGCAATCTGTGCCTCTTCCAGCGACGCGGAGGGGTCCGGGAAATAAGCGCAGGTATAGACCATTTCTGCGTCGAGCCATAACCGGTAAAAATCGTTACCGATGTCATAGTGGTGATGGATGTTCTGCCGTGACCCCAAGAGAGAGTTAAGGGCCGGTTGATTGCGGCGGTACGCTGCGGGATCGGAAACCCGCCGGTATCTGCTGGTCCGGGACATGGCGCGGTAGACTGTTTCCATGAACGCCACCATCCCCCCTTCTATTTCGATCCTGCCGGTGGCATAATCATCACCGAAATAGAGAAGGGGATTGAGCAGAAGGCGCCAGAGGGCGCCCCGGTCGCGGATCGTCATGGTGACTGCAGGGGTCGTGGCAGGGGGTACTATTTCCTGCCCTTCCCACAAAACCACGCGCAAGGCGGGACCGCCGATAGCGTGCAGAAACTTGTGCACCAGCCATGTATCCATGCCGGATACCCGGCCGCCGGTATTCTCCCGGTCATGACGGTAGGGGAAGGGCACATTGGATACGCTCGCTTTGGAATTTTTCATGTCACCAGTCCTCCCACGGCGGTAACCCGATAGACGTCGGAGCACGAGCCTGGTCTCCGCACCGGAAACCAGGCTCAATCCGTCTTAAATTGTGGCTGTTGTTCGGGAGTTGTCAAGCGAACAGGGGGGACAATCGCGACACTTCAGCATCGTGTGCAGAGAATGGAGGAAGGTTTTTGCAGAGGATCACTTACCGCGGATCAGATTTTCAATCTGTTCAGGGGAAGGGCGTTTGGTAAAGGTGTTCGCGCGCCGGGCCTCGGCATCCAGGTTACCGAGCAGGCCAACCAGGCGGTCAAAGGTGGTGACCCGGTAAAATTTTCCGATTTTTTCAGCCATGGCCTCGATGTCCGTCCCTTCCGGAAAGACGATGACCCCGTAGGCTGACAGTTTCCAGCGCCCTCGTTTTACCAGGTTCATCAGGCTCATGGTGTATTCGCGCACCTGGTGGTAGGGGTTAATCCCCCATGAGCTCTTCACCTCCACCGTCGTGCCGTCGTTGCTGTTGCAGAGCCAGGCGGTATTCTCCGGGTCACCCTCAGCAACGATTCTCCCCGAATAATTTTTCGCCTCCACCACTATAAGACAGTCCCTGCTGATGACCATGCAGTCAACGAACTGACTCCCACCCTTGCCGATGGCCACATCGAAATTGGTGACCACGCTCCAGTCACCCTTGCGGCACGTAGGGCTGCTCATGATGGCGGTGAACACCTTCTTTTCAAAGCTGTTGGCGAACTGGGGGTTTATGGCCATCTCCAGCGCCGTCGAGGCACCGGGCCGGTCTTTGCGGGGATCCTTCCGGTATTTCTCGAACTCTGCCTGGAGCGCCTGTTTCTGCAGGTTGGTCCGTTCCAGCTCCTCCCTGAAAGTCACCGATTGCTGGGTCTTTTCATCTTCCAGCTCCCGGATAATGGTTTCCACGCTCCGGCGGTAGTCGTCAACATTCTGCAGTTTCCGCTCCAGCTCCCGTATCCTGCCGATGTACACTTCGTACTGGCTGCGGGATCGCCGCTCCTCTTCTTCCAGCTGTCGTTCCTTTACTTCAAACTGCCGCAGGAAGAGGTCCGCATCCCGGAGCAGGTCGTGTTCCCGCTGGCGGGCATTTTTCCGCTCAATCTGGCGGATCTTCAGAAACAGCTCCACGAGCAGCCAGGCCCCAATCCCCCCCGCCAGACATGTTGTCATGGTTATCAGATACCTTCTCGACAAATCGTCGTTCCGGAAGGGGTCTCTCATCCAGAGGCGGTAATCTTCCTCGAAGCCAGGGATGGTGCTGATGGAATAGACGCGGCCGATAATCGCCCCCTTCCCCCCACCACCTTTCACCTCGTTCTCCAGAATATTCAACACAGAGGAGGAGGGGCGACGCAGAAGCGCATACGGATAACGCGCCAATTCAGCCGGGCGAATCTCCCCCCCCCGGAGGAGAGAAGGATTCGTTGCGAAAAGGATTTTCTCCCCGCTGCATTCCCCTTTCTCCGCCGTACAGTCGGTTATCACAAGGGCAAATATACTGGCGTTACGGTCAATCAGCTCTTGAATCTTTGTGCGGTCCCCCTCCAGGAGCAGTTTTGCAATCTGGCTTACGTCGAAGCCACGCCCCTCCGCATGAATCTTTACCAACGCTCTGCCGATGTGATCCGAATAGTTCCTGTTGTTCAGGTAATGGGCGACCATTATCGCCAGATAGAGACAAATACAGAGTCTCACCAGGATATACAGACCCCGCATGATCGACTTTCGGGATAACATGAGGCAGGCTCCTCGTATCGTGTTTTCAGGATTATCCTGAAAACGGCAGTTGAATGCTGCCGGAAGGAGTACATGAGGGCTATTTCGTCATAATTCTTGGCGAAATGAAACGTCCGCAGCCGATCCTGTCTGAACCCGCAGGGTGAGTTGATCGGATGCAGCGTAATGAGCCTAGAATTGCAGAAATAGGCCTTTAGTACGAGTGCAGGCAGTGTTCAACTGCCAAATGCAGAATTATTGCACATGCCGGAAATAATCTAAAGCATGAAATTCAAGAAAAACGGGCAGATACCTGCGTCGACCACAAGAAAAAGCCGCACCACCCCTGGAAGAGTGGTGCGGCCACGGGAAACAGGGCAACCAACCGGTACTATTTGTTCGGCCCCTCCATCTTCATATATACCGCCTGCTCCCCCTGACCATTCAGGACGAAGACATTTTTATCCACACTCCCCGTCAGTGAGCGGACTTTCCCCTGGTAGGGTATATCGAGCTGCACGTTATCCCCCTTAACGATTTTCCAGGTAAAAGATAGTGGAGAACCGTCTTTTACGATGAAAGTCCCGGTTTTATCGTTCTTGAATTCCACAATCTCCGGCAACGACTGATTTCTCCATTTGCCGACTAAACGGCTTTCATTTTTGTTGCATCCGGCCTGACAGAAGATTGCGACAACCAATGCCATCAACAGCGCTGCTTTCAGAAACTTCATAGTCTTTCTCCTCTGCATACAGAATCTGTTTATTAAGGTAGCCGGCTGGGTCAAGCTGCCGGTTTGACTTCTCATTTCGTGGCGAAGCTGCAGATGGCACACATCCACCTGCCATGCAGAACCCTACGGTTTTTCCCCCATGACATTCAACAGCTTGCGCGCATTGACGTGCTTCTGCCGGGCTGCCTTGCGCAGCCACTTTACCGCCTCCTTGGGGTCTTTCTGCACACCTTCGCCATTAGTGTACATGAGGCCGAGGTTGAACTGCGACTGCGCGTCCCCCTTTTCGGCAGCCTTTCGGTACCATTTCGCAGCCATGGGGAGGTCCCGGGGAATGCCGTCACCTTTGTCATACATCATCCCCAGGTTGTTTGCCGCCTTGACGTTCCCTTTTTCAGCGGAAACCCGCAGCCATTTTGCCGCTTCCTTTTTATCCGGAGCAATACCTTCACCCTTGTAATACATGATGGCCAGGAGATAACTGGATTGCGGGCCACCATCCGCCTTGAATTCGCGCATAGCCCTGGCATAGTCGTGACGTTGATACGCCGCGAATCCCGTCGTGAAATTTGCCCACGCGGGCGGAACAAAGCCGGCGACAAGGCTTATACAGAGAATCAGGCACACCTTACTGCATGTCAGTTTTGTCATAACTATCTCCTCGCATTGCTATTCATGGTTATACCCGCGCAATCTTCAACAGGCTTGTCATCACTCTATTCCCAACAGCTCGACTTCAAATATCAGGGTGGCATCGGGAGGGATCACACCACCACCTGCTCCCTTTTTGCCATAGGCGAGCGACGGCGGAATGATGAGTCTCCGCTTGCCGCCGACCTTCATGGATTTGATCCCCTCGTCCCACCCCTTGATGACCTTCCCCTTTCCTATGACAAAGCTGAAAGGCTCGTTTCTATCCAGGGAACTGTCGAATTTCGTGCCGTCTTTCAGCCACCCCGTGTAATGCACCCTGACCGTCTTGCCGTCCTTTGGAGACACGCCGGTTCCCGGTACCAGATCCTGATAGACAAGGCCGCTCCTGGTCCTGATTTTCCTGGCCCCGGTTTTCATTCTGTCGTCCAGGGCCTTCCTGGCTTTGTCCTTGTTCACTTTGTCGAGAGCTTTCAGGTCTATCGTGATGTTGTTGACTATGTCATAGAAGGTATCGGTAGAAACGACAGAATCCTTCAGCAACTGGGTTTTCATCCGGTAGGGTCGCCCGTCAATGATTTTTTGTACATCCTTTTCCTTAATTCCCGGAAGAGTCATCAATTGTTCGCGACTTGCCAGGTTGAGGTCGATGAGGTTCTTACCGCTATCGGCAACAGAACCGGCAGGAACACTGGCAGGAGATTTAGTTTGCAGTGCAAAACCAGTACAAGCATACATTAATGTTGCCAGCAATACTGTCATAACTAATAGCATTTTACTCATTGTTGCAGATCTCCCTTTGGCTGACACAGCTTAATAATTACTGACAAGATTGTTGTTACATTGCTGTACCTGCATATTCCAATACTAAATACAGCATTTAAATACAATGCACACTACATCATACATTATGCGTATGCCATATTTTTATGATCAAACAGTAATTTTGCCAATTAACATTGACTTGCTACTGAATAATCGTATAATTAATAATCAATATTTGGCGGGGTGCCTATGAAAACGTTATCATTGAAAGTGGCCATCCTCGTTTCAGCCTCGTTGATCTGCACTCTTCCCGCAAGATTTGCATTTGCCTTTCACAATGGGGGCGTTGCCGACTGCGACGGCTGTCACACCATGCACAACTCATCGGGAAACGTTCCGATGACGAAAAGCGGTCGCCCGACGGGGACAGGTTTCGCTTATCTGCTCAAAGGCTCGGACCAGAGTTCGACCTGCCTTATCTGCCATGCAGGGTCCACCCCTGCCGACAGCTTCAGGGTTGCCACCAATCCAGTCCCGACGCCGGGAGCATATCCGCTCCAACTGACGCCGGGGGGCGATTTCTCCTATATGCAGAAAAACTACAACTGGGTTACCTCCACCGGAACCCCCCAATCGAGTCCCGGCGCGAACCACGGTCACAACATCAACGCAACGGATTTTCTCTATTTCAGCAACAGTGCCCGGTGGACTACTTCTCCCGGGGGCTTTTACCCCACGGCAAGCCTCGGTTGTACAAGCTGCCACGACCCCCACGGCAAGTACCGTCTTCTTGATGCCGGCGGCACCATGGTCGCCGCCACCGGAAAGCCGATCAGCGGGACCGGTTCCTACGGAGCGCTGCCGACTGCATCCACCGCTGTCGGATCCTATCGCCTCCTCGCGGGGCAATACTACAAACCGGCCTCGCTGCTGGGCAATTATGGCTTTGTGGCCAATCCCCCCATTGCCGTGGCACCTGTCGTCTATAACAGGTCGGAAGCCGCGTCCGACACCAGGGTCGCCTACGGACTGGGAATGTCCGAATGGTGCGGCAACTGCCACGGCACCCTGCAACACAATACCGTCAACCCAAGCACTACCGTGGGGAACCACCCTGCCGGGTACAGCGCCAAGCTCACCAACGTCTATGCGACCTACAACGCCTATATCTACACCGGCAATCTCACCAACACGAACCCTGCCGTCGGCTACAGTTCCCTCGTGCCGTTTGAGGAGAGCTTTTCCTACTTGGAAAATCTTGCCGCCGACACGGGCAGCACAGTCGGTGCATCTCCAACCGACAACGTTCAATGTCTAACCTGCCACCGTGCCCACGCTTCCGCCTGGGACAGCTCTACCAGATGGAATATGGCCAAGGGGGCCTATCTTACCGTGGACGGTTCTTATCCCGGGATTGACTCTCCCTCACTGCAGGGTCAGCAAGGGGAAAATGCGACGGGCAAGACCATGGCGGAATATCAGCAAGCCATGTACGGCAGACTACCAGGCAGCTTCGCACCAGCTCAGGTATCCCTCTGCAACAAATGCCATGAGCAGGATCAGTACAAACAGTAGCGATCTGACGCCACGGCATCTCTCTCCCGACCGGGACATCCACGCGCCTATTTCTTACTGAAAGTGGCGTTTTCCACGATGACGCTGTAAAAATACCCCGCGCCAAAATCACGATTAGTCACCAGCGTTCCCGAGATGGTTACCACCGAGCCCTTGCGCGGCAGCGGTTCCGAAGTGGTGCAGGTAAGATCGTAGTTTCCCATGTCCGACGATCCGGTACCATCCTGAATGTGGATCCAGTTCTTATCCAGTATTCCACCGGTAACCTTGACAACCTTGCCTCTGATAACAACTTTTTTCCCCGCCAGCTTGGCGCTATCCCGGTACACCTCTTCGACAGTCACGGCATTCTGACCGGTTGCCTTCTTGACGGAAACCTTGCCTGCCTTGTCCGCAGAGGTGCGATTTCCGGCAGCCAGAGCTGACCCGGCAGCAATAAGAATCATAAGTGCAAAAATTATCGTTTTTTTCACAGTACCCCCTTGTATTAAGCGTCTATGCTACTTGATCTCGAAGATCTGCACCCGGTTGTTGTCCCGGTCCGCAACGAAAAGGAAACCCTTGTCATTGAGGCAGATCTGACCGGGGTAGTAAAGAAGGCCGGGCTTCCACCCCATGCTGAGCATGCGGGTCCGTACTGCCCCATCAGCTCCCAGGACGATGATCCCGCCGCCGTTCTGGTCGACGACATAGAGACTCCCCCCGCGGTCGGTGGTTATGTAGCCGGGGAAGTCCATGTCGGCCTTGAGGCTTTTCGACAGCGGCGTAAAGGCGGCAGCATTTTTCGCCGCCGCAAAGACCATGGAGTTCGTGCTGTCAATCAGATAGATACTCCCGTCGGTATGTACCGCCAGGTCGGTAAAGAAGCCGTGCTGCGGGGGGAAGGGTATCTCTTTCTGGAAATTCCCGCTCGGATCGAGCAGAAGCACCCGACTGGAGAAAATATCCAGAACGTAGATGTTGTCTTTTGCATCTATCTTGAAGCTGTTGGGCACGGGGGCGGCCCCCGCCGGAAGTCCCTGAATATCCAGGTAGCCGAGAAAGGAGCCTTGCGGGCTGAGACGGAGAATGCGGCGCGACTTCCCGTCGAGAACGTAGATTTCCCCTTTCGAGTTCAGCTGGAGCCGAAGCGGGGAGGTCATCTGGGGGACCTTGATTTCACCTCCCCCTTTGACCGCGTCATCCTTGAAGGTATAGGTCAGGAGCCGGCCATTGCCGGTATCGGCAACAAAGAACGCCCCATCGCTGGTGCAGGCGACCCCCTGGGGACTCTTCATCATCCCCTCCTTGGCGTCAACGAGAACCGGCTGGACAAGTTTCAGCGTCATCGTTTCCGCGCCGAAAGAAGCGGCGGGAAGCAGCAGTAGCGACATGGTCAGAAATCTGGTTGCACGTAGTATCATGGTCATCACCTCTTGAACTGCTCGTGGCACTGTACGCAGAGTTCGCTCGTTGACGGGAACGGTATGAAATGCTTGTACTCGGTTCCGTGGGACCGGTGGCAGCTCAGACACTGCACAGAGACGTTCTTGTTCCGCGGGTCGCGGACTTTCTCCCCGAGGGGATGGGTCGAATGCTTCTGCCAGTCATGACAGGTCGCGCACTGATCAATGATGGTTGCCTTTTTGAACATGTACGGGTTGTCGGATGCATGGGGGTCGTGGCAGACGACGCATTTCCCGTCTTTTATCGGCTCATGCTTGGTCTGGGATTTTTCCTGCCGTCTGATCGTGTCATGGTGACAACGTCCACACGTGGTTATCAGATCCCCCTTCATGAGCCCATTATGTTTTGAGGCATGGGGGTTATGGCAGCTGAGACACCCTTCCTTGCTCAGAATAGGCCAGTGAACCATGTTCTTGGCGAACATTGAGTTCACCTGCGTACTGTGGCAACCACGACAGAGCTCATAGCCGCTTTTCTTGGTCTTGAGCGGAGTTGCTGAAGTTGCTTCCTCGTGGCACTGGTTGCACATCCTGCTGACAACCGGCTTATGCACGTTGTTATACAGGATGCCCGCCCTGTCTGACCCGTGCGGATCATGGCAACTGGTACATCGCGAAGCAGCAACCGGATAGTTCATGTGGCTCTTGATGAAATTGGGGCGGTCTGTCTTGTGGCACCCGATACAGAGGGCCGGTACGTCGCTTTTCAGCAGGAAAGCCGCTTTGTTGGACGCGTGGGGATCATGGCAGGTCAGGCACCCCTTCACCAGCGGACTATGCTTGAATTTCACCTTTGCAACCGATTCGCCCATCTCCTTGTGGCAGCCGAAGCAGAGGTCGTTCCCCCCCTTGAGGAGGTTGAACTTGCTGTTGGCGCTATGGGGATCATGGCATTTCGTACAACTGCCTTCTGCCACGACCTTGTGCACACTCTGCGCGTTGGCAGGCACTACGCTTTTGTGGCAGGTGGAACAGATGTTGCCCGCATCCGCCACCAGCAGCTTTCCATGGGATGCGCTGTGGGGGTTATGGCAGCCGGTGCATTGCCCCTTTTTAAGCGGCGTGTGAATGGCAGGTTTGGTTAGCTTTTCCTTGAATGCCGTGTGGCACCCCAGGCACAGCTTGCCATTTGCTCCCGGCTTCAGCTTGAACTTCAGATCGTTTTCCTCGGCATGGGAAACCAGACACATGCACAGGAAAATGGTGAGAATCGACAGAACCAGCGTGGGATATCTAAAATTCATAACAAGCTCCTCTTATTGCTTGCTGACAATATGGCATTCCTCGCACGATCGTGAGGCAAAGGGAGGGTGGACCGTGTCTTTGAAGAATTTCGGATCCTTCGAGGCATGGGGGTCATGACAGCTGATACAGTTCATGCTGCCGGGGTTAATGTTCAGGTGCGCCTTCGCAAAAGATCCACTCTTCAGGTCATGGCACTGGGCGCACACTTCAGTCGGCTGGCTGGCCAACAGCGGCCGTACGGCGGAATAGTGAGGTTTGTGGCATTCCTGGCAGTTTTTCTGTGCCGGAGGATGGGGCGTTTCCTTGGCGAGCTTCTCCTTGAGAGGCTTGTGACAGGTCACGCACAGGTCGGTCCTTTCGGCGAGAAGCAGTTTGGGGAGCTTCGTTTTATGCGGATTGTGGCATTTCGTGCAGTCACCCGCCGTAAAAGGCGCGTGCGTACTGCCGGCAGTCTTGAGCCCTTTCTCCAGAGTGTCATGGCAGGTGAAGCAGGTGGCATCCTGTTTCTGGGAAAGCATTCCAGGTATGCTGCTGGAATGGGCATTATGGCACGCAAGACAATCCCCATCGGCAAAGGGTTGATGGTTCGTGCCGGCGGCTTCTTTTTTCATGAGATCCGAATGACACGGTTCGCACAGCTTGGGTACCGGCGCTTTGAGAAGTTTCTTCTCCTGACTGCCGTGGAGGAAGTGGCACGCACTACAGTTACCCGACAGCACCGGCTTGTGGGTATGGCTTTGCTTGAACTTCCCTTCCAGATCACTGTGACAGCCGTAGCAGACAACATCCATCGTATCCTTCAGCATCCCCGGCAAGCCTGAGCCGTGGGGATTGTGGCATGCATCGCACTCCCCGGACGCGAAGGGAGGGTGAATAACCTTGCTCGTTTTCTGGGCATCTTTTGTCTTGGCATGGCAACCGTAGCAGAGGTCGGCCCCCTTGACGTTCAGCAACCCTTTGTTTTTGGCGGCGTGGGGCCGGTGGCACGAGATACATCCTTTCCCCTTGGTGACCGCATCGTGCTTGAACAGGGGAACCGTTTTCTTCTCCTGATGACAGGTTACGCAGAGGTCGTTGCCTTCGCCGACAAGGAGTTTGGGGTAGTCAGAGGTGTGGGGATTGTGGCAGGAAAGACATTTGCCGCTTTTGAACGGTTCGTGCTCGACCGTACCCCCCTCTTTCAGCTTGGCAACATCGTGGCACTGGTAGCAGAGCTCGCTCCCCTTCGCGGTAACCGCAAACGGCTGGGGAGATGTGGCTGCGTTGTGACAACCATCGCACCCGCCGGTGGCAACGGGATTGTGAGCACTCTCCTTGAGCAGCTTGGGCTGGGTCGAGGAATGGGGGTTGTGGCAGACAGAACAGCGGCTTTTCTCCACTGGATACCCGCCGTGGGCCTTTTTGAAGGAGGAACCGGCACTATCGTGGCAGCCAAGACAGAGTTTCGGTTCGGCCTGGGTCAGCAGGTTTTTCTCGTCAGCGCTGTGGGCAAGGTGACATGCAGTGCATCCCTTATCCGCAAGAACCTTGTGGACGAACTTTTTCTCGAACTGTTCCTTTTTGTGACACGCATAGCACATTGCATTCCCGTCCGCCTGGAGGAGATTGCTCCCCTGTGAGGCGTGGGGATTATGGCACGTGGTGCATTTCCCTTTTTTCAGGGCCGTATGCACATTGGCCTTGTTGAGGCCTATCTTGTCCTTGGCGTGGCACGTGAAGCAGAGGGCGTTGCCCGTCTCCTTCAGAATCAGCTTGGGGATGATGCCGTGGCGCAGATGGCACCCCTCGCATTTCTTGTCCTTGACCACGGAATGCACATTCTTCATGGCAAAGTACTTGTCGGCAAACTTTGTGTGGCAATCAAGGCATTCCTTGCTGGCAAATTTCTTCGCCGCATGGGAGGGAGTCGTCGAGAAGAGACCGACAACTCCGCACAGGACCAGCGCCGCCACCAACAGGGAACAACGTCGCATGTTCATTACCCTCATAGTTCTCCCCTAACGTAGTTAGTTGCTGCTGTTCGTAAGATAAATCTTGACCGGGTAAGCCTTTCTCAGTTTGTCCGACCAGCCGTCTACCGTATTGTTCAGTCTGGTGACGAACAACTCGTTGAATATCTTTTTCTGTTCCTTTTCCAGGGGTGAATTGGTCGCCGGAACGACCTTCTTCACCTGCAGGAGGTAGAAGTATCCCTCCGGAGAGGTGTACAACCGCGTCTCTTCCTCCTTGGCCCCCTGCACCGCTTCCCTGAGCCCGTCAGGCAGCGATTTGACCGACAGGAGCTTGTCCGAGAATTCCAGCAGTTCGCCGCTCTTCTCCTTATCGACCTGACCCTCGGCATTGTTTTTAACCCAATCGAAGTCGATTCCCTTTTTAAGCTTTGCCATATTGTCCTCTGCGGCATTTTTTTTCTGAAAAACAAGGCCCTGGACCTTCATCATGGCAGGAATCGTATACTCATTGATATGCTGCTTGTAATATTCAGCAACATCATCATTTGTTACCTTGACGTCGGGAGCAACGACTTTCTTGATAAATTCACCGAAGACAACGGAGTTGCGGTACTCGGTGACATCGTGCAGGTATTCAGGGGATTTGTCGATTCCCTGACTTTTAGCCTCGGCAATGAAAGCCGACCGGTAAATCAGGTTATCCAGCGCAGTACGTTTTGCCGCGTTGACCGCATTTTGCTTGATTGCCTCGTCGACACCGTGGAAGAACCTGCCTGCGAGGGCTTCCGCCAGGTCCGCAACGGTAATCGGATCCGCCCCTTTCATCCGCACAACCACCCGTTTGTCGGCTCGCAGTTTCTTGAAGCCCGGCTTCGCAGCTTCAAAATCGAGCTTATTGAGCAGTTTTTCGTCGATCGTCGCGTATTTTTTGGCCATCGCCTTGTTGAAATCGGTCAGGACCTTCGTCCGCTTGATCTCCAGAGCCTTTCTCTCGGCTTCCTCCTGTGCCTTTGTGTTACCTTCCGGATAGCGGACAGCCTCCAGTTTTATGACCGTAAACGCTGGCCCGACAGCAATAACCGGGCTCACCGACCCGACCTTCAATGCGGCTATGGCATTTGACACTTCAGGCAAAAGAGCACTTGGCTGGATATATTGCCCCTCTTTCACCCCTTCCGCTTTATGGCTGTCGATAAGTTTGTTTGCGAGGTCATCGAACGTGCCACCGGCAGCGATTTCTTTTACCAATGCATCTGCATCTTCCTTCTTATCAAGCTTTATGGACCGTAGTTTCCATTCCTTGACGGCATCCCGGTAAAACTGCTCTACCTCCTTGGCGTCAGGTTTTACATCTTTTATCTGCTGCATCTTGAGCATGTCCCGCAGGTGATCCATCTTGAAGACGTCGATAGACGTCTTTACCTCCGGATTCTCGTCGAGACCCATTGTTGAGGCTTCCGCCAGGATAAGCCTGGTGTTGATCAGACGATTCAGGACCTTCTGATAATCCTTTTTCCCCACCTGTTTCCCTTCGGTTGCCTGCCGGTGAAGACCCATAAGGGAATTCTTCAGATCCTCAAGGAGGATAGGCTCGTCATTGACCGCGGCAACGGGAGTCTTGTCAAAAAGCGGTGAAAATATGGGAAATTTCAATCCTATATAAGCTTCTTCATCCGTACTTGGCACCTCTGTTTTTGCAGTCACTGTCGTTTTCGCATTGTCAGTGCTTTGTTCATTGTTTGCAGCTGACACTGATGTTGATACCATCATGGCCAACACATACACAACAGACATAGTAAATGATGTTTTTTTCATATATCTCCCTTGTCATTACTTTGGTTGATACAATATTTATTGTTACATTATTATAGCATCGTCCATATTTATTCAAGACATAAATGCGATTTTGTTTATATTTAATACATGTTTATAATTATTTTTACTTACTGTGACAATTGCCTCCATGTCGCATACAGTATCCTGGCATACCGTAAATGTATGCGCGGCATCACTCTGCCAATATCTTTATCCACAAACACTGATGCTCGCATAATCAATGATTCGGCGCAATGCGTCCACCCCCCTCGACTGCCGGGGTACCACGTTGCATGTCAATACGGTCCATGATACCGCGAATCATTTCGATTGCCACCCCGTAAGCCGTGCTGATCCTGCCAAAATCGAAGAAATGAACCCGGTCGTCGCCGGTGTTATAGCTGTCGGCAGCGAGCACGATCATGTGATGCTCCTTGTCCAGCATAGTTACGGAAAAATCTACTGTGGGGACACCGGTTTCGCCCCGGCCATCCTGGTAATCGATCACCCTTCCCGTCAGGAGGACATTGGCCTGGAGCACGTCATAAATGACATCCGCATTGGCATTCGTGACGCCTCCCTCCATGATCAACCGGTACTGCAGGAGATGATGCCGCACCATCCCGGGCTCTACCACGGTGAAGTTACCAAGCCTGCGCAGTTCCTGAACGAAATGGAGGGCCATGATCTCTCCGGCATTCTTTCGATCGCTCCGGTTATAGAACGGCAGGACCACGATCCGGAACTGCTTGTCCGGGGCCAGGTCCGAACGGTAGAATTGCCGGGGCGGGAATTTTTTTTTCAACAACTGGTCAACACTGACCCTGAAACCGCCCCCGAAGGAGTCTGAAAGCGACCGGGTCAACTCCCGGAATGCCTTATCGGTAAGTTTCGCCGGATCTCTGATGAGACCGGTGTCGAACAGCCCCGGGGAATCGTTCCCCGACAGTGCAATGCTGTCCATCCAGAGGATTTCGGGCTCGCCTGCCGTACTCACCAGCCTGGCTGTAAGGGCAATTTTCGGTGGATAGCTGTCGTCATAATATTCCAATGACGGAATGAGCACCGCTTGTACCTGTTCCTCTTCAGCCATATCCCTGGCAGATTCCCCGTCGATTCCGCCTATGTAACGAATGCGGTGACGAGCCAGGAATTTGTTGAGAGAATCATCGGGAAGGACATCAAAACCGGCTGTTTTGATCTTTTCCGCCAATGACAGCCGCAACTCCTTGAGTGGAGCCTTCCCGCCGCTCAGGTTTTCGACAGGGAAGATAGCGATGCGATAGCTCCCCTTTTCAGGCCTCTGCATCGTCTCCGCCATTCCTCTCGGCCCTGCGCACCCGACACACAGGAAGAGTCCGGTCAGTACGACCAGTACAAACCTATTGGAAGAGCTTATTGATGAGATCATCGACGGCCTTTTCCGTGATGGTGTTCATCGGCTCGCCGCCACCGCCGAAAAGCCGATCAGTTACACTCACCCCACCCCTCGTCGTCGAGGCGCTCCAGACAACCTTACCGGTCTGTGTTTCCATCAACTGGAGGCTGAGAGATATCACATTGCCGACGGCGGTTCCCGACCTCACCTCACCATATTCCTTCAGGGTACCGGTAATGACTCCATCGGCCTTGATGAAGCTCCCCAGTTTCACAATCTCCTCGGCGGAGGGTGCGGCAGGATTGGCGATGGCAGCTCTGACCACGCCCCGGTTGACCTCGCCGATCGGTACGACGTATACCCCTCCCGAAGCGAGCAGCGCCGTAATGAGCACATCGCGCACCCGTTCTCCAGCTGAATTGTCACGGGAAAGGTTGACAAAGGGCAAAACTTCCACGGTGCGGATCGAACCGAAATCCATATTTTCATTACGGTAGGTTCCCGAGGGGTGGAATGCTGCACAACCTGTCAAAGAAACCATAGCAATGGACATCACTGTTTTCAGGAACAGGCTTGACACAATTGATTTCACTCTTCTGGTACCAGGCATTGACTATACTCCTACCCATAGTGATTAAAAAAACAGCCGCAAGATCATCGACACGTAGCTTGATTTTGTCGACGATATCAACGATTCGGACGTGAGGAGCGAATAGGACAGATTGAGCGTCGCCCTCGGCGCGATTCTCCAACTGACGGAAGGGGTCAGATTGGTATCCTTCTGATTGTTGAGGGTTGTGGCATTTTCGTTGTAGGCAACGTTAAACTGGAGATCTCCGTCGGGAAACGGTGACCAGTTTCCCCCGTAATTCTGGATATACTGGGTTTGCTGGTTCTCTCCCTGCTGGACACCGAGTGAGGCGAACAGGTACAGACTGGGAAATGGCCGGTAACTGATCCCCAAAAGACCATTCTGGGAAGAGGACGAGGATGGCGGAGTGGTGCCTCCCGTTATGTTGCTCTTGCTGAGGTTGTACGTCAGGGTAAAACTCAGGTCCTGGCGGGGAGTGATACTTGTACCGCTGGCAAACGACAGGTTCTCCGACTTCTGCCCCACCAGGTTGGTGGAGATGCCGTATCCCGCCGACAGATTGAAGGCGACCCCCTTGTAGGGCTGTGAAATGTTGGTAAAAAAGATGGAATTGTTGTCAGTTGTCCCTTTGGGCTGGTAGTCGATACGCCCGCTGTAGACAAGGGTGTTGGTCAATCCGACCAGGGGGATCGCCTTCAGGGAGGCGCTGTACAGGAAAGCGGAGCTCTGCTGGCCGGACGAGGAGATGTCCTCACGGCCAACGGTCGCCCCTACGGAAAACACCTCGTTGATCTTGTGATCGAGCAACAGGCTGTTGTTAAGGATATAGCTTATGTCCGCGCCTGACGTGGCGGTGAGGGAAAGGTTGAGGCTGTGGTAGAGGGAAGGTGAATCGAGAATCCTCGTCCGGACGTCCATATTGAGATTCTGGCTCGAGCTTGACCTCGTGCCCTTTACCTGCGCCGCCGGCTGACTGAGCACTCCCTGAAATTCCGTCACGAAGATCCGGTCCGGATTCTGGAACGACGGATTGGCAAGGGCCATGCTCTGGGGAAGGGTATTGACCACTACCTTGATGAACCTGGTCTTTACGCTGCTCAGCAAGGTCAGCGTAAAATCGTAATTGTTCTGGAGCGGCTCGAAAGTAGCAGGAATCATGTTAGCCGAATTGGGCGCTACCGTAGTGCCGTTCTGATCGATCTGGCTCCAGGTATCCGTCTCCCTATCACGCACCCAGATTTGCCAGGTAAAGGCGCTCGCTATGGACGTGGGGAGTTGCCGGTCAACAAAGATGCGGATCTTGTTGATCTCTGTCACGTTGAAAAAATCGACGCCGATACTCCATTTATTGTTCGTATTCACCGCAGGAGCGACGACTCCGAGATTGATCCCGGTAGTGGAGGTAAAGTTGCTGTCGATCAGTGCAGGATTCCCCGTATTCTGGTCTGCGGTTCCCAGAGAAGGATCGATATTGAAGGCGGAGATGCCGCTCACCGGAAAGAGCGCGGTATCGACAACTCCCCCATTCCCCGCGCTGGTTGTGGATTGCTGGTAATTCACATTATACTGTGAATAGAGGGAGACCCGTTTATCGAAAAACTGGTCAGAGTAGCTCACCGAGGCGTTGTGCAACATCTGGGTGGTGTCCGTATCGTGCAGGTTGTCCCGGGTGTCGGTACCGGTGAACTGGTAGCCGAGTTTGAATGTTCTGTACATGTACCGGGAACCGACGGAGACCATGTCAGTGGTCCCATCCCGGTTGAGCCGGTCTACGTCGTAGTTGTTGGCGTGGGAAAGCCGGACGGACAGGTCGGGGAGGTCTACCGGCCGCCACCCCAGCGCGGCGTGGTACTCCTCATTGATTGTTTTCGGTTCAACCGCCAGAGTCCCGCTCTGGGAATTCTCCGTCCGGACATAGCCAACTCCCGCCTGGTAGAGCGTATTGGTAAGCAGGGCGTCGAAATAGGGTGAGAACGACGTGGTCGTGCCATGAGAATTTGAGTTGATGTCATGCAGGGTAGTGACATCCTGCTGGATCAGTGCCCCTGAAGAAATCTTCAGCAACGGGAACGGATTGACTGCCAGGGAGATATTATACTTTTGCATGAACTCGTTACCCTTGCTGTTCGAGGTAACAACCCCGGTGGCATCCTTGGTTTTGTTCCACGAAAGGTTCATGTCCAGTTCCGCACTTCCTGATATGATATCAGCCTGCACCGCACGAGGCAAACCCCCGAACAGCACAACGACCATGGCTGCGCAGGCGCATACTGACGCCGGTCCTGATGCCCTTCGCCGGGGAACCTGCACGCAGTTACCTCTCCCCCATCAGGGAGGTCCAGTAGGGGGCTTCGCCCACATCAAACTCGGCAATGACTTCCCTTGTGACAAGATTGATGACGTCCACGGTGTTCCGCTCACTGTTGATCACGAAAAGGTTGTTCTGTTCTCCGTCGATCGCCATATGGAGGGCACTGCCGTTCATTCTGATAGTAGAAAGCGCAACGAAGGTTGATGGCTCGTAGACCTCGATATCGGGGCTGAACCGTTTCCCGACATAGACCAGGTTCGTCAACGTATCGAGTTTTATGGCAATCGCCCCCATACCGATCCGGTACCTCTGCTGCAACGCCAGGGAAGGGAATGGAGCCAGCAGCCGCACGAAGGGGTTCATCTCATGAATTGTGTAAAGAATAGTTCCGTTCCGGCTGAACTGCCCCCGCGACAGCCCCGGTTCAGAGGGGACGGTTGCCACAACGGAACGGGAAGCGACATCGATGACTGAAATGCTCTGGGAAAAGCTGTTGAACACGTACGCCCGGGTCCCGGCAGGATCCAGCAGGATCGACTCAGGGGTGTTTCCGACCTGGATCCTGTCCGTCTCCTGATAGGAAAGGGGATCGATCACGCTCACCATGTTGGTGCCGGTGTCAACTGCCAAGAGAAGCTTGCCGTCAGGGGTCAGGGCGAGTTCCTGCGGTGCATCACCCGGTTTCAGTCTGATCCGGGTGATCTCCTCCCCGAGAGGGATATCGATCACCTCGACTGCATCATCCCCGGCAAGGGCTACATAGGCCCTGCGCCGCAGCTGGTCGAATGCCAGCCCCTTCGGGCCTGCACCGGTAGCTATGACACCCACCACCTCCCGGTACTGCTTGTCAAAGACCGTAAGGGTATTGGAACCGTAATTGCTGACGTACCCAACAAGCCCCGTCACCGGCTTCCCTGATGGGGTGACGGTGAATACCGGGTTGAAGCTGTAACCGGTCATGACGGACTTGTCGTAGTTAAAGGCCAGAGAACTGAACGTGGCCCGTTTCTGCGTAACGTTAAAGCGGCAGTCGATACGAACCGGCTTTTCCGGGACGAGCAGTTTCTCCTCGCCCTCTTCGTCCAGCAGGGTCGCCCCGGCAACTCCCACGGCCAGGGCCACGTAATCACCCGGGGGAAGCTGCCCCGAGGCGAAAAAACGCTGACGATTGACCAGGTTGACGGAGAAATCCTTGAAGGAGAGGGAGAGCGGGTATTCGCTCCCGTCATCTTTAACCGCCGAGACCTGCGACAGGGCGAATTTCAGCCGCCGCGCTTCCCGGGGCAAGGTACGGACATAGAGGAAGAGTTCACCCTGGTCCGTAAGAGACGGCTTCAGAATCGTTCTCTGGGGCTGGCACCCGGCAAGAAGCCAGGTGGCGGCAAACAGCAGCAACAATGCTCTCAGGGGAAACCCTTTCACTGCAAACTCCCGACTGACCGCGCCATGTGCGTTGTCCCTCTCCTACTCGGGGGTAATCCGGTACACACTCACCCCTCGGTTCGCACTCTGGGAAACATAGACCAGGTCTCCCAGTACGGCCACCTCCATGGGGGCAATGAGATTCCCGGGATCGAAGCCACGTTCGCCATACTCACCCCGGAAGGTGAAATCCTTGTCCCGTTCAAAGACCATGATAACACATCGTAGGGTATCTGCCACATACAGGCGCCCCTTGTCGTCTGCAGCCACGCCGCCGATAATATTGAACTTCCCCGGGCTGCTCCCGCGCCGGCCGAACGTAGTCAGTTTTTTGTCGGGAGAAATGAGGTACACCAGCGAATTAACCGGAATGGTGAATATGAGCGTCCCCTCTGCATCAACGGTAACGCCGCGAATATCGAAATCGCTTCGCTTTTTGTAATTCACGTTGATCATGGAGGCGAATTCAAAACCGTCCTCGTAGTTTCCGTGGAGGTCGGTGATGAGGACCTTGAACTCACGGGGGTCGATCAGGTAGAGATGCCCCTTACGGCAGAAGATCCGCTCCGGATTGAAATTATCCGTAAACAGGGGGGGGAGATTCTCCAGTTTGAGGACTTCCTGGGGATCTCCGCGGAAATTGGCGATGACGACCTGGGTACGTTTCCCCCTGCTCGAAAGGACATATATGGTGCCGTTGTCGTCCACGTCGAGACCTCGGATGGCGCCAAATTCACCTTCCTCACCGAAGGAGTAGACCAAGAGGCCGGTCTTGTTGAACACGTCCACCGACTGATCGGAGGGATTGACCACGTACAGTTCCTTCTGCGTCTTGTCGGTGCCGAAGGTCACCCAGCTCGATGCGATGGAACCGTTAAAATTGGAGAGATTGTACAGATACACGAGCTTTGCCTCAGCCCGCGTGCTGGACAGCATGAACATAGTGAACAGCAGGCAGGCAATTGCTACCGGCAAGGTACGGTGAAAGCGAACTATGATTGATGCGTATGTTTTCATACGAATATCTTCACGCCTCTGCTCAGGGTGTTCGGTGAGATCTATTGCCGGCCACTTTGCCGGCTGTTGACAGGGAGGAGCGGGACGTTTTCAAAAAGGGGGCCGGCTTTGAGCCGGCCCCGATCATTGCGAAGGTGCCGGGAGCTTGGCTCCCGGCATGCAGGTTCATCAGATTAGTCTTTCGCGTGGCACTTGTTGCAGAGCGAACGCTGGCTATAGGCAAATTTGGTGGCCGGCTGATCGTACATGGCGGCTGCATACACGGCCTGATTCATACCGGTGGAGTTGTCGTAAGACTCGGTACCAGCGCCGGCCGCAAAGTCAGGATATGCGTTGGCAACCGTCAGGAAGTCGGTGGTGTTGCTCCACCGGGTCATGCTGTTGAAGCCGGAGGCATGGGCACGGTGGCAGGAAAGACACATGACGTTTTCCGTACCGGTCGAGGGACCGGCGGTCACGGTGCCGGTAATGTCTGCATGGCTGAGCAGGGTGGCGATATCTTTGGTACCTTCTTCGTACGGTACGAGAGAGCTGTAGGAGGTAGCCACCGTACCGGTCAGATCGCCGGAGTTTTTGTAGACATTGTAAAGAGCGGCGATGGTGGTACCGGTGCCGTTCCCCTGCAGGTCATTGGCGGCTGCGGTCAGCAGTGCGCCGTTGCCGGCCGGGTGAATAAGGGCAGTGTTGGCGGCGTTGGTAGCGTCAACGTGGATTGTCCGGTGGCAGTTTGCGCACCATTCGGACATGCCCTGACCGTAAGCAACGCGGGTATCGGCAGTAGCCTCGGAACGGTTGTAGGTTTTAGGAGCAACGGCAACCGGCGGATCGGCGTTGAAGGGGAGCGGGTTGACGTAGGACATCTGGGAGTAGTTGGCGCCGCCCAGCAGGCGGTACACACCGACCGCCTCGTTGGCGGTGGGCAGGTCACCGTAAGAGCCGTAGGTACCGATCGGCAGGACCTTCTGGCCAGGGATGGCATAGGCGATGGTGCCGGCGGCATCGACAACACGGGCGCGGCTGTGGGGATCATGGCAGCTGGCGCAGGAGAGTGCAGCGGTGTCATACTGCCCACCCGGTGCGACGAGGAGTTTAGTGTCAGGAGTCAGACCGAAATCCGCTGCGACGACGTTGTGACCGTGGCGTTCGCCGAGGCTGACGGCAGAACGGCCGGCTGCTGGGAAGGTCTGGGTCAACCAGGCAAAGTCACCGCCCGGTGTCCTGTTGACCGGAGCGCTGGCATTGACGGCCGGGGCCGGGTAGGTCATGACGTGGTAGCCGCTCAGGGTGGCGCCGGAATGGCAGTTGAGGCAGGTGGAGCTGTCGTCCGACCCCTTCAGGAGGTACTTGTTCCCCTGGAATTGGGCGGTGTTCTTCGTCATGGCTGCGTTGCCAGAGGAGTTGTGCATGGTGTGGCAGCCATCGCAGTAAGCGACGCCACCGTCATGAAAGGCAAATGCGCTGCCGGAAGCCGCGAGCGTCAGCATGGCTGCCGCTGCCAAAATCTTTGATGCTTTCATTGTTGTTCCTTTCGTTTAACTGTTTGTTTGAATTCCTTCGTTTCTGATGTTTTCTTCATACTGCTGGTTACGTACATCCCATTGATTAGCCTTTCGAGATAACCACCCCCTTTTCTTGTCTGCACAGCAGGGTCAATCGGTGAACATCCGGGAGAAGCTGACCCTCCATGCTCTGCTTCGGGAAACATCTGTCATGCCGCTGGTTGCCTTCCTCGCAAAACGGCATTTTCTGTCCAACCCGAAACGTTAAAAAAGTTTAACCAAGTTATTCCGCTTCCTTCATTTTCTACTTTATGTAATGGCAACTGCCGTGCCCGACACCACCATCTCACAAGACAGATGACGTTCTCTATCCCGTTATTACCTGAAATTGTTTGTTTTTTTCTTCTAAAAAAAATCCCCAGAGGCTGGAGCGGGGGAGGAAGGATACTGAAAAATTGACGCGGTTTTCCGGGATATGGAAGGGTGGCGGAGAAAAAAGCTAAAACTGCCGCACAACAAAATTACGGCAAGATGACGATTTTGTAATCTCCAGGAAATACATTTTCCAATAAGCTTCTTTAAAAAAAAAGCCCCCTTCCTGAACGGGAGGGGGCTGAAAGGGTTAAGCTGAAAACTGTCTGGTCATGGAGCATTTGAGAACCCGCTTTCACCATCTGTTTACCGCATCTGATGTGACAAAAAGCTCCTCCAGGACATTTTCACTGTTCTCTTTTGTTAAATCAAAGATCACCTCAAAATGCAGCAGCATGTCGGCATCTATCTGTGCGGACGTCAACCCCAGACCTGTTTCATCAATGCGCGCCACGCTGCACGGTAGCGTAATGGACAGTTCTTTTTCATCGTAGTTAAAATAGACGGTTAATTCTATCGCGTCATTCACGGCAAACGGGCAACTTGCCATAAGGTAGGCGCCCCTGTTACTGATGTTAATGATTTCACCGGGGAATACGGCATCACCCATCCTGACCTGCGCATGCGCGTGAAAGGTATGACGCTGGGAAAAACGCGTTCCGGACTGCTTGGCTATCGATAGTGTCATGACAAAGATATCCTCCTTCAGGGTAATTGTTCCCGGGTTATGTATCATCACATCAATGTTGAGGGCTAATTGCTGTTTTGATGTTCGACCCTTAATTCGACAAGTCGCTTAATCTCCGGGAACAAGGTCGTTTCCTGTGGCAAATTATGCCCACTGGCAACCGCCTGGCTACGTTGCTGGGTATAGATATCCTCTATTGCTTTAGTCAAATCCTCGATAAAACTGGAAATAAAGGGTTCTTTGTTTGCCCCTTTGACCCTCAACGTCCCAAACACTAAACGAGAGGCATTGTCTACAAAATATACCCGCGCCTTTTCCTTGTTTTTCTGTACCAGCACGGCAGAAAACTGGAATTTTACAGGTTCCCCATCCTTATTGGTTATGTCCAGGACTATTTGTTTGAGAAGTTTTGGGGTCCCAGCAAATATGTCCTGCCTGTCGTCATAATTTTCCTGTAGAAATTTACGTGGTGCATATTCAGGGAATTTTGACTCAAGTTCCGACATCAGAAGCATACATTCAGGAGTCTCGATGTTACCCGTAAGATACATGACATGAGCTTTGTCATACATAACCGCGGCTTTCTGGTTTTGCTCCCATCTGTATTTTTGTTTCAACCTTTCGGGTTCATTATCGGATAAGCGAATATAAGGAAGAATGCTTTCCCGATGTTTTAACAAGTCCATAACATTAGTGGCCAGCACTTGTGTCTTGCCAATACTGTGAGGGGCAGAAAATTCCAGGTAGAGGTTATTATCAGTATTGACAATCCCTTGCTCACTGTAGGCCTTTGTTCCCGCATTTCCCATTATGAAATAACTCAAAAAAGCTTCTGCCGAACCCATGTTAACCTGTTCCAGGTCTCTTTTAACTTCAGGCACTTTTATACGTTCCTCAAGTTTTTTCTCATCAATGATAATTGGAGAATTACTCCCTATCAGTTCAGCATCAACGTGTGTAAGCCAAATCATCGTGTACTTGAAATTCTGCCGCAGGGTTTTGACCACTGATTGCAAATTCTCTTCGGTCAGCTCATAGAGTGGTAACCATTGGCATATAATACCGCCTGGATTGAGATGGTCAGCCGCAATCTTGAAGTATTCGGTCGTATACAGATATCCTGCTCCACTAAACCATGGATGAACAGGGTCGGCGGTGATTACGTCGAACTTATCCTTCGTGGTCAGCAGAAAATTTCGCCCGTCGTTGAACACTATCTTCAGTTTCGGATTCGGTTTGTTCAGGACATAGTGATTATAGACGCCAAACGATTTTGCCACGCCGAGCACCTTGGGTTCTATCTCGGCCAGGGTTATCTGCTCGACGCTCGGGTGGACGGAAGTCGCTCCGAGGGTCATGCCGCTGCCCGTGCCCAGGACAAAGACCTTTTTCGGATTGGGGTGGAGAAGCATCGGCAGGTGCCCCAGCGTATACTGGCACTGCCTGTCTTGATTGAGATTTGATGCCTCGACCCTGCCGTTGGTTATGAAGTACAGCGCGTCACTCGACTGAACCGAACTTATGATGGAATTTGTTCCCTCTGCATAATATCTGATATCGTTATTGTCCAAAACCTTCTGCTTTTTCTCGGGAGTGCTGAACATGTCGGGAGTGTTGGCTTGATAGACCGCATACATCTTTGGGTCCCACAATTGCCAAAAAGTCGGGTTGAATACCGGGACCAGTATGACTGCCAATGCCACGCATGCCGTTAGCGCATTCAGCACCTTGTTGTGTCTGATGCTCACCATAACAAGCAGTCCGTAGCCGATATTAATCAGGATGATTATCTCAAGTGACCTCTGTATGCCGAATAGATAGATAAAGACGAAACCGCTGGCCGCGGAACCAAATATCGCACCAACAGTGTTAAACGACAGAATTTCTCCGACCGACTGACCCACCACTTTTTTATGGTAACCATGTATCTTGCCTGCCAGCGGGAAAGCAGATCCCATAAAGAACGCAGGTATAAACATGAATGAAAATGCAGTGATGAAATTATCTAGCTGTCCGATCTTGAAAGGTTGCATATTAAATTTCATGCTATAGATAACATCACGTATTTGTGAAGAGTGTGTTGGCAGGTCTTGGATACCTATTGAAACGAATAACGCTGACAGACCGATAGTTATCTGAATAGCGCCAAAAAGAATAACGAGGTTTCGTAAGCTATGTGCCTTTTCTTTTCGGCGCGTTCCTAAAACTTTGGCCAGAGCGCCAAGAGCAGAACTGCCTAAACCAATACCGGCCAGGAAAGCCATCAACAAAATGGCGAACCCATATGTTGAGGCACCGATGATGATGGAGAGAATACGAGTCCAAAGCACTTCATAGGCTAAAGCACAGAATCCGCTTACACCTATGCCCCATAGCACCAACTTGAGCGGGAACGTATCTTCGGCTAATTCCGTTAGAGAGACATCCTGAATCCCTGGATCAGATACCGGTTCTCCAGTGGATACAATTCCCTCAACGACAACAGGTGTCTTCGCCTGCAATGCAATGGCAATAACGCCGACGAGTACGTTGATTATTATTGCTATTATCAAAGTGGTGCTTACTGAATAATTAACCAGAAAGTAGAAGCCGGTGAAAGCGGTTCCTACGACCGCACCAATGGTATTAATGCCATAAAGGAAAGAAAGATGGCGACCCAACCCTTTCAGGCGATGAGCAACAAAACTTGATAATACCGGCAGTGTCCCGCCCATAAGCGTGGTTGGCAGAATAAGGGCAAAGGTGGCAAAGGCAACACGGATTATTGATAGGTAGAGAGGGGACGTTTCATTTAACTGGGCCAGCGGGATGTATATCAGTGGATAAATGCGCATCAACCCCCAAAACATCAGGGCGGAAAAAGCTATTCCGAGTTCCAGAAAACCATACAGGCGCAGTAATTTTTCAGCATTTCCAATTCTCTTGCCGATTATAGAGCTGCCCAGGGCTAACCCGCCCATGAAAACTGCCAACACTGTGGTGACCGCAAGATGAGACCCGCCAAAAATGAGACTTAAATAGCGAACCCACAGCATTTCGTAAATGAGTGCCGCAGCTCCAGACAAAAAGAAGACGAAATAAATCAAAGCGGTTACAGGAATTCCCATGAAGTAGTTCCCTATTAATTCTTTTTATATGTATGACGTGAAAAGCACAAAAAATCACCCCCATTGCATGCAATGGAGTGTCACCTGTCGGGAAACCGCTCTAAGCGACTGATATTAACGATGCCATGCTCATATATGACCTGTTCACCTACTGGGACTCAATGCAATGATGGGATTGCCATTGATTCAACCCTGTTCCGTCCCAGTTCCTTGGCACGGTACAGCGCTTCATCCGCTTTCTGGAATAACGAGTCGCTATCGTTAACACCGCATGAAGGATAGGTAGCTATTCCATAGCTACCTGTGACGATCAGTTTTTCCAATGGCGGCTCAAAGGATAGCGACTGGACAGTTTCCCTCATTCTTTCAGCAGCTATTCGAGCGCCCTCCAGGGGGGTTGTCGGCAGGACAATCGCAAACTCATCGCCACCATAGCGTGCGACGATTTCATATCTGCGCAGTCCTGACTTGATTGCATTTGCAATAGCGACAAGAACGATATCACCGGCCTGATGTCCGTAGGTATCGTTCACCTCTTTAAAGGAATCAGCATCGAGGAGTATAAGGGAAATGCATTTATAGCCTCTGTTCGATCGCTCGATCTCAAGGCCGAGGGTTTCCATGAGATAACGTCTGTTATAGAGATTTGTGAGAGGATCTGTATAGGAAAGCTTTTCTAAATATTTGTTTGAACTTTTCAAGTCGTCCTGGCCTTTTTTTATCTGCAACTGCCGTCTGACCCTCGCCACCAGCTCCTCTGGATCAAACGGTTTTGAGATGTAATCATTGGCCCCCAGATTGAAACCTTTGATTCTAAAATCAGTGCAGTCTTGACCCGTAACAATTATTATAGGAATATCCCACAAATCCGGCCTTTTTTTCACCATGCTGATAAACATCAGTCCATCTACATGGGGCATGGCCAGATCACAGATAATAAGGTCCACCGGTGCTTCAAGGAGAAACCTGAACCCCTCGGAACCATCCTGGGCTGTTCTGTATTGTTGGGCAACATTGTACTTTAAGAGAGTTTCAACAATCTGATCCCTCTGTTGTGCCGAATCATCAATTACCATTATTCTGGTTGGCATCTCTACTCCCTGGCAGACACGATAAAAATAGCATCAAGGCATGTATGGCATTAACAGTGAGCACAGTTTTCAGGATGGTACGATTACTTCTTTACCCCCATCCGCGGGGTCAAGAAACAAAAAAAACCCACCATCGATTAATGGTAGGCGGTCCACCCTGCCACTTCGATAGCCCCTCTATCCCTGTAGGATGGTAGCTTTGTGCCCCACGGTTACCCGTGGTTTACCCTTTTCGGTGACGAACATGCTTGCCAACCCGGCAGGGGAACACTGGCAGAATACACAGTGCGAAGAAAGCATCAATTCCCACCGGCAGGCAACAAAAACAGTGTCAACATCATTGCAAAATGTTAATCTTTTTCTTCCGGCTACTTCCCTTACAGGCTTTTGAAAAGGCAACTACCGTGCCCGGTTTCAGCCAGACAACATACAAACTGATCTCCGCATGCCTCTATCCAACTTATTTTATTCATGTTTTTTCAAAAGCAAAAAGTCGCAGAGGGGATATCAGTTGGCAGGCTACCAGGAAATTTACGTGATTTTACGGGGACATAAAGGGGTTGACGAAGGAAATAACGAAACGTGCCGCTCAATAGCATTACGACAAAATTACAATTTTGTCATCTTGAGTAAGGCTATGCGACAGATGGAGGAAAGTGGAGGGTAAAAGTCGTTCCTCTGTCCAGCTCGCTCTCGACAGTTATGGTGCCGCCGTGGAGTTCCACGGTTGCCTTGGCAATGGGAAGCACCAGCCCCGGCCACATGGGTGAAAGCTGCTTGGAACGACCGTTTCGGTAGAGACGATCGAATATTTGGGGAAGGGTATCGGGGGATATGCCGCAACCGGTGTCGCCAATACGGATCTCGGCGGAGCGGTCTTTCAGGTGATGTAACGCAACAGTCACCCTTCCCCCTTTTTTGTTATAGACGATGGCATTATGGATGAGATTACTGAGGGCACGGCGAATCAGTTCCCGGTCTCCCACCAGGGATTCCTCTCCTTCAAAATCAAGGGTGATGTCATGCTGTTCGACAAGCGGACCAAAATATTCCCATATCTCGGTGACGATCTCACGGACATTCACCTCTTGCTGTTCCGGCTTAATCTCGCCTCTGTCGCACTGGGCAAGGAAACGGAGACTTTCGATCAGGCGTGTGAGGTGCCGGCATTCCTCCAGTTCCGATTCAATCACCCGTCGATACTCCGTGGCGCTCCTCTCCCGCGACAATGCCACCTCTGCCTCCCCCATGAGAATACTGACAGGAGTCCTCAGTTCATGGGCAAGACCGGCGCTGTAATTGGAAAGGCTTTCAAATGAATTTTTAAGGCGATCGAGCATGCCGTCGAAAGCAGTTGCCAGCTCACCTAACTCCTTCGGAAGTGATGCATTGCAGATGCGATCATCCAGGTTGGATGCGGTAATTCGTCGGGCACGCTCCGCAATATCACGGAGTGGAGCAAGATCCCTGCGGGCGATATAGATACCGGCGCCGGCACAGAAGAACATTCCCATGAAGAGCACTGATATGAGCATGGAACGGTAGTCATTACGGATTTTTTCAAGATGGGAAAGTTCCAGCGCCACCTGGACAAGCAGCTTCTCCCCCGACGCCATAGGGATCCAGGCCGATTTTAGCACATACATCTTGCCGTCCGCAAACCGTCGCACCTTCTTGTTATCCCTGGAAGAATTCTCAGTGAAAAGTTCCGGTGGAAGCGTATTCCTGATCTCAGGTGGTCCCATCAACATGTGACCTTTTTCGTCAAGGACCCACGCGTAATGGCGGATATATTCGACGGGCGAAAGCCTGTACTGGATGTCTCTCTGCAAACCCTCGCGATCTCCCTTCTGCAGCAGTTGCTCGACAAGGTGAATCTCGGAATCGAGATACATGTCATTGCGTCTTTCAAAAGACTCGACAAGTCCCCAGTACGTCAGGCAACTTGATACCAGCAGAATGAGGAACGCAGCGAGGGTATAGTGTACCGTCAGTTTGGAGACGAGGGATAACGAACAGATGCATGGCGGTTTGATGTTCATGGCTCACGCTCCTCCAGGACATAACCGACACCCCGGACCGTATGGATCAGCTTCTTTTCGAAGGGATCATCAACTTTCGCCCGCAGGCGACGCATGTGGACGTCAACCACATTGGTATCACTCTCAAATTCCATGTTCCATACCCGCTCGGCGATCCGGACCCTGGTCAGCACCTCACCCGTCCGCCGCATCAGGAGCGAAAGCAGGGCAAATTCTTTTGGCGTAAGGTCGAGTCTCTTCCCTGCCCGTTTAGCTGTGTGCGCAATGGGGTCGACTTCCAGATCCCCCACCTTGTAGTGGTCACTCTGCTTTGCAGGGCCATGGCGGACGATATTCCGCATGCGGGCGATGAGCTCGGAAAAGGCAAAGGGTTTCACCAGATAGTCGTCTGCACCCAGTTCCAGTCCCTTGACCCGGTCCGTCACCGCATCAAGGGCGGTCAGGCAAAGAACAGGGGTCTCTTTCCCCCGCTCGCGAAGCTTTTTCAGAACTTGCCATCCATCCAGATTGGGAAGCATGATGTCAAGAATAATGAGATCGAACTCTCTGGTAAGAGCAAGGTTTAGCCCCTCTTCACCCTCATATGCGATCTTGACGCTCATCCCGTTTTCGGAAAGCCCCTGTCGTAAAAAGGATGCGGTTTTCACATCATCTTCAACTACCAGAACACGCATGGGTGCATTCCTTAATGCATTTCTATCTATATATCAGTATAACATATCGTTATTAATTATATTGCAAATGCTGTGCCTTTTCCCGACCACCTGTCGTCAACTATTGTCACAAAACTTTCAGACTGTCGAAACACTCCTGTAGTTTCCATGCGGTACTCTCGTTATCATAGATGTATTTTATGAAAAGGAGACTCAATAAATGAAACTGATTCCGGCAGGCGACTACTATCTCTGGTTTTGTGAATGGTGCGACTCGCAAAACAATACTCTCTGGACCCGGATGGATGCCCATCATCTTACCTGCGGTGTCTGTTCGCGGCAGGAGGACCTCTGGCGGGTAATATCCGCCAGCCCCGGAACAATGTGCGGCACTAATTCCATGGCTTTTCCTTTCCTGTGAATGACTGCCCCCGAACCAACGGAGCATATCCGCATCGCATCTCTGACAGTCAAACTAGCTGCAGCGTCCCCAGGCTCTTGACAAAGCTGAAATCGTAGGGGATTATGGCGAACCATCGGATTTGCAACGGCGCTTTTATCCCCCTCACCCAGTCCTTTCCCCGAAGGGAAGGAAGATAAAAATGGGGAACTTTGGGAAAGCGGGCGGATCGAGGCAGGGAGATTACAGATTTTGCAGGATTTTCTGCTTTTGCAAGGGTTTCAAACGACTACCATTACGGTCTGTCTTCCCATCCAAAACAGGCTTTCGGAGAAAGTTTCATGCAGGTCAAAGTGAACGAGCAGATACGGGATATGGCTGAAGGCGTATCGGCCGGGGAGGTGCGGGACCTGGTCAAGCCGGGGGCCGACCTGGTCATCCTGAACGGCTTTCCGGTTCCACTCGATACGGCGATCAAGGAGGGGGACGAACTGTACCTCATCCGGCGCGGGGAAATTCCGCCACGGGAGGAGCTTGAGCACCTGCTGGTCGCCCGCCACACTCCCCGGGTGTATGAACGGCTCAAAGCTTCACGGGTCGGGATCGCCGGCGTGGGAGGACTCGGTTCAACTGTTGCCGTGGCCCTGGCGCGGGTCGGGATCGGGGAACTGGTTATTGCCGACTTCGATGTAGTTGAGCCGTCCAACCTCAACCGACAACAGTATTTCGTGGACCAACTGGGGCACTACAAGGTGGACGCCCTCACCGAGACGCTACACCGTATCAACCCCTACGTCACCGTAACCCCTCACCGTATCCTCCTCGACCCGGACAACGTCCCGGCCGTCTTCGCCGGTTGCAGCGTAGTAGTGGAGGCCTTCGACCGGGCGGACATGAAGAGCATGCTGGTGGACGCCATCATCACGAACCTGGCGGATACCATGGTGGTAGCAGCCTCGGGTCTGGCGGGGTACGGCCCGAACAATGCCATCACCACCAGGAAAATCTCCCGCCGTCTGTACCTCGTGGGGGATCTCTTGTCCGAAGCCCGGCCGGGGAATGGTCTCATGGCGCCGCGGGTCGGTATCGCCGCGTCCCACCAGGCCAATCAGGTGATCAGAATACTCTTGGGTGAGGACATCCAATAGTCTCGCCCGCAATAACTCATGCACCACGCAAAAACGCCGTGAATCCTTTTCAATAGAGGTTCACGGCGTTTTAGTGTCTGCTAGATCTCTTTTCGGGGTTTTCGCAATCAACCTTGCGGTTTCGCGCCCCGTAACCTGGGCATCTTAATCCACCAGGGATACTATCCGGGGCGGTTCCAGCAGTTCCTCGATTCGGGTCAGACGATTTCCCATCCGGGTAAGGGATTTGCGCATTTCCGGCAAGTGGGGGAACACTGCGGCGGATTTGAGCCGTGCCTGGTGGGGGATGGCCGGGGTGCCGCTCAGTACCTCGCCCGGTGCCACGCTACCGAACACGCCGGATTGACCGGAAATCATCGCGTTGTCGCCGATCACGGCATGATCCACAATTGCCACCTGTCCGCCGAGGGTTACATGTCGTCCAAGTTTAACGCTGCCGGCGATGCCGGTTTGCGCCACAATAAGGCAATCCTCGCCGATCGTGCAATTGTGCGCAACCTGGACGAGGTTGTCGATTTTAGTGCCGCGCCCGATGCGGGTCGTTTCGAGAGCCGCCCGGTCCACCGTTGCATTGGCCCCGATTTCCACATCGTCTTCAATGACGACGTTGCCAACCTGCGGGATCTTGCACCAGGAATGGCCATCCGGAGCGTAACCGAAGCCGTCGCCACCAATGACGGTGCCGTTGTGGATGGTCACCCGATCCCCGATCCGGCATCCTTCCCGTACCGACACTCCCGCATGTAGCGTGACGTCGTCCCCCAGTACAACTCCCTCGTAAAGAGTAACGTTCGGATGAAGCGTAACCCGGTCGCCGATGTGGACCCCTTCGGCAATGAAAGTACCAGGGTAGACGGATGCTTCCTTGCCGATGACGGAACTCTCGTCAACGGAGGCCCCGGCCATTATCCCTCTGGCTACCCTCGGCCTGGCGGTAAATAGTGCGAGCAATTTGGCGAAGGCGAGGTACGGGTTGTCAACGACAATGGCAGGTCGACCGAACGGGTCGGTTTTGGGAGGAAGGATAACGGCAGATGCACCGGTGGTCTTCACCTTGTGTGCATATTTCAGGTTGGCGAGGAAGGTGATCTGCCCCGCTGTCGCCGTCTCCAGGGTTCCGAGGCCACTGATACCGACAAAGGGATCCCCTGTGAGCTGGCCGCCCAGATAATCGGCCAGTTCCTGCAATGTCTTGTTCATGGTGTTCTATTTCCTTTTCCGGTAACGATTACACGGGAATCCCGAAGGAGCAGGGGGAGGTCGGATATGTTTTTGAGAGGAAAGCGGTAGCAGCGAACAAACGGCAGCGCTTACAGGCAGACGGGGCAAACCTTATCAATAGAGCTTGAATTAAATGCTTCGGTGGCATAGCATGCAGGTAATCCATGCGAGCGCAGTAATATATTTTTGTTTATAATGTATGATTGCTCTTGAAATTGCAAGAACAGATTTGCCCCTCACATTAGGCAAACTCAACAATACTGCACACGTATAGTGCTATAGTGAATAGCGAGATGTGAATTGCTTGCGGGATAAAGCGGTCCAGAAAATGAATCAACGCACCTGGGAATAACCATGCCGATTACCGCATTCGATACCTTGAGGGGAAACATTCGCTCCTTTCTCGGCGGGGCCGAGGTTGACCTCGTTGCCGGCGAGGAAGAAGCCGTGGCGACGGAGCCCGCCATCCGTATCGGCATCTCTATCGAGGAGCGCCCCTATACCTTCACCGCCATGAGGACTCCCCTCCACTTCACCCGCACAGAAGAGGCGTTCTGTCGGGAGCTTCTAACTGCATTTTCAGCCCTGTACACAGGATTCCGGCAGGAAGGTTACGCAGCACACTTCCGGACGGCGCTCCTCGCCTCCATCATGGACATCACGGTAGCTCGCTTCCTCCGAGGAGACCACCGAAAAGGGTTCTGGCCGATACAGCAACTGATCCAGCTGCTGAAAAACCTCTCCTATCAGCAGTACGAAGGTACACCGGCCACCACCGGCTTTCTCGTCCACCGTACCACCCTTCCCGAACTCCGCAGACTGATACGGTACCGGAAGCATTCCCTCTTCCCCCTTCAGCCGTACCAGCCCATCACACCCACCTTCTTCGACAACCCCCTCGCCTACCGCTTCATCGACGGTAGCAACCTGTTTTTCGTTGCCAACATCCAGATGCAGGTGACCGGAATCATCAGGACCAGCGACGCCGAAACCCACAACGATGTCGAGCGCCTGACAAACAGGGAAATCTTCTCCCTCGTCAGGAACACCGGCACGGGGGCCTTTGCCGTGACCGTCAACGATTCCTCTGAAATCGAGGTAATGAGCAGCCCCGACAAGCTGCTCGTCCGGCGCAAGGGAAGCTGGGCCATCTTCGACCCGGATATCTTTCGCTCCTTCCTCGCCGGAAGCCTGGATGAAGAGGCGGTCGACGATCTGCTCTGGACGGTCTACGCCCTCTCCAAGGTCCGGCACGGCACGGTTATCCTCATCCATGACCGGAGCCCCCGGCAGCTGGCCACCCTGAAGAAAGGATCCGTCGGCGGAGACGACCCCATCGGCCGGCTTCTCACCCGCCGGGTAAAGGGAAAAACCATCGGCGACCTGAAGCATTCAGGGACCCTGCTTCGCCTTCTCTCCTCCGATGGGATGACGGTGTTCAGCCGGAGCGGTAGGCTTCTGGAAACCGGCTTCATCATCGACACCTCCCATGCCCGGGAGGTGGTCACCGGCGGGGGACGGACCACGGCCGCCAGCGCCGCGTCCTTTTTTGGCAAGGTGATCAAGGTATCACAGGACGGGCCGATCGAACTGTACCATGAGGGGAGGCAGATCTACCGCTTTGGATGACTAATCACAAAAAACCCGCATCCGCGGGTTTTAATTATTCAGGCCTGAACTCGTGAGGGGTGAGTGTCCCGTAGAGCGAATGTGCCCGAGTGCCAGCCGCTGTAGGCGAAATTGATCAAAGACGGACGATCGTGTTTGAGCCCACCAGGGCGAGTTGATCGGCCGGCGCTCAATGAGCCGTACAGCGGCGGCGCGAGGGTACTCTGAGCGCAACGGGGCACTCACTCCTCACTGATTCTCGTCAGCGAGTTAAAAAACGGGGCATGGTTCGAGGTGAAGAGGGGAGGATCGCGTCTCAGGATTGCGGCGACAGCGGGGTCTCGCTTGAATTCGCTTGACAGGAACCGCCGCACCTGCTTCCGGTCCCATCCATGGGGATGGCGAAAACCGGTATAGAGGGAGAGGTCCGCTTCGTAGAACGGTTCGGTCTCGTATGCGGCTGAGTCGTCCCCGCATATCGGCATGTTGAAGATCGCCAGATTGAGAAAACCGATTGACTCCCGGTGCCGGACCACGAACTCCAGGGTCCGCCTCGCTTCCGGCTCCGTTTCCGCCGGGGTGCCGAAAAGCAGATAGAGGTACACCCCGATCCCCGCCTCCCGCAGGTTCGCCAGCACCCGTGACACCATCCCCAGATCGATTCCTTTCCGCAGCCGGTCAAGCACCCCCTGGTCTCCCGATTCCAGCCCAAGCTTGAGCATGACACACCCCGAGCGCTTCAGCCCCCTGCAGAAACCGGCATCAGCCAGCTCCTCCCCGAACCGGGCAAAACCGTACCAGGGAGCCGGAGGCGGAGCATCGACCATGGCCCGCAAAAGGGCCGGGCTGATGGCATTGTCCAGGAGATGAATGAGGGCCGGCCTCGTTCGTGCGGACAGTACCCGCAGATCGTCCAGCACCTCCCCCACGGGAACGGGGTAGTACCGGTTCCCCTCGGCCCGTTCGGGACAGAAGGAGCAGTCGTTCCAGTAGCAGCCGCTTGCGGCGCTGTAGGGGAGGACAAAGCCGGGAGAGAGGTAGGCGCTCAGCGGGAGGGGGGTGTAATCGGGGGGAACATGGTGCCGCCCCACCCCATCGACTCCGAATAGTTTCAACAGGGGTACTTCCCCCGGGCCCGCCACCAGTTGATCCACGAGACCGCCAAAGGGGTTGAGCCAGCCGGGGCGCTTCATCCACGACGTCACCAGCCCACCACCAAGCACAATGGTGAGTCCGGGGAACCGCTGCCGCAGGTACCCGATCATGGCGAAGGTGCACAACGCCTGCCCCAGATAGTTAAGGGAAAAACCGACCACCCGGACCGACCCGCCGTGCAGGTTATCCAGCAGTTCAGGCAAACGCGCGCTGAAATAGGGATAAAAGGGATTCAGGTCGGGATGCTCCGCCGCCGCGAGCAGGTCTGCACTCCGAAGAGGAGAAAGGCGCGAATGCCCATAGTCCGCCAAACTCACTACTGCCCCGTTTTCCCGGGAAGAGACGGCGAGGACCCGGTTCACGTCACGCACTGCCCGGGCGTAGCGGTCGGGTGAGAGGTAGGTCTTGGGGTCCCGCAGGGCGGCGATATTTGCCGGGAGGTTTTTCAAAGCCCTGCGGCTCCAGGTATCGTCTGCGATTAACGGCCGTTCCATCAGGTAAATGAGCCCTTCCAGGTTGGCGTCCAGCAGACGGCAGGGAATGCCGTGGGCCCGGAGTACGGCCGAAAGGAGTGCAATGCCGGCCGGCGGCTCGCATGGTTTGGCAACGGGTGGCGAGATAAGGAGCATGCCCCATTATGCGTGATGCGAAACGCCAAGGCAAGGGGATTGGCCCATTCGCCCGATCATCTGTCTTTTCCTCGTTATAACCTTGTGATGGAGGAAGAGATGGCACCTCAGGACGCTTCCCCTTCGTTAGTTTTGCTTTACGCGAGACAGGTTGACGCGCTCTGCCACATGTGAGACACTGGCATGTTTGTGGGCCGGGATCCTGCTCCCGGCCTCCCCACCTCTCTTCGAGGAGTCACCGGTGCTTATCCTCACCCTCAATTGCTGGAGCTATTCAATCCGTTATCAGCTGTTCGACTGGAACGCCTACTCCGTCCTCGCCCATGGCGAAGTGGAACGGATCACCATGGGCGGTACGACCATCACCCACACAACGAGGAACGGGACCAGCTACCGCAGAGGATTCGAATGTCCCGATCACCGGGCCGGCATCGCCGCTGTTCTGGCAGCTCTGACCGACCCCGGCTCCGCAGTTATTTCCAACCTGCGGGATATTACCGCCATCGGCCACCGGGTGGTGCATGGCGGTGACACCTTCACCCATTCCACCCTCCTCAACGACGAAGTCCTGGCCGCCATCCGGGAAGCACAGCAGCTGGCACCGCTCCATAACGCCCCTAACATCGCCGGCATCGAAGCGGCCCGCTCCCTCTTCCCCCTTATCCCCCATGTGGCGATTTTCGACACCGCTTTTCACCAGACCATGCCGGAACATGCCTACCTCTACCCCCTTCCGATGGAGTGGTACACGCAGCACGGTGTCCGGCGCTACGGATTTCACGGCCCCCCCCATCTCTACCTTTCACGACGGGCCGCCCTGCTTCTCAATAAAGGTCCGGCCGACTGCAACCTGGTAACCATCCATCTCGGCAAGGGGGTTTCCCTCTGTGCCATAAGAAACGGGTGTTCCATCGATACCAGCATGGGACTGACCCCCCTGGAAGGGGCAATCATGGACACCCGCTGCGGCGACATCGATCCCGGCATCCCCTCCTTCATCATTGAGGAAGGGAATCTCACCGCCCGGAACATGGACAACATCCTCAACCAGAAAAGCGGCATGGCCGGCATCACCGGCAGCGTTGCCGACAGACATCTGGTGCAGGAAAGGGCCGCAGCAGGCGACGAACGCTGTCTGCTCGCCCTGAAGATGCAAAGTTATCGCCTGCGCAAGTACATCGGCTCCTACATCGCCGCCGTCGGCCAACCGGATGCCGTGGTCTTTACTGCCGACAGCGGAGAGGCAGGATGGCTGCTGAGGGAAATGACCCTGCAAGGCCTGGAATGTTTCGGCATCGCCATGGACAGTGACAGAAACCGCGCAGCCATTGGCAACGAGAAGGAATGGTGCATCTCACGTGACGAATCGAAGGTCAGAATACTCGTCATCCAGACAAAAGAAGAGCTGGTCTTTGCAGAGGACGTGGCCGCCATAATCGCGGGCAGGCATCCCGACCCCCTCTCCTATGACTATCGGTTCGCCCGGCCGGTGTCGGGGATGGAATCGGCCGTTACGTATGCTGACTCCGGTAGAAAGAACAACAAGGGGGCCTGATCACATGCGGTCAGTCCTGATCATGCTGGCGTCCATCGCCACTTCACTCTTTCTCGCTACAGGGCCGGTTTCGGCGGAGGTCGAACAGTCTCTCGGAACAATCGTGCAGCCCCTCCTCGCTACCCACGTCGGCAAATCCGGTGCCTACGTTCTGGAAAAGGGGGAAGAGGCGCTCCTCGCCAGGGCGTGGCTCGCCGATCATGCTACAAAGAGCATCGACGTGCAGTATTTCATCTGGAGTACGGACAACATCGGCATCCTCGCCAGCGAGGCGCTGTTACGGGCTGCGGAGCGGGGTGTGAAGGTGCGGGTGCTGGTGGATGATCTCATGATCGATGCGCCCCCCGAGGCGATGCTCGCCCTGGCGCTCCACCCCAACATCGACGTCAGAATCTACAACCCCATGCTGACGGTGGGGACATCGAAGCTGAAGCGGGTCGGCAACGTGGTGACCGGTCTACGCAGCGTCAATCAGCGTATGCACGACAAGACCGCCCTGTTCGACGGCATGGTGGGGATCACCGGCGGCCGCAACATGGCCGACGAATATTTCGATTACGACCACGAGTACAACTTCCGCGACCGGGACATGCTGGTAATGGGACCAGTTGTAGCGGACATGACGGCGAGTTTCGAACGTTTCTGGGGGAGCGCCCTGGCGGTGCCGGTGGAAAAGCTGCTTCCCAAGGAACTGAAGAAAATCAACCCCCCGCGGATGCGGACCGTCTACGCCGATCTGCACGCCTATGCGGCCCGGGAGGAAAATTTCGCGCCGGACGTGCGGGAGAACGTGCGCAGCATCTCTCGCAAGTTCGACGGGCTTCTGCGGGAAATGGTCTGGGATGAGGTGCGGTTCGTCAGCGACCTGCCGGGTAAAAACGACGGCAGCAAAGGGCTCGGGGGTGGTGGACGGAGTACGGAAGCCCTGGCAGCCCTCCTGAAAAAGGCGAAGAAGAGGGTCACCATCCAGTCCCCCTACCTGGTCATGCCCAAGGGGGCGCTGAAACTCTTCCGCAACCTCGTCAAAAACGGGGTGGAGGTGCGCATCATCACCAACTCCCTCGCCTCAACCGACAACCTCCAAGCCTTCAGCGGCTATCGTAAACAGCGCGCATCGATTCTGAAGAGCGGCATCAAGATCTACGAATTCAAGCCCGACCCGGCCATCAGGAGGGAACTGATCGATCGGTATCCCAAACTGGAAAAGACTGCCCCGATCTTCGCCATACACGCCAAGTCCATGGTCATCGACGGCGAAACCCTCTTCGTCGGCACCTTCAACTTCGACCCCCGCTCGGCAAACCTGAACACCGAGGTCGGGATGCTCGTCACCAACCCGAAGCTGGCCGGCGAGGTGGAACGGAACATCAAACAGGACATGAGCCCCGAAAACAGCTGGAACGCTGCCGACAATCCCGACACGTTCGCATCCTCCGAGAAGCGGCGAAAGCTCAGGCTCTGGGAAGCCCTGCCGATGGATCCGCTGCTGTGAAGAGTCGTTTGACCCCACAGTCAACTCCCCGGAAAACCGGTGATAACACCATAATGATGAAGAGCTTCGGTCGAAATGACGGAGGGACAACCCGCTGATTTTATCAAGAAAAGCTTAAATAAAAACCCTCCAACCCTGCAGCGACATATGTCTCCACACAATGGCAAAGTTTTTGCTGTTTACACTGTTAAATTAATTTTTTCCCGGCACCCTTCCGGATGACTGATCGTTGGATTATACTTATCGATGGTAATTTCGCAGGCAAAGGGGCCTGAATGGTCGAACCACGACAGGAAAGTTTGGGATTGCGCACGTTGGAGGATATCAGCGGCCTGATCCTCCATTCCCATGATCTGCAGGAGACCCTCGACAATATCGTCGCCCTTGTTGCCCGGCGGATGGACTCGGATGTCTGCTCCATCTATCTTCTGGAAGACGACGGAGAAACCCTCCGTCTTGCTGCAACCAAGGGGCTCTCCCGAAATTCGGTCGGCAAGATCACCATGAAGACCTCGGAAGGTCTCACCGGGCTCGTCATCGAACAGAAGGGGGTCGTTGCCATCGAAGACGCCCCGGCCCACCCCCGCTACAAGTACTTCAGGGAAACCAGAGAGGAAAAGTTCCTCTCCTTTCTCGGCATCCCCCTCTTCGAACGGAAGACCCCGGTCGGGGTCATCGTCGTCCAGACGCGGGAGACGCGAGTCTTCACCCCCGCTGAAATAAGCACCATCACCACCATCGCCTACCAGATAGCCAGCATCGTCATCAACGCCAAGCTCCTCGATTCCATCCGCCGCAAGGAGGAGGAACGGGCCTTCTTCCAGCAGGAACTGGAGCGAATGAGGGCTGCAGGCCTCATCAAGGAAGAGAAGGGGAGCCCGACCCGGAAGAAGAAAGGGCGCCAGCACTTTTCCCTGATTGGAATCGCCGCTTCCCCCGGCTTCTGCTGGGGAAAGATATACATCCTCAGCCAGCGCACCAACCATGCCGGAGTGGAACTGGAAACCGCCCTCCCTCGTGAGGAAGAGCGGAAACGCTTTCAGCTTGCCCTGGAAAAGACCAAGATCCAGACCCTCTACATGGAAAAGCGGGTTGGCGATATGCTGTCGAAGGAAGACGCATCCATCTTTCATACTCACCTCATGATCATGGAGGACCGGGGCTTTCTCGGCAAGGTGAATGACCTTATCGACAGTGGAATCAGCGCCGGCCAGGCTGTCCGGAAGGTGGTGGAGAACTACGTGCGGGCATTCGCCCAGATGGATGACCCCTACCTGCGTGAGCGTTCAGCGGACATGGAAGACATCGGCCGGCGAATTATCAACGCCCTCGACGGCTCGGAGCGCCGCGACCGGCTGCGAGAGAAACGAATCATCGTGGCCCGGGACATCTTCCCGTCGGACATGGCAACCCTCGACCACGAAAAGATCCTCGGCATCATCACTGAAAAGGGGGATGTCAATTCCCACGCGGCCATCATGGCCAGATCCCTCGGTATTCCGGCCGTGCTCGGAGTCCCCGACCTGATCAAACAGATCGGCCTGCGGGACGAAGTGATCATCGACGGCAATTCCGGCCATATCTACCTCAACCCGGACGACAAGATCAGGGGTGAATACGAGCGTTTGCAGCGGGACCACGGTGTGCGCCAGCGGGAACTGGAAGAACTCCGCGACCTGCCGGCGGAGACCACCGATGGGGTGAGGGTAAGCCTTCGAGCCAACATCGGACTCCTCTCCGACATCCGCGTCGCCCTCGCCAATGGCGCCGAGGGGGTGGGCCTCTACCGTACCGAGTTCCCTTTCATGACGCGCAAAGCATTCCCCGGCCGGATCGAACAGCAGGTCCTCTACATGAAGATGCTGGAAGGGTTCGCCGGCCTGCCAGTGAATATCCGGACCCTGGATATTGGCGGCGACAAGGGGCTCCCCTACTTTACGTATCCAAAGGAAGACAACCCGTTCATGGGATGGCGTTCCATCAGGGTCTCCCTCGACCTGCAGGATATCTTCCGCGAGCAGCTTGCGGGGATTCTTCTCGCCTCCCCCCACGGCAAGGCCAGCCTCATGTTCCCCATGGTTTCGGGTGTGGACGAGATTCGGACCGTCAAACAAATCCTGGCAGATGTCAAGGCGGAACTGGAGCGCGCGGGAAAACCGTTCGACCACTCAATCCGCACCGGCATCATGGTGGAACTCCCGGCGGCAGTGCAGATCGCCGATATGCTGATACGTGAGGTGGACTACTTCAGCATCGGCACCAACGACCTGATCCAGTACACCCTGGCTGCGGACCGGAACAACCCCAAGGTGAAACAGTACTACGACCCCTATCACCCGGCCATCCTCCACTCCATCAAGCGGGTGGCCGACGTGGGTCGGGCCGCCGGCAAGCAGGTCTCCCTCTGCGGCGAGATGGCCGCCGAACCAATCAACGCCCTCCTCCTCCTCGGCCTCGGTATCACCGACTTCAGCCTCTCCGCCCCCTACATCCCGCTGGTAAAACAGGCAATCCGCAAGACAAGTCTGACCTTCGCCCGGGAAATTGCCATGACAGTACTGACCATGGAAAGCAGTCGCGACATCAGGACATACCTGATGAAGCAGCAGGCCGCTCTGGAAATTTGATTCTCCTGCCGTATCGCCACATGCCGTCCGTAACCCTGCCAAATGACAGCGACTCCATCGTTATTACCCGTTCAAGTACCCCTCTATTCCCCGAATTCACCCTTCCCCGCCACACTTCGCCACCGACGCCAAACAGCCAAGCGGGGACTCCGCAAGCATTTACCCAGCCCAATTACCTGCAAATAATTAAACGGCAGTAATCTTGCATCCCTACCCCCAGGAACAGAGCTGCCGGGGATAATTGACCCTGGACAGGCTCCCCATCTCACCTGTCTGAGAAAGGTCGGCTATGTCGAACAAACCGAAACTCGCCATGTTCTGGGGCGCATCGTGCGGGGGATGTGAAATTGCCCTCGTTAACCTGCACGAACGGCTACTCGACGTGGACGAAGCCTTCGATTTCATGTTCTGCCCCTGCCTTATGGACACCAAACTGCGCGACATCGAAGCGCTTCCCGACCGGGGGATCGCCCTGACCCTCTTCAATGGCGCAATCCGTACCGCCGAAAACGAGGAGATGGCCCACCTCATGCGACGCAAATCCCAACTCCTCATCGCCTTCGGCGCCTGCGCCAAAGGGGGCTCCATACCGGCCCTTTCCAACCTTCATGCCCCCGTTGACCATTTTGCCAGCATCTACCTGGACAATCCCACCGTGGAGAATCACAGCCTCATCTTCCCCCAGACCGAAACTTCCATGCCGGAGGGAGAACTGCAGCTGCCTGCCTTTTACGGTAGGGTGAAGAGCCTCTCCCAGGTGGTCGATGTGGACTACGTCATCCCCGGCTGCCCTCCCGAACCCCACCAGATATGGAACGCCATAGAACTGGTGCTTCAGGGTGGCCCCCTTCCCCCCCGGGGAAGCGTTCTTGGCACCGGACAGACAACGGTTTGCGAGGAATGCGACCGCCGCAAGGAAGACAAGAAAATCACGCGCTTCTACCGGACCTGGGAAATCATTCCCGACACCGAGCGATGTCTTCTGGAGCAGGGGCTTGTCTGCATGGGAATTGCCACCCGTGACGGCTGCGGCGCTCTCTGCCCCCAGGCCAACATGCCCTGTTCCGGATGTTACGGCGCTCCGGAGGGGGTACTCGACCAGGGGGCGAAGATGGTTGCGGCCCTCGGCTCCATCATTGACATCGACGCCTTGAAAGGGCTGCCGGAAAGTGAGATTACCGCGCACATAGACAAGGTACTCGGCTCCATCCCCGATTACGCGGGGACTTTCTACAAGTTCACGCTGGCGGAATCACTGCTGAAAGGCACGGTCAGGAGATAACGTGGAGCGGATAAGCATCGACCCCATAACCCGCCTGGAAGGGCACGGCAGAATAGAGATTTTCCTCGACGACGCGGGGAACGTGGCCAACGCCTATTTTCAGGTCCCCGAACTGCGTGGATTCGAACAGTTCTGCATCGGCCGACTGGCCGAAGAGATGCCGATCATCACCAACCGGATCTGCGGTGTCTGCCCCGAAGCCCACCACATGGCATCGGTCAAGGCCCTCGACGACCTCTTCGCGGTAGAACCGCCGCCGGCCGCGCGAAAAATTCGCGAACTGCTCTACATGGCTTTCTTCGTCACCGACCACACCACCCATTTTTACGCTCTCGGCGGCCCTGACTTCATCGTCGGCCCCGACGCTCCCCCGGGGGAACGGAACATCCTCGGCGTGGCCCGCAAGGTGGGACTCGATATCGCCCGACAGGTAATCGGCTGCCGGTCCCGCAATCATCACATCATCCAGCTCCTGAGCGGACGAGGGATCCACCCGGTGGCAGGGGTGCCGGGGGGGTGGAGCCGGCAGGTAACCTCGGCCGAGCAGGCGGAGATCGTCGAGGCAGCGCGGCAGAACGTGGAATTCGCCCTTTTCACCCTGCAGCTGTTCGCCGACATCGTTCTCGCCAATCCGGTCTACCGGGAGCTCGTCACCTCAAACCTCTACCTCCACCGCACCTATTCCATGGGAACGGTGGATGGGGAGCGGCGGGTCAATTTCTACGACGGCCTCATCCGGGTGGTGGATCCCGACGGGAATGAACTGGTTACCTACCCGCCGTCCTCCTACATGGACCATATCGCCGAACGGGTCGAGCCTTGGACCTATCTCAAGTTCCCCTACCTGAAGAACGTCGGCTGGAAGGGATTCGTGGATGGCCCGGAGAGCGGTGTCTACACCGCAACCCCCCTGAGCCGGCTGAACGTTGCGGACGGCATGGCGACCCCCCTGGCACAGGAGCACTTCGACCGGTTGTTTGCCACCTTCGGCAGCACGAAAAACGACACGGGACGGTACCAGCCGGTGCACCATCGTCTCGCCACCCACTGGGCCCGGCTTGTGGAACTTCTCTACGCCGCCGAGCGGATGCTGGAACTTGCCGAAGACCCGGAAATCATCTCACCCCACATCCGCACCATCCCCGACCCGCGCGGCATAAAAGGGTCCGGCATCGGCTCGGTGGAGGCGCCTCGCGGCACCCTCACCCACCATTACGTCACCGACAAGCGCGGAGTGCTCCAGCAGGTGAATCTTATCGTCGGCACCACCAACAACTACGCTCCCATGGCCATGTCGGTGAAGCGTGCGGCCGAGGGGCTCATCAAGGGAGGAGAGGTTATCGAAGAGGGGCTCCTCAACCGGATCGAGATGGCCTTCCGCCTCTACGATCCCTGTCTCTCCTGTGCCACCCATGCCCTTCCCGGCCAGATGCCGTTCCGGCTTCGTATCCGCGACCCACAGGGTACTGTCCTGCGGGAACTGGGGAGAACGCTATGACGACCTCCGCGAAAGCGACCATTATCGGCATAGGCAACCCTCTGCTCACGGACGACGCCGTAGGAATCACCACCGTCCGCCGGTTGCAGGAAACTCTGGGCGGTCGGAACAACATCGTGCTCCAGGAACTCTATACCGGCGAAATCCGGCTTATGGAAGCAATGGCGGGCTTTGACAGGGCGTGGGTGGTGGATGCCATGGTGACCGGTACCCTCCCCCCCGGCACGCTCCGCCAATTCTCGCCGGCCGACTTCGTCGCCACCCGCCATGCCGCATCGAGCCACGACACCGACCTGGCCACGGCGCTCGAAACGGCGCGTCTCCTCGGCATCCGGCTCCCCCGCGAGATCACGATCTGGGGGGTGGAAGCGGCGGAAGTTGGACAGTTCGGCGAATTCCTCACCCCCGCCGTGGCCATGGCCATACCACAGGTCATCGCCGGCATTATCGGTGAACTGTCGTCCATGGGGAGGTCAGCATGCGTGTAGGGGTCTACTTCTGCAACTGCGGCATCAACATCGCCGGGAGGATCGACCCGGAGCAGGTCAAGGCACGACTCCAGGACATGCCGGAAGTTGACTATTTCGAGACCTGCGGATTCCTCTGTTCGGAAGACGGCAAACGCTTTCTGGCCGAAGATATTCGAAACAAGGAGCCTGCCCGGGTGGTCATTGCCGCCTGCTCGCCCCGGGACCACGAGGCGAATTTCATGCGGGTTCTGGAAAGCGCCGGACTTAATCCCTATCTTTTCCAGATGGCGAACATCCGTGAGCAGGTCGCCTGGGTGACTTCCGATCCCGAACGGGCTCTGAGCAAGGGAGTCAGCGCCATCCGGAGTGCAATAGCCCGGGTGCGGCTCCACGAACCGCTGGAAAAACAGAAACTGGACATCATCCCCGACGTACTCGTGATTGGTGCCGGTCCAGCCGGCCTCAAGGCCGCCCTCACCCTGGCCGCCGCCGACCGGCGCGTGGTCCTCGTAGAAAAGGATCCGGTCATCGGCGGCAAGCCGGTCCGCTACGAAGAGCTCTTTCCCGCTATGGAGTGCGCCCCCTGCATGCTGGAGCCACTCATGGGAGATGTCTTCCATGGCGAACACGCCGACCGCGTGGAACTCCTCACCCAGACAAACGTGGTGGAGGTGACCGGCTACTACGGCAATTTCATCGTCAAACTACGTCAACAACCGCGTCACGTCGATCCGGTTCAGTGCATCGGCTGTGGTGAATGCGTCGCCGCCTGCCCCGCAAGCGCACCCAACGAATTCAACTGCGGCATGAGCGAACGGAAAGGCATCGACTTCCCCTTCGCCGGGGCCCTCCCCTACGCCCCCTACCTCGATCACCAGACCTGCGTCAGGGGCAAGGGAGACGAATGCCGCCTCTGCAAGGATGCCTGCCCCCTCGGCCCGGACATCATCGATCTGGATGCGGGAGAACTGGTGAAGGAACGGAATGTCGGCGCCATTATTGTTGCCACCGGTGCCGGCCTCTATGACTGCTCGGCCCTGCCAAACCTCGGCTACGGCCGCCTGCCGAACGTATATACCAGTTACGAATTCGAGCGAATCCTCTCCTCCACCGGACCGACCGGCGGAGAACTGGTGACGAAAGAGGGGGAACCGCCGGGAAGTGTCGCCATCATCCACTGCGTCGGCAGCCTCGACGATGGGCACGTCCCTTACTGCTCCGGTGTCTGCTGCCAGTATGCCTTCAAGTTCGACCACCTGCTGCGCTCACGGCTCCCCGATATCAGGATTACCCACCTCTACCGGCAACTGGTTCTTCCCGGCAAGGACGGAACCACTCTTTACCGGGAGGCGGTAACGAGCCATGCCGTGGACCTGATTCGCTACGAAAATATTAGCGAATTCTCACTTTACTCTTGCAATTCAGGCAATGGCGGAACTATTATAAGCGTAGGCCAATATGGCAAGCTTAATGCGGACCTTGTCATCCTCTGTCCCGCCATTGCCGCTAATCAGGGAGCAGCCACCCTGGCCGAGGTGCTTGACGTCAGTCGTGACCGCTGGGGATTCTTCGAAGAGCTCCATGGTCGGCTCGATGCGGCCCAGAGCAAGCTCATGGGAGTGTATCTGGCGGGGACCTGCCAATCCCCCATGGACATTCAGCAGGCCATGCAGCAGGGGATGGCGGCTGCGGGGTATGTGCTTGCCGGGCTGATCCCCGGCCGCAAGCTGGAGATCGAGCCGATTACCGCCGCCGTGCAGACCGACCGGTGCGGTGGCTGCCGTGTCTGCATAGCGGTCTGCCCCTACAAGGCAACTGGTTTTGACGAAGAGAGCCGCAAATCCGCCGTCAACCCGATCCTCTGCCACGGCTGTGGCACCTGCGTGGCGGCCTGTCCGGCTGGTGCCATGGAAGGACACCATTTCACCTTCGCAGAGATCACGGCGGAACAGGAGGAGGCCCTCGGATGATACGCCATAACGTGCCAGCCGGCTTCGAGCCGAAGATCATCGGTTTTCTCTGCAACTGGTGCTCCTATGCAGGAGCCGACAAGGCGGGAACTGCGCAAATCGCCTACCCTCCGAATATCCATGTGGTCCGGGTAATGTGCAGCGGACGTGTCGATCCCCAGTTTGTCCTGCAGGCATACCACAAAGGGGCGGATGGTGTGCTCATACTGGCCTGCCACCCGGGGGACTGCCACTACAAGGAGGGGAATTACCGCACGGCTCAGCGCAACAGGCTGTTAAAGCTGCTGCTCGGTCAGTTTGGCATCGAAGAGGAGCGCTGCCGGCTCGATTACGTCTCCGCCGGCGAAGGAGAACGTTTTGCGAGAATTGTCACGGAGATGGTCGAGTCGCTCAGGCGACTTGGTCCACTCGCCACTAACCACCATGGAAAGGAGGCATGAATATGTCTGTCACTACATTTGACGCACGCGGGATGAAATGCCCGCAACCAACCCTCCGGCTCACCACAATGTCGCTCAAGATGCAACAGGGAGAAGTACTGGAAGTCGTAGCAGACTGCACAACCTTCGAGAAGGATGTCCGCGAATGGTGCGACCGCTGCAAAAAGATTCTGCTCTGGGTGCGAAGCGAAGGTCCCAACATGCGCTGCCAGATCCAGTTCTGATGACACCGTGACAGGGGCGGCCAGCGAGTCGCCCCGATCATTCTCACCCATACAACAGCCGAACATTCTCTCTTATTTGCCCAAATGTACCAAAACGGTTTCACTCTGTCCTGAGAAAGTGGCAGTATTTTACCACGTTATCGGGACGATCAAACGGAAAGGGGGGCTGATCTCCTGATCGCCCCCCTTTCACCCCTGGTTCCCGATACTTATTCGATTGTGGTGTACCATCGCTCCTCCTTCAGTTCGCTGCATGCTCATGGGCCACTTCCCTTTTGACCCCTTTGGCGAAGCCGAGCATCATCAGCACGGCCGGCAGCATCTGGGCTACTACGATCAGCGCGCAGAATGCGAGGAAGATTCCTGCGAAGATGCCGCTATTGTCTTCCCGGGCGCCGGAGGCCGCAAAGGCAGAAGAAACAGTCCCGATCATCATGGCCATCGCTGCGGTTACATTAGCTAGTGTTCTCATGACATCCTCCTCGAATCCTTTTTTTTGCTTCACATCATTTGTCTTTACTATTGCAGCGACCGGGCCAAAATAAGAATAATTTCACAAATACATCGTAACTGACTGGTATCATGAAGAATAAATTATTTAAACATTCCTCACCATGGTGGTAACCCCTCCGATTGAGACACTTACTGTATAAATATTTTGTTCTTATTTACACACAGCAAGCCGGTGAATTCAAGAATCCTGTCCCGTAACGAGCTGGATTTATTAAACTAGTCACACTACCAGGAAACGCTGTGATTTTTCCATCCAGCTGATATTTCTTTTATACATGACCGGTCCCTCTCTCATCTACCACCGTACAACAGCGCCCACCACCATGCAGATGCCACCACGACACCGCATAAAAGTGACAGCAGGGCATTCAGCCTCCTGTCGGGACGACCGTACCTCCCCTCTGCCTTTTCCGCCATAGCTCCGAGCACCACCCCGAAGACGAAACCAAACAGGTGCGCCCCCAGGTCGGTGTTCTTCCCCTCTGTACCCAGAATAGCCAGGAGAGCCAGTGCGGCAGCTATTGGAGGAAGCCAGCGCCGTTGCGGGGGGGAAGGATAACGCACCACACTGATGGCGGCAAATATGCCGACTGCTCCGAACACGGCGGTAGAAGCACCGACCGACCGGTGGCTTGAAAGCTGAAAAAAGGCATTGGCCAGGTTGCCGAGTATTCCGGCGCCGAGGAGGAGGCTCCAGGCAAGACCTGACCCGAGTTCGCGGCAGAGGAGGAGGATAAAGATACCACCGATCGTCAGGTTGCTGATGAGGTGCAGCCAGTCGGCATGGAGGGTCAGCGCGGTGACGAGCCGCCACCACTGGCCGTCCAGAATACCGCCAGCATGGGCATTGCCCAGTTCAACCCAGTCGACGGAGGTATGACCGGCGAGAGATATGTCAAGACGGGTAAGATTGTAAAAGGTGGCAAGGAGGAGGAGAACCGACAGCGTGGGGAGGGTATTTTCCACCAGAGGGCGGTGGGGCAACAAGGGTGGGGGCCAGTTGCGGTTTTCCTTTTCGAAGAGGCGCAGTTCGTTGCAGGCAACGGTAAGGTCAGCCGCCGGCACATGAAGCAGCCACCCTCCGTCGCCAGGCTCGATGAAGGAGGGGATATGGCGCGCCTCCAGGACCAGTGACCAGAGATGGGCACGCTGCTCGGAAAGGGGGCTGATGGCATCGCCCTTACCCAGACCAGGGGGTATGACCCGCCATTCCTCCAACTTACCGTTATGCTCATCAACATGCACCATACTTACTACTATAAGCATCAACGGTGGCCTTTACCACCCTGACCAGCAAATTAAAACCCGAAAAAAGAAACGACCGGCAGGTTTCTCCGGGAAACATGTCTGGGAATTCAGGAGTACTGCCTACATCGTGACATCTTCGGCTATACCGAGTTTGCTCCTGAGGACGAGATTGACCTTCTTCCAGTCAACCTTGCCGGTCGCCCTGTTTTTCCGGAGAGCCTCTTTCACTTCCTTTTCAAAGTCTATCTTCTTGTCGTAGATATCCCGGTTAACTTCCAGGAACACACGACCGTCTTTGGTAACCGCGACCTTGATCGGATCATAGATGATTTCACCCCGGGTGTTGACCTCGACCTCATCGAACAGGTCTTCCATCATGCCGGGCGAAACCCTGATGCAACCATGACTGCTGAAACCATAGATGGAGGCAGGGCGAATGGTGCTGTGGATCATTATCCCCGGGATCGATGTCCGCAATGCATATCTGCCAAGAGGGTTCTTCTCCCCCGGCGGAACCCTGGTGACAACCTCCTTCCCCTGTTTTTCCATCTCCTTCTGGATGGAGGGAGGAACGCGCCAGACCGGATCTTTTTCCTTGGTCAGTATCCTGAACACGCCGGTGGGGGTGTGCCAGACGACATCGTCTTCCTGGATATCACGGGTGTTTGGTCTCCCGAGGGCCACGGGAATGGATTTCGTCAGTCGCCCCTGCTTGAAGTAATACATCATGCGATCGGGAATATTGATAACCAGCCCATTCCTGATCCTTTTGGGAACGATTTTCCGGTTCACCACCCTCAGTTCCTGTCCCTCGTAGAGATACTTCTTCGGGTCGAGATTATTGATCTTTGCGAGATACCGCCAGCTGACCCCCAGCCTCGCGCCGATCAACCCCAGGGTATCCCCCTTTTCCACTACATAACACTCTTCACCGCCAATTATCCGGTCGGACTTGATGACCCGGGAAGGGAAGTGCGATTGTGCCCGTTCAGTTTCTCCAACGGCTTTCGGCTCACGCGAAGCATCTTCCTGCACTTCGGGATCGAAACCAGCCTCTCCCTGCCTTGCAGGAAGTGGTTGGCTTACAATCGGCCGACCGGGTTCCGCAGCCACTGCTGTCGGGACAGAATAGGGGACTGACTGCCCTTCCCCGTCCTGACCGCTCGGAAATTTCTTCAGCGATTCACCGGACGGAACTCTGACCTGCACGGCAGAAGGAGAACCCGAGGTAGACAGGACGAGCTTCTCCCCCTTCCCTGCAATCTGTTCTTCAAGAAGTCTCCCCTTAACCAGGGCGAGCCGGTAATAGTTCTCGGCCATCCGGCTGTTGTTTTTTTTCAGAAAAGCTTCGGCCTGGACATAGGCTTCCTCGACACTCAGGTATTCATCATAGGACCGCGCCGGCGCATCGGCATCCCACAGGCGTGTAAGGGTCGCCTGTGCCTCAGGCCTGCTCTTTGGAGGGCTGGCGCAGCCAGAAAGAGCGATCGGCAGCAGCATGGCGAGGGTAAACAATCGTAACAGCATGGTCGTTTCCGCGATCTTTCCCGAAAAATATCAGATGAGGCTCTTACAGAACCAAAGAATAATTTTCTACCGTATTTCGGCAAGATATAGGAGACGTAATGTATTTTCAATCACTAAATAAACTGGTGCTTATTTTTTAGACAGAAGTGCTTTTGGGGGAATCGAGTAGGGAGAAATGGGAACGGAGATGGTCAGACAACGCCCGAATGCGTAGCGAAGAAGAGAATCGACTTGCTGCCACGCAGTCGGGCCGGTGTTTCGCCACTATTACTCAGTGAGAAGTATCGCCTCCGCAATCTGACGCATGCTTTTCCGCTTGTCCATGGCCAGTTTCTGCATTTTTCGGAACGCTTCGGGCTCAGAAAGCCCCTGGCGCTGCATGAGAACACCCTTGGCCCTCTCAATCGTCTTCCGGCTCTCAATGGATTCCCGAAGGTCCTCCACTTCCTCCTTGAGCTCTTCCACCTCCGAGGCATGGGCAAAGGCAAGTTCGATGGCCGGCCAGAGATCCTGCTCGCGGAACGGCTTGGTGAGGATCGCGGCAATGCCTGCTTCCTTTGCCTTCTTGACAGTCCCCTCGTCGTAACAGGCAGTGAGGAGGAGGATCGGTATCTTCAGCTTCTTCCTGATCTCCCGGGCCGCAGAGATGCCGTCCAGGCGCGGCATCGCCACGTCCAGTATGGCCATGTCGGGGATGCGGGCAAGCGCCGTTTCCACCGCCACGTTCCCGTCTCCGCACTCCATAATTTCATCAAACCCAAGCTCCTTCAGCTTGTTTTTTAGGCTCAATCTGACGATGGGCTCGTCATCACAGATAAGTACCGTTTTCAATTAAATCACCGCCTTATGATGGATTTGTCCCATTTTTCAACACTGCCTTGAGTTATAAGGAGCACAAAGCATTCCAATCGGCAGCATTAGATGGTATAAATCACTATGGAATTCCGAACGGAAGGGGTTTACGGTGTCTAAAAAGCTCGTGGTGATCATTGTCCTGGCGCTGGTGGCGGCTGCCGCAGCGTTTTTCATGCTCAGGAATCCCCGCACGACGGACGGAGCTGTCCGGGTGTCGGGAAATATTGAGGTAACCACCGTTGAGGTAAGTTTCAAAATACCGGGACGGGTCATTGAACGGTTGGTAGACGAAGGGATGAAGGTCGATGCCGGCCAGCTCGTCGCCCGTCTCGACAGCTCTGACCTTGCCAAGGAAGTGGCGCTGCGCGAGGCGGATGTACAGGCATCCCGTGCGGTGCTGGCCGAGCTGGAAGCGGGCTCCCGCAAAGAGGAGATAGGTCAGGCGGAGGCAACCCTGTCGCGAGCCGAAGCCGAGACGACCCGGGCAGAGGCTGACTTCAAGCGGGTCAAAAATCTGTTCGAGCGGGAAGTTGTTTCCCGTCGCGATCTTGACAATGCACGGGCAGCCGCCGATGCTGCAATCGCTAATGTACGACTGGCGCGTGAGAGCCTCACCCTCTCACGCAAGGGGCCACGGAAGGAAAGGATCGATCAGGGACGCGCAAGAGCCAAGGAATCGGGGGCAGCCCTGGCCATCGCCAGGGAGCGGCTCTCCTACGCCACCCTTGCCGCGCCTTCGGCCGGCATGGTCATGGCCAAGCATGTAGAGCCGGGTGAACAGGTGGCCCCCGGCACGCCAGTCATTACCATCGGCGACATGGAGAACACCTGGGTCCGGGCCTACATCAATGAAACCGACCTCGGCAGGGTGAAACTCGGCCAGGAGGTCAGGGTCACCACCGACACCTACCCCGGCAAGTCCTACCAGGGGAAGATCTCCTTCATCGCCAGCGAGGCGGAATTCACACCCAAGAGCGTTCAGACACAGAAGGAACGGGTCAAGCTCGTCTACCGGATCAAAATTACCATCCCTAATCCGAACATGGAACTGAAGCCGGGAATGCCGGCGGATGGGGAAATACTTACGGGAAAGACAAATTGACAGGGATATTCAGGATAATCAGGATTTTAGTCCAACCTATTTGAGGTTTTATCCTGTATATCCTGTGCATCCTTGTTAATTGATTTTGTGCCTTATGGATGCTATCAAGACCGACAACCTGACCAAACATTTCGGCAAGCTCACCGCCGTTGACGGTCTCACCATCTCCGCCGCGCAGGGTGAACTGTTCGGCCTGGTCGGGTCGGACGGGGCGGGTAAGACAACCACCATGCGGATGCTTGCCGGCATCATGGACCCGAGCGGTGGTGAGGCTTGGGTGCTGGGGCGGCATACGATGCGCGACAGCGAGGCGATCAAGAACGACATCGGCTACATGAGCCAGCGTTTCGGCCTCTACCCTGACCTGACGGTGATGGAGAACATCCACTTCTACGCCGACATCTACGGTCTTCCCCGGCGCGGACGTGCCGAAAAAATCGAACGGCTCCTCTCCTTCAGCAATCTCACCCCCTTCAGAAAACGCCAGGCAGGAAACCTCTCCGGCGGCATGAAACAGAAGCTGGGGCTCGCCTGCGCCCTTGTCCACACCCCCAAGGTCCTCTTCCTCGACGAACCTACCAACGGCGTCGATCCGGTGTCCCGCCGTGACTTCTGGCGCATCCTCTATCAGCTCCTGAAGGAGGGAGTCACCATCTTCGTCACTACCGCCTACCTGGACGAAGCGGATCGCTGCAACCGGGTGGGGCTCATCCACAAGGGGAAGCTCCTCGCCTGCGATACCCCGACAAACCTTAAAAAGCTCATGCGCGGCATCATCCTCGAAATCCGTACCGCCGACCCCCGCCTAACCGCACGTCTCCTGCGCAACCGGTTTCCCGAAGCATCGGTCGGACTCTTCGGCGACCGGGTCCACCTGGTGACCGGTGATCCCGACACGGGAGAAACCACCGTCACCCCGCTGATGAAGTCAGAGGGGATCGAGCTCCGCGGCATCCGGCAGATCGAGCCGAGCCTGGAGGATGTGTTCGTGTCAGTGCTCTCAAGCCAGGATGGTGCGCAATGAACGACCCGGCCATCGATTACGCCGTCACCCTCACGGACCTCTCCAAGCAGTTCGGCGACTTCGTGGCTGTCGATCGTCTGAACCTCAACGTAAAGCGGGGGGAGATTTTCGGTTTCCTCGGCCCCAACGGAGCCGGCAAATCCACAACCATACGAATGCTCTGCGGCATTCTCCCTCCAACGAGCGGGAGCGGGACCGTGGCGGGATTCGACATTGGGCGCGATGCGGAGAAGATCAAGAAAAACATCGGTTACATGAGCCAGAAGTTCTCCCTCTACGACGACCTCACCGTGGAGGAGAACATCGACTTCTACAGCGGTATCTACCGGATTCCCGATGCCAAGAAGCGGGAGAGGAAGGAGTGGGTAATCGGGATGGCCGGACTCGGGGAGCACCGCCGCTCCGGTACCGCCATCCTTTCCGGCGGCTGGAAACAGCGGCTGGCATTGGGATGTGCCATCCTCCACGAGCCACCCATCATCTTTCTGGATGAGCCGACCTCCGGGGTTGACCCCATCAGCCGGCGCAACTTCTGGGACCTGATCTACCACCTGGCTGGCCAAGGAGTGACGGTGTTCGTTACCACCCACTACATGGACGAGGCCGAATACTGTGACCGGCTCGGTCTCATCTACCGGGGTGAACTGATCGCCCTCGGCACTCCTGAGGAACTGAAGACCAGAGAAATGAGGGAAGAGATCGTGGAGGTATTCTGCGACCGCCCCCAGGACGCCATGGGGCTCATTGAGGAACTGCCGGGAGTGCGCCACGCGGCCCTCTTTGGACGGGGGCTGCATGTGGTAGTGGAACAGGCAGAGGGAGCAATTCCGACCATCGAGAGAAAACTGAAAGATGCTGGCTATCCATCGGTAGAGGCAGAAAGGATCATCCCCTCCCTGGAGGACGTGTTCGTTTCGCTCATCGAAGCCCGGGATAGACGGGAAGCGCCGCAGCAGGAATTTGCACGATGAAACTGCTGCGCATCAAGGCGGTCGCCCGCAAGGAATTCCTCCACGTCATACGGGACCCGCGCAGCCTCATGATGGGGCTCGCCATCCCCATGCTGCTCCTCTTTCTGTTCGGCTACGCCCTGACCCTGGATGTGGACCGGGTGCCGCTCGTGGTATGGGACCAGAGCAACACCGCTACGAGCCGGGACTTCGTCAGCCGCTTCGCCAACTCCCGCTACTTCTCCCTGCAGGGGACCACAGATACCTACCGTGAGATCGAACGGGCCATCGACCGGCGCGATGCACTCTTCTCCCTAGTCATCCCCGTGGACTTCGCCCGCCGGATCGAAACGGGCCGCCGCGCCGAAGTCCAGGCAATCCTTGACGGCAGTGACTCCAACACCGCCACTATCGCTCTCGGGTACGCCAATGCGGTCACACAGGAGTATTCCCAGGAGGTCGTCCTGAAGCTGGCCAGACGCTCAGGTAACGGAATATCCATCGGGCAGCTGGATGTCAGACCCCGCATCTGGTTCAATTCCGACATGATATCCCGGAACTATATCTTCCCCGGCCTCATCGCCGTCATCATGATGGTCATCACCGCCCTCCTCACCTCGCTCACGGTAGCGCGGGAATGGGAAACCGGCACCATGGAGCAGTTGATCTCCACCCCCCTCACCGGACCGGAACTGATTACGGGGAAGCTCATCCCCTATTTCACCATCGGCATTATCGACCTGATCCTCTCAGTGCTGGTCGGTGAGTTCATCTTCGATATACCTCTCAGGGGTAGCCTCTGGCTGCTCTTCGGCATGTCAGTCATTTTCCTGATCGGCGCCCTCTCCCTCGGCATGCTCATCAGTATCGTCACGAAAAACCAGCGGCTGGCCAGCCAGATTGCCATAGTGACAACCATGCTGCCCGCCTTTCTTCTCTCAGGGTTCATCTTCCCCATCGAAAACATGCCGCTTCCGATCCGGGCGATAACCCATATCATCACCGCCCGCTACTTCGTCAAAATCCTGCGCGGAATCTATCTCAAGGATGTGGGGATCGACGTCCTGGCTCCGGAGGCGCTATTTCTTGCAGTTTTCGGCGTCGTGGTGATAACTCTGGCCATCAGGAAGTTCCGGAAGAAGATCGCCTGAAATTATGGACCGTTCCCAAGGAAGACCGAATGTTTGAACGACTGCTCTGCATGCTGAAAAAAGAGTTCATCCAGACGCTACGCGACCCGCGGATGCGCTTTATCCTGTTCGTCATTCCGGCGGTGCAGACCGTAATCTTCGGCTATGCGGTGAACACCGATGTACGGCAGATAAAAACCGCAATCTACGATCTGGACAACAGCATTGAAAGCCGGGACATCGCCGCCAGGTTGGTCCGATCCGGCTATTTCCAGGTGACCGAGCATATCAGTCGGGAGGGACGGGTCAGGGAACTTCTGGACAGGGGAGAGGTAAAGGCGGTGTTCCGGATGAACCGGGGGATGGGGGAAACCCTGCGGGGTGGACGGACCGCTCCCCTGCAGCTCATTCTGGACGGAACCGACTCCAACACTGCGGGGATCGTGCTCAACTATGCGATGAACATCGCGGCGCGGTACAACGAACAACTCCAGGTACTGCAGATCACCCGTCAACGGGGAGTCTCTGAACCCCCGGAAGGCGTCGTACTGCAGAGTCGTGCCTGGTACAACGAGAACCTGGAAAGCCGCAATTACTACGTACCGGCCGTCATTGCCCTTATCGTGCTGATAATCACCATGCTCCTCTCTAGCATGGCCGTGGTGCGGGAAAAGGAGATCGGCACCATGGAACAGATGATCGTCACCCCCATCAGCCGCGGAGAGTTCATCCTCGGGAAAACCATCCCCTTCGTACTGATCGGTTTCATTGACGTGGCGCTCGTTACCGTCGTGGCCTATTTCTGGTTCGGGGTCCCGCTCCGCGGCAGCCTCCCCCTTCTCTTCGCCGCCACGGGTCTGTTTCTCATGAGCAGCCTCGGTTTCGGCCTCTTCCTCTCCACCATCAGCCGCACCCAGCAACAGGCTATGATGAGCTCGTTCATGTTTATCTTCCCCGCCATGCTCCTTTCGGGGTTCGCCTTCCCCATCGAGAACATGCCGGAACCCGTACAGTGGCTCACCTTTCTCAACCCCCTCCGCTATTACCTCGTCATCATCCGGAGCATCTTCCTGAAAGGAGTGGGCCTCTCCATACTCTGGCCACAGCTGCTCGGGCTCTTCCTCCTCGGAATAGCCATCCTCTCTTTTGCCGTGCAACGCTTCAAGAAGACATTGACCTAGAACAAACCGGACACACACAATAAGACCTGGCTGGTTTTCAAAACCCGTCAGGTCTGGCTTCTACGCGATTCATGGCATTAAAGATGGCTTTTCCTTACCCTTTATTCTAGGACTTCTTCTGCAACTCCTCCATCATCTCCCGAACTTCCTCTGTCCCTTTGGCGTAAAACTTTTCCTCATCCGGCGCCAGGAGCCGCAGGAGTTCGAGGAATTCGCCCGCATGGACCCGCTCTTCGTCGGCGATATCCTTCAACACCTCGATCGCCAGAGTGTTGTCAGTTGACTCGGCCAGTTGCATGTAAAGCTGGATAGCCTCGTACTCGGCCGCGACAAGGAACCGGATGGCGCGGACCAGTTCCTCGTGGGTCAGATTGCGGCCATGGGCCAACCCCGAAAAGGGTGTTCCAAAGTCAGGCATTGCTCATTCCTCCTTTGTTGTGTGGTGATCATGTATACAGCGACGGAGTAGTGCACACCTCGTGGACCGTCTTGCCTATCCCGCCTTCACGCACCCTGGTTGCTAGCCGTTCAGCCTTTTCCAACAATTCTTCCACCGTTTCGGGAGGACGCAGAAACGTCACTGCGCCGACCCCCACCAGGAGCCCCCACTCGTTTTTCCGAAGCAGTTCGGCAAGCCGGTCATAGAGTTTCCTGAGTACGATATCGGCTGAGCAGTTGTCCGTCTCAGGCAACATCAGAACGAACTCGTAGTCCCGCTGCAGACCTACCACGTCGCAACTGCGGGTATTGGCACGGATTGACCGTGCAATCTTTCGCAGGACCGCCCCTTCATTGCGACAGCCAAGGTTAGGGGGCGTCCCCTCTCCGTACCGGAAATTAAGGAAAGCCAGGGTGAACGGCCGGCCATAGCGTTGTGCCCGACTGATCTCGGCGCTCGCCAGTTCGGAGAAGAAGTTGCGGGTGCAGGCACCGCTCCCCCGGTCATAGAGTGCCAGATGCCGGTTGATAGCTCGTTCATGCCGCAGGGCGGATACCACCAGGGAAAATGCGACAAAACCTCCGAGCAGCATGGCAAAATTGACCCCGTTGATGGCGGAAGTCGCCAGGCTGTCAAGAGGAGGTTTCCCCGTGAAGAACCACATACAGGCACTACAACCGGCCATTGCCACTCCCACCCCGCGTGGCGCATGCCAGCTGACCAGCGCGATGGGAATCATATAGGCAAAATCCAGATGGATGCCGGGATTCAGGTAATCGGCAAGGGCGAGAAGCACTGCAAGGACAAACCCCAGCGCTGCAAGAAACATCCGGGACTGTTTATGCAGGTACTCTTCCAGCTCGTTCATCGCCCCAGCCCCCACTATTAGCGCCTCCCAATATTTTCAAAAGGGTTAACATAGCAGAATCGACCCCGCACCTCAATTAGAAACATCTAACCAAAATAAATTCAATAGGTTAGATGCGCATGTGTGCAAGTGTACCACAGCCCTCCGGAATTACCAGTCAGGCCGGCGAGACCATCAACCACTTCGTTCTCCCGTCAGGTAATATTCAACCCTCCACACCACGGGAAAGATAAGGACAACATACCCGACCATGGAGTTGCAGCAAGGTTCCCAAGGGGTTGTTGAGCTTGACATGGTATTGAATATTCTGTATAAATTGCGAGTTGTTCGAGCCGTATTCAAAGGGGCACCCCATGTTCGTCGTTGCCAATTTCCTCATCGCTGTCTCAAAGGTGGCCGACATCCTCCTCACCATCTACATGTATGTCATCATCGGCCGGGCGATCGTCTCCTGGGTGAATCCCGACCCCTACAACCCGATCGTCAGGTTCCTCTACCGGGCAACAGAACCTCTCCTTTCGCGGGTCCGCCGGGCTATCCCTGACATGGGTGGCCTCGACCTGTCACCGCTTGTGATTCTTCTGGGAATCTTTTTTATCCAGAAATTTGCCATCACCTCCATATATGAACTTGGTTTCAGACTGAAAATGAGCGGGGGAGGAATGCCATGAAAATAACACCATTGGATATACAGCAGCAGCAGTTCAAGGGGAAGATGTTCGGCGGGCTCGATCCTGAGGAAGTTGACGGCTTCCTGCAGACGGTATCCCACGAGATGGAGGACCTCCTCCGGGAAAACAGCGAGTTGAAGGAGCAGGCGCACCGTCTTTCCGTTGAACGTGAAGAGATGACCGAGCGGGAAGGGAAGCTGCGCGAGACCATGCTCGCGGCACAGCGGGTTACCGAAGAGATGAAGGCCAATGCCCAGAAAGAAGCAAGCCTCCGTGTCTCCGAGGCCGAACTGAAGGCGGAACGAATCCTGATAGATGCGGAAAAAAAACTTACCCAGCTGACCAGCCAGATCCAGGACCTGCGCAGGGAAAAGATGCAGTTCGAAACCTCGTTCAAGTCCCTGCTCGACTCGCACTACAAAATGCTGAACATCGATGAATCGTGACTCTCTGAAAATCACCGAAACCGGTGGTAGCGTCGTCTTTTCCGTCCATGTGCAACCCCGCGCCTCCCGTACCGAATTGTGCGGCGTTCAGGGGGAAGAGCTCAAGCTGCGATTGACCTCACCGCCGGTGGACGATGCAGCCAACAGGCTCTGCCAGGAATTTCTGGCCAAACTCCTCGGCGTGGCAAAATCACGGGTAACCATCGTTGCCGGTGCAAAGTCGCGCCATAAGACGGTGCAGGTAACCGGCATCGGGAAGGACGAAGTCCTCGCCCTGCTCAATTAACTTATTGGAGTCAGTCCCATGAAAGCCCGCGACATTATGTTCACCGATTTCCCCATGATTTCGCTCCACGCCTCCGTCGGCGATGCTGTCCGCATCCTGCACAAGAACTTCGGCGACGAAAGCTACATGAATGCCGCTCCCGGCATCGTCGTAGTGAATGACAACGGCGAACTTGCCGGCATACTTTCCCCCCTCACCATTCTCAAAACCCTTGGGATGGAAGCGAATGAAGCAGGCCGGCCCCGAGAGGAATCGCCTGAGTTTTACGCCACCCTCTCTGCCACTATCAAGGGGAAAAAAGTCAGCGATATCATGGACTGGCAGGCAATATCGGTCACTGAGGAAGCCCAGCTCCTCGACGTAGCGGACCTGTTCGTGGCCAACCGCTTTCAGCGTATTCCGGTAGTTCGTGACGGCAAGGTGACAGGCCTCATCTACCGCTCCCGTCTCCTCTTTGCCCTGGCCGACTCCCTCCTTGCCTGAGCGGGGGAAAGACATCATCCCCCTTGACAAAAAGGGACCCCCTCCACTATATTGAAGAGTGGGAATACCCCTAAGTATCAACTGCTTGACAGGAGGAAGTCGAACCATGCCCGTTTACGAGTACCAGTGCACTGCCTGCAACAACACCTTTGAACTGCGCCAGAAATTTTCTGATGAGCCTGCCACCGAATGCCCGTCCTGTGGTGGAACAGTTAAGAAACTCATTTCCAGTACCGCTTTCACCTTAAAGGGGGGAGGATGGTACGCAGAAGGATATAGCGGGACGAGCGGCTCCGGTTCAACCGGTTGTCCTTCGGGTGGCGGCTGTGCCGGCTGCCCGTCGGCCGCTGCCTGACCTGACGCAGCTAACCCTGCGGACACAAAAAGAATCCTCCATCTCCGGAGGATTTTTTTTGTCCTAAAAGGCTTTACAAATCCCCCCTCGTTTTCTATTATCTGCGGACATTACTACGCATGAAGGTCCTATGCATGAAGGGAGTACGACTGTGACCCAGATAATCGACGGAAAAGCTATTGCTGCCAAGATTCGCAGCGAAATTGCCAACGACGTCAAAACCCTTGCCAGCCGTGGGATTCAACCGGGACTGGCTGTGGTACTGGTAGGCGAAGATCCGGCCAGCAAGGTCTACGTCAGCATGAAAGAAAAGGCCTGCCAGGCCGTGGGGATATTTTCCGACGAACATAAACTGCCGGCGGAGACCAGCGAGGCAGAACTGTTGGCACTTATCGACAAACTGAACCACGATCCGCGCATCCACGGCATTCTGGTCCAGCTTCCGCTCCCGAAACAGATAGACACAGAAAAGGTGCTGGAAGCAATCTCCCCCTCAAAGGACGCAGACGGTTTCCATCCCTACAACGTCGGACGGCTCATGATCGGCAAACCGCTCTTCCAGCCCTGCACCCCCTACGGTGTCATGATCATGCTGAAGGAGACCGGGATCGACCTGAAGGGGAAGGAGGTGGTGGTGGTCGGCCGCTCCAACATCGTCGGCAAGCCGGTCGCCCTCATGTGCCTGCAGCAGCATGCTACCGTCACCATCTGTCATTCCCGGACACGGGACCTGGCGGCAAAAGTCGGGCAGGCCGATATCCTCATCGCCGCCGTCGGCGTGCCGGAGATGATCAAGGGCGCCTGGATCAAGCCGGGGGCAGTGGTTATCGACGTCGGAGTCAACCGGGTCGGCGACAAGAAGCTCGTGGGGGACGTAGAGTACGCAGCGGCCTGCGAACGGGCGTCAGCCATCACACCGGTCCCGGGTGGCGTCGGCCCCATGACCATCACCATGCTCCTCTACAACACCGTGGAGTCTGCGAAGAGAACGGTGCATAGTGAAAAGTGATAGGAAAAGGGAAAAGGCGGAGCAATGTATCCACATAACGTCTATTCACTATTCACCTTTCACGGGGAGCGTTAGCGAACCATGATCGTCAGCAAACAGAAACCGTTCGAAGATATCCTCGCCAGCCTCGACGGGCGTTCCCGCGTCTTTCTGGTCGGTTGCGCAAAGTGCGCGACGGTCTGCAAGTCGGGTGGGGAAGAAGAAGTCTGGAAGATGCAGGAAGCCCTGACCACCGCGGGGAAGGAAGTGACCGGGTCCATCGTCATCGACGAAGCATGCCACATGCTGCGGGTCGGCCGTGACCTGCGAGCCAGGAAGGAGATGGTGGAGGAAGCCGACGCCCTCCTCGTGCTCGCCTGCGGTGCCGGCGTACAGTCCATTGCCGCCAGTGCGGGAAAGACAACCATTGCGGGGGCCGACACCCTGTTTCTCGGCAATATCCGGCGTTTCGGCCAGTTCGAACAGCGCTGTTCACTCTGCGGCGAGTGCATCCTCACCGAAACCGCCGGCATCTGCCCGGTCACCGTCTGCCCCAAGGGGCTTCTGAACGGCCCATGCGGCGGCATGGATGAAGGGCGGTGTGAAACCGACCCAGAATCAGAGTGCGTCTGGCACCAGATCTACCAGCGCCTGAAGGAACAGCAGTCCACGGACAATCTCGGCAAGATCGCTCCCGGCAAGGATTTCTCTCGGATGCTCAAGCCGGGAAAACTGAAGTTAGACAAATAACCGCAAGCAATCCACCACAGAGACACGGAGACACAGAGAAAGACAAAACCTTATTAACAGGGATGGAAGATTTACAGGATGAAGCCAAGAGCACTGCAAACAAAATCCGATTTTTATCCTGATTATCCTGGATATCCCTGTTAAAATTGGTTTCTCTGCACTTCTGTGTCCCTCTGACAGGTTCTCGTGAATATATGATCTCACAACTCCAGCAAAAACTCGCCGCCGGCCGGTTCGTCATCACCTCCGAAGTCTGTCCCCCCAAGGGAGCAGACTGCGGTGAATTCCTCACCACAGCACGGAGCCTGAATAGGCAGGTTGACGCCATCAATGTCACCGACAACCAGGGTGCCAACATGCGCATCGCCCCCCTGGCAGTGGCGAGCCTCCTGGTCCGGGAAGGGATCGAGCCGGTCTACCAGATCACCTGTCGCGACCGGAACCGGATGGCACTGCAGAGCGACCTGCTCGGCGCTGCAGCCCTCGGTGTCAGCAACATTCTGGCACTCACCGGCGACCACATCTCCTTCGGCGATCACCGGCAGGGCAAGCCGGTCTTCGACCTGGATTCGGTCCAGCTCCTCCAGGCAATCTCTACCCTCGAAAGCGGTTTCGACCTGGCCGGCAACAAGCTCATGGGCACGCCGGTCTTCTTCGCCGGTGCCGCGGCGGCACCGGCTGCTGAACCGTTCGAACTGACCCTTTTCAAGCTCCAGAAAAAAGCCACCGCCGGGGCCCGGTTCTTCCAGACCCAGGCCATCTTCGACCCTGACCGGCTGGCCAGATTCACCACGGCCGTCAGCCCCCTCAACGTGAAGGTCATTGCCGGCATCATCCTCCTCAAGTCCGCCGGCATGGCCCGCTACATGAACCGCAACGTTCCCGGGCTCAAGGTGCCCGACCACATCGTTGCCGAAATGGAAGAAGCTTCCGACCCGGTCGCCAAGGGTGTGGAAATAGCTTCCCGCATCGCATCGGCAGTCCGCAGCCACTGCGACGGTCTCCATATAATGGCCATGGGACGGGAAGAGTTGATTCCGGAAATCATCAAGGAGATTCGCTGATGCAGATCAAGAAAGCTGTATTCCCCGTTGCAGGGCTCGGCACCCGGTTCCTCCCCGCCACCAAGTCCACCCCCAAGGAGATGCTCCCCCTCATCGACAAGCCGCTCGTGCAGTACGTGGTGGAAGAGGCGGTTGCGGCAGGAATTGAACAGATACTCTTCGTCACCGGCCGGAACAAGCGCGCACTCGAAGACCACTTCGACATCTCATTCGAGCTGGAAGCGCTCCTCTACGAAAAGGGGAAGGACGCCGAACTTTCCCAGGTGCGGGACATCGCCGAAATGGTCAACATCTTCTATGTCCGTCAGAAGCAGGCACTCGGACTCGGCCACGCAATCCTCTGCGCCCGCGACTTCGTGGGTGACGAGCCATTTGCCGTGCTCCTGGGAGACGACATCATCGACAGTGAAAAGCCCTGCCTCGGCCAGCTCATCGAGATCTACCGTAAATACCGGGGGACGGTGCTCGCACTGGAAAAGGTCCCGATGAAGAACATTTCCTCCTACGGCTGCGTAAGAGCCAATCATATAACCGACCGGGTCTACGAGGTCGCCGATCTGGTGGAGAAGCCGAAACCGAAGGACGCCCCGTCTGATATGGCAATCATCGGCCGCTATGTCCTGACGCCGGATATCTTCCCGATCCTGGAAAAGCAGGAACCGGGCAAGGGTGGAGAGATACAGCTTACCGACGCACTCGTCAAACTGGCTAGGGAAGAGGCGATCTATGGCTGCCTCTTCGAGGGGGTACGCCACGATTGCGGCGACAAGTTGGGATTTCTGAAAGCCACTGTCGATCTCGCGCTGAAGCGGGATGAGTTCGGCGACGATTTCCGTAAATATCTGAAGGAAAAGCTGGCCAAATAAAAACGGGGGGATTTCTCCCCCCGTCTTCCATCCTTCAGTTGCAGCATACGCCCCATCAGTGCAGCATACCGCGCCCCCCCCCCCTGGTTATCCCATACTGAAAAAAGGCGATCAGCTTGAACTGGTCCTTATCGTAACCGCGTGGAAAGCCGCCGATCGGCCCGATCATCCGCAGGGTGCGCAGCACCTCGTTATCCAGAATCCGGCTTCCCGAACTTTCAAGAATTTCAACATTTTCAATCTCTCCCCGGCGATTGAAGGTTATCCTCACCGGCGTCACCCCCTCGATACCGAGCTGGGCCGCCTCCTGGGGATAGCGCCAGACACCGTAGATCGAGGTCTCGAACCGGCGCAGGAACGATCCGAACATGATATCGTCGGTATTGAGGAACCTGGTTTCCCCCTCCGCCACCTCCGGTCCGTATTTCTTCCGGTAGCTGTCTTCAAGCCGGGCCATCCTGTCTGCGCTCGGCATAAGCCGGGCAATGTCGGGCCCCGGTTGCGCCTTCGGCTTGAAGATATCCACCCCGCGGGGAGATTCTCTGAGTGGCAGGCTTCCCCTTTCCGTCGGACGGCTCTCTCCCCGGTACTTCGCCGGTGCCTGCCGTGGTGGAGAAGTCTGGGCTGGTTGCTTGGGCGGCGGAGGTGCTGACCGGTCCCGTTCCATCTCTCCCCTGGGGGCAATCTCCCGGGGAACACGCCTAAACTTCTCAGCCTGGCGACGGGCTTCCTTTTCAATTCTTGTCGAGGGCTTGCTGGCAGGGGGGAGGTCCTGGAGATCGATCATCACCGGTTCCTGTTTCGCCACCGTTTTTTTCTCGGGAGCCATGAGGATGACAGCAAAGATCGCCACGTGGAACAAAGCGGAGAGGGCAAGCAGGTAGAGGAAGATTTTTTCGATATGACTGTCGGACATCTGACTCTGACGGGTCAAGGTGCTATCCCTCCCAAAGGGCCAGCGCCGTGATAGTGCACAGCGGATTCTCTCACCCGGCTAGGGCCTGGTAAAGTATGACCGCACCGAAAACAAGAAAAAGGGTTCCCGCCCCCCGGTGGACATAGGAGAGAGGGATGAACCGGGTCAGCTGTTTGCCGACGAAGATGCCAATCAGGGAAACAGCCCAGAGTGCCAGAGTCGAGCCGGCATATACTGCCAGGAGCGATTCGTGCTGGGCAGCCATACTTGTTGTGACCAGTTGGGTCTTATCCCCCAGCTCCGCCAGAAGGATCATGAAGAATGAGATGACCACCGGCCCCCGCCCCGAAAGACTCCGTTCTTCCTCATCCTCCTCTTCTTCGTCAAACCCTCCGGAGCGCAGCGTACTTATACCGAAAAAGAGGAACAGGCCACCGGACACGAGCTTGATCCAGAACAGGGGAAGAAACGCGAACAGAATCTTGCCGACCAGTACCGCCCCCACGTTGAGGAGGGCAAAGGCAAGGGCGATACCGATGAATATCTTTTTCCACGGGTGCTTTGTGGCAAGGGCCATGGCAGTCAACTGGGTCTTGTCACCCAACTCCGCCAGGAATATAATGCCGAATGTACTGAAAAATACGGTTGAATCCACATCTCCCCCTTGCATGCCTTTGGGGATGGTAAAAGATTAAAAGGCAAATTGCAAGGCCGGATTCCCCCGAACCGGCGAACCGGTAATTTACTGTTGACAGCCGAGAGTCCCTACGGGTATCATTCCCACGTTAGTAAAGGGGAGTAGCAATCGGCCGGAGAAATGGCCGACCCGACGCCCGTCAAGACGGTGGCAACACCCGGGCTCGGGGCACAGGACGTGATCCTTCGCATGCAAGACCTTTATCCCGGGCGGATTAGCGCGCCGTGGATAAAGGTTTTTTTTGTTTGTATGACAGTTGCCAGGAAGCCAACCGGCCAGATTCAGGCGAACTCGGCGTATTTTCTGAATAAATCATGTTAACGAGGTATCCCCATGGAATGGTTGACAGATCCACAGATCTGGCTGGCCCTTGCCACACTCACGGCGCTGGAAATCGTACTCGGCATCGACAACATCATCTTTATCTCCATCCTGGCGGGAAAACTACCTCATCATCAGCAGGCAAAGGCAAGGATCATCGGCCTCGGTCTGGCGCTCATTACCCGGGTGGCACTCCTCTTTTCCCTAACCTGGCTCATGGGACTGACCACTCCCCTCTTTTCACTCCTCGACTGGGAGATATCGGGGCGAGACCTCATCCTCATTGCAGGGGGCCTTTTTCTGCTGGGTAAAAGCACGCTGGAAATCCACGAGAAACTGGAGGGGGAAGAGGGGCACTCGTCCGCCCACACGGCAACATCGTTCGCCGGTGTCCTCGTTCAGATCATGCTCCTGGACATCGTCTTCTCCCTCGACTCCATCATAACCGCCCTGGGGATGGCCAACCGGCTGGCAGTCATGGTTGCGGCCGTCATACTGGCGGTGGGTTTCATGATGATCTTTGCCGGCAGGATCAGTGCCTTCGTCGACCAGCACCCGACCATCAAGGTGCTCGCCCTCTCCTTCCTCATCCTCATCGGCGTTGCCCTGGTGGGAGACGGCCTGGACATGCACATACCGAAAGGGTACATTTACTTTGCCATGGCATTCTCGGTCATGGTGGAGATGCTGAACCTGCGGCTCCGGAGCAAGGGGACGCCGGTCAAGCTGCATCAGCCCTACGTAGCTGAACCCGGTCAAGATATCGAGGGATAAGAAAAACAACCCACTTTCATCCATCTGCAGGGAGTAACTGCTATGTCTTCCCAAACCATGCTCTGGCTCGGCTTTGGCACCATTATCACCGTGATGTTCGTACTCGACCTGGGGATATTCAACCGCAAGAGCCACGCGATCAGCTTTCGCGAGGCCCTTGCCTGGACCCTCGTTTGGGTCTCACTGGCGTTCGCCTTCAACGTCTGGATCTATTTTTCCATGGGCCCAACCAAGGCGCTGGAGTTCTTCACCGGTTACCTCATTGAGGAATCCCTGTCGGTGGACAATTTGTTCGTCTTCATCATGATCTTCGGCTACTTCCACATCACCAAGGTGCACCAGCCCAAAATTCTCAAATGGGGAATCATCGGCGCGCTCCTGATGCGGGCGGTCTTCATACTGGTCGGGATCGAGCTTATCGAGCGCTTCCACTGGATGATCTACGTGTTCGGAGGGATCCTTATTGTCACGGGGATAAAAATGGCGTTCGGCGGGGAAGAGAAGATCGAACCGGAGAAGAACCTGCTGGTGCGTCTGGTGCGAAGATTCGTCCCTATCACCAAAAGGATCAGGGGCGACCGGTTTTTCATCAATAAGGGGGGGATTCTGGCCGCAACCCCCCTTTTCCTGACACTGCTGGTAGTCGAATCGAGCGATGTCATCTTCGCCGTGGATTCAATCCCGGCGGTACTGGCGGTCACCCGCGACCCGTTCATCGTTTACACCTCCAACGTTTTCGCCATTATGGGGCTCAGGTCCCTCTACTACCTGCTGGCCAACGTCATGGAGATGTTCGCCTACCTGAAACTGGGGGTATCATTCATCCTTGCCTACGTCGGGGGGAAAATGCTTTTGACGGACGTCATCCACGTCCCGGTCCATTTCTCCCTCGGGGTCATCATCGGTACCCTCGCCGTGGCCATCCTTATCTCCATCACCCTCGCTCCGCAGAAAGGGCACAAGTCGCACACCCCCTGATTTTCCGTCATTCGCCCCCCGGGGTGTTCGGTTCCTCCGGAACCCCCGGAAAGAGTTCGTCCCGGCAGATATCGAACAGAGCCATGAACAGCGCCAGGATGACCGGTCCGGCGACGATGCCGATGAAGCCGAAGGTGATCACCCCTCCGAGCGCCCCGATGATGGTCATCAGGAACGAGAGATTTGCCTTTCCAGCGGTAAGGATGGGACGGATAAAGTTGTCAATGGAGCCGACCGCAATCACCCCCCATAGTACGAGTACGACCGCCATGGTCGTCTCCCCCTGTACGAAGAGATAGAGGGCACCCGGCCCCCAGATCAGGGCAGTTCCCACCGCGGGAATCAGGGCACAAAAGGCCATCAAAGCACCGAACAGGGCCGGCGACGGGATTCCGGTAAACCAGAAACCGACACCGCCAAGCGCCCCCTGGATGAGGCAGGTCACAAGCAACCCGAAGACCACCGCCGAAACCACTGTCCCCAAGGTATGTTCAAGCTTTTTCCGGTGTGCTTCGCTCAAGGGGATCACGGACCAGAACCGCTCCTGGAAGCGCCGACCGTCACGGTAGATGAAGAAAAGGACTACCAGCATGATGATGAGCATAAAGACGAAAACAAACAGGTTGGCAATCATCCCCGTTGCATAGTCGAGAAAAGACGCCGCCAGCTTCTTGGCAGCCGGAATGATGGTCCCCTCCATGTCGATTCCCAGGGGTTTCAGGTACGGCCAGATTCGGTCAATCAACGGCGCAATGGCAGGATGATGGGCAACCCTCTCCAACATGGCCCCACTGGCACCTTGAGATGTGGCCGTTTCCAGATACTGGTAGGCAACCACCCCCTGCTGGACAAGAAAGAAGGTGAGCCCGACAAAGGGAATGACCAGCGTCAGTACTATTCCCACCGTCATGATGGCTGCCGCCATCGTCTCCCGGCCCCGAAGGCGCCGGTGCAACTTTTCGTAGAGAGGATAGGTGACAATCCCGAGAATCATCGCCCACCCGAGGGGGACGAACAGGGGAGAAAGAAGCTTGAACACCAGCGTGGACGCCAGGGCAAGCAGAAAAAACGTCACCAGTGCAAAAAAAACCTTGCGATCCATCGAGCCCTCCAGGCACATCCTGCCAGAATCACTTCCCGTTACTGATTTTCCCGTACTTCACGTATCCTCACCTTGACAATAGCTGTTTTCTTTACCTCTTCGCATGTGAGGAGGTACTGTCGCCACACAAGTGTCTCACCCTTCTCGGGAAAGCGGCCAAGTTCAGCCAGAATGAGTCCTGCCAGGGTATCATAGGGAAGGTCCTCCTCCATCTTTATCTTAAGCAGGTCCTCCAGATCGTTGATTGAAATCAGGGCGTCCACAACCAGGCTGCCGTCGGGAAGTTTCTGCACCCGCCGTGGCTCGCCGATGTCATGTTCATCCTCAATCTCGCCCACCAGCTCTTCCAACAGGTCCTCCGTGGTAACCACCCCGCTGATGCCACCGTATTCGTCCACTACCAGCGCCATATGTATCCGGTTACGCTGCATTTCCTTCAGGAGTTCATTGACCTTTTTCCCCTCGGGAACGTAGAACGGCGGTCTGATGATGGTGGTAATGTCGAATCCGGGGTCACTCACCATCCGCCCGAGAAAGTCCTTGCCGTGTATGAAGCCGGCGATGTTTTCGATGCTCTCCCGGAATACGGGATAACGGGAGTACTGGTTATCAAGAATCGAGCGGAGCATCTCCTCGCGGGAAAGATCCAGATCAAGGGCAGCTATACGTGTACGGGGGACCATCACTTCCCGCACCGCAGTGTGGGTGAAATCGAAGAGGTTCTTGATGTACTCGTGCTCCGAGGCACTGAACACCCCGGTTTCGTGTCCTTCGGCCACGATGTGCTGAACCTCTTCCTTGGTGATGAAGGCTTTTTCCCCCTCGCCCTTAACCCCCAGCAAGGTAAGAACGGCTTTGCTCGACATCGTGAGGAAGGCAACAGCCACCACCCCTATCTTGGAAAGAACGTTAATCGGCTTGGCCACCCGGAGCGCCATCCGGTCCGCATAGCGAAGAGCAAGAGCCTTGGGAACCAGTTCCCCCAGGATGAGAGAAAAATAGGTAACAAGAACGACCACTATTGCCAGGGAGAGAGGAGACGCCGCATGCCGGATGATCTCGAAAGGGGCTGCCTGAAGAAGGGGGACCAGAAACTTGACGGCTGTCGCACCGCCGAAGACGGACGCCATTGTCCCGACGAGTGTTACTCCGATCTGGACCGTCGCCAGAAAACGGTGGGGATCAGCCTGCAATTTTTCAACTATCCCGGCCCGTTTGTCACCCTCAGCCAGCAACTGGGCAATCCGGCTTTTCCTTGCCGAGATGATCGCCAGTTCAGCACCGGCGAAAAAACCGTTGGCCAGGATCAGCACCAGAATGACTGCCACTTCCTCCCAGATTGTCACAAAACAGCCCCCCTCAACGCAAATCTTCTTGGTTCCTGCCAATTTTCACCGTAGTAGCCGCTCTTGTCAACCTTTTGTCACGGTCAGACACAAATACTCTTCGTGTCAGGTACCCTGTCATGGACAGCATAAACGATCGTACGAGGATACTGTTGCCTTCGGGAGCATTGTTGAGGCAGGAAATGGGGTTGCAGATGATTTCCACGACACGGCTACCGGAGGTGATACGCGGGGCGAAGGGGGAAAGGCCTACAGTATCCGGGCGGGAATCACGTTGCAGAAAGTATCTCATCCACCCGTTTCCCATCAAGAGTCTCTTCTTCCAAAAGCGCCTTGGCCAAGGCATCAAGCTTGGGCCGGTTGTCTACAACCAGACCCTCGGCCTTCAACTCAGCTTCCTTGATTATGGCGGAAATCTCCTGGTCGATAACCCAGGCCATCTGCTCGGAGAAACTCTTTTCCTCTGCCAGCTTCCGGCCGAGAAAGGGATGTTCCTCGCCGCGGGAAAAGGTCATGGCGCCGATCTTGTCGCTCATCCCCCACTGGCAGACCATCTTCTCCGCAAGATCGGTGACCATCTTCAGATCGCTCTGGGCACCGGAAGAAAGATCGTTGAAGACCAGCCGTTCGGCAACCCTCCCCCCCAGCGCCACGCAGATGCGATTCACCAGATAGGCCTTGGGATAGTGGTAACGGTCGTCCTCGGGGAGCTGCTGGGTCACACCCAGGGCCATGCCGCGCGGTATGATGGTAACCTTGTGAATCGGATCGGTACCGGGAAGGAGCTTCGCCACCAGGACATGACCCGCTTCATGGAAGGCGGTAATGCTTTTTTCCTGATCGGAGATGAACATCTTCCGTTCACCACCCATCAGGATCTTATCCTTGGCCTTTTCCAGGTGGGACATGGTAACGACCGGCGCATTTTCGCGAGCTGCCTGGATGGCCGCCTCGTTCACCAGACTTTCCAGGTCCGCACCGGTCATCCCCGGTGTTCCCCGGGCGATGACCGCCAAATCCACGTCCCGGTCAATGGCAATCTTGCGGACATGAACCTTGAGAATCTGTTCCCGGTCACGCCAGTCGGGACGATCGATCACCACATGCCGGTCAAACCTCCCCGGCCGGAGAAGGGCAGGATCGAGCACATCCGGCCGGTTGGTGGCGGCCAGCACGATCACCTCGTCATGGGAGTCGAAGCCATCCATTTCCGAGAGGAGCTGGTTAAGGGTCTGCTCCCGTTCGTCATGGCCGCCGCCGAAGCCGGCCCCCCGGCTCCGCCCCACCGCATCGAGTTCGTCGATGAACACGATGCTCGGTGCCGACTTCTTGGCATTGGTAAAGAGGTCCCGGACCCGGCTCGCGCCGACACCGACAAACATCTCGATGAACTGGGACGCGGAGATGGAGAAGAAAGCCACCTCCGCCTCACCTGCTACCGCCCGGGCAAGGAGGGTCTTTCCCGTCCCCGGGGGCCCCACCAGCAGTACCCCTTTGGGTACCTTGCCGCCGATCCGCTGGAATTTCTTCGGGTCCCGGAGGAACTCAACGACCTCCCGCAATTCCTGCTTCGCATTCTCCATGCCGGCAACGTCGTCGAAGGTGACCTTGACCTTGTCCCCCGCGTCGTACACACGCGCACCGGACTTGGCAAAACCGCCCAGCATGGATCCCGGCCCCTGCCCTTTCATCCCCCTCATGGCAAACCACCATATGCCGAGGATAAGGAGCCAGGGGAGGAAACCGATCAGGACGGCGAGATAGGGGGAGCTCTCGGTCGGCAGTGCGACAATCTCCACTTTTTTCGCCGTCAGGTCGTCCATCAGGTGCGGATCGGCAATGGCCGGCATGATGGTGGTGAAGGACGTCACCTCACGGGTCGTCTGTTTCCCCTGGACAACGGCAGGAACGGCGACTTTGGTGCGAAATTCCCCCTTGAGGGATGCCCCTTTGAACGTGACCTTTGCCACATTGTCGGCGGCCAATTCCTGGCGAAAGCGGCTGTAGCTTATTTCTGCACCACGCTCTGCGGACTGTTGCATGATCAAGCCATAAAACAGGTTAAAAAACACCGCCAGCGCCAGCATGATCAGTAAAGGTTTCCAGAAAGACGGCCCCATTAATGTGACCCCTTGTCCTCAGATTCCGGGATGTTGTCAAGTTGCGCCAATTGTCGAATGTCTTCACTCAACAGGCTGTTCAGCTTCTGCATTTCCTTAATACGCCGACCAGCCTTTACATTATCGCTCTTCACACTGTCAAGCTTTTTCCTGACCGCCGTAACAGATTCAGCAAGCATATTTGTCCGTTTTTTCACGCTTCTCCCAACTTCCCGGCAGGCACCAGGCCATGCGCATTGGTTTCTCGTGTAAGTTTAACCGCAGGATCAGCTATGACAACTCTCCGGACGACTTTTCAAGCAGGAACTGGCCATAACCGTACGCTGCTCCTTTTCCGCACTGAAGATATTCACCGAGGAGAAGGAATGGATGGAATTCATCCAGGACACCATTGAACGTGCCACTCCCCACTATGCCAGCATATTTCACTCCATCTCCCTGCCAACGGAAATCTCCGTCACTGCAGCGGATTTCCCGGCTTCGCTCCGCAAGCCACTTAAAATCCATATCAATTTCGTAATAGCCGTAATAGTATGCAAGGGCGGTAATTCTGCGGATAAGTGAGCGTACCAGCAGGGAAAACGTCAGTTCATGCACCGGTTTCCCGCCGCTCAGGAGACGCAGGGGAGTTACAAGGCGTAGACGTACTCCGTCCGGAGTAAGGGGGAACGCCCGCTGAATACCGTCCGCGGAGAGGAGAACCAGGTTCTTTTCGTCCACCTCTCTACCCGCCTCCCAGACAGGGGAGCGAGCACCATAATAATCGACTGCTTCTGCCTTGACGGGCTGGGCAGCGTACCGTCCAGACGGACCGAAACTACTGAGGGCAAGTTTGAGTGCAGACAGGTAGAGTGACATGTACTGAATTGCCGATCCAACCAGAGTCAAAGAAATTTCAACCTCTCTCCCACGGTTTGGCGGCAACGACAGTTGCGGCAGGGAAAACGTAAACGGGAGAGGTGGTTTCTGATAGCGCCTGACGGCAGCCGGGTCGGTACTGAGAGACTGGGAAAAGTTGCGGGAGTAGGGACCATTCCGATCGTGCGGCCCCACGCAGCTGCAGGCGCGCTGGAAAGCACCCGCAAAACAGCTGTGAATCCCGAACAGTGCCAGAGAATCAACGATGTCTGAATCAAGGCGTAACGTTATGACAAGTCTGACAAGGTTTAAATCCACGGCACCTCCACAAAAAAAGGGCAGAGATTCGCATCTCTGCCCTTCAATTCATACCAGTTTTCTGCCTATTCTGCCAGAGACTTCAGATACTCCCTGTTCAGCTTGGCGATGAATTTCACGTCGACCCCCTTGGGACAGGCGGCCTGACATTCGTAGTGGTTGGAGCAGTTACCGAAACCGCACTCCTGCATGGATTCAAGCATGTTCTTGACACGCACGGCTGCCTCCGCCTTTCCTTGCGGCAGGGCTGCCAACTGGGACACCTTGGCGGCGGTAAAGAGCATGGCCGAGCTATTGGGACAGGCAGCGGCACAGGCGCCGCACCCGATGCACTCGGCTGCGTCCATTGCGTAGTCCAGCACTTCCTTCGGAATGAGCGTGGAGTTGGCGTCAGGCACGCCGCCGGTGTGGCAGGAGGTGTAGCCACCCGCCTGGATGATGGTGTCATAGGCGGAGCGGTCGACCACCAGATCCTTCTGGATCGGGAACGCCTTGGCTCGCCACGGCTCAATGTAGATGGTGTCGCCATCCTTGAATTTACGCATGTGCAACTGGCAGACGGTGGTCCGCTCCTGCCCGCCGTGGGGCACGCCATTGACCACCTGGGAGCACATGCCGCAGATACCTTCGCGACAGTCGTGATCGAAGACGATCGGCTCTTTACCGGAATTGATCAGGTCTTCGTTGACACAGTCAAGCATCTCCAGAAAGGAATGGTGCTCGGTGATGCCTTTAGCGGTGTAGGTTTCAAATTTACCAGGATCGTTGGCATTCTTTTGGCGCCACACGATCAGTGTTAAGGTCATGGTCTTGTGATCGCTCATTATTTATAACTCCTTACCGCAAGATGAATTGTCTCGAATTTCAGGGGTTCCTTGTGCAGTTCGGGCTCCTTGTCGTTACCCTTGAACTCCCAGGCGCCAACATATGAGAAGTCAGCGTCATTGCGCTTTGCCTCACCATCCGGCATCTGGTGTTCGACCCTGAAATGGCCGCCGCAAGACTCTTCACGGTGGAGAGCATCGCGAGTCAGCAACTCCCCAAATTCGAGGAAGTCAGCTACACGACCGGCATTTTCCAGCTGCTGGTTGAGTTCGCTGCCAGTTCCGGTAACCTTGACATTCTGCCAGAACTCTTCACGAATCTTCGGAATTTCCTTGAGCGCCTCGGTAAGGCTTTCTTTGGAGCGGGCCATACCGACGTTTTCCCACATGACCTTGCCCAGCTCGCGGTGGAATTCCGTAACAGTGCGCTTACCATTGATGGAAAGCAATTTATTGGTTCTGGCAGAAACCTCTTCTTTAGACTTCTTGAATTCAGGATGGTCTGTTGTGACCGCGCCAGGCTTGACCGTAACCAGATAACCGCCGATGGTATACGGAATGACAAAATAGCCGTCGGCAAGACCCTGCATGAGGGCGGAAGCGCCCAGACGGTTTGCGCCGTGAACGGAGAAGTTTGCCTCGCCCAGCACAAACAGGCCAGGGATGTTGCTCATCAAGTTGTAGTCAACCCAGAGGCCACCCATGGAATAGTGGGGGGCAGGATAGATACGCATAGGTGTCTTGTACGCGTTGTCGTCGGTAATGCGCTCATACATCTCGAACAGGTTGCCGTACCGCTCCTTGATGGTGTTCTCGCCGAGACGTTTGATGGAATCGGCATAATCCAGATAAACACCGCGTCCGCCCGGTCCTACACCCCGACCTTCATCGCACTGTTCCTTGGCGGAGCGTGAGGAGATATCACGGGGGGCGAGGTTGCCATAGGAAGGATACTTGCGCTCGAGATAATAGTCACGGTCCTCTTCGGGGATCTGGTCGGGACGCTTGCCCACATCTTCCTTCTTCTTCGGAACCCAGATGCGACCATCGTTCCTGAGCGACTCGGACATCAGGGTCAGTTTGGACTGGTAATCACCCGCCTGCGGAATGCAGGTCGGATGTATCTGGGTGTAACAGGGATTCGCAAAGAAGGCGCCCTTTTTGGCGGCAGCCCAGTTGGCGGTAACAGAGCACCCTTTGGCATTGGTTGAAAGGTAGAATACGTTCACATAACCGCCGGTAGCCAGACAGACAGCGTCGGCAGCATAGCATTCGATCTCGCCGGTGATCATATTACGTACCGTGATACCGCGGGCAACACCATCCACCACGACCAAGTCCTGCATTTCGCGCCGGGTGTACATCTTGACCGTACCGGCCTTGATCTGACGGGAAAGAGCCGAATACGCACCGAGCAGCAGCTGCTGACCGGTCTGACCACGGGAGTAGAAGGTTCGGGAAACCTGTGCACCGCCGAAGGAACGGTTGTCCAGGTAGCCAGCGTAGTCGCGGTTGAAGGGAACACCCTGGGCCACGCACTGGTCAATGATGTTGTTGGAAACCTGAGAGAGACGCCAGACGTCGGCCTCACGGGCACGGAAGTCGCCTCCCTTGATGGTGTCATACATCAGACGCAGGATTGAGTCGCCATCACTAGGATAGTTCTTGGCGGCGTTGATGCCCCCCTGGGCGGCTATGGAGTGGGCACGGCGAGGGCTGTCCTGATAGCAGAAAGCCTGGACGTTATAGCCGAGTTCGCCGAGCGATGCAGCAGCTGCGCCGCCGGCCAGGCCGGTGCCGACCATTATGATGTTGTACTTGCGTTTGTTGGCGGGATTGACCAGCTTCAGGTCGAAGCGGTGCCTATCCCACGATGTTTCAATTGGTCCGGTTGGACATTTTCCGTCGAGTATCACTATATACCCCCTAACCTTTCAGTATGCCGATAAAGATTGACAGCGGAATGCACGCATAAACAACGCCCAGGAAAACGGCCACTACCGTGCCTATCTTGGTAATTACCGGCCTGGTGCACGCGTTGTTCCACCCCATGGTCTGGAAAAAGCTCTGTATACCGTGGGATGTGTGGAGGAAGAGGACGATCATGGCCGCTATGTAAATGAAGGCGATGATCCCCTGTTGAAAGCTGCCGGTCACCATGGCATAGACGTCAAAGCGCCCGACGGCGTCAATCCCCTGGGATATTTCCGGGTTGGTGACGCGAACGGTAAAGTGGAGCAGGTGGTACACGACGAATGCCGCCAGAAGGAGGCCGGTCCAGATCATGTTCTCGCTCGAGAAGGTAGCCTTGAGCTTGTTGTTGACCGCATAACCCTTGGGATTGGCGGCACTGTTCTCCAGGGTGAGCAGGACGCCGAAGATGACATGGACGCTGAAGAATGTCAGCATGGCAAGACGGAAAATCCAGACAAACGGGCCAAGATCATGGAGATGCTTGGCATAGGCATTGAGCCAGTCGGCCCCGACGAATATCGTCGAGTTCCCCAGCAGATGGACGATGACAAAAAGGACCATGAGCTGGCCGGTAATCGCCATCAGAATCTTTCTACCTACAGTGCTTTTGAGTAATTGCATGTTTTCATCCCTTTTGTGTTTATTATTCGCCTTGAGTTCTACCGGCGCCGGACAATGCCGACGGGACGGTTCCGAACATTCCGAGTCTGCAGTCACAGGAAACAGGGGCAACCGTTCCTGCTCCGCCTGCCGGGCAGTTCGTACCGGCCCGGTGGCGCCCGCCATTCGTTTTGAGTCTGCATCGTCCCTACTCCTCCTTGATATGGATTTCATGGTAGTTCACATGCAAACAACACATACTATTAGTATTGTCTAATTTTGCTTGTTGTATACTGTATACTAAACGGCGTTATACCAAAATGCAACAAGAAATTAACGACCGCACAGGGATTCTTTATCCTCTCTTCATCGGCTTGCCCGGCGGGCAACAGCCGGCCAGCGGCTCCCCTCGCAGTTGCGGGCAAAGGACCGTTGCATTTAAGCGGCTTTTCTGCTACAAAAAGTGTTTTCGACTCAACCACTTAGCTGCCGCAGCAGAAATAAGCATTCCCTAATTCGATCGGTTTTTAATGCATATCCGGGAAAAGGTACTATGAAATTTACACTCAAGAAGAAGGATGCCACCAGCGGCGCCCGACGGGGGACCCTGATCACTCCCCATGGCACCATCGAAACCCCCATATTCATGCCGGTCGGCACCCACGCCGCCATGAAAGCCATGACCCCGGTCCAGGTAGAGGAGTGCGGCGCCCAGATCATCCTCAGCAATACCTACCACCTCCACCTCCGTCCCGGTGAAGGACTGGTTGAGAAAGCCGGCGGACTGCACCGGTTCATGGCCTGGGACGGACCAATCCTCACTGATTCCGGCGGGTTCCAGGTATTCTCCCTCCCCAACAAGCGCATTACCGATGACGGGGCCTATTTCAAGCACGAAATCACCGGCGAAGAGGTATTCCTTGACCCGGCCAAAGCCGTAGCCATTCAGGAAGCGTTGGGCAGCGACATCATCATGGCCTTCGACGAATGCATCCCCTACCCCTGCGACAAGCAGTATGCGGCTCAGTCGACACGCAAGACCATTCGCTGGGCAGAGGCATGCAAAAAGGCCCAGACCCGAAAGGACCAGGCGCTGTTCGGCATCGTCCAGGGGAGTGTGTTTGAAGACCTGCGGAAGATGTGCGCCAAAGAACTGGTCGATATGGACTTCCCCGGTTACGCAATCGGTGGCGTCTCCGTCGGTGAAGGGCTGGAACTGTTGAAGAAGGTGGTCGCCATGACCGCCCCCTTCCTCCCCGAGGACAAGCCTCGCTATCTCATGGGAGTCGGTCTTCCCGAGGATATTCTGGAAAGCGTGGAGCGGGGGATGGACATGTTCGATTGCGTCATTCCGACCCGCTATGCCAGAAGCGCCACCCTTTTCACCAGCCGGGGAAAGATCCGCCTCACTAACAAGAATTACCGACGCGACTTTTATCCGGTTGACCCTGCCTGCAGCTGCTACACCTGCCGCAACTTCACCCGGGCTTACCTCCACCACCTCTTCAACGCAAATGAAGTCCTCTCGGCCATCCTTGCCAGCATCCACAACGTCCATTTCTACCTCAACATGATGGCGGAAATCCGCAGAGCCATTGAGGATGACCGGTTCGGCGAGTTCAAGAGGACTTTCCTGGAAGAATACCTAAAGGGCGAAAAGAGAAAATAGGGGAGGGTCAGCTGCCCCGTCAAGGAGATACCCACATGCAGAGTGAAACGGCCGGCTTCGACCGCCTTGTCAAGATTATGCGCCGGCTGCGCGCCCCCGGAGGGTGCCCCTGGGATGCAGAGCAGACCCACGACAGTCTCAAGCGCTATTTACTGGAGGAGTGTTACGAGGTAATGGAAGCCATCGATGCCGACTCGCCGGAGATGCTCAAGGAAGAACTTGGGGACCTACTCCTGCAGCCGGTCTTTCACGCCGCCATCGCCGAGGAACGTGGAGAGTTTACCATGGACGACGTCATCGACGCCGTCTGTGACAAACTGATCCGCCGCCACCCCCACGTCTTCGGCGACCTTGAGATCAGAGACAGTGCTGCCCAGGTGGAAAACTGGGAGAAGATCAAGAAGGAGGAAAAGGGCGAAGAGCGCCGCTCGGCCCTGGCCGGCGTCCCCCCCCAGCTCCCAGCCCTGATGAAGGCCCAGAAGATTACGGAGAAAGCTGCCCGGGTAGGTTTTGACTGGAGCCATACGGACGAAGTATTCGCCAAGGTACTTGAAGAGCTGCACGAATTCGAGGAGACCATGCTGGATGGCGACCAGGAAAGGATGGAAGCTGAACTGGGAGATCTTCTCTTCGCCATCGTCAACCTGGGGCGGTTTCTCGCACTCAACCCCGAGGAGGCGCTGCGCAAGACCATCGTCCGCTTCTCTCGGCGGTTCGAGCATATAGAAACAACGCTTCACGCCAGGGGGATACAGCTGCCGGAAGCAACTCTGGAGCAGATGGAGGAACTCTGGCAGGAAGCCAAGATGAGGGAACGGGCGTCAGAGGAATGACGGTGTGGAGAGAAAATTCCCTGACCAAGCGGAAATGTTACGAGTTTTCAGCAATGTAACCTATTATCCACAAAAGCTGTGGACAAACTGTGAACAACGGTGTGGATAATTAGACAAAGGGATAAGAGTATAAACCGTTTCCACTTTCTGCCTAATTTATGAGCACCTATTTATTACATGTAAAACCGGATGTTTACACGATTTAATCGGTAAACCAGGTGGGACATTTTCGCGATAGCCAGCGAATGGTTAATTTTTACACATTAATCATAGGCCCGCTGTGTATAAAGGTGTCGGGACATCTCATGTGCCCCCTTTAAAATCCGCCTGTTATCCCCCGTTCCATCTCCAATAGCCATTTTTTTGACGCCACCCCTCCCGGTGCCGAATAACCGGTGAGCGCACCGGCAGCGCCGACAACCCGGTGACACGGGATCAGGATGGGAAGACGGTTGGCCGCCATGGCCGACCCGACCCCCCTGGCAGCGGTCGGCCTCCCCAGGAGGGCGGCCACCTCGCCGTAGGTTCTGACAGCACCATAGGGGATGGCCGCCACCACCTCATAGACAGCGGTCTGAAACACGGTATACCCGGCCAGATCGAGGGGAAAAACGAAGAGGACCCGTTCCCCGGTGAAATACCGGCGCAGAAGCCCGGCAGCTTCCCGTGTCACCCGGTTATCAGTCAGGGCCAGGGGGTAAAGATCGGTAATTTCGGCCAAAAGTTCCCCTCCTTCCTTCCCGCCGAAGGGAAGAAATACCTCAAGGACTCCCCTCTCGCTTGCCACCACAGAGCCGATACCAAGGGGCGTCTCATACAGTGAGCGATATTTCCCCGCCACAGGATTCCTCTGTCTGTTCATCGTTGTTGCAACCTCCTTCTCACAAGGCCCGTCACATCCCGTGCTTCTTCAACATGCAACAGATGAGCAGTGACAATAAAAATACCGATCCCCACCAGGATAGTCCCACCAAGCGCCGCCCCCTTCATGAGTTTAAGCCCCGGCAGGGACCAATCAACCATCCTGACTCCCCAGGCGACCACCAGCGTCATGGGAACCGAAGCGAGAAGGGTCTTGGCACCAGTCACGAAAACCCGCCTGCCACCAAAAGGGCCGATCTTGCGACGCAGGCAATAGAGGAGCATGGCCATGTTACAGAGGGCTGAAAGGGTCGAAGCCAGCGCCAGCCCCCCATGCAGGAGAGGCCCCATAAAAAGAATACTGAAAAGGAAGTTAAGAAGAAAGGCAACGAAAGCCGTCAGGACGGGGGTGCGGGTATCCTGCTGGGCGTAAAATGCGGGGACAAGAACGCGCACCATCGCTACAAAGGAGAGCCCAAGAGAGTAGTACATCAGCGCAATGGCACAATTGGCGACCTTTGGATAATCGAACTCACCCCCCATGAAGAGAAGGCTGAAGATGGGGGAGGCGCAGACCACCAGTCCCGCCATGGCAGGGATGGTGATGAACAGAGTGAGACGCAGGCCGAAACCGAGAGACTCCTTCAACTCTCCGATCTCTCCGGCGGCGGCCTGCCGGCTCATGGAGGGGAGGACTGCCTGGGCGATCGAGACGGTGAATATCCCCTGGGGGAACTCGAAGAGACGCTGGGCATAGTAGAGATAGGATACGCTCCCCTGGGGGAGGAGGGAGGCGAGAATATTGCCGACCGTCAGGTTCAGGTAGTAGACTCCCACTCCGAACACCGACGGACCCATGAGAAGTGCAATCTTGTGCATGCCCGGGTGGTGCAGGTCGAAGCGGGGGCGGAGGATGAATCCCTTGTGGTAGAGAGTCGGAAGCTGAAGGAGGAGTTGAAGTACCCCACCGACGAGAACTCCCACAGCCAGAGCAATGATCGGCACCTGGAAGCTGTTATGGAGAAGAACAGCACAGGCGATCATGGCGAGGTTCAGAAACACGGTAGAGATGGCAGGGGTGAAAAAATGCCGCACCGTATTGAGTATGCCCATGCACAGGGCAACCAGGCTGACGAAGAAAATGTAGGGAAACATGAGCCGGTTGAGGAACACCGTCAGTTCCATTTTGCTCGGGAAGGCCTTGAAACCGGGGAACATAAAGGCGACGATCTGGGGAGAGAAGATGATTCCCAGGAGGGTAATGCCCGCCATCACGATGGTCAGCAGGGTGAAGCAAACGTTGGCCAGTTCCCGCGCCTCTTCCTCACCTTTTCGCGTGTACCATTCGGAGAAGGTGGGGACGAAGGCAGAGGTGAGAGCTCCCTCGGCGAAGAAGCGGCGGAGCATGTTGGGTATCTGGAAAGCGGCAAAAAAGGCGTCGGTATAGAGTCCGGCGCCAAACAGACGCGATACCACCATATCCCGCACCATCCCCATGATACGGGACAGCACCGTGGCAAAACCGAGTACCCCGGCGGCCCGGGCTATATTCTTCTTTTCCGACATGGTATCCCCTGAAACGATATGCAGCCAAAGGTGGTTTATTACCATAAACCTCGGTCCAATTGGTATTTTTTTCCTTTTCCTGGTTGTAGCGGCACGGCACGACAATGCAAAGAACCGTATTAGAGCCAACAAATCTTTTACTTGCATTAATAATTTCAGTGGGTTATATTTGCCAGCAATTTTGGAATCCACGAATGCAGCGGATCAGCGTGCCGCAAAGACAGGCTGTGCTGTTGAATCTCTACGGGAGAAGACAGATGGACAGACAGACGGACTATCCCCGGATGAACATCCTGATCAATCTCAGCAGCAGACTCCTCAGCGAGGCGCTGAAAGGCCTCCTGTCACAGGATAAGGATACATACCAGACGGTAAGGGTTCATACATCCGATTTTGCCGACAGATTTTTGCCTGACAAGATTCTTGTCGATGCCGCAAGCCTCAGACAGCCCTTTCCTCCGGAATGGACCTCGGCAAATACCATCCTTATCGACACAGGCCTGGCCGAAGAGGAAGTGATCCGGCTTCTTTTTTCCTACAAGCTGGACGGGGTCATCTCCACGGGAGCCGGCATCGAACTCTTCAAGAAGGCGTTACGGGCAATCAATAGCGGACAGGTCTGGATCGACAACAGAAAACTCAAGGCCATGCTCCACAACCGTCCGACATCGCTGCAACCCCACGCGTCCGAAAGCCTGAGCAGAAAAGAGCGGGAAATCGTGCTTCTTGTCGCCGAAGGGCAGAGAAACCGGGAGATCGCCGGCAGACTGTGCATAAGCGAACAGACCGTAAAGGCCCATCTCAGCCGCATTTTCAGGAAAGCAAATGTCTCCAACCGCTCCCAGCTGGTCCCCCTCGCCCTGCAATACAAGCTCTAAGCTCCCTCATTGCCGTTCCCCACTCACCCTTTGAACCCGACTCACCTCATACAATGGCACACCAAGAGGTAACTATTGCAGGCCCATAGACAAAGCGCTGCGCTTCCTACCCAAGGAGACTGCGCAGCGCTTGTTAGACGACCTCATCCAGCAGCACCCCCAAAGCCTCTGCTCCAGCTACCGGCGGTCTGCAGGCTTCTTTCGCGCAAACATAAGCCGTTGCCCGGCCATCCAGCTCCCTAAATGAAGGATCACCCTCTGCATGACGCAGCACCAGCCGTGGGATGAAGCGGCGGCCGATGACCCTGAGCATGGCCAGCATCTCCGGATCGCCACGGTCCCCGGCCAGGGTTATTTCCACGGCAGGGCCAAGCAGGTAATCATACGCCATGAGGAGACAGAGGTAGCCCGCCGGCTGGCGAACCGCCTTCCCCATGGCGGAGCGGAGGACCGCCTCCCCCGCCGCCGTCAGGTCTACAGCACTGGTAATCCCTCCTAGCCTGAGGAGGTTCAGGGCTGCCAGGGAGGTGCCGGAAGGAACCACGCCGTCGTAAGGGTTCACGCTTCTCCCGAGCACCGCCTCCGTATCGATCCCCGTATCGAAAAGTCCTCCCGATCCGGAGTCCCGGAAGAGCGACAACATCTGCCGGCTGACCCGGCACGCTTCCTCAAGATAGTCAGAGACGAGAGTTCCTTCGTAAAGAGCAATCAGACCTGAGACAAACGCCGCATAATCCTCAAGAAAACCGGGGACGTCCCCCCTCCCCCCATGGTAGCTCCGGAACAGACGGCCATTGCCGTCCACAAGCCGCGTCCGGATGAACTTCGTTGCCTGTTCCGCCGCAGCAAGCCAGCGGGCCTCGCCAGTCGCCCCGTGAAGTCGTGCCAGGCTTGCAATCATGAGACCGTTCCAGGCGGTGAGCACCTTCTCGTCCCTGAACGGCCTGACCCGCTCGCTCCGGGCCTCCAGGAGCTGTTTCCTCCATCGGCTAAGGTCAGCCTCCAGCATGTCCGGGGTCACCCCTTCCCGTCGAGCGAATTCCTCGATGGAAAGCGGGAGATTGAGGATAGTCCGCCCTTCGAAATTCCCTGAGACCGTGCCCCCCAACAGCCGGCAGCAGAAGGCAGCATCATCCCCCAGAACCGCTCCGATTTCTGCCGGTGTCCAGACGTAGTACTTTCCCTCCTCCCCTTCCGTGTCCGCATCCTGGGCAGCGTAAAAGCCCCCCTTCGGCCCGGTCATCTCCTCCAAGACATAGCCGGCAATCTCTTCCGCCATCTTCAGGAAATCCCGGCTGCCCGTGGCCTGGAATGCCTCGATGCAGGCAAGGATAATCATGGCCTGGTCGTAGAGCATCTTCTCGAAATGGGGGATCAGCCACTGCCGGTCGACGCTGTAACGGTGGAGTCCGAAACCGATCTGGTCGAAAATACCCCCTTGTCGAATATGGATGAGGGAGGTTGTTACCATGGCGAGCGGAGAGGCATCGCCGGTGCGCCGCCAGATGCGAAGCAGGAACTGGAGGTAGTGGGGCATGGGGAATTTGGGAGAGGTACCAAATCCACCCCAGGTTTCATCGTACATCTGGCGCAGCTGTCCATAAGCGTCTGCCAGAATACTGTCCCCCGGCAGTTGGGCAGGGGCGGGACCGCCGAGCCTGGTCAGTGCCGCCATGATCGATGCGCAGCTCTCTTCGATCCGGTCCCGCTCCGTGCGCCAGAGTTCCGCCAGTTTCATCAAGAGTTCAACCACCCCCGGCATCCCCTGCCGGGGTGTTTTCGGAATGTAGGTGGCGGCGTAGAACGGGCGCCGGTCGGGAGTCATAACAATATTGAGTGGCCAGCCGCCGCTACCGGTCATCATCTGGGAGACGTTCATGTACCGGTCGTCGATATCCGGCCGCTCTTCCCGATCCACCTTGATGGCCACAAAGTACCGGTTCATAACCTCCGCCACCTCCGGGTCCGCAAAGGATTCATGGGCCATGACGTGGCACCAGTGGCAGGTGGCATAGCCAATGGAGAGAAAGATCGGCATATCCTCCGTCTCCGCTCTGGCAAACGCCTCTTCCCCCCACGGGTACCAACCCACGGGGTTCTCAGCATGCTGCAGAAGGTAGGGACTGGAGGCAAATACCAACCGGTTGAACTGTTCTCCACCATCCGCAGGAATGCTTTTTCTGTCCAGATTCAGGAGACGGCGAAGTTCGGCATTGCCATCTACAGATGCCTTTTCAGCTTTCATATGTCACCAGTTCCGTTCCCGGTTTAAAATCCCCTGCCACAATCTCTCCCGTGACACTTGCCGGAGAATGGGTTATTCTATACCGACATCCGTTTCATGTGCCTGACAACTCCCCGGAAACACACAAACATAGGAGCATATCCGTGCGCTTCATCGTCCTAACCATTATACTGCTCGGAACCGTTGTTGCCAGCCGGGCAGACGAACTGAGCATCGGCCACTTCAGCGCCGGCGATCTGACGGGATGGAGCGACAAGACATTTTCGGGGAAAACCGAGTACGTTCTGGTTACCGACGGGGAGAAGAAAGTGCTCAAGGCCCACAGCCGCCATGCCGCCTCCGGCCTCGTCAAGAAAGTAACGCTCGATCCAAAGAAGTATCCCCTCCTGCACTGGTCCTGGAAGGTGGAACACACCCTCATCCATGAAAACGTCACGAAAAAATCCGGAGACGACTTTGCAGCCAGGATCTACGTGGTCTTCCCGCGCACCTTTTTCTGGCGGATGCGGACCATCACCTATGTCTGGGCACATAAACTGCCGAAGGACACCCCGACGCCGAGCCCCTATTCGTCCAACGCAATCATTGTTGCGGTAGAGTCGGGGGATGAAAAAGCCGGACAGTGGGTGAGCGAAACGCGGAACGTGCTGGAGGATTACAGGAAGGTTTTTGGCGAAAATCCGCCCCCCATCGGCGGTATTGCCATTATGACCGACACCGATGACACGAAGGACGAAGTGAACGCCTGGTATGGGGATATTTCAATTACGGGATCTTGTCAATAAAAAGCCCCGCTGGAATGAACCGAGCGGGGCTTGAACAGAGCAGTGAATCGGGAAGGAATCAGCCGATGAGCTTGGAGAGCTTTGCCCGTTGCTTTTCCAGTCGGGCCTGCCCCTCTTCGATCGCCTTGAGGAGTTCCTTCTTGGCGTCGTAGGCCAGATCCTTTCCCTTGTCCAGGATATCGGCGGCCTTTTCACCGACCGTATCCACCATTTCGGAAACGGTATCAGAGAAATCGTCCACCACGTCATCCGCCCGGTGCTTTGCCTTCCTGGCGTAGCGGGTAATATCCTTCCGGGTCTTTTTACCCGACTGGGGGGCAAACAGCAGGGCAAGCCCCGCACCAATTATCCCGCCAGCCACCAGCATGAGCGCACCTGCCGCTACTTTTTTTTCATTGTCAGCCATTGCCTCTCCTCCTTTTGATTTCATGCCATAACTATATCCCCGAATATCTCACATGCAAAGGCTCCGGGCAATTTTTTTCAGCCACCGGTACGGGAATCCTCCTCGACACATCAAAGAGTTACCACACGATTCCCCGCTCCTGCCGGGAATCAGCTCGCACTTGCCGTTAAGTTGCGGTACACCGAAACGAGGATATACTTCCAGTAGGGAACAGACCATACAGGTAGCACGAAAGGGGGAGGGATATCATGACAAGTACCGAGATCGCCAAACAGGTCAGGGAGCAACGTACGCCCGACATGCAGTTCATCTGCTGGTGGCGGAAGGAAGAGGATTTCCTCGACTACGAGCTCATTGACCGGTTCCTCGAAAGCGCAGGGCAGAACCAGGAAGTGGGTGGATACGAACTGCTCACGACTGAGCAGATGTGGGAACGGCTTGAAAAGGTATGCGGGAAGCGGGTCATGAAAACCCAGAAAGCAGGAGAAGCACTCATCGAATGGGATACCAAGGGGGGAACAAAGACCTGCCCCTACACGCCAAAATCGATGATCGAGATTTTCGACATCGAAACCAAGGGGAATGTCGTGGATTGACGTGCCGCACGACAGGCTCTGATCACATAAAACGAGGGGACCCGGTGCTGAGCGGTCCCCTTTGTTATCCCGGCTTTATCCCTTCAACTCTTCCTTCAACCCTTCCACCACAGCCTTCACCTCAGTCACCATTTCGGTGGCCTGGGGTGAGGTCTCCAGTTTCAGATAGAGTTCCAGGTACTTTATGGCGTCCTTTACATGCTCCTGGTCCATGTAGAGGCTCCCCAGGGTGAGATAGGCAAGGGTGAAGCCGGAATCGAGCCGGATCGCCTCCAGACACTCTTTTTCCGCCTCTGCGAACTCCCCCAGGTCGTAGTACAATTCGCCCAGGTTGAAATGGGCCGCCGCGTCCTCCGAATCGATCTCGATCCCCTTCCGGTAGGCAGCAATGGCCTTTTCCCGGTCACCCAGTCCGTACCAGGCGTCACCCAGGGCGTTGTAGGCAAAGACGTTGGCAGGGTCCATCTCCAGAGCCTTGTTATAGGCCTTGATCGCATCTTCGCCCCGCTCCATGCTGTTATACACCAGGCCGATATTCACGTAACCGTCCGCATCCTTGGGTGCAAGCTCGGTAATCCGCTTGTAGACCTTGAGGGCATCCTTGTGCCGCGCCAGCTCGAAATAGAGATCGCCGAGGGCGGTCAGGGCCTCCGTATCGTCCGGTGCGAGTTTGAGCCCCTTCTCGTAAGCCGCTATCGCCTCGTCCGGTTTTTCCGCGGCCGCCAGGGCATCCCCCAGATTGAAGTGTCCCTCCGGGTTGGATGGCTCCAGCTGGATGCAGCTACCAAACGCCGCAGCCGCTCCATCATGATCCCCCGCCTCCAGGCAGGATATCCCCTGCGCCAGATATTCATCAAATGTCGTCGCCATCGCACCCTCCAGGTTTGTTCTCGTAACGGGCCAACTATACCAGAAAGGGGTGGTGTTTACCAGTATAACCGCGACTTTTCAAACACCATATATTTCTGCTATCGCAGCACAAGACAGGAATTATTGTACAATATGGGTTGTTTGGTAGGTTCCAGCATTTACATTCTGGGCAACCGCACCAACGAGCGGAATGCCCCATCATAGATTGTCAAGGAGACGGAACAATGACCAATTCACTTGATCTGGCACTTATCGGCAACTGTCAGGTCGGCGCCCTGATCGATTCCGCAGCTGAAATCGTCTGGTACTGCCTCCCCCGTTTTGACGGTGACCCCGTATTTTGCTCCCTGCTGCAGGAGCACCAGCCAGGAGAAGGGAAAGGTTATTGCTCCATTGAGCTTGTTGATCAGATCAAGGCCGAACAACACTATCTGCCCAACTCAGCCGTGCTGGTCACGCGCCTTACCGACGCCCATGGAGGGGTGATCGAACTCATCGATTTCGCCCCCCGTTTTCGTCAGCACGGGCGGATATTCACTCCCATGATGCTGATCAGACAGATTGTCCGCCGTCAGGGAACCCCACGCATCAGGCTCCGCATACGGCCTGTCTATGACTATTGCCTGGAATCATGCGAGCACACCTACGGCAGCCACCATATTCGGTACATATCACCCGACTGGGTCCTGCGTCTCACGACCGACGCCTCCATAACCACCATCGTCCAGGAACTTCCCTTTTTTCTGGAAAACCGTTTGACTCTCATCTTCGGCCCGGATGAAACGATTCCTGAGGCCATCAATGAACTGTCACGGAGGTTCCTCGATGAAACCCTGGCATACTGGCATGAATGGGTACGTGATCTCGGGGTCCCCTTTGAGTGGCAGGACGAGGTCATCCGCGCCGCCATTACCCTGAAACTCAACACGTTTGATGACACCGGGGCCATTATCGCGGCCATGACCACGTCGGTCCCCGAAGCGCCGGACTCCGGGCGGAACTGGGATTACCGTTACTGCTGGCTGCGTGATGCCTATTTCGTGGTCAACGCCCTGAATCGTCTCGGTACAACCCACACCATGGAACGCTACCTCAGGTATCTGGTCAACGTTGTCGCCGGTTCCCCCGGTGGCCAGATCCAACCCGTATATGGCATCGATGGACAGGGACACCTGGTAGAGCGGGAGATCGGGACGCTCGCCGGCTACCGTGGCATGGGACCGGTCCGGGTGGGGAACCAGGCATATGAACAGATCCAGCACGACGTTTACGGTTCTGCGATCCTTGCGGTAACCCATGTTTTCTTCGACCAGCGACTCGTGCAGCGGGGAGATGCGGCGCTCTTTCATCGGCTTGAACCGCTGGGGGAAACAGCCATTCAGGTGCATGACCAACCGGATGCGGGGCTGTGGGAGTTACGCGGGACCAAGCGGGTTCACACTTTTTCCAGTATCATGTGCTGGGCTGCCTGCGATCGTCTGGCGAGGATCGCTGCCCGCCTCGGCCTTTCGGAGCGCGCAGTCTACTGGAGAGCTCAGGCAGACCTGATCCACGCCACCATATGCAAACGGGCCTGGAATGGCCGCAAGAAAGCCTTCACCGCTTCATTCGAAGGTGATACACTGGACGCCAGCCTGCTGCTGATGCACGACGTTGGTTTTCTTACCGCTGACGATTGCCGCTTCGCCTCAACCGTCGCGGCAATCGAACGGGAACTGCGGCGGGGTGACTATATTTTCCGCTACGTCGAGGAGGACGACTTCGGCGCCCCCGAGAACGCGTTCATCGTCTGCACCTACTGGTATATCTACGCCCTTGTGGCACTTGGCCGCAGCGACGAAGCACGGCTATTGTTCGAGAATCTGCTGACGCGCCATAACCGCCATGGCCTCATCGCCGAACACATAGATGTCCGGACCGGCGAGCAGTGGGGCAACTTCGTCCAGACCTACAGCATGGTCGGTCTTATCAATGCCGCCATCCGTCTCAGCACGCGCTGGGACTCGGCTTTCTGAAGACGTCTATGGAGTGCACACACCGTGAACAAAGCCCTTATCAGCTATTACATAAAAAAACTGAGCGATTATCTGGCCATAAAAACTGAAATGGTCGATCACCGTGCAGTTATCAAAGAGGTCGCCACAGGCGTCGATCGTTCCTGGATATACTACAGCATGTTGATGCTTGCGAGCCTGATTGCACTGCTGGGACTTTTAACCAACAGCATCGCGGTGATCATTGGCGCAATGCTGATCTCCCCACTGATGGGGCCGATCATATCGTCGGGACTGGCTTTTACCATCGGCGATCTGACTTTTGCCCGGCGTGCATTTAAAACCATTGCCATCAGTGTAGCGTTGACGATACTGGCCTGCACCGTAGTCAGCTTTATTTCGCCTTTGAAGGAACAGACTGCTGAGATACTGGCAAGGGTGCACCCCAATATCTTCGACCTGTTCGTGGCAATGCTCTCAGGCATTGTTGGGGCCATTGCCCTCTGCACCAAGAGAAATTACCTGATCACCTCTACCGGCGTAGCAATTGCTACAGCGGTAATCCCACCTCTCAGCGTGACAGGTTACGGTCTCGGTACGGGACAGTTGATGTTAGCCATGGGCGGATTCCTGCTCTTCTTCACCAACTTTGTGGCAATTGTTCTGACCTCGGATCTTGTCTTTTTTATCTTCGGCTTTCGGACCAGCCACCTTGAAACGGTCCAGTACTCTCCTCGTAAACGGCTTCTGATTATTGCCGGCCTGCTGACGCTGATCTCCGTACCACTTGTGTATACCCTGGTGGCGGATCTCACCAAGGTCAAAGAGAAAAAAAGGATAGAACGGGTGCTGAAACTAAACCTGAATAAAGATCTGACTTCACGCATGACCAGCTACGACTATCAGCAACATGACGAAAAGATTCTGATAAGAGCTTCGGTTAATACGGTGAAAATCATTGACAAACAGTCAGAACTGAAGATGGAAAAGGAACTGACAGATGCCCTCAAACGTCCGGTGGCTGTCCGGTTGGAACAGATAATTGTTGCTTCGGGAGAGGCATTGAAACCGCCGAAAGAATCAGAACTCATGACAGGAGGTACTTCCCCGGCGGTTAAGGTTGAAACTTCTGCCCAGATCAGGACCAGGGTTGAACAGATGGTCATAGACGTACAGCGCGAACTGACAGATGCACTCGCGCCGTTTCCAGTGTCTGATACCCATCTTACGTTCGGAGGTGGAGAAGAGCCATTACAGGTGTCAACAACTCTGAAACGCGATTACCCGGTAGAGGATGACGAAAAGCTGCTCCTGGCCCGGTTTCTGGAACGGTCATTGGAACTGCCTGTCACCCTGACAGTGAAAACGGTCCCACTGCTGCCGCCCCTGTCATTTGACGGCACCGGGGCATTGACTCCGGCCAGTACAGCCACGTTGGCACTGATCAAAGAGTTGCCTGGTGGGAGAGGAGAATTCCGGTTCATACTGGAGTCGTCGAGCAGGGAAAATACCAAGAGACTGGAAACCGTTAAACTTTACCTGATCCATGAGCAGGGAGTACCCGAACGCTCAATTGTGATTCGGGCTGCTCACACGGCTACAGAATCTGCCGGCGTCATTCTCCGCATCATTCGCCGATGAAACCAGGTAAGGAGGCGCAATGAATCAGATCAAATCCGGTTTTTCCCTTCGGTCACTGCACATTTCCTTCCGTTTCGTCGTCCCGCTGGTCATTGCCCTGGGACTGTTGGCGTTTGCTGTTGTGCCGCTGGTGGACAAACTTACCCTGCAATGGTTCATCAGGGACATCGATATCCGTTCCAGCCTGATTGCCAATACTCTGCATGATCCTCTGGTAGAGCTTCTCCAGCAGGGGAACAAGGGCAGGATCAATGCCCTCCTGTTCCGGACCATTCAGGACGAGCGTCTGTTGGCTCTCGGCTTCTGCGACAACAATGGCACATTGCTTTACCGCACACCAACCTTTCCCGTATCCGTCGGTTGTACTCCGGCCACATCACAGGATAAAGAGGCCAGCCCGCTTCGCCAGCTCCCCCAGGGGGCAGTTCATGTTGCTGTCCATCCCATGGATAACTACGGCTCCCTGATCCTCGTCCATGACATGAGCTTTGTCGAGCGCCGCAGCGCCGACACCCGCAAATACGTTATCATTTTTTTTGTACTACTCGGGATCGTCATTTCAGTAATCACGGTATTTGTCGCTCACCTGAGCTGGCGCGGCTGGATGGATGGCGTACGGGCCATGCTGCGGGGCGAGGGGATACTCAAACCATTTTCCCAGCCGGCGGTCGCTTCGGAATTGCAGCCACTTGTGGGAGATTTGCGGGCACTGCTCCGGACACTCGACGCGGAACGCCGGTTCGCCGATGATGCCACCATCACCTGGAGTCCCGATTCTCTCCGCAAACTGCTGCACAAACAGCTGGCAGGAGAACGGATCATCGTTGTTTCCAACCGCGAACCCTACATACACAGCAAAAAAAATGATGAAATCGAGGTGCACCGCCCCGCCAGTGGTCTGGTCACTGCCGTCGAACCGGTCATGCGTGCCTGTTCCGGCACATGGATAGCTCACGGCAGCGGCTCAGCCGACCGCGACACGGTGGATGGCCATGATCGGGTCAGGGTGCCGCCCCACAGCCCCGAGTACAACCTCCGACGGATCTGGCTCACCAAGGAGGAAGAAGAGGGATACTACTACGGTTTTGCCAACGAAGGGCTCTGGCCCCTCTGCCACATCGCCCATGTGCGGCCCATATTCCGTACCAGCGACTGGCGAGAGTACGTCAGGATCAACCAGCGCTTTGCCGATGCGGTAGTCAAGGAAGCAGACAGCGAAAATCCGGTTGTGCTCGTGCAGGATTACCATTTTGCGCTCTTGCCGGAGATGATCCGCACGGCTCTTCCCAAGGCAACCATTATTACGTTCTGGCATATCCCCTGGCCCAACCCCGAATCCTTCGGCATCTGCCCCTGGCGGGAGGAGTTGCTGAAGGGAATGCTGGGGAGCACCATTCTCGGCTTTCAAACCCCCTATCACTGCAAGAATTTCCTTGAGACGGTTGATCGCTACCTGGAATCCCGCATCGAGCACGAATCGTCCACAATCTCCCGCCGCGGCCAGCTTACCATGGTGGAGAGCTATCCCATCTCGATCCAGTGGCCGCCCCCCTGGCAGGGGGAATTGCCTCCGGTGGAAAAGACCAGGAGGGACATACTGACAGTCCTGGGCCTCCCTTCTGATCAACTTCTGGGGATCGGGATTGACCGTATGGATTACACCAAGGGGATTCTTGAACGCTTCACGGCAGTCGAGCGGATGCTGGAGCTTCATCCCGAGCTGGTGGGACGCTTTACCTTTGTCCAGATCGCAGCTCCGAGTCGCTCGGCGCTGGAGGAGTACCAGGCCTTCGAAGCAAGGGTGCATGCCCTGGCCGGGCGGATCAACAAACGCTTCACCCGTGAAGGGCATCAGCCAATCATCCTCAAGGCTGAACACCACGAACCGGAAGAGGTAAACCGCTATTACCGCGCAGCGCAGGTCTGCATGGTTACCAGCCTCCATGACGGGATGAATCTGGTGGCCAAGGAATTTGTGGCCGCCCGGGATGATGAGCAGGGGGTACTGATATTGAGCCAGTTCACCGGCGCTGCCCACGAACTGCATGAAGCACTCATCGTCAATCCCTACCATGTGGAACAGACTGCGGAGGCTCTCCATCAGGCTCTCACCATGCCGGAGTTCGAGCAGCAGGAGAGGATGCGCAGCATGCGTGCCATGGTGCGCGATTTCAACGTCTACCGCTGGGCAGGCCGGATGCTGCTTGATGCTGCCCGTATCAGACAGAGGGAAAGATTGGCCGTGCGCATAGGTGACAATTCATGATCGATAGAACCTCGATGACCTACCTTTTCAGTGATGCCGGTCGAACGGCACTCACTCATTTTGTTGACCGCTCGACACTTTTTGCTTTCGACCTTGACGGCACGCTGGCGCCGATTGTCACTGATCCCGCCCGCATAATAATCTCACAGGACATACGGGAACGGCTGATACGCCTCAATCTGTTGGCGCCGGTCGCCATTATTACCGGCCGTGCCCGCACCGATGCCCAAAAACACCTCGGATTCAATCCCCGTTACCTGGTGGGAAACCACGGCGCGGAAGGATTGCCCGGCAGGGAGAAGCAAGAAGAGGAATTCTGCAGGCGGTGCAGAGAGTGGCAAGATCAGCTGAAAAGACTAATGCCTCATGCTTCCGAATGTGGTATCTTCATCGAAAATAAGGGAGCCACCTTGTCACTGCATTATCGCAACGCATCTGACCCGGATGCGGCGAGCAGGATGCTCGTGCAGACAATCAGCCAGTTGAAACCCCCTCTCCGAAGAATTCCCGGCAAGTATGTCGAAAATATCGTGCCCTACGGGGCGCCCCATAAAGGTGAAGCGCTCATACAGCTCATGCTTCAAACAGGTTGTTCAAGGGCGCTTTTTGTCGGGGATGATGCAACCGACGAGGATGTATTCAGCCTGACGAATGATCGTATCCTCGGAGTCCGGGTGGGGTGTGAAGGGCCAAGCCTTGCAGACTGCTGCCTGTCCGATCAGCAGGAGATACTCGATGTTCTCGATGAAATTATACGATTAACATCACAGTCTAAGGATTCCGTGTGAAACAACACCTCAGCATGCTGCGTGAATTTTCCATCCCTCTTCTTGCAGGAGTGGTCGTTGCCCTCGTCTGGGTAAATCTGGCACCGGAGAGCTACCTTCATTTCAATCATGCCCGGATTTTCGGCCCGTTCAGCTTCCATTTTATCGTCAATGATTTATTCATGGTGTTGTTTTTCGGCATAGCGGCGGCGGAGATCACCCAGAGTTGCCTGCCCGGTGGGGACCTGCATCCGGTGAGTAAGGCGATCAATCCTCTAATGGCTACTGTCGGCGGGGTTGTCGGACCGGTGCTGGTCTATCTTGTTCTCAATGAGGTAATCGGTGAGCCTTCACTCCGCCGTGGGTGGGGAATCCCGACGGCAACGGACATTGCGCTCGCCTGGCTGGCGGCCAGCCTGGTATTCGGCAGGCGGCACCCAGCCATTTCCTTCCTGCTGCTTCTGGCCATCGCCGATGATGCCATCGGGCTGGCCATCATCGCCATATTCTATCCTGACCCATCCGTGCCGGCTGCACCACAATGGCTGGTTCTTGTCTTGAGCGGAATGGCGGCTGCGGCCCTTTTACGCCAGCAAAATATCCAAAACTACTGGCCGTATATCATCCTGGGGGGCAGCCTCTCCTGGGCGGGTCTGTTCATGGCACATCTGCACCCTGCCCTGGCACTGGTATTCGTCGTTCCGTTTCTCCCCCATCCTCCTCACGAAACAAAGCACGTTTTCGAGGAAGATATCCATGACCTGTCGCCTCTGGCGGGTTTCGAACATGAGTGGAAAGTGCTGGTAGACTTTGGTTTGTTCATGTTCGGTCTGGCCAACTCCGGAGTAGAGCTTACATCCATTGGGGATGCAACCTGGCTGGTATTGGCATCACTCGTCATAGGGAAAAGCGGCGGCATCTTCCTGATGGGGTGGATCGGCCAAAGGCTGGGCTATCCTCTTCCGTCTAAGGTCGGCATGAAGGAGTTGGCCCTGGTCGGCCTGATTGCGGGGGTTGGTCTGACCGTTGCCTTGTTTGTGGCCGGAGAGGCATTTACCGATCCGGCGATTCAAGGTGCAGCCAAGATGGGAGCATTACTCAGCGGCGGTTGCGCAATTGTCGCCATAATCGCCGGACGGTTGATGGAAATAAGACGCATAGGCTGAAACGCCATGGGCACGGCTGCGTGCCGCCGTGGGCTCGACAACCAGACAACGGATGCGCCTCCGGAAGAATTATTCGTTACCGGCTTTTTCGTTGAGCTGTACCACGTCGTCGCCGCTGCTCGCCTTCTTGAAGTTCCTGATGCCGCTCCCCAGGGCCTGCCCCAGCTGGGGAAGCTTTCCCGGTCCGACCACCACCAGCATGATGACCATTATAATAACCAGTTCCGGCATGCCAATTCCAAACATAGTCGTTCTCCTTACGATCTGATATAAACTCCGCCTTCATCCTTCATCCTTTTCATGCCGCCAGCGCCCGCTCACGTACCACAACACCGCTCGCCCGAAGTTCTTCCACCACCCGGCAGGCCACCAGTTCCATGCTTTTCTGCAGGGTTGGCGACAGTTCGTGCCCTGCATCAAGGGAATCGGGGATCACGCCGAACAGGGTAAGCCGTTCGGGACAGAAGCCGCGCATCTCGCTGATGAGCAGCATCTCCTGGATGCCGATCTGGTGAGGGGAGAGCTTGACCGGCAGACGGCTCAGCATGATGTCATCCCGGTCGAAGCGGAAGACCTCGCCCGGCTCACCCTCTGTGTCCACCGTGTCAAGAATGAAGACTAACTCCGCCTCTTCGAACTTGTGGGTCACCATGATCCCCAGGGTCCCCCCGTCATACAGCTCTACCGAATCGGGAAAGACGAAATGCTCCTGAAGATAGCGAAGACAGTGGACACCGAACCCCTCGTCGGAGAGGAGCAGGTTGCCGGCACCGAATATAAGTGTTTTCATAGGTTTGTTCCTTTGTTTTGCCTTTTCATGCTAACGTCCGATTTTGCGCCGAAGTCAAGGAAGGGGAGCGACCACGCGGAGGCGTAGTACCCAAACATCGGGCATAAACAGCGCTACGCCGCACAAGATGGTCGTGAACCCTGACGCCGAGATCGGCCAAAAGCGGGCGTTATAATACCTTGACCTTCGTGATTTCTTTCCCCGCCGGATCGATCGTATGCACCGCGCAGGCGATACACGGATCGAAGGAGTGGATAGTGCGGAGCACCTCCAGCGGCTTGTCTTCCTGGGCCACCGGGTTCCCGACGAGGGACGCCTCGTAGGGGCCCATGACCCCCTTCTCGTCCCGTGGCGATGCGTTCCAGGTGGAAGGCACCACCGCCTGGTAGTTCTTGATCTTTTGGTCCTCGATCACCATCCAGTGGGAGAGGGCACCGCGGGGCGCCTCGTGGAAACCGACCCCTTTATACTCACCCTTGGGTATCTCGGTGTGATTGGCGTAGCTCTTGTCCCCTTTTCCCAGGTTGGCAACCAGCTTGTCCAGCTGTTCCAGGGATATGTCTGCCAGAAGATGGGCCCGGATGGCCCGTGCGCCAAGACGCCCCATGGTGGAGTGGATTGCGCTGACCGGCACGCCGATCCTGGCGCAGGTGGCATCCACCAGTTTCTTCACCCGGGCGTTACCCCCTGCGTAGGCAGCCAGCAGCTGGGCCGGCGGCCCGACCTGCACCGGTTTCCCCTCGAAGCGGGGGGACTTGCACCAGCTGTACTTGCCGTTTTCCTGGAAATCGGTGTATTCCGGCCTGGTCTCCCCTTCCCAGGGATGATGGGTGGCCGATCCTTCGTACCAGGCGTGGGCCACCCCCTCACTGATGTTGTTGATCAGGTAGGGATCCTGGTGATTGGTGATCGCCTTGAAGTTCGCCAGGTTCCCCCCCATGATGGTCCCGCCGTTCAGGGTGAATTTCGTGTTCTTCGTGTCCTCGGGGAATTCGGGGACCGCCAGGTAGTTCGTGACACCGGCGCCGTAGCTGAACCACTCCTTGTAGGCGGAGGCGATGGCCACCATGTCCGGGTAGTAGACCTTCTGCACGAAGTCGCGGGTTTCCTCCATGAGGGTCCGCAGATAGGCGATCCGCTCCATGTTGAGAGTCGCCATGTTCTCCAGGTTTACGGCTGTCGCCACCCCTCCCACCACCAGGTTCTGGATGTGGGGGTTCTTACCGCCGAGAATGGCAACCGCCTGGGCCGCCCGTCGCTGGTAATCGAGGGCCTTGAGGTAGTGGGCCACCGCCATCAGATTCGCCTCGGGGGGGAGCTTCATGGCCGGATGCCCCCAGTAGCCGGAAGCAAAGATGCCGAGCTTCCCTCCCGCCACGAACGCCTTCAGCTTCTCCTGTACTGCCCGGAACTCCTTCTCGCTGTTACCCGGCCAGTCGGAGATGCTCTGGGCCAGCTGGGCGGTCTTCTTCGGGTCGGCCTTGAGGGCGGAGACGATGTCCACCCAGTCCAGGGCCGACAGGTGGTAGAAGTGGACGATGTGATCCTGCACCGAGTGCTGGGCGATCATGATGTTCCGGATGTACTGGGCGTTGAGGGGCACTTCCACCTTGAGGGCGTTCTCCACCGAGCGGATGGAGGAGATGGCATGAACCGTGGTGCAGACACCGCAGAAGCGCTGGGCAAAGCTCCACGCGTCCTGGGGGTCCTTCCCCTTCAGGATCGTCTCGATGCCGCGCCACATCTGGGCCGACGACCAAGCTTTGGAGACCTTCCCGCCGTTCACCTCCACGTCGATCCGGAGATGCCCCTCGATGCGGGTGATGGGGTCTAACGTAATGCGTTTGGACATATATGCTCCTTCTATAATGAATTTGATTGTAAATCAGATTTTACTAGTCCCTAGTCCCCAGTCCCTGTTTACTTCCCCTGCGGCACTGCGCCCGACGGCAGGCCGATCTGTTCCGCCGTATTTTGACCACCGACTCCGTTCTTGTGCGGATTGGGGAGGACCGGGAAGACTTTCACGAGCACCTGATAGCCGAGAATTTCCAGGGCGATGACGCCAACGGTGATCATCACCTCGGCGAACGAGGGGAAGTAGTGCCACCCCTGCCCCGGGTTGAAGCCGATGAGGTAGACGTTGAAGCGGTAGAGAGCGCCCCCCAGAATGATCATGGTGGCGGTTACGAAGAGCCAGCGAGGGGAGCGGCGCATTCGCCGGCTGAAGAGGATCATGGAGCCGCCGGCCACCAGGCAGAACTCCAGCAGGAAGAAGCAGGAGTAGAAATCGAACTTAAGCGCGTTGCCGATCTGCCCCCGGTGGACCAGGTCGCCGACCCTGACGGAGAGCCAGATGACCGTGAGCCAGGGGATGATCCGGGAGAGGCCGGCCAGTTCGTTATATTCGATCTCCCGCTTGAAAGCATACGACGAGATGATCGATTCCATGATGACGATGGAATAGCCGATGTAAATACAGTTGATGAGGAACAGGAGCGGCAGGAAGCCGGTGTGCCACAAGGGGTTGAGCTTGGTGGCGGCAATGAGGAGCAGCGACCCGAGAGATGACTGGTGCATGGTCGGCAGGGTTATGCCGAGGACGATGAAGAAAACCAGCACCTTGTCCAGCCTCGGCCGGAGCCAGGCGGCAGCCGCACGGACCCATTCAAGCCCCGACGCCAGCTTCGCCTCGTCAGGGACCAGCCGCGGGTGGAGCCAGGCGGACACCTTGCGGAGCGTCTCTCCCCGACTGTTCTCCAGGGACCAGAGCACCGCCGGCAGGAACTCGATGACGAGCACCGTGGAGTAGGCCATGACACAGAGGGCCACCTCGAACATGGCGGAGTTGATCTGCCAGCGGGCCGGCATGAAGAAGCCGTAGGAGTTCCAGTAGCGCCCCAGGTCCACCATGACCGAGAAGCCGGCCAGGCAGTAGCCGAACAGGCTCGTGAGAAGCGCCGAGCGGATGAGGGGGTGGAACTTCCAGTGGTTGCGGATGTAGATCAGAATCGCCATGGCATAGCCGCCGCAGGCGATGGCGGTACCCGTCGCCACGTCGTAGGCGATCCAGATCCCCCAGGGGTAACCGTCGGACATGTTGGATACGGCGCCGATCCCCTTCACGTACCGGACGCCGATGTAATAGAAACCGACAATAACCAGGGTGAGCAGGACGAAGAAGGACTTGGTGAAGATCTTCCCTTCCAGCCTGATGAATTCATCGTGATGACCGGCCATTATTCACCATCCTCCTTGTGTCCGTTCTTCTCCTGCTCCTTCTGGTTCTTGAGGGCAATGAAGCAGAGTGCGGAGTAAAGCGCAACCGGCGCAACGAACCCCTTGTAGATGGTGTGCTGGATCTTCTCCGAGAACTCCGCAGGGGCGTTGTCCGGCAGGGTGGGGAGACCGAGCTTATCGAACGCGAGGGCCGACAGGTAGAGGTGATTGGTCCCCCCCAGTTCATGTTCGCCGTAGACGTGGTGGATATAGCGGCCGGGATTGTCCTGGAGGCGGGTATGGGCAATTTCCAGCAACTCTTTTCGCTTGCCGAAGGTTATGGCCCCCACAGGACAGACCTCGGCACAGGCGGTGATCCCCTTCTCCCGCAGGTTGGTGTTCTTGCACAGGTCGCACTTGACGATCTGGGGGAGGGTTTTCTCCCACTGGAACTTGGGGATGGTAAAGGAGCAGGCCACCTGGCAGTAGCGGCAGCCGATGCAGGTATCCTTGTTGTAGTCAACCACGCCGGTCACCTTGTCCTTGGTCATGGCGCTCACCGGGCAGACGGAGACGCAGGACGGTTTCTGGCAGTGCATGCAGGAATACTTGACGTAGGACCAGCGGCTGTCCGACTCCTTGTAGAGCTTGATAAGTGTCCGTGTGCTTCCGGAGAGGTCCTGGGGAGCATCCCAGAGGCCATCCGTGTCGAAGGACGCCCGTTCGTAGGAGAGGCTGCCGTAATCGCCGTTGACCCGCTTGCAGGTCGCCATGCACGCCTTGCAGCCGACACACATGGTGGCGTCGTAGAGCATGCCCAGGGCCTCGTTGTTGACTCCCACCTTTTCATTCGCCATGGCGGGGACGCTGCTCGCCAGAAGGGTCGCGCCGCCGAGTCCGAGCATCTTGAAGAAATCGCGCCTACTCTGACTTTTCATGCTTCTCCTCCTCGGCGGGACCGTCCTTGGGAAGCTTTTTGGCCATCATGGCCCCGGCACCGAGCGCCGCGCCGGCCGCCAGGCCGAGGATGCCGGTGGTCAGGGGATCGGCCCCCTTTCCCTTGTCACGCAGGTTGACCGGCGCGTAGGTATCGGGCGGAGTCGGCTCGTGGATCTGCACCTTTTCGGCAATCGGCTTTTTGAAGAGAATGTCCGGCTCGGTGCAGCCGATACAGGGATGACCCACGGACACCGGCCAGGCCCCCACGTCGTTGAACCGCTGCACCGAACAATTGGCAAAGGTCTCCGGGCCTTTGCACCCCAGTTTGTAGAGACAGTACCCCTCGGCATGGGTCGCATCGCCGTAGGCCTTGGCGAAGCGGCCGGCGTCGAAATGGGGGCGCCGTTCGCAGTGTTCGTGGATCTTCCGGCCGTAGGCGAACTTCGGCCGCCCCAGGGAGTCCAGGTCCGGAAGCCGGTTGAAGGTGAGGTAATACATGACCGTGGAGAGGAAATTGTAAGGGTTGGGGGGGCAGCCGGGAATGTTGATTATCGGCTTATCCTTGATGATATCCCGCACCCCGACGGCGCCGGTGGGATTGGGTGCGACAGACTGGATGCCGCCGTAGCCGGCGCAGGTGCCGACAGTGATGATCGCCGCCGCCCCTTCGGCCGCATGGCGCAGAGACTCGATGGCGGTCTTCCCCGCCACCTTGCAGTAGATGCCGTTGTCCTTGGTCGGGATCGCCCCCTCCACCACCAGCAGGTATTTACCCTTGTTGGCCTGCATGGAGTCGTGGAGCGACTTCTCCGCCTGGTGGCCGGAACCGGCCATGAGGGTCTCGTGGTAGTCAAGGGATATCATATCGAGAATGAGCGATGCCACGGTAGGATGGCTCGAGCGGAGCAGCGACTCGGAGCAGCCGGTGCATTCCTGGAAGTGAAGCCAGATGACCGCGGGATTCTTGTTGGTTTCCACCGCCTCGGCAATGCGCGTGTGCATGGCAAACGGCAGCCCCATCATGGCAGTCGCCGTCACGCAGGTCTTGATGAAATCCCGGCGCGTCACCCCCGCGCACAACAGATCGGTATTTTTTTTCGTCATATTCCCCCCTCGTAATTGCATAACCAGTACGTATACGGCAACAGTCGTGCCAACTATCAACACGCCTGCAACGCCATCCCGCAGTCACATAACCACCTGGAAACAGAAGATGTTTTTCAGATTGACAAGGAAGTCCAAAATTTTTACACTTCCCACACTTGATTCCTTTTGTCTCACAATGTATCATTTTGACCATATCATCGGTTATGCACACAGAGGAGTCACCATGACAGCTGCAACCATTCTGATCTGCGACGACGAAGCGGGGATTTGCCGTTACCTGCAGAAGATATTCGTGTCCCGCGGTTTCAGGGCCGAGACCTTCGGCGACGGCGGGAGCCTCCTCAGGAGACTGGAAGGAGGAGCTCCGGGCGACGCCGACCTCCTCCTCCAGGATGTGCGGATGCCGGACATGGATGGCATTCAGGTGCTCAAAAGGGTGAAGGAGCTCCGTCCGGCCCTGCCGGTGGTTATAATGACCGCCTACGGCACTATCGACGCGGCGGTGGAGGCGGTCAAGCTCGGTGCCTATGATTACGTGACCAAGCCGTTCCCCAAGGAGAAGATCCTCGGCGTCATAGACAACGCCCTGGAGCGGGAAATGCTCCGCCAGGAAAACCAGCTCCTCAAGGAAGAGCTGAACCGCCCCGCCATACCGGAGCATATCGTCTTCACGAGCAGGAAATTCCGGGAAGTGTACGACCTCACCCTGCGGGTGGCGGCCAGTTCCGCAAATATCATGATCCTGGGGGAATCGGGAACGGGCAAGGAACTGATCGCCGGCACCGTTCACGACAACAGCTCCCGCAAGGGGCGCCGCTTCCTCTCCCTCAATTGCGCGGCCCTCACCGACACCCTCCTGGAGAGCCAGCTCTTCGGCCACGTGCGAGGGGCCTTCACCGGGGCCGTTACGGCTCAGAAGGGGCTTCTGGAGGAAGCCGACGGCGGGACCCTTTTCCTGGACGAAATCGGCGACATCAGCCCTGCGGTGCAGGCAAAACTCCTGAGGGTCATCCAGGAGCGGGAATTCATCCCGGTAGGGGCAACAAAACCCAAACAGGTGGATATCCGCTTCGTGGCCGCCACCAACAAGGACCTGGAAAAGGAGATCCGGGAGGGGCGTTTCCGTGAGGACCTCTACTACCGGCTCAACGTCATCACCATCAACCTTCCTCCGCTCAGGGAAAGGAAGGAGGATGTCGAACCGCTGGCCCTCCATTTCCTGAAAAAATATGCCCGGCGCATGCAGAAGGAGATTGCCGGCATCGGCGTTCACGCCTTGCAGCTCCTTACGGAATACCAGTGGCCCGGCAACGTTCGGGAGCTGGAAAACGTCATGGAGCGCGCCGTTATCCTTGCACGGGGAAACCTCATAACCGCCGATGTCCTGCCGGTCACATCCGCCGACCTGCTGACCGCCGCCACCCAACCCCCTCCCCGACTGGTATCCCTGGAAACAGTGGAACGGGAGCATATCGAACAGATCCTGGCGAGTACCGGCTTCCACAAGAGCAGGAGCGCCGAACTGCTCGGCATCTCCCGCAAGACCCTGGACCGGAAGATCGCCGAGTACGGGCTCACCTTCGCCCGCCCTGCCGGCTGGCAGGGGACGGGGGATGACTCCCTGTGACACGCTTCCGTTTCTCCATAAAGCGCAAGCTGACCGTCGCCACCCTTCTCCCCCTCTCCATCGCCATCGTCAGCTGCTGGCTGACCGGCATCATCGTCATGAACAGCCGGATAACCAGCCAGGCCCGTCAGAAGGTGCACAACGATCTCAACTCGGCACGGGTTATCTACAACAACGAGCTCGGCCATATCCGGGATGTGGTTAAGTTCACCGCAAGCGCCCCCTATACCGCGGGGGCCCTTGCCAGAAGTGATCTGGCAGCCCTCAGCACACTTCTCTCACCACTCAGGAACGGGGAAGGCCTCGATATCCTTACCGTCGTGGACGCCAGCGGTACGGTCCTGTTCCGGTCAAGGAACCCGCAGATGCGTGGCGACGACCGTTCCCGCGACCCCCTGGTGGTACGGGCACTCAAGGGTGAGGTGCTCACCGGCACCGTTGTCATCCCCCCCGCCGACATGGTTGTGGAAGGGGAAGACCTGGCCCGGCAGGCTGCCATCAGGGTGCTCCCGACCCCCCATGCCCGGCCGGCCGAGACGGACGTGGAGCGATCCGGCATGGTCCTGATGGCGGCCGCACCGATCAGGGACAGTGCAGGCAATGTGCTCGGGGCTCTCTATGGGGGAATACTCCTCAATAACAACAACACCCTGGTTGACAGGATCAAGAGCACCGTCTACGAAGGGGACACCTTCAAGGGGCAGGACGTGGGAAGCGCCACCATCTTCCTGCGCGACCTGCGCATCGCCACCAATGTCCCTGCCAGCGGCGGCGGGCGGGCCATCGGCACCCGGATGTCGGAAGAGGTCTACAACCGGGTCATCCTCGGGGGGGAGAAGTGGTTTGGCCGCGCCTTCGTGGTCAACGAATGGGTCTTCTCCGCCTATGAACCGATCCTCTCCCTGGAAGGGGTCCCCATCGGCGCCCTCTACACCGGCATGCTGGAGAAACCCTCAACCGCCACCAAGCTGAACATGAGCCTCATCTTCAGCGGCGTCCTCCTCCTCGGGACCCTTCTCGGTCTGGCAGTCTCCGGCTTCATCGCCTCCCGGCTGGCTCGCCCCATCCGGGAACTGGAAACCATGGCCCGACGGGTCACCGCCGGCGAGCGGGACCTGCAGCTTGCCGTAACTTCCCATGACGAGGTCGGCGACCTGGCAGCGGAATTCAACGAAATGACCCGGGCACTGGCCCAGCGTGAGGAGGAGATCGGCACCCTCAACCGGGACCTGGAGCAAAAAGTGCTGGAGCGGACCGCACAACTGGAAGAAAAGAACCGCCTCCTCGTCAGGACCCAGGAAGAGCTGGTACGGGCCGCCAAGCTGGCCGACATAGGCATCCTCGCCTCGGGGGTGGCCCACGAGATCAACAACCCCCTTGCCATCATCCGCGGCAATACGGAGCTGTTACAGATGGCCATTCCGGGGGAAGACCCTTCCCGCGAGGAAGTGGACACCATCGCCCAGCAGGTGGTACGGGTGGAGCGGATCGTCGGTGGCCTTCTCCAGTTCGCCCGCCAGGAGCAGAAACGTCTCGGGAAGGTCGATCTCAACCAGGTTATTGAAGATATCCTGCGCCAGATAGGCCACCAGGTGCCACTGGAGCGGGTAACGGTCAGCCGGGAACTGGCAACCGGACTGCCGGAACTGCAGGGAGACGGGGACCAGCTGCGCCAGGTCTTCACCAACCTCATCCTCAATGCCATCCAGGCAATGGCTGAAGGAGGCACTCTCACCGTAGCGACGGCGCCTGACGATGACGGGAGGGTGCGGGTGGAGGTGCGGGACACCGGCCGGGGCATCCCCCCCGCCGACCGGGAAAAGATATTCAACCCCTTCTTCACCACCCGCCCCGAGGGGACCGGGCTGGGGCTGTCGGTCTCCTACGGCATCGTCAAGGAGCACCACGGGACCATCGAGGTTGCAAGCCAGGCAGGCAGCGGCACCACTTTCCGGGTTCTCCTCCCGGTAAGCCAGGAGAGTCCCCCCCGTAGCGGAAAGAATTGACCGCCGGGGGACTCCACGCCATCTGGGTCGCACTATTACAAAATTTTTATCATCAGTAAAAAACAGGCCCGGCGCGCTTTTCCGGGCTTTTTTTATTGACCGGTGACCATACATGCACTAAAATATAATCTTGTTTTATACATGAAAGAGAATAACTGCGATGGGCACGCAATGCCGACGTTGTGAAAAAACTACTCCAAGGAGGATGGCATGCATCTGGTTGAACAGATCAAGGAAAAGGCGAAGAAGAGTCTGCAGACGGTGGTTCTGCCGGAAAGTTACGACGAGCGGATGCTTTTTGCCGCCCAGCAGGTTACGGAACAGGGACTGGCGAAGGTCGTCATCCTCGGCAACCCCGAGGCGGTCCAGAGCGCCGCAAGCGCCAAAGGGGTCAACCTTGCCGGCGTGGAAATCCTGGAGCCGGCCAAATCTCCCAATCTCGGGGCCTACGTCGATGCCTTCGTGGAACTCCGCAAGAGCAAGGGGATGACCCGGGAAGAGGCGGAGAAAACCCTCACCGCCCCGGACAACCTCTACTACGCGGGAATGATGGTACGGCAAGGAGATGCGGGGGGTGAAGTGGCCGGCGCCACCGGCACCACCGGCAACGTTCTCAAGGCCGCCTTCCAGACCGTGGGAACCGCCCCCGGCATCAAGACCGTCTCCTCCTTTTTCCTGATGATCACCAAGACCCCGAGCTTCGGCGAGAACGGCATCATTCTGTTCGCCGACTGTGCGGTCAATCCCAACCCTGATGCCCAGGCCCTGGCGGAGATCGCCGTGGCCACCGCCCGCAACTGCAAGTCCTTCCTCGACGTTCCTGCCCGGGTGGGGATGCTCTCCTTCTCCACCAAGGGGAGCGCCAGCCATGAAGACGTGGACAAGGTGCTGAAGGCAGTTGGGATCGCCAAGGGGATCGACCCGGCCCTCCAGATCGACGGCGAACTCCAGGCGGACGCCGCCCTCCTCCCGAAGGTCGGCGAGAAGAAAGCCCCGGGGAGCCCGGTGGCAGGCAAGGCCAACGTCCTCATCTTCCCTGACCTGGACGCCGGCAACATCGCCTACAAGCTGGTGGAAAGGGTAGCCGGCGCCGAGGCGGTCGGCCCCATCATCCAGGGGCTCGCCAAACCGGTCAACGACCTCTCCCGCGGCTGCTCCGTTGACGATATCGTCAACGTCGTCGCCATCACGGCGGTTCAGGCGCAGGGTTAAGACTCTTCCAGGTACCGATGCACAAAGAGCCGGCAGCGGAAGCTGCCGGCTCTTTGCGTTTATCCTCGGCTTAAGGAGTTACTTAGAAATTCCGGGGACACCATACTTAATTGTCGCTTGACTTGTAATTGTGATTCAATTAATTTTTGCACATGGCAAGAATTGCTCGTGTTATAGCCTCCGGCATTCCCCACCACGTTACCCAACTCGGAAACCGCAGACAGACAACTTCTTCGGCGACGATGATTATCTCGCCTACATCGCCCTGCTAACCGAATGGTGCAGGAAATGCTCCGTGGCTATATGGGGCTACTGCCTGATGCCGAACCATGTGCATCTGATTGCTGTTCCAGATAGTGAAGACGCATGCTTCACCGCTGTGCTCGCAGCCGTTATGCAAATGAAAAATGAAATAAATAGCACCTTGGAAATGTCACTGCTACGGAAAAGAGTTTGGTGCTTATGATGGCGGTATTTATTTTGGCATAGGCGAGCTAAAAGCCATTGTAAAACTACGGGTGCCGGAGCAAAGAATCTGACGTCTGTGCTCTAGAGGAGGGAAAGAATGAAAAAGAGAGTTTTGGTGGTGGATGACAGTGACATTGTTCTGGCCATGGCCCGCGAAGCGCTGGAGGAGGGAGGGTTCGAAGTCGTCACTGCTCCGGACGCGAAGGAGTCCGACGCATACATTTTCGACATCAGACAACCCGACCTGGTCATACTGGATGTCATGCTCCCTGGGCTCGATGGTGACAAAAAGGCGAAACAGCTCAAGGCGAACGCCCTGACCAGACATATCCCGGTCCTTCTTTTGTCATCCAAGCCGGAGGACGAGCTCGGGCGACTCGCCACAGAAGCGGGTGCGGACGGCTTTATCCGAAAACCTTTTGATCATCGGCAGTTCATCGCCAAGGTGGAGGAAGCGACCCGCTAGCGGAATGGCAGTACCAGGTACCCTCCTCCCCAATCAGTTTAACCTACCACGCCTGCGTGATGGAATCGGGAAATAAATGGGGCCAGGATAACTTGCAAAATTGGGGTATAGGCTTTTCTGATAGTCAGTTTTGACTTGAGGTCCAGACCCTCTACTGCGCCGCTGGAAAGCCGGCCTTTTGCCTTGAACCAGTTGAGGATCATCGGTTTATGGTTGCACAAAAGAATCATAAAGGGTCGCGTCTCCAAATCTCAAAATTCGAAAAGACACCAACTACCAACAAGACTTACGACCCGCCCGAAAAGACTTGTGGGACAAAGCCATGCCCGTTGTGCATAAAGAAAAGGCAAAGCCCAGAAGCAGTTGCTGCCTGAAATGTGCAGATTGGGCAGGATTGCCGGAGGAATGGTGAAGAAACCGTTTTATACGTGGGAGGGTGATACCCTGGTGCTTGATATTCTCGGCACGCCTAATGCCAAACGTGACGCCATCGGCAAGGTGAAGGGTCACCAGCTCTGCGTCAGCGTGACGGCTGTCCCCCGTGCCGGGCGGGCAACCGACCATATGGTGCGATTTCTGGCTGATGAATTTGGAGTATCGGTCAGCGATATCCAGGTTGTGTTCGGGCGCATGAATGTCAATAAACAGTTGCGGATCAAGGCGCCCAAGCGGTTGCTATCGGTAATCAGTCAGCAGGAACTTGCCCTCTGAACCCCTTAAGGAAACTCTTGCCGAGAAGTATCCCTAAAAATTTTACAAAAGAGGTCCCCATGAATTTTCTTCGCCTGCTCCTTACCAGTTGTATGCTGTTTCTTCTTGCAGGCTGTTTTCAGGTGACGACAGTCGTTCGTGTCAATCCTGACGGAAGCGGCACAGTTGAAGAAAACATGCTGTTAAGCAAAAAGTTAGTTGCCCAGATCGAGGGAATAATGGGGAGCTTTGGGGGTAACGGTGAGAAGCCCAAGCCTTTTGAGCTTTTCGAACCAGCCAAGCTGAAGGAACGTGCCAGCTCAATGGGCCAGGGGGTTAGCTACCTTTCGGGCAAAAAGGTGGAAACCTCCGACTATACGGGCTATACGGCTACGTATGCATTTATCAACATTAACACGCTCAAGCTCAGTCAGCAAAATGGCGACCCAACCGGCAACAGTGAACCCAAGGATCTCCCCTTTACCTTCAGCTTCAGCAAGGGTTCGCCGGCAACCCTGACTATTGTGCAGCCCCAGACAAAAGCATCCGAAAAAACTCCTTCCGCTCCCGAGCAAGAACCTTCATTTCATGCCGACACAAAACCGCAGATGTCCGACGAAAATGCCAAGAAATTCATGGAATTGTTTATGGGAATAAAGTTGGTTCTTGCCGTGGAAATGAACGGCACCATAGTAAGCACCAATGCTACCCACGTCGACGGGAATCGCCTTACAATCGTCGATCTCGACCTTGCCAAGCTCGGCAATGCCGGCCCCGAACTGGAGAAATTGAGTCTACTTGAAAACAGTTCGTTCGAAGAAGCGAGGGAACTATTGAAGGGTATCCCGGGCATAAGGTTTGACATGAACGAGAAGCTGACGGTTGTTTTCAAAAAATGAGTGTCGGAAGCAGCGGGACCGATAAGAGGGTTTGAGATTCAGGACATACTTGACTGTATCTACGATGCAGGTTTTACCTGTATCAGATTGGGCACATTCAGAAGGGATCTACGGTCCCTCGCATCTACGGGAAGAATTGCGCCAGGGGCGACAAAGCGATACCTCGTCCCGGAAATCGGCCCGATTGCGGTCAGGCCGGTTTTCCCCACATATTGAAAAAATACTTTTTCATAGTCACCGGAGGGGACGTCATGCACCGGTGCGTGCCTTTGGACGCGAGCCTGCGCCTCGCTTTGCTTTCCATATTGTTTCTGCCTGTGATTACCGCAACATCCCATTTTCTTTCTCCTCATCTTCCCTGTACAGGGCGGCAGGTATGTCCTGCATCCGGTTAATAACTGACTCCAAGAGGATTGCTCCTGCTGACAGGGCCGGCCAGAAAAAGAATCTTCTCCCCCATGTCCGATCCCATTACCAGGGCGAACGGTGCTGAAATCCAGAGGCTCAGACGGTAAAAACAGCCCAGCAATTCACCCCAGAAACCCGAGCCCACGGCGCGCCGCAATCGTGCGATCATCTGCCAGGGGCCATCTTCAGCCTGAAGCAGATGAGTGATTCGCCAGACACACAAGGAACCGAGAACCAAATCAAAAAACACCGGCAGCACTCCTTGGGGATGAATCCGGATTCGACTCCACTATGTGGAGATTTACAGAGCAGCGGAGTGATGGAATTCCGGCGGCTACTATTTCCCCATAGCCCCGTTATCCCATCACTCCGACCAGACAAGAGCGACAGACTCCCGACAACTACCCGCCGGTTTGATTGTGATGAACAGCCAGCCCTGCGTGCTTTTCGAGGCCTGCCCCGACTCCACCGATCAACGCACTGACAATAAAAATAGCCACACATCGGTATGGCTACTCGCCGCATTTTCTGCTAAGGTTCTTATCTGACGGGAGCGCAATTCGAAGAGGAGGGCTGTTTTCCGTTTCGGCTGATCGTGCTGCCATGGAATTTCAGACGGTAAGGAAAGGAGTGGAACATGCGTAAACTGCTGATCGTAATGGTTGTCTGTGCCTTTGGATTTGCGTCGCTGGACCTGGCCGTGGCCGCTGAGGACAATGATGCGATCCTCAAGAAGATCGATGCTCTCGAGCAGCAACTGAAGGAACTGAAGGGGCAGCAGCAGGCGAGCAGTGAAAAAGAGTCCCACTGCATGCGGGCGTTCGGCAGGGAGAAGTTCTGCAAGTGCATCGCCGAAAACCTCCCCCGCGAGGTGGGCCTCGAACAGTACGTGCATACCGTGATCACGCCGAAGGAGGGACTCGGCTACGACGGTCTGACTCCGGAGCAGAAAAAAAGCGTGGATCAGACCCTGGCAGCCAGGGACAAGTGCTCGGAGAAGGGAGGGAGCTTTCTCTGGTAGGATAACAGTGAGGCTCTCAAAACGAAGAAGTTGTTACGTGAAGATTCCTGTTCACCTTCTGTAATGTTCGGTTCGTCACCACAAAAGGCTATTGCATGATCCTATCGACGCTGCTCTACTTCCTGGGCGCATCCATCGCCCTGACACTGGCCCCCGGCCCGGACAATATTTTCGTCATAACCCAGGGGATCGCCCGGGGGAGGAAACCGGCCATCGTCACCGCCCTCGGCATGTGCAGCGGTATCAGCGTACATACGACCGCCGCCGCCTTCGGAATATCTGCGGTGTTCTATTCGTCGTCGGTCGCCTTCAATGTCGTCAAGTACGCCGGCGCGGCCTACCTGCTCTACCTGGCCTGGAAAACAGTGAAGGACCGATCTGCCATCAGGCTCTCCATCGCCGATGACCGCCCCGCCGCCGCCCTGTTCAAGCGGGGGTTCATCATGAACGTACTCAACCCGAAAGTGGCCATGTTCTTCCTGGCGTTCCTCCCCCAGTTCGTGACACCGGGCACCGGGCATGTCCCCCTCCAGATGATGCTGCTGGGATTCATCTTCATGGTGCAGGCGGTGATTATTTTCACCCTGATCGGCTATTTTGCCGGAAGCATCGGCAGTTTCATCCTGGCCCGCCCCCGGATCGCCAAGTATTTCGACGGTTTGACAGCCGGGGTCTTCGCGTCTCTGGGGGTACGACTCGCCCTGGCACAACGGTGAACTGGATCCACCGGATAAAAAAAGGCCGCCGGTAAACTAACCGGCGGCCTTTTTACGTTTTATGTGCCGAGATTACTTCCTGACGAAATCCGCCCGGGAAAAGGAGTACTCGAACTGCATGTGGTCAGTGTAGGTACCGGCCAGGATGGCGGCCACATCCTCGGTGAAGACCAGTTCCTCGTCGGTGGGGATAACATAAACCTTGATCGGCGAGTCGTCGGTCGTGATGAGGGTCTCCCGCTTGCGGGTCATGGCCGACTTGTTCCGTTCCTTGTCAAGTTTGATACCCATGTGCTCGAGCCCTTCAATGGTCCGCTCACGGATCGGCCACCCCATTTCGCCGACGCCGGCGGTAAAAATTACCGCATCGAGCCGACCAATGGCGGCCATGTAGGAACCGATGTACTTGCGAAGCCGGTACGCCTCAATATCGAGGGCAAGCTGGCAGAGCTTGTCACCGTTATTGGCATTTTCAATAACGTCACGACGGTCGGTGAACCGGCCGGTGATACCAAGCACCCCGCTCTTCTTGTTGAGGATGCTGTCAATCTCCTTGGCGGAGAGGTTTTCCTTCTGCATCATGAAAGAAGGGATTGCAGGATCAATGTCACCGCAACGGGTCCCCATGACCGCACCTTCCAGGGGGGTAAGCCCCATGCTGGTATCGACCGAAATGCCGTTTTTGATGGCGCAGTGGGAGACGCCGTTCCCGATATGCATGGTGACGATGTTGCAGTCCTTGGGGGATTTGCCGAGGAGCACCGACGCCCGTTTTGAGACGTAGAGGTGGGACGTGCCATGGAAACCGTAACGGCGGACACCGTACTTCTCGTACCAGTCGTAGGGAAGCGGGTAGAGATAGGCATGCTCGGGCATGGTCTGATGGAATGCTGTATCGAATATAGCCACGTGCGGCACGTTGGGAAGAAGCGCCTGGGCGGCCTCTATCCCCGCGATGTTGGGAGGGTTGTGGAGCGGCGCAAGGTGCTGCACGTCCTTGACAGCATCCAGCACCTTCTCGTCGATCATGACCGAGCAGGTGAACTTCTCCCCGCCATGCACGACTCGGTGGCCGATTGCTGATATCTGGTTGATATCCTTCAGCACACCGTGATCAGGGTCGGTCAGGGTACGGATGATAAGGTCAATGGCTATCTGGTGGTCAGGGCACTCTGACTCTTCGCGGTATGTCTCGCGTCCCGGCACTTCGTGCATGATGAAAGAGTCACCGATTATGACCCGCTCCACCATCCCTTTGGCAATGACTTCCTTCTTTGCCCAGTCAAACAGCTGATACTTGACCGAGGAACTCCCGCAGTTGAGAGCCAATATATCCATGTATTCCTCCTGACCGTAAACTTGAACTCTGAAAATAAACTACCGCTATCAAATGTTTTTAGGTAGCGGTAAAAATTGTCGGCAGAATATTTATCACAAATAAAACTGTTTTTTATATTACAGCAGAGTTGGCACCAATTCAAGATTTTTTCTGTTTTTATCACATTTTGCCGGCTACCTTTCTACTGGACATTTCCAATAGTGTATGATAGTTAAGAGCTTCCATCAATTCATTCTAAAATCCATGAAAAGGAGGTGAATACTTTGGCTCATACCATTACCGACGAGTGCATTAACTGCGGTGCATGCGACGACTCCTGCCCGGTGAATGCCATCAGCGAAGCTGGTGACAAACGCAAGATCGATCCGGATACCTGCATCGACTGCGGCGCATGTGTGGATACCTGCCCCACAAATGCCATCCACGCATAATCAGATTTCAGATGTTTTTTTCAGCCGGCGTCCGGTTCCTGACTGACGCCGGCTGATTTTTTTCCAGCCACACCTTTCCCGACCCCACCCCGTTTCCCACTCACCCCTATCGACATACCACTCTCTCAACCTGTTCAGAGAAAATACCACACACAACGCTCCGGTCTCTTCGTTTTCCAATAAAAAGGGCCGGCACAATACATATGCCGGCCCGGGGGAATCATTCAGTTCTGGAGGGAATCAGCCGATACTACTTGCTGGCGACCGTCGAAGTGACCACTTCCACACCGAATTCTCCGGCATTGCGGGGTAGGTCCTTGAACACCGCCATGAAGGGGATCGACTTGCCCGGTTCGACCCCCAGATTGGCCAGGGATTGACCAAACTGATTGTTCATGGCCGCTTCTATCTTATCCATGGGAAAAGTTGCCAACTGATCATCTGCAAGGGTGTTGCCGCAGTATGCAGTATGCTGCAACAGCACCTCACCCTTGGGTCCGAACACGACAACCTTGACCTGGATAGAAGCCCGCATTTTCTTGGAGTTATTGACCGCTTCCCCGGTGATGACAAACAGTTCGCCTGCTTCCCTGTTTGTGACGAATTTTGCCGAGGAGTTACGGATGGTAATTACATTTGCACCTTTGGTTTCCATGCCGAACCAGTCCGCCATGAAGCCCAGTCCGAACTTCTCGAGCACGGACGGCCCCTCCTGGTAGGTGTAGAACCCGATGCCACCTATGGCAACCACTAACAGCACCGCGATGGCTATCAGCACAATCGAGACAATCGGCGACCCTCTGCGACGGGAGGCTATGGAGAGGGGAGGGAGTTCTTCATCATATGCAAACGTACCTCCCTTTGCATTGAGGACACCTGCAGCACCGGCCGCAACAGCCGTTGCCGCAACGGGCATTTCCCAACTGACTCCCTCTTTTTTCGGTGGAGCCGGGGAAGCCTTCTCGGCAACCCCTCCGAAGTCAAGATCACCAAAATCAAGCGGCTCCATTTCTGCCGCTTTCCGGGTAGCTCCGGCAGCCCCGACACCTTCAGGGATGTCCGACTCGAAACCGAAGAGTTGGTCCTCCTCAGGTGGAGTAGTGGGCCCGGCCCCCCCAGCCACGCCGAAGGCGTCGGAGAAATCATCGCCCAGCGCAGGCGGCAGCCCGTCAACAGCTACCCCCTGCTGCATTATGGGTTCCTGATCAAAGTCTGCCGATGAATCTTCCCGGGAAAGCTCCGGAGTTACCGGCTCTTCCACGTACCCGAAACCGAAGGGTTCACCGGCAACATCCGCACCATTGGCTTCACTTACTGGGGAGGGGCGCGATCCCCCGTCGGATTCCGGCGCAGACTCCTCGCCGCCAAACGAGAAATCAAAGCCGGGAGTCGCGGTCGGTTCCGGTTCCGTCTGGTCAGGAGAAAATGCCGGTTCACCGGCGTTGAAATCGAAGTTACTGAAATCAAGACTCGAACCTTCGGCGTCAGGCGTGGATGCGCCGACAGCTGATTCGCCGGGCACGGCCGCCGTTTCCTCTGAAAAAGGCATTTCGCCGAAATCGAATTCGTCTGCAGCTACTTGCGGTGCCGCCGTCACCGGTTTCTCTTCCGTCGCCTGCTGGTCGAAAGCGACGTCGCCGAAATCATAAGACTCGCCGGCAGGAGGAGGGGTGACCTCGGCTTGCGGTGCCGACGGTTCATCGGAAAAGGAGAATTCGTCGAAGCTCATGCCGGCTGAATCGTCTGAGGCCTCCGTCGGAGGGGGCGCTTCATTCGTGAAGGCTGACTGTTCGAAGCTCAACGATTCTTCATCGGGAAAATCGGCAGGCGGAGACGGGGCGGCATCAGGCGACAGTCCGGCAGCTGCTTCCGGAACAGGGGGAGTCACTGGCGGAGCACTCGGCTCTTCCTGGGGCTCTTCCCTCTTTACCAGAAAGATTTCCTTGCACTTGGAACAGCGGACTTTTACTCCGCCCGGCTTGATCTTGGCGTCATCCAGCTTGAACCTGGTATTACAGTGGTCACATTGGACAATCATTGCGTCCTCCACGGGGGAGAGTCAGGGAATATATTCATAAATGGCCGGCAGTTCCCGGTATCGCTCGTCCACGTCAAGACCGTAGCCGACGAGGAATTTGTTTTCGCAGGGGATACCGACATAGTCCGGCGTTATCGATACTTCGCGCCGCCCGCTCTTGTCGAGCAGCGTGCAGACCTTGAGGCTGCGCACCCCCAGGTCGTTCAGGTAGCCGAGAAGAAACTTCAGGGTCAGGCCAGTATCGACGATATCTTCCACCACCAACACATGCTTTCCGGCAATGGATCCATCCAGCCCTTTTGTTACGGTGACCGTTCCCGTCGACGAAGTCCCTTTGTAGCTTGAGAGCTTTATAAACTCCAACCGGAGAGGAACCCCTATCTGGCGGGCAAGGTCGGCCGCAAAGAACAGCGCCCCCTTGAGCACGACAACCAGCACAAGTTCTTCACCTGCATAGTCATACCCGATGCGTTGAGCCAGCGTTCCGACTGATGCTGCAATCTGGCCGGAGGAATATACCAGTTGCAGTTTCGTACTCATGACAGCCTCACAAACCCGCTTCACACCTGAAAATGCCAGTTTTTTCTATAGCAGAAAGGGGTATCCGTGTCAATTTATTCTGGCCCCCGGTCCACCTTATGCTATATAATTCGGGACGGTCTACCTCATCGAAAGGAATCTTCCATGAAAACTATTCCTCTGATCACCGCCTGTATCGTCTCGTCCTGCTTCGCCGGCACCGCCCTTGCCGCACCGGAACTGGCAGTCGACCAACCTGTCCACGATTTCGGTACTGTGGTACAGGGAAAGAAAGTCGACCATATCTTCAAATTTCGCAACAGAGGGGATGCCACCCTGAACGTGATCCGCGTCAGAACGTCCTGTGGCTGTACGGCGGCCAACGTAACAACCAAGGCCCTCCCTCCCGGCGGGAAGAGCGAGCTAACGGTAACATTCGATTCAAGCGGGTTTGGCGGCAATATCAGCAAACTCATTTATATTGAAACAAATGACCCTCAGAAACCGGTTACCAACCTCACTCTCAAGGGGAATGTGGCGGAAGAAATCTCCGTGACCCCCCGTCAGCTCAATTTCGGCACGGTAAAAACAAATGAGAGCAAGGGAATAACCGTGACCGTCTCAAATCAGGGGAGCAAGCCCCTGAAGCTGACGGGAGCAAAATCCCCCCTTCCTCAAGTGAGGATAAAGACGGGCAAAACGTATTTGAAACCGGGAGAAACGACCACCCTCTCCGTGACCGTCACGCCACGGGCAGAGGATCGGTTCCTGAGCGGCTACCTGACAATCACTACCGACAATTCTGCCCGCAAAGAGATAGTAATACCGCTTTATGGTTCGCTGGCGCGCTAACGCGGCTCACTTCTCCTTCAACTCCTGATAAGCCCGCTCCAGATTCACGTCCCTGAACGTCTTGTATCCGGGAAGATGTTCATAGTCAGCAAGCCGGAAATTTTTCTTCAGTTGGGCAAGAGTAGCCCCCTTCTCCACGTAGCGGAGCACTTCCGTCGTGAAGTCCCGGTAAAACCGCGTAAATCGTTGAATCCCGGAACTATCGGTGACCTTGCCGAGTCCCGGAATAACGGTCCTTGCGTCAAGTGATCCCAGAATTTCCAGGATGACGGCCCATTCACGCAAATCCCCATCACCCATGTAACCAATCACATCGTTGTACACCAGATCCGAGGTAAACAGAACGCCGGGACCGGGCATGTAGATGAACACGTCACCACGGCTGTGTCCGAACCCCGTGTTGCTGAGAACAATACTGACACCGTTTCGCTGCAGGGTAAGCCCCTTATCGAAGAACATGACCGGGTTGGAAAGTTCCCGATACTCACCCTTCAGCGACTGCCAGGTCTGCCAGGACGTGACGATCTCCACATTTTTCGGGAAATTGAAATCAATATGATTGAACCCCTTGTGGTGATGGGTGAGAATAACGTAGCGAAGCGGCAGTGTGGTAAGTCGGGCAATTTCAGCCAGAAGCTCCGTGGTCCCCTCGGGCGAAAAATGGGCACCGGCCAGTAGCACCTGGTCCTTTGTTATTATGATCATGGCATTGCTGGCCGCCTTCCCCGCCGGAGCGGCAATGGCGGCGTAAACACCGTCAGCGACCTTTTCAAACTGGTAATTTGCTGCTGCAGACGGTCGACTCACGAGGAACACTAGTGCCACAAAGACAATGAAAAAAGAAAATAACCGATGCATGGAAACCCCGTCATTTTTGTTCGATTGTAACAGAACTTTTTCCCAATTGACAGGACTATGGGGACTCGGCTCGGCGGGAGCAAGGAAGATTAGTCTTGAGATACAGAATTAAATCGTGTATAAAAGATAGTTCATGGGCGGTTAGCTCAGCTGGATAGAGTACAGGCCTCCGAAGCCTGGGGTCGTGGGTTCGAATCCCATGCCGCCCGCCATTTTTAAAGATACCGCATAGTTAGCGCTCATTTTTGGCTTGTGATACATTCTGTGTAACATAAGCCGGAGGCTAAACATGCGTGTCCACCTCGTCAAGCGCGGCAACAAATTTCAATTTTGTTGCCGCGTTCCTGTTGATGTACTGCCCTATTTCCCCCGCCCGTTAATCCGTAAGACCCTACCCGCTCCCGATGAAAAAGGCGCAAAGCTCCTAGCGACTGTGCTAGAGTACAAAACGCAGCAACTATTTTTAACGCTGAGGTCTGCCATGCTCCCTGCAAACGTGCGTCAACATCTCGTTGCTGTGTACATGAATTCCATGCTATCGGCTCTTGAAGCTCAAGCTACGGGACAGGAGTTTACCGGCACTCCCGAAGATGTAACCGGTGCATCTGTCATCTTTGACCATTACGCCGCGGCGGGGTTGGATTGGTTTCGGCTGAATAAAAGTATAAACAAACACTCACCGGCTGAGTTTGCGGAAAATAGAAAAGCCATATCACACGACATCGCACAGAGCTACACACGGATACTTGCCGACACGGGGGAAGGTGTTTCGGCATTCCTAATGCCGGAGCTAGCCAAAACGCTAAAGAAACGAATCAAGATAAAGTTAGAACCTGAGGATTGCCAGCAATTGAGCTTGCTATTAACCCGGCAAGATGTGCTACTTAACCGGGTGGAGGAACAGATACTAGATGGTAACTGGGATGAATTGGAGCACCAACGGGAACGGGTAAACCGTCTACTGACTACGTCTTTCTATGACTTAAAAACAGTCATAAACAGCTACATGGACTATTACATAAACTCAAAGCCAAACGTAAAACCAGGTACAAAAGATGATATGGCAGTAGAATGCAGGACGCTGCTAGATATTTTCGGCTCCATAGACATAAATGAATTTAATACTATGGCAGCTGTCACAAAATTAAAAAGAACATTACTGAAGTACCCTAAGAATAAAGTACAGCGGTATGGCGATAAGTCTATACATGCCATAATTAAGCATGAACGTGGTTATGAAATTATAGGCGTTAAGACAGCAAACGAATACCTAAAGCGAGCAAAAGCCATCATAGACTATGCTGGGAAAGAAAAGCTAATACAGTCTGCAAATGTTTACAAAGGAGAACTGTTTAGGGTTGAGGTAGCAGAAGAGGAACAACGCCCCGCCTACGATAAGAGAGACATTGAGCAGCTAGTGGATGCTTTATGCACTCAGCCGCTATGGCATTATGGAGAACCTAAGCCGGAGCGGTTCTGGCTGATTCTAATTGCATTGCTGCACGGGTTGCGTCTTGGCAATATAACCTCACTGAAAAAATCAGACATACAGCAAACAGACAAGGGAACATGGGTTTTTCAGCTACGGACGGGGAAGACTAAAGCAACTGTTCGCCCCGTACCCATAAGTGACATATTGCTGCTGCTAGGGTTTACCGACTGGGTAGAGGAACTAGGACGGGAAAAGCTATTCCAAGATACGTCAAGTTCTGCGTCGGCGTGGTACAACCGCGACGAAAAGCATCATGCCGGTTTTGAGGCACGACATGTAACCAAAGACAAGGGTAAATGCCTGTATAGCCTCAGACATAGCTTTGCCGGGAGCGTGTTTAACCTAACGCAAGACTTCAAGGTTACTGCCGATATGATGGGGCATAGCACCGGCAAGGCCGTTACAGCGAGGTACATTAAAAACCTACTGGCGGAGAAGCTGAAAGAAATAACCGACAAGCTACAAGTTGAAGGGTTAGACCTTGACCGACTTGAGCAGCGAGCGCAAGAACTGTTTTTCACTACGTAGACTTTGGTTTCCCCTATCGCGGGTGAGCAGAACCAAAAGCGCAACCGACCTTCAACCTCAATCCGACCCCGCCCCTACCCTAGGGGGGCTAAATACAGCTGGCTCCGAAACACAATAACTGCACTACCTCTGGGTGGTGCAGTTTTTTTATCTATCGTTAGGGCGTGGCCTAGTGATAGATAACGGACCCCCAAAATAAACCTATCATATGGGTTGACTTTAGTATTTTGATAGGTTATTATCAAAACATCTTTAACGCTATTGATAGAAACACAGGGGGCAATCATGGCAATCATCGGGTACGCTAGGGTAAGCACTGAGGAACAGAACCTTGATGCACAACTGGAACAATTGCAGGGGGCGGATTGTGCCAAGATATACCAAGAGAAAGCAAGCGGGGTGAAAGAGGATAGGCCGGAGCTTGCAGCAATGCTGGACTATGCACGGGAAGGTGACACTGTCGTTGTGTGTAAGCTTGACCGTATCGCCCGAAGCACTAAGCACCTGCTGTCTATCGTGGAGGGTCTAGAAAAGCGTGGCGTGGCCTTCAAGGTGCTGAATATCAACCTGGACACCTCAACCCCCACGGGTAAGCTGCTGCTCTCAATGCTGGCAGCAATAGGCCAGTTCGAGCGTGAAATGATGCTGGAGCGGCAACGGGAAGGGATACGGCAAGCCAAGAAGGCCGGGGTCTATACAGGACGTAAGCCGACTGCACAGGCTAAAGCGGCTGAGGTTATGGAGTTGTTAGGGCAAGGCGTGACAAAAGAGGCGGTTGCAAAGCAACTGGGAATAGGGGTTGCATCCGTGTACCGGATTGTAAAAGCAGCAAAGTGATAAAGGCGTGTACATACGAAGATGCTGAAAAGGCCGGGGGAATTATACCCGGTTTTTTTGAAGCATTTCCCTAGCACTCTCTGGGTGGGAGTGCTAAAACTACTAATAGGTCCGCTGAGTTACAATTTTAATCTACTATATCTTGTGTATACTGCATGCAATTGGTTTGCGTAACTAGTTTTATATACACGTATTTTTTTATTATTAGAATTGACTAGCCACAAAATGTGGTGTAGGGTGCAGCTAAAAGAGAAAAGCCACTTTTGAGTGTTAGTGGCACTCAAAGTGGCTTTTCGGGACGTGAACGAGAGGTCATGCCCCATTGTCATCGGTTGACTAAAGGAAAGCATACCAGAATCCTACCTTGTTGGCAATCCTCTAATCTCCTCTCGGGAAAGGAAGTGACCACGCATGAGCTCTCGTGTTCGTAGTGCGGTCACGGGCCAGTTTGTGCCGAAGAAAGAAGCACAGACCCACCCGAAGACCACCGTCACTGAACAGGTAAAGGCACCGAAGAAGTAGGTCTACCCCAACCCGGAGGAGAGGCCTCTCTCCTCCGGCTCCCCACAAGAGGATTAAGCACAATGTCTGATGACCTGAGAAAGAGAAGACCCCAAGATGCAAGCAAAATCAGTCTGACTGAGCCGTGGGAAGTGGAATACTGGACAGTGGCGCTGGGAGTTAGTTCCGCTGAGCTGAGGCGGCTAGTCCAACAGTATGGTCACAGTGCTGCCACAATCAGGAGCAAGATAAGGTGATTGTTAAAAAGGCCGTGGAATCATTCCACGGCCTTTTTCTTTATTATCCCGCTATAGCGGTTGACATAGCTTCATGAAAGGCGGATATTAATTTTAATTTAATCCCTTGGAGGTAATTATCATGAAGTTGCTTGCTATGTTGTTATGCTTTGTGGGTATGGTATCAGGGTGTGCTGTAAACCTCCCGTTCAACACTCGCCTTGCTTACTCACATGTGAGCGAGGCAAAAAAGCTTGCATCTAACAAGCTTGAACCTACTTCAATTGAGTGGTCACCGGCTGATTTCCTAAACAGGGTTGATGTGCAGGGAGCGTCTGGTTTCGTTGGGGGTGGGTCGCAGACTAGAATACCGACGGGCGTAGCCTTGGCAAATCGAATAACAGAGGCGTTAGATGTTTCCATCGGGATTGATTCAAGCGCCAAGAACTTACTTGAATTGAATATTATAAGTGCTGAATCAAAGTTTGAATATTCAGCCGGAATGTTTAACGTAACGCCTGGAATAGACTATGGGTGGTGTAGTTTAGATGTAGCTTTTAACTACAACGGGACTAAATGGAATCAAAAATTCATTGCAGAGGAGAGAGATACAACTATTGGGGGAACCAGTCAGACTGGCATACTTGAGAAAGTGTGGGATGACATTGCACTTCAGGTAGCAAAAAATGTGAGTAATAAGATTGAACAATCGGCAAAGGTCCAAAACTATAAAGGCTCAGAAGCATATCAGCTGAGACTTAAAGAAAAAGCAGCGGAAGAGGCCGCCCGTATAAAGGCGGCAGCTGAAGAAGAAGCAAAGAAAGAAGAAAGAGTAAGAAAGTACTACGAATAGAAAAAGGCCGGGGTGATTCCCCGGCCTTTCCTTTTCTAGTCCTCTGCTAACTTTAATTCGTCCTCTCTCGCAAAGTCGTCCCAATCTACGAAGCCGTATGGATACACGTGGTTTTCCATCACCGTTGCAATCTCACATACAGTCCCTACCGGGATATTGCACTTGTCACCAGTGGCGGAACCAAAAAACCTAACCTTATCACCAATACTAAAAGCCAGTCCCTCTGCTGTTCCCTTGACGCACTCTGCTGTCCCCATGTTGCCCTCCTAGTGTGAAATAAAAATCATGTGAGCAACATATCATGACAAAAACCTATGTCAAGAAAATTAATTTAACGATATCAGCTAGTTATGCAAATGTGAGTGGTTAAACAGTTGTGAATATTTGCGACATAAAGCAAAAATAATGCCAACATTTCATTTTTTACTTGACAAAATCAAGAAAGTGTGATACCCTAAGGACAACTTTGCCAAAGCGAAGTTGTCCTAGAGAGATACTAATAGATACCTTAGGGGTACCCCATAGGGTACCCTACCGATACCCCTACCGACTGCCTACACGTACCCCAGTAACCCGATAGCTGCATCATCACCATCCCCGTATTGATGTTCATCCCCAGCGTGCTCCTCCATCTCCTGACTATCTGCAATCACCGGTTGTGCCTTTGGTATTAGTTCCGGGTGGTTCCAACAACCGCGGTATATCTTCAAGTCTGATGCTTGCCGAAATGCACAATTGCACTTGGGGCAACTATGATGTTTGTAGTTGTTGGGAACTCTCTTTCCACAAAATGGACATGTCATGTTTATCTCCTATATCGTTGTGCAAGCTGTTTCAGCCGTTTAGATTTGTTGGGCTAGGGGTTACCCTTCCCCCTGGCAAGTTAATTGATGTAATGGGGTGTGTAGGGGGTTACAGCGACAAGATTACGAATCTTGCGCTAGGGTGTTGCAGGGGCTGTGCGGATACAACGGGCACGATACTACGGTACAGGGTTGCAAGCCGTCGGGATACCCACCAGAGCAGTCGTAGCACTTGGCCGATATAGCTTGCTGCCGGGTTATGGATTCCCCGTGCAGGTACTTCGATAACTCCGCCTTACCCTTTCTGCGGGGCCAGTTGGTTATGATGTTTAAAAACTCAAGTTTATTCATGGGTTAGCCTTTTTAGTGGTTGTTTTTACGAAAGTGAAAGAAAAGGGGGATACGGATGTATCCCCCTAGCGATTCAGAGGCCGCACACGGCAAATATAGGGGCCGTGTGGGTGTGTTTGGCGGGTCTTTTATGGTTTAGTCGGGTCGTAGGGTCTAACCGATGCCAGAACGTCAAACCCCGTAATGGGATAGGTATCCTCCACCACGTACATCTCCCCTGATTTCCGGATAATGCTTCCGACGGTCAAGCCGTAACCTTTCAAAGCGCAAAGCTTACCATCTCGGAAAACCACGGGTATACCTGTGGAGGTCGTGCGGTGCCGGTACGTGGTTGCATTTGGCTTGCCGGGCGTGGTGCCTACTACGTCTTTTGTTATGATGTCAATGGTTCCCTGGACAGCAACAACAGTAGCTTTTAGTCGGCCTGCTTGGGTTTCGACGCCAGTAATGATTAAATCACCGCTACCCGTGTCGGCTTGAATGCGGTGGCCGGTGTAGATGTTGGCCGATGTGTCAAGGTAAACCGTATCTTTGTCTGTGGGGTCGGAGAGGAGCTTAAACAGCTTAGAGCCGCCGTACAGGTGGTAATCGGTGCCTTTCCTAGCGAGTTCGTTAATGCGGTTGGCGGTAAGTGTGGTTAGCTGTTTGTGATAGCTGTCGAGGTCTTTGTCGGTGTATTTCATTGTGTATTTCCTTTGTATTTTAGTTAGTTAAGTAAGATGGGGCCGTGTACCGACCGACCGCCCCCGCAGACAGACAGCACACGGCCCCGGTATGCCCGGCGAGAAGGAGGTAGACGCCGGGCGACTGTTGAGGGGCGTTACCGGCTATTGTATGGCCGATAACACCCCTTAGCTATGTCACTGGAAACGGACGGGGGCCGCAATAGGCCCTGAAAGGTAAACCGTGAAGTCTTCAGCGTTGGGCCTCTTAGTCCGGACAAGGCCCTTTGCTGTAATTAGGGCGGCCTCGTAAGTCGGGCCGGGTATTTCAAAAGACAAGTTTTCTTTGCTGTTATCAGAGTAGGTGACTACGGCCATGGCAAGAAACCAGAACGGACTAGACATTAGTGGCCTCCTTAGTAGGTTTGCAGAAACTTTCTCTAAAACTTTCGGTGCAGATTGTGATGGTGAGGATAACAGCCTGTGTTAATGCCTGATATACATCTCTATTTTCTGCGTAAGCATCAAACAGTGCATCTAGCGTTTTACTGTCAGGACAGCCGGAGGGCGTAGACAGTCTTTTGATTTTTTGTCTGATTTCTTTGAGGTCTTTTAGTTCCTGTTGGATGGTTGCAAGTTCTTGCTTTGTTGACATTGATAAACTCCTGAGTGTGTGGTTGTTGCTGGGGGCGTAGCCCCCAGTGCTCGCACCTGCGGTGCTCGCCTGTGATAGTGTGGTTGTGATTTGTGGTTGGTTTCAGTTTGGTGTGTGTGGTAAATAGACCCATGTATTTCTGAGCTATTTGCCATACTAGAAAGTTAGGCCAGATTGATATGCTGTGCGGCACTCCTCTACGACCCCGAACAGAGCGGCTAGAATGTCATTATCCCCCGTATCGAACGCAGTCTTGAACGCGCGCCGTACCCGTGCGACGACTGACGGCACAAACTCATAATGTGGGCTGTCGTTCCGTATCCGTTTTAGACCCGTTGCCGCTACCCCCTGCAAAAACTCATTCCACCACGGCTCTACTAGTCGGTGGTCTTTCCGGCATGGTCCTGCGGCTAGAAACTCTAACCGGCTACGGAGCAGGCCAGCAAACAGGGGACCGACGTCATCACCTGCTGCCAGTGCATGGCAAATAGCCCGGCAGTCCTCCCTGTGGGTAATTCTCAGCTCACCCCGCAACCACGGATACTCTACGCCCTCCACGAATTGACGGTCATATATGACAAAGCAGTTAGCCGACTTTTCAGAACCATACAGTATCCGGCGGGGCTGTACGGTGACTGTAGGGAACGGGTTGGTTTTGCTGCTACCTGAGCGGTTGAACTTCGTACGCACCCGAGTCTTGAAATTATCGGCTAGTGACAGCAATACGAGGGTATCCCAGTCTAGACAGTTGTCGAAGTCATCAAAGGCCATATCCACGGCGCACAGGTTTCCCTTGCTGGCTACTATATACTGGCACATGGTGTGTAGGTCTGGGTTGATAAGCTCCATCCCCCTACCGGTTACAGCTATGCAGGTAGTCCCACGGTTGCGCATCCAACCATCCCGGTACACCGTAACAAGCTCACCGCCGGTATCACTAAGTACATGGATGGTTTGGTAGCAATCTCGGCCCTGATACAGTCTCTCGAATCTGCAGAAAGAATAGCCGAAAAGGTCTATGCAGACTTTTTCTAACTCTGCGTGGGTTAAATCACCTGGAACGGTGAACTTGAACTTGTGGCAGGATATGACAGCTGACATGGTTGTGTCTCCTAATTACAAAAAATACCCTCTACATATTAATTATGGATAAAACAGCCGAAAAATATAAAAGAGGTGGTAAATAAAATTATCTCCTACAATAATACTATGTGCCTAAAGCCCCCTTTTCGTGCCGCTCAAACCAACTATTTTTTCACCTGATTGAGTTTACTTTATGTTACCCTAACGGTAACTAGCCGGAATCATACACGGCACTGTCAGCAATATTAAATAATTATAATGTCAGATTGAGTATTTTGCTGGTTGGCTATTTACAATCGACCGGGTAGGGGGTGTGTCGGTACTTGGGGTGCTGCCGGGAGAGTTGCGGTTTTTTAGGTTTGCCGGGAGAGTTGCGGGTAGTGGGATTTAAAAGAGCTATACAGGATAATAAATCTTGCTGCAAATCACGTCTTGTGATACATTTTGTGACACAAATCACGCCAAACTATGAACTGCTAGCCTATAAATATCGGATACTTATAGAAATGGTGGGTTTTCCCATGCCGCCCGCCATATCAACAAAAAGGGAGCAAAAGCTCCCTTTTTTTGTGTCTTGCCAACCCCCCCCACCGTGCTAAACTATACCCATGCCGACGGATGAGGAGGAGATGTGGTGCGGCACTTCCTTCCAGACAACTCCCTGGGACAATTCCTCGACGGACTCTCCCTGTTCGGAGCGCTTCACGGCCCGGTCCGTACCACCGAAGGAGTAGAGGTTTTCGGCCCGGTTCGGACCGAGAGTGATCTGCTCCTCAACTACCGGCGCACCCTCATTCCCCCCAAGAAATACCTTCTCCCTCCCCGCCAGACTATCCTGAACTATACTGTCGCCGCCGGATATACCCTCCCCGATGAACCGGAACCCCACATAATACTGTTCGGCGTGCATCCCTGCGACCTGCAAGGGATTGCCTACCTGGACCGCGTGTTCCTGGGAGACCGGCCCGACCGCCTCTATCGTCGCCGCAGGGAAGCAATCACCTTGGTTGGGCTCTCCTGCGAACCAGACGAATTCTGTTTCTGCACCTCTGACGAAAACATTCCCCGTAACGCAGACCTGTTCCTCCAGCATGTGGAACATGGTTTTCTGGTAAGCGCCGTCACATCAAAGGGTGAAGAAATGCTCGACGGTCTCGGAAAGTTGTTGGCGAGCAGCCGAATCACCCCCCAAACGTCAGCAGAACACCGGATGATGACCAGAATCCGGGAAGTGGCCAGGAGCGGCAAAACATTTCCCGACAGTCCTCTCTGGGAACGTTTTGCTGCACGCTGCCTTTCCTGTGGCGCATGTTCGGTCTGCTGCCCAACCTGCTACTGCTTCGACGTTCTTGAAAATGGAGCACTCGATGGGACGACGGCCGACCGGTTTCGGGAGTGGGATAACTGCCTGTTCCGGGCCCACGGTGAAGTAGCCGGTGGAACCAACTTCCGGCCTGACCGCAGGGAACGCTTTCATTACCGCTATCTCCACAAATATCTGGGGTTCGGCACGCTGGCAGGAGTACCGGCCTGCGTCGGCTGTGGCCGCTGCCGGGTAGTTTGCCCGGTGGACATCGATCTAACCGAGTTATTCACGGAGGACGGCGATGCATGCTCCTGAATTCGACTCTGTACCGATTCCCGCCCGCATTCAGACCATCCAGCAACTGACCGCCGACACCGCCCTGTTTCGGCTCAAGTTGGAAGAAAAACTCCCGTCCGTCTTCATACCTGGACAGTTCATCCAGCTATCAGTTCCGGCTGGCGGCGAGATACCCATTTCTCCCGCCGACCTTCCGGCAGAGGATGGGACCATGGAACTTTGCGTACGCCGCTTCGGCCATGTGACATCGCTCCTTCACAGGACAAAGGAGGGAGACCAGGTCGGCATTCGCGGACCGTTCGGAAACGGTTTCCCCGTCGATGCGATGTCCGGGAAGGACGTCCTGCTCCTCGCGGGGGGACTCGGCATTGCGCCACTCCGTTCCCTCCTCTTCCATCTGCTGCGCCATCGATCAGACGTACGCTCCCTCACCCTCATGTACGGAGCACGGGAACCGGCCGTCATGCTCTTCAAAAATGAGCTTCTGGACCTGGCCAACACCGGCTCACTACGCCTGCTGCTTACCGTCGATTTCCTGACAGAGACCTGCCAGACGGAACCGGCATGCAATGTCGGCCTGCTTCCGACCCTGCTCAAGGGTGTGCAGTTGGAACCAGGCCATTCCTGCGCCGCTGTCTGTGGTCCCCCGCCTCTTTACCGTTGCACCATCGACGAGCTACTTCGGGCCGGCGTAGTTGAAGATAACATCTACCTTTCCCTGGAACGACGGATGAAGTGCGGCGTCGGACTCTGTTGCCATTGCGCAGTAGGGCAGTATTTCTGCTGCTGCGACGGTCCAGTCTTCCGTTACCGGGACATCAAAGACATTCCCGGTGCCCTATGACCAGACCAACCCTTGCCATAGCCGGTCTGACCGCCTGTTTCGGCTGCCAGCTGACGCTCTTCAACTGCGAAGCGGAGCTCCCGACCCTCGCCGAATGTTTCGATTTCACGTACTTCCCCATGGGTAACAGCAGGCACGACATCGGCGGAGAATTTTCAGCAGCCCTCGTCGAGGGTGCGGTTTCCACGCCAGACGACCTTGAAACCCTGATCAGGCTCAGGAGCCGGAGCCGTATCCTTATCGCTTTCGGCACCTGCGCCCGTTGGGGAGGGGTTGCCGCCATGAACAACCATCTTTCGCGCGAGGCAATGGCAGAATCTGTCTACGGCAAAGGGACGGTCCTCACCGGAAGCTTCAACCCCGGTCCGCTGGACCGTTTTGTCACGGTGGACTTCTCCATTACCGGCTGCCCGCCGGAAAAAAACGAGCTCTTGGCAACGCTCGCGGCGCTTCTCCACGGTACCCTGCCAGTATTTCCCCAGTACCCGGTCTGCACCGAATGCCGCAACAGGGAATGTCTCTGTCTCCTTATAGAACGGGGAGAACCGTGCCTTGGGCCCATCACCCAGGCCGGCTGTAATGCCCGCTGTCCGGCTGTCTCTATTAAATGCGAGGGTTGCCGAGGGCCGGTAACGGAAGCAAACGTGGCTTCGGAACTTGAGATGCTCCAGGAGAAGGGGATATCACGGGAAGAACTGATACGCCGCATGCGGCGCTTTTATCCGGAGTGGGATTATGGGCAACGTGCTTGAGATAAAACCGCTCAGCCGAGTCGAAGGACATGGGACGGTACGGGTTTTCCTCACCGGGCGCAAGGTCGAGTCGGTCCAGCTCAACCTCAGCGAATCGCCGAGACTTTTCGAAGCACTTCTTGTAGGCAAGCCCTATGACGAATTACCGGAGATAATCTGCCGAATCTGCTCCATATGCTCTTCGGTGCATCGGGTCACATCATTGCAAGCCATCGAAAGCGCGCTCGGGGTAGATATATCGGAAACAACCGGACTGTATCGGGAACTGATACTTGCAGGTGGGCAGATCGAAAGCCACAGTCTGCACCTGTTCTGTCTTGTGCTCCCTGACTACTTAAACGCCACCGGTTTTGCCGACCTGGCGGCAAAAGCCCCCACAGAACTCAAAGCCGGGCTCCGTATCAAGGCGGCTGGCAACCGCATCCAGGAGATTGTCGGAGGAAGGCTCATTCATCCCGCTAATCTGGTCCCCGGGGGGATGGGAAAACATCCGACCCTTGATCAGTTAAAGATGCTCAAGGATGAGTTGCAGACGGTACTCCCGGATGCGGAAAAAGCCTGCAAACTATTCGGCACGCTGAATACACCTCTGCATCAGGCAGACCTCGCACAGCCCTGCTATATGGCGGTCCAGAATGAAGATTCGGGATCATTGCCGACAAAACAGCTCGTCATGAGTAACGGAGAACATGCAGACATCACACGATATCGTGAACTGCTCACCGAACAGGTTGTCCCCCACTCCAACGCCAAGCAGTGTCGGGCCGGAGATGTGATCGTAACAGTCGGCGCATTGTCCCGCCTGAACCTGGGCATCCAGCTTGAGTCGAGAAGTGCTCAGGCGTTTTTCGATGCACGCGCGCAACTGCTCGGTGCCCACATGACGGCCAACACTCTGGCGCAGGGAGTCGAACTGATCCATTCCATCGAACGGGGAATTGCGCTTATCGACGCTCTGCTTGACCTGTCTGGCCCCCTTGAACTGCGGGCACCATTCCAAATTCACAAGGGGAGCGGGACTGCGGCACTGGAAGCCCCGCGGGGTGCATTGATCCACAAGTACGAACTTGATGCTGACGGTATTTGTACCGGTGCCGACATTGTCACCCCTACCGCTATAAACCAGTCTGCCATGGAACGTGACCTCTATTCTCTGGCATCTGCGCTCACGGGAGCAGACGATTCGGATCTGGCGCGACAGCTCGAAATTCTCGTTCGAGCCTACGACCCCTGTATCTCCTGTGCAGTCCACATCGTCAGAATTTAATTTTGTACGTACTCACCGTTTCCGGTTGTCACTGTTGTATTCACATGCTACAACTCACCCATGCAACTTCCCGCCTCACTCCTATCCGGCCGGCTTATCAACCGCTACAAGCGCTTTCTTGCCGACGTGCAACTTGACACCGGTGAGATCGTCACCGCACACTGTCCCAATTCCGGCAGCATGACCGGTTGCAATACCCCAGGCAGTGAGGTCCTTCTTTCCATAAGCGACAACCCATCCCGAAAACTCAAATACACGTGGGAACTGGTTTCCGCTCAGGGATATTGGGTCGGAATCAATACTGCCCGACCGAACAATCTCGTAAGAGAAGCAATCGAATCAGGTGTGGTTAAAGAGTTGCAAGGATATCCTGCCATCAGGCCGGAAGTCCCCTATGGGAAAAACAGCCGGATAGATCTATTGCTGAATGGTTCAAACGGTTACTGCTACGTGGAAGTGAAGAACGTTACACTAAAGGAGGGGGATAAAGCTCTGTTCCCCGATGCTGTTACAACGCGGGGGCAGAAGCATCTGCGTGAGCTTATGGAGGTGGCTAGAAACGGGTCCAGAGGCGTAATCTTCTTCGTGGTGCAGCGGGGGGACTGCATGTCGGTAAGCCCTGCAGACTTGATAGATCCGGAATATGGTCGCCTGCTACGTGAAGCGGTAAGGAACGGGGTCGAAGCAGTCGCCTACCAGGCGCTCGTTACCCCGGAGGAAATCCTGCTCGTTCGGCCCCTGCCGATACTACTTTGAGTCCTACGGCAAAATGAAAGCGCTGAAATGCGTTGGCGCACACGAAAAAAGGCGAGGTTTCCCTCGCCTTTTTGACTCAAGTATTAACCAATTAATCTGCTTTTGCTTCGCAGCTTTCATCACCCTCGGTGACATTGGTTTTAGGTGCATCTTCCGTAACAGTCTCGGCAGTCGCAGCATCCGACTGAGGAGCTGCGGCAGCAACGGCAGCAGCAGCCTTGGGAGCAGCCTTCTTTGCTGGAGCTTTTTTCGCTGGTTTTGCCTCACTTTTAACCTTAAGTTCCTCTTCAACCAGCTCAATGATGGAAAGAGGAGCATTATCGCCAGGGCGTATCCCCAGCTTAATGATGCGAGTGTATCCGCCAGAGCGCTCTTTATAGCGGGGAGCGATGGTCGCAAAAAGCTTGGTTACCACCTTCTTATCCCTGATATATGCTGCAGCCTGCCGCATAGCATGAAGATCACCCTTCTTGCCGAGGGTTATCATTTTCTCTGCGATGCTGCGGAGTTCCTTTGCCTTGGCATCGGTGGTTGTTATTTTTTCGTGGTCGAGGAAAGACGTCACCATGTTACGAAACATGGCTATTCTGTGGCTTGTTGTTCTCCCCAACCTTCTGCCTGCATTATTGTGACGCATGACTACGGGTTCCTTTCTCTTTTAGCCTTGCGGATTACTCTTCCTCTTTACGGTCACCGCGGAGCCGACGCATTATTTCAGGATCAGGGAAATCATCAAGTTTCATACCGAGCGTCAGGCCCATGTCCGCAAGAATATCTTTTATTTCGTTGAGAGATTTGCGGCCGAAATTCTGGGTCTTGAGCATTTCCGCCTCACTACGGGAAACAAGCTCACCAATCAGTTTGATCCCTGCATTCTTGAGACAGTTTGCCGAACGTACCGATAACTCCAACTCGTCGACCGAGCGATAGAGATTCTCGTTAAACTTCTCTCGCTCCTCCAGAGGTTCACCCTCTTCCGATGGCTCAGATTCTTCATCGAAATTGATAAATATGGTCAATTGTTCCTTAAGAATTTTGGCTGCATAAGCAACCGCATCATCAGGTTTTACGCTACCGTCGGTCCATATTTCCAAGGTAAGTTTGTCATAATCGGTTATCTGCCCGACGCGGGCATTGGCAACCGTGAAATTAACTTTTTGGATCGGAGTAAAAATAGAGTCTATCGGAATGGTCCCGACTGGCGACTTCTCATCACGATTACGGTCCGCGGGGACGTATCCACGCCCCATTTTCACCACCATTTCCATTTCAAGGTTTGCATCCTTTGAACAGGTCGCAATATGATGATCGGCGTTAAGCACCTCAATGTTGGAATCGGTGATAATATCGCCTGCAGTGATAATGCCTTCTCCCTTGTGAATCACTCTGATAGTACGGGGTTCCTGACCATGCATCTTGAAGCGAACACTTTTGAGATTGAGGATAATATCTGTTACGTCTTCGGTAACGCCGGGAATAGCTGAGAATTCGTGGAGAACACCCTTAACTTTCACGGAGGTAATGGCTGCACCCTGCAGTGAAGAAAGCAGCACCCTGCGCAACGAGTTGCCAAGTGTCGTTCCGAACCCGCGCTCGAACGGTTCGGCATAAAATTTTCCATACGTATTTGTAAGCGATTCCGCTTCAACCTGCAGCTTTTTGGGTCTGATCAGGTCGCGCCAGTTTTTATACATTAGTGCCTCCCTGTCGGGTGTAGTTAGCCTTTACTTGGAATAGAGCTCGACAATCAACTGCTCCTGGATTGGCATGGTTATATCTTCCCGCACCGGCAGGGATTTAACCATACCCTTGAAAGCATCCTTATCCAACTCAAGCCACTGCGGGATACCCCGCCTAACTACTCCTTCCAGGGATTCAATTATGGAAGAAACCTTTCGACTCTTCTCACGCAACTCAAGAACATCTCCGACTTTTACCTGAATAGAAGGGATATTTACTTTCCGTCCATTAAGCGTAAAGTGGCCGTGGCGTACAAGCTGACGCGCTTCAATCCTTGAGGTTGCAAAACCGGAACGGTAAACTATGTTATCGAGTCTCCGCTCGAGAAGAGAGAGCAGATTCTCACCTGTTACCCCCTTCATACGATCGGCTTTTTCAAAATAAGAGCGGAACTGCTTTTCAAGAATTCCATAAATGCGGCGCACTTTTTGTTTTTCGCGCAGCTGAACACCGTAATTGGAAACCTTCGACCGCCCCTGGCCATGCTGACCCGGCGGGTAATTTCGTCTCTTGATGGCGCATTTGTCAGTATAACAGCGCTCGCCTTTCAGAAACAGCTCCATGTTTTCCCTTCTGCACAAACGGCAGGAGGGTCCTGTATATCTAGCCAATGAAGACCTCCTTAACTATGGTTAGCGTGCGATTAAACTCTTCTTCTTTTTGGCGGACGGCAACCATTGTGGGGAATAGGGGTTACGTCGCGGATAAAACTTATGCTGAAGCCTGCGGCCTGTAGCGCTCTGAGTGCGGATTCTCTGCCTGAGCCGGGGCCCTTCACGTAAACCTCCACACTCCGCATGCCGTGGTCCTGAGCTTTCTTTGCACAATCTTCAGCGGCCATTTGGGCGGCAAAGGGAGTGCTCTTCCGAGAACCCTTGAATCCTTTACTTCCTGCGGTAGACCATGCAACCACATTTCCGACAGGGTCGGTGATGGTAATAATGGTATTGTTAAAAGTGGCTTGAATATGCGCCACACCATTGGGAATATTCTTACGTTCTTTCTTTTTCTTGACGACCTTTTTTGCAGGGCTAGCCATTATTCCTCCAGATTACTCGTTCTATTTCTTCTTGCCAGCGACCGTTCTGGCCGGCCCTTTTCTGGTTCTGGCATTCGTCTTTGTCCGCTGGCCACGCACCGGCAGCCCTTTGCGATGGCGAAGGCCACGGTAGCAACCGAGATCCATGAGACGTTTGATATTCATGGATATATCGCGGCGCAGGTCCCCCTCTACCTTGACATTCTTGTCGATATTCTCTCTTATCCGTGCGACTTCAGCCTCGGTGAGATTATCTGTTCGGGTGTTCATGTCAACACCACAGTCCGTAAGGATTTTCTGTGCCATGGATCTGCCTATGCCGTAGATATAGGTTAAGGCGATCTCAATCCGTTTGTTTCTGGGTAGGTCTATGCCCGCGATACGTGCCAATGCCCGCTCCTCCTGAGTGTTATTGCTTTTTAACCCTGTCTCTGGGAATGCTTGGGAATGTCACAGATGACCCTGACAACTCCCTTGCGTTTGATGATTTTACATTTGTCACAGATTTTTTTTACCGATGCGCGTACCTTCATGAGTTATCCTTTCACCTCAACATATCCGCAAACAAAGCTAAAGTTTCGTCAAAATATCAGGGCCATTCTCAGTAATCGCCACTGTATGCTCAAAATGGGCTGACAGTCCGCCATCACAGGTTACTGCAGTCCAACCATCCTTCAGCACCTTAACATCAGGGCCAAATTCGTTAATCATCGGTTCGATAGCCAAAACCATCCCGGGCTTGAGCTTGACGCCCCTTCCCGGCAGACCGAAATTGGGCACCTGCGGGCTTTCATGGAGATTTTTACCTATCCCATGCCCGACAAACTCTCTGACGACAGAAAAACCACGGGCCTCAACATAACTCTGAACAGCATGTGATACATCCGAAAGGCGGTTGTCCGGCTTGGCCTGGGCTATTGCTTCATATAGAGATTTCTCAGTGACCGCCATGAGGCACTTTGCACTCTCGGAAACATCACCCACCGAAAGCGTCATTGCAGCGTCACCGTAAAAGCCTCCATACACAACACCAAAATCGACGCTCAATATATCACCCTGCTTCAACGGGTGAGTGGTGGGCATCCCGTGAACTACCTGATCGTTAAGCGAGCAACAGAGTGAAAACGGATAACCACTGTAACCTTTGAATGCTGGAAGCGAACCATGTTTCCGTGCTTCCTTCTCCGCCAGGTTATTCAATGCCATGCTTGTTACGCCGGGGCGAATTTCATGTTTGAGCAACTGGAGAATCTCGGCAACAATCCTGCAAGGTATCCGCATCCTTTCAATCTCCTGAGGAGATTTAAGGATTATCATCGACAGCCACCCTCCAGAACACCCAGGATGGCACTTTGGATTTCATCGATCGAACCCATTCCTGGTATACGTCTGAGGAGGTTCTCGTTGCCATAATAACTGACAAGGGGTGCAGTCTGCTCATCATATACAGACAAACGTTTTGCCATAGTCGCTTCACTATCGTCATCACGCTGGTAGAGTTCGTTGCCGCACTCATCACACTTGCCTGCTGACTTGGGTGGGTCGAAAACGATGTGATAACCCCTGCCACAACCTCTGCAAGTCCTGCGACCGGTGATACGCTGCAACAACTCATCCCTATTTACTTCAATGGAAAGGACATGTTCGATCGACTTCCCATTAGAAATCAACATGCTTTTCAAGGCATCTGCCTGAGCGACCGTTCGAGGAAAACCATCCAGAATAAAACCGGCCGCACAATCGGCCTGAACCAAGCGCTCTCCCACGATTCCGACAACAACCTCATCGGGAACGAGAGCACCGCTATCCATGAATGCCTTGGCCTTGACACCCATCGGTGTCTGATCCTTTACTGCCCGACGAAGGATGTCGCCTGTGGAAATCTGGGGTATCCCGAATTTTTTAATCAATATATTTGCCTGGGTTCCCTTACCGGCGCCCGGAGGTCCCAACAAGATAATATTCATGCCGATCTTTCCCCTACTACCGTCTCCCTTTAATCTTGACACCCTTCATAAAGCCTTCATAACTTCTCGTTATAAGGTGCGACTCTATTTGCGAAACAGTATCCATGCCAACACCAACCGCAATAAGCAGGGCCGTGCCACCAAAATAAAAAGGAAGATTGAACTTACCAATCAATATAGACGGAAGAACACACACAAGAGAGATATATATTGACCCGGCAAAAGTAAGCTTGGTCAACACACGATCCAGATATTCGGAAGTCTCCTTGCCTGGACGTATCCCGGGGATATAACCGCCATGCTTCTTGACGTTCTCTGCGACATCGACAGGGTTAAAAGTTACAGCCGTATAGAAATAGCAGAAAAAGACTATGAATGCAACATAAAACATCTCATAGGCAAAGTTGCCAGGACTCAGGCTTTTCGCTGCGTTTTGAACCCACGGAATATTTATGAAATTACCTATAGTTGCCGGGAACATAATTATTGACGAAGCAAATATAGGCGGTATGACACCTGCCATGTTTACCTTAAGTGGCAGGTGCGAGGTCTGCGCACCGAACGTCTTAAGGCCGACCACGCGCTTTGCGTAATGTATCGGTACACGTCGTTGCCCACGCTCAACAAATACAACTGCAGCTATGACTGCAAACATGAGCGCAGCTACCAGCAAAAGGGCAAAAAGGGAAAGTTGTCCCGCTTTCAACAGCCGTACGCTATTTAGTATTGCCACAGGAATGCGGGCAACTATGCCGGCAAAAATAATCAGGGAAATTCCGTTGCCAATTCCCTTCTCTGACATCTGCTCCCCGAGCCACATGATAAATGCTGTTCCCGCAGTAAGCGTCATTATGGTCATCAGGCGAAAACCCCATCCGGGGCTGGGGACTACAAGTTCTCCGGCAGGACCACGCATGCTTTCCAGGCCGACGGCGATACCGGCAGACTGGACAACACTAAGCACTATCGTACCATAACGTGTATACTGGATGATCTTTTTCCGACCGGACTCACCCTCTTTTGATAGTTTTTCGATGGAAGGGACAACAACAGTAAGCAGCTGGAATATGATCGAAGACGAAATGTATGGCATGATGCCGAGGGCAAATACCGTCAACTTTTCCAGTGCCCCACCCGAAAACATATCAAACATGCCGAGAAGCGTTCCCTGAGCTTGTTTAAAAAAATGGGAAAGAGCCTGCCCGTCTATGCCTGGTGTCGGTATATGACAACCGACCCGGTACACAGCCAGCATGCCCAAGGAAAACAGCACACGCTTCTTTAACTCCGGGATTTTGAATATGTTCTGAAAGGCTCCGAGCAAGACTATATCTCCTCGACAGTACCGCCCGCAGCAAGAATCTTTTCCTTAGCAGCAGCGCTGAATTTGTGGGCTTTTACTGTAAGGGCCTTTGTAAGGTCTCCTGTCGCCAGTACTTTAATCCCGTCTCGAACGCCGCTGATAATGCCGCTTTTCAGAAGCGCTGCAGCATCCACGTTGCTAGCAGACTCGAAGATATCCAACTGCCCGAGATTCACAATTGCATAGTCTTTACGAGTGAGAGGAGTAAATCCACGCTTCGGCAGACGGCGATGCATAGGCATCTGACCACCCTCAAAGCCGGCTTTAATGCTTCCGCCGCTCCTTGCTTTCTGACCCTTGTGTCCTTTGGTAGCTGTTTTACCATGACCCGAACCAGGTCCACGGCCGATTCTTTTTCTATCTTTGCTTGCCCCGACAGCAGGCTTTAAACTATTCAATTCCATGTGCACACCTCTAGGGAAATTACTCTGTTACGTTCACAAGGTGGGATACTTTGCGGATCATCCCTCTTATTTCAGGAGTATCTTTAAGAACAACCGATTTATTTAACTTGTTGAGACCCATTCCGTTCAAAACGGCACGTTGATCAGCTGGTTTACCTATGTGGCTTCTCACCAGTTTAATTGTAATCTCCTGCGACATATCACTTCTCCTTGCTGGATTTAAAACCGCTGCTACTCGGTCATGCCGCGGCGGGCCATGATCTCCTCAGGACTGCGAAGAGATTTAAGTCCGGCAAAAGCAGCCTTCACCACATTATGCGGATTATTGGACCCAAGACACTTGGCGAGAATATTGTGAACACCAGCTGACTCAAAAACTGCACGGGCGGCTCCGCCAGCGATAACACCGGTACCTGCGGAGGCCGGCATCATGAGCACACGTCCGGCACCAAAGTGCCCAATTATCTCATAAGGAATGGTCTGCCCCTGAACGATAGGAACCCTGATCAGGTTCTTCTTCGCCTGCTCCACACCTTTCCGGATAGCTTCCGGCACTTCGTTGGCTTTGCCGAGGCCATAGCCGACACAGCCATTACCGTCTCCAACAACGACCAGCGCGGAGAAACTGAAGCGACGGCCACCTTTCACAACCTTTGCAACACGACTGATATGAACTACTTTATCAGTTAAATTGATTTCGCTGGGATTGATCTTAAGCAATTAACGCCTCCTGTATAATATCCTTAAAAGGATAGACCGTTCTCGCGTGCAGCCTCGGCAAGGGCCTTGACTCTTCCGTGGTAGAGAAATCCATTTCTATCGAAAACTACCGCTTTGATGTCACTGGCAAGAGCACGTTTAGCAACCTCAGCACCCACTTTCCTGGCTGCCTCGATATTGCCTGTCGCCTTAAGATCTGCACCGACCTCTTTTATGAGGGTGGATGCCGCAACCAACGTTTTGCCCGTCGTATCATCGATAACCTGGGCATAAATGTGCGTAGCGCTCTTGAAAACGTTAAGGCGCGGCCGCTCAGTCGTGCCACGAATCTTCTTTCTTATTCTTGTTTGCCGTTTCAGACGGGCAGCTTTTTTCTGTGCGAGAGAACTCACGGTACTTCTCCTTGGCTTAACTATTTTTTACCGGTTTTACCGGCTTTTCTCAGAATAACTTCGTCGGCGTATCTGATACCTTTTCCTTTATACGGTTCCGGGCCACGGAACGAACGGATCTTGGCGGCTGTCTGTCCAACCAGTTCTTTGTCGATTCCTTTGACAAGGAGCTTGGTCATTTTATCAACCTCGACAGTTATCCCTTTGGGCAGTTGAAAATTCACCGGATGGGAGTAACCGAGGCTAAGATTGAGCACGTCACCCTTGGCCTCAGCACGGTAGCCGACACCGCTTATTTCCAGAGCAGTCTCGAACCCTTTTGTTACACCGACAACCATATTATCAACGAGAGTCCGAGTCAGACCATGAGCCGAGCGGGCTTTAATCCCGTCGTCGTTTCTGTTCACGACAATCGACTTGTCTGAAATCGTCAACGTTACGCCGTCCATGATTTTTCGGGAAAGAGTCCCTTTGGGCCCCTCCACCTTAAGGACAGCGCTATCAAAAGCTATTTTAACTCCCAGGGGAATCTCTACGGGAAGTTTACCAATTCTGGACATGCTGAATGCTCCTTGTTCCGGGGTAAATTACCAGACTGTACAAATCAACTCACCACCCACGCCAGCTTCACGGGCGGCTTTGTCGGTAAGAATGCCTTTTGAGGTGGACAGAATGGCTATCCCCATACCGTTTTTAATGCTGGGGATTTCATCGCCTTTAACATAGCGACGCCCTCCCGGTTTGCTGACACGCTTGATTTCATTGATAACCGAATCTTTTTCGTCGATATACTTCAAATAGACGCGCAGAACACCCTGCTTCTGGTCGGCGATCACTTTGTAATTCTTAATAAAGCCCTCTGTGCGCAGCACGTTAGCCAGACTCACTTTGAGGTTTGACGATGGGATATCCACCTTCTGCAGCTTCGCCATGCTGGCGTTCCTTATCCGAGTCAGCATATCGGCAATTGGATCAGTCATCGACATCGATTGTACTCCCTCTATACATTTTCTTAGCTGTTACCAGCTGGACTTAATAACGCCGGGAATCTGGCCATTGGATGCGTGTTTCCGGAGGCAGATCCTGCACATGTCAAACTTACGATAGTAGGCACGTGAACGGCCACACAAAGGGCAGCGGTTATATTCTCGCACCTTGAACTTGTTGCCTCTCTGCGCTTTTATTATCATCGATGTTTTAGCCACTTCTATCCTCCGAACCTGAATTAATACCTGAACGGCATGCCCATCAGTTTAAGCAGGGCTCTACCTTCTTCGTCACTTTTAGCTGTGGTTACAATGGATATATTCATCCCTTTGATTTTGTCTACCTTATCATAGTCAATCTCGGGAAAAATCAATTGCTCCTTAACTCCGAGGGAATAATTCCCATTACCATCAAAACCCTTTGCCGATACACCCTTAAAATCACGTACACGAGGAAGGGCAACATTCAGCAGACGATCAAGAAACTCATACATCCGCTCTTTTCGTAGCGTCACCATGCAACCAATCGGCATACCCTGACGCAGCTTAAAGCTTGCAATTGATTTCTTAGCTTTTGTGATGACCGTTTTCTGTCCACTAATAGCCGACAGTTCCTCTGCTGCAGAATCAAGAATCTTCACGTTCTGGATAGCTTCACCTAGACCCATGTTAACAACTATCTTCTCGATTTTCGGCACTTCCATGATGTTCTTGTAGTTGAAATCCTTCATCAACTGGGGAACCATCTCTTTATTGTAAAGCTCTCTCAGCCTTGACATTTACCCCTCCAGACTATTTATCAAAAGACTCGCCGCACTTAACGCAAACGCGGGCCTTTTTGCCATCTTCAAGAACAGTGGTCCTTGTCCTTACCGGCTTTTTGCATTTTTCACAATAAACCATTACATTGGAAATATGAACCGGAGCCTCTTTTTCAACAATACCGCCAGACTCATTACCACGGGCGCGTGTATGTCGCTTGACGATATTGAGGCCCTCAACGATTACTCCATCCTTTTTGGAAAGGATCTGAATAATCTTTCCGGTTTTATCCTTATCTTTACCAGCAACAACCATGACGGTGTCACCTTTTTTCACATGCAGATTCTTACCTAGCATCGTCTGTCTCCGCTTATTATTATAGTACTTCGGGGGCAAGAGAAATGATCTTCATGAACTTCTTCGCCCTCAGTTCTCGTGCCACAGGCCCGAAGATACGGGTACCAACCGGCTCACGCTGATTATTAATCACGACACCGGAATTGCTGTCAAAACGGATATAAGAACCGTCAGGGCGGCCTATCTCTTTAGCAGTCCTTACAACAACTACTTTGACCACATCACCTTTTTTCACCTTAGAGTTGGGAAGTGCCTCTTTTACCGAAGCAACAATTATGTCGCCTATACTGGCATACTTGCGCTTGGATCCACCCAAAACCTTGATGCAAAAGAGCTTTTTGGCCCCTGAATTATCCGCTACGTCGAGTATTGTCTGCATCTGAATCATAGATAACTCCTGCCTTACGCACTTTTATCGATTATCTGACGAACCTGCCAACGTTTATCCTTGCTTAACGGACGCATTTCAACGATAAGCACACGATCGCCAGTTTTGCAGCTGTTGTCCTTGTCGTGTGCCTTATATTTAGCAGACCGCTTAATATATTTATTATAAACCGGATGTTTCACAAGGCGATCGACCTTGACAACAACGGTCTTATCCATCTTGTCGCTCACTACCACGCCCGTCTGGGTTTTTCTGCTGCCGCGCTCACTCATATCAGCCCCTCTAGCCTCTTTTTTCCTGAAGTAAAGTTTTAACACGCGCAACATCTTTTCTGATGTCAGAGAGCTTTGCGGTGTTTTCCAGACGACCGGTATGAAGCTGGAACTTGAGATTGAACAGCTCCTTCTTCAATTCCTTCTCTTTTGCCTGGAGTTCTTCCTCATTCATAGTCTTAAGGTCATTAACCTTCATGGCCGTCCTTCCTCGAAATAAATTTTGTCGTGATAGGAAGTTTGTGGGCTGCCAGCCGGAATGCCTCGCGGGCGATCTCCTCGGTTACCCCTTCCATTTCGTAAAGTATATGGCCAGGCTTTATGACGCAAACCCATGAATCAGGTGCACCTTTACCCTTGCCCATACGTGTTTCTGCAGGCTTCGAGGTCAACGGTTTATCAGGGAATATACGGATCCATATCTTGCCACCCCTTTTAATATAGCGGGTCATTGCAATACGGGCGGCCTCGATCTGACGAGAGTCAAGCCAGCCGCAGGTAGTGGCCTGCAAACCAAACTCACCGAATGCCAGCGTTACACCTCGTTGCGGCGTTCCGGTCATTCTCCCCTTCATCTGCTTTCTATGCTTAACACGTTTAGGCATTAACATTGCTGACTAACTCCTGTTTATTTTTGACCGGGAAGCACTTCACCCTTGAAAATAAGTACCTTGACGCCAATGATGCCGTAGGTAGTTTTTGCCTCGGCAAAGCCGTAGTCGATATCTGCCCGCAACGTATGCAGGGGGACACGACCTTCACGGTACCATTCGGTCCTGGACATCTCTGCACCACCCAGACGGCCGGAGCAGGTGATCCTTATCCCTTTTGCGCCAAATTTGAGCGCAGATGTCACACTCTTTTTCATGGCACGACGGAAAGCAATCCGGCGCTCCAATTGAAGAGCAACGTTCTCTGCAACCAACTGAGCATCCAGTTCAGGCTTACGCACCTCTTGGATATTGAGGAACACTTCCTTGTCGGTGAGTTTGGCCAGTTCCTTTTTAAGGGTTTCAACTTCCGAACCCTTCTTGCCGATGATAAGACCAGGACGCGCGGTAAAGATGTTTATCTTCGCCTTGTTAGCGGCACGCTCTATCTCGATTTTAGATACGCCGGAATGGTAAAGCCGCTTCTTGAGGAAAGCTCTTAGCTTAATATCCTCATGCAGCAGTTTGGCATAATCCGCCTCGGCATACCACTTGGAATCCCAAGTCTTAATGACCCCAAGTCTGAATCCTATTGGATTTACTTTCTGACCCAAAACTTCACCTCCACCTAAGTGTGCTTATACTTATTTCTTGTCGGCCAGAACCACGGAAATATGGCTGGTCGGTTTTCTGATCTTGCTTGCCCTGCCCATGGCACGCGGCACAAAACGCTTAAGCACCGCTCCACCGTCGACAAAAATTGTCTTCACAAAAAGACGGTCTACATCAGGCGCGCCTTTTTGCTCGGCATTCGCTACGGCAGAACTGAGAAGTTTCGCAACGAGTTTCGCCGAAGGCTGAGGAGAGAACTTGAGAATATTGAGAGCGTCCTGAATCCCCTTCCCGCGAACCATGTCAACGACAAGACGGGTTTTGCGGGGGGAAAGACGGGCTAATGACAACTTGGCGCTTGATTCCATTTATCTACTCCTTTGCGGATTACTTCTTTTTCAACTTGCTTTTCTTGTCTGCCGCATGGCCAAAGAAGGTCCTTGTGGGGGCAAACTCACCCATTTTATGACCAACCATGTTTTCAGTCACAAAAACCGGTATGAACTTCTTGCCATTATGCACGGCAAAAGTAAGTCCGATAAAGTCGGGAGTAATCGTAGACCGCCGCGACCAAGTCTTGATGACTTTTTTGGAAGAAGGGCTTTCTGTCTCGACTTTTTTTGCCAGGTGCCCATCTACAAACGGGCCTTTCTTAATAGATCTTGCCATCGTATAAATCCTCTGTACAGAGTGTTATTTGCTACGCTTCTTAACGATGAAGCGAGTCGACGTTTTGTTGGTCCTGGTTTTATAACCCTTGGTCGGGATACCCCAAGGTGTTACGGGATGGCGGCCACCTGATGTACGACCTTCACCGCCACCGTGAGGATGGTCGACCGGGTTCATTGCAACGCCGCGAACCTTGGGACGTTTGCCAAGCCAACGGGAACGTCCGGCTTTGCCTATTGAAACGTTCTCATGGTCAATATTGCCAACCTGACCAATAGTTGCCATGCACTCCTGAAGCACCATACGGACTTCTCCGGAAGGCAGCTTGACCTGGGCATACTTTCCTTCTTTTGCCATCAACTGCGCAAAGGTACCGGCACTGCGAGCAAGCTGTGCTCCTTTACCGATCTTCAGTTCTATGTTGTGAATAATCGTACCGAGCGGGATCGCTTTGAGCGGTAGCGTATTGCCCGGCTTGATATCGGCTTCGAGGCTGGATATAACTGTATCGCCGACCTTCAAATCAAGCGGTGAAAGGATATAACGCTTCTCGCCATCGGCATAGATCAACAGTGCTATCCTGGCGCTCCGGTTCGGGTCATACTCGACTGAGACAACGCGCGCGGGGATATTAAGCTTATCACGGCGGAAATCGATAATCCTGTATTTCTGTTTGTGACCACCGCCTATATGGCGAGAAGTGATCCGTCCAAATGAGTTCCTGCCACCGGTCTTATTCTTATGCTCAAGCAAAGACCTTTCCGGTTTCGTGCAGGTAATCTCCTCAAAGGTGGAGCAGGTCTGGTGCCTACGACCAGCGGATGTCGGTTTGTAACTCTTGATAGCCATTATTTAAACTCCACAGAGATGGTCTAGACTTCGAAAAAATCCACATTGCTTCCCTCTTTGAGGGAGACGTATGCCTTTTTCCAATTGGAACGCTTGCCAATATGCTTGCCGACCCGTTTAACCTTGCCGGCAACGTTGACGGTGTTCACGTCGTCAACTTCTACCTTGAAGAGCTTTTCAACGGCCTGCTTAATCTCGATCTTATTGGCATTCCGGTCCACTTCCAAAGCGATGACATTGCGAGATTCCTTCTCTATCGTGCTTTTTTCAGTGACCAGCGGCTTCTTGATAACGTCATAAATGTTCATGACTGTAACGCTCCTTCAACCTTCCGCACTGCATCCTGAGTAAAGATGATGCTCTGGTATTTCATAATGTCAAAAATATTGAGGCTCTCAGACTTGAGAACTTTGACGTCTTTAATATTACGAGCCGAAAGTTCAAGATTAGGATTGGGCCCTTCTATAACGACAAGCGTCTTCTGAAGATCAAAACCATTCAAGACCCCGACAAAACTCTTTGTCGATATCTGATCGATTTTCAGAACGTCCAGAACAGTTAACTTGTTTTCCTTGAACATGAGCGATAATGCAGAGCGAAGTGCTGCTCTGCGCGCTTTTTTGTTCATGCTGAGATTGTAGGTCTTGGGTTGTGGCCCAAAAGCAACACCACCACCAGGATAGTGTGGAGCCCTGATGCATCCCTGCCGCGCTTGCCCTGTACCTTTTTGACGAAACGGTTTCTTGCCACCACCGGAGACGGCAGAGCGGTTCTTTACGGCAACAGTCCCTGCCCGACGGTTAGCAAGCTGAATCTTCACCGCTTCATGGATGAGGTATTCCTTGACGTCAGCATTAAAAACAACGTCACTAAGATCCATCTCACCCACTTTATTTTTTTTGACATCATAAACATCAATTGTTGCCATAATCTATCTCCAGATACTGCGCGTTATTTCGTGGCCTTGACACTGTCCCTGATGACGACTATGCCGTTGGTTGTACCAGGGATTGCCCCCTTTATCAGCAGCAGATTATCGGCAGAGTCCACCCGGACAACCTGCAGTCTCTGTATCGTAACCCGCTCGTTCCCCATCTGGCCCGGCATTTTCTTGTTCTTGAAAACACGTGACGGGGTAGCGGAACAGCCTATGGATCCAGGCGCACGGTGGAAACGGGAACCGTGGGTAGAACGACCACCCTTAAAGCCCCAACGCTTCATAACACCCTGATATCCTTTACCGATACTGACACCAGTCACATCGATCAGGTCACCTGCAGCAAAAAGTTCGGCTCTGATCTCATCACCGACATTGAACTCGTCAACGCTATCAAGACGAAGCTCACGGAGATGAGTAAAAACACCTTTGTCTGCTGCTTTGCAATGCCCTAGTTGAGCACGGGTTGCCTTTGCCGACTCCTGCGAACCAAAACCGACCTGTATGGCATTGTAGCCATCCTTTTCAGCGGTCTTCTTCTGGACAACATAGCACGGGCCAGCTTCAACGACAGTTACCGGAATACGACGTCCGTCCTCGACAAATATCTGGGTCATCCCAAGTTTTTTACCAATCAATCCCTTAATCATGGTTGACGATCCTATCCTTGTATTCTCAATTACAGCTTGATCTCGACGTCGACGCCAGCCGAGAGGTCCAGTTTCATGAGCGCATCAACAGTCTGCTGAGTAGGCTCAAGTATGTCGATCAGCCGCTTGTGGGTTCTGATCTCGAACTGCTCCCTCGATTTCTTGTCCACATGAGGACCACGAAGTACGCAGTACTTATTGATAACAGTCGGAAGGGGAATCGGACCTGCAACCCGTGCACCGGTCCTTTTTGCTGTATCGACAATTTCCCCTACAGAAAGATCGAGAAGTTTGTGATCATATGCTTTGAGACGAATTCTAATTTTCTGACTTGGCATCGCGTCCTCTTATGTTCAATTATTCGATGATGGAGCTGACCACGCCGGCGCCGACAGTACGGCCACCTTCGCGGATCGCGAAACGAAGCCCTTCGTCCATGGCGATCGGGGTGATCAGGTTGACCGTTACGGCTACGTTGTCCCCCGGCATGACCATCTCGGTCCCTGCCGCAAGATCAACTATCCCGGTAACGTCGGTTGTCCGGAAGTAGAACTGCGGACGGTACCCGTTGAAGAACGGCGTGTGACGTCCACCCTCTTCTTTGGTAAGGATGTAAGCTTCGGCCTTGAACTTGGTGTGCGGTGTGATGCTCCCCGGCTTGGCAAGTACCTGGCCACGCTCGATGTCTTCACGCTTCACACCGCGCAGCAGCGCACCGATGTTGTCCCCGGCACGGCCTTCGTCCAGAAGCTTCCGGAACATCTCTACGCCGGTTACGGTTGTCTTGGCTGTCGCCTTCATCCCGACAATCTCAACTTCCTCGCCGACCTTGACGATCCCGCGCTCTACACGACCGGTAGCTACGGTGCCACGACCGGAGATGGAGAATACGTCTTCTACCGGCATCAGGAACGGTTTGTCGATGGCGCGCTCTGGCTCGGGTATGTATGCGTCAACGGCATCCATGAGCGCCAGGATTGCCTGCTCGCCCAGTTCGCCCTTGTCACCTTCCAGCGCCTTGAGGGCGGAACCTTTGATGATGGGAATATCGTCACCGGGGAAGTCGTAAGAGGAGAGCAGTTCGCGAATCTCCAGCTCGACCAGCTCCAGCAGTTCGGCGTCATCCACCATGTCGGCCTTGTTCAGGAACACGACGATGTAGGGAACTCCGACCTGACGGGCAAGCAGGATGTGCTCACGGGTCTGCGGCATCGGGCCGTCAGCGGCGGACACGACCAGGATGGCGCCGTCCATCTGCGCTGCTCCCGTAATCATGTTCTTGACGTAGTCGGCATGGCCTGGGCAGTCAACATGGGCATAGTGACGCTTGTCGGTCTCATATTCAACGTGCGCGGTGGCGATGGTAATACCACGCTCACGCTCTTCCGGCGCATTGTCGATCTGGTCGAACGCTTTGTACTCGGCCTGACCTTTCCCCGCCAGAACCTTGGTGATCGCTGCCGTCAGCGTCGTCTTACCGTGGTCTACGTGACCTATCGTCCCTATGTTTACGTGCGGTTTTGTTCTTTCAAATTTCGCCTTCGCCATGTCCGATTCCCTCCTTCGCGGAAAAGTTTATCCTTTTACTTTAGCAATTATCTCTTCGGATACCGACTTCGGTACCTGCTCATAATGATCAAATGTCATGGTATAGGTAGCGCGGCCCTGAGTTGCGGAACGTACATCAGTAGCGTAACCGAACATCTGTGCAAGTGGAACCATGGCACTTACAACCTGCGCTCCTGCACGCCCTTCCATCCCCATTATTCTGCCACGACGGGAGTTAAGGTCGCCAATTACATCGCCCATGTACTCTTCAGGCACAACGACCTCAACAGACATGATGGGTTCAAGGAGAACCGCTCCTGCTTTTTGACATCCTTCTTTGAAACCCATGGAACCGGCAATTTTGAACGCCATCTCTGAAGAGTCAACTTCATGGTAGGAACCGTCAATCAGGGTCACCTTGAAGTCAACAACCGGATACCCGGCAAGAACACCGGTATCCATTGCTTCCTGAATCCCTTTGTCGACAGCCGGGATGTATTCGCGAGGAACAACACCACCTTTGATACCGTCAACAAATTCATATCCCTTACCCGGCTCCTGGGGTTCGACTTCAAGCCAGACATGACCGTACTGGCCACGACCACCGGACTGACGAACGAACTTGCCTTCAACCTTGACCTTCTTGGTGACAGTCTCTCGGTAGGCAACCTGCGGTTTGCCAACATTTGCCTCGACCTTGAATTCGCGCATCAGACGATCAACAATGATCTCAAGATGAAGTTCACCCATGCCGGAAATAATGGTCTGGCCTGTTTCCTCATCTGTTTTTACGCGGAAGGAAGGATCCTCGCTTGCCAGCTTGGCCAGACTCGTTCCCAGCTTCTCCTGATCAGCTTTAGTCTTCGGTTCGATTGCAATAGAAATAACAGGTTCAGGGAACTCGATAGACTCGAGAATAACCGAATTATCTTCAGGACAGAGGGTATCGCCAGTGGTCGTATACTTAAGACCAACCGCCGCGGCAATGTCACCGGCATAAACCTCTTTTATCTCTTCACGCTTGTTGGCATGCATCTTAAGCAGACGACCGATGCGCTCTTTCTTGTCCTTAGTGGAGTTGAAAACGTACGAACCGGAATTAAGCACGCCTGAGTAGACACGGAAGAAGCAGAGCTGCCCGACAAAAGGATCGGTCATGATTTTGAACGCGAGTGCGGAGAAAGGTTCGCTGTCAGACGCATGGCGTTCTATCTCGTTACCTTTTTCATCAAGTCCCTTAATAGCGGGGATATCCAGAGGAGAAGGGAGATACTCTACCACTGAATCAAGGAGGGGCTGAACACCCTTGTTCTTGAAGGACGAACCGCAAATAACCGGACAGATGGCAATTTCTATGGTAGACTTACGGACAGCAGCCTTGATCTCGGCGGTCGTCAACGCCTCTCCCGCAAGATACTTCTCCATAAGCGCTTCATCGTGGGAGGAAATTTCCTCGATCAGCTTCTCACGGTACTCTTCAGCCAGCTCCTGCAGATCAACCGGAATCGGCTCCTCGTGATATTTTGCACCCAAGGCCTCCTCATCCCAGATAATTGCCTTCATCTCGACGAGATCGACAATGCCCCTGAACGTATCTTCAGCACCAATCGGCAGCTGAATCGGCACAGGATTTGCCCTGAGACGATCCTTGATCATGGAAACGCCACGGAAGAAATCCGCACCCACACGATCCATTTTATTTATGAATGCTATGCGGGGGACCTTGTACTTGTCCGCCTGACGCCAGACAGTTTCAGACTGCGGCTCCACACCACCGACCGAGCAGAAAACCGCAACAGCCCCATCAAGCACCCGTAGGGATCGCTCAACTTCAATGGTGAAATCGACATGACCGGGGGTGTCAATAATATTGATACGGTGGTCACTCCAGTGACATGTGGTGGCAGCAGAGGTAATGGTAATGCCACGCTCCTGCTCCTGCTCCATCCAGTCCATTGTTGCAGTGCCTTCATGCACTTCACCAATCTTGTGGGAAACCCCGGTGTAATATAGAATCCGCTCGGTAGTTGTCGTCTTACCGGCGTCAATATGAGCCATAATCCCGATGTTACGTGTTTTATCCAGCGATACTTGACGAGCCACAAAAATCTCCTTCAGCTATTTACTTCTATGTACTTCTCGAAGCTACCAGCGGTAGTGAGCAAAAGCCCGGTTGGCCTCGGCCATCCGATGGACATCCTCACGCTTCTTCACCGCGGCACCGCGATTATTATAGGCATCCAGAATCTCGCCGGCAAGCTTGTCCGTCATGGTCTTTTCCGAGCGGTCATTGGCATATTTTATCAGCCAGCGCATGGCAAGCGACGTCCGCCGCTCCGCACGAACCTCGATAGGAACCTGATAGGTTGAACCACCGACCCGGCGGGACTTGACCTCCAACATCGGCTTGATGTTGTCGAGGGATTTTTTGAGCACCTTTACCGGCTCATCACTGGACCGCTGTGCAACCAGCTCGAGAGCACTGTAAAGGGCACGCTCAGCGGTACTCTTCTTGCCGTCCAGCATCAATATATTAATAAGCTTCGCCACAACCCGGTCATTGTACTTGGGATCCGGCAAAATCACCCGTTTTGCTACTTCTCTTCTCCTCGGCATAACAACCTCTCAGTGTGAACGTTTACTTGGGACGCTTGGCGCCATACTTGGAACGGCTTTTCTTGCGGTCTTTAACCCCGACCGAATCGAGGGTACCGCGAACGATGTGATAACGAACACCCGGCAAGTCCTTAACTCGGCCCCCACGGATAAGCACCACAGAGTGCTCCTGAAGATTATGACCAACACCGGGAATATACGAGGTAACCTCGATCCCGTTTGTCAGACGAACCCTCGCAACCTTACGGAGCGCTGAGTTAGGCTTTTTCGGAGTGGTGGTATACACCCTGGTGCAGACACCCCGTTTTTGCGGACAACTTTTCAGCGCAGGAGCAGTCGACTTGTCTTTCCTGCTCTCCCTGCCGATACGAATCAACTGGTTTATAGTTGGCATAATACACATTCTCCCACATGCTTGTGCGCAAGGGCATTCTCCCTGCGGAAGCGACAAAAGTAACAGGGACAAACAAGCTTGTCAAGTTTTTTTTGATTTTTTTACAGGGGAGGGTTCCCTCCCCTGTAAAGTATTAAACAGCGGCAGGCTCATCCTCTGCCACTTCAGTCTCTGACACCGGCTCGGAATAATCAGGCGCTTCAGCCACCAGCTTGAGATTGCGATAACGGGCGAGGCCCGTACCAGCCGGGATGAGACGCCCCATGATGACGTTCTCCTTGAGGCCACGAAGGCTGTCAACCTTACCCTCAATGGCAGCCTGTGTCAAGACCTTTGTGGTCTCCTGGAATGAGGCCGCAGAGATGAACGACTCGGTCGAGAGCGAAGCCTTTGTAATCCCGAGGAGCAGCGGTTCGGCAATGGCCGGTTTGCCGCCCTTGGCAAGCACCCGCACGTTTTCTTCAACGAAGGACGTACGCTCCAGCTGATCGTCGATGAGGAGCGACGTATCCCCCACTTCCTTGATTCGGACACGCCGGAGCATTTGCCGGACGATGGTCTCAATGTGTTTGTCGTTGATCTTGACCCCCTGCAGGCGGTATACCTCCTGCACCTCATCAACCAGGTACTTTGCCAGTTCCTTCTGACCAAGGACCCGGAGGATGTCGTGGGGATTGCTTGACCCGTCCATAAGCGCCTCTCCTGCCCGGACGAGATCCCCTTCATGGACGCTGATGTGTTTCCCTTTGGGAATCAGATATTCCTTCGGTTCGCCCACCTCGGGGGTGACAACGACCTTGCGCTTCCCTTTGGCATCCTTGCCGAAGTTGATGACACCGTCGATCTCGGTAATGACCGCGAAGTCCTTGGGCTTGCGCGCCTCGAACAACTCGGCGACGCGGGGGAGACCACCCGTAATATCCTTGGTCTTGGTGGTTTCGCGAGGGATCTTTGCGATAACGTCACCGGCATGAACGATGGCATCTTCCTGTACCGAGATATTGGCTCCCACCGGCAGGAAGTAACGCCCCATCGCACTCTCGGCTATTTTCACCGTCTTGCCCGACTCGTCCTTGAGGGTGATGCGCGGACGCTTGTCCTGATCGCGGGACTCGATGATGACCTTTCGTGAAAGACCGGTGACATCGTCGAGCTGCTCCTCCATGGTGACGCCTTCGATAATGTCACCAAACTTGATCTTACCGGACACCTCGGTGAGGATCGGCATGGTGTAAGGGTCCCACTCGGCAAGGACTTCACCCGGCTTGATAGGCATATCGGGTTTCGCCTTGATCATGGCACCATAGACGATGGCATAACGCTCCCGTTCCCGACCGGTTTCATCGACAACGGCAACTTCACCGTTACGATTCATGACGACATGGTAGCCTTCAGCGTTGGTAACACTGTTGATATTGATAAACTTGACCCGACCCTCGTTGCGTGCTTCCAAAGAGGTCTGTTCAGCCCGGCGGGATGCGGTACCACCGATGTGGAAGGTACGCATGGTCAGCTGGGTTCCCGGCTCGCCGATGGACTGGGCTGCGATTACACCTACCGCCTCACCCATATTCACCAGATGGCCACGGGCAAGGTCGCGTCCGTAGCACTTGGCGCATATTCCCCGCTTGCTCTGACAGGTGAGAACGGAACGTATCTTGATTTTTTCAAGGCCGGAATCTTCGATTTTCTGCACCAGCGTCTCGTCAATCATTTCGTTGGCGGCCACCAGCACATCGCCGGTAACCGGATCGAGAATATCGTCGAGTGCAACACGGCCGAGGATCCGGTCACCGATGTGCTCGATGATCTCTCCTCCCTCAGTGAGGGCCGTTACCACCAGACCGTCAAGTGTTCCGCAGTCGGGTTCAGTGATGATCGCATCCTGTGCCACATCAACCAGACGACGGGTGAGGTATCCGGAGTTTGCAGTCTTGAGCGCGGTGTCGGCAAGACCTTTGCGGGCACCGTGAGTCGAGATAAAGTACTGGAGAACCGTAAGCCCCTCGCGGAAGTTGGCGGTAATGGGAGTTTCGATGATCTCCCCGGAAGGCTTGGCCATGAGTCCACGCATACCGGCCAACTGACGGATCTGTTGGGCTGAGCCCCTCGCACCCGAATCGGCCATCATGTGGATAGCGTTGAAAGAGGGAACTTTGACCTCAGTGCCATCGGGTGAGATGACGGTATCGCGGGAAAGGTTGTCGAGCATTTCCTTGGCGATCTCTTCCGTCGATTTTGCCCAGATATCGATGACCTTGTTGTATCGCTCGCCGTCGGTGATGAGACCCTCGGTGTACTGGTTCTGTATCTCCTTGACCTCTTCCGTTGCGCGGTCGATGATAACCGGTTTCCCCTCCGGGATGACCATGTCATTGATACAGATGGAGATGCCGGCGAGGGTAGAGTAGCGGAAGCCGATTTCCTTCAGCTTGTCGGCAAGAATGACCGTTTCCTTGTTTCCAGCCAACCGGTAGCAGATATCCACAAGGTTGGAAAGTTCCTTCTTGGTCATAACCTTGTTAATGGCACTGAAAGGCACCGCCTCGGAAAGTATCTCACGGAGAAGTATCCTTCCGGTGGTTGTTTCAACGATCTGCGGCTTATCGTCGGTGGCCAGATTCTTCATCCTCACCTTGATGCGGGCCTGCAGGTCGATCTCTCCTGCGTCAAATGCAATCCGGACCTCTTCGGGTGATGCAAGAATTTTCCCTTCGCCCTGGGCGAAGTACTTTTCCCTGGTCATGTAGTAGATACCGAGAACCATATCCTGGGACGGCACGATGATCGGCTTGCCATGTGCCGGCGACAGGATATTGTTGGTACTCATCATGAGGACCCTGGTTTCCACCTGGCTCTCGATGGAGAGGGGGAGATGGACGGCCATCTGGTCACCGTCGAAGTCGGCGTTGAATGCCGTACAGACGAGGGGGTGAAGCTGGATGGCCTTCCCTTCGATAAGAACCGGCTCGAATGCCTGGATACCGAGGCGGTGCAGGGTCGGAGCGCGGTTGAGCATGACCGGATGCTCCTTGATCACCTCTTCGAGCACATCCCATACCTCTGGACGCTCTTTTTCCACCATCTTCTTGGCACTCTTGATGGTAGTGACAAACCCCTTCTCCTCAAGCTTGTTGTAGATAAAAGGCTTGAACAGTTCGAGCGCCATCTTCTTTGGCAGCCCGCACTGGTGGAGGCGCAGTTCAGGACCGACGACGATAACGGAACGGCCGGAGTAATCGACCCGCTTGCCGAGAAGGTTCTGCCGGAAACGGCCTGATTTACCCTTGAGCATATCGGAAAGGGACTTGAGCGGACGCTTGTTGGGACCGGCAATAGCCCGGCCACGGCGGCCATTGTCAAAAAGGGCGTCGACCGCTTCCTGCAGCATCCGTTTCTCGTTGCGTATAATCACTTCCGGTGCCTGCAGTTCCATAAGCCGTTTCAAACGGTTGTTCCGGTTGATGACACGGCGGTAGAGGTCGTTCAGGTCCGACGTTGCGAACCGGCCGCCATCAAGGGGAACGAGGGGACGAAGTTCCGGGGGCAGCACGGGAATGCATTCGAGGATCATCCATTCCGGCTTGTTGCCGGAAGATTTGAACGCTTCCACAACCTTGAGCCGCTTGGCGGTCTTTTTACGTTTTGCTTCGCTGGTCGCTTCGAGCATCTCGACGCGAAGCGTTTCGGCAAGGCCGTCCAGATCAAGGGCTTTCAGGAATTCACGAATGGCAGCAGCCCCCATGCCGGCATCAAACTGACCGCCATGCTCATCCATTGCCTTCTGGTACTGGTCTTCGGAGAGAATCTCACCTACTACCATGCCGGTATTGCGGGGGTCGATAACGACATAAGCCTCAAAGTAGAGGACTTTTTCCAGGTCCTTGAGCGTGATGTCGAGGAGGTTACCTATCCGTGACGGCAAAGACTTCAGAAACCAGATGTGGGCAACCGGCGTGGCAAGATCGATGTGGCCGAGCCGTTCACGACGTACTTTCGAGGGAATGACCTCGACGCCGCATTTTTCGCAGACGATCCCGCGGTGCTTCATCCGCTTGTACTTGCCGCAATTGCACTCGTAGTCTTTTGTCGGGCCAAAGATCTTGGCGCAGAACAGACCGTCCCGTTCAGGCTTGAAGGTACGGTAGTTGATGGTTTCCGGTTTTTTCACCTCGCCGAAAGAACGTTCGCGAATCTTGTCCGGCGACGAGATGGATATCCTGATGGACGAAAAGTGAAGGGGGTCCTTCGGTTTATCGAAAAAGTTGAAAATGTCTTCCAAAATGTAATCCTCCTTCTGTGTAGGAGTGTAGTCTGGTTTAAAGTGGGTGAACGCCTTGGGGAGCGGGCATCGCTGCTTGTCCCCCAGCCGACCGGTAACGTGCCTGCTAGTCTTCCTCGCCTTCCAGCAGCTCAACGTCGAGGCCGAGAGACTGGAGTTCCTTGATGAGGACGTTGAACGACTCGGGAAGACCCGGTTCGAGGGTATGCTTACCCTTGACGATCGCCTCATACATCCTGGTCCTGCCGGCTACGTCGTCAGACTTGACCGTCAGGAACTCCTGCAGGGCATAGGCGGCGCCGTAGGCCTCCATGGCCCAGACCTCCATCTCCCCGAGACGCTGGCCCCCGAACTGCGCTTTACCTCCCAGCGGCTGCTGGGTAACCAGGCTGTAGGGACCAATGGAACGGGCATGGATCTTGTCATCGACAAGGTGATGCAGTTTCAGGAAGTACATGACACCGACCGTTACCTTATGCTTGAAAGGAACTCCGGTCTTGCCGTCATAGAGTGTAACCTGGGCGCCGGCATCGAACCCGGCTTTACCCAGCATGGATACGATTGCTTCTTCCGACGCACCTTCGAAGACCGGCGACGCCATGGGCACGCCCCGTTTCAGACGTTTGGCAACCTTGAGAAGTTCGTCATCCTCCAGACCATCAAGGAACTTGTTCATATCCTTGTCGCCGTAGACGTCCTTGAGATACTTCTTGAGTGCCGCCGACGGCGAAGACTTTTCAAGCATCTCCTCGATCTGCCAGCCGATACCCTTGGCAGCCCATCCGAGGTGAGTCTCCAGTATCTGCCCCACGTTCATACGGGACGGAACGCCAAGCGGGTTAAGAACGATCTCGACCGGACGACCGTCCTCCATGTACGGCATATCCTCTTCCGGCAGGATACGGGAAACAACACCCTTGTTACCGTGACGGCCGGCCATCTTATCACCCACCTGCAGCTTGCGTTTGATAGCGATGTAGACCTTGACCATCTTGATGACACCCGGAGGGAGATCATCCCCACGCTTCAGTTTCTGCACCTTATCGTCAAAGACGTACTTGATTATGTCGATCTGCTGGTTCAGGGTGACCAGGAGTTGGGCAACCTTCTCCTCCACCCCCTCCTCTTCAGTAACAGACAGTTCATCCCAGCGATCCATCGAGATGGATGCCAGTGACTCCTCGCTGATTGTTTTACCCTTGGCAATAACGACCTTGCCGTCCTTCCCTTCTACCTTGACGGCAGCGGTCTTACCAACCAGCAGCTTCTTCAGTTTTCCTATGGCCGAATCCCTGATAATGCGGATCTCGTCCAATTCATCCTTGCGGAGCTTTTCCTCTTCGGCCTTCTCAATCAGCTCGGTACGGGAATCCTTGTCAGACCCTTTGCGGGAGAATATTTTGGCCCCGATTACCGTTCCTTCCACACCGGGGGGGACGCGTAGAGATGTATCGCGCACATCGCCGGCCTTCTCGCCGAATATCGCACGCAGCAGCTTCTCTTCAGGCGAAAGCTGGGTCTCACCTTTGGGGGTGATCTTGCCGACCAGGATGTCTCCCGGCTTGACCTCTGCCCCGATGCGGATGATCCCTGACTCGTCAAGGTCTTTCAGGGCCTCGTCACCCAGGTTGGGAATATCGGAAGTTATCTCTTCCTTCCCCAGCTTGGTGTCGCGGGCAACGCATTCGAACTCTTCGATGTGGATCGAGGTGTAGCGGTCATCCTTCACCAGTTTCTCGGAAATAAGGACGGAGTCCTCGAAGTTGTACCCGCCCCAGGGCATGAAGGCCAACACAACATTCTGGCCGAGTGCCAGTTCCCCCATGTCGGTGGAGGGGCCGTCAGCGATGACGTCTCCACGTTTCACCGCATCTCCGACCTTTACTACCGGCCGCTGATTGATGCAGGTATTCTGGTTGGAACGGGCAAACTTTATCAGGTTGTAGATATCCACGCCGGTGCCGGTCTCGTCGTACTCTTTTTCGTCGATCTTGACAACGATCCGGGAAGCATCCACCGTCTCAACCACGCCATTGTGCCGCGCAACTACGGACACCCCGGAATCCCGGGCAACAACGCGCTCCATGCCGGTACCCACAAGGGGAGAGTCGGCACGCAGGAGCGGAACCGCCTGACGCTGCATGTTGGATCCCATGAGGGCGCGGTTTGCGTCGTCATTCTCAAGGAACGGAATGAGAGAAGCTGCAACCGATACCAGCTGCATCGGCGCAACGTCCATCAGTTCCACCTCGTCCCGGCCGACCAGAACGAACTCGCCGCTCTTTCGGGCAGAGATGTAATCTGACGTGAAGCGGCCATCCTTGTCCACCTCGGCGTTGGCCTGGGCGATGGCATGACCTTCTTCCTCCAATGCGGAGAAGAAGCGGACTTCGGCAGTGACTTTCCCTTCCTTGACGAGACGGTAGGGAGTTTCTACAAAGCCGTGCTCATTGATGCGGGCATAGGTGGAAAGAGAAGCGATAAGGCCGATGTTCGGCCCCTCAGGCGTCTCGATGGGGCAGACGCGTCCGTAGTGGGTCGGATGAACGTCGCGGACTTCGAAACCGGCACGTTCCCTTGTAAGACCGCCTGGTCCGAGAGCCGACAGACGGCGTTTATGGGTAACCTCGGAAAGAGGGTTCGTCTGGTCCATGAACTGGGAAAGCTGGGACGACCCGAAGAACTCCTTGACCACTGCAGAAACAGGTTTGGAGTTGATGAGGTCGTGGGGCATGAGGTTCTCCACCTCCTGCAGGCTCATCCTTTCCTTGATGGCCCTCTCCATCCTGACAAGCCCGATACGGTACTGATTCTCCAGGAGTTCGCCAACCGCACGGACCCGGCGATTGCCGAGATGGTCGATATCGTCAATGGCCCCTTTGCCGTTCTTGAGTTCGATGAGATAGCGAACCACTTCGAGCACATCTTCTTTGGTGAGCGTCTGGCAGTCGAGGGGGACGGTCAGACCAAGCTTGTAGTTCAGCTTGAGACGCCCCACGGCTGACAGATCGTACCGCTCGGCGTTGAAGAAAAGATTCTCGAACAGGGCGAGGGCACTTTTCAACGTCGGAGGATCTCCCGGGCGGAGGCGACGGTAAATTTCGATGAGGGCGTCGTCCGTTGACGTAATCTTGTCCATCAGGATGGTATCACGCAGGGATGAGGTAACATGGAGATTATCTATGAAGAGCACTTTGAAAGAAGGAATGCCACGTGTCGTGATTTCTTCCAGGCGTGTCTGGGTAATCTCCTCATTGCACTCGACAAGGACCTCTCCGGTGGCCGGATCGACGATATCATGGGACGCAAACTTGCCAAGCAGGTCATCCGCCGTTATGGGAATGGTCTTGATATCATGCTCGGTCATCTTGCGGATGGCAGCCTTGGTAAACTTCCGGTTGGCCTTGAGCAGCACCTCACCCGTGGCGGGATCGACGATGTCGAGGGCAGCCTTCTGGGTGGCAAGAAGCTCCGGATCGACACTCTTGGCCATCGTCTCGCCAGCCAGGAAGATTTCTTCGCTCCGGTAGTAATAATTGAGGAGCTCCTCAGCCGAGTAGCCGAGAGCCTTCAGGAGCACCGTTGCCGGCATCTTGCGGCGGCGGTCGATGCGTACGAACAGAATGTCTTTATGGTCAAACTCGAAGTCCAGCCAGGAACCGCGATACGGAATGACACGGGCGGAATAGAGCACCTTGCCGCTCGAATGGGTCTTCCCTTTGTCGTGGTCATAGAAAACGCCCGGAGAACGGTGCAGCTGACTGACGATAACCCGTTCGGTACCATTGATGATAAAGGTACCATTCTCGGTCATCAGCGGGATTTCGCCGAAATAGACCTCCTGCTCCTTGATGTCGCGGATGGAGCGGGAGCCGCTCTCCTTGTTCACGTCCCAGACAACCAGGCGTACCTTTACCTTCATGGGAGCGGCAAAGGTCATCCCACGCTGGTGACACTCCACCACATCATACTTGGGGGTGCCTAGGCCATAGGAAACGTACTCAAGAGATGCAGTTTCGCTGAAATCCCTGATGGGGAACACGCTCTTGAAAACCGCTTCAAGGCCACTGTTCTTACGGGTTTCTGCAGGTACATCGAGTTGGAGAAATCGTTTATAAGAGTTTTTCTGGATATCAATCAGGTTGGGAATGTCGATGATTTTCTTGATTTTTGCAAAATTCTTACGCAGCAGGGGGTTATTCGCAATTGAATAAGCCATTAAAGGGGTCTCCTTCGTTACTATGCTCAAAAGGCGCAGGCGCTTTTGGCTGACTACCTGAATAGTAATAATTTCAAGTAGTTGGCGTCACGAAGCACTAGCCCGCCAACAAAATAGAACAGCCAAGGCCGCACGTGGCGACCTTGGCTTGTACCACTCCTACGTGAGGAGAATTATTTAACTTCCACTTCTGCGCCGGCTTCCAGAAGCTGCTTCTTGGCTTCTTCGGCTTCTTCCTTGGAAACGCCGGTCTTGAGGGGCTGGGGTGCACCGTCAACCAGATCCTTGGCTTCCTTCAGCCCGAGGCTGGTAAGAGCACGAACAACCTTGATGACAGCGATCTTGTTAGCGCCGGCAGCCTTGATGATGACATCGAACTCAGTCTTCTCTTCGGCAGCTTCAGCAGCAGCACCGGGTGCAGCAACGGCGGCCACGGCAACCGGAGCAGCGGCGGAGACACCGAACTTTTCTTCAAGTTCTTTCACCATTTCTGCAAGTTCGAGCACGGACATGCTTTCGATAAAGCTGATTACATCGGCTTTGGTAATTTCGGCCATTGTTGTATTCCTCCATGTTAATAGTGTGTTTGAATAGCGGAACGCCTCTTGGCGTTTCCGGTCTGTTGTCAGTTGCCTTCTTTTTTAGCCCTGATGGCGTCGAGAGCCCGCACGAAACTGCCGGGGACAGCTGCCAGCACACCAACAAAGTTGGTTGCAGGGGCTTGCATGGAACCGAGCATTTTGGCAAGGAGCACTTCACGGCTCGGCAGGTCAGCCAGAGCCTGGATATCCGCCACGGTGATCGCCTTGCCAGACAGCAGGCCAGCCTTGAGTGTAAACGGGTTGGTCTGTTCCTTGGCAAACTTGGACAACACCTTGGCAGCAGCAACCGGATCGTCGTAGCTCAGGGCAATGGCAGTCGGTCCGGCATAATAGGCATTCAATGCTTCTTTGTCCGTATCCTTGGATGCCAGTTCAAGCAGCGTATTCTTGACTACCTTGTACTCTACGGCCGCCTTGCGCAATTCTTCACGCAACGAAGTTGCCTGGGCCACGGTCATGCCGCGATAATCGGCAAGGAACACGGCCTTGGCACGCTGCAGCTTGTCGTGCATCTCTGCAACTACTTGCTGTTTGTTTTCTTTATTCAAGCGCCTTCCTCCTTTCTTTTGGTATAAGGGCTTGCGCCCCTGCCAAAGTCAGGAAGCTGCAGGAATTGCAATTCCTTCAACTACTCAAGTCTCGGCAGGCTGGAAATTTTAAGTCGGCGCACACTGCGACCGACGCCTGCTGTCTGTGACTTTGGCTTGCGACTACTACTTTCTATTACCTAAAGCTGGGTCGACACTTCCGACACATCGAGCCGAACACCGGGGCCCATGGTGGAGGAAATGGTGATTTTCTTCATATAGGTACCCTTTGCTGCCGACGGTTTCGCTTTCATCAGCGCATCAAGCAGTGCCAGGATGTTCTCCTTCAACTTCTCACCTTCGAAGGAGACCTTGCCAACCGGCGCATGGATGATTCCGGCTTTCTCTACGCGGAATTCCACCTTACCGGACTTGGATTCCTTGACGGCACGAGCCAGATCAAAGGTTACCGTGCCGACCTTCGGGTTAGGCATAAGGCCGCGGGGGCCGAGAAGCTTGCCGATCTTGCCGACAACTCCCATCATGTCCGGTGTGGCGATGGCGGTATCGAAGTCGAACCATCCCTCCTGAATCTTTGCCACCAGGTCCTCTGCACCGACATAATCGGCTCCGGCGTCCCGTGCTTCCTTTTCCTTCTCACCCTTGGCAAAGACGAGAACCCGTACATCCTTTCCCAAACCATTGGGGAGGACAACCGCACCGCGAACCATCTGGTCGGCATGACGCGGGTCAACACCAAGTCGCACGGCAACGTCCACGGTTTCGTCAAATTTGGTAAAGGTGTTACTCTTCACCAGATTTATCCCATCCTGCAGGGGGTAGCTCTTTGCTCTGTCTACCTTGGCAAGGGCCTCTTTAAGCTTTTTACCGGTCTTAGGCATTTCTCGTCACCCTCTCTCTGTCTCTAAACAATATCCACGCCCATGCTGCGGGCGGTACCTTCGATGGTATTCATGGCAGCCTCAAGGCTGGCGGCATTGAGGTCAGGCATCTTCTTCTGGGCAATTTCCCGCACCTGGTCCTTGGTCAGCTTCCCAACCTTGGTCTTGTTGGGAACACTGGAACCGCTCTCGATGCCGAGAGCCTTTTTGATAAGAACCGAGGCCGGCGGCGTCTTAGTGACGAAGCTGAAAGAGCGGTCGGCAAAGACCGTGATCACCACCGGCGTGATGGTACCTTCGTCCGCCTGGGTTTTAGCGTTGAACGCCTTGCAGAATTCCATGATATTCACGCCGTGCTGGCCAAGGGCCGGGCCGATCGGCGGTGACGGATTGGCTTTGCCAGCCGGTATCTGCAGCTTGATGTACCCTGTTATTTTTTTTGCCATTACTCTGCTCCTTTTGCGCTCTTCCTGAAAACATTCGTATAGGATCGGTACGGGCGGTTTTTCTCGCCCCTACTGCTTCTCTACCTGCATAAATTCGAGTTCTACCGGGGTGGCACGGCCGAAGATACTTACCATGACACGCAATTTACCCTTTTCAGGTTTAACATCCTCAACAACACCGGCAAAATTCAGGAACGGTCCATCAATAACCCGTACCGTCTCCCCAACCTCGAACAGAACCTTGGGCCGCGGCTTCTCAGCCCCCTCTTCCATGCGACGGGTGATCTTGCCGACCTCCTCATCAGGAATGGGAAACGGGTTATTGCCACCAACAAAGCCGGTTACCTTGGAGGTCTCCTTGACCACATGCCAGGTATCGTCGTTCAGCTCCATGTTGACCAGTATGTAACCGGGGAAAAACTTGCGCGAAGAGGTCCGCTTTTCGCCTTTCTTGAGTTCGACAACCGTTTCAGACGGTATCATCACATCGCCAAAGGAATCTTCTAGCCCCAGGTTTTTTATTCGCTCAATGAGCGAGAGTCGTACTTTATTTTCAAATCCGGAATACGTATGTACGCCGTACCATTTTTTCGCCATAGAGAATTTCCTTACCCCAGAATCCTGCGCATCAGCTTCGCCAGTATCACGTCGCACGCCCCGAGATAAAGGGATATGATGACAATGATCACCACTACCACCCAGGCAGTGGCCATGGTTTCCTTGCGGGTCGGCCAGGTAACTTTACCCAGTTCAACCTTTACCTCTTCCAGAAAATTCTTGGTCTTGGCCAGCACGCGTCACACTCCGTTGCTTTATTAGTAAAGTGGCAGGCCAGGAGGGATTCGAACCCCCAACATCCGGTTTTGGAGACCGGCGCTCTAGCCGTTAGAGCTACTGGCCTGCATGCCACGGGCAACATCCTAAACTGCAGCCCACTCTTCCAGCCTACTTGGTTTCCTTGTGCGGAGTATGCTTTTGACAGAAACGGCAGTACTTGCTGAACTCAAGCTTTTCGGGCTTGGTTTTCTTGTTCTTGGTGGTGGTATAGTTTCTCTGCTTGCACTCGGTACAGGCAAGCGTGATGATATCTCTCATTGCATTCTTCCTTTATGACGTTATACAGGGGCGACCTGGGTCGCCCCTGCAGATGTTCAATTATTCGATGATGGAGCTGACCACGCCGGCGCCGACAGTACGGCCACCTTCGCGGATCGCGAAACGAAGCCCTTCGTCCATGGCGATCGGGGTGATCAGGTTGACCGTTACGGCTACGTTGTCCCCCGGCATGACCATCTCGGTCCCTGCCGCAAGATCAACTATCCCGGTAACGTCGGTTGTCCGGAAGTAGAACTGCGGACGGTACCCGTTGAAGAACGGCGTGTGACGTCCACCCTCTTCTTTGGTAAGGATGTAAGCTTCGGCCTTGAACTTGGTGTGCGGTGTGATGCTCCCCGGCTTGGCAAGTACCTGGCCACGCTCGATGTCTTCACGCTTCACACCGCGCAGCAGCGCACCGATGTTGTCCCCGGCACGGCCTTCGTCCAGAAGCTTCCGGAACATCTCTACGCCGGTTACGGTTGTCTTGGCTGTCGCCTTCATCCCGACAATCTCAACTTCCTCGCCGACCTTGACGATCCCGCGCTCTACACGACCGGTAGCTACGGTGCCACGACCGGAGATGGAGAATACGTCTTCTACCGGCATCAGGAACGGTTTGTCGATGGCGCGCTCTGGCTCGGGTATGTATGCGTCAACGGCATCCATGAGCGCCAGGATTGCCTGCTCGCCCAGTTCGCCCTTGTCACCTTCCAGCGCCTTGAGGGCGGAACCTTTGATGATGGGAATATCGTCACCGGGGAAGTCGTAAGAGGAGAGCAGTTCGCGAATCTCCAGCTCGACCAGCTCCAGCAGTTCGGCGTCATCCACCATGTCGGCCTTGTTCAGGAACACGACGATGTAGGGAACTCCGACCTGACGGGCAAGCAGGATGTGCTCACGGGTCTGCGGCATCGGGCCGTCAGCGGCGGACACGACCAGGATGGCGCCGTCCATCTGCGCTGCTCCCGTAATCATGTTCTTGACGTAGTCGGCATGGCCTGGGCAGTCAACATGGGCATAGTGACGCTTGTCGGTCTCATATTCAACGTGCGCGGTGGCGATGGTAATACCACGCTCACGCTCTTCCGGCGCATTGTCGATCTGGTCGAACGCTTTGTACTCGGCCTGACCTTTCCCCGCCAGAACCTTGGTGATCGCTGCCGTCAGCGTCGTCTTACCGTGGTCTACGTGACCTATCGTCCCTATGTTTACGTGCGGTTTTGTTCTTTCAAATTTCGCCTTCGCCATGTCCGATTCCTCCCGGGTTTTTCCCCAATGATGATGAAGCTATTCTAGGTAGATCTGAAAAAATGGAGCCCACATCCGGACTCGAACCGGAGACCTCTTCCTTACCAAGGAAGTGCTCTACCTCCTGAGCTATGTGGGCATGTGTGAAAAATTGGAGCGGGAAACGGGACTCGAACCCGCGACCCTCAGCTTGGAAGGCTGATGCTCTAGCCAACTGAGCTACTCCCGCCAATTTCTACGCGTATGAAGATTTTTGAGCCCGCGACTGCCAGCACAGCCACAGTACTATCGACCGATGGTCTCCTGGGACAGCGCCGCAAACGCGGACTCTGCAGCAATTTATGGTGGAGGGAGGAGGATTCGAACCTCCGAAGTCGTACGACGACAGATTTACAGTCTGTTCCCTTTGGCCACTCGGGAATCCCTCCAGATGAAGAACCAGCCAAAAAACCGTTTAGTGGAGCTGGCGATGGGACTCGAACCCGCAACCTGCTGATTACAAGTCAGCTGCTCTACCAATTGAGCTACGCCAGCGCAAAGAACCTTCTATACACGATTTTTGCGACCGGGTCAAGCAACAAAAAAGCGGAATATCTCTTATAACCAACCAGCCCCTTTGTGTCAAGCGTTTTTTCTATTTATGATCTCATCATGAAAAATTTACACGGGAAGTTACCCTGATCCGTCAGGCAAATCTCTTCTGGATTCGCTCCGTCAATCCCGGTCAGCGGCCGCCAGGACGCTTGCGAGGAGCACTGTTGGCTGGAGCGGCCGACCGTCCTAACAGCTCAACCGCTGCATCTTCCCGTCCGCATTCCCGAAGTGCCTGAATGATGGTGGCCCTTTCAGCCGGGAGATGGGAAAGGAGGAGGGATTTCTGAAGTCGTTTTTCACGATCGCCGCGCGGCACGTAAACCGCCGCGCCGGTCAAAGGATCCAGTCCCGTGTGGTACATGCACGTGGCCAGGGTGCCCGGTGTCGGAGTAAAGTCCTGCACCTGTTCAACCCGGAGACCTGAGCGCTTGAGGAACAGTGCAAGCTCGACCATGTCGGCAAGGGTTGTCCCTGGATGTCCGGATATGAAATAGGGGACCACATGCTGGCGCTTCTCCAGCCGGGCGCTTTCCCGGTGGAACATCTCCAGGAATGCCACGAATGCCTGCCGTCCCGGCTTGCGCATGAGAGCCGTCACCTTGTCGACAGCATGCTCGGGGGCCACCTTGAGCAGCCCCCCGACGTGATGGGAGAGGAGCTCCCGCAGATAGTCGGGCTGGTGGGCCAGCAGGTCATATCTGACTCCTGAAGCGACAGCCACATGCCTGACACCGGAGACCCCGCGTACCTTCCTGAGAAGTTCTGCAGCAGATCTGCCGTTCATCACCAGATGCCGGCACGGCCGGGGGTAAAGACAGCTTTCACGCCGGCACACTGCCCGGGCGGAAGCATCACCGCAGCACAGGCCGTACATGTTGGCCGTCGGGCCGCCGACGTCACTGATGCTGCCCCTGAACCATTTCTGCTCTGCAAGCCTGCGCACCTCCTGCTGCACCGACGCAGCACTACGTGACTGGATGAACCGCCCCTGGTGATGGGTGATGGCACAGAACGCACAGCCGCCGAAACAGCCACGGTGGGTTGTCAGAGAGGTCTTGATCTGTTCGTAGGCAGGTATCGGATCCCGGTAGGAGGGGTGGGGCGCCTTGGTGAACGGCAGGGCATACACCGCATCCATTTCGGTTTCGACGAGGGGCATGGCAGGCGGGTTGCAAACCAGCAGGCGGCCACCGTGCCGCTGCAGCACGACTCGGGCGCAGTGGGGATTCTGTTCACCGGACAGGAGTCGAAACGCCTCGGCGTATTTCATCCTGTCAGAGGACAGCTCTTCATAGGAAGGAAGTTCGACTCCCCCTGGGCACGCTTCAGTGCCCTTTGCAGCATAGGCCGTTCCCCGTATATCCCTGATTTCGCCGAACGGTTCCCCCTCCCGCAGGCGCTGTGCAAGCTCCAGAATCGGGCGCTCCCCCATCCCGTAGAGCAGCAGGTCGGCCTTGGCATCAAAGATGATGGAACGGCGGACCTTGTCCTCCCAGAAATCGTAGTGTGCGAACCGGCGCAGACTCGCTTCGATACCGCCGATTACGACCGGCACATCCTTGTACGCTTCCTTGAGACGGGAGGTATAGATGATGGTAGCGCGGTTGGGGCGGGCACCGTGACGGTTCCCCGGCGTATAGGCATCATCATGGCGGAGCTTGCGAGCAGGGGTATAATGCGAAACCATGGAATCCATGGCACCGGCGGAAACCGCAAAGAAAAGACGCGGGCGGCCAAGAACCATGAACGGCTCCCGACTCTTCCAATCCGGTTGGGGGATTATGCCAACCCGGAAGCCGTGAAACTCGAGCCAGCGGGCAAGAAGCGGCACACCAAAAGCGGGATGGTCGATGTAGGCATCACCGGTGACAAAGATGACATCCAGCTCGTCCCAGCCCCGTTTCAGTGCTTCGTCTTTAGTTATTGGAAGAAACATTTAACCTTACCAAACACCGCCACAGAGACACGGGGGAAGCCACAGAGAAAAACAGGCCAAGAGATCACGGGGAACAAGGGGAATGCTCCCCACAAGTCTATTGCGTGCTCCAAGCCCTTTCTCAGTGTCTCTGTGGCAGGGTTTACCGTTTTCTGGCATTACGGAAACAGCGCCAACCCGTCCAGACCGAGGTTTTCCGGGAAGCCGTACATGACGTTCATGTTCTGCACCGCCTGCCCTGACGCACCCTTTACCAGATTGTCGATGGCAGAGACGACGATGACCCGGCCGGTCCGCTGGTCGACGGTAAAACCGATATCGCAGAAATTGGAGCCCCGGACAAAGGAGGTGGAAGGGAGCTGCCCTAGGGGAAGAACCCTGACGAATGTCTCGCCATGGTAAAACTCGTTGAAGATTGTTGCGAGTTGCTCAGCCGTAACCTTTTTCACCGGCCGGGCATAGATCGTAGAAAGAATCCCCCGATCCATCGGCACCAGGTGCGGGGTAAAGGAAATGGCGAGCTTTTCTCCCGCCAGGAGGGACAGTTCCTGCTCGATCTCCGGAATGTGCCGATGAACACCCCCCACAGCGTAGGCCTTGAAACTGTCGTTAACCTCACAGTAGAGGTTTTCCACCTTGGCACTCCGACCGGCGCCGGAAACCCCTGATTTGGAATCGGCGATGATCGTGGCCGGATCAAGCAGTTTCTTCCTCAACAGCGGCGCCAGGCCGAGAATGATGCTGGTCGGATAGCAACCGGGATTGGCAACCAGAGCAGCCCCGGCGACCTTCTCCCGCCGCAGCTCGGGAATGCCATACACTGCCTTTTTCAGGAGCGTGGGGCTCATGTGAGGCTCGTACCATTTCTCGTACTCGGCGGCATCCTGCAGCCGATAGTCGGCGGAAAGATCGACAACTCGCTTCTTCAGTTTGAGAAAAGTCGGGACCACCTCCATGGCCGCCTTGTGGGGGAGTGCCGTAAAGATCAGATCCGCCTTCCCGGCCACCCGCACCGGTTCCAGGTTTTCCAATATCTGGTCATAACGGCCACGCAGACTCGGGAAGAGGTCGGAGACCGGCTTCCCGGCGCTCTGCTCGGACGTGACGCAGGTCACCGCAACCTCCGGATGACCATGGAGAATTCGCAGCAGTTCCACCCCCGTGTAACCACTGGCACCGACAACGGCAACTTTCAGCATGGTGGACTCCTTGATACCTTAATTATTCGCCACAGAGACACCGGGACACCGCACTAAAGCAACTGGACGAGGAGAAAACGGATACCGGCTTTGATCCTTTTCAGGTTAAAAAGCCTGGGCATCCTGCCATTCAAACAAAAGGTTTTCTCCGTATCTCTATGTCTCTGTGGCAGAGGAAATTGACTGCCGTTAAACGGAAACAGGGGAAACCCTTGCGGATTTCCCCTGTTGAAAGCATTCTGCAGGCGATGCTGCAAGCGGCTTAACGCTTGGAGAACTGGAAGCTGGCGCGGGCAGCTTTCTTACCGTACTTCTTCCGCTCCTTGATACGTGAATCGCGGGTGATGAAGCCTGCCTTTTTGAGGGTGCCACGCAACTCGGCATCCACTTCAAGGAGAGCCTTGGTGATGCCATGTTTGATGGCGCCGGCCTGGCCGGTATCACCGCCGCCACTTACCGTGACATAAACATCGAACTTCCCGACATTCTCAGTAAGCTCCAAGGGCTGCTTGACAACCATCTTGGAGGTCTCGCGGCCGAAATACTCTTCGAGAGACTTGTTGTTCACCGTGAAGTTACCGGCGCCCGGCTTGAGCCAGACCCTGGCCACGGAGGATTTTTTCTTGCCTGTACCGTAATAGCTCTTTGCTGCCATGTCTATCTCCTGATCTGAAATAAAGACCTGTTGTTTAAATTTCAAGTGCCTTGGGCTGCTGGGCTTTGTGCGGATGCTCGGAGCCGGTGTAGATTTTCAGCTTGCTCAGCATGTGCCGGGCCAACTTGTTCTTGGGAAGCATCCCCTTCACTGCTTTGCGGATCAGCTCTTCAGGCTTCTTGTCGATCAGTTTGCCAGCAGTGATTGACTTGATGCCGCCGGGAAAACCGGAGTGGCTGTAATAGACCTTGTCCGCCAGCTTGTTGCCGGTGAGGGCAATCTTCTCAGCATTCACCACGATGACGAAATCACCGGTATCAACGCTCGGCGTATACATGGCCTTGTTCTTGCCCCGCAGGACATTGGCAATCTGGGTGGCCACACGGCCGAGAACCCTGTCTTCAACGTTAACCAGGTACCAGTCTCTGGTAACCTGCTCTTTTTTAGCCACTTGCGTCTTCATCGAAACCCTCACTAATTTTGCGTATATTCCACAAGGAAGCGTTCAACATAATGGAATCGACCAGGCATGTCAAGAAAAATTTCATCCGCCTGTGATGCGAATCTTTTCACGCTTTCAGTAATAAACTTCCACCAGGCAAAGTCCACAGGCGGGGGCGGTAAGCCCTGCCCTGCTCCGGTCGCCGGCCACGAGCATGGCGGAAATCGAATCGGCGGCACGACGCCCTTGTCCTACCTCCACCAGCGTCCCGACCATGTTCCGCACCATGTGCTTGAGAAAACCACTCCCCCTGACATCAATCGTGACCAGTTCGCCTTGCTTTTGAATGGCAACTCCATCCATCCGCCGTACGGTAGTTTTGGCGACACACCCGGCCCCGCGCAGGGCAGCGAAATCGTGCTCCCCCTCCATGAAAAATGCCGCCTGTCGCATGGCATCGAGATCGAGCTTGCCCCGCAGACACCAGGAGTAAAGACGGGAAAGGGGTGAGCGGCGGCGACCGGTATGGATGGTGTAACGATAGAGCTTACCCGTGGCCGCATACCGAGGATGGAAGTCCGGTGCAGCTTCCGACGCCTCCCGCACGGCAATGTCTGGTGGAAGCAGGGAATTGAGTCCGTCACTGAAGGCCCGCAGTGGAATGGCCTTCTCCGTTTTGAAACAGGCCACCATCCCCCGGGCGTGCACCCCCGCATCGGTACGCCCGGAACCATGGAGCCGGACCGGCTCGCGCAGCAGGTTCGCCAGCGCCTCCTCCATCACCTGCTGGATGGAGACCCCGTTAGGCTGCAGTTGCCAGCCGACATAGTTGGTGCCATCGTATTCGATTGTCAGTTTGATATTTCGCATGGGGCAATCTTTACTTCAGGTATTTTTCGATCAGAATTTCCGCAATCTGCACCGCATTGGTCGCCGCGCCCTTGCGTATATTGTCGGCCACAACCCACAGATTGAGGCCGTTCACGATGGACTCGTCCTCGCGAATGCGCCCAACAAAGGTCAGGTCCTGGCCGGCGGCATCGATCGGCATTGGGTAGGCCCTGGTGGCCGGATCATCCACCAGTTCCACGCCGGGGGCGCTCTTCAGGAGCTCCCGGGCCTTGTCGACGGTTATCTTCTTAACGGTTTCGATATTCACCGACTCGGAATGGCCATAGAACACCGGTACCCGCACCGCCGTGGCGGTCACACCGATCTCCGTCTCCAGTATCTTGCGGGTCTCGTTGACCATCTTCATCTCTTCTCCGGTGTAGCCGTTCTCTAGAAAGGAGTCGATCTGGGGGAGACAGTTAAAGGCGATCCGGTGAGGATAGACGGTGCAGTCGGCAGGCAATCCCTGCAGCATGGACCTGATCTGGCCATGCAACTCCTCTATCGCCTTCTTACCAGTACCGGAAACTGCCTGGTAGGTTGACACGACGATCCGTTTTATGGCGGCGTAATCGTGGAGCGGTTTCAGTGCCACAACCAGCTGAATAGTTGAACAGTTGGGGTTGGCGATAATTCCTTTCTTCGTATAGCCGGCAATGGCGAGTGGGTTCACCTCCGGCACAACCAGCGGCACATCCGGGTCCATCCGCCAGGCGCTGGAATTATCGATACAGACTGCCCCCGCCCGTGCCGCCGAGGGGCAGAACTCCCGGGAGCGGTCCCCCCCGGCAGAAAAGAGAGCGATGTCGATCCCTTCGAAGGAATCGTGGGTCAACTCCTCCACCACCACCGGTTTCCCGCGAAATTCCAGGATCTCCCCGGCGCTCCGTGCGCTCGCCAGGTACTTGATCTTCCCGACCGGAAAGCTGCGTTCCTCAAGACATTCAATCATTTGGGCACCAACAGCGCCGGTGGCGCCCACGACAGCCACATTCCACAGTTTGCTCATCAGCCATTCTCCATTTTATGTCAGTAGAAAAGAAAAGCGCCCCGTCCACGGGGCGCTTTAAACAAACAAAAAACCCAGAGAGCGCGATTTTTGTGCAAGATCAAGGCTGTCGAGGGATTGCGCGGAGGTGTAGCAGAGCTAGACCGCACAAGTGATCCCGAAGACTTACGCAGATATTGCGCAAAAGGCGCGTTCTCTCCGCTACTTCTCCAGGAGGATGCGGAGCATCCTCCTGAGCGGCTCCGCCGCCCCCCATAGGAGCTGATCCCCGCAGGTGAAAGCCTGTACGTACTGGGGCCCCATCTTCATCTTGCGCACCCGGCCAACGGGGACGGTGAGACTGCCGGAAACCGCAGCCGGCGTCAATTGCGTCAGAGTATCCGCCTTGGTGTTCGGGACGAACTTGACCCACTGGTTGTCGTTGGCGATCAGGCTTTCGATATCGGCAATGGGAACATCCTTGTTCAGCTTGATGGTTATTGCCTGGCTATGACAGCGCATGGCGCCGACCCTGGCACAGATGCCGTCCACCGGGATCGGGGTGGAGGTACCGAGGATCTTGTTGGTTTCGGCATACCCCTTCCACTCCTCCCGGCTCTGGCCGTCCTCCACCTCCCGGTCGATCCAGGGGAGCACACTCCCCGCCAGCGGGAAGCCAAACTCCTTGGTCGGCATGGAACCGTCACGCAGGGCGGTGGTGACCTTTCTGTCGATGTCGAGGATTGCCGAGCCGGGGTTTTTCAGCTCTTCGGCCACGGTGCCGTGGAGAACTCCCATCTGGGAGAGAAGTTCGCGCATGTTGGGTGCGCCGGCACCGGAAGCGGCCTGATAGGTCATTGAGGAGAGCCACTCCACCAGGTTGGCACGGAACAGCCCGCCGAGCCCCATCAGCATGAGGCTGACGGTACAGTTACCCCCGATGAAGTCTTTCTGGCCATTGGCCAGGGCCTTGTCGATCACGTTGCGGTTCACCGGGTCAAGGATGATAACCGCGTTATCCTCCATCCGGAGCGTTGATGCGGCGTCGATCCAGTAGCCGTTCCACCCCTGCTTGCGCAGCTCCGGATGTACTGCCTTGGTGTAGTCGCCACCCTGGCAGGTGATGATGATATCGAGCTTTCTCAGCTCGGCGATATCATCGGCCTTTTTCAGGGTTCCGCCACCCATAGGCGCCGGCTGACCGGCCTGGGAGGTGGTGAAGAATACCGGCTCGAAGCCGAGGGCAAAATCGTTCTCCTCCTGCATCCGCTGCATGAGGACCGACCCAACCATACCGCGCCAACCGACGATTCCGACTTTCATATCCGTAGCTCCTTTGCGAAGAGGTTAATGGTCCTTGATTCAGAGAGCTGCAATGATCGCAGCCCCTATCTCCTTTGTGTTAACCAGTTTTTCCCCGGCCTTGTCCTGATAGATGTCCCGGGTCCGGTATCCCTGGTCGAGCACGTTCGCCACGGCGTTGTCGATGGCGTCGGCCGCATCCACCATGCCGAAGGAGAAACGGAGCATCATCCCGGCAGAGAGAATCTGGGCGATCGGGTTGGCGATCCCCTGGCCGGCAATGTCCGGGGCGCTGCCGCCGGAGGGCTCGTACATGCCGAAGGTCCCCTCGGCAAGGGAGGCGGAGGGGAGCATTCCGAGGGAGCCTGTCAGCATTGCCGCCTCGTCGGAGAGAATGTCGCCGAACATGTTCTCGCAGAGGATGACATCGAACTGCTTGGGCCAGCGCACCAGCTGCATGGCAGCGTTGTCCACGTACATGTGGGACAGCTCCACATCCGGATACTCTTTGGCAATGCCGGTCACCACTTCACGCCAGAGCACCGATGAGGAGAGGACGTTGGCCTTGTCAATGGAGCAGACCTTCTTCCCCCGCTTGCGTGCCGCCTGGAAGGCGACATGGGTGATCCGCTCGATCTCCGGCACGGAGTACTTCATGGTGTCTATGCCGATCCGCTCGCGCCCCTGGCCTTCGATCCCCTTCGGCTGGGAGAAGTAGATCCCCCCCGTCAACTCGCGGATGACGAGGATGTTGAAGCCCCCCCCGATCACCTCTTCCTTGAGGGATGAGGCGCCGGTGAGAGAGGGGAAAATAATGGCAGGCCTCAGGTTCGCATAGAGACCGAATATCTTGCGCAGCGGCAGGAGCGCACCCCGCTCCGGTTGCTCGTCCGGGGGGAGGGTTTCCCATTTCGGGCCGCCTACCGAACCGAACAGGATCGCATCCGATGACTTGCAGATGTTCACGGTGGTTTCGGGGAGCGCCTTCCCCTCGTTGTCGATTCCGGCGCCACCCACGTTGGCATGGGTCCGCTCGAATTTCACATCGTACTTTTTCTCCACAGCGTCCAGGACGTTAAGCGCCTCGGCCATTACCTCCGGCCCGATGCCGTCACCCGGCAGAACCGCTACCTTAAAAACCTTTGCCATATCCGTAAGCCCCCCAACCAAGTAATTGAATTGATAATCGTATGATTTTATTTGGGGGGGCAACACATTGTCAACAAAAAAAGCCGGCAGCCCGGTTGCGGGACAAGTTCGCACCTCACAGGATGAAATCGGTGGAAAGGAAGTTCGATTGTCGTTCCCGGACGATACGATCGATGAGGGCTTTGTTCATATCCACCTCCTTTGCCGCCACCATGGTCCTTATGGAAAAGGCGCGCAGGGCGTCGGAAACGGAGAGGGTCCCGACTGCGGAATCCTTCCGGCCGGTGAAGGGAAATATATCGGGGCCGCGCTGGCACTGGCAGTTCAGGTTTACCCGGCAGACCTGGTTGACCAGCGGGTCGATGAGCCGGGCCAACTGCTCCGCGTCCTGTCCGAACAGACTCACCTGCTGGCCGTAATCGGACTCGACGATGTACCGTATCGGGGTTTCCAGGTCTTCGAAGGGAACAACCGGTATGACCGGACCGAACTGCTCCTCCCGGTAGAGGCGCATCCGCTCGTCAACCGGGTAGACAACGGCAGGGGAGAAGAAACTCTCCCTCACCGCCCCTCCTCCTTCGTTGACCACCCTGGCCCCCAGCTCAATGGCATCATCGACGATGCCGGCCAGGTAAGCGGTCTTGTCCGGCTCCGGCAGAGGGGTCACCATCACCCCGGGCTCCCACGGCATCCCTCCCGTAAGGCCATTGACGGCCACAGCCAGGCGGGCAACGAACTCGTCGGCAATGGAGGCATGGACGAAGATGATTTTCAGGGCGGTACAGCGCTGGCCGTTGAACGACAGGCTCCCTGCGATGCACTCCTCTACTGTCAGTTCCAGGTCCGCATCGGGGAGGATGATGGCAGGATTTTTCGCCTCCAGCCCGAGCGCCAGCCTGAGCCGGTGGGGTTTGGGGTGAACTTTCTGCAGGGCATCGGCAGCCCTGCTCGTGCCGATGAAGGCAAGTACGTCCACCCGGCCGTCGGCCATGAGCGGCGGTGTCACGGTCCGGCCGGCACCGTAGACCGTATTCACCACGCCGGGGGGGAATGCTTCCCGGAAGGCGTCCAGGAGCGGTTGAAACAGCAGCACGCCATGGCGGGGAGGCTTGAGGATGACCGTATTCCCCATGATGAGGGCCGGGATCAGGGTGGTGAAAGTCTCATTCAACGGGTAGTTGTACGGCCCCATGCAGAGCGCCACCCCCAGCGGGGCGCGGCGGACCTGGCCGACGATCCCCTGGGCGATGGTGAATCGGGAAGAGACCCGGTCCAGATCCTTGAGAGCATCGATGGTGTCCGTGATGTAGTCGATGGTCCGGTCGAACTCCTTCTCCGCATCCTTGAGGGTCTTGCCGATCTCCCACATGAGGAGTCGCACCACCTCGTCCCGCACCCCCTTCATCCGCCGGGCGAACTCCCGCACGCAGGAAATCCGCTCCGCCACTGACAGGGTCGGCCATGCGCCCCGCCCGCAGTCGTATGCCCGGGCCGCGGCATCCAGGGCGGTCAGCGACTCTTCCACGGTGAGGAGTGGAAACCGCCCGACCAGCTGCCGCTCACACCCTGAGGCTGTCCGGATACAGACTGGCGAACGGACCTCCTGGAACGGGCCTCCCCACTGGCGCATCCGGCCATCGATCAGATAGTCAGTCTGCTCCAGCGGCTCATTCAGTCTGTAACGCTCCGGGATACTTTCAATCGTCGGAAAAAAACCTTCATCGTTTGCCTGTTCCATAACGCATCTCCTGTTGAGCTGTTCCGTGCCCCGCGCTTATGGCAAACTACGCACTACGAAAGATTTTTATGTTTGCGCAGGCCGCCCATCCATGTTACTCTTACTAAAATATTTTAGCGTCAATTAAACGGTCCCCATGCACCTCGAATTTCACAAAATCGCCGAAGAAGAAATCCCCACCGTCATCGCCGAATGCGATGCATGCGGCGGTGTCATCCAGATACCCGAACGCGACTTCCTCCTGAGCCGCCCCCTCGACTGCACCAGCTGTCACCACCAGCGCTACCTCAGTTACCGAGAGTACGTCACCCTTGCCGACACCTTCGCCGCCCAGCTCCTCAACTTTGCCATCGCCCGCTGGGACCGAAGGAAGCAGTAACAGCCTTTCCCATCCCCCCACTCTAATTGCCGTTCCCCGCAGAACAGTTCAGAAAAGTTTAGCCGCGGCTACCAGTTGCTCGGGAGTCCCCAGGAGAAGCACGATATCCCCTTCCTGAAAATGCCAGACGGGATCGGGATTGGGCACGATTTCCTCTCCCCGCTTGACCATGAGGATGGATGCTCCGGATTGTGTCCGCAAAACCCCGTCCCTGAGGCTCGTCCCGGCCAGCTTCGATCCCGGCTTTAACCGGAAGGTAGTGATCTCGGCCCCGGACAGGAAGCCGGCGATGCCGACAGCATGGCTGTGCCGGCGGCTCAAGGAGCGGAACATCTCGTAGGAGTCCTTCCGCATTTCGGCCACATGCTTTTCGATCTCATCGTGGGGGATCATGAAGCGGCGCAGCACGCGGGTAAGTATTTCCACGGCGGTTTCAAACTCCTCCGGAATGACCTCGTTGGCGCCAAGCTTGTAGAGCGGTTCCATCTCGGCAAGATATCTGGTCCTGACGATGATGTGGATGGCCGGGTTGAGCAGCCGCGCCAGGGACGCCACCCGTCGGCTCGCAGCGGCGTCGGAGATGGCGATCACCAGGATTCGGGCCTGTTCCACGCGGGTATGCTCCAGCACCTCCGGCCGGGTCGCGTCGCCGAAAACGATCTTCGTCCCCTTGCGGCGCTCACTGCTCACCGTGAACGGGTTCGTGTCGATAACCGCATGCCGGACCTTCATGTGCTGCAATACACGTGAAAGATTGCGGCCGTTTATGCCGAAACCGACGATGATCACGTGATCGGACAGGGAGAGCGGCCGCTCGCTCCCCGCCATTTTCCCCCTCCCCCGGCTCCAACGGTGGGGGATTATTTTATCCAGCCGGTCTGCCACCGGCACGGAAATCTTGAGACAGAGCGGCGTCAGTGCCATAGTCGCAACGGATGCAGCAAGAAAGAGCTGGTAGGTGGTACCAGAGAGGATACCGTGCTTTACGCCTGCCTGGGCAAGGAGGAACGAAAATTCGCCGATCTGGGCAAGGGCAAGTCCCGACATCACGGCGACCCGCAGGGGAAGTCCCAGGGCCAGCACCGCACCGCCGGCAAAAAGGGCCTTGACCAGCATGATCAGGACGACGAGCCCCAGCACGATGGGCAACTGCCGGATCAGTATCTCCGGATCCAGAAGCATCCCGACCGAAATGAAGAACAGGCTCATAAAGGCTTCGCGAAACGGCATGATATCGCCGAGGGCCTGCTGGCTGTATTCGGACTCCGAAATGGCCAACCCTGCAATGAATGCACCGAGGGCAAGCGACAACCCCGCCAGGGAGGTGAGCCAGGCAGTGCCGAAGCCGATGAAGATGATGGTCAGGATGAAGAGATCGCGACTGCGGGTCGTCACCACCTTCCTCAACACCCATGGAACCAGGAAGCGGGCGCCGAAGTGGGCGGCGACCACCACAGTGGCGGCCTTGGCACAGACCACGAGTATTCCCGTCATGCCGCTGCCGCTGCCGGCAAGGGCAGGAGTAAGGAGCATGAGCGGCACGATGCAGAGATCCTGGAATATCAGTATCCCGAGGATGGTCTTGCCGTGGGGGGTATCCATCTCCCCTGCATCGACGAAGAGCTTGAGGAGGATGGCCGTGCTGGACAATGCCACCAGGAAGCCGGCGAAAATCGCTTCGCGGACCGGCATCCGGAAGATGACGGCGATCCCGGTCACCGCAAGGATGGTGAACCCGACCTGGAGACCGCCCCCCCAGATCACCAGTTGTTTTATCCGGGCCAGTTCCTTGAGCGAGAATTCGATACCGATGGTGAAGAGGAGGAGTATGACGCCTACTTCGGCCAACTGCTCCACCTGATGGGTATCCCGGATAAGACCGAGTGCGGAGGGACCGGCCAGGATGCCGGTCACCAGGAACCCGATCACCGAGGGGAAGGAAAACCAGCGGAAAAAGACCACCGTAACGATCGCCAGGCCGAACAGAATGACCAGGTCGAGCAAAACTTCCATGAAAACCCCGCAAAATTGGCAGATAAAATAACAAGGTCTTACCGAAGCATGACAGGTGACTCTCAGGTGTCAAGCCGGTGAGAACGGCTCCCGGCCTTTGACTCTGCATATACATTGCAACCGGCAAACGGCATTTACTCACGCAACAACGCAACGAACGCCACGAAATTCAAAAGTTTAACAGGGTGTTGACCCAACCAATCCGGCAATGGTCTCCCAGGTTTTACGTCGCGTTCGTCGCGTGAACCGCTTTTCCAGGTTCAACTATGTATTCCCCACCGCAATGGTTGGACAGCCTGCATGAAGATAGTATAAACTGCCCGCATCATGAATGACAACGCATCGGATGAAATCGCCGTACAACTTCCCATCGATGGAGTGCTCGATCTCCACACCTTCCGGCCGGCTGAGATGAAGGAACTGATCCCAGCCTACCTGGCCGAATGTCGCCGGCGGGGGATTCTGTCCGTGCGCATCGTCCATGGCAAGGGGATCGGCAACCTGCGCCGCACGGTGCACGCCATCCTGGAAAAGCTGCCGGAGGTGACCGCCTTCCGGCTGGCCGGGCAGGAAGCGGGCGGCTGGGGGGCCACCCTGGTGGAACTCCGGCCTTTTACCGCCGAGGAGCACCATGCCCCCTGAATCGGACTCTCTCAGGCTGACACCAGCCCAGGTCGCGGCATTCCGCACCCTCATCTACGACCACTACCACGCCAACCCGCGCCCCCTCCCCTGGCGGGACACCACCGATCCCTATGCCATCCTCGTCTCCGAAATCATGCTCCAGCAGACCCAGGTGGACCGGGTCCGGGAGAAATACATCGCGTTCCTTGCAGCCTTCCCCGACCTCGCCACTCTGGCGGCGGCGCCACTGGCTGAAGTTCTTATCGCCTGGCAGGGGCTTGGCTACAACCGGCGCGCCATCGCCCTGCACCGCTGTGCCCAGACAGTAATGGCTGAACACGGTGGACGTCTCCCCACCGAGGTTGTCACTCTGGAAGCGCTGCCGGGGATCGGTCCCTACACCGCCCGGGCCATTGCCTCCTTCGCCTTCCGCCAGCCGACGGTCTTCATCGAAACCAACATCAGGACCGTCTTCATCCACCAGTTCTGCCACGACCGGCACGGCGTCCACGACCGGGAAATCCTCCCCCGGGTAGAGCAGACCCTCGACCGGGACAACCCCCGCGACTGGTACTATGCCCTCATGGATTACGGTGTCATGCTGAAAAAGTCCCACCCCAACCCGGGTCGCCGAAGCGCCCACCACGTCCGCCAGACCCCCTTCAAGGGATCGAACAGAGAACTGAGGAGCCGCATTCTCAAACAGGTGCTGGCCGTCCCGGCGTGCTCCGCCGCCGAACTGGCCGCGATGCTCGGGGTGGAACCAGCGGCAGTGGAAAAGAACCTGATGCAACTGGCCAGGGAAGGATTCATCGTCGAACGGGACGGATGCCATTTCATAAGGTAAACTGTACACAGACCCTCAACGCGAACAACCTGTTCACGGCAATCCCCCATTGAAGGAGGTACGCATATGGAACTGCAACCCACCCCACCCGATTCGTGGCCGACGGTACGTCACTACGGGAGGATTCTCCCCATCGCAGCGGTGGTGCTGGCCCTGATTGCCTCCATGACCCTGGTGGCTGCCGGCTTCGGTACCCGGCTCGGTTTCTGGCAATTCCGCACCGGCTTTGCCATCCTGAAATACGGTGCCTACGGCGGTTTGCTCAGCACCATGCTGGCCCTGGTGGCAATGATTGTCGCATTCAGGGGGAAGCACCTGCCCGGCTTCGTCCTTTCCCTCATCGCCATGGCTATTGGGATTACTGTCTTTGGCCTCCCCTTCTCCTGGCAATCGACTGCCAAAAAAATGCCGCGTATCCACGACATCACCACGGACATCGTCAATCCGCCACTCTTCGTCGCCATCCTCCCGCTCCGCGCCAACGCCACCAACCCTGCAGAGTACGGCGGTCCCGAGATTGCCGCCAAGCAGTTGGCCGCCTATCCCGACGTGAAGACCCTCGTCCTCAACGTGACGAGCGACCGGGCCTTTGCCCAGGCTCTCGATGCGGCGCACAGGCTGGGATGGCGGATCGTCGCCGCCATTCCCGCCGAAGGGAGGATCGAAGCGACAGACACCACCTTCTGGTTCGGCTTCACCGACGACGTCGTCGTCCGGATAACCCCCGTCGGCAGCCGCTCCCTGGTGGACGTTCGTTCCGTCTCCCGGGTCGGCATCAGCGACGTGGGGACCAATGCCCGGCGCATACGGGTTTTTTTGAAGAAACTGGAGGGACGCAACTGAAAGGCCGCGTTGATTCGCAAATGGTTATTCACACATTTACGGACTTCCGTCGTTGTCTCGGGAGGGGAGGGAAAGCCCGAGCGGCGGGTGTCCAGAGCCAGCGAATCCATTACACGTAATAAGGGGGGAGACGGTGACAAACCGCTTCCCCCCTTTTCCATCGACCTCCTCACGAAACTCAATGCCCCGCGGCACCACCCCACAGTTCCTTGAGCCGCCGGTCCCGGCCGCACCCCGCCCGGTAGTACCTGTAGCGGAGCGGATTCTTCTTGTAGTAGTGCTGGTGGTACTCCTCGGCCGGATAAAAGGTGGAGGCGGCGGTGATCTCCGTGACGATCGGCTCTCGAAACGGCTTGTTCCTCTCCAACGCCGCTTTCGAGGCAAGCGCCAGGCGACGCTGCTCCGCGCCGTGGTAGAAGATGGCGCTCCGGTACTGGTGCCCCACATCGCAGAACTGGCGGTCTGTGACGGTCGGGTCGATGTTGTGCCAGAAGACGTCGAGGAGTTTCTCGTAGGATATCCGGGCCGGATCGTACACCACCTGCACCGATTCGGCGTGACCGGTCCCGCCGGCGGAGGCCTCCTCGTAGGTGGGGTTCTTCTTCTGGCCGCCGGTGTAGCCGGAGGTGACCGAGATCACGCCGGGAAGTTCATCGAAGGGATGCTCCATGCACCAGAAACAGCCCCCCGCGAAGGTCGCCGTCTCCTGCTTCGATGCCGCCGCAAGTGCCGGGCCAACTGCAGTGGCAAGCGTCAGAACAAGACCCAGGACAATGTGTCGCACGATGTCGCTTTTCACTGGCACATACCCTCCCCAATAGAACTGCCTGCTGTGAGAAGGATAGCCCGAATACGTGCATTATCAAGAACGAGGCGGCATTTCCTCCATACGGCCGCCGGGGAGGAGCCGGTAGAGGTGGCCACGCCAGCGGACCCGGTTTCCCAGGAAAGCCAGCCCCCAGGTTACGAAGGCGAGCCCGTCCCGCACCGGCAGGAGCCAGAGCCAGCGGGGAAGGATGTTATCCCTGAGGAAGGCGCGGCTGTATATGGTCGTCACGGAGCAGCGGACCAGGTAGAGGAGTCCGGCGGCGGCAAGGCCGGCAGGAGCGCAGCCTGCAACGAAGAGGGCAAGGCAGGCCGCCGGAAACGGCTGGGTAATACCGGAGGCGAAGTAGCCGCCGGGACGGGAGACCCGCATGGTCCGGGCCCAGCGGAGCTGACGGGACAGGATGTTTGCCAGGCTTTCCCGGTGCATGACGCTCTCCACGCAGTAATCGGAAAGTGCCAGCCGCCAGCCGGCACGGTGCACCTTGTTACCCAGCTGGTAGTCGTCCGCCAGGTAGTCGACCAGCGCCCCGAACCCGCCGATGGACTCCAGTGCCTCCCGGCGCACCGCCATGGAGGCGCCGAGGGCGAAAGAGAGCCCCTCCAGCCTGAGAGCAACCATGACGTTGGGAACCATCTCGGCGGTGAACCCCATCGCCTCGATGGCGCATGCCGTCCCTTCGAAGCGGGAGGTGCGGTAGAGGGAGGTGACGAGACCAATGCCGGGATCGGCGAAGGGGGCACATACCTCCCGCAGGTAGCGCGCCCCCACCCGGATATCGCTGTCACAGACAATAATAAGGTCGTGCTTCGCCTTCGGAAAGGCGTTCATCAGGTTGCAGACCTTGTAGTTGGGGCCGTAGATACGATCGTCGATCACGAGATCGATGTCGTGGGAAGGATAGGTCGACATCAGCTCCCGGATCACCTGAATAACGGGGTCGTTGTCCGAAGCGCAGGCGAAGACAATCTGATAACAGGGGTAATCCTGGCGACAGAAGGAGGCGAAATTCCCCAGGCTGTCGGCGTCCATCCCCTTCACCGGCTTCAGGATGGTGACCGGCGGCGCATGGTCGGTAGCCTCACGGCGCCGGCCGAAGTACGCCCGCCCACACCAGAGCGCGATCAGGGCATAGGCCAGGGGGGGAAGGATAATGAGAAATGGAAGCACGGAGCGGAGCACGGCAGATCCCGGTGTTGGTTTGTTTTTCAGGTCGGATCGATTCTGAAGGGGATACTACGACAGGGATGATGACCATGTAAAGCAATTTGCGGTAGGCTCTATCGGTGGTCTCCCCGCGACTGGCGGGTTCTCTGCACCATCAGGCGGAAGAGTTCTTCCAGCCCCGACTGGACGGCGGGAGATTCTATGACCCCGAGCGCCCTGGCAATGGCTTCGAACGTCGCCAGCCCGTCGGGATGGTTTTCCCGGCGAAGTCCCCATTCGGTCGGTTCCCCCTGGGGAAGTCGGACCATCTTGGCATGGTCGAGACCGGGAAGCCGGCGCCCCATTCTGGAAGCCTGACGCCAGGTGCCATCGGGCACCACCAGGGTGACAGGACGGTCATCCCGATCAAGCAAACGCCTGCTGAGGACGGGGACATCCTCGCCGGGGAAGAGGAGGAGCGTCCTTCGTTCGGGAATATCGAGATCGCTGAAATCGAGGGGGCGGTCAGGATAACCGTGAATGCGCAACTCGCTGTTCGGGAGCGCTTCGAGAGCCAGCGGGCCGGTTGCCGTGGTTTTTATCCATTCACGATGATGCATCACGAGGACAATCCGGGTGGGCAGATCATACCGGGGAATCGACGGACAGACACAAAGGTCATTAAGCATCCGGCAGCGGGAACAGCGTTCACTTCTTTTTGATCGTGTACCCATCCCTATTTCACATGCTCGTGACTGAAGATGTGCTCCTGGCAGTAGCCGTGCTGGCCGGCACACTGGGGACAGTACCGGAAATCCATCCGGGGATGGGTCTTGTCCGTAATGCCGCAGACCGTGCAGCGATGGAGCGGCTCGTCGTCGCGCCGTACGGAGGGCTGGCGACCCTTCCACGCAATGTGCCGCCCCTCCCTTTTCGCCAGCCAGCGGAGATCTTTTGCAAAGAAGATGAGGAAGTTGCCGACGGATGCCAGAATCAGCAGGCGGGTCGGCCAGCCACCGGTAATGAAAAGGTAGGCATACGAAAGCCAGGTCAGGAGAGCGAGCCATTTGATCCGGACGGGGAGGACAAAGAAGAGCATCAGGGTGAAATCGGGATAGAGAAAGGCAAAGGCAAGGAAGACCGAGCCGGCGATGTAGGTATTGCTCACCGGATAGGCCGGCATGAGGAAGGATACTCCCACCGTAAGGAGATAACCGATGAGGATATAGGCATTGTAGCGGAAGGCGCCCCACTGCTCTTCCAGAGCCGACCCCATGAGATAGAAAAGATACCAGGCGAACAGGGCAAATATGACACTCAGCCCCGGCGGATCGAAGGGAAAGGTGATTAGACGCCACCACTCCCCCTCCATGAGCCGTCCGGCAGCGAGAAGAGATACCCCCCGATCGAGTTTTCCGGTCATATAGAGGACGTAGAAAAACGTTTGCCCGGCAATCAGGTAGATGGTCAGGTTCGACACGGCAAAACGGCTGAAGGTTTTCTCCAGTCTGTCGAGCAGTCGTTGCGGCATGGCTTCCTCCCCTTTTTTTATGTCATTCTTTTGCTGAAGGCGCAAGAGGAATGATTCAACCTGCGGAATTCATCAGACGGGACGACAACTGGCGGCTGTCCGGGTGAAGTGCCGGACGGGGCAACGGAGGTGCGGAATAACTTGACACAAACTCTGAACTCTGCCAGTTTTGGGAATGCCATCGGGAAAGGGGGAACTATGGGAAGAGAGCTGTACGTTGGAAGTATCTCGTTCGACGCGGGAGAGGAAGACCTGAGGGTCCTGTTCACGGTCTCCGGAACGGTCAGTTCGGTCCACCTGATAACCGATTCCCAGACGGGGAAGTTCAAAGGGTGCGCGTACGTTAAAATGTCCACTGCTGACGAGGCAAAGGATGCCATAGCAAGCCTGGATGGAGCGTTGCTCCTCGGCCGGCTCATAACCGTCTCTGAAGCCAAGCCGCAAAAACCGAAGGCGCAGACTGCCGGCGGATATCAACGAAAGCCGGGACCGGGGAAAGCCCCCGGCAAAGGAAGAAAATAATCTTCACATTCCAGCGTTAGAAGAACAAGACAAGAAAAGGCCCCCCGCTAAAGCGGAGGGCCTTTTCTTTTGCAGAAGGCGTAGCGTTGCCCTGCTACGGCCCCAGTAGCAGGTTCGCCGTGCCACTCGGCGGCACGGAGTTATCGGTATTGGCCTGCACAGTTATGGAGGGAGAGGAATAGACCCGGAACTTGCTCCCCGGGTTCACGACATTGATAAAGACTTTGTATGAGGCGGACGACATCATTGACGAACCGTTCGGCGGGACGTAGGCAATGAATGGCGCCTTCCAGACGCTGGGACTGCTGAAGTTGCTGAAGACGTCCCCACTGACAATGGCCGGCGCCGCCGGATTTCGCGGCGCAATCGAGATGGTCGCGCTGGACCAAGTCGCAAAGGCCGGCGAGCGGATCAGACCCGAGATTGATCCGGTAGTGCTGTTCAGTGCCGTCGATACCTGCTGAATACGAATGCCGGTCGGCTTGAGATTGTTATTACCCGAACTCCCCGCCTTGACAATGGCTGCATCGGGATTGAATTCGAGAAGGACAGTGTTCAGCGTCCCCGCTGTCACGGTAAAGTGACCGACAATTTTTACTCCGGTCTGTTGTGCACTTGGAGTGGTTAGAGGGACCTTCGTTGTGGTGCCGGCCAGGATAAAATAGTTATTGAGGGTCGGCTGGTTGGGAGCTAGGATCAGGCGGACCTGGTTGTACGTTCCCGCCGGGATAATAGATTCCCCCAGGAGTTGTTGCAGGAAGTGGAGCTTGAGAATATCGACGTCCTGGCCTCCGCTTGCCGTGAAATCGGCGATGACCGGTAGTCCGGGATCATTGTCATTGGCATTCTCCTTACCGGCCGGCACAACAGCTACCTTGGTAACCCTGATGTGCACACTGGAAAAATCCCGGAACGCCGGACTGTCCGTAATGCCGACCTGGAGAGTGCCGGTCGTTGCCGTCCCACCTCCACCCCCACCACAACCCGGCAATTGGCTAACTGCGAAAACCGCCAGCACTACCGCACCTGCCAGACAGAATCCATTGAAATACCTGTTCGCCATGATAAATACCTCCATAGGATAGATTGTCCCTTTCCACCCCGCTGAAACACTTGCAAAACAAAACAGCCGGGGCAGAAATATGGATGATATTTCGGCAACCCGGCTGTCTCGGTGAGACCCGTAGGCTTTCCGCCCCATCCTCGCGGATGGTTGAGTATTATCGTGTTACCATCTCTGAAAGAGACTTGTTGTACCTGATTAAAACAGAAAAGGCGTGATTGTCAATGACACGGTCCAGATCTGCCATTCGACGCCCCTACTCTCCTCTGAAAAATTTCCTGATATCCCGTCCCATCTGCCTGAACGCGTCACCTGTTTTCTTCCCCGCATCACGAAACCATTCTCCCATGGACCTTCCGGCTTTCCTTGTTTCCTCCTTGGTTTCCTTTCCCATTTCCTTGAACCCTTTGCCAACTTCCCTGCCACCTTCCTTGAAGGCGTGGCCGGTTTCCTTCCCTGCCTCCTTGAAGGCGTGACCTACCTCCTTGCCTCCTTCTTTAAAGGCATGTCCGGTCTCCTTGCCTGCCTTCTTCAAGGCCTGGCCGACCTCTTTTCCTTTTTCCTTTACCGCGTTATCTCCCCACACCGGTGTGACCAGGAAGAGTGCAACGACGGCACTCATCAGCATTTTACCCATAAAATCCTCCTTTTCACCAGAGTACGGACACTTTACCATGACAGGGCTCTGACGTCAAAAGGGAACGCGACACCGGGCACTGGCAAGCTATAGGGCCGTGCAGAAAAAAAAAGGGGCGCATCGGAAGTGCGCCCCTTTTCCCACCACTGTTACGGTTATCAATAGGTCAACTCAGGATATTCGCCCCTTGAGGAATTCCAGCCCCTTTTCCAGCAATCCTCCTTCAGGGATGGTCCCATCGGGCGTCATTTTGTCGATAATCCCGGGAAGAAACTCGGCAAGCTTGCCGCTCAATTCCTCCGGAGCAATACCTGCCTTGGCGGCCAGGTTCTGCAACGTGTCGCTCCCGAGCACCTGCTGGATTTGTTCTGCGGAAACAGGAAGGTTCTCTCCCGTCCCGACCCACGAGGAGATGACACCACCCAGACCCTTCTCCTGAAACGACTGCACCAGACCTCCAAGGCCGCCCGTCTCATTGTTGGTAAGCATTTCCATGACTCCTCCCACGAGCCCGGATTGCTCTCCTTCGCCACCACCCGGCATACTGGATGCCTTCCCAACCAACTCGTCAAACAGTCCCATGGTATTTATCCTCTTTGCCCTGCGGGTAGCCGCACCATGTTCCGGCGCGACAAGACTCTACTTGGCCCCGGACCTGGACTCCCGGTAGCCTGCCTTGATTGCCTCGGGCTCGGGCATGTAGCTCCCCTGCTTGGTCTTGCCATACCACTTGCTCCCCGGCTTGTGATATATCTTGGAGTCCGTGTTGACCCAGACCATGTCCTTGCCGGCCGGCGGAGGGGTAACGGATTTGGCGGACTTGGCTGCTGCGCCGGCATTATGGGTTGCAGGGGCCTTAACCGGAGCAGCAGTGGGCATGCCGACCCCCTTAGGCGCCGCAGGTTTCGCCGGGGCGGCCGTTGCTGAACCAACTATCACCAGGGGGGTTATTTTTGCGATCGTCTTTGCAGGGACCCCCGCTTTGGCAAGGTCACCGACCGCAGCATACGGACGACCGGCGATGATTTTCTTCGCGGTGGCGGCACCGATGCCGGGAAGCTTCTCCAGTTCCGCAGAGGAGGCAGAATTCACATCCACCTTCGCCGTTGCAACTGCTTTCTTTGTATCAGCCTTAGGAGCCGCCTTAGTTTCAGCATGACATACGGCGCCAAGTAACATCATCGCTACAATTGCAGCAAATACGCGGTACATTTTCATGCACTCCTCCTCGCTTTTTGTGGGTTATGACATACAGAGCATGACAGACATGACATACCGTTGAAGGAGTCACTTTTTCTTCTTCGCTTCTCCCTTGGCGTCGCTCTTTGCTTCTATGGTTGCAGCCTTCATGGTGTACGTTACCGTCGCCTTGCTTCCCACCTTCAGATCGCCCGTTACCTTGGTATCCTTGTCCCTGGCAATCTCCCACTTCTCCTTCCCTTTCTGAACCACCACGACATTTTCCTTCACCTCGAGCACCGGCCCCGTCACTTGGTAGGTCCTGGTCCCCGCGGCCATGGCAGCTGAAGCGGCCAGCAGAGCGATCCCCGTGAGTGCAGCAGCAATCTTCATGTTTGACTCCTTTCAGGAACAAAGTTTAGTAGGTTACAGATACCAGCAGATCGGCAAATGTCAAGGGGACAGACACTATTCCGCCGCTATAGGCCGGCGTAACACGAGTCATCCCTCTGGATACTCTGTAAGAATCCGGCAGGTCTCCCGGAACTCGAAGGCGGCGACGGAAAACAGACGGTCCAGGAGACGACCGGATACTGCAGGGGGGAAGAGGGGAAAGGTCAGGCGGTAAATGAGATCGAGCAGGCCGTCCTGGTGGTTTTCCTCAAGGAATATGGTGCCATATTGATGAATAGGTGTGGAATAGAGGAACGCTTCCTCCATCACCGCTTCGTCATCGCTGAAGAACGGCAGGATCATCTCTGTGGACAGGCTGAGACCATTCCCCTCCAGGTCTTCGGCTACATAGATAAGAACCTCGTCCTGGAGGGCACTGCCGTACTCAACCGCTTCGGGACAGACGATACCGACGGGAAGCACCATGAGCCTCCCATGTTCGGGGTCGAGGCCATAGGGCCAGTCCCTGGCAGCCATAAAACGTTCCAGCCGCTCATAGGCTTTTGCCTGCCACGGGCTAAGGTCGGTGTAGAAGAGAGTTCTGAAATTGTCACGCCGTGCCACAAGCTCTTCAAGGGGAATGAATTCCTCCCCCCTGTCCGCCGGCCGGGTGTTCCTTTTCTCCGCATTATCCACCACCAGCCGCAGATGCGGCCGTTTGTGATCATCCTTGTCCAGCGTCATGACCATTTCCTCTCTTACGCTATAGTTCAGCCAACTTCCTGCTTCAGCGACGGGACCTGCTGCAGAGTGGAGGCCTCTCCGGTCGCCCCACAGTTTTCGGCATTGTCCAGCCAAGGCTTGCTCCATTACTACACATACGGGAAAACCATGTCAACCTGAGAGAATGCAACTATACACCGTGACAAGGGATTACCCGGAAAGAACCTATAAACTTCAAGAATGGTAAAAAATGACGAAAGGCAGGGTCAGGTGATGGAAAAATTTGTGTGGATTATCTTCTGTAAATCCTCAATACGAAGGATAGCGGTCCGAATCTGTTCCCGCTCGTCAGCTGCCAGCTCATAGGGGTTAAGATAGTAGGAATCCTTCTGTATCCCCTTGATAACCTTGATTTGAAGAAAAATGCGGTGGCGGGTCAGCACGTGGTAGGCCTCTATGAGCCCGCCTGCAGTTGCCGCCGAGAGGCTTTTCTCCTCCTGGAGGAGTTCGATGCGACGCAGGGTGCTGGTAGTCGGAACCCCCTGGTTAATGGCAAGAATCCTGACGTTCATGACCAGTGGCGCCCAGGCTAGGAGCTTCAGATTGAACTCCCCCTTGTGATCCCCCGACCCTTCTACCCAAATGCGCTTCAAGAACCCTATTGCCAGCTTCATTTCGGTGGCAGCTTTTGCCATCCCCCAGAGGACCTGGAAATAATCCTGCTCCAGGCCCCGTATCAGCTGGATCAGAGACTGGGCAAGATCCCGGTCCCCCGCCACATAACGGGCGTCGGAAAGGACAATAAGATCCATGAGGTTTTTGGCATAGTCCTCGAATTCGTAACGCATAATAGAGAGAAGCCGCTTCCGCCATTGGGACAGGGAACCCCGCCAGGTTGGGTTGGTCGGCATGATGTCGCCGGTGCATTTTTTGAAGCCTATTTCAGCAAGCCGCTCCACGAGAAGCCCGGAAAATTCCCGAAACCAGTCGTCTTCCCCATCACCACCGCCGTCGGCATAAACGACCAGATAATCCTGGTCGGTGATGAGGGTCTGCTCCTCCCGGCCATCGCTCCCCATGCTGATGAGAGAAAAGGGGAGTGGCGGTACACCTCTCCCCTTGTCCTCCATTTCCCGGACAACCAGTTCCAACGCACGGCCGGCCAGCAGGTCACGATACTCGGTACAGTTCTTGTGGAGAGACGGGACCGACTGTACCTTCAGAAAATGATCCAGTTGCTGGTTATTCAGAAAGTCATGAATCTGCTGCAGCGACAGGTAGTCGGTGACTTCCCGTGCCTGTCGCAGCAGTGCCGTCTGCCGGTCTGCAAGTTCCTGCAGGGCGCCGATCTCCCTGCCGACGTCGGCATGAAGAACCGACAGCAAACGCAGGATCTCATCCTGGTCGAGTAGGGGGAGAAAGTCCCGTATCCGCTGCATGATGCTGTTCAGCAGATCGTCCGGAGCACTATCGCCTGCGCTGTTAAGATGTCCGGTCATGACATTGTCCCAAAATACATAAAAAAGGGGGAAGGCAAGCCTTCCCCGATAGTATCACACAACAATCAGGTAAACATCGTTTTTAGTGATCGATCGCCTTGGCCATGCCGATGCCGGTATTCTGGCGGACATAGATCTCGTCGAACATTTCTTCCGAACGACGGCTCGGGAAGGCAAGAGTGGCTATGATGGCTGCCAGGAAACCCAGCGGAATGGAGAATATACCTGGGTTCTTCAGCTTGAGGATCGGTTTATCGAGCCCCATGATGGATGTGCCATCCTTGTTTTTCTCGTAATCGACTTTTGCTTTTTCCAGAGCCTTCAGATCATTCGCGTCAAGGGTAGCACCCGGGGGCAAGGTCGCCTGCTTAGCCTCCAGGGCGGTGATCACTTTCTGTGCCCCGGCGGCAACAACCTTGGGATAGGTCATGTTGGGGGAGACCATGACCAGACCGATAGCAGCGATAGTGCCGACCACCAGACCTGCGATGACGCCGGCGGTGTTGAATTTGCGCCAGAACAGCGACATGACCACGACCGGCAGGTTGCCGGAGGCGGCAACAGCAAAGGCGAGCGCCACCAGGTGAGCGACGTTCTGTTTCTCGGCTGTGATGCCGATAACGATACCGACGGCACCGACGCACAGCGACGTGATCCGGGCAGCCATGACCTGCTCGTGCTGGTCGGCATGGCCGTCCTTGATCACGTTGACGTAGATGTCGTGGGCGATGGCCGCGGAAGCCGCAAGCACCAGACCGGAGACAACCGCCAGGATGGTGGCGAAAGCGACGGAACAGAGGAAGGCGAGGAAGATGTCGCCGACAACCGGAGCAATATCCGCACCCAACTGCTGAGCCAGGAGCAGGGTCGCCATGTTGCCACCCTTGTCAATGGCGGAGATACCCTGCGGAGTGACATGGATGGCAGCGCCGAAACCGAGCAGGGTGGTCAGGACGTAGAACAGGCCGATGATCCACATGGCGATGATGACGGACTTGCGGGCCGCCTGGGCGGTGGGGACGGTGAAGAAGCGCATCAGGATGTGGGGCATGCCGGCGGTGCCGAGCACCAGGGCCATACCAAGGGATATCTGGTCAAGGGGCGCCTTCATAAAGAGGGCCGGCTCCAGGAAGCGCTGCCCGGCATCCACACCGCTCATGGTGATACCATCCCTCAAAACCATCTTGGACACATGGTCCTGGATGTTGGGATTGTTGACGATGTCGGAGAAGAATCCGATCGGATTGAACCCTGCCTTGGCCATGACCAGCACCGACAGCAGGAACGCACCGGACATGAGGAGCCCCGCCTTGATGATCTGGACCCAGGTGGTTGCGGTCATGCCGCCGAAGACAACGTAGCCGACCATCAGGACGCCGACGCCGATGATGGCAGTCTTGTAAGGAATGCCGACCAGCAGGGCCATCAGCTTGCCGGCACCGACCATCTGTGCGGTGAGGTAGAAAGTGGTTACAGCAACAGTTGAAATGGCTGCCACGGCGCGAACCGGTTTCGGCTCGGTCCGGAAGGAGAGGATGTCCCCCAAAGTGTACTTGCCGGCGTTACGGCACGGCTCGGCAACGATCAGGAGCACGGTGATATAGGCAACGAGCCAACCCACCGAGTACATGAATCCGTCATACCCGTAGAGGGAGATCATCCCGGAAATCCCGAGGAACGAGGCGGCCGACATGTAGTCGCCGGCGATGGCCCAACCATTCTGGGTACCAGTGATGCCTCCACCTGCGGCGTAGAAGTCAGCCGCGGTCTTGGTCTTCTTGGCGGCCCAGACAACAACGCACATGGTAATGCCAACTATGACCGCGAACATGCCGATGGTAATGGCTCTGTTGGCCTTGATCTCCTTCTTGAGCGGGGCAGGGGCGGCAGCCTTAGCCGCGGGTGCTGCGCTGGGAGCTGCTACTGCCGGAGCCGTGGGAGATGCGGCCGGGGCAGCAACTGCTGCGGAAGCGCCGGTATCGGCCGGAGCCTTGGCCGGCTCAGCCGCGTAAGCAAGGGTGCCCAGGGAAAGGGCCAGGGTAAACGCTGCGATTAATTTTTTCATTCTCTGAGCCTCCTTTACTTGAGTTCGTCTACCAGTTCGCGGGTGAGACGGTCGAAATCCTTGTTGGCCACATGGGCATAATAGTGGGCCAGTCCCCAGGAAACAAAGAACTGGGAAAGGGCGAATATATACCCGAAGTTGATGACACCGATTACTTTGACCTTGAAGAGGCCTGGAGCGTAAGCTGCACCGATGGGGAGGAGGAAATAATACACGGTGGAAAAAATCCACCAGCCGAACAGAAATGCTGATTTCTTGTGGTGCAGTTCGACGAACTTGGGATTCTTGGCTATCGCCGCCCAGTCATACTGTCTTTCTGCCATGGGAGTTACTCCTTTCTTCGTAAATTGAACAGCAAGAAAGCTTATGCCATCACATAAACCCTCGATTAAAACAGCGCCGGCATCTACCTCCTTTCTCAGTTTATTGGATTGAATCCGTCATTACATCCTGGCGTAGCCAAATTTCATGGAAAGCATTTCCGCCCCCTCCTGAAGAGACGGGATGATCTCATTTTCCAACCGGTCCGACAGCATCCTGAAGGAAGGGCCAAGCATGGTAAGGGCTCCTACGATCTTGCCGGCGTAATCCCTCACGGCAACTGCCACGCTTACCACACCTTCACCCAACCCGCCGTGATCCACCGCGACTCCTTTGCAGCGAATGGCAACAAATTCCCGTTCAAGCTGGTCAAGATCAGGGATACGCACTTTACGGCTCTGTTTCTTGAACAGACGCTCAAGCATGTCCTGCGACTCAAGAGCCTTGATTGCCTTTCCCGAAGCATTGGTGAAAAAGGGAAACCGCTTCCCCACAAAGGGAGTAGTCTTGACCGTCTGCATGGAGTCAACCATGTCGAGAAAAATGACCTCATCACCACTGGCTACCGTCATATAGACCGCTTCGTCGTGCTTTCGTGCGAGCCACTCCATGACCGGGCGGGCGTGCTTGATGAGAAGGACACTATCAAGAAACTTCTGGGCCATCTCCACAGCGTTAAGACCGAGATGATAGCTGCCTGTCAATTCCTCGCGCTCCACCATGCCGCGTTTCTCAAGCGTGGCCAACAGACGAAACGTCTTGTTCCTGCTGATTCCGAGTCGTTCCGCAAGATTCGGCAGGGTGACATCGGGCGCCTCTTCAGTCAGAGTCTCCAATATATCCAGCGCCTTTTCAACTGTCTGCACTGCGTAGAAATCCTTGTCTCTGGCCATAAGCGTCGTCCGTAGCAGCACAATGTAAAATATGTTCTAGTTTCGTCAGGCAATTTTGTATTTATTTTTAACACGCCGTTTTATTGCTGTCAATAAAAAATTATTAGTGGGTGCTTGTATTATTTTTTTACCCTTATATTTCAGATTGTTATATAATTTTTAGCATTATACAGTTTTCAATAATACGTCAATTCTAGCACATAAAACAACAGTTTACGTAAGTCCTTAAACTCCTCTTTATCACACTACGGGGCAGTGTGACAAGAAATCTGGCGAACGATTTCATATCCGGGCAGGATAGCTCAAACCATGCAACCATAGCTATTTACGTCTTTTTTATCTCAGAGCATTTCCCTGTGGGCACATCCGGCAAAACGAGGTTTATGCAGTTCACGGCAGCCAGCCGACTACCTCCGCCCATCTGCCCCAAGGCCCCACCAGTCTTTGTCCGCCAGACTCCAGACCCCACAATTACTCCATTTCGCCCTTTACAAGGCTGATTTCAGCATGTTAGTATTGACTATTTTGATGGGTCTGATCCCATCCTGAAATCTGAAAACAAAAACCGTAAAGGAGTCGGCATATGTCAGGACATAATAAGTGGAGCACCATCAAACATAAAAAAGGTGCAGCGGATGCCAAACGCGGCAAGATATTCACCAAGCTGATCAAGGAGATTTCTGTGGCCGCCAAGCTCGGCGGCGGCGACCCCAACGGCAACCCGAGGCTCCGCACCGCCGTCGACAAGGCGAAGGCGGAGAACATGCCCAAGGACAACATCGAGCGGGCCATCAAGAAGGGAACCGGCGGTATGGAGGGGGTCGTCTACGAGGAGATCGTTTACGAAGGGTATGGCCCCGGCGGAGTGGCGGTCCTGGTTGAGGTACTGACCGACAACCGCAACCGGTCAGTTTCCGACATAAGGAGCATCTTCACCAAGTGTAACGGCAATATGGGAGAAGCCGGCTGTGTCTCGTGGCTGTTTGACAAGAAAGGACTCATCGTATTCCCAAAACAGACCGACTTCGACGAGCTGTTCGAGGCAGCGCTCGAGGCGGGAGCGGATGACGTTGCCGACGAGGAGGAACAGTACGAGGTTCTGACCGATCCGACAAACTTCATCGAGGTGCGGGAAGCTCTTGAAAAAGCGGGATTCAAATACGAGTCGGCGGAAATTACCATGATCCCCCAGACCATGGTAAAGCTGGACGGCAAAAACGCCGAAAACATGCTGAAACTGATGGATCGGCTGGAGGACAACGACGATGTCCAGAACGCCTACGCCAACTTCGACATCTCGGCAGAAGACATGGATAAGATGATGTAATTCAAAAGCATGTCATCTCTGTTTGCACTATCGAAGCCTTAGTACGGAAGCACGGAGGATGAAAATTTAACTTCCACGCTTTTGTGCCTTAGACTTCCGTTCTCACTGAAAGGGCTCATGAAGATTATCGGCATCGATCCCGGTTCGCGCATCACCGGGTACGGCATTATCCGCAAGGAGGGGAACCGGCTTATCCATGTGGATAACGGTGCCATCTTCACCGATACCCACAAGGACTTCCCCCTCCGCCTGCAACGCATCTACCGGGGATTGGCGGAAATCATCGAACGTCACGCCCCTGACGCCATGGCGATTGAGGATATCTTCTTCGCGACCAACGTGCAGAGCGCGCTGAAACTGGGGCAGGCCCGTGGTGCGGCCATCGTAGCAGGGGTCAACTCCGGCCTGCCGGTCTATGAATATACCGCTCTTCAAGTCAAACAGGCGGTGGTAGGCCATGGCAGGGCAGCCAAGGATCAGGTGCAGAAGATGATCAAGGCGCTTTTGAGCCTCCCGGAAGTCGCCCAGGAAGACGCCTCTGATGCCCTGGCGGTCGCGGTCTGTCACGCCCATTCGGTGGGACTCAACACATTGCGGGAGAAACTGAGATGATCGCCCTTCTGACCGGCACTGTTGCCCACAAGTCGCCCGAATACATAGTACTGGATGTCCAGGGAGTCGGTTACCGGGTACAAATCCCCTTTTCCACCTATTATGACCTCCCCCCCGTCGGGGGACACCTTTCCCTCACCATCTACACCCACGTCAAGGAAGACGCCATCAACCTCTACGGCTTCCGCACCACGACAGAGAAACAGTTCTTCCAGCTCCTCATATCAGTTTCCGGCATCGGCCCGAAACTGGCAAAGGACATCCTCTCCAACATCCAGGTGGACGAGTTGGGTGACGCGCTACTGCGTGGCGATCTGGCCAGACTCTGTGCCATTCCGGGTATCGGCAGGAAAACCGCCGAGCGGGTGGTGCTGGAACTGCGGGAGAAGGTACGAAAGCTCGACCTCCTCCCTCCCGCCCAGTCGACGGAACGCCCGACAGCAGCTGTCGATATCATGGAGGATGTAACCTCCGCCCTTATCAACCTGGGATACAAGGAAGCGGTCGTGAAAAAGGTGCTTGCGGAGTTGTCGATCACTCCGGACACCGGCATGGAAACCATCCTCAAGCAGGCGCTGAAACAACTGATGCGATGACTGATCCAGGAACGGACTTCACATGACCCGTACGATTTCCCCAACCTTGGCCGATGACGACGCGCTCATCGAGGCAACCCTTCGCCCACGCGCCCTGACCGAGTACATCGGGCAGGAGAAGGCCAAGGGAAACCTGCGGCTCTTTATCGACGCGGCACGTCAGCGGGGGGAATCACTCGACCACGTCCTCCTCTATGGCCCGCCGGGACTGGGGAAAACCACTTTGGCCAACATTATCGCGTGTGAAATGGGGGTCAGCATCAAGTCGACCTCCGGCCCGGTCATCGAGCGACCGGGGGACCTGGCCGCCATTCTCACCAATCTGGAACCCCACGACGTTCTCTTCATAGACGAGATACACCGCCTCTCCCACGTGGTGGAAGAGATCCTCTATCCCGCCATGGAGGATTTCCAGCTTGACATCATCATCGGCCAGGGGCCGAGTGCCCGTACTGTCAAGCTGGAACTTCCCCGTTTCACCTTGGTTGGCGCCACAACACGCGCCGGCCTCCTCTCCTCGCCGCTCAGGGACAGATTCGGTGTTATTTCCCGTCTGGAGTTCTATACCGACGCCGAACTGGCCACCATCATCAGCCGCTCGGCCCGTATCCTCGCCATCCCCATTGAAGATGACGGGGCACTGGAACTGGCCTGCCGCAGCCGTGGCACCCCCCGTATCGCAAACCGGCTTCTGCGACGGGTGCGGGATTTTGCCCAGGTTCGGGCCGATGGCGTCATCACTCTTGACGTGGTACAGGATGCCCTGGCTCTCCTGGAAATCGACGGAATGGGATTCGACCATATGGATCGGCTCATGCTCCTCACCATCATCGACAAGTTCGGCGGCGGACCGGTTGGGCTCGACACCATCGCCGCAGCCATCGGCGAGGAAAGTGACACTATTGAGGACGTCTACGAACCGTTCCTTATCCAGAACGGTTTTCTGAACCGCACCCCCCGTGGACGTGTTGCCACCAGGGCCGCATACGAACACTTCGGACGCATCGCGCCCGAATCGCCCCAGGGAAAGCTATTTTGACCATGCAGCAGGTATTCGACTTCCCCGTCACTCCCCGCTACCGTTTCGACAATTTCGTGGTCTGCGGCGGCAACGAAACCGCCTACCGTTTCGCCCTGATGCTGACTGACCCACTGGGGACGGAAAACCTTCTCTACATCTACGGCCCCCCCGGTTCCGGGAAAACCCACCTCCTGGCCTCCATTGGCGAACGCCTGACAAGTAAACCTGCGGTTTCGCCCTACCTTTCGTGCCGGGAGATTGAAGCCCTGTACCGAGGTGATTACAGCGCCGAAGCAACCTCGCAGCTGGCCAAACATTTCCGGGACGCGACGGTGCTTCTCATTGACGACCTCCATCTCCTTCCCGACCACCCGAACCTCAGGGTCGAACTCTGGCAACTCTTCAACGACTTCTATACGGCAGGGAAGAAAATCGCCCTGTCGGGTCTCTACCCCCCGAAGGAACTCCCCAACCTGGACGACCACCTCATCTCACGTCTGCTCTGGGGGCTCATGGCAAAAGTCGACGTCTCCGACGACGATTCCCGCCGGATGATCATGAAGAAGCTTGCGGAAGACCGGCAGGTACGGCTGCCGGCAGATGTGATAGACTATCTCCTGATACACACCCGCCGGGACATTCCGGCCCTCATCGAGGCGCTGGACATGATCAGCCGCCATGCACTCTCGACCCGACGGAAGATTTCAGTCCGGCAGACACGGGAAGCACTGGCACTGGGAGGATAACGGCATGAGGATACTGCTCCACGTCTGCTGCGCACCATGCGCCATCTACCCCCTCAAGGAACTCCGTTCCCAGGGGATGGATGTGACCGGCTTCTTCTTCAACCACAATATTCATCCCTACCAGGAATACCTGCGACGTCTGGAGACAGTACGGGAGTATGCCGAAAAGGTGGATCTGACAATGGTCTACCGGGACGAATACCTGCTGGAGGATTTTCTGGAAGCGGTGGCGGATAATCCCACGGAGCGCTGCCTCTACTGCTATGCATCCCGTCTGGAGGCAACCGCCAAGATCGCAGCCGAAAAGGGATTCACAGCATTCACCTCGTCGCTCCTCTACAGCAGATATCAGAAACATGACACGATCAGGGAACTGGGGGAAAGCATCGGCACCAGGTACGGCGTCACCTTCCACTACGACGACTACCGGCGGGGCTGGCAGGAAGGTATCCGCATCTCCAAGGAAGTCGGGCTCTACCGACAACAGTACTGCGGCTGCATCTACAGCGAGAAAGAGCGCTACGCTCCCAAGTCATTGCAGTGAAGGGGATTGTTCATGTCCGAATTCGGTAGACAACTCATCGTGATCGGGCTCATCGTTGTCGCGGTCGGCGTAGTATTTTCCTTTTCCGACCGCATCCCCTGGCTGGGACGCCTTCCCGGCGACATCTCTATAAAAAGGGAGAATTTCTCTTTTTACTTTCCCCTTGCCACGAGTATCCTTCTGTCGCTCGTCCTGTCGCTGATACTCTGGCTACTGCGGCGGTAGCGCCTGTCGGGACACTCCTGTCCAACCAACCGGCAAGGCACGGCAAAGGCCTCAAGTGCCCACATGCCTGCAGACAAGGGATTGTAATCGGAATTTTTCCTGCTACCTTTAAGGACAAGAAGTTCATTTACGCTTACCGGAGGCAGCCATGTTCGAATTGCTGGAGAAAGCTATACTGACCGGACTGGGGGCCGCAGCCCTCTCCCAGAAGATGGCCGAGGAATTTGTCAAGGACCTGAAGGAGAAGTACAAGGTGAGCGAAGACGAAGGGCGGGCCTTCCTCGACAGGATGCAGACCATGGCAAAGGAAAGCAAGACCAAGGTGGCGGAGCTTGCCGAGGCTGAGGTCAAAAAAGTCATCGATCGGGCAGGGGTTGTCCCCCGGGATGAATACGACCGGCTGCAGAAACGTGTGGAGGAACTGGAGAAACGACTGGCACAGAATGAGCCGGGAGAGCCATGCTGAACCTCCTGCAGTTCAACCGCAATATCCGCAGCATCAGGCGCTACCGGAACGTGGTACGAGTCCTGTTCAAGTACGGTTTCGATCACATTCTGGAATACCTCAACCTTTCCCAACTGGTCGCCCGCAGCAGGCGTCTGCTGCGCCGTGACGAATCCGCAATTGCCCAGCTCTCCCCGGCGGAACGGCTCCGGCTGGCGCTGGAAGAGCTGGGACCTACATTCGTCAAACTCGGCCAACTCCTCTCAACCCGCCCCGACCTTCTCCCCCCTGCCTACATCACCGAGTTCGCCAAACTGCAGGACGACGTCCCCTCCTTTTCCTCAGCCGAAGCCAGAGAGCAGGTGCGGCAAGAACTGGGAAGGGAGCTGGAAGAGCTCTTTTCTTCCTTCGATTCAAATCCCATTGCCGCCGCCTCCATAGCCCAGGTCCACCGTGCACGGCTGGTCACCGGCGAAGATGTGGTCGTCAAGATCCGTCGGCCGGGTGTAGTTGAGTTGGTAGAGACCGACATCGATGCCCTCGTGGGACTGGCTTACCTCGCTGAACGTCATCTACCGGGAAGCGTCATCTACGATCCCATGGGGGTCGTCAAAGAGTTTGCCCGCACCATCCGGCGCGAAATGGACTTCTCCCGGGAAGGGCGCACCATTGAAAAATTCACTGCCAACTTTAGCGGCGATCCATCCCTTTATTTCCCCCGCGTCTTCTGGCAGGCGACTACCCGCGGCATCCTCACCATGGAATATATCGACGGCATCAAGGTATCGGACCTGCCTGCCCTGGAACGGGCCGGGCTCGATCGCGTCACCATAGCCGAACGGGGCGCCGATGCATTTCTGAAAATGGTGCTGAACCACGGTTTTTTCCATGGTGACCCCCATCCGGGAAATGTTCTTATCCTCCCGGACAACGTAATCTGCCTTCTCGACTACGGCATGGTCGGCCGGCTCGATGCCCAGCTCAAGGGGTACCTTACCGACATCCTCCTCGCCATCCTGGATCGGAACGTGGATGAAGTTGTTTCCATCCTCCTCTACTCAGGGGAAATAACCGACACGCTCGACACCCGGGCTCTTAAGCGGGATCTGTCTGAATTCATCGACAGTTACTATGAAATCCCGCTCCAGGATATCGAAGTGGGCAGGATGCTCATGGAGTTCATCGAAATCATTACCACCTACCATATCAAAATCCAGCCCGACCTGATGCTCCTTACCAAGGCGCTGGTCACCATCGAGGGGATGGGCCGGGAGCTCGACCCCCGGTTCGACATGATAAGCCACCTCCGCCCCCCCATGGAAGCTGTGGTGAAGGAGAAACTCTCCCCCCGCCACATTATCAAAGACATCAACTCATACGCCATGTCCTACGTCAACCTGGCGAAGAACCTGCCGCGGGATATCAAGGAAATACTCAACAGACTCAATCGCAACAAGCTCAAGATCGATCTGGAGCATCGCGGCCTCGACCGTTTCATCAGGGAACTGGATAAATCAATAAACCGTCTATCTTCAAGTCTCATCATCGCCGCGCTCATTGTCGGTTCTTCCATCATCATGCAAACCGACAAGGGTCCCCTTCTTTTCGAATTTCCGTTATTTGCCTTCCTCGGTTACACCATTGCCGCTTTCATCGGTCTCTGGTGGGTAATTGCCATCATCCGTTCTGGCCGGCTCTGATTCGCCGGCGCCTGCCCCGAAACCTTTTTAACACCTTGAACATACCTGTTTTTTCATATAGATTATCCAGATTAACTATGAATACCTTTTCGGGAGTGCCATGCAGAATCATCCCCTCTCAAATCTGCCCCCCGCGGAACGGAAGAAGCGCAAACGGGAATGGGTCATCATCGCCCTCTCTCTCCTGTTTATCATCTTCTTCACCGCCGCCGAGATTCACCTCACACGCCTCAGTTCGGAAGTCCCCATGGGGAGCAACATCCTCATCTTCGGCCTGATCAACATCATCACCCTGCTTATCATCCTTCTCATCTACCTGCTGTTCAGAAATGTCGCAAAAATGTTCATGGAGCGACGCCAGAACATCATCGGCGCCCGTCTGCGCACCAAGCTGGTGCTCGCATTCGTGGGCCTCTCCCTTGTGCCGACCATGCTCCTGTTCTTTGTATCTGCCGGTTTCATCAACAACAGCATCCAGAACTGGTTCAACAAACAGGTAGAAACCTCCCTGAACGAATCCATGGAGGTCGCCCAGACCTATTACAAGACATCTGCAGCCAATGCACTCTATTACGGTCAGCAACTAAGCGCCACCATCAAGGAGCAGAAGCTCATCAACGAGGAAAACCTCCCTCTCCTGAAGGCCCTTATCCGCCAGAAGCAGAAGGAATACAACCTAGGGGTAGTCGAGGTATATTCGTCCCAGCGGGAGGAGCTGGTCAGGGCCTCCAACCCGAAGCTGCCGATCGGCGAATTCACCAACCCCTCATCGGAAGACATCAACGTGGCCTTCAGCGGCAAGGAGTTCACCAGGGTCAACCCGGTTGGAAAAGCCGATCTTATCCGCGGTATCGTTCCGGTCTTCTCCAACTGGAATCCACATGATGTGGTCGGCGTTGTGGTTGTCAATTACTACGTCCCCTACTCGCTCGTCAGCAAGATGAAGGAAATATCCAACTCCTATCAGGAATTCCGCCAGTTAAAGATCCTCAAGAACCCCATTACAACCGGCTACATACTTACACTGTTCCTCATAACCATGGTTATCGTTTTCCTGGCGGTCTGGTTCGGGGTCTACCTGGCAAAAAGCCTTACCATACCGATACAGGAACTGGCCGAGGCCACTCGCCAGGTCGCTGAGGGAAACCTTGATATTCATCTGGGTGAACAGGGAAACGACGAGATAGGAATGCTCGTTACCTCGTTCAATAAAATGACTGCGGACCTCCGCAACAACCAGCTGGCGCTGAAGCGGACCAACGAAGAGGTGGTCCGAAGCAACCAGGAACTGGAGCAACGGCGCCGCTATATGGAAACGGTTTTGAAAAACGTTACGGCAGGTGTCATTTCTGTCGACAAAGCAGGAATACTCACGACGGTGAACAAATCCGCCGAACGGCTTCTTCACATCACCACCGGCGATGTAATCGGCATGAATTTTCGGGAAGTGCTTCGTACAACCCATCTGGACATTGTTAAGGGGATGTTGCGCGACCTGGTGCTTGGGAAGCAGGATACCATCCGTAAGCAGGTCACTATACCGTTCAGGGATGCTAATCTCACCCTGTTGGTGAACTTGACCGTGCTCAAGGATGAGAACGATGAATTCATGGGAACCGTCGTTGTCTTCGACGATTTGACCCAATTGATCAAAGCCCAGCGCATGGCTGCATGGCGCGAGGTTGCACGGCGCATCGCCCACGAAATCAAGAACCCGCTCACACCAATCCAGCTCTCTGCTCAACGACTCAGAAAACGCTACCTCTCCCGCTTCGGCGAGGACGAGACGGTCTTCGACGAATGTACGGCCATGATCATCAAATCGGTTGATGAACTGAAGACTCTCGTGGATGAATTCTCAAATTTTGCCAGAATGCCAGCCGCACAGCCTACCCCCGACAATCTCAATGATATTATCCGGGAAGCCCTTACGCTCTACCAGGAAGCCCATCGCACCATATCTTTTTCCTTCCAGGCCGATGACTCCATTCCCCTGCTCATGCTTGACCGCGACCAGGTAAAGCGCGTGCTCATCAACCTGCTTGACAACGCCGTAGCTGCAATTGACGGCCAAGGGACGGTATCGGTTGAGAGCAACTGCAACCATGAACTGAAGATGGTAACCTTCGTGGTGGCCGATTCCGGTCACGGCATCTCTGCCGAAGACCGTCCCCGCCTGTTTGAGCCCTATTTCTCAACAAAAAAATCGGGAACAGGTTTGGGTCTCGCCATTGTCAACAGCATCATCTCTGACCACCACGGATTCATCAGGGTCAAAAGCAACGTACCTACGGGAACCCGGTTCATCATAGAACTTCCGATCAACGAAACTGCAGAATAGACCTTCCAAAGATCTCACCAGGAACAACTCACCCCTGAAATGCTCTCCCGTCATCCACGCACGGAAATATCCAATGCGTTGATTGGTGTTTTCTAATTGTAATCGACTCTCTATTTTGATATTTGTATCAGGATCTCCATAACGGAGAGAGCCACTATACAATACAAAGGAGCCAGTCGATGAAAATCCCGCAAATCACCATCTACTCGAAAAATTCGGGGGTAGAGATCAGCCCCTACGAAAGAAGATCTACGGGCAAGCCGGCAGAAGGCCGGATAGTTCTTCGTTTTTTCAAGTTAGTGGGAAAGTTCCAACCACTTCGGTTCGTCGTAAACCCATCGGAAGGTTTTGAACTGTCGCGGCTAATTAACCGGATTTGTGAAGCGGGCGGGAAGGAAACGCTCACGCACAAGTACGATAGTTCCGACGGAGAAACAATCACAAAACTTGCTGTTGAGCGTTACGAACGTAATAATCGGCAGGGCTATGCCTTGAGTATCCAGCGTGGGGATGATAATGTCAACGTCTCAACAACCGCCAGTCAATTCCTTTATGCAGCTGAATTCCTGAGACATCTTTCTCTTTCCCAGGCTTGGGTAGAAGCACCTATGCCCGCCAGTTCAGACTGATGTCATCATTGATACAAATAAAGTCAAAGCCAATCGACGAAATCGAGACAAAAAAAAAGCTCCACCATTCGCATGAATGGTGGAGCTTTCAATAAAATTCCCGGCGGCGACCTACTCTCCCACACAGCTGCCCGTGCAGTACCATTGGCCCAGAGAGGCTTAACTTCCGTGTTCGGGATGGGAACGGGTGTGAC
>PJFC01000007.1 GCA_003574885.1 Geobacter sp.
TAGTTCAACTAGTTATTGACCAGTTTCCCTATACAAGAAACTTATTTCCTTTATAAGAAATATATTTCTTTTACAAGAAACTTGCATGGTTACCTATATAAGTAATTTACGGCTTCTTGCGGCTATGAAGAAATTCTCCCGGAATTCTTGACTCAAGCTCCGTTCCCCGTATCTTACCATACGGCACCAGCCATACTTTTGCTTCCGGGTCCCATTTTGCCCGCGCCTTACGGAGCCGTTCCCGCAAGTCGGTTTCCTCGAACTTCACCACAACCGGTGCAAGGTCGTCATCCCTGAACCGGAACGGCGGCTGCCACGGCCTCTCTTCGACAATCAGCTCAACGGTCTTGAACCTGGTTTTGCGCGTCTCGTCGTAGCGATAACGAACGCAGAGCAGCTTGTCCCCGTACTGTTCCAGCAAGCGCTTGGTTCCGTTCTGCCCAGGTTTCAGGTGACAGTATGATTTCATCTCCTTCAGCATGGGTTCCTTCCGGGTATGTGACGTCGCACCGCTGCCCGTCTCGTCACGCTCCCTGTACCGATATGAGTTGTAAAATCTCCTCGAAATATACGCATTCCCCGGCAGCCTGTAAATTAAAATATTTCAAGCAAATAAGCGGCGAAGTCCACCCCATGCGTGTGAGATGAACACCGTCTGTTATTTCTTCGGCCTGACTACTCGACATTCCCCCCTCCTACCTCCCCCCTCCGGGGTGAGAACACTTTGCCCTCCCGCAACCTCTCCCTGAAGAACAACCCATCTGAGCCTACAGAGGCCCGCCTATTTCGTTGACACCCCCCGGGAGCCCGTGATAAATTCGCCACTTATACGAGCATCCTCGAACCGGGAGTCGTTCCATGAACCTGCGCACCTATCTGTCGTCCCTTCGAAGCACCTATTATTTCATGCTCAGCTTCGGCCTCCTCATGGGACTCATCTTTCCGTTCTATTCAGCTCTCTTCTTCGGCTCCCGCGCCTTTACCCCCCTGTACGTGATCGGTTGCCTCGTCGCCGGCGTTCTGGTCGGCTCCTTCTGCTACTACATAATCAAGCAGGTGATGAAGATTTACCTTGAGCGCCAATGGCAGGCGTTGAGCAGGCTGGCCACCAGCGACTGCGATACCGTTCTCACCGGCAAGGGTGACGAGTTGAATGCGCTCATGGGGTGTTACGACACAGTGCTGGAGAAGGTCCTCTCCATGGTGAAAAACATCTCGATCCTTATGGACAAGTCAGCTCCGCTCAACAGACACCTGCAGGAAAAATCGCTTACCATGGTGACGGGAAACGAGCAACAGGCGGCAAAGGAAGAAGAAACCCTGCGGGCCGTGGAAGAGATGAATACCTTCCTGAACGTCCTCATCCGGGAGATCGAGGAACTGGCGGTGCGAACCGACGAGCGGGCGTCAATTTCGACGGAGATGAGCGCCACGACCGATACCATCGCCGAAAACATCAAGGACTATTCCTCTGCGGTGCTGGAGACCTCCGCCTCCATCGAAGAGATGGCGGTCAGCATCCGGCAGTCCGCGGACAACATAGAGGCGCTGGCGGTATCCACCGAGCAGACGTCGAGTTCCATCACCCAGATCAGCGCCGCTATCAGCAATGTCCGGGACAATGCCCAGCGGACCGCCGAGTGCTCCGAAGGTGTCCGCAAGCAGGCAGTAGACGGACTGCAGTCAATGGCATCGACCATCAAGGCCATGAACGCCATCGAAAAAAGCACCGAGGAATCGTACGAAGCCATCCATCGACTTTCCGTGCATTCGGCACGCATCGGCAGCTTTCTCGAAGTGATCCAGGAGGTGGTGGAGCAGACCAATCTCCTCTCCCTCAACGCCTCCATCATCGCCGCCCAGGCAGGGGAACGGGGGAAGGCGTTTGCCGTGGTGGCCGAAGAGGTCCGCTCCCTGGCCCACCGTACAGCCCAATCAGCACGGGAGATTGACGACCTGGTAAAGGGTATCCAGAAAGAGACTGCGGCGGTGCAGAGTTCGGTATCCCAGGGGAAGGATCGGATCAAGGAAGGGGTGAAAATCTCCGCCCTTACCAACGAAGCCCTGGTAAGGATCGAGGCAGGGGCCGAGGAGGCCTCCAGCATGGTGCAGAAGATTGCCACCGCAACCGTGGAGCAGGCTTCCGGCAGCCGGCTCATCACCGACGAGGCGGCAAAGAACCTGGACCGGGTAAAACAGGTGACGAGGGCTACCCAGGAGCAGGAGCGGGGGATCAGCATGATCGTCAAGGCGCTGGAGCAGATGCGGCTCCTCTCCCAGAAGATCACCAATTCGGCCCAGGAGCAGTCGCGGGGGAATCGTCTCTATCTCAAGAGCGTGCTTGAGGACAACGAAAAGGTCAAGAGGCTGCGTGATACGAGCATCCAGCAGATTATGATGGGGGATGTGCTACTGAACTACGTGCGTGAAGCGGGGCGGCTCATAGAGTCGAACGCTGCCCTGGCGAAGCAGAACATGGAAGAAATTGAGGCCATCACCGGCCTGAACAGCAAGCTCCAGAAAGAACTCAGCCCCTTCAGATCTCAAGATGGAGAACCCTGACCAACTCCGCAAGCATCTCACTACGCAGGGCGTAATGGATCCGAGTGCCGTCCCGACGGGCCTCCACGATGCCGTGCTCCTTCATCACCTTGAGATGCTGGGACACCACCGCCTGGGACATATTCAGGCACTCCCAGATATCCTTCACGCACGCCCCTTCCCTTGCCAGTCCAGCAACAATCCTGAGCCGCACCGGATGACCCAGTACCTTGAGCAGCGACGCCTTTTCCTGAAAACTGTTGTCCATATATACATTCCTTCTTTCCCGAATCCGTGGGGGGTGAGCGCCCCTGGAGCGAATGTGCCCGAGAAGATTTCTAGCGAGAGAGAGGGTAGCCGCTGCGATACCAACCGACTATCCCGTCCTGCATGTTGTAGACCTCCCGGTATCCGTTTCCCGCCAGATACCCAGCCACCAGCCCTGAACGGGAACCGACCGCGCAGTAGACAAGCACCGGCCGGTTCTTCGGGATCTCGCCCAACCGCCGCTCGATCTCGTTAACGGGGATCAGGACCGATCCCGCCAGACGTGCCTGACGGTACTCGTCCGGCGTCCGGACATCCAGCAGATAGACCGACCTGTTCTTTGCCAACAGCCCTCTGGCGTCGCGGGACACAATGTTTTTGTAACCCGCCGCAAAAGCCATACTCACCAGGGCCGTCACCATTGCGGCAACAACGAGCACCATTTTCATCGACACATAACCTCTCTTGTTTACGGCCATGAGTTCAGCCGGATGACTTTGCTGTTGAACCGGATCAGACTTCCAGCGTGTAGCCGACCTGTGCCGGATGAAACTCTGCCGGGAACTCCCGGGACAGTCGCGCCGCCGCAGTGAAACCGGTACAGTGACTGACACAGAGCTTCCGCACGCCATAGCCGCGCAGGGCTTTTATCGTCTCTTCCAACTGCTCCGGCGAAGAAAAGCCGAGATGGGTACCGCCGACCACGGCATAGACCTTCGAAACCCCCGTCTTTTCCCGCGCCAGATCCATGGTATTGACAACCCCCGCATGGCAGCAACCGAGCAGCAGAACGAGCCCCTTGCCGGTGCTTATGATAAGGGACTGGTCGTCCGGCAGGGTATCGACGCTGCACCCTTTCTCGTCGCAGTAGAGACCGCTGTCCCCCTTTTCGAACGGGGTCAGGCGCGGCACCTCGCCGGTGAGAAAGAGTCCCGGTCCAACCTCCCGAAAGGATGATGAAAGATCGAAGGTAGCGCCGAGTTTGAGCAGTTCCGCCTCACCAAAGGGAATGCCGATGGCGACGCTATCCCCTGTATCCTTCACCCGGTAGCGGCATGCGAAGACCGATGGATGGGCCAGCACCTCCTTCGGCCCGCAGGTCTGCAGAAGGGGCTTCAGACCGCCGGTATGGTCGTAGTGGCCATGGGAAAGAATCACCCGCTCTGTCCGGCAGAGGTTCTTCCCCATCCGACGGGCATTGTTGACCAGGGTCTCCCCCTGGCCGGTATCGAACAGGAGTGCCCCGCCACCGAACTCCACGAAAGCGGCAAACCCGTGCTCTCCAAGGGTGCCGGTCATGGGGCCGACACTGTTGTCACACAGAATGGTAATCCGGTAGCTCATGGTGCCCTCCTGCCATATTGCAACTCTGATAGTGAACGTTTCAACGTGTTCTATCACGTCTCACGAGATACCAGATCCGCTCCTATTTCCCGCAGCAATCTTTCGGGAACCTGGGTACTCCAGCCTTCTCCAGAATGGTAATCATGGGGCACCAGTTGGTAAATCCCGACTGGAACAGGTTGAGCCCGACGAAACCGGTGAACCAGAGCCAGTTTATGTTATGGAAATGGGCCAGCAGCAGTGACAGGACGATAAAGCTGCCGGCGATGATTCTAAGCAGTCGGTCTACGTACATTGTTTTTTCTCCTTATTGCTGAGTAAACAGGTGTGAGCTTCCACCTGCAGGTAACATTCACAGGGCGGCAAGCACCCGCTCCATCTTTTCCCTCACCTTGCGTGCCAGGTCGTTCAACGCTGGGTTGCCGATGACGCCGAGGGTTGCCACCGGGTCCATGGCCATCACCACCGTTTGCCCGTCGTCACCGGTGTAGACTACCACGTTGCAGGGAAGCAGCGTCCCGATGTTGAGTTCCCGTCCGAAGGCCTCCCAGGCGAGGGGGGGATTGCAGGCACCGAGGATGATGTAGTCGCGGAAGTCCCGGCCGAGCTTCTCCCTGAACTTTTCCTTGATGTCGATTTCGGTGAGAACACCGAAACCTTCCTTCTGGAGTTCCTCCCGTACCTTTCGTTCCGCTTCTGCATAGGGGAGTGAAACGGTCCTGCCGAACGCATACGCAGTCGTCAATTCCATGTCCTGCCTCCTTTTTTCCCTTGTGTCACGGTGAAACGGCCAGGCCCGCGATCCAACCTACTTCTCCAGCAACTCTGCCGCTTTCCCCGCCACAGCTCCCGTCAGTTCGGCACATATTCCCTTGTGATTGGCTCGGACGACCTTGCAACAAGTGGCACCGTACTGGCTCTTGAACCAGTGATGAAGCTCCTGGGTCAGCTTGCTGACCTGGCGCTTGTCGTGGGGAAGGACCAGGCCGATTGCCATGGTTCCTCCCACCACGGCCCCGCAGAGGCAGCCGGTACCCGATCCGCCGCCAAAGCCGCCCGCCATCTCAACCACCGAGTCGGGAATCTCCGGCCGCAAGTTGTTCTTTACCGCCATGAGCGCCGCCTCGGCACAGTTCATCCTGCCCGAACGATAGAACCCTTCCGCCTCCAACGCCACCTTTTCTGCCAGTCCCAACCCTTCGTTCACAACCGGTTTCTCTTTCTGCCAGAACATCGCATCTCCTTTGTACAGTTTGTCGCTCACATCAAGCTCCGCCTTTTGCCGCCTTTTGCCGCTCCTGATGCCGCTGGAACAGGAAGTAGAGGAGCGGGATGGTAACCATGGAGAGGGCTGTGGAAGCCACCTCGCCACACATCAGGGCAATGGCCAGCCCCTGGAAGATCGGGTCGAAAATAATGACCACGCTCCCCACCACGACAGCCGCTGCGGTGAGAAGAATGGGCCGAAACCTGACCGCGCCGGCATCGATGATCGCCTCGTCCAGCGGCATCCCTTCCGCGCGCCTGAGTTCCGTAAAGTCGATCAGAATGATGGAGTTCCGGACGATGATGCCTGCCAGGGCGATAAAGCCGATCATGCTGGTTGCGGTGAAAAAGGCGCCGAACAGGGCATGACCGGGGAGAATGCCGATCAGGGTGAGGGGGATGGGAGCCATGATGACGAGCGGTGTGGTGAAATTCCGGAACCAGGCCACCACCAGGACATAAATCAGCACCATGACCGCGGCAAAGGCAATCCCCAGGTCGCGGAAAACTTCATAGGTTATGTGCCATTCGCCGTCCCACTTGAGCCCTACCTTATCCTCGCTCCATGGCTGCCGTGACGCAAGCTGCTCGATGTGGTACCCCCCCGGCATCTTGATGGCATCGACCTCTTTCTGCATCTTGAGGATGGCATAGACCGGCGCCTCGATCACCCCGGCAACGTCGCCGGTGACATAGATGACGCTCTTCAGATTTTTCCGGTAGAGAGTCTTGTCCTCGTTCTGCCGTGTCACCCTCACCAGCTGGGAAAGGGGGACACTCCCTCTCGGCCCCGGAATATAGATGGAGGATAGTGCATCGATGGAGCTCCGTTGCGCTACCGGCAGCCTGAGATTTATTGCAACCGGCTCCTTCTCCTTGGGGAGATGGACAAGACCGGCATCCATGCCGTTCAGGGCTATGGTGAGGGTCTTCGCCACATCGTCGGTAGATATGCCGGCCAGCGCCGCCTTCTCCTTATCCACCGCAAAGCTGTACTTCAGCTGGTCGTCTTCCACATACCAGTCGGTATCGACCACACCGGGAGTCTTGAGGAAGATCTCCTTAACCTTGCGGGCAATGTCCATCCGGGTCGCCTCGTCGGGGCCATACACCTCGGCCACCAGCGTGGAAAGGACAGGCGGGCCGGGGGGAATCTCCGCCACCTTGACACGTGCTCCGTACTTGTCCGCAATCGTCTTGACCAGAGGCCGGATCCGTTTGGCGATGTCGTGGGACTGATCCTTCCGGTCTCCCTTGGGAGTGAGGTTCACCTGCAGATCGGCCACGTTTGCGCCATTGCGGAGATAATAATGCCGGACGAGGCCGTTGAAGTTGAACGGTGCCGAAATACCGACATAGGTCTGGAAATCGGTCACCTCCGGCACGTTGCGCAGCGCCGCCCCCATCTCGCCGGCTATCCGCGCCGTCTCCTCCAGGGTGGTGCCGTTGGGCGCATCGACAATCAGCTGCAATTCGTTCTTGTTGTCGAACGGGAGCATCTTGACCGTCACCAGTTTGAAGTAGATGAGGGAACAGGAGGCAAGCAGGAGCACGACCACCGTCGTAAGGAAACCGTAGCGAAGCGTCGGCGTGTGGATCAGCGGCCCCATGATCCGGCGGTAGAACGACGTAAGCCACATTTCACTGGCGGTTTCGTGAGCCCCCTCGTGGGACTCGTTGCGCATGAAGCGGTAGGAAAAATAGGGGGTGACGATGAAGGCGACCAGCAGGGAGAATATCATCGCCATACTGGCCCCGACCGGAATCGGCCGCATGTAGGGCCCCATCAGGCCGGAGACGAAGGCCATGGGGAGTATCGAGCCAATGACCGCGAAGGTGGCCAGAATGGTCGGGTTGCCGATCTCGTCCACGGCACGGACCGCCGCGTCAAGCGGCTTCAGCTTCATGGTGGTGAAATAGCGGTGGATGTTCTCCACCACCACGATGGCGTCATCCACCAGGATACCGATTGAAAAAATGAGGGCAAACAGCGTGATCCGGTTAAGCGTATAGCCGATGAGGTAGAAGAGGAACAGGGTGATGGACAGGGTGACCGGAATGGCAATGGCTGCCACCGCCCCGGACCGCCACCCCATGAAAACAGCGATCAGGATGGTGACCGAAATGGCCGCCAGGAACATGTGGAACAGGAGCTCGTTATTCTTCTCCTTGGCCGTCTCGCCGTAATTGCGCGTGACCGTCACCTTGATATCGTCAGGAATTACCTTCCCCTTGAGAAACTCGACCTTTTTCAGGAGATCCTCGGCAACCCAGGTGGCGTTGGCCCCTTTACGCTTGGCAACGGAGACGGTAACCGCCGGATAGCTTTCCTGCGGGTTGCCACTGATCCCCTTGGTAGCGGCGGCGGGGCCGGGGGTAAAGAAGACATAGTCCTTCGGCTCCTCCGGACCGTCAGTGATGGTTGCCACGTCGGCAAGCTTGACCGGCCGCCCCCCTGCGACATTCACCACCAGGTTGCGGATTGAATCGGCGCTGTCGAGAAAGGCGCCCGTATCCACCAGGTAGTCGTAGTTGTCGCTCCTGAACGTCCCCGAGGGAAGAGCGAAATTCCCTTTCTGGAGCGCCCCCATAACCTGGAGGGGCGAAAGCTGGTGGGCCGCCATCCGCCCCGCATCGAGCTGCACCCGGATCTGCCGGGGGAGCCCCCCCTTGATGGCGGTCTCGGCCACATTGTCGCTTTTCTTCAGCTCATCGCACACTTCCCGCGCTACCCTGCGCATGGTGTAGTGGTCGTAGCGGTCGGACCAGAGGGTAAGGGTCAGAATGGGGACATCGTCAATGGATTTGGGAACAACCAACGGCTCCAGTGCCCCCGGCGGCAATGACGGTCGATTGCTCATCATCTTGTTGTAGAGCTTGACGAGGGATTTTTCCATGTCCTCGCCGACCTTGAAGCGGACGGTGACAATCCCGAGGCCGGAACGGCTGGCGGAATAGACGTACTCCACCCCCTTGATTTCCCACATCTTCCCTTCAATCGGCTTGACCACCCGCTCTTCAACTTCCTTTGGCGTGGAACCGGGGAGTGGCAGGTAGATATCTACCATCGGCACCACAATCTGCGGCTCCTCTTCGCGGGGTGTCATCTGTACCGCAAAAACGCCGAGAAGCAAGGCGGCTCCCACAATCAGCGGGGTCAGCTTCGAATCTATGAAGGCGTGGGCAATCCTGCCGGCTACACCGAGTTTGTCCATTACATCGTCTCCCAAAATCAGTCAAAATCTGCTACAGAGAAAAACCTGAAAGACAAATCAACAGGGATTTGCTCTTGATCTACTTCCATTCCCGAGCATCCCCGGGGCAGGTTATCCTATTCGATCCGTGCCCCGTCCACCACTTTCTCTACCCCACCGATGACGATCTGCTCACCGGCAGAGAGGCCGGAAAGGACCTCCAGCTGGTCACCGACCGGTTTGCCGATCTTGACCAGCCGCATCCGGGCAATCTTATCCTTGTCCACCACCCATACCGACGTAAGCGCGCCCCGCTCCACCACCACACCCTTGGGCACCAGCACCCCCTGCCGGCTGCCGACCGGGAACAATGCCCGGCCATAGCTGCCGGACCTGAGCCCCTTGGCGGCTACGTCAACCTTCACCGTAAAGGTGCGACTGGCAGGATCAACAGTCGGCACCACTTCGGCTATCCGGCCGGTTATCGCTGTGGAGACACCGTCCACCGCCACCGCCACTTTTTGCCCGACCCGCGCCTTGCCAAGCAATGATTCCGGAGCAGACGCCTCCAGCCGGTAGTTCCCCTCTTCCTCGACTGTCAGAAGCGGAGCGCCGGGGAAAACCGTCATCCCCACATCAACCGACTTGCCGGTGACTATGCCGTTGATGGGCGAGGTCACCCGATTGTACCCCGCCATGGTCCCCGCCGCCTTAGCGCCCTCGCGAGCCTGGGCAAGCCCCGCTTCAGCCCGGGCAAGCCCCTGGGTTGCCATCTGCTGCTCGGCCTTGCGGGTGTCGAACTCCTGGCGGGTCACCGCCTGTTCCTGTAAAAGCTTGCTGTATCGCTCAAGGGTTACATCCGCGAGCTGCTTGCGGGCTCGAGCCTCTTCAACACCACCGGACGCCTGTTCCACCCCCGCTCGGGCACCTGCTGCGCCTGCCACGGTCTCAGTGGCCTGCAGCGTAACCAGCAGCTTCCCCCTGCCGACCCGGTCCCCTTCCCTCACCAGCACCGCAGTAACTGTTCCGGGAATGCGCGCGGCGATCATCGCAGAATTGCGGGCGCGAACCGTCCCGACCGCCTCCAGCTGATCGGGGATTGCCGTGGCGGTAACCGCCTGCACCGTAACACCCTTCACCACCGGTGGTGCCGTTACCGTGGTGCCCTCTTTTCCATTTCCGCCACAGCCGGCGATTATCAGCATGCTCGCGGCGACGGCCAGAAATGCCGACCTCACAGCAACGTTCCTCATTTCACAACCTCCTTCAGGAATATCCCCGCAGCCTGATACAGTCGGGCTGTGGACAGGGCATAATTGCTCTCGTTCTCGACCAACTGGGTGCGCGCCTGATTGAGAGCGGTCTGAGCATCCAGCAACTCAGTCATGGTCGAAAGGGAATTCTCGAAGCGCCTCCCCACTAGGCGGACCACCTCTTCAGCGTCCAACAGCCCATGACGGGCAACTTCAAGCCGCTTGCCCGCCTCTTCTCTCCGCATCGATGCCTCTTTCACCTGCATAACCACCTCGCTGCGGTAGCTCTCAAGATACTCGGCAGCCGCCTGCTGCTGCAGCCTCGCCTTTCCCACTTCACCGTTCCGACGCAGGCCGTCAAACAGCTCCCAGCGCAGATTGCCAGCAACAATCCAGGAATCGTTATCACGGCCGAAGGGGATGTCGCGATCATTCTGCTGGTAGGTGGCACTGCCGTAGACCGTCGGAAGATACGACTTACGGGCCAGCCCCACTCCTATCGCTGCTTTTTCCACTCCTGCCTCGATCTCTTTCACATCCTGGCGGTTTTCCAGCGCCAGGGTGATCAGCCGGGTGGTATCGACAGGGGGTTGCCAGGGCTGTGCGTCTTCTGCTATGTCGTAGCTCTGGCCGGTATCACTCCCCATGGCCTGGCCGAGCCGAAGCTTTGCCAACTGCAGGTTATTGCCGGCGGTAATCTCCTGCTGCTCCATTTCCGACAAATAGGTACGGGCTCGGAGCTCGTCGGAACGAAGTCCGACTCCCGCCTCGTTACGGACAGAGGCAAGACGCTGGTGCTCCCTGGCACCGAGAACCGCCTGGTCAGCCGTCTTGAGGTAAGCCCGGGCCTTCTGCACTTCAAGATACGTCTGGTATACCTGAAAGGTTACCTCCTGGCGACGCCTTTCCAGGGCGAAACCGCGGGCATCCTCTTCTTTCCTGGCAATGTCGAGGCCACCACCGATGCTGAAATCCAGGAGGGGCTGTTCCAGGGTTAAGGCGGTCTGGAAATCGTTGTAGGTCGAGGGACTATTCAGATTGTTGATCTGGAAATCATTCTGGGTGAAGCGCCCCTGGTTCAGCTTCATCATGAATACGGAGGTCGGGCTGTTTGATGCCGCCAGTGTCTCGTTCAGGTAGATACGGGGGAAATAGCGGCTGCGGCTGATTGCAACGTCTTTCGCCGCGGCCTGGCGTTCATACTCCGCCGCCTTGAGAAGATGGTTATGCTCCAAAGCCCTCGTAACCGCTTCACGAACCGTGACCTGCCCGTTCTCAGCCCACCCGCCCGCAGGGAACATCATGGCCAGCCAGGCCAGCACAACAGCTCTCTTCACCGGAAACCTCCCTTATCACCGACTTCCATCACCTGTACCTTTATATATGGTTTTACATATATATGCTTAACAAAATATTGTCAACGGAAATTATACCGCATCATGCGTCCCTGTCAGTAGATCATCACTTACTTATACGGTTTTTCAGGCGGGGGAAAGAGATTGACAAACTGAGGTGCGGACCTTAGACTTGGTGCTCTGCGAGGTGACGATTGTTCGACAAGGAAAAATGGAAACAGCGCTTCAAGGAAATTCTTTCCCTCGACAGCCATCCCGGCCACATTGCTGCCGGTTTTGCGGTAGGGGTTTTCATCAGCTTCACACCTTTTTTCGGCTTCCATACCGGCATAGCCATAGCTGCCGCCTTCCTGTTCCGTCTTAACAAGCTCACCTGCATCACCGGCGCCTGGGTCAATACCCCCTTTACCGTTTTCCCCATACTGGCCATAAGCTATAAACTCGGGCGCATTCTACGCTGCCTCCCTCCCAAGGAGTTGCACCTGAAAAGCCTGGAGTGGCAGCACGTGAAGGGATATGCAGCATCCCTGCTCCTCGGCACCTCCATACTCGGTTTCATCGCCGCCATCATTGCCTACTTCCTCTGCTATTACCTGGTGGTTCGCTTCCGGCAGAAAGACGAAGCCCTGGCGGAATTGACGGAGGAGATGGAAGAGACGGGGGAGGAGCTGGATTAACAGGAACGTCAAACAGGAATAGGCGCATAAGAAAAGGGGCGGTCAACAGTGACCGCCCCTTGTGCATTCTTCGGGGTGCAGGGCTATTTGCCGAGGGTTGGGCTCATGATCATGTAGGCCATGTAGGCAACCAGGGCAGAGGCGGGAATGGTGAGAATCCACGCCCAGAGGATCCGGTAAGCGACATTCCAGTTGACGGCGGTTATCCGTTTGGAGAGACCGACACCGAGGATACTGGAGGTTATGACATGAGTGGTACTGGTCGGCATACCAAGGGCGGACGCACCGAGAATGACCCCGGCGGATGCGGTTTCCACACAGAAACCATGCACCGGCTGGAGCTTGACGAAATCATGACCAACCGTCTTGATGATACGCCAGCCGCCGGCGGCTGTTCCTAACGCCATGGAGATCGCACAGGCCATCTTCACCCAGGTCGGCACGTCAAAACTCGGCAGCATGTGGTAGCTGACCAGGGCCATGGTGATCACCCCCATGGATTTCTGGGCATCAGCGGTACCGTGGGAAAAGGCCATGAAACCGGCGGAAATTATCTGCAGTTTCCTGAACCCCTTGTTGAGGCCGTAGGGTGCGCTGTTGCGGAATATCCGCATGACGAGCAGCATGAATAAATAACCGAGGATGGCACCGAAGATGGGAGATATGAGCAGGCCGAGCAGTATCTTGTCCAAACCTCCCCAATGAAGGGCTCCCATACCGGCATGGGCGGTAACCGCCCCCATGAGGCCACCGATGATGGCGTGGGAGGATGAGGCAGGAAGACCGTAGTACCAGGTGATGAGGTCCCAGATAATGGCTCCGACCACCCCCGCCAGCACCACCATCTGGGTGACATTGTTCGCGTCGACGATCCCCTTGCCGATGGTTGCCGCCACCTTGGTGGAGATCATGGCCCCGGCGAAGTTCAGGACGGCGGCCATGATGATCGCCCCCCTGACCGACAGTGCCCGGGTGGAAACGCAGGTGGCAATGGCATTGGCAGTATCGTGGAAGCCGTTGATATAGTCGAAGAGTAGCGCCACGGCGATCACGAGGATCAGCATGACGAGGGTGACATCAAGCATTTTTTACCACCACGCTTTCAAGGATGTTGGCGGCGTCTTCGCACTTGTCGGTGGCCCGCTCAAGAGTTTCGTAGATCTCCTTCCACTTGATGAGCTGGATGGGGTCCTTTTCCTCGTCGAACAGCCGGCTTACCGCTTCCCGGCAGACCCGGTCCGCCTCGTTCTCCAGGGCGTTCACCTCGACGCAGCATTCGCTGATATGCTCCAGCTTCCCCCCCAGGAGAGAAACCCCCTTTTCAAGGGTCTGGCAGGACTTGAGGATGATAAATGCGAGCTCCTTCGCTTCCGGGGTCGGCTTTTCCACGTTGTACATGACGACCCGCTGAGCCGAGGCGTCGATCAGGTCGAGAATGTCGTCCAGGGCGCTTGAAAGAGCATAGATGTCCTCCCTGTCGAGGGGGGTGACGAAACTCGTGTTCAGCTTCTTGATGATCTCGTGGGTTATGGAGTCACCTTTGTGCTCCACATCCTTGATCTTCCGCTGCATTTCCTGCGGGTCGTTGAAGTTGTCGAGCATCTCCTTCAGCAACCGGGCGCCTTCATTTATATTTCGCGTCATCTCCTTGAAAAGGACAAAAAATTTTTCTTCCTTGGGAATCAATCCGAACATCACTGCCTCCATACGACCGATGTGTTCTGCACACCATGCCGGTTTATTTAGAAAACGAGTATTGATAGCATAAATATGCCGGTCGTGCCACATTAATGTTATAGATTGATGGTGAGTCTGTTGGCGTTAATTAACTTGATTTTGCATTGCGCATCAACTACCCTTCCCTCCCGACACAGTCATAAGGAGATTCCCCATGAATCCGCTCCACGCCGCCATTCTCGGCGCGCTTCAGGGACTTACCGAAGTCCTCCCCATCAGCAGTTCCGGGCACCTGATCCTCCTCCCCTGGCTCCTCCACTGGCCTGCATCGGGGCTCACCTTCGACGTGGCGCTGCACCTGGGAACCCTGATCGCCCTGTGCCTTTATTTCTGGCGGGATATCGTCGAACTGACCTTCAATTTTTTCAAGGGAATCGCTGGCGGCGGACTCCACACCGCTTCCAATCGCCTGCCGTTCTACATAATCGCCGGCACCATCCCGGCGGCAATTGCCGGGAAAACCCTGGAAGGGCCTGTCGAAGAAATGTTCCGCAACAGCCCAGCCCTCATCGCCTCTTTTATCATCATCTTCGGTCTCGTCCTCGCCTTCAGCGACACCATCGGCGCCAAGCGCTGGAAAATGGACAGCATCACCCTGCGGGCTGCTCTTATCATCGGCCTCGCCCAGTGCCTCGCCCTCGTCCCGGGGGTCTCCCGTTCCGGCATCACCATCACCGCTGCGCTCCTCATCGGTTACAACCGTGAGGCAGCGGCACGGTTTTCTTTTCTCCTCTCCATCCCTATCGTGGCTGGAGCAGCCATCCTCAAGGTCGGCCATCTGGCCAGGACCGGTATTCCCGCAGGTGAAATGCAGCCTCTCATCATAGGCATCGTCACGTCGGCGGTCTTCGGGTACCTAAGCGTCGTTTTCCTCCTCCGTTTCATCCAGAGTCGCACCCTCTACCCCTTCGTCTGGTACCGTCTGATTATCGGAAGCGGCGTCCTTGCCTACCTGGCATTTTTCCACTGACCGAGAAACCAAATTCCGACACAAGACGCAGGGGACTCATTAACCCAAACAGCACTCTGCGCCACTGCACCACATCAGACCCGGATTGCACGCATTTTCGCCCCCCGTACATAAACATATTTTAATATTTCTGCGTTCATGCTAACCTGCTGACGTCTGTTGCTGAATACCGTGTAGCGGGAGGGATGCATGGCAGGGGGGATAAAAGTGTGGCCCGAGGCCGAACGGCCAAGGGAAAAGCTTTTGAACAAGGGGGTGGATACCCTGACCGACGCGGAGCTTCTGGCACTCATTCTCCGGACCGGAGATGCCACCACCGGACAGAGTGCCATCGACCTTGGGCGGCAACTGCTGCTGGAGTTCGGTGACCTGCGTACTTTGGCGGCCGCCGGCGTTACGGAAATCTGCCGGGTCAAGGGGGCGGGAACTGCCAAGGCTGCATCCATAATAGCAGCACTGGAACTTGCCAACCGCTGCCAGGGAAGGCGACTCGTCAACGGGGACCGGTTCACCTCCCCCCAGCAGGTTTACGAGCACTACAACTTCACCTACCGGGACCGGCGCAAGGAGTACTTCCTCGCTCTGCTCCTGGACGGCAAGAACCGGGTGATCCGCGAAGTCCGCATTTCCGAAGGGTCGCTTAATCAGAGCATCGTCCATCCGCGGGAAGTTTTCAACCCGGCGGTGCGGGAATCTGCCGCCGCCATCATCCTCGTCCACAACCACCCCACCGGCGACCCGGCCCCGAGCCGGGAGGACCGGGAGATTACCCGCCGCCTCAAGGAAGCGGGGGATCTCATGGGGGTCAAAGTCCTCGACCACATCATTATTGGCGACGGCGCCTTCCTCAGCTTCACCAGCGAAGGGATGCTCTAGGCTCAACCCGTTGACCCTAAAAAAGGCAGTTGAATACTGCCGGAAGGAGTACATGAGGGCTATTTCGTCGTAATTCTTGGCGAAATGAAGCGTCCGCAGCCGATCCTGTCTGAACCCGCAGGGTGAGTTGATCGGATGCAGCGCGATGAGTCTAGAATTACAGAAATAGGCCTTTAGTACGAGTGCAGGCAGTGTTCAACTGCCGAATATAGGTTAATTCACGGGCGTAGGTACTTGCTGATGCCGGGGAGAAAATACTCCGGTTCAAATTTGAAGGTCTCGCGCCAGCCTCCGTCGCAGATGTTTTCCTCCGTCAGCATGGCAATCTGGTCCATGGTGATGGGAAAGAAGGAGAACCTCTGGAGCAGGGGGACCACCAGTTTCATGATACCGAGGGGATTGTGAAGCTTGGGCACAGGGGACTTGCCGAGCACCCGGCCGATGGTGTCGAGCATCTCGTTGTACGTGAGCCGGTCAGGACCGCACAGCTCGTAGGTCCGTCCGATGGTCTCCGGCATCTCCAGGGCGAGGGCGAAGCAGCGGGCCACATCATCGGCGGCAATCGGCTGCAGGCGGTACATGCCGTCGCCGATCACCGGTATGACCGGATAGTTTCGGATATAGCCGGCCAGCAGGTTTATGAAGGCATCCCGTGGACCGAAGACGATGGAGGGGCGAAAGATGGTATGGTCGAGGCCGGATGCGCGAACCAGTTCCTCAGCCTGGAACTTGCTACGGTGGTAGTTGGAGACGGCATCGGGGCGGGTGCCGAGGGCCGACATCTGCAGGTAGCGCCGCACCCCCGCCTGCCGGGCGGCCTCAAGCATGGTGCGGGTCGCCTCAACGTGGAGATGGGCGAAGGTCATCCCCCGCCCGGGAAACTCCCGGATGATCCCGATGAGGTTGATGACTGCGTCGCAGCCCGCCACCTGACCGGCAAAGCTTTCCGGCCAGGTGACATCACCCTCGACGAACTCTACTCCCGCTTCCGGCCTGGCCTCGCGCCTGTGCACGAGAAGTCGGAGCTGGTGCCCTCTGAACAGGAGCTCCCGGCGCAAATGCCCACCGATGAAACCACTCCCGCCGGCAAGAAATATTTTCATGGCACACCCTCTTCACTTTCTCATGAAATATGGAAAGAGTGTATCGCACAATTAGCCATTTGCCACCCCGCGTCGGCTCGGCTATAATCGGTCCGGCAGAAAAATAACACATCAACAGGATCTATTGAATGATACTGAATGATACTGGTCTGTAGTCAAACATGACTGAACGACTCCACATATTCCCCTCAACCGCGGCGGTAGAGGCGTTCAACCGTGCCGCCCTGGCGGAAACCGGAATCCTGTTCGGGATCCGGGCGCTCACCCTGAAGCGGCTCTGCGAGGCATTATATGCCGCCTCCTCCGATGAACGGCGGCCCGTTTCGGCAGTAGGGCAAAAGCTCCTCATGGAGGACCTTGTAGTTGGGCATTACGCCGGCAGGACCGGTTTACTGGCCGGCATAATCGAGTTTCCCGGCTTTGTTACCAGCCTGGACAGCCTGTTCGGCGAACTGAAGCAGGCACTCGTCACCGCCGAAACCTTCGCGGCAACCGTCCGTGCCATGCCGGACAACGGCCGCCTCACCGAACTTGCCGCCCTCTTCGGACATTATTCCCGCTCCCTGAACGAACGGGGGCTGCTGGACCACCATGACAAGGATTTGCTGGCGCTTCAGGAACTGCGAAACGGCGCCCCCCTCCCCCCCCTGTTCGACCGCATCACAGGGGTGACTATCCATGCCATCTACGACTTCACCCCTCTCCAGCTCGCGGTCGTCGCCGAACTGTCCCGGCGCATGCCCGTCACCATCGACCTCCCCTACGATACCGGCCGGGAGCAGCTGTACTCCTATGTGGCCCGGACTGCCGACCGGATCGAATCCCTCGACGACAGCAACCTGGCTCTTGAGCCGGTTTTCACCGAACCGGACGGCGTGTTCCTCTCCCCGCTCAGGGCAGCGGTCTTCGACGCCGGAGAGGAGGCACCACCCCTCCCGCCGGCAAACCTCTCCCTCCTGGCCGCACCGGGTGCCTACCGGGAATGCGAGGAAATCGGCCGTCGCATCCGCGACCTCATGGAGAGGGGAACCGATCCTGTCTCCATCGCTGTCATCTGCCGTGAACTGCGCAACTACGGACCAATGCTGGAAGACGTCTGCCGCCGCTTCGCCATCCCGGTCTCCTACCGGCGGGGAGCACCCCTTGCCACCGCTCCGCTGGTGAGCGCCTGCCTCGCCCCCCTCACCCTGGTGCAGGCACGATTCGGGCGGGAAGAGCTGCTGGCGTTGCTCAAATCGAGCTATTACGACCTGTCGCCCCATGGCCTCGACCCGGACCAGGTGGAGGAGGTACTGCTGGACATCCGTTACCTGGATGAATCCGTCGGCCGGCTGGAGGAGCTCCTGGCCAGACGCATCGCCTGGCTGGAACAGCGACACGCCGCGAACCGGGATGACCGTTCCACGGGTCGCCGTCTCGCCTCCACCCGTGCAGTCGGGCGGGAGATGGCACCTCTCCTCGGAGAACTGCGCCGCTTCGGTGGCGCCAAGACCCTTGCGGAGTTCAGCACGCTGCTTGCCGGGTTCATCGACCGCCACCACCTCTACCGGCGCGGTATCGAGGCCGCCGACTCACGGGCATTGAAGCGGGACGCTTCTGCCATCACCCTTTTCCAGCAGGTCCTTGACGACCTGGCACGGGACATCCGGTCCCTCGGCATGGAGGAACGAACCTTCACGCCGGCCGACTTCCTGGAACTCATCCAGCAGGGGATGACCGGCGTCTTCCTGGCTGGGGAACGGCGCAGCGGCGTGGGCATCATGAATTTCCACGACGCCCGTGGGCTCACCTTTCCCCACGTCTTCATCGCCGGACTCAACGAGGGGATATGCCCCCCCCGCCATGACGGCCATCCCCTCTTCAAGGACAGCGACAAGCTCCAGTTCCAGAAAACAGCCGGCCAGCGGCTGTTCCGCACCGCCATTGAAAAGGGGGAGGAGGAACCGCTCCTCTTCTATCTCGCAATAGGCTGCGCCGGGGAAGCACTGACCCTTTCCTACAGCTATGTGGACGGGAGGGGAAATGAAATGCTCCGTTCGCCGCTCCTGGATGAACTGCTGGCTGCCGTCCCTCTTCATGAAGAGCGAATCCCTGTAAACCGCATCATCCCCGACCCGACCGACTGCCGGGAGCGTGAGGAACTCCTCAACTCCCTTGCACGCAACCGCCGGTTCGAGGCTTCCTCCACGGTGACGGAACTCGCCCCGGCCCTTGCCCGCATCGCTGCAACGGCTGCCATCGAGGCAACGCGGGAGAACTTCTTCACTACCGACGAACTCTCTGCCCGGGCCGCCCTCTCCACACCCTATACCGGCACCCTCCATGACCCGGCCATCCTTGCCGACCTTGAAGCCTGCTATACCTCATCCCCCGGCAACCGGTTCGCCCCCACCACCCTGGAGGAGTACGGCTGCTGCCCGTTCCGCTATTTCCTGAAGCGGCTCCTCCACCTGGCACCGGTAGAAAAACCGGAGCTGGAACTGGCGGTTAAAGACGAGGGAAGCCTGGTCCACGAAATTCTGCAGAGGTTCTTCGAAGAGCGGATGGCTGCCGGGCGACTTCCCCTGAAGGGAGACGGCACCGATAAAGATGCCATGGCTGCCGCTGCCGCCGGGGTGTTCGACCTCTGGGAGAAGGAACTGGCTGTGGGGAAGCCCCTTTTATGGGAACTGGGGAAAGAAAAACTCCTCCCGCTCCTGGAACGGCTGGTGGAACTGGAGGCGGCGGACGACTCGGGACTGGTCCCGGCGGCATGTGAACTTCCGTTCACCGACCTGGAGGTGACCGACCTGGATGGGAGCAGGTTCTTCCTCCACGGGAAGATCGACCGGGTGGACATCTCCTCCGACGGGGGATTGCGGGTGGTTGATTACAAACTGGCGGGAAACACCCAGCGGTACCGCCAGCTGATGAAAGAGGAGAACCTGGGGGAAATTTCTTTCCAGGTACCGGTCTACCTCCTCGCCGCTGCAAAAGAACTGGAACTGAGAGGCCTCGGACCGTCCCGGAGAATGAGCGCTCGCTACTGGCTTCTCCGCAAGGTGGAACCACTGGAGAAACCTTTCGGAGATGATGAATCCGCCCCATTCCTCGCCACCGACCCGATCACGAGGAGCAGACGGGGAGACGACAATTTTCTCAACCGACTCTGTGCCAAAGTCAGGGCCATGAAGCGGGGGGAGTTTCCCGTAACACCCCGGGAATGTGAACAGTGCGATTTTGCCAGCGTCTGCCGCTACGTGGCGGTCGGCCTGCGGGAAGAGTCATCGGACGGCTGACCCTGAACCGGCAGAGGGAAGCTTCATAGACGTTTCGGGACAATCTGCATACTGTATACAAAGTTCTTGTACTCATCTCCCCGGTATGTTAAAAGAATCATATCCTTCAGCGAGGAGGCTGACACAATGAGCGACGTATGTTATACCTTTGAGGCCGCCGTGGAGATGGCGGTAAAGATGGAAGACGAGGGGTTCAGGCACTACCTGGACGCCATGCGTGTAGTAAAGAACAAGGGTGCCCGGGAGATCCTGCGGGATGCCGCCCTGGACGAACTTGAACATAAGCACGAACTGGAAAAGGCCCTCGTAGAGGGCCAAATGGAGGGGGGAGACGTACTCACCAAACCGGTACCCACCATGAACCTTGGCTACGTGCTGACAAAGCCGGAACTAGGTAACGACTCCGACGCCCGGCAGGCTCTTACCTATGCCATCCATCTGGAAAAGGGATCCATCGACTTTTACAAGCGGATGGCGACTGGATGCGCCGGGGCGCCCATGGCAGTACTGTTTGAACGGCTCCTGGCCGACGAAAGCCGCCACCTCCAGTCACTTGAAGACATGTACGAAGAGCACTACATGACCGAAAACTGAAAAAACAGCCGACCCGGTCGGCCGTCAACCGCACAAACAAAGAAGGGGCCACGTTCACCACGTGGCCCCTTTTCGTTTCATCTCAACCCTTGACAAGGACTGTCAGCAGATTTCCACCAGCTTCAGGTCGAAGGTCAGGTCCCGTCCCGCCAGAGGGTGGTTGGCATCTATGGTTACCATGGTGTCGGTCACGTTGGTGATCACCACCTGGAAGACCTGGCCACCCTCCTGCTCAACCTCCAACTGCTGGCCGAGTTCCGGTGTAATGGTAGGGGGGAGGGCCGACCGCTCCACCTCGGCCACCATTTCCTCCATCCGCTCTCCGTAAGCCTGGTCAACCGGGATGACAACCGTCTTGCTGTCTCCCGGATTCATACCGATAATTGCATCTTCAAAGCCGGGGATAACCTCACCCTCGCCGATGGTAAATTCCAAGGGGCCGGAGGAACAGCCGCAGTCGTCCTCCTTGCACTCCGATGAATCGAATACTTCGCCGTCCGAAAGCCTTCCCGTGTAGTGGACCTTGACCCGGTCCCCCTTCTTCGCCTGTGCCATCGCACTCCGCCTTTCCCGCTCAATTTTACACCTGGGCGAACTATAGCAGAGTAGAGGGGATTATGCCACGAGAAACAAGCTGCGCAGCCCGACGATGCAAGCACCCTGGTGCGCCCCGGGAGCCCTACCCCTTCAGCTCGAAAGCGACCTTTATCACCACCTGGTATTCGGTAATCATGCCATCGTCCCCCACATGTCCCCGTACTTCCTGAACCTCGAACCAGGAAAGCTTATCCAGCGTTTTGTGGGCCTTGGACACCGCCGACTGGATCGCCGCCTCAACACTCTCTTTGGCAACGCCGATCACTTCCACCTTTTTGTAGACCCTGCTCGATCCGTACATGGACAACCTCCTTTGGGCTACGTGTATATGAGAACTGGATGCATCGTGGAGCGAATGTGCCCGAGATCCAGCCACTGTAGGCGAAATTGAGCAGAGCCGGCTGAAAGGCCAGCGCGAAATAAAGCTGTACAGTGGCGGTTCGAGGGAACGCTGAGCGGAACTGTGCGTTCAGTCCTCACAGATTCACGTCATTCGTGACAAGTTTACCACCCGCCACCCGTAACTCAAGACTTCCCTTCCCGCCACTCCAGTGGTATCTTCATCATCTGTTCAGTGCGAAAGGAGAGGCTGTCGTCATGGAAACCCGCAACCGTTCCATCATCTTCCGGGGGTTGGTCGTAAACCTGGAACAGATGGACGTCAAAATCGGCCACAAGGGGTGGCACACCTACCAGATCGTCCGCCATCCGGGAGGGGTGGGGGTGCTGCCGCTTCACGCCGACGGAACCGTCACCCTGATCAGGCAGCTGCGCCCCGCCGCCGATGGAAAGCTCCTGGAGATTCCCGCCGGGAGGCTCTCGCCGGGAGAGGAACCGGCAACCTGTGGCAGCCGCGAACTTCTGGAAGAAACCGGGCTGAGAGCCGGAAATCTGGAGCCGCTGGGCATCCTCCACTCCTCGCCGGGGGTGTTCGACGAGGTAATCCACCTTTTCCTGGGGCGGGACCTTGTCCAGGGAGAGGCGCAGCCGGAGGCTTACGAGGATATCGAAACGGTCAGGCTCCCCCTCTCCGAGGCGGTGGAAATGGCACGGGACGGCCGGATCAGTGACGGAAAGACCATTGCCGCCCTCTTCCGCGCGGCGGGTAGGGTAGAATGATCCTGACCTCAACCGTAACAACCGAGCAGGCGAATATGCGCCTGGATGACGGGGCGAAGGCCCTCTTCCCCCAGCTCTCCAAGGGGCAGATCCGCAAGATTATCGACTGGGGGGGTTGCACCGTTAACCAGACCATGGTGCGGGTCGCCTCCCGCACACTTCGGCGGGGTGAGGAGATTATCCTCGGCGTCATGGAGCCGGAGAGATACGTGGAATTCGTCTACTGCCGCGACGAACTGCTCATGGAAGACAGCGAGTTCCTGGCGGTCAACAAGGCCGCCGGACTCAACTGCCAGCGCACCCCCTACCAGCTCAAGGGTACGGTGGAGCACGCCGTGACCATGTACCTGAAGGGAGAGGGAAGCGTCGAGCCCGCCCGGGTGATCCATAGGCTGGACAGGGGAACGTCGGGGGTCATGTTCTTCCCGAAGCACAAACCGGCCGCCACCCACATCTCCTACCAGCTCAAGGCAGGGCTCGTCACCAAGGTCTACTGGGCTCTGGTGGCCGATCTCCCGGAACAGGATGCGTGGCGGATCGACGCCCCAATCGCCAAGATCAGCAAGTTCCGTTACGGTGTCTCCCTCCCCGGAAAGGATTCGAGCACTGAGTTCCGGGTGCTGGCCGCCGGGCGGGGAGCCACCCTCCTGGAAGCGCGCCCCCTTACCGGCCGGACCCACCAGATACGGGTCCACCTTGCCCACTGCGGCCTTCCCATCGTCGGAGATCTCCCCTATGACGGCATTCCCGCCCCACGCATGATGCTCCACTGCCGTTCCATGTCCTTCATTGCCCGGGACGGCCGCACCGTTGCAGCAACCGCGCCGGTCGATGCAGCGTTTGCCGCTGCCTGCGCCGGATACGACATCGACCTTGCTCCTCTTCAGGCCCTGGAGGAGACTGTTTCTCCATGACAATGCACTGGTCCGACACCAAACAGGAGCTCTTCCGCCTGGAAACCGATCTCGCCGTCTCAGCCGGCGCCGGTTCGGGAAAGACCGCCGCCCTTGTGGAACTCTACCTGCGCCTGCTGGCTGGCGAGACATCCCTGGGGGAACCCCTCCCTGTCGATAGGATCGTCGCCATCACCTTCACCGACAAGGCGGCTGCGGAGATGAAGGAACGGGTACGGCGCGGAGTGGAAGAGCGCCTGGCACGCACCGGAGAGAGGTTCTGGAAGGAGCGACAACGGGAGCTGACGACTGCCGGCATCAGCACCTTTCACTCCTTCTGCGCCCGTATCCTGCGGGAAAATCCGGCAGAAGCGGGAGTGGACCCCGCTTTCTCCCTCCTGGACGAACTGGAGGCAGGCGCCGAACTGGAAGCCTCCCTGGACGAAGTGATCGAGGCGGAACTGACCGCCCGCACCCCGGCCATCCGCCTCCTCCTCGGGAATTTTCCCCTCTCGGGCCACGGGCATGGCAAGGGGCTCCGCGAATACCTGCGGGACCTGCTCCGCCGCGAAGGGAGCCTTGCTGCTGACCGCCAAGGGGCGGCATGGGAGGCAGAGGCGGAGGAGCTGTTCGCATCCGGCTGCAGGGAACTGGCCGAACTGGCAGATGAGGTGAAGCGGATTCTCGGCATGAAGGAACTCACCTTCCATCGGGCGCTCTCCCGGCTGCCGGAGCTGTACGGAGAGGGACCCCTCGACCTGACCGGCATCACTACCGGGACCCGACTCCAGGAAATGGCTGACTGCATCGCCGGCAACTGGGGAAAGGAAAAACCGGTGAAGGACCGGCTGTCTGAATGTCTTGTGCAGCTGCAGCTCGCCTACTGGCAAGTCAGGAGCGCCCCGCTTGCGGAAGCACTCCTCGGTCTGACCGGACAGGTGGCCGCTGCTTACGGACGGCGCAAGGGACGGCGCGGGGGGCTGGATTTCGACGACCTCCAGGTCAAGTGCCGTGACCTCCTGGCCCGGGACTCCTCCATCCGCGACGACTGCCGGCAACGGTGCCGGGTGCTCATGGTGGACGAGTTTCAGGACACCAACCCACTCCAGAAAGAGCTGATCGATCTCCTCTGCGGCCCGGAGCAGCGGCTCTTCGTCGTGGGGGATCCGAAGCAGTCCATCTACCTCTTTCGCGGTGCGGACGTGGGGGTGTTCCTCCAGACCAGCCGTGGGATAGTGACCGCAGGGGGACGTAACCTCTACTTCCAGGAATCGTTCCGCTCCCGGGAAGGAATCATCCGCTTCGTCAACGGGCTTTTCGCCCAGGTCATGAGGGAAGGCGGCGCGGACTTCGACCCGCCCTACGGAGAGGGGGATATCCTGGACCCCCGGCGGCAGGACTGGGACGGCACACCCTGCGTCGAACTGCTCGCCGGTTCGTGTGAAGGGGACGCGGACGCCAGGAGGCGCAGGGAAGCCGCCGCCATTGCCGGCCGGATCAAGCAGATCGCCGGCGGCACGGCCGGTATACTTGTCTACGACAAGGATCGCAGCGGGGAATTCATCCCCCGGCAGCCCTCCTACGGAGACATCGCCATCCTGTTTCGCCGCTTCAGCAACCTCAAGCTGTTCGAACGGGAACTGCGCCGGGCCGATATCCCCTATTACGTGGTGAGGGGGCGGGGTTTCTACCGCTGCCAGGAGGTGCTCGACATCCTCAACGTCCTCACCTTCCTGGAGTACGGCAATGACCTTGCCGCGTTGGCGGGAGTCCTCCGTTCACCCCTCTGCGGGGTCTCCGATGAAACCCTCTACTGGCTCGCCCGGAACGACGGCGGCCTCGCCACCAGTCTGGCCTGTTTTTCCCGGTTCCCGGTTTCCGGTCCCCAATCCCCGATTCTTGATCGCATAACCCCGGCCGACCGGGAACGGCTCGCCTCGCTGGCATCGCTCGTCAACCGGCTTCGTCCCCTGCGCGATCGGCTCACCCTGGCAGAACTGCTGGAGGAGATCCTCACCGGCACCGACTTTGCCTCCACGCTCCTCACCACCTTCCAGGGGGAACAGAAGGTGGCAAACCTGCGCAAACTGATCGAGATGGCCCGCTCCTTCTTTCGCCATGGCGAAGTTTCACTCCGCAGCTTCATCAACTATCTCACCGACCTGGTGGAGGCGGAACCGACCGAGGCGGAGGCAGCCATCGTCGCCGAAGGAGAGGACGTGGTCCGGCTCATGACCATCCACCAGAGCAAGGGGCTGGAATTCCCCCTTGTCTTCGTCCCCGAACTGGGGGCGGGACAGCCGGGCAACCACCCCTCCGTCCGGTACGACCCCACCCTCGGGATCGGCATCAAACTTTCCCTTCCCGGCGGCGTCCCATGTCCCTCCCTGGCTTACCGGGCAATATCCGACCTCCGCAAGGCCAAGGAAGCGGCCGAGCTGAAACGTCTGTTCTACGTGGCAGTCACCCGTGCACGGGACCATCTGGTCCTCTCCGGCGAAGGGAGGGGAGAATGGCGCGCCTGGCTCGACGCTTTCCGGACCGGACCGGATGGCGGACTGGTGATGACGGTGGATATGGAGGGAATACCTGAGGAATATGCCCTCCCGCCACAAACTATGGAAACGCCCCCCCTGTCTCCGGAAATCCTCTCCCTGGCGGCAGACCGTGCCCTCCACTACGCCCCGCCCCCGCCGTCGGCAATGATCTTTTCCCCCACGGCCCTGGAAGATTACGCCCACTGTCCGCGTAAATACTTCTACAAGGGGGTACTCGGCCTGGACGAAGGGCTCTTTGCCCGGCTCCTCGCCCCTTACCGCCCCACGCCGGAACGGAAAAAACGGAGCGGAATGACCCCCCTGGAACGGGGAAACCTTGCCCATGCCATCCTGGAACGACTCGATTTCGGAGGAGCCCCTGACCACCAAAGGCGCCGATGCCGGCAATTGGCCACAGCCTTGGGAGGAGAGGGCTCGGAAGGGGAAGAGGTGGTCGAGCAGGTTCTGGCCCTCGTCTCCTCACCCCTCGGGAAAGAGCTCGCCACGGCACGGCTCCTGCGTGAGTACCCCTTCACCCTCCATCTGAAGGGTGCCGCCGACTACTACATCCGCGGCGCCATGGATCTGGTGGCGGTGGAAAACGACCTGGTGACGGTCTACGACTACAAATACATGGCGCGGGACGGGGCAGACCTTGAGGGATACCGTTTCCAGCTCGGCACCTACCTGGTCGCCCTTGGCCGGGCCTTTCCCGGCCGGCGGCTCGAAGCACAGCTGCTGTTCCTCAAGGACGGAGGGAGCGAACCGGTGGAATGCGACAGGGAAGCCTTCGAAGGAAATCTCCTCTCGATCATGGACGCCATCCGGGAGAGGAGCAGGGAAGGAGACTTTGCCCTGATGGAAGGGTGCGACGGGAGTCACTGCCCGTTCCGGCTGAGGTGCGGCGCTGTGGCGTGAGGCCAGGGACCAGGGAAATCTGCCGTAGTGAATTGATAATTTCAACTGCTATTATCGCTAAACGCAACGAAAGGCTCCCCTCACGGAAAGCCTTTCGTCACTCTCTGACGCCTTTGTGCCGGAACGTCCAGGTCACCGCATCCAGCTGACCCGGACGAACTCCTGGTCGTGGCTCCACTGGTAGTGGAGTTCCCCCTTGTGGGCCTTGTAGATCTCCTGCCCCAGCTTCTGGGCCAGCTTATCCACCGTGGTGCCGATGGTCATTACGTCCCGCTCCTGCTGTATCTCCATGATACGGCCGAGGGGGTTCTTGGCCCGGGATTTGGCCTCCACATTCTTGATGATGTTGAGGATCTCCTCCACGTGCTGGAGCAGGTAGTCACCGCTCAGGGTGATAATACCGGCAGGGTTATTATCCTCCATCCGCTGGCATGCCGGGCAGACCACCTTGCCGATACCGGCCTCTCCCCGCAATTGATTGGACTCCACCTCGTCGAGACTCCACCGCTTGTTCCGATAGATGGCACCACATTTGCGACAGAGTGCCACCTCCCCGATCCCTCCCCGGGGCGTATAGACACTGGTGCTTCGGGGCGCCCGCAGCCCCTTCTCGTCGATGCCCAACTTGTTGGATAGACGTGCCATAATGTCATCTCCTTTCTCCAGAAAGTCACCTGGAATTGTAAGTATATCACGTATGTCCCTGTCATCCCGCGAACTGAGGGAAAAATCAGGAGAGGGGCCACCTGCTCGTGTGGGGGTCAAACGAAGGGGAAGTAATCCCTTCCTGGCTCCGGAGGATCGCGCGGACCGGGGCGCCATCTCCATCCCGTATCTTCAGGGGGAGACAGATCAGTTCGTAATGCCCCGCAGCCACCCCGTCCAGGTTCAAACCTTCCAGCACCACCACACCATTCCCCAGCAGCTGTCGATGCACCTCCCCATCTCCATCGAAACGCTCGATGGAGAGGTAATCGATGCCGACCAGCCTGACCCCCTCATCCAGGAGATAGCGGGCACCCTCTTCCGTGAGGTGGGCATACTCCTCGTGGAATCCGGGCTGGTCCCATAAACGGGAATTGTCGGTTTTGAGGAGTATCCTTTCCTCCCCCTTCACGTGAAAGCGGGCCAGTTCACGGCGTCCGATCTCCCGCACGCCGGACAGTTCAATCACCAGGGCCTTCCCCACGAGAAGGGTCAGGGGGACATGGTCGACGGCCATGCCATGCTCGCTGTAGTGGCGCATCACATCAAGGTGGGTCCCGCAGTGGGTTGAGATGGTGAGGCGGGAGACATTGGCGGTATCCCCACGACTGATAGAAGTCACCGACTCGATCCTGACCGGCGGGTCCCCCGGATAGACGGGGAGATCGGATGAAATGGGTGTGGAAATGTCGTATATCTTCATGGTCACCTCGCTCCGTTTGTGATACATATCAGCAGATAAAGTATACCCATTCCTGTGGATTTTGCGACCTCGGGACACGCTCTCCCGTTCCGCAGTTTTTGATTACCATCACTGTTTCCCTCTCTCCCTGGCCCTCGGGAATGCTGAAGGGCTTTTGCAACAAGCTCAAGATTAGTGCAAAGGAGTCACCATGTCCCGAACCAGCATGCCGCGCCCGTTGGTCCTTGCTCTCGCCGTCTGGGGGGCAGGAATCATCGCCGGCTGCACATCCCTGCCGGTCAGCGGCTCGCAAGCCGCCAATCTCTCCGTCACAGCGTTGACACGCGTGGCGCCGACCGCACCATGGTGCGTCAACCCGGCGGATTCCAGTATCGCCATGGGTGACAACGGCTTGCAGCTGTTCGAACCGGCCGCAGGCACCAGAATCAGGCTCGCCACCCCATCACCCACGGCCCTGGCATGGTCGCCCGACGGCAAACGGCTGGCTGCCGCTCTTCCCGACGGTGATTCCACCACGCTCGCCATCTTCTCCCGGCAGGGGAAGCCTATCGCCCAGGCCCCCGTCCCCGGACGGGTAACAGGCATCGAGTGGATGTCATCAGCGGACCTGGTCGCCCTCGGGGTGGGAATACGGATATTCTCATTCGGCGACGCCATCACGGCAACCCTCTATCGATGGGACGGTACGTCGGCGCCACAGTCTACCACACTCTTTGAAACTACCGTCAAACCGCTCACCGTGCGGCAATGGGGAGAGCGCATCATCACCTCAATCTCCATGGCCATTTCGTCGGACCGTGATGAAATGCTCTATACCCGGCTCCATGACCCTCCCGCCTTCTCTCCTTACCTGCGCATTATCCTGCGCAACCTGGAGAGCGGGGCCGAGAGGGATGTTGCAACAACCGCCGCTCTCTCGTCAGGTGGCGGCAGGTTTGTCGGTACCGGCGACCGGATCGTCTACGGCGACGGTTCCTCCTTATCCCGCGTCATGGCCCCCTGGAGCGACAAGGTTATCCAGTCATTCCTGGCCCCGGGAAAACAACTGGCAGCCTCACCGGCAGGAGAGGATCTTCTCCTTGACGGCCATCTCTACCAGGGGGAGACGGAGATCGCCTCCTTCCCCCCGGCGTCAGACGGAAGCTTCGCCCCGGGTGGCACGCTTTACATTAGACATGACACGGCCATCTACCGCATAGGCGGCCTGACAGAAGCTATTCCTGCGCCCCTTCAGCCGGCCGTTGCCGAACGACTCCGCACCATGCGTGCATGGCGGAGCGAAGGACTCATCAGCGACCGGGAATACCGTGAAAACAAGAAAAGGATTATGGAGCCATGACCATGGGGAGAGCTTTTTCGGTAGGTTTTATCCTTCTGTTGACCGCACTGCCGGCTCTGGCCGACGAATGCCTAAACTGCCACCGCCTCAAGACCCCCGCCGCGGTCCGCCAGTGGGAAGAAAGCGCCCACGCTAAGGCCAGAGTCGGCTGCGCCGACTGCCACGGCAGCGACCACGCCCGTCTCGACAAGGGGGAGATGGTTGTCGACCAGAAGGTCTGCGGACGCTGTCATGCCAAGGCGCTCGAAGAGCACGCAAAAAGCCGACACGGCATGGGACTCCACTCCGGCTGGGGATGCACCAGGAACCTCCCGGGACGGGACCAGAACGAATGCCGCCACTGCCACGAAGAAGGGAGCGCCAAACCTCTCACCCCGGTTCAATGCGCCCGATTCCTCAAACAATCGAGCGAAATGGGAGACCTGGGGTGCAACCGGTGTCACAGCGTGGAAAGTTCCTGCGCCTCCTGTCACACCAACCACGGCACGAGCCTCGCCATTGTCCGCGACCCCAACGTCTGCGCCGCCTGCCACATGGGCCCGGATCATCCCCAGTGGGAGATGTGGCAGACATCCCGCCACGGCACCCTGTTCACCAGTGCCGGACCGGCCCTCGGCCCGACCTGCCAGCGCTGCCACATGGCCGGGGGGAGCCATAACGTCTCCGCCGGTATCACCATGAACTCCGGAGGGATCCCCTACCCCGCTGAGCAGGAACGGAAAGGTCGGGAGGAAATGGTGAAAATCTGCACCGACTGCCATGCATCAGCCTTTGCCCGCAAGGAACTGGCCCAAGGTGACGGGATTCGCACCCAGAGTCTGACCATTCTCAAGGAGGCGGAGCAGCTGATCCAGGACCTGGCCGACCGCAACATGCTGGACCCAATGCCGGAAAAGCGGCCACCCCACCCCCTGAGCGGCCCCCGACTGGTACTGGACAGTCAGATGCTCTACGAGGACACCTCACACATCGAACGGCTTTTCTTCAAGATGAAAAAGTACGATTATGCCCGAACCGTCAAGGGTGCCTACCACCAGAACGCTGCCTATACCCATTGGTACGGCAACGCCGAACTGAAGATGGACCTCATCGACATCAAGGCCGAAGCGAACCGCCTCAGGGAGCGGGGGAACCCCGTGGCGGCACCGGCGGGAAAGACGGTTAAACCTGCCGCGGCAGCAGAGGAGCAGCTGCGGGTGCTGAAGAAAAAGGCTGAACGGGGAGAACTGAGCCAGACGGAGTACGAGCAGGAAAAGGGAAAAGTGCTGCGGGAACTTAAAGAGACAGCGCCCTGACAGTCAAGGGGAGGGTTCCGCAATCAAGGAAACTTTGACATCTTCCTGTTGCGCAGCAGGCACCCCAGTGATGAACAAGTGAGGCACCCATGTCCCACCGGAAAATCCTTTCCATCAAGAACGTCGCCCAGCTTCTCGGCAAGAAGGGGATCAACCCCACTGCCCACTACCAGCCATCCTCTCTGCCACCAAAAACAAAGCCCGCGGAAGCGGGCATTTTCGGAGTAATCTTCGGAGTAATCTGAGTTGGTCTACTTCACCTTCCAGGTCGTCCCCTGAGGGCCATCAAGGAGGATGATGTTCCGGGAGAGGAGATAGTCCCGAATCTCATCACTCCGGGGAAAGTTCTTCGCTTTCCGGGCGGATGCCCGCTCTTCGATGAGCTGCTCTATTTCGGCGGCAGAAATTTCCATATCCGCCACCTTTCTCCCCTTGATCCGCTCCAGGTATTCACCGGGCTCCGACACAAACAGACCGAGCACTCCGCCGACCTCGCCGACCATCTTCCGCACGGTCCCGAACATTGAACGGGCAGCTGCTGATTCTCCGCCGTCTTCCGTCAACACCCGGTTTGCCCCGCGGATCAGGTCAAATACGATGCCGAGAGCCTGGGCGGTGTTAAAATCATCGTCCATCGCCTGTTCGAAGCGCCCCATGAACCCATCCAGCTTCTCATGCAGCTCCCGCTCAGCCTCCGTCGCCGGGAGGGCATCCGCGCCGGCAGCTTCCCCGCCATGCCACCCGATCGCGACCAGGGTCGAATAAATCCGCTCCAGGCCAATTCCCGCTTCCGACAGATTCTGGTCGGAAAAATCGAGGGGAGAACGATAATGGGCAGAAAGGAGAAAGAAACGGAGCACCTCCGGGTCGTATTTCTCCAGGACATCCTTGATAGTGAAGAAGTTCCCCAGGGATTTGCTCATCTTCTCCGCGTTGATGTTCACGAACCCGTTATGGAGCCAGTATTTGACGAACTGCTTGCCATTGGCGGCCTCAGACTGGGCGATTTCGTTCTCGTGGTGGGGGAAGATCAGGTCCTTGCCACCACCGTGGATATCAAAGCTCTCTCCCAGATATTTCATGCTCATGGCCGAGCACTCGATGTGCCACCCCGGCCGACCTTTTCCCCAGGGGGACTCCCAGAACGGTTCACCGGGCTTGGCTTCCTTCCAGAGGGCGAAGTCCATGGGGTGCCGTTTCCGCTCGTCCACCTCGATGCGGGCTCCCGCCTGCATCTCATCAAGGTTGCGTTTGGAGAGTTTCAGGTAGGAATCGAACTTTTCCACGCAGAAATAGACATCTCCCTCCGCCTGATAGGCGAACCCCTTATCCACAAGCCGCTGGACGATGGCGATGATCTCGTCGATGTGTTCTGTCGCCTTCGGCTCTACCGTTGGCCTGACCAGGCCCAACCGTGCCATGTCCTCGTCGAACGCCTTGATGTAGCGCTCGGAGATGACGTCGTACGTCACCCCTTCCTTGTTGGCCCGGTTGATGATCTTGTCGTCGATGTCGGTGTAGTTGCGCACATAGGTGACCGCATAGCGGGTGCGCAGATAGCGGTAGATCACATCGAACACCACGTTGGCCCGGGCATGGCCGATATGGCTGTGGTCGTAGACAGTGACCCCGCAGACGTACATCTTCACCTCACCCGGCGTAAGGGGAACAAACTCCTCCTTCCGGGCGGAGAGGGTATTATAAACTCGCAATGCCATGAAAATCCTCACAGGGGAATTGACTGCCGCCCCCGTTTATTACCACAACGTACCGCCCATGTGAAGCTATTTCCGGACTCGACCGGGCCGACAGCGGCACAGACAGGCGTTTTGCGGAAAAGGCTCGCACATCAGCCGATAATTTCCCTGACCCGGGCCACGATCCCCTCGCTGGTGAACGGTTTACGTATGAAACCGTTGGCCCCGGACTCGGAGACCATGTAGCGCAGTTCCTCCTCCCCCTTCGAAGAGAGGAGGAGGATCGGGATTTCTTTGCTGAAATCCTTCTCCCGGAGCAACTTGGCCTTTTTGTTCCCGTCGAGCATGGGAAGCATGACATCAAGAATGATCAGGTCCGGCTTTCGGGCCGCAAAGATGTAACTGTTGGCCTCGATGCCGCTGGAAGCGGTGACCACTTCGTACCCTGCCGCTTCGAGGGGATCTCTGGCCATGACCAGCACCAGTTCGCTATCGTCTACAATGAGAATCCTCTTCTGTGCCATATCTATTCCTCCGTGATATTCGTAAATAGTTCAATTATAGCTGCGGGAATCGCATCCAGCGGCAATACCCTGTCAGCCGCAGCCAGCGAAATGGCTGCCTTGGGCATGCCGAAGACAGCGCAACTCTGTTCGTCCTGAACTATTGTCGCCCCCCCATGCTCCTTGATACTGCGCAATCCCTTGGCGCCATCCTTCCCCATGCCGGTGAGGAGAACGCCGACAACCTCCTCTCCCCTGGAGACCAGCGACGCGAAAAGCACATCAACAGAAGGACGACAGCAATTGACCGGCGACCCGTCTGTCAGCCGGACCCGTCCTTCGGTCACCATCAGGTGACTGTCGGTAGGAGCAACGAGGACCTCCCCTTCCTTCAGCAGATCCCCCTCGACCGCCAGCCTCACGTTGAGCGGACATTCCCCGTCGAGCCATTGGGCAAACCCACGGGCAAAGCCGCTGGCTATGTGCTGCACGATCAGGACGGTCCCCCGAAAATCCGGAGGGAGCTGTTTGACAATGACCATCACCGCCTTGGGACCACCGGTGGATGCGCCGATGGCGAGTATCTTTCTCCCCCCTGCCAGGGGGACGGGAGCCGTCAGTTCCCTGTGCCGGAAGGGACGGCGTATGACCCGGATGCGCGCCAATAGCCGGACTTTCTCTATGATGCTGGCGCCGAACACGGACAGATTGGCGAGCCCGTCACCGTCCGGTTTACTCATCACATCCAGGGCGCCTTTCTTGATGGCGGCAAAGGCACGATTTACCTCGCGGTCATCAAGGGTCCCCGACAGGACCAATATGGGAGTCGGAGAACTGGACATGATCGACTCAATGGCGGCCAGGCCGTCGAGAACCGGCATCATCAGGTCCATTATGATCAGGTCCGGCCGCAATTTCCCGGAGAGGTCCACAGCCTCCAGGCCATTGGCAGCCTCCCCAACCACCTGGATATCATCGGTAGTTGCAAAAATATCCTTCAGTATCGCCCGTACCAGGGGCGAATCGTCTGCCAGAAGCACCTTGATCATCGGTCCATCATTCCTTTATTTTCCCCCGCCGCGCAGAAACAGCGGTACAAGCTGAAGCCCAATCTACTTATCCAATCAGCGACTCAACCGTTTCCAACAGCGTCCCCTGGTCGAAACTCCCCTTGACGATATAGGCCTGTGCACCCGCATCAAGCGCCTGGCGCTTGTGCTCATCACGGGAAAGGGAGGAGACGATGATGATCGGCACTTCCCGATAGTTTTCCATCCCTCTCAGACGCCGCGCCAGTTCGAATCCGTTGATACCGGGCATCTCCACGTCGGAGACCACCAGATCGAACTGAAAACCGGCCACCTTTTCCAACGCATCTTCCCCCGAAATCGCCACCTCCACCTGGTAGCCGTGACTCACCAGGATGCTCCGCTCCATGGTCCGGGTGGTAATGGAATCGTCCACCACCAGGATGCGCCCCCGTACCCGTGTAGCCTCCTGTTCCGCGAAGGCCTGGCGGAAGCCGGTGCTCGTTGTCCCCTCTGCATGGGCGAAAAGATCGGGAACATTGAGGATCAGGGCGGGATTGCCGTCCCCCAGAATGGTGGCGCCGAAGATAAAGGTGACTTTCTTCATTTGGGAGCCAAGCTGCTTCACCACTATCTCTCCACTCCCCTGGTGGCGGTCGACAGTACAGGCAAGCAGCTGCTCTCGCAGCCTCAGGACAACCGCAGTGACCTTCCCCGTATCAAGGAGGGTCTTCTGCTCCGGCAACCCGAACAGCACCGCCAGGGAAACCAGCGGCACCGTGGCACCACGCAGGGAAACGACTTCCTTGCCGCCGACGGTGACGATATCGTCACTCCGGACCTTGATGGTTTCCAGCACGTAGCTCACCGGAATGGCATAGGACTCCCCGCCACACCCGACGAGAAGGGCCTCGACGACTGAAAGGCTCATGGGGAGCCTGAGGGTTATTTCGGTGCCGACACCGACGGAACTCCGGAGGGAAAGTGTCCCCTTGACCCGTTCCAGGTTTTTCTGCACCACGTCGAGGCCGACACCCCGCCCTGAAACGTCGGTGACGGTCTCACTCGTGGAAAAACCGGGACGGAGGGTCAGATAGAGCGCCTCATCATCCCGCAGGAGCTCCGCCTCCTCCTTGTCGATCACTCCGCGTCGCAGTGCCGCCTGCCTGATCCGGCCCGGGTCCATCCCCCGCCCGTCATCCCGGACAACTATCTGCACGCTGTCCCCCTCATGGCGGGCGCTGATGGTTATGGCTGCCTTTCCCGGCTTCCCGTGCATCTTGCGCACATCGGGTGGTTCAATGCCATGATCGACGGCATTGGTGAGCATGTGGAGAAACATCGGTTTCAGACTCTCCAGAAGAACCCGGTCGAGTTCAATGCCGTCACCCTCGATAACCAGATCGACCTCTTTGCCCTGTGTCCGCGACAGGTCCCGCACCAGGCGCTGGAACCCGTCAGTTATGGTGCGCAGGGGAAGCATGCGCAACGCCATTGCTTCGCCATGCAGTTCCTGAATGATATAGTCGAGATAGAGGACGTCATCTTCCAGATCCCGCTGGAACGTTCCCAGCTCCCGGAACGATGGCGAACCACCGGTGCTGCGCACCAGCGACTTCAGGTCGATTACCCTGGACTCAAGCCGCTTCTTGTTGATGATCAGCTCACCCAGGAGATTCACCATGCTGTCCAGAGTCCTGACCCGGGCCCGCACCGTATCCCCCAGCCCCTCCTCCTCAGGGCCGGCCGATGACTTTACCTCCAGCCCGGCCACATCCCCCCGGTCCAGGGCATCCAGAAACTCATCCACGAGGAACGGAGGGGGTTCCCCCTTGGCCAGCGCGCCGACCAGCCGGGAGATTGCATCACTCCCCCGCAACAGGATATCGGTCGCACTCTGATCCATCTCCCGCTCACCCTCTTCCATCTCCTTCAAGAGGTCTTCCAGACGGTGGGCAACATTGCTCACCCCTTCGAAGCCGAGCATGCGGGCCGACCCCTTGAGAGTATGGGCGTTGCGGAGCAGTTCGTGGATAAGGACCTTGTTGCCAGGCTCCTTTTCCAACCGCAGGACCCCCTGCTGGAGGGAGGTCAGGTGTTCCTCTGCTTCGCGGAGGAAGATGTCGAGGTACTTGCCGGACACGTTACCCCTCTTCCTCCGCCAGATCCTTCAGCCTTTCCGTAAGTCCCATGATCTCCCTGATGGACTGCTCGGTCTCCCGTGCGCTTCCCGCAACCTGCTGCGCCACATCCCGCACTTCCGCCATGGTCTCCGCCATCTGCTCGCAGGCCGATGTCTGCTGCTGGGTTGAAAGGGTGATCTCCTTGGCTGAACGGGCCGTCTCTTCGACCATGCCGATGATGTTGCCGAAGGAGAGCTGCACCTTGTCCACCAGGGTCGCTGCCGAATCAACCCCCTTGGTTCCTTCCTCCGTCACCATGATGGTGCTGTTGGTAGCTTTCTGTATCTCCTCTATCAGCCCCTTGATCTGCCTCGTCGCCTCAACAGTGCGCTCCGCCAGACGCCGCACCTCCTGGGCCACTATGGCAAAGCGTTTCCCTGCCTCACCCGCTCCCGCAGCCTCGATGGCGGCGTTCAGTGCCAGGAGGTTCGTCTGGTCGCTGATCTCGTCAATGATCTCGACGATCCCGCCGATCTTCTGGCTGTTGTCCCCCAGCTGCAACATACTGTGGGCAATGCTCTGGACCTGGCTTTTGAGGTTCGCCATCCCTTCAATTGCATTGCTCACATCCCCCGTACCCGCCATGCAGCTCCGGGTTGTCTCCTCCGCCATCGACTCCACCGATTTGGCATTATCGGTGATCTGCTTGGCGGTAATGGCAATCTCTTCAGACGTGGTGGAGACCTCCTGCACCGCCGTCGCCTGCTGCGTGGCCCCCGCCGACTGCTGGGCGCTGATGGCCATCATTTCGTTGGCCGAGCTGGAAAGCTGGATGATCGCCTCCTTGATGGAGGCGACGAGGCGGTTTGTCTTGTCGATCTCCCCCTTCAGGTTCTTGACGATGACATTGGTCATCTTGTTGAACGCCTCTGCAAGGGTGCCGATCTCGTCGCTGCTCTCTATCGGTATGGACTCGTCCAGATTGCCATCAGCAATCCGCCGGGCCACCTGGGTCAGACGGAGAAGGGGACGGACGGTGAAGCTCACCACGAGGTAGATGGTGACGCTCGCGACCAGAAGCATGATGAGCATGGCAATGATGATCTGGTTGCGAAGCGCGGCAATCTTCTTGTCGGTCTTCTCCATGGAGAACCCGATCCGGAATCCCCCCCAGTGCTTGCCATTGACATAGATCGGCGACGAGATGTCCCACATCCGCTCTCCCGTATCCCGGGAGTAGACCTGCTTCAGCAGTTCCTGTTCGTTCTTGGCGGCCTTCAGCCCCACCTCGTCGCTGAACATCCGCTTCGTACGGTTGCCGATCTTGTCCTTTTCCTTATCCCCCGTCAGGGGCTTGGAATAGATACTGTTGTGGGTCGGAAGATAGCCGTTCCGGTCCACCAGCACGGCGAATACCACCTGGTCATCCTTCAGGTACTCGTCTTCCAGAGCCTGGATGGCCTTATCCAGATAGGTATCGTACTTCGTATGGAATTTCTGCGGGTCGGTGCCGGGAATCAGCACGTAATCGGTATCAAAGATATCTTCAACCGTAAGACGACCGCTGGCAACGGCATCAGCAAGGATACGCTCCATCATTTTTGCGCCGGTAAGGGCCTCGATCCGCCCCTTGGAAAGAAGTTCCTCTTCCATGGCAGCGCTCCGCGATCTGACAAAGTAGATGGTGAAGATCGACATGATGACGATCATGACCGTGATGAGCGTAGCGGCAATTTTGATTGACAGCTTGTTGAACATGATCACTCCTTATCCCAGAAGGTTGCGAATTGATAGACTGCGAAGCAGGATACACGGGGAGAGCCGGTCAGCCGTGGTTCACCACGATTTCGGGCGCCCCGAGGAGCCGCTTGATATCCAGCAGGATCACCAGACCGTCGGGGAGCTGGAGCTGGCCACGAAGATAGTCACGCTGGGCACCGCTCAGGGATTTGACCGCCACCTCGAAAGAGTCCAGGGGAAGCGCCGTAACCCCCTTGACCGACTCAACCAGGATGCCAGTGTTGAACTGCTCCCCCTTCACCACGATGATCCTCCCCGCCGGGCCAAAGGCCGACGGGGGAAGTCCCAGGAGGGGCCGGATGTCCATGGCTGCGACGATTTCACCCCGCAGGTTGAACACTCCGACTATTAGTTCCTGGACCTTGGGAATCTTCACCAGCCGCGGGATACGCAGCACCTCCGCCGCATAGATGGTCTCAAAGGCATAGGTTTCCCCGCCGAGGGCAAATGTTACACATTCAAGCTGCTCCTCGGCCACTTCTTCCACCGCATCCAGCCCTTGCCAGTATTCGTCGCGCATCTCCCTGAGGATGCCGTCGATATTGTAACCGGCCCTGTTTTTCTCTCCCATGGTCAAACTCTCCCCGAAATCCTTCATTTACTGTATGCGCGCCAGTTCCGTCCGTACCCTTTCCATGAACATCTCCCGCGACAATCCGCCCCCGTAGAGAACCACGTTACCTTCGGGTGAGTGCTCCAGCAGCCTGAGGCAGTTGCGGAACTCCCGCATGCCGTCACGCTCCCGCCCCATACGGAAGTAGAGGCGTCCAATGCAGTAGTGGGGCATGACGAAATCCATGCTGAGAAGAAGCGCCTTGCGATATTCAACCAGTGCGTCCGGCAGGTTCTCTTCTATTTCCAGCACCAGCCCTCGCAGGAAATAGGCCTCGGGGTGAAGATCGTCCCTCGCCAGCACCGTGTTGCACAAGGCCAGGGCCTCTTGGAACTGGGCCCTGTTGGCAAAGATGAATCCTTTCATAACAAGGGCGTTCAAATGGTCGGGCTGCTGCCGCAGCACTTCTTCAAGCAGCGTCTCCGCACCGCTGAAATTCTCCCCGTCGAAGAGTTCCCGGGCCTGACGGAAAAGCTCTTCGGGGGGCGGGACAACTACCGCCGGGGGAACCGGCACCGGCACCGGAACCTTCGGGTGGACCGGTGCCGACGGCCGGGGGGGCAGAGCCGCTTTTTTCACTGGGCGGGGCTTGGATGCCGGCGCAGTCGCCACGGCCGACGGGGACTTCTTCCGGTAATAAAAACCGCTCTCCCGGCTTACCCGCTCGAATTTGGTCGAAATATTGGTGAGGGCCTCGGCATGGCCGAGAAACAGATATCCCCCCGGAGTAAGGGTAGCGGCAAACTTGTCGATGACCTGCCGGGTCGTGGCAAGGGTAAAGTAAATGGTCACGTTGCGGCAGAAAATCACATCAAGTCCGCGGAACACGCCGTCCTGCTGGGGAAACGTCGCGGTCTGGAGATTGAGATGGGAAAATTCCACCATCTGCTTGACGTCATCGCGGATGAGATAGCTGTCGCCGACCCGTTTAAAATAGTGCTCCGCATACCGCGGTTCCGTTGCCCGGAGAGACCAGGGGCGATACACCCCTTCACGTGCCCGCTGCAACACCCGATTATTGATATCGGTGGCAAGAATTTTGATGTCCCGTTTGCGCCAGTCGGGAAGCGACTCCATGATGGTCATTGCCAGGGAGTAGGGTTCCTCGCCAGTAGAGCACCCGGCCGACCAGATGCGCAGCGGTTTCCCCGCAAACTCACCCGTGATAAGCTGGCGGAAGGCGTCGAAATGTGCCCGGTAGCGGAAAAAGTAGGTTTCACCGACGGTCAGGTGCTGGAGAAGCTTCTGCAACTCCTGACGGCTCTCCCGGTATTCAGTCAGATAATCGAAGTACTCCCGGTACGAAGCGAACTGGAGCGCGGCCATCCGGCTGGTGATCCCCCGCTCAAGGGGTTTCAGATTGCGCCGTTCGAAATGGAGGCCGCTGTGGGTCAGGAGAAACTCGCAGTAGAGACTGCTTTCCGCCTCCGTCAGATGTCCCAGCCGCGCCGGCGCCACCCGTTTCTGTCCGCCCCGCGACAGGAGCACCAGGTCCTGGCGGAGACGCTCCACATCCACCGGTTTGAGGATAAAATCGAAGACCTGGTGGAGTTCATATTCCATCGCCGGGTCGGCGGAGATGACGATGACGGGGAGGCGCCCTTCCCCCCCTGAACGCTTTATCCGCTGCACCAGATCAACGGTTGACATCCCCTGACAGTCATCATCGACGATGACCACATCGGGCGCAGCGGTCTGCACCGTCCGTACCGCTTCTTTAATGGAGCCGGCCTGTACGATCCCGTAGCCGTCCTTTTGCAGCAGAACGGCCAGGAAGCGCCCGAGGGCTTCATTGCTATGGACCAGAAGGACGGTACGCGACATGGTCCCTTTTCCCCTGCTTTAACAGTCTCTTGATGCCACCATCAGCGTCGCCTGCTCCGGCAGGAGTCAGGCGGTCTGTTCCTTGCTCCAGGAATCGCGGAGGGTGACCGTCCGGTTGAATATCGGCGCACCGGGGTGGGAATCCCGGCAATCCACCGTAAAATACCCCTGCCGTTCAAACTGGAAACGGCTCTCTCCTTCGGCATCCGCCAGGCTCGGCTCCAGGCGGGCGGAGGGGAGCACTTCCAGAGCATGGGGATTGATGAATGATTTGTAGTCCTGTCCCCCCTTGTCCGGATTGGAAACGCTGAAGAGCCTGTCATAGAGACGCACCTCAGCCGTGAGGGCATGGCGCGCCGATACCCAGTGAATGGTCCCCTTCACCTTCCTGCCGGCCGCCGGTCCGCCGGTCCGGGTATCGGGATCATAGGTACAGCGTACCTCCACCACCGTTCCGTCCCCGTCCTTCACCACCTCTGTGCATTTAACGATGTAGGCGTAGCGCAGCCGCACCTCCTGGCCAGGGACCATGCGATGGAACCCCTTGACCGGCGTTTCCATGAAATCGTCCTGCTCGATATACAGTTCCCGGCTGAAGGGGATCTGGCGGCTCCCCAGTTCAGGCCTCTGGGGGTGATTGGCTGCTGTAAACATCTCCACCTCCCCTTCGGGAAAGTTCTCGATGACAAGCTTCAGGGGACGGAGCACACCCATGGCCCGCGGTGCATTGGCATTCAGGTCGTCCCGGACGCATTCCTCGAGAATCCCCATGTCGATCCAGCTGTCGCTTTTCCCCACCCCGATCCGCTCGCAGAAGGCGCGGATGGACCCGGGAGTGTAGCCGCGCCGGCGAAGGCCGACGAGAGTCGGCATGCGCGGGTCGTCCCACCCCGCCACATCGCCGTCCTGAACCAGCTGGAGGAGCTTCCGCTTGCTCATCACCGTGTAGGTAAGGTTGAGCCGGGCGAATTCGTACTGACGGGGGCGATAGATGCCAAGCCGGTCGAGGAACCACTCGTAGAGGGGGCGGTGGGACTCGAATTCCAGGGTGCAGACCGAGTGGGTAATTCCCTCGATGGAGTCGCTCTGGCCATGGGCGTAGTCGTACATGGGGTAGATGCACCAGGAATCACCGGCATGGGGGTGAGGTGCATGGAGAATCCGGTACATGACCGGGTCACGAAGGTTCAGGTTAGGCGAAGCCATGTCGATCTTCGCCCGCAGCACCCGGGCACCGTCGGCAAATTCACCGCTGCGCATCCGCCGGAACAGGTCAAGGTTCTCTTCGACAGTGCGGTTCCGGTAGGGGCTCTCCGTGCCGGGTTCGGTCAGGGTCCCCCTATGGGCACGTATCTCCTCGGCGGTCAGGTCATCCACATAGGCGTCACCCTGAAGGATGAGCTGCTCGGCCCATTGGTAGAGCTGCTCGAAGTAGTCGGAGGCATAGTAGAGATGTTCCCCCCACTGGAATCCAAGCCAGTTGACGCTCTCCTTTATGGATTCGGCATACTCTATCTCTTCCCTGGCCGGGTTGGTGTCATCGAAACGAAGATGGCAACAGCCACCGAAATCCAGCGCCAGGCCGAAGTTGAGACAGATGGATTTGGCGTGACCGATATGGAGATACCCGTTAGGCTCAGGTGGAAAACGGGTAACAATGGTCGAGTGCCTGCCGCTCTGCAGGTCATCCTCGATGATGGTGCGGATGAAATTGCCGGTTGTTGTCTGTTTAGTAATGTCAGTTTCGGATGTACTCATTTCTTCGTCTACCTTCCAGCTGTTTATTTTTCTTCCATGAGCGCCACCGCGTAGGCGGCGATCCCTTCGCCCCGGCCGCAGAAGCCGAGCTCTTCGGTGGTGGTCGCCTTGACGTTGACCCGGCCTGCATCCGCATTCAGTACCCGGGCGACGTTCTCCCGCATGACCGGAATGTGGGGGGCGAGCTTGGGGCGCTGGGCAACGACCGTTGCATCGACGTTCCCCAGCCGGTACCCCTTTTGGTCGGCAAGCCCCATGACGTGGGACAGGAGCTTGAGGCTGTCGGCACCCTTGAATTTGGGGTCGGTGTCGGGAAAGTGCCTGCCGATGTCACCCTCGCCGATAGCGCCGAGAATGGCATCGGAGATGGCATGCAGCAGCACGTCTGCATCCGAATGACCGAGAAGCCCCTTCTCCCAGGGGATATCCACCCCGCCAAGAATCAGCTTCCGCCCCTCCACCAGCCGGTGCACGTCATAGCCATGACCAATGCGCATAGAATGTCTCCGAATATCTCTTGTTTCGAATTCTGACTTGCTGTAAACGCGATTTTTTCGCAAGGTCAAGGCGATCGAAGGATCGCGCGGAGGCGTCGTACCCAAACATCGGGCATAAACAGCGCTACGTCGCACAAGCGGTCCTGAAGATCCCCGCAGAGATTGCGGAAAAGGCGCGTTTACTTAAGAAATGCTTCCGCCAGGACAAGGTCCTCCGGCGTTGTGATCTTTATATTCCGGTAATCCCCCATCACCACATGGACATCCTTCCCGAGGCGCTCCACCAGGGATGCGTCGTCGGTACCGAGATACCCTTCGGCGGCTGCTATTTCGTGGGCAGCCCGAATCACGCCGTAACGGAACGCCTGGGGAGTCTGGGCAAGCCAGAGCTGTTCCCGCGGCGGGGTCTCCCGGATAACCCCGTCGACGACCACCTTGATCGTATCCTTGGCCGGCACGGCCACGAGGGCGCCGTCATGTTCCGCCGCCACCCGGATCGACTTTTCCAGCACCGGTACGGGAACGAACGGCCGCACGCCGTCATGGATGAGAATCACCGCGTCGTCCGGCGTACCCTCAATGGCCCGCAGTCCGTTGAGCACCGAATACTGCCGTTCCGCCCCCCCTGCCACGATCTCCCGCACCTTGCGGAACCCGTAGCGCTCCACCACCTGCTCCCGACAATAGGGAATCTCCGCCTCCGGTGAAATGACATAAATATCATCAACATCGGGGAGAGAATCGAATACTTCGATCGTATGGGCAACTATCGGCTTTTCGTCCAGAAGGAGGTACTGCTTGTTAATGGCGGCACCCATCCGTTTTCCCATTCCCGCAGCAGGTATGAGTGCAATCACTTTCATGAACTGGTCCCTGTCATTGCGACGTTCTGAAACGGCACAACAGATAAAATCAAACAAAACCCGCCAGGGCGGGTAATCAGCCTTTCCGGGCGAAAGCCAACTATAACGACCGGTTACTTTCCCGGTCAACGAAAAAATCCCACTGCATATAAAAAACTGTTTTATTATACAAAATAAAACAAAAAAAAACAGTCTTAATTACGCTTCTCACGATGAAATTCGATTTACTATCGGAATCCTTGCGAAGAACCTGGAAACCAGTAGTGTCACATCCGGTGTTTCCGCATGGACACTATTCAGCAGAATGAAGCATTCCGGGTGGTTGCGGAAGGAATGTATCGCCGGTATCAGGCAAGCGCCTTGAGGGCTTCGACGAGGAGGGGTACATCGGCATCGAGGATGGTGCGAAGGTCGAGAAGGAACTCACCCCGGGCAATCCTTCCCACAACAGGCACGGAGCCGGTGCGCAGGCGTACTTCCATCTCCTGGGGAGAAACACCGGCCATACGGATGGAGAGAAGGACCGTGGGCAACTCCTGACCGGGAAGCGCCCCGCCACCAACCTGCGAGGCACCTTTAACCAGGGCGATCTCGACACTGGAAGAGAGATTCCGGCGCAGAAGCCGGACGACCCGTTTCCCCTTTTCCGACAGTTCGGCGGGGCTGACCGTGAGCATGCGCAGGGTCGGTATGGAGGCAAGGGCCAACCGTTCGTCCCGGTAGAGCGCCAGGGTCCCTTCAAGGGCGGCAAGAGTGAGCTTGTCTATCCGGAACGCTCTGAGGAGCGGATGTTTCTTCATCGGCTCGATACACGCCTTTCGGCCGACGATGAGCCCCGCCTGGGGGCCGCCGAGGAGCTTGTCGCCGCTGAATGTGACAACGTCCACACCGGCCCGGACGAAATCCTGGATCGTCTGTTCGTTCCCCACGCCCAGCCGGGCCAGATCAATAAGGTTGCCGCTCCCCACGTCAGCCATGACCGGCAGGCCGTATTCCCTACCGAGTTCCACCAGTCGGGGCGCAGTTACCTCGGCGGTAAAGCCGGTCATGGCGAAGTTGCTGGCATGGACCTTGAGGAAGAGTGCGGTTTCTCCGGTCACGGCGGCACGGTAGTCCGCCGCGTGAGTCCTGTTGGTCGCCCCAACTTCACGCAGCAGTGCCCCGCTCTGTCCCATGATGTCAGGAATCCGGAACGATCCTCCAATCTCCACCAGCTCGCCGCGGGAAACGACTACTTCCCTGCCGTGAGCCATGCTGGCTAGTGCCAGAAGGACAGCGGCCGCATTATTGTTCACCACCAGCGCAGCCTCGGCCCCGGTCAATTCACAGAGGAGCTCCTCCACGTGGGAATAGCGACTCCCCCGTTCTCCCGCCGCCAGGTCGAATTCCAGGTTGGAATAGCCGTAAGCAATGCTGTCAAGCTGCGCCCTGATTTTTTCCGGGAGGGGTGAGCGGCCGAGATTGGTGTGGATGACCACCCCGGTTCCATTCACCACCCGTTTCAGGCTGGGGGCTGTCCCTTGCTCCACCGCTGCCTCTATTCGGGCAGCGATCACCTCCTCCGGCGGCAACGCCGACGGCATTTCCCTCACGACATCACGCCGCAGCGACTCCAGTACGGTCCGCACTGCTTTGAGCACCACTGGTCGGGGATGGGCACGGAGGAGCACCTGAACTCCTGCCCACTCCAGCACCTTGTCAACCTTGGGAATTCTCTTGAGAATCGGCACGGAAACTCCTTGGAGGAACGAGGATCGATGAGATTTTGGAAACAACGGGGAGTGAGTATATCAGAAGAGATAGCTACGCGCCAGCCATTGACCGGCGCTCGCAGTTTCGGTGTATAAAAAACGGATCAGATATCCAGATGGAGGGCGGCCTTCCGTTCCGCCGCCTTGAGCGGCGTATGTTCCTGCATGAGCACCTTGCCGCCGTACTCCGCATTTTTGCGCACGAGCTTCTCGGCCATGTCTGCATTCCGCTTGCGGAACGCCTCGATAATCTTCTCGTGCTCCTGCACCGAGATGTGCATCCGGCCGGGGAGGCTCAAGGACGCAACCCGAAGCCGCTTGAACTTGTTCACCAGGGTGGAGATCAGCTCCTGGAGCTTTTCATTTTCGGACGCGCGGATGAACAGATCATGGAAATCATTGTGAATCCTGAAGAAGTTGCGCACGTCACCACCGTCCGCCATCTGACGCAACTTCTCGTTGATCGCGTCAAGTTTCTCAATATCCCTGTCCGACAGCTTATCGCAGGCGCAGCGCGCCGCATACCCTTCAAGAATGCTCTTTATCGCGTAGAACTCCTCCACATCACGGGCCGAAAAGGCTGTCACGACCGCGCCTTTGCGGGGAATCACCGTCAAATACCCCTCCGATTCCAGTTGCCGGAAGGCCTCGCGGATAGGTGTCCGGCTTATGCCAAACCGCTCCGCCAGCTCGGGTTCCGCCACTTTCTCCCCCGGTTTCAACCCTCCACTCATGATGGCATCGCGTATCGTTTCAAGGATCTTTTCCCTGAGGGTCAGGTGCTTTTCGATGCTTTTCTTCATAAAAGCCTCCTTATGAGGATAGCCGAATTGTATACAGTATACATTATTTGTCAAGAAAATCCCTCAAATCTGGCTTCCAGCGGAGCTTGATCAGCACCGGAACCATTCAATTATCTTGAATTTTATATCGTCCGATAGTAATCTGTTTCCCCTAAGGAGCTTGGCATGGATCCCGTCCGGCATCTGAAAATTTCGTTTTCCGTACTCGCCCTGCTCGTCACCATCGGCGTGACCGGATACATGAGTATCGAGGGATGGCAATTTCTCGATGCTCTTTACATGACCATCATCACGCTGGGGACGGTTGGGTTCAGGGAAGTCCACGATCTAAGCGCTGTTGGCAAGCTGTTCACCATGGGACTGATCGTGGTCGGCGTCAGCGTCCTCGGCTACATTGTCGGAAGTCTCGCCCAGATCATGTTCGAAGGGCAGTTCCAACGGATTATCGGGAGGAAAAAGGTGGAAAAGAGGATCGACGCCCTGAGTGACCATTACATCATCTGCGGTTTCGGGAGGATCGGCGCCCTTATATGCAGAGAATTCGCTGCCAAGCCGCTTCCGTTCCTGGTCATCGAGAAACACCCCGAGGTCCACGAGAAGCTGCACCAGGAAGAGTACCTCCATATCAGGGGTGATGCCACCGAGGACGAGACCCTGCTCCGGGCAGGCATCAAGCGCGCCAAAGGACTCATTTCGGTGGTCACGTCCGATACGGAGAACGTGTACATAACCCTCACCGCACGAGGGCTCAACCCCGATCTTTTCATCCTGGCCCGTTCAGGGGAAGAAGGGTCGGAAATAAAGTTGAAGCGTGCCGGCGCCAACAAGGTGGTTTCACCCTACCTGATAGGCGGAAGCCGGATGGCCCAGGCGATTCTCCGCCCCAACGTGATGGATTTCATCGAAATTGCCACCGGACGGGAGCACATGGAACTGCAGATGGAGGAACTCCTCATCCCCACAGGTTCAAAGTTTGTGGGGGACAACCTGATCAGCTCCGGCTTTCGCAAGGAGACCGGCGTTATCATCGTCGGCATCAAGAAGTCTACCGGCAAGATGGTTTTCAACCCCAGCCCCCACTCAAAATTGGAGGCAAACGACACCATGATCGTCCTGGGTGAACCGACTGCCATCCAGAAGCTCGAGCAGTTGGTCAGCTGACACCATAAACAACAAAAGGAAGAACTTGCTCACCATGAATGACAGACTGTTTGTCCACGTCCCCTACACCTTCCTCGCGCAGAACCTGGAACTTGTGCTCGCCAGGAAGGTCAACCCTGAGGTGTTCTTTTCCGGCGATATGCTCGATTGCCTCATCCCGGAGCAACTGGCTGCCATCACCTCAACCCTGGCCGAACACAGCCTTTCCGCTACCATACACGCCCCATTTATTGACCTGAACCCTGGCTCAGCAGAGCGGCTCATCCGCGAAGCGACCCGCCACCGCCTGAACCAGGTCATTGACGCCGCCGCCATCCTCAAACCACGGGTAGTCGTCTTTCACCCCGGCTACGACCGCTGGCGCTACGGAGAGAACCAGGAAACGTGGCTCCGGCACAGTATCGAGGCATGGGAGGAAATACTGCCAAGGGCCGCAAAAATTGGCTTTATCGTAGCGGTGGAGAACATCTTCGAAGAGGAACCGTCCACGCTTCTGGCACTTTTCGAGGCGCTCCCCCGACTCCGGCACTGTTTTGATGTGGGGCACTGGAACCTGTTTACCAAGGTGGGAATGGAGGAATGGTTCGCCACGGTGGGAAGCTTCATCGCCGAAGCCCATATCCATGACAATCACGGCCAGCGTGATGACCACGCCCCGGTCGGAGAGGGTTCTATCGACTTCGACCTTTTTTTCCGGTTAATGGAGAAATACGCACCCCAGGCCGTCTGGACCATCGAGGCCCACAGCAAGGAAGACCTTGACCGCTCCCTCGTAAATATCGGGAAGTTTCTGTAGCCGGCTCCTTCCGGATGCGCCACAAAAAAGCCCGGAACGTTTCGCTCCGGGCTGAGTTTTTTCTACGTTTTTGAAAAATCTACTTGGCCTCAATCGGTTCGATGGTGATCTTGACCCGTCGATTCTGTTGCCGACCGGCTGCCGTGTCATTGCTGGCAATCGGTTGAGTCTTCCCATATCCGACAGCGACAATACGGTCGCCACTCACCCCGTTGCCTACCAGAATGCTTTTTACTGCATTTGCCCGACGCTCCGACAACTTCTGGTTCAGTTCATTTGAACCGGTACTGTCCGTGTGACCTGCCACCAGGATTCTCGTTTGCGGATATTCGTTCATGACTTTCGCCACCTGCTGAAGGTCTGTGATACTTGAGCCCTTTACCTCTGCCGAGCCGGAATCAAAAACAAGATCCGACTTGAAGTTGAGATTCAGGTTATTCCCTTGGCGCTGGACGGAAACCGCTTCCGAATCGGCCAGTTTCTGGCGCATGGCCGCCTCCTGCTTATCCATGTAATTGCCGATAAGGCCGCCGGTCAGTCCTCCGGCCACAGCTCCAGCCCCTGCCCCGATGAGGGTTGACGTGGTATCCCCACCGATCAGCTGGCCAAGCCCCGCGCCGACCAATGCACCGGCGCCGGTGCCAATGCCCGCGCCTTTTGTAGTTGTTGACATATCTGCACATCCCCCGACAATCAGCGAGGCAAGCAGCATTCCGGCAAGTAATTTTTTCATGAAAATTTCTCCTTTCCATTGTGTTAGCTCACATGAAGCACAGTTTATATATCACGCCGGCGGTTGCCGGTCAACCGCACTGCCCTAACGACCTGAATACGTGAATCAATTCTTGATGTACTTTGACATTTAAGGACTTGTGGCGGTTGTCATTTACATCCCGGTATGCCATAACACCCCTGAAGCAGCCGATTGACACGCCCGGCAGTAAAGGGTATTAAAGACCATCGACACCATCATCGTTTTTCAAAAGGAGTTACCCATGTTCACCCACATCGTGTTCTTCCGCCTAAAGGACCAGTCCGCCGCCAGCATGACGGCGACAAAGGAAAAACTTCTCAGCATGGATGGCAGAATCCCGCAACTGCGCGGTCTTGAGGTGGGAGTGGACGTCATTCGCTCGGAACGCTCTTACGACGTGGCACTCATAACGCGCTTCGACTCCTTGGAAGAGATGCAGGAATACCAGGTTCACCCCTACCATGAAGGAGAAATCCTCCCCTACATGAAATCGGTCAGCGCTTCAGCGGCGGCCATCGACTATGAATCATAGCTCTTGCCGGTAAAAACAGCCAGCCGCAGAGGTCACGGAGAACACTGAAAAACCGGGCAGTTTTGCCTCCGGGCAACGATGCCAGACACAAGAATCTCTGTGCCCTCTGCGGTGAAGATACGGGCTGCCCCCTCCGGGAGACCTGATATCCCCCTCCACGATGAACTCGAAATTCAACCGCGAATCCAATCAGAAAGAAATTCCTGGCAGCCGGACAGGTACTGTTCCCCCTTTGACGCTGACAGCAGATTGACACCTGGGCCGAACCGCTAAACAGAAAAACGGGATCGGAGTCCCTGACATTCCTCTTTGCCGTTGTAAATATGGCCATGACTGGTAGATTTATTACACACCTGTCTTTCGACCGGCTTCCGGGCGCCCGGCAGGACAGTATGACAGGGGAGGTACATGCGTGAAGAGTCATGTCTGGCGACCGCTTTATATCGTGGTCGGTGTCGTCGCGCTGGTCTTGCTGGCCAGGACGATCCTCGTGCCTGAGGATTTCGGCATTGGCGAACGGGGCTATATGTACGGGTGGCACCGCAAGGGGAACGAAGCCGACTGGAAGGCGGTCAAGGTAAAGTATAAGACCATGGATTTCTGCAAGGAGTGCCACCAGGACAAGTACAACGACCTAAGGCACTCCCCCCACGCCGCCATCCAGTGTGAAAACTGCCACGGCCCGGCACTGGGCCATCCGGACGACCCGCCAACCCTTACTATCGACCGCCATCGGGATCTCTGCATCCGCTGTCACGCCCGCCTCCCCTACAATGGCAGCGGCAGGGGCGCAATCCGCGGCATAAACCCCGAAACCCACCACCCGGAAGCGGAATGCGTCCTCTGCCACTATCCCCACAACCCCAAACTGGAGGCAAAACGATGATCGACCGGCGCGATTTCTGTAAAAAAGCCCTCCTCATTGCGGGAGGGATGGCCATCCCCTTGTCGGCTCTGGAACTGTTCGATCCCAAAAGGCTTCAGGCGGAAAAGAGCGATCCGTCTCCGACCCGTTGGGCCTTCCTGGTTGACACCTACAAGTGCGTCGGATGCGGCTTCTGCGTCAAGGCGTGCAAGATCGAGAACGAGATACCCTACGATGCCAATGTTACCCGTACCTGGGTGGAACGCTACATCGTGGCCCGTGACGGCAAGACCTACATCGATTCCCCCAAGGGAGCACGGGACGGGTTTACCTCGCCGAAGATCGACCAGGGAGTTGAACCTCCGGCGGAAGTCAGGAACGAGGACATCGAGAAAGCGTTCTTCGTCCCCAAGCTCTGCAACCAGTGCGACAATCCGCCCTGCGTCCAGGTCTGTCCGGTGGGAGCCACCTACCAGACCCCCGACGGCGTGGTCCTCGTCGACCGCTCCTGGTGCATCGGCTGCGGCTACTGCATCATGGGTTGCCCTTACGGCGTTCGCTTCTTCCATCCGGTGTATCATGTGGCAGAAAAGTGCAACTTCTGTTATCACCGCATTTCCAAGGGGATGAAGAGCGCCTGCGTGGATGCCTGTCCCTTCGGCGCGCGGCGTATCGGCAACCTGAAGGATCCCAATGATCCGGTGACCAGGGTCATCATGACCGAACGGGTCGGAGTCCTCAAGGAGGAGTACGGAACCAAGCCCCAGGTATTCTATGTCGGTCTTTCCAGGGAGGTGAAATAGTCATGGTGCATGGTGAAGCCTGGACCATCAAGGAGTTTTTCTGCTACCCCAACGAGTACATCTACTGGACCATCCAGATCGTCATGTACCCCTTCATGACCGGTCTCGTTGCGGGGGCATTCGTCCTCTCCTCCCTCTATCACGTGTTCGGCGTCAAGCAGCTGAAGGAGATCGCCCGCTTTTCCCTGGTCTTTTCCTTCGCTCTCCTGCCGGTTGCGATGTTGCCCCTCATGCTCCACCTCCAGCAGCCCCAGCGGGGTATCGAGGTCATGATGACCCCCCATTTCACCTCGGCTATCGCCGCCTTCGGCATCGTCTTCACCACCTACGCCCTGATCGTCGCCTCGGAAATCTGGTTCGTCTATCGTGCCTACTTCGTGGAAACCGCCACTGCTCTCGGTGGAAAAAGGGAACGTGCCCTCTGGGAAAGGATTCTCTATCTCATCTACCGCATCCTCATTATGGGGGCCTGGGACATCAGCCATGAAGCCAGGGAAAAGGACGAAAAAGCGGTGAAGATCGTGGCCGCGACAGGCATCCCCGTTGCCTGCTTCCTCCACGGCTATGCCGGCTTCATCTTCGGCTCGGTAAAGGCCAATGCCCTCTGGATGACGCCGCTCATGCCGGTCATCTTCATCTGCTCGGCGGTCGTTTCCGGCATCGCCCTCTGCATCGTCACCTACACTGTCACCATGGAACTGCAGAAAATGATATCCGCCCGAAAGCGCCAGCAGAAACCATGGCTCCCCTCAACCGACGAACTGAAGAGCGCCGAGGTTCTGGTCGTTACCATGACCAGCAAGTACCTCCTCATGTTCCTGGTCCTTGCCATTACCCTGGAAATCCTCGACCTCGTCTTCCGCGGCTATACGGCTCTGAAGTCCTGGGACATTCTCCGGAGCGTCATCTACGACAAGGATTTCTTCAAGATATTCGTTCTTCAGTACGGCTGCGGCAATGCCATACCGTTCGTCCTGCTACTCCTCCCACGGCTTTCGCTCAAGAGAGTGGTGTTCAGCTCCCTGCTGGTTCTCATGGGGGTTTTCATGATGCGCTGGAACGTGGTCATCGGCGGCCAGGCTTTCTCTTCTTCGTTCGCCGGCTTCATGGAGTACCGTCTCCCCGTCTGGCCCGGAAGCATGGAACTTTTCAAGGAAGGGTTGTTCGGCGCCCTGCTGGTGGCAATCACGCCGTTCGTCCTCTTCTTCGGCCTCACCCGGATACTGCCGGTCTTCAACCTCAAGGATTCCCCTTGACCTGACCGGCAGGGGGTGTTTACACAGCACAAAAAAAGGCGACCTTCCGGCCGCCTTTTCCCTGCACTGCGTCTCTTTTTCCCGTCAAGCCGGGGTTGAAATTTCGTTGTCGGCAATCTCCGCTATCTCCCGGTAGATAGCGATCATCACCCCGACATCGCTCCACTTCTTAAACACAAGGCGGATCAGCGCCCCGCCATTGACGATAGTCCCCGCGAAAACACATATTCCCACGAACTGTTCATCATCAACGCTCATGAGGTAGCAGCTGAATGCACCGATGACCAGCATGGATGCAAGCCATGCCATTTCAGGCCCCCGGAAGGGATTCTCCATCACCCGGAGGAAGTCCATATAGTAGCGGGAGAGACCGCCGACCTTTTTCATGAACTCGCGACATTCTTCCCCCCCGTGCCGCAAGTAGACATAGGAGAGAAACCGCTCGACCGCCTTCTTCTTCCCTTTTTCCATCCGTTCATGAACATACTTGTCAATGGCCTCATCGATTGTCCGGGTATCCATATCATCACCTCGCCTGTCAGCTGGTCGCGCCTTCCGTTATCTGACGGAAACCGCGAGAGATATCTTCTCCTTTACACAAATCGTGCCGACTGAAAACAGGGGACCGCCGGTGCATGATGCATGAAATAATTATACTGCACATAAAGATTATGCACAGTGCGTTGTAGCTAATTTTCGCTGCAGCAGTTCCTCGCTCCCCAAGTCGGACAAAGGGTCAAAGGCCCCACGTCAACCTGCGTCAACATTTGCACACCTGCAAAGTCCCGGTCAAACTTTATGCATTTGTGCAAAAGAATCATGCAGAATAGTCGAAACTGCGGGGAGAGTGCTCTTCAGGCATAAAAAAAGGCGGCCCAGAAGGCCGCCTTTGTGTCCGGAAGAACGCCTGCTCAGTTGAAGAAGAAGCGGATCCCAGCCGTGGTTGTAAAATTGGTAGTGCTGAAACGCCCGACCCTCGTACCATTGCGGTTGATATCCGCTTCCGGTCCCGCGACGATTTTCGCTTCGGCGGTAAGAGCAAGGGGTTTGAGAATGAAGTAGTCGACCCCTCCGGCGCCGTGGACCCCCACGGTCGTATCCACGCTATGCCCTTTCAGGTCGTTGATCAGGATATCCAGGCCGGCCCCCAGGTAGGGGACGAGCTTTTCCTGGGGCATGAACCGGTACTGCCCCCCCAGGCTAACGTTTATGATCTCGCCTTTGCGCCCCTCGTTGGGGATGTCCACATCAAATTCCGCCCGGGTGACATCAATCTCGGCGGCCCAGTTCTGGTCGATGCCATAGATGAGCCCGCCACCGAAGATGAAGTCGGGGTCAGCATCGTAATCGTGCAGAGTATTTCCGCTTACGTACACTCCATCCGTGGGAACGATAAAACCGAGCCGGCCGGTAACCCCTACCTTCCCCTTGATGGAATCGGCCATGGCGGCACCGGTAGTCAGCGCCATAGTGAGTGTCAGACAAGTCAGTAAACAGATTTTTTTCATTGCCTATTCCTCCCGAAACTTGAATTGACATACATTTGCAGAGGATTTTAACTCATACCCCCCCTGCTGGCAAGGTCAAGTTCGCAACCATCCGTAATAGAAAAGGAAAAGACCCCCTCGAAATCAATTGCATCGAAACCATCTCAGATGAGCCCGATCACCGCCTTGACCGTCTTTTCGATCCCCTCGGCCGTCTCGGAAATCCGCTCGGCAAGCATATAGGCAGGGGTCGAAACAATCTTGTTCGCCGTGTCCACCACGAACTCGGTGACCGGGCACGGGACATGCTCGCTCCCCGTCTGCTGGATGGCCGCAGCAGTATCGGCATCGTTGCCGATGGTCACCTTCGGCTTGCACTCCTTCCCCAGGGTGGCAGCAATCAGGGCAGGGGCAATACAGATGGCACCGATCGGCTTTTTTGCCGCCGCCATCTCCCGCAACAGCCGGGCAACTTCGGGATGGACGGTCGCGTCCGCCCCCTTTACGGCAAAGTTGCAGAGGTTCTTGGCCGCCCCGAAACCACCGGGGAAAATGACCGCATCCAGGTCGGCCTCCTTCATTTCGGCGATGTTGCGGATCTTGCCGCGGGCGATACGGGCCGATTCCACCAGCACGTTGCGCTTGGCGCCGGTTGCTTCACCCGTCAGGTGGTTCACCTCGTCCAGAGCAAGGTCGGGGGCCATGCAGACCGCCTCCGCACCGTTTTTGTCGATGGCAAGCAGGGTAAAAACCGCCTCGTGGATTTCGCTACCGTCATACACCCCGCACCCCGAAAGCACCACACCGATCTTCTTCATACGCTCCTCCTGTTCGATTGAAAGAGTGGCTGTACTGATTAAGTGGAGTAATTCTAATTGGTTTTCGCCTCTTCCGCAAGGGCAATCCTTACCGCCTCATCATAGGGGGTGAGGGTCAGGGGAAGAAGTTCCCTGATCCGTTCTTCCCGACAGACGACCTCGTTGCGGACCCCCTCGATGAGCGGCATGGCGATGGATGGTCTGACCGGCGTCACCAGTCCCACCCAGTAGGAGGAGAGCTTGGGGGTGAGAAAGGGAACCGGAATGATGAAGCATGGGCGCCCCTCTATCCGGGCAAAGCGCTCCATCATCTCCCGGTAGGAGAGGACCTCCGGACCACCGATTTCGAAGGTCGCGCCGGAAGTTCGCTCATCCTTGAGACAGCCGACCAGATAGGCAATCACGTCCCCCACCGCTATTGGCTGGCAGAGGGTAGAGACCCAGCGCGGCGTTATCATGACCGGCAGGCGCTCCACCAGCCCCTTCACCATTTCGTAGGAAGCGCCTCCGGCACCGATGATGACGGCGGCTCTCAGGAATGTGGTCCGGAACCGGCCGGCCTGCAGTATCTGCGCAACCTCCAGACGGCTCGCCAGGTGCTCGGAGAGATTCTCTCCTCCCTCACCCAGCCCTCCCAGATAGATGACCCGCCGCACACCGGCCCGTTCCGCAGCCGTCACGAAATTCCCCGCCGCCTCCCGGTCCCGCCGCTCGAAACCTGCCCGTCCGCCGGCCATGGAATGAACCAGGTAATAAACCGTATCGATGTCGGCCAGCACGGGACCGAGGGTATTCAACTCCAACAGGTCCCCCTTCACAAGCTCTACGCCGTCCGGCAGGCCCGCATCAGGGCGACGCACCATGCAGCGCACGCTGAGTCCCTCCGCAAGGAGAGCCCGCACCAACCGCCGGCCGATGAACCCGGTCGCGCCGGTAACAAGAACTTTGCCATCGCCCTGTTCCATCTCCCCCCCTTAGCAGCCTACCGATAATTGTACACTTTCCGACGGGAAAGCAAGGAGTCGGAAATCGCGAAGGGCAGCATTCGTAGAGGCGGGCTTCGCATCGGCCCAAATGGTCACCTGCAAAGGACAACATGTGCTCCATTGACGATCACTGTCTGTCATAGTACTTTAAAGCAATGGAATCAACGGAAACAAAACCGCATCCTGAAAGCGTCATCGCCTGCCAGCAGGTACTCCTGGAGGATGCCGCCGTCTTTTCCATCCAGTGGATGGTCATGCCCGCCGTCCATGCCTCCCGGCTGACGCCCGATGCATTACTGGAAAGCTATCTTGCCCACATCCGCCGCTTCACCCTCGGTCTGATCCGGCCGGCCCGGACCGAGACAGGGATAGAATTCCGGCTCCTCGGGTCGACCTGTGCTCTCCTCCGCTTCACACCCCCACTCTCCCAAGGTGATGGAGCCCTTACCCTTGCGATCTGCGGGGGGGTGCTCGTCCAGAGAGATCAGTGCAGGCGGGGGGAGCTGGCCTTCCTTGCCGAACCGACCCCCGACGGCATCAAGGTGATCCTCCGGCTCAGCGACTACTGCCCTCTCCTTCTCGGCAGCCGCAGTCCCTCACCACTCCGCAAATGGCTCTACCGCATGACCCAGGCGTCCATCCACAAACTGGTAACTATCCGATTCCTCTCCCGACTCTACCGGGAACTGACCGGAAACCGATCTGTCCAGGTGGTCAAAATACGGGTGCAAAACGGGGAGGAGATATGATTCCGCAGTGGGTAAGGCGTTCCGTGCCCGTGCTTGCATTGCCCCGGTGTCGTGCTACTATTTCTGGAGAAATGGTCCAAAGGAGACCCCCCATGAAAGAATCCGAGCATATTGCCGTATGTAACCGGACTGAGCGTAAGGACGAACCGGTCCGTCTGAAAAACCTCAAGACTGGCGAAACAGGACTCTCCTTCGGCTGCACCCTTGAAGGTGGCACCATCCAGGTGAAGCTGGAAAACGGCCAGTTGGACAGCTGGGATCCGGCCGACTGCGAAGAGCTTTAAGTCAGAGGCCAAGGCTGACACAGAGGGATAGACAGCTTGGAAGAACGGACGTGCAAGCGAAAATCGGTTCAGGTAGGGTGTTGGCTGGTGGAGCTGGACGGTGCCTCCTGTTTCCATACCTTCGACCTGTCCGAGAGGGGGGTCTGTGTCAACACTGATGAGCCGCTACCGGTGGGACGGGTCGTCACGCTCCAGTTTTTCACCCCCAAGGGGGCAGCGCCGGTCAGCATCACAGCCGAGGTGGTCTGGAGCCGTCTGGATCCGACCGCCGGCATGGGCCTCCGCTTCACCGACCTCGACCCGAAAGCCCTGCAGGTAATCAAAGAGTTCACCGCCATCCTGGAACAGCAGCGAAAATAAAAGAGGGGCGGCCAACCGGCTCCCCCCCTCTATAATTTTCCCTTTTTACTTTTTCCTTTTCACTGATCCCCAGTCTCCGGTCCCAGACTTCACCCCTTCGAATAAAGCACCGCCACCGCCTTTGCCCGTACATCACCCACCGAGAGGTAGCCATGGGGCTCCGACGAATCGTAGTAGACACTGTCCCCCGGCAGGAGGCGCATGACCTCCCTGCCGAAATGGAACTCCAATTCCCCCTCTACGATGTAAAGGAACTCCTCACCCTCGTGCCGGTAGAAGTGGCTGTCATCCCAGGAGGTGAGTTCGAACTCCACGAGGAACGGCTCCATGTGCTTCTGGCGGATGCCGGGGGCGAGGGTCCGGTACAGGTAGCCACCGGTGACGTCGCTGTTAGGGCGGCGCGGCGTTGCAGCCACCTGTTCTCCGCGGACGAGAACGTACTTCTGCCGGTCCCCCTCTTCCTCGAAGAAATAGTGAATCCCCACCCTGAGTCCCTTTGCAATCCGCAGAAGGGTTGCAAGGGGGGGCATCACCTGATCGTTCTCGATCTGGGACAGAAGCGGCTTGGAAAGCCCCGACAGTTCGGACAGTTCCTGCAGGGTAAAGCGCCTCTCCTGGCGGAGTTTCCTGATTTTCTCCCCCAGCCGCAGATCCTTCAGTTCTGTTTTTATATCCGTCACACCCGGCTCCTTGTACGTGATAATTGTACGTGGTAATCTTTTGAGTATGAACTCCATGAGACATTGGAACCCATTCCGATCGGAAGCTCCCCGTTCCCTGAAACTCGTGGATTCAGGTATATGCAAAAGGGTGCCCCACGTCAAGGGCGATTTTCGGCCATGCTAAATGCGGATTGACATTGCAGCAGATTTTGGCTAACCTTTCCCAACCAACGTAACACAACGTATTCACGAGGTTTTATCATGAACTGGTCCCGCATATCGATCTGTCTGTTGCTGCTCGTGCTCCCGCTGGCTGCCTGCAAGAAGAAAGAGGTCCCTCTCTTTTCCGAATCGTCCCGCCAAGCCGAGGCACCGGTCAAGGAGGTACCCAAGGATATCCTGGCAAGCCAGCAGGCATTCTCCAACGTGGTCAAGGCGGTCAATCCGTCGGTGGTCAACATCTCCACCGTCAGCAAGAAAAAACTCGTCCAGCCGTTCTTTGAATTCTCCCCCTTCTTCGACGATTTCTTCGACGGACGCCAGCCCAAGCCACAGTACCGCCGGGAGAACAGCCTCGGCTCCGGTTTCATCATCAACAAGGAGGGGTATATCATCACCAATGACCATGTGGTGCGTGACGCCGAAAGCATCAAGGTCAAACTCTCCAACGAAGAGGAATACAGCGGCAAGGTAGTGGGGAGCGATCCCAAGACCGATATCGCCGTCATAAAGATCAACACCAAAAACCCGCTGCCGCCCGTGGTGCTTGGCGATTCCAGCAAACTCCAGGTGGGGCAGTGGGCCATCGCCATCGGCAACCCGTTCGGACTCGACCGAACCGTCACCGTCGGGGTGGTCTCAGCCACCGGCCGCTCCAACATGGGAATAGAGGCCTACGAGGACTTCATCCAGACCGACGCCTCCATAAATCCGGGCAATTCGGGAGGGCCCCTTCTCAACATCTACGGCGAGGTAATCGGCATCAACACAGCAATTGTGGCTGCGGGACAAGGGATCGGATTCGCCATCCCGGTCAACATGGCCAAACAGGTAGTGGCACAACTCATCAAAAAAGGGAGTGTGACGCGCGGCTGGCTCGGAGTGGCGATTCAGCCGGTAACCCAGGAGATCGCCCGGTCGTTCAATCTCGACAAACCCCGTGGTGCACTGATAAGCGACATCATGGCCGGCAGTCCGGCCGAAAAGGCAGGGCTCCGCCGTGGCGACATCATCCTTAAATTCGCCGGCAGGGAAATCAGGGATTCCCGCCAACTCCAGCTCATTGTGGCAGAGACGCCGGTCGGTCAACGGGTTGAGACGGAAGTTTTTCGCGACGGGAAATCCCTCAGTGTCTCCCTGACAACAGGCAATGCCGACAGCGCTTCAGCAAACAAACCGCGTTCGACCGAGGCTCAGGCCGGCAGTTTCGGTTTCACGGTGGAAGAACTCCCCCGCAACAGGCAGGTCGGCGGTCTCAGCGGCGTCATCGTAAGCAGCGTAGAAGAAGATGGCGCTGCAGCCGAGGCGGGCATTAAGCCGGGAGACATCATTATCTCCATCAACCAGAAGAAGGTCGGCAATCTGGCAGATTACAGCCGGGCGATGAAAGAGGCTGAGCAGCGCGGGAGTGCGATACTCCTGGTACAGCGCGGTGATTCGAGCATATTCTTTCCCCTTCGCATCCGCTGACCACACCTTGGAGGAAAAAACTGGCATACGGCAACATACTTGGTGTATAATCCCCCGAACCGCCAGATACAGGACTGATTCGAGAGCGGCTGACGCCCGCAGGGGAAAGGATGTCCATGAGTCTCATCGATAAGCCGGAGCAGGCACGACGCCTCGCCCGGGCCATCATCTCCGATGTCGCCATCTACAACCGGGACAAGGTGGAGCAGGGGATCAAGAACGACAACATCTTCGAGATCCTGAACGAAGAACTGGAAGAGGGACGCCAGCACTTCGTCTCCCGTGTCGAACCCCAGCTGGCTTCCTCCAACATTTTCGAGCTCGCCGTGGTGGACGTCCTGATCAAGCGGGCCGGCAAGATCGAGTCATCCATCTGGTAATTCTCCAACAACATCCATTTCAGGGAAGGCGCGGTTAAGAGAATCGCGCCTTCTTCTATTTCAAGCCGGGATAATCTCCATGGAAATACACGAATTCACCTATGAACCGGACAGTGAACCGGCACGCCTTGACCAGGTGGTGGCGCGACTGACCGGCGGGATTACCCGGGCAGCCGCACAACGGCTCATCGAGACCGGCATGGTAACCGTGGAGGGATCGATCAAGAAACCTTCCGTCAAGCTGAGGGGTGGTGAAAGGGTCGTTGTCACCATACCCCCGCCGGTCCCTGCGACACCCGTTCCTGAGGAGATTCCCCTCACCGTCCTTTTCGAAGACAGGGACCTGGTGGTGATCAACAAGCCGGCCGGCATGGTGGTCCACCCCGGCGCAGGAACCAGCAGCGGTACCCTGGTCAACGCCCTCCTGGCCCATTGCCATGACCTGTCCGGTGTCGGCGGGGAGCTCCGGCCGGGGATCGTTCACCGGATCGACAAGGACACCTCGGGGGTCATCGTGGTGGCCAAGCATGATGCATCTCACCAGTCACTGGCCCACCAGTTCAAGGAACATACCATCAAGCGGATCTACCTGGCCCTGATCTTCGGCTCTCCCAAGACGGACAAGGGACGGATCGAATCGGTCATCGGCCGGCATCCGACCGACCGGAAGCGGATGTCCGGCAAGGCACGCCATGGCAAACATGCGGTGACCCACTGGCAGGTCCTGGAACGCTATGCCGGCGTATGTCTGCTCAAGCTCAGACTGGAGACCGGTCGAACCCACCAGATCCGCGTCCACCTCTCCGAGGCAGGCCACCCCCTGCTGGGAGACGAGACCTATGGCGGCACCGGCCGGCTCTCCGGCATTCACGACCCGGAGCTGCGCACGCTTATACGCGAAATGGGGCGCCAGGCGCTCCACGCCAAAACCCTCGGTTTCATACACCCGACCAGCGGCGAATACATGGAATTCGACACCGATCTGCCGACAGACATGGCACGGATCATCGAGTATCTGGAACACCAGGGACAAGACCCAAAGAACAGGTCTGAAGGGGCCGGCGAGTAAGGGCTGGGTTATTCTTCAGACCGTCATCAAGGAGCAACTTCCATGGAAATGAAAAAAAACGGCAAGGTCCACTACCTGGAGCCGGCGAATCTTGCAAAAACAGGTATAGCGGTCCAGGGGTTCACTACCCGCCATGAGGGTGTTTCACGCCCCCCCTACAACTCCCTCAACCTGGGGACCAACACCCTCGACTCCCCCCACAGCATCCAGGGAAACCGGAGCGTCCTTGCACGGGCCTTCGGCACCCGGCTGGAGCGAATGGTGACCGTCAACCAGGTCCATGGAGTGGACCTTCTGGTGCTCGACGCCCCCAATCCTGACTATAGCCACTTTCTCAAACTGGAGGCAGACGGCATCGTCACCAACCAGCCCGGCGTGATGATCGGCATCTGCGTGGCCGACTGCGTTCCGCTCCTCCTCCTCGACCCGGTACGGAAAGTTGCCGCAGCGCTCCATGCCGGCTGGAAGGGGACTGCCGGCCTCATCGCCCACAAGGGGGTGGAGGCGCTCGTGAAGATGTTCGACAGTAAACCAGCCGACATACTGGCGGCGGTCGGACCCGGCATCGGCCCCTGCTGCTACCAGGTCGACGAACCGGTCATGGAGGCTTTCAAGAAGGGTGGCGCCGGCTGGGATCTGTTCGCCACGGAGTTGGAGAAGGGGAAATGGGGGCTCGACCTGGCAGCGGCCAACCGGCGCCATCTCCTGGAGTCCGGCCTTGCCGGGGAGAACATCAGCTCGGCGACACAGTGCGTCAGCTGCAACCACGACCTGTTCTTCTCCTACCGGCGGGACGGAGGAGACACAGGGAGACAGATGGGGTTCATCATGCTGCAGGACAAGGATTAATCCATGGCCATTTCGCGCCATTTCTGCTATAACGGCACATCGACGCCCCGGATACCACCGAGACAATTCCCCCAGGAGGCATGGCTGTGAACAGGATGCTGAAGCTTCTCCCCGTCGTTATCATTTCCATCTTCACCTTTGGCTGTTCCCACAATTACTACAATGTCCCGAAAGACACCTACACGAGCAAGGTAAGGGTGCTCGGCGTGGCGCCGCTACTGGTGGACGCCAACTCGGAGATCCGGTATCCGGACAAGGATGCCCTCGTCGGTCTCGTCAAGGAGGCCAATCGCAGGAACGAAAAGGAACTGGTTGCCATGCTGAGGGACACCGGCTCCTACTTTTCGGTACAGTTCCTTCCCGACGACCCCGACCAGCTCATGGGAAACCTGGTATTCCGCCGCGAACGGCGGGATGATGCCGGCGTGCTCTACAACAAGTATTTCTTCAAGATGCAGGAACTGCGCGATTACATAAAGAAAAACGGTGTGGATGCGGTCATGGTCATCGTCGTGAGTGGCATAACCCAAAAGGAATCGATCCGTTCCAGCAACCTCCTCTCTTACCTGGAAAGCAACTACGACTATCTCATCATGACAGCCCAGATTCTTGATGCAGACGGCACCGTGCTCTGGGAGTACCCCAACTTCCGCCAGCGGCTGTTATCCTTCCCCCCGATGCTGGCCCTCCAGTACCCCGATTTTGACGAGGCGGCGGCCAATGCCACCGACAAGGTGGAGGTCAGGTACAAAACCATCGAGGGACTCGGCCGGGCTTTCGACAAGACACAGACATCCGGGATCTCCTCGAAGAATCAGGTTTCCGTCCTGTACGCCGATCAGTTTGAAAAAATGGTTTCCCTCCTCACCCCCGACTCCAACATGTTCGGCAACGGCAGCGAGGAGAAAAAGAAACCATCGATTCCGGATTCACAACAGCCTGCTCCGCTGAAACCTGTTCAGGCCTCACCCCAGGCTGCTCCAGCTGCTCCCCAGCCGGCGGCTCAAACCCTGCCTCCTGCGGTAGCCGAGACGACGACCGAACCGGCAATCGCCGCACCGGCGCCGGTGACAACCGAATCACTGGATATCGGCGTTTCCTCGCCCATGCCGATTCCGCCGCCGGCCGTACCCCATTCGGACAGATAGGACAGGGTTAGAGTAACTGCCCGTTAATTATTACAGAAAGGGGAGGTCAATCGACCTCCCCTTTCCCGTTCATCATGCAAGCCGGCCGTCAACTACGCTGCCCGGTCAACCACTTCACCCTCGCAACGTGCCACCAGTTCCTCATACCACCTCGCCGCAAAATCGCCGGACGTCCTGGCTTCAGCCGCGCCGTAGGCTGCGATGATGCCGTCCCGCACGGTGTCCGGTATGAGCCGTTCCGCCAGCGGATAGAGAATCTCATCCTCCTTGGCAATATGCTCCCGAAGCAGCTCCAGATAACCGAGGGCGTTTGCGGCAATTATCCCGTCCTGTCCCGGCTCACCCCGCAATGCAGCCTGGGCCGCTTCTTCCATGGCGCGGACGAAAGCCCGTCCCTGATCGTGCTCCAGCAGCATCGCCGCAACAGGGCTGTTCTGCCGCGGCATGCCGTTTGCCACCAGCGCCTCGAACAGCACATCTTCCTCCTTGGCGTGGTGGAAGCGATCCGCGTAGTTCCGGATGAAGTCCACCGCATCGAGATAGAACCGGTAATCGGTGTACGCCCCCTCTCCCGTCAGGCTGGCGTTCCGCTCCAGGATCGTCAGCATCCTTAGTATAAGCCTGTGCTCATCGACCAATGCAGTCGTAATGTCCCGTTTCGTAGCCATTTTCAGTTCCTCCTCTCGCCATCAATGCCTATTACAAGTGTCTCCAGAGGAATGTCCCGCCCCGACTGGGCAACCGCCTGCTTCACCATGACATCGAGACCCCGGCAGCAGGGGACCTCCATGATGGCAACGGTAACACTCTTTACCCGGCTCTCACGAAAGATGGTGGCAAGCTTCTCAACGTAGTTGCCGGTTTCGTCCAGCTTGGGACAGGCAATGGCAAGCGCCTTACCCTTCAGCAGGTCGCGGTGGAAACTTCCCAGTGCAAACGCTACGCAGTCGGCCGATACCAGAATGTCAGCCTCTTGGAAGTAGGGTGCCGTAGTGGGGACCAGGTGGAGCTGGACCGGCCACTGCCGCAGTTCTGAGGGTGCCTGTGCCGCCGTTTCGTTACCGTTAGTTTCGTTTCTTTCGATGACCCGCGCCATGCTGCCGGGACAGCCGCAACCGAGATGACTCATGTTATTCTCCTTTTCCGTTGTCTGCCAGATAGGTATTGATTTCCGATTCTATTTTCGCCTCATCCTCTTTGGAAAGGCCGTGGATGGAAACCACGTCCTTGAGAAGGCATATCCCCACCTTGCAGGTAACACAGCCGATGTCGTAGCGGCTGAGAATGTCTCCGATGGGGGGGTGGGTGGCGATGACGTCCTGGATAGCCTGATTGCCGAGATTCTGGTTGAATTCCATGGTTTCCTCCTCCTGTGATGATTTCAGCATAGCGCGGCGGAGGATAAAAGATTATGACGTGGGTCAATAATCGGCAGGTTGTAGCGAAAGTACAATTAAACTTGAAAAAAGGAATTGGAACGCGGGAAAGACTAAAAAATCAGGAGAACTGCGGGGTCAGGCCAAAACCTCAACCATTTTTTTCAATTGAAATCTGACATCCTGGGTTTATCCGCCTAAATCAAGATGTATCGCTTGTTCCGCGTTCAATTGCCGTTTTTTGGTTAAATGCAGATTGTGGTGGTACAGGGAGGGTTTATGTGCAGACCTGGTTGCGTCCCTTCTGCTTGGCACGGTAGAGGGCCTGGTCTGCGGCCTTTATCACTGTTTCTGGGGTCGGGGAGCCGTCGCAGCACTCGGCAACGCCGATACTGATAGTAACCGAAACGGTCTGGTCGCCGTTGCCGGCGCCGCGTTGTTTCTTCCCCTCCTGACCGTCCTTGGGACGTTCAGCGCTGCGGATTTTCATCTGGTAGTCGGCAATACTCCTGCGGACCTCTTCCAAGTGAGCAGTGGCATCTGCCAGACGCTTGCGGGGAAAAAGAATGGTGAACTCCTCCCCGCCGTAACGGTACGCCCGGCCTCCCCCCCCGACCGCCTGCATCCTGCTCGCCACCATCCGGAGGACCTGGTCCCCCACGTCGTGGCCGTAGGTGTCGTTGAATTTCTTGAAATGGTCGACGTCGAGCATGGCGATGGCGTACTGCCTCCCCAGCCCCATCAACTGCTCGTTGAGGGCACGGCGCGACGGCAGGCTGGTGAGATCGTCCCGGTACGCCATATTGTGTGACTCCTGGAGGACGCTGATTACGAGGAGCAGACCGGCTGTCCCCATGAACAGCGGCACGAGATGCTCGGTGGTGAGCCAGTTGCATGATATGGCCAGGGCCAGCAGTGCCCCGAACATGCCACTCAACAATGGGGAGGGGCTGATGAGCAGTTTAACGGCAATGAGCACCCCCCCGGCAAGGAAGAGGAAAAGCGCTGTCTGGGGGAGGAGGAACCTCTCCAGAAAGTCGCTGGAGACCAGTTCCCGGCCGATGAACTGCTGGACCTCAACATAGTTGTAACGGACGAACCAGGCGACCATAGCCACCTGGCTGGCCAGGAAGGCAAGGCGAAGCCGGCCGGCGCTCGTCAGTATCCCCCTTTCCCGGAGGAAACAGAAGAGAGTGATATTGACCGGGAGAAGAATTGCCAGTGCCTGGTAGATCATGCCGGCACGGAAGTCAACCAGCCCCTGAAGAAGGTAAGCGCGATAACTCCAGTAGGCAGCACCGAGCAGGAGGGAGACACAGAAGATCCGGCCGCGGTTGAAGTGGAAGCTTAAGAGGAGAAGGGTGGCAAAGATAATGTAGGGAGCGGAAATCAGGTTCATCTGCCACGAAGGAGGTAATGAGGAGATGCGGGGAAGCACGAGGTATGCAGCGACCAGGAGGATGAGCGGCAGGGCAAACGAGGATGAATTTTTAAGCAGGCGGTGGTGCACGATGGTCTGAACTCCCTGGTTACAGAGCTGCTAGGAGCGCTTTTGCCAGACGGTAAGAAAAAACCAGTAGACCACCAGCAGGGGGAACGTGGACATCGCCGCCGCAAAGTTGCCGAGAAAGAGCTGAATCGTTGCAAAACCGACGATTACAACAACGATCAGTATCTGCAGCACGGCGGTAATCCGCCCCAATGCCCCGACCGGTTTCTCTTCCTCTTCCATTAACCCGCCTCCCGTCACGTCTCCCGGAAACGTCCGGTTCTGTGTTATACACCCCCGGTATTCTGCGCGTCAATCGATATTCATCGCAGCAGGGCATGCTCCTGGCCACAAAAAAAGCCTGGCCGGCAATCCCGGCACAGGCACCTAACAACCGTGGAACCATCCAGAGAGTAAGACTACCCGGCGATCGGCTGCCCAGCTACCCCCCAACCGGCGAGCTCGGCAAGCACTCGGTCCACAAGGGTGTCCATCTGGGCAGCCACCGCGGACGAAAGCTCCGTCCCCATCTCCAGAATCGCCGGCTGGACCCCCCAGAGCACCATCTCCTGCGGCGAAAATCCTTGCAATTCCGCCACGGCCAGAAGGTCCTGCAGTCCCACCTGATGGGGGGAGAGCTTGGTTTTGAGCGCGACGGGAAGTTCTTCTCCCTCAAGCCGCACCACCGTCCCCGGCTCCCGGCCGGTTTCGACGGCATCCACCATGAGAAGTTGCTCCGTACCTTCCAGCCACGGCAAAAGGTCCAGCCCCAGGGTCCCTCCATCCAGGACCGTCACTTCCGAGGGAAACCGGTACTCCTGTTGGAGAAGCTGGACGACCCTCACGCCGATACCGTCATCGGACATGATCAGGTTTCCTATGCCGAGCACGAGAACAGACACCCCTACTCCCTTCCCTGCACCGGTTTGTAGCCGCCAAAGATGCTGGATATGACCCCTCCCCGTTCCTTCACATCCATCAGCCAGGCACTGTAGATGTGATGGATGGCGAAGCCGATGAGAAACCACATTATCAGATGGTGGGTCTGCCGTATCCCCTGATTGGAAAAGTGCGCAAACATCCATCCCAGCAGTGCGTGCAGTGGGCCATGGGGCGCATGCTCCGAATAGAGCGTGAACCCGGTGAGAATCATGACCAGATAGAGGAGGAACACAAGCAGGTAGGTCGCCCCCGCCAGGGCATTATGACCGATAGGATGGGGGACCTTCCGGCTCATGAATGTGTAATAGGCAAACATCCGCCACATGTTGCGGCGCCCTTCGGCGGACAGGAAGGGGACGAACTCGCGCCATCCGGCATACCGGTTACTGACGAACGACCAGTAGATACGACTCACGACACTGATGGCAAAAAGATAGCCCGCTACAAAATGGATGAACCTGATCCACCCCATGACATACGCTGAGGCGGTCAACCCCAGCGTTACCGGTGAACCGATGAAGATGCCGGTCACCGACAGAGTGGCTATGGAGAGCACATTCACCCAGTGGGTTACCCTGACGGGCACCTCCCAGACGTACGTTTCATGCAGGCATTCCTGGTTCTGTTTCATGGCACACCCCCTCAGAGGACCTTGACATCCACCATTGCGTTCCCCTCCGGATCGACCACGTGGACAGCACAGGCGAGACACGGGTCGAATGAATGGATAGTCCGGAGTATTTCCAGCGGCTTGTCCGGGTCAGCCAGGGGAGTGCCCACCAGCGCAGCCTCGTACGGCCCCCGCTGTCCCTTCTCGTCACGGGGAGATGCGTTCCAGGTAGTCGGAACCACCGCCTGGTAATTTTCAATCTTCTGGTCCCTGATCCTCACCCAGTGCCCCAGGGCACCGCGCGGCGCATTATGCCAACCGAAGCCGGCAGCTTCGTGCGGCCAGCTGGCCGGGTCCCACTTCTCGCCATTGTGGCTTGTCAGGTCTCCCCCCTTGATATTGGCCACGAGCATGTCGAGCCACTTGGGGAGTTCTTCTGCAACCAACAGGGCCTCTATCCCCCGGGCAGCCGTGCGTCCAAGGGTAGAGAAGAGCGCTTCGGGGCCGACACCGAGTTTTTTGAGCACCATGTCGACAGCTCCCTTCGCACCGGCATGCCCCGAGGCATAGGCGACGAGAATAACGGCGAGGGGCCCAACCTCCATGGGTTTTCCGTCATACCGGGGCGATTTTACCCAGGAGTATTTCCCGTTCGTATCGATCATGTCGTAGGGGGGCTTCGGCCCCGTGTATTTCGGATCGGTCTGCCCGTCATAGGGATGCACGCCGGCAGCCCCACCCTCATACCAGGAGTGGGCCACACTTTCGGTGATCTTCTTCTGATCGATGGGGTGAACCTTGGTGAGGTCACGGTTGAGAATGATCCCCTGGGGAAACCAGAGCTTTTCAGGTTTGCCGCTGTTGTCCAGAGGGTATTCACCGTAGCTCAGGTAGTTCCCGACGCCGGCGCCGATCCCTGCCCAATCCTTGTAGAATGAAGCCACCGCCAGCAGGTCAGGGATATAGACCTTTTCCACGAACCGCTTCATTTTCCCGAGCAGTTCCCCGATTTCGGCTATCTTGTCGGCATTCAGGGCGTTCTGGGAATTGGGGTCGATGGGGATTGCCATTCCTCCCACCAGGAAGGTCTGAGGATGGGGGTTCTTGCTGCCAAGTATGGCATGAATTTTTATAATCTCACGTTGCCAGTCCAGCGCCTCCAGGTAGTGGGCCGTAGCCATCAGGTTGGCTTCCGGAGGGAGTTTGTAGGCCGGGTGCCCCCAGTAGGCGTTGCTGAAGGGGCCAAGCCGCCCCTTCTTGACGAAGGCAGCCACCTTGTCCTGAACGGATTTGAAGTAGGTGGGGGAATTGAGGGGCCAGTCGGAGAGGGACGCGGCCAGGGAAGCCGTCTTTACCGGGTCTGCCTTGAGCCCCGACACTACGTCTACCCAGTCAAGGGCATGGAGGTGGTAGAAATGAATCACATGGTCCTGTACCAGCTGCGTGCCAATAATGATGTTACGGATCAGCTCGGCGTTCAGGGGGACCGTGATGTTCAGAGCGTTCTCAACCGCCCTTATGGAGGCAATGGAATGGACCGTCGTACAGACACCGCATATCCGCTGGGTAAAGTACCAGGCATCACGCGGGTCTCTCCCCTTGAGGATGGACTCGATCCCCCGGAACATGGTGCTGGAACTCCAGGCATCGGTAATGGTCCCTCCGTTCACCTCGGCCTGAATGCGGAGGTGTCCTTCTATCCTCGTGATAGGATCTACGACTATTTTGGTCATTGGTTACCCCCCTTTCCATCCTTGGATTCGTCATCTTTATGCCGGAACCCGCTTACCACCCCGTGGGCGGCAAAGGCAGCAGCAGTCGCAACCGCCAGGCCGGTACCAATCTTGTCGGCGGTCGTCTCGATGCCGAACCCCGGCACGTTGGGGAGTCTTCGGTAGAAAGGTGTCATGGTATCCCAGAACTGGGGCTCCGAACAGCCGGCACAGCCGTGTCCCGATCCCACCGGCCAGCTGGTCTTCTCGTTGTAACGCTGGACGGGGCAGTTATGGAAAGTCTCCGGCCCCTTGCACCCCATCTTGTAGAGGCAGTGACCACTTCGATGGGCCTCACTACCCCACGACTCCACATATTGCCCCGCATCAAAGTGGGGCCGGCGCTCGCAGTTGTCGTGGATCCGCTTGCCGTAGGCAAACAGGGGTCGCCCCTTACCGTCGACGGCAGGGAGCTTGCCAAAGGTCAGGAAATGGACAACGGTGGCCACCAGGTTGTCGGTGTTCACGGGACAGCCTGGAAGATTGATCACCGTGGCGCCCGGTACCGCTTCCTTGACACCGACCGCGCCGGTCGGATTGGGAGCCGCGGCAGGGATTCCCCCGTAGGAAGCACAGGTGCCGACCGTTATGGTGGCCAAGGCACCGCCGCAGACTTCACGGACAATGTCGAGAGCCGACCTGCCACCAATACAGCAGTAGATGCCACCGTCCTTCATGGGAACGGCCCCTTCGACGATGGCGATGTATTTCCCCCTGGATTCTTTGACAGTCTTCGCCCTGGCTTCCTCTGCCTGATGACCTGCAGCCGCCATGATCGTTTCGGCATAGTCGATGGAGAGGACATCAAGGATTATTTCCCCGACTGTCGGGTTAGCAGCCCTCAGCAGGGCTTCCGTATCCCCGGTACAGCTCTGGAACTCCAACCAGATGATTGACGGGCGAGCATCGCTCTCCAGAGCCGCGGCGATCCTCGGCACCAGTGTCATCGGGAGCGCCAGGGCCGCCGACATGGCGGTGCAGAACTTCATGAAGTCACGGCGGGTAATCCCTCTCTCTGCCAGCGCACGCGGTACATCAAAACATTGTTCTGGATTTTCACCTTTCCCCTTGCTGCCCCCTTTTTCCATGCGAAGATCCTCCTCACGACAAGGTTGTGTTAATTTTTACAAATTTATGTTCCTTCATAACAGATTCAGCACAAATGAATATCAGCCAAAGCTTCATTAGGCGCTTAACGCTGTTTTACAGAATATCATGATTTTCTTAATAGTGAACAGCCACCGGCACAAAAAGTTTTAAACAGATCCATCACTGTTAGCCTTTCATTTATTATTGTCGTCCATAACATGAAACAAAAAAAACCGGGTGGCAGCCTGGAAATATCCAGACATGCCACCCGGTTTTTACGTTCATGACAGCGATGCGGTGCCGGTTACACTATGCCTCCCTGCAGTCGAGAGGAGGCGTGGTCGGACACCAGTGTCTCTTACTCATTCCATCCCTCAGGGTTGACGTCACCTATCTGTTCCCAATGCTCCGGCGAACGCCAGAGACTGGAGAGGATCAGTTCGCGGATGTGGAGGAACTCCTTGGGGAGCTTGTCATACATCTTGACGAACAGCTCCTCGTGAGAGATGACCTCGTTCTGCCAGACGTCACGGTCAACAGACATCATATCGTTGAACTTCTCCCGGGGCATATCCAGTCCTTCCCAGTCCATGTCCTCGTAGCGGGGCATCCATCCCAGCGGAGATTCGACAGCACCGGCCTTGCCCTGCACCCGCTCGACGATCCACTTCAGAACACGCATGTTGTCGCCATAACCCGGCCAGATAAACTTTCCGTTGGCATCTTTGCGGAACCAGTTGACGCTGAATATTCGGGGCGGTTTGGCAATGGTGCGGCCAAACTGCAGCCAGTGGGCGAAGTAGTCGGCCATGTGGTAGCCGCAGAAGGGGAGCATGGCGAACGGGTCGCGACGAACGTTGCCGGTTGCGCCGACTGCAGCGGCAGTTGTTTCGGAACCAAGGGTAGAGGCGAGGTAGACGCCGTAGTTCCAGTTGAAGGCCTGATAGACCAGCGGCACGGTATCCTTGCGGCGGCCGCCGAAGATAAAGGCGCTCATGGGCACCCCTTTGGGGTTCTCCCAGTCCGGATCAATAGAGGGGCACTGGGAAGCAGGGGAGGTAAAGCGGGCGTTGGGGTGAGCAGCAGGACGGCCGCAGCCGGGGGTCCACTCCTGGCCCTGCCAGTCGGTCAACTTGGCCGGGACATCGCCGTCAATCCCTTCCCACCAAACATCACCGTCTTCGGTGAGAGCTACGTTGGTGAAAATGGAGTTTTTCTCGCAGGAGATCATGGCGTTGGGGTTTGTCTTGTAGTTGGTGCCGGGGGCAACGCCGAAGTAGCCGTACTCCGGATTGATGGCATATACCTGGCCGTCGGCGGCCGGCTTGATCCAGGCGATGTCGTCGCCGATGGTGGTAACCTTCCAACCCTTCTCCTGGAAACCCTTGGGGGGGATGAGCATGGCGAAATTTGTTTTGCCGCAGGCACTGGGGAAGGCGGCCCCCACGTAGGTCTTGTCGCCGGTGGGGGATTCGACGCCGAGGATGAGCATATGCTCGGCCAGCCACCCCTCGTCCTTACCTTGCTTCGAAGCGATGCGCAGTGCGAGACATTTCTTGCCGAGGAGGGCGTTGCCGCCGTAGCCGGAACCGAAGGACCAGATGGCGCGCTCTTCCGGGAAATGAACAATGTATTTTTCCTTGTTGCACGGCCAGGTTGAATCCTTCTGTCCCGGGGCCAGCGGTGCGCCGACGGAGTGGAGACAGGGAACGAACTCACCGTCGCCGAGGACGTCGATAACCTTCTTGCCCATGCGGGTCATGATGCGCATATTGACGGCAACATAAGGAGAGTCGGAGATCTCCACGCCGATCTTGGCAATATTGGAACCCAAGGGGCCCATGCTGAAGGGAATGACATACATGGTACGTCCCTGCATGCACCCCTTGAAGAGCCCATTGAGGGTTTCCTTCATTTTTTTCGGAGGCATCCAGTTGTTGGTAGGGCCGGCATCGTCCTTGGAAAGGCTGCAGATAAAGGTGCGGTCCTCAACCCGGGCGACGTCGATCGGGTCGGAGCAGGCAAGATAGCTGTTGGGCCGTTTCTCCGGATTCAGTTTGCGAAACGTGCCGCTCTGCACGAGCAGATTACACAGGTTGTCATACTCCTCCTGCGACCCGTCACACCAGTGAATGTTATCAGGCTTACATAGAGCAGATACCTCCTCCACCCACTTAAGTAATTGCTCGTTTTTAACCTCGTACCCCATGCCGTTCCCCTTCCTCATTTGGATATTGTAAATACAGAGTTTTAGCTTCGCTAAAATAGCACAACACTCTGTAAACTCAAAATAAAATTTGACCTGAGTGCGACTGATTTTCCGCTACATCCCACAACTGTCATTCCCGAAAAGATTCTGATCGTGAACCCGGTTTCGGATAGGAGGAAAACCATACCCCGATAAAGGCATTCGGGGATGGCAACTTCTCTGGCGGAAGATCGATGCTAATCGGCAAATTTGATATCGCTGGCAGGTTATTGACACATGTGCTTTGGGTGTTACAGTGGAACCGGTGGTGGGAAATTACTTTACAGGAGGGAATAGACATGGAAAGTTGGCGTTGCACAATCTGTCAGTACGTGTATGATCCGGCCACAGGCGACCCGGATAACGGCGTACCGCCGCACACCAGCTTCGAGGACCTGCCGGACGACTGGGTCTGCCCGGTCTGCGGCGCAGGCAAAGACCTGTTCGAGCCGGCTTGAGCCGGACCATACCGCCCTGGATATCTCTATTTCTTGGCAGGCTTAATGATGTCAATCTCGGTGTGGTCGTCTACTACCTTTACGCGCCAGATCAGACCACATTTACCGCATTCTTTCACCGGTGATGCTTCGGCGGAGAACCCTTCCGAATGGATATCGATCTCTACGGCCTTCCTCCCGCCACAGTGGGGACATTTCATGAAAACCTCCTCGCGTGCTTAATGGTCATCGGCTACGCTGTACTCAAACTGCCGGCTACCACAAACTATAACAGCTAATCCGAGAAAAAAAAGCAGCACTCCCGCACAAAATCATACCGAAAGGACTTATCACTTAGCGATGAGTTCATCCAGGACTGAGAGGAACTCCTCAAGATCGGCAAGTTGCATATCACCCATATGGGGAATGCGGAACGTCTTCCCCTTTATTTTCCCGTAACCGTCGTCAAAGGCGTACCCACGCTCACCCATCCGCTTCTTGAGTGTGCCCAGGTCATCGCCGCGGGTGTTGGCCGCACAGGTAAGGGTCACGGAGCGGTAGTCTGTTGCGGGGAAAAAGCCATAGCCCCGCTCGACCACCCACCCCCTGACGTAATCGGCCATCCTCCGGTGCCGCTCCCAGCGTGCATCGAGTCCTTCGGCAAACATGCGGTCCAGTTGCAGGTCCATTGCGTAAATATGTGAAATGCAGGGAGTAGAAGGGGTGTTGTCTTTCTCATCGGCGGCGGCAAATTCGAGAAAATCGAAATAATACCCTCGCCCCTCGATGGTTTTACTCCGTTCAAGGGCCTTGTCAGTTGCAGTGAATACCGCCATACCCGGAGGAAGGGCAAAGGCCTTCTGCACCCCGAAGATGCAGCAGTCGATACCCAGTTCATCAACAGGAATACGGAGGGCGCTCATGGATGAGACCGTATCGATGATCGATACAACCTCCGGATAGCGACGCAGCACCGCGGCAATTTCGGGGAGCGGCGACATGACACCGGTAGATGTCTCGTTGTGGATCAGGGTGATGGCGTCGTACCGACCGGTGGCAAGAGTCGCATCCACCAGTTCCGGAGTAATCGGCTCCCCCCACGGCACCTTGATCGCATCCGCCTCCTTGGAGCAGCGGCGGGTAACGTCGTGCCACTTGTCAGAAAAAGCGCCGTTGCAGAAATTGGCGCAACGCTTCCCCACCAGGTTGCGAACAGCCCCCTCCATGACACCGAAAGCACTCGACGTGGCAAGGAAGACTCTCGAATCGGTCTCAAGGAGCCGCTTGAGCTTCTCCTTCACTCCCTTGTGAAGAACGGCATACTCTGGCATGCGGTGGCCGACCATGGGGGTTGCCATGGCTTGCAGTATTTCCGGTGCGACCTCAACCGGACCGGGGATGAAGAGCTTTTTCCTCATAGCGGGAACTCCTTTGCGTACGGTGCCTGTATTGCCGCGAAGCTAGCAAAAAGCGGGGGGAATGTCAAGGTAGAGGCGATGGCAGCGTGCGATATACTCCTGAGGAGTCGTTAGCAGGAAGGCAGGGGGAGCAAAAAACAGAGAGACAGATTAAAAGGAGTAAATACTAGCAAGTTTTTCAGCATAATGGCAAGATTTATTTTTTGCGGTGCACTTTTTATGTTTGACAAAATCTGAAACAGCGTTGTAATTTTGCATGATGTTTCGGCATCAACATGGATTGTTCCGTCGATGCAACCGAACTGTTTTTTATAAGGAGATATCTCGCTAATGGCCATCAGAAAAACCGCAGGATACGCATGGAATATCATAAGCATGATCGGCATGATACTGGCGGTGACCGCCACCTGCCTGATCATCGTCTTCCTCTCCTATGAGGCCATGACCGGCGTCGACAACCCGTACCTCGGACTACTGACCTATTTTGTCTTTCCCGGCATGCTCATCGTCGGCCTCATTCTCGTGCCGCTCGGTGCATGGCGGGTCCGTAACCAGCGCCGCAAGGCGATCATCGAAGGAATGATTTCACTGGAGGAGGAAATCCCCCAGTATCCGCGACTCGATCTGAACGAACCTGCACGGCGCCACCTGTTCATTTTCTTCATCGTGGCATCCATCGTTTTTGTCCTGATCGTTTCCATCGCCTCACTCAAGGGGTATGAATTCACCGAATCGACCACCTTCTGCGGCGAACTCTGCCACACTGTCATGGAACCGGAACATACTGCATGGAGTAACTCCCCCCACGCCAAGGTTAAATGCGTCGAATGCCACGTAGGTCCCGGTGCCGCCTGGTATGTGAAAGCCAAGATATCCGGCATGCGGCAGCTCTATGCCGTGGCATTCCACACCTATCCGACTCCCATCGAAACACCCGTAGAAAACCTCCGTCCGGCACGGGACACCTGTGAGCATTGCCATTGGCCGGAAAAATTCTATTCCGGACGGCAGAAGGTCTTCTACCACTACGCCCCCAACGAAACCAACATGCCGCGTGAGATCAACATGCTGATCAACATCGGAGGATCACCGAAAAGCCCCCACGCAAAAGGGATCCACTGGCACATCGGCACCGAGGTGAACTATATCGCCCGCGACAAGAAACGCTTCGACATTCCCTACATATCAGTCAAAGGGAAAGACGGCAAGATCACCGAATACATGGACACCGAAAAGCCCCTGACCAGGGAGGAAATCGCCAAGGGAGAAAAACGCCGGGTGGACTGCATCGACTGCCACAACAGGCCGACCCATATTTACCGTTCGCCGAGCCAGGAGATGGACGAGAATTTCGTCTCCGGCCACATCGACCAGTCGCTCCCCTTTATCAAGAAAGTCGCCGTGGAACTCCTGAGCAGACCGTACAAGACCTCAGCTGAAGCGAAGGCCACTATCGCCAAGGCTATTCCGGAATATTACGAGAAGAACTATCCCGCCGTAGCCAAGGGGAAAGCGGCTGCTATCAGCAAAGCGACCGTGGAGATCCAGGAAATCTACGGCCGGAACTTTTTCCCCGCCATGAAGGTATCGTGGAGCACCTACCCGAACAACATCGGCCACTTTTACTCGCCGGGATGCTTCCGCTGCCATGATGGCAAGCACAAGTCTGCGGAAGGGCGGATTATCTCCAAAGATTGTGACCTGTGCCATACCGTCCTTGGGCAGAAACAGGAGAATATCCCGGCCGGCACCGTGGTCAAAGAATTTGTCCATCCGGTGGACATCGGCAACGAGCTGTACAAGACCAACTGCAGCGACTGTCACATGGCGGAAGGTCGCGATGTCACGGGTGAGGGGGCCGAGGGAAGCATCCCCGAGCACTGACCCCCGATACAGACAGTGAACAAAAGAAAGCCCCCGGTCTGGACTCCGGGGGCTTTCTTTTTGCTACCTTCAACCATCCTGAAAAAAGCATTCGGGACGCAGAAAAGTCGGAAAAACCAGGATAACTGCGGATCCCGGCCTCAACCTTGGGGTCGAACAGGAATACGGGGTTCATCCACCTTTACCAGGAAGTTATCCGCATTTTCCGCGTTAATTGCCGTTTTTGGGCTGAACAATCCATTGGCGCTACAGCTCCTCCGTTACCTCCGGCCCATCATCCTCTGTCGCCTCATCCGGCTCGAAATCGTCGTCCAGTACCCGCTCAAGAAACTTCCGGTTGTCATCGAGGAGCTTTCTGACTTCCTTTTCCAACTCCGCCAGGTCATCCCTTTCCAGCGCCATGCCTCATATCCTCTTTCTTGTCAGCGCGGCACGATACAGCCGCTCATAGTCGCCGGCCGACTGCTGCCAGGAATAATCCCGGTTCATGCCGCGCCGGACCAGTTTTTTCCAGACATCCCGCGTCCGGTAAGACTGCAACGCCCTTTGCACTGCTTCCCACAAGGCGTCAGCCGTAAAGTCATCGAAAGTGAAACCGTTGGGCTCCCGCGCCCCGTCCCTTCCGTCGAACACCGTATCCGCCAGGCCGCCTGTTTTCCTCACCACCGGAACCGCTCCATAGCGAAGAGCTATAAGCTGACCGAGGCCACACGGCTCGTACTGGGACGGCATAAGGAAGATATCGCTACCGGCGTAAATCTGTCGGGCGCATACGGAATCGTAACCGATGTTGAGCGAGATATTACCGAAACCGTGTGCAGTAAAATCTTCAAACAGCCGATGGTAGGTTTCGTCGCCGGCACCGAGCAGCACAAACTGCACCTTTTCCCCCGCCAACCGGGGAAGGATTTCTGCCAGCAGATCGATCCCCTTCTGGGACGCAAGCCGCGTCACCATGCCGACAAGGGGGATGTCCGGCGCCACGTCCAGGCCGAGCCGTTTCTGCAACCCCTTCTTGTTGACTACTTTCCCCGCAAGTGTCGCCGACGTGTATGTTTTAAAGAGCTGCCGGTCAGTGGCAGGATCCCACTCATCGGTATCCAGACCGTTGAGGACACCGAACAGGTCGTCACCGCGCTCTGCCAGCACCCCCTCAAGACCGCATCCCTGGTCAGCTGACAGAATCTCTTTGCAGTATGAGGGAGAAACGGTCGTCACCAGATCGGCAGCCATGATACCCCCCTTCATGAGGTTGACCTGGTTATAGAATTCAAGCCGGTCAATAGTGAAGTATGACCAGTCGAGGCCCATCTCCGCAAGGGCAGTCTTGGGGAACAATCCCTGGTAGGCGAGATTATGGATGGTAAACAGGGTCGCCATGTTCATGAAAAACGGGTCCTGCCGGTACTCGTACCTGAGCAGGACGGGAACCAGGGCGGTCTGCCAGTCATGGCAGTGGAGCAGGTCGGGACGAAAATCCATCCGCTTCAGCAGATTGAGCACCCCCCGGCAGAAAAAGGCAAATCGCTGGTGGTTGTCCGGATAGTCCCCTTCGGGCGACCCGTACAGGTGGTCCCGCTGAAAGAAATGTCTGTTTTCCAGCAGGTAGACCGGCATGTCGGCATAGGTGGTCTGCCGTAGAAATCCCTTGTGAAGAGTTTCTCCCAGGCGGACTTCCACGCTCTTGCGCCCTTTGTGGATCGGGAATGTCCCTTCGCCAACGGTCTTGTACATGGGGAGGATGATGCGGACATCGTGCCCCAGGCGCTTGAGCGCAACAGGGAGCGAGCCGGCGACATCCGCCAGTCCGCCGGTCTTGGCAAAGGGGGCAACTTCAGAAGCAATAAACAGGATCTTCATTGCAGAGCCTCACATAGGGAAAACGGGGAGAGAATGATCCCGATGGCACCTGCGTCGGGACGTCGAACTTCAGATCTCCGCATCCCTGAGGAAAGTAGCCGCATCTTCCGGGGATGTCGGATTGATGAAAAAACCGGTTCCCCACTCGAACCCGGCAATCTGGGTAAGCCGCGGCACCAGTTCGATATGCCAGTGATAGTCGTACTCGATGGAACCCCAGTATTCGGGTTTGCCCAGCCGATCCTGGGTGGGTGGAGCCGTATGGAGAATGAAATTATACGGGGGATCCTTGAGAACCTTCTTGAGGCGGAAAAGCATCTCTTTCATGGCCACCGCCAGTTCCGCCAGGTCCCCGTCCCCCAGTAGGGCAAAGTCATGGGAGTGGCGCTTCGGGTAAAGTCTGAGCTCGAAGGGAAAACAGGAAGCATAGGGAGTCATGATGACGTAATTGGCAAACTCCCGCACGATCCGGTCGCCGCAGGATATTTCGAAGTCAATGAGGTCGCAGAAGATACAGCGCTCCTTGGTGGCGTAAAACTCCCGGCAGATCCGGAGTTCAGTCGCTGCGACCGGTGGGGTGAGCGGCACGGCGATGAGCTGACTATGGGAATGTGAGAGAGTAGCCCCGGCGCGGGTACCGTGATTTTTGAACAGCACCATATAGCGAAGCCGCCTGTCCCGGCGCAGATCGAGAAAGCGGGCGCGATAAGCCTGGAGCACGCCGGTGATCTCGGCAGGAGTCAGGTCTGCAAGTCCCCGGTCATGATCCGGTGTCTCGATGATGATCTCATGGGCACCGATGCCATCCATGACGTCGTAGAGGCCGTAACCGCGACTCTTCAACTCACCCTCGACCCGGAGGGCCGGGTACTTGTTCGGCACGACCCGCACCTGCCAGTTTGCAGAGTTTGGTGGACCGGAGGGACGAATGGCAAATATTTCCCGGGGGGTTTTGTCTTCGTTGCCGTAGCAGAAGGGACAGTTAGTTTGGGCACCGTTTTCGGACTCCACTGAAAAGTCACGGGGACGGCGCCCCCGTTCCGTAGCGATAATTACCCAGTGAAGCTTGAGGGGGTCCCAGCGCAGCTCTGACATTCAGCCTCCTGTTTTATATCAACCAGTTTTCCAGTTCTATGTCGGGTCCGGCATACTTCAGCACCATGGGGGCATCGGTGGGCCAGCGCCCCACCTCTTCCTGGCCCCGTACCAAGGTGAGATAAGCGAACAGCTTCCCTCCAGGCATCAGGTTGATGGCATCGATGGGGATCGCTACCTCGCAGACCCGGACGATCTTCCACGGGCAGACGGCGCCGGTATCAATCCAGCCATCTTCACCTTTGCACTGCAATCTCCCTTCACTCGCTGCCGGATTCATCGTGATCCGCCATTCCCTTTCGGTAAGGAGATGGATACCGAGGATATCACCGGCCTGGAGGGAACGGTCAAGGGATGAGACTCCGTCGATCCTGAAATACAGGTTTTTGCGGTCGAATCCGTAGAAAAACGACTGCAGCAGATTTTCCGCGGCATGCATGGCCGATGCCTGCTTGGTCAGATCGTAAAGCCCCGCTGCAAGCCACTCGAAATAGTCCGTCACCAGCCCGTTGATGGTTGGCGTTATCAGTGCCACCGGTTCCCTCACAAAGCCTGCCGGGCTTTTCTGCTTGATCGGCTGGTACAATTCCTGCGGGATTTCACGGCCGATCAGCGTGTAGATGTGCATGAGGTACTTGCGAAACAGGGCGTCGAAACGGTCGCTGTGGGGGGAAAAATGGTCGTCGCCGTACCACCAGAACCAGTCACTCCCTTCGGCCGCGTAAAGAGCTCTACAAAGCTGCCGGAGCCGGTCATCGACCTTCACGGCCGGGTCGAGGGCGCTCCCCCCGTCAGACAGCAGGCCGGAAACCTCACTGTTCCACTCTACAGCCGCAGCCCTGGCCCGTGCCAGGTAATCCCATCCCAGGTTCTCTTCCGGATGACCGACCCAGATACCGTAGTTGGCATTGATCCAGGAGCCGGGGTGGATGTGCGGGAGCACCTGCAGGGGAACCGCCCGATCGAGTGCCTCGCTGAAGGTTGCCAGCTGCAACCTCTTTTCACCGGCTATTGCCCCATAAAGGCTGGACAGAAACGGGTAGCCGTTTTCCTGGTAGTACTCCCATGCATTCTCGCCATCCAGAATGACCGACACGACCCGGGCGTGGGGAGCCCTCCGGTGCAACTCCAGCAACCTGCCGACGAAATCACCAACGGCACGCGTTGCGTCCCATTGGGAGTAGGTGAAGCCGATCAGATCCGAGAGGGCGTGATCCCTGAAGAACAGGCCCAGCCGCCGGTCTCCCGACTGGAAGGCGTGGGGCTTATAGAGATTCTCCCTGCCCGGTCCAAGCCCCCCTGAAAGGGTATGAACAAGCACCCCTTCATCGGTGGCGGCCCACTTCAGACCGCTTTCGGCGATAATGGCCAGGGACTCGTCGCTCACCGAGCCCTCCGATGGCCACATACCGGTCGGACCGAATCCGAAGGTATCCCTGAAGTAGGCAATCCCTCCGTTCACCTGGGCACGGGCATCTTCGGGATGGCGAAAGCGTGTTGCAGGGAGGGTCGCCCTCGGCATGGCCGTCTGGGCGCTTTTCATGTCGCAGACAAGCGGCAGGATCGGGTGAAAATAGGGGGAAACAGCCAGCTCGGCTTTTCCTTCATCGTGCAGACGCCGGTAGAGAGGGATTATTTCGTTGAGTATCTCCCGATGGGTCGCAAAGAGAAGCGCCTTGTCCGCCGGAGTGAAATTTCTTCCCTTGTCTATAAGCTTCTGCAGGTCGGGGTAGCGGCGCCGCGCAGCCTCGCCGGTCCAGGCAAGGAAAAACCAGACCTGCAGATCGATGAGTTCCTGCTCCCGGAAATGGCGCAGCCGGTCGGAGAGCTTTGTTGCGGCACCATCCCCCGCCAGGTAGAGGAGTTCCAGATAGCGCGGGTAAGGCTCGATCATCCGCTGGCGATTGGCTGAAAAGAAGTTTTCCAGAAGAAAGAGCCGATCCTCTTCGGTCATGTCGGCCGGCGCCATCTTCCCCCGTATCAGAAAGGGATCGACGGCGGTTCCACCCGCATAGTCCCGTATCTGCTCAAGAAGCGACGGCACCAGGTTGAACACCACCTTCGCCCCAGGCGTCTCCTCCACTATGGCAGCCATGTCGTAGTAGTCCTTGACCCCGTGAAGATAGGTCCAGGGGAGAAGATACTCTCCACGTACCGGCTCCTTGTAGTAAGGCTGGTGCATGTGCCAGAGAAATACTATGGAAAGCGGCTCGGTCATTTTAGTCCCGTTCAACGTTCAAGGTTCAAGTTAAAGTTCCTTTTTCCACGTCTCGACCTTTTTCCGATATTCATCCAGAAGCTTCTGGGCCATCTTCTGCTCCTTGGCCTCGGCAACCACGTGCACCACCGGCAGATGCTGGTCCGGCAGAATCAGCGCCCAGTCCTGCCCGAAATGCACCTTGATGCCATCGATGAAGGAGGCCTCCTTGTCCAGGCTGTCCTCACTCATCTTGCGCATGATCCCCCCCTTCATCTCGAAGGCGCAGGGGACGGTGGTCTGGAGGAAGACCCGCCGGGGAGCATCGATCAGAACCTGGGACAGGGGCTTACCGAACGCCGCCAGGAGCTCGATCGCCTTACCGATGGCGAACATGCCGTCGAAGGCGGCCTGGAATTTGGGGAAAGCGAAGCGGCCATCCATCGACCCGGCCATAACCGCTTCTGGTGAAAGGGTCGCCTCTATCATGGCCCGCTCGCTGCTCTTGGTTCTGACCACGGCACAGCCGCGCTCCTGGGCCATGATCTCAACGGTCGAGGGAGCATGGACCGGCACCGCAAAAGTCCCTTTCTGCCCCGCCTTGAGCATCAGCGCAACGAACAGTTCCAGCAGGCCGGACCCTTCGTAGATTGTCCCCTGTTCGTCTACCATGGTGATCATCTCCGCGCAGGGGCTCAGCCAGATGCCTGCGTTGGCCTCCAGGGTGGCAACGATCTTCGCCAGCTGCTGCAGCCCTAAGGGACGTTCTTCGGTAGTCCTGGAACCACGTTCCTCGTCAACATAGGCATTGAGACTGATGACCTCGATCCCCAGATCGTTGAGGATGGGAGGGAATACCTGGCCGGCCGGCGAATGGTTGAAGTCGATGACCACCTTGAACTTCCCCTTGCGGATGGCTGCCTGATCGAGTCCCCGGGCTATCCCTTCCCGGTAGAAATCGACGACCTGGGGGAGTTCGGTGATGCGCCCCGGCTCCGTATGGTGGGCGCGGCGGAAGTTTTCCTTGAAAAAGACCCGCTCGGTGTTCTTCCCCATGGAGCTCGAAAAATCAAGCCCATCGCTGTCGAGGAAGATGATCTCGGTTGAAGCCGGGTCGTCTGCGGCCTGCCGGAAGTAGACCCCCCCCAGTTCGCCGAAGGTCTTCAGCTTGTAACGGACGATGGGCAACGGCGTCATCAGCAGGTCCCGCACGTTGACGCCGGCGGAGAGGATGCCACCGATGAAGCTCCTCTTGAGCATGCGCGAGGCGAGATATGCATCACGGCCCGCCAGCACGAACCCCCCTTTGGGAAACGACGTCCCGTAGGCACACCCCAGCTTGGCCACGAACTCGGGGGTGAGCTCCACGTTGGTGAGCCCTTTGATCATCGCCCCTTCGAAAAGGGACTTCTTCCACTTCTCACCCCAGATGAGGTTGGCGGTCACAATGGCTCCCGCCTCGATCACCTTGCGCGGCCAGACCTTGACGTCCTGCTTGATGTAGGCCTCCTCGCCGATTGAGGTCTCTTCGGCGATGATGACCCCCTCGTCAATGACGACCCCCTGGCCAATCCGGACATTATTGCAGATGACGCAGTCATTCAGCCGGCTCCCCTTCTTGATAAACACGTTGTCCCAGATCACGCAGCGGTTCAGCTTGGCCCCCGGCTCAATGGTGCAGTTGCGGCCGATCACCGAATCCTTGATATGTGCCTCGCCGAGAATCTGGGAGTTGTCGCCGATGACCACGGTCCCCTGCAGATGGGACGGATCGGCCAGACGGACATCCGCCCCCAGGCGCAGGTCGCGGCCAACGAAATCCTCCTTCGGCTCATCGATCCTGACGTTGATCCGCCCCTTGAAGATGTCGTGGTGCGCCTCGCGATAAGAGTCAGTGTTGCCGATATCCCGCCAGTACCCCTTGGCGGTGAAACCGAACAGGGGCTCATTGTTCTCCAGCAGCTTCGGGAAAAGGTCCTGGGAGAAGTCGAAGTTCTCCCCAGCGGGGATATACTTGAAAATCTCCGGCTCCAGCACATAGATGCCGGTATTGATGGTGTCGGAGATCACCTCTCCCCACCCCGGCTTTTCGAGAAACTGGGTAATCCGGTGCTCCTTGTTGGTGACAACGACGCCGAACTGCAGGGGATCCTTCACCGATGTGAGGGTGATGGTCGCCAGCGCCTTGTTGTGTTCATGAAAATCCATCACCTTCTGCAGGTTGAAGTCGGTCAGCAGGTCGCCGCTGATGATGAGGAAACGGTCGTCCAGGTACTTTTCGGCGCATTTCACCGCCCCGGCCGTCCCCATGTCCTCCAGGGGGGTGACATAGGTTATCTTGACGCCGAAATCCGTACCGTCCCGGAAAAAGTTCTTGATGATGTGGGGCTGGTGGTAGAGGAGCATTACCAGGTCGGTGATCTCGTACTTCTTCAGCAGTTCCACGATATGGAGCATCATGGGGCGGTTGAGCAGGGGGACCATGGGCTTCGGCAGGCTGTTGGTCAGGGGCTGGATGCGGGTGCCGAAGCCCCCCGCCATGATGACGGCTTTCATAGCATGTACTCCTTTGTAGTGTTAATATCAGGTAAAGAATCAGGTAAAGGTATGCGTTCGCTTCGCTCACAGGTAGAGGCAGAGAAAATGCGGCGGATTGCCTTGTACTTTACCTCTACCTTTGCCTCTACCTTTACCTGCTTTTCTTGGCCAGCACCTTCCTGATTTCATCCTTCAGTTCCTGCAAGTCGCTCGATTTGACCACATAACCGTCGGCGAGCCAGGCGGAGAAATCGTCCTTGTAACACGAGAAGGCGGTACAGAGGATGACCGGCATGTCATGCCGTTCCTTGACGATCTTTTGCAGCAGATCGAGACCGCTCTCATTCTTCAGCTTGATGTCGAGGACCACCAGGTCGAACTCTCCAGCTTCAAGCTGTGTCACCGCTTCCGCGGCGCTGCCGGCAGTCACCACGTCGTACCCTGCATCGGCAAGTTCCTGGGAATAGAGCAGTCGGATGCTGCTTTCGTCGTCCACTACGAGTAAACGTGCCATGTCACATACCCTCCTTGATCGGCAGCCTGATGATATACTGCGTCCCCCCTTCGGGAGAAGTTTCGATGATAAACGGTGAACCGTGCTTTTCCAGGATTATTTTGCAGAGGGGGAGTCCGATACCGGTCCCTAACTCCTGGGTCACTATGAATGGCGTGGTAAGAGTCTCGACCATCTCCGGCGGGAGCGGTGTGCCGTTGTCGGAAATAGTCACCACCACTACTCCGTCGTCGCGCCAGGTCCGGATGACGATCTTTCCCTCGCCGGTGATGGTTCCCAGGGCGCTCGTGAGGATGGTCTTGATACAGTAGGAGATCTGCCGGTAGTCGATGGACACCTTGGGGAGTTCCGACTCCGGCTCCAGGACACAGGATACGTTGTGCTGGGCGAAGAGACCGGACAGTTCATCCCGAACCCTGCTTACAAGCTGGTTGATGTCCCAGGCATCCAGGGCGGGATGGAGCGATTCAGAATAGGTGAGGACTTCTTCGAGCACGTCCTCCAGCTGTTTTGCCTGGAGGACAATGGTTTCCAGGTAGTTCCGCTTGATGTCGTCCTGCTCAATGCTTTTAAGAAGCGAGCGAGCGAAACCGCCGATGATCATGAGCGGATTGCGGATGGAGTGGGCGATGCTGGAAGTAATCCGCCCGACCAGAGCCATCTTTTCCATCTTGACGATCAGCTCCTGCTGCTCCTTGAGCTTGCTATTGGCGACGGTGAGCTTGTCGATCTCAACCTGCAGGCGTTCATACAGGGAGGCACGCTCCAGGGCAAAGGCAACGGGGAAGGTGAAAGTCTCCATGGACTGCAGGTCCTGATTCGTGATCGGCTTGCGGGTGATGCAGTTATCGGCGATGATGAGCCCTATGCGACGGTGCCGGGAGATGAGCGGCATGACGAGAAAACTGTCCACACCCAGAAGTTCCACCAGGGCCGGGTCGATGTCCGGATTGGAAAAGGCATTCTCCACGAGAATCGGTTTCCGTTGTCGCAACGCCCGATTGAAGACGTGCTGCTGCTCGCTGAGCGGCACCGTCAGCCGTTCGAGGATATCATTGAACTTCACCTTCTCCGACGACAGCTTGTCTTTCTGGAACAGGCGGGCCATATCCCGCAGGGTCAGGTTGGACTGGTTGACATCCTCCCAGATGTGCCACGCCTCCTCCATGGTACGCGGACCGACCCCCAGATAGCCGCGCAACGCCTGCTGCTCCTTGTCAGCCATCAGGAGAAAGGCCCGGTTCATGCCGAATCCCTTGCCGGCGGTTATAGCAGTCATCGCCACCGACAGCACTTCGTCCAGATCGACGGAGGTCTGCAACACCAGGCTCAGTTCGTGGAGGAACTTGATCTCCCGCGTTTTGCTGTTGAGGAACCCTCCCAGAGACTGGAGCTGAGATTTAAGATCAAGGAGTTCATTGATGACGATGGGGAAAATCTCGGACAGGGGGTGACCTGACTCCTGGAAGCGGAGCAGGTCGTCAGTAAACAGCGGGCATTCAACACACTTCTCCACAATCCGTCGCCGGTGGGCGCTGAGCAGCTCTTCTTCACCCTCGCCGATGTTGGGGCAATCCCCCGGGGCGAGCTCCTTTTTCGTCCAGCAGCACGCAAACTCCACGCAGGCCTCCAGAAGACACGGTATCGGACTTCCCCCGGCAACGCCATCAACCTGGCGCAGGAGGACATTTTTTTAATTAACCACTGCCGGCAGTACCGGCAGATGAAAGCGCACTGGCTTTGCAATACCGGCGGTTGGGAAAATCAAGGCCAAGTATATCAGGCGCAGACACATTTTCAAGGCAATTCTCCGGCGTCACCGCAATCTGAGTCGCATTCGGCAGCCCGTCTTCTGACGTGCGGCAGCCTGGCAAATACTTCGACAGGAAAACAAAACACGAATTCTGTTAATTAAAGAATTGACGAGACAACGCCCCGTGAGATACCAGGCAGCGGAGACGATGCAGGGGGAGAGGCGGGGAAGGGAGGAGAGGGGAACTATTCTTCTTTTTTCGGATCGCTGTCCTTTTTCGGCTTGATCACGATCTCGTCCTTGCCGTCCGAGGCACGCTTGAAATTCCTGATGCTCTTCCCGAGAGCACCACCGATCTCCGGAAGACGTCCCGCACCAAAAACGACCAGGACGATAACAAGAATAATAATCAGTTCCGGCATGCCGAATCCAAACATACAACCTCCACAACGTTCAGAATTTGCAAAAGTATTGCACCGGCAGAGGCAAAAATCAAGCTTTCTCGCACTGCTGCACCGCAAAACGACCCCGTCCGCTTGCTCCGGAGCGGGGCATTTTTCTCCATGCAAAGGGCTGCATGGCGTGGTACTATCCATCCCATGGACACCTTCACACTGGTCAGTGACCATACCCCCTGCGGCGATCAACCCCGGGCCATCGACGAGCTCGTTGCCGGCATCCTCCGCGAGGATCGGCACCAGGTGCTGCTCGGCGTTACCGGATCGGGGAAGACCTTCACCGTCGCCAACGTCATCGCCCGCACCAATCTGCCCGCACTTGTCCTCGCCCCCAACAAGACCCTGGCCGCCCAGCTCTACGGCGAATTCAAGGAGCTCTTCCCCGACAACGCCGTGGAATACTTCGTCTCCTATTACGACTACTACCAGCCCGAGGCATACCTTCCCACCACCGATACCTTCATCGAGAAGGACTCCGCCATCAACGACGAGATCGACAAGCTCCGCCACTCCGCCACACGGAGCCTTCTGACCCGCCGGGACGTGATCATCGTCGCCTCGGTCTCGTGCATCTATGGCATCGGCTCCCCTGCGGCATACCAGGAAATGCACATCTTCTTCCACCAGGGGGAGGAGGTGGGGCGGGACGACCTGCTCCGAAAGCTCGTGGAGATACAGTACGAGCGAAACGACATCGACTTCCACCGTGGCACCTTCCGGGTCAGGGGAGACAGTGTGGAGATATTCCCGTCCCACGACGACGAGCGGGCGCTTCGGATAGAGTTCTTCGGCGACACAGTGGAAGCGATCAGCGAGATCGACCCGTTGCGGGGACAGGTGCTCCAACGCCTCCCCAAATGCGCCATCTACCCGGCCTCCCACTACGTGGCAACAAAGGAGACCCTCGAACGGGCCATTGAGCAGATCCGCATCGAACTGGAGGAGCGGATTCGCTGGCTCAAGTCGCAGAACATGCTGATTGAGGCACAGCGCATCGAGCAACGAACTTATTTCGATATCGAGATGATGGAAGAGATGGGATTCTGCCAGGGGATCGAAAACTATTCCCGTCACTTCGACGGCCGTAATGAGGGTGAGCCCCCCTACACCCTCATCGACTATTTCCCCAAGGACTTCCTGCTCTTCATCGACGAGTCCCATATCACCGTCCCCCAGGTGGGGGGGATGTACCGGGGGGACCGCTCCCGCAAGGAAACCCTCGTCAACTACGGCTTCCGGCTCCCATCGGCCCTGGACAACCGGCCTCTCAATTTCCAGGAATTCACCGCCAAACTCAACCAGACGGTCTACGTCTCCGCCACCCCCGCCGACTTCGAACTTAAACAGGCTGAGGGGGCCATCGTGGAGCAGGTGATCCGCCCCACCGGGCTGGTGGACCCTGAGATAGAGATTCGCCCCGCCTCCGGACAGGTGGACGATCTCCTCCACGTGGTACGGGAAACGGTGGCCAGGGGAGAGCGGGTACTGGTCACCACCCTCACGAAACGGATGGCGGAAGAGCTCACCGACTATTACCGGGAACTGGGCATCAAAGTGAAGTACCTCCATTCCGACATTGATACTATCCAGCGGATGCAGATAATCCGCGACCTGCGGCTCGGGGAATTCGACGTGCTCGTCGGCATTAACCTCCTCCGGGAGGGACTCGACATCCCCGAAGTGTCGCTCGTGGCGATCCTCGACGCCGACAAGGAAGGTTTTCTCCGTTCTGCCCGCTCCCTCATTCAGACCTGCGGCCGTGCCGCCCGCAACATCGCCGGACGTGTGATCATGTATGCCGACACCACCACCGACTCCATGAAGAAATGCATCGGCGAGACCAGCCGGCGCCGTGAGATGCAACTGGCATACAACCTGGAGCACGGCATCACCCCCCAGAGCATAAGGAAAGGGTTCAGCTCCATCCTGGAATCACTGGAAGAACAGGACTACTACACCATTCCCATCGCCGCCGAACCCCAGTCGGAGTACGTGCCACTGCAGGATATCCCGAAACTGGTGAAGAAACTGCGAAAGGAAATGCTGGCTGCCGCAAAGGAGCTGAACTTCGAAACGGCGGCGGAACTGAGGGACCGGATCAAGAAACTGGAGAACCAGGAACTGGCACTGCGCTAGAACCAGGACCGCGGAGAGGCAGGGGGTGGGGGGCTCTCCTGGAGAAAAGAGTCCTGCACGGAAATGCCCTTCGTCGGTTCCAGGGAAAGATTAGGCATAAAGGTTTGGTCCATTTGGACGATTGACAGTGACGCTTGACTCTTTGCGGAAGGAGAGTCCCCCACCCCCTGCCGTCACCAATTGTGTGTAACCAGCATCCGCAACACTATTTTTTTGCATGGAAAACCGTTCCCGTTTCTGGTACTACAATACGACCTGATCCGGAGCGAGAGGTCCTATGGAAAAGAAACGTCAGCAGGCAGCCGTAACCATCGGCAGCCACCCGGAGGTGGCGGAAAAGCTCGACCAGCTTCTTACCCGTCCCGCCGACCGGGCCTACCTGGTCTGCACGTTCCTGGAGTGTATTCAGAACGACCAGGGGGTCTGTACCATCTACACCATCACCAACCCGCCGGCAGAATCACGGACCGGCCCGTGCGAGAAATACCGCCAGTAAAGGAGGCCGGTATGGCTGTCGTTGAAGTGAGCATAACTCCCCTCGGGACTGCCGATACGGGGGTCTCCCGCTACGTGGCCGAATGCCTCAGGATCGCCCGTGCGTCGGGAATCAGCCACCAGCTCACCCCCATGGGGACCATACTCGAAGGGGACCTGGACAAGATTCTCCGTGTCATCAGACAGATGCAGGAATCGGTCTTTGCCGCCGGCGCGGTACGGGTCTCCACCCTCATCAAGATCGACGACCGGCGAGACACACCGAACCATACAATGGTGGGGAAGGTCCGGTCCGTGGAGGAGAAACTGTAGGGGCGGCGCGGTCCCCCTGCGGAACATACCTATCATGACCCGACAGCAGCCAACCACCTCCCCACGTTATGCCCTTGCCCTGCTCCTGGCAGTAAACCTCCTCAACTACATCGACCGGCAGGTGCTCTATGCCGTCTTCCCCCTGATCAAGGCCGACCTGAACCTCTCCGATACCGCCCTCGGTCTCCTGGGGAGTGCCTTCATGGTCTGCTACATGGTGGCGGCGCCATTCATGGGATGGCTGGGGGACCGGTGGAGCCGGGTCAGACTCGCTGCGGGGGGGCTCGCCATCTGGAGCATCGCCACCGTCGGAGCCGGGGTGGCCGTCGGCTACCGGACCTTGCTGGCCGCACGCACCGCAGTCGGTATCGGGGAAGCAAGCTTCGGGACCGTTTCCCCGGGACTGCTTGCCGACTACTTTCCCAAGGAGCGGCGCGGCAGGATACTCGCCTACTTCTACCTCGCGATCCCGGTCGGAAGCGCCCTCGGCTATCTCTTCGGCGGCCTCGTCGGCCAGCATCTGGGCTGGAAAACCGCATTCCTCCTCGTGGGGGTGCCTGGGCTCATACTCGCCCTGCCGGTCTGGTTTCTCAGCGATCCGGGTCGTGGCGCCACGACCATTTCACCCGACTCTGCCACCCCCGTTGAGCGAAACTACCTCGCTCTATTTACCAACCGCTCCTTCGTCACCAACACCCTGGCCATGGCCGCCATGACCTTCGCCCTCGGTGGTCTCGCCCAGTGGCTCCCCACCTTTCTCTGCCGCATGCACAACCTGGATGTGGCAAAGGCAAACACACTCTTCGGTGGTATCACCGTTCTGGCCGGCATTACCGGCACCCTGACGGGGGGCTGGCTCGGTGACCGCTGCCAGTCGAAGACGCCCAAGGGTTATCTGCTCGTATCGGGATGGGGATTCCTGCTCGGCACCCCCGTAGCCGCCTACGCTATCCTTACCCCTTCACTTACAAGCTGCCTGGCCGCCACGTTCTGCGCCGAATTTTTCCTCTTTCTCAATACCGGCCCCCTCAACACGGTGATCGTCAACGTTACCCCCCACGCAATCCGCGCCATGGCTTTCGCTGTCAATATTTTCTTTATTCACGCCCTGGGAGACGCCGTGTCTCCCACCCTGCTGGGATGGCTGTCAGACCGTTGGGGTCTGCGTAATGCCCTGCTGGTAACGCCGGCTGCGATCGCACTGGCATCGGGCTTCTGCTTTCTCTGCACCAGGTTCATTACAACCGACATGGGCCGGGTAGAGCACGACAACTGACTCGTCTCCCCCACGCCGCCCCGTTCCTTTTGACACAGACTTATGCTACACAATACCCATAAGAGGAGCAGACCATGAAAAAAGATATCGCCGCCAAGGGAGCAATCCTGCAGCGGGATCGCGAAACATACACCATTGCCCCTCACATCCCGGGAGGGATCACCACTACGGACGTCCTGCGCAAGATCTGCGACGTGGCTGACAAATACGGCGTTAAGGAGCTGAAGCTCACCTCGGCCCAGCGCATCGCCCTGTTCGGTATCAGGGAAGAAGATCTGGATGCCATCTGGGCCGACCTGGACCAGCAGCCGGGGGCCGCCATCGGCCTCTGCGTGAGGAGTGTGAGGATCTGCCCCGGCACTACCTGGTGCAAGCGGGGTGTCCAGGATTCTGTTTCCCTGGGTCTGAAGATCGACGCCATCTACCACGCCATGCAGCTCCCCAACAAGATGAAGATGGGGATTTCCGGCTGCATGGTCTCCTGCGCCGAAACTGCCGTCAAGGATATCGGCGTGATGGGAACGCCCAAGGGGTGGCGCATACTGGTGGGAGGGAATGCCGGAGCTCGTCCCCGCCTGGGGGAGATGCTCGTGGATAACGTACCGGGAGAGGAAGAGGTGCTGGCAATCATCGCCCGTATCGTCGATCTCTACAAGAAGTGGCCCCAGGAGCAGCGACTGGGGAGTATCGTCGAAAAGATCGGCATTGAGCAGTTCCGGCAGGAGGTGCTCGGAACGGCCGAGTAGCAGAGTGCCGATGAGGGGAACATTCTGCCCGGATGCGGAAGTTGCAAGGTGTCCCCGTACGCTGTGGCTCTAAGGTCATTGGGCTACGGCCGGAATCAGGCAATCCGGCCGTTGTACGCTCCATTTCCCCAAGTGCCACAACGCTTCGGAGAAAGTCGCTCTCTGCGGACCCCTTGCAACTTTCGCTGACTGGTTCATTCTCTCCAACTGACCGAACTATCGAAGAGCGCCACATCGGGGAAAGTGCTTTGCAGCAGCATGCATTGCCGCTATACTTTGTCCATGCTGGACAGCACCAGAATCGACAATCTGCCATCCGCTCCCGGTGTCTACCTGATGAAGGGGAAAGACGGCCAAGTGCTTTACGTCGGCAAGGCCCGTGAGCTGAAAAAACGGGTGCGCTCCTACTTCACCGCTGCCCGCGATGCCCGGTACCACATACGCTTTCTCATGGAGCGGGTTGAGGACATCCAGGTGATCGTCACCGACACCGAAAAAGAAGCACTCATCCTGGAAAACACCCTGATAAAGCAGTACCGCCCCCGCTATAATTTTAACCTGCGGGACGACAAGACCTACTTCTCCCTCCGCCTTGACCCGACCGAGGAATTCCCCCGCCTTGGCATCGTGCGCAAAGTCCCCCGGGACGGCGCCCGCTACTTCGGCCCCTACTCATCGGCCGCTGCTGCCCGAGAGGTTCTGAAGCAGCTTTACAAGATATTTCCCCTCCGCCACTACCCCCTGGAGACATGCCGGCGCCGCCGGCGACCCTGCCTCTTTTATCAGATCAGACAGTGCTCTGCACCCTGCCACGGGCTCATCTCTCCGGAGGATTACGGGGCACTCGTAGACGGAGCAGTGCTCTTTCTGTCGGGGAGGAGCAGTGAGCTGGTCCGGCTTTTACGGCAGCGGATGGCAACGGCGGCGGGGAGTGAAGAATACGAGACTGCGGCCCGGTACCGGGACCTGCTCAATGCCATCCAGGTCACGGTGGAAAAGCAGAAGATGGTAAGCAGCGGCGGTGATACTGACGTCGTGGGATTTCACCGGGAGGGGAACCGGATGGAGATCTCCCTCCTCTTCATCCGCGGCGGCAGCCTGATCGGCAACCGGAACTATTCACTCGCCTGGGAACTGGACGATGCCGAAGGGATCGCCTCATTTCTCAGCGAATACTATGGCGGCGAAGTTGTCATTCCCGATGAACTGCTCGTCCCCCTCCCCCTGCCGGAAAGCGAGGCATTCGCGGAATTTCTGGGGGAAAAGCGCGGAAAGCGGACAACTGTCACCCGCCCACTCCGCGGTACCAAGCTGGAACTGGTGAAACTTGCAGAGAAGAACGCCACCACCTCTGCACGGGAAAAAGAGCAGCGAGCCGCCGATTCCCGGGAAATCCTCACCGCGTTGCAGGAGCATCTTCACCTCCCCAAGCTGCCGCGGCGCATCGAATGCTACGACATATCCAATCTCCAGGGGGGAGAAGCGGTGGGAAGCGGGGTCGCCTTCACCGACGGCAAGCCGGACAAAGCCCACTACCGGCGCTATCGCATCAAAAGCGTCACCGGCGCCAATGACTTCGCCATGCTCCATGAAGTGCTGTCCCGCCGTTTCCGTCGCGCGCAGGAAGGCGCGGAGCTTCCCGACCTCATCATCATCGACGGCGGGCCCGGCCAGCTCAACGTACTCACCGCCATACTCCGTGACCTGGGGATTGAAGATGTGGCGGCTGCATCACTGGCCAAGAGCCGGGTTACCCGGGAGATGGGTGCCACCGAGATCAGCAGGAGCGATGAGCGGATATTCCTCCCCGGCAGGAAGAACCCCGTCGTGCTCCGCCAGAACTCTCCCCCTCTCCTGCTCCTGGCCCGCATCCGGGACGAGGCGCACCGGTTCGCCATAACCTACCACAAGACCCTCCGCAGCACGACATCACTGACGTCGGGGCTCGATAGGATCCCGGGGGTCGGCCCTGCCCGCAAAAAGGCGCTCCTCAGGCATTTCGGCAGCCTGAGACAGGTCACGGAAGCAACTGTGGAAGAACTTGCCGTCGTTCCGGGGGTAACCGGCGAACTGGCAAAGATCATCCATTCAGAACTTGCGGGAAACAAAAAAGGCGGCACCTGACTCGGCGCCGCCTTTCCATTTCTACCATTCCGGTATCTCCGCAATCTATTCAGCCAGCAATTTCACGATCAGGGTCTCCATCTTCCGGGCGATATCATCGTTGAACCCCTGGAACCGTTCCGCCACAACCCCCTTCTTGCTGATGATGAAGATGGTCGGTACGGAGCGGAGACCATACTCGGTCTGCAGGTCTTCGTCGGTCAGGGCAACCGGATAGTTGAGCCGTTTGCTGGCAATGAACTCCTTGACGACCTTGTCCCCCCCCTCATCCACACTCATGCCGAGGACCTGGAGTCCCTGCGTGCCGAACCTGCGGGAGAGATCCTTGAGATGGGGAATGGAGTCGCGGCAGGGCACGCACCAGGTGGCAAAGAAATCCATGACCAGGACGTATCCCCGGTAGTTGGCAAGGGTCACCGGCTGGCCGGATGTCGTCGTTACCTTGATGGGAGGGGCCGGATCCCCCTTCTGCAGGATGGCATGGGCTCCAACAGGCGAAAGGAGCACCGCCGCAACCACAAAAGAGATACCGGGTCTGAAAAGCTTGGTGAATTCCACGCGGACGGCCTTTCCCTTAGATTGCTTTCTTGATGAGCGCTTCCAGTTGGGCCTTGGGAACCGCCCCCACCACCTGGTCGACCACCTTGCCATCCTTGAACAGGATTACGGTCGGGATGCCGCGAACCCCATACTTGCCGGGAGTTGCCGGATTGTCATCCACGTTCACCTTGCCGACCTTCACTTTCCCGTCGTATTCTTCGGCAATGGCATCGATCAGGGGTGCAATCGCCTTGCAGGGGGCGCACCAGGTTGCCCAGAAATCGACCAGAACCGGCACCCCGGCCTGGAGCACTTCAGTGTCGAAATTATCGTCTCCGAATGCTAATACCTTTTCGCTGGCCATACGCTGTTTCTCCTTTAATCTCATAATATGGATTGTCCCAATATTAACCATACGGGGGAAAAATGCAAGGGGTAATTCCCCTCCACCGGCGTAGGCTAAGGCTCTGCAAAACCCGCCTCCAACGTGATAATTGATTGACACCCCTGCACCCGGTGATGCTATAAATAATCCACGTACCTGACGGTGAAGCAGTGCGTCACATTACCTTCAAGGAGACAGTCGATGCGGTACTACCCGGTCAACCTCGTCCTCACCGGCAGACATGTCGTTATCATAGGCGGAGGCACTGTTGCCGCCCGCAAATGCGAAGGGCTCCTGGCGGCAGGTGCGAAAGTGACAGTCGTCGCACCGGGCCTCCATCCCGCATTTGCGGAACTTTGCCGGGACGGACGGATCGAACACATTTCACGCGCTTATCATTTCGGCGACCTGAATGGCGCATTCCTGGCATTTGCCGCCACCGGCGATGCCGCTGTAAACCGGGCAGTCGCGGATGAGGCAGTAACCCGCGGGATCATGGCCGACATCGTGGATGCACCGGAAATCTCCACGTTCACCACCCCTGCCACGGTCCGCCGGGGGGACCTCGCCATCACTATCTCCACCGGCGGCAAAAGCCCGGCCCTGGCCGCCCGGCTCCGGGCAGAACTGGCAGAACAGTTCGGCCCGGAATACGGCACCGCACTTGAAATCCTCGGAGCAATCCGTGAAAAGCTGTTGACGGAAAAGGGTAACACCGCATACAATAAAGAGCTTTTCAATGCCTTGCTCGACCACGATCTGCCAAAGGCCCTTAAAAACCGGTCCCCCTCCGCACTGGATCAAATTCTTGCGGATATCTTCGGGCCCGGCTTTACCCTGGCCGAGCTCGGGATACGGGAACGGGAGACCTCATGAACGCCCTGCTCTTCAAACTGACAATGGGAGCCTATTTTCTGGCCACCCTGCTCTACCTCGTCTACCTCATCAAGCCTCGCCCGACACTTGGCCGCATCTCACACTGGGTAATCTCCGGCGGCCTCGTCATTCACTGCATGTTCACCCTCGACCGGTACCTGGAGGCAGGGCACACTCCCATCACCAACCTCCACGAGTCCCTCTCCTTCTTCAGCCTGGCCATAGTCGGCATGTTCATCGCCTTCGAACGCAAATTCAAGATATCCATCCTCGGCTCCTTCGTCACCCCGCTGGCGCTGGTCATTCTGGGCATCTCAGCCCTCTTCCCGAGCGCCATCGCCCCCCTCAACCCCGCGCTGAAGAGCAAATGGCTGATGCTTCATACCTCCATGGCCTTTTTCGGCTACGCCGCTTTCGCCGTGGCATTCGGTGCCGCCATCATGTACCTGATCCAGGAACATTTCCTGAAGAACAAGAGGCTCGGCCCCCTGTACCAGAAGCTCCCCTCCCTGGACACCCTGGACGAGATCAACTACCGCTGCCTCACCTTCGGCTTCCCCCTCCTCACCTTTGCCATCATCTCCGGGGCCATCTGGGCTGAAACGGCGTGGGGAACGTACTGGAGCTGGGATCCCAAGGAAACCTGGTCCCTCATAACCTGGTTCATCTACGCCGCCCTGCTCCACGGCAGGCTCACCACCGGCTGGCGCGGCCGGCGGGCAGCCATCCTGGCAATAATCGGATTTTTCGTCATGCTGTTCACCTTCCTCGGGGTTAACCTGCTTCTCCCCGGGCTGCACAGCTATAAGTAGAGGCAATCACGTTATGAACATCGTCGTCGTGGGACTGTCCCACAAAACCGCCACCGTGGAAATCCGGGAAAAAGTGGCATTCGCCCCGACCCACATGGAGAAGCCGCTCAGGGAACTGGTGGCCCTGGAAGACATCCAGGAAGGGATAATCGTCTCAACCTGCAACCGTGTAGAGATCTACGTCACGACCCGGGATATTGCCGGCGGCATATCTCGCATCAAGCGCTTCCTGGCCGATTACCACCACATTCCCCTGGAAACACTGGAGACCCACCTCTACAGTTACCATGGCGAAGCCGCCATTCGCCACGTCTTCCGGGTCGCAGCCAGCCTCGACTCCATGGTAGTGGGGGAACCCCAGATCCTCGGCCAGATCAAGACCTCTTACGGCTACGCCGCCGAGTACAAGAGTTCCGGCATCATCCTCAACCGCTTCCTCCACAAGGCATTCTCCGTGGCAAAGAGGGTCCGCACCGAGACGAAAATCGCATCCTCAGCCGTCTCGGTCTCCTTCGCCGCCGTGGAACTGGCCAAAAAGATTTTCGGCGACCTGTCGGACAAGACCGTCATGCTCATCGGCGCCGGCGAGATGTGTGAACTGGCAGCCAAGCACTTCCTCAACAACGGCGTGCGCGGCGTCATGGTCACCAACAGGACCTACGAAAAGGCCGTGAAGTTGGCCGAAGAGTTCGACGGCAAGGCGGTCAACTTCGAAGAGCTGTTCGACCATCTCCACAAGGCAGATATCATCCTCTCCTCCACCGGCGCCCCCCATCACATCATCGGGCCGAAGGACGTGGAAGAGGTGATCCGCCGCCGCCGGCAGAAGCCGATGTTCTTCATCGATATCGCGGTGCCGCGGGACATCGATTCCCGGGTCAACAAGGTCCCCAACGTTTACCTCTACGACATGGACGACCTCCAGGGGGTGGTGGCCACCAACCTGGAACAGCGGAACAGGGAAGCCCAGAAGGCCGAGGCCATCATCGACCAGGAGATCGGTCAGTTCTTCAAATGGCTCTCTACCCTCGACGCCACCCCGACCATCGTTGCGCTCCGGGGAAGGTTCGAGGAGGTGCGACGGGCAGAACTGGAGAAGACCCTTGCCAACTGGAAGGATATCGAACCGGAAGAGCAGAAGAGACTTGAGGCGTGCACCGCCGCCATCGTCAACAAGCTCCTCCACCAGCCGACCAGCCTTCTCAAGCGGACCGGCCAGGGTGGACGCACCGACCTCTACGTGGACGCCCTCCGCAACCTGTTCGACCTGGAAGTGGCAGGGCAGACAACAGAAACAGAGGAGCTGGGAGAATTGGAAGAATAAACTGGAATTAACAGGGATATTCAGGATAGCCACATAGATCCCAATACTCTGTAAATGCGCATGGTGAATATCCCTGTTAACTATGATTTAATTTTTGCTCAAAGGAGATAGTACATGGCACCGAAGCAGTTACGCATAGGAACCCGCGCCAGTCAGCTGGCGCTCTGGCAGGCAAACTGGGTGAAGTCGGAACTGGAGAAGCGCTACCCTGGCATGGCGGTGGAACTGGTGAAGATCAAAACCATAGGGGACAAGATCCTCGATGTTCCCCTGGCCCAGGTGGGTGGCAAGGGGCTGTTCGTCAAGGAGATCGAAGAGGCGATGCTGCGCGGCGACATCGACATCGCGGTGCACAGCATGAAGGACGTGCCGACCGAATTCCCCGAAGGACTCGGGCTTTACTGCATCACCGAGCGGGAAGACCCGCGCGACGCCGTCATCTCCCGCGGTGTCAAGTTTGCCGACCTGCCGAAGGGTGCGCGCATCGGCACTTCGGCGCTGCGGCGCCAGGCACAGCTCCTCAAGGTCCGCCCCGACCTGGAGATGGTCATCATCCGGGGGAATGTGGAAACCCGCATCCGGAAGCTGGAAGAGGACAAGCTCGACGCGGTCATCCTCGCCGCCGCAGGTCTCAAGCGTCTCGGCTACACCGACAAGGTGGCCGAATACCTGAATACCGACCTCTCCATCCCGGCCATCGGCCAGGGTGCTCTCGGCATCGAATGCCGACTCGACGATGAGGAGATCAAGTCAACCATCGCCTTCTTCAACCACCCGGACACAAGCCATGCGGTACGGGCCGAACGGGCTCTCCTCTGGCGCTGCGAAGGTGGATGCCAGGTTCCCATCGCCGCCCACGGTGTAGTGACCGGCGGAGAGGTCGTCCTTACCGGCTTTGTCGCCTCGGTGGACGGCAAGCAGTCAGTGCGGGGAACCATCAGCGGCCCGGCGGACCAGTGCGAAAAACTGGGAATCACCCTCGCCGAGCAGCTCCTGAAGGACGGCGCCCACGCCATCCTGGCCGAGGTGTATCAGCGGGAAGTGTCGCGGGACAAGGAAATCCCGGTTTAATCTTTATTCAATGCCTTAACCACAGAGGGCACAGAGGAATACAGGGGAAATCAAGACAAAGCTTTTGTTTTTGCCTTCCCTCAGACTTCCCTCTGTGTCCTCTGTAGTTAAATGCCTTTTGTAAGTGAATCCATGCCCACTACTTCACACCATAACGGTTTCGTCTACCTCATCGGCGCCGGTCCCGGCGACCCGGGACTTATCACCGTCCGGGGACGGGAGTGCATCGGCCAGGCCGAGGTGATCCTCTACGACTACCTGGCTAACGAGGAACTGCTTCGCCATGCCCGGCAAGATGCAGAGTTGATCTACGCCGGCAAGGTGGGGGGGGCACACAACCGTGAGCAGTCGCAGATCAATGAACTCCTTGTCCAGAAGGCTCTTGAAGGAAAGGTTGTAGCCCGGCTCAAGGGGGGAGACCCCTTCGTCTTCGGCCGGGGAGGGGAAGAGTGCGAGGCGCTGGTCGCCCACCGAATCCCCTTCGAAATCATCCCCGGCGTCACTGCCGGCATCGGCGCCGCCTCCTACGCCGGCATCCCCCTCACCCACCGCGACTTCACCACCTCCGTTGCCTTCGTCACCGGCCACGAAGGGCGCGACAAGGACGTTTCCACCATCGACTGGGAGCGGCTCTCCCTTGGGAGCGGCACCATCGTCTTCTACATGGGGATCAAGAACCTCCCCCAGATCACGGCAAGTCTCATGGACCACGGCCGGGCACCGGAGACGCCGGTGGCACTCATCCGCTGGGGGACCAGGCCGGACCAGGAGGTCCTCATCGGAACCCTGGCCGATATCGCCGGGAAGGCCCGCAAAACCGGCTTCAAGGCACCGGCCATCACCGTGGTGGGAGAAGTGGTGACCCTGCGGGAGAAACTCCGCTGGTTCGACAACCGCCCCCTCTTCGGCAGGACGGTCCTGGTCACCCGGGCCGCCGATCAGGCGGGGGAATTTTCCCGGCTACTGGAAGCCAGAGGAGCCAGGGTACTGGAATGTCCCACCATCCGGATCGCCCCGCCGGAAAGCTTTACCGGGCTTGATGATGCTATTGCCCGCCTGGCGGATTTCCACTGGCTGGTTTTCACTTCCGGCAACGCAGTCACCGCCTTTTTCGACCGCCTGCAGGGGCTGGGTTTTGACAGCCGGGCCATCGGCCCCTGTAAGGTCTGCGCCGTAGGACCAAAGACCGCCGAGCAGCTCCAGGCCCATGGTGTCAGAGCCGATCTGATCCCGGAGGACTACAAGGGGGAAGGAGTCGTCGCCGCCTTCGCAGACCGGGATATCCGCGGCCTGCAGATTCTCTTCCCCAAAGGGGACCGCGCCCGGGACGTCATTCCGGCCGGCCTTCGGCAGCAGGGGGCCAAGGTCGCGACACCGGTCGCCTACCGCAATCTGGCTCCGGACAGCGTTCCCCTGCCTGTTCTTACGGCCCTGGAAGAGCGCCGGGTGGATTGTGTCACCTTCACCGCCTCATCCACCGCCAGCAATCTGGCCGACCTTCTGGGGGAAAACCGTTTCCTGAAGCTGCTGGGAGGGATTACGGTTGCCTCGATCGGTCCGATCACCTCACGCACTTGCCGCGAACTCGGTCTGGAGGTTGATATCGAGCCGGGCGAATATACCCTTGCAGCTTTGACCTCTGAAATTGTAGACTACTATACTTCCCGGATTTGATTCGCAGAATACACGCTACGCACAAGGAGACTCCGCATGTTCTATCCCCAGTTTCGTGCCCGCCGCATCAGGGGCAAAGAAGTGTTCCGCCGGATGGTCAGCGAGACCACCCTCTCCGCCAACGATCTGATCTATCCCATGTTCTCCGCCTTCGGCAAGGGGATCAGGAAAGAAATTTCCTCCATGCCCGGCATCTACCAGCAGTCCATTGAGCATATCGTCGCCGAGGCCCAGGAGGTGCATGAGCTGGGCGTACCCGCGGTGATCCTCTTCGGCATCCCTGAGACGAAGGACGCGGTGGGAAGCGACGCCTACGCCGAGCACGGCATCATCCAGGAGACCATCCGGGCACTGAAGAAAGAGGTGCCGGGGCTGGCGGTCATCACCGACGTCTGCATGTGCGAATACACCGACCACGGCCACTGCGGCATCATCAAGGACGGCGACGTGGAAAACGACGCAACCCTGGAGCTCCTTGCGAAGGAGGCCCTGTCCCACGCCCGGGCCGGCGCCGACATGGTCGCCCCTTCGGACATGATGGACGGCCGGGTCATGGCGATCCGGGAGATCCTGGACGAGAACGGCTTCGGCAACCTGCCGATCATGAGCTATGCCGTCAAATACGCCTCCGGCTACTACGGCCCGTTCCGTGAGGCGGCTGAGTCCACCCCCGCGTTCGGCGACCGCCGCTCCTACCAGATGGACCCGGGTAACCGCCGCGAGGCGCTCCGGGAGGCACGGATGGACTGTGAGGAAGGGGCGGACATCCTCATGGTCAAGCCGGGGCTCCCCTACCTGGACATCCTGCGTGATCTCCGGAACGAGTTCGACCTCCCCCTGGCGGTCTACAACGTCTCCGGCGAGTACAGCATGGTGAAGGCCGCCGCCAACATGGGGTGGATCGACGAAGATCGTGTGGTGATGGAGACCATGCTCGGCTTCAAACGGGCCGGTGCCGACATCATCCTTACCTACCACGCCAAGGATGTGGCGCGGCTCATTCGCAAGGGGTATGAGCTTGCCCTCTCTACCGGTTGCGGCTGTCCGTAGCCAGATACCCCCCACGCAAAGGAACGGAAGCCCCTCCCTGTCTGAATGTCACCGGGAGGGGCTTTTTTGTTTTTAACCGAGCGAAACCTGCCCGCCAGGCTTGATGGCACATTCACCGCTTCAACGGCTGCCGATTGACTCAGGAACGGGAATGCACTAATCTGTAAAGAAGATCACCCCCGACACGGAGCCGCCATGAAATTCGCCATCTCCCCCCAGATCAGGAGCGTCCATTTCCCCCCTATCTCCGAAGTGAAGGGGTGGCTCGCCGAGCGGCCTGCCGACCTGGATCTTCCCCTCGTTGACCTCTGTCAGGCAATTCCCGATTACCCGCCGGCGCATGAACTCACGGAGCACCTGAAGGTGCTTATCGACGATCCTCTGGTGTCGAAATACTCCCCCGACGAGGGGCTTCCGGAAGTGCGGGAAGCGATCTGCGCCCGCTACCGGCGGGTCTACGGCGCCGGCCCCGCTCCCGGCGAGATATGCCTCACCGTCGGTGCCAGCCAGTCCTTCTGGCTCGCCATGGTGACCCTCTGCACGGGAGGGGACGAGGTGATCGTCCAGCTCCCCGCCTACTTCGATCACCCCATGGCCCTCCAATCCCTGGGGATCACCCCGGTCTTCGCCCCCTTCATCGAGGAGAGAGGAGGCATCCCTTCGGTGGAAGGGATCGCCGCCCTCATTACCCAGCGGACCCGGGCGATTCTCCTCGTCTCCCCCTCCAACCCGACCGGCGCAGTCATACCTCCCGAGACGATCGACAAGCTCTACCGTCTCGCCGCCCGGCGCGGCATCGCGCTGGTGCTCGACGAAACCTATAGCGACTTCATCGCCGGCGGCACCGCTCCCCACGACCTGTTCAATGACCCGCACTGGGGGGACCATTTCGTCCAGATCATGTCCTTCGGCAAGACCTATGCCTTGACCGGCTATCGGGCCGGGCTCCTGGCAGCATCCGGGGAGTTCATCCACCACGCCCTCAAGGTCCAGGACACCATGGTGGTCTGCCAGCCCCGCCTGACCCAGCTGGCGGTACAGTATGGCGTGGAGAACCTGGATGACTGGGTAGCCGCCAACAGGCTCATGATGAAGCGCCGGCACGACCTGTTCCGGTCCGAATTCTCCCTGCCGGGGAACCCGTTCCAGCTCGTCGCCAGCGGCGCTTTCTTCGGCTGGGTACGCCACCCCTTCCGGGACCTGACCGGTCGAGAGGTTGCACGGCGCCTTGTCCGCGAGGCGGGGATCCTCTGCCTCCCCGGCGAGGTATTTGGCCCTGCACTGGAGGGGTACCTGCGGCTCGCCTTCGGCAACATCAGGTCTGAGGAGATACCCGGAGCGGTGGAGCGGTTCCGGCAATTCCCCGTAGACTGACATTCAGCTGCAAAAGATGATCAGGACCTGTACATCGATGGTTTACACTTTGCGGATCTAATTCAAAAAGGCCACAGTTTCCTGGTGGCCTTTTTTTCGAGCATGGAGCTTTGAGGTTATTTGTTAAGCGGCGTCACGCCTTCTTGACGAACTCCGATTTCAGCTGCATGGCGCCGATGCCGTCGATCTTGCAGTCGATATCGTGATCTCCCGAGACAATGCGGATGTTTCTGACCCTGGTGCCGACCTTGACCACCGCTGACGATCCCTTGATTTTGAGGTCCTTGATGACGGTCACCGAGTCACCATCGTTGAGCACGTTGCCGAAGGCATCACGCACGACACTGTAAGCCTCCGCGCTCTCCGCGGCTGCCTTGGCCCACTCATGGGCGCATTCCGGGCAGACATACATCTCCCCGTCCTCATAGGTGTACTTCGAACTGCACGAAGGGCATTTGGGCAGGGTAGTCATGGGTATCCTTTGTGTGACAAATAATTATTTTCATTCAGCCAGCGATCAACACGCAGCAATCGGTATTCCGTCGTTTTCCCTCATTCCCCCGCCAGCCACTCCTGAATGCGGGCAGCCTCGCCCCCCCATCCCATCGAAAGCCTCTCGGCAAGGAAGATGGCGTAGAGGCTGTCGAACAGCTGCAACCCCTCCTCCAGGATATGCATCCGCTCGAAGAAAACCGCTTCCCGCTCGCTCGCCTGATCTACCGTGTTGTCCTTCTCGATTTGCACCGCCGGCCCCTTCAGGGAGGCGAACTGGAACATCTCCCCTTTTAGGGTGAGGCACCAGACGTTCTCCTCCCGCTCCAGGTAGAGGGTCGCCTCGGTGATCACCTTCCCGTTTCTGAGGGCGGTGCGGACCTCGCTGAAATGATCCTGGGGACCCGCAACGGTAATTTTCTGCACCCCGTTCTCGCCGGCATTCTGGAGCACCAGCCGGTCGTTCAGGTAAGCGACGAAAGGATCGTTTTTCCCCGCCGGGCCGGGACGGCAGACCCGGTACTCGGAGGACTCTTCCATGGTCCGGTACAGGAGCCAGAGGAGAAAGTCGCTTCCTATCCAGCGGTTACTCCGGATGAGGTCGAGGGCCGCGTCGGAAGTGGCCTGGTTGGCCTGCTCAAGGGCCGGCCGGAGCTCATCGGCAACAACCCCGGTCCCACGGGAATAAGGATGGACTGCAATCAGCCGCAACCCTTCGAAAGTCTTCTTGAACTGGGCTTCGAACAGGTCGATGACCGCCTGCGACAGAGCGGTAAAGGTCACCAGCCCGGTCCGGGTGTCCCAGACCGCGTCCCACGCTGTCGGCACGGGAAGAGTCCTGGAGAGAAGCGCCGCACGCACCGCTTCCCTGAGCTCTTCCCGCTTCTGTTTCGGCACCCGGGAGAGGCCGGGATTGGCGGCCAAATGCTCGTGTTCGGCTACCTGCAGGTAAGCCTTGAGCAGGACCGCCGGGAGCTTGCGCTGGTCACGGCGCAGCGTGAAGGCCAGGTAGTGGTCCCGCCAGAAGGCGGAGGGAGCGGCAAAATCGCTCTCACGATGGTCGTCCAGGTGGACCCAGCCGACGGAAAGCTCCGCGGAACTCCCCTCGATGGACTGAAAACCCTGGCGGGCAAGCCGTTCGGACGCCCAGGTGAACAGATCGCCAGGGGGGATATCCCCCGCGACCCGGAACTGGCAGATACTGACGGTGTTGGACAGAATACCCATGGTGCAACTCCTTCTCTGAAAATTTGGACCATCACGGTTACACCTTTTCCGGCGCCGGCGCAAGAAAATTTTCCTTGGGTGTCGAGTACACACCGACACCGGCGGGAAAGCAAAAACCCTCTTGCAAATCGTCAAGCTGTGGATAAAATTAATCGCCTGTAATCTTTTTTTGATGCGGCAGGATTTGCCGGGAGAGGACGATGATTGCAAAGGGAGATCTGGTGCGACACCCCGTACTGCCGGCATGGGGTATCGGCAAGGTGCTGAAGACATTCCAGGGAGGGAACCTGCTGGTCCGGTTCGAGGGAGCGGGGGAGAAGCTTCTCCATCCGGGCTTCGCAGGGCTTGAGAAGATCGCGGACGACAGCATTGTCTACCTGGTAGTCAGGGGGATAAAGGTCAAGCGCGGCAGAACCGTCCCGACCGTCAGCTACATTCCGCTGGTGAAGCGTGACCTGCACTGACAGGAAATCTCGACACCCACGGGAGTGCACCTGCACAAACAAGGAGGGGCCATGAACCTGGAAATCCATCCGGTTAAAATCGATATCCCCGAGGGATGCAACATCATCCTCGGCCAGACCCATTTCATCAAGACCGCCGAAGACCTGTACGAGGTGATCGCCACAACCGTCCCCACCGCACGCTTCGGTATCGCCTTCACCGAGGCGTCTGGGCCATGCCTCATCCGGACCGAAGGTAACGACGACGAACTTGTCAAAGGGTGCATCACCGCACTTCAGGCAATCGGTGCGGGACACGTCTTTTGCATCCTGCTCCGGGACGCCTACCCCATCAATATCCTCAACCAGGTGAAGAACTGCCCCGAGGTCTGCAGTATCTTCTGCGCGACCGCCAACCCGCTTCAGGTCATTGTCGCTTCGACCAGCCAGGGATGGGGCATCATGGGCGTTATCGACGGATTTCCCCCCAAGGGGGTCGAAACGGATGCGGACCGGCAGGAGAGGCGGGAACTGCTGCGCAGGATCGGCTACAAACGGTGAGAGATGGCGATAACAAAATTGGACAATCGTGATTATTGAGTCGAAAAAGCCCGCTTCGTGCGGGCTTTTTCATGGGTTTCTGGGGAGGGGGATGACCTATCCCTTCCACTTTTCGTAATGGACGATCTCGTCCAGCGATTTTCGCGGCGGTGCGCCCTTCGGCTCCTCCTGGGGGTAACCCAGGGGGAACAGGCCAACGATGCGAACCTCAGGCGGAATATCCAGCAGGTAGCCAAGATTCTCCTCGTCGAACACCCCTACGAAGACGGTTCCCAGCCCCACCGCGTGGGCGGCCAGCATGAGGTTCTCCGTGGCAATACCCACGTCGGTCAGATAGTACTGCTGTCCCCGAAGATCACCAGAATCGGTCGGGACGCCGCACGCGACGATGACAACCGGCGCTTCGGCAAGCGCCTTCCGGGAGGGGTTGGACTTGTATCCCTTCGGAGCGAAGTACGCCTCCACATAGGAGAGCTCGCTGATCTTCGCCTTCATATCCGGGTCTTCCACCACGACAAAGCGCCAACACTGCATGTTAGCCCAGGAGGGGGCCATCTGTACCGCCTCCAGCACCGCCTGGAGCTTTTCCGGCTCGACCGGCCGGTCCGAAAACTTGCGTACGCTTCTTCTCGTCCTGATTGCTTCAAGGGTATCCATGATGTTGTCTCCTCCTCGTGTTTATCTAATGTCCATCCAGAAACTTCTGATGTGGTTCCCAATTCGTAAACTATCTATTAACCTACCACAATAATGTCCATCCTGCTTTCTGCTCAGAAAAAAGTTGTCTAAATTCACCTAAAAAACTACATGATGCACAAATAATGATTAATAAATTCATTAAGTCTGTGCTATATAATCTGCCAGGTCACTACATGAACCGTGAGTACTGTTATGGTTGAGGAGGAAACATGACGAGAAGAACTGTAGGGATGCTGCTTGCGGTACTGGTTGTTGCGATGACCGGCTGTGCGCCGGCCTTGCAGAGCAACCGGGCAGATTTGGACGCCCGCGTCCGTAAGATCAGGAACGTTGTAATGCTGCCACCCGACACGAAGATCTGCGAATTGAGCGCAGGCGGTGTCAGGGAGCAGCGGGACGACTGGTGTACCACCGGACGCAGGAACGTGGAAAAGGCCATCATTGAAAACCTGGCCCGACGAAACATCAGTGTTAAGGTTCTCCAGGTGCCTGCTGACCTGCAGAGCGAGGTTGAGGATATCAAAGACCTCTATGAAGCAGTCAAGGATAGCATGTACACCCATGCCTATTACTGGCAGGGGCAGAATCCTAATTTTTTCCCGGACCGGCTGAAAAATTTCGACTATACGGTCGGCTCCCTGGAAAAGCTTCTGAGAAAGCAGAAAGCTGACGGCCTGCTACTGGTCCACGCGGAAGACGAAATATCCTCATCGGGAAGGAAGGCGTTGCGGGTGGTGCAGGCGATAAACCCCTTCAGCACGGCACAGAGATCGGGCATGACAGAAATTGAAATTGCCCTGACCGACCGAAAAGGGGACATCCTCTGGGAGAATTTCTTTAACAACAGCGGCAGCTATGACCTGCGCGATCAGGACAGCACGAGGGGATTCGTAAAAGAGCTCTTGGGCGAATTCCCACAGGAGGGCAAATGATGCGGCTCATCATCGTAATAGTTCTGATGACGGCGCTTTTCGGATGCGCCACCACAAGCCTGCCCCCGGTGACCTCCAAGGACTTTGTCTTTGAGGACGACGAAAAGCGCCTCTGGAACCGTTCTGAAGAGGAGGAGCAGACAATTGCCAAAAGCGGGATACTTTATCAGGACCGGGAACTGGAGACTTATCTTAACGGGGTAGCAAGAAAACTCGAGCCCCCCGAGGCCTACCAACGGATACCGTTTCAGATCCATGTCCTGAAAAATCCCTACTGCAACGCCTTTGCCTATCCAAACGGCCATATTTACGTCCACACCGGCATTTTGGCCCGGATAGACAATGAGGCCCAGCTCGCCACCCTTCTTGCCCACGAAATGACCCACGCAACCCATCGCCACCAGGTGCGTGAATTCAGGGGAATGCTCAACAAGTCTGCAATGTTTGCCTCAACCCGATCCGTTCTCGGCGGTTTGCCCGGCATCGGCGACCTTACCACCGTCCTCGGCGAGATCGGAACCAAGGCATCCCTCTCAGGCCATTCGCGAGATCTAGAGACCGAGGCAGACATGGTCGGAATCAATCTGGTGGTAAAGGCAGGCTATGACCCACGGGAAGCCCCCAAGCTCTTCCAGCACCTTAAAGATGAAATGGAAGAGGAAGAGCAGAAGGAGCCGTTTTTCTTCGGCAGCCACCCGCGCCTTAAGGAGCGCAGCGAAAATTACAGCGACTATCTGAAGGACTTGGGGAGCAAGGCTGGCGGTGTGACTAATGCCGAGACCTTTCGTAAGAAGGTGGCCAGGGTGATCATCGACAATTCCCTCATGGATTTCCGCGCTGGTCGTTTCGCCCAGACCCAGCGGAGCGCGGAAAAATACCTTACGATCCGGCCGAAAGACGGCCGCGGCTACTACCTCCTTGGCGAAATCGCCCGGCAGAAGGGGGAGGAGCGGGACCTGACCGAGGCGAAAAAACTGTTCCAGAGGTCGGTGTCCGTCGACCCTTCCTACCCCGATGCCTACAAGGGACTGGGGCTCCTCTACTTCAAGGAAGGGAAAAAGTCCCAAGCGGAGAAGGCCTTTAAGTCATACCTTGCGAAAGCACCCAGCGCCCCGGACAGGTCATATATCCAGGATTACCTGGCTCAATGTAATTAACGTTCACGATTTCATGGATGGAGGAAACATATGGTAAAAATAGTTCTGCTGGTTGCCGTCATGTTCCTGCTCAACGGCTGTGCACCATGGGTGCGAATGGGGGGGCCGTATAATGCAACGGGGGAAAATGTTTCCCTGGACCTCCCTGACGGCTGGATGCGCTATAACACGGATGATTATCTCCTCGTCACCAGGGACGGCGTGCTCCTCCAAAGTATCCTGGTGGAGAGCATCAACGTGAATGATTCACTTAAGCACACTAAAAAGAAGTTCCGTAAGGGCATGTTGCCGCTGGAAGCGTCCGAGGTGATAATGGACAATATCGCCTCGAACAGCACGGTGCACGACTGCGAGGTCAAGGAAAGCAAATCGGTGAAGGTCGCCGGGTACCCGGGATTCAGGGTGGCCTTTGGCTATAAGACCGACGAGGGAATGAAGGTCAAGGGGATTGCCTACGGCTTGATGCAGGGGGAGTGGTTTTACTTGATAAAATATACCGCGCCCCAGCGCCATTACTTCGACCGTGACCTCAAGACCTTCGAGAAAGTCGTGGCAAGCGCCCGCCTGATCAAATCATAAATGATTGGAACCCGGACCTCCGGAGTTCAATAGCATACGGTAGTAGAAACAAAAAGGGCCTGCAACAGCAGACCCTTTTTCTTTATGTCACACGCACAGAAATTCTTCTTTTCCCCTACCTCCGGTGCATTCCCCGTGGATAGTAGTTTCTCGGCAGGTTATACCAGGGACCGCGCCGTTCTCTCCCGTAGTACCATCCACCGTTCCAGTAATGGTAATACAACCCTCCGTAGGAGTAGATGTACCTGTCCGGGTAGAGGTAAACCTCGGGTAGGGGTCTGAGCTGGTTGACATATGGTGGCGGCTCCACTGCCACCACGGAAGGTGCCACCGTAACCGCAAAGGGAAGCGGCTCCAGGTAGGTCCCTTGGGGAGTGACGACCGCTGCGCACCCCGTTGCGAGGAGAACTGATCCGATGAGCACAAGACGTTTCATATCGTGCCTCCTTAATGCCTGCTGCCCTATCAGAAATAGGTTACCTGCAGTAAAGGAGCATACAGTCCTCTATCTACCGTGGGATCTGTCGGGTCATCGATTTCGATAATCCCGGCCCCGCACAGCATTCTGACCTGGAAATCTGGGAAGCCCTGGCGCTGTGCTTCTGCCATCAGAGGGGTCACGTCAATGGTCACCTTTTGAGCTACGTTGGCTTGATTAATAAAAATATTCAACGTAGTGAACGTCCACGCTCCCAGAATAGCGCGGTCAAAATCCGTATATTGCAACGTTGGTGGCTGGAAGGAAACAAGGTCAATGGTAATGGGAATCGAGCCGGCAACATTACTGGTAACGAACATATCAAGAAACGCCGAGTCGATTCCCGCATTGAGAGGGACTCCCGCCGTACCACCCAGATAGAAATCAAGGAACGCGCGGTATTCGCCACCAGTATCGATGCCGGCAAGCACACTTTGCACAGGTGGGTTCAGGGTCATTCCCTGGGTTATCGTATAAGTAGGCGGCACAAAAAGGTTATTCTGATAGATATCGCCATCATACACCGGGTCACTGAGGATCTGGGTTGTCTGCAATGGCGGCGGTGGCGGATTATCGTGACCGCCGCATCCCGCCAGGGGGAGAATCATGGCCATCATAAGAGCAACAAGGATAGTCTTTTTCATAGCTGTCTCCTGTTCTTTCATCTGAGGAATCAGGTCATTTTTGCCCGTGTCTCTGCGGGAATATTACCAGAAAATACACAAAAGGAAAGGGCTTAATACTCTTCAGACCGCCTAAGAGTCGGATAATTGCTGTTCCGGCGCCAGCGTGAAATAAAAGGTCGCGCCTTTACCCACTTCACCTTCAGCCCAGACTCTCCCTCCGTGACGCTGAACGATCCGTTTGACCGTCGTCAAGCCTATCCCGTGACCTCCATACTCCTCAGCACTGTGCAACCGCTGAAACGCATCGAACAGTCTGGCGGACTGGCTCATGTCGAACCCCGCGCCGTTGTCACGGACAAAATAGATTCGCGCCCTTCCGGTCTCCGTCACGCCGAACTCGATGATAGCCGATTTCTTTTTGGCGGTGTATTTCCAGGCATTACCGAGGAGATTCGCCATGACCACGTGGAGAAGATTTGCATCGCCACAGGCCGTAACTCCATCAGCGATGGCGAATGTCGCCCTGCGGTTGGGCTGGTTGAGGTGAAGTTCGGCAGCGATCACCCTCGCCATTTCGGAAAGATCGATCGATTCCACATTCAGTTCACTGCGGGAAATGTGGGAAAAATTCAGCAGGCAGGTTATGAGCTTGTCCATCCGGTCAGTGGCATCGATAATCCCATGCATCAAATTCCTGCACTGTTCACCCAGTTTTGCCCCGCAGGCATCCATCATCACCTGGCAGCTGAGGCTGATGTTGGTCAGGGGGGTACGCAGATCGTGGGACACGGTATGACTGAAGGCCTCCAGCTCTCTGTTGGCCACTTCCAGCTCTGCGGCCTGGCGCGCGAGTACAGTGTTCAAGGCGTTGATCTTTTCTTCTGCCTCCTTGCGTGCGCTGATGTCGCGGTCGATCCCCCGGAATCCCGAAAAGCGTCCCTCTGTGTCATACACAGGGACACCGCTCGTCTCCAGCACAACGAGGGATCCGTCTCTGCGCACATTCACGTTTTCGAGAGCCGCTATCGGCCGCGGATCTTTTACAAATTCGTCGAAAGCCGGCTGCAGACGTCCAGCTTCATCAGGAGGCATGAGATCGAAAGGGGTCTTTCCCAGCACGTCTGCTGGCGCATAACCGAGCAGATCGGTAATCTTCGGGCTGACGTAAACGTAGCGCATAGTGTCATCCACTTCCCAGATCCAGTCGCTCGTGTTTTCAGTGAGTTCGCGGAATCGTCTTTCGCTCTGGGACAGGGCCTGCTCAGCCTGCTTGTGCGCCGTAACATCATGACATGAGCCGATATAGCCGGCAAATCTATCGTTCAGATCGCGAAACGGCCTGCCTGAATCGGTTATCCAGCGATATTCCCCGTCAAAGCGTCGCAGGCGGTATTCCATGACAAAAGGGTCCCGCGAGGCGAACGCGTCCCGATAGGTTTTCAGGCAGCGGTCAAGGTCTTCCGGATGAACCCCCTCCACCCAGCCTCTACCCAGTTCCTGTTCGAGGGTACGGCCGGTAAAGGCGAGCCAGGTCTTGTTGAAATAGTCACATTCCCCGTCGGTCCCCGCACGCCAGATGGGGGAAGGGAAGTCTTCGAATACTTTCAGGTAGAAATCCCGCGACCGGCTGACCTCTTTCATGGCACGGTTGATAAGCAAGAAGAGCATCACCGAGGTCAGGAGGATGAACAGCCAGCCCTTCACAATTGACAGGCGGGTTAAGGCGGCTTTGTCCTGCACCAGCTGCGCAACTATAGTATCGGAAAAGAAAATCCATGCCCCTCCGACCAGTAAAAAGATGGCAGAAATGCTCACCGAGGCAGGTATCGTCCTTTTCCTGAACATATAAAGGGACCTTTCCCATACTCATGGCAGACAATTTTCCCACGTCTCCCCAAGGGAAATAGTACCAGAAGAAGCGTAAAGCGAAAGGGGATTGTTCTTTTTTTGCAAAGGTTTAGGAGACATCATCGACGGAAAGAGCAGAGCATCGGCATCTGCCTCCAGGAATGATTCGGGGGAAGATAAGAAGCGGGAATGTATCATTGTGACGAGCCGCTGTAACCGGCTATTTGTCTGTAACTTCTGTAATAAGGGGAGGTAGCAGGTTTGAACGTGAGGCTTGCTAAAATAGAGAATCCTGCAAAAGCTGTAACCCCCTGCTTCGCTCCGCTCGCTTCCCCCCTAAGATAAAAGGGTTATTGCATCTGAATGGTTTTATGCCAGCAGCAAAAGATTGAACCTACCGATCCCTGAACCCGGCCGCAAAATCGATGGTGCATATGGTACCGTACCGGCTATGTGGGCCGCAGGCAACCCCTGCCGTCCGGAAAGCCGGGGTTAATATGGATTTTCGGTGCCCCCGGTCCGGCACAGCGTCATCGACAATGAGCTGCATGACCATGGCCCGGGCCTTGTCAGGTCCGTAGCCGATGCTCTCGCCGATGCGCCCCTGCCACTTTCCGTGACGTTCGATCCTCTCCTGCGGCGAACCGCTCGTACGACCGACGTGGCCGGTCTCCCCGCTTTCCCCCTCATCCTCAACCAGCTCTGCGGCCGCTGCTGCAAGCCCGTCAGACCAGCTGAGCGGCTGCATGGGTTTCTGGCGGGAAAGGACGCGGATAGCCTCATCCACCGCTCGAACCCCCTCGGTCGTCTGAATAAGAACCGGCGAACCGGGCTGGCGGTAGTTCTTCCCCTGGAATTGCGTGCGGAACTGCCGGAGAAAACCGACGTACGCCGTTGGATTGGTGCGGGCCAGATTGATCTCGACGAGGACCTGGCCGGCAAGATTCGATTCCCCGTTAGCCGCCACGGCAGTAAAAAGAACATACACGATGCAGAATGCTGTTAAAAGCCTGTTCCTCACATTACCCTCCTCTTCGCCCCGGTCAGGGGGACTTTTCATGGGCCTTGCGCCCATGCACCCGGCCGTAGGCCCGGCAGAACGGGCAGACACCTTCCTCTACCCCTTTGACGAACCGGTTAGCCAACCCGTCCGGATCTTTACGTGCAGTCCGGCAAACAGGACAACATTCGCAAACACGGGCCAGTGCCCGGTCAAAATCTGTAATCATCGTCTTTCCCATGCCCTCTCCTTTACCCCGAATCAGTCCCGGCGTCCACTAAAACGCCACCCCCTGCTCCGCCAGCTGACGGAGGACGACATCTTCCCACCCCCTGTTGGCGGCGGGGTTGGCCGGGCTTGGGTGGAGGATGCGCCCGACACGGATGCCGCTGCCGGCCAGAGCCCGTACCACCTGATCGGCTGCAAAGTTTCCGACCCCGATGACGCAGGACGGCCGGAGAAGCTCCACCTGCCGGCGCAGCGCCCGGTCGCAGGCGGCATTCAGGGTGTCCCGTTCGGCGGAACGCAGTTTATCGGGGGTAAGGTTCCGCCCGTCTGTATCGAGGAAAAGGAGCGGACAGTAGTTGAGGACGAAGAAGCGGTCGAAAAACCGCTCAGGAGTCCCGTAGCGGCTCCTGATCAATCCCCAGAGGCGCCGGCCGCTCACCTCGCTCCGCCGGCAGGCAAAACCCGTCACAAGCTTCTTCGGGTACTCTTCCGCCGGTCGTCCCACGGTTCCGTCGATACCGAGCCAATCCCTCACCGCCGAAATCTCCCCGAAGGGGACACCGGTCTGGGCCATTCCCCACGGCCCCGGATTCATCCCGACGAATACCGTTTCTTTCGGTACGTTGCCATACCGGCGAAGGTACTCCTCGTGGGGTTGGCGGGCATAAACGAGGGGGTTGTAGACATGGGCCACCGGCGGTGCGAAGTGAAGGCGGCCCAGTTCCGCTACCAGTTCATCGGTTACCTTAAGAAGGTCCATGGAACAGTCACTCGACATCGTACGAGCGGCCGGCCAGTTCCACCCGGTCCCCCGGCCGGAGTTTCCGCCCCCGACGGAGCTCACACTCGCCGTTCACCCGCACCTCTCCCTCGGCGATCCGGATCTTCGCCTCCCCGCCGGAGCCGACGGCCGCCACCGCCTTGAGGAAGCTGTCCAGCTTGATGTACTCCGTATTGATCTTCATGTCTTGGCTCCCTATCAGATTGCTTGCTGGTTGTTTTTAGCACGAATTTCTGCTAAAAAGGGGAACTTTCTGAAAAGGAGAACCGCACCATGCTGACCACATCCGACTTTAAAAAGGGAATCGTCATCCAGCTCGACGGCGCCCCCTGCCTGCTCACCGACGTCACCTTCCAGTCCCCCTCCGCACGGGGGGCCAACACCATGGTAAAGACCCGCTACCGCAATCTCATCACCGGACAGGTGCTTGACAAGACCTTCCGTTCCGGCGACAAGGTAGACGAAGCGGACTTTGAACGGCACAAGGGGCAGTTCCTCTACGCCGACGGCGCCCGGGGGGTATTCATGGACCTGGAGACCTACGAGCAGTTCGAGCAGGACGAGGACAACTTTACGGACAATGCGCCTTACCTGCTGGAGGGGACCGAGGTGGTGCTCGGCCTGTTCGAGGGACGGATGGTGACTATTGAGCTCCCCCTGACCGTGGAACTGACCGTCACCGACACGGCTCCGGCAATGAAGAACGCCACCGCCACCGCAGAAACAAAGGAGGCAATCCTGGAGACCGGCCTGAAGATCAAGGTTCCCCCCTACCTGGAGACCGGCAATAAGGTAAAGGTTGACACCCGGGACGGCCGCTTCATTTCCCGGGCTTGAGGAGCGAGGGGAATCGATATCCCCTGTCAGCCGCGGGCAGTTGCAAAATCCTGTTGACACGGAACAGAAATAAGGCTATAAATTGAGACTCTTTTGCCCAGGTAGCTCAGTCGGTAGAGCAGAGGACTGAAAATCCTCGTGTCGGCGGTTCGATTCCGTCCCTGGGCACCATTTAGCTTCATATAAACAGGCACTTACGATACCGACCGTGAGTGCCTGTTTTTCTTTGACGCAGATGACATACTGACTTAGCCCTTTGGTCATACATACCCACGCTATAACTAGTCAGCCTCTTGGCCTATCAGGATTCTTTACGGCGAATTTCACCACGTAACAGAGAGAAGCCCTACAAACGCATTGGCTGTAGGGCTTCTGTATTTGGAGTGACTTGGCCCTGCCCCCGACTTGCGGGTCAACTATCAACCTGGCCGGCAAGGGTCTTGTCGGCAGAGATGCTGTCCACGTATTGGCCTATCTTGTGACGATCATCCCGCGTCAACCCACTGAACTGGACTCCGTATTTATACCGTCCATCCACCATTCTCACGTAGCGGACTGTCTCCCCCTTCGTTTCTATTGTGCCGAAACCCGGGAGGGAGAAACCGCAGTCAATCATCTCGTTAAGCTGAAGCTTTTCTTCTGTTTCAATCAGGATACCGGTGAGACTGACATCGTGAGAGATACAGTAGAATCCGATCCCTTCCCTTACGGTTTTCACCTTTACACGCAGGGGCACACGCTTGTCCCTGAGCATCTTGGCCGATGCGAAGTCACCGACAGCCTTAAGCAGCTGCACCGGCTGGACAGGCTTGGTGATACAGTAGTTCGCCATGCTCCTTTTGACACGTTCGATTTCTGCAGGTATGTCATAACAGACCATGATAAAGGATAGTCCATCCCGCCCCTGAGACTCCCTAAGGAGAGAGCAGAGTTCATCACCCCCCATGTCGCGAAGCAGCAGCTCACTGACAACAATGTCAAAAGGGTTGTTACGGTGGTGCTGGAGTGCTTCCCGGCCAGACTCAACGGCGGTTATCTGGAAATCGGACCTGACGAGGAGGTGAGAATTTCTTTCCCGGAAGCTCTTTGATGGGCTGACAATCAATATTCTTTTCATGAGAGCGAATTTTATCGTACTACTGAGTGGTTGTAAAGAAGGCATTTCGAGTCTGCTGATTCGGGAAACCGTGATGTGCTATTCATGGCTTCCCTCGACCGGTGTCATCATCTCTAAATAAATTTTTTTGACTGCGCTTGACAATTATTCTGGGCGCGTTAAAGTTGTATCAGCCTGTTTCCGAAACGGTAAACTTGGAAAAAATTCCAGGCGCACAAAGCTGACGGACCTGTTTAAAGAGAGCATACCATCTGTTTAACAATTGATGGTTTTCTGACTAACAGGTAGCCGAGCTCCCGAAGAAACAGGTGAAATTTCAGGAAGCCGTCCATCATAAAAAATTGATGGGCGGCTTTTTTTATTGCATCCCCTTGTGGGGGTTCAGAGAGGGGAAGAGAAGCTCTCAGGCATCCGAATTCTGATAGTTCATCCCCGGCTAATGGTTTATTTCTTCCCAAAGGACCATGCGATCAGCATGCCGCCGACCACGGTGAAAATGAGGTAGTCCGTTGGCAACCCCAGGAACCAGTGCTTGTGCCAGGGAATCTGTACCGGACTGAATTTCGCCCACCCGTAGGCAGGGTTGAGGAGAAACCAGAGAAAATCCTCGATGATCCAGAAGAGCATGAGTGCGCCGACGCAGCGGGCTTCCAGTCGCCAGGAGAATGTGCCGTTGGCCGCAAGGGGGAAGTGGAAGACAAGGAACATGAAGGGAAAGACCCAGGCGTGGTAGCCGGTCATGGCCCGTCCCCCCCAAAAGATATCGAGAAGCCAGTGCTTTTCAATCCTCCAGGTGGGGAGCGATGAGGCCCATCCGTGGGCTCCCTCGATCTGGATCTCGGTCATGGCAAAAAAAAGACCGAGCAGGGCGACCCAGCCGATGAGGAAGAGGGGGTGACGAAAGGAGCTGCTGATTTTCATGTCGGTCCTGCTCCGGCGGTCTTGCCAAGCACGATATCGAGGACATGCCGTGCAGCGTCCGGACGGCCGACCCGCAATGCGTTCTCTCGCATCACGCTGAGCCTCTTCCGATTGTCGAGGAGCATATTGACCCGCCAGGCAAGGGCACCCGCATCATACGCCTTCATGGCGGCCCCGTTTTCAAGAAGGAAGTCGGCATTTCGCTCTTCCTGGCCCGGAATTGGTGATACCACGATCATGGGAAGCCCGACAGCCAGGCACTCCGAGGTGGTTAGCCCTCCCGGCTTGGTAATGGCCAGGGCACTGACCGCCATGACACGCTCGATGACCCGGGTGAACCCCATGGGGAAAAGACGTCCAGGATACCGCGACGCCAGTCCGCGCAGCTCATCCAGCAGTTTCTCGTTCTTGCCGGCCAAAGTGACCAGCTGGAAATCCCCTTCAAGCCGGAGCAATCTCTCTGCCAGTACCTCAATCCCCCCCACCCCCGCCCCGCCCGACATCATCAGGATTGTCGTTTTGTTGGCGTCAAGCCCGAACTCCGACGCACACTTGCTTCGCGACTGGGGCTCACTGAATACCGGCATTATGGGAATGCCGGTAACATGCACCGTGTTGGCAGGAATCTGCCGCTCTACCAGGCGACATGCAACCTCTTCATGGGCCGCGAAGTAGCCGCTCATTCGCTCATGGAGCCAGAGTGCATGAACGTCGAAGTCAGTCACCTGGACCCAGACCGGCGTGGTGAAGCTCCCCTTACGGATCTTTCTGGCAAGGAGCTGAGCCGGTAGAAAATGGGTGCAGATGACGTGGTCCGGGGCAATCTCTGAGAGGACCTTCCGTAACTTCTGGGTATTGAGACGTTCGATAGCGATCCGAAGCCTAGAGAGGGCCGAATCCACCCTTTCCCGGTCTGTCTTGTCGTAGAGGTACCCCCAGAAAGCCGGATGACGCTCCACCACTTTGATGTAGGTATCGGCATAGATGGTCTTGAACAGCTTGGGGACCAGCTCCATCAGATCGACATGGACAGCTTCCACTCCCGGATACCATTTCTCCGCCGCGGCCTGAAGAGCCTGGGCCGCACGAACATGTCCCGCCCCGGCGGAGACGCTCAGTATGGCTATTTTTTGCCGCTTGCCAGAGGGATATATCATTTCTTCGCCTCCACCGGCGCATCCTGAATCATGATATGCCAGTTGGGGCGTTGCCAGCTTGTACGAAACTGCTCTACGGTGGACTCTACCGCTCTCTTCTCCTTTTCGAAGCCGTCAATGAAGAGGACGAAGTCGGCCTGAGCCGCAGCAGTCCCAACTTGCTTGTCAAACTGCCGCACCATCCCGTTGGGGGTGCTCACCTTGCGCCCCATCACCTCGGTAACCGGGAAGAGAAGCCCCTTCATCCCGTCCCCCGGCTCGTATACCTTGAATACAAGCTCGGAACAGACCAGGGCTGAATCGGTCGCAAAATCGAAGTTGAAATCGTAGGGACGACCGCTGTAGTGGAAAGCGCGCTGAATGGCCTGGGCCTTTTCCCGTTTCGAAAGGCGGGGTCTGATGATGCCGATGGAATCAGCTGCACCGGTGAATTCCAGGGAGGTGAAAGAAACCCCCTCGGAAATCGCCTCCAGGATACGGGGTTGATGTCCCTTCTCCAGGGGAGTTTTGCCGATCGCATAGGCCTTGGGATAGCTCTGCTGGAGGAATTTTTCCAGATTGCCGTCGGCAATTCCCCTGCTCTTTACCCATGCCTTGACTTCCGGATCGTCGAAGAAAGCCTGCCGCTCCTCCGGCGTCCCGACGTAGAGTGCCACGTGGGTCCAGAAACCGGGGAGTCCCATGTTCGAAAGATACCACTCATGCCGCTCGAAGATGATGTCACCGGGCTGTAGGCGCGGATGCATGGCATCGACCTGCCCTTCGGAGATCAGATGGCTCCCCTTGCGCAAGACCTTGGTGTCACCCATCCATTCCGAAACCCCTTTCTGCACCGGAAACCAAGCGGCGAAGCCGGTTTTCTGCACCACGGCCAACGCATTTTTCAGGGTCAGGACATGCCCTTTGCCTTTCCCCATCTTCCAGATGACAGTGCTATCCTCTCCAATGGCTGAGCGCAGTTCCCGTGAGCCGTTGGCATAGCTCTTGTCGATTACCTGGAGTGCAGCGAATTCGGTCGCGATGGCTACGTTGAGGAAGCGGAACTTGAAGCGGGAAAAGGTCCCGGCGGGGATACCCAGCTCCGGAACAGGTTCATTCAGGATCGTATCGAGTGCGGGGTTCCTGTCAGCCAAGGCTAGGAATTCCAGGGCGTAGCGGTAACTGGCAAGGAAGGCGGCGTTGTTCAGGGCAAAAGAGGCGTTACGGCTCTTCTTGTCCTGAAAAAGGCTGAATCTGCTTCCCTCGCGGCGAAGGGCATCCAGTGCAGCCATGCTGTCCAGGACAATGCTCCAGGTATTCCAGATAGCCAGCTTGTCCTGCCGCGGCAGCAATTCCTTCTTCCGGTTCTTATCCGGGCTGAAGAGGTCCGGCCGGGACCGGGCAAAGTCAACTGCCAGGCGCAGACTGTTACGGGCAATCCCGAAAGCGCGGGTATCATCAACTATCTGCTTCTGAACTCCAGCATCGGATCTGGCATGGGCAGATGATGGCAGTGAAACGCACGTGAGGCCGACAAAAAAAAGAAGCGTGACAACAGTGCGCAGCATGGATCCCTCCTGATTGAAGTATCAATGTTTTTCTTTGGTGCATTTATGTCACGGGAAGATTCGTTCCCTGTGGTTTTGCCCTATTTCCCTGCCAACTCTGCCCCGTACTGCCGGATGAACTTCTTGAAATTAATCCAGACGTTGTTGAACCCGAAGGCCTGCATTTCCGTCTCAGCATCCTTCAATGACCACCCATCCATCTTCATCCGGTAGGCGGCGGAGACGATGCCGGTCCGGTCCTGGCCGTGGCGACAGTGGATAAAGACCGGCTGATTGGCCGGGTCAGCCATGAGTGCCACGACCTTGTCCACCTTTTCTCTCAGACCCTTGTTGTCCATCTGTATCGGCACGAGGATAGAGCGCATACCTGCCGCTTCCACCTGCTGCCGGTCGTTTTCGGTGGTGCGGAAGTCGATGACGGTTCTGATCCCCATCTTTTTCAGAGTCGCATACCCATCCGCCCCGGGCTGCGCCCCCCGGTAGATTCCCGGTGCGATGCGCCCCACGTTGGACAGCCCCGGCAGGTTGTAGATCCGTTCCGAGTTGCGAACATCCGTGGGGAGATGAACAACGGATGGAGTGACTACGGTTCCGTTGCCGTTACCGGCAAAGGTAAAGGATGCCCCCATGACAGCTATCATGATTGCTACAACGCAAACGGTGATGTATTTCATCTTTATATACCCCTTCCTGATATGCCGAAGTTAACCGTGACCAAGATACTGTGATTACCGCGCAAAAACAATCGCTTTTTTTAATGATAATTTCCAAAACGTTCATCCCGGTTGCCCTGACCCAGGAGCGATTACTCAGGAAAGGGGCAGATTTGAGCACTATGGCACTAACGTTTCCGACGGATCTCCAGCGTAGTCATGAGCCCGTCGGGAGTGAAGGCAAGTCGGGCGTCCACTTTCTCCAGGCTGTTGACCAGCTGCAAGGTTGGCGAGCGATCGTCACCAGCGGCTGGCTGCCGGGGCCTGCCCAGACTGCCATGGACGCTACAACTGGTGATGCCGGTGGAGGGGTCGACCAGGTAGCGGCCACCGGCTGGGCAATAGGGGGTGTAGCCACGCAGAGCACTAATTGAGGATTCCAGCTGTTCCTGCGCCACCCCCAGGTTATTGAGCATGATTGCCGCCAGGGGAAGATTCTTCCGGCAGGCATGGCGCAGTTCCTCCTGGTAACCGAGGGAGACCGGTTCCGCCAGTTCTTTGAATGCGGAGCGGTAAACGGAAAGCTGCATGCTCCCCTGCGGGGCAGAAGATTTACCCTTTATTGCCAACCCGTCCATCAGGTCAGTTATGATGTCACGACGTGAGGCAATCACCAGACGGTCATCCACCACAGCGGTATACAGGCGGAGCTTCACCACGAACAGGGTAAAGTTGGTCACGTAGAGCGGTTTTCCCTGGTGGTTTTCCAGGGTGTAGGTCTCCACACCGAATTCGTCGTCGCGGGACGACGGCCCCAGGGCGCGGAAGAGCGTGGGAATCGACGCCTCCGCTTTAACCGGGTCCGTCACCTTCACGGTCAGGTAGGTGGGAAGATTGAGGGCCGACGCAAGGTAGCCGATTACCAAGGGTTCCAGAGAGGAGGTGCGCCCCGCTTCATGGCCGAGCATACCTAACCCCTGCCCCCCCAGGGTAAAGAGTACCTGGCCGTCACAGAGGTTGAGGGCCACGTCATCCCCCAGCCACCCGAGATCGAGGCCGTTGCGATCCCTCAGTGCGCGCACCAGTTCGGTTCTTCGGAGCCAATCGGGGGAGATGTGCCCCCGCAACGAGATAACGGTCCGGGGCAGGAGGGCTGCTTCCGTGAGTGTCCCCTGGGAGCGGCCCGACAGGGCAACCAGCCCGTCGTACCAGGAATTTTCAATAAGCGGCAATATGCAGGTCTGGATGCGGATGGTCTCCCCCAGTTTCACCCGGATGCCGATCGGATCGAAGAATTGGGTCCAGTAGCGGTTGTAGTTTTCTACGAACGCCTTGTATTCTGCCGCTTCCCGGGGCGTAATCCGCTCCAGGGGGATTTCCCCGACCGGTGTGAGGAGACCAGGACGGTTGTGGATGGAACAGTAGGGCTCCCCCTTCTTGTCGATGGCATAGACGCCGTGATCGGGACAGTGTGGTGGATTCGGCCCCAGATAGCCGCCGGCAACAAGCTCCGCCATGGTCGGCTCGCGGCGCTGCTCGGTGTGAAACCAGAGGCGGGCGTTGGCCAAAAGGGTCATATTGCCGGCGCAGCGCATCCTGCGAGCCTCGCCTATCTTCCAGCGGGGAGAAACCAGGGCGCGGATGTGGGGATCGGAGAGGTAGATGAAGATATCTTCTTCTCCTGCGTTCTGGGGGAAGATGGTCCGCATGTAGCGAAAATCGTCGGCTTGGGCCAAGGGAGGGAGCCGCTTCTCTGCCACGGCGACGATCCGCTCCAGGGCTTCCTTGCTGCTGGCAACCGCCGCAACGTCCCCCATGAGCAGGGTGTAGGAGGATATGCGCCGGTCGGCGGAGACAGCAGCAATCCCCCGGTGCCCATCGATGGTGAATTCGCTGCGCACACCCCCCTGCCGGGCAGCCTCGCGATATTTTTTCTCTATCTGCTTGCGGAAGCGATCCCTGTCTTTGAGGGAGAAGATCACAGTGAAGGCAGTCCCTTCCTTGAGAAACGGGTCGCTGCCCGTAAAGGCCATGTCGCCGATCACCCGGTCGCCGAACATGCGGGTCAACAGGCTGTTCTCCAGGCAGAGCTGGCGGGAGAGCTTCTCCCTTACCTTGAAGTCACGGGCGCTCGTTTCCACCTGGCGCAGCAGGTTCCCTCCCCACTCGTCCATCAGGTCGGCCAGCTCCAGCTGCTTGGTGATGTCGGTGAAGAAGACCGCGTACTGGTCAGCCGGAATATACGCGGACAGGAGGGGCACGGTGGGATTCTTCCCTTTCAGCATCTCTGGAAAGGGATGGGACTTCACTGCCGGGCCGACAAGGGTGGCAAGAGGTATATCAGCAGGCACGCCGGCGGTTGCCTTTTTAATGGCGTCCCGCTGGCTGAGGCTCTGGGGGGCATTGCCGAGAAGTTCCAACTGGAGGGATTCCTGGATGGCGGCCGCGCCGGTGAAGATGCTGTACAGATCGGGGGAATCGCGACGGAAGCGTGTCGTGTCCCCGCCGGCAGTCGGAGAAAGGCCGTAACGGGGGGCGATCATCCGGTTCCAGTACTGACTGAACGTATCGGAGTTCCCAGGGTCTGCCATCTGGAATGCGATCTGCTGCTGATGTGCCCAGGACTGCCGTACATCGGGGCGGGATACGTCACTCGTGGGAAGCTTGAACTTGAGAGAGGCAAGCGGTTTGAGCACCCCGCCGGCCGGCCGGGCAAGGATGGTCAGCCGGGCCGCACCGGGCTTGCCGAAGCGGCCGGTGAGGGTCATGGTCCGTCCCTGCGTAACCGCCGCCACCTCGCCTTCATCTTGATCTTCCCGTGCTTGGCCTGACGCCATTGCGTGTACCAGATACACATCCCCTTCTTCCACCCGCGCCAACAAGGAAAGTGGCCCGCTGGGTGCGTCCCCCTGCAGCGGGACCACCAGGCGGAAATATCCCTCATTCCCGGCCCGATGAATCTCCGGAGTTATCACGGCTGTTGAAACACCGCCGGTGCCGACGGCGGCTATTGCTGCAAAGCAACCGAGTAAAAGGGTGACAACCGCGAAGGCTATGATCGTTCGGCGTGACATGGGAACTCCTTTCGTCCGGCACGCGGAAACTGTGGCCGGTTCTGTCGTTGATTCGACATGAAGAGTGTTCTGTTTTCATCATGGGGACAATGGCGTTAATTCCCACCGAATGCTGAAAGGGCGATCTCCCTGACCCCCTTCAGATCCAGCTTGCCGGTCCCGAGGATCGGCAGCGCATCCACCTCCAGATAACTGTCTTTTCCCGGTTTCCAGAGATTGGGAAGGTCGCTCTCCACCATCAATGTTTGCAGGCTCGCGCTGTCCGTAACCCCTTTCGTGTAGAGCACCACCAGTCGCTCCCCTCTCTTCTCGTCCGGGATGGAGGTGACCGCAACCACCTGCTGCTGACCCAGCCGAGCGTGCAGTTCGTCCTCTACCGCCCCGTGGGGGACCATCTCCCCGCCGATCTTGCTGAAGCGGGACAGCCGGTCGGTGATCCGGAGAAAGCCGTCCTGATCCATGATGCCGATGTCGCCGGTGACGTACCAGCCGTCCCGGATCACCTCGGAGGTCTTGTCCGGACGGTTCAGGTAGCCGAGCATGATGTTCGGCCCCTTGACCAGCACGAGCCCGGCTTCTCCCGGCGGGAGGGTTGCGCCGCTTTCCGGATCGACCACCCTGAGGGCTACCCCCGGGATTGGGTGTCCGACGCTCCCTTCCTTGACCCCTTTCTGCCGTATCCCGTCGATCTCAACGTCCGGCAGGCTCAGGGTGATGACCGGCGACAACTCGGTGGCACCGTACCCTTCCATGGGACGGATGCCGAACTTTTCCTGGAAGGAGTCGGCCACTTTGGTCTTCAGTTTCTCGGCGCCGGTGATGACCAGGCGCAGGGTGGCAAAGTCCTCCTTCTTCGCCCGGCGGAGGTAGGCGAGAAGGAAGGTGGGTGTGGCAATGAGGAGAGTTGAGCCCCGTTCCCGCACCACCCGGGCGATGGTCTCGCCGTCCAGGGGATTGGGATGGTAGGCAGCGGAAAAGCCGGAGACCAGCGGTAGCCAGAGGGTGCCGGTGAACCCGAGGGAGTGGAAGAAGGGGAGCGCCGAGCAGATGTTGTCACGGGGGGAGACCCGGAACACCATCCGGAGCGCTTCCAGGTTGGACTGGATGTTGTGGGAGAGCATCACCCCCTTGGGCTCACCGGTGCTGCCGGATGAAAAGATGATGGTGGCGACACGGTCGGCGGAAAAGCCTTCCGTGCTGACCAGTGCTTTGCGCGGCAGGAAGCGGGCCTTGAGCCAGGCAATCCTTTTCTGGTGAGGCGTAACGCCTCCCATTATCTCTTCCAGGAACACCATCCCCTCCAGTACAGGGAGAGAGCCGAGCTTTTCCAGGAAGGCCCGGGAGGTAACGATCGTCCGGATGCCACACTGTTCCACTGCCGAACGGATACCCTCGGGAGATGCGGTGTAGTTGAGATTGACCGGCACCTTCCCCGTCATGGTGATAGCGATGTTCGCCAACGCCCCTCCCGCCGATGGGGCCAGGAGAAGTCCGACCTTCTCCTGGCCGGTGATGAGGTTATCCAGCTTCCCGGCCATGAGGACCGCCCCGGTCAGCGCCTCGCCGTAACTGAGGACCTTCCCTCCCGTGTCGGAGATGGCATGACTTCTCCAGTTACCGCGCGCCGATTCCACGAACAGCTCGGCCAGGGAGCGGCGCCGCGGCTTGCGCGACTCGAACCAGGCGCAGGAGAGCTCCATAACCGCCTGCCGAACTTCCGTCGCCGTGCTCTCAGCCGGGAGGGGCGCGCCGAAGATGATGGTCATCCGGTAGGGAAAGAGAGTTGGCCAGCGAGAGAGGAGCCGGCCATGGGCGTAAGAGAGGATGCTCCCCCAGGCGCCGCCGATATAGACAGGGATGATCGGATAGTCGCTCCCCTTGACGATTCGCTCGAAGCCCCCCTTGAATTCGCCGAGCATGCCGCTCCGCGTGATCGCGCCCTCGGCGAAGATACAGACCAGGTACCCTTCGTCCAGTGCCGCGCGGGCGGTGGCGATGAATTCCACCAGCCCTTTGCGGCCGTCTTTCGACGAGACAGGGATGACCTGCATCAGCCGGCAGAGCTGTTTCAAAACCGGCTTCTCGTAAATGTGACGGTCCATGACGAACCGGATGCGCCGCTGCTGGGTGGCGAGGAGCAGAAGGGCATCCAGCCAGGAGACGTGGTTGACCACCAGCAGCGCAGGCCCTTCGCTCGGGACGAAGCGGTCGTCAATGACGCTGATCCGGTAGCAGATCCGCATCACCATGAGGGCGACGAAGCGGAGGAGGAAGTCGGGGAGTACCCGGAGGGTTATGATTGAAAGAACGAGGGTGATACAGGCGAGAACCGTGAAGCACCCGCCGGGGGAGACGCCGAGAGGACCGGAGAGGCACCAGAGGAGCCCCGAGGCGAGGAGCACCCCGACCCAGCTGAGAAAGCTGGAGGCAGCCAGGATTTCGCCTCGACGGTCTGCGGGACTGCGGAGCTGGATGAAGGACTGGAGCGGGACGATAAAAAGTCCCGCGGAGAGGCCAAACAGGAAGACCAGGACAAGCACGGACGGAAGGTTGGCCGGTACGGCGTGGAGGGCGAAGGCGCAGAGGGTAAGACCGACCGCGCCGATGGGAACCACACCGAATTCCACTGTCCGTCCCGACAAACGACCGGCGAGGAGGGAACCGAGGCCGATGCCGAAAGCGGCCGCGAGGAACAGGTAGCCGCTCTCCTCCTGGCTGAGGCCGAGACGGACAATGCCGTAGGGGAGAAGGTTCAACTGGCAGAAGGCCCCGACGAAAAGGAAGTATGCCGCCCCTATTACCGCAAGGAGGAGATATCCGTCACTCCTGAGCCCCCTGAGTGTTCGGAAATAGCTGGTCGGCATCACCGCCAGCCGACGACCGGCTGCGGCAGTTGCTGTTATCGGGAGAGAGCGGGCAAGCATAAGACCGGCAACGGCAATCGCAATCCCCGCCAGTGATGCCGGTCCGTGACGCCCTCCCCACGCCTGGACAAGGAACGGCGCCAGGGCGGTGCCGCTTATGATTGCCATGAAAGAGAGCATCTCCAGGCGGCTATTGGCTTGGGAGAGCTCTTCCCGTTCCACGAGTTCGGGAACAATGCCGTACTTGGCCGGCGCCAGCAAAGCGCTGTGAGTGCCGAGAAGAAAAACCGTCAGATACAACAGGACGGGAAGGCCGAGAAACAGGCCGACGCCGGCCAGCAGGGCAATGCCGACTTCCAGCAGCTTGACGCCGACGATGACCCGCTGCTTCGGGTAGCGGTCGGCGAGGGAACCGGCCAGGGCGGAAAAGAGGAGAAAAGGGGCAACGAAGGCGGCGCTGCCGATGGCGGTGATGGTGCCGGCAGCAGCCGTCCCCTGCAGGCCCACCAGGTAAAAAACGATGATCAGCTTGATCAGGTTGTCGTTCAGCGCCCCCAGGGCCTGGGCCAGGTTCAGGCGGTTGAATGAGCCGGGAGCGGTTGTCTGTACTGTTGCATTCATGCAGTAACTCCTGTCGAAAGGCAATCGGACACGGAAACAGCGGAAACATCCGATAACGGCGGATACCACCTACCCCCTGGTTCAAAATCCGCTTTGATCCGTTTTTTCAGATTCGATCCGTGTTTCATTCTGTTGTGTTTGTGCCTCTCCCTGGAGGAGTGGCCTCAATAGTCTCGCCGTATTGCCGAATACCTCTGCCGGGACACCCAACGCCTCTTTGAGAAGAACGTCCCGGTCCCAGGGGTTCTTCTCGGCAAGTATCCGGACGAGGGTCCGGGGCGGAACCCGGTAGGCGTGAAACCAGGGGGAGGTGATACCGGTGGAGGGAAGCGGCATGTCGGTGCCGTAGAGAAGCCGGCTGTGCAATTCTCCGTACTTCAGCAGCCGGGAGAGATGCCCGAGACGGTTCACCTGGGTCAGGGCGGAAATGTCGGCGTAGAGGTTGGGAAACTGTGCACAGAGGCGGAGAAAGCGCTGGTGGTTCGGCTCCCCCCCGTTCCTGCCATTGCTCGCGGCATGGGCAGCGATAACCGTCACCCCTTCCTGAAGAGGAAGACGGAGACGTTCCGGGTCTCCCAGCTCATCCCGTGAACGGGTAAAGGAACTTTCTTCGCCGGTGTGGGTCAGAAGAGGCAGCCCCAGCTCCCGGAGCCGTTGGTAAAACGGGATGATCCGCCGGTCGGCCGGATCGATATGCTGGATGGAGGGAAGCCACTTGACGAGTACCGCCCCGTCGGCATGGGCACGGTCCAATCGCTCCAGGGCATCGCCGCGCAAGGGGTTGATGCTCGCCCCGAAGAGGAGATTGGGATAGCGGCGAATTTCGGCTGCGATGAACTCGTTGGGGATATAGAACTCGGTCTGTTCCCTGTCCAGTTCACCACGTTCACCCGCCACACCGTCCATGGCAAAAACCACGGCGGCGCCAACCCGGCTCGACCCCTCCAGACCAAGGGAGATGCGGTGCAGTATCAGGCCGTCCCCCTCCTGGAGCAGTTCCGTCTCGGTTATGCCGAAAGCCCGGAGGTAGATCCGGTATTTCCAGCTCCGCAGCAGAGCCGGAGAAACAAAACATCCGCTGCCACCGGCCCCGATGCCGGCGGTATGACAGTGCACGTCGATGATGGGTGTGTCGGTCATGGATTCCAGCTCCCCGGTTACGTTCTCCCTCTCCGTCAAGAGGAGAGTTTTCATGGCGATCACATCGCAGGTATCATGCCAGGAGAGAAGCGTCAGCCTATCATACGGATAATGTTGGAGAAATAAAGCTGAAATTAACGTATGCTAAAATATTTCCGGAAGTTTATTGACACTTTATGACAGGTCGATGTACATTTTGTGCATGGAACCGACATTGAAGCTTTCCGCAGCGAACAGGGAGTTTTTTTCCATGGTGGCCCGTGCAGCCTTCACCAACCCCTTCAGCCAGGAGCGGGTGGAAGTGGACCGGCAGATCGTTGGAGCGGCGCAGGCCATTTCCCGCGACGAACTGGTGTCCCAGACCATCGCGCAGGTCGAGAAAAGGGTGCACAACCTCATGGCAGGGGGTAAAACCGACCTGCGCCGCTACACAGGGGAGGACCGGGATATCGTGCGAACGGTGGTCCTGTTCGACGTCTATCATCGCTTCCGCTTCGAATTCGACGCCCTTATCCTGCGCCAGATTGAGACCGGAGATACTCCCTGCCAGGTTCCCTTCGCGAGGGACGTCTTTTCCAGTCTGGAAGCCCAGGGGATCAGCAACGACGATGCCCGGCGCTATTTCGCCATCTTTTACCAGATCCGCCGTGCTTTCTACTTCATCGAAAACGGCCTCACCGGTCTCGCCCCTTCCATGGACACCCTGCGACTGCACCTCTGGGAAAATGTTTTTACCTCCGACATAAACTGGTACGAGAATCTCCTCTGGAACCGGATGGAGGATTTTTCCACCCTTCTGCTCGGAGAGACCGGCACAGGAAAAGGAGCTGCGGCTTCGGCCATCGGACGTTCAGGCTTCATCCCCTTTGATGAGAGGACGAAGTGTTTCAGCGAAAGCTTTACGCGCAACTTCATCTCCCTCAACCTTTCCCAGTACCCAGAATCGCTCCTGGAATCTGAGTTGTTCGGCCACAGGAAGGGCGCTTTTACCGGGGCTATCGAGAACCACGAAGGGATTTTCGCCCGCTGCACCCCTCACGGATCAATCTTCCTCGACGAGATTGGTGACGTCTCCATACCGGTGCAGATAAAACTTCTGCAGATTCTCCAGGAGCGCACCTTTTCGCCGGTCGGAGGCCATGACCGGCTCCGTTTCAACGGCCGGGTCATCGCCGCCACCAATCGCCCCTTGGACGAAATGCGACAACAGGGACAATTCCGCGACGACTTTTACTACCGGCTCTGCTCCGACATCATTACCGTCCCTCCGTTACGACAACGGCTTCAGGAGGAGCCACGCGAACTGGAGGTGCTGGTGGCCGGCATTCTCACGAGAATGATTGGTACTGACGGAAAGTCAATGGTGGGGCTGGTTTGCGAGATTATAAGCAAGGACGTGAGACAGGACTATCCTTGGGAAGGTAACGTTCGGGAATTGGAACAGGCTGTGCGACGGATTATCCTCACCCGTCACTACCTGGGGGGCAAGCGGGTTGCCGCGAGCAACTTGCGCGAGCAACTGTTCGCCGGCATTGAATCAGGCACCAAAGATGCCCAGACTCTGTTGGCTGAATATTGCTGCCTCCTCTACCGCCAACACGGCACCTTTGAAGAGGTGGCTCGCCGCACCGGCCTCGATCGACGCACGGTAAAGAAATATATCCGGATAGTTGCATCAGACAGCCAGGAACGCAGCTAATTCGCGGTCACACACCAGAGAGTAACTTGTCCGGCTGGCACCCTCCCCTACGGCCGGGCTTGATTTGACATTCATAACTCTTACGACATAATTGTGCGGGAGCGGCGACTCCGGACCATGCCAAGGCCCGCGGGGCTGTCCCTGGCAAAGATAGAGCCCGTTAAGCGTACTCGCCTCGCCTATAAACATCTGCATGAGTGTCATCAGCCGTTTGCACTTTGATGACGCTCCCAAATTCCTAAGACGAAAAAGGAGACGTTATGCGCATCTTTCTACTGCTCGCTGGGCTCTGTCTGGTTGCAATTCCGGCAGCGTTGGCAGCGCCACCGGCCGACGTGGTACAATACTCCGCGTGCCGCCACTGCGGCATGAACCGGGGAACGTTCAGCCACAGCCGCATGCTCATCGAGTATGAGGACGGCTCGCGGGTCGCTACCTGCAGCCTGCATTGTACTTCGGTTGAACTGGCCAACACCATTGACAAGATGCCGGTCATGGTAAGCGTTGCCGACTACGACAGCAAAGAGCTCATCGATGTTGAAAAGGCCGTCTGGGTGATGGGGGGGAGCAAGAAAGGGGTAATGACCGGCCAGGCCAAGTGGGCCTTTGCCTCCCGGGAGGGGGCTGAGCGGTTCATCACGGCAAACGGCGGCATAATTGCCAGTTTCGATGAAGCGATCAAAGCGGCCTATGACGACATGTACCAGGATACGAAGATGATCCGCGAATTCCGGAAAATGAAGCGGCTCAAGCAGCAGGGAGGCGCGGCACATCACTGATCCGGAAGCAAAATAGCTGTATTCAAGAAAAGGAATGAGTTATGGCCAGGCATCTGTTAGGGATTCTGATTCTGTTTTTCAGTCTGGGAGTTGCGGTTCCCCCGTTGGTTCGTGCCGCTCCCCCCACTGCGAAGGGCGTGTACCAGCCGCTCCCGAAGCCGGGAACAAGGGTGCCGATCGACACCGATTACTACTTTACCTACGGTTTCGGCAAGCAACCGAAGATCGGCACGTCCATTATGCGGGTGGAAATTTTCACCCGTGACGGGAATCGGGACACGTCGTTCACCGTCAAGGGGGACGCGGACATGCCCTCAATGAGGGGAGCCCACGCTGCCGGGGACAAGAATTTCGCTCTCTCCGCCAAGGGAGTGTACCTTCTCCCTGTTCGTCTCGTTATGCCGGGTGACTGGGAGATCAGATTTACGTTCGTAAAGAAGGGGAAAACGGTCTTACGCGGCGCCTATCTTTTCGATTTGTAGCGATGCTTTCTTAGTAGCCCTTCAAGGGGCGGGGCTCAGGAGACGGTGACACTATGAAGAACCTGATGAGCAATGGATACGCGCAACTCCTTCCATTCGCGGTAGTCTGCACGATGACCCTCTCATTTTTGCTCGGCGCGGCAAGCTCAGGTGCTGCAGCGCCGCTATTTCCTGCAGCTTCGCCGGAGACGCTTCGCCTGGGAGAGCAGGTCTACCGTGAAGGAGTGCTTCCGTCGGGAAAGCCGCTACTGGCCGCCATTAAAGGAGGAGTTTCAGCTCCCGGGACAACTTTTGCCTGTATAAGTTGCCATCTGCGCAGCGGGCTTGGCTCTGTGGATGAGGGGATCTATACGCCGGCCATAAATGGGGAGAAACTTTTCAAACCCCTTCCGAGACTCTACAAGGGTATCGAGCAAAACGCCAAATCTTCGCCCCCGCTTCGCCCTGCTTATACAGAAGAGTCACTTATAGAAGTGCTTCGAAGCGGTCGCGATGCCGGCGGTCGTTTGCTGAGTGAGGCAATGCCCCGTTACCTTATTGAGGACAGGGATGCGAGGATTCTTGTTGCCTACCTCAGATCGCTTTCCTCACAATCGTCGCCCGGGGCCGATGCGACGCTTCGTTTTGCAACTGTGATGTCCGAGGATATAAAACCAGCAGAAAGTGAAGCGATGCTCGCCTCTTTTGATCACTACTTCAAAATGAAGAAAACTCAGGTAAGGACTTTTTCTAATCCGCGGGGGCTTGGGGCCAAATCGCGCTTGATGGCGGAAAACATGCTCGGCTCAAGAGACCTGGCAGTCAGGGAGATGTCGCTGTCACACTGGACGCTGAAAGGTCCACCGGAGACATGGCGCAGCCAGCTGGAGGAGTACAACCGAAAGGAGCCGGTATTCGCGCTGCTGGGAGGGATTGTCAGTGGCCCCTGGAAACCCGTTCACCAATTCAGTGAGGAGAACGGGATTCCTTGCCTGTTCCCCAATACTGACTTTCCCGTGATTTCCGACACCGACTTGTACACGCTGTATTTGTCGAAGGGGTATTACCAGGAGGGAGAAGCGGCCGCACGTTATCTCAACAGTAGGACGGATATCTTGGAGGGCAGACGCGTTGTCCAGATTGTGCGCGCTTCCCGTGAGGCGGAAGCCCTCTCGGCTGGATTTCTGCAAACATGGCAAGAACTGGGGCAGCAGGCTCCGTTGACTGTGCCGTTGCCATCCGGGAACGCATTAGACAGTGATTTTCTGAAGCAGGTACTCGCTAAGGAAAAACCGGCTGCCCTGGTCATCTGGGATGATGCCACGGCCTTGCCGGCATTGGATTTGTTGAGTCGCTTCGAAGGCCGGCCGACGATGGTTTTTCTCTCAACGCGCTACCTCGGGGAGAGTATCTGGACCTTGCAGGAGACAATCCGTGATTTTACTTTCCTAACCTATCCCTACACCTTTTCCCCTTTTGCCCCCCGGTCAACCATGGGAAAACAGAAAGTCCAGGACGATCTGCAACAGACTTTGCAACAGGTGGACGTTCCTCTCAAAAACGAGGTGGAGAAAATTGCGAGCCTGACCAACTCATTGACACAGATATTGACCATTATGTTGATGGATCTGAAGGGCAATTACTATCGCGACAACCTTCTGGATGTTGCCGGGATGATGCCGGACCAACAGTATCCCCTCTATGGCCGGATCAGCCTTGGCACCGGTCAGCGCTACGCTTCCAAAGGGTGCTTTATCGTACAGCTTTCCCACGGTGACAACCCCGAACTTGTCAAGAAAAGTAGTTGGGTAATTCACTGATAACGCATTTTTACCGCTTACCGTGAAAGAACTGGAGGAACTACCCATGTGCAAAATGGCATTTATCGCAGCAATGTTTTGTATCGCGCCAATTGTTGCCTTTGCCGATGGCAGGACTGATTACAACGCTCATTGTGCAGGCTGCCACGGTGCGCATGGCAATGTACAGACGGAAAAAGCCAAGGCACTCCACATGGACGTCAGAAAGCTCGCCCTGAATGTCAGCAAAAAGAACAAGAGCGAAGTGATTGCAGTAATACGGAGTGGCAAAGGGAAAATGCCGGGCTACGCAGGCGAGCTTACCGGGGAACAGATTTCATTGATTGCTGATTATGTGATAGCTCTTCGGAAAAAGTGAACTGCTTGCGCGGTACCGGAGCGCCTTAAGAGTGAACTTTTGGACAAAAGCCCGTAGCGACGAGAGCCGGCAATCTGGTAAGCGAGACATGGGAGTAATATGCGTATTTTTTTTGTTGTGATGATGTGCCTGGCTCTGCAGTTAAGCTGCATTTCGGTACGTCCGGCGCTGACCGCTGTGGGTTGCGATCTGAACAACCCCGACCGTGACGTGCCACGTCTCTTCCCGGAATCAACCAGCTACAAGACAATCTACGTCTCCATCGCACAACGAGGTGGCCCCCCCCTCCAGAGAAGAATAGAAAACCGCCTCGGGGGGCGCATGTATCTCGCCCTCTATGCCCCGCTTGACGTCCCCTACACCCTCTACGAGATCTACCGCGACAAGAAAAAGGTCGGCTACATCCATGGCGTGAACCAGAAAGGGCAGTTCGGCGGCATCCAGGTCTTTGTCGCCCAGGATCTTACCGGCAGGATCAAGACGTTCTACATCCAGAAAATAACCGGCAAGTCGGCCGGCAAATTTCGCGATGCAGCGTTTGCCAGGAAGTTCGTCGGCCTGTCGCTCAAGGATTTCGAATCCTATGATCCGGCCAGCGGCAAAGGGACCGGGAAGATTGCCGAGATTGCCAACCCCGCGCCCGATATGGTTACCGATTTCTACGGCGTGCTGCGCGGCCTCAAGAAAAACCTCGTCCTCATGGATGAATTCGTCTTTTCGGTGGAGCGCGGGAAACCATGATCACTCCCTTTCAGGTGGCCTACAAAAACCTGCTGCGCAAGAAAGTGCGCACCCTGCTCACTCTCGTAGGGATCACGCTCTCAACATGGGTGCTGGTAAGCCTCTTCGGCTTCAACCGCGGCTACGAGAAGGCCCTGAATCGCGACATCGAAAACATGGGGTATCAGCTCATGGTTATGGCGAAGGGATGTCCCTACGAGGCGGCCACCATGATGCTCCAGGGGGGGACAGGCCTCCGCTACATGGATCAGTCGATGGTAAACGACATTATTAAGGAAGCTGAAGTGGACAAGATCACCCCGATCCTGATGCAGGCTTTCTTCGATCCCAACAAGGGGGAAAGCGGAGGGATTGCGGGGTATTTCGGCGTTGACCCTGCTACCTACCCCGCCATGAAGCCGTTCTTCCGTTTCCGCAGTGGCGGCTGGTTCCACGACAATTCCGCCCCCGAGGTAGTGATGGGGTACGAGGCAGCCGAACTGGAGCAGCGCGAGGTAGGGGACATGACGCTCGTGCCGGAAAAGAACGTCCAGCTCAAGGTTGTGGGTATCCTGGAGCGAACCGGCACCCAGGACGACGGTACGATCTTCGTCCCGCTGAAGACATTGCAGCGGATCGCGGGAATCGACAAGATAACCACCATCGGCATCAAGGTCAAAAAAGATGCCGACATTACAAAACTGGAAAACAAGCTCTACCAGCTCAAAGATGTGCAGGTAGTCAGCTTCAGCCAGGTCAAACAGACGATCATGAAGCTCATCTCCACCGCCCGGGTAATGGTGCTCTCCATCGCCATAGTCGCCATCCTGATCGCCATGGCCGGCGTGGTCAATACCGTCCTCATGTCCGTCCTGGAACGGTTGCAGGAGATCGGCATCCTCAAGACCATGGGGGCAATGCCTGGCGACATCTTCCGCCTGGTCTGGACGGAGACTCTCATCCTCTGCAGTATCGGCGGTATCGCCGGGATAGGCTTCGCCTTCCTCTTTGCCCGAGCCACCGACCTCCTGATGCGCAGGATACTTCCCTATGCCCCCAGTGGCGGACTCGTAGCCATCGACGGGAAGCTTGCCCTTCTGACGCTGGGAAGCATCATTACCACAGGCCTCTTGAGCGGCCTCTACCCGGCATGGAAGGCTGGGCGGGTGCGACCTCTTGAATCGATCAGGAGGGATGGATGACGATCGAGTCGAATGTACTGCTGGAGGCTCGGGGTTTGACCCGCGTGTACCACAGGGGGAGTGAGAAAATCCAGGCAGTCGATGGCGTATCACTCACCATTCGCCGCGGGGAGTTCGTCTCCTTCATGGGGCCGTCCGGCTCCGGCAAGACAACCCTGGTGAATCTGCTTGGCTGCCTTGACAACCCCTCCGCGGGGGAGTTGGACATCGCCGGCAGAAACATTTTCGGCGGCGGGAAGATCCTCGGTGAGCGGGACCTCACCCGGGTAAGGCGGGAGCTCTTCGGCTACATCTTCCAGAATTTCTATCTTATTCCTACACTCACCGTCCGTGAAAACGTAGCGCTGCCACTTGCTTTCTACCGGAAGCCTGGCGTCGAGACGGAGGTGGAACGGCTCCTGGCGATGCTCGGAATGGAGCACCGGATGGAGCACCTGCCGGAGCAGATTTCGGGCGGGGAAATGCAGCGGGTTGCCATTGCGCGGGCGCTGGTGAACCGTCCGGAAATACTCCTCGCCGATGAACCGACGGGAAACCTCGACTCGAAGAGATCGGGGGAAATAGGGGAAATTCTGAAGGACCTCAACCGGAACGCGGGTCTGACCATCGTCATGGTGTCACATAACCCTGAACTGGCGCGGCTCGGGGGAAGGCTTGTCGAGATGCGTGACGGCCAGGCGTACGAAACCTGAAGGATCCGGGCCTCCGGTTGCCTTCTGTAATCGGAGGTTACACAAAAGACACACGTACAGAAAAGGGGTTACGGCATGAACCGTAACCCCTCTGTTTTGTGACTCACCCGGCTAGAACTTCGGAGTATTTTTTCTGATTGCCAGCGCCGGGACTCGTGAAAGTGACGTTAACTAAACAAGACTCTTCATCATCTCTCTATCTTCTCCGGAAGCCGAGGGATATCAGGATTTCATAATCCTTTCCTGCTAGAACAGCATTAAACTCGTGTGACTCTGTGGACCCAACCCGATTCCCTAGAAACTGACAATGGAGGTGGAGAGGGCGAGGATCACCATAGGGAAAAAGATCAAGGAAGCTGTTAGTCATAACCTGAATCCCGCTCATAGAATATCTTGCCAATCCTCTCTATATCATCACGCAGCGTAACGTGGTTGAGAGTCTCAAATATCAAAAGATCAAAGGTATAGGGAAGCAGCAGATCATCCAATTCGGAGTCAATGTCACCCAGTTCATTCATGGTAATGGTCGCACCATAGAGGCTCAAATCAATATCTGACCCGGGCTTGAAAGTCCCTTTTGCCCGCGACCCATACAGCACCGCCTATTCAACGGACGGGTGCCGTGACAGGATGCTGCATATTTTCTCAATTGTCTCTTCACTGAGTCCGTACGGCATTAAACATCTCGTGTCTGTTCAGTCAAGGCAGAGTTCATGGGTAAACTGAAAACCTTGAATCAACCCTGCTGTTCCAACTCAGACAGGTCACGCTGCCGAGCCAGACCCACCGCCCGACGTAATGTTTCAAAAGCCCGCAGATGATTGTCGAAGCGTTGTTTCCAGCGGATATCTTCTGTCATTGATTGCACCTCTAAATTTCTAAATCATTTCAAAGTCGTCTTGAAAGTTCAGCTCCAAGCGATGCATCAAGTTTCTCCGCCCTCTTCTCTAGCTTCGCCAGACATAAACACCTAACAACTACTGCTTGCATCTCAAGTGCGTCCATTTCTCATCACTTCTATTAATGTCGAAAATTCTTTCCCAAACATGACAGGAAAATATTCGGATCTACCTCCTACACACAACGTACCATCCTCAGCAAAAGCACGTATATCCCGTCGGTAGAAACTGAACCGGATGACAAGCGCAATCAGCATGAGCATGAAGGCAGCATAGACCACCATGAGACCCCGCTCTTGCCCCACGTAAAAATTGACCCAATAGGTATAATCCTGCCATACCAACCGCAGCCCGTTGTCGAGAGGTAACGATTCATGAAGGCGCAGGGTCACTGTCTGCAGCTTTTTGCCTTCTTTTTCCATGGTGATCGTTATGGCTGGATTGATAATCTCCTTTGGCTGGTTTGGCGAACTGGCATTCGGCTGCTGCTTAAGCACTTGCGGCAGGTTAGCCGATGTGGCCGCAATTTGCTGCTGCTCGGCAACTATGTCGGTGTGGAAACGGGTGCGGAATGTATACCCCTGGAGGAGAAATGAATCTTCTTCACCGTTCAGATTCTTGAGCTTGACGAATGCGCTGTCAACCTCCCTGCCAGCAGCATTTTGGACAACGAACAGCGGTGCTACATCGATGTTCTTGATGAGAAACGAGAGGGCGCCGTCATAGTAGGGACGGTTGATACTGATTCGCTTGCTCCCTTGGCGGGTATCAAGGTCAACCACCAGGTCAACCGGCACTGTGCGATTATAATAGGTCGGCTTTACAGCAACAACGGTGAAAGTTGAATTTGGTATGCCACCAAATTTGGGGCGAGCCATAATCTTAGTATAAGCACCGTTGAACACTTCGCCAACAGCTACATCAGCCTCGGCACGGAACTTGGTGTAGACCGTCAGAACGCCCCCACCAAGCAAAAGCAGAAAACTCAGGTGAAACAGCAGAGTCGCCAGAGGTGCATAGCGATTACGTACACCAGCCAGTGCCGCACCGTCACGGGTCACTCGATAGCCCCGCCGTTCAAGTGCCTGGGCAACAGTGTCGAGCGATACCTTCGCCAAATCCTCGGTACAGCGGTAGCTGCGTACAAACCCGGAATCCCTTGGAAGCCACACCTCACGACACAGGCGCCAGATTCCCGGCACACGATCGGCCATCACCAGGATAAGATTGCAAAAAAACACCACCCACAGTGCCATCATCAATGGAGACGAGTAAAAATCAGTGAGCTTGAGTGCCTCCAAAAGTGTAACAAGCGTCGGTTGCGCCTGTTTCCAGTCCAGGTAAGCTTCCTTGCCTAGGAGCGCCTTCTGGGGCAATGTGATCCCTATCAGGCTGAACAAGACCAAAGTAATGATCAGGCCTACGGTAACCTTCAGAGATTTCATTGCGGCAAAAACCTTCTTCAACACGATTTAACCCTACTCCCTTTACATTGCACCAAAGAAGTGCAGGCTCGACGAAACAAATAAATTGATGCCGAAGAAGGCAATAAATACTCCCGACAAAGCCCCGATAGCAATCCAAGCCATCCGGCGGCCTCGCCAGCCCATGGTCAGGCGCAGGTGGATGGCAATTCCATAGGTCAGCCAACTCACCAGTGACCACGTTTCCACCGGATCCCACGACCAGTAATTGCCCCAAAGGTTCTTGGCCCAGATGGCCCCTGTCGCAATCATTATGGCATCAGTGATGAAACCGAATATCACGTATTTGAACATCAGTTCATCGAGCACGGGGAGATCGGGAAACTTGAGGTAGAACTCCTTTTGCGGATTCTTCTCTTTAAGCAGATAGACTATTCCCAAGCCATAGGCAACAACGTAGCTGCTGAAAGCCAGCCAAGCAAACAGGACATGGATTCCCAGCCAGAATGACTTGAGAGAAAGCGCCATAGGGGTCAATTGTGGTGAACAGATAACGCCATATCCTAGCAGGATAAGTGAGAATGGAATAGTGCCCAGCCCGACGCCGCACAACTCCCTGTTTTTCCAGACAAGTAGCAGCGTAAAAAGCACCACGAACCAGGCACCGGCGACAGCAGCTTCGTAATCGCCAGCCCACGGAAGATTGCCTACTGCAAGATACCTAGCAATAATGCCTGCTGTATGCGACAGGAAAACTGCCACAACAACCAAGTGCAACTTGCTGAGTACCCTCTCTTTTTTGAATGCATAGGAATAGATATACAGCGCGCTGGTGATTCCGTAGCCGCAGATAGTGATCCAGATAAATACCGATTCCCAAGGAGACATGGTCACCTCTATTGATTAATTAAGATTTCTTCCCCAAAAATGCCACTTTTGACCGTAATGGCTGCTAACATCCTACCTTTTCACTCTTCTCTTTCCAATCATAAATTGAAAGGTTCGCGAACTTCATGGTATCTTACCGCAACAGGTATTTAACTATTTCTTAATCAGGAAGTGAATCAATGATTTTCAGCAAACATGCACTCGTCATTTCCTTAGTTTTCATTCTCAGCGCCTGCAGCAAATCAGGTAATGAAGAAGTTACCTCCGTCTATCAAAGTGGGAAGAAGAAAGAAACCGCCGTTTTCCAAGGAAAGAGCACCGAAAAAGCCCGGCTGAAAAGTTTCGAGTACTATGAAAGTGGTGAAAAAAAGAAAGAGTTTTCCTATCAGGATAACCTGCTTTCCGGGCCATGGACCTACTGGTACAAGAATGGTAACAAATTTGGCGAAGGGAAGATAGAGAACAAGGCCATCAACCTGGGCATGGTCACCGGAAAAGAAACGTATTACTGGCCGAACGGCGTCAAGATGCTGGAAGCGGAAACTGAAGGTGGCGGATTGAAACCTGGAACCACTGCAGTATACCGCGACGAGCAAGGCAAAATTTATACCGACAAGGGTCGGCCAAAGGAGCTGGTTGAGAAATCAAAGAAGCTGCTGGAGCGTTGGGAGCGGGGAGAAATTTAACTCCCCCTTTGAAATTCGAGCAGTAATTTGCGTAGCCGTCTGTCTCTCGTATAAAACATCGTCCTATCATCCTCAAGCCAAAGCCATACCATCAACGGTCTGCAGAAAAGTCGCACTACAAGAGCACCTGCCAGGATGAAAAGACCGGCGAAAATCTGATTGCGGTAGTTGTGACGCATGACATCTATCCTGCCGAAGTGGCCCAGTCCGGTAACCTGCACCGCATATTTCCCTTGTTTCGCGACCTCTCCCTGCTTGAACGTCTGATCGAATCCGAGTTTTCCGTTTTCATAAATCATTGCCTTGAAGCCGGTCGATTCAGGGTCGTAAACAATCTCCCCTGTAGTTCCGGGCTGATTCATTTTCAAGGCTGTGACATACTCTCTTCTTTTGGCGTCCGGATGAAGATAGACAGGCTCAGACTGGAAATCGAGTCCGTTTTTGGTCACATAACTGAACACCATGTAGGTATCACCGAGAAACCGTAATCTCAGTTTCCCGATGTCAATTGCATCTCCGCGTTTCAGTGTGCAGGTGTTCGGCCCCTTCCCCGCCCCGTTGGCAATGTCGAAGCTTATCTGTGCCATGTTCCCACTGTCGGCATTTTTTAGATCATTAACCTTCATTTTGATGGCAAGGGCCGAATTGTCAGCCAGGAACCCCTGCTGCACTTTCTGCAGGTTGCTTGCCATGTCCATCCAAACTATGCCTGGAGCGGCCATGAGGTATCCCCGGATCCCAAGCCCAAAGTTGAGCGTTCCACAGACCAGGGTAAAAAGAAGTGCCCCATAGGCAACAAGTTCTATACAGAGCGCCGATTTTACCCGCTTGTCATAACAGACAGGGGAGGTTTCGGGAACTCCATTTAAAGTGGTGAACCCTGCACCCGCGAGAATCGACATGGCTTCAGCAGGCTGTCCGGGAAATGCGGTCCTGTTCTCAAACGCCTTCCGCGGCGGATGTAGATCCTCGAAATACTTGAGCTGCCTCAATCTTACGCCAAGAACAGACACACACTGCAGAATGAGCAGCCCGGCAAACACTAGCATTACCCTCGGGTCTAGTTCTCCACCAAAGTACTTGCCACGAATGAGATAGACAGCCATCAGGACAAAAATGGCTGCTGTTGAATAGCAGGAAACTATGATTTTCCTAAATCCTTGCATATCCGCTTCTCAGCCATGTCTTCACAGAATAAACAGACGGTCCCGCTTGTGCAAGACCGCCTGTTTTTACGTGCATGTAATTGGGATGGCGATCAGTAAGTTACCGGTCTTCTAACATTGCGCCCACCCATATTTGTACCGCTACTATGCTTTGTACATGCTGATATACTTGTAGCGGTTCCCAGAGTATAGCATTTGTTGTCGGGAGAAGCCATATCCCAGCCAGCATCTCCGGTAAGAGTTATACTCGGTGCATATTTATAGAGGCCACTTCCCGGCATGAAACGACGCTTACTGTGGGTGCCGACACCAGCAGTGTATGTTGCGTTCGGGAAACCATGTATCCCGCCGAAACCCACGTTGCCGTCATGGCAGTTGAGACAGGCGATGCCGGTGATGTGCCCATTGCCGCTGGCTCGTGCAGCACCCGTGCTTCCCGGTGTCCAGACCAGGTCTCCACTATTGCCGGTGTGGTTGCCACCTCCCGCATAGGAGCTTGACGGATGGCATTTGGAACAGACGACATCAGTCAGTCCGGTGTATTCTGCGGTAGGGTTCTCCGCAGTAGCGGTCTGCAACAAATATTCATTAGCAGAGCCATGAGTGCTGTAACCGGTAGAATGACAGTCGTTACAATGAAGTTGTGAGTTGTCAGCCACGCCGGCAGTTCCTTGGCCGCTGAAGACCTGCACCGTTGTGGAGAGCAACCCTGCCTGCTTGAGAGACGAATAGGGAGTTGAGAGGGTTGCCGTTGTGTATCGCGCAGCCCGCACCGCATGGTTGCTGTTGTTGGTGGTGGCAAAGGCGTCGTAGACGTTAAGCGCAGCCGGGGCTGCTCCGAATGACTTCTGAACTTGATCGTAACCATTACGCAGATCAGAGGTGCCAACCACTTCACTGAAGGGGTTGGTTGCCGTATTGATGGCTGTCCCACTGAAACCATTGCCGGTAGTGACGGCAGCAGCTCCATTGGAATCGTGGCAGCTGAAGCAGAAGGTGTCCAGGGTGGCATTGGCGGTGTTGCCCGCAGCCGTCTTCGCTGTCAGGTCGGTAAGAGTAATACTGTAGATAGTCGTCCGGGTGTCGGCATTGTACAGGTCGACTACCCCTTTGGTGCCTGTGTCGTTGCCATGCTTGTTAGCGACCACGCTGACAGAGCCACCGGAGATGGTACCCTCCGCGTGGCAGACGACGCAATCGGCGTCGGTAATGTTGGCCCAGGTTTTGTTGATGTGATGTGAGTTTTTGGCAAATTCCGTCTGCATGTCCTTGACTGAACCGGTACCGTGGCACCCTTTGCAACCACTCGATGCCGGTTCATAAATACCGTTGATGTGCAGGGTCTTATCCACGAATATTGTTGCAAAGGTCGATCCGGTGGTGCTCACGTTCGAATGGCAGCTGCAACCGGTGGTCGGGAAGCTAGTCGGTGGCGTCACAGACGGATGCCCGGAAGCCGTCGATGGCGGGAAACCGTGACACCTACCACATGAGGCCGGATCAAGAGTGGCGGAAATGAATGCGGTATCCGTCCAGAGCGGGGTTCTGTCAGAACCGGTAGTATCGCCGCCGGGCATGGCGCCGCCATGGCAGTAATTGTTGGAGCAGGTTCCAGACAATATGGACGGCGTCAACGAGCCAGTCTTTGCAAGCGTGCCCCAAGTAAAGGTTGTGGAACCGTCCATGTGAGTTGTGGGGCTAGTGATGGATGAGACGGTGCCATGACATTCGGTACAGGCGATATTGGCACTCAGACCTATCGTTGCGGAGTTAAGATGATTCGTGTGCGCACCAACCTTGGCATCCGTTGCGGCAGTAACCTTTGTCGGCGCTGCACCTGCCGTACCCGTTGCCGTCGAGTAGAAGGGGTTGGTGGTAGCCGAACCATGGCAATTCTCACAAATGACAGTAGCGGAGTAGAGCCCGCCGCCCCAGATCGGGTATCCCGAGCCGTGGCACTTACTGGTGGAGCAATAGCCGTAACCGTTCCCCACCGCACCGTTGCCCTGAGAATAGACCGTGCCGGTTGCATTGGTGCCACTGAAGGTCAGCTCGATAGTTTTGTTTACGTGGGTAGCGGTGTTCACGCTGGTTTCCGTGTAGCCGCTGTGGCAGGTGGCGCAGGCGAAGTTGGCCGTTCCCTGGGCGTGCTTCACGTGGTCACCGGTGGCGGAAGCATTGGTGTCGAAATCCAGGTGGCAGCTGCCGCAGTTGGTTGTCGTTGTCCCCCAGGTTGGAGGCGTAGCGGGATAGGTCGGTGTCGCTCCGCCGGTTGCGGACTGACCGGTACTGTGGCAGTAGCTGGTGCTGCATGTTCCATAACCGTTCCCAACAGCAGTGCTCCCTTGGGAATAGACGGTACCGACAGCGTTGCCGCTGAAAGTCAACTCGATGATCTTGTTGACATGTGTTGCCGTGTTCACCGTTGTTTCCGTGTAACCGTTATGACAGGTGGCGCAGGCAAAGGGATAGGTCTGGGCATGCTTTACGTGGTCACCAGGAGCAGCAGCATCGGTATCCATGTTCTTGTGACAGCTGCCGCAATCGGTGACGGTTGTCCCCCAGGTCGGCGGAGTAGCAGGATAGGTCGGTGTTGCCCCACCGGTTGAAGACTGTCCCGTACTGTGACAATAGCTGGTACTGCAACTGCCGTAGCCGTTTCCTACGGTTCCGTTCCCTTGGGAATAGACCGTGCCGGTTGCATTGCCGCTGAAGGAAAGCTCAATAGTATTGTTCACATGGGTTGCGGCTGCGACTGTTGTTGCCGTATAGCCATTATGGCAGGTAGCGCAGGTAATGAGGCTCGAGTAGGTCTGGGCATGTTTCACATGATCACCTGGAGCTGTTGCGTCGGTAGCCATGTTCTTGTGGCAGCTGCCGCAGGTAGTACCGGTCGTCCCCCAGTTGGGAGATGCTGCGTAAACAGGGGTCGCACCGCCGGTAGTGGACTGGCCGGAGCTGTGGCAGTAGCTGGCATTGCAGGTACTGTAGCCGGAACCGGCGGCATGTTTGGCGTAGTTCGCGGGGTAGCCATTGGTGACATCGATATCGCCATCGGCATGGGCTGTGCTGGGCACCACCGTTGCGGTCGTTCCCGCATTGTGACAGTCGGTACAGGCCGCACCGGTAAGGCCCATATGCTTCGCATGGGCACCTGTCGCCGGGCCTGTGGCCGTGATCGGATAAGCACCGTGGCAGGCGGAGCAACCGCTGCCCGTCGAGCCCCATGCCGGTGTGACAGCGGTAGCCGCGCTGTAGGGATCGGCGTGGCAGCTGGCTGCCGAACAGGTAGAATACCCGGAGCCGGAGTTGTGTTTGGTGACGTTCGCAGGGTAACCCACATTGACGACGTCAATGAAACCGGTGGCATGGGCCGTGGTTGGTGCTGTCGTAGCTGTCGTGCCTGCGTTGTGACAGGTCGTACAGGGAACACTGGTGCTGTGCCCTGCAAGTGCATGGCTGCCGGTCGCAGGGCCGGTAGCACCGATGGCGATGCTGTGGCACGCTGAGCACCCCTTGGTTGAGTCACCCCAGACCGGCGTGGCAACGGTGCCGGTGCCGTAGACATTGGCATGGCAGGAAGCCGCGGAGCAGGTGCCTGTGTAAGTCCCGGCTGCATGCTTGGCTACCGGCGAGGCAGAATAGGTGTTGGTTACTTCTATGGTGCCGTTGATGTGGTTCAAGGTTGGAAGAGTTGTATTGTTGGTCGCTCCCGCATGGCACAATGAGCAGTCGGTCTTGTTGTGCGCAACATGGCTGCCGGTCGCAGGACCGGTGACATCTAGTGTTACGCTGTGGCAGGCTGAGCAGCCGCTGCCCGTCGAGCCCCAAACCGGAGTGGGGGTTGTGCCGGCGCCGTAGACGTTGGCATGGCAGGAGGCAGTCGAACATGAGGAATACCCGGAACCGGCGGCATGCTTGGCGACGTTGGCCGGATAACCAACATTGGCAACATCAATGAAGCCATTGGCATGTGCCGTCGTTGGTGCTGTCGTAGCGGTCGTGCCGGCATTGTGGCAGGCGGTACAGGCGGTGTTGTGGCCGGCAAGGGCATGGCTGCCGGTCGCCGGGCCGGTGGCACCGATGGCAATGCTATGGCAGGCGTCGCAGCCCGCCGAGGTTCCCCAGGTCGGTGTGACATTGTAGCCGGAGCCATAAACATTGCCATGACAACTGGCCGATGCACAGGTACCGAGCCCGGCACCGGTCATGTCGTTAGTCTGGGGAAAGCTCGTACCCTTGCTATAGGTGACGGAACTCAGCATCTGTACATTTCCCGTGCGGTGATCATAGTCAACACTGGTCTGCGTTGCCGGGACGACATGGCATGAGGAACAGGTACTCGCACTATGGGCCGAATGGGACCCGACAACAGAACTGGCCGGCGTATTCCTGCCGCCGGTGGAATCGGCGGGAGGATAATTGTGGCAATCTCCGCAAGTTGTATTGACCGCCGCACTGGTCCCCGTCGTCAGGGTAATGGTGTTGGACGTAAGGGTGAGTCCGGTGACATTGGTATCAGGAGTGACCACGTTGACTGCGGTTACCCGTGACAGCGCAGTTTTGCCGGTCTGCCCGTAAGCCATATCGTACACGACATAGAGATACTTCGGCGTGCCGTTGGTAATAGTCCGGTCGGTATCAGATCCACCGGAGAGAAGGAATGTGGTCGAAGTACCGTCCCAGCGCGCCTTGCCACCCAGCAGGACCGCTGTGGCAGGAAGCGTGGTTGATGCCGTCGAATCTATGTAGAATTTAACGGCAGAGTACATCGTGGCAGTTGCGCCACTATCATCCATGGTTACGGAAAAGAGCTTGACCTTTGCATCTCCGCCGGTGCCGGCGGTAAGCGTCAGGTACTCCATAAGCACATTCTGGGTAGAATCCGCGAGGCTGCCAGTGGCGGCAACGAGGGTACGTGCAGCCGTAAGCGTGGTTGCCGTACCGCTGGCGACAGGAGTTCCCGTACCGGTAATGCCCGTTGCAACGTTGTTGGCGTTGTCCGAGGCGCAGAGCCGGTAGGAGTAATCCGTACCGTTGGTCAGGGTCCCATGGGTATAGGTCAGAAGGGTTCCGGTATAAATAGAGGTGCCATCGGCGCAGGTCGCCGGCGGCGTCGTCCCGGTAACAAACCTGAGATCATACTGTTTAAGCCCGCTTCCCGTGTCTGTGCCGGCTGACCATGAAATTACGTTCTGGCTGGTGCCGGGAGCGACAATGAGGGGAGGAGACAGAACCGGTGCAGTCGAATCGGCGGTAAGAGCCACCGCGCTGCCAGTACCTGTCCCACCGGCTGAGGTACCTCGCATGTTTATTGTCACAGCACCGGTCAAACCGGTTGGGTTAGCCGTACAGGTATAGGGGGAAGAGGCACCGGATACAACACCTGCCGCCCAGGTCGCTCCGTTGTTCACGGTATATTCGCACGTTGTCACCGCTGATTCCGCATCGGTCAGCGCCGCAGTGATGGTCGGCGCGGAACTTGTGTAGGCACCGCTCATCGGTGTTACCCCTATGGCGCCGACGGTGGGAGGAGTTGTGTCCAAAGGGGTTGATGCAAGCTTGCTACCCGTAGCCGGGGAGGTGGCCAGATAGGAAGTTCCAAGGTCTACACCAGATGTGTCAGCGGTGCCGGCATATTCGTAGACCGCAACGTAGTATGTCGTTCCGTTCGTAAGTCCGGTCACCGGCACACTTGTTCCGGTTCCCTTGTAGACCACCCGACCGTCGCCGATCAGGGTGCCACCGCCGAAAACCGTATTCGCTGTGTACGCCGTATACGTACCGTCTGCCGGAATCCCGGTCACCGCGGAGGACGCCTTCATCAGCACAATCACGCCGGTGCCGCTACCACGGGTCCAGTTTACGGTCATACCGGTGGAGCTGACGCCGGTAAAGTTGACGCCGGATGCCTGGGTGGCCGGTTCGGTGTAGAAGCTCCCGCTGGGTGAATAGCTGGTTCCGACACTGTTGGTCGCGTAACCACGGTAGAAAATCCTGGTGCCTGCGGAGAAACCTGTACGAGATTGGGTGAAGATTCCGGTTGTCGTGCCGCCTTCCGCCACAGGGTTACCGGTCGGGTTCGTGGTGGTCCCCCAGACCGTACCACGAGCGGTGAGGGTCGCACCACCGTTAGCTGTTACGTTCGCCCCCAGAGTCGCCGAAGTTGAGCCAATAGAAGTGGCTGTCGGAGTAGTTACGACAGGTGCTGATGCAGTAATATTATATGCGGATGACGTAACAGACGTTGTTTCCGCACTTGTATCAACCGTAAGAGTATAGGAACCGGCGGTTGTGGGGTTAGTGATGCCGGCAGCACTGGAAAAGACGACCGAAACCGCTCCGCCGTTTGCAACTGCCACCGGGGTTGTGATGGTAACGGTCTGGCCACTGATAGCCGGTGCGACTGTACAGGCAGTACCGTTCACCGTAACGTTTCCGGCAGCAATAGATGCCGGCACAGTGGTCCCTGCTGGAAAAATGATATCAATGGTATTAGCGCCGGCAGTGGCCGTAGTGGCAAGACGACCGGCACTTCCCACATTGAACGAAATAGTATAGCCGACCGTGCTCCCCGCTCCCGCGGGACTCGGAGTAACCGATGCCGCGCTTACAGAGGTTCCCGTCGAAGCACTGATTGTGTATGCAGCAGAGGTGACCGGTGCCGTTTCTACGGAAGTGTACATATCATGGGTATAACTACCAGGTTGACTAGGATTGGTTATTACCGCTGTACTGCTGCCGATAACTACGGTGAACGCAGTACGTCCGGCAACAGCAACTGGAGTCGTTAGCGTTATAGTCTGTCCGGAAATTGTCGGCGCCGCAGTACAGGCTGTTCCGTTAACTGTTATGTTATTGGCAGCAATCGACGATGGAACTACTGTGTTTGCCGGAAAAATGACGGTAATCGTGCTTGAATTAGCAGTCAGTCCACCTGTGTTCCCTGTTTTTCCGGCGTTTATTGTGTATGTTGCAAGGGTGTTGACCGTGCTGCTGCTGAGAGTCGGAGCAGCAGGCGCAGCTAGCGCATAGACATACAAGGCGAGGCCAGTAATGGAAAGCAGTATGAGGCCTGTCTTAACCGTCCAGCTCAAGCCCCGTATCTTTTTCGCGATTTGTTTTCCCATACAAGTATCTCCCGAGTATTTTCCAGTTTGCAAAGCTGTTACTATTTACTGCACAACCACCAATTATCCCCTACTGCCACCGGGGCGTTGCTCCGAAGTGGCAGGAGATGTTGGAGCATACCTTCGGTGTCGTCGAAGACGGCGTGCCGCTTACGCCGGTATAGGCCGGAGCACTCGACCCGAATTTGTAGGTCAGCAGATCGGCGTTGAAGTTTATCATCCGTTGGCTGCTGTTGTCCATAGTATGATTTGCCGGATCCTGCGTATGGCAGACACCGCAGACCGCGTTGAAGTTAGCGCTGCCGAAGGCATCGGTACCGGCATTGAGTGTTACACCTGCAAGGGCCTTGAGATGGTCGATATGCCTGGCGTGGGCTCCCCATCCTTCGGCAGTCGCCCCATCCAGGTGTGCGCCGCTTCCCCATACGCCCCCGACGGTGTCGTAACTGTGGCAGGAGTCACAGGATCCGCCGGCAGCCTGGAGAATGCCGTCCATGTGTTTCGGCCCGTTACCCTCATGGCCATGACAGCCGCCGCAGGCACTGGCAATGGTATATCCGCTGTGGTTGAAGCCAAGAGTAGCGCCACTGGTGGGAGGTGCGCCGTGGCACTTGCCGCAGTTCGTGGCATTTTTGGCATAAGCGGTCAGATAGGTAGTGTCGTTCCATGTCGGTGTCGTATCGGTTCCACCATTGAGAACACCGCCGTGGCAGTAGTTGGTGGAGCAGGTACCTGCGCTGTACGTCGGCGTGAGGGTGCCGCGGGTGCTGACAGAGCCGGTGGTACCGATGTTCTTGGACAGGTTGCTCCAGGAGTAATCCGTGGCGCCGTTGGCATGGAGCACGCTGGTCGGTACGGCATGACAGTCGGTGCAGAGAACCTGCCGGCCGGTATAGCCATTGACTGCCCGAAGGTGGGCATCATGAGCCCCGACCTGGGCATCGTTGGAGACACCGTTGGTAAAGGTGCCGGTGTTGCCGGCTACGTCAACGCCGGTAGTAGCATAGCCGGGAGCCGCCTGCCAAGCGTTGGTGGTGCTGTAGTTTGCCAGGACAGTTCCTTTGCCGTGGCACTTGGTACACGAAGCGTTCGAGGTGTTGGCGCCCCAGGTCTTTGTCCCGGTACCATGGCAGGTATTGGTAGAGCAGGCGGCAGTCGCATAACCACTTCCGGCTGCATGCTTGATTATGTTGGTCGGGTAAGCTCCTGCCGCAGTATCAATGTTGCCGTCAGTGTGGAAGCTGCCGCCGCTGGTGTTAGCGACAGCACCTGCATGACACTGGTTACAGGCAGCACCGGCAAGGGCCATGTGGGTATTGTGGCTGCCGGTGGCCGGCCCCGAACCGGTACCGGTGAATGCGCCACTCCCTGTATGGCAGGCGCCGCAGCCGGCAACGGTTCCCCAGACCGGGGTGGTGACAGTGCCGGTGCCGTAGGGATTGGAGTGGCAGCTTGCTGTGGAGCAGGTACCGGTGTAGGTCCCGGCCGTATGTTTCGTCACGTTGGCGGGATAGCCGTCGGCTACGTCAATGTTGCCGTCGGCATGGTTGGCAGTCGGAATCGTGACATTGTCGGTCGCGCCGGCATGGCAGTCGACGCAGTTGGTGTCATTATGGGCTGCGTGGCTGCCGGTGGCAGGACCGGTGGTGCCGATTGCGGTGGTATGGCACGCTTCGCAACCGGATGCCGTGCCCCAGACCGGAGTGGTGACAGTGCCGGTGCCATAGACGTTGGCGTGGCAGGAAGCTGTGGAGCAGGTACCGGTGTAGGTGCCGGCAGCGTGTTTCGTAACGTTGGCCGGGTAGCCGTCGGCGACGTCGATGTTGCCGTCTGCATGGTTGGCAGTCGGTACCGTCGTATTGTTGGTCGCGCCGGTGTGGCAATCCACGCAGTTGGTATCGTTATGTGCCACGTGGCTGCCGGTGGCAGGGCCGGTGAGATCAAGTGCAACGCTATGGCACGCCGTACAGCCAGCAGCCGTGCCCCAGACCGGAGTGGTGACAGTGCCGGTGCCGTACACATTGGCATGGCAGCTCGCCGTCGAGCAGGTCCCCGTGTAGGTACCGGCCGTATGTTTCGTCACGTTGGCGGGATAGCCGTCAGCCACGTCGATGTTGCCGTCGGCATGGTTGGCGGTCGGTACCGTCGTATTGTTGGTCGCGCCGGTATGGCACTGTGAACAGTCGATTGTATTGTGCGCCACGTGGCTGCCGGTCGCCGGACCGGTGGTGTCGATTGCTGTGGAGTGGCATGCCGTACAGCCAGCTGCCGTACCCCAGACCGGAGTGGTGACGGTGCCGGTCCCGTACACATTGGCATGACAGGAGGCGGTGGAACAGGTACCGGTGTAGGTCCCGGCGGCGTGTTTTGTGACGTTGGCCGGATAGCCGTCGGCGACGTCGATGTTGCCGTCTGCATGGTTTACTGTCGGAACAGTTGTGTTATTGGTTGCGCCGGTATGGCAGTCCACGCAGTTGGCATCGTTATGCGCCACGTGGCTGCCGGTCGCCGGACCGGTGGTATCGATTGCGGTGGTGTGGCATGCTGTACAGCCGGCAGTGGTGCCCCAGACCGGCGTGGTGACGGTGCCGGTCCCATAGACGTTGGCGTGGCAGGAAGCTGTGGAGCAGGTGCCGGTGTAGGTGCCTGCCGTATGTTTCGTCACGTTGGCCGGGTAGCCGTCAGCCACGTCGATGTTGCCGTCTGCATGGTTCGCTGTCGGAACAGTTGTGTTATTGGTTGCGCCGGTATGGCAATCCACACAGTTGGCATCGTTATGCGCCACGTGGCTGCCGGTCGCCGGACCGGTGGTGCCGATTGCGGTGGTATGGCATGCCGTACAGCCGGCTGCCGTGCCCCAGACCGGCGTGGTGACGGTGCCGGTCCCATAGACGTTGGCGTGGCAGGAAGCCGTGGAGCAGGTGCCGGTGTAGGTGCCGGCCGTATGCTTCGTCACGTTGGCCGGGTAGCCGTCAGAGACGTCGATATCGCCGTCGGCATGGTTCGCTGTCGGAACAGTTGTGTTGTTGGTTGCGCCGGTGTGGCAATCCACACAGTTGGCATCGTTATGCGCCACGTGGCTGCCGGTGGCAGGGCCGGTGGTGCCGATTGCAGTGGAGTGGCAGGCCGTACAGCCGGCTGCCGTGCCCCAGACCGGCGTGGTGACGGTGCCGGTCCCGTAGACGTTGGCATGGCAGCTCGCCGTCGAGCAGGTTCCCGTGTAGGTGCCGGCAGCGTGTTTCGTCACGTTGGCGGGATAGCCGTCGGCGACGTCGATGTTGCCGTCTGCATGGTTGGCGGTCGGAATCGTGACATTGTCATTTGCGCCGGTGTGGCAGTCGACGCAGTTGGCATCGTTATGAGACACGTGGCTGCCGGTGGCAGGACCAGTTATATCGATTGCCGTGGTATGACACGCTTCGCAACCGGAGGCCGTGCCCCAGACCGGCGTGGTGACGGTGCCGGTCCCGTAGACGTTGGCGTGGCAGGAAGCTGTGGAGCAGGTGCCGATGTAGGTGCCGGCGGCGTGTTTCGTGACGTCGGCCGGGTAGCCGTCGGCGACGTCGATGTTGCCGTCGGCATGGTTCATGGTCGGGATGGTCGTGTTGTTGGTTGCGCCGGTGTGGCATTGAGAACAGTCTGTTGTATTATGTGCCACGTGACTGCCGGTCGCGGGACCGGTGGTGTCTATTGCGGTGGTGTGGCAGGCGCTGCAGCCAGCCGCTGTCCCCCATATCGGCGTGGTGACGGTGCCGGAGCTATAGACGTCCGAGTGGCAGCTCGCCGTGGAGCAGGTGCCGGAATATGACACGGCTGTGTGCTTGGTTACGTTTGCGGGATAGCCGTTTATGACATCGACAGTGCCGTCCACGTGAGCGCTGCCACCACTAACGTCTTTTGTGGCTCCGGCGTGGCACTGATTGCAGGCGGAAGCAGCCAGCGCCATGTGTTTCGGATGGCTGCCGGTTCCCGGCGACCCATCGGCACCGGCGGCATGGCACGAAGAGCAGGTGGCGGCGGTACCCCATTTGGGTGTAGCAACACCGGTCGAACCGTAAGCGTCGTGACAACTGGCAGTAGAACAGGTACCGAGACCAGCGCCGGTCAGGTCATTGGTCTGGGCAAAACTTGTCCCTTTACTATACCCAAGCCCACCGATGAACTGGATATTCCCGTTCCGATGTTTGAAATCGGCACTGGTTTCCGTCGCGGGGGAAATATGACAGGTCGCGCAGGCATTGGCGCCATGCTTACCGTGGGAACCTACCACCGATCCAGCCGGAACGTTCCTCTGGGGAGTTGCGCCAGTTGAGTCAACAGGAGGATAACCGTGGCAGCTGCCGCACGAAGTAGCGACAGCTGCCGAGCTGCCGGCTGTAAGAGTGAAAAGGTTTGAGGAAAGACTGACCGTGGCACTGTTGTCCGGGGCACTCACTCCAACGCTGGTCACGTGGGACTGTACTGTCTTCCCTGATTGGCCGAAAGCCATGTCATAGACGACATAGAGATACTTTGTCGTTCCTGCGGTGACGGTCCGCTTGGCAGCAGTACCTCCGGTCAGGAAGATAGTGGTAGAAGTCCCGTTCCACGTTGTCTTGCCGCCGATGAGGGTGGCAGTATCGGGGAGAGTGGCAGAGGCGGTATCGGCAACATAAATCTTGGCCGTAGCAATCTGTGTCGTATTGCCGGCATCATCCAAGGTAAGGGAACTCAGGACAACCTTGTTGTCGGACCCACTCACCGTGTTACTGTCAACGGCCAGCCGCTGCATAACCACACCAGTCGTCGATTCGGTCGCAGTTGTTGCTACGGCCGTCGAGACTGCAGCAACCGTATTCGGGAAAACAGTCACAGGGGTGGCAGTCCCGGTGAGACCGGTAGATGTGTTCCCCAGGGTGTCCGATGCACAAACCCGGTACGAATATGCCTGGCCATTGGTAAGGCCCCCCTGGGTGAAGGTGGGGTTGCTGCCGGTATAAATTGAGGTACCGTCGGCACAGGTTGCCGGGGGCGTCGATCCCGTGAGATAACGGACGTCGTACTGGGACACGCCGCTGCCGGCATCGGTTGCGGCTGACCAGTCAAGGGTATTCTGTTGATCACCAGGGGTGACGGTCAGGGTAGCCCCGTCGGTGGGGGGCGTCGAATCGACTGTAAGCGAAACGGGAGAAAGTCCGGTCCCGACCCCACCGGTTGAAGTAGCGCGGATATTGATGGTAAGGCTGCCGGTCAACCCGCTTGGTGAAGCTGAACAGGTCCAGGGACCGGAGCCGGAAAGGGTACCGCTAAGCCAGGTGGCACCGTCGGTGGTGTATTCACAGCCGGTAACCGTTGATACATCTTCGGTCACAGAAGCTGAAATACTCGGGGAAGAACTGGTGTAAACGCCCGTATCAGGAGTTACGCTTATGGTCCCGATCACTGGAGCTGTGCTGTCGGCAGAATACGTGATACGAATCTGGCCTGCTCCACCCGCACCACCAGCTCTATCACTAGCGTTTCCAGCTCGGCCGCCGCCACCGCCGCCGCCAGGTGCAATACCAGCACTACCAGCACCGCCAATACCAGTGACAGCTCCACCATCACCGCCATCACCGCCATCACCAGTACTTGCTCCACCGGTTGTAACGCCACCAGCAACTCCATTTGCTGTCGAACTGGCACCTTCTCCACCACCACCTGCTGAGGCACCTGCAGACCCTGTTCCACCATTGCCACCAACTCTGACAAGGTCTCCTATGCTTCCCACACTTGAAGCCGTACCCCCAGCAGCACTGGAACTGTTAGCAGTAGCCGCTGCACCACCTGCTCCACCTGTAGCGTATACAGTTGCTGCTGAGCCAAACCAGGTAGGATCACCCGCTGTCCCGGCTCCAGTGCTCCCTACTTTTGCCTGTGCTATTGACACGTTGTATGTGCCAGATACACCTGTAATAACTTTTTTGGAATACGCACCACCAGCACCGCCACCGCCACCGGCCGGGCTCCCTGTCGCGCCGCCGCCAGCTCCACCACCACCCCAGCACTCGACTGTTATGGATGTAACCCCGGCAGGGACAGTCCATGTTGTTTCAGTGGTTAAGGTCACCACGGTCTCAACAGCATGCAATCCGGATGGCTGATACCACCCCTGATAAACAAAAACACTGAGAAGAAATGTCATGAAGATTATGAGCCCTGATTTACCCAGTCGACTCATGCCCCGTAACTTCTTGTTGATCAGCTTACCCATAATCTTCTCCTCACACTGTTTTCAATCTGGCTATTGAAAAATTACGATTTAAATTCAAGACAAAATAATGTGTTCTTTACTGCCACCGCGGCGAATCATTGAAGTGGCAGGAAATATTGGAACAGGTCTTCGGATTGACCGACGACGACGTCCCGCTGACACCGTTATACAACGGGTTCAGGCTTCCAGTTTTGTAGGTTGTCGCCCCGTTGAAATTGATCAGGCGCCCGGAGCTGTTATCCATGGTGTGATTGGCCGGGTCTTGCGTATGGCAGACACCGCAGACGGCGTTAAATGCGGCACTGCCGTAGGTGTCAGTATTAGCATTGAGCGTCACACCGAGCACTGTCTTCAGGTGATCGATATGCTTGGCATGGGCGCCCCATCCTTCGGCAGTTGCCCCATCCTTGTGACTGCCGTTGCCCCAGGCGCCGCCAACCGTATCGTAGCCGTGGCAGGAATCACAGTCGCCACCAGCGGCCTGAAGGGTCCCGTCAATATGGGTAGGACCGTTACCCTCGTGGCCGTGACATTCAGTACAGGTGTTCGCAATAGTGATGCCGGCGTGGTCGTAACCGAGAGTGGCGCCGCTGGTTGGGGGTGCGCCGTGGCATTTGCCGCAGTTTGCTGCGTTCTTTGTGTAGGTAGTCAGGTATGTCGTATCATTCCATACCGGCGTCGTGTCGGTTCCGCCGTTGAGGACACCGCCGTGGCAGTAGTTGGTGGAGCAGGTACCGCTGGCATAGCCGGGTGTAAGAGTGCCGCGGGTGCTCACAGCACCTGTCGTCCCTATGTTCTTCACCAGGTTACTCCAGGAGTAGTCAGTGGCGCCGTTGGCATGCTGTGTGCTGACCGGTACGGCATGGCAGTCTGAACAGAGGACCCGTCTGTCGGTATAAGCATTGACTGCCCGAAGGTGGGCATCGTGGGCGCCGACCTGGGGATCATCGGAAACGCCGTTGGTGAAGGTGCCGGTGTTGCCTGCTATGTCGGTGCCGGTAGTCGCATAGCCTGGTGCCGCCTGCCATGCGTTGACAGTGCTGTAGTTGGCAAGTGCCGTCGCCTTGCCGTGGCACTTGGTGCAGGACGCGTTGGAGGTATTCGGGCCCCAGGTCGGCGAATGGGAGCCATGGCAGACAGCCGTTGAACAGGACCCGGTATAGGTCCCAGCCGCATGTTTAGTTACATTGGCCGGATAACCGTCGGTCACGTCGATGTCCCCATCGGCATGGCCCGTGCTCGGCACCGTAGCTGTGGTCGTACCTGCATTGTGACAACTTGTACATGCTATTCCGGCATGTACGCCGTGGCTGCCGGTCGCCGGGCCGTTTGTCCCGATTGCTACACTGTGACACGCGGAACAGCCGTTGCCGGTGGAACCCCAGATCGGCGTGGCAACGGTGCCGGTACCGTAGACATTGGCGTGGCATGAAGCCGTGGAGCAGGTCCCGGTGTAGGTCCCTGCCGCATGCTTGGTGACGTTGGCGGGATAACCGTCAGTCACGTCGATGTCGCCGTCAGCATGGCCGGTGCTCGGCACCGTCGTTGTTGAGGTTCCGGCGGCGTGGCAGTTGGTACAGGCAACGGCGTGGCCGGTAAGGCTGTGGCTGCCGGTGGCAGGACCAGTGGCAGTGATCGGATAGGTCGTATGACAGGCGGCACAACCGTTGCCCGTGCTTCCCCAGGTCGGGGTAGCTACTGTACCGGTGCCGTAAACGTTGGCATGGCAGCTGGCTGCCGAACAGGTGCTGTACCCGCTGCCGGCGGTATGTTTGGTCACGTCGGCCGGGTAGCCGACGTTGGCAACATCGATATTGCCGTCAGCATGGCCGGTGCTCGGAACGGTAGTCGCCGTGGTCCCGGCAGCATGGCAGCTGGTACAGGTAACGGCGTGGCCGGTAAGGCTGTGGCTGCCGGTGGCAGGACCAGTGGCAGTGATCGGATAGGTCGTATGACAGGCGGCACAACCATTGCCCGTGCTTCCCCAGGTCGGGGTAGCTACAGTACCGGTGCCGTAAACATCGGCATGGCAGCTGGCCGTGGAACAAGTGCCGTAACCGTTCCCTGGCGCACCGCCCATGGTGTAACTATCTGCGACGTCGATCTGGCCGTTTACGTGCGTTGCTGCAGAATAGGCTGTGGAAGTGGCATTGGTATGACAGTTGCCGCAGTTGGTGTCCGCTGCCAAATGCCTGGAATGGCTGCCGGTTGCCATCGTCGTAGTCTCGTGGCAGCTGCCGCAGGCCGCAGTCCCGACCCAGGTCGGTGGTGTGGAAGCATAAACAGGCGTAGCACTGCTGCCATCGGTCGACTGGCCTGAACTGTGACAGTAAACGGTTGAGCAGGTGGCCGAGGCAATGGTGTAAGCAGCGCCGGACAGATTCAGTCCGGAAGCAGTAGAGGAAAATGCTACCGTCTTGATGCCATCCACATGAAGAGCTTTGTTCTTGATGGTGGTGGAGTCAGTCAGGGTTGCATCGTGACAGATCACGCAGTTACCGATTCCGACAGTCCGGTGTTTGGTATGCGCGTTGGTTGCGGGAAGAGCCGCATGGCAGTCGCCGCAACTGGTCAGCTTGGTTGTGCTGCTCCATGCAGGAATGGCAGTCTGCGGAGCACCCAGAACCGGGGTGAGGGACGCGTTACGCGGTGCACCGTCACTGTGGCAATACACAGCGGAGCAGGTACGTGCCGTCGTATTATATGCAGGTACCGCAGTGGCAGTCGAAGCTATGATGCCGCTCTTGTTGATGAACACATCCTGGAATGTGCTGCCGGAATTATGGGTATTGCCCTGATGGCACTGGATGCAGCCATAGCTGTAGTTGGATCCCCCACCCGCATGGCGCTGATGAGGGGAGGTTGTCTCGTCAACGGCGGTGTAGCCGGTCGCCGGTCCCGGCGGAGGATAACCGTGACAGGTGGTACAGCCACCGGAGAAGGAACCTGTCGTCCCGTTGTGGGAGTGGCAGCTCAGGCAGACCGCAGCACTGGAACTGGCGTGCTCGGGCGGATAGGTCCCACCGGGAGCCGGAATGGTGTGGCAGGCGTTGCAGACGCCGTTTACGGGAGAAGTAAAGTTCTTGCTGGTCACTGAAGTGTACATGACCATTCTGTTACGGACTGCGCCGGCAGCAGTGGAGATATTCATATAGCGCCGGATCAGGAATACGTTCGGCTTGGTGCCATCACCCACATCAACATGACCGGCATGGCAGTCGGCGCACTGGACGTTTTGATTCGAGCCGTTATGGGAAAGCTTGCCTGCATGGCAATTTGTGCAGATATTTATTGTGCCAGCCGTTGCACCCTTCAGGTCGGTCCGGAGCAGATATCCTCTGGATGAGGAAAGCCTGCCGAGGATGGCGCTGGAATTGCTGTCGAAGGTGGCGGAATTGGAGTCGGCATGGTGGGTAGCGTGACAGGTTGAGCAGAGTATCTGCCCGTTGACAAGTTTCATGGCCGAGGAAGGATTGGCCGGGTTGCTGTTGACCGGGGTGCTTGCGAATCCTGCCGGATTGCTACTGACGGCGTCGGCATAATTGACGGAGACCGGATGGGTTCCCGCAGTATGGCTTGTCTGGTTCCGGCTCTTATGGCAATCCACGCACATCTGGTCCTGATCGTTTCGCATCCGGAGCAACGGCTTGGATCTTTTCGGGTTGGTACCAGTATAGTCGGCATACCCCACATGGATCGAATGGCAACGGGCGCAACTTACGGCACCGGTGATGGACGAAGGGCTGTTCATGTAAAGATTTGTCGGCGCTGTTGCGCCGGCTGCAGGCACCACGTCGGACGCTGACCAGTTATGGGAGGTATGCTTACCAGTCTGGTTTCCGGTGTAAATACCCATTGCGGTGGAGCCGAAGGGATTCGCAAGGTCCGTCTGCTGGAACTGGTGAACAGTGGCCGGGTTGTTCATGTTGTGACAGTCAAAACATATATTGTTGAGCCCCTTGGTCCCCAGAGTCCGGTGGGTTACGTGACAGTACGTACAACTATAGTTATGCGGCGCATCGATCGCCAGCGCAGCTGTCGTAGCCAGCAGAACCAGAGCAACGGCCCCCAGGGTGTATGCAAATCGCCTTTTCATGGTTACGCTCCTGAAAAGCATCATGAAGTTCAACATTGTCCTCAGCATGCGGCCATCCTTTTCCTGATACGCCAACCGGAGCATCACCTTCTCGACAATGCTCCGGTGTTACCTGTCAAATATCATTTACGGCAGGTCCCAGCTCTTCAGACCTACAGCTTTTCTCAATATGAGCAATGCATCGACCAGGTCGATGGCACCGTTCGGATTGGGCTTGCCGTCAAGCAGCGGGCCGATATCGCCATGGGCCAACTGGCTTGGGGTCGGGGGTACATTGTTGACGACGAC
>PJFC01000008.1 GCA_003574885.1 Geobacter sp.
ACCGGAGCAACCGTATCGAGCGTAACGCTCGTGGTCACTACCGCCTTGCTGCTGCCGGGAGTCTGCGCGCTCACGGTCAGGGTGTTGCTCCCCTCCACGAGGGTTGCCTCATAACTCCAGCTGGTATCGGTTATGACCGCGCTCCCCGTTACGGTGCCGCTTACACTGCTTTGATCAACAACGACCGTCGCGCCAGCATCGACCGTACCGGTCAGGGTCAGGGAGGGGATACGTGTCAGTGTCGGCAGCCCGCTGTTGATGGTGAGCGACGGTGCGGGAAGAGTGTAGATGACCGTTGCGGTCTGGCTGGCCGTGTTGCCTGCGCCGTCGACAGCACTCGCAGTGATGACGTTGGTGCCGGGGACAAGGCCGGTGACGCTGCACGTCCAGGTGGTCGCGGAGGTGTAGGCGACAGGGGATGCCACTGCAGTTGTGCCTGTCGTTACCGTCACATCACTGCCGGACTCTACGGTGCCGGTTATGGTTATATCAGGCACCGCCACGTTCGCGGCTACTGGATCGATAACCAAGGTCGGCGGCGTGGTCTTGGTCGGGTTGGTACCGCCGTCGATGCCGAACATGGTCAGATAGCCGTACCCGTTGGTAACGATAAGCCTTTTGTTGGACGGGTCGAAGGCGACATCCCCAGGGACGACAAGCTGGCCATTGGCGGTACCGAAGTCACTGATAAAGGCAAGGAACGTTCCTGCGACCGGGTCAATGGCCTGGATCGTGCTCTGAAATGTATCGACAACATACATACGGGTCGGGTTGCCCATGGCATCATACTCGAAGGTCACCCCTTGTGGTGAGGTGAACTGGAGGGGCTTGGAACCGAGCCTGCCGATGGTTTTCACGTAGGCGTAGCTCGAAGCATCGAAAAACTGCACCCGACCGTTGATGGTATCAGCCACGACGATCTGATTGTACTTTTTCTCGTAGGTTATGGCGGTCGGCATGGTGAACTGCCCCGCCGCGGTACCGGTGGAACCGATTGCCGTTACATACTGCCCCGCTGACGTGAACACCTTGATATTATCATCGAGACTGTCAGCAACGAATATGTACCCGTTAGCGTCAATAGCGATGCCGTTCGCCTTCTTGAACTGCCCGGCACCGGAACCGAGCCGGCTCGACTCTGCGCCATTCCGGTCCAGAACAGCCACATAGCTCCCTTGGCTCACCAGGAGGCCACCCTGATCATTCACTGCCACTCCGAGGGGAGCAAGCGGGGTCGGAATGGTCTTCAGCAGCCGGCCGTAGGTACTGAATTTTGACACGCCACCTGCACGGGAATCGGTCACGTAGTAGTTTCCCTGCTGGTCCAGCACTACCCTGACCGGTGAGCTGACGTTCCTGGTGACAGGACTTAACACGGTTATCACGGGCACCGTGGAGGCAAATGTCACGCTTGTCAGCGATATAACAAGAACAACTGGCATAATGACAGTGGTTACGAGTGTTGCACACAATCTGGTTAGCATGCAAATGCCTCCGGATATTAATAAATACACACAGTTAGCCAATGGCCTAATATCAATTAAAAATCAAGCGTTTCTTTAAATGCAAGCGTGGTGCCATAAAAGGCATAATTGCGACCACTCATTGCAAACGCCACAACCATCCGTAATTGTTTGGCTATTTATTCATTCTCCAGAGATCACCTCGCGCATTGTATTTCATGGAAATACATACAGGTAAGTCTTATAACCGAATGGTTAGTGAAGGAAATCTTAACTCCTTCTTATATGCTAAGCATCAGCGACCGCCACAGAAACTTCCCTGTCAAGCAGCGCGCAAAAAAAGGGGATCAACCTGCACTCACCTACACGGTGCAGATCGATCCCCTTATCGCTCTCTTATTGAGAAAATGCTTCAGCTTTTATTTGTTATGACAGGACAAACAGAGTGCACTACCCGTATTCGCCATAACGAGGAACGGCCTCAAATCGGTGCTGCCGACGCCCGTGAGGGTCCCCATCCGGTCCATGCCGTAGGGGATGTGCGGGTCGTGACAACTGGAGCATTCCAGCCTGTTAGTGGGGCCAAAGAAACGAATTTTATTGCTGCTCTTGGCAACGACGGTATTTATATCGTTGAGCTGGGTCGGCTTACTCCCCTGGGCAGAGTTATACGAAAAAGAGATGGGATGGTCATCCATCAGATTTCCGCCGTAAACCGAATCGTTTATATCGGAACCGTCATTCAGTTTTCCGATATTGGCGGCGTAGTTGGCGAAGCCGAATGCTCCCATGGCAAGACCGACGCCGGAGCCAAGCCCTTCGAGAGAGTTAGCTGGGGTATCGCCGGCGTTGAGCGTCCCGCCTATATCGACAATATACTCGAGCCCATTCGTCCCCGTGGCAGTTTCAGTAGTGCTGTTCTTTGCATGGTGTAACACGTTGATGGCGGTCCGACCGTCATGACAGCTGAGACAGAGGAGTGATTCGGGCCCTGGCGCGGCAACCGCCTTGGCGGCGGGAGAAAGACTCGAAGAGGATGTGTACATATTGAATGACTGGCCCGGCATCACTTTATTCCAGAGGGGGACCGCCGGCCGGCCGTTATGGGGGGTGTGGCAGAAGATACATATCTGGGTTTCCGTATTGCTGGCAATATAGCGATTAAGCCCGCCCGGATTGGTGTTCGACATGTTGTGCACCGTATAGGCGACATTCCCCGCTCCGGCAAATGCTGCCGAGGCCATCACCAACGATACGCCAACTGCGACCATCATCACGACCAATTTTTTCATGTAAGCCACACCTCGCTCCAGGTTTTCAACAGCTTTGCAACGGGGAAGCCGGAACTACCGCCGGTTCAAAATCAGGCCCAAAGAGCCGTCAGCGGCATACCGTCTGACCATCCAACGTGAATTAACCTACACACTTCAGCTAAATCGCCATCAACGGGTTAAGCCTGACTAACGCACTCAACAATACATTTCCCTATTCAAACCGACGTCATACATAGGGCAGTCACAAAATCTGTACACCCGTCTAAAAAGCTTTGGGTAGAAAATATGCAACAACAGTGCCCATAACTTCCAGCCTATTAACTCATCACTTACGCAAGACCAAATTTATTTCCAAGAAATATAAAGTATTCTTCACCCAAGGCTGATTCCACTACTTGAGATAGCCGAATTTTTTCATCCGGTACCTGAAGGCGTCGATACCCAGGCTCAGCTTTTTAGCCGCCTTGGACTGATTCCAGTCGGTTATCTCCAGCGCCTGACGAATCAGTTCCTTCTCCACCTCTTCTATATCCACACCCTCGGGAGGCAGCTTGAAGGTCGAAACGGGGGCCGCAGTGGAAGAGGCCCTGGCCACGATCTCCAGAGGGAGATGTTCCAACAGCAGCGTGTCTTCACTCCCCAGGATCAATGCCCGTTCGATAACGTTCTTCAGTTCGCGGATATTGCCGGGCCAGTGGTATTCAACAAGAAGCTTCTCTGCCATGGCGGATATCCCCTTGACATGCTTGTTGAATTCCTTGCAGTAGTGCTCGATGAAATATTTTGCAAGGATGAGGATGTCATCCTTGCGCTCCCGCAAAGGGGGGAGGTAGATGGGGATGACCTGGAGCCGGTAATAGAGATCGTTCCGGAAGGATTTATCGTCGATTGCCTTAAGCAGGTCCTTGTTGGTTGCGGAGACGATTCTTACATCCACGCTCATGACCTTGGAGCCGCCGATACGCCGGAAGGTCCGGTCTTCCAGGAAGCGGAGCAGCTTGGCCTGCATCCCCATCTCCATGTCGCCAATCTCGTCAAGAAAGACGGTGCCGCCATCGGCCAGTTCGAAAAGACCCTTCTTGGTCGCCTTGGCATCGGTAAACGCACCTTTCTCGTGGCCGAACAGCTCGCTTTCCAGCAGGGTGGCAGGGACGGCAGCGCAGTTGATGGCAACGAACGGTTTCTCCGCGCGGCTCGATTCGTAATGTATCCACTTGGCCACCAGTTCCTTGCCGGTGCCCGATTCCCCCTGGATCAGGACGGTGGTGGCATCGCTCTTCGCCACCTTGTCCATCATCTCCAGGACATTCTTCATATGCTTGCTGTTTCCGATGATCTTGGGGGGGCCGATCTTCTTCTGCTCGCTCCGCAGACGGGCAACCTCGCGTCGCAGATCCGACGTCTCAAGCGCCTTCTTGATGACAATCGCCATCTCGTCGAGATTGAACGGTTTGTTGATATAGTCGTAGGCGCCGAGCCGCATGGCGTTGACCGCCGTTTCCAGCCCACCGTGGGCGGTGACCATGATGACGATGATTTCCTCGTCTATCTCCTTGATCCGCTCCAGAACCTCAAGCCCGTTGATCCCCGGCAATTGGATATCGAGCAGCACCAGATCCGGCTGATCCTCACGCACCATTCGCAAAGAGTCTTCGCCGCTACCCGCGGAAGTAACCTCGTAGCCCTGTTTTTTCAGGTTCTGCTCGAGCGACCAGCGGATAAGATGCTCGTCGTCAACGACCAGGATTTTCGTCTTTTTCACGGATGCTCCTTTTGTACCGTAATGGAAATGGACGGTCAGGCAGGCTCAGAAGCGTCGGGGAGCCGGTCGGCAGGGAGGGAAACGGTAAAAACCGTTCCGCTGCCGTCCTCGCTGGTGACATCAATGGTTCCCTGATGCTGGGTGACAAGCTTGTGGCAGATGGCCAGGCCAAGCCCCGTCCCCTGGGCCTTGGTGGTGAAAAACGGTGTAAATATCTTCCCCAGGATCAGAGGGGGGATCCCTTTCCCCGTATCGGCAATGCTGATCCTTACCCACTTCATGCCGTCCCGCTCGACAAGCTCGCTCGTTATGGTCAGCAACCCGCCGTCCGGCATGGCCTGAACCGCGTTGAGAATGAGATTCAGGAGCACCTGCTGGATCTGTTTGCCGTCAACGAAAACCGGAGGAAGATCGTCCTGCAGTTCGATCCTTTTCTCTATGTTTTTTACGCCCCGATGCTGGGAAGCGAACATGAGGGTTTTTTTCAGCAGGGCGTTGAGATCGGCATAGGTCGGCTCCGGGGGTGACGGCTTGCCGAAAAAGAGCAGGTCGTTAACCGTCTTGTCGAGACGCTTTACCTGCTCCAGCACCTCGTTAACAATCTCCGTCCGGGGGTCCGTCGCCGTGAAGTCATCCTTTATGATCGTGATGGCAGCTGCAATACCGGTCAAAGGATTCTTTATTTCATGGGCTATCCCGGCCGCCATCTCCCCCACTGATGCCAGGCGGTCCGCCCGCTCCATCTGCTGGAAGTGCAACTGCTCAAGCTCGCGCTTGGCATTGTCCAACCGCTCCACCATGGAGTCGAAACCTGCCATGAGCCGGCCTACCTCGTCCTCTCCGACCGGCTGCATCCTGACCGACATGTCTCCCTGCTCTACCCGGGCCATGTTTTCCGTGATACGATTGAGCGGCTTCTTGACGAACTTGAGCATCACCAGGGAGATGGTGATCGCAAGGAAGCAGATGATGGCCGCCGTAGAGAGGATGAACAGCCTGGTCGCCTCCCACATCCGCATCCTTGTCTCCTGAAGCGAATAATTAACATCAAGAATGCCGATTATCCGGATCTTGTCGCCATGACAGATATGGCATGACTCGTCATTGTATATCGGCTTCTGCATGATGAGCACTTCCCCCTGCCCATCCAGGTTATAGATCCCCTCTTTCTTTCCCTTGAGAAACAACTGGTAATCGGCGGAATTAAGCACACCACCCACTTCCCCCGGAATAGAGGATTTGAGCACCATCCCATGGGGATGGAATATCCGTACACCGACAAGCCGCCTGTTCTGCCCGACCATTTCCAGAATAGCCCGGGTATCCTCCGTGTTGCCGATCCGCATGGAACTGTAGATGCTTCGCTCAATGGTGTTGAGCAGGAGATCGGTACTTTCCCGGGCGGCATTGATGAGCTGGACCTGTTCCCGTTTAAGATTCAGATAGGTATAGACACTGATACCGAAAGCCAAAAGGCTTATGGTAATGATGATGACCCTGGTTGTCAGGCTCTTGAAAGCCAACCCGCCTCCGCTGAATGTCTATTGCTGACGGATGCCAGCACTTTAACGGGTCCGCCATCCCGACGTTGTACCTGGCGTCCCACCAGTTGCAGCACCAGGCATTGCAGCTGGTGCCACACCCTGCACCGTCTGCCGGTAAACAAACTCCCACTCGCTGTACTTGGTTTTTCCTTCGAAAGCCGTGAAAGGTTCGGAGAACCCCCCCTGCTTGAGAGGCGTTTGATCGCTGGAACTGGCCACCCCGATGATCCCCTTGGCAGGGTCTTTGATAATTTTCCAGTCCTCGCCGGTAATCGGATCCTGGTAGAGACGGCGCAGGTAGCGGATCTTTTGCAGGGAGTAAGGATTTTGCAGAAGGTCCTTCAGATCGACGATCGGATGGGGCGGTGGTCCCCCCCGCTTGAACGACGTATTCCATTGTTCGATGGCGTCCCGGATCTGGCCGCCGCGAAACAGGAGCTCCGCCTCCCTCTCCCGCTTCATGACCGTCGTCCAGACCTGGCCGGCGGCACCGAGCATGATGCCGATGATCAGTACCATCATCAGCACCACGACGTAGGTGAACCCCCGGTTCGAACCGACAGGAGTAGTTGCCATGCTATTTCCTCGCCAGCATCTCCCGCCCCGCTTCCACGAGGTCCTCGGCTGTGAGACCGAAGTATTTCAAGAGTTCCTCGGCCTTGCCGGAAGTTCCGAACCGGTCGTTGACCCCCACCCGCTTGAGCGGGACGGGGCACTCTTCCGCCAGAACTTCCGCCACCGCGCTCCCCAGACCGCCGACAATGGAGTGTTCCTCAGCCGTCACGATAACACCCGTTTCCCGGGCAGCCTTGGCGATAATCTCCCGGTCCAGGGGTTTGATGGTGCCGATGTGCACGACCCGGGCGCTGACTCCTTCTTTCTTCAGCTGTTCCGCTGCGGTAACGGCCTGGGCAGTCATGAGTCCGGTGGTTATGAAGGTCAGATCGGTGCCGGCAACCAACTCGGTCCCTTTCCCGATTTCAAACCGGTAATCCGCCGGGAATACCGTCGGCACCTTGTTCCGCCCGAGGCGGACATAGACCGGCCCTTTATAGGCAGCGGCAGCACGGATGGCCGCTTTGGTCTCCACACCGTCTGCCGGTACAATGACGGTCATGTTGGGAACCGCCCGCATGATCGCCACATCCTCGACCGACTGGTGGGAACCGCCGTCCTCGCCGACAGTTACGCCGCCATGGGTTGCGACGACCTTGACATTGGCCTTGGGATAGGCAAGCGACTGGCGTACCTGCTCCCAGGCCCGGCCCACCGCGAAAATGGCAAAGGTGGAAAGGAAGGGGACTTTGCCCACCGCCGCAAGACCAGCTGCAGTGCCGACCATATTGGCCTCGGCGATCCCCATATTGAAAAAGCGCTCGGGGAATTTTTTCGCAAATACTCCTGTTTTGGTGGAGCCTGACAGGTCGGCATCAAGCACCACGATCCGGGAATCTTCCCCTCCCAGTTCAGCCAGGGTCTCGCCGTACGCATCACGTGTCGCGATCATGCTACTCATATCTGAAATCCTTTCAAAATAGTCTTGGAATCAATCGGGAATGCGATTTTTTCGTCAGGGCTAGGCGCCCGAGGAATCGCGCGGAGGCGTAGCACCCAAACATCGGGCATAAACAGCGCTACGCGCACAATTTTGCTTGCAAAATTGGACCGCGAAGGCGCCCCGAAGGGGGCGGCCATTAGGCCGAGTCACAAGCGATACCGGAGGGGAACAACGTCCTGGCGGAAAAGGCGCGTTCCCGTTACCTACAGGTTGCATTGTTCGCCCAGACATTCCAGCGCCCGGGGCAACTCCTCGTCGCTCGGAGGAACACCGTGGTACGATGCCTTGTTTTCGAAGAAGGAAACCCCTTTACCCTTGACGGTGCGAGCCACGATGACCGTCGGCGCGCCCTTGAGGGTTTCAGCCTTATCGAGGGCGGCAAGGATGGCGCCCATGTCGTGGCCGTCGATTTCCAGGGTCTGCCAGCCGAAGGCGCGGAACTTGTCCGCAATGGGGCCGACATTCATCACCTTCGCCACCTCGCCGTCGATCTGCAGGCCGTTGGCATCCACCATGGCGCAGAGGTTGTCCGTTTTATAGTGTGCGGCGGCCATAGCCGCTTCCCATACCTGCCCCTCCTGCAGTTCGCCGTCGCCGAGCAGGGCGTAGACCCGGTTGTCCCGCTGGTCGAGGCGCAGCCCCAGGGCCATGCCGACCGCCATGGACAGCCCCTGTCCCAGGGAACCGGTGCAGACTTCGACGCCGGGAGTCACCTTGCTGTCGGGATGCCCCTGCAGATGGCTGCCGAGGCGACGCAGCGTCATCAGGTCTTCTTTCGGGAAATATCCCGCCTCCGCAAGAGCCACATACTGGGCCGGGGCCGCATGCCCCTTGCACAGCACGAACCGGTCACGCCCTTCCCAGGACGGGTCAGACGGATTGTGTCTCATTTTATGGAAATAGAGGGCAGTCACCATGTCGATGGCCGACAGGGAACCGCCGGTGTGACCCGACTGGGACTTATGGAGGGTCTTGACGATGGCAACACGGAGTTGCCGGGCTTTTTCTTCCAGATGGGTAACCTGTTCGTTCACCAGTATGAGTCCTTTCCAGCAGCGGGGTTATGGTTTTCCACCTATTTGTCGTCACCGGCAACCAGGTAGTCGAGAATGATTTCATCAAGGCTCTGCTTGGGGCGTGCAGCCTCGGGCGTGGCTTTCTGGGTGGAGGGAGGAGGGGGCGCCGCCGGTTTTGACTGAGAAGGGGCCGGCGGGGGAGCAGAAGTCGTCGAAGGGGGAGGAACGGGGGACTTGCTAAAGGCGCGGTCGTCGAATTCACCCGACTTGAGGCGGCGCATCATATCCTTGTGCTGCTCTTTCATCAGTTCTTCGACGACATGATCGAGGTTTTCAACCTTGAGGATGTCGGCGTAGGTTGTCTTTTTAGAGGAAATTATTGTCCCCCCACGGTAGAGGAGGGTAATAATATGGGGATTGTTGACACCACTGTCTTCGGTCTGGATGTGGAAGACATCCCCTTTGTACATCACGTTGTGATTGAATCCTACAACCATGGCCGCTTCCTGTCCGTCAAATGACGTAATTAGTTGCAAACTACCACATAAATCAAATAGTTGCAATAACTAAAATATCCAGTTCCCGGTGGGCACAAGGGTAAAAGATTTCAGGTACCTTGGGTGTTATACCCATCCAATCACTTCCCGAGAAGGTGCCTGATCCGCGTCACAGCCTCCATGGCATCTCGGGCATACAGGTCGGCACCGATCTGATCGGCGTACTCCTGGGTGACAACCGCCCCACCCACCATGGTAAACGTCCGTATCCCCGCATCTTTCAGGCGCGCGATGACGTTTTCCATCTCCGTCATGGTAGTGGTCATGAGTGCCGAAAGGCCGACCGCATCGACCCCCTGCTCCTGGGCCGCTGCGATGATCCGCTCGGCGGGGACGTTCTTCCCCAGATCGATCACCTCGAAACCGTGGTTTTCCAGCAGGGTACAGACGATGTTCTTGCCGATGTCATGGATGTCGCCTTCCACCGTAGCCATCAGGATCTTTCCGAGGCTGATAAAACCTTCCCCTTTCATCTCCTGCTTCAGACGGGCAAAGGCGGTCTGCATGGTTTCCGCTGCCAGCATCACCTGGGGGAGAAAGAAGATGTTCTTCTCGAAACGTCGTCCCACCTCTTCAAGGCCGGGAAGGAGCGCCTCGTTGCTGACTTGCAGGGGGGTCAACCCTTCCGCGAACGCCTGTTCCACGAGACCGGTGACAGCCTCCCGTTCTCCATCGATGACGGCGCGGCCGATGAGGGAACGAATATCACGAGGGGGATCGGCAACCGGCTGATCGGCGACGGCCACTGTCCCTTTGTAGGCTTCGATATAGGCCGCCGAATTGGGGTCCCGGTTGAGGAGTACCATGGAGGAACGCCAGGCATCGAGCATCGCCTGCTCCTTGGGGTTGACGATCGCCGCGTCGAGGCCGGCAGCCATGGCCATAGCGAAAAAGGAGGAGGAAATGACCGGTCGGCAGGGGAGTCCGAAGGAGATATTGCTCACCCCGAGGACCGTGTTCACCCCGAGCTTTTCCTTCACCAGCCTGATGGCCCTGAGGGTTTCCATGGCACGCTTCTGCTCGGCGCTCACCGTGAGGGTAAGGCAGTCCAGGACGATATTGCTCCTGGATATGCCGAATTCCCCGGCAGCTGCGACAATCTTTTCTCCCACACTGCAGCGGGCTTCGGCTGTCTCGGGAATTCCCGTCTCGTCCAGGGTCAGGCCGATTACCGCGGCGCCGTATTTTTTGACAAGGGGGAGAATCCGCGCCAGGCTCTTCGTCTCACCGTTGACCGAGTTCACCAGCACCTTGCCGTCAGCCGCCTTGAGCCCCCGCTCAAGGGCCTCGGGACTGGAAGAGTCGAGCACCAGGGGAACCGGTACAGCTCCCGTGACACAGAATACCGCCCGTTCCATGGCCGCCGGTTCATCTATGCCGGGGGTCCCTACGTTCACATCCAGAAGATGGGCACCGGCCGCCACCTGCTCCATGGCTTCGCGGCGGATATAGGCCACTTTCCCTTCCCGCAGTTCGGCAGCGAATCCCTTTTTGCCGGTGGGATTAATCCGCTCGCCGATGAGTGCCACCTTGTTATCGCCGCCAATGGCCACAAAACCGCTCCGGCCGGAGAGGAAGGTGGTCCCCTCCGGCGGGCCGGTCAGCCGGTACGACTGGTTTCTTCCCGCCAGTGCATCCTTTATGGCCCGGATATGGGCCGGGGTGGTACCGCAGCAGCCGCCGATGATCCGCACCCCCAGAGCCAGCAACCGGTCATGGTAGGCGGTCATCTCGTCAGGGGTGCCGGGGAAGACGGTCTTGCCATCCTTGAGCACCGGCAGACCAGCGTTGGCCTGGGAAATGAGGGGTAGGCGCGTCACCCGGCGCATGGCGGCCAGGATATCGTAGATACCATCCACGCCGAGGCCGCAGTTGGAGCCGACGATATCCGCCCCGACACTTTCAAGGGTTATGGCGGCCGCCTCAGGGGGGGTACCAAGCACGCTCCGCCCCTTGTCGTCGAAGGTGAGCATGGCGATGATCGGGATATCGGGAGAGATTTCCCGGATGGCGATGACCGCGGCACGGGCCTCCTTGATGTCAAGAAAGGTCTCCAGGGTGATGAGATCGGCACCGGCGCCGATGAGTGCAGCCGCCTGTTCCCGGTACAGCTCCGCCATGGCGTCGAAGGAAAGGTCCCCCACCGGTTCGACGAACCGTCCGGTCGGCCCGATAGAGGCAGCGACATAAGCCTGGTCCCCCGCCACCTGCCGGGCAATCTCCACGGCGCGGGCGTTGATCTCCGCGAGCCGGTCCTGCAACCCGTAATGGCTGAGCTTCTCCCTTGTCCCGCCGAAGGTGTTGGTAACCAGAATGTCGGCACCAGCCGCCAGGTACTCCCGGTGAACCGATGCAACAACATCGGGCATGGTTAGATTGAGTTCTTCAGGCGACTGGCCCGGCTTGAGCCCACGCTCCTGGAGCATGGTGCCCATGGCACCGTCAAGCACCAGCACCCGTTCGCCTATGGCCTGCAGAAAAGGCTGCTTCATGGGAATGAGTTCCTTTATCGTGAGAATGTGCATAAACAGGAGACTGGTTCGACAGCAGACTATCGGGCAGGGGGAGGAATGTCGGCTTTCCGTTCCAGTGAAAAATCGGGAGCCAGCGGCTGGCGCAGATCCAGATGCCCCGTAAACGTCCGGACCGGCTTCCCTTCAACGAGGAAACTGACTCTGCGTACCAGGGGAAAATTGACCGCTATGGTATCGATGATGGAATAGACGGCCGTCATCTCTGCCGAACTGCCGGCTGGCAGGGCCTCGACGAACTCATGGCCAAGATCGACCACCGCGATGTCACCGGTCACCTGGACATCCCGCACGGTGGTGACTGGAGGAAGGGTCGGAGCAAGGTCACCGAGGGGGCCGCCCGCCAGCTCCTGAATGACATCCCCGATACACTCCGCGGGTTCACCGCAGGAATCCATTTCGCGCCCTTCCCGCACGAGTCCCGACCCGTCGTCAGCGGCAAAGAAAAGGGTCACAAGCATCGTCCCGCTCTCCTGGGCAGATGGAGGGAGCGGAGGCGGGTTCCGGCGCTGCTCGTATTTCTGGAGCATGAGCGCTCCGTACACGGCTGCAGAGATCATGAAGGCGAAGCCCAGAAGGGTCATTCCCCATCGGGAGGGTCTAGAGCGTTTCACCGTCAACCTCCCCCATATCTTCCTCCTCCAGATTGACCTGGTAGACATCCCCCAGTTTGCCGCCGAGGAAACGGTTGCCGACCCTGATGAAGCTGGCGGGGATGTCGGTCACGAAATAATGATGGTTGCCCTGCTCCGCTGCGGGACGGAGAGCCCCCTTCTGACGCAGTATCTCCGCCACGGTATGGGCTGTTTCCTCGGCAGAGTCGACCAGTTTCACGTCATTACCCATGACCTCGGCGATTATCCCCTTGAGCAGGGGATAATGGGTGCAACCGAGCACCAGGGTGTCGACCCCTTCCTCCCGGAGTCCCTGCAGGTAGGCCCGGGCAGTCAGCCGGGCCACCTCGTTATCGACCCACCCCTCCTCCGCCAGAGGGACGAACAATGGGCAGGCACGGGTAACCACCTGGATCTCCGGATTGATCCGCTTGATCGCCTTGGAATAGGCGCTGCTTTTGATGGTTCCGCTGGTACCGATGACCCCGACCTTGCCGGACCGGGTCACCGCCGCAGCCCGACGCGCACCCGGCTCGATCACCCCGACGATGGGAATATCGAAATTCTCCTTGAGCGCTTCGAGTGAGACGGCCGATGCCGTGTTGCACGCGACCACCAGAAGCTTGATGTCCCGCTGGACGAGAAACGCCGTGATCTGCCGCGCATAACGGGTCACCGTCTCGGGAGACTTGGTGCCGTAGGGAACCCTTGCCGTATCGCCAAGATATATGGTATCTTCCTGAGGGAGCTCTCTGACTATCTCCTTCAACACCGTCAGGCCGCCGACCCCTGAATCAAACATGCCGATCGCTTTCCAGGTCAAAGCACTCTCCAAGTTGGTAAAATTCCGCAGGTTTTTGGAAACTGCGCAAAGTAGTATATAGTAGTTTGCCGGCAGGGGGTTGTCAAGGCATTTGCACGCCGCAGGGAATCTGTTAAACCTGCTTTGATTTTTCCGTAAAATTCTGGTATTGAACTATCCAAGTCGATGGTGCACCGGTATCACACAAGCAGTTGGAGGAGACATGGAAAATCAGGAAATGCTCGACAAGGCAACGGAAACGCTCTCACCCTTTGAAACCGGGCACATCATCGACTTCCTCAAGAACATGAGCATGAAATCGGTCATGGAGAACCCCTGGCTTCTCAGTATCCTGGCAATCATCTTTTTCTACGCAGTAATCAAGCGCTCAAAAACAGTACTTCTTTCCCTTTTCGCCTTCATCTCCCTCGTAGCACTCATCCGCTTTACCCTCATGGAAGAGGGGGGAAGCGAACTATCCCTCCAGTCAACCCTCCCCTTCGCCTTCGGAGCGCTCGCTATCGGTGCGGCGCTGATCTATTTCGTCTTCATAAAATCGGAATAAACTCTTGAACAGGACCGGCTTCACTACTACCATCCCCCTGGAAATCCTTGTTGCCGCACACCGTACCCCGGTAGATCTCAACAACATCTTCATCACCAGCGACCGCAGTCACCAGATGATGGAAGAAGCTGAGCTGGCCGGCTTCCCGCGCAACGTCTGCGGTTGGATCAAGGGTATCTACGGAGCGGTCGTGACAAGCGGCATCCGGGAAATGGTTGCGGTAACCGAGGGGGACTGCAGCTACACCAAGGCGCTGATGGAGGTACTCTCACTGGAAGGTGTTGTCGCTGTACCGTTCGCCTACCCCCACGACCGGGACGCGTCGACGCTTCGCCGCGAGATCGAAAAGCTCATGGGGCACTTCGGGGTCGGATGGCCGGAAGTCGTTGCCGCCAAGGAGCGGCTGGACCGCATCCGACTCAAGGTGCGCGAGATCGACCGCCTCACCTGGGAAGAGGACCTGGTCACGGGGGGAGAAAACCACTACTTCCAGGTCTGCACCTCGGACATGAACGGCGACCCGGACCGGTTCGAAGCGGATGTGGACGAGTTCCTCCTCACTGCGGCAAGCAGAAAACCACGACAGGAGCGTTTGCGCCTCGCCTACATCGGCGTCCCCCCCATCTTCGACGACATCTACCCATTCCTGGAAAATCACGGTGCCAGAGTGGTCTTCAACGAAACCCAGCGCCAGTTTGCCATGCCCTACGGGATCACCGACATGGTGGAACAGTACCGGGCCTACACCTACCCCTATGACATATTCCACCGGCTGGCCGACATCCTCATTGAGGTTGAGCGGCGCCGGGTCGACGCGGTGGTCCACTATGTCCAGTCCTTCTGCTTCCGCCAGATCGAGGATATGATCATCCGGAAGAAACTTACCGTTCCGGTTTTGACCCTGGAGGGTGACAAGCCAACCCCCCTCGACGCCCGGACCAGGATCCGCATCGAGGGGTTTCTGGAAATGATGGAAGATCGAGGGGACAGAGGCTAGGAACCGGGAATCAGGGACTGGGGACTGGGGCTGAGGGCTGGGGGCTGGAAAAACAGGGACATACAAGAGAAGGAACATCGATGAAGATCGGAATAGACCTGGGGAGCCGGAAGGCAAAGTTTGCGGTGCTGGAAGGAGACAGGGTAATCCGTCTGGCGGATTACGACACCATCACTTTCTACAAACGGTTCGGTCGTCTGGAGGGAGACGAGCTGACCCTTGACCTGGCCGGCACCGGCCTGTTTGCCGCGAAAGAACTCGATGCGGCCGTCATCCGGGTCACCGGCTACGGTCGCAATTCCCTGGGGCTCAAGGGCGCGAAGGTCATCTCCGAGATCCGCGCCCACGTGGCAGGTGCCGTCCTGCAGACCGAACGGCGCGACTTCACCATGCTCGACATGGGGGGACAGGACACCAAGGTTGCCCAGGTGCAGGGAGGACGGCTCACCGACTTCGTCATGAACGACAAGTGCGCCGCGTCCAGCGGCAGGTACCTGGAAAACATGGCGGCGGTGCTGGAGGTAAGCCTGGACGAGCTATCCTCCCACTGGGAGGAGCCGGTAAAACTCGATGCCACCTGTGGCATTTTCGGCGAGTCGGAGCTGATCGGCCAGATCCTCAGAGGGTATCCCCTCTCCCGCCTCTGCGCCGGCGTCAACATGACCCTGGTGCGGCGGGTGCTGCCGCTCCTGCACAGGTTCCCGTCGACAGCCATCGTGCTCACCGGCGGAGTAGCCCTGAACAAGGCGCTGGTCAAACTCCTGGAGCAGGAGACAGGCAGGGAGATTATCGTGCCACCCTACCCCCAGCACAACGGAGCCATCGGCTGCGCATCGCTGGAATAACGTGAATTGAACAGGAGAACTTTATGGCCATCGGCAAGAAAGACTGGATATTCATCGCCATCATCGGCGTAGTGCTGGTGATCTTCATCGCCATCTCGGGCAAAGAAAAGACAAAGAAAGTCCCTCTGGACGACAAGCACAAGCCCTTCTACGACATCGTCGCCAAGACCGGCAGCAAGATGGAGGCAGACAAGGGGTGTCCCGCCTGCCACTTCGAACCTGGAGGGGTGCCGTTTCCGGCAAAGCACCCGGTGAAGCCGAAGGATGGCCCCATGCGCTGCCTCTTCTGCCACAAACTACAAAAGTAAAGCGGCTTTTCCGCAATCTCTGCGTTGCTTTGCGGGCCTCCTTGTGACTCGGCCTGACGGCCGCCCCCTGGGGGGCGCCTTCGCGGTCCAATTTCACAAGTGAAATTGTGCGGCGTAGCGTTGTTTATGCCCAACGTTTGGGTACTACGCCTCCGCGTCGGCTCCTGAGCGCCTTGACCTTGAAAAAAATCCACATTACCGAACGGCGCAACTCACCTTGGCACACAAGTAGTCACCATGAGCACCTTAAACCTAACCTTAGAACTTGAGCAGCTGGTGGCAGACATCGTCGACAGGGTCCCGGAACTGGGACACATCGACCCCCAGCGGCTGCTAATCTGCGTTACCGGTACCCGCGGAGGCGGAGTGCACGGCACCTACGCCAAGATACACCCCCTCCGCTTCGCCGGCGGGGCTACCAGCAGGACCGTACGGCGGCGCCGACGGACCTTCACCTGCACCATGCCGGCTATCACCTTCCAGGGACGGGAGATGCTCTACCTTATCTACTTCCTCGTCCCCCGCTTCCTCAATCTCCCCTTGAAGGAGAAGCTCATCACCGTCTTCCACGAACTCTACCACATCGCACCCGAATGCAACGGCGACCTCCGCCGCTTCCCCGGCCGCAATTACGCCCACGGCCATTCCACCAAGGCGTACAACGCCCGGATGGCCGAACTGGTCGATGCCTACCTGCAACTTCCTGGGGCGCGGGACATGACCGGCTTCCTCGACGGTGACATGGATACGCTCCGCACACGCCACGACAAGATTCTTGCCCGGAAATATCCGGTGCCAAAGCTGCTGGTTTCCGCCTGACAGCCTATCCCCGCTTCAGCAACTCTTCGGCAGTGGGGATATCCTCCTCGGCAACCATGATCTCCAGGGGGCCGATCCCCGGCTCCCCGCTCCGACGCAGGAAGTATTCCACTCCCCCCTTCCGCAGCACCCCCTCCACCCGGACCTGGTCCGCCTCATCCTTCGGATCGTAGAATCGTACCATGGTGTTTCTCCTTTCCGCTGTGACCTGACTTCCGCAAAAGTATACCAAAGCGGAACCGGCATGCATCCTCCATCTTGGCTGCCGACCCATTACAACGGGCAGGTGAACACCTGACCGTAAGTAGGCAAAAAAAGGGGTGCGCCGGCATTGCCGCGCACCCTTTTTTTTACTTGTGTAAGAATCCGCGAGGGGAGAGTACCCTGTGGAGTGAATGTGCACGAGTGCGAGCCACTGTAGGCAAAATGAAGCAGAGCTGGCCGAATGGCCGGCGCGAAACGCCTTACAGCGGCAGCACGAGGGGACTTCGAGCGTAACAGGGCGCTCTCCCCGCGCGGAAGGACTAGAGCCTCCCCAGCACCTTCAACAAATGGGGAACCATCTGCTTCTTGCGGGACATGACCCCCTTCAGCTCGTAGAGGTGAGGCTCCAGCTGGGGGTAGCCCATGACATGGGCGAGCGCCTTTCCTCCCTCCACGAGAAAGAGCGTGGTTTCCGTGTAGATATCGGTCACCATGAGCCCGGCCAGTTGCAGGCCGTCCCGCTCCTTGATTCGTATCAGTCCTTGTTGCAGCTCGTTCTTCAGCTGATGGAACTCGTCGAAACCGATAACTTCAACCTGGCCGACGCCGAAGGTGCCGCTGCCGCCGGTAAAGGTCTTGAAGTCGGTAGTGATCGCCTTTTCCGGCGACCCGTAGCTCGCCAGCCCGGAACTGGCGGCGAATATCTCCCTCCCGAAGGAGAGGTGATCCACTCCTGCCTTCTCTTCCAGCCAGAGCGCCAACTCCCGGTCCTGATCGGTGGTGGTGGGAGACTTGAGAAGTACCGTATCGGACAGCAGCCCGGCCAGCAGGAGCGCAGCGATCTCCTGCGATGGCTCGTTTCCCTGCTGACGGTAAATGCTGGCCACCAGGGTGCAGGTACTTCCCACCGGTGCAGCGATGAAGGAGATCGGTTGATTGGTCGGGGGGTTCCCCAGCTTGTGGTGGTCGATTACTTCAAGTATCTCCACCGCCTCGGCCCCGGGAACCGCCTGGCCGAGCTCGTTGTGATCCACCAGGATGAGGGCGTAGGGAATCGGGGCAAGGAGGGACGATTTTGTGGCAATGCCGGCCAGGGTGCCGTCCTCTTCCACCACCACCACCGCCGGCTCGCCCCCGTAAAGAAGCTTCAGGCGAAGATGGGAGAGGGGCTCGGCAACGCCGATCTGTTCAAACTTTCCCTCGGCAAAGTGGCCGATCGGCGTAGAGAGACGGGCCAGCCAGGCAGCGGTCGCCGTGTCGTGGGGGGTGCTGATAAGGATGACCCCCGCAGACGCTGCCTGTCGCACCAGATCGTCATCCACCGCCAGCCCGCCGGTGACGACGAGGAGGCGCACTCCCTTCTCGATGGCGGCCTGCTGGATGGTGCGTCGATTGCCGGTCATGATGAGGAGCGAGGCAGTGTCGTAGCCGTCAATCCGGGCAGAGAAGGACTCCTCCAGCATGGCGCCGATAAAGAGATGGAAATGCTCCGTCTCCCCGGACGGCTCGCCGGCCAGAAAGGTCCCCTGCAGGCAGTTGCAGAGCGAGGAAGTGGAGGTGTCGATCCCCCGCAGGCGGTCCTGTCCGGTCAAAAGATATTTTTCCGACAGCTTGAGGAGTGAGATTATACCGGTCGGTCTTCCCGTATCGTCAATCACCGGCAGTACCCGGATATTATTGAGATGGAACAGCTCCAACGCCTTCAACAGCGGCATGGCGGCGTTGACCGTCACCGGGGTGCGATGCAGCACATCCCGGACCTTGGGATGGACATCCGCCAGATAGAGAGGGGCCGCAATCCCGAGCCGGTCCAGAACGAAACGGGTCTGGGGGTTGGGTTCGCCGGCCATGGCCGCAACAGCTTCAGACCATCCCTGCCGGCGCTTCAGTTCTGCATAGGCGATGGCGGACGCAACGGAATCCGTGTCAGGGTTTTTGTGGCCGATTATGTAGACTTTCTTTTCCATGGAGCACCCGGTGGTTTTGCTGGAGTTTTAGCACCAATCGCACTACAATGGCCGGCATTGTAATTCTATCCAAGTGAGGTTTTTCATGCTGCATGAGGCAATAAACTGGCTTCTGATAACCATCGGTGCCCTGGGATATCCGGGCATCTTCCTGCTCATGGCCATGGAAAGCTCGGTCATCCCCATCCCGAGCGAACTGGTCATGCCCCCTGCCGGCTATCTCGCCCAGCAGGGAGAGATGAACATGTTCGTCGCCATCCTCTGCGGGACGCTAGGAAGCCTGGTCGGCGCCTACGCCAACTACTTCGCCTCCCACTACCTGGGAAGGCCGCTCATCCTCAAATACGGGAAATATGTCTGGATAACTGAAGAAAAGTTCGCCAAGGTTGAAACATTCTTCCACAAACATGGTGAGATTTCAACCTTCATCGGCCGCCTTCTCCCCGTAATCCGCCACCTTATCTCCCTCCCCGCCGGGCTGGCGGGGATGCACCACTGGAAGTTCGCTCTCTACACCGTGCTCGGCGCCGGTATCTGGTGTACCGTGCTGGCCTGGATCGGCTACGTCATCGGCCAGAACCAGGAACTTATCATGCGCTATTCCCATCACGCGGTGATCGGGGTGGTCATCTTCAGTGCCGTCCTCATCGCGGTCTACGTTCGGCATCACAAGCGGAAGGCAGCCCGGCTGGCCAACTGAGACTGAATGTAGTAAAATGCACGGCGGGCGGCTCATGATTGGGTCGCCCGTTTTTTTTGTGCTCAATCCCCTAGACTCTTCTCAACCACCTCGTACACATCTCGCGGCAGATCTGGTACGGCCCGGAGCCTTTCCAGTTCGGCACGCATGAGCGCCTGGCGCCCCGGGTCGAAACGGCGCCAGCGGGTAAAGGGTGCAAGCATGCGGGCAGCGACCTGGGGGTTGAGGGGGATAAGGCGGAGCAGCTGGCCCGTGAGGAAGCGGTATCCCGCACCACCTGCATCGTGAAAGCGGACCTGGTTCCCCTGGCAGAAGGCACCGACCAGGGCCCGTACCCGGTTGGGATTGGTGATTTCGAAGGCAGGGTGGTCGAGCAGCGCCGTCACTACCGCCAGAGTGCCGGGGAGAGAGGCGGTCGCCTGGAGTGAGAACCACTTGTCCACCACCTGGCGATCGTCCTGCCAGCGTCCGTAAAAGTCAGCCAGCGCCTGTTCCCGGTCGGGACAGTCGCACGAAGCGAGGGAGACGAGTGCCCCCATCGTGTCGGTCATGTTGTCCGCCTCCCGGTACTGCTGGCAGCAGAGATCGATTACCGCCGGCTCTTCCAGCGTCATGAGGTAGGAGAGGCAGAGAGTGGCGAGACGCCGCTCGCCGGCCCGGCCATCGTCCACTGCATAGGGGGCGCTGCTTCGGCACGCCGTCCTCACCGCCAGGAACTCTCCCGACAGTTCCGAGGCCAGGGTGCGACGGACGAACTGCCGGGAGGCATGGATGGCATCAGGGTCAATGACCGTCATCTGCTCCGCCAGGTATCCCTCTGACGGAAGAGTAAGGGCTTCGGCCAGGTAGGCCCGGTCCGCTTCACCGCTGGTGAGGACTGACCGGAAGGCCGCCACAAAGTCAGGTTCGACGGTGAGCGTTCGCCCTGCCTGCAGGTCGGCCACCAGTCGCAGGAGCAGTTGACATGCAAGGGTCTGCCCCGCCTCCCAGCGACAGAAGGGGTCCGTTTCATGGGCCATGAGGAGAACGAGCTCGTCTTGCCGGTAGGGGTAATCAAGCCGGACCGGTGCCGAAAAGCCGCGCAGCAGTGCCGGCACCGGCCGGTCGGCAAGGCCGCTGAAACGAAAGGACACTTCGGCATCCCTCATTTCCAGGACCCGGCTGGTCGGCTCGGAGGGCTGCTCACCAGCCAGGGTGACGGGAAGCTCCCGGCCGTCCCGATCCAGGAGCCCAAGGGCCAGGGGGATAGGGAATGGCGCCTTATGCGGCTGCCCGGGGGTCGGGGGACAGGACTGGCAAACCGTCAGGGTGAAGTTGCCGCTGGCCGGATCAAAGTCGCCATGTGCATCCAGTTGCGGCGTGCCGGCCTGGCCGTACCAGCGCTGGAACCGGGAAAGGTCTTTTCCCGACGCATCAGCCATGGCTTGCAGGAAGTCATCCACGGTAGTCGCCTGGCCGTCGTGGCGGGCGAAGTACAGGTCCATCCCCCGCCGGAACGTTACCGCACCCAGCAGGGTACGGAGCATCCGGACCACTTCGGCCCCCTTGTTGTAGACGGTCACGGTATAGAAATTGTTGATCTCCAGATAGGCGTCAGGGCGGACTGGATGGGCCATGGGGCCGCCATCCTCGGCAAACTGGCTGGTGCGCAGCAGGCGCACATCGGCGATCCGCTTAACGCCCCGTGACCCCATGTCGGCGGAGAACTCCTGATCACGAAAGATGGTGAGCCCCTCCTTGAGGGAGAGCTGGAACCAGTCCCGGCAGGTAATCCGGTTGCCGGTCCAGTTGTGGAAGTATTCGTGACCGATCACTTCCTCGATGGCCTGGAAGTCGTCGTCGGTAGCGGTGGCCGGGCTCGCCAGCACATAGCGGGAATTGAAGACATTGAGCCCCTTGTTCTCCATCGCCCCCATGTTGAAGTCATCCACCGCCACAATCATGTAGATGTCCAGGTCATACTCCCGGCCGAAGGTCTCCTCGTCCCACCGCATCGCCTTCTTCAGGGAACGCATGGCGTGGTCGCAGAGGTGGCGGTTCTTCTCCTGGACATAAATACGGAGCGTCACATCCCTTCCGGAGACGGTGGTAAAGCTGTCCTCGATGCAGGCCAGGTCGCCCGCTACCATGGCGAAAAGGTAGCAGGGCTTTCTGAACGGGTCGCGCCAGGTTGCGTAGTGCCGGCCGCCGGAAAGCCCACCGGTCTCCACCAGGTTACCGTTGGACAAGAGCACGGGACACAGCTCCCGATCGGCGGTGATGGTTGTGGTAAAGACCGCCACCACGTCGGGACGGTCCGGGTAGTAGGTAATGGCACGGAACCCCTCCGCCTCGCACTGGGTGCAGAACATCCCGGAAGAGCAGTAAAGCCCTTCCAGGGCTGTATTGTCCCGGGGGCGGAGTTCCGTCTCCACCTCCAGGATGAAGGCGGGTGGAACATGGAGGATGGTCAGCCGCTCGCTGTCCGCCGTGTAGCGCTCCGGGGGAAGCGGCGCGCCGTCAAGGCGCAGCGCCTTAAGCTCCAGCCGCTTGCCGTCCAGCACGAGCGGCCGGGAACCGACAGAGTAGTCGTAATTGGCACGGATGGTCAGCCGGGAGCGGACATGGGCAGTCTCCTCCTCCAGATCAACACGGAGATCCACCGTCTCCACCAGGTAGTCGGGAGGGGTGTAGTCCTTGCGGTAGATGGTCACGTGGGGAGCGTCGGTCATAGTGTCCTCGCAGGTTCGGGATGGGGTGCAACAGGGCAAGTGTACCAGTAATGGCGTTGCCGGCAAAGAAAAACCCCGGCTTGCAGGCCGGGGTCTGGTGATGCAAAGGCGGACAGGCGGACGTCCCCTCCTGTCTGCCCGGATTCAGCCGATTATGAAAACATCCTACTTGGGAACCTTCTCCCAGTCCTCCAGGAACTTCTTGATCCCCGCGTCGGTCAGGGGGTGCTTGGCGAGCTGCATGATGACCGAGAAGGGGATGGTGGCGACGTCGGCGCCGATGAGGGCTGAGTTCAGGACGTGGATCGGGTTCCTGATGCTCGCCACGATGATCTCGGCAGTATAGCCGTAGTTGTCGAAGATGGTCCGTATCTCTTCGATGATCCCCATGCCGTCCTGGGAGATATCATCCAGCCGGCCGACAAAGGGGGAGACATAGGTGGCGCCGGCCTTGGCGGCCAGGAGCGCCTGCATCGGGGTAAAGATGAGGGTTACGTTGGTCTTGATCCCCTTCTCCGTCAGGGTTTTGGTCGCCTTCAGCCCTTCCGGGGTCATGGGGAGCTTGACGACGATGTTCTTGTGGATCTTGGCCAGAACTTCCGCTTCCTTGATCATCCCGTCGTGGTCGAGAGAGATCACCTCAGCGGAGATGGGGCCGTCCACAATGGCAGTTATCTCCTTGATCACTTCCTCGAACTTGCGCCCCGACTTGGCGATGAGGGAAGGATTGGTGGTAACGCCGTCCACCACACCCAGCTCATGGGCTTCGCGGATTTCTTTAACATCAGCGGTGTCGATGAAAAACTTCATTGTTTCCTCCGGGGGAAACGCGCCTTTTCCGCAATCTCTGCGTAAGTCTTCGGGTTCGCTTGTGCGGCGTAGCAATGCTACGCCTCCGCACTCTCCCTCGACAGCCTCGACCTTGCGAAAAAATCACGTTTCTTGTTTTTGTTTATTTATGTTCCAGCTTATCCCTGTATTTCTCCAGGCACTCCATGGAGCAGAAATAAACCCGCTCCCCTTCCACCCGGCCGATTACCGCATCGTCCTCGGTCACGTAGGTGCCGCAAACCGGGTCCTTGTAGGTTTCCTCGCCGGCCGGCTTCGCCGCTTCCACTTCCTTGCGGGCGCGCCCCTTGAACAGCAGGTAGACGCAGTAACCGATGAGTGCCCAGATCAGAAAACGCACGTACTACCTTTCCTATACCTTCGTGACCTGCTCGTCCGATTTGAGCGCGGCCAGCAGCCCTGCCACGGTCGTCTGCAGCAGGGGATGGATGAATTCCGGTGCAATCTCCGCCAGCGGCACCAGCACGAAGCGTCGCTCGCGGAGCCGGGGATGGGGAATGGTCAGGTTTTCCTCGGCCACCACCTGCCGACCATAGAAGAGGATATCCAGGTCCATGGTCCGCGGCCCGTTGGGAATGGTGCGCCGGCGTTTGAAAACGTCGGTCTCGATCCCCTGCAGCCTTGCCAGAAGTTCCCGGGGGGAGAGCGCCGTTTCCAGCCTCAGGACGGCATTGAGAAAGTTGTCCTGCGTCACCTCTCCCACCGGTTCCGTATCGTAAAAGCTGGAAATGGCCGTGATACGGCACTCCGGCAGCCTGCCGATCTCCGCCACCGCACGCAGCAGGTTCAATTCCCGGTCCCCCTGGTTGGAACCGAGGGCTATAAAAACATCGCTTTCCACGGGGTCAGATTAGAACACATATCGCTACTTTTTTCAATGGTAACGGAATTAGGATGCATTATCGGAAAGAAACACCGCACCTACTGCATCGTCCCCAGGATAAAGCCCTCCATAGTGCCGTACGTCTCCTCCGGTCGCTCCTCGTGGGGAATGTGACCGCATCCGGAAATGATCTTCAGCTGTGAGCCGGGTATGGCGGCACGGAGCTTTTCACCGTGGCGTGGCCGGATGATCCGGTCATGTTCCCCCCAGATGATCAGGGTCGGTACGGCGATTGTCGGATAGCGATCGGGGAGATGGGCATACCGTTCGGGAACGAGTTGGCGGCAGGTGGTGATGAAGACATACCCGATCCGCCGTCGGCCGAAACAGGTCATGTAGCGGGCGATCCGCTCCTCCGTGATGACTTTGTGGTCATAAAAGACGTGTTCCAGTGTGTAGCGGACCATGAAACGGAGCGGCAGGAGGTGAAGAATGCCCCATCCGAGGAGAGGGGTCCTTAACCAGCGCATAATGCGCGGCAGCCGCTGGGGATAGGCGGCCGGAGCGATGAGGACGAGCCGGCCGACGAGGTTGGCCTTACCCTCGCCCCGTGCCTGCAGGTAGGTGAGAAGGGCGATCCCGCCCCCCAGTGAGTGACCGGCAAGCACCACGTTAGACAGTCCCATCCCCTCCAGGAAAGCGGTCACGATGGCAGCCTGCTCTTCCATGGTGTAGCGGCGGTCACGGGGCTTGGAAGAAAAACCGAACCCCTTCAGGTCGAGGAGATAGAGGGTGTAGCTCTCTTCCGGAATAAAAGGAACAAGGTCGTGCCAGGTGGTGAGTGCTGCGGCAAAACCATGGAGAAAGACGACAGGTACCGGGCCGCGACCATGCCGCTCGTAGGCTATTTTTACAGTGGAGGAGTAGGAGAAGATTTCCCTGGGAGTTACCGATTCAGACATACATGGCTGTTTCTCGGATTTCACGCCTCGGCGCTGATCGCAGTGATGGCATCCAGCACCACCCCGTCGTACTTGTCCTGGGCCAGTGCCAGGGCCACGGGGGGTATCCTGATGAGGGACTTCACGAGGCCGAAACGCATGTCCCGGGGGAGACAGTCCAGATAGGCCACCAGGTTCCCTTCCTGTAGCCCGGTTAGTGCGGGTGCTGTCTGCAGCAGCGTAATGAGTTCGCTCATGGTTGCCGCCTGGGCATCATCCCGCTGACGAGCGGTCTCTTCGGCCACGGCCGGCCAGTTGTCAAGCACCTCGCCAGCCGGCACCGGCCGGTTCAAGCGGTCCGTGCTCCAGCGGAGGAAGGTGATGGCTGCCTCTTTCCCGACGATGCCCGAGTAGACTTCCATCTCCAGCTCTTTCGGGAAGCGGCAGCTCTGGCGCAGGGTACTCACCATCTCCCACCCGCGCTCCGTCGGCTCCACCTCCATGTCGAGGGGGCTCCCCTGCCTGGCAAGAAAATGGGGGTTTCCTGCCAGGAATCCCCTCACGCCGCTGTCCAGTTCCCGGCTCACGGCATAGCGGGCCCAGCAGCTGTAGTCGGTCTCCACGTAGATCATCACCATCCGGTCGATAAGCGCACGGTCCAGGGTAGCTACCTGGTACGTGCCGTCGGGGGGATTGATAGTGACAACCACCTTGTGGCGGAGGTTGAGCTTGTGGGTATGGAGCGCCCGTTGCTGACCCTCCGCGGGGGGTTCCACAAACTGGAAGATCGCCTGGAGGGTATCCTCCTGCTGGGCGCGGTTCAATTCGTCACAATGGACGATGGTCGCTTCCTCTTCGTCGGCGGGCCACCAGGAAGGACGGGACCAGTGCATCACCTTCTCTTCCCGGTAGGGAATTCCCACCAGATCCCCTACCTCCATCTGTCCGAGCCGCAACGGCACATAGCGACGACCGATCTCCCGGCAGACCTGGATGACGCCGGCAGTTTTCCCCACCCCCCGGTGCCCCACCACACAGGGAGTCAGGTCGGTCTTCGTCAGGATCTCCCGCAGCACGGTTTTCATCTGTTCTACGTTCATGGCAGCTCTGTCTCTTCCTTCAAGTCCGGCATCAGCCGGCGTGATAACGCCACGATATGGCGCAACTTTTCAATGTTACCCCCTCCCCTTTCCGGGGGTCAACAATTTTTTCCTTCCCCTCCCAAGGGCCATGCCTCCCGGCGGACACGGTCCAGGGAGGGCGGCCACCTTTACCCGGCCGGCTGCCAGAAACCATGGTAACTGAACGGTGCATGGTGGTTAAGATGGACCTTCGCCAGGGGGCCGTCCTCCAATCGCTCCGCAACGAGCACCGCCAGATAGCTCCGGCGCGTATGGCTGTCGTACACCTCAGTGGTCAGCCAGCCCGGTTCCCGGGGATCGCCAGGATCGTACCGATGGCCGGGGCGGGGGATGAAAACCGGCTCGCTGCAGTAGACCCCCTCCCCAAAATCAAAGTTCGCCGTGACGCCGCTCTCCATATCAATGCGCGTGATGATCGACCAGAAGAATTCACCCGGCCGGCACTTTCCCACGTAACCGATCCGGTAGGGATGACAGAGGTGAAGATCGTTGATCCGGGGCCATTCGTAGCTTCCCCGGTCGAGGATCTCCTGACGGATGGTCCGACGACCGGGATCGATCCGGTAGCGGCGCAGTTCGCCGGGAAACCGGTAGTTCCCCCTGCGCCCTTCCATAACCGCAAAGACGACAGGATCGTTGCCGATAAGATGGTCCGGATTGGCGTAGCCGATAAAATCGGCGACAATCTCCCCCTGCCGTTCCCAGGCATTGAAGGAATGCCACATGAAGCAGGCGTCCGTTGACAGCCACAGCGGCGGACTGTTCCCGTCCCGTTCCAGCACGAGGATGTCGCTTCCCCGCTCCGGTCGCCAGCTGAGGGACCCGGCCATGCTTTGTGTACCGAAGAGAAAGCTCCAGATGCCAATCTCGACCGGTTGGAGGTTAAAGATTACATGCCGGTCGGAAACAAAGAAATCGTGGAAATAGATATTGCGCGGCATATCTATGGCCCGATGGCGCTTCAGTGAGCCGTCGGCAGAAAACTGCGTGAGATGGAGACGGGGTTTTGGTCCGTACTGTATGCCGAACAGCAGCCATTCGCCGCTCTTCCGGTCTATCTTGCTGTGGGCCGAGAAGAGGGTGCTGTCCGCCGGCATGCCGAGACGGCTTTCCCCGATTGTCGCCAGGGTGACGGGGTCGAGCTCATAAGGGTAGCTCGATTCGTCAAAGGCATAGAGACGGTTGTTCCGCAGGTAGACAGTGATGCCGGCCTGGCTCAGCAGCTTGTCCGTGGGCCAGACATTGGCCCACCAACCACCGGGCGCCTGAGTGCTCCAGGAAGGATAGAGGAAGTTGCCGGCCTTCTCCTCCTCCACGAACCTGCGGGTCCTGACGAAGCGGTTCCGGTAGCGCACCTCCTCAGGCTGGAAACGGAACGCCTGCACCATGCCGTCGCCATCGAGGAGGGTCCGCTTGCGCTGCCCACCCCGTTCGAACAACCCCGGCCCATTGCGGTAGAGAATCCCGCGGAGTTCCGGCGGCAGCCGCCCCTCCACCCTGGCAGGGTAATCGTACTCCTGACGGAGGGAGGTGGCCAGCCCCAGGTAGGGGCGTTCTGCATCACCAAAACCGGGAAAGACTCCCCTTCGGAGGGGGGGATTAAATGTGCAGGCCGGCAGCGCAAGGGCGGCGCCGGCTCCGCCAGCCAGCAGGAGGAATTGGCGACGGCTCAGTATCGGATTTACCTGGTTTATGCTCACCATGTCATTATAACAGCTTTCCCCGCCACTGCCGGAGCCACCTCTCCGTTCAGCCGGGGTAATTTTTCCTGCATGTCCCGTCCGTTTGCGGTAAACTGGTGTAGCATGGGGAATGGGTCTAGCGGGTACACAAAATATTTACCGGGGAGCTACCATGAGAGAAACCAGATTGACCTTACCGGAACTGGCGCTTATCGCGGGAACCCGCGGCGCACTCGGAGCAGGCGTCGCCCTGCTCGTCGCGGACCGCTTCAGTAAAGAGCAACGCCGTTCGATCGGCTGGACCCTGTTCCTGGTCGGTGCAATCAGCACCGTCCCCCTCGCCATGGAGGTATTCGGCAAGCGGGACGGTTGCGGTGGGCAGTAAGAGTGTCACTGAGTGGACATGTCGGCGCTTAGGGAAGATCCGGATAGTCTGCGGGAAAGCCTTGCGATTTTGGGGCCGGAGCAGAAGGTCAGCCCCAAGTCGGTCTGCTCGTCTGAATACGACTGCAGAGGGGACTACTCGTTCAGATCATCCGGGAGGAAACCTTCCGGCTCGGGACCTCCCTTGCCGGTGACGATATTATCAACCCAACCGTCGATATTCTTCCTGATCGCCGCCTCGAGGCTTCTCTCCATCTGTTCCTGGCGTACCTTGGCGTAGCCGGGAAGCTGCCGTACTTCGTAGTGGACATGGGGGCCGGTGGAACGGCCCGTGTTACCTGAAAGGGCAAGCACTGTCGTGGTATCGACCTGCTGTCCCGGCTTGACCTTTATCTCACTGTTGTGGCCATAGATGGTGATGTAGCCGTTGCCATGGTCCACGGCTACCATGTTGCCGTACCCTTTGTACGGACCGGCAAAATAGACCGTCCCCAACTGGGTCGGATAGACGGGCGTTCCCAGTGGTACCGCGATGTCCACCCCGTTGTGGTGCAGCATCCTGCCGCTGCCGAAGGGGTCGAGGCGCCAGCCGACGCCGGAGGTGACCGTTCCACCATCAACCGGCAACTGGCGCGCAGCCAGAGCGCCAATCGGCAGCGCCAGCATCAGAACGACAGTTCCTGCCTGCAAAATTCTCATACCTGAGCCACTCATCTTCCGCACCGTTCTCCTGTTACGCAATTAATCTTTTTTACATGCTACCCTTACGTGGAATTCAGGTCAAGTCTCCCGGCCGGAAGGCCCTGCCGGTGGGCCTTCCGGCCGGATTGCAAAGCTGTGTCAGCGTGGTATAACTCAACCAGTACAGGAAATGTATTACTCCGGCAATTAAACATGAAAACCCTGATATAGGGTCACGGCGTGCCGTGACCCGATTGGGCGAGGCCTACCATGGATATGAGTAATTGCCTCCGTAATAACGGCAAAAAACGGGCCGAATATCGGCCAGGAGGTTTACCATGAAATTCCTGCTCTCCATCCTCGTTCTCCTTCTCATCACCAACGCCGCCGAAGCGAAGGTCCGGACGAAAACCATCGAATACCGCCACGGCAACACTCTGCTCCAGGGGTACCTGGCATGGGACGATGGCGTGAAGGGAAAGCGCCCCGGTGTGCTGGTGGTGCATGAATGGTGGGGACACAACGCCTACGTCAGGCACCGCGCCGAGCAGCTGGCCAAACTCGGCTACATCGCCTTCGCCCTGGACATGTACGGCAAGGGCGTCCTCGCCACGACCCCGGAAGAGGCGGGAAAACTGGCAGTGCAGTTCAAGAACGACCGCCCCCTGGGGCGTGCCCGGGCCCAGGCGGGGCTCGACGTCCTGCTGCAGCAGAAACTGACCGACCCGGCACGGGTGGCGGCCATCGGCTACTGTTTCGGCGGCACAACGGTCCTGGAAATGGCGAGGGGTGGTGAGCTTCCACGGTGGGTTGGACACCCTCCTTCCCGCCCGGCCCGGCGACATCAAGGCGAAGGTCCTCGTCCTCCAAGGGGCTGACGATCCCTTTGTCACGCCACAGCAGCTGGCCGCCTTTGAGGATGAGATGCGCCAGGCCGGGGCGGACTGGCAGCTCACCATGTACGGCGGAGCGGTCCACAGCTTCACCAATCCGGAATCGGACAGCTACCACTTGAAGGGGGTTGCCTACAACAAGAAGGCGGATATGCGGTCGTGGGAGGCGATGCGGGTGTTTTTCGGGGAGATTTTCCATCTGCCTGCTACACCATCAAGCGTCAGGATGGAATGATACGAGCAGCGGAAACCTTAATCAAAAGCATGTTACCACAGAGGACGCGAAGAAAAGCTCGGAGAAAAAGCATCTAAGATCTCCTCTCTTGGCTATTAGAAGCCTCGGTTTTCTCCGTACCCTCCGTGACCTCTGTGGTAATAATTCGTAGTTTTCTTTTAACCTGGCCCATACTGGTCCGCGTGGTAGGAACTCCGCACATAGGGGCCACTCTCCACATGGGAAAACCCCATGGCCAGAGCACGCTCCCGGTACCGCTCGAACTCCGCCGGCTCGATAAACCGCTCAACCGGCTGGTGCCCCTTGCTCGGTGCCAGGTACTGGCCGAGGCTCAGGTAGGCGCACCCCACCCGCCGCAGGTCAGCCAGTACCTCCAGCACCTCGTCCTCCTCCTCTCCCAGACCGAGCATGAGACCCGATTTGGCGGGAAGGTCCGGCGCCAGTTCACTCAGCATCTCCAGGACCCGAAGAGAGCGCCGGTAATCGGCTCCCTGACGGATATGGTAGAGGCGTGGCACCGTTTCCAGGTTGTGGCCGACGATGTCGGGCCGGGCCGCAGCAACCACGGCGAGGCTGGCCCGTTCCCCCTGGAAGTCGGGAATGAGTAGTTCGATGCGGGTTCCGGGCGACGCCTCCCGGATCGCCGCCAACGTTGCTGCGTAGTGAGCAGCCCCGCCGTCCGGCAGGTCGTCCCGTGTCGGGCTCGTGATCACTACGTGCTTGAGGCCGAGGCGGACGACCGCCGCCGCCACCCGTGCCGGTTCGGCAGGGTCCACCGGTCCCGGTTTTTCCTTGGTGACGTTGCAGAACGAGCAGAGGCGGGTGCAGAGCCGGCCGAGGATGAGGAAGGTCGCCTGGCGCTGGCGGAAGCACTCGGAAATGTTCGGGCAGTGGGCCTCCTGGCAGACGGTGTGGAGCCGCAGGTCCCCCAGAAGCCGCTCCATGTCGGCATGGGCAGCGGGTGATATCTTCTTCTGCAGCCATTCCGGCCGGCGGGTAATTTTCATGGGGCTGTCCCTTCCCGGTTCCATCCTTCGTTCTGATACTTGTCCCGCTCCAGCACTCTCGCCAATCCGGCTTCTGTGGCGGTCAGTCCCCCCACCTCGTACCCAACCCCCAAACTCTCCCGGAACGCACCCACAAGCATCTCTTTAAGCTCGTCGACCGGCAACGTCACGCCTAACTCAGCGAGACTGACGGTCCCCTCTTCCACCCCCGCCGGCCGCTCCCGGAGGAAAGGGAGTGCCATGGCGAGCCCGTTTCCCAGCGGGATGGAGCCGTGCTGGAAGACCTTCTCCCGGACTCGGCGCTGGGCATTCCCCCCCAGTTTCCGACCACCGACGAGGATGTCGTACTCCTCCTTCCCGGCGAAGCAGAAGGGGGTCCGCTCCCCGAGCCGTCCCTGGCCGGTATGCCGGTCGACAGCAAAAGACGCATCGAGACCGAGCTGCTCGTAGGCGAGAAGGAGGAACCCGCAGAGAGTACGGAACGCCCCCTTGACGGAGGTGGCATCGGGGATGTGGCGCTGGGCACAGACGATGCTGTAGGTAAGTTCCGCGGCATGATAGATGACCCCGCCGCCGGTCACCCGCCGGACCACCGGGATGCCCGCTTCCCGGCAACGTGCCAGGTCGAGGACCTCATCCGCCACCTGGAATTTCCCCAGTGAAAAAGCCGGTGGCTCCCACCCGTAGAAGCGGAGCACCGGCAGGGAACCGGCCGGATCGAAACTGTTGAGGAGCGCCTCGTCAACCGCCATGTTGGCGGGGCCGGCCAAGGGGCCGGTGTCGATGAGGCGCCAGGGGCAAGGGAAATTGTTCATAGCGGAGTTGCGGCAAAGGGGTGGGAGAAACTCCCCACCCCGCCTATTATTACCATTTCATGTGACAGACGTTCTGCTCCCGCGCCGCTTTGGTTTCGTCGAGGCGCGATACCGGCATGGAGACCGGCGCCGTATGGAGGGCTTCCGGGTCCTTTTCTGCCGCCTCTGCCGCCTCCCGCATCACCGCGATGAAGGCATCCATGGTCGCCTTGCTCTCGGTCTCGGTCGGCTCGATCATGATCGCCTCCTTGACGATGAGGGGGAAATAGACGGTGGGGGGATGGTACCCCCGGTCGATGAGGTACTTGGCGATGTCGATGGCGTGCACCCCCTGCTTCAACTGGCGGCTCGCCGAGAAGACGCACTCGTGCATACAGCTCTGGTCGTAGGGGAGGTCGTAGTAATCCTTCAGGCGGCTCATGATGTAGTTGGCGTTCAGGACCGCCTGCTCGCTCACCTGGATGAGCCCCTCCCGGCCAAGCATGGTCATGTAGGCGAACGCCTTGACCATCACCCCGAAATTGCCGAAGAAATTGGCGACCCGGCCGATGCTTGCGGGACGCTCCGTCTCCAGGCCGTAACTGCCATCCCCACTCTTGACGACCCGCGGCGTGGGGAGGAAGGGGATAAGGGACTCTTTCACCCCCACCGGCCCGCTCCCCGGCCCGCCGCCACCATGGGGGGTACCGAAGGTCTTGTGAAGGTTCACGTGGATCACGTCGAATCCCACATCACCCGGTCGCACCTTGCCGAGGATGGCGTTCAGGTTGGCGCCGTCGTAGTACATGAGGGCACCGTGGGAGTGGGCGATGTCGGCAATCTCCCTGATATGGGGGTTGAAGAGGCCGAGGGTGTTGGGACAGGTCATCATGACCGCCGCCACCTCGTCGTTCATCGCCTGCCGGAAGAGCTCCAGATCCATATCGCCGTAGGGAGCGGTGGGGACGGTGATGATCTCGTACCCCACCATGGCGGCGGAGGCAGGATTGGTACCGTGGGAGGAGTCGGGAACCACCACGTATTTTTTCTTGTTCCCCTTCGCCCGGTGGTAGGCGGCGATAAGCATGATGCCGGTCATCTCGCCGTGGGCGCCGGCCAGGGGCTGGGTGGTCACCTCGGCCATGCCGGTGATTTCGGCCAGCCACCCTCCCAGCTCGTGGAGCAGCCCGAGCGCCCCCTGGCTGAACCGTTCGCCGGTCGGGAGAAGGGCGGTCATGGGGTGGTACGGGGCGAAGAGGCCGGCGACGTTCTCCAGGACCTTGGCGTTGTACTTCATGGTGCAGGAGCCGAGGGGGTAGAAATTGGTGTCCACCGAGAAGTTGCGCCGCGAGAGGTTGGTGTAGTGGCGCACCACGTCCATCTCGCTCACCTCGGGAAGGCCGGCCGGTTCGTTCCGGCGCAGGCCGGCGGGAAGTTCGGCGGCCCGGGGGACGTCGGCAGCCGGCAGTTTCACACCGGGGCGGCCGGCAACGGATTGTTCGTAGATCAGTTTCATAGCGCCCTCTCCAGTTCCCTGGCCAGGGCCAGTATCTCGTCCTTGGTACGCTTTTCCGTCACCGTCACCACCAGGCAGTTCTCCATCCCCGGATAATAGGCCCCAAGCGGTACACCGGCGGCGACGTGAGCCTGGAGGAGCTTTGCCACCACCTCATCGGCGCTCTTCGGCAGCGCCAGGGTGAACTCGTTGAACGTGGCAGCGCCGTTGATGATAGTTACCCCCTTGACGGCAGCGAGGGTGTTCTTGGCGAATTCCGCCTTGTCGTAATTGAGCCGGGCCAGTTCCGCGAACCCCTGTTTACCGACGCTGGCAAGGAAAATGAGCCCCCGCAGGGCGCAGAGGCTCTGGTTGCTGCAGATGTTTGAAGTCGCCTTGTGGCGCTTGATGTGCTGCTCCCGTGCCTGGAGGGTAAGGACATAGCCGCGCCGCCCTTCCTTGTCCACCGTCTCGCCGATGATTCGTCCCGGCAGGTTCCGGATGTACTTCTTGGTGGTGGCGATGAAGCCGAAGGAAGGGCCGCCGAAGGAGAGGGGGTTCCCCAGGCTCTGGCCCTCACCCACAGCGATGTCGGCCCCCATGGCGCCGGGGCTTTGCACCAGGCCGAGGGATACGGGGTAGACCGACGCCACCAGGAGCGCCCCCTTGGCGTGGGCGGCATCCGTCAGGCCGGTGAGATCGTCCAGGGTGCCGAAGAAATTTGGATTCTGCACCAGCACCGCCGCGGTCTGCTCATTGAGGGCCGCCAGCATCGCTGCCCGGTCCGTGCCTCCCTGCTGCGGAGCGATCTCCACGATCTCGACATCGAGATTGGCAAGGTAGGTCCGCACCACCTGCCGGGTGAACGGGCTCACCCCGCCGTCCATGACGAGCCGGTTCCGGTTGGTCACCCGCAGGGACATCATGGCCGCCTCCGCCAGGGCGGTAGCCCCGTCGTAGAGGGAGGCATTGGCGACCTCCATCCCGGTCAGTCGGCAGATGGCGGTCTGGTACTCGAACAGCGCCTGTAGGGTCCCTTGGGCACACTCGGGCTGGTAGGGGGTGTAGGCGGTATAGAACTCGGCCCGGCCCGAGAGGTGGTCCACCACAGCCGGGATGACATGGTCGTAATAGCCGCCGCCGATGAAGTTGGTCATTCCCTGGGTGTTCCGCCCCGCCAGGTCCTGCATCCGCTGGAACAGCTCGAACTCCGACATTCCGTCCGGCAGATCGAAGGAGCTTGCCCTCAGTTCCGCCGGGATCGGCGCGAACAGGTCGTCCACGCTCGCCACCCCGATTGCGGCGAGCATCTCTCCGATCTCCTCCGGGGTGTTGGGGCAGTAATTGGCGTCGCTCATTCGAGACCCCGGAGGTATTCGTCATAGGCGGCCCGGTCCATGAGAGCCTTCACCTCCGAGGGATCGCTCATCTCGATCAAGGCCATCCACCCTGCATCCTCCGCCGCCTCGTTGACGATCTCCGGCCGGTCTTCCAGCGCCTCGTTCACCTTGGTCACCGTTCCGGAGACGGGAGAGTAAATGTCGCTCGCCGCCTTCACCGACTCGATGGCGCAGAGCACCTGGAACTGCTTGACCGTTTTACCCACCTGGGGAAGCTCCACGAAGGTCACATCACCCAGTTCATGGGCTGCATGCTCGGTAATGCCGACACTGGCGATCCCTTCCTTGATCTTTACCCACTCGTGTTCTTTGGTGAAATACGTTTCCATGAGCCCTCCGGGCAGGAACGCGGCTTTTCCGCAATCTCTGCGTTGATCTTCGGGATTCCTTGTGCGACGTAGCGCTGCTACGTCTCCGCGTCATCCCTCGATCGCCTTGACCTTGCGAAAAATCCACGTTCCCCGTTTTTATTTTATTCCTGACTATACAAGCTTGTTTAAGGGATACATTGTTCGTGTGTTATGAGCGGAGTGAACCTTCCTTGTAAAAGGGCAATTCAACAATGGTCGCCTCCATGCTCACCTTTTCGTGTCGGATGATGAGGGGGGCACCGAGGACGGCCACGTCAGGACGGACGAAACCGATGCCGACGCCGCAGCCGAGCATGGGGGAGAAGACCCCGCTTGTGACGGTGCCGACCGCCTCCCCTTCAAAGCAGATCTCGTAGTGGTGGCGGGGGGAACGACGGGAGTTGACCTGGAAGGCGACCTTCGTCTTTGTCACCCCGTCCTGTTGCTGCTTCAGGAGTGCCTCTTTCCCCACGAACGCCTTGTCGAAGTTGACGAAGGAGGCAAGGCCCGCTTCCAGCGGCGTCGTCGCCTCATCGATGTCGCTTCCGTAGAGACTGTAGCCCACCTCAAGGCGGAGCACATCCCGGGCGCCGAGCCCGGCCGGCTTCACCCTTTCGTCCGACAGGAGCAGGTTCCAGAGTTCCACCACCTTGTCAGCGGGAAGGAACAGTTCGTATCCCAGCTCGCCGGTGTAGCCGGTCCGGCTGACGATCGCCTCCACCCCGAGGATGGTGGTCCTGATGAACTTGAAATAGGGGATCTGCCCGATTGCCGGGCCGAACATCTCGACAAGAACCTGGCGGGCAAGGGGTCCCTGGAGGTCAAGCTTGCCGGTGTCGGCGGATATGTTGGCAAAGAGGGCACCATCCTTGAGGCGGGACCGGATGACGGCAAAGTCGTTGGCGATGGTGGCGGCGTTCACCACGATCATCGCCTCATCCTCGGCCAGGCGGAAGACGATGAGGTCATCGATGACGCCCCCTTGGTCGTTGAGGAGAAAGCCATAGCGGGAGCGGCCGATCGGGATGCTCTTGACGGAGAAGGTAAAGACATCTTCCAGTCCCCCCGCCACGATATCCCCCTGATAGAGGAATTCACCCATGTGGCAGATATCGAACAGGGCCGCCTTTTCCCGGCACCAGCGGTGCTCGGCGATGATCCCCTCGTACTGGATCGGCATGTTCCAGCCGCCGAAGGGGGCAAGAAGCGCCTTGAGGCGTTCGTGTTCGGCAAGAAGCGGGGTGCTCTGCAGCTGTTCCATGGCATTCTCCGTGACATCCGACGTTAAAACGAGGTCTCACTGTAAAAAAATATGGATGGTTTGTAAACAGGTTTGTTGGTATTTTTTTAGGGGAGGAAGGCAGGAACGCAAAGCTGCTCTGGCAGCCACTCTGCAGCCGTCTTAACCTTCCGGTAATCGGGATTTGAAACAGTGTCAGCCAGGGAGCTCGGACCGTGCGCCCAAAAGCCTTCGACGCGCCGCTTCCGCCAGCTCCACGAGGCCGTCCAGGGTCCGCCGGTAAAAGCGCCGGACCGGCATCCGGTTGACCAGGATATCCGTACCCGACCGCTCCAGCGTTACCCGGTCACCAGCCGCCAGGGGGGCGGTCCTGTCGTAGAATTCGCCCCCGATGCCGACCAGGAAGTTATGGCGCTCTCCATCCATGCTGCAGGCCACCACCATGACGGTATTGAGCGGCTCGCCGCTCTTGTGGTCGAAACGGGTGGTGGCAGTGACAAAATCTCCCTCCACCGGCCCGTTCCCTGCCAGGAGGGCCTCCACCGTCAGGTTATGGGGCTTGGTTCGCCCGAGCGACGGCAATCCCCACGGTTTGTAGGGCTCGTGGCGCCGCTTGTCGTAGTGCTTCTCACGCTCCAGAAGAATGACCACGTTGTTGTTGATCGGGCCGCCGATGGAGTGGGAGAGCCCGGCCTGGAATCCCCGTTCCAGGATGAGCCGGTGGTTTTCCACCACCTGGATCATCCCCGTCGCTCCCAGGGGGTGCCCCCGCCCCTTGAGGCCACCGGTCAGATTGGTGGGAAACAGCCCGTGCTCCCCCGTCAGCTCGTCGTCCAGGAGGCCGTCCAGGAGACGATGGCGGGGAAGAATCCCCAGGTCCACCATGTTGATCGGGCCGAAGCCGTTGAAAGGGTCATGCATGTTCACGTGGAGTCCCCCCGCCAGGCTCCGGACGTCTTTGAGCCCCGCCATGCCGTATGCTTCGGCGGCGGCCCGGACCGTGGCGGGAAAAGAGTGGAAATAGTTCCGGTCGGCAATGGTCGGGATGTCCGTGGCGCTCCCGACCCCGGCTGCCAGCACCTCCTGGGGACGGGCAGTCAGGATCACCGCCGCCACCCCGTCGGACATGGGGCAGAAGTCGTGGTAGCGCAGCGGCCACCAGTACTGGTAGTTCTTGCCGCTGGCGATCTGGCGGTAGTACTCCGCCACCTCGATCTCGAAATTCAGGTGGGCGTCGTGGTTCCGGGCGGCATAGCGATGGGCGCGCTGGGTCAGGAGCGATGAAAAAGCGGTCCACTCCTCCAGGGTGAGCCCAAGCCGCTCCATGAGCGCCCGCGCCACCAGCGCCCCGCAGGCGGGCATGCTCAGGCCGAACTCCGCCTCGTCCCGGTCGATCACCCCTGCCACGATCCGGGTCGCCTCCGGGGTGGAAACGTCGCTCATCTTCTGGATGCCGATGGCGAGCACATGGTCGCAGCTCCCCGAGGCGACCATCTGGTAGGCGACCTCGAAGGCGGACGCACCGGACGAGGAAGCGGTGTCGATGAGGATCGACTTGGTCCCCGACACCCCCAGCACCCCCGCCACTTTGGCCGCGGTATTGTCCACCCGGGAAAAGGCGACCGGGCTCTGGCATCCCGCCACCACCGCCTCGATCTCTCTGCGCCGGACCGGGCTCCCGTCGAACACCGCCCCGCTCTTCTCCGCCAGCCCCAGGAACGAAAGCTCCTCCCGCTCCCTGCCGTTGTACCGGCCGACCGGCGCCATGTAGGATGCGGCGACATAGACCCTGCGTGGGTGGAAAGCGGTTTTCATGGTTGATTCCTTCCTCCGTAACGACGTTGTGACTCACATTGTAGCCGATGGGACGGAGTATGACAATTTGCAGCCTGTCGATTGATTGTCATTAGGGTGAACCTTGCAATGACGTGGACTTGCTGTAGGATATGTTAATCCATGCTAATCGAACAAGTCGAAAGGAGGTGAATCCGGGAGCGTTATCATCGGTACGACCGCAGGAATCCGTTAATTCAATGCATCGAATCAATCCATAACCAGTGAGGAAGGACATATGAAAAAGACAGGTAGTACCAGATGGGCAGTCACGGGACTCTTGCTGATCCTCGTACTGCAGGTGCCGGGCTGGGCCGCGGCGCAAACCACGTTCGGCCGGATCGTGGTCTTCGGAGACAGCTTGTCCGACCCCGGCAACGCATTTGTTTTCGTAGGTGAGGCAAACACGCCCCCCTACGCTTCCCTTGACCAGCTCCTCATTCCCGACAGACCCTATGCAAAAGGGGGGCACCACTTCAGTAACGGCGCAACCTGGGTCGAACAGCTTGCGCGGCCAATGGGGTTCGCCGGAAACACCCGCCCCGCCTTCCAGGAATTGGGAACCGACGCGACCAACTACGCGGTCGGCGGCGCCAGGGCGCGCGAAGACGGGATCAACGTCGACCTCGGCTTCCAGGTGAACGCCTTCCTCAACACCTTTGGCACGGCCCCGGCCGATGCCCTCTACGTGATCGAGTTCGGCAGCAACGACGTCCGTGACGCGCTGGCGGCAGCCGATCCTACCATTCTCGCCAGTGCACTAACCTCCATCGGCAACAACGTCGGGGCCCTGTACGCGGCGGGCGCGAGGAAGTTCCTGATATGCAACGCGCCCGACATCTCCCTGACCCCCGCTATTCTCACACTTGACACCATATTCCCCGGTGCAGCCCAGTCAGCCCACGTATTATCGATGTCGTTCAACGCGGGGCTCGACGCACTATTGGCGCCACTGGCAGGGTCTCCCGGGATCGAGATAGTGCGCGTTGATTTTTTCAAGAAGGTTTCCGACATCGTCGCCGCCCCTGCAACATTCGATCTGAGTGTCGTGGATAAAGCCTGCGTAACGCCGAATACCCCACCGTACACCTGCCAGCAGCCCGACCAGTTCCTGTTCTGGGATGGGATTCATCCGACCCAGGCGGTCCACGCCATCATCTCGCAGGAAGCGGCAACCGCGCTGGCACAGTGAGGAGGGTGTACCGCGGCAATGTAGGGGATATAGGGAAGTGAAGCATGTGGAGATAGTGATCTAGTGAAACAGAAAGAGCCGGCGGTGGGAGCTGCCGGCTCTTTTCGTTTGTTGTCCCGTTCCATATCAGCCTTGACACGTGCTGCAGGAAAGATTACAACAGGTTCATAAAATGGTACGATTTCATGGTGCGCGAAGCGAATTGGGTGAAGGTCTTGCTGGAGACAAAAATGGGACTTCGCACTACAGAGTTTATAATAATATAAACATTGGATAAGAATAAAACGTTTGAAAGTTTATAATAATAGAAATCTGTCGGGTTTATAGATGTATAAACATGTTTATAATAGTAGAAACTTGTTTATAGATATATAAACTACACACTAACTGGTCAATAATGAGTTATCCAGAAGGAATAAAATGATAAAAATATCAAAATTTGTCCTCGTGGTTTTATTGCTCCTTCTCCCCATGATTGCCCTTGCGGACTCCCTGAATATCAAAAATGGTCGCTACTCTGGTGGCCCCGTCATAGTAATCAAGCTGACTGAAAAGCAAAAGGAACGAATCGACAAAAAATACAAGCCATACAACAAGATGAAGCTGACAAAAAGCCAGCAAACCGAAATTGCATCAAAGGCAAAAATGAAAGAACCACCGACGCAAGTCATCGTGGTTCGTCCCGAGGACACACAAGTCGATTGCACGTGCGGAATTGCCAACATCGGCCTGATTCTGAAAGGCGGAGTGATCGAACTTCCAGTCTCTTATTTGGCAACTGACAAGGAAGCGAAGGAAATGGAGATCGTGGACTAGGAATGGGTAACCAGCGGCAAGACCGGCCAAAGGCCGGTCAGCTTTGTGACGTTGGGCAATCAAAAAGGGAAACAATTAAATTATGAACCTAGTGATCGTTGGACTTGTACTAGTCATAGCAAGTATCGGGATAACTAAATTCAGCGGTTTTCTTGGTGCAATTATCTTTATCATCGGGTTAAGCATAATGATTAAGGGGAAAAAACAGAATAATGTTTAGGCATTTTGCTCCACCTCCTTGGCCCCAAAATCCGAACCGTCCGAACTGAGGTTGTCAAACCCACACTTTTTATAAAAAAGAATAACCGCAGAGAAAAGTGAAGCTCCCAACCAGGAAAATGGACACCGACCGGGCAAACAAACCGCCCGACGGGTCATTTCCCGAACCGTTATGCGAAAAGAGGATAAATGAAAAGAATAGCTGCCTTCCTTGCCTGCGGATTATTGGTTTTGACAATAATTGGACATGCAGATGCTGTCGATTTTCCAGACTTCTCCCTCCCTATTTACCCTGGCGCTACAAATCAGAAAACCCATCTAGATAAGCCAGCAAAAGGCGTTAAGGCGGCGACTTACCGAATAGCCACCGTTTTTCCGGCACGTGACCTCATCGAGTTCTACAACAAAGAAATGAAGAAAAGGGGCTTCAAGAAATATCATGATCCTCTTGATTCACTGACACAGTTCGAGTGGAACACATTCAATTCAAGGACAGGCAACTGGGAACCAACTCGACTGCCACCGGCCCGGTACACTGCGAAGTGGTCAAACGAGAAGGAAGATCAGTTTGTGTGGGTGCTGATTGATTTTAAGCCAAATCAGAAAGAGCTGCAGAGCGGGACTGCCTCTGTGAGCATTCATGTGGCGAGGTACTCGGAGTACTTAAAGGAACTCGACGCAATCAAGAAGAGCGAGCATAACAAGGCAGATGTACCTGACCAAAAGTCCGTCAGGTGATCTCCCGCGACGTTGGACAATAAATAATGAAGAAAATCATCGAGAAAATACGAGAACTGCTGCGGAGTCCATACGATCCAGATCCTTTGCGGCGGGCGGAGGTGGTTCGGAATCTTGCCGTGCGTCCGCATCTGTCCAACGAGGAGTGGCATCAACAATATGCGGCATCTCGGGATATACCGCTTGATTTTGTATCATGGTACCGAGATGCACTCTCATATAACTTCGAATATGACCTCTCTGCCGCACTTCCGGAAGACAGATTAGTAGAAGACCTTGGTATGTACGAGGCTACATACAGTGATGTTGATTTTGACATCTTCGAGGACTTTGAGAACCGATTCGGAAAAAAGCTTGTACTCGATGGGCTTGAAGATATCTCAACTTTTGGGGAGTTACTGGAAATGCTCTGGCAGCAATCAATGTGCAGTTCCTTAAGCAACAATCAATAATGATGATGCCCAACACTCGGCACGACCCCTCTCCCTACGGTCGGGGGTCAGCCTCAAGCCGTTAGGCGGAAAAGGAGTTAGATGTGGCATCATTAAGCCAGATGAAGCAGGAGTTATTTAAACTCGCGAAGACGCGAGGTTTCGTAGATTCAATCACGGGCTGCACACCGTATTCTGAACGAGCGCTTAGCGGAATTCTCGCACTTTTTGCACAGCTCAATAGGATTGCTTGGGATCGAATCCCTTTATATGACGTCGAGAAACTACAAACCACTTCTCAAGCATCATCACTTATAGCTGGACCAGGCTCCTATCTCTCAGAGTATTTATTATTGCACCGAGACCAGAAAGAAGAATCCATATGGGGCGGCATGCCTGCGGACATGATGTATTTAAGTAATGACTGCTCACGTATTGTTTTGTTCGAGAACAAGATAGGCAGTGAAGTAGGTTATGACCCAACACCGGAGTCTAACCAATTAGCTCGGCAGCTTGACTATTTGGCAAGTCTTCAAAGAGATCAAACTAAGAGTGTGTCTTTGGTTTTAATAACTGCGAGGTCAATGATTGACCTCAACTGGTATCAGTCCGACTTCCAAGGTTCATTAGAGTGTAACGAGAGGGGCAAATTGGTGTCTGGTTATTTCGTGGCTTGGGAAGACGTATTTAATGCAACCATCACCTAACAAAACGCTCAGACCATGACCGGGCGAAAAAGCCGCCCGGCAGGTCAAGCGTCACACCGTTGGGCGAGGAAAAGATAAAAATGAATTCTGATTCAAAAAATACAAATACTGATCATCTCGTGAGGAGGGCTCTGGTCATTCCCATAGCGAAAAGAATTTCAGCTGGGATGGTTGTAGCGGATGAAGTGCTGACAGTTGATGATTACACGTTGCTGATTGAATCGTTAGGCAAATCCGCTGACGATCCTTTCGAAATGTATATGGATAGAACTGTAGAACAATTAGAAATTGTCAAACTTTGTTTAGAGAATAAAGCCCCTGAATCTGCTGCGGTGTTGCTGTTTACGCTGATGGAGGCAGAAAAATTAATCAAGCCATTAGATTTGTAATGGGAATTAGGGGCTACGAGCACAATGCAATTAGTGAGGCGTTGAAAGACATGAATGCGAAGACAAAATTGAGTGTTATTCTGCCGTTGTTGGGCGTAGAGGTCGAAGATAGACTCAAGTTCACCTTGCTGGAATTTACTTCTCTGAGGAACTCTATCATTCATTGCAAAAGCCTTCCCCACATTGAATACGATGCCGGAAGTAAAGGCGATGATTATTCTATAAACAAATCAAAAGCAGAGGGACTTTTTGACAGAACGGATTTATCAACTGTGGCTGTTGATCTTGACCGTCTGCATGTAGCTGCTGTTGAGGCTTGTCCATCAATTGAAGAAGCGATTGGTCTGATAGATAGATTCTGGAGGGAATGAGCGCACCCAACCATCGGCGGCACGCAGTCAGCGCGATAAACCCGCGCCGCTGGTGCGCCTCAGCCACGTTCAATTGAGGTGAATTATGAGCATAGAAAACAATGCATCTAAAATCCTTACTTTCCTTTATACCAAGGGGACGCGTGGCTTTTGCGATGGAGATGAAGTCGCAACAGAAACAGGTCTTTCTCCCTCCGATATAAACGATGCAATCGAAATTCTAGAAAGCAACGGCTATGTTGAATTGCTTAAATTCCTCGGAACGGCACCGTATCGCTTTGGGCAAGCGGCAATAACATCTCATGGAAGATTTGCAGTGGAGCAAGCGCAGAGTCTGTCAGATCAGAAAACTGAAATCCAACCAGCACTCAAGAGAACCCCTGATCCAATTGGATCACCGTATGGATTTCTTGACGAGGACTGGGAATATATCACCGAAGAACGAGAGAACAGTTCAAAACTTAAAGTTGTATTTGGTTACCAATTTAAATCAGACCATTACGATTCCTTGAAGCTGGGCGATAACATTAAACAGGCATTTATCAATGCAGTTAATACATACAATAAAGATCCAAAATCTATACAAGTATTGCTAGACTTTGTTCAACTTGGGGCTGGTTTTGGTGAGCATGTTTTCAATGAAATAGCGAGGGACATCATTTCCGCAGATATTGCTGTGTTTGACACGTCAGACCTTAACCCAAATGTAATGCTCGAAATGGGGGTCGCGCTGACTTGGGGTGTTAGAGTGCTTCCGATAAGGAGCAGCAATTGCCCACCACCTCCGTCTGATATATCTGGTCAAACCTGGGCAGCGTATAAACCACATTCTGACGCAAATGAGTTCGAAGACAACACCTTTGAAAGCAAGCTCAATAGAATGGTTAAGAGAGCCGCTCAAAAGAAAGTAAGATAGATCGAACAAGGGCGTAGACCGGGCTTGGGGTCAAGTCTTGAAAAGTTAGTTTCTGGACGCTTAAGCCCACCAAAAGTTATATTTCAAGACCTGACCCTCTCCCCTGTATAGTCAGGTGATTTTCCACACCGTTAGATAATGGATAAAGAAATGGATGATATCCTACAAGTTGAAAAGCAGAAGAATGATGAACAGCGAAAGAAGCAAAAGAGACTCATGCGTGGAGTTGCGATTTGCATCTTTGCACTGATTGTTGGACTCGGCGCAATCTCACTGTTATCGCTCTCAAAAGATTTATCTAAATTGAACATGATGAAGTTTTCTATAATCCTTGTTGTCTTTGCAGGGCTCTCGGGCCTAATCGAATATATAAAGAAGAGGAAATTTGGCAGTTCTCGATCAGCCGCAACCGAAATCATTCACGTACTTATTTTTATACTAATGTCACTTTCGATGGCTTATTTAATCAAATATTGAATGAAGTATCTAACAAGACGGTTGCACGTGAGAGACCACGTGACCCGCCTAGCCGTTGAAGGATTAAATTATGAGACCAATAGAAATACTCAAAAAAGCCGAAGGCTTCAAATTCACATCCGAGGACGGTGACACTGATGAAATTGAATTGCTCCCACCACTCACCCCCGATGAAATAGAAAAATTACAGGCAAAATTGCCGTGCAGAATTCCCGAAGAAATACGAGAACTTTTATCCTTCTGCCGTGGGTTTGACGGAGTTTTAGAATCAATCGATTTTTCTGGTCTTTCGGGTGGCTTTGGAATGGAGGAGATCTTCCCGCATGCCCTTCCCATTGCTCATGACGGCTTTGGAAACTATTGGATAATCGATTTAACCAAAGACTCAACAACATGGGGACCAATTTACTTCGCCTGCCATGATGCCCCTGTAATTGTATTTCAAACAGACTCGTTTTCTCATTTCATCGAAGAAGCACTCCGGCTCGGAAATGCGCCATGGAAAGGCGAAATTGATGATGTGCATGAAGAGCACCATCATCGAATCTGGAAAGAAAACCCCGGGACACTGACTTATGAGCAATGTCTCAGTTCGGGAGATGCTGACCTTGCTGCCTTCGCGGAGTCTTTAGGTCAGAAATACCTATTCATCGACATGCGCAATCCAAAGATCGGTGACGGTTTCTCTTGGGGACGATATGGTGCGAAAACGGTAAACAAAAGATATGGAGACAAACGGATCTTTGCTTATGAAGTCCGACCTTCATTTTTACAGCGTCTCTTCGGTAAGAAGTAGAAGCCTCCAACCAGGCCCTCAGAGCAGACCGGGCAAGAACCGCCCAGCAGCTCAAGGCCCAAGCCGTTATGCCAGGAAAGAAAATGAAAAAAGAAAATTTGGGAATTGTTCTGATATCTGCAATTTCGGTTTCCTTCATAATTGGAACTGTTCTCCAGATTTCAAACTTGGAAACCACAAATTACGGAATTTTTGAAAGCATATTTCTTGCCCTTGCAATTGTATCAGCTTCAAGTGGAGTTTTGCTGTGGGGGATATGCCTATGGGACTGCCTGGGAAATAAAGAAATAAAAGCTCCGTACTGGGTGTTTGCAGCTCTATTTTTCTTCAACTGGGTAGCATCAATAATCTATTTTTTCAAAGTTATTTATCCAAGAAATAAGATAAAGGCATAACAAGGCGCTCAGACCGTGAACGGACAAGAAACCGCCCGTCAGGTCACGCGCCGGCCCGGCCATGCCCTTGTGAGGACAACATGAAGACAATAAAGAGAATAATAACGATTGTCGTGCTGTGTGCGGTAGTTGCACCCCATGGACTGTTGCACGCAGCCGGAAAGCCGGCCGAAGGATATGTGCCCGATTCAGCGACCGCCATCGCGATTGCGGTTGCCGTCTGGGTACCGATCTATGGGAAAGAACGAGTAGAAGGAAAAAAGCCGTTCAAAGCGATCCTCAAGGACGGAATCTGGCAGGTGAGGGGTTCCCTCCCCCACGGGTGGAAAGGTGGCGTGCCGGAGGCTGAGATCAGTAAAGACGATGGCCGAATCCTTCGGGTAAGCCACAGGAAATAGTCCCTCATAATGCCGTCAGGTTTCAGCCTCAGTCCTGGCCCGTTAAACACAAAGGCACCACCATGAAACCAAACAACCTCCTCATCCATCTCAATAACGACATCGACGCCTTTGCCTTCAAGCCCCGTCACCTCGACCAGCTTCGCGCGGCGCTCCCCGATACACCCATCACTGTGGCACGGGACACCGATGACTTCCTGGCCCGCCTCCCCGACGCGGAATGCGTCCTTGCCTGGCGGTTCAAGGCGGAGTGGTACGAAAACGCCCCGAAACTGCGGGCGCTGTTTACCCCCGCCGCCGGCCACGACTGGGTCGATGAAGACCCTTCCGGCCGGGTGATGACCCGCTATGGCACCTTCCACGGCCGCATCATGCGGGAGAGCCTCCTCTCCATGATGCTCCATTTCAACCGGCGCATCGGCAGATCACTGGACGACCAGAAGAACAGGGTCTGGGGACGGATGGGGTACAGCGACTGCGTGGCGCTCTTCCGTCAGCAGGTGCTCATCGTCGGTTTCGGTGCCTTGGGAAAGTCCGTCGCTGAACTATTGAAGGCGTTCGGGGCCGGGGTTACAGGGGTCAAGCGGAGCGTGGAAGGGTATGCGGCCCCCTCTGTGGTTGACAGGGTCGTCACGTTCGACCGGCTGGAGGAGGAACTGCCTCAAGCCGATCACGTGGTACTGCTCCTGCCGGGGGGCGGGGAAACTGACGGTATTTTCACGACACGGCATTTCAGCGCTATGAAGCAGGGAGCCTGTCTCTATAACCTGGGGCGGGGGAACTGCTACCGGGAGAAGGACCTGCTGCATGCACTGCATGACGGTCCGCTGGCAGGGGCGGGACTGGACGTCTTCGCCGACGAGCCGCTCCCTCCCGAATCCCCCCTGTGGCAGGAACCGAAGGTGCTGATCACCCCCCATTCCAGCGCCATCAGCCAGGAGTATATCGACCTCTTCATCGAGGAACTGCTCGGGGTCCTCCGTCAGGCCGACCCCCTCACCGCCATCCCCTAAGGACAAGGAGCCGTTATGGCAAACGACGACAGCAAGAACCTGGACCTCCTCTCAACTTTTCATTACGTCGTGGCGGGGATCACCGCCCTGTTTTCCTGCATGCCATTCATCCACGTGTTCATCGGCATCGCGACGCTCACGGGAAAGGTCATCACCTGCGACAAGAACGCCGGACCACCGGAAGCGCTCTTCGGCTGGCTGTTCATCATTATGGGCTCAGTTTTCATCCTGCTCGGTTGGAGCCTCGCCGTCTGCATGTTCATCGCGGGCAAAAAGCTGAAAAGCCGCAAAAGCAGGATGTTCTGCGTAGTGATAGCAGCCATAGAATGCATGTTCATGCCGTTTGGCACCGTGCTTGGTGTCTTCACCCTCATCTTGCTCAACAAGGATTCGGTAAAGGAACTCTTCGCACAATCGGAGACGACGAATTGACGTCAAGCCAATGCACCAGTGATTCACCTTGCAGACGATGAGAGCACGAATGGAATGTTACAGGGTAAACAGGAAGGTCGCACCCTTGCCCGGAGTCCCTTCAGCCAGGATCTGGCCGCCGTGGCGTCGGATGATCCGCTCGACCGTGGCGAGGCCGATACCGTGGCCCTTGAATTGGCCAGCTCCGGGAAGACGCTGGAAAGGGATGAAAAGCTTCTTCGCATCTGCCATATCGAAACCTGTCCCGTTGTCTCGTACGAAAAACGTCTCTTTCCCGTCCATATCGGTCACGCCGAATTCGATGACAGCTTCCTCCCGGGTAGAGGTATACTTCCAGGCGTTACCGATGAGATTTTCCAGTACCACTTTCAGCAGCTTCGCATCACCATTCGCCGAAATCCCGTCGGCTATCCGGAACGTTGCCCGGCGCTCCGGTTCGGTGAAAGCCAGTCCAGCGGCCACCGCATGTGCAATCAGGCTGAGGTCAACGGTTTCCCGAAGCAGTTCGCCGCGAGTGACAAATGAGAGCTTGAGCAGTGCATCGATGAGCCCGTTCATATGCAGGGCTCCGTCCTGAACCTCCTGCAGGTACCCCTGGCATTGCTCATTCAGGTCATTACCGCATACCTCCCGGATGACCTGGCAGTAGCCGCTGATGACCGTCAGGGGCTTGCGCAGGTCATGGGAAACCGAATAGCTGAACGTTTCCATCTCCCGGTTGGCGTTCTCCAGATCGATGGTCCTTGCCATCAGGTCAGTATTCAGCTTTTCAATTTCCCCCTGGGCCCGCTTCCGCTCCGTCACGTCGGTGAGGACGGCCAACGAACGGACGATCTTCCCCTCGTCGTTCCTTTCGCTTGAAGAGGTAAGGAGAACATCAATGATCTCGCCGTTCTTCTTCACCATCTGGTACGGCACATCCTTGCAGGAACCGGTCCGGAAAAACTCGGGCAGGACGACCTCTTCGGCGTAGCGCCGGGATTCTTCCGTGAGGAATTCTGATGTCTTCCGGCCGAGCACCTCGCTTTTTTCGTAGCCGAGCGTTTCGAGCCAGTAATTGCTGACACTGACAATCTTCCAGTCGTGATCGATGGAATGGATCATGACCGGAGTCTCTTGATAGAGGCTGCGATAGCGCTCTTCGCTCCGGCGCAGCTCTTCCTCCGCCTTCTTGCGGGCGGTAATGTCGTTAGCCAGACTCAAAAGACATCGTTCTCCGTCGATTTCGATGATCTCCGCCGAATAGAGACAGGTCAATTCAGCCCCTGATTTGTTTCTGAAAACGATCTCCAGATTACGCACCTTTTCCCCATCAGCCAGCATCCGCAGCACCCTGGCCCGGTCTTCCGGATTCCAGGTATGGAGATCCAGGGAAGAACGGCCTATCACCTCGTCGCGCCGGTACCCTATCACCCTTTCGTATGCCTCATTGATCTCAAGGTACCGCCCGTCTTCAACAGAAGCGATGACGAGAACACTCGGCACGGCCTGGAAGGCCAGGGAGAACTTTTCCTTCTCTTTCTTCAGCGCCTCTTCGGCACGGCTGTGCTGGATGAGACGCCACATCCCCTGCATGATGAGCGTCAGCTGCTGGACGTCGGTTTCATCGTACTCCCCATCCTTGTTGCCGACCCCGGCAACGATGACGATCCGTTCGCCGTCGAAAATCGGGACGTTCATGTGGCGTCGTATCTCCACATGCCCCAGTGGATACCCTTTCTTGCAGGGGTTGGGTGCTGCGTAGTCATTGGTGATAACCGGTTTTCGCTGTCGTACCGCCTCCCCCCAGAGTCCCGTGGCAGACAGAAGGTACTCCCGTGGTTTGTCGGTAATGGCACATTCCTGCATCGCCTCCCGTGACCAGGAGTACATAGTCAGGAGGGTCTCATCTTCATTGACGAATGCCAGGTAGCCTATCGTGCTTTTGGCAAGGCGAATCGTTTCTTCCAAGGCAAAATCGGCGATTTCATGGAGAGGCGAAGAACTCATCTCGTTCAGCCGCAGGAGGGTTCTGAGCCTCGATTCATTCGCGGCCTGCTGCGCCTCCAGGGTCGTAACCATGCGGTTGAACGTCTGCGCCATGACGCCGATCTCGTCGCCGGACTTGATTTCCAGAAGGTTGTGACTGCCAAACGACGCCGGCAGCGATTCCACATGCCGGGTGAAGGCGGCCAGCGGTGCAGTGAGGCGTTTCATCAGGAGCCAGGTGATTGCCAGGACGACAATGGTGAAGGCCAGTATCGCCATGAGGAAATACTGCCGGGCAGTTTTAAGCGGGGCATAAGCGTCGGCAGAGGGATAGTTGGCAACCAGTATCCATCCGGTGGTGTGCAAACGGCGGACCGAGGAAATGACCCGTTCCCCTCGTGCGTCCACAGTCTCCCCGCTTCCTTCGAATCCGTTCAGGGCTTTCTCATAGAGGGGGTTTGCCTCCTGGGGAAGCAGCTTCGTGAGAATTTTGCTCTTGTCAGGGTGGACGATGATGGTACGGTCATGATCGGTCAGGTAGAAGTGGCTGGAATCGCCGTAGTGGGTGCGGGAGAGGTCGCCAAGAAAATTGGCACCCCAGAGATCGAAACTTCCGCCCAGGATTGCTGTCAGGTTCCCCTGGCGATCGAAGACGGGGGCAGAGAGGAATATGGCGGGGTGGCCGGGAGTGTGGGAGGAGGTGTAGGGGCGAGAGATTTTGGGTTCTCCGGTTGTTACCGTGTGTTGAAAATACTCACGGGATGTCTGGTCATCTCCCCGTCTGCCGGGAATGAAGGGACTTTCGGCAATCAGTTTTCCGTCGCGGGAGATGAGGAACAGGCCATTATCGAAGACTGAGAGGAGAGCAATGCGGGCATCGAGGAAGCGTTGGGCCCGGTCGGGATGGTGAAGGGTTTCAAGCGGTATTTCGCGCGCTGCCGAGATCAGCGCGTTGTGAGCCAATCCCAGCTTGTCGTCGATGTTTGCCGCCAGGGATGAGACTGTGGCAAACTGCTGCTGGCTGATGGCCTTTTCCAATGATTGTTCCTGGAAGGAAAGGGCACCCCAGGCCAGCAGAACAATCACCACTACGAACAGGGAGGAAACTGCCAGAGCCATCTTGGTTTTCATGCTGAGGTTTTTCATGCAGAGTTTTTTCACGTCGCATCGACTCCGGATGAGTCAGAATATAGCAAGGTGATAAACTATAGCAGGAAATAAACGGATTTTCATACTAAATGCCACGTTTTTCCCGTGGCCAAGGCTGGACTGTTCCGGCGTGAACGCGATCGCAAGCCCAAAATCCTGTAATTACAGGAATGTTAATTAATCAACGGCAACTGGAACTGCCGGCCTCAGGCATTCCCCTGAGACAGTTCCTCCTTGACTCCCGCCCTGCCGAGGTTTACAAAAGTCACATCCTTCTGAATACCTCCCTGTGTGGGAGCGCACCATGAGCAGGCACCTGTAATACATTCAAACCGCCCATACCGGCACTAAACCGGCAGGACGGTTTTTTTTTGCGTTGGGACAAAAAAGTACCTGCCCTCCGTAAACTTTTTTAAATTACCAGGTTTGAGTGACAGACTCTGGTGTTACCGCCACCGTGGCGCGCAACCAATCGAATTTTGCCTTCAGCAGATCAAAATCCGGTCCGGAGGTTACGAACTCGGCCTTCCCCTTGATCAGGAAACCGGCGCCCGGGCCATGCAGTCCCTGCACTTTGCTGCTTCCCAGGGTAATCAGTACTTCGGGGCTGAAGGCAATATTCGCCTCGGTGCGATGCATGTAACCGGCGGGAATCAGCAAGCGGCCGTCGGCGGATATGCGCACGTAACTGTTCCACGTGTTGACCATGTGCGGCCCATCCTGGCCCAGAGTAGCGATGGCAACGATGCCGTCCTGTTTCAGTATTTCCAGCAGTTTTTCGGGAATCATGGGTACTACCTCCTGTGTGAGTGAGTCTACAGCTTATGTTCATTCTGAATAGTAACGATACAACTCCATTAATACAAGCAACTCTCTCCTGTCCCGGCTCTGCGTTGCCTGATTACGACTCAGCCATCCTGCCGAGTTACAGAATAGATGCTTATTGGCCCCAACGAAAGGTACAGTTTTCAAAATAATTTCAGGGGCAGAAGTCCCCGGCATGGGGGGCTGATCCGGACGCACTTTTGAGGACACACGCCGTTCACCTGGGAGCTGTTTCTCCTTGACAGCCGCTACGTGAAGGGTTACAAATGCACTATATGAATAAATTCGTCACTGTCGGGGAGCACGCCATGAGCAGCCCCCTTACCTCATTCAAACCGCCCATGCCGGCAATACGCCGTTTGGGCGGTTTTTTGCGTTATGGAGCTACTGCCCGCGGGAAATATCACCTCAAAAAGCGGTTTTGAAGAGAGTGCCCACATCTCGTCGCCCCTGCTTCTCGCCCTAGCATAGGATCTGATCAGCCGGTGTGGATGCGCATCTGAAACATGTCAGAAGTTGAGATAAAGGAGAGATACCTTGAAAGAGACGGATCACAGGGCTGTGGGAGTGTCGGATGAACGGAAGACTCACTTTGTGCTTGCTCCCCTGATCGGCGTTTACCTCTTTTCCATGTTCATCACTCTTTCCCACCTTGGCGAGCCGTTTCCCTTTATGGGAAAACTCTACTCAGGGGATACCAGCGAATCCTTAATCTTTGCAGACTGCATCATCATTTTGTACCTTATTGTCGGAATACTGAAGCGGCAACGACTCACTCTCTGGCTGCTTATGGCCTACAATTTTGTCGAAAGCTTTAATGGGATTGCCAACCTCTTCCTGCTTCCTGTTCAGAAGATTACCACGGCTTCAGGGACCATCGTCCCCGACTACGACTACCGCGTCAATGCTTTCTGGGTGTTCGTTCTCTTCCTGTTGCTGAACGTGTTCCTGTATTTCAACCGAAGCCGCTTCGACAATAAATCTGTTTACCTGTGGTAGCGGACCGGTTCCGACCGGTTCTTTCCCGATCCAGTATCGCCTCAGGAAGAGCTCGCAAACCCGCCCATCCAATAACTGCACGTGCTGCGACAGCCGTTATTACTTAATGCGGCTCCGAACCGACCGTCGATCACCAATCCCGACTGTACTCACTCACTCCGAATGCGCACAAAGAAAAAGGGCCATGCTGGTTGCCATGGCCCTTCTAACTTTTCACAATGTGGATGGTTCCGCAACGGCCGCTTCGAGAGATGCGGCCAGGGGGGGATGTTTAGGCGGTAATCTCATTAGCAGCGAGAACTTCCTTAGCTTCGGCCTTGCTCTTCATCCAGGCCTCACCGACAGGAAGCTTAATGCCGGCTTCAGCATACACGGCGACTGCCATCAGGTACAGCGCAGAGAAAGCGCAAATAAGAAGGTCATAAGCTGCAAAGGTCCCGGCAAGGGCGCTGCCGGCAAGTTCTTTCAGGTCGAGGCCAATAAAGCCAAGGAGCAAGGTAAGGAAGATGAAGGACAGCGTCGCGTGATGCTTCATCGATGCGATGAAGAGGATGAAGGTGAAAATTGTCCATGCTACCAGGAAGAACCCAAGATCTTGTCCGGTGAAGGCGAGAGTCGGATATGCTTTGACCAGATCCGCGTTCTTCCCGAATATCAGCATCAGGCAGAGGGAGATCCAGAAAGCTCCATAACCGGTAAAGGCGCAAAAACCGAAGTTGTTGCCGGTTTTGAACTCCAACAGCCCGGCGATGAGCTGAGCTGTGCCACCGAAGCAGAGGCCGATCCAGAGAACGGGAGCGATACCGCACCATCCCAGGTTATGGCATTGCAACACCAATGTTGTCATTCCGAAACCAGCAAGGCCGACTACCGCAGGATTCCCCAGTTTTAAGTCACTCATCACTTCCTCCTATTTTATGTTGATGTATTGGATTTCGAACCCAGCTTATCCTAGGAGCAACTAACATACCAACGTTATAGGATTTCGTTTTCGCAAAAAAGTTAAATTACTTCGGGGTATTACATGCAGCCTTGCAAATATTCCCAACTTTACTTTTTTTGCATTGTTGCAAAAAACCCCGTTACAATTTACTCACGGAGAAGGTAAATGAGGTTCCAATCCTGGCACATCAGGCTGTACACGTCGACCTGGTGGACGTTTCGCAAAAATGCAAATGGGATTTTGCAAAATTAAAAAACTGTCTGTGCTCCATGATGAGGCTGTACTGGGTCATAGGGAACTCAACGTGCTTCTTGAGAAACCAAGCCATTTGCCGGGAGCAGTTTCTCCTTGACACCCACTGCATGGGGGGTTACAAAAGTCTCATCTTTCTAAATCCGTCACTGTCCGGGAGCGCGCCATGAGCAGGTCCCTGTACCCCATCCAAACCGCCCATGCCGGCACTACGCCGGCTGGGCGTTTTTTTGCGTCAAGAAGCTGTTCGGCATAAGGGAGAATTGCCATGAAAAAACTGCCGTTATGGTTGGCCATGCTCTTCACGGGATGCGCCGGCATCCCCGACGGGGTGAAACCCGTCGATAATTTCAAGGTCGATAAATACCTGGGGAAGTGGTACGAAATTGCGCGACTGGATCATTCGTTCGAGCGAGGACTGACCCGCGTCTCCGCAGAGTATTCTTTGCGTGAGGATGGCGGTCTGCGAGTGGCAAATCGCGGGTATTCGGCAAAGGAAAACAAATGGAAGGAAGCGGTAGGGAAGGCCTATTTTGTCACTGGGTCGGATCAGGGCTTTCTGAAGGTTTCATTTTTCGGTCCTTTTTACGGCTCCTATATCGTGTTCGCGCTTGACCATGAAAACTACCAGTATTCACTCGTATGCGGTCCGGACAAATCCTATTTATGGATTCTGTCCAGAAGCCCGGAAATGACGACAGAGGCAAAAAACAATCTCATGGCAAAAGCTGCGGCATTGGGGTTTGATACGAGCAAATTGATCTATGTCACTCATGATTGACCCCTCGGGGAATAAGCAATTGGGGCGTATTAGTGATTTTTCAAGGTTCCATAGCTGTGCTCTCAAGGAAGACTCGGCATTTTGCAAACTCAAAAAGGATAGATATGCAAAAAAAGAGGATTTTGGTCGTAGATGATAGTCAAGTTGTCCTTCGTGGTTTACACGACATCCTTGTTGATCGATACGATATCGTTACAGCTCAATCCGGTGAGGATGCTGTAGCAATTCTGGAAGATTCAATGAAAGATGATTTATGCTTCAGCAATGTCTTTGACCTTATCATTACGGACCTGCTGATGCCGGGCATGACTGGTTTCGATCTCGCTCAATATGTACGGGATATGAACAAGGTCAACAAATACACACCGGTAATTCTATTGACCACCGAAAAAATCAGTCTGGAAAAAGTCAGGGGAAATGGCTGCGTCGCATACTTTTCAAAAGCCGACCCCAAAAGGCTCGTATCGTTTGTTCGCATTCTCCTCTCGGTTTAGCAGGGAATCAAGAGGGACAGCTGCAGTGTCAGCCCTTGAAGGCAATCAAGTATCAATTGTGTTGGTCTGATTCCTCTCCGTTTACTCTTAGTTGGCAGCCAATAGCTCAGGGGAACTTTCCCCCGGTGAGGATCACAATGACAACCGAAACCGAAAAAACAGACATGCTGAGGGCGGTTTTTGATGTGCTCCCTTCCATGGTATTCATCGTCGATCAGGACGTGAGGATCCAGGAGTACAACACGGCTGCGGCTGAACTCCTCATGGCCGAGCGAAAGACCATCCTGAGGGAGCGGGCGGGCCAGATACTCCATTGCGTCCATTCCACCGATGTGCCGGAAGGATGTGGCAGAGGGGAGTCCTGCAAGGAGTGCGTCATCCGAAATGCCGTCACGGCGGCCTTCCGTGGCAATCGCACCGTGCGCCGCCGCATGAAGCTGGTACTCGACCGGGAGGGGGAGGCGATGGTGCTGTACGCCCTCATCACCGCATCACCCTTCACCTTCCGGGGGGAGCGCCACGCCCTGCTCGTCATCGAGGACATCAGCGAGATCGCCGAACTGCAGCGCCTGATCCCCATCTGTTCCGTCTGCAGGAAAGTCAGGGATGACAAGGAATCCTGGTTGCAGATAGAGGCCTACTTCAAGGAAGGGTGGGATGTGGATTTCACCCACGCGTTCTGCCCTGACTGCCTCAAGGCCGAGATGGAGAAGATAACTCGCATTAAATCTGATGCGAATTCTTAGAACTTAATCGACGAAAGGATGAACTACATGAAACGTCTTGTTCTTATTACCATGATACTGTTTGCGAGCAACACGGCATTTGCGATCCAGGACACACCCGAACAGCGAAACAAGGAAGCCGACCGTTATCTGGCCGTCACTCCGCCGCGTGAGATGTTCCAGGACGTGGCTGAACAGATGGCGCTCAATCTGCCACCGGACCAGCGGGAACAATTCCGGAACATCATGACCAAGTATCTGGACATCGAGGCGGTCACGAAATCCATGAAAGAGTCCATGGTCAAGCTCTTTACCGCCGATGAACTGGCCGCCCTGGCCGACTTCTACGGTTCCCCCATCGGGGTGTCCGCCACGAAAAAGATGGGCGCGTACATGGGAGAGCTGATGCCGACCATACAGGCCGAGGCGTTGAAGGCGGTTGCAAAGGCCAACAGGGAGATGAAGGATCCGGAAGAAGGCACGGCCGACCCGGCACAGTGACGGACTTCTCAGCGTAAACGAATGGTGAAGATTGTTGCATTGACAAAATACGCCGGCTGGGCGGTTTTTTGTGTATGGAGCTACTGCCCGCGGAAAACATCACCTCAAGGAGCGATTATGAAAAGAGTATTCTACGGCATCCTCATTTCGTCGGCCCTGTTCCTCGTCACCGCATGTTCCGGCCCTTCGCACATGATTCAAGCCACGGGCACACCCATTACGGACATCAGGGCGGTCAAGCCCGAGCAGGGAAAGGCTGCTCTGGTCGTGACAAGGACGACAAGCTTCGGGTGGGCGATCGAGTTCGATACCTACCTGGACAAAAAAATGATCGGTGTGACGAAGGGGAGAGGCTTCTTTGTCAAAAGGGATATCGATCCCGGCTACCATTACCTTATCGCCAAGGCCGAGAGCTATGAAACGGGGAAGATCAACTTCGAGGCGGGCAGAACCTATTTCATTCACTACAATCCGCGGCCCGGCTGGATACGGGCACGCATTTCCATGTATCCCCAGGACCCGAACATAACGATGGCCGACATGGACGAGAATTGCAAACAGGTGGTCTACGACCCCAAGGATCCGGGCGAAGACCTGTCGGATGAGGATTACAACCAGGCGATCAAGGATTATGAAAAGGATTTGGCAGAAGGTGAGCACAAGGAATATGCGACGTACCGGGGGATTGAGGTCAAGTGAGGGAGAATCGACAGGCCGGGGAAAAAGTAAGTCTGTTCCCTTTTTCTCCCGTAGGAGAAATGTTCCGTTTGGGAGGATGAGCAGTTCACGCGCGTGCGCGTGAACTGCTCAATAATGAGTTGACTGAGGAATAATGAACGACGGAATATTTAGAAAAGAAGCGAAATTTATGGTGGGACTGTATGTCCTGATCCCCGCTATCGGGATTATGGCTGCTATTATTATTCCCTATTTGAGCAAGAGCTGTGATAACAGGATCGTTTCAGTTCACACTTCCCCTGATGGCGCGAATAAAGCCGTTGTGTTTGTCCGTGACTGTGGTGCAACAACTGACTTTAACACCCAGGTATCCATACTTCCCATTAAAAAAGAACTCTCAAATGAAAGTGGAAATGCATTTATTGCTGATTCTGATCACGGGAAAGCTGCAGCAGGTCAGTGGGGAGGACCAAATATAGCCGTATCTTGGCAGGACAAAGATAGCATCACGTTGAGATACGCCAACCAATCAAGGGTATTCAAAAAAGAAGAGAATATAGCCGGTGTACGTATCACGTATTCAGAGGGAATTACATCAGCCAACAAGGAAGATGCACCGGGCCAGAATTCCGCCCGGTGATCTCCCGGCCGTTGTGCGAGGAAAGAAGATCAAATGAAAACACCATGGAAAATAATCACATGCTTGCTGCTCATAGCCTCTGTTTGCCATGGGGAAGGCATCACTCGAAAAATCAATCACAAGACAGAACTAAGAGAGGATGGCGGCTATACATTGACTCTTACCGGTACAATTCAAAGCCTGATGCCAATTACGGCCGAAGGATTCTTTCCAAAGAAACCGATCAACTACGAAATCAGACTCAAGGGAAAAGGAAAAGAATGGAGTTACAGGAACCAGCCAGGTTACTTCTACTCCTTCCCTGAGGATATCGACGCGAAGCCGCAATCATGGGACATGGGCTATGTATGGGTGGACAGGAACCGAGAGACGATCTATCTGAACTTTTACTGGGTTAAGTCGCCTGACGCTCTCACGGAGTCAGAAATTAATGGTGCATACAAAGTGAAACAATAGCCCAACCAGCGGCAACAGCGGTCTCCGCTAACGCTCCGCCGCTGGTGCCTTTAGACGTTACGCAGACAAAAATGAAAAACATATTCCACCACAAAATCAACTTCACCGAGCGCTTCAAGCGCCGCCATTCCTTGCGCTTCCATATGTCGCTGATCCTCCTGGCGACGGTATGCGCCGGGTTTCTGGCGACACGCATCTTGCTTGCCCTGGATCTGGATAACGTCATGATCCGTTATCCCCTGGCCGTCATCTTCGCCTACGTGGTCTTCTTCACAGCGGTGAAGCTCTGGCTGAAATACGTTGCGTCCACTCCCGCTACCCATAAGGTCAATGACAATTCACCCGACCTGCTCGATGTGCTGCCCGATATGCCGATTTCAGGCCCGTCGGGCGGCAACTTCAACGTCGGCGAGGGGTTTCACGGGAGCGGCGGAGAGTTCTCCGGTGGGGGGGCATCGGGAAGTTTCGGCTATGGACTTGCGGATAGCGGGACGAGCGCACTTTCCGGCGGCATCGACACGGGGGGCGGTGTTGGTGACACGGTGGGCGAAGTGGCCGGGGAAGCTGTGGCATCGGCGCTCGGCGACGAAGGGGGCGTCGTGGCCGTGGTTATTTTCGCGGTGTTGGCAGCCATCGTGGCGGTCGTCGTCGGTGCCGGTGTCTACTTGGTCTACGAAGCCCCGTTCATCCTCTCCGAAGCGGCGTTCGAGTTCGTCCTCGCCGCAAGCCTCGTCCGCGGCACCCGGCGCATGGATAGTTCGGACTGGATGGGAAGTGTCTTCAAGACCACCGGCGTACCTTTTGGCGTAACGCTTGTCTTGGCGTTTCTGGCAGGGTATCTTATGCACCGGTACTTCCCCGGCGTCACCCGTATTTCTGAGCTGATCGCGCGGTTGTGAGGCGTGCATCTATCATCGGCTTGCGTATAAGATAAGCACCATTAACCAGTTCACGTTCTACGGCATCACGAAAGGAGAGTGCATGGTTCTCGAGTTTGTAGTCAAGCATTGGGGGTATTTCGCCCTGCTGGTTCCCGCAGCCGTTCTGCTGTATGCATCCGTTGTCATTGTGGGGGGCAACGAGATAGCCCTGATCGAGCGCCGGTGGTTCGGCAGCAAGATGCCCCAGGGGCGGGTCGTGGCCCTGGGGAACGAAGTCGGTATCCAGGCCCGGACGCTGGGCCCCGGCCTGCACTTCCTGATCCCGTTCATCTACAAGGCGACCAAGAGCGTTTTTACGGAGATACTGGAAAACGAGATCGGCCTGATCGAGTCGGTGGACGGCTCGTCCATCCCGGCCGGGAGGATCTTTGCCGCGGTGGTGGCCGGCCACAATTCCTTCCAGGACGGCGAGGCGTTCATCAAGAACGGTGGCCAAAAGGGGCCGCAGATCGAGGTGCTCCCTCCGGGCAAGTACCGGATCAACCCCTACCTGTTCAAGCTGACCAAGGGGGAAGTCACCGAGATCAAGGATTTCGAGATCGGCATCGTGGAGTCGGTGGACGGCGCCGCCATCCCGGAAGGAAAGATCTTCGCCCAGGCAGTGGAGGGGCACTCGTCTTTCCAGAACGGTGAAGCCTTCATCGGGAACGGAGGCCAGAAGGGGCCGCAGATCGAGATCATCCCGCCGGGGAACTACCGCATCAATCCCTACCTGTTCAAGGTGACCAAGAGCTCGGCCACCAAGATCAGCGAAGGGGAGATCGGCATGGTCGAATCTGCCGACGGTTCCGCCATCCCGGCCGGGCGCATTTTTGCCAATGTGGTGCCGGGGCACAACTCCTTCCAGTCCGGCCAGGATTTCATCAAGAACGGCGGCCAGAAGGGGCCGCAGACGGAGATCCTGCCGCCGGGTGTCTACCGTATCCACCCGAACCTGTTCAAGATCACCAAGGCCGCGGCCGTGGTGATCGCCAAGGGGGAAGTGGGGATGGTCACCGCCCAGGACGGCGCCCCCATCCCCATGGGGCGGCTGCTGGCGCAGAGCGTGCCGGGACACTCCAATTACGAGAACGGCGAGGCGTTCCTGAAAAACGGCGGGCAGAAGGGGCCGCAGATCGACGTGCTGCTCCCCGGTACCTACCGGATCAACCTGAATCTGTTCCAGATCCAGATCGCCCCCGCGGTGGTCGTCGAGGCCAACAAGATCGGCCTGGTGACCGCCCTGGACGGCATCCCGCTGCCAGAACGTGAATACGTGGCCAGTCCCGTCACCGGTCATAACGATTACCAGGACGGCTCCGCCTTCCTGACCAAGCAGGGGCAGCGCGGCCCGCAGCTGGACGTGCTCCGGCCGGGAACCTATTACATCAACCCGTTCATGTTCAGCGTGGAGACCGACGATGTCGCCGTCGTCGAGCGTGGCCAGGTCGGGGTCATCGTGTCGAACGTCGGCGACGACCCGACGGAGGAGATGAAGAAACGCCTGGGATCGTCCCAGAACGGTGCTTCCATAGAAGAGGGAAAAGAAAAATACGTGGTGCCCAAAGGCTACCGCGGCATCCAGGAAGAAGTGGCGGGTCCGGGGCGCTATTACCTAAACCGGCGGGCCTTCATGGCATACATCATCGATACCACCAACATCACCATCGACTGGGACGACCAGGAGGACACCCGCTTCGACCAGCTGACGGTCATCTCCAAGGACGGTTTCCCGATACAGGTCGCGGTCAAGGTGGTCATCCGCGTCCGGCCGGACCAGGCACCCTACATGGTGGCCAAAGTCGGCTCCATCGACAACCTGATCCAGCACGTCATCCATCCGATGATCGACTCATCCTTCCGGAACCAGGCCTCCACCGCCTCGGCGATGAACTTTCTCCAGAGCCGCTCGGAAGAGCAGACCAAGGCCGAAAGCCGGGCCCGCATCGATCTGGAGAAATATCACGTGGAGTGCGTGTCGGTCCTGATCTGCCAGATCAAGCTCCCCGAAGACCTGATGCAGACCCAGACCAAGCGGATCATCGCCGAACAGCAGCAGGAGATGTACAAGATGGAGCAGAAGTCCCAGGCGGAACGGACCGAGATGGAGAAGATGCGCGCCACCGCCGACCAGCAGCCGACGCTGGTGGCTTCGGAAATCGCCGTGAAGGTGGCGACCCAGAAGAAGACCGAGATGATCACCCTTGCCGAAGGTTCGGCGGAGGCCAAGGCGCTTGAGGGAACCGGCGAAGGGAAGCGGCTGAAGGCCATCGGCGACGGCGAGGCCTCCAAGATTGCCGCCATCGGTGAAGCGACCGCCCAGGCCTACAACAAGCAGCAGGAGGCGATCGGCGAAGAGGCCATCAAGCAGATCAAGATCGTAGAGCTGATCGCGGCCGCCATCCAGAACGGCAGCATCAAGATCGTCCCGGATGTGCTGGTCACGGGGGGTGGCAATGCCGCCGACGCACTGATGGGGACGTTGGCGAAGCTCCTCCCCGGAATTGACATCCCCGCGCTCCTGAACAAGCCGGCCCCCCCGGTACCGGCGACGCGTCCGGAATCGGCGCGGTCATAACGATTGTCTCCGTCTGTTTCACGGGAGTATACCACCATGAACAAAGTGATAGCTGCGGTCGTCTATTGCGCATTGAGTACGGCCCTGACCGGTTATGCCTTTGACCCGGAATTGGTTGAGCGGGCTAAGGCCGGCGCGCTGAAGGAATGCGAGGAGTGCGATTTCATGAGTGCCGCCCTGAAAGGGGTCGATTTCAAGGGGGTCAAGCTGGATGGATCGAAGTTCATGGGCGCCGACCTCGCCGGGGTCAGGATCGAGGATTGCGGCGAGTGCGACATGACCGGGGCAATCCTGACTGCCGCCATGATGGAACAGGCGAGCCTTGACGAAATAGTTTTCGACCGGGCCGATCTTACCGCGGCAAAGTGCAACGGCGCCTATATCCACCATGCAAGCCTGGAGAGAGCGAACTTGTCCAATGCCGACATGAGGAAAACTGACATATCCAAGGGGAATTTCGCCGGTGCCAATCTGACCGGGGCGAACTTTTCCGCGGCGAAGCTGAAATACGCTAAATTGAAGGATGCCGTCCTGACCGACGTGAATTTTTCCTATGCGGACCTGACCGGCGTGGATTTGAGTGCCACGAATCTCGAAGGGGTCAATTTCCGGGGCGCACTGCTCGACAATGTCCGGTTGACCGGAGCGAAGCTGAACAAGGCGGACTTCAGAGGCGCGGATTTGCGTGGCACATACCTTGGCGGCAAGATAACGGTGTACGAGCCGCCAAAGGGGCTGGTGGAAATCGACGCGCCGGTGAAATGCAGCGAACTGCAGCAGGCGGGAGCTATCGTCGATGCCACGACGAAATGCGGGAAGTGACGGGAGGGGAATTCGTTGGACGGCAGCGACGTTGCCCTCGAAAGTGGAATGGCAGAGGGATCTCCGGCGAGACCAGTGGACCTGGTCGCAATAAACCTGCGTCGGGTCACCGGCCGAGCCGTTTGCCAATAAGAAGGAATACATGCGCGTCAAAGTAACTGTTCCGGTCAATCTGAATAAATACCCAAGACTTAAACCGAAAGAACTTGGATATTTTATCGCTGATTCTCTTCGATTTGAACAGGCAAAAATCGTAGAGAACGATGAAGAGAAGATCAATTTTACCGTCGGAATTTTCCGATCTTTTTGGGATTGGAAATCACTTTCCATGATCCATGGCGGAGAAATAAAATTTCAAACAGATGCCAGCCGAATACTTATTGTAAGCCGACTGAGCTTTGCTGATACGGTGGTTAATGTATCTGTTCTGGTGGGTTTGATTGCTTATTTTAACCATCGCACCCTATTCTTTATTGAAGACAATGTCATCTTCTACGTAGTCGCATGGCTTTGGACAATAGGTTGGAATATGACCATCTCAGTCTATAGCTGGCGGCGCTTTATTCGGCAATGCATTAAGGAAGCAACGGATCGGGTTTATGTATCGAGAGAAGACCTGATGGCGAATATACAGGTGCAAAACTGACTCGTTCATAGGCGCCCCCCTACAGACAGGCTTTTGCTGTATAATTGCAGGGGTATTAACAAAGGGGAACGCATACGATGTCACGTCTCCTGTTTTCGCTCTGCATCCTGGCCTGCCTTCCATCGCTGCTGTTTGGGGCCGATACCGATGCGGCCTGGCTCACGGGTATCCCGCTCGACAAGGCAATCCGGATCGGCACCGGCACACAGGTGGTGATCGAGGTTTCCGACCCGGACTGCCGGTTCAGTCGCCGGATGGTCCGCTACTGGAACCTGCGGCGGGATGTCACCCGGTATGTCTTCCTGATCGCCCTGAAGGAGCACCCCGATGCGGCGGGAAAGGTGCGCTATATCCTTTGCGCTCCGGATCGGGAGGCTGCCTACCGTGAGGCGTACGCCGGCAAGCTCGATTTCGACGAGAAGACGGCTGACCGGTCGTGCGACGTACAGGAACTTCAGAATCTGCACCGGGACGTTGCGGCCAGGTTGGGAGCTGTCGGCACACCGACTTACGTTATCAACGGGGTGAAGGTCGATGGCGCCAAGGTGGCGGAGATAGAGCGGCTGTTGGGTGAGAAAAAGATGCCCTTCGATGCCGGTGCCCCGAAGTGACGTTTTTCAGGACTCCAGGGTTGTAATAGTTGGAGACCAGTGAGTTCCCCGTGGCAATGAGGTAATGAACGAGAGAGCGGATGGCGCGGGCACGAGCGAGGAGACGCGTGATGAGTAAACAGATTGACATCAAATGGCTGGTGGAACCCGAGGAAAAAGATTATCCGGCGGCGGAATCGTACCTTGGCCTGATCTATGACGACAAGACAGTTACCGCCATCGTGAACCGGCTGAAGAGTGCGCCGGTATCCCGATTCAAGTCCAAGGACATCTTCCGGGCATCGGGGTTGTCCTTGCTGGGGGTCAGCAATTCCCACGTGGAAAAGGACCGTAAAAAGATAGAAAGCGGAAAGCTGCTATCGCCGATTCTCCTGCTGCGGGACGGGCGCAATGGCAAGGTTGTCATCGCAGACGGGTATCACAGGATGTGCGCCGTCTACTCGTACGACGAGGATGGATTGGTCCCCTGTAAAATCGTCTCTCCGTGACTTTTTCGACTTCTTAGCGCCATCAAGGATAATCCGTCAGGAATTCTATGCCCGGAGATTCAACGGCAAATTCAGCTGCCATGCAAAGGGGGCGGCGATTCCCCCTGTTTCAGGGGATTCTTCCCCTCGAACGCTCCCGCGTGCCGGCCGAGATTGTCGCCGGGGTCACACTCGCCGCCCTTGCCATCCCCGAAGTGATGGGCTACACGAAGATCTCCGGCACACCGTTGATCACGGGGCTCTACACGATTCTCATACCGATGGTCCTGTATGCACTCTTCGGGTCATCCCGGCACCTCGTCGTTGGCGCAGACTCTGCCACGGCGGCTATTCTCGCCTCCGGCGTCGCGTCAATGGCCGCCCCCGGATCGGACGAGTGGCTCGCCCTGTCGGGTGTCCTGGCCCTCATGGCAGCCTGCTTCCTCTTCCTGGCCCGTATCGCCAGGCTTGGCTTCCTGTCGGATTTTCTGTCACGCACCGTCCTCGTCGGTTTTTTGTCCGGGGTCGGCATTCAGGTCGCCGTCGGAGAAATCTCAGGGATGCTCGCCCTGCCCGATGGTGGACATGGCACCATTCACAACCTCGTCACTATCGTGCGCGAAATAGATCAGATGAATGTCACCTCTCTCATGGTGGCGGTTTCAGTCCTCGTCGTCATCATCGGCTCACGAAAGATTTCGATGAAGATTCCGGGGGCACTGATCGCGGTAATCGGTGCCATCATCGCCAGTTGGGCGCTCAATCTGGAACGTTACGGGGTTCGCGTGCTTGGTCCGGTACCGAGTGGCCTGCCGAGAATCGGCCTGCCCGACGTGGCCATAAACATCGACCTGATTGAAAAACTGGCTCCCACCGCCTTTGCCATGTTCGTGGTTATCCTCTCCCAAAGTGCCGCCACTTCACGCGCCTATGCAGCCCGCTACAACGAGCGGTTCGACGAGAATACAGACCTGGTGGGGTTGTGCCTGAGCAATGTGGGAGCCGGTCTGTCCGGGACCTTTATCGTAAACGGCAGCCCGACCAAGACCCAGATGGTCGAAAGCGCGGGGGGACATAGTCAGCTTTCACAGCTTGCCACGAGCTTCATTGTTCTCATGGTGCTCCTCTTTTTTACCGGGCCGTTGGCCTATATGCCGGGGGCGGTTCTGTCGGCGGTAGTTTTTCTGATCGGCATAGAACTGGTCGACGTCAGGGGGATGAAGAATATCTATGCAGAACGGCCATGGGAATTCTGGGTAGCCCTGATCACAGCCGCAGCAGTCGTATTTGTCGGAGTCGAGCAGAGCATCCTGCTGGCAATCGTTCTCTCGCTCGTTGTCCACACGAGGCACGGGTATCTCGTAAAGAACATGCTGATGGTCCCCGACAAGACGCTGGGCTGGCATCATCAACCGGTCAGCACCAGGAATCAGGTCATTCCCGGGCTCATGATCTACCGCTTCATGCACAACATGTACTATGCCAACAGCCAGACCCTCAATGACGAGATCACAGAACTCGTCAGAAGTGCGACCCCCCCGCTCTCCTGGTTCTGCATCGACGCAGCCGCGGTAAACGACGTGGACTACACGGCGGCCGAGACCTTGCGCCGGCTCCATGCCAATCTGGCGGCACAGGATGTCCGGCTCGTGGTATGCGAAATCGTCGATGAAGTCCGGTCCGAATTTGACCGGTCCGGGCTCACCGACCTGTTCGGCAAGAACGCTTTTTTCCCGGCCCCCACCGCCGTTGTGGATGCTTATCAGCAGAGGGGGTCCGGCGGCATGCAGGAGCTGTAAAACCGGGGTTGGGGCTTTGAAGCATTACAAAGGGTCTCAACTCTTGACGTTAGATGAAAAAAACAAGGACAGTACGACGAAAGTTGACCCCTCGTTTCTTAAACTCCGGTAATCCCGAATCAGGTGGAGAACTCCATGGAAAAACATCACGAAAAGGCAAAACGAGGTCTCTGGAGCAGCCGTTTCGGTTTCATTATGGCTTCGGCCGGCTCGGCTGTCGGTCTCGGCAATATCTGGAAGTTCCCGTACATCACCGGTATGCACGGTGGGGGAGCCTTCGTTCTCTTTTTCATCTTCTGCATCGTGGTCGTCGGGATTCCAATCATGATCGCCGAGATGGTGATCGGCCGCCACACCCACAAGGACCCGGTTGGCGCCTTTCGCAAGCTGCGCGGCGGTCCATGGGTCATGGTCGGCTGGCTCGGAGTTACGGCCGGGTTCGTGATCCTCTCCTACTACTGCGTGGTGGCTGGCTGGGCAGTTGACTACCTCTGGCTGGCGCTCAAAGGAACCTTCAACAGCCAGCATACCAAGGAGGTCCCTGAACTTTTCGGCACCCTGCTGGCCAGCGACCTGTCCCAACTGTTCTGGCAGGCGGTATTCATGGGTGCTACGGTCTGGATAGTTCTGGGTGGGGTCAGCAACGGCCTTGAACGGGCCAACAAGCTGATGATGCCGGTCCTGTTTCTGATCCTCATTGCCCTGGCGTTACACGGGCTCGTGTCACCCGGCGGCACCAAGGCACTTTCATTTCTGTTCACGCCTGATTGGCAAAAGCTGGATGCCGCCTCAATGCTTGAAGCCATGGGCCACGCTTTTTTCTCCCTGTCGCTGGGGATGGGCGCCATGCTCACCTACGGCAGTTACGCCGACGAAGGAACCGACATCCCCAATGTGGCCATCACCGTGTCTGTCATGGATACCTGTGTGGCACTGCTGTCGGGCATCGCCATCTTCCCCATCGTCTTCACTTACGGAATGGCCCCTGCCGCCGGGCCTGGGCTGGTATTCAAAACGCTCCCCATAATATTCAGCCAGATGCCAGGGGGGACATTCATCGCGATCCTTTTCTTCCTGCTGCTGGTCTTTGCCGCCCTCTCGTCGAGTATCTCGCTCCTTGAGGTTGTGGTGGCCTACTACTGTGACGAGAAGAAGTGGCAACGGAGGACTGCAACCCTGGTTATGGGATTCCTGATTTTTCTCCTCGGAGTTCCCTCGGCCCTCTCCAACCACCTGCTGGCAAATGTTCATTTTATCGGCGAACGCAATTTCCTCGATTCAATCGACCTGCTGGCAACGAACTACATCCTCCCCCTGGGGGGCGTGTTTATCGCCATCTTTACCGGATGGGTGATGACCACCCGCCTGGCACGCGGCGAGATTGTGAAGGGGAACGTCAAGTTCCACTATTACCCTGTCTGGCATTTTCTGATCAAATATGTCTGCCCGATCCTGGTGGCCATCGTCTTCATATCGAGGAGCGGGTTGTTCTAGTTTCCATCCGGAAACGGTTCTTATCCCTCCTGGTAGCATAAACCATCGGTTTTGCCTGTGCGATGGACTTTACCTCTATCGCTTTCCCCCTCTACCCCGCAGCGAAAGAATTTGCCCTTGCCAGCCGTTCGCCGCTCTGCTATTTTCTCCCTTTGATTCCGCCAAGAAAAGGACAATTGCCATGGTCACCAAGATGAGAAACGTGGTGGTCTTCGTTCGCGACATGGACAAGGCCCGCCATTTCTACAAGGAACAGCTGAAACTCCCCCTGTCGCAGGAATCGGTCGCCACGATGGAGTTCTTCCCCGGCGCCACCTCAAACCTCGGCGTGGCGCTCGCCATGCATGAAGCGGCAATGCCGCTGGTCGGCCGGCACACCGGCATCACCCTGGTGGTGAGTAACCTGGATGAGCTGTACAAGGAACTGACCGACGCGGGGGTGCAGTTCCCCGAACCGCTGGAAAAATCCCCGTGGGGAAAGATGGCGGTGGTGGCGGACCCGGACGGGAACCAGTTCGCTCTGGTAGAGGGGTAACGCGGAAAACCTGATTGGGACGCAGAAAAATCGGAAAAACCAGGATAACTGCGGATTTGAAGCAACAACCTGGAGGTTTTATCCGCCGTTATCCGGGTTGCTATCCGTTTTTCCCGCGTTCAATTGCCGTTTTTGAGATTCAATAGCACAGATCAACCGGAGCACCCATGAACTACCTTGACCAGGCACTTCTCGACCGGCTCTCCGCCGCGGCGAAGGATTCGCCGCGCAAGCGGAAGAACCATAATCTCCACCCGACCGATGACTTCTGCTGCCACCGGCTCCTGAACGCCGTGGAACCGGACACCTACATCCGCCCCCACTACCACGCCGATCCCAACAAGGATGAGTCCATGGTGATGGTGCGAGGCCGCATGGGGCTGGTGGCGTTCGACGATGACGGACGGGTGCTTGAAACCAGGGTCATGGCGGCAGGCGGCGAGACCTTCGCCGTCGACATCCCCCATGGCCGGTACCACACTGCCATCAGCCTGGAACCGGGATCTGTTTTCTTCGAAGCCAAGGCCGGTCCTTTCCGCCCCCTCACCAGCGAAGAACTGGCCCCCTGGGCGCCGGAGGAGGGTTCACCGGAGGTTGACGAATACCTCGCCCGCCTGAAAACTCTCTTCACCCCGTAAGCAGATGCCTATCCGTCTGATCGTCTCTTTCTTCTGCCTGCTCCTCCTCATTCCCCACGAAGGCCATGCCGCTGCCAAGCCGCGCCCGTTCGCGGGGAACGGCATCCTGCTGATTCGCCCTCCTTCGGTGACCGATTCAGCGGAGCCCCCCACAATAACCCTCTACCGGGAACCGGGGGTCGGCCGGCTGGCGGAACTGCCACCACAAAAGCTCCCCGGCTTGAGCCAGGTGCTTAAAACGGAGCATGAAGAAACGGCGGTGGCGGTCCTGGGAAAAAGAGGGACATGGCTGCGCATCGCCTATGATGAAGCGGGGAGGGAGGGATGGGTTCAACTCCGGCGGCACTGGCGTTACGCCGACTGGGAAACCTTCCTGAAAGGGCGGGTGGTGCGGCTTTTTGCCGGCATGAAAAAGGATGTGTACTCCTTCCGGCGGGAACCGGCATCCTCCTCACCCGTGCAACAGAGGCTTTCGGCCTCCCGCAGCCTCCGGGTCATCCGGTTGCAGGAAGAATGGGCACTGGCAATGATCGACCTGTCCGCCGCCGGCTGGATTCGCTGGCGTGACGGCGACGGCCGTTTCCTTATCGTCATCGGCGAGACATTCGACCCACAAAAACATTGACTTAGCCCCAAGCCTGTGCTATTCGAAACAGCATGAACGGGATCGCACTCAACATGGCAGCAGCACCTGCACGAGCTATCAGCGCCGCGGCGTCTTTCGCCGCAGGTCTGCCCGCCGCCATGTAAGCACTCCCCGCTTATTCTCTACCTAATGGCCGTGGGCATCCCCCACGGCCTTTCTGTTTTTGGGAACACGGAACCATCCACTATTAACACAGCATCAGGGAGGCATCATGCGAAGCGACATTGTCAGCCACGGCGCGGGCGAACTGACCTACGAGATACGGAACATCGTCAACGTGGCGGAGAAGCTCCAGAAGCACGGCGTGAAGATCAACTGGGAAAATATCGGTGACCCCATCGTCAAGGGAGAGATGATCCCGGACTGGATGAAGGAGATCGTGGCCCGCGAGGCGATGCACAACGATTCCTGGGGATACTGCCACACCCGCGGCGTGCTGGAGACCCGGGAGTTCATCTGCGAAGTAACGAACCGCCGCGGCGGAGCCAGGATCACCCCGGACGACATCATCTTCTTCAACGGACTGGGTGACGCCATCGCCAAGGTGTACGGCTGCCTCCGTCCCGAAACCCGTGTGCTCCTCCCCTCCCCCACCTATACCACCCACTCCCTCGGCGAGGCAGCCCACGCCCATGCGGCGCCGGTCTGCTACCGGCTCGACCCTGAGAACAACTGGTATCCCGACCTGGAGGACCTGCGCAACCACGTGAAGTACAATCCCCAGATCGCCGGCATCATGATCATCAACCCGGACAATCCGACCGGCATGGTCTATCCCGTTGAGACCCTGCGGGAAATTGTCGCCATTGCGAAGGAGTACGATCTCTTCATCATCTCCGACGAGGTCTACAACAATATCGTCTATAACGGCGAGCAGACCGTTCCCATCTCCGACGTGATCGGCGACGTGCCGGCCATCGCCATGAAGGGGATCTCCAAGGAGTTTCCGTGGCCCGGTTCACGGTGCGGGTGGATCGAAGTCTACAACTACGGCAAGGACGAACGTTTCGGGAAGTACATCAATGCCATCCTCAGCTCCAAGATGAACGAGGTCTGCTCCACCACTCTCCCCCAGAGGGCACTCCCGGCGATCATGCAGCACCCCCGGTACGCCTCCTACCTGGCGGAGCGGGTGGCAAGCTATGAGAAGGCGAGCAACATCACCTATAACTTCCTGAAAGAGGTGCCGGGGCTCATGGTCAACCGGACCAACGGCGCCTTCTACATGGCGGTCGCCTTCAAGGAGGGGCTCCTCAACCACCGACAGAGTCTCCCTATATCCAACCCCGAGGTGAAGGAACTGGTGGAAGGGCTCGTCAACGCCCCCGGCGTATCGCCCGACAAGCGTTTCGTCTACTACATCCTGGCCCACACCGGCATCTGCATCGTCCCCCTCTCGTCTTTCAACTCCTCCCTGCAGGGGTTCCGGGTCACCCTCCTGGAAAAGGACGAAGAGGAGTGCAAACGGATATACCGGACCCTGGCGGAAAAAATCGGCGCCTACCTCAATTCCTGACATGCTTGAACCATGTGATGCTATTATTGACGGGGGGATCTGAAAAATGGCGGAAAAACGCGATATCATCCGGCTGCGCAAGCGCCTGACGCTCCGCTTCGGGGTGGAGGAACCAGCCAGGATGGCCTTTACGGAGGACATTTCCCCCGAAGGGATGTTCATCAAGACTACGAACATCTGCCCTCCGGGGAGCAGGATAAAAATCAACCTGACCGCCCAGAGCGGCGAAGTCCTCGCCATGGAAGCACTGGTCATGTGGGCGAAGAAGGTCCCCCCCCAGATGATTCACCTGGTCAAGAAATGCGGGATGGGGGTGAGGATCACCCGCTTCATCAACGGTGAAGAGGCTTATCAGCAGCTGTGCGGAGAGCTCATGACCCGTTGAGGGGCGCGGGTAGAGGAATTACAAACAGAAACGGCACCGGAAACGGTGCCGTTTTTGTTTGAAGGAATGCCGTTTCAGTCGTCGACTGCTATCCGCACGGCGATCTTCCGCTCCCGCGGCCCATCGAACTCGCAGAAATAGACCGCCTGCCAGATGCCGAGCACCAGCTTGCCGCCATCCACCAGCAGGGTCTGGGAGGTGCCGACCAGCGACGATTTGATATGGGCGTCGGAATTCCCTTCGCTGTGGGTGAAGTAAGGGTCGTTGGGGACCAGCTTGCTGAGGAAACGGTTCATGTCCCGCTGCACCGCCGGGTCAACCCCCTCGTTTACGGTAATTGCCGCGGTGGTGTGGAGAATGAACAGGTGAAGGACCCCGCTCTTGATACCGGCCTGTTTCACCAGTTCCTTCACATCACCGGTTATGTCGATTAATTCGGTCCTGGCATGGCTCTTGATGGTAATATAGCGAATCATTCTTCCCTCCGGGCGGCATTTGACTGCCACCGCAACTGAGTTCTTCATTTACCGCACACCGATTATTTGTGCGTTCAGTTAAAATTTTCATAGCAAATTATAAAGGATACTAAGGAAAAAATAAACCTGCGTGCGGGTAACTTTCGGTGCCACCCGCCGTCTCATTTCCCAAAACCGGCACCGGCAAAGGCTTCTGCCACCTCCCGCCGTACCTCTTCCTCAGCATACTGGTAGCGGGGTGAGAAATGAAACGGCAGTACCCGCGCCGCGCCGGCCGCCCGGGCCAGTTCACCCGCCTGGCGCGCCGTGAGGTGACAGCGGGTAAAGGCCCGTTCCGCATCGGCATGGAGGAACACCGACTCGATGAAAAGATAGTCGGAACCGCGGGCCAGCTCCACGATCCGTGCGGCATTTTCCGGCGTAAAGACCGCATCGGTCACGTAGCTAATCTTCTGTCCCGGGACAATAGTCACTATCTCCTCCTTCAGCCTGCCGAGGGAATGGATCTCCCCATGCGCCCCTCCCCCCTCGCGCCACCAGACCCGGAACGGGACGTCGTCCGCAGTCTCCGCCAGGATGGCCCGTTTCAGTTCGGCAAGCCACGGCCCGACCCGCCATCCCCGCTCCACCAGCCGGTTCTTCCTGACGCTAACATGACGTTTCTCCTCCAGGGCAAAGGCAAGGGAGGGAATCCGGTGCTGGAGAAAGGCGACGCGGACCCGGAAGGTTTCCTCGTCCAGGATTATGCCGTCAGGGAAGGTTTCACGGCGTTCGGCTTCCCGGCCAAACTGTCGCAGGCAGTGGAATTCCGCCGTCAGGGCGGTGCCGTCCGGATGGAGTTCGGTCGCCACCACCGTGAAGTCGGTCGGGTAGTCCTGCACCAGGTTCCAGGTGTAGCCGGCGAGCCGGTGGCCGACCCGCTCGGTGAAACCTGCAGGGCCGAACAGGTGGAGACGCTTGTCCCTCCCCAGGCAAAGGCGCACCAGGTTATCGAAACCGATGAAGTGGTCCACGTGGGTGTGGGAGACAAAGATATGGCTGACCCGCAACAGCTTGCGGGGGGTGAGTGGCCCCGGCTCTCCCAGGTCAAAGAGGAGAGCCCGCCGTTCGAAGAGGAAATCGACGTAGACTCCCGGGTCATCGAAGGGGCCGTTGATGAGGGATGGATGGAAGTTGGGACGCATGGGGAGGCTTTCTCCTGTCAGATCAGACAAAGAGGATACTTTCCCCTTTGCACTGCTTCAAGTATACTGGATTACAGACCACTTTTCGCGGAGGAGCCATGAAATTCATTCTTGCCCTCGACCAGGGGACCACCAGCTCCCGTGCCATGGTGTTCGACCGGGCCGGCACGATACAGGGGATGGCACAGCGGGAGTTCCGGCAATTCTTCCCCCAGCCCGGCTGGGTGGAGCAGGACGGGAACGAGATATGGGCTTCCCAGGTGGGGGTCGCCATGGAGGCGGTCACCCGCGCAGGGCTGACCATGGCCGACATCGCCGCCATCGGCATAACCAACCAGCGGGAAACCACCCTCCTCTGGGACCGCCGGACCGGCCAACCGCTTCACAACGCCATTGTCTGGCAGGACCGGCGCACCGCCGCCGCCTGCGACCGGCTGAAGGAGGCAGGGCGGGAACAGCTCTTCCGGGAGCGGACCGGCCTGGTTCTGGACGCCTATTTCTCCGGCACCAAGCTTGCCTGGCTCCTTGACAATATCCCCGATGCCCGGCGGCGTGCCGAAGCTGGCGAACTCGCCTTCGGCACCATCGACTCCTGGCTTGTCTGGAACCTGACCGGAGGGAAGTGCCACCTGACCGACGTGAGCAACGCCTCCCGAACCCTGATGTACGATATCCACCGGGGAGACTGGGACGGGGAACTGCTGGAACTGTTACGGATACCGGCCAGCCTTCTTCCCAGGGTGGCAAGCTCCAGCGAGGTCTACGGCGAAACGGCACCCGGCCTCTTCGCCGTACCGGTCCCCATCGCCGGGATCGCCGGCGACCAGCAGGCGGCCCTGTTCGGCCAGACCTGCACCCGCCCCGGCATGGTCAAGAACACGTACGGTACCGGCTGTTTCATGCTCATGCAGACCGGCGCCACGGCGGTTCCCTCCCGGAACAACCTCCTCACCACCGTTGCGTGGCGCATCGGCGAGCAGACCGAGTACGCCCTCGAAGGAAGTGTCTTCATCGCCGGCGCCGCCGTGCAGTGGCTCCGGGACGGGCTCGGCATCATCCGCACAGCCGCCGAGGTGGAACCACTGGCTGCATCGGTCCCCGACAGCGGGGGGGTCTACCTGGTCCCCGCCTTCGTCGGGCTGGGCGCACCCCACTGGGACCAGTATGCCCGCGGCACCATTGTCGGCATAACCCGCGGCACCACCGCCGCCCATATCGCCCGGGCGACCCTGGAAGGAATCGCCTTCCAGGTGGCCGATCTCCTCCAGGCCATGGAGGACGATGCCGGCATCCCCCTGGCTGAGCTCCGGGTAGATGGCGGCGCAGCGGGCAACGACCTGCTCATGCAGTTCCAGGCCGATCTCCTCCGGGTGCCAGTGACACGACCGACCGTTCATGAAACCACCGCCCTCGGTGCCGCCTGCCTGGCCGGACTGGCAGTCGGTTACTGGCAGGACCAGGCCGAAATCGCCGCCCATTGGCAGCTGGACCGGACCTTCTTCCCGGATCTCCCGGCGGAGCGTGTGGCTGAACTGCGTTCAGGCTGGAGCCGGGCACTGGAACGGTCCAAGGGATGGGCCTTACCGGGAGAACCGTCACCATGATCAACGACCGTGATCGCCTTCTTCAAAACCTGGCGGACAGAGCTCCTTGGGACACCATCGTCATCGGCGGCGGCGCAACCGGCCTCGGCGTCGCGGTGGATGCCGCCGGACGTGGATACCGCACCCTTCTCCTGGAGCAGCACGACTTCGCCAAGGGGACGTCGAGCCGGAGCACCAAGCTGATCCATGGCGGCGTCCGCTACCTCCAGCAGGGAAATGTATCCCTCGTGCTGGATGCGCTGAGGGAGCGTGGGCTCCTGATCCGGAATGCCCCCCACCTGGTGCATAACCTCTCCTTCGTGGTCCCACTCTACGACTGGTGGGAAGGGCCATTCTACGGGATCGGTTTGAAACTCTACGACATGCTAGCGGGAAAGCTCGGTCTCGGGCCGTCCCAGCTCCTCACCCGGGAGGAGACCCTGGCCCGCATCCCGACCGTGGAACCTCATGGTCTCAAGGGTGGCGTAGTCTACCACGACGGCCAGTTCGACGATGCCCGCCTGGCAGTGGCCCTGGCCCGGACCCTGGCGAATCTTGGGGGAACACCTCTCACCTACGTGCGGGTCACGGAGCTTGTCAAGGAGCATGGCTTGGTGACAGGAGTTACGGCCAGAGACGAGGAGAGCGGTGAGCAGTTCCATCTTACGGCCCGCGTGGTAGTCAACGCCACCGGCGTCTTCACCGACAGCATACGACGTCTGGACGAGCCGGACTGCGACCCGGTCATCGTTCCGAGCCAGGGGGTGCATCTGGTGCTCGACCGGAGCTTTCTCCCGGGTGACAGTGCCATCATGGTCCCCCACACCGACGACGGCAGGGTCCTCTTCGCCGTCCCCTGGCACGACCGGGTCATTGTCGGCACCACCGATACCCCCATGGACGGCACCCCCCTCGAACCGCGCCCTTTGCCGGAGGAGATCGATTTTCTCCTCGCCCACGCCGCCCGCTATCTCACCCGCGACCCGACAGCCGATGACGTGCTGAGCGTCTTCGCCGGCCTGCGCCCCCTGGTCCAGAGCGGCACGGGTGGAACTACCGCCTCCCTTTCCCGGGACCATACCCTCCTTGTCAGCACATCCGGCCTCGTCACCATTACGGGTGGGAAGTGGACCACCTACCGCCACATGGGGGAAGAAACGGTAACAGCCGCCGCAGCGGTTGCCTGCTTGGCCGTACGGCCATCGGTGACGCAGGAATTGCAGATACATGGGTGGAAGGAAATTGAAAGCGGGATGACCGACGGGGAATACGGCAGCGACACCGAAGAGCTGCAAGGACTGGCGGCGGAGAATCCCGACTGGGGAATTCGACTCCATCCCCGGCTCCCCTACCGGGGCATTCACGTAGTCTGGGGGGTGCGACGGGAATACGCCCGGACCGTGGAAGATATCCTGGCACGGCGGACCAGGGCGCTCTTCCTCGATGCCCGGGCCAGCATGGAAATGGCACCGGCGGTGGCCCGTCTCATGGCCATTGAACTGGGGAGGAATGCCGTATGGGAAGAGGCGCAGGTCGATGCCTACCGGCAGCTGGCCGCAGGATATCTCCCGACCGCCTCGTAGCTAAGGTCCTTTTTACTTTTTACTTTTCACCCTGCATCTTGAACCCTCCTGTTCTCGAATATCGCCGACAAGCCTGTTGCGGCAATCCTTCGAAGGGAGAAAGGTCTTGCAATCAGACGGTGTTGCTGATTGAATGGGGGAGGAATGGTCCCATGGTATTGAAACGGGAATCCAACTCGGGACGGACACGGTTTAGAGCAGCGTGCGTTCCAGTAACAGCCTGAAAGCCAATGCACACTTGATCAAAGATTGAAGATTACATTTTACCAGGGGTCTGCAATGGGAATATTTGACAAAGTAACTGAAAAGATTCAACAAACAAAAAATGATATTCGTCCCAGGTTTTTGTCCGTATCAGAAGAAGAACTGAATAAACTGCTTATTCAGGATGAATCGCTTGTCTCTACCATAACGCAAGCCGTTGCGACCAGTGCAAAGACGCTGATTTTGACAAATATAAGAATCATTGTCTATGACTGTGGGATGCTTAGTTCCAGTTTCAAAGACTATTATTTCAGAGACATTAAAGATGTACGGTTCGACATGTCTGTGTTAAGCGGGGGCACAATAACCATAAATGCCGATAAAGGAAATAATGCCGGCGTCGTAACGATAACGGATTTGCCATTGCAGGAATCAAAATTGTTTTATTCACGCCTTCAGGAAATTGAAAGAAACTGGTGGGAGAAAAAACGTGAGCTTGAGCTTGAAGAAAAACGTGCTGCTGCCGGCGGCACTCAAATTTCAATGGGAACGCCTCAAAGCACGACCGGCCAGACATCAGGCGAAGACATTGAAAGTAAGCTGCTGAAATTGAAAGGACTGTTCGATAAAGGCCTCATCGATGAAAGCGAATACAAGGAGCTAAAAAGTCAATTATTGGCACAATTATAGATGCTACGGGGATACCCGGTCCCCAGCCCCTCACCACCCGGCTTGCTGGTCCGCACCGGCCAGTTCAATGATAGCCCACCGTAGCAGGGGATTGCCGTTTTTTGAGGGGTGAAACAGATATCTTAGCAGCGAGCGACCTTTCTTACCACCAAGGGAGATACGGTAATCCATGACAATTCAGAGGCAGAATAAACCATTTTCCATGATCCGGGAATTCCACCTCGCCGACTGGTTTACACTGGCAAATGCTGCCTGTGGCACGTCGGCAGCGTTTGCGATCATGTCATACCTGCAAACGGACAACGTCATGCATGTCTACTTTGCTTGCGGGCTGGTCTTTGCCGCGTTAGTGTTCGATATTCTGGATGGAAGGATTGCCCGGTGGCGACAGAAGAGTTCGGCTATGGGTCTGGATCTTGACTCGCTGGCTGACATTGTCTCCTTCGGCGTAGCCCCGGCTTTGATCGCATACGGTTGCGGCATGCAGGGCTTGTACGACCGTATCGTCCTGACCTTTTTCGTTGCCTGCGGAGTCTCCCGCCTGGCCCGCTTCAACGTCACTGCCGAAGCGTTGTCTGATGGGGGAGACAAGGTGAAGTACTTCGAAGGGACTCCCATCCCAACGTCGCTGCTGCTGGTTATCATGTTGTGCGTAGCTGCTTCACAGGGCGCATTGCGCGATGATCTCTGGTTCGGAAAGACGGTGTTTGCAGGCTTCACCCTACACCCGATCGTCCTTTGCTTCGCGGTCTCCGGCTCACTGATGGTCAGCCGCATACGGTTCCCCAAGCTCTAACCTCCCCCCGGCCGATATATCAACCGGTATCGGCTAAAGAATTAACTTTACTATGAACAGAATCCTGGAAAACGCCGTCGTCCGCCTCCTCAGGGAGCGCCCATTCTATGGCCAGTTCCTCCTCGGCTTTCGCCGGGAGGAGGCGGGAGGCGCGCACCCTCTCGGAGTAACCATCCGGGCCGGGGTGCCGGTACTGGCGGTGAATGGGGAAAAGTTTGCGCCTCTGGCAGCGTCGGTTCAGGAAGGGCTCCTGGAGCACGCCATCAGGCACGTCCTCCATCTCCACATGGCACGCCGCAAGGGGCGGAACCGGCATGACTGGGATATCGCCTGCGATCTGGCCATCAACCCTTCCATCCTCAACCTCCCCGATGATGCGCCACTCCCGTCCGCCTACCATCAACCGGAAGGACTGGCCGCCGAGGAGTACTACGCCCGGCTGACCTCCCCCTTCGACACCGGCAATCTGGAAGGGAGCGGGATCGGCAACGCCAGCCGGGACACCGGCGGCCATGCCGGACCAGGTAATGGGGAAATCCCCCGGCTGACAGGAATCACGGTGGACGACCATACCCTCTGGGACGAGAGTGACAGCACGCCGCTCCGCCTGGCAGAGGAAGTTGTACGGGGGATGGTCCGGGAAGCCCTTCGCGCCTGCGACGGAGAGGTACCGGCCGACGTGCGCGAAATAGTCGACGGATTCCTTGCCCCCTCCCCCATCCCCTGGCGGCAGGTGCTGCGCCAGTTCATGGCTACCGCCGGCAGGGTCGGACGGCAGACCACGTGGAGCCAGGAACACCGGCGCTTCGAGCACCTCACCCCCGGCATCCGAAAGCGCCATCGTCTCAATCTCCTCGTGGGGATCGATGTGAGCGACTCCACCAATGCGCCGGAACTGCGGGAGGAATTCGCCCGGGAACTGGTCCGTATCGCCCGGGGGGGAGATACACAGATCACCGTCCTCTACGCCAACAGCCGCATCCAGCACATCGCCAGCCTCAAAGGGAGCGGAGTGACCGTCGAGAGCTACCACGGCGGCGGCTTCACCGATCTCCGGCCGGTCTTTGACTATGCCCGGACCATCCATCCCCGGCCTGCAGCGGTTATCTATCTCACCGACGGCTTCGGTGAGGCGCCTGAGACAATGGAGTTTCCGACCCTCTGGGTGCTGACGCGGGAGGGGGAAAAGCCGGTTCCGTGGGGGGTGGAACTGCGGCTGGATGTGTGAAAGGCAACAGATTTTGAAAGGATAGCTACGATGAGCGAATTTGCACCGATGACTGCCGAATCCGTTCGGCAGTTGATGGAGACAGCCGGCGCGCAGGTGATGGCCCGGGATGGCAGGTCCGACTCCTACGGATCGCCTCGGGATTTCTCCTTCGAGGTGAAAGGGGTCTTCCCCAACGGCATGGGGCTCCACATAGTCGCCCGCCAGTTCAACTACCGCGACCCGTGGGAGGGGGCGGGACGTGTCAACGACATGGTAGATGTGTCGCTTTTGAGGGACGGGAGCTATTCCCCCTTTCCCAAGGGGTATCCCTATTTCCAGGGGACCGACCTGGAGGAAGGGGTTGAGGAGGAGCGCCTCAAGGAGATCATCGCCTGCGTGCAGGGGCTGAACCCGAAACTCTACCTGCTCCAGGAACTGACGGGGGATAAGTAGCTATAAGAAAGGCGAGGAGATCAGGAAGGGGTGGGTGTCACGCTATGCGCAGAGTCCCCTCGCGCACCGCTGTATGGCTCATTTCGCGCCGGCCGTTCGGCGGGCTTGGCTCAATTTCGCCTACACCTGTTGGCACTCGGGCACATCCGCTCCACGGGACACCCACCCCTTACTGATTTGTGTGTTGATTTGCACCGGTGCATGGGATATCTTCCGTTTATCCTAAAAACGGCAGTTGAATACTGCCTGAAGGAGTACATGAGGGCTATTTCGTCGTAATTCTTGGCGAAATGAAGCGTCCGCAGCCGATCCTGTCCGAACCCGCAGGGTGAGTTGATCGGATGCAGCGCAATGAGCCTAGAATTACAGAAATTGGCCTTTAGTACGAGTGCAGGCAGTGTTCAACTGCCTAATATGGGTTATTATTCTTCCTCCGCGCCACTTCGTGGTCTCTGCGGTGAAATTGTAGTGGAGAGTTTTCGTGAATTTTCTGGAACGGCTGCACAACGAAATACTCGTCGGTGATGGCGCCATCGGTACCATGCTCTACGGCAAGGGTGTCGGACTGGATGCAAACTTCGAGCACCTCAACCTGGTTCGACCGTCCCTCGTGGCGGAGCTCCATGCCGAATACCTGGCAGCCGGCGCCCAGGTCATCGAGACCAACACCTTCGGCGCCAACCACACCAAGCTGGCCCCCATCGGCCTTGAGCGAAAGATCAGGGAGATCAACCGGCGTGGAGCGGAGCTGGCCCGGCAGGCTGCTGCCGGACGGGAGGTTTTCGTTGCCGGCTCCATCGGTCCCCTGGCCCGACTGAAGGGGGAAGAAAAGGAGCTCTCACCGGCGGAAATGACCGCCATCTTCCGGGAGCAGGCGGAGGCCCTTGCCGAGGGGGGAATTGACCTCATCCAGCTTGAGACGTTTTCAGACCTCCACCAGCTCCTCTGCGCCGTGGCGGCAGCAAAGGCCATCGGGCTCCCCGTGGTGGCGAGCATGGCCTTCCTGGAAGGGGGAAGGACCGGCAACGGCACCGACGCTGAAACGGCCGCACGGCAGCTGACCGCGGCCGGTGTCGACCTGATCGGCGCAAACTGCGGAGCCGGCCCCCTGGAAATCCTTGCTACGCTGCGCCGCATGGAAGCAGCTACCAACCTCCCCCTGGCCGCCTTTGCCAACAGCGGCTTCCCCGAATACGTGGAAGGCCGCTATATCTACCGCACCACCCCCGACTATTTCGCCGACCGGGCGAAGGAAATGGTGGAGGCAGGGGCTTGCCTTATTGGCGGCTGCTGCGGTACCACTCCGGACCATATCAGGCTTCTGGCCGAGCGGCTTTCGGGGATGCGGCCCGTTGCCCGGATGGTTGCCGTCGCTACCGACGTTGTTGAAAGCAAACTCGAACTATCTGGACGAACTGAAGGTTTTCTTGCCCGCTGGGGTAAAGAGCCGGTCGTCACTGTTGAACTCGACCCTCCCCGGGGGCTGGACTGCGGCAAGGTACTGGCCGGAAGCAACGCCCTGAAGGCAGCCGGGGCGGACGCCATCAACCTGGCGGAGAACCCCCTGGCCCGGGTGCGCATGGGAAACATCGCACTGGCGAGCCTCATCCAGCGTGAGGTAGGAATCGAGGTGATCGTCCATATCACCTGCCGCGACCGGAACCTCCTCGGACTCCAGTCGGACCTCATGGGGGCGAGCCTCCTCGGCATCCGTTCGATCCTGGCGGTAACCGGCGACCCGGCAAGGCTCGGCGAACATGCCGGTGCCACGTCGGTCTTCGACCTCAACTCCTTCACCCTCATCAAACTTCTGGCCGACCTGAACGCCGGGGTAAACGGCATGGGAAACCCCATCGGCGAAGGGACCGGATTCACCATCGGCTGCGCCTTCAATCCCAATTCTCCAAAGATGGAGGTTCAGGCGGCGCGGCTGGCAAAAAAAGTGCAGAATGGTGCCGTCTTTGCCCAGACCCAGCCGCTCTATGATGTTGACCGGCTGGACGAGATGCTGGAACGGACCGCCCCCCTCGGTATCCCGGTCCTTCCCGGGATCCTGCCGCTGGTGAGCGAACGGAACTGTGAATATCTCCACAACGAGGTGCCGGGGATCGTTATCCCCGATGCCATCAGGCAGCGGATGCGGGGTAAGGAAAAAGATGCCGGCGTAAGGGAAGGACTCGCCATTGCAAAGGAATTCGTAGAAGCTGTGCGCGGACGGGTGGGAGGGTTCTACCTCATCCCCCCCTTCGGCAAATACGAGATCGCAGTAGAGCTGGTCAAATTCATCAAGGGGTAACACCCCGAAAGGTCGGAAACCATGTGGAGAACCATCATTGCGCTCATCTGTCTCACGACGATTCTCGCCGGTTGCGAATCACTTTATCCGTACCGGGAACAGTTCGACAAAAGCTCCCGCGACTACAACAAGATGGTTCGCTGGGCGGAACTGAATCAGGCCGCCGTAAGCTATGCGGACAAATCCATCCGACCCGAGTACGAAAAGAATCTCGTCGCAGCCAAGGGAGTGAAAGTTGCCGACTTCCGGGTGAAAAGCGTGGACTACGATGAGGAAAAGAAAACGGCGGAGGTGCTGGTGGAATTCGATTACTACGGTCCGGGACTGGTCCTCAAGACGGTGGAAGACAGGCAGAAGTGGCACTACGTTGAAAAGGATGGCTGGAGACTCACGAGCATGCCCCCCGCGTTCCAGTGAGACATCCCTGAAAATCTTTGACGCAAAGGCGCGGAGATGCAAAGAACTACAAAATCTCTATTTAGCTGGCGCTCTTCGTAAACGATGTCGGGCTGTCGGTTTCCCTTGCTCCTTGGCGTCTTTGCGTCAAAGTAATATTCCCGCTTAGTCTGCCTTCTTAATGCAGCTCCTCACCCGTGGTGGTCATCACCAGTTTGCCGTGCTTGACCCCCTTCACGCCGATGAGTTCATCGGCGATTTTTTTTACGTCCCGGGCCTTCCCCCTCACCACGAGAACCTCCAGGCAGTTGTGGGCATCAAGATGAACGTGGAGCGCCGAGATGACCTGGTCGTGATGTGCGTGCTGCTGTTCCGTCAGCTTGTCGGAAAGGTCGCGGACATGGTGGTTGTAAACCAGGGTCACGGTGCCGACGGTCTCCGCATCCCCCCCCTCCCACTTTTCTTCAACCAGGGCGCCACGTATCAGGTCGCGAATCGCCTCGGAGCGGTTCAGGTACCCCTTGTCCTCTATGAGCCGGTCAAAACTCTCCAGAAGCTTGTCGTCGATGGATATGCCGAAACGTATGGTTTCTCCCATGATCTCCCCTTCGTCAGACGGATGTCAGTGGGCCTGCCGTAATTTCTTGCCGGAAAACACCAGCATGAAGACGATGAAATTCACAACCACGATGCTCGCGCCGGTGGGGAGATTGAGGATGAACGAACCGAATATCCCAACCACTACCGATCCGACGGCAAGAATGGCGGCGACCAGGATGGTGGCGCGAAAGCTCACGGCGACCTGGAGCGCCGTCACGGCTGGCAGGATCAGGAGCGCCGAGATGAGCATGATCCCGACGAGCTTCATGGCGAGCACCACCGTCAGGGCAGTCAGGAGCACGAGGACCGTATTGATGGTCTTGGTCCGGATGCCCGAACTCCGGGCAAGCTCCTCGTCAAAGGTGATGGCGACCAGGTCGTAATAAAAGAAGAACACCGCCAGCAGCACGATGGTAAAAAGAACGAGCGCCAGCACCAGATCGCCGGTGCCGATGGCGAGGATGTTGCCGAACAGGTAGCTGAACAGGTCGATGTTAAACCCGCCCGCCACGCTCGCCAGCAGCACACCGCAGGCGATCCCCAGGGATGAAACGATGCCGATGGCAGCATCGCCGTAGATGCGGGCCTTGTCGGTCAGCTTGAGGATGCCGAAGGACGACAGGAGCACGATCGGGATGGCGGCAACCGTCACTACGGCCGGGTTGATCCGGAGGAAAAGGGCTATGGCGACACTGCCGAAGGTGACATGGGCCAGCCCGTCACCGATGAGAGACAGCCGGCGCAGTACGAGGAACACCCCGAGCACCGCACAGAGCACCGCGATGAGCGACCCGGCAACGAGCGCCCGCTGGATGAAGCCATAGCTGAGGATTTCGGAAATAGTCATGGTTTACCGCTTTAATGCCTGTGACAAATAATGTGCTGCGCATGCTCCCCAAAAAACCCCGTCATCTCCTCCGACTGGCAGAACTGATCGAAGGTGCCGTCGAACACCACCCGCTTGTCAATGTAAAGGAAACGGGTGGCATACTTGCCGATGCTCCAGGTATCGTGGGTAACGAGGATCACCGTGGTGTTCCGCTCCCGGTTCAGGAGTTGCAGCATTTCGTAGAAGCGCTCACGGGTCTCCGGATCAAGGGCGGTGGTCGGCTCGTCCATAATGAGGAGTTCGGGCTTGCCGACGATGGCCCGGGCCAGCAGGGCACGCTGCTGCTGCCCGCCAGACAGTTCGCCGATCAGGCGCTTCCGGATGTCCGAAATCCCCATGATGGCAAGGGTCTCTTCCACCGCAGCGTCGTCTCCCTTGACCCGGCGTTTCGGAAACCTCTTGCCTGCCAGGAGTCCCAACCGCACCAGTTCTTCCACGGTGGCGGGGAAATTGGGGTTGAAGAATTTCAGGCGCTGGGGGAGATAGCCGATCTTCTGCCAGTCGCCGAACTGCTCCTGAGGGATGCCGAACAGGGTTATCGTCCCGTGGGCCGGGCGGTTAAGCCCGAGAAGTGTCTTGACGAGGGTGCTCTTCCCCGAGCCGTTGGGGCCGACGATCCCGAGATAATCCCCCTGCCGGACGTGGAACGTCACCTTGTCCAGTACCTCGGCGCCGTTGTAGCTGAAGCAGAGCTCCGATGTGACAACCATATCTAGCGACATTGCAGCCCCGTCCTGAGATCGGCAAGATTCTGCTCCATGAGGGAGAAATAGGTGGCTCCCCCGTGCAGCTCATCCCGGCTGAGGTTATGGATACCGTTCAGCTTCAGCAGGGTTGCGCCGGTCTCCCGGGAAATAGTCTCCGCCACCCGGGGGGAGATCAGTTCCTCGTAAAATATGTACTTTGTTCCGGAACGCCGGATCTGGTCGATCATCGCCGTAAGCTTCCGGGGGCGCGGCTCCGCGTCCGCCGAGATGGCATACGCGGAGACGTACTGGAGTCCGTAGCGGTCTGCCAGGTAGCCGAAGGCATAATGGCCGCCATGGAAAAACTGCCGCGTCCCGCAGTTGGCCAGACCTTCCTGGAACTTACGGTCAAGTTCCGCCAGCTTCTGATCGTAGGCAGCGGCATTCTTCCGGTAGAAACCGGCGTTGGGCGGGTCCTTCACCTCCAGGGCCGCCGCAATGTTCTCCACCATCTTCCGGGCATTGGAGATGCTGAGCCAGACGTGCGGATCCATGCCGGCATGGTGATGTCCCCCCTCGTTCACGTCATGCTCGTCGTCATGGTCACCGGCGGGAAGAAAGGTGATGCCCCTGCTGGCATCCACCACCGTCAGTAACCGCCGGTCGATTCCCTTGAGAAGACCTGCCACCCACGGCTCCATGTACGGATTGGTATAGACGAACATTCCTGCACGGTTGATCCGGACCATGTCCTCCGGCTTGGGTTCGAAGCTGTGGGGTTCCACGCCGGGGGGAACGAGAAGGGAAACCTCTACCCGGTCCCCCCCGACAACCCGGGCAAAATCGTAGAGAGGGAAGAGGGTCGTAACGACCTGCACTTTCCCTTTCTCCGTTGCCGGCTCCTTTTGTGTACAGGCCCCGAGGGGAAGAATCAAAAATAGCATTACTACACACCAACGGAGATATTTCATGCCGAAGCCTCCCGTCCGGCCCGGAGACATGCCTGGCAGAGGCCGTTTGCCTGGACGATGTGGGAAAGCACCCTACCGCCGACCTGCTTCTCCAGTTCCTCCAGCCCGCAGCACTCCAGGTCCTCCACCGTCCGACAGGCCAGGCAGACGAAATGATGGTGATGGCTGCGGTTGGGGCAAAAATAGTAATAGAGCTGCCGGTTGGGATGGAGAACCTTGGTGATCACGCCACCGGCAGCCAGCTCCTCCAGATTGCGGTAGACGGTCGGAAGACCGATCCGGGCAAACTCCCCCTGGAGTCGCTTGTGCACTTCCTCAGGACTGACGTAGGTCGTAGCAGTGGAGAGAGCGGTGAGGGTTGCCAGTCGCCGGGGCGTGACCTTGAGATGCAGCTCTTTCAGCATGGCAGCGAAATCGTGGTGCATGGGGCGAGGCCTCATCCTAAATAAAAATGGTTTCCATTGAGATAATAGCGGTCCCGTGCCGGATGTCAAGGATAAAGGGGCGGAAGGGGGTAGTACCCTCAGGTGGTCAGAGCAGCTGCCAGGGCAGCGAGGAGCCGTACGTTCTCCTCACGGCTCCGCACCGCGACACGGAAGAAACGATCGGCAAGGCCGGTAAAGCTGGCGCAGTTTCTCAGGAGAATCCGTTCTGTGAGGAGCCTGCGACAGAGCTCTCCAGCAGCCGGTCCCTGCTCAATCTCCACGAGCAGGTAGTTGGCAGCGGACGGGTACGGTTTCAGACCGGCAATCCGGCCCAGACCGGCCATAAGCAACCCCCGCTCTCCGGAAACAGCTAAGAGGGTCCGTTCCCGATACTCTCTATCAGCCAGGGACGCAATTCCCGCCACCTGGGCCACGCCGTTGACGCTCCAGGGACCACGCAGCGTCTGCAGGCGATTGATTACCCCGGGTGAACCGATGGCGCAGCCGAGCCGCAATCCGGGGAGGGCATAGAATTTGGTCAGGGAGCGAAAGATCACGGCCCGATCATTCCGGCACACCAGATCCTTCGCCGATCCCTCTTCACAGAAATCCATGAAAGCCTCGTCCAGAACCAGGAAGGTCCCTGCAGAGCGGCAGATATCCAGCAGCTCTCCCACCTCGGCACGGGAAATGAGCCGGCCGGTCGGATTGCCCGGGTTACCGAGGAAGAGGATATCGGACCCTTCTCCCAGCTGCCCCCGAAGCCTTTCCAGGTTGAGCTCAAATCCATCGACAGGGCGCAACTCATGGTAGTCTACGGACCAGCCGGCCAGCGCCAAGGCCTTGGCATACTCGGCAAAGGGGGGAGCAATGACCAGCCCCCTCTTTCCCTCAACCAGCCGGGGAGCCAGATAGATCAGCTCCGTCGAACCGTTGGCCACGCAGATGTTCTGATCGGTTACCCCATGGAGCGCCGCCAGCGAGTGCCTGAGCTCCGCCGCCTCGCTGTCCGGATAGTGGAGCAACCGGTCAAAGGAGCCCATGACCGCCTCCCGCACGCCAGGCGCCATGCCGAGGGGATTGATGCTGGCGGAAAAGTCAAGCAGCTCCTCCGGAGCGATCCCGAGGGAACGGGCAACGGCAAAGACATTGCCGCCATGTTCGAAGTCAGTGGACATGCTTCCTGAACCTTTCACCACGAAAACGCAGAGATATGCAGCATCAGAACGGGACACGGGTTAGAGGCGAAAACTTCTAATGGAACGCGGAAAAAGCGGAAAAACACGGATAAAAACGGATTTAACGGTAAAACCAGACTCAATGCTCTATCCGCCGTTATCCGGTGTTTCCGCTTCTTCCGTGTACTATTTGGTTTTGGTTTATCCGTTTTCATCCGCGAACAAATTGCCGTTAACGTCCTCAAGCCTATGCAATCAGCCACATACCGAGCCACACTCCCGTCAGGAGAAACAGCGTACCGTACATGAGGCGCACGGCGCCTCGATAGGCGGCCTGATCGAGCGGCTTGTCCGGATCGCCGATGGTCGGTTTCGCCACCGGTTTTCCGAAGTAGAAATTCGTTCCACCGAGTTGCACCCCCAGTGCCCCGGCCGCCGCCGCCTCGGGAATGCCGCTGTTGGGTGAGCTGTGGTTGTGGCCATCGCGACGCATTATCCGCCAGGCGTTCCGGCCGGAGAGACCGACGAGTGTGGCCGCCACAACCATGAGAAGGCCAGTCAGACGAGCCGGTATCCAGTTGACCAGATCGTCAAAACGGGCTGAGGCCCGGCCGAACTGGAGGTAGCGCTCGTTCTTGTAGCCGACCATGGAGTCAAGGGTGTTGACCGCCTTATAGGCAAGCGCCAGGGGGGGACCGCCGAGCATGAGGCAGCAGAGGGGAGCGATCACCCCGTCGGAGGTGTTCTCCGCCACGGTCTCCACCACACCCCGCCAGATTTCCGGCTCATCCAGCTCCGCCGTGTCCCGGCCGACGATGAAAGAGAGGTAACGCCGTGCCCCGTCGAGGTCGCCCCGGCCGAGAGCGTCAGCTACCAGCCGTGATTCACGGTGGAGCGAACGGGCGGCGAGACAGTTCCAGGCGAGAATGACCGCCACGACAAAACCAGCAGCGGAGTTCAGGGCAGAAGCCCCCCGCAGGACAGCCAGTGAAAGGCCAAAGGTGATGCCGACCGTCATGACGAGGAGGACAATCCCTGCCAGAAATTCGGAAGGAATCAGCCGGCGCAGGCGCGGTTCCTGGAACGTAACGAGCCAACCGATTCCCACCACCGGATGGGGAAACCAGCGCGGATCACCGAGGAGGAGGTCGAGGAAAATGGCGGCAAGGACCACTGCCGTGGTATGGGGAAAAGGTACTATCACGTAGTCCTGAACTGTTCGTAACTATGGGATGGGATTAATACGGAAAAAATCCCCAACCCGGAATAGTACGCGGAAGAAGCGGAATAAACCGGATACCGGCGGATAAAATCATAATCGAATTGGTGTTGCCGTTAAATCCACCTTTATCCGTAGCTTCCGCTTTTTCCGTATCCCATTACCAGGTTTTTTGTTTCTGCCTCATCGGTTACCCTTCCGTGGCATCCAGACCGCAGATGGCCAGCAAACGCTCCATGTCCAGGTGCTTCTCCAGGTGCGCAGCCAGGAGATCGAAGGGGTCTTCCAACGCTCCTGTGGTTACCGGCAGCAGGAGCCCCTTTTCCTTCCTGATACGGTTCAGGTAGGCGGTGCGGAACGGGTCATTATCAAAAATGCCATGCAGATAGGTGCCGAACACACGCCCGTCAGGGGAGACAGCACCGTCCCTTACCTTCACCGGATTGCCCGACCGGCTGGAGATGAAGGCAAATGACCGCGAACCATCGCCGACCAGCGTTTCCCCCATGTGGATCTCGTAGCCGCTCAGCTCCGTGGACCGGCACTTGGGCGCAACTACGCCACCCCCTTGCAGCAGCTGGGCCTCAACCTGGTGGGTCTCTTTTTCCGGGAGCATGGTGGTAATGGCGTCGAGGAGTCCCAACCCGTCAGCCTCGACAATGGGGGACTCCATGCCGATCGGGTCGAGGATATGCTTGCCGAGCATCTGGTAACCGCCGCAGATGCCGGCGATCCGTCCCGGAAAGGCCAGTATCGCCCCGAACAGCCCACCCTCGATGAGAAAAAAGAGATCGGCAATTGTCGACTTGCTCCCCGGCAGGATGAGAACGTCGAGTCCCGTCAGATCCTGGGGCTCTTCAACATACCGGAGCGCCACGTCCGGCTCCCCTTCCAGGGCGTCGAAGTCGGTATAGTTGGAGATGCGCGGCAGCTTCACCACGCCAACATGTATTTTATCTTTTGCAGTTCCCCGTCCCCGGTTCTCCGTCCCCTGTCCCCGTCTTGTCAGCGCGACGCTGTCCTCCTCCGGCAGGCGGAACCCGGTGAAATAGGGGACCACGCCGAGCACCGGCACGCCGGTCCGCCGCTCCACAAACTCGATTCCCGAGGTGAGGAGTGAAGGGTCGCCGCGAAACTTGTTGATAACCACCCCTTCTACCAGTACCCGTTCGGCGGGATCCAGCAACTCCAGTGTGCCGACGATCTGGGCGAAGACTCCCCCCCGGTCGATATCGGCAACAAGGATAACCGGGCTGCCGGCCATTTTCGCCACCCGCAGGTTTGCGATATCATGGGCTTTCAGATTGATCTCGGCGATGCTCCCCGCCCCCTCGATGACGACGAAGTCATTGGCCGCCATCAGACGGCCGTAGCTCTCCTCCACTTTCCTGAACGCCTTCGGCTTGTAGGCATTGTACTCTCGAACCGACATGGTGCCGACCACCTTCCCCTGGATGATGACCTGGCTCCCCGTGTCGGAATTGGGCTTCAACAGCACCGGGTTCATATCGGTGTGGGGAGCAAGACAGCAGGCCGCGGCCTGCACCGCCTGGGCCCGGCCGATCTCGCCACCTTCGGGCGTCACTGCCGAGTTAAGGGCCATGTTCTGAGATTTGAACGGCGCCACCGTCAAGCCGCGCCGCTTCAGGATGCGGCAGATGCCGGCGGTCAGCACCGACTTTCCGACGTCTGACCCGGTGCCGCAGATCATCAGGGCCTTGCCCTGGCGGGGTTCAAGGTTCAAGGTTCGAGGTTCAAGGTTATCTGTGCCTGTTGGACGTTGAACGGTGAACGTTGACCTGTTCTCATAGCCTCGCGGCGTTATCATCCGCCCCTCGTCGTCCACGAAGGTAGTGGAGTTGCCGATGATGACGAGGGAGAACATGTCGATCTTGTGATCGAGCATTTCCTCAAGGGTGGTAACAACCCGCTTCTCCCCCGCGCGCAGGGCGTTCCGGACGATCCCCACCGGCGTGGCGGAGGCCCTGGAGGAGAGCATGATTCGTCGGGCCTCTTCGATCTGGGTTACCCGTCCCTTGCTGCGGGGGTTGTAGAGAGCGACAACGAAATCGGCAGTCGCCACCGCCCCCAGACGCCGCTTGATAGCACCCCACGGCGTCAGCAGGTCCGAAAGGGAGATTACCGCAAAGTCATGCATGAGGGGGGCGCCAAGCACCGCCGCGGCTGCCTGGACCGCCGACACCCCCGGCACGATGACCACCTCCAGCGGGGTCTGCAGTTCGCGAGCCAGTTCCAGCACCAGCCCTGCCATGCCGTAAATCCCCGCATCACCGCCGGATACCAGGGCCACATTCCGCCCCTCAGCCGCAATGAGGAGCGCCTCGCGACAGCGCTCCACCTCGCCGCGCATACCGGACGACACCACGTCCTTACCCCAGAGGAGCGGAGCGATCAAATCCAGGTAGGTCTTGTAGCCGACCACCACCTCCGCCGCCTCCAGCGCCGACCGCGCCTCGTACGTCATATGTTTCAGATCGCCGGGGCCGGTCCCGACGACGAATAACTTGGACATAAAAAAACCTCAATCAATTAATCTGTCTCACGCCACTTCCGCGACCGCCAGGGTCACATTCCCGCTTTTCACCTTTTTCAGCAGCAGGGTTCCTCCTCCCGACGCCAGGACCGCAGCTGGTTCGGCCACGCCGTTGGCACCGATGGCAGCCTGGGCATGGGGGGACGGAGGTGAAGGGACCGGGACGCCGTTCAGTTCCTCACTCTCATAACAGACGAGGGTCAGTCCGTACTTGCCGGCAAAGGAGAGCAGCCCTGGCTCATCCCGCTTGGCAACAGCCGTGGCGATACACTTTACGCTCCTGATGGACAGGAAAAGCCTCTTCAGGTTAGCCAGTACAACGTCCTCGATTTCGTCGGCGGTCGTGCCGCTGTTGCAGCCGATCCCGAGCACCAGGTTCTGGGGCCTGAGCACCAGCAACCGTTCCGACTGGAGTTGGGACGGCAGGTACCGGTTGGTGACGAAAAGGCATCCCCTGGCCGAACTCTGAAGCGCTTCCAGGAAGGTGTCGAAAAAGGTGAGCTTCCCCCGGCCGTGGCAGTAGGAACGGACCCGTTCCGACGGATCGACCACGGCGATCTCGTCGCCGTCAAGCAGCAGGGCATTGAGAGTCTTGACCCGGCAGAGGTCATCGATCACCCACCCCTCCTCCTTGGCCAGCATATCGAAGGACGGCAGATCATTGACGTCAGTGGCGGTGGTGATCACCTCCCGGGCACCGGTGATGAAGGCGCAGCGGCAGGCCAACTCGTTAGCCCCACCTAGGTGCCCGGAAAGGAGTGAGATGGCGAACCGCCCTCCGTCGTCCATCACGACCACAGCGGGATCCTTCTCTTTCCCCTCCAGAAGCGGCGCCACCAGACGGACAACGATGCCGGCGGCCATGATGAAGACGAATCCTTCCGTCTCAGGCCAGAGCGCCCGCACCAGGCCGGACAATTCGCCGCTGAACCCCTGCGCCCCCTTACCCGCCTGCCCCGCATACTTCTGCAGGACAAACAGCCGGGCGTCGGGGAAGCCTTCCCTGAGGCGCGTCCCGAGCCGTGCACCATTGCGGGTTATGGCGATAACAACAATCTTCATCACTGCATCCGCCTGATCATCCATCACGTCAGCCGACCGGACATCTCCTTGAAACTTACACCCATGACAGTCCGACATGCGGGTCGCCGGCATCTCGATCGTTATTCAACAATGACAGTGCTCTTGTCCACTCCCGTATTGCCATTGACGGCATCGAATGCGTACACCGTAATCCCGTAGGCTCCTGCTTCCGTTATCTCCATGGATGCGGCAAACTGGCTCGGTTTGCCGGCATATTTCAGCGGCAGTTCGCCAACCGGTTTACCGTCACGCGTGATGAGCGCCTTAACCTCGTACCTGTTGGCATCCCACACTCCATCAGCCGAAACGGGACAGCCGCACATCATAATCACGTTCGCCTGTACATCGAACTTCACCGGCAGCTGTTTCGTCGAATACCTGGTATGCGCAGGGGGAGCAAGGACGTCCACCGCGAATCCGGGCATCTCCATCACCAGGCCATCCCCCTGGACGATATCCTTGCCAGGGATGATCCACTGGGTAAGAGTGATGGTGTTTGCGGACTGCCGCTGGGCCAGGGGACCGAAGGCCTTCACCTCGACGAGTGTCGGCTCGTTGATGTCGATCGTCGCAGTGTATTTGGCGGTTTTCTCGTCAGAGAGAGGGACATTCCGCTGATGGGGTTCTTCCATTATATGGTCCGTCTTCCCGGTAGCCCCCGCCGTCACCCCTTTGGCCAGCAGCTCTCCGGTATCGACGTTTTTCACGGTAATGAGTGCCCCGCCCATGCCGGACCCAAGGAACTTTGCATCTTTGGTCCTGACCTTGACCACTATCCTGGTCGGAACCGCCCACGCCGGTACCGAACTCATGATTGTGGCCACAAGCACCAATCGTGAAAGCTGTCTTTTCATTTATCACCATTTCCCTGCAGGTAATTACGACAGAATACCCTTCCGCAACCCGTGGCTGAACCCCTTGTCGTAGAGGAGCGACTTCGCTTTGAGACCTTCCCTGCGCGCCTTCAGCACATCCCCCACGAGGATGAGAGCCTGCTTGCCGATACCGGCGGCCTCAACCTTCGCCGCGATATCAGCAAGGGTTCCCTCCACCACCTGTTCGTCGGCCCAGCTGGCCCTGGCCACCACCGCCACCGGCGTCGCAGGAGTGTAGGCCCCCGCCAGCAGTTCCGCCACCACCTGGTCGACCATGGCGACGGAGAGGTAGATAACCATAGTGGCACCGCTTCGGGCGAGCTCCCGCAGCTGCTCCCGTTCAGGAACCGGCGTCTTCCCCGCCAGGCGGGTGATGATCACCGTCTGGGAGACTTCGGGGAGCGTCAGTTCCTGCTTCAGAGCCGCCGCCGCCGCAAAGGCGCTCGTCACGCCGGGAATGACCTCATAGCCTATCCCCAGCCTATCCAGTTCCCCCATCTGCTCCTGGATGGCACCGTAGATGGAGGGGTCACCCGTGTGGAGGCGCACGACACGTCTGCCATCGGCCACCGCCCGAGCAAGCACGTCGGTCGTCTCCTCCAGGGTCATGCCCGCGGAATCGTGGACTTCGGCGGTGGCCGCATAGGTCCGGACCAGCTCCCGATCCACCAGACTTCCGGCATAGACGACAACGTCCGCCCCCTTAAGAAGGCGTGCCCCTTTCACCGTAATGAGTTCGGCATCGCCGGGACCGGCGCCGACGAAATGGACAATATCGTTATCAGCCACAGAGGATTACTCCCAAAAGACAGGTAATACGAATACCAACAAAACAGATGCAAAATGAATAGTTAACATCACTTTGGTCAGCAATGTTCCATATTTTTGGCTATGCGCAAAGCAGAACATCTTGTAGTTGGTCCCTAGTCGCCCCAAAATGAGATCACCAACAAATTGGGGCACCCTTGTATCAACGAGGGTGTTTTTTCTCAGAAAATGCAAACCGTAAACAATTCCTCCACCATACCCGATGGCAGATAAAGCCCATATTATGAGAAATAGGAAGAACTGTGATTCCTTCATCAGCTTTTCTTCCGAGTAATTAATCCGCCGTTATCCGTAAATTCCGCCTTTTCCGCGTTCCATTACGATTCTCGTCTTCCGCCTTTTTCGCCTTGATCCGCGTCCCATTCAGTTTTTCCGCACGATGAGCAACGACAGGTAATCCAGCTTCTGCCCCACCAGTGACGCCAGGTCGTACACCACCTCTTCGTCACGCGAACCTACCCGCCGGATGAAGGCCCCCTTCTTCTCCAGCCCCAGGGCCTTAAGCATCCCGTAGACCTGATCAAAGACACGGTGTACCTTCATGAAGACCACGGTGTCGAAGTCGATGAGGGTTTTGAGGAGCTTCTCCGTCTCAAACGTGGCAGGAAGGATGGCGATCCGATCAGAGGCCATCCCGAGGGGGAGGTTGGCTGCAACGGCAGCAGCACCAACGCTGGAGATACCGGGAACGACCTCGATGGGGATATCGGGGTACTGTTCGCGGAAGATGCGGTAGAGGTAGAGAAAGGTGGAGTAAAGAAACGGGTCGCCGATGGTGATGAAGGCCACGTCCAGCCCCTGCCGGACGCGCTCCACAACCTGGGCGGCAGCCTCCTGCCAGAACGGCTCCAGGTCGGCCGGGTCCTTTCTCATGGGGAATACCTGGATAAGAACTTCCTGGCGGGAACGGTCGAGGAACTCCTCAACAATAGAGAGGGCGTAACTGGCGGCATCCACTGCACCGGTGGGGGAGCAGATAACCGGCACCTGCCGGATAATCCGCTCAGCCTTGCGGGTCAGGAGCTCCGGGTCGCCGGGGCCGACACCGACGGCGTAGATTTTAGCCATTACTCTTCACCCTTCCAGGCGGAAACGATGTAGACGGGGTTATGCGCCTCAAACATCTTGTACTCGGTGAGCCCCCGGGTCTTGGCGATGTTGACGCAGGTCACCTCCACGGTATAGCCGTGGTCCTCCAGGAACTCCACCGCCTTGGTAAGGGTATCAAGAGTCACGGCATTGAGAACGATCCGCCCGTCCGGTTTAAGGCGCCGGGCCACCGCATCGATGATCTCATCCAGCATGCCGCCTGATCCGCCGATGAAGACGCGGTCCGGGTCGGGAAGGTCGTCCAGCCCCTCAGGCGCATAGGTCTCAATGAGCATGACGTTGCGGGCGACAAACTTCTTCAGGTTGTCGCGGATGAAGGTGAGGTACTGGGGGTTCTTCTCCAGAGCAAATATCCGGCCGTTGGGGAGGAGGTTGGACGCCTCGATGGAGACCGAGCCGCTCCCCGCTCCGATGTCCCACATCACCAGGTCGTCCTGCAGCTGCAGTTTCCCCAGGGCGACCGCCCGCACCTCCTGCTTGGTGATGAGCTTCTTGGCGGTGGCGAACTCGTCGTCATCGATGCCAATGAGGGGATACTGGGTAAGGGATGGCTCCCATGTCTTGATGAGGATAAGGATGTTGAGCGCCGAGGCGGGAATTTCAACCAACCCCTTGACGTCGGTTTTGGTGAATTTCTCTCCCGCCATCCCCAGGTCCTCGCAGAGCCAAGCGTCGTACCCCTCGGCCCCCCGGGCGATCAGCTCCCGGGCTATGGCCGCCGGCGAATTGGTTTCGTCGGTGAGAATCGCCACCTTCTCCGCCGCGATGATCCGGTCGATAGCGCCTTTAAGTCCCCGTCCGTGGACGGAGACGAAGATGGCGTCGTCCCACGGCTCCTTGATCCGGGCGAAGGCATACTGGATGCTCGTTACATTGGGAAATATCTCGATCCGCTCCTTGGACAGGTTGCGCAGGAGAAACCGCCCCACCCCGAAGAAGTTCGGGTCGCCGGAACCGAGCACTACCACACTTTTCTCCGTCTTCTTGAGAAAGTCAAGCATGATGGAAAGGTCACCGATCGTCTGTTTCTCACCCTTGAAGTCAGGAAAAATGTCCAGGTGGCGTTGGTGTCCGATGAGCACGTCGGCCTTGTTGATCACCTCCAGCGCCTTGGAACCGAACCCTTCCCATCCCGCGATGCCGGCACCGACCAGATAAACCTTCTGTTGAGGCATGTGACCCCTCCTATGAAACGAACAAATGTATTGTCACCGCAAAATACAAACAGTGCTAATTTTACCCGAAATATAGCACTTCTGCGTTATACCCTGCCAATAAAACTTTCACGTCGGCCCCGGGCGCTATCATCTCAGCAAACAGCCTCACCTTTCCGCACACCAGCTCGACCAGTGCGGGATCATTCCCCAACTCCTCCAGCACCTGGCGGGCGGTGTTGGCTTCGGTAACTGCAGTTTTGAGTTTTGACCCAAACTGCGGGCCTGAAGAGTTTTGAGTTTTGAGTTCCAGCCATTCCGCCAATGTCCGGAGATCCAGTTCCGAGGAATTGACATGGGTCTGCTCGTGGCCGCAGGCAATCTTGAGAAGCTTGGCAAACTGGCCGGCGAGAACGACCCGTTCCACCCCCTTCCGGACGCAGGCACGCAGGGCATACCCCACATGGTCCCCCATCATCACAAAGGCTTCTTCCTTAATGTTCTTGCCAGTCCCTAATGCTTTCTGCGCCACCATCTCGCTGGTCCGCCCGGTGGAAAGCACCACGGTCCGGCTGCCACAGGCAAGCGCCACATCAATGGCAATGTCGATGGTATCGGTCCATGCCTTTGCAGATATGGGACGGACGATGCCGGTGGTGCCGAGGATGGAAAGCCCCCCCACGATGCCGAGTCTCTCGTTCAGAGTTTTTTTCGCCAGTTCGACACCGTTGGGGATGCTGACCGTCGCTGTCAGGGTCGCCGGCATGCAGCGCATGGCAAGCACTTCGTTGATGGCCTCCGTTATCATCCGCCGTGGGACGGGATTGATGGCCCACTCCCCCGGCGGCACGGCCAGACCGGGCTTAGTCACCCTGCCGATCCCCGTCCCACCCTCGATAACGATCCGGAACGGGGTGAAAAACGTCACCCTGATGGTCACATGGACTTCCGCACCATTGGTCACGTCCGGGTCATCCCCCGCATCCTTTACCACATAACAGGAAGCGCTGGTATCCGTCAGTTGCTGGCCGTGAAGCGTGAACCGGGCCGTTTCGCCGGTTGGCAGATTCAAGTCGACCGCATCCACTAAAGCCCGCTCCCGCAGCATCTGCGCCACGCCCTTGGCAGCCGCCGCCGCGCAGGCACCGGTTGTATAGCCATGTCGAAGCGTTTTAACGCTCACTCAGAACCTTCAGCCAGGATCAGCAGCGCATTAACGACCGCCGCCGCCACGTTTGACCCTCCCTTGCGGCCACTGTTTGTGATGAAGGGGACCTCGGGAAACTCCCGTTCCATAAGGACGAGAGAGGCCTTGCTCTCCGTCGCGCCAACGAAGCCGACGGGAAGGCCGACGATTAGGTCAGGTCTCACCCCCTCCTCACGGATGAGGCGAATCAGCTCGAACAGGGCCGTCGGAGCATTACCGATAACGAAGATGCCATTACCCGGATCAGCTGCACCTTTGCGCATGGCAAGAATGGAGCGGGTAATCCCCTGTTCTTTGGCCGCTGCCGCCACGGCCGGGTCGGCCACGAAGCAGGCGACCTGGCAGTCAAAGCGGGCCAGGCGGGGTTTGGCAATACCGGCCAGGGCCATGGTGGTGTCGGTGACGATGCCGCGCCCGCTTTGCAGTGCGGCGACACCGGCGGCGATGGCGGTGGGGGAAAAGACCATGGAGCGGGCATACTCGAAATCAGCACTCGTGTGGATCACCCGGCGCACCACCGGCCACTCGGCTGCCGACCAGGGGTGGTCCCCCACCTCCGCGTCGATCATGGCAAACGACTGGGCTTCGATCTCCTCCGGCCGCAGGTGCACCGACATCAGCGCCACCCCGCCGCAGCAAGGGACTCAACAATCCGCGCCACCTCCACCTCGGCCAGCTTCCGGTGCACCCCCAGGTGTGTTCCCATGGCAAACTCCACGCGGGGATAGCGCTCCCGCGCCCGGTTCATCTCCTCCGGCAGGTCCTCCTGCACGTGGGCACCGACAAAGAGGAAGTACGGCATGAGGATTACCCTCTTCGCTCCTTTCGCCACGCAGGCGTCTATCCCCTGCTGGATGTTGGGGAGGTGCTGCTCCCGGAACGACACCTCCACGATGTCATAGCCGGTCATCTCTTTCACCATGGCGGCGATCTCATGCACGGCGTCATTCGCCTCGGGAATGCGGCTCCCGTGAGCCATAAGCAGAATTGCTGTTTTCATGCAAACCTCACATAAGCATATTTAACAGGATATTCAGGATAAATGATAAATCTGTAAACCCGAAACGGCAATTGAACACGGAAAAAGCGGATAACATCGGATAAAGGCGTATGACCCCGAATTCCAGGTTTCACCTGAAAGGTTCGTTGAGGTAGTGACCTGAATTCAGGTTAATCAGGTTCTGGTTTTAATCCTGATTATCCTTAATATCCCTGTTAATTCGGTTTTCTTTGCACCATCTCCACGATCTCCCGCCGCGCCGCGCCGATGGTGAGGGGAAGACGCTGGAACGGGAGCCCGTCCTCGTGGGTGAGTTTATGGATCAGCTCGGCAATGTGGGGGAGGCGGAGCTTAACCTGCTCCAGCTCAGCAGGGGCTGTGAACACCTCTTCAGGTGTCCCTCCCCGGACAAGCCGTCCCCGGCTCAATATGTGGAGTCGATGGAGGAAGAGCGGCACCAGGTCGACACTGTGGGTCGCCATGACGATGGTCACCCCCTCGTCTCGATTGAGCCTGGTGAGCAGTTCCAGCATCAGATGCTCTCCCATCGGGTCGAGCCCGGCGGTCGGTTCATCAAGGAGGAGTATCTCGTGCCCCATGGCCAGGAGGCCGGCGATGCAGACCCGCTTTTTCTGGCCGAAGCTCAGGGCGTGGATATTCTTCCCCGTATACTCAGCCATCTCCACGCTCGCCAGAGCGCCGTCCACGCGCCGCTTCACCTCCGCCTCGTCGCACCCCATGTTGCGCGGCCCAAAAGCCACATCCTCAAAAACCGTATGGGCGAAGAGCTGGTCGTCCGGGTTCTGGAACACCAGTCCCACTTTCCGGTAGATGTCGCGGGGGTGAAGCCGGCGCACGTCCTCGCCGTCAAGCAGCACCTGTCCAGTGTACTCCTTGATCAGGCCGTCCATGATCTTCAGGAGTGTCGTCTTCCCCGAGCCGTTGGAGCCGAGGATGCCGCAAAATTCGCCCTGTTTCACGCAAAGACGGATATCCGCCAGCGCCACCGTGCCGTCGGGATACCTGAATGTGTCAAGATTTACGGAAAGGCGTACTAAATCCGCCACAGCACCCCCATGCCGGCCATCACGAGCAGGGCCGCCGTGACCTCAGTCAGCCGGAACGGCCGGTGTTTCAACAGCGGCATGGTACCGTCGTAGCCGCGCTGGACCATGGCGGTGGTTATGTTCTGGCTGTTGTCGAAGGCCTTGATGACGAGGGCACCGGCCAGGGTCCCGAAGGAGCGGAGCCCCCGCCGGTAACCGGCATAACCGAGGCGATTCTTCTGGGCTGCGTAGACCACCTGGGCGTCGTCCAGGAGCACGAACAGGTAGCGCCAGGCAAACAGCGCCACCTCGATGAACCCTTTCGGCACCCGGAGCCAGGCCAGGGCCGCCATAAGGTCGGTAAAAGGAGTGGCAAACCCCACCGCCGCCACAACCGTAACCGCGCCGGCGATCCGGCTGGCGATCCGGACCCCTTCCATGAGTCCGTCCTGATGGCCGACAACCTCCCATCCGGCGATGGTGAAGGAAAAGAGCGGCACCGTCCCGGCAAAGAAGAGCTTGAGAAGGAGCACCACCCCCGCGATGAAGAGCGGTTCGGCGAAGCGGAGCGCCAGCACCCTGGGGCGAACGCCGAGAGATAGACAGATTCCGCCGCAGACCCCCGCAACCAGCAGGGGAAAGGCGATCCCCCGGCAGCTTATCACCATCACCAGGAGCGCCAGAGCACTGAGGAGCTTCACCCGCACATCGAGGCGGGTCAACAGGTGATCGTTATTCTGGGGTTGGCAGGTAAAATGGTGCATGCCGTTATTCCTGCGGCCCGGAGTTGCCGGGGCCGCCCTTGTCCTTCTTCTCGCTCACCAGCATCCGCCAGTAATAGCCGCCGGCAACCCCCCCGACGACACCTGCCACGAGAAAGGCGAAGAGGAGCAAATCCCCTTCCCCCGGATCGATGAGCGGTTTATGCGCCTCACGGCCATGCTCCTTCGCAATCTTCTCCACCACCGCCTCGTCCACGCCGGTATAGGGCTTGGGACCAAGAGTGAAGAAGTAGAAGACGTACATCACCGTGGGAAGTAGGATGATATGGAGGAGAAAAATCCGCCATTTCCGTTTCCGTTCAGGCATGGGCTGTCAGCTCCTTTTCCGTGATGACCCGCATCTTGACGAGGAGGTCGGGGCGTTTTTTGTAGAGCAGCACCACCATCCCGGCGGTCATGGCCCCCTCCAGGAGCCCCAAGGGGAGTTGGGTCGGGATGAAGGCGAGAAGAATTTTCCAGAACAGCGGCAGGAGCGGCTCACTGCCGCGAATACCCGAAGCAAGTTCCACCGACGTGGTGGCATAGGTAGCCCAGTCTGTGAGGAGTCCGGCAAAAAAACCTGCCACCCCCATGCTCGCCCCCATGATGCGGAGCCCCCGGAAGACGAACCACCCCGCAAAGGAACCGGCCACCCCCATGGAGACAACGTCCGCCCCCCAGGTGGAAATACCGCCGTGGGCGAGGAAGAGCGCCTGGATGAGGAGCGCCACCCCGCTTATGAGGACGCTCACGAAGGGGCCGACCAGGATCGCCGCGATCCCCGTGCCGCAGGGGTGGGAGCAGGTGCCGGCGGTAGGAACCGGGATCGGCATGCAGGAGATGATGAACACCACCGCCGCCATGAGCCCCACCAGGGGCTTGAAGGAGAGGTCGTCCTTCGCCAGCACGTTCAGCCGCTTAATCCCCAGCGCCACGAACGGCACCGCCACCACGAACCAGAGCGCCGCCCAGTTGAACGGCAGAATCCCCTCGGAGATGTGCATGGCATGGGCCGGGGTAGAGCTAAAAAGCAATAACCCGCCACAGAGCCACAGAGTCACGGAGGAAAATCTTTTTCTTTTGTTATAGGTTACCATAGAATTAGCCCAGAGCCTTTTCTCTGTCTCCGTGTCTCAGTGGCAGATTCTGAATCTATATTTTATCTCCCCGCAGGTCCCCGGCAAACAGCTTCCCCGCACCCCGCGATGCACAGAAATCGCCGCACATGGTGCAGGTAGCCTCGTCCTCGGGGGTACGGCTGGCGCGGATGGCGCGGGCGTCCTCCGGATAGAGGGCGAGTTCGAACTGCTTCTCCCAGTTGAGGTCGCGGCGCGCCTTGGACATTTCACGGTCCCGCTCCCGCCCCTTTTCCGGGTACTTGTTCATGTCGCCGATGTAGGCGGCGATCTTGGCAGCCTTCACCCCCTGGCGGACGTCATCCTCGTTGGGGAGGGCCAGGTGCTCGGCCGGGGTGATGTAACAGATGAGGTCGGCGCCGAAACGGCTCGACTGGGCCGCGCCGATGGCGGCGGTTATGTGGTCGAAGCCGGGGGCGACGTCGGTGGAGATGGGGCCGAGCATGTAGTACGGTGCGCCGCCGCTCATCCGTTTCTGGAGCTGGATGTTCCCCTCCACCTCGTCCAGTGGCACGTGCCCCGGGCCTTCCACCAGCATCTGGCATCCCATCTCCCGGCCGATCTCCGCCAGTTCGCAGTTGATGAGGAGCTCCTGGATCTGGGCCCGATCCGAGCTGTCGTGGATCGCCCCGGCCCGCAGGCCGTTACCCAGGGAGAGGACCGTGTCGTATTTCTTCAGGATGGCGGTCACCCGGTCGAACTTTTCGTAGAGGGGGTTTTCCCGGTTATTGGCGAGCATCCAGGCGACCATGGAGACGCCACCCTTGGAGACCAGCCCGCCATACCGGTACCCCTGTTTCCGGAGCCGTTCGATGGTGTAGAGGTTGATGCCGCAATGGACCGCCATGAACGCCATGCCGTCGGCGCACTGTTTCTCGATCAGATCGAAGAGCATCTCCTCGTCCAGCTTGTTCGGGTCGCCGTATTTCCGGGCCGCCTCGCAGAACGCCTGGTAAAGGGGAACGTTCCCCACAGGAAGATCCACGGCCGCGATCACTTCCCGCCGTACCCGGTCCAGGTCCCCTCCCACGGAGAGTTCCATGAGGGTGTCGGCCCCCGATTCCTGGGCAGCCTTTGCCTTCCTGACCTCGGCCGCGTAGTCGACGATATCCGAGGAAGTGCCGATGGAGGCGTTCACCTTGGTCCGGAGCCCCTTGCCGATCCCGACGGCCAACGGTTTCCGGCCATGGTTCCAGGGGATGACGATCTTCCCCTCGGCAACCATCTGCCGGACATACTCGGTTGTCACCCCTTCGTCTTTTGCAACGGTAGCCATCTGAGTGGATACGATCCCCTCGCGGGCCAGTTCGATCTGGGTTTTCACAGTATGGGTGCTCCTTACGTTTCAGTGGAATGACTTCAAAATCCTGAATAGGACACAGTACAATCGGAAAAAAAGGATCAAAGCGGATTCAAAAACGTAAATTATTTTAGGTTCTGGATCGATCCGCCGTTATCAGATTTTTCCGCCTTTTCCGCGTCCCCTTAAAGGTTTTGCTTTAAATCCGTGTCCTATTGCTTTTGTGTGTCGCTGTATTGCCTGCAGCTCTCGACGAACGCCGCCGCCACCCCCGTCGAGCTCCCGAAGTGGAGGTGGATGTAGGAGGCAAGGGATTGCTTAAAGCGGTACCCTTCCGGCTCCAGTTCGGTCCCCTGCCTGCGGACCCGGTAGAGGCGCTCGACGACCGCCGGGATCTCCTCCATCTCCGAATAGTGGAACTCATGGCCACGGGCGATGGTCCCCGCCGGGCCGATGATAGAGTCGGCGACCGTTTCGATCTCCCGGTAGCCAAGCGCTTTGCGGCGCGGCAGCATGCGGGTGGTGACGGGAAAGACACCCAACAGTTCGTCAAGCGATGCCGGCTCGCTGGTGGTGTCCAGTACCCCACGCGTCAGGTAGATGAACCCGCCGCACTCGGCATAGAGGGGAGTGCCGGCGGCAATCGCATCGAGAATCGCCCCCTTCATGGCCATGTTGTCGGCCAGGGCGTCGGCAAACATCTCCGGGTAGCCGCCGGGGAGATAGATTCCCCCGATATCGGCGGGGAGTGCCTCGTCCCGCAGCGGCGAAAAAAACGCGATCTCGGCACCCGCCTCCTGCAACAGCCGCAGGTTGTCCTCGTAGACGAAGCAGAACGCCTCATCACGTGCCACAGCGATCCGCACCGGCGGCCCCGGCACCGGCGGCACCGGCGGCGTGTTAAAGGGGAGCTGCAGGTCGGCGGCAGGGGATGCCCCCATCGTCCAGATCAGCCCCAGGTCGATATGCTGCCGGATGACCGCCGCCAGATGGTCCAGGTACTCATCCGGCAAGGGGTTTTCCTCGGCTGTCAACAGCCCTAGGTGGCGGGACGGAATATCGAGCCGGCTCTCCCGGGGAAGCCAGCCAACCACCTTCGGACCGGAATCGAGGGATTCCACTGACTCCCGCAGGATACGGGCGTGATTTTCACTCGCCACGTTATTGAAGATCACCCCGGCAACCCGCACCAGGGGATCGAAGTCGGCAAACCCCTTGACCAGCGCCGCAACGCTGCGGGCCTGGCCGCGGGCATCCACGACGAGGATAACCGGCGCACCGGTCAGCTTGGCCACCTGGGCCGTGCTCCCCTCTTCCCGTACGCCTCCCACGCCGTCGAACAGCCCCATGACCCCTTCGATGACGGCAACGTCCGCGCCGGCAGCGTGGTGCATGAAGGTCTCCCGCACGAAATCGGGCGGGCACATCCACCCGTCCAGGTTGATGGAGGGTCGGCCGGTCACAAGCCGGTGATAGCCGGGGTCGATGTAGTCGGGACCGACCTTGAACGGAGCAACCTTCAGCCCGCGCCGCTTCAGGCACTCCATGATGCCGAGGGTGACGGTGGTCTTGCCCGACCCGCTCATGGGTGCGGCGATAATGATGGACTTCATGGCATCTATTCCTTGAACGCGACAGCAAACAACATCTGAATTATTGACCCACTCCATGAAACGCGATTTTTTCGCAAGGTCAAGGCGCCGAGGAAAAGCGCGGAGACGTAGTACCCAGACATCGGGCATAAACAGCGCTACGTCGCACAATTTTGCTTGCAAAATTGGACCGCGAAGGCGCCCGCAAGGGGCGACCGTCAGGTCGAGTCACAAGCGATGACGAAGGCAACGCCGAGATTGCGGAAAAGGCGCGTTTCACCCATTCAAAAGCTTCACGACCGCCTTGCCGTCCGCATAATAATCGATGATATTGAGGCAGGCGTAGTTCTGCTCGATGTTAAAGAGCGCCGACAGCGGTGCACCGATGGCGTTGAGGAGAATTACCCGGTTCACCCCGCCGTGGGCGACCACGAGGACTTCTTCCCCCCGGTGCCGCTCGACGATGCCGCCGATCACCGGCATTACCCGGCTCTCCAGGTCGAGCAGGTTCTCCCCTTCCGTCACCCGGTAATGGACGATGTCGTCCAGACGCGCCTGCCATTCAGCCGGATAGGTGGCCATCAGCTCCTGCCAGGTCATTCCTTCCCAGATGCCGATGTTCAGTTCCCTGAGATTGGAATCCCGCACCGGCTCAAGGCCGAAATGACCGCCGAGGATGCCGGCACCGGTCGTACAGCGCGTCAGGTCGCTCGTGTAGCAGGCAGCTATCCGCGCCCCGTCGAAGCGACTCTTCAGCCCATGGTACTGGGCCACCCCCCGCTCGGTGAGCCCCACGTCGGCATGGCCGTTGTAGCGGGGGGTTCCCGCCCCCACCACCTCGCCATGGCGAATGAGATAGATTCTGGTTTTCGATGTCATTGGTATTCTCTTGTCGTAACGGCAATTGAACGCGGGAAAAGCGGATAAAATCTTGATAAAGGCGGATGAACCCCGGATTTCAGATTTCATATCCGCCGTTATCCTGGTTTTTTCAACTTTTCCGTGTTCCCTATGCCTTTTTCAGGTCAATTTCGTTAATGCGATGATAGCCAGAAGCGCGGCAATCTCGTTCAGTTCGCTGGTGCAGCCGATGATGTCCCCCGTGATCCCGCCGAGGCGCCGATGGAACCAGGCCTTGAGCCCCCAGGTGAGAGAGTAGAGGATGATGCAGCAGTATATCCCCGGCACACCCAGGAGGAGAAACGCCACGGAAAGGGTGACGATGTAGGCGACGGCGAACTGGACCGCCCCGGCGCCACCGACAAATGTCGCGCCGAGACCGTCAGCCCTGGCCCGCAATGCGCCGACCGTCATCTGCACCTGGGCCATGCGGGCTACCATGGGAAAAAAGAGGAGCGCCGCCCGCTTCTGGTCCGGCGGAACCTGGAGGAGCGCCTGGTACTTGAGAAGGAGTCCCAGAACCAGCGCAACCACACCCACCGCACCGGTACGTGAGTCCTTCATCACCGCCAGGAACCGCTCCTTCCCTCCCCGGGCAGCAAGGCCGTCGAAGACATCTGCCAGGCCGTCAAGGTGGAGCGCCCCGGTTACTGCCGCCAGGGCGGTGACAAGCAGCAGCTCGGTCACCGGCCGGAGGAAGACAAGCCCCAGCAGGTAGTCGAGACCGACCAGAAAGAGGCCGATGGTCAGCCCCACCACCGGGAACAGGGCCATGGAACGCCCCATGTCCTCCTCCTCGCAGCGAACCGTGAAGGGGAGAGGAATGATGGTGAGAAACTGGAGTGCAATGAAATAGAGACGCATAATGAGTTTGAGTCGGGTTTTGAGTTTATCTCAAAACTTCATCACTCACTCCCGCCTGATCGAACGTGGCCATCTCCTTCAGCACCTTCACCCCCGCCTCGATAAGCCCCATGGCGAGCGCCGCCCCGGTCCCTTCGCCGAGGCGGAAGTGGAGATCGAGAATCGGCTCGGCGCCGATCCGCTCCAGCATGAAGCGATGGCCGATCTCCACCGACTCGTGGGCGGCGAAGATGTATTCCCGCACATGGGGGTTCATTTCGCAGGCAATGAGCGCCCCGGCGGTGGAGATGAAACCGTCCACCACCACCGGCACCCGGTCGGCGGCAGCGCCGAGGACAAGCCCGGCGATGCCGGCGATCTCCAGCCCCCCCACCTTGGCGAGCACGTCGAGGGGATCATTCGGATCGGGGCGGTTCAGCTCCAGTCCTGCCTTGATGACACGGACCTTGTTTTCCAGGGCACGATCGCCGATCCCGGTGCCGCGATGAGTAACCTCTTCTACCGGTTTCCCCGACAGGACGGAAATAATGGCCGATGATGGGGTGGTATTGCCAATCCCCATCTCACCCGTTCCGAGCATGGCAACACCGTCCCGCTTCGCCTGACCGGCCAGCTCGATCCCCACCTCCAGGGCTGCCACCGCCTCATCCCGGGTCATGGCCGGTCCCTTTGCAAAGTTCCGGGTCCCACGGGCCACCTTGCGGACCAGCAACCCCGGCGCCTGGCCGAAGTCATAATCGACCCCGATATCAACCACCCGTACTTCAACTCCTGCATGGCGGGCCAGGACGTTAACACCAGCGCCCCCGTTGAGGATATTGAGAACCATCTGGGTGGTCACCTCCTTCGGAAAGGCCGACACCCCCTCCTCCACCACGCCATGGTCGCCGGCAAAGGTGTAGATGGCCTTCTTCGATGTGTCAGGCTCCAGGTTACCGCTGATGGCGACAAACCGGCGGGCGAACTCCTCCAGCCGCCCCAGGGAGCCGGGGGGCTTGGTCTTGTTGTCCAGCCGACGCTGCGCCTCCTGGAGAAGGTCGGCGTCAACAGGCTTGATAGCGGCAAGGGTTTCGGTCAACAGGCTCATTATAAACTCCTTTAGCTCAGTAAGATTCAAAAACGAAAACTGGGGACGCGGATGAACGCGGAAAGCGGATTAAACCTTAAATCCGTTAATGGAACGCAGATCACATCTGAAAAAGCGGATAAAAACCATTTCATTTGTTCTATGCTGTTAAATCCGCCTTTATCTGCAGTTTCCGCCTTTTCTGCGTCCCGTTATAGAGTTTTGCCTTCAATTCGTGTTCATCAGATGTGACTTATGTTTTCATCCTTTCAATTTCAGCGGCAACCCAGAGAACATGACATACACCTCGTCCGCCGTGGCAGCCAACAGCTCGTTCGCTTCCCCCGCCAGGTCGCGGAAGGTCCGTGCCAGGCGGTTTTCCGGGACGATCCCCATCCCCACTTCATTGGAGACGAGGATAACCGGGGTCTGGAGAGACGGGAGGAGGGCTGCGAGCTTTTTCACCTCGGCCATCACCTTTCCCGGATCGTCGTGGGCGAGAAGCAGATTGGTCAGCCAGAGGGTGACACAGTCCACGAGCACCGCACGGAAGTAGCCGTCGTGCCCCGTCAGTACCCCCGTCAGGTCCAGCGGCTCCTCCATGGTCTGCCACTGTTCACCACGCCGAGCCTGGTGCCGTGCGATCCGCTCCGCCATCTCCCCGTCGCCGGCCTGGCCAGTTGCGATGTAGCCAATGGGCTCTCCATAGGCCACGGCAAGGCTTTCCGCCAGGCGGCTCTTGCCGCTCCGGGCTCCGCCGGTGATGAAGGTCAATTTTGCCATAAAAAAACACCCCGCTTCCGAAAGGGAAAGGGGGTGTCAACAGGTAATCTTCTGCCCGGCCCCTCTCCTTCGGAGGTTGCGTACTGGGTTCAACCTGGCAGGTTTCCTGACTTACGGGTCACTTTACTAGCCGCGCCTTCCCGATAAAACTCAGTGGCGTCGTGCGGCGTTCATCACCGTTCACAGTTGCGGGACAGCGGGGGATTCGCACCCCCTTCCCTATTATCTCTTTTCAGAGCACCAGATCGAATCATGAGCAGCGTCGTCCGACGTTGCCCATGTAATAACTATTCAATTGTAGGAATTTTTCTAGCAGAGAGCCCGGGCAATGTCAAACAGAATATGGTTGATCATTCCTCATCATCCCGGCTTACCGCCAGGATCCGTTCGATCTCGCCCCAGATGTTGTCCTTCCCCTCTTTGGAGAGCGCCGAGAAGAAGTAGAGCTCATCCTTCTCCACCTCCAGGGTCCGCGCGATGAGCCCCACCTGGCGGGCCCGTTCGTTTTTGGAGACCTTGTCGCACTTGGTCACGACCAGCAAGGGAGGAACGCTGTAGGCACGGAGCCATTCCAGCATCTGCCGGTCCTCAACGGTTGGCACCCGGCGGATATCGAGAATCAGCACCACCACCCGGAGGTTGTCCCGGCTGGAGAGATAGGTCTCCATCATCGGGCCCCACTGCTTCTTCACCGCCAGGGGGACCTTGGCGAAGCCGTACCCCGGCAGGTCCACGAGCATGAACTCCCCGTTGACCAGGAAAAAGTTGATGAGCTGGGTGCGACCGGGCGTGGAACTGGTCCGGACCAGGTTCTTCCGGTTCAGGAGCACGTTGATGAGGGACGATTTCCCCACATTGGAGCGGCCGGCAAACGCAATCTCCGGCAGTTCACCCGACGGGTAGTGGGCAGGCCTGGTGGCGCTGGTTATGAATTCGGTGGTTTTGACGAGCACGTTGAGTTCCCCGGATGGGATTGATTTGAGGGGGTAGTATAGACTGGGGGGGGGGCGGCTGGCAATGTTAAAAAACCTTTTATGCCAGTTCAATTTTCAAGACCAGAAACATACCGGTTAATGTTCATCCTTACACACGAGAACAGATGTCCACCAGAACCAACAGAAAGCACTCGCACTTTCGTCTGATGGCTCATCTGTATGACCATCGCACGGTTGCACATACCGATTTAGTAAAATCTTGAAGACCGGAAGCAGTTATTCAGACGACAAAAGGGCCGCACGAAATGTGCGGCCCTTTTGTGTAGGCGCCCGTCTGTGGGTGTCGTCGGCTCAGGCTGCGCGACGGGTGAAGTTATCCCTGTCGATACGGGTCTTGAACAGATCCATCGCTTCCCGCATGATGTCGGAAACGCTCTTTTGGGTCGTCTCCATGATCATCTGGAGCGTATCCCGCTCCTCGTCGCTGATCCGCATGGAAATTACGTTGTACCGGGGGTTCTCTCTCATTCTGCCCATTGTTATTATCCTCCGTGTCCCTATGGTTAGTGTTTGTTTTTGATGAATACACCATATAATGCCATATGCGTGCCAATTTGAGCTGTTGGCAACATGAGGCATAACATGCCGGAATCCGTACATGTTAAATTATTAATAGTGGCTAATTGGATGACGGAAGGGTGTATTGTGTGCCGCAAATGGCACAGGTGTGGCCAAAGTTGCACACTAGGGGGTGTGATTTCCTTCGGGGAACTGGAATGTTACGCTCCGCCCCTTGATGCCGTACTTTTCAAGGAGCCGGTAGAAGGTCCTGCGGGGGATGTTTGCCTGTTTTGCCGCTTTTGACACATTGCCGCCGGATTCGGCCAGATAGCGCTGGATAAGGTGCTTTTCGGTCCGGCTGACCTGGCGTTCCCGTTCGGACTTGAAAGATGCCTTAGTGCTGAGGGAGAGAGGAGCGTCGGTGGCGTAGTCTTCGGTGAAGATACTGGGGAGGTTCTCCAACCGGATGTTGTCGTCGTGGGTGAGAACCGCGGCCCTCTCGATGATGTTCTGCATTTCCCGGATGTTTCCCGGCCAAGGGTACTGAAGCATGGCCTTGATGGCCCGCTCCTCGATGGCAACAATCTTTTTGTTCAGCTTGGTGCTCGCTTTTTCCAGGAAGTGGTGGGCAAGGAGCGGGATCGATTCGACCCGGCTCCGAAGGGGGGGCATGGTCACAGTGAAGACATTAAGGCGGTAGTAGAGATCTTCCCGGAACCACCCTTCCCTAACCCCTTCCTCCAGCTTCTTGTTGGTTGCGGCGATGAGGCGTATGTCGACTTTTTTGTGCCCCGTACCGCCGACAGGACGTACTTCCCCCATATCAAGGACGCGCAGGAGCTCTGCCTGCAATTTCGGGGTAATGTCTCCTATTTCGTCCAGGAAGATGGTACCGCCGTCGGCAGCCTCGAAGAGTCCCTTCTTGTCAGCGATGGCGCCGGTGAAGGATCCTTTTTTGTGGCCGAACAGCTCGCTTTCCAGGAGGGAGTCGGTGATGGTGGTGCAGTTTACCGTAACGAGCGGCTTGTCATCCCTCTTGCTGTAACGGTGGATGGCGCGTGCCGTGAGCTCTTTGCCGGTGCCCGATTCGCCGCGGATGAGAACGGTTGTGGGGGTGGGGCCGACCTGCTTGATGAGGTCGAGGACTTCCAGTGTCTTGCGGTCAGTGCCGACTATGAATTCATCGCCGTACTCCTGGTCCAGTTCCCGACGGGCCAGCTCGTACTTCTGGATCAGACGGCCACGGTCCTCTTCCAATTGCTGAAGGTTGTAGGGAAGGCACATCTCCAGATTCGCCAGCCCTTGGTGCACGGCAACCGCATAATCCCGGCAGGTGCGGTATCCGCAGGCACGGCAGTCGAGCTCATCCTTCGGGGAGAACTTGTTGGTGCCCTGGAGGATTTTCTTGACGTCGTCTCCCCTGGGCACGTCCAATTTGGACAATTTGTTTACGAAGGACCTGGCGAGGTTCGGGAGTTTTTGCTGCTGCAGGTAGTGGGGGGCGGTGGCGTAGGGGACGGCGCGTTTGAAGTGGGAGATGACTAGGTTGCGCTTGTAGAGGCCGGTAAGCTCTTTGTTTCGCCCCGGACCGCCGATGCAGCCATCGTAGCAGAACCGCACATCGGCGATGCGGGGATTGATGCGCCCCCTTGCCAGATCGCGTATGATCTCCATGACATTTGCTTCCCCTTCGGCGGTGATGATCTCACAGTCCAGGGGATCGGTGGCGATGGAAAAGGCCTTGAAGGTTCCTTCGGAGATGGGAAAGATACGTCCCAGGCGCGGCTCGATGCCGTCAAACGGCTCCTCCTTGAGGGAGGGGACGCCAATCCCCCGGTTGCGGAACATCTCTTCCAGTTCCCGATACGTAAGGACGACATCAATGGCACCGCCGGTTTCATCGGCCTGGGCTTCGAATTTGCCGGCAATACAGGAGCTTATATAGACGACCTTGGTCTCAGGACCGCAGGTTTCCTTGAGGAATCGTCCCATGGCAACCATGGGGGAGACGATGCCGACAAGGTTCTTGATCAGTTTGGGATAGTGCCGCTCGATGAGATCGACCACCGCCGGGCAATGGGACGAAATGAGAGGATAGGTTGCCTGTTCGATGGCTTTCGCATAACCTTCGGCAATAAGCTCAACGCCGTAGGCCCCTTCATGGGCTTCGGCGAAACCGAGCCGCTTCAGGCCGGCGGCAAGTTGCCCCGGTGAAACATAGTGGAAAAAAGCGGGGAATGAACTGCCAAGTACGGCGACAATGCGTTGGCCCGAGCTCAGGAGTTGATTAGTGAGCTCGACCTTGTCGCAGACGATCTTTGCATTCTGGGTGCAGTTGCTGAGGCAGTTGCCACAGCCGATGCAGCGATCGAAGATGATGTCGGTATAGCTCTGGTCAACCTTTATGGCCTTGACCGGGCAACTGCGCACACAGGAGTAGCATTTGCGACATTTGTCCTTGACGGTTACAATCGGTTCCATGTTTCCCCGTTGGTGAAGAGTTTAGTTTCTGCTCACTATAAACCGATAGCAAAAAATGTGCAAGTATTGGCACAGCAGACTAGATGTGTGCCATTTTTGACACAGGCAGGGCAAAAAAACACCCTAGCGACTAGGAGGGCACGTCAACTAGGGCATAATGAGAGTCTCTCGACTCTCGCAACTTTTCTAATTTTATTATACTCCACCGTTCCTGTTTTACAAGGGGAAAAATTGCCTAACTATCTAAAAGTTATAGATATTTAACAATAGTGCGCCAGTCGTGGCCGGACGTGCCGGCAACGACCTCGCGGCACCTTTGACGGCTTTTGCCGCATTGTAAAGACAGCGGAATTATGATATAAAAGCGATTATTGAGCACAGAGGGGATAATCCAACCATGGACCTGAATCTTGAAGAACAGAAGCTTCTCGCCGACTTTAGACAGCTTGACAGCGCCAGCAGGGAAGAGCTCGTGAGGCATGCCGCGCAACTTGTGAAAAAAAGCCTTCTCCTGAGTACTGACGAGTCGGCGCCGTCGGAAAACCAGTGCGGTCTCCCCCGCCAGGAGCAAAGACCCGGAACCGACAAGGAGCAGATATTTACCGAATGACCGCAAAATCTCGATAAACAGCCATGCTCCTCCTCAACTGGCCACTACTCACTAGTGTTGGTTCCACAGGAACGCGCCGATACAAACAAACTCACTGTCTGCCCATGCGTGATCCTGCTTCCAGATAAATCTACCAGGCAATCTCTTTTGCGTAAGCGTGGTTGGCCCCTCCCCCTAAGGAAACCTTTCCATGAAGACTTTTTTGCGTTCGTTTTCACTGCTTTTGCTTGCCCAGCTCTTTCTGATGCATTCATCCCATGCTGCAGTTGACGCACCAAAGGCTAATCTGCCCCAGATACCCCTCGGAACGCGCTGGTTCAGCGTCAGTATGAACGGTGAGCGGACCGGCTTTTCCAATCTCACGATCGAAGTTGTGCCTGATGGTTACCGACTTTCCGCTGATGGAAGTGTCAAGATGCTGGTGCTCGGGTTTTCCCGTGAAGCGTCATCCCGTGAAAGCTATCTGGTGGCACGGGATATGACGCTTAAATCGTTTACCACTTCCCAGACTATCGACGGCAGCCCGATGCAGGTTTCCGGCGAGCGGATCGCCCGGGGGGTCAAGGTGACTGTCGAGACGGCGGGGAACCGCAAGGAAAAGCTCCTCAAGACGAAGGAACCGGTCTATCCCATGACGGTACTGAACCTCCTGCCGCTGCTGCGGGGGACGCTGCCGGGAAAAAGCATCCGGGTGACCGTGCTTGACGTCGAAGCGGTGAAGCTCAAACCGGTTGTTATACGGGTAATCGGCCGGGAACCCCTGCCAACGGGAGGAATAGCCATCCATCTGCGCAACGACCTCTATCCTTTTGTGGATAATGATGTCTGGGTTGATGAAGCGGGCAATACGGTGCGCGAATCGGTGCGTGACGACCTGATCGTCACCGAGGCCGAAGATGGAGCCAGTGCCGCACGTTTTATTGCCGAATCCGCAGTAGCGAAACGGGACCTGGTCCTCGATTTCAGCCTCGTAAGGGTTACAACTCCGATCGATAGGCCTGCTGCCGTGAGGCGGCTCGTGGTCGAACTGGCGGGGCTGCCGTCAGGTTTCAAGCTGCCGGCAGGTGCAGGGCAGACGGTTGTGCAGGGAGATGACGGCCGGGCATTGATAACTATTGAACGGGGAGCTGGGACAGCCCCGGAAGCGGCCGGTGTTCAGGATTATTCCGCATACCTGCAGGAGACGGGGCGGATACTCTCCAACAGCCGGGAGATCAGGGAACTGCTTCCCGGAATTATCGACACCGACCAGGCATCTCACGTCAAAGTGGAGAGGCTGGTGCAATGGGTCGCCTCCAACGTGGGCGAAGCGGTGACCGACAGCTATTCCCCCCTGGAGACACTCGCAACCCGCAAGGGGAATTGCCAGTCGCATGCGCGGCTCTACACCTCCCTGGCGAGGGCCGCCGGCATCCCGACCCGTTTCGTCTCAGGGCTGGTCTACGTTGCTGGCAAGGGATTTCTGTATCACAGCTGGGCGGAGAGCTTTGTCGGCGAATGGCTGGCGGTGGACCCGACTTTCGGCCAGGTCCCTGCAGATGCCACCCACATCAAGCTGGTTGAGGGGGACTCACCTGAGGAGATGGCAGCCATAGCGGGTATCGTGGGGAAGATAACGGCACGGGTGGTCGAGCAGCGCTACTAGGAGCGAGCTGCTCTGGTACCCTGGAATATTGATGTTTCGCGGCTTCTGGCCCTTCTTATCCTTCTCCCGACAGGGTGGGGAGGTGTTATCGTCTTACTGGGCAACATACACATTTATGGCCTGCCGGGGAACTCTCGCGCATAGCCTTTCACCAGCTTTTCCACCTGTCGTTTCAGATCGGCCCGCCATGGTCCTACCGCTACCAGATTGAGGTTGCCGGGCGCAAACAGGTTGTACGCGGTCGATTGAATAGTAGCAGCGTCAACGGCGGCAGCTTCGGCCCGGTCCTCCTCCGTATTCCGCACCATTCCCATCAGTTCCCCCCACCCGTAGCGCACCTGCATCTCATAGGTGGAATCCCTGCTGTATTCAAGGTCAAAGAAATATCCCTGCCGGACCCTTTCCAGTTCGGCGGCGGGGACAGCCTCCCGTGCGAGGCGTCCCGTCTCCGCCAGCACCCGTTCCACCGCCAGCGGGAGGTTTTCCGGTGCAGTGGAGAGTTCCAGGGTAAAGGCGCCCGTCTCCTCGTAAGCGGAAATGGACGCATCCACTGCATAGACGATTCCCAGTTCCTCCCGCAGGGCAAGGTGGAGTCGGGAGCTGCCGCCTCCGCACAGGATACGCCGTAGCAGACGACATGTCATTATTCTACTGTCCAGGCGGGCGAACCCGCGGAAGGCAAGTTGCAGGTGGACCTGGCTGTCCGAATCCTTGACGAAGAGGGTGGCGGGAGCATTCTGGTTCCCGGTTGCGGGCACAATAGAGGGGGCCGGCACTCCCTGCCAGCCGCCGAAGGCGGAGGTACAGGCGGCAAATACCTGATCGGCGCTGATGGCCCCTGCCGCCACAGCCACGGCGTTGGACGGGACATAGTGGCTTTTCAGGTGCCGCCGCAGGTCGTCGACCGTAAACCCGGCGATGGTATCCAGGTAGCCAATGGTGGGCATCCCCAGCGGCTGGTCGGGCCAAAGAAGGCTGCTGGCCAGGTTGTGGGGGTTGATCTCTTCTCCGCGCTCGTTGATATCCTCAAGGGCCTCTTCGGTGATGATCCGTTTTTCCACCTCGAGACCGGCGAGGGTCGGCCGGAGCAGCATGGCGGAAAAGAGCCGGAACCCCTCGGCCACGTGCCGGGGATGGATGCGGGTATAGTAACAGGTCGATTCCTCGTCGGTGGCCGCGTTGACGCTGCCTCCGAGGGCTTCGAAGGCGGTTTCCAGCTCAAGCGACGTGGGGTGCTCGGAGGTGCCGCGGAACAGCATGTGCTCCAGAAAATGGGCAAGGCCGGCTGCGGCCCGGCTGTCGTTGCGGCCACCTACCTTGAGGTAGACGGCTATCTCTGCGCTGTGAAGATGTGGCATTTCCACAGCTACCACCCTAAGGCCGTTGGGAAGGGTAGTGGAACGGCTGGTTATCATGGATATCCTTTCGAACGGGGTGGGAATAATGGTCGTTTATAGTGTTGTATCATTGCATCTGTTACGTCGGAAAAACATTTTACCCTTTTGCCAGAAACTCTGCCCCCTCCAGCGTCAGCCAGGCGACCGTCGCGTAGCGGGCCAGCTTGCCGGTCAGCACCAGCAGAGAAAAATGCCGGAAACCGATCTGCAATATTCCACCCACCAGACAGAGAGGGTCACCGACGATCGGTAGCCAGGACATGAGAAGAGACCACGACCCGTAACGACTGTAGAAATGCTCCGCCTTTTCCTTTGCAGCAGTGTCGATGCGCAGGAGTTTTTCCGTCAGCCACGGCCCACCGTACCTGCCGATCAGATAGGTGGTGCAGGCCCCCATGTAGTTGCCGATAGTGGCCACCGCCACAGCCAGGTACGGATTGTGCCGGTCAAGGAGCATTGCCACAACCAGCCACTCCGAACCGAGGGGGATGAGGGTTGCGGCAAGGAAGCTGAGCAGGAAAAGCCCCGGATAGCCGTAACTGGCAAGCAGGTCATGCATGGTCTCACGTTAGCGGAAAGGGGGGAGGTTGTCAAAGGGTTTGGCGCGGGGAGGCGGACCGATTTATCCCGGCCGGCTTGACTTTTTGCCGTGGCTGGTGTTAAATCCGCTGGCGAAGTGACATAGCCTGACGAGGAAACGGGGAACATTATGAAAACCATTACCAGAATCTGCTCGTGGGTAGCCACGGGGGCCCTTATGGCGGTGCTGCTTCCGGCTTGCGGGAAAGGCTCATCGTCCGACGCCGTTTCCACGACGGCTCCCGGCATATTCTATGGCCACAGCGTGGTATATTCCAATCATTCCACGGCCTATACCTGGGGGCACAACACCTACGGGGAGCTGGGAAACGACAGCATCACCAGCGGACCTACACCTGTTACCCTGTCTCTTGCCGGTGTGAAGGAGGCTGTGGCAGGGGGAACCCATACCCTTGCAGTGACTGGTGAGAATGGCGGTTCAGTCTGGGCCTGGGGGAATAACGGGTATGGCCAACTGGGTGATTCGACGACGAGCGCACGCAAGGTGCCCGTCCGTGTCGTAAACATCACGGGAGTTACGGCCGTGGCGGGTGGCGGCCAGCACAGCCTTGCTCTGAAGTCTGATGGTACCGTCTGGGGATGGGGGTATAACGGGCTTGGCCAGTTAGGGGACAATACGACAACAAACCGGACTTCTCCTGTTCAGACCAATTCGCTTGCCGGGATGATGGCGGTCGCTGCGGGCGGGAGCCACAGCGTTGCATTGAAGTCTGATGGGACGGTGTGGACTTGGGGATACAACGGCTACGGCCAGCTGGGAGACGGCGGTACGGCCAATAGCGCCGTGCCGGTTCAGGTCCCATCACTCACCGGAATGACGGCGGTTGCTGCAGGCGGGAGCCATACCGTTGCCCTGAAGTCTGATGGAACCGTGTGGACCTGGGGATATAACTCTCTTGGTCAGCTTGGAAACAACGGAACAGCCAATAGTGCAGTGCCGGTTCCAGTTGTCATGACCGATGGAGTAACACCATTGTCGAATGTGACGGCCATTTCCGCCGGCCTTGACCATACCGTTGCCTTGAAGTCTGATGGGACCGTGTGGGGCTGGGGATTCAATGGTTTCGGCCAGCTGGGGAACAACGATATCCCTTTGAGTACTGGGTTCAGGAGTACGCCGGTTCAGGCCGTCTATCTCGACGCAAACAACGTGCCGCAACCTTTGACCGGTATTGTGAGAATCATCGCCATCGGGCATCACACCATTGCCATTGATAGTGCCGGCATCGTCTGGACATGGGGCGACAACAAGTATGAGCAACTCGGGGTCGCCGTAGCAAGCACTCCGCTCTATTACAGCCCGACCGCGATCAAGGTGCCGGGACTGGTCATTGCCCCCTGACGGCCGGGGTGGTGAAAATTTTTTCTTGACAGATGAGGAATGAATGGGCAAAGATGACGCCATGGTAACCACGAGCTTCTCCTATTTCAGCTTTTACTTTTGGTACGGCTTTTATTTTAAGTCGTCTGCCCAGGTAGGGGTTTGATGTAGGGAAGCAGCACAACACTAATCAAACCGAAAGCCGAGGGTGGACGAATCCATCCCCGGCTTTTTCTTTTTCCAGATAGTGGAACAGTATCGACAAGGCCGGGGAGAAATCTCCGGCCTTGTGCGTTTCGGGAATCGGAAAGGGGAGAAACAGATGATCATCGTAATGAAGGCGGGTGCGGTAAAGAAGGACCGGGACGAGGTGCTGAAGCGAATCAAGGAGCTGGGGTACAAGCCCCATGTTATTCACGGCACAACCCGGGATGTGATCGGGGCGGTGGGGGACGAACGCGGGAAGCTGGTGCTCCAGGGGATCGAGTCCATGCACGGGGTGGAGAGCGTCGTTCCGATCCTGCAACCCTATAAACTCGCTTCGAAAGAGGTGAAGAAGGAGTCGAGCGTGATTTCCATCAATGAGACGGTTGCTATCGGCGGGAAGGAGATCGTCGTCATGGCAGGCCCCTGCTCGGTGGAGAGCGAGAGCCAGATCATCGAGTCGGCCATTGCCGTAAAGGCTGCCGGGGCACATATCCTGCGTGGCGGGGCGTTCAAACCGCGGACCTCACCCTATTCGTTCCAGGGGCTGGAAGAGGATGGACTGAAACTCCTTGCCAAGGCCCGGACGGAAACTGGCCTTCCCATCGTCACCGAAGTGGTTAATCCGGAGACGGCTGAACTGGTGGCGGAGTACGCCGATATCCTCCAGATCGGTGCCCGCAACGCCCAGAATTTTGCCCTTCTCAAGAAGGTCGGCCAGTTGAAGAGACCGGTTCTCCTCAAGAGGGGGATGTCCATGACTATCCAGGAGTTCCTCATGAGCGCCGAGTACATCATGAGCGAAGGAAATCAGGCGGTGATCCTCTGCGAGCGGGGTATACGCACCTTCGAGACGGCCACCCGCAATACCCTTGACCTCTCCGCCATCCCGGTTCTCAAGGAGCGGACCCATCTGCCGGTCATCGCCGATCCGTCCCATGGCACGGGGAATTACCATTATGTGGCTCCCATGTCCTGCGCCGCGGTAGCAGCCGGTGCCGACGGACTGATCATCGAGGTCCACCCCGATCCGGAAAGGGCTTCCAGCGACGGGGCCCAGTCGTTGAAGCCGAAGAAATTCGTTGTCCTGATGGAACAGTTGCGGCGTATTGCCCCCGCAGTGGGGCGGGAGCTGTAACGCGAATCTGAAACATTTATGCTTGCCCTGCCGGCAAATTTTTACTACCATGAGAAAAATTTCATCATGGAGGCGTGGAATGGGAAGATTCCTGGTAGTATTTGCGCTGGTGACTGTTGCCGGCATGCTGAGTGTGGTTCGTCAACTGCCGGCCGCATTCGCTGACAGTGGTATCGAGACGGAGGTCAGGCGGGATATGGAGTCCGCCCTCGATCTGTGGCGGGATGGCCGGTATGCCGATCTATATGAACAGGTGATCCCGACCGGTAAGCAGAGCAAGGAGACGTTCGTCAGGAAGATGACGATAGCGACACGACGTCCGACCTGCTGCTGGGACAAGGTGCAGGATGTCAGAGTGACGGTTAAAAACGGGACAACCGCGACGGTTCGGGCCAAACTTGGTTTCGAAGAAGGGGTGGAAGCCGAGTACATTACCCGCACCTTCAAGGTGGTGAAGCAGGGGGATGTCTGGCGTTTCAGCCAGGCGGACATCGTCTCCCTTGCCGCGGGCAGCACGAGAAAGAAGTATTTACAGAAGCATCGGAGTAATCATGCGGAGAACAGCAGGTAAATCAATGTGCCCACTGCGGAGGTTGTGGCTGATGACCCTCCTGACGGGTTGTTGTTTTCTTATGACTGCTCCGATGCTTCGGGCCGGTCAGGTAGACGATGAAATTGCAGCACGCCAGGGGCTAGAGGAGATTCTTGACCTCTGGCGAGGCGAAGAGTTTGAGACTCTTTCCCTGCGGATCAGCTACTCCGGAGGAATCAGTCAAGGTTCCTTTCTTGAACGGATTGTCTACGCCAGTCGCGTGCCGGCCTGCTGTTGGGAAAAATTGCAGGATGTCGAGGCTGTATGGCTGGGCGAGGGAAGGGTTTCAATCAAAGCGCGGGTTGGACTGGAGTCGGGAGGGATCAGCTTCGTGAAACATTCATTTTATCTGGTACGGGAGGATGGGGTCTGGAAGGTACCGGCTGCCGATATTCTTGCTCTGGCTGCGCCCAACATGCAACGCATTCCGAGAAAAATACCACTTCGACAGGAATGAGGATAGAGGAGCAGAGGAGACATTTGGCCATTGACAGTCCGTTTTCTGCCTACAGTTCCTTCTCCGCCACCGGCAGTGCGACGAAAAAAGAACTCCCCTTCCCCAGCTCGCTTTCGACCCAGACCTTCCCCTGGTGGGTGTGGACTATCTCCCTGACCAGGGACAGCCCAAGCCCGGTTCCGCCGATTGTCCGGCGGTCCGTATTGTCCAAACGGTAGAACTTTTCGAATATTCGCTCCAACTCCTCCGCCGGAATCCCTATTCCCTCGTCGCTCACACTGACAACGACCATATCCCCCTCGGGACGGGCGGCAATGGTGACGGTGCCCCCATAGGGCGAATATTTGATGGCGTTGGAAATGAGATTGGTGAATACGTGGTACAGTTGTCCGCTGTCACCACGCACTTTCGACAGGTCGGCGGGGCAATCGATAATGAGGTTATGTTTTTGCGAGGTTGAATGGAACAGGGAGACCGCCTCTTCCAGGATCTCTCTGATGTCCAGCGGCATGAAAATGAAGGAGTGGTTCTGGGCACGGAGGCGTTGCAGGTCGAGAAAGTTTCCGATCAGTTCGTTAAGCCGCATCGCTTCACGCTGCATGGTGCCGAGGTAGGTTTCCTGTTCCTGCCGAGGTACCTCATTCTCTATCATGAACTCCGTAAAACCGAGTATGGCGGTCAGGGGGGTGCGCATTTCGTGGCTCACCGCGGAAACCATTTCGTCCTTGAGCCGCTCCATATCCTTGTGTTCCGTGATGTCTACGGCAATCTCCATCCGCACCAGCTGCCCGTTGACCCAGCGGATCGCCTTGTCGGTGCACTGGTACCATCTGCCGGTCCTGGTATTCTGGAGTTCCCATATACAAGGGGGGAGCGGTTCCCCATTCTGCACCAGACGGTCATTGGTGCAGAAGTCGCAGGGTTTGGTCTGCCCCGCCTGCAGCATTTCGTAGCAGAGTTTGTTCTGCCAGTCGCTGCCGAAAATGGAGGTGGCGTAGTTGTTCATGTAGATAAGCCGGTAGCTCTCCATGTCGGCGACATAGACGATGGCATTGAGGGAGTCAAAAATCGTGCTGATCTGGCTGAACTGGGTCAGCAGGCTGGTTTCGGCCTGCAACCGCTCGGTTACATCGTTGGCCAGCACCAGTTTTGCCGCCTTGCCGTCGAAGGATAACGTATGAGAGGTGATTTCCACATCAATCACCATGCCATCTTTTTTCCGGTGCCGCCAGTACCCGGACTTGCCAAATCCGGGGGAAACCTGTGTAATGCTGCCAAGGAGTCGGGGGATATCTTCGGCAGGACGTATATCCTTGATGGTCATGGCAAAGAACTCTTCCCGGGAATAGCCGTAGTGGATGACGGCCGCATCATTCACCGCAAGGAAGGCGAGGGTTTCCAGGTCGTAGACCCACATGGGGTGCGGGTTGCTCTCAAACAGGAGACGGTAGCGCGCTTCCGCCGCCTGCAGATCGTCAACTCGCTGCATTCGCTCCAGTTCCGCAGCTGCCCGCACGGCGAAAATCCGGAACATCGCTTCTGCCTCGTTTTTCGATTCGAACGGCCGGCAGTTCAGGATAGACATAACCCCCATGACCCGCCCATCGGCATCCCGCAAGGGGGTACCGATGTAGCTTTCCACTCCCATGCCAACCAGCAGGTGGTCCTGGGGGAATTGCGCAGATGCCCCTGCAGGGTGAAAGCACATCTTCCCTTCGCCACTGACCACGTCCGCGCAGGGGGTCCCGGCCAGATCGTACTCGAAGTTCTCCATGGGGTTTCCCTTGCCGAACACGGCGATGGTTTTCACCTTCGTCATTCCTTCGCCGGTCAGGTTGCCGACCAGTACATAATCGACGTTCAGAAGCTCCGCCAGCTTCCGGACGAGGGATTGAAAGAAAGCCTCACCGGTCGCCGCCGATACCCCCTGGACAACTTCAAGCAGTTTGTCGTCCTTGCGCTGCAGGGCGCTCACATAGCGATGAACGATAAAATAGAGCAGGATGGCGGTTACGGCGGTGAACAGCCACCCCTTTATAATCGAAAGCCGGGTTATGGTGATCGGGTCCGTGAACAGCAGGTGAAGCGCCTCGTCGGAAAGCAGGATCCAGAGGCCGGCTATGACGGCGTAAAACGCTGCTATCTTAAGAGGGATCAGGGGGCCGTAGTTTTTATTCAGGACAGACGAGCGTTTTCCCATGCTACGTTTTTTCTCCTTGCGAAAGCTGATGCTGTCTTTCAGGATAGAGACCAGCCGGATTCCGGATAATGATCAAACCAAGGTATTCTACCAAATAGATAGCGGGTTGTCAGCTCCCCCTCTAAAACAACGGTGGCAATGGACACCTCTGAAGGTGTCCTGGCTCCCGCTCGCAAGACCGGTGGCAATGGAACTTGACGCAAATTTTTGCATCAGGTAGTGTGAAGAGATGTCACGTATCGCAAACGAACTGAAAAAACCGGAGCTCCTCTCTCCAGCGGGCTCACTGGAAGCATTCTTCGCCGCCATGGAAAAGGGGGCGGATGCCGTCTATGCCGGGCTCAGGGAATTCTCCGCCCGTGCCAAGGCGAAGAACTTCACCCTATACGAGATGGAGCGGCTCACCGCCTACGCCCACTCCCTCTCCCGCCGGGTATATGTCACGCTTAATACACTGGTCAAGGAACAGGAGCTTCCCCAGCTGGTTGAGACCCTGGCTGCCCTCGAAACCATGGGGACGGACGGTGTGATCCTCCAGGATATGGCGGTGGCCCGCCTCATCCGCCGGCACTTCCCCTCTATACCGCTCCACGCCTCTACCCAGATGACCATCCACAACTCCCTCGGCGTCCGTCAACTGGAAGAGCTCGGCTTCGAGCGGGTGGTGCTCGCACGGGAACTCCATATCGACGAGATTGCAGCCATCGCACGGCAGAGCAAGGCCGAGATCGAATGTTTCATCCACGGCGCCCTCTGTTTCTCCATCTCGGGACAATGCTACTTTTCCTCCTTCCTTGGCGGCCACAGCGGCAACCGGGGACGCTGCGCCCAACCGTGCCGACGTCAGTACACCTACCGGGGGAAGGAGGGGTACTACTTTTCCACCAACGACTTTTCCTCCATCGACATGCTCCCCCAACTCGTGGATGCGGGTGTCGCCTCCCTGAAGATCGAGGGGCGGATGAAATCGGCCGAGTACGTTGCGAGCGTCATCGGTGCCTACCGGCTCGTCCTTGATGCCCCTCCCCACCGGCGCGACGAGGCGATAGCCGGGGCCAAGGAGCTCCTGAAACTCTCCTTCGGTCGGGTTCCCACCAAGGGGTTCCTTGCCTCCCACCAGCCGACCGACATTGCCACGCCGTCCCTCAAGGGGGCCACCGGCCGCTTTCTCGGCGAGATCCGCACCATTCAGGGGGACCGGATCAGTTTCGAGACCCGGGACCGGCTTCACGTGGGTGACCGGATTCGGGTCCAGCCCAAGAGCGACATGGCGGGGCGCGCCTTTACCATCAAAGAGTTGTATGCCGGACGGCAGCAGGTGAAGAATGTCCGGGAAAAAACCGTCGTCAGCACCGTCTCCCCCTTCCCCGTCAAGGTAGGGGACACGGTCTTCAAAGTCTCCTCGGAAACTGCCTTCACCATGAGCGAGAGCGCCTGCAGAAAGCGGCTGGAGGGGGTGAAGGGGGGAAAGCTCCCCTGCGATCTCGATCTCTCGTTCGGCGGTGAGGTCCTGCGGATTACAGGAAGGGTGGCGGGGTGCGAGATAAGCGAGGAGTATCCCCTCGGTACTCTGGAGCCGGCCCGCTCCAGCGACATGGCCGGCGTGCTTCGTGCCCAGTTCTCCCGTAGCGGTGATACCCCCTTCGAACTGCGAAACCTCTCGGCGCCCGGCTTTCCAAACGTACTTATCCCCCCTGCCCGGCTCAAGGATATTCGCCGCCAGTTCTACCAGACCCTTGCGGAACGTGTGCTTCCCGACCTGCAGAAGCGGCGGACAGCCACGAAACGGGCCGCTCTGGCCGAACTGGTCAAGGCGCGACCGGTAGGGAATTCCCGGCGGAGCGAACTCATCATTCGCCTGGAGTACCTGCGGGATTACCATCTGCTCCACCGGGAGGGGGTGGATGTCATCAGCCTCCCCGTCTCACGGGCCAACCTCCACCAGCTGCCGCTCTGTGTCCGGAAACTGAGAGGGAGGGAAGAGCAGGTGCTCTGGCGTCTCCCCTTCATCATCTTCGATGAGGACCTCCCCTTCTACCGGCAGGGGGTGGAGCAGATCATTGCGGCCGGCTTCCGTCGCTTCGAAGCGGCCAACATCTCCCACTTCCCCCTCCTCAGGGAGGCGGGGAGCGGCCTGGCGGAGGCGGCTTCGCTGGAGGTATCCACCGACTACCGGCTCTTCTCCCTCAACAGCCAGGCGCTCCTTTCCTGGCAGGAGCTGGGAGCGGTAGCGGCCACCCTCTATATCGAAGACGATGCTGAGAACATGACGGAACTCCTGGCTGCGGACCTTGCCATCGGCCGGCGGGTGCTGGTGTACGGCGGTGTGCCTGCCATCACCTCGAAGATCGCCATCCGGAGCATCAAGAGCGATGTCCCGGTTCTTTCCGACCGGGGGGATGGATACGAGGTGACGATGAAAGACGGCCTGACGGTGGTTACCCCGACCCGTCGCTTCTCCCTCACCGCGTTTCGTGGGCGGCTGCTGGAGATGGGATGCGCCAGCTTCATCATCGACCTCTCCGGTGTTCCCCAGGATCAGTGGCCCCGCATTCTGGAGGCATTCGGACGGGGGCAGGAGATCGCGGGAACGTCGGAGTTCAACTTCACCATGGGACTTGTTTAGAAAAACAGTTCAAGGTTCAACGTTCAAGGTTCGAGGTTTCGGAGGACAGAAGTGGGTATTTTTGACCGGTTGAACAGCAGCATGAAGATCCCTGGGCTCAAGGAACGGCTGGTGCGACCGGGGGTCTGGTTGTGAGCGATTATCTGGTAAGAATCATCAGCAGGTCCGGCAGCTTCCGTGCCCTGGCCTGCGTCAGCACGGAACTGGTCAGGGAGGGATGCCGCCGCCATGAAACCCTCCCCACGGCGTCGGCCGCTCTGGGACGGGCACTAACCGGCGGTGTGCTCATGGGGGCACTCCTCAAGACCGGTCAGCGAGTGGGGCTCAAATTCGAGGGGAACGGGCCGATCCGGAAGATTCTCGTAGAGGCGGAGAGTAATGGCGCGGTACGAGGGTGCGTTGGCTTGCCATCCATCGATCTTCCTCTCCGGGATGGCAGACTCGACGTGGCGGGGGCTCTGGGGCGTGCCGGCCTTCTCACTGTCACCAAGGATCTGCGGCTGAAGGAACCGTACCATGGCACAGTGCAGCTCTATTCGAGCGAGATCGCCGAGGACCTGGCTTATTACCTGACCGATTCGGAACAGGTACCATCTGCGGTCGGGCTGGGGGTTTACCTGGAGCCGGATGGAAGCGTGGCTGCAGCGGGGGGCTTCCTGATACAGGCCCTTCCCCCTCAGGACGATGCTGCCATCGACCGGCTCATGGGGCGAATTGCCGAACTCACCACACTGTCAGAGCTCCTGCGCCAGGGTGAATCGCCGGAACAGCTCCTGGAAAGGCTGTTCGAGGGGATCCCCTACGACACACTGGAAAAGCGGGCGGTGGCCTTTGACTGTTCCTGCAGTCGGGAAAAGATCGAGCGAGTGCTCATCTCACTCGGCCGGGAAGAACTGGCCAACATGCTGGAAACCCAAGGGGAGGCGGAAGTGACCTGCGAGTTCTGCCGGGAGCTGTATCACTTCGATCACACCGAACTGGAGAAGTTGTTGGCGGGTTTTGCGTGATGTTCTCCCGGATATTTGGAGAATCAAACGAGTCAATCCGGGGAAAACGGCGCGCCATTTTACGGCACATCAACTGCCTGCAATGATCTCACGAGCCTTTTCTATCTGATTGGGGAACAAGTCCTGGGGAACTTTTTCTCTTCCCACTGCTTTGAAAATCGTGAAGCGGGCGCAATCCGTGTAATCCCCATTACAGTATCTGAGCTTGATTACCTCCGCAGTGGAGGGCATGTTCTGCATCTTGTCGTTGAAAAAAATGCAGGTCTTAAGAAGTTCACAGTCAGTCATGGTACTCTCCTTTTTTGCGTTTGAAAGACGGTTATATCCTTCGCTGATGCTAGCATATTTCACACTATAATGGGTGGGAATGTTATCTGCAACTAATAATTATCTCATGAAATTGGCATCTTGTACCCCTGTTTTGGTCGAAAACTGATTGTGCGCACTGCGTTTCCAATGTGAAAACTCAGCCGGAAACTACTCATTGATGTGGAGTAATCAGGTTTCGAGTCAGTAACTATATTGAACGAGAGAACGGCCTTGAATCGGTGCAATGGTGGTTGTGACAGGTTGGTGGCCGAAGGCGAGGGCGGTTCAGGCGCAATGAGCGTAATGCCTGGCTTGGATGGAGTCCATTGTCTATGAATCAACTGTCTGGAGCGGATTGGCATTTCGCGGGACTCATTCTGGTTATCGTCTTGGCTGCCGTCCATGGCCGTATCGGCACAGCCGGCCCCTTTTGGCAGATCCTTTACGCCCTTCCCGCCACCTTGCTCCATGAGCTCTCCCATCTGGTTGTCGCCTTCGTCACCGGTGGCCGCCCTACGGGCTTCAGCATCATCCCGACCCCCCGGTTCGCCACGTTGGCGGACGGTACGGTGCGCCGCGGCTGGGTGCTCGGCTCCGTGACCATCCGCAATGCCGGCCCCCTCGCCTCCCTACCCACTGGCCTGGCACCGCTTCTTCTCATTCCCGTAGCCTGGTTTCTCTACCATCACTGGTTCGCCTGGTTTCCCGCCGACCTGTATCATACCCTCTGTCTCCACCTGACAGTCTACCTTTTCGTGGCCGGTGCGGTCCCCTCAACCCAGGACCTCCTGGTCGCCTTTTCAAACCTCACCGGGGTAGCGATTTACGGTACGCTGATGGCCCTTTGCTGGGTCTGGCGCGTTGAACTGGTGTCGCTGTTCTCCTGACACGTGACTTCCGGAGGAATCGCCCATGCTGCCATTTCCCCAGTTCCCTCTGACTATTTTCTACGACGGCGCCTGTCGCGTCTGTGCCGCCGAGATGTCCATCTATCGTATACGTAACCGGGCATCCCGACTGGTATTCGTTGACATCAGCGATCCTGGCTTCGGGCCGGAACGCAATGGCATATCCCTGGACGACTTCATGGCACAGATGCATGTAATCGATCATGACGGAGCGATATATCGCGGGGTCGAAGGGTTCTGGGCCATCTGGCAGGCTTTCCCCGGTTCTACCTGGTACGGGCTCCTCGGCAGGCTGGTCATGCTGCCGGGGGTCAACTTTCTCGCCCGTGCGGGATATGGCATTTTCGCCCGCTACCGTCGCTATCTTCCCCATCGGCATACCTGCGCCGATGGGACATGTCGGCTGGACTGACGCGTAAACCTGGATGCAGCAGTTGAAGGAGTCCTCCGGTGGACGGTTTGAAGTGACGGAGGTTCCGGGATAGACTGGAATGAAGATAACGCAAAGGGGGACAGACATGATACCTCGACAATTCATGGTAGCTGTGATGGTGGCGCTCGCGGCAGGGCTTATGCCCGTTATCGCGGGGAGAGCATGGGGTGGTGGACCGGAGTGGGTGGAGGTGGATACCATTCCTGACCATTCCACCTTCGCGTACGACAAATCGGCCGTCGTCCGGCCGGCGCCGGGAATGGTCGGTGTAATGATCCGTATGATCTACATGCCGGCAGGAAAGGAGGAGGCCCTCGAACTTATGGGTAACGCCAAAAGGTACGAGGGGCTGGCCGTCTCTTTCTTCAGCTATGACATCGACTGCAAAGGTGAGAAAAGCCGCCTTACCCGGGTGGTTCACCGGGACGGGAAGGGAGACGTCATTGCCGAGTTTGACCTGACAGGGAAAACGGATTGGGAGGAAATCCCCGCCGCCTCACGGCTCGACATGATCCGGGAGGTAGAGTGTAAATGACAAGGGAATTGGGATTATGACCACGCGCCGATCGGATGAACACCGACTGGTCTACTCTTCCGAGCTAGGGCGCATCTGCCCCGGCTGCGGTAAGCCGGCAGGGAAGTGCGCCTGTCGCACAGCGAAAACCCTTCCGGCGGGGGACGGCATCGTGCGGGTAGGACGGGAGACCAAGGGGCGGGGAGGGAAATCGGTAGTCACCATAAGCGGTCTCCCCCTGGACGAAGAGAAACTGAAAACCCTCGCGGGTGACTTGAAGCGGCGCTGCGGCACCGGTGGGACCGTCAAGGACGGCGTCATCGAGATCCAGGGGGAGCACCGGGATCTGCTGGTGGCCGAACTGGAAAAGCGGGGGTACAAGGTGAAAAAAGCCGGAGGGTGACATGTTAGTGAGGCGTGGTATGCTTGCATGGTAAACGGTGATTGTAGAGACCCTCTGATTGTGTTAGCATATTAGAGAAAACTCACCATTGTCGGTATTCCCCCTCATGGGTTAAGGCTTAAGGGAAACCATATGAAGTTATTGATTGCAGAAGATGATACCAGTCTTCGAAATCTTCTAAAACTGTACTTGTCCCGATGGGGTTATGACGTGATTGAGACCCAGGATGGCAACGAGGCTTGGCGGGCGCTTACCTGCGGGGATGCACCCCGGCTCGCCCTCCTGGACTGGCTGATGCCGGGAATAAATGGTGTGGATATCTGCCGGAAGGTCAGAGCGGAACTGAAGGAACCCTACACCTACATAATTCTCCTGACAGGCCAGCATAAGGAGGAGGATATTATCGCCGGCATGGAATCGGGTGCCGATGACTATATTACCAAGCCATTCAAAAGCAACGAACTGAGGGTGCGCCTTCGTGCCGGGAGACGCATCCTGGAGTTGCAGGATGAACTGCTTGCGGCACAGGAAATACTCCGGGCGAGGGCCTCCCGTGACTCTCTCACCGGGCTCTGGAATCATGCGGAGATCTACCGTATCCTCGTTGACGAACTGGCGCGGGCAAAACGGGAAGACACCAGCGTCAGCGTCATAATGGCCGACCTGGACAATTTCAAGATGATCAACGATACCTATGGTCATCTGGTGGGAGATTCTGTGCTCCGCCTGGCGTCGGAACGGATGCTTTCCCTCATGCGCTCCTATGATTACGTAGGGCGTTACGGGGGGGAGGAATTTCTGATCGTCATGCAGGGGTGTGATTGGAAGGATGCGGAAGGCCTGGCGGAGCGGCTCCGTTGTTCCATATGCAGTGAGCCGATGGATACCCCGGAGGGGATGATACCGGTAGCCATAAGCCTTGGCGTCTCGATGAGCAGGCCGGACAACCGGCTTGATGCGAACTCCTTGGTAAAGGCCGCCGATATGGCTCTCTACCGGGCAAAGGGAAACGGACGTAATCGGGTGGAGATGGACGGCTGAGTTCGCTTTTTTTCGGAGATACCCGGAGATTTCAGAGAAGTGTTGCACGAGAAGAGAGAGGGACCCCTATTCAGCCTGTTGTCGGAGAGAAGCCCCCATCGGAGTGTTACTTGATGTGGCAGGTGCGACAGAGTATGCTCTCGCCGTTTGACATGACGAGATGCGCTTTGCCGCCGTTTCGCAGGTTGTGGCAGGAGGTGCAGCCGACATTCCCATTTTCGAGAAAGATTCCCTTTTCGGCAATCACCTGTGTCGGCATAAACTTATCCTCCTTGCCGAAGGGGGGATAATGCATGAGAACGCGATGGGGGGTTCTGAAGTTGCATTCGGTGGTGCAGATCACCCCCCGCTGCTCCAATAGCCCGTCATGACAGGAAAGACAATTCGTCGTTGAGCTGTCAGCCTCGACCTTTATTCCGTGATGATCGACAAGTTCAGCACGGGGATAGCTCCAGATCAATGCTACAGTCACGCCAATGCCAGTGGCCAGGATGACCGACAGTGACCTGCGCATGGGTTCCCTCCCTTCTCGTTCTTACCGATACACCCTATTAGTTGCTATCAATACTATACCCGTAAGTTTTACTGTCAAATGGCGAAAGTGTTAACCCGTTTAGCGTCCCAGTCTCCTCAGAAAAACAACACTATGGCTTTGGTGTCGATATGTTTTGAGGGTCATTCCGAAGGTTCCGGCAGGAGAATCAACCTGGCAAAAAAATAGAAAAAAATATCTTTACTTCAGATATAAATTCAATTATACCTAGCAACAGGATAAAAAAGGTCTTATTTGGCTAACAAATGACGTGGTAGGTATTTGCAGTTTTTCTCTAAGCGGAACAAACCCAACAAACTCAAATTTACATCGCTCCCACGCAATAAAGGAGGCATCACTTGCTTTCGTCAAGCAAAATCCGCGTAACTCTCTTCGATCTTGCAACAAGTCTTTCCGATGTTACTGATCTGGTTAATCCCGCCCTGGACGACCACCATAAAAGAGTGGCCTATATCGCTTACAGTCTAGCCCAGGAAATGGGCCTGTCGAAAAAGGCGTGTAACGATATTCTCATGGCGGGCATGCTTCACGATATCGGCGCCCTTTCCATTAAAGAGAAAATGAAGGCCCTCAGTTTCGAGACAACCGCTTCACATCGCCATGGTGAGGCAGGGGGCTTTCTTCTCAAGACATTTGCCCCGTTGGCTGAGATAGGTAAGGTGATCTCCTGCCATCATGTCCCATGGGCAAACGGCGCCGGCAAGCAGCATAACGGTCGTGCCGTGCCGGTGGCATCACATATCCTCCATCTGGCGGACCGGGTAGCTGTTCTGTTGAAAAAAACAAAAAACTATTTCGGCCACTCAAATGAAGTGGCGCGCAAGATAAAGGCCCAATCGGGAGAGATGTTCATGCCCGAGGCTGTCGACGCATTTCTTGCCCTCTCCCGAAAAAGCTATTTCTGGCTTGATCTTACTTCCCGTTCGTTGGCTGTCATGTTGCGAAGAAAAGCGCGGGTGAAGACAGTGGACCTGGACCTTGACGGAATTATCAGCCTGGCCCAGGTTTTTTCCCGGGTTATTGATTTTCGCAGTCCCTTTACCGCCACACATTCCAGCGGAGTCGCCACAATTGCCGAAGCAATGGCCGACGCAATCGGCTACTCGGAGAATGAATGCGCCATGATGAAGATAGCGGGGTATATCCATGATCTTGGGAAACTTGCCGTGCCGACGGAACTTCTTGAAAAACCGGCCCCTTTGACCAGACTTGAAGCCAATATCGTTCGAAGCCATCCATTTTACACCTACCGCGCCCTGGAGCACATCGAAGATTTCAGCACCATCATCAAGTGGGGAGCATTCCATCATGAAACACCGAAAGGTGGGGGGTATCCATTCAACATAGGGCGTGACGAACTTCCCCTTGGATCCCGGGTTGTTGCCGTTGCAGATGTATTTACCGCCATAACCGAAGACAGGCCGTACCGCAAAGGAATGGATGCAGACCAGGCCAAGTCGGTTCTGAGAGGAATGGCTTCTGATGACCAGTTGGACCCTAAAATCACCGCACTCCTGATCCATAATTACGAAGAGATGAACTCCCTGCGAGAAAAGGTTCAGAGCGACCTGACCGGTGTTTACACGGAAATGCACAACCATCTTGACAGTATCTACGCTGTCAATCATCCCAATTAAGCGGCAATAAACCTGAAAGGAGAAATGACATGGCTGTTGAGTGGAGTGAAAAGCTGGCTACGGGCAACGATGATATTGACAATCAACACAAGGAGCTTTTCAGGAGGTTCAACAACCTTCTGGATGCCTGTCATCAGAGAAAAGGGAAGGAGGAGGTTTCCAAACTGATTCTCTTCCTTGGCGACTACGTAAGAACGCATTTTTCAATGGAAGAGAGTTTGCAAAAAAGATGCAGTTTTCCCGGCTACTCGGACCATAAGAAACAGCATGATGGTTTCATTCATGATTTAAAAAAACTCGAGCAGCAGTTCAATCTTGAGGGGGCAACCCTCCTGTTGGTGATTCAGACCAACCAGACCATGATGGACTGGCTGATAAATCATATCAACAGTACTGACAAGAAATTTGCAGAGTATCTGCGTACCGGTGCTTGAGGGATTACAAGAAGGAGCCAATATATAAAAAAAAGGTTTCCCCACCCGATGTTTGATCATTTGTTTTAATTTTTTGTCAGCATCGTTCACTAAGATGTGCGGGGGATACAATCGTGCCAGGCTTGCAATTGTGTAATTATAAGCTGCAAAACTGATACCCCTATTGCTCTTGAAGATGCGCTTTCCGCTTTCATCAATGATTGCCAAATAGCTGTTAGTTGAATGTAGATAGATTCCAGAGTACAGTTTCATTGGGCACTGTGAATTGCACCTTTTGTACTCATACTTCTCCTTAAAAACATAACGTGGCAAGGCGCAGCGACGTAACGTAGCGTAGACCGCTGACGCCGCTAGTTGGAAGACAAGTTGTCTTTTTTGGATTTAGATGAGGACTATTTTGTTGAAGATCGTCACAAACATAGTTCCCATGTCAATTACGGCATCGATTGGTATTGAACAAACTAGCAACAACTGTGATGGGTAGCTATACCATCTTCTATATTTATTCTGAATTTGTATATGACCATGTTCGGTTTTCGCACCGATGGTTATAGTAGTAGCTTTGAATGTTTTAGCTTCAGTCTGGAAATAGACTGGGATATATCCCTCTTTCCAATCTCTATCTATTTTTGTCCATTTTACCTCTGTGGGTTTTATCCACCCTTCGCCAATAACAGTTCCAGGCTCTTTGGGCATAAGTGTCAAAAAAGGGATCGTCACACCTGAATTTTCAATATCGGAAGGGGCTAGTTGGTGGTCAGTAATTGTCACCTTGTAAACAATACCCTCATCTGTGACATCCGTAGACCCAGTTTGAACATGCGCTCCAATTGAGGAAACGTATGTTGACGTAACGCAGCCCTGACAGATAACGCAACTCGTCAATATATACGCAATACATCGTAGAAGGCGAAAAGAAGCTTGCATTTTATCCCTTCCAACAGCCCGCGCAGTTGACCCGTTCGGGCAGCTTTTCCGCCCGACCGGTGTCCAACTGCCTGGTTGGGACTTCGCCATTTGAGCCTTCTGCTTTTTTACTATTGTCTCGTGTCAAGGGCTGACCTCTTTGGATTGTCTCCAACCGTTGGCGATCCGCCGGATGCGACAACGCATCACCGCGGCATCAGCGCAAACACACCCCAGCCCAGGTATTCACGTGTGTAAGCGGCGTAGCGCTCAGGTTCCGAGGTCAGTTGGGCTCGAACCTCTTTGACTAACTCGTCGTCGGGATTGGCTTCAAGCCATCGGCGCATGGTGAGCCATTTGGCCGCCTCGTATCTGTCCCAGCCGTCTTGGTCAGCCAGAACCATTTCAACAACGTCGTAGCCAAGGTGGCCGAAAGACGCGAGAAGTTCTGGAAGCAAGAGGAAGTCGGAGATTGAGTTGGCAAGACACCCTTTGGCAACGTCTTCCGTCGGCGGCAACTGCCGCCAGTAGGGCTCGCCGATGAGGATGATCCCTCCGGTGCGCAGGCTCCGTGCCAGAAGCTCGATAGTACCGGCGACACCACCGGCGATCCAAGTGGCACCGACACAGGCTGCCACACTGACCTTCTCGTCAGAGACATATCCGGCAGCATCGCCATGGATGAACTTGACTTGATCGGCAACGCCGAGTTCTACAGCACGAAGTTTCGCTTGCTCAGTGAACAACTGGCTCATATCGATGCCGATACCGATGACGCCGTGATCGCGTGCCCAGGTGCACAGCATCTCCCCCGAACCACTGCCGAGGTCGAGCACTGGGGCCCCCGATTCCAGACGAAGCGCTGCGCCGAGAGTGGTAAGCTTTTCGGGTGTGATCGGGTTATGGATGCGGTGAGCACTCTCAGTGATGTTGAATATCCGTGGGATGTCCATTGTGGAAAACTTCCTTTCAAGTGGGACTAGATTTGATTACGTCCTAACGCTAGGCTGACCGGCCGGTTTTAGGGCCTGTCCTGCCGTGAGTTGGGAGATCACTCATCCTTCTTCCGCTGAAAATGGAAAATGGAGAGTTGCCCCCTTTATTCTTCCTACTGCTTGACTAGCCGACTAACTGACGACCTGGACATGCGTCAAATTCAGCGCGCAGTAAACTAGGCCGAGTTGGTTGAGCCGTTAGGGTTGTAAATTTTACTTTATTAGTACTGTATGGCACTGCCTGCAATATTTAGTTAGAAATATGGCCCTGCTTCTATAACTGATGAGACAGTCTTCTGTACCACAGCATGGACAGGGGGGGAGTTGAATTTTCTTGCTTTCTCTATAGCTATATAGAGCACAACATACAAATAACAATGATGTAAATGGACCACCATATCTGTTTTTAATAATGAACAAAGGAATACACGCCACAGCATATAAAACTATTATTCGTAACGCTAGCCTGTTCATTTGCTGACGGCCTATCTTAAGATTATGGAGTATTTTTTGTGTTTCTTCGTCATCTTGTAAAGCAAATTGAGATTCATAAACATTGTCGCCAAATTTCTTGTAGCAACCAATTAATGCAAGCATAATTGCCAATGTTAGCAGTATCAATATAATAAATATGCTCAAAATAACCTCACATTTGCTCCACAAACCCAACGGCTATAGGTGACCTACTGAGCGTCAGCGGAGATGGGTCTAGCCGGGTGTTGGTGCTGCCTATTTTCGTGCGCCGGTATTCCAGAGATGATCAATGCAGTAGGCAACTCCCTTAACTGCTTTTCCTCTGCACCCCATCCACATGCACTCCTCTTCCATCTCACCACCTCGGCTTTGAAGAAGGAGCTGTTTTCTTTCTTGGATTCGCTCTTCCTCTGACCACTTTGCCCTCTCCTTCACGCGATAGACGACTTGCCACGTGTACTTGTCCCATTCATCAATTGCCCAAAGTGTCCCGCAAGAGGGGCAGGAATAGAGCCTTTTCCAATTCTCCATCTCTTCCTGATGGAGATGTTTCTCAAAACCTTTTGGACCTTCTTCGAGGTAAAAGACATCAGGAAGTTGTTTGCATTCACATTTCATTTTTTATCCATCAACGGGGTGCCCGATTGACCCGCCCGGTTTTTCGGGGCGACGTCTAACCGGCTGGTTGGATGTTGCTTACGTCGCAGTCCCAAGACGTCCTGCCCAATAATCATTTTTCCCTTGGCTAACTTCTAGCCACGAGTACCACTTTATCTCGTGTTTGCGCACAGGTTCATTGTGATGGCACTGAAATCGCTCGTCCCTTGTTGTTTCTTTGATTGTCCATCCATCTGTGGCGGTAGATAGCGTTGACATGCATGAGTTCATGATGGGGTAAAAGGCGAAAGATTTGTTTTCAATGTCCAGAATCAAAAATGGGATCTGTGTCTTCTTGCCGTCCCACATATATGCACTGAATACACAGGTGGAATTGTCTAACCATGGCATATTCTGGCAATATCCCATGACTCTTAGTTCTGGTTCGATGAATAACGGCTTAGGATCTTGTGGTGACCCCTCGAAAAGAGCTAATTGTCCGATGTCCCATCCCATGCTTATTTCAGCGATTGAATAAATAAGCGCCAAGCGCTTTCCGTCCGGCGAGACATGCTCTCGGTCATCCAGATAAAGCCACTTCTTCCTATCTGGTCCCGGCAACTTTTTGACCTCAATATTCCAATTCATATTCTTCCATCCAACGGCTTGAGGGTGACCAGCGGCGGATTCATTGCCGACTGGTCTAACCGAGTGTTGTGCTATCACCTTGCGCTCGTAATTGCTGTTTTGCCTTTAGCATCACGACCGCACCTGCCAAGAAAGCCATCATTCGCAGAATAGTATCTATAATCTGAATAGCAAACATATGAGTGACGCCACTCAGCAAAAGAAAGGTTCCAATACACATCAAAGATATAGGACTTTTTTCAAATCTATCCTTTATAGCTTTTCTGCTCATGTAACCGATTATACTAAGTGCCAAAAAGACATCTACACCCCCTTTAATAAGTAATGAAATGTCATTTCCTTGAGCCCAATAAGCAACAACTTTCAGAACTCCAAGCAATAAGTACCAGCCAGATGCGAGGACTGTGAGATTCCGTCCCCATCCTTTCTTCAGAAAAAGCCCTACTCCGGATGCCAGGAAAACAATAGGTATCATGTTGTAAAATAGATTGCTTTGGGCTACTCCGCCGTGAAGCGTAGCGACGACAAGTTGATATGCCGCAAAGGCACCGTTAAACAGGAAGTATAGAGCGATGATGGTAATTCCTGGTTTGCTTTTCATTCATTCTCCTGCACAACGGTTTCGAGGATCACGGGAGGCATTTTTTCCAGTGCATCCGATTGTTATCTGACTTTTACTTTATGCTCTTGCTTTAACAAATGGAGACAAAATTATTTCTGACTTACTTAGGGGAACTTTCTCTAAACCAAAGCTGCCACTACTCTTAGTCATTTTGCTCAATTTAACATGAGCCCATTCAGGGCTCGAAAGTAATTTAATTACAGTTTTCCTGTCTTCTGAATCCATATTTAATCCAAATATAATTTCCACAATTTCTTTTGGCTGAAACCACTCTGTCCCTGGCTCTTTTCTTACGACTCTAACTTCCTGTTCGTATTTCCATGAGTTATGCTTAGCGACAAGCCCGATAGAAAAAATACGCATCCAGAAATCACTCCAAGGCAACAACTCTTCAGTAACACCGATATTAACTAGATAATCAACAAAGGGGTTGTTGGGAAAATAGCCACATTGGTTTGTCCCGACTACCTTGCTTTCGTCATTTACGGTTAAAAATTTATTTGAAAGTCTGAAGCCTATACACAGTCCTCTGTGTTCATCAGCATAGTGTGTCCACATCAATACGTTCTTGCTGGTTCTTGAAAGAGAGAATACCCCCGTGCTCTTGATATCAGTTTCCATCTTTGGTGAAATACTGGCTAATTTTCGTAGTAGGTTTACTTTCGGGAGTGTTAATGACGATGGATGGCGTTTCTTTGCTATCGAAATTGCTTCCAAAATTGCCGCAGCAATTGATATTTGGCAGTCATGCGGGTCGTTGAGATTTTCTGGGTTGGCAAAATAGATTTCCCTGTTAATCAGCATGGAAAGCGTTCTGGCATCGAACTTTCTATATTTATAAAGAGTGGTTTTTAACCAGTCATAATCCTTCATTTTATGTCACTCCAAAATTGCCGATAGTTGGGTATATCTATCTTCTTACTGTCAGATAACGTGTCGCGGGGTGACCTGCGCGGCGGTGTTTGCTGCGTCAGAGTCTACGCCGCTGTTGGCTGTTGTCTTTATTATCAAGCATCTTCATCTGGTTTTAATCGCAATCGTGGGAATCTCCGTGGCCTACATGCTCATGGGCATGCGTGTCCTCCCAATATGTTTCGCCTGTGAATGGTGCCTTTAAATCATCAGATTGTGGTAGCGGCGGGTTGTGGAAGCCGCCGTAGAAGATTGGCCCAAGGAAAGGAATTGCCAAAACCAGCGACCATAGGAACTTCACGACAATTTTGTCGCGCCCTCTCCAAAGGTTATAAAGGCAACACAAGGAAATGATTTCCGAAATGCTTACCACCGCGAGGAATGCAATATCCATTTTATCCTTCAGTCAAGAGTCAGGGGCCACGGCACCAACCCCTTGTTAGCTGAGCCTTTACGTAAATGGTCTATCTCGTTTTTTGGACTTTCTTTCCGCTATTGCTCGCCAGATTAAGTATGAAAAGAAGAAAATACCCGCAATAGAACGAGCAAGTTCGGGTGGCACTCCAACAGAACGCCACATACTGTTTTCCCACTCATACAATTGGGGAGCAAATATAAACCTGGCAATTATCAATAATATTGCCAGAATTATCAGTACTTCGATGAGGGTAAACCCTCCAATATTTTTGAGTATTTTATTCATAATTGGTTGATCAGCCAACGTCTCAAGGCGCCAGCGGCGGAGCGTCAGCGGAGACCGCTGTCGCCGCTGGTTGAGCTTCACTCCGGCGCGGAAAGAATTGCCAGCAGTGACCAATCTTTTCCGGCAATATCGCTTATACGCCACCCTTTCGGGGCCTGGGTCACCCGGTACTTCAACTCGATTTTCTCGTTGTTGCTTGGATACCGGAACTTCACCTTGATGATGTCTTTCATCTTTGTTTTTTCCACCGTCAAGTCGACTGCGGCAGGATCTTGAGAGGCCCAGATCGGGACAAAATCAAGTCTGCATATTTGGCCTTTTTCTGAACATTTCCTGTCTCGGAGGATGAGGGCGGTAAGATTGTCGTCGAAGTATTGCTTCAGAATCTGGGGAGGTTGCTGCATCAGTCCGTCGTATCCTGCTGCCATTACTGCTTCCCATGCATAGTCTTTGTACAGCTTGAATACGATGCCTTCAGGTGAGTTCTCTTTTGGTGGGCAAAGCTCTGCATCTGCTGATGCAGCGAATAGCGCAGTCGCCAGCAAGAGGAGGGTAACAAGTCTTTTAATCATTCTGGCCTCTTCATTTTCTTTTGCTCAACGGATCGGGCCATGACCCGCACGCCCTGTCTTTTCGGGCGGTCGGCGTCCATGGGCCTGGATACTATGTAAGGCCTCGCCCCTGGTTCTAGAAATCTTATCGGGCATCACAGCAGGAGCAGCCGTATTCTCCATAACTTGTAGTCCAATCTGAAAAATTCCCTCGGCATGAAGTTCTCAAAATCTGACAGCTAGAGGTTCCATACTCGACGTTGCAGTTACTGAGGCCTTCGATTCCTCCCTTTGCTGCGGATGCTCCAATGCCTGCCCCTACGGCACAGCCAGAGGTGCTTACTACTAACAGGACAAGAATCAGCATTTTTGTTGGTTTTTTCATTCTTCCTCTTGGCTTAAGGTGGTAGGCGCTGTGCGGCCCTGGCCGCACCAGTGCCTGGTTGGCCTTTGCCTTTCATCGCGATGGTTCAGGAAAATGATTAGCTTTGTGACCACAGTTGGGGCACGTTTCCTGTGTGAGTAACGTAGTAAACCAGTTCCCGCACTTTTCTTTCTTTACGGCATACCAAAAGAGACGCAAATTACACTCTGGACATTTGATAGAAAGTGAAGCCCACACAAAAGTGACCACCATCAAAAATGTGCTCATCCCTACCAGTAATATGGTGAAGTCTTCGCCTAACGGACTATATAGTCGCCCTTGAAAAACTATTACACCACCGCCGATTGCACTCACAATACAGAAAATCAGGATTTTCCAGAGTTGAGTTGTTCGCTGTAAGAGGCTCACTCTCGCCCTCGATCACTTTTGGCGTCCCGACTCGTGGCGCCGGTTATTGATATTTCTAAGATCTTTCCCTTTTTCTCCACGAACAATCGAGCGCCATCTGTGAATTCAACCAAGACTTCATTCTCATTGTGACGGCGGACAACTTTGACCACTTTACCGGCAAGCAGAGTCGTCGCTTTTTCCCCTTCGACTTCGAGTTCTCTCTGTTTCATTTTTTCCTTTTGTGGGCCAACGTCGTGGGGGCGCAGCGGCGGAGCGTAGCGTAGTCCGTCTGCCGCCACCTGGTTGAACCTTCGCTTACTTCAGAACGCCTCCAACCTGCTTGAGGTTATACAACATGCCTCCTGAAGGTGCCTTAGAATCAGTGATTCCCGCTTTTAATGTGACTTTAATTCGCTTAGACATGAGATCTACGGTAGGCTTCATAAGCTCCTGCTGGCGAGCCTTGAGAAATTCAATTACTAATTCATCATTGGAAGTCCAAGTCAGATTTACGCCGTATGCATTCTCACTTCGGATAGCTCCGTACAAGTCAGCAACTTCTTTCCCTCTCCAAGTGCCAGCCCCGGACGGTGTTATGAACACCTCGTATCCGAAGGAAGTCGTCGCTCCACCATTGGTTTCAAATAAAACAGCGTCAACCTTGCCATCTGGTGACTTGACTCGTGCCACCTCATCCTGTGAGGTACAGCCGAAAGCTGTGAGTAGGAGTACCGTCAGTAGCAGCCGATGCATGTTCTCCGCCTTTATTTATTCTATTGGTTCAACAAGTTAAGAGTTTATGCGGCGCGGAGCCGCCACATAAAGTCAAGTTGAACTCAGCCGTCGTTGGCGTCTGCACCGTTATTTGG
>PJFC01000009.1 GCA_003574885.1 Geobacter sp.
TGAAGGTTGAAGGTTGAAGGTTGAAGGTTGAAGGTTGAAGGTTGAAGGTTGAAGGTTGAAGGTTGAAGGTTGAAGGTTGAAGGTTGAAGGTTGAAGGTTGAACCGTGAACCGTGACAGGGGTTTAATTCAAAATTCATAATTCAAAATTGCCTTTCTCCCGCCTTTCGTCGCGTCGTTGCGTCGTCGCGTGAGATCAGATTTTGGTTCTATGGTTTTCTCTTCAGGCCGATTTGTGGGACTGTGTCCTCTTCACTTCTTTACCCGGTCGAGCGCGGCCTCGATCCGGTTGCAGATGGTCTTCAGGACCTTGATGCGGGCGTAATTCTTGTCGTTTGCCTCCACCAGGGTCCACGGGGCGATCTCGGTGCTGGTGCGGTCGATCATGTCACAGACTGCCTGTTCGTAATCATCCCATTTCTCACGGTTGCGCCAGTCTTCTTCCGTGATCTTGAATCGCTTGAACCCTATTTTTTCCCGTGCATCGAACCGTTTCAGCTGTTCTTTCTTGTCGATTGCCAGCCAGAACTTGACGACAACGGTCTGATGGCGGACCAGCTGCTCCTCGAAATCGTTGATCTCGCCATAGGCACGCATCCAGTCGGCATGGGCGCAATACCCTTCGACCCGTTCCACCAGGACCCGGCCGTACCAGGAGCGGTCGAAGAGAGCAAATCTCCCCCGGTGGGGAATATGCCGCCAGAAGCGCCAGAGATACGGCTGGAGACGTTCTTCTTCCGTCGGGGAAGCAAAGCTGGCAATGCGGTACCGGCGGGCATCCAGCGCCTGGGTGACCCGGCGGATCGCCCCACCCTTGCCGGCGGCGTCGTTCCCTTCGAAGACCACCACCACCGCAATCTTTCCGAAGTTGTCATGGCGGGACAGGCGGTTCAGTTTACCCTGCCACTTTTCCAGTTCATCCTCGTAGTCCCCCTTGGCGAGCTTTTTCGAGAGGTCAAGGGTCTGGAGAACGCGCAGACCGTCGATAGCCATGGTAGCCGGGGGGGTCGGTTCCCGGACCTTCGGCGGTTCGGGAGCATCGAGCCGTTCCCGGAGTGACTGGAGGATGGTTTTGCCGATGGTAAGATAGCGGTAGCGGGGATCGGTCCCTTCGACGATCAGCCAGGGGGACTCCGCCGTGCTGGTGGCGCGGAGCATCCGCTCTGAGACCTGGTGAAAGCGGTCGTACTTCTTGTAGTGCTTCCAGTCGCTGTCGGTTACGCGCCAGCGGGTGTCAGGATCCTTTTCAAGGGAGGTAAGGCGCTTTTTTTGCTGGTCCCGGGAAAGATGCAGCCAGAATTTAAGGAAAAGCGCCCCTTCATCGCAGAGTATCTGCTCGAAGCGGATTATCCGCTCCAGCCGCTGGTCGAGGTCGGCATTGGAGATACGCTTGTAGACATTATCCACCAGCGGCTCCGAGTACCAGCTGCCGATGAACATGCCGATCTTCCCCTTTGGCGGCAGGGTGCGCCAGTAGCGCCACATGGGGGGACGCTCCAGTTCCTCGCCGGTCAGGGGGCGCAGGGCATGGGTCTCAATGTGACGCGGGTCCAGCCATTCGTTGAGTATGTTGACCGTTTCCCCCTTGCCGCCACAATCAACGCCGGCAACCAGGATTATGACGGGAAACTTCTTCGACTGGAGCAGGTCGAACTGTGCGTCCAGCAACGCTTCCCGCAGGGGTGGGACTTCCCGCTTGTACACACTCTTGGCGATCTTGTGACCCAGCTCTGCCGATTCGAACATGGTGAACTCCTTTAAATCAGGGGCTAGGAACTAGTGGCTACTTGCTAGTTGCTACTTGCTAGTTGCTACTTGCTAGTTGCTACTAGCTAGGGACCGGAACTCAACTCCTTGTCAGCAGCTGGAGCTTGAGCTTGAACGCCGCTTCCAGCAGGTCCCCCTTGAGCTTGCCGCCAAACAGTTCCACCGACAGGTCCTCCCCCCCCTCCAGCCGAAGGGTGAAAGTTGATGGAGAAAGGGAGCATTCGATCCCCCGGACGAAGGAGTTCCGGCGCCGGTCGAGACCGTCGGCAAGGCGGAGTATCCCCCCCAGCCGGCTCACCAGCTGCTGATCCGCCGGGGCAAGACGGATGAAGCTCTCATGTTTTTTCCGGGGGAGGGACTTGCGGTGATAACGGGCGATATTGGCCATCAGCTCCGTCTCCCGTGGAGTGAAGCCGAACAGGTCGGCGTGGCGGATCAGGTGGTAGGAGTGCTTGTGGTGCCGGGAGTAGCTGATGAAGTAGCCGATGTCATGGAGCATGGCGGCACTCTCCAGGAGCTGCCGTTCCCGTTTCCCCATCCCGGCGGGGGCTGCCAGTGCATCGAAGATCTGCAGCGCCAGCCGCGCCACCTGGAGGGAATGCTCTTCGTCGAAATGGCAGGAACGGGCAAATTCCAGGACCGACTGCCGCCAGTTTCGCGCCCTGGTCGCCACGGGGAGGAGGTTGTGCTTTTTCAGGCTGCGCAGGATCAAACCCTCCCGGATCCCCCGCTCGTTGACCTTGAGCACGTTGGCGCCAAAAAACTCCATCAGCTCGTCCACCGCCACCACACCGGCTACGATGATATCGGCCCGATCGGGATTCAGGCCGGGAACGCCCCGCCGACCCTTCAGATCCTTACGCAGCAGCATGGCGAGGAGGTGAACCACCTCGGACCGAAGCACCTCGTAGCCATGGACCGAATCGTACCGCTCGGTGCGCATAGCCATGACCATGGCGGCAATGGAGGTCATGGTCCCTCCCGAGCCGAGGATGGTGCCGAGTGGCGGCTCCTCACCGGCAAAGGTCTCCTTCAGGCTCCTGCGGACATGCTTGCGCAGCCGGGAATAATCCCGTCGGCTGACCGGGTCGGAGGTGATGAACTTCTCCGTCAGCACCACCGCCCCCAGTTCCAGGGAGTAGATCTCTTCGATATGGCTGCCGAGGGCCGTGACGATCTCCAGGCTGCCGCCGCCGATGTCGACCATGGCATAGCTCATCCCCTCCATATCGAAATTGTTCCGGGCGGAGAGGACCGCCAGCTCCGCCTCCTCCTCGCCACCGATGACGGCAACGTCGATGCCGATATCGGCCTTGATGGCTGCAACGAAGGAGGGGCCGTTGGTCGCTTTCCGCACTGCGCTGGTGGCGACCGCTTCAACCGTTTCCACCCCGTAGCCGTCGATGATCTTCTTCATCCGGGAAAGCCCGTCCATCGCCCGTTGCCAGGCTGCCGAGGAAATGGCGCCGCTCTGGGCAAATCCCTCCCCAAGGCGCACCGTGGCCTTCTCATCGTCGAGAATCCTGAACGTGCCCCCCTGCCCCACTTCCACCACGATGGAGCGGATGGAGTTGGTCCCGATATCGATGGCGGCCAGTCTGTTGACTTTCACAGGGCTCTCCTTGGCTGTTCATCCAGAGTTTCCAGTGGATATTCCGTAAGCAGCTGGCGGAATTGTCCGAAAATCCCGTGGCGCTCTGCTGCAATGACTGAAAGCAGGTGCTGCTCCATATCCGGGGGGAAACCCCAGCGTCGTACCAGGTCGGCAAACACGTCCCGGTCGTGCAGCCAGCCGGTCAGGTCCTGATACTGCTTCAGGTTGGCGATGGCTTCTGCCGCCCCCCTGCCCATGAGAAACGACAGCAGCTCCAACCGGTAGCGAAAATGCTTGATTGCAATGCGCAACTGGTGCTGGGCGGCGCAGTCTGCCTCGTTGCGCGCTTTCGGCAGCAGTTCCCGCACCAGTCGAAGCCGTTCATCCAGGGCCTGGCGGGCAAAGGAACCGATGGTTGCGAAGGGGTCGATGCCGCCTTGCGGGAGGGAAAACAGGAGAGGGTTGTTGAGGGATTTCTCGAAACTGGGGCGCAGGACCTTGACCGATAACGAATCCAGGGCCGATCTCAGACGTTCAGCCTCATGCTCGCGCTCCTGACACAAGCTGTCCCTCAGCGTGGCGAGGACATCGACGGCGGGTCCATCCAGTTTTCCGGCGAGGGAGGAGAAATACGAGATCGCTTCATCCGTATTGCGCACGTCACCCAGAAGCCTGGTGACACCTTTCACCCGCCGGCTGACACGGTCCAGGGATTTTGCCGGATAACAGGGGGCTAAAAGGTCCAGTCCCTCCCTGAAACGACGGGATGCAACCCTCAGGTCGTGGATCGGCTCCGGGTCGAACCCCTTGCGTAGCTGCAGCCAGCAGCGGAAAAACTCTTTCCGGCGAACCGACATGATGGCCCGCGCGGCAAGCCAGAGCGGTGTGTCGGCGCCGATATCCACCTGGTCACTCCACACCCTCGGGGGGATGGGATATGACCCCTGCCCCGACCTTTGCCTTGGAACGCGCCGGTGTTTTACCCTTCTCCTGGGCATCGTTCAGGCCATCCATGAAAGCGCCAATGAGGTGGTCGATATCCTTCACATCCCGCAGACGCCCCTTGACCGGTTTCACTTTGAGATGGCGCAGGGCACGCAGCCATTCAGGGGCCGTCCCCTTGACCTTGCCGGCAGGGAGTGTTTCGAGCTGTTCAATGAGGGTCTCTATTTCTCCTTCCCGGCGCAGGATGAAACCCTCTCCAACCTCGCGCAGCAGGCGCCGCAACTGCCGGAGTTCGGCCGTCAGCTCTGCCTTAAGATCCTTGCCGTTGGACCCTTTATCACCTTTCCCGGCACCCTTCGATGCTTTTCCTTCCCTGCCAAGCACCCTACACCTCCAGTTTCTGTTCAACGAGTGAAACGATTTCTTTTGCGACAGACCGGATGGAAAGATTGCCGCTCACCACATGAAAAGAGTACTCCTCCTGCATCTGGACGAATTCCTTCTGGATCAGCCGCTGATAACGGATGAAACTGTCGAAAATATCACGGGAAAGTCCCAGGTCCATCCCTGCCTCCCAGTAATCGAGGGTCGGGTTCTTGCGGAAGTTCCGCTCCACCAGCTGTGCAGGGCTTACCCGCAGGTAGATGACCAGGTCGGGAACGAGGGCGATACCGTAGAGGGACTGCACCCACTCCCGGTCGGCACCCCTGACGATATCGCGGGCCATGAGGGTATAGATGTAACGGTCGGCGAGAACAATGAAGCCCGCCCTCAGTGCCGGCATGATGCGGTTTTCCAGCTGGTCGGCGAAATCGGTGGCGTAGAAGATGCTGCGGGTGATCTCGCTCAGGATGTTCCCCTGTTTTGCCTCCTGGAGTTCCTCCGAAACGAGGGTGGAACGCCGCAGTCCCATGTTGACCGTGGCATGCCCCATCCCTTCCAGATAATCCCGCAGAAGGTCGATCTGGGTTGATCTCCCCGAGCCGTCAGCTCCCTCGATCACCACCAGCTTGCCGACCAGTTCCTCCGCGTGTGCCCCCGGTATGCCATCACCATAAAATTTCATCAAGAAACGTCCTTTAAGGTTAAAGGTTAAAGGTTGAAGGTTAAAGGTTGAAGGTTGAATAATTCAAAATTCATAATTCAAAACTCAAAATTGCTTTTCTACCGCATCGTCTTCCAGCGGTAACGGGGAAGATCGATGGAGGCGCCGACAATGTCCCTGACCACCGCCTGCTGGGTCTCGATAGTCGCGGCGCCGTCAATGACCCGGAAGCCGAACTCGTCCTTCATGGCCAGATACTCGTTATAAATCCGCTCCTGGAAGAGGCGGAAGCTTTCGTAGGGATCGTTGGCAAGGCCCATATCCATCCCCGCCTCGTGAAACTTCAACTGGGGACGTCCCGAAAGGATGCGCGACAGGGCAACCTGCAGCGGGGTGTTGAAGAAGAGCGTTATGTCCGGCTGACGGGCGAAGCCGTAAAGGTTGCGCAGCCAGGTGCGGGAACAGCCGCGAACCGCGTCACGGGCGAAGGCGGTAAAGATGTAACGATCGCACAGCACCAGGTAGCCGGCCTTGAGAAGGGGCAGGATCTGCCGTTCGTAGCGGTCGGCAAAATCGGTGCAGTGGATGAGGCTGAAGGTGGTCGGGGTGAGGAGCTGCCGCTTCTTCCCCTTGCTCGTTGCTTTCTTTACGACAACCGACGAATTCCATTCGGTGAAGAAAACCTTGAAGCCGTTCATCTCCAGCCAGCGCTTGAGGAGGTATATCTGGGTGGATTTACCGGAGCCGTCGAGCCCTTCGACCGCGATGAGCCTGCCCGGAAGCTCCTTTACGAGACTGGATTTCATCTAGGAGAACACCTTCCGGAGAGATTTGCGGGCCTTTTTCAGCCCCTTTCCCATGTCCTTGAAGCGGGCATCGGTGAGGGAGATGAGACGCTCTTCCGCCCGCACCAGCTCCTTGCCGGTCTTTTTCACCCGTTTGCCCAGTTTGCTTTCCAGCTTTTCCACCGTCGCCAGGGCCTTGAGGAGTTCCTTTTCCACCTTCCGGCCGGTCTTGCCGGCAAGTTCAGTCTGGAAACGCTCCTTGAGTTGCAGGGGCATATCCTGCAACCGCTTTTTGAGAAGAGCGGCATGCTGCCTCAACGCTTCAACCTTCTGCTGCCGGTCCTTGTCGACTTCTCCCGCCAGTGTCTTCGCCTGGGAGATGATGGACGGAATGAAGCGTGGATTGACCCCCTTAATCTTCTCCAACCCGGTCTCACCGGCCTCGACTATCTTGGCAAACGTATCCAGACCTGCCGTGACAAACCGTTTGGCCAGAATCTCCCCGACTCCCTTCAGCTTCTGTAGTTCCTTTTCCCGTTTACCCGGCATACCAGTTCCTTTCTCTTCGTGGTTTGTCCTCTAACGACAGTTATAGGAAATCAACTGTCAATCGGCGACTTCCGCAAGGTCGGTTCGCACCTTGTTGCCGGCAACGAGCCAGCGGAATGTGGCCGGCACCAGCAGTTCTGCATCAAGTTTGAGTGACAGGATCGCCCCTTTTTTCAGGGGCAGCGCATCCTTTCTACCCAACAGTTGTCCCGCCAGCATCCCCAGGTCGGGTTCATGCCCTACCAGCACCAGTTCCCGACAGCGTTCGAGCCTGCCGAGAACCGTCCCGAAAGTCGTCATGTCAAAGCCTGGCGCGAGTTCCTCCGCCACTTCAAGGGGCCCGACGTACGCAATTGCCTGAGCAAGGATTTCGGCCGTCTGTACCGCACGTACCAGCGGGCTGGTAAGTATTAAATCGGGGGCAAGCCCCTGTTTTAGAGCTTTCAGGGAATTCTTGCGAAACGATTCACGTCCGGAGAGAGTCAGATATCGCCAGGAATCATTTAACCGGCCGGTTCTCTCCACCGCCTCCCCATGTCGAACCAGACAGAGTTTCATGCCTTTACACTGATCAGCATCAATCCACACCTTTTCCCCTCACCGATCATACGTCCCCACAGAAAAAAGGAACTGACAAGGAAAATTTTCTGTCTACCGGTACAGTAAACCAGAATTTAGCGGTAAATCAACCTGTGACAGCGTTAAAACAGCCAATCCATGCATTGTTTACATGGCTGTAACATCTGTTTACCCACTCCGTGCCGCTTTGTGCCTATCCTGAATCCGGAAGTCAGCCAGAGTGGTCACGGAGGAGACAGAAGATACCGTTGCGATTTCAGACAAATAAAAAGGGGGTGCATACCATCTGCACCCCCTTGAAATCACACTTTCCTCGACCGCTGCTATGCGGAATTATTTCCCTCTTTTCGCGAACCTTTGCGGGACCGTGGCCAGGGAGGCGGCGTTCGGATACTTGGCGAGCTGTGATTCCAGCCGTTCGATCCGTTCATCCAGCGGCGGATGGGTTGAGAACCAGGACCCCTTCTTGGTGCTGGTCGCCTCGATCTTCTGCAGTTTTTTCAGGACAGTGATCATTGCGCGGGGATCGTAGCCGGTGCGATACAGGGTTTCCATTGATGCGCTGTCCGCTTCAAACTCCATCCCTTTGTCCAGTCCCTTGTCAAAAAGCACCGACTGCATGTCCCCGATCATGGATTCATACTGCTTTCCCTTGTCCCCCTTCATGGATGCGGCAGTGATCGTCCCGACACCCGACAGGAACTGGGTGCGACGGATGGTGCTGATGGCGTGCTTGCCGGCTACGTGCCCCACTTCGTGGGCCAGGACCGCAGCCAGTTCCGCTTCGTTTCCGATGATGCCAACCAGCGCCTTGCTGATGAAGATAATTCCGCCCGGAACGGCAAAGGCATTCTGTACCGGGCTGTCGAGCACGACAAAGCGGTAGGGGATGGACGGCCGTTTGCTGTTGGCGGCCACCGCATTGCCGACCAGGTTCACGTACTGCTGCAACGATTCTTTCGCAACCGGCTTGCCGAAGCGCTGCATGCTATCCAGGGCCAGGGATTCGCCGATGGTGAGTTCGGTCGGATAATCCATGTCTTTGGCACTGGAGAGCACCTGGGTTGCCCCGGAGAGGATTTTACCCTCCTTCGTATCGGGGTTGACTATCTTCTGTACCTCGTCGAAAAAACCAGCCTGGGCGCTGCCGACAGTAAAGAGTCCCAGGATGAATAGTATCGTAATCTGTATCCGTAGCATCTTAGCCTCCCCTTACGGTGCGTATTCGCCGATTTTGCCGTCGCGCAGAAATGCCCGCAGTTCCTTGGCGGTCACCTTCCGCGCCAGTACCTTGTCCAGTTCCTTCCTGAAAACCTCAGGGGTCCCGCGCTGTTTGGCGTACTGGGTTGCTTCCGGCGAAAGGCCGCGGATACTCCGGGCACTGTCGGCCTTGGCGGTCTGGATCTGGCTCTGCTGCATGGTGCCGCCAAAGAGGCCCGCTTCGCCGGTTACCTCGGCTGCAGGCGGGGCATCGGCAACGCGACCGGCATAGACCCACCCCTCCTTGTGACCAGGCGCCGTCACCTTGAGCCAGCGGCCGCCTGATTCAATAAGCGTCAGCTCAGTACCGACCGGCAGGGAAGAAATATCCGCCGACGAAATGGATGACTCTTTCTTCAGGGTCGTCCCGTCACTGGCTACCCAGCGCTTTTCCTGCGCAAATGCCGCTGTGACGGTAAGCGCCAGCAGCAATGCGAATGCAGTGATAAAGGATTTAAGCATGTTTGACCTCCTTGTGAATTCTCGGTCCTGATCGGATCAATTTGCAATAAACCTAACCCCTTCACTATAACGCCACACTTTCTCCATCGCAAACCCTACCCCTATTCATAATCACCAGTCAAGACAAATGCCCCCCAGTAGCCGGGATGAGGATAACGGTTCTTGACATGCAGCATCCCCTTGCGCAGGCTCGCGGCCTTGCCCCCCTGGGTGTATTCACGATAGAACTGCTTCATCAGGATCGCGGTGGCAACGTCGCTCACCCGCCAGAGGCTTGATATCAGTGAATGGGTGCCGGCAAAGATGAAGGCCCGGTTCATCCCCACCACGTCGTCTCCGCTCCGGATATCTCCCAGCCCGGTCTGGCAGGCACTCAGCACCACCAGGTCCGCCTTGATTTTCAGCCCCATAATCTCGTCGGCCTGCAGCTTGCCATTCGAATTCTTGTCCGGGGCAAGACGCACAGCGGAAAAGAGCGGGTTGACCGGATCGAATTCCCCATGGGAGGCGAGGTGAATGATGCCGAACTCGCTGATATGCTCCCGCACCCAGCTCTCCGTGGCACGCTCGCGGGTAAGCGTGGTTACCTCAGGGTAGTTCCAGCGCAGGGTACCGGCTTCCCGCTCGGCAAACGGAAGGTCAAGGGAGCGGTTCCCCAGGTCGGGGTTGCCGATGGCCAGTACCCGGAGATTTTTGCCGGTCTGTCGCCGGGAAAGCGTATAGCGCAGGACCGAGGCCGCCGGCAGGTAAAAGAGCTGTTGCCGGTCCACGAGATAATCACGGCCGTCGCTCAGGGTGGCAAAGGCGAGGTAATGCAGTGAGCCGTGGGGGATGATGCCGATTGCCCTGGCCTGAGTCACACCGGCCAGCGGCTCGGCCAGGAGCCGGTCGTACAGCTCCCGGGACTGTTTCTCCAGCGGTTCCAGGTTCTGGAGCATCCGGCGGTAGACGGCAATGGTCTCGTTCAGCTCACGGGCCGGCACCTTCAGGATGAACAGTCTGGCCTGGTCCCGTTCGATTCGCCAGCAGAGGAGCCGCTCCGGCAGCTGGTAGTAGGAAAGGATCACCACCCCCGGCTCCAGCTCCTGTCGGATCTCTGCCAGCGTCACCGGATTGACCTTCACCAGGGCCAGCAGTTCGGGACGCTTGCGCTCGATATCCAGCAACAGGTCCTGGTAATCGGCCCGCAGCCGTTCCAGCGCCTGGGCGTACATGGCACGCTCCTCGGGCTTGGCCGCCTGCAGGGCCAGGGACTCCTGCTCCTGAATCTGTTCCTTCAGCCGGTTCTGGCGGTCATACAGCTCCTGATCCCCTGCCCCTGTCAGCGTAAGCCGCTGTCGGCCGAGGATGTCGATCAGGTTCCTGGCCCGTGAGCGCTCCGCCACGGCAAACGCCTCGTCATCCCGGTTCAGGTCCACCAGGAGACCTGCCATCCCGGCATAGAGATCCATCTTGTTTGCCAGGAAACCATCCTTCAGTTGATCCAGGCGGATCTCGGCCCTCAATTCCTCTACCGTTTCGATTGCCTGGCGGTATGACTCTACGGCCGCACCAGTATCGCCACCCGCCTGCTGCAAGCGGGCAATGCCGAACAGCGCTCGCCATCGCACCTCGCGCAGGAGCATCCTGTCGGCCGCTTCCAGAGCCCGGCGATAGCTCGCCGTTGCTGCAACCGGGTTTTTCAGGGCGGCCTCGGCATCCCCCCGGGCCAGATAGATCTTGGCCAGGTTGACCTGGTCGCCGATCTTCTCCGCCATGGCACCGGCCTCGGTCAACTGGGCAATCGCAGTTGCAGCATCCCCCATTTTGAGGCGGGTCTGGGCCAGGTTGCGCAGGTCATAGGCCATGGCCCAGCGGGAACCGAGTTTGCGATCGATGACGAGCGCCTTGTCCAATGTCGCCAGCGCCTCCGGGTAATCGCCCGATTCCCGCTGCACCAGACCGATATTGTTCAGGGTCGTCGCCACCTCGTCACGGCGCACCTCAAGCTTTTCCGCTTTTACCAGTGCGTCCCCCAGTTCCAGCAACGCCCGCTTGTTGTCTCCCAGGGTCCACCAGATCAGGCCTCCGGTGTTCTTGGCCATCACCTGCTCAAGAGCCCAGCGCTCCTTGATGGCACTCTTCTCCACCTGTTCACGCAGGTCGAACGCCTCCTGGTAACGCCCCTGGAACCAGGCGTTATTGGCCTGTTCCAGCACTACCCGCATCCGTGTGCGCAGCTCCTTATCCCCTGCCTTGGCCATAGCCTGGCGGTAGAAGTTATCCGCCGAGGGGAAATTGCCGAGCAGTCGCTGGCAACGTCCCCGTTCCAGCAGGGTTTCGGCCTCCAGCCCGGCGCTGCCCGCCTTGGAGTAAATTTCCCCAGCCTGGGCGTAAAAGCGTTCGGCCACGGCATACTGATTCAGACGCAGGTCATAGAGCCGGCCGAGGTTACGGTACTGCTCGGCCAGCGGAAGGTCGTCCTTCAGGGTCCGACGGATGCCGGCCGACTCCTCGAACAGGGAGCGGGCGGTCGGATAATCGACCGCGTTCTCCATCACCACGCCGAAATCGGCCAGAGCCGCCGCCTGCTCCCTGGCCAGTCCGAGATCGGCGAAAATGGCAACCCCTTCCTTAAGGGATGCAGCGGCTGCGGCAAACTGCTCCGCCCTCCCCTGCAGGAGGCCGAGCCGCAAATATGCATCGGCATGCTCCGCCGAATACGGTTTTTCTTTTGCCACCAGCTGCAACAATCCTTCCGCATGACTGATCGCCCGTTCGGTCAGACCGGCAGCATAGGCGCTTTCCCGGGCATAGCGGTGCAGGGTGGAGCGTTGCCGGGCAAGATCGGCATTCTCCTCAGCAATGGCCAGGGCATTCTCGAACAGCGCCAGCGCCTCGACGTAGCGTTGGCCGTTATGGGCCTGCACCCCCGCCTTGCCGTACTCGACGAACTGTTTTTTCCCGAGGCTGGCCGCTTCGGCTGCATCAGGTCCCCAGTCGCCGAGCAGCAACCAGCCGGCCGGCAACATTGTACGCGCCGTGCTGACCGATCCAACGGCATAGGCGGTGGCAAATGACACCGGTGCCGGTACAGAACGATCAGCCAGGAGCAGTGACGGCACCCCTGACAACGCCAGCAGATGGCCGAGGGAGTAAGACTGTTCCATGCCGGCCTGGGGGGCCACCACCAGAGACAGGCCATTCGTTGTGGCCAGATCGTACAGGTAGCGTCGCGCACCGGTCTGCTCCTCCCAGAGTGGGGCAAGGGCTTCCGCCCTCCCCGGTTCGGACGGAACCTGGGGCAACAGACCGGCCCGCGACGGCAGCACGAGGGTATGGACAAAGGGGAGCTGGTCGGCCATATGTTCTGCAGGGAGCTTGGCAAACGGCGCCTGGACCGGCCACCAGCCGGAAGGATCGAGCACCTTGCGCCGGAATGGGCGTCGCTGCTCGAAGCTTTTCATGAGATGGGTGGCGCTCAAGCCCCAGGTTGCCACCGGTGCGGAGCTGAACCGTTGCGGCTCCTCGTAGGCAGCAAGAACCGGAGGCGTTACCGCAAGACGGGCATCAAGCGCAGCCCGGTCAACCGCCTCGGCCTTGATCCCATCCTTGCCTCCCAGGGTAAAAAGGAGCCAGCGCCGGTCGTCAAGTTGGGTGAAGCGGAGCAGTGTCCGGCCGGGGAGTTTTTCGAGGATGTCGATCGCCTCGACCGGCAACGGGGTAAGGAGCCGGCAGAGCCGCCCCCCCTTGCCGCCGGAACATTCCTTGACGTAACCGTTCTGCACGTCAGTGAAGCGCTGCCGGAGAGCGGTGTAAGCATCCGCTGCGCCATTATTCGCCGCTTCATCCAGTGCCGCGGCGGCTGCGGCAAGCCTCACGCTGCCGGCACCTGCCGCGGGATAAAAGGCCGGGAGCCGCTCGAACTTTGTACCCAGCAGGTTATCGACCAGGGTCTGCTCCTGCCGCAGACGCAGGGAGAGGTATTCCTGGTCGGCGGCCGGTGCCGTCGCCGCTTTGGCCCGGGTCCGGTCCAGTTCCGCCAGGTGGGGTGCGGCTGCCGACAGCTGCGACCGGGTAGCCGGGTCGTCAAGTCCCAGGACGCTCCGGCCGAGGATCTGCACCCGTTCCAGCTCGCTCAATCGCTCCAGCAGAGCAAAGGCGCCTTCAGCGTCAGTGGCGGCCAGCTGTGCCAGACGGGGCGCAAAACGCTCCAGGATCTCTCCCCTCGCCACGCCGTAATCGGTGGGGGGAAGCTGGTCCAGCAGTTTCAGAGCGGCATCATACTGGCCGAGGCTGGCCAGGGCACGCCAGGCATAAGCGTCGGCACGGGCAGTCCGGGCTTCGTCCAGGGCCGATGTCCCTGCAGTTTCCGCTGCCTCGCCGAGATCGAGTGCTGCCAGCACTGCTCCCCTGTTCAGCTGAACCGCGGCCCGGAGCATGAGGCGACTCCGTTCGGTTGAACGGTCATCCTTGGTGAGGACAAGAGACTGGTCCCAATGCCCCATTGCCTTGATCAGGATCGCCTGCCTGCCGCCATCAGCCGGCAGTGCGGTGGCCAGGCGGGTCAGGATGGCTCCGATATCGTTATGATACCTGGCCAGGGCCAGTGGCGGGAGCGTCTCGCGAAAGGTGCCGGCCAGCTGCGACGTCTGCCCCTCGATCTTCAGAAAGTCAGCCGGATCCGGTTGCGTAAGATCATGGGCGAGCAATTCCCCCCAGTTGGCCAGGTTGAGCATGGCGCTGACCGGATTGCCGGCCTGAAGGGAGAGGAGGGTCGAGCGCCGAAACCCGGCGGCGGCTGCGGTGCGGTCGCCCAGGGCATAGTCGATGTGGGCGGTGCGGTGGGTCAACAGGCCGACGCCGTAAACGTCGCGGACGGCAACCTTGTTGTTCTCCGCCGGATAGCGACCGAGCTGTCCCCGCAACAGGACGGCTGCGGCAGCAGGTTCACCCAGTTCGGACAGGATGCGTGCCAGATAGGTCTCGGCCAGACGCCGCTCCTGTATGGCCGAGAAACCGAAAGCCGCCTCGGTGGACGCCCCCTTGTCCAGCGCCACGGTGGCGCCGATGTTCAGCAGGCCGCCGCTGCGCCTGGCTGCTTCCTTTGGCTTGGGGGGATAAAGTTCGATCAGTGAGAGCAGTTCGCGGAAGCCGTCGCGCCCCTTGCGAAGCAGTTCCAGCCGTTTCTCGCCCGCGGCGGTCTGTGCCTCGCGGTAGGCAGCAATGCTGGCAGAGCGGCGATTGGCGACAAGATTCCCTGTCTGGCCCAGCCCCTTGTTCAGCCGGAACGCCGTATCGAACTGTTCGCGGGCCGGACCGAAGCGCTCCGCCTCCAGCAGGGCGAGTCCCAGCCGGTCATGGAGTTCGGCGCTGGTTTCCACCAGCCGGGGAAGATCGTCCAGACTCTTTTCAACCCCCTTCAGCATCGCCTCCAGTTCAACCCCATGGCTGGCCATGCCGTCGCGGTTCCAGGAATCGGCAGCCGACAGCAGTGAGCTCTCCCGTGCCAGCAATTTTCCCATGCTCCCGGCAAAACTGTCCCAACTCTTGGATGGTGGTGCTTCCGGCACCGCATTGCCGAGCCGCTCCAGTTCCTCCGTTATCCCCTGCTGTTGCTGCAGCGCCTTCTTTGCCTCACTGCTTAGTTCCTTTGCGGTGAACAGGCGCTCCACCACGCGGCGGGTCAGGCGTCCGAACATCTCCAGCGGCCGGGCTGGGTCGAGCCGTCCTTCGGTCAGCTGCAGAGCCCGGGTATATCCCGTGATTGGCGCTTCCTTTTCCCGCATCTGGAAGGCTACCGCTGCGTAACGTTGCTGAAAGATCAGCTCCGTATCCGGATTATCGAACGCAATTCCCGCGGCAAGCCGTCGGCTGTAGTGACTCCAAGCCGTTGCATTGCTGCCGAGAAGATAGGCGATGTTGCCGATATTGAGATCCAGGTTGGCGCGGTTCTCGGGATTCTCCCGTCCCCGGTTCAGGAGCCAGGCGCGCCGGTAGAATTGCATTGCCCGCTCCAGCCCGCCCCGCTCGCCGTGAACGGTCTCAATGATTTCAGCAATGTAGCCGCGGGTCTGGGGCGGGTATTCCGATTCCGGCATCCGCTCTGATGCCCGGGCAATGAGCCGGTCGGCTTCGGCCAGGCGCTCCTTCCCCGGCAGATAGGTTTCCGTGAGGCCCGTTGCATAGAGGAGAACCGGGTCATCCGGATAACCGGCCAGCAGTTTGCCGTACAACGCCAGCAATTCAGGGGCCTGCCCCTGGGCGGCGACCGACTTGATGTAGCCGCGATGTGCCTCCAGGCTGCGGCCGTCATAGCGGATCAGGTCCAGGAACAGCGCGCGGGCGGCGGCAACTTCGCCGGTCCGGTACAGCGTTTCGCCGGCGGCGAGGGTCTTGCGGATGTAGGCTGCTCTGGCCAGCTGATAGAGCGGTGCGTCCTCGGCCTGGCCGGCCATTTCCTTTTCGTAGAGGGCCACTGCTTCGGCATACCGTTCTTCCCGGTAGAGGATCTCGGCCAGGGCAAAGCGGGCCGCCGCCGTCGGCGTCGGCAGCGGTGAAAACTTTTCCAGAACAGTCCGGTAGGCATCCTTTGCCGTGGCCCATTCGTTGGCCCGGTACGCCAGATCGCCGATCCGGTTCCAGGCTCCCATGGCAAGGCGTGGGAGTGCGGTGCGGTACCGTTCGGCCAGGGCGGCATAGCCGGTCTGTTCGCCTCCTTCGCCCGGGGCAACCTGCTCAAGAATCGCGGCAATGGCGGCCTCGGCCCAGGTTTCCTGGTCACCGTAGTCACGCACCACCGCCACCAACGCCCTCAGTGCCCCCTCCCCCTTTTCGAGCCGGGCCAGCAGAGCAGCCCGCCGATACGCCGCCTCGGCCCGCAGGGGACGTTCGACATCAGACACGGAAAGAGACTGTTCAAGCAGTCCGATGGCCGAAAGTTGGTCCTGCGCCCCGGAGCCATAGTCGGTCAGAAGCCTGGCGGTATCGGTCAGCGACCGCGCCGTGGCATCCCCCCCCCTTCCCCTGGCGGCAGCGGACATGGCCTGTTGCGCATCAGTCAGCAGAGATTTGCGCGCTGTTGCCTCCTTCTCCCTGGTACAACGCTCAGCAGTCTGTACGCGTATCCGGGCAATTTCGGCAAGTGCAGCTTCCCGCGGAAAGGCGCCCGACTTCCGGACCACCGACCCATAGGCAGCAGCTGCCCGGGTCAGGTCCCCCCCCTTCTCCAGCAGTTCGCCAAGGGCGATCCCGGCCAGTGCACCTTCGCGGGTGGGGGCATCCTCGCGAGCCAGGACCCGCTGTACCGCCAGCTTGGCGTAGGGAGGATCCGCAGGCTGCCGGTTGATGATCAGCTGTGCCAGCTCCCACTGAACGGCAACTGTCTCCCGCTTCGGAATCTCCCCGGCCCCGGGAAGTGACAGGAGCTGTCCGCCGCTTCCCTGGCCGGCAACGAAGAGAAAGCCGTCACTGGTCGGAATCGGCGCCAGTGACGACAGGGTGCCGGCAGTCAAGGGGAAGAGCAGTGGCCGGCCGTCGATGTCGGGTCGGTCGAGATGGGCACGATAGATCTGCCCACCCGCGTTCTCGATGCCGGCGTCGAAGCGGGTGAACAGGATAGTGCCCTTCGCTTCCCAGGCCGGATAGAGGTCGCGGTCGGTACCGCTGGTGAGCTGCTGCAGGGCGCCGCTTTTTTCATTCCAGAGCCAGAGGTCACCACCGGGATCGTCCTTGCGGGAGACCAGCACCCACCGGATGCCATCGGCGGCCGGTGCGGCAAACCCCGCATCGATACCGACCGGCAGCACCCGGCTGGCACCGGTCGTGTAGTCGAGGCGGACCAGTTCCCGCAGTTCCTGGCCCGGGAGCTGGCGATGGTAAACCAGTGCCGTGCCGTCGGCGGTAAAGACCGGTGCGTCATCCGCAGCTTCCCGGCCGGTCAGACGGCGCGGTTCCCTGGCACCGGCGGCAAGATCGATGAGCCAGATATCACCCTTGACGTCGTCACGTGCATCGACAAAGGCCAGCAGGCTCCCGTCGCGATTGAGAGCGGGCGCGGCAAGCCGCACCGGGCTGGTCCAGAGCAGGCGGGGGAGTTCCGGGGAATTGCCGGTCGGCTGCAGCCAGAGTTCGTCGCCGTTGTCCCCCTTTTCCACCGTGGCAATCCATCTGCCGTCCGCCGACCGGGCAGCATAGACCAGCGACCGGGCCGTAAAGATGGCAGGCCGGGGGGCGATTTCGGGGCGTGAGCGTGGCGCCGGCCGCGGGGCCGCCGGGGCCAGCAGCTCGTCACCGAGAGGGGTGGCGTGGACGGCGGTAATACTGGCAATAAGGAGTGTCGTTGTAATAAGCAGAACGGCAAATACGCCACGGAGACACAGAGACACAGGGGAAACCCAAAAGATCGTGGAACCTGCAAACAATCCCTTTGCGGTGCTGTTCTGCGTATCTCCAAGTCTCTGTGCCTCTGTGGCAGATTTTTTAGCCGTCATAGGTTGCCCCACGAGCCGTCGTCAGCCTGCACCCTGGTCCCCGGAGCGCTGTTCTGGCGGTTAATCCTGGCAAACACCTTGCGAATGGCGGGAAGGTCCTTGTCGGTAAAATTCTCGTTGGTCTGCACCACACGCCGCACCAGGACTTCACGGGACTGATTTACCTCGTCGATGACCTGACGGAACTCGGCCTCGGTGTAGAGGGTGGCGAAAGCCTGAAGATCCTTGTCAATGTTCTTCGGGATCTCACGGGTAAACGGGGTGAGCAGACCCTCGCGATTCTCGCCGACCCAGCCGAGCCGTTTGAACGATTCAACATCGTCGGCATGAAAAGAAATCGTTTCCAGTGCAGTGGTCGCATCCTGCTGCTCAGGGGAGCGGCGAGGCGGAGCATCAATCTTGCCGGTCGGCGACACCCCCCGCACCGAGGCCACCAGCAGCAGATCCTCGCTCAGGCTGTTGTAGGTACCGAGCACCTGGTTCTCCAGCGAAGTCCGCTCGCTCACCACGTTCACGTCGACTTTTGCCAGAGTGCAGCCGCCAAGCAGGAGTGCGGCCAGCAGGTATCCGATTCGTTTCACGTTACTCATGTCCCCTCCTGGTCAACTCGATCTTCCCTTGTGGCCCGACAAGCAGCGTGTCTGCCCGCACAAGGTCCAGTGCCTTGCGAGCCGCGGCTACCGCGGTGAGGGTTTTCGCCATCTGTTTCTGGAACGGCAGCTCCGACAGGCGAATCCGCTCCACTTTGGGCAATGCAATATCCACTCCCTCGACCTGCACGTCTCCCTCCAGACTGAATGCGCCATCCAGCGTGCTTGCCTGCAGGTTCTTCAATCTACCATGTCGCAGCAGCTTGCGCTGTGCCACCAGCTGTTCGTTCCGCTCGTAGGGATCGAGGCTGAAGAGTGCCCGTTCGAGGGTATCAGGGCCGATCTTCCTCAGATTCAACCGCATCCTGATCCCCTCCAGCAGTTCGCGCTGGCCAGTCAGAAGCGGCGCTTCGAGCGAGACTTCGCCGGTGATCTCAGTTTCCTGGCCTGTTTTGCGGCTCTGCTTCCGGATCTCGGGCGGCAGCAGCAGGAATGTTTCCAGGTTGGTAAACGAGCAGGACGCCGATACGGCCGGCACTTCCGGCCTCAAGTCTATCAGACCGCGCAGCCGAACCGTGCCACCAAGAACCTCGGCCTGGAAGAAACTCAGTCCCATTTCCTCCGGGGTCAGCAACAGGTCCCCCTCCAGAGACGTCAGTTCAAGCGGGGTTTTGGTGCTCGTCGTGGCAATCCGCCGGATCGTGAACTTGCGGCTGTCGCGCTCCTGCCCGCGTAGGTCCTCGCGGACCCGGTCCTTGATCTCAGCACCCCCGGTCGAAAGTACCTGTGCGGGTGCAGGTCGAACCAGCGAGAGCGACAGGGGGGTCCAGCCGACTGCTTCCCCTTTTGCCAGGGCATAGGTCCGGTCGAGCAACAGGTCGGCGCGTACCCCTTCGACCGTGGTGCCATCTTTGAGTCGGAGACCGAAATCCCGGGTCGTTGCCGTGGCCCGTACCCGCAGGGTTCGCCCGGCGTCAAGATTGACCCGTATCCCGGTACTCCCCTCACCTGACACCTCTACCCCGCCGGGCACAGGTGTCAGCTTGGCGGGGAATTTCGCCGAAGCCTCCGTGGTCAGCGTCGCGTCCAGTCGTTGCAGCAACGCGGCGGCGGTGATGGTGTCCGACTTCTCCATCAGTGCGTCGATCCGGCTGATCGTGGCATCCGCCTGCTGGCTCAAACCGAGCGGATGGATACGCAACTCTTCGTGCAGCTGCAGCATCTGCCAGTCGGCAAGCTCGCCAAGCAGCGTGAGTGAGCCGCTCTGTGCCGGAAGCTCTCCACCCTTGCCGGGGAGTCCGCTCAACCCCGCGAAAGCGATACCCCCATCGATCCTGATTTTCCCGCCTTTGCCCGGCACGGTCAACCGGAGCGGTCGTGTGGTGCGCAGGTCGTCTACCTTAATCCTTTCATTGAGCAACGGCCAGGTAATAGCCCGATTCGCCAGCATAATACTGATATCAGCCCGCTCGATCATCGACTGAGCCGCCTTGGCCGTACGGAGAGGGTTCTTCTCCCTGGCAAATGGCTGCTGTTTGACCGGTGCGACCAGGTTCCAGGTTAGGGTGGTGACACCGCCGGCGGTAACTCCTTTCGGGAGAAACGGTGCGGCCAGGGGAAGGGTACGCTCCAGGTCCACCTTGAGGGAACCCTCGGTGGTCGCCAGTTGCGGCGTTCCGTTCGACAGGCCCCCTTTGGCCGCCAGCAGCAGATAGTCGCCCCCTTTTACCGTGCAGGTTGCACTTTCGACCGTCGGCGGTGCTCCTTTTGCTGCCGGCAACCTGATCCCGGCGGCCGTCAGGTCGGCTGTCAGCGGCAGCTGTTTGAGCTCTTTGCCGGCAGCAACCGCTTTAACTGCAGCAGCGGTTACTTTCAGCTCAGGCAGCGACAGTTCAATCTCGCCGCTCTCTTTTGCCGTGATCCGGGCGGCAAGCTGCTCATGCAGAGTATCGACGGTCAGCTTCCGCTCAAGGCCGACCCGCTGCAGATCGAGCGACTGTTTCAGGTCGACGGTAGCCGCAATCCTGCGCGGCGAGCGGCTCTGGAGATCCAGATCCTTGAGCGCAAGTTGCAGGACGCCGTGCAGGCCGTCGACAGAAAGCGGCTGGGACCCGGTGACGGCACATTTCCGAATCCCATAGGATAGTGCAGCTTCAATTTGGGTAGGCTTAAGAGCTGCCAGGGGCACCGTCGCCCGATCGACAGTTACGTCGATACCATCTGCGGCAAAGCCCCCCTTGGCCAAAGCTAACCGCAACCGGGGGAGACTTATGCCAAGACCGGCAAGCGTAATGACACCATGGTTCTTGCGCCCCTGCAGGCGGGCCGAAAGCTCCCGCAGGATGAGTTCGCCGCTTATCTCCTTTACCGGGAACCGCGGCGGCAGCAGAGGAGAAGCAAGGTCAACGGCCTGCCGGAGATCGATCCTGACCGGGCCAAGCCGCGCTGTCAGGTCGCGGTCCCTGCTGGCAGGCCGGTCGACGGTTGCGTCCCAGGCGCCGGTCAAAAGTGTGCCGATGGCGACGGAGCCATCCGTAAACCGCACCTGCTGACGCTGATAATCGGAAACAATTTTCTGGCGCACGCGAAGATCGAGCGGACCTACCCGCCCCTGCCGCAGCTTCCCGCCGGTCAGGACAAGCCGTGAACCGTTCAGTGCAATGTCCGCATGGATATTGTGCCCGGTGTCCGTTCTGGCCTGCAGGTCGAGTATCATCTCCCCCTGCATCTTTGGCGCGGTCAATGGGAGAAACGGCCCGGCCGCGGTCATCAGTCGGGGGAGATCGACCCTTGTCCGGGCGACAAAACCTGCCGGCTCATGCAGCCCCCCCTGTACGGACAGGGAAGTGCCGGGCAAGGAAGCCCTGATTGCCACGAGCGCCCCGGCCGGTTGAACATGCCGGCTGGCGGTGACGAGCCGCTGCAGGTCAGCTGTAACTTCAAGTGGCTCAAGCCGGTGGCCGTCAACAGTCAGACCTCCGCGGAGTTCTGCCTTGATCGGCTTATCCGCCAACGACGGCATGTCGAAACGGAGCCTGAGATTGTCGAGGGTCATTGTGCGACCGGACCGCGGATCGGTATAGGCAAGTTTGACCGGATCGATTGCCACCTTCACCCCAAGATCAAGCGGCAGCGGCCAGGACATTTTTTCAAATTTTTGCAGTACCTCTGCAATGGCGGTCAACGGTTCTTTGTACGGCTTGGGGGGCGTGGGCGGGCCCGGCGCCAGGTCGGCGGTGACAGTGCGGATACGCACGTCCAGATCGACCCGCACACTGCCATGTTCATAGCCGATCCTTGGGACAATACTCGTATCACCCACGGCCGCCTTGAGCAGCGGGGCAGGACCTGTTCCGAGCGAAAGCCCCTTGAGAGCCAGTCCGTCGGACCAGGAAATGGCCAAGTCAGACCAGGTCACCTGCCGTTTGAGCGATCTGGACAGCACGTTGCGCAAATAAGTCTGTCCAGATCCGGAGGAGATTATCGTCGGCAGAGCCACGACCAGTGCCACGGCGAGCAACAGGCTGACTAAACCGGCAAGACACCCCCAGAGCAGAACGCGGCGTATGCGATATTTGTAGAAAAATGCTTGTATGCTGAACCCCTTGCAAACGCCCTGTTTATCCTCCGGCCAGCTTGCGACGAACGGGCTCGGGCCGCCCTGTCAAATCACTCCTTCATCGTGGGCCTATCGAACCATGAACGCAAGTTTTTTGCAAGGTCCAGACTACCAGAAATTTCACCTAACGAGCGAAAATCTGCGCGGACCGGACGTTCTGCGAAGGTGCAAGCGCCTCTTGAGCAACGGACTGGCTCGTGACAATGTTAATGGATTGTGGTGTTTTGAGGCAGATCAGGCCGCCAGTGGAGTTTATTCATAAGAACGGGGAATTCCGCTGCGTTGAGGGGTCGACTGAAGAAATAGCCCTGCATTTCAGGGCATTCCAGTGAATCGAGGAGCCTTGCCTGCCCCTCATCCTCGACCCCCTCTGCGATCACGTTCAGCCTGAGGCTCTGTGCCATGGTAATCACCGCCGTGGCAATCGCCGCATCGTCAGGGTTGCTGGTTATATCGTTCACGAAGGATTGATCGATCTTGAGGGTGTTGATCGGGAGCTTCTTGATATAGGAAAGTGATGAGTAGCCGGTGCCGAAATCGTCGATCGAGATATGAACCCCCAGATCGCTCAGGCGTTGCAGCGTCGTGATGGTATTATCCATGTTCTGAAGCATGATCCCCTCGGTGACCTCAAGTTCAAGCCAGCAGGGGGCAAGGCCCGTTTCGGCGAGGACCCTTTCCACCATGTCCGCCAGCCGGAGAATCTGGAACTGCCGCGGTGAAAAATTGACTGCAACGCGCATGGCTGGGTACCTGGCATCCTGCCATGCCCGGTTCTGGGCACATGCGGTACGCAGCACCCATTCACCGAGCTGGACTATAAATCCGGTTTCTTCCGCAAGGGGAATGAACTGTTTCGGTTCGACCAGGCCTAATTCCTCGTTCCGCCAACGCACCAGTGCCTCGAAACTGACGACCCGCCCTGTTTTGACATTCACCTTTGGCTGATAATTGAGATAAAACTCCTGCCGTTCCATCGCCCTGCGCAGGTTGGTCTCCAGGGACAGCCGCCGGGAAGCCCTGGCATTCATGGACTGGTTGTAGAGGTGGTACTGGTTTCTGCCATGCTCCTTGGCACGATACATGGCCATATCGGCATTTCTGATGAGAGTGTCACTATCGGCACCATCGTCGGGAAAGATGCTTATACCGATACACGTACTGACAAACAACTCGTGGTCGGGAAGAACGAAGGCATGGGCAAAAGCGTCTATGACCTTCTGGGCAACCCTGGTCGCTTCCTGAACGGTATCGAGCTCGGGCAGAAGGATGATGAATTCGTCGCCTCCCCGGCGGGCTACAACGTCACCGTGACGCCGGCAGCACTCCTTCAGACGAAGGGCCACCGCCTGCAGCAGCTGGTCTCCCACACCATGACCGAGGGTGTCATTGATGACCTTGAACCTGTCGAGATCGAGGAAGAGTACGGCAAGGAGCCTGTTCTGGCTGTGGCGCTGTGCCTGGGCCAGCTCAAGATGGAGGAGTTCATTGAATAGTTCCCTGTTAGGGAGACGCGTCAGGGGGTCATAATAGGCAATGTGCCGGATGTATTCTTCCTGCTGACGGAGCTGGTTTTCCAGTCGAATGCCATCAAGGCATTGCTCGATTGCAGAGAAGAGCTTCTCGATCTTGACCGGCTTCAACACATAGTGACGGATTCCAATATCGATGGCCTCGATGATACTGTCGGTGTTGTCGGTTGCTGTCAGCACGATAATGCGGGCGCTCTTGTCAAGCGACTTGATCTCCCGGGACATGCAGATACCGTCCATCTCGGGCATCAGGATGTCGGTCAAAATAATTTCAGGCTTGTGGATGGCGAAAAGTTCAAGCCCTCTTCGGCCATTTTCAGCTACGATGATGTCAAGCTCGGGGAATTTCCGGGTAAGAAAGAGGGTAGTTGCCTCCCGTGACGAATCGTCATCCTCAACATAAAGGAGTGTCGTTTTCCGTATCTGGGCGGCAGGAATAGACATTGTAACCTTCTGAAAAAAACGGTTGAACGGATTGGACTGAATACGTGCATGGGATTCGGGTAAAACCCCTTTCGCTATTTTATCACTACCCCCACCATTCACAATCAGGCGAAAGCGGCAATATCAAAAAGGAAGTTCACCTTCAGGGAAGTATGGGGCAGCACCATCGTACGGGGTAAAAGAAAAAACCGGGAACCCGAAACTGGGAACACGGCTTTAACAGTTTGCGGATTCAGTGCAAGACAGCTTTAAGTTTGTTTATGCCGGTAAACTTTAACGCAATATTTGCATCATCTACCCGTACAATTTCACAAGAATATTCACCAAGGTAATCTCCATCCATACTGATACTGACTTCACAGTAATCGCCAACGTGAAGCTCCGGAGGCGGCACGTAAAAATTCACCAGAGCACCATCAAACGAAATATTTTTCAGCCTGGCCAGGTAATACCAATTTCCCAGGCGCAGTTGACAGTTCTTTTCGTAATCCATCCTGCTGTTATTTCTATGTTCTGGCATGGCACGTCTCCCAGCTAGGAAACAATTAGTTAAATAGCATTAATACTTTTGTACCATAGTAGCAAATTATAGCAACTCACCGAGCAAAAAGACCGGGGCCTGGGTGGGACCCTAAGTTTTCAAAGGAAGCCCCAAAACTGGCAGAGCAGGAAACGAGGGTGTACTATAGATTGTGTAAGTGGCTAAAATCGGTAAAAACCCAAGATAAAGGAGTTCGGCAGGGGGCAAAAGGGTCGGTGGATATTTACAACGAAGCAGCTTCAAATAGCCAATATCAATCCAGACTCCATAGGACGACGCTTGATGGCCTGGCAAAATGAGATGCACTAAACGGAGGAACGTGTATGGACCAATTCATGGCAGCAGCAGTGGCCGAGGCGAAACAGGGGCTGGCCGAAGGGGGTATCCCCATCGGTTCGGTGCTTGTCCACAAAGGGACGATCATCGGGCGGGGCCACAACCGCCGAGTGCAGCAAGGTAGCGTAATTCTTCATGGCGAGATGGATGCTCTGGAAAACGCCGGACGACAACCTGCAGAAGTTTACCGTGATGCCGTTCTCTACACTACCCTCTCCCCCTGCGCCATGTGCAGCGGTGCCATAATCCTCTATGGCATTCCCCGGGTCGTCGTTGCGGAGAACAGGACATTCATGGGAGAGGAAGAGCTGCTTAACTTTCGGGGCGTGGCCGTAGAGGTGCTACAGGATGAAACCTGCATTGCCCTGATGAACGACTTCATCAGGTTGAACCCCGAATTGTGGAACGAAGATATCGGGGTTTCAAAGGAAAGCCCATAAGTTTCCCTCATTTTGCATAACCCAGCGAGGACATCATGTATCTGCCTGAAATAGCCATTCGTTTACCTGCCTGGGTCAAGCCCTTTCTTGACGGACAGCCGCAAATATTCCCCTCGCGGGAGGATCGGATGCGGCTGACGATCGGGCTTTCCAATCTCAATGTGCTCCATGCCAGCGGTGGTCCTTTCGGTGCGGCAGTCTTTGATAAAGCGGGAAGACTGGTAGCGCCAGGAATGAATTTGGTAGTCAGCTCCGGCTGTTCCCTTTTCCATGCAGAGACTGTAGCGCTGGCCTTTGCTCAGAAGGTGCTGGGGCGCTATGACCTTGGCGCCGGGGGAACACTGCAGTACGAATTGTATGCCTCAACCGAACCGTGTGCCATGTGTTTTGGAGCCATCCCCTGGTCCGGGGTGAGCGCACTATTCTGCGGGGCGCGGAGTGAGGATGCCCGAGCTGTTGGTTTTGATGAAGGGGACAAGCTTGGCGACTGGACAGCTTCGCTTGAGAAACGGGGGATCAAGGTGGAATTGGATCTGTTGCGGCTGGAGGCGGTAGCGGCGCTACAGGATTATGCATCTTCTGGTGGAGAGCTCTACAATCCTCGGAATCCAACTCCCCGTATGCCACCTACCCCACCGCATCGGCCACCCCCGGGGGGGAAAGAGGAGGGGGATGAACCGACCAAATAAAAAATAAACGGCTTAACCTGTCGAAAAGGGAGCCGGTTTCTTGTGTAACGCGAATGGTAATTCGCATCCCAGTTCTCCATTGGAAGGGTATTTCGCTCTAAAGATTGCGAACACCAGTAAACATTATGGCGATATCAGAAGACTCAACCCGTACAACTTTACAGGAATATTCGCGAAGGGAATTTACATCCAATCTGACTTCACAGTTATCCCCAACATGAATGTCCGCATAGGGGACGGATATATTTACAAGAGCGCCACTATAAGAAACATTTTTGATCTTGGCAGGGTAATACCAATCTGCTAGGTACAGTCTGCATTTCTCTTCGCAATCAACCCTATATCGAAGCCTAGGATCCTGCATGGCACACCTCTCCATTTCTGTGTCTTTATGATTGGCAAATATCAATATTTATGTACCATAGAATAAAACTATAGCAACTTACGGGACAAAAAGGCCGGGAACCCCTGAGGGAACCCGGCCTTTTTGTTTTTACTCTTGCCCAGCAAAACGTTCACTAAAACGTTCACGCAATAATAAAGGGGAAAAGCCGTAACAGCTTAACCCCTTGTTTTTTATGGCGTCCCCGAGACGATTCGAACGTCCGGCCCCTTCCTTAGGAGTAAAGGTTCCTAGCTGTTTCAGATCAATGCAGTCCTCACCAGCCTTACCCCCATAAGTAATAAATTCATTGACATTTCAGCCTAATAGCCCTAAAAATCCATCCATCGTGTTTCGTGAAACACCACTCTATCCCAGCTATTTACTACGGCACTACTACGGCATGCCGTGCTTGGCTGCCATTCCTGGCCGACTACGGAGTACTCCATGAAAATCACAAGATTTACGGACAAGATGATTCAGAACCTCAAACGCAGCAATCGCAAGTACATGCGTGGTGAAGGTTATGGTTTTAACATCCGTGTAACACCATCAGGCTCCAAAACGTGGCTTTACATTTACACATTCGACGAAAAGCGGAAGGAGCTAAATCTCGGCGGGTATCCAGAGGTGACCCTTGAAACAGCGCGAAGCAAATTCGAGGAGGCAAGAAAACTGGTTAAAAACGGCATTGATCCTTCAGCGGCAGCAGAACAGGCCAAAGAGGAACGTCGGAAGACCCCTACAGTTGATGACCTCATTTCGGAATATATTGCTCGGCATGCTAAGGTCTTTAAGAAGTGCTGGGAGGAAGACGAACGTCTATTAAGAAAAGAGATCAGCCCGGACTGGGGTAAGAAAAAAGCAGTTGAGATAACAAAACGCGACGTGATTCTTCTGCTTGAAAAAATCGTAGACCGTGGTTCGCCTGCGATGTCAAACCAAGTTCTTAAAATAGCACGTAAAATGTTCAACTTTGCTATAGAACGTGACATTCTGCAGCACACCCCATTTTTTCGCGTCAAGGCCCTTGCACCAAACACCCGCCGCGAGCGCAACTTGACTGAAGCTGAGATCAAGACCTTTTGGTCAAGTATCGAAGATGCCGCCATGAGCGATGAGATCAGGCGGGCGCTCAAACTGGTACTTGTGACAGCTCAAAGGCCTGGGGAGGTGTCGGGAATACACCCACGGGAGATTGACGGTCGTTGGTGGACTATACCGGCAGAGAGAGCCAAGAATGGGCAGGCGCATCGCGTATATTTGACGGATACGGCGCTAGAACTTATTGGGGACACCAAAGGAGAGGGTTTTATTTTCCCCTGCCCCCATAAAAAGAAAGAGAAGCCAATTGATTCGCACGCCTTGCCAGTTGCTGTACGCCGCAATATTAAATGGCCTTTGATCGATAAAGATGGTTCTCCGCTCCATGGTAAGAGCGGGGAACCAGTCACAGAGAACAGGTTTAAGATTGAGCCGTTCACTCCCCACGATCTTAGGCGCACGGCCTCAACCTTCATGGGCGAATTAGGATTCATCGATGAAGTAATCGATGCTGTCCTTAATCATGTCAAGTCCGGTATGATCGGCATATATAATCGCTACAAATATGACAAAGAAAAACAGGAAGCGCTTGAATCATGGGAGCGCAAATTGCTCGGTATCATCACCGGCAAGAGGTGCAACGTAATCCCCCTCACCAGGGCGTTCGTGTCATAGCATCGTTTCCCGAAGCCGTTGGTGAAGTTCTGTGTTCATTCATCTTGCCATCACCCGCGCGATCCGGTACAGCAACTTGCGATTGGCCTCGTCAATATCTTCCAAGCTTTTTCCCAATTCTTTCGGCGCGACCCTCTCTGGGTCCAGGTGCATGTAGTCGAATAAATCCTGCAACTCCACTTCTAGTGTGCTGGCGATGTTCTCGATGGTTTCCAAGGATGGCGAACTCCGGCCAACCTCGATCAAGCTGATGTACCTTGTCGCCAAGTCAACTTTCTCTGCCAGTTGCTCCTGGGTAAGCCCCTTGCGTTTGCGTAGCTCCTTGATCCGTGCTCCGAGCAGTTCCCGAGTTGTTTTCATGCCGCCTCCTAAAAACCTCATAGTCAGCTTATTGGAGCGGGATTAGAACGAAACGTGGGTTCTGTTATCTTGACAAAATCACATAATCAGTTAGAGTGACCAAGCTTTGAGATTGATTTATTGCCTAAAGTCACATACTGGGATTGTTTTTGTGGTCAAGTTCAGGATGTTTGTCAGTTACAGCTTACTGACATTCAATTAAATCTAGGGGGTTACTGATGAGTGCTGATTTTTCTGTGAGTTATGATGAGGGAAGCTTCTGGGAGAAAATCAAGAACTTTGCCAAGAAGGCTGGCAAGGAACTTATCGAGAAGGCCTTGATCCTGTTCTATACGTTGCAAGATCCTGCAACGCCTATGTGGGCAAAGACGGTAATTGTTGGCGCTCTTGGGTACTTCATCTCTCCGGTTGATGCAATACCGGATTTTATCCCTGGCGTTGGCCTCACTGACGATCTTGCTGTGCTGGCTGGGGCTATGGTAACGGTCGCTACATGCATTACCCCTGAGCATCAGGCAAAAGCTCAGAGCAAGATTGCTGAATGGTTTTAGCTTTACTGCGAAGAATTAACTGAATCTAGGGAATCTCCAAGGAGGCAGATTAATAATGAAAAAACTTATCGCTACGATAGCGGTTACAATGATTATGACAACCAGCGCATGGGCGCTAGAACCTTCTGGGACTTACACGTACAAGGAAAAGGGCTACTCTGGTGATATGACTGTAACACGACCAGATCCAAACCTCGCCAGTTGGAACGTAAAGATCCTCACTGTCGAATCTCGTGACGCACATCTTTGTGAAGTTGAGGGGGTCATCGGCAACATCGTCAGTGACGACAATAGTGTGGAAACTGTTTTCATGGCGGAAGAAGGTCAGGGAAAGTTTACCGTTAATTTCACCAAGACCGGTGCGGTGATAGATGTTTCAGAAAGTGGCGGGTTTTGCGGTATGAATGGTAACTTCGGAGGCAAGTGGTCGAAAGGTACTGCCAAGTCGAAGTCCAAAAAGGTGAAAAAATAAATCTCTATAAGATGTTTTAAGGAGGAGTGCGTATGTTACGAATATTCATCATAATCGCAATTATGGCTGTCGCAGCATCAGCAAGCGCAAGCGGCATCAACATCAGCAAGAGCCAACTCATTGAGGCCGGTAAAAACGATAAGATCACCGCATATGTGATTAAGGAGTCCCGTACAGTCAACGCCGATGGCAGCATAGGTTTCGACGCGCTCTATCAGTACTCACCCGCTGGAAGCAAGATCCTCTTCGCCAGCGTGAAAAAAGCTGACCGCCCCGTCGTGAGCGTCACTACCTTCCACGTGAAGTGCGACCAGAGCAAGATGAAAGCAGTGTACTCGAAGATGTATTCCCAGACCAAGGACGTGTTCGATGGTCCTGTCAAGGGTGGCAAGTACAGCAAGATCGGGGATGGCTCTGTTGAGAGCGCAGTGGCAGAAGTCGCATGCAGGCCAGACTTCGAGTAATCTGGTGAATTCAAAAAAACGAATCAAGGGGTTTGGCGATACAGCCAAACCCCTTTTTTTGCTTCAAGATCAATCGTCAACGGCGGTCCTTGGAACTTCGAGCGGCATAACCGCCGCCGGTTTCCTCTTTCCTGTGAGTCGATTGTATTAGATCACTAGGAATTTTGTTTTGTGGGTATCAGTGGTATCCAGCGACCCACCTAAAAAAGTATCCCTGCGAAGTTGGTAACCATACGTTATCATAATTGATTATCTTAATCGGTGTAATAAAGCTTATAAAGATTAATATTTAATTTTTCAATTTTGTAATAGACATGTAAACCCTTAAGGGACGGGCTTACCCATCCCTTTCCATTCGGAGTGATTGATAGATTTTAAAACCCTGTGAAAGGCCCTGGTATTGTTTGAGCTTCCAAGAGGAGCCTGCTGAAGGTATCTTTCTGTTTCATCATCTGGTCGATACTGGCCTTGAAGTGGGCCAGCTCGGTCTTCGGGAAGGAGAATTTCTGGGTGTCGATGACGTTAAGGAGTTCGCCGCTATCCTGGTCGTATCGTAGATTGTCCTTCAGGGGGCCGAAGAACAGGCTGATCAGGCAGGTTTCAGCGATATTCTCCGATGCCCCCCAGATGTCTCCCCCATGATAGGCGATGGCCTTCTCGGGTTTTCTATCCCGCCTCTTAACCAGAATGTATTCTTCCGGTTTCTCAAGCATCATCACCAACGACTCAGCGAACAGGAAGAACTGCTGCTGGTGCGGGTTTACCATGAGTAACCCGAGACGTCCCTGCCTCCACTGGATTTGTCCGTAAGACCTCGATTCCATCATTTGCCCTGCTGTACCATGTCGTTAGTTGCGTCAATATCGTAAGGATCAAGCGGGTTTAGTGGCACATCGAATGCTTTCCACCCATCGAACGCTGCAATCATTGATTCCAGGGTGTCGGCGTTGGATATCTGCGCCTTGGCGGCTAGGTAGAAAGCGGTCATGTCCTTTCTGTCGATGTAATAAACATCGAAAAGAGCGATGTCGGATGGCCCTCTGATGATACGACCTGAAACCCCTTGAATGATGGTGATAGCGGAACACTGGGCATTGATGCGCCCAAGAACCTGGCCGCGTGCCGATCGCTTATCGTCCTGCTCCTGGAAGTTCTCCAGCATGATGGTCGCTGTTCGTGGGTCGTGAAGATTTTCCACCATGGCGATGAATTTCCCGAGGTCGATGTATCGGACCATGTTTTTACCGCACGCTACGGCCAATTGCAGGCCCCGGCCAGTCCTTCGGAAGCCCATGACACCAGGTGAAAACTCCTTGCCTGGTACCGGTTGCACTTTTTCATACTCCGGTAACGTGGCAAGGTTCTTCAAACCCTGATCCAGGGCCGTTGCGTCCTTCTCGTTGCTGCCGAAGATCTCAGGTAATTGGTCGATTCCATCTTCCTTATCTTTGCTCATAACGCCTCCATGGATTGAAATATTTTGTCGAACGGATCGTGTTCAATCGTGTTTTCTGCCTTCTCTTTCAGTCGGTTGAATCGCTCTTTGTCATCTCTAAGTCGTTTTACCGCTGCATACACACATAGTGCATAGTCGATGTCGATAACGAAGGTAGCCCTGTCGCTTACAGAATTATCGGAATCTTGAAGGCAGACCACCTCGATTGTAGACCTTGCCGGAATAAACCTGCCGAAAACCTTGCCCTTCTTGTTGAGATTGAACACAAGCACTTGGCACTGTTCCCGGAATCCTGTCGTGAGGTCTGCCAGCCGGAGTGCCGTACCCTGATTTTCCAGGAGATTGACAAAATTCCACGCCTCCATCCTGATTTTCTGGCCGTGGATGTTGACCAGGGTCACACAGAGTTCGTCATCTTCCGATGTCACGGATATCGCCGCGAGATGCTCTCTGTTTCTGGTCCCTCCCAGCACTCGAAGTACCCGATCACTCTCATCCGGGGCCATTTGCTCGATCTGGGCCTTTATCTTCTCAAGAAGATCCGGGTAGATTGGCCCTGGATGTTGGGTTTGCAGGCGCTCAAGAAGTTGCTGGCATCGCTCATTGGGGGCAGCGTTAATAACCTTGTAGGTGATCTCGTAGGAATACTCTACCGGATTTCCAGCGTCGATCTTGAGTTCTGCCCGGACTGCATCCAGCCCGGACTTCAGCAGTTCCATCAATCTTTCTTTCTGCATTTGGGTTATCTTCCTGTAAGGGTTTTCAGTGTCAAATGTTGTTCTGGCATAGCTCCAGATGGTATCAAGCTGCATGACGATATTGCGGCTGTTGCGGCGGCTGATACGCTTAATAACTTCCCTGTGCTGCTTCTCCCCTTGTTCCATCAGTAACGATGCCTGGTGAAAAAGTACTCCCCAACCGTTTTCAGCCGATTGGAGATCTAACGCCTCACACAGGAGGTGAGTCCATGATACAGTTATTATCTTGATAGGGAGACTATTCCTGTTAACCCTATAGAGGCAATACGTTTCTGCGTCTCTTCTGAAAAGATAGATATGGGGGTCTGTTCCAACGTCATCCATCGATAAGCGCCTCCAGCAGTGGCACAGGGTCCTTGTAGAGAGCTTTCGCCATCTTCTCGATCAGCTGCCTGTTGGCTGGCGTATCGTTGATACAGTGCGGGGTGAACTTGTTGTGTTTCAGCGCATAGTACTGATTACGACTTAGCCCGTAACGCTTCAGCTTTTTGAGAATTTCTGCCGTTTTTATCCCTTCGGCATTGATGTCCGGTTGCTGTAGTGCCATCACCAGATGATCCAGGCAGCGTTTCTGGGCCGGATTCCTGGGCAAGCGTTTTCTTTCCTCCGCAGGCGTGGGGGCGATCAGCAGAGCGCACTTCCCGGCATCCTTCGGCGGGAGTCCCGCCTTGTAGAATAACCGCTCAAGCTTTGCACGATCCTTCGCAGGGCGAAGCCCTGGGACGAAAGTCCCGGTCCGGTACAGTACCATCAGCCGCTCCGTAAGGTGCGGCCGGAAGGCGAGCAACAGTCCCCGTGTATCCGGGAGAAGTCTTGTATCGAACAGCTTGCGGAAAGGTTGGATGCCTAATCTTGGTCCGTGGATAATCCCTCTTACGACCTGCTCCAGGAGGGCGCTGTTCGTTTCCTCATGAACCTCTCCAGTGAATATCAGTGTCCTGACCTGCTCATGGGCGGCACCGAATTCCGCTGTTAATGTCTCCACCAGAGTATCCAGCGTTGCGTTCGGCATAATGCAGCCCGGTTCCCAGTTTCCACGTGAGGCGCTTTGCAGGTCATTCTTGCTCCAGGTCTTCGGGTATGCCTCAGTGAGTTCCTGGGCCTCCCAGACCTTGTTCATCCTATCAGCCATCTCGGCGAAACACTCATCTGGAAGCTGCACCTGTATATGCTTCTGTACCACTCCCCGCAGAAATAGGCGAGCCACCATCAGCGGTTGGCCTCCCCGGAAACGTAACGAGTTTCCTTTGACTTGCACCCGGTGGAGAACCATCTGAGGCTGCGCGGTTTGGCCGTTCTTGCGAATCGTCTCCACCTGGCCCCGGTGAAGCAACATATCACTCACAGTCTGGTAGGGTAAGGAAAAATGCGATATTTTGCCGGTTGATTCATCTTCAACCAGTTTCCGTTTCCAGTCGAAGTCGGTATTGATCTTGCGCTTGCTGATCTGCTTTACCATGTCCATCTGGCCGTTGCTGTCGATCATCTTCCGAAAAGTCGAAAGTGTGATGAAGGAATACGTGTCCAGGTCTTCCCGACCCTGCGCGATGCGCTCCATCTGCTTGATGATCCACTTGCTGTCCTCGGTGTTGCGGACGATTCCCCCCGCCTCCATGACTCGCCGATATTCTTCAGGATCTTCAATCTCTTCGCTCAACGGCGGCTTGTGTCCGAAGCGGGCCAGTATCGTGGCATGCTGTTCCGGGGTGTCGAGCAAGCCTATCTGTCCACGGGTCTTGACGCTGATAACCTCATCAGCCATGTTTTTTATCTCAAGGAATTCCTGCTTTTCGGTCAGCTCATATCGAGCATTGCACATCTGGCGGTTCGGCAGGTAGGCCATGATCTTCTTCATCAAGTCCGCACAACCGAACGCGTCCAGCACGTTTTCCAGGGAAATTTCCTCGCCCTCGATCAGCTCCAGCCGGTCATCCTTGCCGTCCGCTTGCTTCCACACGTAATAATCGGATGCCGTGGCGTACCCCTTCGGGTTAGGTAATCCGATGAGCAGACCATCTGTGGTCGCTGAAATTACGTGAATCTGTGAATGAGGCGTGTCCTTCCTCTCCTTGTTGTAGTCTTCAACCGCCATTAGTGTTGCGGATAGAGCAGCACGGGCCAACCCAGTCGTAAGTGCTGCAATGTACGGCTCAGTGATGGCCGATGGTCCAAGCGATCTCATCTCGCCCGTTGTCGGCTGGTAGATACTGCGGGGGTTGATACCTTGCGCGAACTTACCGTAGAAGCTGTTGACGAATTCCTTGAGCAGTTTCTCCAGGATCTGGGATGAGGGGTTGCCTTTGTCTTTCTTGTATTTGCCGCGTTCGGTGGTCATTTCCCTGAGATGGGGGAGAAAAAATCTTTCAGGTAGCCCCGATTCATCCGTGACCATCGGGAACGACAGGCTTGTCACGGCCTTGATCTCGGCACCGGCTTCCACGGCCAGCATGATTTCCGGTGCGGTGGCTACGGTTTCTCCCTCCAGCGGGTAGATAAGGCCATAGCGATAATGTTTGACCGGAAGACAGGGGAAACGGGTTCCGCCGGGAAACTTGAAACGTACCCGTGCGAATCCAGGAATCGCGAACTGATCAAGGAACTGGTACGTGCCTTTCTGGGGGTCTGGGTCTTCTGGATTCTCCAGGTTTCGCTTAAATTTTTTCCAGTCGGTCATCCAGCGCCTGATCAGTCGGTTGTCGATAACGGTCGCTTCATACCGGATTGTCGCGGCGTGGGACTTGTTTATCATCTCCCGGAGTACTCGGTTGAATGCCTCCGGTGAATACGCTAGGGCTTCTCTGGCCTCCCTGATCGCTTCAGGCGGGATGTGTTTGTCAGTCAGGATCTTCGCAATCTTATCGTCAATCTTGTAGGTGAGTGGGATGTAGTCGAATTTACCGAAAACGTCGATCTTCGGACAGCGGGCCATGGCAGTTGGGTAACAGCCGGAATAATCCACATCGACCCAGATTCTGTCCTTGGTGGCGGGATTGTGTGTGGTGCGCCCGACAAAGTAACCTTCGTTTCTGCCACCATGGTAGGCCCGTTTGATGAGCTTATAGACTTCACTGAACTTGCCAACCAGTTCAGGCGGTAGTTGCCGTTTCTTCGGGGCTTTTTTCAAGCCGAGATGCTCTCGGTAGACCACGAATGATGGGTTCTTGCTCAGGAATCCCTCCACCCCGGCTGAAGCCAGAGTGCGGAAGAGTTTCACGATCACGCCGTTCCATATACCCTTGTCGTCCCGGTATACCAACTCGTTAAGGGATCTCTGGAGCAGGAAGAAGAGCTTGATGGTTACTTCCGTGTCCTTCAGCGCGTATCGCTCGAATTCCTCGGGTTGATCCCGAAGGAAAATGTTCATGTGCTCGATGTGGAACTGACTGACCGGTCTTTTTTCTTCTTCTTCATCGCCGATCAGTGAGGAGAGTTTTTTCAGGCTTTGGTGGCTGGCAGGGGCCAGGAGCATGGTATCAAAGACTTTGACCCATACGGGGTATTTCTTTGCGATGGTGATGTCGATGAAGTCATTACCTGTCACGGGCGACCGGCGGATTAGAGTCAACTTCTTCGTGAGGTAGGGTTCATCCCGGTCGGCCAGCACGCTCCATTCCGCCGCCACGTTGTGCGACACCAGTACGACCAGAATTTTGCTCTTCTGGTGGTCTTCAGGGATGCTGCCGCCATTGACGGAGGCGATACCCAGGCCCACCAGTTCTGGCAGGGTGAGGCGTTTAGCTGCGGGTACATACTTTATGATATTTGCGCTGGTGGTGCGGGATACGGTGGCAAGCTGGTAGGAGAGGACTACATTCCGCCCCCTGGATTCATACCACTCCGCATCGATCGCCATGTAATAGACTTGATCGCAACGGTACTGGGGCTTGGGTAACGTCTCGAAGAGATCGAAGAAGGGTTTATATGTCTCTGGGAGGTTCTGCACAATTATCTCTGAATGGTCGTTAAGTTGGTTCTTCCTGTAACCGTGAACAGACGTTATACAGAAACATGTAAATCCCTAGTAGCCCCTGCTTCGCCTCCGGTGCAGTTACGTCGGTATGAACGCCTTTTGAAGCTACATCATTGAGCCTGCGGGCAAAGACAGCCAGATAGTCCAACTCAGTTTTCATGAGGTCACGTGACGTGGATTTTTTGAAAGTAACTGATAAGAACTCATGCAAACGATTCAGATATTGTTCATCTCCCAGATCTCGCTCGGCTCCATCCGAACACTTTACAGGCTCTGTTACAGGTGGATAGAAGAAGTCAGCTGCTGCCTTGATAGCGCGTCGAACTTGTGTGAGAAGAAGTGATAGATCTTCTGGATCATTGGAGTCAATAAGCTGCGCTGCTTTCTGTAACTTGACGTACACATCATCAGAGTGCGCCTTGAAATAGTTGTTAACGTCGTTATGGATCTGATCTAAGAAACTTTTTGATTTGCTCTGGGCCTGTAATTGACGCTCAATGCGAATTGCATAGTTGAGGCATCTTGTCTTAATCCGCTCCTTGACCGTGTGAATTGCTTTGATGCGGAGTCGAATCTGTGATTTCCGGCCAGTATATCGATCCGTGAAGGCGGCAGTATCGAACTCTCCCATTCCCGGAGGAAGTGCCAAGTCTTGAATGGAACGTTCCCACTGCTCAAGTTCGGGATTTATCTCTCCTACTGCTATGGTAAGTACATTCCTGGCATCACCATCCTCGCTTGTGCCGAGACTGTAATCGAGGGTGTGGGTATCTATCCAATAGGTAAAAGAATTTTCATACAAGAACTTTTGAGTTTCCTTCTTTAGGTGATTTGTGTCGTCATACAGAATGCGCATAAATTCCCGGTCAACAGGGTACATCTCCCGTAAAAAGATTGCAGCATATAGGTAGTCGTTGAGGTTTCTGGCTATACGAAGACATGTCATCGCGGCCTTGTCAACATGCCCGCCTTCAAGGTGCTCATAAACACGTTCAATTGCCGAAGGATAATCCATGCTATTTTCCTAGATTCTCTTGTCCCACTTAGATGTAGCTACTCGCTAAGTCTTAGTCCGTCATCTGCGTGAAACTATGCTCTGATTGTCTGTTGGCGTTCTTCAGCCACTCACAAAAAAGCTGCCGATCGGCCACAAGACATGTCAGTGGTTTCCCGCTGTCTGAGATGACACAAAAAGCGCTGAGATATCAATATCTCCCGCCTTGGCGGCAATCAGACGTACTTTTTTTGCTTGGAGTGCGTCATGTCCATTAATTTTGACTTTGCTGTATTGACTGGCCGCAACGCCAAAGACTTTTTCCATGCGGTCAAGGAACGCGGGGCTCATTGCTTCAGGGACGACAATATCCACACGCCGGTCCGGGTGCGAACGCAAAATGTCGTTGAAGTGCTCATCAGCGTTGTTGAAAGAGTAGCCAACCACAACGATATGCTTTGCCTCCTTCACCCAGTGCGATGCCTGGCTCCAGAGCTCGATATAACGATGTGACAAGATAGGCTTCAAACGTAGGGGAGGCACCAGCGCCGGAATGACATGTTTCTGTTGGCGTGGATCTTCATGACGGACATCTGTATTAGGTGCTACGATCTCGCGAATAAAATTGGCGGGGTCACAATCGAGAATGTTCTCAATTGGCAGGAGGTCTCTGGTGTCCATACGAACATAATCAGCTAATCCGCCGTGGAAGTAGATGGTCTGTGCATCGCCGAGCTGGTTTTGCAGAAAAGCGGTGTAGTTAAGCGTGATGGCCCGGAGACCCTGTGGTAGCACGCCGTAGAAAGGTAGGATACCGCTGACGTGTGCCGCGATCACCTCTCGCTGTTTTGCCACGAGGTAGGCCCACAGCGCCCATGAAATATAGATGTAATTTTTGATGTCCGGCAGTTTTTCGTTGTAAAAGCCGAGGAATTTCTCGATCAGCAGGGTCTCGATATTCAGCATGTCCGCACCGAGTGCGGCGGCGACTTCGTGCCTTTCAGCAGACAGTCCCAACTTGAGAGTGCGTTTCAAAACTGTCTTGAAGGTGTCTGAGAGCGAAAGCTTGTGGATATCAAGGATCGAATCGCTGTCGATTAGGTCGTCTGCGTCGGTCGGAAAAACCTCCCGAATCAGGGCCTCCGTTTCCTCGTCAAGGATGCTGTGTTCAGCTATCGTGGCCAGTTTATTGAAAAGGCGGATAATAAGTTCGCCATGTTTCCTGACATGTTCCTGATCCGGAGGTAGGTGCGCAATGGCCTCCTGAACGCGCTGCACCATCGCTTTCTGTTCGTGGGTTTCGCGGGTGGCGATCTTGTCCACAGCGCGAGCGATCATACTATTGAACGTGAAGCGCAGCCCTGGCAGCATATCCCTAAGGGCGTCGTCTACCGCTTTGCCGGGGCCATCTAGATAGCGAGTGACATCTGCCAGCAGGGTATTAGCGAGTGGAAAATCAATACCTCCAGTGCGGTCTACCCCTGCGCCGAGAATGAGTAACTTGTCAGTCATGCGAACCCTCCATTGAATATATTCCCCTGTCAGTGTGTCTCAACCGGTCGAGTGCCGAGAATCATTTTTTCGATCTCTTTTTTCCGCTGGAGCAGCTTTTCATTGGCAGTTGTGATGTTTGTCAGAATCACTTGCAGCTGGTCCGCAAACCTTTTTTGTACGTCCACCGGAATTTCGGGAAGTCTGATTTCGGCCAGATTCGCGTAGTACATGCGCTGTTTCACGCCGCCGACACGGTTAAAAGCTACCAGCGCGAGGAAGTAATCCGTCCTCAGTATGAGCGCCATGAAGTCATGCAGAAAACCGCCTTTCAGCCTCCATACCTGATATTCGGGACTGGTTATCGCATCCTCTGGAACTTCTGGTACGATGCCGAGCGAGCCGACATTGGCGCGTGTGGGGTTATGAAAGAACCAGTCTTTCTCTATTTTCTTGTACGGCGCGTTGAACTCTTTCCCGACCTGCATGGAGCTCAGAAAAACGCCTTCCTTGTTGTTGACCCCGTAGATGGGCCATTCCTTTTCTGGTTCTTCCCAGGGCCTAACGGTTTCGGTGCATTCATTGGTGTAATCGCCCAACCGGATAAAGTCCGGATTTGCAGTAACGAACGCGGCGGCGCGACCGGCCTTGACATCCCATTGCTGAATATTCTCGTAATTGGCGAGGAACACCTTGGAACGAGTCACCTGGTTAAAGCCTATAGTTTGGTTGATGAGCCACGAATTGAGTTCTGCCACCAAGGCAGATAAAGCGGTTTCCGCCGATGCTCGTTCCAGTTGCGCAGCCTCCCAATACGCCACAACTTTCTGCTGGATCGGCAGCGGCGGGATTGGGACTTTAAAACCAAGGAAATCGGATTCCTTGAATCTGTTTCTGCTGATAGCTGCCGATCCAATGGATGCGGCATTCACAGCACCAATAATTTTCTTGGTCGTTAAAAGCAGATAGATGTATGTGGGTAGAGCTATTGACTGATCTATTTCAAATTGCGGGAACTCGTTTGAAACATAAAAACCATCCAACTCATCAGGAACTACAGCAAACGATTCCTTCCATGCAAACAGCCGGTTATAAATGATTGATCCAGGTTTTAATGGATACAGGTAGTTCGCACTTTGCTCTTTCCCTAAGACAGTTTCACGATGAAATACCCCCTCGCCATACCATCTGACTCCGGCCATTTTGTATTCGCCTTCGGGGGTAACACGCTCCTTGTTTTCAAGTTGAGCGGCAAATTTGCACACTGGTAAAAGTTGCCAGCCATCGGGCAGCTTTCCAAAGCGAAGATGAATGGATTCAGGCGTCCACTTTTCAATTTCCGACCAGAATATACAGCTTGGCCGCCTGGAGATAGAAGCCGCCATCATTCAACCTCTCCCGCCACTGCGAATGCCTTGGGATCGGTCAGAAATTCCCGGTACCACTCCAGACAGGTCTTCTCGCAGTCCGCAGGCTGGCGGTCATTGGGGTAGAGCTCGTTCTGATCCTCATCGCCGGTGGCGGAGATACCGACCTTCTCGGCCTCGTACATGAAGATGGGGTAGTCGAAACGCTCCTTGAGCAGTTGCCGCGTCTCGGCAATCTGCCGGGTTTCCATCTCCTTCAGGTAGTCCTTGAGTTCCTTTTGCAGGGCCTTGCGCCGCTCGGCGTCCTTTGCCTGCTTGGCCGATTCGATTTCTCTGCCCAACCGCTCCAGTTCGGCCTGGATTTCGTCGGTGTACCTGGTTTCGATCTCGGATTTGGCGGCGGAATAGGTGTCGTCGAAACGCTGCTGTTCCTCTTCGGTGAATTTCTGCAGGAAGAGCAAAGAGCATTTCACACTGGCCCCGGAGCTGATGAAGGTTTCCTGCGGCAAGCTTACCACGGCGCGGAGAAAGGCCCGGTCTTCGGTGAACTCGCGCACATAAGTAAGCGAGGGGTTGTTGAAGATGCCCTCCGGCAGCACTATGCCGAGGCGGCCGCCGGGTGCGAGCAGGTCGAGGCATCGCTCAATAAATAGCACTTCAGTCTTGATCTTAGCTGTGTTGCTTTTGGGCAGGTCGAACAGGCTGGCGATGGGTTTGTTAAGCGCTGCCTTCACCCGGTTCTGAGCCTCGCGGTAGAGGTTGCCATACTCCTTCAGATAACGCTCTTCCGCCGCCGGATTCACCTTGATATCCACCTCCAGAACCTTGTCGGTGGGCTCGACGTTGGCCCCAAAAGGTGGATTGGTGAGGATGATATCGAAACGCCCCTCGAAGATACCGTTGACGTTGAGAAAGCCGTCGTGGTGGTGGACGCCGCCGTGGCCGTCGCCGTGCATGATCATATTCATCTTGCTGGTGCGGGCCATGCGGTCGTTGGCGTCGGTGCCGTAGATGCAACGGTTAGAGAGCTTCCACAGGCGCGAGCCTTCGCGCTTCTGGTCTATGAGGGTCTGCACCTCGGTGAATTTGTCCTGAAGCTTCTTCGCCCGCTGCTCCTCGGTGAGTGACTTGTCCTTTTCGACTTTAGCCTTGAAAGTATTGTATTCGCGGTCGGCGTCGGCAAGTACCTTCTCCCGCACGATCTCAAACACGCGGATGAGAAAACCGCCCGAGCCGCTGGCCGGGTCACAGACGATCTCGTCCTCTTGGGGATCGACCATGTGAACCATGAATTCGACGATGGTGCGCGGGGTGAAAAACTGGCCAATCTCGCCCCGGAAGGTACGACCGAGGAACCGCTCAAAGGCGACGCCCTTCACATCCTCACTGGTATCGGATAGATTGTATTTCTCCAACTCCTTGACGATGGCCTCCCCGGTGGCAGGTTTGAGGTTGATGCGCTCGTCATCCTCGAAAATTTTATCGGTGGCGTAGGCCCGCTTGGTTTCCTGAAATAGGTTGTCGAGCGGATTTTCGGCGATTTGGTTTTTGAGCACATCGACGGTGAACAGGTTGGTCTTGTTGCGCCGAGTGAGCAGCGACCGTTCCACATAGACCTTGATGAACAGCACCTTCGCGATTTCATCGAAGGCCGCCGCCGGATCTTTCTTTTCCCGGTTGCGTATGATGTTGTGGCACTTGTGCAGTAGGTCGGCGAACTCCTTTTCCTTGAAGGCGCGGAGTTTGGAGAGCAACTCCTCGATGTCCTTGTCTGAAGCGTCGCCATGAGGAATGTTCTCTATCTCTTCCGTGTAGCCGGGCACCTTGTCTTTCTTGACCCGCCAGTATTTGGTTTCCCGTGAGTTGTGGGTGACGAAAAACGGTGTGCCGCAGATGCGGGCGTAGTTTTCACCCTGACTATAGTCTTGTGGCTTGATGGTGACGTTATCAGATTTGCATTCGACGATGATGAAGGGGGCGTTATCGTCGGCCTTGTCCTGGGTAGTGCGCCAGATAACAAAGTCCGCACGGGCGGAAGCCGAACCACGGCCAGTCAGGTCCATCTCCTCGGCGATTTGATCAATGGCAAAACTGTATTCATTAACAAGGACCAGTAAGTATTCCTGGCGTACCGTTTCTTCGGGTGTTTCCACTAACCACTTGCTTCGAATGTGGCTCCAGATTTTCCCTTTTTTTTCATCGCGCTTAATTTGTAGCTCACTCATCAATTTCTCCAGCCTATATTTTTCATTAAATTACAGTGCTATCACTTGCCGACATTTGGGGTAAGCAGAGCATGCCCAGAACCAATCACCCGCATGGGAACCATTCTTCGCCTGGCGCTTCACCATAACTGAAGCACACTTTGGGCAGACCGGTGCAGCCTCCTCGGGCTTTGCTGGAAGTGGGTCAACCTTTGTCTGTTGAACCGGTTGTACAGTCGGAGGCGCTTGCATGGACATGTCGGATGCAACAGGGTTGAATGCCAGCTTCAAGGATTCGTTAAGCGTCGCCCGGACATCCTGAATCGCATACGTTCTCTTTGCGGAGAAGTGAACTATCGGAATCTTGGCAGTTGCCAACGCCTGATCGACGAACGCATCCCGACCGGCCCGGTCTTCACGCCCGTGAGATTGATCGTCCAACTCCACCACGCCGATAACAGCCAAGTCTGCTGCCGAGCAGATAACAAAATCCAAGTGTTTCTGGTTGCTCTTGTTCAAGGCCGTAGTGCGCTTACTGTTGGATAACCCCTTTGCCGGTTTGACCAAGTCTCCGAGCCGTACCTTGCCGAATACCCGGAATCGGCTATCGAGAGACTGCTCCAGGACGCCCAGAAATGACCGCTCAGCCGGAGAAAACAGGGTATCCCTGCTGTCGAAGGCGAGTTCACCGACTTTGGCGGGTTGTTTGGCCTTCAAGGCGGTCAGGACAGCCAGGATTATGACGATAACTGCAACAATGATGAGAATATTCATTCGTGGCCACTCCCGGTTGGCAAGATTCACTTGCCGCGAATAACAAGCAAAAGCTACACACTCTGATGCCTTTGCATTTCAGTTACGATTTTGGCGTTGTAATCTCAAAAAAAGTTAACGCTGAAGCGGTTCGATCAACAGTGTCCATAGGTACTCTGCTGCGCCTTCTTCAGTAAGCTGTTTTGCTGGTGGGTTGCCTAAGTGTGGCATGCCGAAAGGTTTGAGATATTGTGTGTATCCATCATTTTCAGCTGAGACTGATTCATTGTATGATTCATCGGTGGTGGCGTCGGCATTACTGGAGTAGAGAATGCCGCTTGAAAAAGATGATCTGCCGCCATACCAGATTCTACAACCTGTGATCTGCCGCCCTTCACGGTAAATCTTTGCAGAGAAGTGGCGCAGATCGATGCGTGCCCCTCGCGTTTGGATGCCAGGATTCCGCCTTTCCAGTTCCCGCAGGGACTCCTCGAAGTAATTGCAGATAAAGTTGAAAGCTTCTTCGAGGAAAACATCCTGATCATGGTCGGAAAATTTCCTGGTGATTCTCAGATTGCTTGTACGAGGAGTATCTACAGTTGAGGGGTGTGATAAAGCTGCCGGTCTGGTAGCAGGGGCAGGCGTTACTTGCATCGGAATTTCTCGCACAACTTTTTCGATGGCAGAAGTCACCTCCAGAAAGCCATCGTCAAGGGTCGGAAACTTTGTAATTGCTCTTCCATCTTTCGTTGCGGCAAGAATCTTTCCGAATGGAGCACCATGCCAGCTGCAGGGGCGTAAAATGACAGGTATAACTACGGCCTCGCCCCGTTCATGTCTATCCATCGCTCGCTTCATTTCGATGTCATAGCAATAGTCGGATGCCAGGAAGTCAGCACTGACAAGAAGTAAGATTATTTCGGCATCTTCAAGATGGCTGCTGATCTCATGACTGAAATCTCCGCCTGCTCCAATTCGCCGATCATGCCACGTTTCGATCAGCCCTTGTCGCTTCAAGATGGAAAGATGCTTTTCAAGCTCGTCACGTAGAGATTCATCTGCATGTGAGTAAGAGAAAAAAACTTTTGCCATTACAGAATCCTTTGCAGCTGACTCAGAAAAGCGACAACCTCACCACCGCCAAGGTGGCCTTCCTTGCCGCCATGTTGCTGCCAAAGGTCAAGAATCCGTAGCTCATTCGGATTTGCCTGACGTGCTCCTCCGCCAGTGGATGGACAGCCTGCTGATCGGAGCCTTAGATTGACGTCACCTTTTTCGATAATGATTTGGACGCACACACTGCCATTGTCGCTCTGCTGATCTCTAATTTGGCTGGTAATCCAGTGCTTGTCGGCCTGCGCGAGATCATGCTCTTGATTCCCAATCTTTACTCTTACGGACATTTGACCCTCCTAGAGCAGCAATGTGTTGAACCTACATAGAATTCTGGCTGGTTATCGCAGTGGTTCCGTTCCCTCATTCAATATCTTCAGATACTCGTCATAGACGAACAGTCGATGCCGCTCTTTGCCGGTCAGCTCCCGGACAATCCCCAAGTCGGTCAGATGTTTTACCGAAGTTGCCACAGTGGGGCGGGTCATGCCGGTTTCATCCGCTACCTTCTGGATGGTAATTAACGGTTTCCGTTGCAGGTACTGGTGCAGCCTCAGTGCCGACCCTGCCGGGCGGCCCAGTTGCTCGATGCGCTGCCGGTCATGCTCGAATACCTGGAGTATGGCTTGTGCCGTGGTGACAGCCTGTTGTGAGGTTTCCAGAACTCCCTCCAGGAAGAATAACAGCCATTCCTCCCAGGCTCCCTTAACCCGGACCTTCTGCAGGAGGTCATAATACTCCGACCGATTCGCCTTGAAAAACAAGCTCAGGTAAAGCATGGGCTGGGTGAGCGCACCTTGTGCGCAGAGAAGCAGGGTGATCAAGAGCCGACCCAGCCTGCCGTTGCCGTCCAGGAACGGGTGGATCGTCTCGAACTGGACGTGAGCCAGAGCCGCCTTGATGAGAACCGGCGTATGCTCGGCGTGGAGGTACTTTTCCAGGTCGCCCATGCAGGTGATAACCTGCTCGGGTGGTGGAGGTACGAACCGGGCATTGCCGGGGCGGGTGCCACCGATCCAGTTCTGGCTGCGGCGGAATTCACCGGGATCTTTGGTGCTCCCTCTCCCTTTGGAGAGGAGTACTTCATGGATCTCCTTGATCAGGCGTAACGATATCGGAAAACCCTCTTGCAGGCGCTTCAGGCCGTGGTTCATGGCGGCGACGTAGTTGGAAACTTCCACCACATCATCCAGCGGCACGCCGGGGGCTTCATTGCTCTCGAATAACAGCAGGTCGGATAGTGACGACTGGGTGCCTTCGATCTGGGAGGACAGGAGGGCTTCTTTGCGGACGTAGAAGTATAGGAAGAGAGAGGTGTCGGGTAACAGGGCTGCCACGCCATCCAGGCGGCCCAGCGCCCAGTTGGCTTTTTCCATCAGCTCGAAGTGTCGAGCTTTCAGGTTCAGTGCCGATTGGGCCGGTAACGGATCAGGGACGAAGGCCTTGAACTGCTCGCCTGCCGTGGCTGTTGTCACATAATGACCGGTTGTTTTCGCCACGTTCCCTCCACGGTAAAAAAGTTTCGTTACCATACACCTTGCGAAAAAATATTACCAGAACTTTTCGTTACTCCTGGCTTGCGAAAAGTTTTTTCCTCTGTGGATTCCAATCTTGCCCTGAAAAAAAGTTTTGAAGATTTGCATGGTCCGGTGGTGGCCCTGATTCGCATCACTTTTTGATTTTTTATGTTGAACAAAACTATTGAACCTGAATTCCAGGAAAATAATTTTCGTAGAAAAGGAGAAAATCATGGCGAAGATGATCAGAAAAAAAGTGGGGCAGCCGAGCAGCAGTTTTGTGGAAACGATGAATCGGCTATCTGCGGAGCAGGCCATGGGCAAAGTGAATGGCGTAGATGACGATATTGATTTTGGCTTCAACAATGGACCCGATTATGACGACGGGGATGACGAAATCGATGGACCTCCGTTTGAGCCAGAGGATCATGATCCGTCTCATTATGTTACTTCTCAAGGAATGGTACATGCCCCTGTCCCGTCGAGACCGCCACTTATGAAGCCCTTGATGCGCTCAAAAACCACCACCATAGAAGAAACGCCCCCTGCTACCACGCCCATGTCTGCACTGCAAGCGCTACCGCAGCCCCAACCCAAGAAACAGGTTCCCGCCTCGGAAACTATTCAACTCAGTTGCAAGCTGTCTGTTTCGCACCACAAGCGGTTAAAGATGGTTGCACTGCTGTCAGGCCGGAGCGTCCTTGAGATTCTTCAAAGTTGGATTGACGAGCATTGCCCGCCTCTGCCGGAACCGTAACTATCAGAATATGGTGAAGATATTACCCTCCTGGAGTTCAATTCAGTTCAGGAGGGTAATCATGCTTGCTTTTCGATCAATGGAGGATATCCCAAAGGCCCGGTTGCCAACACATCTGGTATCGCCGGTCACCAAGTTGATGCGAGGCATTTACGCTGCTCATGGGGCAGGCTATCAACCTGACGATGACGGCTATGTGATCCTCGTGACACCGACCGACACGGACAAGAGTCTGGCCGAGCGGCTGGGTACTCGCTGGAATGAAAGTTGTTTCGAAGGGGTGAGCTACGATAAGGCGTCTCGCCTGTACCATGCCGTGATACTTCGGAATAACCAGTTCACGCTTTCAATCTTGGTACCCGATGAGCCTTGGCTTGATCAAGCTATCCGCACCCGAATGTTGCACGAGATGGAGGATGAGGAGCGCACCGAGTGTATCAATACCCAGGGAGGGGGGGCTCAACCATGATCAAGATCAGGAATTTGCGGGAGCTAAGAGCAATGTCCGACGGCGTGGTCAAGAGGGCGATGGAGGCCCGAGCCGTCCTGTGTCACGACGGTGACGAAGAATTATTGATGGAGATGGAAGAAGAGTTCAATGGCTCACTCGGTGGCGATTGGTACCTGTTTGAGATGGGAGATGATCCCCAAAACTTCGCATTCGACGAGGGCTATCCAGTCGATCTGTTGAGCAATGAATGGAACTGGTGCGACTCGGCTACCTTGGAAAACGGCTGTTTCTTCATATTCTGGGGTACCAACAACGCGGGTGGTCCGTGCCTGTTTGTGGCGGATGAGCCTTGGCTCCCGATGGAGTTCAGGACAAGGTTGGAAGATCTCATCGCGAGGGATGCCGTCCAAGCTGGTCTGTTGCAAGACACAGGAAGTGCCTATGTCAAATAATAATTACAGTAAATACCGTCGGCACTTTTCCGAATCTGCGTTTAAGCGGAAACTTTCAAAGATCAGCGGCGAAGTTTGCGAGAAGGCAATGGTGCTGTATCTGGTCTTTCAAAATCCTCAGACCCCGGTCTGGGTGAAAATTTTGATTGTCTCGGTACTCGCATATCTGATCGCGCCGATGGATGCTATACCAGATGCATTGCCGATTATCGGCTACGTCGATGACTTGGCAGCCATTGCCGCACTGTTGGCAAGAATAGAGCACTTAATCACTCCGGAAATCAGGCAGAAAGCGCGCCAGAAGTAAGATATTATCAGCTATCACATTGACCGCCCATACCCTTACAGGGGTATGGGCATTCTTGTTTTCAGGAGGTAACAACTATGAACCTTAGAACCGACAACTTGCCTTGGCCGATCAGCGACACGCTCTACCATCTCATACAGGACACATTGACCACGGCAGGGATTGCCCAGGAAACCGGGGCGATTATCTCGTTCCGCGACCCTGGCTATTGCCCCGATAAAGGAGGATTTCACCCCGTGGAGATTGCTGTTGGACCTGGTGGATGCATCGAGTACATCACGGACTTCTCCTACTTCGGCAGGTTGCCTCACTGTGAGTTGGGCAAGGAATTGGACTTCGATTTTTCTCTGGGTCTGTTCCAGCACTTCGGCGTCGAATATCCCATCTCCAGCGGGCGGGAGTTGTTCTCGCTCTGGGAGTCCAACTTCTTGGCGTATCACCAGATGAAGTCCTACACCGTCTCCATCGAGCCGATGGGCTGAGGGGGGGTATATGTCACACGAAAAGATTGTAACCCAGCTGTCACTCCGTCTGATCGAGGTTGCGGACAGCCCTTCGGAGATCGTTTTCGCTATCTCCATGCAGAGCGTCCTTGCTGAAATTGCTCGAAGGTTGGGCGAGGAGGCACTAAAGCTGTCGATCGAAGACATCCGCCTGGCTCGTGATGAGGTTCGGGCCGCCATCGGTCATCACCTGGACGAGCGGGATTTTATCGGCATCGGCTTGGACACATGGGAGATCACCAGAAATCTATGATCCAAACGTATTAGCCATCTTTAGGACTATTGAAGGAGCGACATATGACCGTAATCCAGCGTCTTATCGGTGAAGAGGAGAAGATGGAAGCTACCAAAATCATCCGCCTCCGCTCAATTAAATCTGTTTTCGAGCGCCAAGTTATCCGTGAGGATGCGCCTGGATACATAATTACAACCCGGTTCACCTCTCCCCAACAGGTCTTTGAAATGTTCCTGGAGCTTCAGTGTGAAGCACGTGAGCACTTCATTGCTCTGCACCTGGATGGAAAGAACCGGATCGTTTGTTTTGACCGAGTATCTGTTGGCAGTCTGAATCAAAGCATTGTCCACCCTCGGGAAGTGTTCAAGAATGCGCTCCTCTCCACCGCTGCATCCATTATCCTGATTCACAACCATCCAACTGGCGACCCTACCCCGAGCAGTGAAGACATACAGATCACTCAACGCCTTGTAGAAGGAGGTAAGCTGCTTGGCGTCCAGGTGTTGGATCACATCATCATCGGAGCTCAATATTTGTCGTTTGCTGAAAGAGGTCTGTTGTGAATTCGCAGCAGAAAACCTCTAACCGCTGAAAAAACCAGCTCTCCACTCCTTCAGACCTTTACTCCACGTAGTTCCATCAATTGTCTGTTCCCTTGCCGCCAAAACTTTTCGCAGATCTACGAACAATACCTTGACAGAGTCGCGTTAAGCGCGACTGAATTTCCAGGCCCGCCGGGTTTCATCCCGTGCGGGCCTCTTTAATGGAGGCGATATGCGAATATCGTATGACCCGCAGGATATTCAGGAGATGGCACGTCAGGTGGCGAAGGAGATCATGCCGCTGTTGCTGGCCGAGATGCGGGCCGTTGTGAAGCACCAGCCCACTCCAGTCTCGAAGCCGGAACAGCCCAAGGCGGTAATCACCCCGAGTGCCGCAGGCGCTGTGGTGGCGCGTACGGGGTTGAAGGCGCTCACCGGGCTCTCTCCAACGACCCTGTGGCGTATGGAGAAAAAGGGGCAATTCCCACGCCGAGTGGCGCTCTCATCCGGTCGGGTCGGCTGGATGCGTGCCGAAATCGAGGCGTGGTTAGAAACGCGAGCAGCCGCGTAGGGGGTATGCAGGCGTTGCGGGAGTGTCTACTCTGATTGCGGGAAAATAAACGGTGATGGCCCTCAAAGGCCATCACCGCCCGAGTCTGGTTTTTGATTTTTGGGGGGGATGAAAGAAGCACGGTGGGCTGTGAACCCAGTTGGGAGCGGGTGTGAAACGCTATAGGGGGATTATTTTAACTCACGACTTTACTACGGCATTTACTACGGCATCACAAGAAAGGGGGTTAGCCATATCTGGCTAACCCCCTGTATTTTATGGCGTCCCCGAGTCGATTCGAACGACCGGCCCCTTCCTTAGGAGGGAAGTGCTCTATCCGGCTGAGCTACGGGGACATGAGCTATTCTTTATACCCCACCCTTCCCCGCTTTTCAAGCTTAAAAGCCGGGGATCAGGGACTTGGGACTCGATGGTCGGATTCCGGCGACCTTTAACCTTTCACAGCCTTTCAGAATGTCAAAAGAGAGAAGACCTTACCTTCGGGAAGCTTCTTCCTGCCGTTCAGAAACTCCAGTTCGGCCATGAAGCAGCATTCGACGATTTCTCCCCCCATGCTGTTCACCATATCCACCACCGCCCCCATGGTACCGCCCGTGGCGAGGAGGTCGTCGGCGATCAGTATCCGTTCCCCCTTCGTGATGGCATCTTTGTGCATCTCCAGGGTATCGGTGCCATATTCGAGGTCGTAGCTCTTCTTGAAGGTCTCGGCAGGGAGTTTGCCCGGCTTGCGGACAAGGACGATCCCCGCGTTCAGTTTGTAGGCAAGAGCGGCACCGATGATGAATCCCCGGGCCTCTACCCCCACGACTTTGTCGATCCGCTGCCCCACATACCGGTTGGCGATGGAGTCGACCATTCGTTGAAACGATTTTGCATCAGCCAGCAGGGTCGTGATGTCTTTAAAGATAATCCCCTTTTTAGGGAAATCGGGGATATCGCGGATTATGTTCTTCAGTTCTTCCATGTGATCATTCTCCTTGGTAGATTAATCTCCGTAAGGGGCATGCGCCCCCTTTCGCTCTCTTTGAAGATCAAGGTTCTTGCAAAAACGTTCCCTCACCCTGGTCACACGAGGGAGAGGGAATAAATAAACTCAATTGAGAAGGGAACTATTCCTGCCGCTGGGGCAACTCGTGTGACTCTACGATCTTGCGCAGCTTTTCCAGGGATTTGGCCTCGATCTGACGAATCCTCTCCCGGGTGACGCCAAAACTGCGTCCAATTGTATCCAGAGTCTGGGGTTCCTTGTCATCCAGACCGAACCGAAGAGTGAGAATCTTTTTCTCACTTTCCGACAGGGTCCCGAACCAGGCAGAGAGCAGCTCATACTTGTTCAGGTCCTCCAGAAGGTCGGCCGGCGAGACATTAGAGGTATCCTCGATGGTGTCGATGAGGAAATAGTCGTTGTTTTCACCCATGGGTCGTTCTATGGAGTAGGTCTTCTTGAGAAGCACCATAAGTCGGCGAACATAGGCAGAATTGACGTTCATGGCAGTGGCAACCTCCTTGATGGAGGGCTCCCTGTTCATGCTCTGGACCAGTTCGCGCGTAACCCGGAGCATTTTATTGATGTCATCGGATACGTGGACGGGGAGGCGGATGGTGCGGGACTGGTTTACCAGCGCCCGCTCGATGGACTGGCGGATCCACCAGGTGGCATAGGTTGAGAACCGGCACTCTTTGGAGAGCTTGAACCGTTCCACCGCTTTGATCAGCCCCATGTTGCCCTCTTCGATGAGATCGAGGAAAGGGAGACCACGGTTGATATACCGCTTGGCGATCTTTACTACGAGTCGCAGGTTCGACTCGATCATCTTGTCCCGGGCTGCCTTCTCTCCATTGGCGATACGTCCCGCAAGCTCCTTTTCCTCGTCGGCGGTAAGAAGCCGGGTGCGCTGGATTTCACGGAGGTAGAGCTTGATGGCGTCGTCGAAATGTTCCTCGACGGCAACCTTTTTTATGACCTCTTCCGCCTCTTCCTCTTCCTCCTCGGATTCTTCCTCCGCCTCCGCTGTCGCGAAATCGAGAGGGCCCGGCTCAGCCTCAGCCTCCCCATCTCCCTCAAGCAGGTCGTCTTCCGGCTCCAAAGGCTCAGCTTTTATCAATTCGGCATCTTCCCGCAGTTCGCTCTTTTTCATTGCGCTCCCCTGGTCGGCTGAAATTTCCGCACTACAGCTCTGAGTAGACGTCTGGTTGTTTCGCTGTCAATTCAAAATCCACAACTCAATGTTAAACAGTGGGATGACAGGTTATTCTTCGCTGAGCCACCCGCTTTTCCCGATCAATTTGACGAAGCGGCAGCCGACAGATTCTTCACGGACAAACGTCCCGTCAAAGTTGCGGGTAACACGCACGAGAACCTGCTCGTACTGGCTGCCGACGGGGATGACCAGCCGCCCCCCCGGTGCCAGTTGCTGCACCAGTGATTCCGGGACGTCCGGAGCACCTGCGGTGACAATGATGGCATCGAATGGGGCCTCACCTTCCCAACCGCCGCTGCCGTCGTCAATTTTCAGATTTATGGTGAGATAGCCAAGGCTGTCGAGCACCTTGCGGGCACGCAAGGCCAGCGGACGGATCCGTTCCACGGTGTAGACACGCCCCGCAGTTTCGGCAAGAATCGCTGCCTGGTAACCGGAGCCAGTGCCGATTTCCAATACCTTCTCTGTTCCCTTCAGCTGCAGCAACTCGGTCATGAGTGCCACCATGTAGGGTTGGGAGATAGTTTGCTTCTCACCAATGGGAAGGGCAGAATCGCTGTAGGCCTGGGCTGCCATGGCCTCTTCCACAAACAGATGGCGCGGCACCTTGAGCATCGCCTCGATGACACGCCGGTCGGTTATACCCCGTTTGGCTATCTGAGCGTCAACCATACGTTTTCTGGCTATATCGAAATTGATCAACATCTATCTCCCCTGCCGGCGGGACTATACCAAATGGAGTGGGAAAAGTCCAGATGGACAGTGAATAATGAAAAGTTAAAGGTGAAACACCGTCCCAAAAAAGCTTTTAATATTACACTTTTTACTTATTGCCACAGAGAACTGCTTTACTCAATATTCCACGCCTCAATAGCGGCGAAGGAGGCGTAGTTGGTGAGATCGAGGTGGAGAGGGGTGACGGAGATGTGGCGACGGGAGACGGCAGCATAGTCACTCCCCGGTATATCGAGAAAATTGAGTTCAACGGTGCCGATCCAGTAATAATTGCGGCCACGGGGATCGACTTTGTCGATGATCATCCCTTCGTAGCGCCTTTTCCCCTGGCTGGTTATACGGGACGGCTGGAGCTGGTCGGCAGGAAGGTCGGGAACATTAACATTGAGAAAGGTGTCGGCCGGCAACCCCTGCCGCTGGATATGGCGGGCGAGTCGTGCTGCGAACGCACCGGCGGCGGCATAATTCGCCCCCTCGTTGTCAGTGGCAAGGGAGATGGCAAAGGCGGGTATCCCCATGAGTGTCGCTTCAAGGGCCGCGGAAACCGTTCCCGAGTAGGTGATATCCTCTCCCAGGTTGGCGCCGCGGTTGATTCCCGAGACGACGAGGTCGGGCTTGAATGGAAGAAGTGTGTGGATACCGAGGTTGACGCAATCAGTGGGGGTGCCGTCGATGGCAAAACGGTCATTACCGAGCGGAGTTGCGCGGAGGGGGTGGTGGAGTGTGAGGGCGTGGCCGACGGCGCTCCGTTCCCGGTCCGGAGCGACAACGCCCACCCTGCCGACAGCGGCAAGGGCGCCAGCAAGCGCAGTGATTCCCGGGGCGTTAATACCGTCGTCATTGGTGACCAGGATGTTCATGGAGGCCTCATTACAGTGAACACAATAACGCATTTACCACAGATGGACATTCGAGGATAACACCGCTGGCGGAAGATCAATGGTACTTGTCATACAAAAAACAAAGGGCCTGCAAATCTCTCTGCAAACCCTTTGTAATATGGTCGGGGCGACTGGATTCGAACCAGCGACCACTAGACCCCCAGTCTAGTGCGCTACCAGGCTGCGCTACGCCCCGAAATATATATCTGGCCGGAATTCAGAGGATATCCCTTATCCGCTCCAGTTCCGTTTTTATCTCCCGGAGAAGGCCGCGGGAACCGTCATCGACAGCCACCGGTTCTTCCTTCTTTGTGGCGCTCATCGGCAACGCCAGTTTGTTCCGTGCTCCTTCTATGGTTAACTTCTCAACATACAACAGCCGCTTGATATCCTGGATCAGCACCAGGTTCTCCAGGCTGTAAAGACGTTGCCCGCTACGGCTTTTACGCGGCTGCAACATCCCAAACTCTGTTTCCCAGAACCTGAGTACCGACGGTCTGAGAGAGGTAAGGGCCGCTACCTCGCCAATCCGGTAGTACAGTTTATCGGGACTGACGGCTGGCATCCTTCCCCCTCCGCCGAACGCTACTTGTCGTTGATGGAGGCCTTGAGGACCTGGCTTGGCTTGAAGGTGAGAATCCTGCGGGCGGCAATGATGATCTCGTCGCCTGTCTGGGGGTTCCTGCCACGGCGATCGGCCTTTTCCTTGACGACAAAGTTGCCAAAGCCGGCAATTTTTATCTTGTCCCCGCCTTCCAGAGTGTCTTTGATGATGTCAAAGACGAGTTCAACCAGTTCAGCCGATTCTTTTTTGGAGAAGCCGACTTTTTCGTATATTTTCTCAACTATATCAGCTTTGGTCATAACTACCTCAATACATTGAATAATCACCAGCAGGGTCATACAGACAACGAGGTTGGTTTATACCATACAGGTTGAAGATAATCAACTCATTTTTACCGCACCGTAATATTTAATTTGGCAGTCAAAGCATCGATAACGCGCTGATGCGAGCGGGTCACCTCGTCATCGGTCAAGGTACGTTCAGGTGAACGGTAGCGGACCCTGATGGCAAGGCTCTTCTGTCCGGCGGGGACGTGCTCCCCTTTGTAGAGATCGAAGATGGTAACGTTATCCAGCTCTTTGAGTCGCAGTCCATGGATGCACTCAAGCACCCGGGTCGCCGGGGTCTCTTCGGCCAGCAGCATGGCGATATCTCGTGCCACATCGGGATAGCGGGAAGGAGCCTGGACTGACCCCCGTTCATGAACGTGACTGAGCAGCCTGTTGAAGTCAAGCTCCAGATAGTAAACCGGCTGGGAAAGGCTGAAGTTTTCCTGCACGTCCGGATGGATTTCACCCAGGGTACCGACCGGTCTGCCCCCCGACAGAATGGTACAGCATTTGCCCGGATGATAGAAGGGTTCCGGGGCTTCCTTGCTATACTCCATCGGCGGCATCTGTAGCGAGGAGAGAAGTGTTTCGGCGATCCCCTTGGCATCGTAGAAGTCCACCATGTCACTTCCCTGACACCATCCCTCGGGTTCACGTCGACCGGTCATGATCGCCGCAATGTGGAGGGGTTCGGCGGGAAGCTCCTCGCCAGGCCGGGGATGGTAGACGCGGCGTAATTCGAACAGGCGCAGGTTGAGCTCGCGGTGACTGATATTTGCGGCGGCGGTCTCAAGAAGGCTTGGCAGCAGCGTGGTGCGCATGACCGACTGTTCGGCTACCAGGGGATTGAGCAGTTTCACCGCTGAGCGGCGCGGGTCGTCCGGGGGAAGAAGAAGCCTTTCATAAGCGTCCGGCGCGATGAAGCTGAAATTGATCACTTCATTGAACCCTTGTGCCACCAGGAGCGAACGTACATCCCTCTCCATCCGCTGTGAGCGTGGGGGACGATCGGAAAAGACACGAGCCTTGGGCATGGTGGCAGGGATGTTCTCGAAACCATGCAGACGGGCGACTTCCTCGATCAGATCGATCTCCCGCTCCAGATCGACCCGGAACAGGGGGACCGTGACCGCCATGATCCCCGGTTCGGTCTGGGTAACGGCAAACTCCAGATTGTGGAAAATAGTTATGACCTGGTCCGCCGTGAGCGTGATGCCGAGTGTCCGGTTTATCCTGTCAAGGTGTGCCGTGATGGTCCGCGGAAGGACCGGCGACGGATGAACGTCGATGAGGCCTTGGGCGATGGTGCCCCCTGCCAGTTCGGCAATGAGCGCAGCCGCCCGATCCAGAACGCGGGCCAGTACGGCAATGTCCGCACCCCGTTCGAACCGGTGGGATGACTCGGTGTGAAGACCGAGGCGCTTGCTCGTCAACCTGATGGCAGTCGGGTTGAAATAGGCGCTCTCCAGCAGAATATTGGTGGTGTTATCCTTGATCTCGGAGTTCTCACCCCCCATAATGCCGGCGAGAGCGACGCCCCGCGAGGCATCCCGGATAGTAAGGTCATTTGCAGTAAGCGTCCGTTCCTGGCCGTCCAGGGTGGTGAATTTCTCCCCTTCCCCTGCCCGTTTGACAATGATTTTTCCCCCCGCGAGCAGGTTAAAATCGAAAGCGTGGAGCGGATGTCCATACTCAAGGAGCACGTAATTGGTCACGTCCACCACATTGTTAATAGAGCGCATTCCCACGGCATTGAGACGGTTGACGAGCCAACGGGGAGACGGCGCGATCCTGCAACCTTCAATGTAGCGGGCCGTATAGCGCGGGCAGAGCTGGGGATCTTCAATGACGACGCTGGCCTTGTCGTTGATGGAGGGGCCGTTGTCAGTCAGAGTAAAGGCCGGATGGCTGATCTTCGTACCGAGCTTGGCAGCGATCTCCCGCGCTATCCCGATAACGCTGAGACAGTCGGCCCGATTGGGGGTCAGCCCGATCTCGAAGATAGTATCCTTAAGCCCAAGGGCGGCAAAGACGGGAAGGCCGAGGGGAAGATCGGCAGGCAGAATCATGATGCCGGCCGATTCGTCGGCCAGGCCCAACTCCTTTTCGGAGCAGAGCATACCGCAGGACTCCTCCCCCCTGATCTTGGAACGCTTGATCTTGAAGTCACCGGGGAGGGTGGCACCGATCTGGGCAAGGGCAACTTTGTCCCCGGCCTTGAAATTCTGGGCTCCACAGACAATGCTCAGGACCTCTTTCCCGTTATTGACCCGGCAGAGTGAGAGCTTGTCGGCATTGGGGTGCTGGGCACGCTCTTCCACCAAAGCAACTACCACGTCATCCATTCCCTCGCCGCAGGGGGTCACCCCTTCAACTTCGAGACCAAGCATGGTCAGCAGGTCTGCCAACTTCGAGGGGGGAAGATCAAAATCCACGAATTCCTTGAGCCAGTTATAGGTTACTATCATGTTTTCACGCTCTTTATTCTGACTTGTTAAAGTAATGCTTTAGAATTGCCGCAGGAAACGAAGATCGTTCTCAAACAGGAGGCGCATATCGCCGATCCCGTACTTGAGCATGGCGATCCGCTCTATTCCCATGCCGAAGGCGAAACCCGAAATGGAAGCCGGGTCGTACTGTACATGCCGGAACACCTCGGGATCAACCATGCCGGCGCCCAGAATCTCCAGCCAGCCGGTGTTCTTGCAGACCCGGCACCCCTTTCCCTTGCAGATGACACAGGCGATGTCCACCTCGGCGGACGGCTCGGTGAAAGGGAAAAAACTCGGCCGGAGGCGAACGCCTGTCCCCGAACCGAACAACTGGGTGACAAAAATGGTAAGGATGCCTTTCAGATCGCCGAACGTGATCCCTTTGTCCACCATAAGCCCCTCCACCTGATGGAACATGGGTGAGTGCGTGGCGTCGGAATCGCAGCGGTAGACGGTGCCGGGGGCGATGATCCGGACAGGGGGGGCGTGCTTGAGCATGGTCCGGATCTGGACCGGCGAGGTATGGGTTCGAAGGAGAACGTTGTCATCGACAAAGAAGGTATCCTGCATGTCCCGGGCAGGATGATCCTTGGGGAAATTGAGGGCCTCGAAGTTATAATAGTCGAGCTCGATCTCCGGCCCTTCCGCCACCTGAAAGCCAAGTCCGGCAAAAATGTCGGCAATCTCTTCAGTAACAAGGGTGACGGGATGCTTCGTCCCCATGGGACGGAGACGACCGGGCATGGTAACGTCAAGTCGCTCCGACTGGAGGCGAAGTGCCTTGCTCCGGCTGCGCACCGTAGCAAGAGCGGCGGAAAGGCACTCTTCCAACTGGTCACGAACCGTGTTGACGACCTGGCCGATGAGGGGACGCTCCTCGGGAGAGAGGGCTCCGATCCCCTTCATGACAGCGGTGAGTTCACCCTTCTTTCCCAGGTACCTGACCCGCAATTCCTGGACGGCGTCTTCACTGTCGGCCAGGGCAAGATCGGCAGTGGCCTGGACAAGCAATGCTTCGAGTTTATCCTTCATGGGTGACAACCTTCTGATAAAAAAAAGAAATGAGATACTGCTATCCCATTTCTTTTTCTATCCGTCAATGTTTTCAGTTAGATATTTGCCTTGGCTATTCCGGCAATCTCCGCGAAGCCGCGGGGGTCTGAAACCGCCAGGTCAGCCAGCACCTTCCGGTCGATTTCGACCTTGGCCTGCTTGAGGCCGAAGATGAGCTTGCTGTAGGAAAGTCCGTTGATACGTGACGCAGCGTTGATCCGGGCGATCCAGAGTGCCCGGAAATCGCGTTTCTTGACACGGCGATCACGAAACGCGTAGTTGAGTGCGCGGTCGACCGCTTCGGTGGCGCTCCTGAAAAGTTTGCTCCGCGCACCACGGTACCCCTTGGCCAACTTGAGTACCTTGTTTCTTCTCTGTCTCGCTTTAAAACCTCGTTTAACTCTTGGCATACACTACTCCTTTGGGTGTTATTTGCCGGATCCGCAAGGGGAGACGTTTCCTCGCGGTTCACGGACTTAAAAGGCGGAACTGGGGACTAGGGACTAGTGAAAACCTTTATCACTAACCAGTCCCTAGCCCCTGTTTTTACATGTACGGAATCAATCTTGCGATATTCTTGTGGTCAACCGCTTCGACGACAGCGCTCTTACGCAGATTGCGCTTACGCTTGCGTGTTTTGCTGGTCAGAATATGACTGGTGAAGGCGTGGCTCCGCTTGATCTTGCCGGAACCGGTCTTTTTGAAGCGCTTTGCTGCGCCCCTGTTGGTCTTGATCTTTGGCATACTATTCTCCTTGGAGGTCGTTATCTTATTTAACGGGGGGTTTCACCTTGGGGGCGACGATCATGAACATGCTTCGCCCTTCCATCTTCGCCCTTACTTCGATGACCGCAACGTCTTCCAGTTCGGTTATGAACCGTTCCAGCGCCTTCTGTCCAAGTTCCATATGGGTGATTTCCCGGCCGCGGAACATCACGGTGATCTTGGCCTTGTTCCCTTCTTCAAGGAAACGGCGGACGTGCTTGATTTTAAATTCCAGGTCATGGTCGTCGGTCTTGGGACGGAGCTTCACTTCCTTCACCACGACATGTACCTGCTTTTTTTTGGCTTCCTGCAGTTTCTTGCTCTGCTGGTATTTGAACTTGCCGAAGTCCATGATCCTGCAGACCGGCGGTACCGCCGTCGGCGAAACCTCTACCAGGTCCAACTGCTGGGACTCCGCCAATGCAAGTGCCTCCTGAATGGTCAGGATGCCAAGCTGCTCGCTTTCAGCCCCGATGACCCGGACTTCTCTTGCCCGAATGGTCTGATTGATGTTAACGGTCGGTTTAGCTATGGTGCCACCTCCTAGTGGAAACTCGCCACTTCGCGGGCAAGATATTCAGCAAAAGCAGCCGGATCCATGGACGACAGGTTGCTGCCGTCACGGAACCGCGGGGTTACCGTGCCGCTTTCAACTTCCTTGTCGCCGATGACCAGCATGTAAGGGATCTTCTGTAACTGTGCCTCGCGGATCTTGAAGCCGAGCTTCTCGTTCCGGATATCCTTCTGCACCCTGATGCCAGCTGCCCGCAGGGTGTCGAATACCTTTTCCGCGTAGGGGACCTGGTTCTCGGTGACCGTCAGGACGGTAGCCTGCACCGGCGCAAGCCAGACCGGGAAGTTCCCGGCAAAGTGCTCTATAAGGACGCCGATGAAACGTTCGATGGAACCGAGGATGACCCGGTGGACCATGACAGGGCGCTTTTTCTCACCATCTGCATCGATGTAGGTAAGGTCGAACCGCTCGGGGAGCGTAAAATCGCACTGGATTGTAGCACACTGCCATCTCCTGTCAAGGGAGTCGCGCAGCTTGATGTCTATTTTGGGGCCATAGAATGCGCCGTCACCCTCATTGATATCGAAGGGGCGACCGGAATCCTTCAATGCGCCGAGCAGGGCATTGGTGGCGCGCTCCCAGTCCTCGTCCGATCCGATGGATTTCTCGGGGCGGGTGGAGAGTTCCATTTCGAACTCGAACCCGAAGACGCCCATGACATCCTTCACGAAGGAAAGGACACCCTTGATCTCGGCGTCCAGCTGCTCTGGAGTACAGAGGATATGGGCATCGTCCTGGGTGAAGCAGCGTACCCGCATGAGGCCGTGCAACACGCCGGCACGCTCATGGCGATGAACCGTCCCCAGTTCGAAGAACCGGAGGGGAAGATCGCGGTAGCTGCGCAGGTGCGACTTGTAGATCATCATGTGGGCAAGACAGTTCATCGGCTTGATGCCGAAGGACTGCTCATCCACCTCGGTGAAATACATGTTCTCGCGGTAGTTGTCGTAATGGCCGGAACGCTGCCACAGTTCGGTCTTGAGAATCTGGGGCCCGACGACAATGTCGTAACCGCGCTTCAGATGCTCCCGACGCTCGAAGTCCTCGATGACAGTCCGGAGCATGGCCCCTTTCGGATGCCAGATGGCAAAACCGGCACCGACCTCATCGTTGAAGGAGAAAAGGTCGAGTTCACGACCGAGCTTCCGATGGTCGCGGCGTTTCGCCTCTTCCAGGCGTTCCAGGTACTCGTCAAGCTGCTTTTTGTCGGGAAAGGCCGTGCCATACACCCGCTGCAGCATCTTGCGCTTTTCGTCGCCACGCCAGTATGCGCCGGCAATGGAGGTAATCTTGAATGCCTTGCACCCGGCAGTTGAAGGGAGGTGGGGGCCCCGGCAGAGGTCGACAAAATCACCCTGGCGATAGAGGGAAACATGGTCAACGCCGAGATCTTCGATCAACTCGACCTTGTACTCCTCCCCCATCTCCCTGAAGAGCTTGACGGCATCGGCGCTCGACAGTTCCTGGCGCTCTATCTTCAGGCCGGCCTTCGCCAGCTCTCCCATTTTCTTTTCGATCTTTTCCAGATCTTCCGGCGTAAAGGGGTGGTCGACATCGAAATCGTAATAGAAACCGGACTCGATGGCCGGACCGATGGTCACTTTCGCTTCCGGGAAGAGGCTCTTCACCGCCTGGGCCATGAGGTGGGACGTGGAGTGCCGGATGATCTCCAGCGCCTCGGGGCTCTTCTCGGTGATGATTTCCACACGACTGCCGTCAACCAGCTTCGTACCCAGATCGACGAGGGTACCGTCAATCCGGCCGGCGATGGCGGCCTTGGCCAGCCCGGTACCGATGGCTGCGGCAAGATCGTACACCGTCGCCCCTTGGGGGAGGGTTCGTGCCGAACCATCGGGAAGTGTCACGCTGATGTCTGCCATATCGGCCCCTTAACGGAAAGAGGCATCGAACATCGATGCCCCTGTCAGATCTACCTGCGGCATGGTTTTTCTGGTAGGCGCGGGCGGTTTCGAACCGCCGACCCCTAGCGTGTCGAGCTAGTGCTCTACCCCTGAGCTACGCGCCTTCGTAAAAACTCTACTTAGATACCAATTCAAGCGGGGGAAGTCAAGGGTTTTATTGAACATCACGTTTTTTCCCACTCCCCGCCGGGTGACTCCACATGTTTGGATTGGCGGAAAAGGTTACTTATCTTCCTTGTGTCTCAAGTCGCTGGTGGTTTTTACGGCTCCGTCTTCATCCAGATAAAACGTGCCGCCGTAAGGGTCAACGGGTATCTGCCTGAGCAACCGTCGCTCAACCAGCGCATTCAGCGACGCGGGCGGCTTACCGAACGAAGCGTTATAAGACGCCACCGCCTTTTCCAGCACCCAGATACCCTTCAGAGCCTTGAGCCGGACTTTATACTCCTTCTTGATCTCTTCATCCTTTTCCTGCGTCAACAGCTGTTCAAGAAAAACAATCGCGGTCTCGGTCCTGTCGCCTTTGACAGCCAGACGCGTCGCCAGACTCGCAATAGTGACGCTGGACCCTGGTCTTTTGGACGCCTCCATCAGGTAGGTGCTGGCCTGGGCATTATCCTGCAGGAAATAAAAGTGATTGAAACCTACATAGAACGGCATCAACCAGTCCCAGTCCCGGAATTTACTCCCCTTTTCCAGCAGGAGATTGGTCTCGTTGACCAGGTGCCCGTCCCAGGGGAGAGTCCCCTCTGCAAAGTAGTACGGGTCACGGAAATAGGGGTCCAGATCGGTGGCGGCGGTGAGCTCGCGGTACAGGCGCTGCCACTCCCAATCCTTAACCCTCGGCTTTTCTTTGCGTTCATAGGTGCTGCCGTAAAATACCAGCGCACGGAGGAACATGAGATCCGAAGCCAGGCCGTCGAATTCCAGCGAGGTGATCTTCAGGATCGGCCCGGGGATGGCATAGGCGGCTTCTTCCCTCCCCTGGGGCAGGGCTTTCCGGGCCTGTGCGGCGTACCGCAGGCTGACCGCATGGAGGGGAAGCAGCGCACATAACAGGATGATCGGCACAACCCGGCGCATCTTAGGGGAACTCCCTTTTACTGAAGATCAGGCTGGCCAGGATCATGACGATGGCGGTGTAGCCGAGGCCGTAGACAACCGTCCAGCAGATCGAGGCGAGAGGCACGGCCAGACCGTGCGCAGCCTGGGTTTTGATGTCGAACAGGGAGAGGTTGGGAAAGAAGTAATAGGCACCCTGCACCAGCTTGACGGTCAAGGGGGCCACCTGGATCCCTACCGCCTGCGGCGTTTCCACCAGGGCCTTCACGTCGCTGATGGCATGGCCGATAAGATAGGAGCAGATGGTCAGGACCAGGGTAATGAACGACGTCGAGACAAGGGAGGCAAAGAGAAAGCTCAGGGCAGTCAGCAGGATCAGTGACAGCGTCGTATAGGCGATGGAGAGAAAGACCAGCCACCAGGTAAACTGCCCGAAAAAGTTGGGGAAGCGCAGCTTGGTCAGCACGATCGCGGCGACGGCAAAGAAGCCGACCAAGGCGACCGTCGTGATAATGAGCAGCGCCATGCCGAGAAACTTGCCGAACAGGTACTGGGAGCGCGAAATCGGCCGGGACAGGACCATGTATATGGTGCGCCGGTCAAGATCCTTGGCCATGAGATTGATCCCGACAAAAAGTACCAGCAGCAGGCCGCTGAAAGAGACGGTAGAGAGGGCCATGTCGACCACCACCTTGCCGACATCCTGCATGATCATCCCGGAAACAAGCTGGCTGGCGACCAGAAAGAGAAGGGCAAAGAGGGAGATGCCGTAAATGGCCCTGTTCCTGATCCCCTCTTTAAATGTGACTGCAGCAACCGGCCACAGGTTCATGACATCACCCCTTCACTCGCTTTTTCCACTTCGTCCAGAAAGACCTGTTCCAGGGTGAGCTGACTGGCCAAAAGCTCCTCCACCCGTTCCACCCGTCGCAAGCGGCCGCTGACGATGATTCCGTAGCGGTCGCAGAAGCGCTCGATATCGGCCAGGATGTGGGAAGAGAAAAAGACCGTCTTCCCCTCCCCCTTCAACTCGACGATCAGGTCGCCGACCATCTTCCGGCCGATCGGGTCGAGCCCACTCATCGGTTCGTCGAGGATCACCACCTGTGGGTCGTGTATCAGCGCCAGCGCCAGCCCGGCCCGCTGCACCATCCCCTTGGAATAGGTGCGCAACGGGCGCTTGCGGGCGTTATACAGATCGACCTTATGCAGAAGGGTTTCGCTTCGTTCCCTGACAAGCCGGGAAGAAAGGCCGGCTGCCCTGCCACCGAACCACAACAGCTCCTCTGCGGTAAGGTAGTCATAAAAATAGGGGTTTTCCGGCAGGTAGCCGACGTGCCGGCGAGTCTCCTTGTCCCGCACATCCAACCCGTTGATCGAAGCCTGGCCCGTATCAGGGAAAATCAGATTGATGAGAATTTTAATGGTAGTCGATTTGCCGGCACCGTTGGGGCCGAGAAAACCGAACACCTCACCTTGTGCGACAGAAAGCGCAAGGTCCTGCAGCGCCTGCACCTTGCGCCCGCGAAAACCTTCCTTGAACATCTTGGAAACTGATTCTATCTGTATCATGAATGAAATTCCCGTGTCTGCATTGGCTCCCGCATCCAGTAAGTCTCTGCACCCACCAGGATTTTCCAGGGGAGTGCATAGTAGAGTAACAACAAAGTATTCACAAATTAAAAGGTCGGGAAAAATCCCGACCTTTTAATGCAAAACTAAGCACGTACCGTATTACATGACAGAATAGGCAGTGCATTGCCCGGCACCAGCCGTAAACTCAACAGAATCCGCCACAGCAGTAGGAACATCACCAGCAACAAGGCCGGTAACAGAAGGGTCAGTCGGAACAAAGACAGACTTGAACATCGCGGTGCTGTCGGAATCACGACCATAGCAGGAATCGCCCTGGGTATGCTTGGAGACGAGGACATACGTCGTACCGATGGCTTCGGCAGCGGGCACAGTCTGATTTACCACGGTCGATCCAACGCCGACACCGTTACTGACCGAGAACGGTACTGCGCCACGGACATTATGAATAAAAGCACCAGCAGTAGTCGAAGTCGCACCATTGAGCGGACCAGCCAGAACGGTAGCGGCCTCAACGGCATCGGCAGCACCCAGTTTTGCACTAGCATCAATGACCGAACCATAGCCCTGGCTATCGGCAAAAAGGGCCTCTTCGGCAGTCGCAACGTTACGCACGTCGGAATTTGCGGAAGAGTTGTAGCCGCGGATACGGTAGGCGGCGAACTGCGGGATGGCGATGGCCGCCAGGATGCCGATGATCGCGACGACGATCAAGAGCTCGATGAGGGTAAAACCTTTTTCACTTCTGATTTTGCTAAACATGTGTTTCTCCTTTCGTGGTGTAGTACAACGTGATGTCGTACTGTGATTGATTGGCGGTAGTAAAACCGGATTCAGCGTTATTAATGCAACCCCTGTACCATGTTTCAATAAAACTTTACATTCGTGAAAACAGCATGTTAGCGCAGTCGACCAGAAACTGGTGGCGGCAATATGACAAAACCGTCACGTACTACTGACAATATTTGTCAGTGGCACGTGGTTCACTCTTCATCCATCCCGAACTTGGCCAGACGGTACCGAAACGAGCGAAAGCTCAAACCGAGCAGTTCGGCCGCCTTTTTCTTCACACCGCCGCTTTTCTCCAGCGCCTGGAGGAGAAAACGCTTCTCGATCCCGTCAAGGTAGGCCTCAAGGTCCATCCCTTCGGCAGGCACCAGCTCCATGCCGGCCGGTTGCCGCGCCTTTTCGCAGCTGGTGATGGCGGGAGGGAAGCATCCGCAGGTAATGGTGCTGTCCCCCAGGACCAGGCACCTTTCCACCAGGTTTTCGAGCTCCCGCACATTGCCGGGGAAGGGATATTCCATCAGGACTTTCAGTGCGTCGGGGGCAATGATGACGTCCGGCAGCGGCGTACGGGCGAACTTGCGGTAAAAATGCTCTACGAGCAGGGGGATGTCATCCGCTCGCTCCCTGAGTGCCGGCAACGGTACCTGAACCACATTTACGCGGTAGTAGAGGTCCTCCCGGAACTGTCCCTCCTGCACCTGTTCCTGCAGGTCACGATTGGATGCCGCGATGACCCGGACGTCGGCGCTGCTCTCTTCGGTCCCCCCGATTCTTCTGAAGCAGCGTTCCTGCAGCACCCTCAACAGCTTCGCCTGCAACTGGATGGGGACTTCCCCGATCTCGTCAAGGAAAAGCGTCCCCCCCTCCGCCTGTTCGAACAGGCCGGCCCGGTCCGACACGGCACCCGTAAAGGAGCCTTTTTTGTGGCCGAAGAATTCGCTTTCCATGAGCGACTCGGGGATGGCACCGCAATTGACCGCCACAAAGGGCATATTTCTGCGCGAACTGTTGTAATGGATAGCTTTGGCGACCAGTTCCTTGCCTGTTCCGCTTTCCCCCGAGATCAGGACATTGACGGTACTGGCGGCGACTTTCTCTATTACCGAGTACACATCCCGCATCTTCCGGCTCTTGCCGATGATGCCGCTGAAACTGAAGCGCTCTTCAATCACTTGCTTCAGGCGCACGTTCTCCTGCTTGAGGCTGCGCTTTTCGAGGGCGTTCCGCACCAGGACTTTTATCTCCTCGACCTTGAACGGTTTGGCAATATAGTCGTAGGCGCCGAGCTTCATCGCCTCCACCGCCTGCTCGGCGGTGGAAAAGGCGGTGACGAGCAGGACAGCTGTATCGGGCGAATCCCTCTTTATCCGCTCCAGGAGCTGCAACCCGTCGAGGCCGGGCATATTCACATCGGAGATCACCAGCTCGTAACTGTTTGCCTCGAACAGCGCCAGAGCAGCATCCGCGTTTGGAGCAGCATCCACTGAATACCCTTCCCTTTCGAGGAGGATGGTCAGGAATTCACGCATGCTCAGTTCATCGTCGGCAACGAGTATTCTTGTCTGCATGGGAGATCGCCTTATCGTTCTGCGGTGTTGTGGAGTATTTCAGTTCAAAACAACTTCGCCACACTTGTCGTAAACTGATTATTACTAATTTCCCTCTCTTCCCTTCTCCCTGAGGGAGAAGGTGGCCAGCCCCATTACCCTTAAGTTAAGGGGGGACTGAGAGGGTAAAATTTAGGTGTCACGAGGAACCATCTAAGCCTCTCCGGGAAGGGATATGGCAAATCGCGTGCCTGCACCCGGCGTGCTCTCGACGTGCATGGTGCCGCCATGGGACTCGACGATCCTGTAGACCGTTGCAAGCCCGAGCCCCGTTCCCCCCTCCTTCGTCGTGAAAAAAGGCTCGAAGATCCTGGCCATGATAGCGGGATCCATACCGGAACCACTGTCTTCGACAACAATCCTTGTGAAGGCTTGTTCCGAGCCATCCTTACCCAGCCTGTCGAGGGAAGCGGAAAGTCTCACCGTCCCGCCGGACGGCATCTCCTCCGCAGCATTTACCAGCAGATTCAGGAGGACCTGCCGGAACTGGTCACGATCGACATAAACCGTCATGCCCGGAGGACATTCATTGAGTAGCGCAATCTGCCCGAAGCGATGGTCTGTGGCGAGAAATGTCTGGATATCGGCAACAAAACCGTTGAGATCAACGGCAACTTTATGGGGAACGGCGGGCCGGGCATAGGCGAGGAAATCGCTGATCAGGGCGTTGAGCCGGTCGGTTTCCCGCACTGCGATAGTCAGGAGACGCTTATCGTCGTTGGATACGCTGTCACCCTGTACTATCAATTGTACCGAACCGCTTATGGCCGCAAGGGGATTCCTGATCTCATGGGCGATGCGTGCAGACAGCTCCCCGATGGCGGCAAGCCGGTCGGCCTTTTTCAACTCGATCTCCATCTGCTTGATCAGCGTGAGATCGAGCAGGTTGACGATCGCTCCGATCCGGTTTCCCTCTACATCGTTAAACGGAACAGACTTGAACCCTATGACGATCTTCCCTGCATGGCTGGACAGATACTCGACCTCACCGGCTTGGGGGGACAGGATGCGATCCGCATACTTCTCCATGGCCGGGATAATTTCCGAGAGCAGCCTGTCATAGGCATCCTCATGGCTAATACCGGTCAATTGCTGGGCATATCGGTTGAAAACCCTGATTCTCCCCTCATTGGTCACGGTCAGCAGGCCGCTTCCCAGGTTGGAAACAATCGACCTGTTCAGCCGCTCCAGTTCGTCGAGATCTATGGCCTTTTTCTCGAGGGCGGATTCGCTTTTCCGTGCCCGTTCGGAGAGATAGCCAGTGAGAAATGCCGTGAGGTAAAACGCGCCGAAGTTGAGAAAAATCGTGGAGAAAACAAACTTCGAGCCGTACTGCCTGGCTGGAACCGGGCTGAGTCCAAGTGCCGCAAGCTTCCCGAAATACTGAAAATCGAGAATGGCACCATACAGGATACCACAGAGCGATGCCGTATAGTAAGCTTCCCTGCGGGCGAGCAGGATGCTGGCATTAATGATGGACAGAAAATAGAGAAAGGAATAAGGAGAAGCTATCCCCCCGGTAACGAGGAGCAGAAGGGTAACGAAGATAATATCCCAGATTATCTGGAGGTAGGTAAGAAACAGCGTGTAGCTGGTGGTAAACCTGATAAAAAGATAGGATCCGAGGGAAAAAAAGTAGGTGGCGAAGATCAGCCGGAGAACTGTCACCTGGGAAGGGTGTATGCCACCTTCCGCTTCTAGGTTCAGGATGATGGCGGTCACGAGCAGAACCGTGACCACCACCACCCTGAAAAAAATGAACCAGACTAGCCTCCGTTTTTCATCCATCACCTAACCGCCGACGGCACCGGCAAGTTTGAAGATCGGCAGATACATGGCAACGACAAGTCCACCGACCGCCGTCCCGAGAAAGACCATGAGCATCGGCTCCATCATGGCTGTCATGGCTCCGACGGCATCATCCACCTCATCGTCGTAGAAATCGGCGATTTTGTTGAGCATGGTATCCATGGCACCTGTCGCCTCGCCGACCGAAATCATCTGGACAACCATGGGGGGAAACACGCCGCTTTCGGCAAGAGGTTCCGCCATGGTCTTCCCTTCGGATATCGACTGGCGGACCTTGTAGATCGCCTCTTCGACGATCTTGTTGCCGGCGGTCTTGGCCACGATCTCCAACGCGTCCATGATCGGCACGCCGCTGCTGATCATGGTGCCGAGGGTCCGGGTGAATTTCGCCACCGCCACCTTGCGGATAATAGGGCCCGCTATGGGGGCTTTCAGCGCCAGGGCATCAATGGTCTTTTTTCCCTTTGGGGTAGCGTAGTATTTACCAAAGAGGAATTTGATCAGGAATGCTGCCCCGATCATCACAAGGATGTATTTTTGTATGAAAGCACTCAAGGCAATGACGACCTTTGTCGGAACGGGCAAGTCACCACCGAAATCCTTAAACATCTTGGCAAAGGTCGGGATAACGAAGATAAGGATTACGCCAACCACGACGACCGCGATGGACATGATGGTGATCGGGTAGACCATTGCCCCCTTCACCTGCTTTGTCAGCTTCATCGCCTTTTCGATGTAGGCGGCCAAACGGCTGAGAATGGTATCGAGGATACCACCCACCTCACCCGCCGCTACCAGATTGACGTAGAGATTGTCAAACGCCTTGGGATGTCTGCCTAGGGCGTCGGCAAAGGTGGAACCGCTCTCGACGTCCTCTTTTACCTTGGCCAGCACAGCCTTGAAAGTCGGGTTCTCCTGCTGGCTGGAAAGGATTTCCAGGCACTGGACCAGGGGAAGACCGGAATCGATCATGGTCGCAAACTGACGGGTAAAGACGACCAGGTCCTTGGTTTGAATTTTCTTGGCACCAAAGCCGCCGAGTTTGCCTTTGCCAAAACCTTTACCCTCTTCTTTTATGGATATGCCGGAGAACCCGTATTTTTTGAGCTGGGCCTCAACCAACGCCTGGTTGGCGGCTTCCATGACACCTTTTTGCACCGACCCGGATTTGCTCCTGGCCTCCCAATTGAATTTAGGCATTTACATCCTCCTCAGAAATCATCCGTCTCAGGGGCGCCGTCTGGGTCCCTGTGAACCTGCATTGGCAACCATCTGCTTGAATTCATCCGGCTCGGGAGACCTTCCCAGTGCGTCTTCAAGAGTTATTTCCCGCCTCAGATAGAGACCGATAAGACACTGGTTCATGGTCTGCATGCCGAACTTATCCTGTCCCACCTGCATCTGGGAATAGATCTGGTGGACCTTGTCTTCCCGGATAAGGTTGCGTATGGCCGGATTCGGCACCATGACCTCCAGGGCAAGTGCCCTCCCCTTGCCCGACATCTTGGGGATAAGGGTCTGGGAAAGCACACCTTCGAGGACGAAGGAGAGCTGGGTCCTGACCTGTGTCTGCTGGTAGGGGGGAAATACGTCTATGATACGGTTGATGGTCTGGGCACATGAATTCGTGTGCAGAGTGGCAAAGCAGAGGTGCCCCGTTTCAGCAAGGGTAAGGGCCGCCTCGATAGTCTCCAGGTCCCGCAACTCGCCGACCAGAACCACGTCCGGGTCCTGGCGCAGCACGTACTTCAGTGCGTTCTTGAAACTCTTGGTATCGGCACCGACTTCACGCTGGTTGACCAGGCACCCTTTGTGAGGATGGAGATATTCGATGGGATCCTCGATCGTTACGATATGATCGTGGCGGTCCATGTTGATTTTGTCGATAATGGATGCAAGGGTGGTCGATTTGCCACTCCCCGTCGGGCCCGTAACAAGGATAAGCCCACGTGGTTTTTCCGCCAGATCCCTTACGACCTGGGGGAGTCCCAGCTCTTCGAACGTGAGGATTTTATAGGGAATCACCCGGAAGACTCCGGCCACTGCTCCCCGCTGAATGAACATATTCCCCCTGAAACGGGACAGCCCCTTCACGCCGAATGAAAGGTCGAGTTCATTTTCCTCTTCGTACTTGTGCTTCTGGGCGTCGGTAAGAACGCTGTAGCAGAGCTGCTTGGTATCCACGGCATTGAGAGGCGGGTAATCCATCGGCGTCAGCTGGCCGTCGACCCGGATCTGGGGGGGGGTATTGGTGGTGATATGAAGGTCGGAACCTCCGCGTTCAACAAGTTCCTTCAGCAATTGGTGCAGATTGGCCATTGATTATTGTCTCCTAGTCGTCCGCCACGGTTACCCGCAGTACTTCCTCGAAGGCAGTGACACCTTCAGCGAGTTTGGTCAACCCCGACTGCCGCATGGTCTTGATGCCGAGGCGCATTGATTCGCGCTTGATCTCCGCCGTATTGGCGCCGTTCAGAATCAGCTCCCGGATCTCTTCCAGCATCGGCATGACCTGATAGAAACCGACACGCCCCTTGTAGCCGGTATTGTTGCATTTCGCGCAACCGACCCCTTTATAACAGACGACGTTCGGAGCCTCTTCAGGAGGGACACCGGCATCAATCAGGGCCTGTACCGGTATATCCTCCGGCTCCTTGCATTCGGAGCAGATTCGCCGCGCCAGGCGCTGGGCAGTAATGAGGTTGACGGCGGAAGCCACAAGGAACGGCTCGATCCCCATATTGAGCAGACGGTTGATGGTGGCCGGCGCATCGTTGGTGTGGAGGGTGGAAAGGACCATGTGCCCCGTCAAGGCGGCCTTGATGCCAATTTCTGCAGTTTCAAAGTCACGGATCTCACCGATCATGATGATATCGGGGTCCTGACGAAGGAAGGACCTCAGGGCAGCAGCAAAATTGAGGCCGATGTCCTCGTGCATCTGAACCTGGTTGATACCGGCAAAGTTGAACTCGACCGGATCCTCGGCGGTAGAAATGTTTTCCGAAACCTTGTTCAGTTCCGACAAGGCGGAATAGAGGGAAACCGTCTTGCCGCTCCCCGTAGGGCCGGTTACCAGCACCATGCCGAACGGTTTATGAATTTCCTTCTGGAAATGGGCAAGGGCCTCCGGCTCATAACCCAGTTTCGTCATGTCGAGTTGCAGGTTTGATTTGTCAAGAAGACGCATGACGATCTTTTCGCCAAAGAGGGTCGGCAGGACCGAAACACGGTAATCCATGTCCTTGCCGCCACCCATCTTGATCTTGATACGTCCATCCTGCGGCAGACGCCGTTCTGCAATATCCAGTTCCGCCATAATCTTGATACGGGAGGTGATTGCGTTCTTCAGCTTCAGAGGGGGCTTCATCACTTCATAGAGAACGCCGTCGATCCGGTACCTGACGCGGAATGATCGCTCGTAGGGCTCGATATGAATGTCGCTCGCCTTCTTCTTGATGGCGTCGGTAAGAATCAGGTTGACCAGTTTGACGACCGGGGCATCTTCCGTAGCCCTCTCGAGAGATGAAACGTCAACGTCTTCCTCATCGCCGACCACTTCCAGATCATCAAAATCCGACAGGTCACCCATAACGTCGGCCAGGGATGCGGACTGGTCGTAATACTTGTCGATTGCCGTCTTGATGGCGGTTTCGGCCGAGACTACCACCTCGACGTTATAACCGGTCATGAACTTGATATCGTCGATTGCAAAGATGTTGGACGGATCGCACATGGCGATTATGAGGGTGGAGCCCGCCCTGTTCACCGGTACGATCTGGTATTTTTGCGCGATGTCGACCGGTATGATCTTTACGACTGCCGGGTCGATCTCGAATTCGGCCAGGTTGATCGAGGGGACACCGTACTGCTTGGAAAGAAACGAGGTGAGTTCGGGTTCGCTGATCATGTTGTTCTTAATCAGAATGGAGCCAAGACGTAGCTTGCCGCCAGCCGCCTTCTGTTCATCAAGAGCCCCGGCCAACTGTTCTTTGGTTATCAGATTGTTACGAACCAGGAGTTCACCCAGCCTGCTTGCCTGCATACGCTCTCCATCCTCAACCAATTAAATAGGGGGCTCGCAAATACTATTTTGAATATACTTCGTTGTCAAGCATATCTTGGCCGCCAAGCGCCGCCATTAGACGCGATTTCATCAGGCCATTTGGCGGTTCACACCCTGTCCAGAAACTGAAAGCGGCTTCTCCCTGTGCGGCCAGCATGCCGACACCATTGGCCGAACGGAGGGAGTTCCTTCGTGCCTCGGCAAGGAGCGGAGTCAGGGCGGGACTGTAGACCATGTCATACACACATGCGCAAGGAGCCATGGGAGCCAGGTCGACACCGTCAAACGTTGTGCCGCCAAGGCCGACAGCCGTCGTGTTGATGAGCAGATCAACGTCCTTCAATCTCTGGTCACCCTTCAGTATATCCAGTGGGGAAACAGCAAGATTTGCACCAGAAAAGGCCGATCTGAAATCCGCAACTAAGCGCTCAGCTTTATCCGGCGTACGGTTTGCTACAATGACAGACGCGGCACCTGCCCGGCAAAGGCCTACTATTGCGGCACGCGCAGCTCCTCCGGCCCCCAGAAGCAGTACTCTGCTCCCCTTGATGTCGAATTCAAGATCATCTTGCAACGATGTAATGAGACCCGCGGCGTCGGTATTGTGACCTGTCAGGCGATCTCCTTCCCGCTTGACCGTATTGACTGCCCCGATGAGTCTGGCCTCATCGGACAGGATGTCAAGTAAACCGACAATCGCTTCCTTGTGGGGGATCGTCACGTTGAATCCCGTTACACCGAGAGCCCGCAAGCCGTCCACCGCTTTCCGGAGGTTTTCAGGAGCCACCGGAAACGGCACGTAGACATAATCCAGCCCCAGCGCGACGCATGCTGCATTCTGCATCAGTGGTGAGAGCGAATGGGCTACAGGCCAGCCGATTATGCCGAGAATGCCGGTTTTCCCCGTAAGGTTAGTGTTCATTGGAGATTGTACCCGTTAAGGATGCCTGCTACCTGGCCTTGCAACTCCGGTGAGATCTGTTCGGCCCACCGAAGCTCCCCAATCCCTTCAGCAATCCTTCCAAGACGCAAGAGCATGTCCCCCGCCTCCATGTGACTGGTGGCGTAGATGAGAATGGCTTTCCCCGTATCAAGATCGCGAAAGAACATATCTCCGGACAGACCGCGCTGTGCATAAAGCCTCCAGACGGACTGATCCGGAGGGAGGAACAGGGCGCCGGAAAGCCTGCCGAGCCGATAGCAGATGCCGGCCTGCTGCAGGGTGTAATTGCTCAGGCCGATGGAATACCTTGTGGAGAAATCGATATAGACCGGCCGGCGTTCGAGCTGCTCATCTATCGCCATCCGGAGCACATCTTCCGGTGCGTAGTTTTCCAGGGGAACGTTGCGGAGCCTGCTGTATCGGAACACACGGGGGAACGAATCAAGGTACCAGGTGAAAACCAGGTGGGGAGAATGCAGCAGGTCCACGTCTTCCCGCATTTTCTCAACACCCTGCAGATACCAGAGCGGGAAAGCACCACTGTCCCCCCAGGTAAACAGGGCAGTCCCCTGGGGGAGCGTGCGGAGCGAGTTTGAAGCATAGTCATAGGCGATGTAGTTTTCATGCTGGTCGTTCTCGACATAATTGCGCGCGCAAATCGTGACAGGTAAAGCCGCGATCAACAGCATGGTTGCGAACCTGACCGACAGACGGTGCGGGTAGTCGTTGGGGATCGCCTCAAAAAATGTCTTCACGACAATAAACATCCCCAGTCCGACAAATACTGCCGAGAGGAGATAGAGCGGCGTGAAAAATTCTTCCGTCAGGAATATCAGATCGGGCAGGGTATTGAAATACCCGACGATAACCAGCATGAACACCAGCAGTCCCAGCAGATAGGCGAGTATCTCGTCGCGCCGTTTCCTGAAAAAGAAGAACAGTCCGACGAGGAGCAACACCATCCCGACTGCGGTGAATTCGAAGGGGATATTGAAGGCATTCAGCTGTGCCAGGAGGAGCTTCAGATCCCGATCCGGTTTATCCGTGGGGTACCCTTTGCGAAGGAAATGCCAGAGGAACTGGGTGAGAGTCTTGGGGTCCCCCCAGTTGAGGAGCGGTTCACGCACCGCCCGCACCGGCAGGTGAAGGTGGACGGAAAAGCCGAGCAGGGCAAAGGTCACGGCAAGGATTATCTCCTTTACACGCCCGATGATCCGCCAGTCCAGGGAGATTATCAGAAAGGCGAACGACGGAACGAGCAGGACCATGGTCTGGTGGGCACCGAAACCGAGTCCGCAGAGGAATGTCCCGAGATAGATATAGAATGGCCGCTCATCACCAAGACGGTAGTGGTCTCTCCAGAGGAGGAGCAGATAGAAGATCATCGCCGCCAGGAACGATATGAGGGGATAGGGCTTGTCATGGTTGGACTGCAGCCAGAGACGCGCTGAAAAGGCAAACGTCAGTGCGGCACCGAGGGCGATGATTTTCTTCAGGTGGCGGGAAGTTGCTTCGTCCGATGTCAATTCTTCGTTCTGCAGGAGATGGTATGCCAGGAGATAGACACCATAGCAGGCGACAGCCGCGGAAACGGCCGTGGCGATGTTCACCCTGAAAGCAAAATTGCCGAAGGGGAGATAGGTGAACGGCCTGGCATAATTGATGAAGAGCGGATAGCCGGGAGAATGGGCGGAGCCGAGGGAATAAATGGCGGTGAGGAATTCACCGCTGTCGAAAAAAGTAACAGACGGAGCAAGAGTCAGCAGGTAGAAAAATAGTGGGATAACAACCGATGCCACGGCGAACGGGTCAATACGATGCTGAATATCTGAAAGCCGACGACTCATACCCCCCCACACGTGTCCGAATAGTACCCGAACCCTGAGAAAAAAGATTGCCTTACTCTCTGCCGGAACGTCCCTCGATCCCCCTGAGGGAGATGTTGTCGCGCCAGAGGAAATAGAACCCTGCCAGGATGACGGGGAAAAAATTAATGCCGTGCATGACGAGCGCCACGCTGAGCGCCTTTTCACGCTGCACGTTGAACGCCAGCAGGCCGTAGACGCACGCCGCATGATAGGTTCCGACATAACCGGGTGATGCCGGCACCATCACGGCAAAAACCAGGAAGACCATGATCAGCATGGATGCCGTGACGGGCAGCGTAATACCGAAGGACCTCAGCACCAGGTCAACGGGCCAGATCGCGGTGCTCCAGATTACCAGGGACGAAACGAAAAGCGCCGCAAGTTCCCCCGGCTTGACCGACAGTCGGATCCCGGCGATGAACGAACCGAGAAGTGGTATGATTTTCTCGCTGATGCGGGCCGGAAATGGTCGCAACAAACGTCCCAGCATATCCAGGGTCCAGTGGGTGCGCCGCTTGAGCACCACGAGAAAGGCAATGACAACGACATAGAGAGCAAGAGTAACGTATCCCCCCAGCTTGAGCCCCTCCTGCACCTTTTCCATCCCCGGAGGGAGCTGGACGGTAAAGAACGTTACGACGAGGATCAGGAGCACGGTGAAGCCATCGAACAGGCGGTCCAGAACCAATGTGGCAAAAACCGAACTGGAATCGAGCTGCTCCTTGTCGGCAAGGACGTAGGCCCTGACAAATTCACCGAGACGCGCCGGCAGCAGGTTGTTAGCCATGTAACCGATGATGGTTGCCGGAAAGAGGTTCGCCAGGGCGGTCTCTTTCTGGGGGAGAAGCAGGTAGCGCCAGCGAATGGCGCGACAATAGTAACTGACAAAGGTGAGCAGCACCGAAGGGACAAGGTAGCGGTAATCCATGGAGCGGAACGCCGCCAGCACCTGCCGGCCGTCGATCTGCCTGAATAGCAAGACAAGCATGACGGCACTGATACCGATGCCGATCCAGAGACGTTTATCGACGCCGGCCCTAGCCATTATCATCTGCTCCAAGGTACTCACGATACGCGATTATCGTCACATCACGCAGGATCTCCCGGCAGCGTCTTATATCATCACCGATAGCCTGTGCAAGTGACGCGACATCGGGGAACTTCTTTTCACCGCGAATGCGATCCACGAAATATAGCCGCAAATCCTTTCCGTAGAGGTCGCCGTCGAAATCGAAGACAAAGACCTCTATGGAGCAGGCGGTATCGTCAAAGGTCGGGTTGTCGCCGATATTGCACGCCCCATCATAGATATGGTCATCCACCTTGACCTTGACTGCGTATACGCCGAAGGCGGGGATCAACTCCTTGTCCGTTGCAAGGTTGGCAGTCGGGAATCCGATATCCTTCCCCCGGCTGTGCCCGTGTACCACCTTCCCCGCGAGTGAGAAATGCCGGCCGAGAAGGGACACGACATCCTTCACCCTCCCCTCCAGGATAAGGCGCCGCACCATGCTGCTGCTGTAAACCGTTTCGCCTGTTCCGATCGGTGCCAGCACCTCGACGGAAAACCCCATCTCACTCCCCAGCCGTTGCAGAAAAGCGACATCCCCTTCCCTGTTGCGGCCGAACGCGTAATCATAGCCGATGATCAGTTTCCGTGCCCCGATCCGGCCAACCAGAATGTCACGCACGAACTCAGTTGCGCTGATGGATGCGAATTCGGGGGTAAAGGGGAGCACCACCAGGTAATCGACCCCGGAAGCCTCTATGAGGCTCTCTTTTTCAGAGTAAGTATTGATGAGGCGCACGTCCCTGCCAACCGGAAGGACCTTGAGCGGATGGGGAGCAAAAGTGATGACTACCGATACCCCCCCCATGTCAGCTGCCGCCTTCTTCAACCGGCGGAACATCTCCCGGTGCCCCAGGTGTACACCGTCGAAATTGCCGATGGTGACCGCTGCGTTGGGGAGTTGCTCCCGTATTTCATCTATGCTGCGGTATATGATCATGACGTGACGGTAATTCCTTTGAATAATCAGGCGGCTTCGGCCGCCAGCGGTTTTTTCCTGCCAAACAGGAGAGCTACCCAGATACTCACTTCATACATGAGGTAAAGAGGGACCATAATGACAAACATGGTAATAAGATCGGCATGGAAAGCGGCTATGATGGCACTGGCCAACAGGGCATACTTTCGATTGCGGGCAAGCAGGCGGTAATTGACGATCCCCAACCGTGACAGAAGGAGGGAGAGGATGGGGAGTTCGAATATGAGGCCGAAGATAAGGATCAGCCGCAGGCAGAAATCGATATAGGCACTCAGGTTGAACCAGCTCTGCAACCCCTTTGATTCGTAGGAGAGCGAAAAATTAATGATTACCGGCCAGATTACAATGAGGAAAAAGAGGGCTCCTATGCAGAAGCAAATGGTGCTCACCGTCACGAAGGGGACAACGAGACGCTTCTCCTTGCGGGTAAGCCCCGGAGCGATAAAAAGCCAGAGCTGGTAAAAGACTATGGGGAGGGTAAGAATCAACCCGGCGATAACGGAGATCTTGCACTGGATGAAAAAAGGCTCAAGTGGCGCACTGTAGTTGAGACGTCGCTCCCGGACCGGCGCGGTGACTTCCCTGTCCAGCTGATACCGCTGGTACACCCCGGGATACCGCAGCTTCACCTCATCGTAGACCCGTTTCTTTATCTCGGTAAGATAGGTTTTCCCCGTCAGGGGCTTTTCGACGAAGTTGAGCACGTCGCTGGAAAAGTTCCACGACACCCCCATGCCAATTACCACTGCGACGACGATGATGATCAGGCGTCGACGCAACTCCACCAGATGTTCTATGAACGGCATGGCCGTGTTTTCTCTCATGGTACCCAGTGAACTGCTTTAAGGTTTGCAAAACCAATCGATCATAACACAGCGGTTCACCGCCACGCAACTGCTTTCACCGTCGGCGCCGGCCACCGGAGCCCCCCTTCTCCCCGGAACCACCCGCCTTTTTAACACGCGGCCGTTTCCCTTTGACCGGTATGCGGGGGTATTCCTCCCTATTTCCATTCCCCTTTACGGTCGATTGCACCGATTCGGTTCCTGCCAGCACAAATTCGATCTGCTTCCGCTCCATGCTGACGCTTGCCACCCGAACCCGCACCTGGTCACCGATGCGGTACGTCGTTCGGGACCGCTCACCGACAAGGGAGTGCTGTTTCTCAATATAACGGTAGAAATCATGGGGCAACGTGGATATATGCACCATCCCTTCGACAAAGAGTTCAACAAGCTCGATGAACAGGCCAAAGGAGGTCACGCCGCTGATGATACCGTCGAATTCATCGCCAACCTTGTCCGCCATGAACTGCACCTTCTTCAGTTCGACAATCTCCCGCTCCGCCTCCATGGCCACCCGCTCCCGCTTGCTCGTGTGGGAAGCCGTTTCCGGCAGGGTTTCGGCCAGGCGTTCCAGGTCCTGCTTGCGCAGGGTTTTGGCAATAGCCCCCTTCAGGATACGATGGACGACCAGGTCGGGGTAACGGCGGATAGGTGAGGTGAAATGGGTGTAGCACGGTGCCGCAAGGCCGAAGTGGCCGAGATTCTCATCCGAATAGCGGGCCTGCTTCATGCAGCGGAGCAGAACTTCGTTGATCATCCGCTCTTCCGGCTTCCCTTCCGCCTGATCAAGAAGTTTCTGCAGCTCGGCAGGCGAAACGGTTTCCTCCCCGAGGCGCAGCTGGTACCCGAAATTGAAGACAAAATCGCGGAAGTCACGCAGCTTCTCCTGATCGGGGGATTCGTGGACCCGATAGAGTGACGGAATCCCCTGGGATTCGAGGTGAGTGGCCACGGCCTCGTTGGCCGCCAGCATAAACTCCTCGATAATGCGATGGGCAAGATTCCGCTCGGCCTTGATGATGGCTTCTGTCTGCCCCTGGAGATCGAGTACGATCTGGGGCTCGGGAAGGTCGAAATCGATGCTTCCCCGTTGCCGGCGCCTGGCGGTGAGGCGCAGGGACAACTCCTCCATCAGAGTCAGGTCGTCGAGTAGATGGGCATACTGCTTACGGAGTTCCTGATCCTTGTCGACCAGAACCCCCTTGACCTGGGTATAGGTAAGGCGTGCGGCGCTCCTGATGATACTGGGATAGAAAGCGGTCGATACCGGTAAGCCGCTTCTGTCGAAGACTATTTCCGCCGTCAGGGTAAGGCGGTCAACCTGGGGGTTCAGGGAGCAGATGCCGTTGGACAGCTCTTCCGGCAGCATCGGTATGCACCGGTCGGGGAAATAGACCGAGGTCCCCCGCAGGTAGGCTTCGCCGTCCAACGCCGACCCGGCACGCACGTAATGGGCGACATCTGCGATGGAAACCCGGAGACGGATCTTGCCTCCCCCTTCCCTGCTGACCGAAACCGCGTCATCGAAATCACGGGCCGTTTCACCGTCAATGGTGACCGTCGGGAACTCCCGCAGGTCAACTCTCCCCGCGATGTCATCCGTACCGACTACATCGGCAACGGCCCGTGCCTCGGCAACCACGTCTTCGGGAAACTGGTACGGCAGGTCATGCTTCCTGATAATGGTCAGGACCTCAACTTCCGGATCGTCACTCGAACCGAGCACCTCGACGATCCGGGCGGTCGGCCCGCTCCTGTCAGTGGGATAGTTGATGATGCGCGCAACCACCATCTGCCCGGATTTGGCATCACTTTCAGCTCGGGGAGGGATGATGAGCTCCCTCGTGACCCGTTGATCGTCCGGTATCACCACCCCGTGATCGCCCGTTGTCAGGAAGCGCCCGACGATGGTGGTATGCACCCGCTCAACAATCCGCATGAGCCGCCCTTCCCGTTTGCCGCCACGTCCGCGGGGCGCTGCCATTGCTTCGACCAGGTCGCCATGCATGGCTTCCCGCAGGTAACGGGCCGGGATAAAAAGATCTTCCCCTCCATCATCGGGAGTGACGAACCCATACCCGTCCCGGTGAACGGAGAGCCTTCCGGTGATACCGTGGGACGCAACCGCAACGCCGTAGCGGTTCCCCTGCTGCCTGACGAGCTCGCCCCGCTCCACCATCCGGTCGAGGTACGCCTTGAACTTGGCGCGCTGTCCCTTGGTCACTCCCAGGAGTTGCATAAGATCCCGGAAAGGACGAAAAGCGCCAGGGTTATCTCGAAACAACCCCAGAATTTTTTCCCTGTTTATCGCCATACCGCTCTCCTGAAGAATTCACCCGAATTGCGGTTGAATATGCTCAAATAACCTCCCATTGTCAAACAGTTTACCGGTAAACAGGTAAAATTCTTTTGATTTTTACCGGTAAAAACAGCTATCATCATGGGGTTAAATTTGGACGTTTGTGGTTCAGTTTAGAAACGCACTTGATTATACCGTGCCAGGAGTTGTACATGTTGCTGCGACGTATCCCCCTTCTTGTTATCCTCTGCTCTGCCCTCTCAATTCCCGCGTCCGGGGGGAATCTCCTACAACTACCGTCAGATCACCTCGCCACAGCAGCCGAGTACCTCAAAACAGAAGATTACCCTGCGGCTCTGGCTGCTGCCAACCAGGCGCCGGAAGGTGGCCTGCGCGATTTCATCGTCGGCATGACAGCTGCCAAATCCTCGAAATGGGACGAAGCAGCCGCGGCCCTTGACCGGTCTGCCAGGACCTTCCCTCTGCTCGCCGACTATGCCCTCTATCACCAGGCAAATGCCCTTTTTCAGCTCGGCAGACAGGCGGAATGTATCGCTCCCCTGGAAAAACTGCTCAAGGAATATCCGGAATCCCCCCTCGGCCGCTCTGCACTGCAACTCCTCGCTGATGCCCGCTACGAAATCAAGGATTATCCGAACGCCTTTTCGGCCTATCAGCGCTTTGTCAATAACTACCCGGCTGGAAACGATTCATTGAAAGCATTGTTGCGGACTGCCCTTTGTCAGGAGTTTACGGGCAACCTGGCGGCCGCTGCCACGACCTATCGCACCATATGGCTCAAGTATCCGGCTGCCGATGTGGCAGACAAGGCACATGACCAGCTGCAGAACCTTGCCGGCCAGGGAATTGCGGTGACACCCTACAGCAGTGACGAACTCTTCAGACGGGGGATGACGCTCTACGACATGCGCCGCTACGAGCAGGCTATAAAGGTTTTTTCCGCCATCCCTCCCGATACTCTTAATGCTGATGTCGCACGGAAGCTGGAACTCAAAACTGCCCAGGCCATGGTTAAAGCAAGACGTTACAAGGATGGGGAGCAGGCACTGAACAAGATTCTTTCAGATAATCCCCGCAAGGAAATCGCTGCGGAAGCAACCCTCTGGCTCGCCAGAGTCCAGAGCAAAACGGGTCGGGATGATACCGCCGTAGCTACCTTTCTCAAATTGGCGGAAACCTGTCCAGCATCGGACCTCGCCGATGATGCCCTCATGGAAGCTGCCTATATCAGGAAATTTCAGAATCGGAGTGCGGATGCCCTGCCACTTCTGCGAAGGCTGCTCACGGAATACCCGCGATCGGGCTTGAAAAAAACCGCCCAATGGGAAACCGCATGGGCCAGTTATCTTACGGGCGACTATCCAACTGCAACCAATCTGTTTCAGGAGCTGACTGCTGTCGGATCATATCGGGAAAAAGCCCTTTACTGGGGCGGGCGGGCTCTCGTCGCCGCAGGAAATACCGACAATGCCCGGGCGTTCTACACCAAGCTTGTCACGGAATACCCGTACGGATATTATGCACTGATGTACCGTTCAGCGGTGAATCTGCCGGCTGATAAATCATTGAACCTTCAAACGGACGTGGCACACCTTCTTCCTGTTCCGGACGGCCTTGACCGGGCCAAGATGCTGATTGTCTGCGGTCTTTATGAAGAAGCACGACGCGAACTGGTGTATGCCAGAAGAAACGCAGGCACAAAGGGAAAGACTCTCTACGGTATTGCACGGCTCTACCTGGAAATGGGGAACTACAACGGTGCACTGGCGTCCGTCAAACAGGTCCAACCCGAAAAACTCGACAAGGATACCGCTGTCACCTGGGAACTTCTCTACCCCTTCGGATACCGTGAGATCGTAGCGAAAAACGCAGCCGTCTGCGGTGTTGACGAGAGCCTCGTCCATTCAATAATCCGCGCCGAAAGCAGCTATTCGCCAACCGCAAAGTCCCCGGTAGGCGCTATAGGCCTCATGCAGCTGATGCCGGCGACCGCCAAGTCCATGAGCGGCTCAAAAAAAGGCACGTTCACCGCAGACAGCCTTACAAAACCTGATATTAACATCGCCTACGGCACCCGTCACCTCAGGGACCTGCTACAGAGTTACGATGGCGATCAGGTAATGGCAATAGCCGCCTACAATGGCGGGTCCGGTAATGTTAACCGCTGGCGCAAGACGTTTGGAAGTCTCCGGCAGGACGAATTCGTGGAAAACATCACCTATGGCGAGACGCGCGAATATGTCAAAAAAGTCCTCACGGGAGCATATCTTTACCGGCTACTCTACGGAATTGAATCCCCCACGACAACCAGCCGCCCCTTCCGGAACCAGAGCAGCAACGGCTCACCTCCCACCTGACCCGCCAACATCAGTCGATAGCGACCGATTATTATTTTGACAGAGCAGTGACAGAAAGTATAATTCGATTTTCAAGTCTAACTGATAGGGCTTGCTCTCAGGCAGAGCCGGCCTTTCGCAACCAAACCGGAGCAGATATATGAACCGTATCCTCAGAGTTATCGCTACCGGGCTTCTCATCCCCGCAGCATTCGCTCAGGCGGAGACACTCACCCTTAAAACCTGCCTGACAGCGGCCAGGCAATCGAACAATACACTCAAGGTCGCCGCCTACGACCAGCGTATAGCAGCAGAAGGTGAACGTATCGCCAGGAGTGGTTATCTCCCCCGTGTCGATCTGCAGGGAGGCTATACCGCCCAGTTTGACCCCCAGTCGATAGACCTGGGAGGCGGTCGTACCGTGGCTACCCAGGATGCGGACTATGCCTTTGCTGGCCTCGGCATCTACCAGACTCTTTACGATTTCGGTCGCACCGATGCCCGGTCAGGCCACGCACGTGCCATGCGTGAAGCTGCTGAATTCACCTATTCAGGATACGAACAGGACGTTTTCCTCCAGGTGGTGACATCCTATTTTGGTATTCTGCAGGCTCAAAAGCTGATGCAATCGGCCGAAGACGAGGTGGTCCAGATGACAGATCACCTGCGGGTTGCTCAAAATCTTTACGAGCAAGGGGTTGTTACACGTAACGACCTGCTCCAGGCTGAAGTCCGCCTTGCCGGCAGTCAGCAGTACCGGCTGGCAAGTGCCAACCGCCTGGACAACGCCTGGTTGCAGCTGAACTACCTTATGGACAGGAAACCCGATTTCCGCGCCGACCTGGACGAGTCTGCGGGCCTCCCCACCCCCCCGGCAACCGATTCAGGGGAACTTTCACTGGCCAACCGGGCGGAGATCAAGGCACTGGAAAAAGCCGTTGAGGGGAGCGAGTTCGACATACAGGAAAGCAAGGGGGGATATTATCCTGAGGTTTATGCGAAAGCAGGGATGGACTATCTGCAGAACAGCCATGTCAAAGAGCAGACGATCCTGGGAGCCACGGTAGGGCTGAGGATCAACCTTTTCGACGGCCTGGCCACGACGGGGCGCTACCGCCAGGCGGTTGCAACCCGCTCGAAGAACGAAGAAGCCCTGCGTCAATTGAAGGCTATCATAGAACTGGAATACCGGACGGCAGTCAACGATGCGAGGGTCGCTTTCGAAAGAATCAAGGTTGCTGAGACCTCGATCCGTCAAGGGGAAGAAAACCTGCGGATAAACAAGGACCGATACCAGGCACAGGTGGGAACCGCAACGGATGTCATCGATGCCCAGACCCTGCTGACCCAGACAAGGACCGATTATTACCGCAGCATGTTCGATTACCAGATAGCATTTGCCCGGGTAAAAAAGGCACTTGGGGAATTATAGCGACACAGGGGAGTCGGCCTTGCCTGCTTCTGAAGAAAACCGCACAACGAATGCCCCTTGGACCAGATAAAAAGGCCACTGCATCTGACAGCGGCCTTTTCTACGTCATGACGTGATTACATCATCGGGAAGCTCATTAAGATCGTCCGGTGCGTGGGGAAAGTGCTCCTTCAATGCCGCACCGCATTTTCCCACAACCGCGCACAATGCCTCGCACGCACGCCCTTCACGAAGACCGGCTGAAAGTTCGTGGGCAAGCCCTTGCCATGATGAGGAAGGTATCTTATCGTTAATACCCTTGTCCCCCAGTATCCATACCTTCCGCTCCAGCAATGATATGAACAGAAGGATGCCGGTAGCGTGACGTGTCCTGTACAGCCCTTTTTCATAGAAAGCGCGAACTGCACGGTCTCGCACTGCACGGTCAATTCGATCCCTCGTCAACAGTGGCAGTTTGAGGACAGGCACGCGCACGAACAGGGCACGACAGGGCATATACAGCAGAAAGACTGCAGGGATGTAAAACCAGATGGTAAGGTGGTGCAACACTATGGCGACCACCATGGCCAGCAGACCGGCAAAAAGCATCCCCCCCAGGGCGGCTGCTTCACGGTAGGGGTCGCTTTCGTCAACAACCATAGTGGCTATTTCGCCCGACGTTGACGCTTCGGCAGCATGAACTGCCTGACGTATCAATTCCAGTTCTTCAGGATTGAAAAAATCTGAAGTGTGTTTCATGTCGCGATGCGCCCCCTTTCCCGTCACCAGCCGCCTGAAGCGCCGCCTCCGCCAAAATCCCCTCCACCGCCGGAAAAACCGCCGTCGGAACCTCCGCCGAACGAGCCCCCGCCGAAACCACCGCCCATGAAAGGCCCGCCATAAAATCCGCCGCCGCCTCCTCCACCACCGCTACCGCCGCCAAAGAGAAAGCTCACCAGCAGCCCGATAGCGAAACCGGCAACGGCAAGTCCGGCAAGCAGGGCAAGGGAGAGGCCGGGCAATGCGAGCCAGGCAACGACAGGCGCACCGATCGCACCGGCAAGACCACCGAGCAGACGGGAAAGAGCTCCGAGAAAAATGCAGACAACCAGTAGGAAAATAGCCAGAGAAAATACCGGCGGCGCACTTTTCCCGGCATGGCGCAGGTCGATGTTCCTGTCGTTGTATTCACCCTTTACGACCTGCATGATTGCGGTAACACCCGCCTGCACACCGCCGTCGAAGTCACCCGCTTTGAACCGGGGACCGATGTCGTTGCGGATGACCCTTCCCGCCATGAGGTCGGTCAGCTTTCCCTCCAGCCCCCGCCCCACCTCTATCCTGATCTTGCGTTCCTGGGCGGCAATGATGAGAATTGCCCCGTTGTCCAAACCTTTCTGGCCGATTTTCCAGGCTTCTGCAACCCTTATGGAGTACTCCTCGATATTTTCGCCGGACAGTGTCGGAATGGTCAGAACGGCAATCTGGGTTGACTCCTTTTGCTCGAATTCAGTGAGCTGGCTTTCAAGGCCCTGGACGGCAGCCGGCGAAAGGATGCCGGCGTAGTCATTGACGTGGCCGCGCAGTGCAGGCACATCAAGGGCAGACGCGGACCCGGCCAGAAACATCACTATGAAGAGCGCAAGAAATCTTTTCATTGGCGTTTCTAAAACTTCACCTTGGGTGCAACCTTGGCCCCCTCATCCGCCTTGAACGGCTCCTTGCGGGTAAGATGCAGCAGGAGCGAATTGGTCACGGAATTGGGAAAGGTGCGGATACTCGTATTGAACTCCTGGACAGCCTTGTTATAACGGACCCGGGCCACATTGATCCTGTTCTCGGTTCCCTCAAGCTGGTTCTGGAGATCGAGGAAATTCTGATTGGCCTTCAGGTCCGGATATCGCTCTACAACTACCATCAGCCGGGATAAAGCACCGGAGAGTTCTCCCTGGGCCTGCTGAAACTTGGCGAATGCCTGGGGATCGTTCACCAGCTGTTTCGATGCCTGCAGGGAGCCGACCTTGGCGCGTGCCTCGGTCACTGCCGTGAGGGTCTCTGCTTCATGCTTGGCATATCCTTTAACGACTTCGACCAGGTTGGGAATGAGATCGGCACGTCGCTGATAACTTGCCTCCACGTCACCCCATGCGGCAGTCACCGCTTCCTCGTTGGCCTGCATGGTATTGTAACCGCATCCGGAAAGGGCCATCACTACCATGACCATGAGCACTGCCAGAACCACCTTTTTCATATCTCTTCCTCCGGTGAAATGTTTTCTGAAATATAATCATGCTCCAGGGCATTGTCATCCTCCCTGAAGCTTATTTTCATGGCAATAAGCAAGCTATAGCATAAAATAGAAAAAACATTGGCAGCAATGAGTGGAACGTCACCCAGCATGATACCATAGACAAGCCACAATGCCATCCCTGCCGTCAGGAGAATCGGCTGCCAGATGGATATGTCGCGCGCATGCCGTGTCCGGTAGGTTCTCACCACCTGGGGCACCGCCGCAAAACTGGTAATCGCCCCCGCAAACAATCCGAGCCAGGTGATCGTCATCGTCCCTTTTTCCCTTCGTAGGCCGTTGTGGCCCAGTCAACCTGGGATACCATCCCCCTAAGGATGGCTACTTCACGGTCATCCAGTTCAGCACGGGAGAAGATCCGCCGCAGAGAACGCATGAGGTGGGCAGGGTTCTGGGGATTGAGGAAACCGATTCTGAGCAGCGAGCTCTCCATCTGCCGGTAAAGCTCTTCAGTCGCATTGGTCGAGGCAAACTGCCGTTCCACAACAGCGGGGTCAGCCTCGCCCGCTTTGAAAAGTTCATAGCAAAAGATCAGCACCGACTGGGCCAGGTTGAGCGAACCATAATCAGGGCTCGTCGGAATGGTGGCATGCCAGCGACACATGGTCAGTTCTTCGGTGGTCAGACCGCTATCCTCCCTGCCGAACACCAGTGCTGCACGGTTGTGTGCCAGATTTGCGAGCACGGTTACCGCCATCTCCTGAGGAGAAAAGATTTCCTGACGGTATTTGCCATGGCGTCGCGTGGTACCGACCGTAACCTCGCAATCGGCAAGAGCGTCCGCCAGCTTCCCGTACACTTTCGCCTGCTCCAGCAGGTCACGCGCGGAAACGGCGAACTTGAGCGCCTCCGGATGATCAAGCGGGCAGGGATTAACGAGACGTAGTTCCCTCAGCCCCATGTTTTTCATCGCCCTGCAGACCATTCCCACATTGCCGGGGCTCTGTGGTTCCACCAGAACGATTGCGACCTTGTCGCGCAGCTCTTCTCGTATCAACGTTTATCCTTGTATTTTCTTGATTTCAATCGTTTCAAACGTCTGAGTGCCGGCCGTCTCTGCCACCATGCATGGACGAAATGGGAAAGCCACATGCAGCAGATCAGACCGATCAATGTAAGCATGAGATAGGGTTCATACCGGCTTACATCTTCAACAAAAAGCGAGGCGCTCTTACCGAAGAGGAAACCGGCACAAGAAAAAATGATCGACCAGCAAAGAGCACTAAGAAGATTCAAACCACAGAACTTCAATGCCCCGAGGTTGGTCATTCCCAGAATAACGGGAAGAATAATTCGAAAACCATAGGTAAAGCGTGAGACAAACGCCACAAATGAACCATATTTCTCAATCAGTTTGAGTGCTTTGTGAAACTTTTTAGCCAGGGTTGTGAATAGTTTCAAAAGGCGTCGTCCCTGCCAGCGCCCCAGATAGAAGTAGAACTGATCGCCACAGAAAGAACCTGCCAAGGCGGTCATGACAACGCCAAAGATGTTGAGATATCCCTGGAAAGCGAGAAATCCCGCCAGGACAAGTCCTGCCTCCCCTTCGAGAAACGTCCAGAGGAAAAGGACCCAGTAGCCATGCAGCTCAAGATAATCTCTGAGGAACTGATGCAAGGTTGCTCCAGGATACGCTGAAGATACATTGACCTCACCGCGAAACAGTACCTATAGTAATACCACATTTACGGAACGATTACATTCATCCCACATACCCGCCACGCGCCCTGCCGGGCGCACACATAAAAAAAGGTGTTCCTCCGGGGAACACCTTTTTTACGTCATGCACCAGTCGGTTTTACTTCCTCAACACCTTGATGACCGCCGAGTAATCCTCTTCTCCACGACCATCCTTAACCCCCTGCTCATAGGTTTTGCATGCTACCTCGGCGGCAGGGAGGTAGAGGTTCAATTTCTTGGCGGTCTCCATAACAAGCTGCAGATGTTCGTGTACATAAACCAGTGCCAGGTTGCGGGTGAAATCACCGCGGGAAATGGAACGCCCCTTTGAGTGAAAGAGCGGCGAAGCGACACCACCGGAATCGAGCACTTCAAGGATTTTATCGGCGTTAAAACCCATTTTCTCGCCAAAAACAAGCCCTTCAGCAAGGGCCTGCATCATTTCAGCCTGGACAAGGTTGACGATGAATTTCATCCGTGTTGCATCACCGACCCCCCCCACATGGATCAGGTTGAGGCCGAAATAGGAGAAAAGCTCACGACAGCGGCCGACGAGAGACTGGTCGCCACCGGTGAGAATGGTCAGCAGCCCGTTGGCAGCATGTTCCTTGGTCCCCCAGACCGGTGCGTCGAGGAACATGACACGGTGCTTGGCGGCCTCTTCAGCCATTTCCAGGGTGCTTTCAAGGGAATGGGTACCCATGTCCACAAGGATAGTGCCCGCATCGATACCGGCAAATATCCCGTCAGTGCCGTAAATGTCGGGCCGCAGGCGTTCTTTCTCGGGACGGATGAGAATAACGAGGTCATTGCCCTTGGCCGCTTCACGGGGGGTCGATGCCCCGACTGCTCCGAGCTTGACGAGTTCGGCGACGACGTTCGGATCGGAATCGTAGACCGTCAGCCGGTAGTTCCCCTTCATAAGATTGGCAGCCATGTGCCTGCCAACTGTTCCCAACCCCAAAAAACCGATATTTTTCAGCATAACCATCCTCCTGTAGGGGAATAATAGCACTTCAAGACACGTTGTCCCGCAATATTACAACCTCTTTAAACTTGAAACAAGATTATAATGAATAAAACAACAAATGCAACAGGGCAGAGCGAAGAGAACAATGCAACGACACCTGCATCCGACTTCTCGCAAACCACGTAACGGAAATCCCCTCTTTCGCCTGTTGCTCAGCGGGAACGGGTTACGCCACGCCGGTCGCACAGCTGTGCCAGAGGACAGGAGGAACAGCGGGGAGATACCGGATGGCACTGGTTCTGACCAAAGGTTACCAGCAGATCGTTTATTGCAATCCAGTAAGCATCCGGCAGCTTGGCACGCAGTGCAAACTCTGTTTCTTCCGGGGTTTTGGTACTGACATATCCCCAACGATTGCAGATCCTGTGTACGTGGGTGTCTACACAGATTCCCGGTTTACCGAACCCGAGGGTCATTGTCAGATTGGCGGTCTTGCGCCCCACCCCTTTGAACTTCAGGAGTTCATCAAGCTCATCCGGCACATGCCCGGCATACCGTTCAACAAGGAGATGACAGATTTCCTTGATCTGGAGAGCTTTCCGGTGGTAGAACCCTACCGGGTAAATAGCCTGTTCCAGAACTTCTACGGGAAGTTCGACCATCCTGGCCGGCGAATCGGCAAGGGCGAAGAGCCTTTCCGACGCGGGTCCGGTGGTCCGGTCCTGGGTCCTGAGTGACAGGATGCAGGATATGAGAACCTTGAAAGGGTCACCACCCCGCTGTGAAACAATGGTGACCGCCGGCGTCTGCCATCCCTTCACCACCTCGGCGAGGATAGACATGGCAGCATGGATGTCGCCATCCTTCATACCAGTTTCCGGTTACGGAAGATGCGCATGAAGAGAACACCGAGCACCGAAAAGACCAGGCCGACGCAGAGGAAGAGGTAGCCTATGCTTCGGCCGTCACCCAGGCCGAACAGATCCTTGCCGTCCATAAAGGCAATGAGCGCAAGACCTCCGAACGTCCCTATCCCCCCGAGTATATAGATAGCGAAGGCCACTACGGCCAGACCAATCCCCTGATGCTTTGCCATGATCAAATCCCCTGTCCTGACTCAGTTCTTTACAGTCCGGACATTCTACAAAATCCGCACTGTCAAGGCAACTGCATTTGTATCAGCCAGTTCGCTGAAGATGACGGTTGCACGAATAACCGCGCTTCCCTATAATGGCGATTCGCAAAACAGGAACCAGCCAGTGCAGAGGAGGACCTCGGTGGAACAGTACATAGACATGCATCTCCATTCGGTCCATTCGGATGGGGTCCATACCCCGACGGCACTTGTGGCAATGGCCGTCCAAAAAGGGCTCAGGGCCATTGCCATCGCCGACCACGACAGCGTTGACGGCATCGATGAAGCACTTGCCGCTGCAGATGGATTCGATCTGGAAGTAATCTCCGCCGTCGAACTTTCGGTCGAATACCAGCGTTTCCAGGATATACACCTGCTGGGATTCTGTATCGACCACCGGGACCCGGCATTCCGGGAGAAACTGGCGGAATTCCGCAAGCGGCGGGATGATCGCGGGCGGGCCATCGTAACACGTATCAACAATCGGCTTGCACGCCAGGGCAGGAGAAGTATTGACTATGAAGAGATAGCGCGTTCTGCGGCAGGAGCCCTCGGTCGCCCCCATATCGCCATGGCACTCATTGCCAGGGGATACGCCCACGACATGCAGGATGCGTTTGTTCAGTATCTCATCCCCTGTAATGTCCCCAAACGATATTTCCCCATGGCCGAAGCGCTGGCTGAAATACACCGTATTGGCGGCATTGCGGTCCTTGCCCATCCGCCGACCATCACACCCGACCGGATGCGCCTCGGCGGACTGGTGCGTGAATTGGCATCCATGGGGCTTGATGGTCTGGAAGTATTCAGTAACTCTTGTTTCGAAGACACGATAATTTTCCTCGAGTCCCTGGCAGACGAACTGGGTCTGATAATGACAGGCGGCTCGGACTTTCACGGATTCGAGGATGACGTGGAGATGGGAAGCGGACGGGGAGGATTGGCAGTAGCCTACCGCCTGGTTACCGGGTTGAAGACACGACTGTCTGACAGAAAGAAAGAGAGCGGATAGAGCCGGCAGGTTTCCCCCGCGGGTAAAAAAAAAGGGCCCGTCGGGGGGCCCTTTTACATCCTCACACACCACCCGTTATTGCTCTTTGTAGGGTTTGAAATTCATTATCTGCAGATTATCCACGACCTTCAGGACCCCCTTGATCCTGCCGACGATCCTGATGGCATGGTTCTTCTCCGTATCATCATGCACGTGGCCGGTAAGGGCTATAACTCCATCCTGAGACGTAATTTTGAAGTGGAGGTTTTTGACCTTGTCCGACTTGAGCAACTCCGTTTCGACCCGCTTGCTGAGTATGATATCCTCAAGTAGTTCCAACGCCTCCACTTCAGCGTCTTTAAACCGTGGATCTTTTGCGGCCGTTACGATACTCTCGACCATTGAAGCAGGAGAAAGACGCGAGGTATTGAAAATGAGATCATAGCCGAGGGGATCATTCCAGTCCCGGTTATAATAGAAATGGAGATAACCGCCCCGCTGGTGGTCGTTTTTCCTGATCAGATCACTGGCCAGATCCGGGTCAATCCATTCCCGCTCGGCAAACATTTCCACCCGCTCGTCAAAGGGGGCTATGAAGCGGACCCTGAGTATGCTCCGTATCTCCTTGAGCAGATCCTGCCCTCCCCGCCCATAGAGAATGACGTTCCCCTTTTTGGCCTTCTCCAGGAAAATGAGTTCCATGGTAGTGAGATGGGCCGCCTGGAGGCGGTCTTCTGCAGTATTGTATGAAGGGGGCTTCTCATCGATCCTTTCGATGATTTCGGCAGTCAGACCGTACTTTGGCGCCAGTTCGGCGACTTTCGCCCCATCCACCAGCGTATACTTGAGTTTTTTGGCTACCTCTTTCGCAATCTGGTAGGCGCCGGTGCCCATTTCCCGGGATATAGTGATTATTGCCATCCACTTCCTCCTTCGACTTTGAGTCGCAGGATGGTAGCATGTAATCTTTCCCCAGACAAGGGGCTAATTTCTACAACCATACGCTCCATCCGTATCCGCTGAGATTTCCCAAACGCTTTTTCCAGGAGCACCGCATGTATGACCTGTTTGAGTTCATAGTCAGATTCATTCTGTTTGCGACACTCCACTCATTCCTCGCAATACAGCATGTCCAGGAATTCCTGAAATCCCGGATGGGCTCCCTGGCAAGCTCTTATCGGCTTTTGTATAACATTTTGGCACTGGTTACCTTTGGTTGGGTCATGAATGCCTACCATGACTCTCCGATCCTTTACCAACTTCCTGAAACCACACGGCCACTAGGATTTATCGGCCAGGGGGTGATGTTGATCCTGCTTTGCGTCTGTGCGGCGCAAACCGGTGTTGGAGACTTTCTGGGGTTCAGGCAGTTGCGCAGCAAGCTCATTGCCCCCATCCTGATAACCAACGGATGTTACGGAAGGGTGCGACATCCCCAGTACCTGCTGGCAATGCTGTTCCTGCTGTTCACACCGACCATGACCGTTCGCTGGTTGGTCCTGACTCTGCTTTCAGCGCTGTATTTTCTTTGCGGTGCGATAATGGAAGAGCGGAGACTGATTGAAATGTTCGGAGATAACTATCGCGGGTATCAAAGGGGGGTGAGGATGTTCATCCCCATACCGAAGAAGCGCTCCTGAGCGGAGGCGACGACGAAGATCACCGGTTCCGATCCGCGTTTTCAGAGTGGAGAAGCGGCAAAATCAATCAATTCTCACCCTTTTGACGCCGGCAACTGCACCCAGCTCGTCTACCAGGCTGCAGGCAAGCTCACGCGTGCTGAATTTGACATAGAACTCGTAGGACACCAGCTGCTTTTCCACATCCTTATCAAGACTCATGTTCACAACCTGCATCTGACAGGCCGAGATCATTTCCTCGAATATATCGAGCTGCCCCGTCAGGTCACTGCTCAAAACCCTTAACGAAACGTAGGTATCCCGTTGCAAACGACCTTCCACCTTTTTAAGGAGGAGAAGACTCAGGATCGCAATCAGGGTAACCACCGTTGCCATCACGTAGAGTCCGGCACCACAGGCGACCCCCAATGCCGCTGCCAGCCAGAGGCAGGCAGCCGTCGTCAGACCACGAATGGAGGCCTTTTCCCTTATTATCGCGCCTGCGCCGAGAAAGCCGATCCCCGTAACCACTTGCGCTGCGATCCTGGCCGGATCCACTCCCGTCGGGCCAGAGGAACCAGGATTCCCATATTGCTGGTAGAAATGGATCGACGTCAGGACAAAAAGGCAGGAACCGAGCGAAACGAGCAGATGGGTACGAAAACCTGCCGGACGTCCGTGAACTTCCCGCTCAAGTCCGATGAGCCCCCCGAACAGACAGGCGAGCAACAATCTCAGCAGAAGGTCCAGGCTGAAGTCAATGTGCATCAGAGTTCTCCACCATTGCCACCGTAACTACCGTTTGTATTCCAGCGAAATGGCAAGGTTGAGGGTCATTCGATGGGATATCCCCCCGCGACTGATGGAAAGGGGTATCTGCAATCGACCATCCTCAGCAAGACAGACTCCCTCAAGAATCTCAACGGAAGGTGCGGCATTTTCGGCCATAGCCTGGCCAGACGTTGTTGGGGCAGATTCAACGGGAGGCAGGGCTGCTACCGTCGATGAGGGAGGTTGCGTGCCTGCTGCAACCGGTTCATTCTCGCTGACCGTCTGGCTCTCTGCAGTCTCGTCGGGCAGATCCAGGCCGCTCTCCCGTAGCCGCTTCAATACCTGTTTTACCAGGGTAAAGAGGCATTCCAGCACTCCTTCTCCGCTGGCAGCTGACGCCGGCATAGTAGACAATCCCACAAGCCCGAGGGATTGCTGCAACTCTTGAAGCGACAGGGCATCCACCCGGTCGTTCTTGTTGGACTGAACAACGAGAGGCAGCTCATCCAGCGATAATCCGTGGCCACGTAAACAGTTGCGGAGCCTATCCACGGCAGCCTGGTTCTCAGCCTGCCGCGCAGGCGATGCGTCGGCGACGAAAATAACGCCGTCAACCCCTTTGAGGACCATCTTCCAGGTAGAATCCTGGGGCACATCACCCTGAACGGTATAGACATGAAATCTGACCGTATAGTCACCAAGTTTTCCCTGCCCTGACGGGAGAAAATCGAAAAAGAGCATCCTGCATTCCTGCACATTCATGCTCTTGAACTGACCACGGAAGTCGGGTTTCAGTTTTTTGAAGATAAAACTGAGATTCGTCGCCTTTCCGGCCTGTGCGGCCCCGAAATAGACAATCTTGGCGTTGATTTCTTTTTTGGCGTGGTTTACCAGTGCCATGGGTTCTTCCCCCTATCTATGTTTTTGCACCTGGAGCAGGATACGGCGTGCCTGCGTCGAGATTACATTCGAAACGTTCTTGCTCTTTGCAAGGGTAGCCAGGTCCTTCTCGGTAAGAGTCGATATGTAGCGAAGTGCATTGGGAAGGGGTGTCTTGTTGTTTTCCGCCAGGGCCTTGCGAATCTGGTAATTTTTTGTCCATTCCTTGTTGGCACAGATGAGCCGCATGATCTCGTCGCTCTGTACGCCAGCCTTGACAAGGTTGAGTATCTCCCCGTCTGAAATGCGTGGATTCTTGATAACCGAACCACATACCAGTTTGTTCGGATCCTTGACAAGTATGGAGCGCCACTCCTTGTCTCCAGTCAAAGCCATCTTGATCTTCTCCGAAACACCCATCGACTGTGCCATCTGGTACTTGGATTGAAACTCCTCATCCTCAGGCTCCGGTTCCTCTTCACCCTCGGTTTCTACCTCTTCAGTTTCTACCTCTTCCAACTCGGCTTCATCTTCAGGTTCCATCTCCTTGAGTGCCGCAGCTGCGCCAGCGACTCCCTTCTGCGCAAGAAAGAACATGGTCTGCATATCGATCCGTGGATGGACAACAAGACGTGTCGCCAGGTCCTGATTGTCATGAAATAGCCGCGCCAGCAACTCTATCACTTTCGCCGAAGTTTCTGAGGAATCGGCAATTTCCACGGCCACCGATTCGGGTATCTGCCGCAGGCTTTTGATGGCCTCACTGCAGATCTGCTCATCCTGGTCGTAACTCAGGAAGAGAAGGAGGTTGACCTGGTCAGCTGCGGCGAGAGGCATTTCGCATCGTGCAACCCGCAACCTGTCCTTCCTGGAGACGTCCGTTGCAGCATAGGCTGCAGCGACCGGAGAGACATTGAGTATCACCGTGTCAATCAAGTATGTCTCTCCTACTTCCCAACCTTGACCAGGTGGGGAGAAATCCCCTGTTTCTTCAGGCTGGCAATATCTCTGCCTGCAGATTTCTTGCCGTCGTATCTGCCCGCAGTAAGACGTACGACATGGACCGGAGCCTTGGTCTTTTTCATTACAAGCTTAAACCCCTTTTCATAAAGACGGTCCTGTTCGATGGCGGCCTTCGCTTCATTGAAGTAGGAGCCGGCATAGACCGCATACTTTCCGTTTTCCTGAAGCAGGAAACCGTCTGGCGTGAACTTTTTAAGATCGTCCAATGCTGCGTCTGCAGACTGATGACTTTCGAATGACCCGAGATACAGGCGATTCATAGGCTCTGACCGAAGTGCCTTCGTCCTCGTAACTGGCCTGATGCCGAGTTTTTTCAACTTCGCCTGTACTGATACAGCCGATTTCTCTCCGACATATTCGCCGATCACCAGTGTATAGGCGCCGGCAGCATGTTTTTTTATCGTCGTCTTGGAAGTCTTTCCGTCAGCTTTGGCGGTTGCTTTCCCGGCATCAGCAGCTTTCGACGGAGCAGGTTTCACCGGAACAGCAGTTGCCGTTTTCGTCGGTGGCGCTGGTTTGGCAGCAGGAGCCGCAGTCGCAGGGGTTGCCGGTTTTGCAGCCTTGGCAGGTGCGGGCTTAGCAGCCGGTGCAGGAGGAGCGACGGCTGGCTTAACCGCAGAGGCTGCTGGTGGTGCGGGAGTTGCCGCAGGTTTAGCTCCGGAAGTTGTGGCAGAAGGGGCGGTTACAGGAACGGCAGGTTTGGCCGTTGCGGCTGCGCCGGAATTTTGCGTGGCAGGTGTGGCCGTACCGCCAGTAGCAGGCGCCGCTCCACCTCCATCGGCGGGCCGCGCCGGAATCGGCTGCTTAACCTGGGCAGGCTGAGGAGCAGGCGCCTGTTGCCGCGGCTTGATGATGCCGGTAAAGAAATAGAGGTAACCGAACACCGCCAGCAGCAGGACCAACACCAACAGCAATATCTGCTGGGAACTCCCCTTTTCGTTGTTGATGTTTTCCCCGTCCTCAGACGACTTACCGAAACCGAACATGTAGCAATCCTCCTGGCATTTGATAAAGTTTACTGATGATTGTTCTTATTGGCCGCGGCAGCTTCCGCAATGACCTTCTGAGCCATATGGCTCGGCACTTCTTCGTAGTGTGAAAACTCTGTGGTGAAGAGACCACGGTCGCTTGTCATGGACTTGAGGTCGTTCGAATAGGCAAGCACTTCCGACATGGGCACAACCGCCCTGATGATCTGGGAGTTTGCTTTGGGTTCAACGCCGACCACTTTGCCGCGCCGCGAATTGAGGTCACCGATGACATCCCCCATGCTTTCGTCGGGGACACTGATCTTCATATTCACGATCGGTTCAAGGAGCACCGGCTTGCAGATCTCCATCGCCTTCTTGAACGCCATGGACCCCGCGACTTTGAATGCCATCTCCGAAGAATCCACCGTGTGGAACGAACCATCATAAAGCGCAACCTTGAAATCGACAACTGGATATCCGGCGAGAAATCCTTCCTGGGACGCCTCCTGAATACCCTTGTCAACAGCGGGGATGTACTGACGGGGGACAACGCCACCGACAATCTTGTCCTCGAAGAGATATCCCTCTCCGCGCGGCTGGGGTGACATCTCTATCCAGCAATCTCCATACTGGCCACGCCCTCCTGACTGCTTCTTGTATTTCCCCTGGACCTTCGCCGTGCCGCGGATGGTTTCGAGATAGGGGACTTTCGGCGTTTTGAGGAGGACCTCCACACCGAACTTGCGCTTCATTTTCTCCACGATGACTTCCAGATGTACCTGCCCCATGCCGGAAATGATAAGTTCCTTGGTCTGGGTATCGCGGTGGGATTCCAGGGTCGGTTCTTCCTCAATCATCTTGTGGAGCGCCGAATGGATTTTGTCCTCGTCGTTCTTGGTTTTCGGCTCGATAGCATAGGAAATGACCGGTTGCAGAAGCTTTGCCGGTTCATAAACGATGGGTTTTGCCTCATCGCAGAGGGTATCGCCTGTCACGGTATCCTTGAGCTTGGCCACCGCAACGATATCACCGGCTACCGCCTGTTTGATCGGTTTCTGCTTCTTTCCTTCCAGCTCGTAGATCTGGCCAATCCTCTCCTGTGTGTCCCGGGACGAGTTGTAAACGGTGGAATCCGAGTTGAGCACACCGGAATAGACGCGGAAGATGGTGATTTTCCCCGTATAGGGATCGGACGTGGTCTTGAACACCAGGGCGGAAAACGGCTCGGACTCGTCGGGAGCCCGCTCTATGACATCACCGCTCTTGGGATGGCTGCCGACTGCCTTGGTGCGGTCATGGGGTGACGGAAGATAGGAGCAGATGGCATCCAACAGGTGGGGAACACCGATGTTCATGGCGGCTGAACCGCACAAAACGGCCGTAAAGGTATTGCGCATGGTACCGACCCGCAATCCGTCCAGAATCTCATCTTCGGTCAGTTCGCCGGTCTCCAGGAACTTCTCGGTCAGGGCATCGTAGGCTTCGGCAACCGTCTCGACCATCTGCTCACGCAATCTCTCCGCATCTGCCAGGTATTCCGATGGAACCGGCTCCTCGGTAAATTTCCCCGACTGATCCTTCGAATAGCGATATGCCTTCATCCTTACGAGGTCAATGACCCCTTCAAAATTCTCTTCGCTCCCCATGGGGATCTGTATCGCCACGCCGCGGGCTCCGAGCGCCTTTTCCATGTCGTCGATGGCACGCAGAAAATTGGCACGCTCCCTGTCCATCTTGTTGACGAAGGCTATCCGGGGAATTTCAAAATCGTTGGCCCACTGCCATATCTCTTCAGTCTGGGCCTTGACGCCGGAGATAGCGGACAGGATGACGACTGCGCAGTCGAGGGCACGCATGCAGGCGCGGGTATCGGCTATGAAGTTGCCATAGCCGGGGGTGTCCACCAGGTGGATAGAATGTCCGTTCCATTCACAATGGTCAAGGGAGGAGGTAATGGATATCTTCCGCTTGATTTCTTCCGGCTCAAAATCCATGGTGGAGGTACCGTCATCAACCCGGCCGAGACGGTCGATCATTCCCGTATCGAACAGGATGGCCTCGGACAGAGTGGTCTTGCCGGCTCCACCGTGGGCAATGATGCCAAGATTTCTCAGCTTAGACGTATCATACTTTCCCATAATGCCCCCCTTGAATTGAAAGCAGGCTGACAAACGACCTGCCGTTAATTATCATGGTTACGTTGATACAGGATACGCAGGCCTTCGAGTGTCAGATATTCGTCCACCTCTTCTATAGTCTTGGATTCTGGAGCAATCAGGCCGGCAAGGCCTCCCGTGGCCAGAACCCGGGGGTCATCACGGCTTTCTGCCTTGATTCTCCCGACGATCTCGTCGACAAGTCCGACATAGCCGTAGAAAATGCCTGCCTGCATGGAATTTACCGTATTCTTTGCGATGATGGATGCGGGTTTGAGTATCTCTACCCGGGGCAACTTGCTTGCCTTCTGGAACAGGGCTTCCATGGAGATCACGAGACCGGGGGCAATGACACCGCCACAGTATTCCCCTTTTCTGTTCACATAATCAAAGGTTGTCGCCGTACCGAAATCGACGATGATCAGGGCGGTTCTGTGCTTTTCATAACCGGCCACGGCATTGACGATGCGATCGGCTCCCACTTCCTTCGGGTTGTCGTAATGAATCGGCATCCCCGTTTTTATGCCGGGGCCGACGACATAGGGACGGAACCCGAAATATCCGACGGCGAGTCTTTCCAGGACGCCGGTAAGAGTCGGTACGACCGAAGATATGATGATATCCTTTATATCGCTGAAGGAAATACCGGCCAGACGGAACAGCTCGTGGACCAGGATACCGTACTCATCGGCAGTTTTAGATTTGTCTGTTGAAACGCGCCAGTCCTTGAGAAGCTGTTCTCCATCGTAGATACCGAGCACGATATTGCTGTTGCCTACGTCGATTACCAGAAGCACCTTGCATGTACCTCACTGTTCTTAGCATATGCGCGCATCAAATCGTTCAGGCGAGCTTCACGTCACCGGCAAGGACACGCTCCACACGGCCGTCATCGAGGGTGAGAAGAAGTGCCCCATACTCGTCGATGCCGGTTGCCAAGCCGGCGACGGCACTGTCCCGATAGTCGACATGCACCCGGCGGCCGATCATTGCGCAGCGGGCAAGCCATTCATCCCTTACCGCACCATATCCCCCGGCAAGGTAGGAGGCATACAGCGTGTCCAGTTCGCGGAGAAGGACACGGGCAAAATCAACCCGATCAACAGGCCTGCCGGACTCGATGCGGAGGGACGTTGCAGGATGACGCAGGTCGGCAGGAAACTGGTTCTGCTCCATATTGATGTTGACGCCGATGCCGAGAATAATGAAATTAACCTTCTCCGTTTCGGCCCCCATCTCGTTGAGGAGTCCCGCTACCTTGCGCCCTGAAAGCAGCACGTCGTTGGGCCATTTGATGGTGGGCGAAAGCCGTGTGGTCTCCTCAACGCCCCTGGCCACGGCAACGGCTGAGAGGAAGGTCATCTGCACCGCCTGCAATGGCAGGATGGGAGGACGGAGAATGATGGAACAGTAGAGGTTCACACCCGACGGTGATTCCCAGCGCCGCCCCATCCGCCCCTTCCCCCGACTCTGGGACTCGGCAATAACAACCGTCCCTTCCGGCGCCCCCTCTTCGGCCATCTTGAAAGCAGTTTCGTTGGTGGAGGCAGTCTCGTTAAATGCAACGATCTGCCGACCGATTCGCTCCGTCACAAGGCCGGCTGAGATCTCCTCAGGCAAAAGAAGATCAGGCGCGGCAACAAGCCGGTATCCGACGGACGGTACGGATTCGATACGGTAACCAAGCGTCTTGAGGTTCCTGATATGCTTCCATACCGCCGTACGTGAAATTTTGAGTTTGCTGCTCAACTCCTCCCCCGACACGACCTCGCCGGGAGTAGCCCTGAATATCTCCAGAATGTGCTGATCGATGGTCGTTCCATCTGTGACTGCATGCCGGAGAAAACCCTCCTTCACGCTCCCTCCAGCAGCATGGAAATATCCATGGCCCGTGCCGAGTGGGTCAGGGCGCCAATGGATATGATGTCGACACCGGTGCCGGCAATGGCACGGATGGTCTCGAGATTGACACCTCCGGAAGCCTCCACCAGAGCCCTGCCGGCAATGAGACGCACCGCCTCCGCCATGGAATCAAGTTCCATATTGTCGAGCATGATGATATCTGCCTGCGCCGCCAGTGCTTCGCCCACCTGTGCCAGAGACTCCGTCTCAACCTCGATTTTCATGGTATGGGGGATATAGGCGCGGGCTCGACGGACAGCTTCGGATATCCCGCCGGCCGCAGCTATATGGTTCTCCTTGATGAGCACCCCGTCATAGAGTCCGGTTCGGTGGTTGACCCCCCCCCCAACCCTGACAGCATACTTATCGAGCATCCTGAGTCCCGGCGTAGTCTTGCGGGTATCCACGACCCGGGCCCTGGTCCCCTCCACAGCTGCGACATAACGGGCGGTAAGGGTCGCCACCCCGCTCATCCTCTGAAGCAGATTGAGGGCAACCCGCTCCCCTTGAAGAAGAATGGCTGCATCGCCCTCAACTTCAGCAAGGACATCTCCCGACTGGAGACGGTCCCCGTCACGAAATGCAGGGGAAAAGTTCACGGCACTGTCGAGCAGATGGAATACCCGCGCCGCAACATCGATACCGGCCAGAACCATCGGCTCCTTGGCAATGAGACGGGCACGGGCGGGTCGGGGTTCCGGCACGACAGCGAGTGTCGTGATGTCGCCGGTATGGATGTCCTCCTGCAGAGCGTTTTCAACAATCCTGTCCAGACCGGTCATAAGAAATCTCCAACTGTTGGAATCGCACCTGTTTATACCACAGCTTTGGGACGGTAGCAACCGCAATTCAAGGCTCCACGTGCGAAGAACTCAACATCCGGAGGGGAAACATGGCAGCTTTCCTGAAGGTTGACTAAACTCAGTCACTGCACTACAATGCGGGAATGGAGATTTATTGCATATCACACCTTCAGGCAGTACCTCTCGGCCCTGAACCATGAGATTTACCCTGGTCCAAAAACTCGTTGCCGGATATGCCGCCATTGCATTTTTTACCATGGCGGCACTGGTTTATTCGGTCATGGGACTCTATTCCCTCAATACAACCGCCCGTGATATTGCCAAGAACGACCTGGTCTTCATAAACACCACCATCAAGCTTCGGGAATCAGTTCTGGCTCAGCAGCGGGCTGCTGTCAAAGGGGTGATACTCAAGAGCCCCGAATTCAATCAGCTTTACCGCCAACGGGCCGACGAATTCCAGCACTTGCTTTTGAATGTTGCACCGACCCAGTCACCCGACGAACTGAAACCGGTGATAGAACGTTATGCCAGCTTTCAACGTCTTGCGGAGAAATTGCTTGCAGGCGACAGGGACAGCGTTGAACCTCTCAATAATGCGGCAGACCAGGTTGTCAGCGCCATTGATGCCAGTGCCGCCAACCGGCAGGTCCAGCTCAGCACCAAACTGGAAGCTGCAGACCAAAAACAGGGGAAGACAGTTCGATGGACGTTGATTCTCACCTTCATCGGGTTTCTGTTGGCGATCATCGTGTCAACCCTTGTCACCTATAAAATATCCAGGGCGTTTACCAAACTTAAAAAGGCCACACACCGCATTGCAGAAGGAGATTTTGACTTCGATCCCCGGATTCCGACAGGTGATGAGATTGGCGACCTTGCCGGCGATTTCATCAAAATGGCCTCTCGCCTCAAGATATCGGAACAGCTGAATCTCGATGCCAGCCCCCTCACCAGATTACCGGGGAATATAGCCATCGAGCGCGTCCTTACCCGTCGTCTTCAAGAGGCTGAGCCATTTGCCGTCTGCTATGCCGACCTGGACAACCTGAAGGCCTATAACGATCATTACGGTTATATAAAGGCAAGTGAGCTGATCAAAACCACGGGAGAGATCATTCATGAGGCTGTTCGACAACACGCCGGGCAGGATGCGTTTGTCGGCCATGTGGGAGGTGACGACTTCGTGATGGTTGTGTCCACTGAAGAGGCCGCCGGAGTCTGCAAGGCGATCATCGAGCAATTCGACAAGTCGATCGTCAACTATTACGACGCAAAAGACCTGGAGAAGGGTGCGATCGAGGCGGTAGACCGCTATGGCATGCCGCGCGTATTCCCGATCATGACCATTTCTATCGCTGTTACCATCTGTGGGCAGGGTGAGTACGAGTCGGCGGTTGATATTGCCAGGGCCGCCGCGGAAATGAAGGATTATGTGAAGGGACAGCCGGGGAGCAACTTTCTGATGAACCGGCGCAGGCACAAACGATGAAAAAACTTGCTCTTGCAGCCATATTAGCTTTGATGACAACCGGGTGCGCCACGTCGCAAAACAGCGGTTTTGTGTTTATCGAACATTTCAGCCAGCAACGCAAACTTTCAGCTGCCGTCAGCCAGATTGAAAAAGGGAACGTAGTCGCAGCCGCAAATACCCTGGCGGAACTCAGCGCAGAGAGAGGGGTGGCAGGGGTTACGGATGAGGCACTTTTCCGTCTAAGCCTGTTGCAGCTCAAAGCAGCCGGCGACAAAGATTACCTGCAGAGCCAGCAGACCCTTGAACGCCTCCACAAGGAGTACCCCAAAAGTCCGTGGGCGACTCAGTCCGCCCAGCTTCTGGACCTGGTTAACGCTGCCAACGAACAACGCCATCAGAACCGGAATCTGAGGGCCAGCAACCAACAGCTTACCAAGGAAAACCAGTCTCTTGCCAAGGAGAACAAGGAACTGCGCCAGACCATGGAACAACTGAAACACATGGACCTCCAACTGGAGCAGAAGACCAAGCCCTGATCGTATCCCCTCTGCCCCTCCGCGACAAACCGACGTATCTCACTGTCTCCATTGCTGGGGGACACTGGACCTGTCAGCCTCTTTATCGAGAGCATTCAACCTGTCCTCTGCTTCTTTCAGCTTTGCCTCATCATCCTCGATCTTCGCATCCATTTCATTATAAGCGATTCGATCCCTTGTCCGCTGATAGATGACGCGTTTGCGTTTCAGTTGCACCAACTTTTCCTGATCATCGGCCAGGGTGCTCTCAAGTGACTTGATTTCGGCGCGCAATGATGCGAATTTCCTTCGCCACCACCCCTCATCATGGTCTCCGGGATTCGCCGGAGCAGGTAAAGAGGAGTTCTCACGCTGCTTCGCAGCAGGAGCGGAATCAGATATTTCCCCCTGTTCACTCCGGATGGATTCACGCTTCTTGGCCTTATTCCTGTATATTGCAGGAATCTTGTCAAGGTCGTCCGTAAAACTGACCACCCCCTTGTTGTCTGTCCATTCGTAGGTTTCCGCCCACAAAGGTCCCGCTGCCCCCATGGCAACCACGATACAAAAGCAGATCATCCTGAGTATCATTGTCGTCCCTTTCGTCATATGTATATTTTACCACCCTAACCCTGCTCCACTACTAGATTCAGCATGATATTTGAATTGACGAATTTGCACTGTATATGTACAATGTTTCGCCTGTATCTGCCCCACTCACCAATTTAAACCTGTTAAGGAGAATGCCATGAAGTTGCGTTTCACCATGCTTGCAGTTTTTTCCACCCTCCTTCTGACCGTCATGGCCCATGCCAAGGAAACCAAGGATATACTCTTCCGCTTCAACAACGCCGAACCGGTAGTGTTCAGCCATGATGTCCATCTCCGTAAATATAGCAACAATTGCCGGATTTGTCACAATGCCATTTACAATTTAAAGCAGCACAAGCGCTTCACCATGGCGGAAATGGAAAAGACAAAGTCGTGCGGTGCCTGCCATTCCGGAATTAAGGCCTTTAGCGTCGCCGATGAAAAAGATTGTACCCGCTGCCATAAAGGTAAACCCAGAAACGTCAACTACCAGGTAAAAGGTTTTGGTGATGTTACATTCAGCCATGATGTACACATAACCAAGACCGGCGGCAAGTGCAAAAGTTGCCACAACGGCAAGGTGATAACCGGCAAGGAAAAGCACGTCACGATGGCCCAGATGGAAAAAGGGATGACCTGTGGCGCCTGTCATAACGGGAAAAAGGCTTTCACCGTGGCAGGAAACTGCGGGAACTGCCATCGCGGAATGAAACCGAAGAACATCAACTTCAAGGTAAAGGGAATCTCCGACGTAACTTTCAGCCACGAAATTCATACCGGCATGTACAGCTGCAAGGATTGCCACACCAAGGTGTTCCCCTACAAGGCCGGTGCCGTGCACAACACCATGGCGGATATGGACAAGGGGAAATCATGCGGCGCCTGCCATAACGGCAAGGATGCGTTCACTTCCGCCGGCAGCTGCGACAAGTGCCACAACAACTTCAAGCCCGGCACGGTTACCTTCAAGACCGATGCCGGTGAAGCGAAATTCAGTCACGAAATCCACACCGGCATGTACAAGTGCGCCGACTGCCACACCAAGGTATTCCCCTTCAAGGCGGGTATCAAACACAACACAATGTCCCAGATGGAAAGTGGTGCATCCTGTGGTGCCTGCCACAACAGCAAGGATGCCTTCACCGTCAAGGAAAACTGCGAAAAATGCCACAAGATGTGAGATAACACTGTTGTTAAGAGTGAAAAAAGGCGGGGCCGCGAAGCCCCGCCTTTTTTCTATCCCGTACTATCGATTTTACAGCCTACTCACACTGCCATAGATACCGGAAGGAGTGGATTCAACCTCGACCGTCCGAACATGGAGCGACTCTTCCAGTTCGGCAATGGTGAGATCATCGAGGAATACCCCCTCCCCTTCCTTGATCATCACGTCAGGGATAAGCACCAGATCTCCCAGCTCCCGCCCTGCCAGGGCCGACTGAATGTCCCGTCCAGCCACCAGCCCGGCAACCGTAACGCTCTCTCCGAACAGCCTGTTCCGAACTGCGACTATCCGGAACGTAACCCTCGTAATTTCCCCGAGTGCAACAAGAAAATCTGACAGATAGGAATAGGCAGATTCCCCTGTCACCACCGTCACGGTGCGTGGCGGGCATGGTTCGGCGGCAGCCAGCACTTCGTCCGCCTCCACCAGGAACAGAGGGATCATTCCCACCCCGTTTTCAAGCTGCGGCAGGTCGCCATAGGACTCCAGTGAGGGGAATTCCAAACCGGCCTTGATATAGAACTCATCTGCCAGAAACAGGAAAGGCTCCCCCAGACGGTCGGCAATATCCCGGGCACGCTCCTGCCAGGACAGTATAAATCCGGTCGCATATCCGGGGGTAACCGGTTCAAGCAGGGGAAGCCCCTTGCGGTGCCGTGTCAACCCCACGGGGACCACCGCCAGGGAAGCGACCCGTGGATGGAGAGCGACCATATCCGCCACCGTCCGTTCTAGCACGGCACCGTCATTGAGCCCAGGACAGAGGACCACCTGGGCATGCATGGTGATACCGGAGCACGCCAGCTCTTCCATGAGCGGAAGAAGGGGCCGGATATCAGTCTTGCCGAGCAGGCGCTCCCGCACAGCCGGGTCGGTCGCATGCACTGAAATGTAGAGCGGAGAGAGCCGCTGCTCCTTGATACGCGCGATATCGGAAGCCGTTATGTTGGCAAGGGTGACATAGTTTCCGTATAAAAAGGAGAGGCGGTAGTCCTCGTCCTTCACATACAGGGGGGAGCGCATGCCGCGGGGGAGCTGGTGAACGAAGCAGAAAACGCATTTGTTGCCGCACCGTTTCGGTTCGGGAGAGGGAAAGGTAAGGCCGAGGGATTCACCCTCGCCACGCTCCACCTCCATTTCCCATTCTTCGCCGTTCATTTTTACAATGTCCAGCGTCAATTCGTTCTCTGACGAGAGATAGGTGTAATCGATGATATCCCGTACCGGTTTGCCATTGATTGCCAGCAGGCGGTCGCCGGCTTCGATCTCAAGTTCGGCGGCGATGCTGTCGGTAAGAACGCTCTCAATGACCAGTCCGGCAAGGGGAGGGGAAAGATTCTTGTATGTCATAGATAGAATAGATGTCCCGGTGCAAAATGCAGATAGGGGCGCCCTTGCGGGAACGCCCCTACCGACGATGCCGTGAATAGGCGAACGTTACTGATGAAGCTTGAAAGTGCCGTCCGCCGAGGTTATAGAGGAAATTGCATGCTTGTAGATAAGTATGTCGCCGTGTATTTCCATAAGCACGGAGAAGTTGTCGAATGACTTGATGTACCCTTCCATTTTGTCGCCTGACATGAGCTGCACGACAACCTTTACCCGCTCCTTGCGCGACTGGTTCAGATACTGGTCCTGGATATTGAACGGTGCTTTGGCCATCTTCCTCTCCTTTTATCCATAAAATTCCATCACATGGTTACAGATAGTAGCAAAAGAATCGGGATAATCAACCCAATTAATTTCACTGTCCCTCTCGAACCAGGTCAACTGGCGTTTTGAGTAATGCCTGGTGTCACGCTTGATCAGACGTGTCGCCTCAGCGAGGTCATATTCTCCCGCAAGGTACGCGCAGATCTCCTTGTAGCCGATTGAGCGGAGAGACTTCAGGCCGGGGTGGTAGCCTTGCGACAGAAGGGTTTGAACCTCCTCGACCAACCCTTCCTCCAGCATCCTCTCCACCCGGAGGTCGATACGTCGGTAGAGCTCCTGTCTCTCCACCCGGATGCCAAGTTTCAGGACGTTGTACCGTGATTCAGCAAAGCCGTGGGCAGAACGGTCAGCGGAAATGGGACGGCCGGTCAGCCGGAAAACCTCAAGTGCGCGGATGATCCGCACCTGGTCGTTGGGATGAAGCCGCGCTGCCGTATCCGGATCGACTTCCGCAAGGCGTCGCAGCATCTCCTCATTGCCCAGAGTTCGAGCCATTTCTTCAAGCTCCTGACGGATTTTCCCCGCCCCGCTCGGCGAATCCACGAGCCCCTGCAGCAATGCCTTGATATAAAGACCGGTCCCCCCCACCACGAAGACCCGTTTACCGCGCCGGGCGATATCGTTGATGGCCTGTTCTGCCGCCACCTGGAAAAGAGCCGCGGAAAACGGTTCATCCGGTCCGACACTATCGATGAGGTGGTGGGGAACCAGCCGCCGTACTTCTGCAGTGGGTTTGGCGGTGCCGATATCCAGACCGCGATAGACCTGCAGGGAATCGGCGTTGACGATCTCGCCATCGAAACGCCGGGCAAGCTCGACCGCCATGTCACTCTTGCCGGAAGCGGTAGGCCCGAGGACGATTACCAGCCTTGGTTTGTCAATCACACCGGACACGTCATCCCCTCTTGAAGAGGCGCTCTATCTCGACAAGAGACAGGGTGCGGCTGACCGGCCTGCCATGGGGACAGTTGCTGGAAAAATCGGTGGCATCCATCTGGGCAAAAAGCGCCGAAATCTCGCTCCGCCCCAGGGGATGGACCCCCCGTACCACACTGTGGCAAGCTATCCGGGCGAGAATGTCCTCCAGCACATCGGTGAAGGAGCGGCTCTTCCCGAGGCTTTGCAACTCTTCCACGATATCCCGTAACGTCCGTTGATAGTCGCCTCCGGCAAGGATCCGCGGCACCCCTTTCAGCAGCCATGTCGTCCCGCCGAACTCCTCAAGCTCATATCCGAGGCGGGCCAGACCTTCCCGGTTCTCCCCGAGGGCTGCCCCTTCACGGAAGGAAAACTCAAGCGTCTCAGGAAAGAGGAGCCCCTGCGACTCGATGCCACCGGCAGCAAACTGTGCCTTGAGACGCTCGAAGGCAACCCGTTCGTGGGCTGCGTGCTGGTCGATGAGCACCAGATCGGTTTCGTCCTGGCAAACGATATAGGAGCCATGATACTGGCCGATAACGGCGAGAGAAGAAAAATAGCCGGACACTGCGGTTGACGGTTGACTGTCGTCAACTGCCGGGACGGGCGTCGGTGTCCGGATGACAGAATCCGGCCTCTCCCGCTGCACCGGCGGCGGAACAGGGAAAGTTCCCTGCCGGGGAGGCGGAGGCTGGTAACGGGTCAGTGCTTCCCGCACAGCTTCAACCCGTGCCGGTCCGGCAGAAGATTCCGGCAACGTTCCCATAAACGGTGAAGCTGAATCACGTCCTTTCCCGAGCCAGGGTGTAGAGCGGAGCACACTCTCAACCGCCGCCATTATGCCGTCATGTACCCTCCCCTGCTCCCGGAAACGCACCTCGTGCTTTGTCGGATGGACGTTGACATCAACCTCACCGGGAGGAAGGCCGATAAAAAGCACTACAACCGGGTAGCGCCCCTTCTCGAGAAAATTCCGGTACGACTGGAGAATGGCATGCTGAACGACCTTGTCGCGGATGAAGCGGCCGTTGATAAAGGTATAAAGATGGGAGGCGGCCGACCTGCTGCAATCAGGTCTGGCAATCAGTCCGGAAACAGAAAGCGGTCCGTCGACGTAGTCAACCGGGTAAAGCGCCTTGCCGATAGTGCTACCCAGGAGAGAGATTACCCTCTGGAGCAGATCCCCCGGCAACAACCGGAAAACGGTCCTGCCGTCAGCGATATAGGTAAAGCGGGTCTGGGGGCGGGAAATGGCAAGACGGGCCAGGAGATCCCCCACATGACCGGCCTCGGTTTCGCTGCTTTTCATGAATTTAAGGCGCGCCGGCGTGTTGAAAAAAAGATTGCGCACGGTAATTACCGTCCCGACTGCCATACCGCACGCCTTGACTTCTTTTATCCGTCCACCCTCGGCATAGATTTCGGTCCCTTCGATCTGCTCCGATTCCCGCGTGGCGAGTGTAAAGCGTGAAACCGAAGCTATGGAGGGCAGAGCCTCTCCGCGGAAACCGAGTGTGGACAACTCGAACAGATCGGCATCCGTCCCGATCTTGCTCGTCGCATGCCGCTCCAGTGCGAGAAGTGCATCCTCCCGGGTCATCCCGTAACCGTCATCGCTCACCTTGATAAGCCTGCGCCCACCCTGTTCGATCTCCACCACCAGGTCGCTGCAACCGGCATCGAGGGCATTCTCAACCAGTTCCTTGACAACCGACGCGGGACGTTCCACCACCTCGCCGGCAGCAATTTTGTTTGTCAGATTTTCGGGAAGTATTCTGATACGGGGAGACACGGAAAACCTCGATAGGGGAGAGTGGAACATCTGACCGTTAGCATAGTGTATCCCCCCTCACTTTGTAAAGGGGATAGACTGTTCTCCTGCTATAGCAATCCGCAACACGAGCAATTTGAGAGCAATACATGCGTTCTTATCTTGCTTTTATTGAAAAAATCAGCTAAAAATCATCTGTTAAACCCGGTGTCCGTGATACGTCTCCCGCTCGTTCAGTCACCGATTAACCGCATGTCGGGCAATTCCCCACTCCCTATCCTGTCCGCCTGTAGATCCGCATCCATTGGCGGTCCACAACACATCCGCATCTTAACTGCCGTAAAGACTGGAGAAATCGTTGGATCAGTTTCAGCAAAGGGGCAGCACTGTATGTCGGTCCACCGGGAATACCGGTCTTGGATGGTGGCGTCCTGCATCCACATCCCTCCCGGTGTTGACTGAGGAGCTTGAGACGGCACTTCACCAGGTACGCCTTCCCGTGTACCTGGTGTCCGGCAATGATGCCGTGGTCGCACATACGGACGGAACGGCAGGACTTGGCGAAGACCAACCTGGAACTCCCCCCCTTCTTGGGTATGCCCCACCCTGCCCGCCCGAAAACCTGGGAAATGCAGGATTCTGTGCCGACCTCGGTATTCGCTACCCTTACCTTGGCGGCTCCATGGCAAAGGGGATAAGTTCGGCAACCATGGCGGAAGAACTGGGACACGCCGGGATGCTCGGTTTCTTCGGTGCTGCCGGTCTTCCTTACGCCGAAGTCGAGGCCGCCGTTGACCGTCTTGCGAAAACCGGTGTCCCCTACGGGGTCAACCTGATCCATTCCCCCCACGAACCGGAACTGGAAAAGGCCCTGGCTGACCTTTACATCCAGAAAAAGGTGCGGATCGTGGAGGCATCGGCTTTTCTCGCCTTAACCCTCCCCCTCGTCCGCTATCGGCTGCACGGTATCCACCGCCTCCCTGACGGCTCCATCGTCGTCCCGAACAGGATTATCGCCAAGATTTCACGGGAAGAACTGGCAACAAAGTTTTTCTCCCCGGCTCCCGAACAGTTCATCAGGGAACTTGTCGCCAACGGTGATATCACGCCCGCACAGGCAGAACTCGCTGCCCATGTTCCCCTGGCACAGGACGTCACCGCCGAGGCGGATTCCGGCGGACACACGGACAACCGGCCGGCCATCGCCCTTTTCCCCACCATTCTTTCCCTGGCGGCGCGCCTCGAACAACAGCACGGCTACGCCTGCAAGCTTCGGGTCGGCCTTGCCGGCGGGATTTCCACCCCGGCAGCAGCAACCGCCGCCTTTGCCATGGGAGCCGCTTACATCATGGTCGGCTCCGCACACCAGGCATGCATAGAATCGGGAACCTCGCACCAGGTGCGGGAAATGCTTGCCGAAACCCGCCAGGCAGACGTAACCATGGCCCCTGCCGCCGATATGTTCGAAATGGGAGTGTCGGTACAGGTCCTCAAGCGGGGGACCATGTTCCCCATGCGTGCCGCCAGGCTGTATGAACTGTACCGCAGTTTCGGCTGCCTGGAAGATTTGCCCGTGGCGGAACGTGAAAAACTGGAAAAGACCATGTTCAACGCCCCCCTGGACGACATATGGCGCGACACCAGGGCCTATTTCCTGCATCGCGACCCGCGCCAGGTTGAACGTGGTGACCGTGATCCGAAACACCGGATGGCCCTTGTCTTCCGCTGGTACCTGGGACAGGCGGCCCACTGGGCAAAGAATGGCGAACCGTCCCGCAAAATGGATTACCAGGTATGGTGCGGCCCTGCCATGGGAGCCTTCAACGAATGGGTTGCCGGTTCATGCCTTGAAAAACCCGAACGACGCACGACCGTCTCTGTCGCCCTCAACATACTCCACGGCGCTGCTGTTCTCAACCGCGTCAATTTTCTCCGGAGCCAGGGCCTGCAACTCCCAGCCGGGACCCTGCGGGCGAAACCGCTCGAACTTGCACAGATCAAGGAGTACCTAAGGTGAACATGGAAGAAGGAAAACCGGAAATCCCCGCCGGCGCAGCACCGCTGGCCATTATCGGCATCGGCTGCCTCTTTCCCGGGGCTGAGGATCAGAATACCTACTGGGCAAACATCCGTGAAGGGGTTGACGCCATAACCGATATTCCCTCGACCCATTGGCGTACGGCTGACTACCACGATCCCGACCCCAAAACCGCTGACCACACCTACGGGCAACGGGGGGGGTTCATCTCTCCTTTTCCCTTCAATCCCTTGGAGTTCAACATCCCTCCGAACACCCTGGAGGCGATCGACACGTCCCAGCTTCTCGGGCTGGTCGCCGCGGGGCAGGCACTGAAAGATGCCGGCTACGGTCCGGAGAAAGAGTACGACCGGAATCGGGTCAGCGTCATTCTCGGCGTCACCGGTTCCCTCGAACTGGTTATCCCCCTGGGGGCCAGACTGGGGCATCCCATCTGGAAAAAAGCCATGAAAGAGGCCGGTATCGACGATACCGTGGCCGAAGACGCGGCAAAGCGCATCTCCGACTCATATGTCTCCTGGCAGGAGAATTCGTTCCCCGGTCTGCTCGGCAACGTGGTTGCGGGACGGATCAGCAAGCAGTACGACCTGAGCGGAACCAACTGCGTTGTGGATGCTGCCTGTGCCAGCTCGCTGAGCGCCCTGCATCTTGCCTCCATGGAACTGGATGCCGGCAAGGCAGACATGGTGGTCACCGGCGGGATCGACACCTTCAACGACATTTTCATGTACATGTGCTTCAGCAAGACCCCCGCCCTCTCCCCTACGGGCGACGCCAAACCTTTCGACGCAGGCGCCGACGGCACCATCCTCGGTGAAGGGCTGGGGATCGTGGTCATCAAGCGGTTGGCCGACGCGGAACGAGACGGCGACAAGATCTATGCGGTTATTCGCGGCATCGGTTCTTCCAGTGACGGGAAGGGGGATGCGATCTACGCCCCCAGCGCCGCCGGCCAGAAGAAAGCGCTCCTTAACGCGTACCGGCAGGCTGATGTTACGCCGGAGAGCATAGAACTGATCGAGGCGCACGGGACCGGCACCAAGGTCGGCGATGTGGTGGAAGTCAAGGCCCTGCGCCAGGTCTACGGCGAAGCGGACAGGCCCTGGTGCGCACTCGGCACCGTCAAATCCCAGATCGGCCACACCAAGGCGGCGGCTGGTGCGGCAGGCCTCATCAAAGTGGCACTTGCCCTCCACCACAAGGTCATCCCCCCAACCATAAAGGTCAAGAAGCCACTTGATGAAGTAACTTCCGGCCCCACCCCCTTCTACATCAACACTGAGAAACGCCCCTGGATACCCCGGGCCGGTGGTCCCCGCCGCGGTGCGGTCAGCGCCTTCGGCTTCGGCGGATCCAATTTCCATACCGTCCTGGAAGAGTACCAGCCAAAGATGGTTTCCGTCGACTGGGACGGCAACACCCAGGTCATCCCCTTTTCCGGTGCCGACATACCGGCCCTGGAAACAGCACTCGCCACCATTACGGCCGACATCCCCTGGAACGAGCTCCGGGGCCGGGCCGCCGCGGCGCGGGCCGCCTTCGACGGCAACGCCCCCTGCCGTCTGGCGCTGGTCGTCGAGCGGGACAGGACAAACCTTGCAGGGCTCTGCACAAACGCCCTGGCAATGCTCCGCAAAAATACCGCCGAACGCTGGAATACACCCGACGGTGCCTGTTTTTCAAGGACAAAACCGGGCAAACTGGGCATGGTGTTCCCCGGCCAGGGTGCACAGTATGCCGGCATGCTCCGGGATCTCGCCTGCAGCTTCCCGCAGATGATCGACAGCCTGACCGCGGCGGATGACGGACTGATGTTTCCGGACGACATGCGCCTGTCGGACCTGATCTACCCCATTCAGGCATTCGACCCGGCGGCACGGAACCGGCAGGAGGAAGCCCTGCGTGCCACCGAAGCCGCCCAGCCCGCCATCGGTGCGGTGAGCCTCGGCGCCCTGCGGATTCTGGAATCATTCGGGATAACTGCGGAAGCAGTGGCGGGACACAGTTACGGAGAACTGACCGCCCTCTGTGCCGGCGGCCGCCTTGACGAGACAGCGCTCCACGCCCTTTCCCGTCTGCGGGGCCGCCTTATGGGTGCAGGCTCCGGCGACAAGGGGGGAATGCTGGCCATTCCCGCTCCACTGGCAACAGTGGAACAGATACTGGCTGAGGAAAAGCTCGAGCTCGTCATCGCCAACAGGAATGCACCGGCACAGGCCATTCTGTCCGGCTCAAGCGCTGAAATAGACCGGGCCGCAACCATTTTTGCCGCCCGCAAGCTCACCTGCAAGCGGCTGCCGGTGGCAGCAGCGTTCCATAGCCCCCTGGTTGCCGACGCTGCCACACCCTTCCTGGCCGCACTGGCTGATTTTGACCTCTCTCCCGGGAACATGCCGGTCTACGCCAATACCACGGGCGCTCCCTACCCCGCCGATCAGGCAGCGGCAAAAGAGCTCCTCGCCGGCCAACTGGCACGACCGGTGGAGTTTGTCGCGGAAATCGAAGCCATGTATGCAGCCGGCATCCGTACCTTCGTCGAAGTCGGCCCCGGCGCCCGCCTTACCGGGCTGATAGATGCGATCCTCGGCGAGCAGGATCACATCGCCCTTGCCCTCGATGCCTCCTCCGGCAAGCGCTCCGGCATGGTCGACCTGGCACGCACCCTGGCCCAGCTGTCCGTCCTCGGTTACGGTGTCCGTCTTAAGGCCTGGGACGAAGCATACCGACCTGCCGCACCGTCCACGACGAAGAAGCCGGCCATGACCATTCCGCTGTGCGGCGCCAACTACGTGCAACCAAAACCCGCGCGGCCACCGGTGGCACCGAAACCGACCGTAGCAACAGTTTCATCCGCACCCCAGGCCGCCGCCCCGGCTGCGGCCGTTTCGACCGTTGCCGCACCGTCGGCCATCCCGGTCGTTCCCCAGGGGATGCTCGCCGAATCGCTCCGGGTTACCCGGGAGAGCATGGCACTGCTGCAGAAGATGCAGGAGGAGACCGCCATGCTGCACCGCAGATTCCTGGAGGGACAGGAAACAGCGGGCAGGACCTTTCAGACGCTCCTGGATAACCAGCGCCAGATACTTGCAGGGGGAGGAAACATCGCCCCGGTTGCGCCGTTTGCTTCATGCCGGACGACTGCCGTCCCCACCCCCGCCGTGGAAACGTCGACCCCCCCGGCACCTGTTTCCGCAGCAGTCCGCCCGCCGGTCACCATGCCGGCAGCGCCACCACAAGCTCCCGCCAACCGGGTTGCGGAGACCCTTCTGGCCGTTGTGAGCGAGAAGACCGGCTACCCTGTCGAGATGCTCGATCTTGATATGGGGATGGACGCCGACCTGGGGATCGACTCCATCAAACGGGTCGAGATACTTTCCACCCTCCAGGAACGGCTTCCCGGCGCACCCGTCATCGGTCCCGAGCACCTGGGCACCCTCCGCACCCTGGGGGAAATCGCCCGCCATCTGGGAGCTGGCACCACGCCGCAGGCAGGAGCGGTTGCTCCCTCTGTTGCACCGGCCGCCGCGAACAACGTGGCGGAAACGCTCCTTGCCGTGGTGAGCGAGAAAACCGGCTACCCTGTCGAGATGCTCGATCTCGATATGGGGATGGACGCCGACCTGGGGATCGACTCCATCAAACGGGTCGAGATACTTTCCACCCTCCAGGAACGGCTTCCCGGCGCACCCGTCATCGGTCCCGAGCACCTGGGCACCCTCCGCACCCTGGGAGAAATAGCCCGCCATCTGGGAGCAGGCATAGCGCCGCAGGCAAGCACACCGGTTGCTCCTTCTGTCGCCGAAAAATCCGCACCGGCAGAGCAATCAAAACCTGCTGCCTCGGCACACCCTGTCGTTCGGAGCACCATCATCCCGATTCCCCTCGACAGCGAGGACTCCGCCCCCCTCTCCCCGGCTTCCGGTGAGCTCTGGGTAACCGACGACGGTTCCACCCTTACGGCGGAACTCTGCACCATCCTCCGTGATCGCGGGTTCACACCGAAACTGATCTCCACCCGCGAGCTCCCCAAGATCACCCCCGCCAGCCTGTCGGGACTTGTGATAACCGCGCCGTTCCAGGGGACGGACGATCTCTTTCTCGAAGAGGCGTTCCTCCTTCTGCAAAGTGCCGCGCCGGCCCTGCGCCAGGGGGGGACAACCGGAGGCGCGATCTTCACAACCATTTCGCGCCTCGATGGAGCATTTGGCACTACTTCCGGGGGACAGCTTGCGGACCCCCTCTCGGGTGGACTGGCCGGTCTCTCCAAGACAGCGGGCCACGAATGGCCCGAGGTTGCCTGCAAGGCCCTCGATCTGGGACAATTCGCCGATCCTGCGGCAGCGGCACGAGCCATCGCCGACGAGCTGTTTCGTTCCGGGCCGGTGGAAGTGGGACTAACTCCCGAAGGACGGATAACCCTCAGCCTGACCGAATTGCCGGCAGCCCCTATTCCTGCAGCCTTGCCCGTCAGCAGGGGGGATCTGATCGTCGTCACCGGCGGCGGCAGGGGAGTGACGGCGGCAGCGGCAGCGGCCCTTGCAGAGGCATGCCAGCCCGTTCTTCTCATCCTGGGAAGAAGCCCGGCACCCACGGAGGAGCCTGAGTGGCTCCGCAATCTCACGGAAGAGCCGCGCATCAAGCGGGCAATCCTGGAACAGGCCGGAGGGAAACTCCACCCGAGAGAGATCGAGGAGCGCTTCCGAACGGTTATTTCCGGCCGTGAATTGTCCTCCACCGTGGGCAGAATCGAAGCAGCGGGAGGCAAGGCCCTCTACCGCTCCGTGGATATTCGCGACGGAGCGGCGGTCAATGCCACCATAGAAGAAATCCGCCGTGAATACGGCCCTGTCCGCGGGATCGTCCACGGGGCGGGAGTGCTTGCCGACCGCCTCATCACCGACAAGTCGCGGGAGCAGTTCTCCGCCGTTTACGGCACCAAGGTGGACGGACTCCGTGCGCTTCTGGCCGCAACCCGTAATGACGACCTCCGCTTCATCGCCCTCTTCTCCTCCTCCACCGGCCGTTTCGGTCGGACCGGCCAGGTGGATTACGCCGTTGCCAACGAAGTGCTCAACAAGCTTGCCCAGGCGGAAATGCGTCACCTGCCTGCCTGCCGGACGGTCAGTATCAACTGGGGCCCGTGGGATGGCGGCATGGTGACTCCTGCCCTCAAAAAGGTCTTTGCCGGCGAAGGGATAAGTCTCATCGGCCTGGCGGAAGGGGTGGATTTTCTTGTCCGGGAAATAGCCGCAACGGATGGTCCGGTGGAGGTGGTTGCCCTTGCCTCTGCTCCAGAGGAACTGGCAGCATCCCATCCTCCCGTTCGTTCCCAGGACCTCACGGAAGCGCTGAGTCTGACCCTGACCGTCGACGATTACCCGTTCCTCCGTTCCCATGTACTGGACGGAAAAGCGGTCCTACCCATGGCAGTGATTGTCGAATGGCTGGCCCACGGAGCGCTCCACGGCAATCCCGGCTTCCGTCTCCGCGGGTTCAACGACCTGCGCATCTGCAAGGGGGTTGTTTTTGACCAGTCGACCCCCTGCACCATCCAGTTGCTGGCCGGACGCGCCGTAAAGCGTGAATCGTCCTATCTCGTCCCGGTCGAGCTTCACAGCATCGGGAAGGGTGGACAGCCGGTCCTCAATGCCCGGGCCGAGATCGTCCTGGCAATGCGGCTCACCGAAGGGATCAGGTCCATCATCGAGATTCCCGCGACCCCCTACATTCTTCATAACGGCAAGCTGTACGACCGGGAACGCCTGTTTCACGGCCCGGACCTGCACGGCATCGAGCAGGTGGACGGCTGCTCGGCAAAGGGGATCGCCGCCGCCGTCAAGGTTGCCCCTCCACCGTCAAGCTGGATGAAACATCCCATCCGGAGCACCTGGCTGACCGATCCGCTGGTCATTGACAGTGCGTTCCAGCTCATGATCCTCTGGAGTTTCGAGAGGTTCGGCGCCGGTTCGCTTCCCTGCTTCGCCGGCCGCTACCGGCAGTTCCAGGAGACATTCCCCGAAGAAGGGGTCCAGGTCGTCATCCGTGTAACGGCCGAACGTGAACATGGCGCCACTGCCGACATGGAGTTTCTCGATCGCAATTCGGGAAAACTGATCGCCCGGCTGGAAGGATACGAGTGCGTCATCGATCCCTCACTGGAGCGCGCTTTCCAGCGCAACCAGCTACCGCAGGCCGGCTGCGTGGAACGGGGAGCAGCCTGACCTATGCAGCAAGCATCATCAGTGGCAATCGTCGGAATCGGGGGGATATTTCCCGACGCACCGGATCTTCAGCGTTTCTGGGATAATATACGCAACAGTCGCAGCGCCACCCGGGACGTTCCGCACGGAAGATGGCTCCTGCCTGCCGACGCTGCCTATGGTGCGGAAAAGGGTGCACCGGACCACGTTTATTCGCGCCGCGGCTGTTTCATAGACGGACTCCCCCCCCTGTCGGCTCTTGACGGTCTCTCCCTTAACCTGGAACGTCTGGCCGCACTTGATCCCCTGTTTCACCTCCTGCTCCATGCGGGAAAAAGGGCGTTCGACGACGGCATCACCGACCGGCTCGACCGTTCCCGTGTGGGGGTGATCATTGGCAACCTGGCCCTGCCGAGCGAGAAATCCGCCGCCCTTACCCGCCAATGGTTGGGAAGGACCTTCGAAGAGAAACTCCTCGGCAGCTCTCCCGATCAGACATCAACCACCGACCCCCTCAACAGGTACGTTGCCGGCCTTCCCGCCGGCCTCCTCGCCCACGCCCTTGGCCTTGGAGGGGGGAGCTGTACCCTTGACGCCGCCTGCGCCTCATCCCTTTACGCCATCAAGCTCGCCGCCGACGAACTCCTCGCCGGTCGTGCCGACGCCATGCTGACCGGTGGCCTCTCCCGCCCCGACCCCCTCTATACCCAGATGGGCTTCTCCCAGCTCCGCGCCCTTTCCCGGCGGGGCATCTGTTCCCCCTTCGATGCAGCCGGAGACGGTCTCGTGGTCGGCGAGGGGTCCGGCATATTTCTGCTCAAGCGGACAGAGGACGCCCTGGCCCACGGTGACAGGATCTACGGAATCATCCGCGGTATCGGCCTTTCCAATGACGTCGGAGGAAGCCTGCTCGCCCCCATGGCCGAGGGGCAGCTGCGTGCCATGCGCGCCGCCTATGCCCGGGCGGGGTGGAACCCCGGCGACGTCGACCTGATCGAGTGCCACGCCACCGGCACCCCGGTAGGAGACGCGACCGAAGTGGCCAGCCTCCGGGAACTCTGGGGTGAAACCCCGCTACCGGAAGAGCGCTGCGTCATCGGCTCGGTCAAGTCCAACATCGGCCACCTCCTCACCGCCGCAGGCGCTGCCGCCCTGACAAAGGTTCTGCTCGCCATGACAGAGGGGACACTTCCCCCCACAGCAGGATTTACGGCCCCCCAGCCGGCAATGGATCTTGACAACTCACCATTCCGCGTCCTGACAGCCAGTACCCCCTGGCAGCGTCGTGGCGACCGGATTCCCCGGAGGGCTGCTGTCAGCGCCTTCGGCTTCGGCGGCATCAACGCCCACTTGCTCGTGGAGGAATGGCTTCCCGACACCGCCTACAGTTCCCGTACAACCCTCTCCTCCACAACGTCCCAACGCCCGCGCATCGCGGTTGTCGGCATGGATGCCCGTTTCGGTCCCTGGCAGTCCCTCCCGTCATTCCAGGAACGGGTTCTCGGCGGTGACACGGACAGAGAGCCCGCAGCACCCCGAACATGGTGGGGAGCTGAAGAGAGCGCCTGGTTTCGTGAAGAGGGGTACCACACGATCCCGTTCAACGGCTACTTCCTGGATAAGGTGACGGTTGCAGCCGAGCAGTTCCGGATACCGCCGCGCGAGATCGAGGAGATGCTCCCCCAGCAGCTCCTCATGCTCAACTCTGCTGCCGGCGCATTGGCGGATGCGGGGATGTCCCGGGAAGACAATCTTCGCTCCGGTGTCTTCATCGGCATTGCCCTCGACCTCAACTCGACCAATTTCAGCTTCCGCTGGTCTCTTGCCCAACGGGCAACGGAGTGGGGAAACAGGCTGGGTAACCCCCTCACCGCCGACGAAGCAGCGGCCTGGACCACTTCACTCCGTGACGCAGCCGGCCCGTCACTTACGGCCAACAGGACCATGGGGGCTCTCGGGAGCGTGGTGGCAAGCCGCATAGCCCGGGAATTCCGCGTCGGAGGTCCCAGTTTCACCATCTCCAGCGAAGAAAATTCCGGTATCCGCGCCCTGGAAACCGCGACCCGGCTCCTCCAGGCCGGAGATATCGACAGTGCGCTTGTGGGTGCCGTCGATCTCGCCGGGGATCTGCGCGCGGTCCTCGGCCACCACGGAGATCGCCCCTATTCCCCTTCCGGCCGGGCACTTCCCTTCGACAACCGTGCCGATGGGGGTATCGTCGGCGAAGGTGCGGCGGCGGTCGTCCTCAAGCGGCTCGAAGACGCAGAACGGGATGGCGACCGTATCTATGCGATTATTTGCGGAGTCGGCTCCGCCGGCGGGGACACGGTAACCCCGGGTAGTACACCCTATCGGCAGGCGTTGGAGCGGGCCTATGCCGACGCCGGCGTTGCACCTTCCACCGTCAGCCTGCTGGAAGGCCATGGCAGCGGAAACCCGGCGGAAGATCGCATGGAAGCCCAGTCATTGGCCGCTTTCTTCGGTGATCTGCACCTTCCCGGGCGATCCTGCGCCCTCTCCAGCGTGGCAGGTGACATCGGCCAGACCGGCGCAGCCTCCGGTTTCGCCTCCTTTGTCCGGGGATGCCTCGCCCTTCACCGGGAAATCATCCCTTCCTGCCGTGGCGTGGAAAACCCCCTGGCGGACCTCGTCGGCAAGGGTCCGTTCTATCTCCCCCCGACCCCCCGCTACTGGCTCCGCAACCGGGCCGACGGTCCGCGCCGCGCAGGGATCAGCTCTTTCGGCGTGGATGGTACCTGCTGCCACGTTGTGCTCGAAGGGTGGGAAACCAGCCCGGAGCTGGAACGTATCTCTGCGGTTGAACCCGGGGCCGAATTCCTCTTCACCCTGGGAGGAAACAGCGCTGAAGAGATTAAACTAAAACTTGATGGGTTGTCACACAACCTGCGGGAAAACAACAATTCAACTCTCTATACTCTTGCCCGTGAGTGGCACGTCAGGGAGACAGCAACACCGTCCGGTCCCCTCACCCTGTCCCTGGTCGCCCGGAACCGGGAGGAACTGACCGCGCTCATCCACCAGGGGAATCAGACCCTTGCTTCCGGCAGTATCGTCTCCACCCTGTCACCCGTCCTCCGCGACCGGTTGTTTTACTCCACCTCCCCCCTGGGGCGCGACGGAAAGATCGCCTTCGTCTTTCCCGGTTCGGGGAACCATTACCACGGCATGACCCTGGAGCTCTCCGCCCGCTGGCCCGGGATATTCCGTCGCCAGGACCGTGAAAACCTCTACCTCCGCAGCCAGTTCCAGCCGGAACTCTTCTGGAATGGGCCACTTCAGACTGAGATCGACGACCATCGCGCCGTCATCTTCGGCCAGGTGGCTACGGGGTGTGCGGTCAGTGATGTGGTTCGGTCCTTCGCCATTCAACCGGCGGCGGCCATCGGCTACAGCCTCGGCGAATCGGCCGCGCTGTTCGCCATGGGCGCCTGGCGTGACCGGGACGGCATGCTGACGAGGATGCAGGCATCGACCCTCTTCACCCGCGACCTTGCCGGTGAATGCCGGGCAGCCCAACGAACCTGGAAACTGAAGGAAGGAGCCACCGTTGACTGGAGTATCGGCGTGGTGGAGGCAACTGCCCGCGAAGTCCGCCAGGCCCTTCGCTCCACGGCCCGCGTCTACCTCCTCATCGTCAACACTCCCGACGAGTGCGTCATCGGTGGCGACGCCAAAGGGGTCAAACGGCTCGTCGCCATGCTCGGCTGCAGGTTCTTTCCACTGCACGGGGTCACCACGGTCCATTGCGAGGTGGCGCGCGAAGTGGCGGAGCCCTACCGGAACCTCCATCTTTTCCCGACCACACCCCCCAAGGGGATTACCTTCTACAGTGGCGCCAAGGGAGAAGCATACGACGTGAACAGGGAGAGTGCCGCTGACTCAATCCTCGCCCAGGCTCTCGACGGGGTCGATTATCCTGCCGTCATCGAATCTGCCTTCGACAGCGGCATACGGATTTTCCTCGAAATGGGTCCGGGGGGTTCCTGCAGCCGGATGATCGACCGTATCCTCGACGGCCGCCCCCATCTTGCCCGGTCAGCCTGTATTCCGGGTCAGGATACGGTATCATCCGTCCTGCGCCTGCTGGGAAACCTTGCGGCAGAGGGTGTGCCCATGGACCTTTCCCCGCTCTACACGGCGGAACCGCTGCAGCTCCAGCCGAAACGGGCGGACCACCTGATTCACATCCACGCCGGAGGCACACCGTTTCAGCCGCCGTTGCCCCGCAAAACGACCGCTGTTCCTCCCGCGCCACACCCCCCGGTTGCCGCTGTCAGAAACGAAAGAGCGACCGGACCGGCCACATGCGGTGCCAGTCACAGCGTTACTCCACCCCGGGCCATACCTCCTCAGGCTGGGGATAACCTACCTGCGCATGCCGGTGATAACGTCCACCCGTTATCTGCCGTGGAAGCGCTCCTGCCCGGCTTTGCGGCTGCACAGGATGCACAGCTCAAGGCGCACGAGGCGTATCTGAACTTCAGCGACGGGCTCGCCCGGACCATGGCGGATACCATTGCCTTCCAGCTTTCCCTTCAGCAGATGATCGAAGCTGCCGGAGACGGGGATTTCGCGGCGACGGCGCCGGTGGCACCTTTGCAACCGGCCGTTAACGCCGCCTTTGATCGGGAGATGTGCCTGGAATTCGCCCGAGGGAGCGTGGGGAGGATGCTCGGTCCCGAATTCGCCGAAGCAGACAGCTTCCCGACACGGGTGCGGCTCCCCGATGACCCCCTCATGCTCGTCGACCGGATCATGACGGTAGAGGGGGAAGCAAAATCAATGACCAGCGGAAGGGTGGTCACCGAGCACGACATCCACCCCAACGCCTGGTATCTGGACGGCAATCGCATCCCCACCTGTATCGCCGTTGAGGCGGGTCAGGCAGACCTCTTTCTCTCCGGCTATCTGGGTGTCGACTTCATCACCCGGGGACTGGCGGTCTACCGTCTCCTCGACGCGGTGGTGACCTTTCATCGCGGTCTTCCCGGACCGGGAGAGACCATCCACTACGATATCCGGATCGAGCGCTTCTTCCGCCAGGGGGAAACCCACCTCTTCCGCTTCCTCTTCGACGCCACGGTGAACGGGGAACCGCTCCTCACCATGCGGGACGGCTGTGCAGGCTTCTTTTCAGCTGCGGAGCTCGAAGCGGGCAAGGGAATCGTCAGGCCGGCCCTCGACCTTCGTCCCCGCACCGGCACACGCCCCGTAGAGTGGGTAGAACTGGTTCCCATGGCACGGGAGAGTTATGATGCCGGTCGGCTTGACCGCCTCAGGAAAGGTGACCTTAACGGCTGCTTCGGAAGCTCCTTTGCCGACCTGCCGATTACCCACCCCCTCACCATCCCCGGTGGCAGGATGGAACTGGTCCACCGGGTTATGGAACTCGACCCCGCCGGCGGTCGCTACGGCATGGGCATCATCCGCGCCGAGGCGGATATCCGCCCCGACGACTGGTTCCTCACCTGCCATTTCGTCGACGACCGGGTCATGCCCGGCACCCTCATGTACGAGTGCTGCATGCACACCCTCCGCATCTTCCTCCTCCGGATGGGATGGGTTGCCGAGTCGGGCAGTGCGGGATGGGAGCCGGTGCCGGGGGTTGCGAGCCAACTCCGCTGCCGGGGACAGGTACTGGAAACGACAAAAATCGCCGCCTACGAGGTGAGCGTCCGGGAGCTGGGATACAGCCCCGAGCCGTACGCCATCGTGGACGCCCTCATGTACGCCGACGGCAAGCCGATCGTCGAAATCACCAGCATGTCGGTCCGGCTCACCGGAACGACGAAGGAACAGCTGCTGGCTCTCTGGCAACATGGACAAGGGCGCGGCAAGCAGCGCCCCGACAGTGACGAATCCATACAGAAGCCCGCCATCTACACCAAGGAGCAGATCCTCGCCTACAGCAACGGCAAGCCGTCCGAAGGGTTCGGCGAACCGTACCGGATATTCGACAGCGGACGGAAGATCGCCCGGCTCCCCGGCCCCCCCTTCCAGTTCATGGACCGGGTCACTGCCGTCAGGGGAGAACCGTGGCAGATGGTCGCAGGCGCCATGGCGGAAGCCCAGTACGATGTACCGGCCGATGCCTGGTATTTCAAGGCCGACTGCCAGCCTCGTATGCCCTTCTCCATTCTCCTGGAGGCGGCCCTTCAGCCCTGCGGCTGGCTGGCAGCCTACGTCGGTTCGGCCCTCGCCTCCCCCACCGACATCTCCTTCCGCAACCTGGGAGGAAGCGCGATCCAGCACCGGTCCGTAACCCCGGAGAGCGGCACCCTGACAGCCACGGCAACCATGAAGAAAGTAGCCACCAGCGGCGGCATGATCATCCAGGAGTACGATTTCACCGTAGCGGACCGGCAGGGAATCCTCTACGAAGGGGAGACCATGTTCGGCTTTTTCTCCCGCGAAGCCCTCGCCAACCAGGTGGGAATCCGTGACGCGGCCATATACGCGCCGACGGCGGACGAGACAGCGCGAGGGATGAGCATTCGCTACCCCGACCTCCCCCCTTACCCGGAGAAACAGCTCAGAATGATAGACTGGGTTGAGTTGTATGTGCCGGACGGAGGGCCGGCGGGACTTGGCTACCTGCGGGGACTCAAGGAGGTAGATCCGGACGAGTGGTTCTTCAAGGCCCACTTTTACGAGGACCCCGTGACCCCCGGCTCCCTTGGCCTGGAATCGTTTCTGCAGCTCCTCAAGTTTGCCGCCGTGGAGCGGTGGGGATGGCAGGAAGGGACGGTCCTGGCCGCCACTGCCCTGGAAAGGCGTCATCTCTGGCTCTACCGGGGGCAGATCGTACCGGAAAACAGCCTGGTGACGGTACATGCCTGGATCACCGCCGTGGATGAGCAGGAGCGGATACTCACCGCCGACGGTTTCCTGTCGGTGGACGAAAAAATAATTTACCAGATGAATGATTTTACGGTGCAGATGGAGCAGAAAATATGAAGTATTCCCGTGTACATATCGAGGCGCTCGGCTACGAGCTGGCACCGGTGGTGGTGACCTCCGCCGAACTGGAAAAGCGCCTTGAACCGCTCTACAAGGCGCTCCATTTTACGCCCGGACAACTGCAGGTGCTGACCGGCATCCGGGAGCGGCGCTGGTGGGAGCCGGGATACCCCCTTTCACGGGGGGCGATCGCCGCCGGGAAAAAGGCCCTCGCCGCCACGGGAATATCCGCCGACGACATAGGCGTACTCGTCTACACCGGCGTCTGCCGGGAGCAGTTCGAACCGGCGACCGCCTGCCGCGTCGCGGCAGGACTCGGCATTGGCGGGAAAACCATGATCTATGATCTGTCCAACGCCTGTCTTGGCGTTCTCAACGGCATCATCGACGTGGCGAACAGGATCGAGCTCGGCCAGATCAGGGCCGGCCTCGTCGTCTCCTGTGAAAGCGCCCGGGACATCAATGACATCATGATTGCCGACATGCTCGAAAAGCTGAGCATGGACCACTTCGCCTCGTCCCTCGCCACCCTTACCGGAGGTTCGGGAGGAGTAGCAGTCCTCCTTACCGACGGCTCCTTCGGATCGGCCACCGGCCGGCGGCTTCTGGGGGGGATGGCCCAGGCAGCCCCCGAACACCACGGCCTCTGCCTCTGGGGGATCGCCCCGGACGGACGGGGAGGATATGCCCAGTCCATGCGCACCGATGCGGTGAACGTGATGAACAACGGGGTAGAGCTCGGGCTGCGCACCTGGGACGCCTTTCTCCCCGAGATTGGCTGGCGGCCTGAAGACGTGGACAGGGTAATCTGCCACCAGGTCGGGTCGGCACACCAGAGCACCATTCTCCGCACCCTGGGTATACCCGTCGAAAAGGACTTCACCACCTTCGAATTTCTCGGCAACATGGGAACGGTCTCCCTCCCTCTCACCGCAGCCCTCGCGGAAGAGCGGGATATCCTCTCCCCCGGCGATCGGGTCGCCTTTCTCGGTATCGGGAGCGGGTTGAACTGCCTGATGCTCGGGTTGGAGTGGTAGAATAGAGCAGATTTCTTCAGATTCGCCAGGAGAGGCGGAATCTTGGGAGCAGAGGGAAAAGGTCGGGCGGTGAGCGGACACCCGCCCGCTGTCTCAAAAATAGCCACTGTCCCGATATCCGGCAAGGGCAGCAAAGAGGAAACCGGTGCAGGTCCGCAGCACGACCTCGACCGGAACGGACGAGATTCCGCCACTCCATGCCGACAGAGCGATGACACATGACATACCTACTTAATCTACATTGATTTAAACAAGGTTCCCCCTTTACATGAACATCGACATCAAAAATGAATACCCCTTCACCGATCACCATCTCGATCTGGACGGGCTGAACTACCATTACCTGGACGAAGGGAGCGGCGACCCGGTGGTGATGGTTCATGGCAACCCCTCCTGGTCCTTCTACTACCGGAATCTCGTCCTCGCCCTGCGGGACCGTTACCGCTGCATCGTTCCCGACCACATCGGCTGCGGGCTCTCCGACAAACCGGATGACGACCGTTACGACTATACCCTTTCCCGGCGGGTGGACGACCTGGAGAGGCTTCTCGACCATCTGGACATCAGGGAAAACATAACCCTGGTGCTCCACGACTGGGGGGGAATGATCGGCATGGCCTTCGCCGTCCGTCATCCGGAACGGATCAGGCGACTGGTCATCCTCAACACCGCGGCTTTCCACCTCCCCAAGGAAAAGCCGTTCCCTCTCGCCCTGAAAACCTGCCGCGACACCTGGGTCGGCACCCTGCTCGTGCGCGGCTTCAACGCCTTCAGCCTCGCCGCCTCCTTCGTGGGATGCAAACGGAACCCGATGCCGGCCGAACTGCGCCGGGCCTACCGCTCCCCCTACGACAGCTGGCAGAACCGGATCGCCACCCTCCGCTTCGTCCAGGACATCCCCCTGACACCGGGTGACCGGAACTACGATCTGGTGAGCAACGTCGCGAAGGGACTCGACGGTTTCAAGAATCTCCCCATGCTCATCTGCTGGGGGGAACTTGACTTCGTCTTCGACCTCCACTTCCTGAACGAGTGGCAGCGGCGTTTCCCCGCCGCCGAGGTCCACCGCTTCCACGACTGCGGCCACTACATCCTGGAAGATGCACGGGACGAGATCGTGCCGCTCATCGCGGCATTCCTCGACCGGACCCCGACTGAAGGGGCCTGCATCCCATGAGCACGGTCGATCGCGTCAACATCGCCTCCCATCTCCCGGAGATGGCACGCCGCCAGCCCGACACCCCGGCCATCATCTTCCCCCAGCAGAACCGCCGTCTTTCCTTCATGGAGCTGAACACCCTGAGCGACCGGATTGCCCACGGACTCATCGGCATCGGTATCGGCCGCGGCGTCCGGACCGCCCTCATGGTCAAACCGGGGCCGGAATTTTTCGCCCTCACCTTCGCCCTGTTCAAGGTCGGCGCAGTGCCGGTACTGATCGATCCGGGGCTCGGGATCAAAAACCTGAAGAGCTGCCTTGCCGAGGCAGAGCCCCATGCCTTCATCGGCATCCCCCGGGCTCACATCGCCCGGCGCCTCTTCGGGTGGGGAAAGGATTCCCTCCGGATTTTCGTCACGGTGGGAAGTCGCCTGTTCTGGGAAGGGACGACCCTTGCCGAGCTTCTCAAGCAGAATGGAACCGCTATCCCCTTTCCCCTGGCGCCGACGGAACGTGACGATGTGGCCGCCATCCTCTTCACCAGCGGCAGCACCGGTTCCCCCAAGGGGGCAATTTACAGCCACGGGAACTTCGCCGCCCAGGTAGAGGCGCTTCGCCGCGTCTACGGCATCGAACCGGGGGAAATCGATCTCCCCACCTTTCCCCTCTTCGCCCTCTTCGCCCCAGCCCTCGGCATGACCGCCGTCATCCCCCGGATGGACTTCACCCGACCGGGCTCGGTCAATCCGCGCAGGATCATTGCCACCATCGAGGCCCATGGCGTCACCTCCATGTTCGGCTCCCCCGCCCTCATCAACCGGGTCGGCCGCTACGGCGCAAAACGCGGGGTTCAGCTCTCGACCCTGCGACGGGTTATATCCGCAGGCGCACCGGTGCCGGCAGCGGTTCTTGAACGGTTCTACCGGCTCCTCGGTCCCGGTGCCGAGATCTACACCCCCTACGGGGCGACAGAGGCACTCCCCGTCTGCTCCATCGGCAGCAAGGAAATCCTGGGCGAAACCCAGCAGATAACCAGCGCCGGCGGCGGCATCTGCGTCGGCAGACCGGTTGAGGGGATACGCCTGGAAATCATCCGGATCAGCGACGGCCCGATCCCTGTCTGGGATGACTCCCTCCGCGTCGTGGCTGGAACCATCGGCGAAATCGTCGTGCAGGGTGAGCAGGTGACCCGCGGCTACTACAACCGCCCCGAAGCGGACCTGCTGTCGAAGATCGCCGATCCGGCTACCGGCGGTTTCTTTCATCGCATGGGTGACCTGGGAGGGATCGACGAAAAAGGACGCATCTGGTTCTGCGGCAGGAAATCCCACCGCCTGGAGACCCCCGACGGGCCGTTCTACACCATTCCCTGCGAGGCGGTCTTCAATGCCCACCCCGCCGTCTTCCGCACCGCCCTGGTGGGTGTTGGGGAGGAAGACCAGAAACGGCCGGTGCTCTGCGTCGAGCTGGAAAAAGGGGTAAAGGCAGACCTTGAGACGGTCCGCAAGGAACTGCTGGCCATCGGCGGCGCCCATATCCACACCCAGCCCATCACCACCATCCTCTTCCACCCGGCCTTCCCGGTGGATATCCGTCACAACGCCAAGATTTTCCGGGAAAAACTGGCTGTCTGGGCAGCAGGGAAACTTTCGTGAAAGCGCTCGTGACCGGCGGCGGCGGGTTCCTCGGCGGCGCGATCGTCAGGCTCCTCCGGGAGCGGGGCGAAACGGTCCGGAGTTTTTCGCGCCAGGAGTACCCGGCACTCGCACGTATCGGTGTGGAACAGCTGCAAGGCGATATCGAGGACCAGGACGCGGTGCTTCATGCCGCCGAAGGGTGCGACACAGTATTTCATGTGGCGGCAAAAGCCGGCATCTGGGGGAGCGCTGCGGAGTTCCACCTGGCGAACGTCACCGGCACGGAGAACGTCATTGCCGCCTGCCGGCACCACGGCATCCCCAGGCTCGTTTTCACCGGCTCCCCGAGCGTGGTCTTCGACGGCAGTGACGTGGAGGGTGGCAACGAGTCCCTCCCCTACCCTGCGCAGTACGAGGCCGACTACCCCCGGACCAAGGCGCTGGCCGAGCGGCTCGTCATCGCGGCCAACGGCCCCGACCTGGCCACCGTCTCCCTCCGCCCCCATCTCATCTGGGGCCCGGGGGACAATCACCTCGTCCCCCGCATCATCGCAAAGGGACGGGCCGGCAAACTGCGCCGGATCGGCTCGCGCGACTGCCTCGTTGATACGGTTTACGTGGACAACGCTGCCGCTGCCCACCTCCTCGCCGCCGACCGGCTGGCCCCCGGCGCCGCTATTGCCGGCAACTGCTACTTCATAACCAACGGCGAACCGCTCCCCCTCGGGGAGATGATCAACCGCATCCTCGCCGCCGCCGATCTCCCGCCGGTATCGGGGAGCGTGCCATCATCTGTGGCCTATGCCGCCGGCCTGCTCTGCGAAGGGTTCTGGTCGCTCTTCAGCCTTTTGGGAGAGCCCCCCATGACCCGCTTCGTGGCCCGTGAAATGGCCACCGCCCACTGGTTCGACATCTCCGCCGCCCGCCGGGATCTCGGCTACGTACCTGCCGTTTCCATCAATGAAGGGCTCATCCGTCTCCGTGCATGGCTTGCCGGGGAAAAAGCGTGACCCCGCCCCTCAGCATAACCCCCGGAGAAGTCCATGTCTGGCGCACCCACCTCACCCGCGATACCGATACATTGATCCTCCTGAAGTCCCTGCTTTCCCCTGACGAACTGGCTCGGGCGGACCGTCTGCGTGACCAAGGCAAACGTGAAGAGTTCATCGCGTGTCGGGGCTTTCTCCGCGAAACCGTCGCCCGTTATCTGGACAAGGATCCGGCGGCGCTCCGGTTTGAAACGGGCGAGCAGGGTAAACCCCGTCTGGCCGATGGCGGGCCGCTTCGCTTCAACATCTCCCACAGCGGCGGACTCTGCCTCCTGGCCGTGACTGTCGGCTGCGACGTGGGGATCGACCTGGAACAGCGGCGGGATGATCTCCCCTACCGGGACATGGCCCGGCGCTACTTTTCCCCCCGGGAACGGGACGAGCTGTTCAGCCTCCCCGACGGGGAACAACTCGACGCCTTTTACCGCTGCTGGACCCGCAAGGAATCCTGGCTGAAGGGGTGCGGCACCGGGTTCACCCAATCCTCCGACTCCTTCGACGTCTCACTCCTCCCCGGCCATCCTCCGGCCCTCATCGCCCATCGCGCACTTCCCGGCGAGCCCGCCCGGTGGAGCCTCGCAGACATAGCCGTTCCCGACGGCTACTGCGCCTCACTCGCCATCGCAGGCGACCGTCCGGTCGTTCGCTATCTCCCCTGACGCAAAACAATTAAAACCCCGGAAGCCTCAGGCTCTCGGGGTATTAAATTCTTTCAAGCATGAGTGATCAGAAATCCAGCGGGCTTCGTGCCTCTTTAATCGTCCTGACCGGGACACAATGAGTATATATCATGGTCGTTTTCAGACTGGCATGGCCAAGCTTGGTCTGAATGGTGCGGATGTCGTAACCGGCCTGCAGGAGGTGGGTAGCGAAGGAGTGGCGAAAGGTGTGGGCAGTGACTCGCTTGGGGATGTTCGCCTTGCGCACGGCAACGAACAGGGCCTTTTGCAGCTTCGACTCATGGACGTGCCAGCGCCGCTGCTCTCCTGTTTCCTCCATCAGCGTCAACGACGACTGGGGGAAGAACCACTGGTGCACCAACTCCTTCGGTGCTTGGGGAAACTTCTTCTCCACCGCGTCATCCAGAAAGACCCCGTCATAACCATCTGCCAGATCACGCCCATGTATCTCAATAATCCTTTTCATCTGTTTCTGTAATTCATCCCTGATTGTTTCTGGCAGCGGCACGGTCCGGTCCTTCTTCCCCTTGCCATGTACCGTCAGCACTCCCGCGTCGAAATTGAAGTCCCGCACCCTCAGTTGCAGACATTCGAACAGTCGAAGGCCGCAGCCGAACAGGAGCTTCACGATGAGGTTGTAGGGATAGTAGAGATGGGCAAGGATGCTGTCAATCTCTTCCCGGGAAAGCACCACCGGAATATAGAGCGACTTCTTCGCCCGCGGTACGTCGCGCAGTTCACCGAAGTCGCGCTTCAGGGCATGGCGGAAGAGAAACAAAAGCGAGTTGAACGCCTGGTTCTGGGTGGAGGCAGCCACTTGGCACTTCACTGCCAGCCAGGTCAGGTATTCCTTGACATCTTCGGTGGTCAAATCCTCCGGTGGTTTGTTCTTGAGGAACCGCTGGAACTGGCGGGACCATAATGCATACGTCTTCAATGTCTTGCGGGAGTAGTGGCGCACCTTGATCTCGTCCGCCAATTTTTGCAAGACTTCATCCCATTCGGGAGAAGCGGATTTCTCTTGATAGCCGGCTTCATGATAATACGATTTATGTGCATATTTGATTGGTGCCTGGTGTACCTCATGACTGCCGCTTAGCGGCTTTTGTAGCTCTGCAGTTTGTGCTATGGTTGATCCGCCTTTTATCATCTCAAAATAGAGTGAAATAGCATGCTGGGCCTGGCGACGCTTTTCTTCCGACTGCTTCTTCTGTTGAAGCTTATCCAGGAACAGACAAGTTTTCTGTTCTTCATCCCCGGCAACTTGGTACTTTTCGCAAAAGTCGAGGAAGTAACGAAGCCACATCATGTAATCCGTGAGATCGCAGTTTTTTATGCTGCTTTTGACACAGAACTCCCGATACTGCTTGTAAAGGTGCGGAGGAAGCCGAATCATCGCCAATTCCTTAATGTTTTTAATTTACGTTTTATCAGAATTTGCGTATAGTTTGTGACAAATTTTCGCCCAATGGGAAACGACGCTATCATGAAAACCCGCCTTATTCTCAAACCCGGCCAACGAGGCACCAAAAGTCTGATCAGCAAATATGGTGATGACCTTGTATGTGTTCGTTACAGATACGATCCAAAGACTCGGCAACGGATAAAAACAATTGAACTGATAATCGAACGAAAAGAATGGGAGCCTCCCCCGGAAAAGTTCTCAGCAGAAAATCTCGTTGCACTGAAAATAGAAGGATATGAAACAGAGTTGCGCAAGAAAGTCAAGGAAGCAGGGGGAATATGGAAACCGGATAAGCGGCTTTGGTTTGTTCGTTATGGAAAAATTTCCGGAACAATTCTTGAAAAGCATATATATGTAGATGCATTGGATAAGTAGCAATTTAACCAAAAGCATCTATATGTATATGCTCAGGCTGCATCTAAATATAGATGCAAGTATCTACAGATAGATGCATGCATATACATATAGATGCCAAGTGCTAACTGCTCAATAATGAGTTGAACTAAACCGCTTCGCGGTAGAAAAAGGCTATAAAATCAAAGACATAAAAAAACAGAGACTGATTTAAAATCAAA
>PJFC01000017.1 GCA_003574885.1 Geobacter sp.
ACAAAAAAAAAGCTCCACCATTCGCATGAATGGTGGAGCTTTCAATAAAATTCCCGGCGGCGACCTACTCTCCCACACAGCTGCCCGTGCAGTACCATTGGCCCAGAGAGGCTTAACTTCCGTGTTCGGGATGGGAACGGGTGTGACCCTCTCGGCATAGCCACCGAGAAACTCTTTAGCGCGGAAGGCTGGAAGGCTGAAGCGCGGAAGGTTTTCCCTTCCGAACTAGCGAGCTTCCGCTTTTCCGAGCTGAATCTATCTCGGCAATTACATAGTTCAGGATTTGTTGGTAGTGTGATTGCGTTATCAGGTTCCGGGGTAAGAGTCTGGTTTTCACCAGACCCTGGACCCCAGTCCCTTCATAAATTTTTATGGTCAAGCCTCACGGCCGATTAGTACCGGTCAGCTGAGTACATTACTGTACTTACACACCCGGCCTATCAACGTTGTGGTCTACAACGGGCCTTCAGGGGGGGCTAACCCCAGGGATACCTAATCTTGAAGGAGGCTTCCCGCTTAGATGCTTTCAGCGGTTATCCTTTCCGTACATAGCTACCCAGCGACTGCGCCTGGCGGCACAACTGGAACACCAGCGGTACGTCCATCCCGGTCCTCTCGTACTAAGGACAGCTCTTCTCAAATATCCTGCGCCCACGGTAGATAGGGACCAAACTGTCTCACGACGTTTTAAACCCAGCTCGCGTACCGCTTTAATTGGCGAACAGCCAAACCCTTGGGACCTACTTCAGCCCCAGGATGCGATGAGCCGACATCGAGGTGCCAAACCTCCCCGTCGATGTGAACTCTTGGGGGAGATCAGCCTGTTATCCCCGGAGTACCTTTTATCCGTTGAGCGACGGCCCTTCCATACAGAACCGCCGGATCACTATGACCTACTTTCGTACCTGCTCGACTTGTGGGTCTCGCAGTCAAGCTCCCTTATGCCATTACACTCTACGGTTGGTTTCCAATCAACCTGAGGGAACCTTCGCGCGCCTCCGTTACTCTTTGGGAGGCGACCGCCCCAGTCAAACTACCCACCAGACAGTGTCCCCGACCCGGATGACGGGCCAAGGTTAGACATCCAAAACAACCAGGGTGGTATTTCAAGGACGACTCCACCGACACTAGCGTGCCAGCTTCAAAGTCTCCCACCTATCCTACACAAGCTATTCCGAATGTCACTGTCAAGCTATAGTAAAGGTTCACGGGGTCTTTCCGTCTTACCGCGGGTACTCGGCATCTTCACCGAGAATTCAATTTCGCTGAGCCACTGGTTGAGACAGCGCGGAAATCGTTACGCCATTCGTGCAGGTCGGAACTTACCCGACAAGGAATTTCGCTACCTTAGGACCGTTATAGTTACGGCCGCCGTTTACTGGGGCTTCAGTTCAAAGCTTCGCTTGCGCTAACAAATCCCTTTAACCTTCCAGCACCGGGCAGGCGTCAGTCCGTATACATCGTCTTACGACTTAGCACAGACCTATGTTTTTAGTAAACAGTCGCTACCGCCATTTCTCTGCGACCCTCTTCGGCTCCACGTGTAAATCGCTTCACCTAGTGAGGGCACACCTTCTCCCGAAGTTACGGTGTCATTTTGCCGAGTTCCTTAACCAGTGTTATCTCAATCACCTTAGGATTTTCTCCTCACCCACCTGAGTCGGTTTACGGTACGATCACCTAATGTCTGAAGCTTAGAGGCTTTTCTTGGAAGCATGGGATCAACGACTTTATGAGCATACGCTCTCGTCATAACGCCTCAGGGTTGAATGGGAAAGCGGATTTGCCTACTCTCCCCCCCTACGCGCTTAAACCGGAAATCCAGTAACCGGATCGCCTACCCTTCTCCGTCCCCCCATCGCAACATTAGGTGGTACAGGAATATTAACCTGTTTCCCATCAACTACGCCTTTCGGCCTCGCCTTAGGGATCGACTAACCCTCCGCAGATTACCTTTACGGAGGAAACCTTGGGTTTACGGTGTGCAGGTTTCTCACCCGCATTTTCGCTACTCATGTCAGCATAATCTCTTGTGATACCTCCAGCCGTCCTCACGGTCGACCTTCACAGGCTTACACAATGTTCCTCTACCACTGGCACCTTAAGGTGTCAGTCCGCAGCTTCGGTACTACGCTTAGCCCCGTTACATTTTCCGCGCAGACCCATTCGACCAGTGAGCTATTACGCTTTCTTTAAAGGGTGGCTGCTTCTAAGCCAACCTCCTGGTTGTCTAAACATTTCCACATCGTTTTCCACTTAGCGTAGATTTTGGGACCTTAGCTGGCGGTCTGGGCTCTTTCCCTTTTGACGACGGATCTTATCACCCGACGTCTGACTCCCAAGCTCTTCGTTGACGGTATTCGGAGTTTGATTGGGTTTGGTAATCTGGTGAGACCCCTAGCCCATCCAGTGCTCTACCCCCGTCACGCATACTTGAGGCTATACCTAAATATATTTCGAGGAAAACCAGCTATCTCCGAGTTTGATTAGCCTTTCACTCCTATCCACAGCTCATCCCCTGGCTTTTCAACGCCAGTGGGTTCGGGCCTCCACGAAGTGTTACCTTCCTTTCACCCTGGCCATGGATAGATCACCCGGTTTCGGGTCTACTCCTGCTAACTGGACGCCCAGTTAAGACTCGCTTTCGCTTCGGCTCCGTTCCATGAACTTAACCTCGCTAGCAAGAGTAACTCGCTGACTCATTATGCAAAAGGCACGCGGTCACACCTGATATACATGGTGCTCCCACTGCTTGTAGGCATACGGTTTCAGGTTCTATTTCACCCTCCTTATCGGAGTACTTTTCACCTTTCCCTCACGGTACTGGTTCACTATCGGTCAGAGAGGAGTATTTAGCCTTAGGAGATGGTCCTCCTGGATTCCCACGGAATTTCTCGTGTTCCGCGGTACTTGGGATACCTCTAGCGTGAATCAGTGTTTCGCTTACGGGGCTATCACCCACTATGGCCGGCCTTTCCAGACCGCTCGGCTACACTTCATCAATCACATGTTAAGGTCCCGCAACCCCGATACCAACGAATTAGTATCGGTTTGGGCTACTCCGCGTTCGCTCGCCGCTACTTACGGAATCACTGTTGTTTTCTTCTCCTTGGGGTACTTAGATGTTTCAGTTCCCCCAGTTCGCTCTATGTACCTATGTATTCAGTACACAGTGACAAGGCATTACCCCTGCCGGGTTTCCCCATTCGGAAATCTCCGGGTCAAAGCCTGTTTAACGGCTCACCGAAGCTTATCGCAGTTTACCACGTCCTTCATCGCCTCTCTCTGCCTAGGCATCCACCGTACGCCCTTAGTAGCTTGACCATAAAAAATCGAAATCAATCAAAACTACAAATTCATACAATTAAACAATTACGCACGAGCACTTCATACGCAATCGCTACCTAAACTTACTATCCATATGCAATTGTCAAAGAACTAAGTGTCTGGGCGAATACAAGATTCGCCCCTACAAATTTATTGGTGGAGGTGAACGGGTTCGAACCGATGACCCCCTGCGTGCAAGGCAGGTGCTCTCCCAGCTGAGCTACACCCCCCAATAAAGTTGGTGGGCCTGGCTGGACTCGAACCAGCGACCTCACGATTATCAGTCGTGTGCTCTAGCCAACTGAGCTACAAGCCCATCAATTCGTGTGATCGCTTCTTCACGATCTCAATGTTGTAAAGAGCAAAAAACCAGAAGATGACTTCTGGTCTCTCAAAACCGAATAACAGCAACTGTGTGATTGTTTTGACCTAGGTAAGCTTGGAGGATCATGTCCTCTAGCTCCTTAGAAAGGAGGTGATCCAGCCGCAGGTTCCCCTACGGCTACCTTGTTACGACTTCACCCCAGTCACCGACCATTCCTTAGGACGCTGCCTCCCACAAGGGGTTAGCTCACGCACTTCGGGACCAATCGACTCCCGTGGTGTGACGGGCGGTGTGTACAAGGCCCGGGAACGTATTCACCGCGGCATGCTGATCCGCGATTACTAGCGATTCCAACTTCATGGAGTCGAGTTGCAGACTCCAATCCGAACTGAGACCGGCTTTATGAGATTGGCTCCACCTCGCGGCATCGCAACTCTTTGTACCGGCCATTGTAGCACGTGTGTAGCCCTGGTCATAAGGGCCATGAGGACTTGACGTCATCCCCACCTTCCTCCGGTTTAACACCGGCAGTCTCCACAGAGTGCCCAACTTAATGATGGCAACTGAGGATAGGGGTTGCGCTCGTTGCGGGACTTAACCCAACATCTCACGACACGAGCTGACGACAGCCATGCAGCACCTGTCTTACGGCTCCCCGAAAGGCACCCCTCGCTTTCACGAAGGTTCCGTAGATGTCAAGACCAGGTAAGGTTCTGCGCGTTGCGTCGAATTAAACCACATGCTCCACCGCTTGTGCGGGCCCCCGTCAATTCCTTTGAGTTTTAGTCTTGCGACCGTACTTCCCAGGCGGAGTACTTAATGCGTTAGCTGCGGCACTGCAGGGGTCAATACCCGCAACACCTAGTACTCATCGTTTACGGCGTGGACTACCAGGGTATCTAATCCTGTTTGCTACCCACGCTTTCGCGTCTCAGCGTCAATATCGGTCCAGGTAGCCGCCTTCGCCACCGGTGTTCCTCCTAATATCTACGGATTTCACTCCTACACTAGGAATTCCACTACCCTCTCCCGTATTCAAGTCTGACAGTTTCCAATGCACTTCCTGGGTTGAGCCCAGGGCTTTCACATCAGACTAATCAAACCGCCTACACGCGCTTTACGCCCAATAATTCCGAACAACGCTTGCACCCCCCGTATTACCGCGGCTGCTGGCACGGAGTTAGCCGGTGCTTCCTTTAGGGGTACCGTCAAGTATCATGGGTATTAACCACAATACACTTCTTTCCCCTCGACAGAGCTTTACGACCCGAAAGCCTTCATCACTCACGCGGCGTTGCTGCGTCAGGCTTTCGCCCATTGCGCAAAATTCCCCACTGCTGCCTCCCGTAGGAGTCTGGACCGTGTCTCAGTTCCAGTGTGGCTGATCATCCTCTCAGACCAGCTAACCATCGTCGCCTTGGTAGGCCATTACCCTGCCAACTAGCTAATGGTACGCGGACTCATCTTGAAACAGAAGCATATACAGAGGCCCCCTTTTACCGCAATCTCCAAAGAGATCGTGGTCTTATCCGGTATTAGCACCCCTTTCGAAATGTTATCCCAGATTCCAAGGTAGATTATCCACGCGTTACTCACCCGTGCGCCACTAAAATAAGGAGCAAGCCCCTTATCTCCGTTCGACTTGCATGTGTTAGGCACGCCGCCAGCGTTCGTTCTGAGCCAGGATCAAACTCTCCAGTTGTTTATACTGAAAAATCAGATCGTCTCAAATTAATCAATTGTGTGGACCCACAATCATTCGTCTACTATTTAGTTTTCAAAGACCAAGTTCCCGCGACAGACTTTGCAATATACCGAAACCATCTTCCGTTGTCAATATATTTTTTTCTGCCCTTAAACTTTTTTTCCCGCCCGCTCG
>PJFC01000018.1 GCA_003574885.1 Geobacter sp.
CAGGTAGGGATAGCGAGAGGGGCGGTAGCGCCACAGGTAACGGTCTTTGGACCGATAACTGAGGGTCTGCGGACGCCGGTACGGTTGGCGGTAGGGGATGGGTCACTGTACGTAGCGGACCCTCGAGGCGGTGGTGTTCTTGAGTATACGCCGGCAGGGCGGCTGGTCCGGGTGATCGGAACGGGCGGCGCGCCGGCGGGGATAGGGGTAGGAGGGGACGGCAGCCTTTTGGTGAGCCGGGGCAGTTACGTGTCGGTACTTGGCCGTGACGGACAGGAACAGCGTCGTCTCATTCCGCCTGAAGGACCGTTCAAGGCCGCGACGGGGATCGCCGTGGACGACACGGGCACCATCTACGTCACCGACAGCGGCACCAACTGCGTGCAGGTATTCTCCGCGGGAGGGGCTCCGCTGTTCAAGTTCGGGAGCTTCGGCATTGCCCAGGGTATCGTCTCCATCAATGATCCGGCACCGGCGGCGCGGTTCAACATGCCGACCGCCATCGCCTTCGAGAAACAGAGCCGGCAGCTGGCCATAGCCGACACCCTGAACGGGCGGATCGTCTTTTACGCCGTGGCGGGGCTCAGTGCGACATCGCAGCCGGTGCGGGTAATCGGCAGCCTGGGGGCCGGACCACTCCGGTTTACCGCCCCTGCGGGGGTGGCCTTCGACTATGACGGGGCAGTGCTGAAACGGCTCTACGTCGTCGACACCTACCAGGGGAACATCCAGGCGATCGACCCGGTCGCCACCACCATCGTCAACACCAAGCCGGTGGCGGGTGGCTTTCTTAGTTACATCGGCGGTTACGGCAGCGGCAACGGCCAGCTGATGGTGCCGTCCGACCTGCAGTTCGACCCGGCCACCGGGCGGCTTCTGGCCGTCAACGGCTACGGCAACGTCACCGTCTACGGCATAGACGGCGGCATCGACCCGTCGGGTCTACCCCTGCCCGGCATCAGCATCGACCCGGTCCCTGCCGGGATCACCGTTTCCAGCCTCACGCTCGGCGGCACCATGACGGCCGGGGCCAGCGTCAGCATCAGCGTTCCGTCACCGGCTACCGCCGGTCCGGTCACCTATCCGAGCGCCACCAGCTGGGCCGTCTCCCTTGACGGCTTGGCGACCGGTCTGACCACCATCAACGTCGCGGCCCGCAACCTGGCGGGGAGCGCCAGCCAGAGCGTCACCGTCACCCGCCTGTTGCCTGCTCCCCAGCTCGACATAACCCGGGTCGCCGGCTACACTGCCCAGAGCAGCCAGAACATCGGCGGCAGCGTCACCGCCGGGGCCAGCGTCACCATCGGCAACGACCGGAACGGTACCGTTTCTGCCCCTGTCGACGGCAGCAGCTGGAGCGGGACCGTCGTCCTTCTTCCCGGGACCAACACCATCACCGTCACCGCCAGCCAGCCGGGGAGTGCGACAGCCACCGTCGTCACCGCCATCATCCTCGACAACGCGGCGCCGGTCCTGAGCGTCTCCGCCATAGCCGACGGCAGCTACACCAGCACCCCGACCCAGAACATCAGCGGCACCGTCAGCGACCCCTGGCTTGACAACGTCACCGTCAACGGCCAGCCGGTAGTTCTCACCGGCGACCGGTTCAGCAGCGCCGTCACCCTGAGCGGCGGCAGCAACAACATCATCGTCACCGCCACCGACCTGGCGGGGAACGTAAGCCTCGACCGGCGCACCGTCTACTTCGATGCCACCCTGCCGGTCATCACCGTCACCGCACCCGCCGACAACGCCGCCACCAGCAAAGAAACCATCACCATCAGCGGCACAATCGACAAAGCGGCCACCGTCACCGTCAACGGCGTCGCTGCCACAACGACCGACAACAGCTGGCAGGCCGACGTCAATCTCGGCGCAGGACTCAACACCGTCCTTATAGCGGCCACCGACCGGTACGGCAACAGCTCCAGCCTCAAGCGGAGCATCACCCTCGACAACGAAGCCCCCGTCATCGCCATCAGCCAGCCGGGACAGGACCTGTCCACCGCCAGCCCGAACCTCATCCTCGCCGGATCGGCCAGCGATGCCACCTCCTTCACCCTGACCGCCAGCGTCAACGGCCGGCCCGTACCGCTGACCCTGACCGGCGGAGAGTTCAGCCTGCCTCTGGAATTTACGGCTGAAGGGCCCTACATCGTCAGCATCACCGCCACCGACGCCGCCGGCAACATCAGCAGCACCGGCCGGAACATCACCTACGACATCACTCCGCCGCTTCTCACCGTCAATCCGGTATCCGGCTACTATCCGGAAAGGTTGAGCGGTACCGTCGAAGCAGATGCAACCGTCACGACCAGCGACATGAACGGCACCGTTGGCCGGGTCGTCACCGATGGCACCATCTGGAGCGCCGACCTGACCGGCACAAGCTACGATCCGGCCACCCTGCGGATCATCGCCACCGATGCTGCCGGCAACCGGAGCACGCAGGGGCTGGTCGTGCACGAGCCTGATGGCGATCTGAACGGCGACGGGCTCGTCACCATGGCCGACGCCCTCATGGCCATCAGGATCGTCAGCGGGGGAATCGTCCCCACGGCCGACAACCTGCTCCACGGCGATATCGGTCCGCTTCTGGCGGGTCGTCCCAATCCCAACGGCAGGATAGACCTGGTCGACGCCCTGCTGATCCTGCGCCGGGCGGTAGGTCTGTCGAGCTGGTAACCGTACAATAGATCACATCCATGAGGAAGGACTATACATGAAGAAAGCGGCACTCATCCTGATCGGCACGGCACTTCTTCTGGCCGGAGCACAACCCGGTTTCGGCCTGACCGGCAACGTCAGCTACACCGTCCACAACATGTCAAACACCTTTCCGGGGATCGATACCCGTAACTACATCGCCGACGACCCGTCGATGGGTGGTACCACCGAGATCTGCATCTTCTGCCACACTCCCCACAACGCCAGGCCGGCGGTGCCGCTCTGGAACAAGGCCATGCCCGGCGGCTTCACCTACGACCTGTACTCCTCCGGGAGTCTTTCCAGCGCAGCCCGGAGTGTCACGACCCCCGGCCCCGAGTCCCTGCTCTGCCTGAGCTGCCACGACGGGCGGACCGCCATCAACGTCCTGGTGAATCCGGCCACCACCATCAGCATCGGCGGACTGCTGGAGAACCCGGATACGGGTGGACCGCTCAACATGGGGTACTACAGCAAAATGGGGAACTACGGCGCCAATATCGGCAAGCTGGACGACAACAACACTAACAACTACGCCGGCTCCAACCTGATGGACGACCATCCCATCTCCTTCTCCTACACGGATGCCCAGGCGGAGAAGGGGGGCAACGTCCTTAACCCCATAGGCAACGTGAACCCAGCCATCCGCTTCTTCGGTCCGGAGAAACGGCTGGAATGCTCCAGTTGCCATGACCCCCACGTCGCCTACGGCTACATCGGCAATAACCCCAACGGTCCGGGGGGGAGTTATGTGGGTGACGTCAAGCTGCGGCCGTTCCTGGTAATGAGCAACGATAACAGCGGGCTCTGCCTGTCCTGTCACAACAAATAAATGGTCCTATTCCACAACCTGGAGCCTGTTATGAAGATAATCCCGGGCTATATCGTAGCGCTTCTCACCGCCTTAGTCCTGATGTCGTTGCCTGCGCTGGCAGTCGACTATCCCCATAACACGGCCAACGGCTACACCTGTGCCAGTTGCCACCAGAGCCACAGCACCCTGGGGACCCAGGGGTATACCAACCTCTG
>PJFC01000020.1 GCA_003574885.1 Geobacter sp.
AGCCGTGTGCGCCCGGCAGGGCGCGTGTCGCGCAAGCGACGTATGATCAACTGTGGTGGTTGATCGTTGACTTGGAGGTGAAAGTCCTCTATGGACCCTGATGGTGGGAACCATTAGCCGGACGGCAAGGGTGTCCGTCGCGAGGCGGAATCTGAAGGAAGCCGCAGGCAAAGTCCTGGCCCGACGAACAGAAATCGCATAAGAGGCAGTCGTATCCGGGCGAGAAGGCACGTGACTTCAAAGCCCGATAACCATCCAGAGGGTACGGCTGTAAATGCGGCGGGTGTATGGGATGAAGGTCACGCGCATTACCCGGGGAGGTCTGCTGCCCCGCACTGGGCGAAATCCCGGAGCAGGGGAATTGAAAAGCAATTCCCTCATGTTCGGCAGAAGTCAGCAGAAGCCATAGTAGTCGGCCTGACCAGTCGATGAAGGGCGGAACATGAAACGACGAAAGGGAACCCGGAATTTCGATGACGACAGGAGCAGCAGAAGGCCGGGAAGAGATGCCCGGCGCCAGCCCGGAGTGGAGCGGCCGGAAGCCGAAGGGTGCCGTGGCTGGTGCGGCAAGCGTCACGGGAAGGACGGATCAAGCCACTTTCGAGACGGAAGGGTTGATGGAAGCAATCATCAGCCGCGGCAACATGATGGCGGCCCACTCGCGGGTGGTAGCCAACAAAGGAGCGCCGGGCGTCGATGAGATGCCGGTAACGGCCTTAAAGGGTTATCTACAGCAAGAATGGCCACGCATCAAAGAAGAACTGCTGGCGGGCAAGTACCACCCGCAACCGGTCCTGAAGGTAGAGATACCGAAACCGGGAGGCGGCACAAGAATGTTGGGGATACCCACCGTCTTAGACCGTCTCATCCAGCAGGCAGTGCATCAGGTAATGAGTCCATTGTTCGATCCGGACTTCTCCGAAAGCTCTTACGGGTTCCGACCCGGACGGAGCGCCCATCAGGCAGTAAAAGCCGCTCGGCAGAACGTCATAAGCGGTAAACGGTGGGTAGTCGATATCGACTTGGAGAAATTCTTTGACCGCGTCAACCACGACATCCTCATGTCGCTGCTCAGGCGCAAAATCAAAGACCGGCGGGTACTGAAGCTGATCGACAGCTACCTGAAGGTGGGCATGTTTGAGGGAGGCATCATATCCCCCCGGCAGGAAGGAACGCCGCAAGGCGGACCGCTCTCGCCGCTACTGTCAAACATCCTGCTGGACGAACTCGATAAAGAACTGGAGAAACGAGGCCATGCCTTCTGCCGTTACGCCGACGATTGCAACATCTACGTTGCCACCAAGGTCAGCGGCGAACGGGTTATGGATTCGATCACAAAGTTCCTGTCGGAGCGACTCAAGCTCACGGTCAACCAAGCCAAAAGCGCGGTAGACCGACCGTGGCGCAGAATCTTCCTTGGGTACACCATGTCCTGGCATCCGACGAAAGCCCGCCTGAAAGTGGGGGATAAAGCGGTAGCAAAGTTCAAGTCAACCCTGAGGAAAATCTGCAAATACGGGCGGGGATGGAGCATGTCCCGGACCATCAAGGAAGCGAATCCGAAGCTGCGGGGGTGGGTGAACTACTTCCACCTTGCAGGAAACACGACGATCTTCCAGGAACTGGACAGCTGGCTCCGGCGGAAACTGCGGGCCATCCTGTGGCGGCAGTGGAAGCGGAACATTACCCGAGCGAGTAACCTGATTAAACTGGGGTTTTCTTACGACGCAGCATGGCGATTCGTCAAAGTTCACCGCGGTCCCTGGGCAACGGCTGGAACCTTCAACATGCACCGGCTTCTTAAGAACTCCTACTTCGACAGCCTGGGACTGTTCTCCCTTCAGGAGCAGTACCAACGGCTCCAGCGCGTTTCATGAACCGCCGTGTACGGAACCGTACGCACGGTGG
>PJFC01000021.1 GCA_003574885.1 Geobacter sp.
CGGCACCGTAACGGGGAGCGCGGTCATAACCGATACCAGCTGGAGTTATGAGGCAACCCTCGTGGAGGGGAGCAACACCCTGACCGTGAGCGCGCAGACTCCCGGCAGCAGCAAGGCGGTAGTGACCACGAGCGTTACGCTCGATACGGTTGCTCCGGTACTCGCGGTTTCCGCCCTTGCCTCGGGAAGCTATACCAGCACCCAGACCCAGAACATAACCGGGACGGTGACCGACGCCAATCCCGGTAATGTCACCGTCAACGGCCAACCGGTAGTCGTGACCAACAACACCTTCAGCACGGCGGTAACCCTGGCCACCGGCGTTAATACGGTTACGGTCATTGCCACCGACCTGCTTGGCAACACCAGTATCGACGCCCGGTCGATCAATTTCGATGCCACGGCTCCGGTCATCACCATAGCATCGCCGGCCGACAACGCCATCACCAACGTCACCGCCCTCACCATCAGCGGCTACGTGGACAAGAGCGCTAAAGTTACTGTAGCCGGCAAGGCGGTCGCGGTGGACGCCGGCAACAACTGGACCGCTACACTTGACCTGACAGCAGGCCAGAATACCGTCACGGTGACGGCTGTGGATCTGTACGGCAACACGTCGTCCCTCAAGAGAAGCGTCACCCTTGATCTGACGAGCCCGGTACTGGCGATAACCACCCCGACGCAGGACCTTGCCACCAACAAGCCGAATATCGTTCTGTCCGGAACCGTGAGTGACGACATGGGCGTTGCGGTCAGCAGCTCCGTCAATGGCATCATTACGGCGATCCCGGTCACTGCCGGAGCCTACTCTTTCAACGTGGATTTCCCGGCCACCGGAGTCTATGCGGTGCAGGTCATAGCCACCGACGCAGCCGGCAACGTGACCACCTCCACCCGTACCATAACCTATGACACAACCCCGCCCCTATTCACGGTCAATCCGGCGAACGGCTACATGCCCTCCAGGTTGAGCGGAACGGTGGAGCTCGGTTCAACGGTCCTCGTCAAGAGCGGTACTACCCTTCTTGCTACGGCAACTGTCGAGAACGGGGCATGGAGTGCCGATCTCGGTACGGCTGCCTACGATCCGACTGCTCTCCAGATACTTGCCTACGACGCGGCAGGGAACAGCACCGCTCTCGGGCTGAAGTACCAGTTCCCTGATGGTGATGTGGACGGGAACGGCACGGTCACCATGGCCGACGCCCTCACGGCAATCCGGGTCGTCGTCAACAATGTACCCCCGACCCCAAGCCAGTTGGCCCATGGCGATATCGGCCCGCTGCTTGACGGCAAGCCCAATCCGAACGGTGCCATCGACCTGGTCGATGCATTGCTCATATTGAGAAAAGCTGTAGGTCTGAAGAGCTGGGACCTG
>PJFC01000023.1 GCA_003574885.1 Geobacter sp.
TGGCGGCAGTTCCCACCACGTCCAGGGTGAGCTGACCGATGCCAAATGCTACCAGTGCCACTGGGAGGCCAACAGCAACGGCACCATCAACCCTGCCTACCACGGCGGGGCAGCTGCCCCCGGCTCGCCGGTCGATCTCGTTGTTTATGGCGCCGCGGCCCGTCCGACCACCTTCACCGCCGGGGCCACCGCCGTCCAGTACACCGCCAACGGCACACGTGGTGAAATCGAGAAAGTGACCAGCCACTGCCTGGGATGCCACAGCGACCAGAACAACAGTGCAACTCCCTTCGGCGACGGCAAGACCCCCAAGCAGTACGCCTGGGACGGAACCAGCGTCGCCGCCCGCTATGCCCAGACCGGTAAGACCACCTGGGGCAAATACTCCACCGTCACCAACGCGGCCCAGAAGCGGATCGCCAAATCCCTGTCGGCCCACGGCAACGCGGCGGCTAATCAGCGGGGATGGAACACCACCACCGGCGTCGACGGTGCCATAACGAATACCAGCGGCGGCACCGGCGTTCAGTGCTACGACTGTCACAACTCCCACGGCTCCAGCGTGGCGGGGATCACCAGCCGCTACTCCAGCGCCACGGGTAACAAGCGGGGCGGGCTGC
>PJFC01000019.1 GCA_003574885.1 Geobacter sp.
CTAACTGCTCAATAATGAGTTGAACTAAACCGCTTCGCGGTAGAAAAAGGCTATAAAATCAAAGACATAAAAAAACAGAGACTGATTTAAAATCAAAAACCACATAAACAGGTATTGGGCGGCTTCTCGGGAGGCTGCCTTTTTTGTTGCCGGGTTGAGATTTCTCCTTTCGTTGATACGGTTTTCACGGCCTGAGGGCCGAAAAAACCAGAAGAAAAGGAGAAAGGATCATGACGGAGTTGCGAAGAAGGATGATGGAGGATCTGGCGCTTGCCGGATATTCGCCGAAGACGCAGAAGAGCTATCTGGATGCAGTGCGGGCGCTGGCCAAATATTACATGCGTTCCCCCGACCAGTTGTCCGAACAGGAGGTGCGCCGGTTCTTCCTCTACCTGATCGAGCGGCGCAAGGCGGCCAAGAGTACCGTTACCATCCATCTGTGCGGCATCAAGTTCTTCTTTGAAAAGACTCTCGGCCGGGTATGGCCGGTGTTCGACCTGGTCCGGCCCCGGCGGTCGAAGAAGCTGCCGGTGGTGCTGTCGCGGGAAGAAGTGCGGGCGGTTCTGAAGCAATTAAGGCACCCGGTTGTCCGCATGGCTCTCACCACCATGTACGCCTGCGGCCTGCGTATTGCGGAGGCGGCGCGGCTTACGGTAAAAGACATCGACGCCGACCGCAGGCAAATCTGGGTACGCTGCGGCAAAGGGGGGAAGGACCGGGCCGTGCCGCTGCCCGACCATGTGCTGAAATTATTGCGTGCCCACAGCAGGAACCACGATAACGGCACTCCATGGCTGTTTCCCCAGAAACAGAGGCACCTCAGCACCGATACCCTGCAGCACGCCTTCAAAAGTGCTCTGATTGAGGCCGGCATCAACAAGGACGCCACCCCCCACACCCTGCGCCACTCTTACGCCACCCACCTTCTTGAAAACGGCGAAGACATCACCACCCTGCAAAAAATCCTCGGCCACGCCGACATCTCCACCACCAAGATCTACCTTCATCTGACCAGTCGCATCACCGAGCGGCTGGGCAAAAGTTTGAACGACCTGATGTCCGATCTCTAACCGTGGTCGAGCTAGCGGATATCGTCCGCATCCACGGCAGCGAGTACATCGAGAAGTTCGGCGGCCACATGCCGGCCGGCCACCAGCACGCGCTCAGGGCAATAGTTTCGTGCCGGACCGAGGCACTGGGTGGACATGTAGAACAGTGCGATGACGATGACTGCGGCCACCATCGTTACGCCTACCACTCCTGCAAGGATCGAAACTGTCCCAAGTGCCATGGCTCCGATACCAACAAATGGATCGCCAAGCGGCGCAAGGAACTCCTTTCCGTTCCCTACTTCCATGTAACCATCACCATCCCGCAACAGTTGCGGCGGCTAGCGCGCAGCCACCAGGACAGGATCTACTCGATCCTGATGGGCACTGCTGCCGAAGCACTGCAAAAGCTCGGGCACGATCCCACATATGTCGGTGGGCAGCTAGCCATCCTGGCAGTGCTTCACACCTGGACACGCACTCTCGAACACCACCCCCACGTTCACATGCTGGTCCCCGCAGGCGGGCTGGATGCAGATGGACGGTGGCGCAGAGCGAGAAAGAAGAAGTGCCTCGTCTGCGAAAAAGCACTGTCCAAGCTCTTCCGGGGAAAGTTCATGGCCAGGCTGAAAAAGCAGTTCCCCGAAGAAAGTTTCCCAAAGGAGCTGTGGCAGACCGATTGGGTAGTGAAGATCAAGCCCCCCATCAAGAACCCGAAGAAAGTCCTCGATTACTTAGGCCGCTACGTCCACCGCATCGCCATAGCCAACAGTCGCATACTCTCGCTCGAAGACGGCATCGTCACTTTCCGCTATCAGGTGTCGGATACCCGGCAATGGAACACGATGAAACTTCCAGCGGAGGAATTCCTGCGGCGTTATCTTCAGCATGTCTTGCCGCAGAGATTCCACAAGGTGCGCTACTTCGGCCTGTGGAGCCCGGCAAATCGCAGGAAGCTGGCACAGATACAAACCCAGATGGCAGAGAATGCCGAACCAGCGTCAGAAGATGAAACAGCGCCCTCAGGTCCGGCGGCAAAGCGGTGTCCCTGTTGCGGCAAAGGAATCATGGTGGTAATCGAGGTGCTGCCACCCAAGGCAAGAAGTCCGCCGTGGCAAGGGATGAAGCGCGCAGAAAGGAAGCCGTAACGGATGCGGGCAATTAAATAGCCGGCACTGCCCTACCAGTGCGCCCGGAGCTACAGAAATTGACGTGCAGCATGACTTAGACGCCATTAACCAGGGCGACTATCATCGAAAAAAACGCTGGAAGTCATCTTATCCTTACAAGTTTGTCATTGAAACGACCTCACATTAGCGGTACTATCCCCGCAACAAGCCCAGAAACCACGGATAAAAATCCAAATAACGGTGCAGACGCCAACGACGGCTGAGTTCAACTTGACTTTATGTGGCGGCTCCGCGCCGCATAAACTCTTAACTTGTTGG
>PJFC01000022.1 GCA_003574885.1 Geobacter sp.
GCAGTCGACTATCCCCATAACACGGCCAACGGCTACACCTGTGCCAGTTGCCACCAGAGCCACAGCACCCTGGGGACCCAGGGGTATACCAACCTCTGCCTCACCTGCCACAATCCTGCCGACGGCAAGGCGGGGACCAAATCCTTCGTTCCGGGTGACGCCTCCAACCCGTTCGGCAACGCCACCTCTGCCCGGCCCGGCACACTTTACCAGACTTCCCACAACTGGAGTGGTTCGGACAGCGTCCCGCCGGCGGGAGCCCTGCCCCCCCTCAACCCGCAGATGACCAAAGACAACATGCGGGGTACCATCAGCTGCGTCCGCTGCCATAACGTCAAGAATCCCCGCTCCTCAGCCTTCAACTCCGCGCCGTTTCTGCGGGCATTGAACGACAATGACGAGATGTGCCTCGACTGCCACCGGCAGCGCAACAGCACCAGCCACTTAAGCGGCACCCACCCGGTCACCGTCAGCTACTCCGGGGCCACCAAGGCGCGACCGGCGGCATTTTACAGCGTACCGGTCAACAGCAATCCTGCCAACCCGACCTCCGCCCTGAAGCTGGTAGGCGGGCAAGTCCTCTGCTCCACCTGCCACCGGGTGCACTTCGCCGACTCCAACAGCGCCACCTACGACAGCGCCACCAGTGCCCGGCAGGGGAACCTTGCTCCCTCCGCCGGCCGGTTGCTGCGTACCGACCTGCGGGGTGCCAGTGCGGCTGCCACAAACATCTGCACCAACTGTCATGCGGGTAAAGCGTCCCACAACAACAAGGGGCAGGACATCCAGTGCGGCGACTGCCATAGCGGGCACGTGGCGTACGACGCCAATGCGGTAACCGACGAGGAGAAAATCCCCAACGTCTACCTGATCAGGCGGTACATGAACATCTCCAGCAGTGCCGGAGCGGTACGCAACGGGCGGGTGTTCTTCCAGTACACCGGCAGAGCCAGGAACTACGTCGATTACCGGGGGACCGGAGTCTGCCAGGGGTGCCACGCCGTGCCGCAGGGAGCGGGCTATCCCC